>NZ_JCASSL010000001.1:0-2794779 GCF_059693725.1 Pedobacter sp. B4419
CGCCAGAGCCGATGGTACTGCGGTAACACGTGGGAGAGTAGGTCGGCGCCAAATTTTAATTCGAAGGCCATCCGCATAGAGCGGGTGGCCTTTATTGTTTTATGCCCCTCCTGTTAAATATTTGTTAAAATCGGCCTAAATTAGCTTCCTAACTATTTTAAAACCGTATTATTGTAATTTACGTTAATCTCTGAAAGTATATTAACCATGAAATTGAAGATTAGTCTGTTTATTGCAGTTTTTATGGGGCTGGCAACACAATTGCTTGCCCAAGATAAAAATGTAACACTACCTCCCAACTGGTTTAACCTTGATTTAGTAGCCAACGGTTATTTTGGTATCAGCACCGAAAAAGCCTATGCCGAATTGCTAAAAGACAAAAAGCCTAAGCAAAAGGTTATTGTGGCGGTAATAGACGGCGGTACGGATATTAAGCATGAAGACTTAAAGGATGTACTGTGGACCAATACCAAAGAAATTCCTGGAAATGGCATCGACGATGATGGCAATGGCTATGTTGACGATGTACATGGCTGGAACTTTATAGGCTCCAACAAAGGAAACCTGGCTTACGATAATCTTGAATTGGTAAGGATCAAAAGAAAATTGGAGCCTAAATACAAGTCTACCATCATGACTACCGTACTAGACAGTGCAGAAAAGGTAGAATATGCACTTTATAAAAAGGTGCAGGCAGATTTTGGCAAAAAATATGACGAAGCCAGCAGTACTTTTCCGGTTTATATCGCCATTAAAAAAGTAATGGATTCGGTTGCTTTCATCAATAAAAAAGAGGTTCCTTCACTAGAAGATATTGAGCGCTATAAAGCCGATGATGAAACGGAAGAATACGTAAAGAAAATTATCCGTAAGGGTTCTAAAGAAGACGGTAGCATAGAGAAATTCTATAAAAACATTAAAAAAGGCTATCACGAACTCGAGGTGATGCTTAAATACAACCTAGAAATAAAGTATGATGAGCGTGCCGCTTTAGTAGGCGATGATTATGCCAATTCGGCACAACGTAATTATGGAAACAACGATGTAACTGGTCCGAATGCAGACCATGGCACGCACGTGTCGGGTATTATTGCGGCCAACAGAAATAATGCGCTAGGTATTTTGGGCGTGGCCAATAATGTAAGCATCATGACGATTAGGGTTGTGCCTGAGGGCGATGAACGCGATAAAGATGTAGCCAATGGCATCCGTTATGCAGTTGATAATGGAGCCAAAGTGATTAACATGAGCTTTGGAAAGGCCTATAAATGGGATAAGAAAGCAGTTGATGAAGCCGTTAAATATGCCGAATCAAAGGGCGTATTATTGGTACACGCTGCAGGAAACGACAACAGTAATAATGATATCGTTGACAATTTTCCGAACAAATACTACGATAGCCCTGAAGCAGAAGCCTATGCAAAGGCACATCAAAAGCCTGCAAAAGCTCTAAAACCACCTACCCGCGACGAATTGATGAGACAGGCACAAGGAATGGGCCGCAGGTCGGATGCATTTGCCAAACCTGCTCCGCTGGATTCGGCAAAATACAATTTGCCACATGCCAACAATTGGATAGAAGTTGGGGCAAGTTCTTATAAAGACGACGATGAATTGAAAGCGTCTTTCTCTAATTACGGAAAATTCAATGTAGATGTATTCGCGCCGGGTTTTATGATCAATTCTACAGTTCCAGGATCTAAATACGAGGAATATGACGGTACCAGTATGGCCGCACCGGTAGTTTCGGGTCTGGCGGCCTTGATCTTGAGCTACCATCCAGAACTAAGCCCTGCACAGGTTCGTGACATCATCATGAAGTCGGTAAGCAAAGTTGCACATAAGGTTAAGTATAAAAATGAAAGAGACGAAAATGTGCGTGTACTTTTTAGTGAAATATGCGTAAGCGGTGGCATTGTAAATGCCTATAATGCATTAAAACTGGCAGCTTCTTACGAACTATCAAAATAAAATAATTTAATACTCATCAAATCCTCGATAATAGACATCGGGGATTTTTTTTGTGCCAATTGTTGGTGATAAGGCGCACAGGGCAATGATTAATTCATTGAAGCTTTTGTTTTGAAGCGCGTTGCCTCTGCCATAATTAAAGACAGTCCAACTTTCCGCTGTATCTTTTTGCCCAGAAGGCAAAAAAGGATGCCGCTCCAATTTGGGCTATTTTATGGAAGGTAGTGCTGGCAATACAAGCAACAGGAATCGTCGGCCGGCCCTAAACCAAGGAATAGAATAGTAACATTTTAGCGATATGCGAACAGAAATGGCCTATAAAAACGGCTTTTATTTACATTGAAGGCTGTTGATTGCAATTTTGGTAATTATCGTACCCTAAAATTCAAAAAATAGCATTAAGCCATTGACCAATTCCACAGTCTATTGCCTTAAACCTAACACATACGAACCAACCTCACACGCTATGAAACCTTGCTACTTAATTATTTGTTTTTGCCTATTTGGTTTTGGCGCCTTTGCCCAAAAATTACCTGATGTTCAAGCTGCCAATATGCCAGCTCCTGCCAATATCAGGATAGATGGAAAAGCCACGGAATGGAACGATACGTACGCAGCCGAAAATAAACGTACCGACATCTTGTATACCATTGCCAACGACGATAAGAATCTTTACCTGATCATCAAATCAACCGAAGCTACAAAAATTATGGCTGGGGGGATTACTTTTGTGATCAATACGCAAGGCAAAAAGCGCGATAAAGACGCAATGAGCGTAACCTATCCGCTCATCAACAGGGCCAATCGGGCGCAGGGGGGGCGCGGACAAGGTGGACAAAGGCAAGGCGGTTTTCAGAATAGAACACAACAAACACAGCAACAACGCGATTCTGCATCGCTAGTTTTGCATAAATCGCAATTGGCTAGTGTGAAGGAAATAAAAATAGCAGGCTTTAAGGCCATTCCAGATTCATTGGTTTCAATCTATAATGAACATGGATTAAAAGCCGTTGCTTCCTTTGACCAAAAAGGAGCTTATGTTTATGAACTCGCCATTCCATTAACCTTATTGGAATTGAACCCAGCCGATGGAAAAGAACTGATGTATCAGATCAAATTGAATGGCTTAAGCAATATGGGCTTTGGCGGAGGTGGTGGCGGTTTTGGCGGTGCAAGAGGTGGCTTTGGCGGAGGTGGCGGCGGAAGAGCCGGTGGCTTTGGTGGTGGCGGAGGCAACCAGGATTTAATGAGTGCCACAGATTTCTGGGGAAAATATACCCTTTATAAAAAATAGCCGATACCGATCAATAAACCAACCAATCAAACTCAACCTCAGATGCTCAACTTCTCCTCATATGTTGCCCTTATTAAAGGCTTATTTGCCCTTGTCCTGGTTTTTGCACTAGGCAATATGGCATTGGCGCAACAGCAAAATCCACCTAAAACAAATACCCCACCGCCTTTGCCGGTACGTGAAATCAGTGGCATTGTAAAAGATACAACAGATCTTGGCGTACCCGGAACTACGGTTAAACTAACCTCGCCAAAGGATACCTTGGTAACCAGTACCAATCCGGATGGTATTTTTATATTCAAAAATGTAAAATCGGCCACTTATACGCTTTCTATCAGCAGTTTGGGCTATAAGGCTATTGTGGCAAGGTTCAAGCAAAATGATGCGATTCCACGAATAGTAATGGATCCGATTGTTTTAAATGCACAAGCCAATACCTTAAACGAAGTAGTGGTAAACGGTACGCCATCTATCACCTATAAAACCGATACGGTAGAATACAAGGCCAGCGATTACATTGTGAGGGAAAATGCCACCGTTGATGAACTCTTGAAAAAGATGGAGGGCATGGAAGTAGGTACCGATGGTACCCTGGTGCATCAGGGCAATAACATTACCAAGGCAAAAATTAACGGGAAAACCTATTTAGGTGGCGACGTGGCCACTGCAATTCAAAACCTGCCTGCCGAAATAGTAGATAAGGTACAAATTGTAGACGATTATGGCGACCAGGCTGCCAGGACCGGAATTAAGGATGGAGATCCGGAAAAGATATTGAATATAGTAACGCGAACAGACAAATCAGTGGGTAACACCGGAAATGCCAGCGCCGGAGTGGGCAACGACAAGCGTTATGAGGCTTCTGTTTTTGGTACAAGGATTAACGGCAACCAAACTTTGGGTATTAGTGGCCGATTGAATAATACGGTAAATGGCGTAGCCAACAGTGGAAGTAATGGCGGAAATGGTGGAGGTGGAAACGGTGGCGGAGGCGGTAGTGGCCGAGGAGGAAATGGTGGTGGCGGCAATGGCGGAGGAAATAGCTCTTCGGGCGGAAGCGGGGGCACAACCAATAATGGCAATACTTCGTTCTCGTTTAGGGATAAATTGAGTCCAAAGGTAGAGATCAATACCAACTACAGGTATAATTTCAATAACGTCAATTCTATCAACAGCAGCGCATCGCAGATTTTTAGTTCGGGCGGGCGTACTTTTTCTACCAACGAAAGCTCGAGCGATAACAATAGCAAAAACCACAATTTTAACTTCGAGCTAGAAGCCAATTTAGACAGCAACAACTTCATCAGGTTTACCCCAAATATTAGTTACAGTTCTTCTATGAATGGAGGAGCATCAAACGTGATGCAACGTGGCTTTATCAATCAGGATCAAAGTGGCAATAACACAAGCACTAACAAAAGACCCAATATCGATGCGACCTTGTTTTATCAGCATATCTTCAAAAAACCAAGGAGAAATTTTTCGGTACAAATCAGCATGAGCAGCAATAAACAAGATGCAGAACAGGAGAGAAACTCGAATATCATTTCCTATACCGACAGTACCAGAACCACGGTTTCAAAAGATTCGCTCATCCATCGGATTGTAGAAAGAGATAACCTGACTAAAAATTACAGGGGTAGCTTAACTTATGTAGAACCCTTATCTGCCAAGGCGCAATTAGAATTTAACGGACAGGTGAACTACAATGGCTATGATAATACGGCACTCACCAGCAATGTAAATGCGGGAGGCGTAAACCAGGTTATCGATTCGCTGAGCAATATTTATGATTATTCTTTTACCCAGGCCAGGATAGCCTTAAATTATCGGTATGGGGTAGATCAAGGTTCTAAAACGAGGTTCTCATTAGGATTAACCGCCGTGCCGGCAGTGCTAAGCGGTACAAAAGTAAGCTTGGGTACGAGTACGCACAGAACCAGTTTTAATATTATTCCTATTGCCAGGTTTCAGTACTTATGGTCGAGGCAGCACAGCATGCAGATCAACTATTCGGGCAATGCCACCGAACCCACTTTTGATCAGATCCAGCCGGTAAGGGATGTTTCCAATCCTCAAAATCCAGTAATTGGTAACCCAAATTTGAAGGTAACCTTTAACCATTCGATTAATGCCAACTACAACAACTATATCGCCAATTCAAAGCTGAATTATTCGGTGAATCTGAATGCTACCTTTATAGACAATGCCGTAATCAGGAACACCGTTGATATTAAGGGTGCCGATAGCATTTGGAAGAGCGAAACCCGATTTGTAAACATGAATGGCGTATACCGGATCAACGGAAACTATTCGATCAGCAAGCAATTGAACGATCGCAAATACAACTTGTCGCTAAGTGGCAATGTGTCTAACAACCATACCGTTTCGATGAGTAATTTTAATAAAAATCTGACTACTACCTGGTCTATGAACGAGCGTTTTGGGGCAAGGATTACTCCGAATGAATGGTTGGAAGTAAATCCGAATGTTGCCTACAGTGTAACTAAATCAAACAATACCTTGCCTACATTTAGAGACAGCAGGACAAATACGGTTTCCCTGAATATCGATGGCAGGTTTATCATGTGGGGCAGCCTGATTTTGGGCTATAGTGCCAGCAAGAATTTTGTAAGCGGCATTAATGCCAATATCACCAACAATCCATTGGTAATTAATAGCTACCTGCAAAAAGAACTTTGGAAGCGTAGGGCAACAGTAACCATACAGGCATTCGATTTGTTGAACCAGAACAATTTCATTAACCGTACCATAGCCGATGATGGCAGCTATACCGATACCAAAACCAATGCGTTAAGCAGGTATTTTATGGTGAGGGCCAGTTTAAGATTGCAAAAATGGACAGGTGCCAGGGGCAGAAATGGCAGGCCGGTAATGCGGAGGGGAGATGGTAGTTTCAATTAACAACTTGTCATCCAGAGTGAAGCGAAGGATCTAGTAAGGAAGAGTTCTTCAAATAGTTTCCTCGTGCCTCGGAATGACAAATCGATTTGAAATGATGCCAATGAACCACAGCCTTTTGTTAACTAAACCCTATTGAAGCGGACACGAAATGCAATGGAGTAAAGCAGAAAGAGGGGCTGCAATTGCCAAATGGCACTGCCATTGTTTTCCAAACAAAAGTTTGATGGTTTCCAATTGGCCGCTTTCAGTTTGTTAACAAGATTGAGCTTAGTTTTTAGGTTTGGGTAGGCTTACATAAAAAGTTGTGCCCTTGCCGATTTCGCTTTCAAACCAGATTTGGCCCTGCTGTAGATCGGTATAGGTTTTGGCCAACTTAAGTCCGAGGCCAACCCCTTTTTCTTTATTGGTGCCATAGGTTCCTTTGTGTTTTAAGGAGAAAATCTGCGATTTTTCTTCTTCCTTGATGCCGATTCCATTATCGCTTACTTTTAGGAGACATTGATCAACCTGATCAATGGTTTCAAATAAAATGGTACCACCGTTATGGCAGAATTTGATGGCATTGTTGAGCAGGTTTCTCACAATCAGCTGTAAAAGATCTGGATCTGCCAAAGCAATGAGGTGTGGCTGTGGCGTATACACTAGCGTAATCTGTTTGTCTCGGGCCAGGTTTTCTTGTAGCTGTATCGTTTTGTTGAGCGCATCATGAATGGGCACAGGGACAAGTTTCACCGTAGTGCCATCCATTTGGTCTTTAGACCAGGAGAGAATATTCTGCAGCATTTCCGAGGTCTGCTTGGTAGAAATGAGTAGCGACTTTTCGATAATCGCCTTCTCTTCGGCATCCATTTCTACTAGATTAAGCAGAGAAAGATAATTTTCTATCGACGAGAGTGGAGCTTTTAAATCGTGTGCTACAATAGAAAACAGCTTGTTTTTGGTTTCGTTGATTTCCTCGAGTGCTGTAAAGCGCTGGTCGGCTAGCCTCTTTTCCTTATAGTAGTTTTTTTTAACGAAGGCGGTAATAATGGTGATCATCAATATCACTTCTAAAACGGTTTGCACATGGTCTAGCAACCTTGCTTGAGGCGTATCATATAAAGGCTTGATGAGTTCAGGATAGCTGTATTCGACATAGAAAAGACCTGTGATTACCAAGAGAGTAAAGGGAATCCAGATCCAAAACTGCTTATGATCGCTTACAATGGTCAATATAAAGGCTATCAGTATAAAGGTGAAAAGATTTACTCCTTCTGAAGCTTCGCTGGCGAAATAAGTGGCACAACAGAGGAAGTTAAAAGCAATGGCAAACAAGCCAACGGCAATATTGAGTTTGTTTTTGTAGCGGGAGAGGTAGTAGCCAAAAATCAGTATGACAATCAATGGCAACATAATGAAGCCATAAAAAGCGAGTCCCAATGCAAAATTCACAGTAGCATTGATCCCCGCCGTTAGTGCTGCCAAAATGCTAACGGCGTTAAAAATACGGCATTCCAAGGTGTATTGGTACTCTTTGCCAATTACGCCAGACCAGAATTTACTAATCTTATTGCTAAGTAGGGTCAAGTTAGAGGATGATGTTTATTCAAATATAAAGCGGTGAAGCTATCAAATCAATTTCGGTTAAAAATGAACAAGCAAGTTGTTGTTTTACAGTATTTTATCTTTTTTTACGGTGTTTGGTTAAAGGAGATTTAAGGTTTAATTTAACAAAGGTAGAGCTATTGGTTGTGAAGTATTCTTTTTAGAGTTGTGAGAGGGATAATTAGATGTTTGAACATAAATGTATGCTTATTAATTTGGAATTGGTAGAAGCGCTGCATATATTTGGATAGCTAAATTATCCTTAATCTCTCAATTATGAATGCTCTCAACAAATTCATAAAGCCCCAGACTCATGGGCAATTATACGTTACGACGTATAATTTAAAAGTCATCGACTTTTTCGTATTCCAGTTATTTTTTCGAAAGCAATAGGCTAAGAAAGATTTTTTGCCTTTTTGGCATTAGCTTGCTGTACACTTAACTCCTTGTTAAGGATGATCCTATTGGATTCATTTTCTTTATTCTACTCCACCTAAACTTATAATTATGCAGAAATTTTACTTTAAAAAATTTTTCTTAAGTCTGTTACTCCTGTTCTCTTTTGTATATCTAGCAAATACAGAAAGTCTATATGCGCAGACTACCGAGACCTTTGAAACAGAAAGTCCCGGTTCTACTTCGTTTACCGATAATGGCCAGGTGTTTAACATTACCTCGCAGGCTAATGGACCGTTCAAGATCCAAGGCGGTTTTCCGGGAACAGGGTGGAACGGCACAATTAATGACAACAGGTATATTGATAACGCAGGGCTTGGTACAGGAGGCAATAACGCCGTTGGCTTTACTATTTCTACGGCAGGTGCTGTGCCGTTTAAGTTGAACAGCATGTATATGTTTTTTGCACAATATTCTAATACTTCTCAAGCGGTGGCAGGTTCTTTAACCATTGAAGGCAAATTGGGTGGTGTTTCGAAATTTACGGCAACGGCTAGTAGTGGCTTTGTTACTTCTACCGCTACTAACAATGGATTTACTTTGATTAATCTAAGTACGTTTGGCGGTTCCAACAACTCCAACACACTAATCGATGAAATTGTGATTACAACAGGTGGCTCGTTTCAGTATGTGGCACTAGATGCCTTCACATGGACTAAGTCTCTGCAACCCACCATCACAGGTAATCCCCCAAACAAAACCACTTGCAATGGCGGCGGCACAACTTTCCCTATAATTGCTTCAGGAGCAACCAGCTACCAGTGGCAAGTAAATACTGGAAGTGGTTTTACCAATATACCTGTAGGTGCGCCTTACTTAGGCACTACTACTGCAACATTAAGTGTTTCTCCCGTTACAGCGAGTATGAGTGGATACACTTATAGATGTGTTGCAACCAATGCAGATGGTAGCACCAATTCTAACTCAGCAACCCTTACTGTTAATCAGATTACGGCTACTAGTTCATTCACTCCTGTGTCTTGTAAAGGGGGAGGTAATGGTACAGCTACTGCAACTGTAACTAGCGGAAGTGGCTCGTATAGTTATTCGTGGTCACCAAGTGGTGGCACAGCAGCTACTGCAACAGGATTGGTTGCCAATACCTATACCTGTACAATTACCGACAATAATACAAATTGTAACACCTCCGTAATTGTTGTCGTTACTGAACCTGCAGCGGCTATAAGTGCAGCCGTAACTACTGTGAATAATGTAACCTGCCCGGGCGGTACCAATGGAAATATGACAGTTACTCCCACAGGTGGTACGCCAGGCTATACTTATTTATGGAATAATGGCGCTACAACAGCAACGATATTTGGATTAACTGCAGGTACTTATACCTGTACGGTAAGAGATTCTAAAAACTGTGTGACAACCGCAAGCGCAACAATTTCAGCGCCTCCTGCCTATGTAACTTCATCAAGTACAACACCGGTAAGTTGCAACGGAGACGGTAATGGAACAGCTACTGTTATCGTTTCTAGCGGAGGGGTGCCCCCTTATACCTATCAATGGAGTGCATCGGCAGGGAGTCAAACTACGGCTACAGCAACTGGGCTTACTGCAGGCACCTATAGTGTAACGGTAAGAGATGCAAATTTATGTCCAACAGTAGTTACAGGAATAGTGGTTACCCAACCATCTGTTTTAAATGCGACTACTGCTAAAATCGATATTCTCTGCAATGGCTATAATAATGGTGTAGCTGCTGTTAACGTTAGTGGTGGTAACGGAGGGTACACTTATTTATGGACAAATGGAGCAACAACTCCAATCGCAACAGGTTTGCCTCCAGGGGCTATTTCTTGTACAGTTACCGATTCTAAAGGTTGTACAATTACTAGAAACTTTACCATTAATGAACCTCCTGCTTTTACGATAGGAACTTCTCAAACTGATATTGCTTGTTTTGGAGGAAATACGGGTTCTGCAACGGTAACTGTAAGTGGTGGAACCGCACCTTATTCATATTCATGGTCTCCATCAGGAGGCACCAATGCAACTGCAACTGGTTTGATCGCAGGTACCTATACCGTAACTATAGAAGATTTTAATGGCTGCCAAACCACACGTACTTTTACAATCGCCCAGCCTGCCGCCGCTCTTTCAGGAACAACAGTAGTCACCAATGTGGCCTGCTTTGGTAACAACACAGGAGCTATTAACCTGACGCCCACAGGCGGTGTAGGTGCATATACTTTTAACTGGGCAGATGGTGCAACCACCGAAGATCGTACAGGTTTAGTCGCCGGCACCTATTCGGTAACCATTACCGATGCCAATGGCTGTACTAAAACTATTTCAGGTATTACGGTAGCACAGCCAGTTGCCGCTGTTTCGGGAACAACGGTAGTCACCAACGTGGCCTGCTTTGGTAACAGCACAGGAGCTATTAACTTAACTCCAACAGGCGGTGTTGGTCCTTATACCTATAATTGGGTAGGCGGTGCTACCACCGAAGATCGTACAGGTTTAGCCCCTGGAACCTATTCGGTAACCATTACCGACGCCAACGGCTGCACGGGCACGGTTTCGGGCATTACGGTAACGCAACCAGCTGCCCCTGTTTCGGGAATCAAAATGTTAACTAATGTGGCCTGCTTTGGTGGCAATACAGGAGCAATTAACCTAACGCCAACTGGTGGTACAGGACCGTACACCTTTAACTGGGGCGGTGGTGTTACCACTGAAGACCGTACGCTTCTAGCAGCGGGCACCTATTCGGTAACCATTACCGACGCCAACGGCTGTACAGGTATGGTTTCGGCCACTATTACAGAACCTTCAGCTGCTCTTTCAGGAACAACAGTAGTCACCAACGTGGCCTGCTTCGGTGGCAATAACGGGGCGATCAACCTTACGCCTACAGGCGGTATACCCCCATATACCTATAACTGGATAGGTGGTGCTAGCACCGAAGACCGGGTGCTCCTTACAGCCGGTACTTATTCGGTAACCATTACCGATGCCAATGGCTGTACTAAAACTGTTTCGGGTATTACGGTAACACAGCCAGCAGCAGCCGTCTCGGGAACAACGGTTGTAACCAACATAGCCTGCTTTGGTGGCAGTACAGGAGCTATTAACCTCACACCAACCGGTGGCGTAGGTCCATATACCTATAACTGGGCAGATGGTGCTAGCACCGAAGACCGTACCGCATTAACTGCAGGAACCTATTCGGTAACCATTACGGATGCCAACGGCTGTACGGCTACGCTTTCGGGTATTACGATAACACAACCAGCCGCAGCTTTATCTGCAGCAACTGGTGGCGGACAAACCAACGTGAGCTGCTTTGGTGGCGGAAATGGTACAGCTACAGTAACACCAACCGGTGGAACTGGGCCTTACACTTATTCGTGGGCGCCAAGTGGTGGTACCAATGCAACAGCCACTGGCTTATCTACTGGAACTTATACAGTAACCGTTACCGATGTTAATGGTTGCCAAACTACACGCGCATTTACCATCAACCAGCCAGCGGCAGCTTTATCCGCGGCAACAGGCGGTGGCAAAACGGATGTGAGCTGCAATGGTGGCGCAAATGGTACGGCCACAGTAGCGCCAACCGGTGGAACTGGATCTTACACTTATTCGTGGTTTCCAAGTGGTGGTACCAACGCAACAGCTACTGGCCTAGCTATAGGAACCTATACGGTAACGGTAACTGATGCCAATGCTTGTCAAACTACACGTTCGTTTACCATCAACCAGCCAACTGTTTTAGCGGGTATTGCATCTACGACTTCAGTAAGCTGCAATGGGGGTGGAAATGGAACTGCTACTGTAACTGCCAGCGGTGGTGCAGGAGGATATACTTATCAATGGAACGCGGCAGCAGGCAATCAAACTACGCCTACCGCAACTGGCCTAATAGCTGGAACTTATTCGGTTACGATAACTGATGCCAATTCATGTACCAAAACGATTACAGGAATTGTTGTTACCCAGCCGTCGGCACTAATTTCGGGCACAAGCCAAACCAATATTGCCTGCTATGGTGGTTCAACAGGTATAGCCAGTGTAAGTCCAAGTGGAGGAACAGCCCCATACAGCTTTTTGTGGTCTACAGGAGCAACTACACAAACAATTACGGGCTTAGCTGCAGGACTTTATTCGGTTACTATTACTGACAATAATGGATGTACTTTAATTAGAAATGTTGTGATTAACCAACCAGCAGCGGCGTTAACAGCAACAGCTGGTACTACAGTTAACGTATCGTGTAATGGTGGTGCCAATGGAAAAGCCACGGTTAGCGTAACTGGCGGAACAGGTCCCTATACTTATGCATGGGCACCATCGGGCGGTACTGGTGCAACAGCAACAGGTCTTGCTGCCGGAACCTATACAGTAACCGTTACCGATCAGTACTTGTGTACTACTACCCAAAGCTTCACCATCACAGAACCACCAGCTTTAGTGGCTACTGCCGGTACACAAACCAATATTTTATGCAATGGTGGAACTAACGGTTCGGCTACAGTTAATGTAACAGGCGGAACCGGAGCCTATACTTATTTATGGTTGCCTTCAGGCGGTACTGCTGCAACGGCAAGCGGACTAGCTGCTGGAACTTATACGGTTACCGTTAAAGATGCCAACCTGTGTACAACCACTCAATCTTTCACCATTACTCAACCAGCTACTTTGATAGCTACTGCTGGTACACAAACCAATATTTTATGCCATGGCGGTGCCACTGGCTCAGCCAAAGTAAACGTAACCGGTGGAACTGGGGCTTATACTTACGCTTGGTCGCCTTCTGGCGGTACGGCAGCCACGGCAAGCGGACTAACAGCCGGAACTTATACAGTAACTGTTAAGGACGCCAACCTATGTACAACTACCCAAAGCTTTACCATTACCGAACCAGCTGCTTTAATAGCTACGGCCGGTACACAAACCAATATTTTATGCAATGGTGGAACTAATGGTTCGGCCAAAGTAAACGTAACCGGTGGAACTGGGGCTTATACTTATTCATGGTCGCCTTCAGGCGGTACTGGCGCAACAGCAAGTGGCCTAGCTGCTGGAACTTATACAGTTACCGTTAAAGATGCCAACCTGTGTACAACCACTCAATCTTTCACCATCACTGAGCCGGCTGCTTTGGTAGCTACGGCTGGTGCACAAACGAATATATTGTGCAACGGAGGCTCAAACGGTTCTGCTACAGTTAGTGTAACCGGTGGAACAGGAGCCTACACTTATGCATGGACACCATCAGGTGGAACAGGAGCAACGGCAAGTGGCTTGACTGCCGGAACTTATACAGTAACTGTTAAGGATGCCAACCTTTGTCAAACTACCCAAAGTTTCACCATTACAGAACCAACTCAAATTAGTGTAACTACTTCGAAAACAGATGTGCTTTGCAATGGTTCGGCTACGGGATCGGCTTCGGTTACCGTAACCGGAGGCACGGGAGCCTACACCTATTTGTGGGCACCATCTGGAGGTACCGCAGCAACAGCAACAGGTCTTGTTGCGGGAACCTATACCGTAACCATCAAAGATGCGAACAATTGCCAAACTTCCAGAACTTTCACCATCAACCAGCCTACCGTTTTGGTAGCTACTGCTGGTACCCAGCACAATGTATCATGTTTTGGTGGAGCAAACGGTTCTGCTACAGTTAACGTAACCGGTGGAACTGGATCCTATACTTATTCATGGGCTCCGTCTGGAGGTACAAATGCAACTGCAACAGGTTTGACGGCAGGTACTTATACGGTAACCGTTACAGATGCCAATTTATGCCAAACTACCCAAAGCTTTACCATTACCCAACCAGCCATGGCCTTAACGGCAAGTGCCGGTACAAAGCTTAACGTTTCATGCAATGGTGGCGCAAACGGCTCGGCTACGGTTAACGTAACTGGAGGCACCGGACCTTATACCTATTCATGGGCGCCATCAGGTGGTACGGGAGCAACGGCTAGCGGCCTGTTCGCAGGTACCTATACTGTTACGGTTAGCGATGCCAACTTTTGCCAAACTACCCAAAGCTTTACCATTACACAACCGGCCTTGCTGAGCGTTACTACTGCACAGACTAATGTATTGTGCAACGGTTCGGCTACTGGCAGCGCTTCGGTAACCGTAAGTGGTGGAACAGGTGCATATACTTATTTATGGTCTCCAAGCGGAGGTACAGCAGCTACGGCTGTCGGTTTAGCCATCGGTAATTATTCGGTGCTCATTACCGATGCCAACGGATGTTCAACGACCAGAAACTTTACCATTACACAACCTGCAACATTAATTGCCAGCACCTCTAAAACAGATGTACTCTGTAATGGTGGCACAACTGGTACAGCTGGTGTAACCGTAAGCGGGGGCACAGCGCCATATACTTATGCATGGTCGCCATCTGGAGGAACGGCATCAACGGCTACAGGTCTTGTAGCAGGTAGCTATTCGGTGCTCATTACCGATGCCAATGGCTGTACCTTGACCAAAAACTTTATAATTAATGAACCAACGGTATTAACCGCAACAAAAAGCCAAACAAATGCCACCGCCTTTGGCGCAGCAAATGGTTCGGCCACTGTAAGCGTAACCGGCGGTACGCCAACTTATACCTATTTATGGTCTCCATCAGGTGGCACGGCAGCAACAGCAACTGGGTTAGTTGCAGGTAGCTATACAGTAACCGTAACCGATGCCAATGGCTGTACCCTTACACGCAATTATACCATTACCCAGCCATCTGGTGTTTCTGGCGTAACTGCAAGCACCGCCAATGGAACCTATAAAATAGGAGATGTAATTGATGTTCAGGTGAATTTCCACATGCCGGTAACGGTTACTGGTACGCCTGAGTTAGCCTTGAACGCAGGTGCAAATGCCCTTTATAATTCAGGTACCGGTTCATCAGCCCTTGTATTTAAATACACAGTAGCATCGGGCAACCAAACTGCCGATCTTGATTATGCTTCGGCAAATGCCTTGACTTTGGCAGGAGGAACCATCAAAGATGCACTAAACAATAATGCTACTTTAGTATTGCCTGCACCTGGTGCGGCAGGGTCGCTTGGCGCAAACAAAAACATCGTTGTCGATGGTATCGTGCCAACGGTAGCTTCGATTAATCGTGCAGGTGCGACGCCTAGCAACTCAACGAGCCTAAATTATACGGTAACCTTCTCTGAACCGGTAACGGGAGTAAGTGCAAGTGCATTTATCCTTACCAAAACAGGTACTGCCGAAGGAACCGTAGCGGGTGTTACTCCGGTAAGCACTACTGTTTACACGGTTAACGTGAATTCGATTACTGGCGACGGAACCCTACGCCTTGACCTTAAAGCGAGCGGTACAGGCGTAACTGATATTGCCGGAAACTCTACAAATGCAAGCTTTGCCAGTGGCCAGGTTTACGACATCGACCAGACCAAGCCAACCTTAACCATTGGCAGTCCTTCGATAGCCCTGACCAAAAATGGTCCGGTAACTTTTACCTTGACCTATTCTGATGGAACGGTTTCATTAACCAATGCCGATATTGCCATCATTACCAGTGGAACTGCAACTGGAACGGCTGCGGTAAGCGGAACAGGTTTAACCAGAACCGTAACCCTAAGTGGTTTGGCTGGCGATGGAACCATTGCCTTCAGCGTTGCGGCCAATACAGCTACTGATGCAGCGGGCAACAAAGCCTTAAGTGCGGCCTCAACTGCTGTAACGGTAGATAATACAGCTCCAAATACAGCTATTGCCAGCAATCCACCAGCAATTACCAATGTAACAGATGCAACATTTACCTTTACGAGTACCGAAACCGGTACCTTCGAGGCCCAGCTGGATGGAGGTGCTTATGTAACTGTAACTACGCCTTTAACTTACAATGCGCTGGCTCCGGGCTCGCACACTTTTAGGGTAAGGGCAATTGATGCAGCGGGCAATGTAGATACAAGCCCAGCAATTTATACTTGGACCATAGACGTTACTCCACCTAGTGCACCAGTAATTGTAGCTGTTGCAAATGGTACCACTGTTTATACCGGTCTTCCAGCAATTAACGGAACGGCTGAAGCCAACTCAACAGTAACGCTACAAGTAGATGCAACTACAGTAAGCAGCAACATCGCTGTTGACGGAAGCGGTATTTGGACCTATACCTTGGGAACAGCCTTACTGGATGGTACGCATACCCTAAAAGCATTGACCACCGATGTGGCTGGAAATGCAAGTGCATACAGTGCAACGAATACATTTGCTGTAATCACGGTTCCAACAATTACGGCATCAGGTACATTAAATGCCTTAAATACGGTTTATGGAACAGCTTCGGCTTCAAGCCAGTTTGCGGTTTCAGGTGTAAACATGACTGCGGGCATACTGGTAACACCACCAGCTGGTTTTGAAGTAAGTACAGATAACAGCAACTTTAGCAACACGGTAACGGTTGGCGCTGCGGGCATGATTGCCAGTACACCGGTTTACCTCAGGTTAAAAAATACAACAGCCGTGGGCTCGTACAATGGAAACATTACATTGACCAGCGCAGGGGCCATTACTGTAGATAAAGCAGTTGCTTCGAGTACTGTAACCGCCGCTCCATTAACCATTACGGCAAACAACGTCAATAAAATCTATGGCGACGTATTAACAGGTGCCACGGGTTCAACTGCGTTTGTTTCAACTGGATTGAAAAACGGCGAAACCATAGGCACGGTAAGCATCGCTTATGGAACCGGTGCCGCAGTGAACGATGCAGTTGGAACTTATGCTTCAAAAGCAACACCTAGCGCAGCTGTTGGTGGTACATTTACTGTAAGCAATTATGCCATTACTTACATAGCCGGAAATATTGTGGTAGGCGTTAAAGCCATTACGGCAACAGCCGATGCAAAGAGCAAGGTTTACGGAAGCGCCGATCCGGCACTGACCTATACCTTCAGTCCTGCCTTGGTAGCAGGCGATAGTTTCAGCGGTTCGTTGAGCCGTGCAACTGGTGAAAATGTAGGTACCTATGCCATTGGCCAGAATACCTTGGCATTGAGCAGCAACTATATCTTAACCTATGTTGGAGCTAATTTAACCATCACCAAAAAACCTTTGGATATTACGGCAACGAATGCCACTAAAACCTATAATGGCTTGGCCTTTACAGGAGGCAACGGTGTAACGTACGCAGGTTTTGTAGGCTCGGATAACGCAGCCAATAGCTTAACGGGAACACTAACCTATGCAGGTACGGCACAAGGCGCTATCAATGCGGGTACTTACGCCATTACACCGGCAGGCTATGCTTCTGCCAACTATCAGCCTAATTTTATAAATGGAACGTTAACGGTAAACAAAGCCGCATTAACAGCCAGGGCAGACGATAAGGCCCGTTGCTATGGCCAGCCAAACCCAACATTTACGGCAACCTATACAGGCTTTGTAAATGGTGAAACAGCTAGTGTATTAACAACTGCGCCGGCAATAACTACGGCAGCCAGTGGCAACTCAATTGCCAACAGCTATCCGATCAACATTACAGGTGGTGCAGCTGCAAATTATGTGTTCAGCTACCAGAACGGAACGCTGACTATTAATCCATTGCCAATAATCAGCATTGTGTCGAGCAAAGGCAATTCGTTAAGCAAAGGCGAAACTACGATTTTGACGGCCTCGGGTGGTACTTCTTATAGTTGGGCAACTGCCAATGGCATTATCAGCGGGCAGAACACACCAGCGCTTACCGTTAGGCCTAGCGTGACCACTACTTACACCGTAACGGCAACCAATGCCACAGGCTGTAGCGATGTGAGGAGCATTACGATCGAAGTGAGAGACGACTTCCAGGCCATCGAAGCCACCAACATCCTCACACCAAACGGCGATGGAGTGAACGACAAGTGGGTGATAGAAAACATCGATCAATATCCAAACAACGAGGTATTTATATTCGATAAGGCAGGCCGTGTATTGTACAGCAAAAAAGGCTACGACAACAGCTGGGATGCTACGCTGAACGGGGCGCCGCTGAACGAGGGCACCTATTTCTACATCATCGACTTCGGGCCAGGAAAGCTGAAGAAAAAAGGATTCATCACCATCGTACGTCAAGGTAATTAACAAGGAACTAAATAACATAAAATGAAAAGATATCAAATTTTAGCCCTGGTTGGCATCGTGGCCACATCGCTAACGGCTAAAGCGCAGTTAGATCCATTGTCATCGCAATATTTCAATAACCGTTACCAGCTCAATCCGGCTTTTGCCGGAATTGAGCACGGAACCAGCCTCAACCTGGGCTACCGTAGCCTTTATAACAACATACCAGGCGCGCCGGTTACACAGGCTATTACCGCAGACCATGGCTTTAACAAGGTAGGCATTGGCTTGAACGTGGTGAATGATAAAGCGGGTTTGCAGCGCCAAACCAGGGTACTGGGCAGTTTTGCCTACCACCTGCCTTTAAGCGAAACCAATAAATTGAGTTTTGGGGTTTCATTGGGTTTTGCCAATCAGCGTTTAAGTAATTCAGATATCAAGGGAAACCCGAATGATGTGCTGGTAGGCCAGTACAACGACCGCGAAACCTATATCGACGGCGATTTCGGCGCTGCCTATACCAGCAATGGGCTAACCGTTAACGCGGCATTGCCAAACCTGAACAAGCTTTTTAAACGCGACGATACCAAATATGCCGACGTGGCAAGGTTCTATTCGGCAGTGAGCTACAAAATCCCATTGGGCGCTGCAGCGAACAGCGGTCTGGTAGAGCCATTGGTGGCCTACAGGGTGGTGTCGGGCTACGACAACATCTGGGATGCAGGTGGCCAGTTTTCCCTGTTCGACCAGCAGGTACTGATGTCGGCGATGTACCACAGCACCAAAAACGCCACCTTCGGCTTTGGCATGGACTACAAAAAGAAATACCTGATCAGCGGGCTCTATACCTCGAGCACTTCCGAGCTGAACAGCTATACCAACGGGAGCTTTGAGGTGTACCTGAGGGTGAAATTCGGAAACAACAGGTAGCCATCAGCATTTAGAATAGAAAGGCAGCAATCAGAAATTGCTGCCTTTTTTATGCGTAGTGATTTTAAAGTTTAGTTGGGCTGAACAGGTTTTTTCTTTCCCAGAAATACGAAGAGTAGTGAAGAACAGGAAAAAGCCAGTACCAAAATTCCGCTGTTGCGCAGCACGGTTGGATAGCCCAATTCTATTACGTTCATAAAAGGGTAGGGATACCAAGTTGCAAAAGTACCTCTTAAAAGCGTATAGATGGCATACAATGCCGGATAAATCAGCCAAATAGGGATGCTTTGATAAGTCGCCTTTTTCCCGTCTACATGTTTCCACCAATAGAAAATCATCAATAGGGGAATAACCGAATGCAACAGGTCATTCAATACCGCCTGCATGCCCCCTTCTTTCCATAGGCTGCGCAGAACCAGGTTAAATACCAGTCCAACAATAGCAATGTACATGGTAATGGCAGTCTGCGTATTGGCATTGCCAAAAAATCCCTGTTGGGGCGATTTCGAAAATAGCTGAACACTGGCAAAAAAAGCAACCAGGGTATTGGTAAGGATGGTGAAGTAGCTGAAGAACCGAACAAGGGTCTCCGTGGTATCTGTTACGCTGTAACCAAAGGAGAGGATCAGCTGCGCAATGAGCGAAGTCCAGCCGGTTATCGCAATAATAAATAAAAGTAGTTTACGGCCATTCATAATTAAACAGGTTTGATCAAAATAAATTTAGCGATAAAAAGTAAACTTTAAATTAATCTATTAAGGTTTTTGGTGTTTAGTAATGTTGATGCTTAAAAAACAGGTTTACGCTAACAATTTGCTGGAAATTACAGATAATTTAACATGAAATAAACATCTTTTGTGTTGATTACAAGTGGTTTATTGTAAACAATATTTACTATTTGTTAACAAGTAATTCTTTTTATTTTAATAAACATAGTTTAGTTTAGCTAAACAAAAAATAACTAAATTATGAAAGAATATACTACAATCCAGAAAGGGCTTTTGGTTATACTCGCATTTGCTTTGGCATTTGCGGGGCAGGCCAATAAAGCCAGCGCTGCACTGTCGGGTACAGAGATGGTCTCTGTTGCCCGCGATGTAATTACAGGAAAGGTAACCGATATCAATGGTGCGCCTATTCCTGGTGCTTCGGTAAAAGTTAAAGGAACCACAGTAGTGGCAATTACCGATGCCGACGGCCGTTTTAAGATCAATGCCAATGCGAACGATGTGCTTGTTGTCAGCTCTATCGGTTCACAGCCACAAGAGATTGCCATTAACGGAAGAAAGGAAATCAGCATCCTTTTAAAAGAAGATAACCAAACACTTAACGAGTTGGTGGTTGTAGGCTATGGCAAACAGAAAAAAATCAATTTAAGTGGCGCTGTAGATGGCATTACGGCCAAGGAAATAGAAAACAGGCCCATTGCCAATTTAGGTGCAGGTTTGCAGGGCCTTATTCCCAACCTAAACGTATCTATTGGTAGCGGCCGGGCTACTGATGCGCCTGGGTTTAACATCAGGGGTGTTACTTCGCTCTCGGGCGGCAGTCCCTATATTTTGGTCGATAACGTACCTTATACTGCTGCAGAATTGAGCCTTCTCAATCCTAACGATGTTGAAAGCGTTAGTGTACTTAAAGATGCGGCTTCGGCAGCTATTTATGGAGCAAGAGCAGCCTTTGGTGTTATCCTCATCACCACCAAAACAGCAAAAGGCGATCAGTTAAATGTAAGCGCCAACACTTATTACGCTTTAAAAACGGTGGGCAGGTTGCCAGAGCTGGTAACCGATCCGTATACGGTAATGACTTATAAACACGATGCGGCTTATCCGCTTTATGACCTTTTTACCGGTGCCATCCTCGATTATGCCAAAAGACGTTCGGCAGATATGTCTTTGCCTTCGGTTTATATCGATCCCGCAAGCCCAACTACCTGGCAAAACGTAGGCAATACCAATTGGTTAAAAGAAGCCTACAATGACAATTCGCCAAGTTATAATGCGAATTTCAGCCTGAGCAAACGTGCAGAAAAACTGAACTATTACATCTCTACAGAATACATGCGTACCGATGGCGCATTAAAAGATGCCAAAGAATCATACGATCGCTATAACTTGAGAGGCAAAGTAGATCTAAAGGTGCTTGATTGGTTAAATGTAGAAAACAACACCACTTTTGCGTCGTCTTATTATCAGGTGCCTTACGTGGCGGCCAACGATTTCTTTTGGAATGTAAACCGTCAGCCTTCATTAGATCCGGTATATAATCCAGATGGCACCTATACCACTTCTGGTGCTTCGATTATTGGGCGTTTAAAAGAGGGCGGACAATCGATGTATCGAACCAATAACTTCCAAACTACTTTTAGTGCAACGGCAAATATCATTAAAGATGTATTTCAGTTAAAGGCCGATGCAACTTTTAGAAGAAATGCACAAATCAATAAAAGCAATGATTTTCCGGTGTCTTACTATACAGGACCAAATACTGCGGCAAAATTGGTAGGTTCTAATCCTTCTTTTGCACAGGTAGACAATGGCGAGGTACGCAACAATTTGTATAACCTTTATGCCGATTTTCATAAAACGTTTAACAAGCATTATGTGCAGGCTTTAGTGGGTTTTAACCAAGAATATAGGTACTCGGGATCTACTTCTGCAAACCGAAAAATATTGATCAGCAACAACCTGCCTTCGCTGTCTTTAGCCACAGGCGATGTAACGGCCAGCGAATCGATAACCGATTGGGCAGTACGTGGCTTGTTTTACAGGGTGAACTATATTTACGACGATAAATACATCTTAGAACTCAATGGCCGCTATGATGGTACTTCGCGTTTTCCTAGCGGAGACAGATGGGGCTTCTTTCCATCCGCTTCGGCGTCATGGGTAGTTTCAAACGAGAAATTCATCAAATCGTTTGCCAATAACATCCATTTGGATCTTTTTAAATTGAGGGCTTCTTACGGAAATTTGGGTAACCAAGACGTAGGCGCCTACTCTTATATCGCCACAATGGGATCGGGTCAAATTGCCTCGATTTTAGATGGGACAAGACCAACAGCCGTATACGCACCGGGCTCTATTTCGCCTAGCTTGACTTGGGAAAAAGTATCTACCGTAAACTTTGGGGTTGACATGGGCTGGTTTGGAAATAGGCTCGAACTTAACTTTGATAAATTTACCCGCTATACCAAAGGGATGCTTACCAAAGGCAAAACCTTGCCTGGCGTATTTGGTACTGGCGAACCAACCATTAATGCAGCCGATTTAAAAACCAAGGGCTGGGAATTCAGGATTGGCTGGAAAGATGCTGTTAACGTGGCAAGAAGTCCGCTAACCTATAACATAGGCCTTAACCTTTCTGACAGCAGAACCTTTATTACCAAATACGACAATCCAACCGGTGCTTTGGGCGATTATTATGTAGGCAAGGAGCTGGGCGAAATTTGGGGACTTGAAACCGAAGGGTTTTTCCAAAGCGAAGCCGAATTGAAAAGCCATGCCGATCAAACTGCAGTAGGTGCTGATGATACCGGCTACAAATTCTACGTGGGCGATTTAAAATTCAAAGACCAAAACGGTGATAACAAAGTTAACAAAGGCAAAAGTACCCTGTCGGATCATGGCGATTTAATCAGAATCGGCAACAGCAGTGCCCGTTACCGTTATGGAGTAGATGTAAATTTGGGCTGGAAAGGCTTTGACGTGCGGGCATTTATTCAAGGTGTGGGCAAGCAAGATTGGTACCCTAACTCCAGCAACATCTATTTCTGGGGTGTTTATGCACAACCATGGACCAACGTAACCGTTCAAAACTTGGATCACTGGTCGCCAGAAACACCAAATGGCTATTTCCCTCGCCTAAAGGCCTACATTGCCGAAGATGCAACCGAATTGGGCCAGCCACAAACCAAATACCTGCAGGATGCTTCTTACTTAAGACTTAAAAACCTAACGGTTGGCTATACCTTCCCTAAAGTGTTGACCAGCAAGCTGCGGATCAACAGGCTGAGGATTTATTTCAGTGGAGAGAATATCCTAGACCGTTCACACATCAAGGGCAACCTCGATCCTGAGGCATTGGGTGGCGATGTTTATCCATTCCAAAAAACATATTCATTTGGTCTTAACCTTACGCTATAAAATCAGAAATCATGAAATTAAAACAATCAATATATATAGCGTTGCTAGTGCTAAGCGGCGCTTTCATCAGCAGCTGCAAAAAGGATTTCCTGCAAAGGGATCCCCAAACCAATGTAACGGATGCTTCTTTCTTTAAAACACCGGCCGATTTGCAGACCTATACCAATGGTCTTTATGGCCAGTTGCAATTTGGGTACGATGATCTGAACTCTGATAACATTTCCAATTACAATGCCAGTGGCGAAGTTGATAACCTGGTTCGCGGTACCATTTCGCAGAACAATTATGGTGGCTGGGACAAAAGCGATTGGGGCAGCTTGAGAAGCATCAACTACATGTTAGATCATGTGGGCACGGTTACAGGTAACCAGACCGAAATTAACCACTACATTGGCATTGCGCGTTTCTTTAGAGGCTGGTTCTATTTTTCGAAGGTAAAAAAATACAGCAATGTGCCATGGTACGGCTCGGTGCTCAGCTCGGAAGATCCGGCATTGTATAAGGGCCAAGATCCAAGAGCCGATGTGGTGAACCATATTTTAGAAGACCTGCAGTTTGCTGCGGATAACATTCAGGCAACTGGAGGCAATACCCGAATTACCAAATGGGCGGCATTAACGCTTTTGGCGCGTTTTGCATTGCATGAAGGTACCTTTAGGAAATACCATGATGAGATAGGCTTAACCAGTGATTACAATCGCTTTTTGAAGATAGCTGCCGATGCAACAACCAAAATTATGACCGAAGGTGGTTTTACCATTTACAATACGGGCAAAGGAGGAGAAGATTATAGAAATTTATTCTCGTCTAATACATTGTCCACTAATAAAGAAATCATACTTTGGGCCGATTACGATCAGAAAATAGGCAGGGGCAACAACTCGCATACCGTATTCGATTACACTTACGCTTTGAGCAAGAGTCTGGCTGATTCGTACCTAAAAACCGATGGTACGCCGGTTCCGGCTAACAATAACTTGTTGTTCACACAGATGTTTGCCAACAGAGATCCGCGCATGATGGAAACCATAGGCTATCCAGGTTTTGTACAAACCGGTACCACTGTGCCTTACAAAACCAAGGCAACTTTAGGCGGATTGAACCAGATCAAATATTACCCACGTGCCGTAGAACTGATGCAGGGCTGGCAATTGAACTTTACCGATTTGCCTGTATTCAGGTTGGCGGAAGTATTGCTGATCAATGCAGAGGCTAAAGCCGAACTAGGTGAATTGACGCAGGGCGATTTGGATAAAACCATCAACCTGTTGAGGAAAAGGGTAAATATGCCAAATTTAGATATGGGGGTGGCTCAAGATCCTGCTTTGGCAGCTATGTATCCAAATGCAACAGCAACAAATAAGGCGGTTTTGCTAGAGATCAGAAGAGAGCGCAGGGTAGAACTGGCTTGCGAAGGTTTGCGTTACGACGATTTAATGCGCTGGAAATCGGGTGTGTTGTTGCAGAATAGTCAGGTAGGTATGTATGTTCCGGCATTGGGCGCGATGGATGTGACAGGCGATGGTGTAGAAGATATCGCTATCTTGGCTTCGCCATCAGACGAATCGCCAATTGCCAATTTGCCACCGGCCGTAAAAGCCAATTTGGGCAAATATTACCTGAAAGATGCTTCGGGCAACAATACCAATTTTTATTTGACCAATGGTACTTCGGGCTTTATTGCCTTTACAAGAGACCGCGATCAGCCGAGGATTTTTGTCGAACCTAAATATTACTATCGTCCAATTCCTATTGGCCAAATCTCGCTCAATCCAAAGTTGAAACAGGTTTTTGGCTGGGATCAATAATCTATAACCATGAAAAGAAGAAATTTCCTTAAAAGTACAAGCCTTATTGGAGCATTAGGGGTTTTGCCAACTGGTGTAACCCTGGCTGCCAGCAAAGAAAAAAACAAGCCGGTATTAACGATAGCCCACATTACAGATGTACACATCAGGGGCAACGACAACATACCGGCAAGGGCAAAAAAATGCTTGGATGAAGTATTGAAGCATAAGCTCGATTTTATCTTAAACGGCGGCGATTCCATTCACGATGCTTCTTATGATAATGTAGTACGCCAACAGGTAACCGATCAGTGGGCGGTATGGGATGAGTTTATCAGCCATGCCAAGCCCAACGTATACAGTTGTATCGGCAACCATGATCCATGGTGGAAAGCGCCAGAGAAGACCGACGAAATGTACGGCATTCCTTATGTAGTGAAGCGCCTTAAAATTCCCAATCGCTATTACAGTTTTAGCAAAAATGGCTGGCATTTTATCATCCTCGATGGCAATAACAGTGGTATCAAGTTAGATAAGGAGCAAACAGAATGGCTGCACAAGGAGCTGGATGGCTTAAAGCCAAATACCCCGGTGCTGCTCATGTCGCACTATCCCATTTTAACGGTAACCGGTACTTGGGAAGGCGGGCAACATGGCGACCACAAAGAGCTAAAAGCATTGTTTTATAAGCATAAGGATAAAATAAAGGTTTGCCTGAGCGGGCATCAGCACCTGCTGGATAGGGCTTGGTACAATGGCGTCAACTATTTTTGCAACGGTGCGATGAGTGGTTTTTGGTGGGGCAAAGGCGATGCAAAATCGGCCGCATCCTACTATTATCAAGAAACGCCTCCAGGTTATGCACTGCTCAAATTATACAGTGATGGTACGGTAGAAAACGAATATTTCCCTTACCAGTTTGAGATATAGTTCTGTGTTGCCACCTTAAGTGGTGAAAAAAGCTATACATCCCTCAAAAAAAGCCTCCTGAATTTCGGTTTGGGAGGCTTCATTTTGCAATGCGATTTTTATAGTGCAAATGTGGGTATTTTCTTTAAATTTGGTCAACCTTAAAACTGAAATAGAACCATCGATGTCTGAGAACACCCTCCTCCAAATTAGCTTAAAAATAAAAGAAAGACGCAAAGCCCTAGGTATCACTGTTCAAGAACTGGCCGATAAGGCTGCGGTAAGCAAAGGGTTGATTTCTCAAATCGAAAACAGCAGAACGGTTCCGTCGCTAATGGTACTGATAGACATTATCAAGAATCTCGACATCGATCTCAACACCTTTTTTAAGGATATCAATTTCAATAAAAAAGACGCACCAATTCTAATCAAGCGCAAAGACCAGTACCAATCCTTCGAAAAAGAACAGGCAGTAGGGTTTAACTATCAGCGTATCCTGTCTAAAAGCATCAAATCATCTACCATAGATTTTGTGCTGCTGGAGCTGGAGGTAGATGCCCATCGCCCAATGGTACAAACAGAAGCCTACGAGTTTAAATATATCATCGAGGGAACGGTAGAATATCAGTTTGCCAAGAAAAAGGTAATCCTAGAAAAAGGCGATTCGATGTTGTTTGATGGACGTATTTTGCATACACCTGTAAATGCAGGATCAACCAAGGCGCTCATGCTGGTCATCTACTTCTTCGAATAAGGCCTATATCCATCTTGCCGACTCCAATCCGATAGTATTTTCTATAGGATAGATTAATTTTAGCTACATCGGCCTTAACAAAAGCTTAATACTAATTTAATGTTTTTTGTGTTTACAAATAATAAACTTTGTTTACTATTGTAATATCAATTTAACTTTAGAAATGAGTATAAAACTAGTGGTCTTTGATATGGCCGGTACAACGGTAAAAGACAAAAATTATGTAGGCTTGGCTTTTCAAAATGCCATGCGCAATTATGGCTACAACGTTCCTTTGGAGCAGATCAATCCAATAATGGGCTACGAAAAACCATTGGCCATCCAAATGATTTTAGAGCAGCAAGGAATTGAGAATGCCAAAATAGAAGGTTTGGTAGCGCCTATCCATGCAGATTTCGTAAAAGAAATGCTTCAGTTTTATCGTAATTCTGAGGAGATAAAACCTTTGCCCAACGCCGAAGATACCTTTGTCGAATTGCGCAATAGGGGCATCAAGATTGGTCTGGATACCGGTTTCTCCAAAGATATTGCCGATGTTATTATCGAAAGGCTGAACTGGCAGGATAAAGTAGATATCGTAGTGGCCAGCGACGAAGTGCCAAAAGGCAGGCCATTTCCCTATATGATCCAAAAAATGATGGGCGAGCTGCAGATTGAAGATGCCAACACCATTGCAAAAGTAGGCGATACCGAAGTAGACATTAACGAAGGCAAAAATGCAGGTTGCAAATATGTAATTGGTATTACAACAGGCGCATTTAAACGCGAAGAACTGGTGCCGCACGGTCCAACCCATATCATTGATAACATAGCCCAAGTGTTGGAAATCGTTAAATAAGTCTACAATGAAATTGCTCGTAAAACTGCGCCAAGATGTAGCCAAACTTAACCCGATATGGATTACCTTGCTGGCGGCCATTGCGGCATTTGGCTGCTACACCAGCATGTACGCCTTTAGAAAAGCCTTTGCGGCGGGCACCTTCGAAAATGTAAGCTACCTTGGAGTAACTTATAAGGTATGGCTGGTAATTATCCAGATGCTGGGCTATACTTTTAGCAAGTTTTATGGGATCAAATTTATTTCTGAATCTGCCAAAAATAACCGTGCTCAAAGAATTTTAGTCCTTATTGGCATCAGCTGGCTGGCACTGTTGGGTTTTGCCCTGGTTCCGGCGCCCTACAATATCATTATGCTGTTTATCAACGGCTTTCCATTGGGCATGATCTGGGGTTTGGTGTTTGGTTACCTCGAAGGCCGAAAAACCACCGAATTTATGGGTGGCGTACTGTCCATCACCCTTATTTTTGCCTCCGGATTTATCAAAACCGTGGCCCGTTCCCTAATGGCCATATTTCCTATAAATGAGTATTGGATGCCTTTTCTAACCGGCTTGTTCTTTGTATTGCCTCTTGTATTATTTGTTTTTTTATTGGAACTTATTCCTCCCCCTACCAAAGAAGACCTGGAACTAAGAACCAAAAGAGTACCAATGAACGCTTCGGAAAGAAAGGCATTCGTGCTTAATTTTTTGCCTGGTATTGTGCTTACGGTAATTATTTATGTGATTTTTACCACGCTGAGAGATATGCGCGATAATTTTGAGGTGGAGATATGGAGGGGGCTTGGCATTAATAGCAACCATATCTTTACGCAGATCGACACCATCATCTCGGTGGTGATTTTGATGATGATCAGCCTGCTCATTTTGGTGAAGAACAACCTGAAGGCTTTTACACTGATCCACCTGATGATTATTTTGGGCTGTGTACTGGTGGGCTTGGCAACCTATCTTTTCCATGGCCATAGCATAGGCCCCGTAGCATGGATGACGATGGTGGGTACCGGACTTTTTATGGCCTATATTCCTTATAATGCCATTTTCTTTGAGCGCTTGATCGCAAATTTCCATTACAAGAGCAATGTTGGCTTTTTAATATATATATCCGATTCGTTTGGCTATTTAGCCAGCATCAGCATCCTCAGCTTTAAGGAAATGAGCCATATTAAAATCAGCTGGTTGCATTTTTTTCAAAACTGCTTGATTGTAGGTGCCATATTGGGCGGAATTTGCAGCCTCCTTTCTTTATTCTATTTTAGGGGAAAAACGTTGGCAAACAATAAAAAAGCAAAACGATCGACATCCATTTTGTCAAATCCCTTGCTCAGTTAATTTCAAAATCTACACCATGAACAAAACATACGATGTTATTATAGTTGGAGGAGGTATTTTAGGAACTTTCCATGCCTACCACGCATTAATGGCTGGCAAAAAAGTGCTGCAGCTAGAAAAAGATAATTTTCCGGTAGGGGCTACCGTAAGAAATTTCGGACAGGTCGTTCCTTCGGGTATGGAGGGCGTTTGGTTTGAATATGGCAACAGCAGTACCGAACAGTACAAAAGCATCCAAGCCAAATTTGATATTTCGGTAAGGCAGAACGGAAGTGTTTATATTGCTTCAGATAGCGACGAGCAAACCTTGATACATGAACTAAAGGCATATTACGATGGTTTGGGCTATGGTTGCGAACTTTTATCGCAATCGGCTTTGCTTAAAAAGTACCCTGCCTTAAAGCCTGAATATGCTTTGGAGGGTCTCTTTTTTGAACAGGAGATCAGTGTAGAGCCAGACCAAATGATCAAAAAGCTGCACCAATACCTACAAGCCGATTTTAAAAACTATACGCTACATTATAATGCAGCTGTAACAGCTTGTGAAACTACAAGTGAGGGCGTTGAAATCAGGCTAAGCAAAGGCGAACAATTCAGTGCAGCTAAAGTAGTGATCTGCAATGGCTATGAATTTAAGCTCTTGTTCCCTGAATATTTTGCCAATAGTGGTATTGTGATCAGCAAATTGCAGATGATGCGTACACAGCCCATGCCCGAAATTGCACTGGAAGGCAATATTTTAACAGGATTAACTACAAGAAGATACGAAAGCTTCGAATATAACTGTCCTTCTTTTGCAAGCATTAAAACTCCTGCACATTATGAAGAACTGAAGAAATGGGGAATCCATATCCTCTTTAAAAAGGCAAGTGATGGCAGTTTCATCATCGGCGATTCGCATGAGTATGCAGGCGTGAATAATTTTGACGATTTGGGCTTTAACCTCAATCAGTATATTAACGAATTGATGCTGAAAGAAGCAGAGCGGATCGTGAATTTTGATGTGCGTAACATACAGCAGTATTGGGCAGGCTATTATCCGCAACATCCAGAGCAACATATCGTAACCCTCGATTTGGATGATAAAATACATATCCGGACTGCAATTGGTGGCAAAGGAATGACGGCCAGCGCCGGTTATGCCGAAAAGAGCGTCAAAGAGCTGTTGGGTTAGCTCACTATTGGCGGCAACGCTAACAAATTACTGTCCTCTGAGCAGTCGTTGGTGTTCTTCACCAACGACAAATCACATGAGAAAAAGAATGATACCTTGTTGGTGAAGAACACCAACAAGCGCCGAACCGGTTGGTCGGGATGTGTCATCTCGACCCGCTAACTATGGATTTGTAATCCATTTTAGAACAGCTTGTCTTGGTAAGAACCACAGGCCCAACCCAAATAGCCCGGATTGGAGCGGCATTTTTTTTGCGTTGAGGCAAAAAAGATATAGCAGAAAGCCGGAAGCATTTAAATAGTTGCAGGGAAGAAGCGCTCCAAATATGTTGGCGCTAGCATGTGCTCGTACCCTAGAATAATCTGGCTAACATAGACGTAGCAGGCAAAGTATTCGTTACTTAGGAGCCAAATGCGGTCTATTTTCGTAAATTTAGTCAGCTAACCTTGCCTGTTCATGATCCGATACCTCAGTGTATGCTTCTTTTTACTGCTTTTTGTTTCGGTTTTCGAGACACATGCCGTAGACCATGAAGACCAGCGTACCTTTGTTTACAGGCAATTAGATAATAGACACGGCCTCTCTAACAGCTCTATCAATACCATTTTACAAGACAAGGATCAATTGTTATGGATCGGAACCTGGGATGGGTTGAACCGCTTTGATGGCGCCAAGTTTACCACCTACAACCATAACATCAATACTGCCGAAACCAGCGTGGGCAGCAATGTGATCCAATCGCTTAACGAAGATGATTTTGGAAACATTTGGATCAGCACGATTGGAGGCATCTCGAGGTATGAAAAAAAGACGGGCAAATTTTATAAATATTTCTACAAATCGACCAGCAGCAAGGTTAGCGAAAAGGAGTATGAAATTGTAACGGTTCCTGGTAAGGGTGTATTTTGCTTTGCAGCCAATGGACAGTTAGCCAAATATAATCCAAGCAAAGACCAATTTGTAACGGTAGCCAGTTTTAAAAACGGAGAAATTCCGATGAAGGCGAGCTATGGTGCAGGCAGGCTTTGGGTGCTTGATAAAAGCGAGCGTTTAAGGACATTGAATCTTGATAAAGGCTATCAAACAACTCACTCAATTACTGCAACAGGCGGGATCAGCAATTTCTTTGTATTGGGCAACCAACTCGTTTATACGACCAATAATGACGAGCAATTTTACTTAGACAAAAACCTGAAATCGACAGACCTGCAGCTGGGTAAACGCAAAATCAAGGCACTCACCGGTTACCACAATTATTATTTGGTGGCTTGGGAAAATCAGGGATTGAGTGTTTTTGATCAGGATTTTAAGCCATCTGCTTACCTGCAAAACGAAATCCGCAAGCTGGAAAATGTACGGATCACCTCGATAAGTACCGGACAGAACAACATGCTTTGGCTGGGTACCGATGGCAACGGATTGGTACAGATTTACCAAAAGGCAAACTATTTCGGTTTGGTGGCCCAAATGGACAAATTGCCGATCAATAAACCCATCAGGAGTTTTGCCGAAGCGGGCAATGATTTATGGGTGGGCACCAAGGGCAATGGCATATTGATTTACAAAGACTTTTGGCAACAAAAGCAAAAAAGCAGCATAGAGAAGCTGGATAGTCGCTCTGGTTTGGACAACAATGCCATTTATGTTATTAAGCATGGCACCGATGATATCACCTATATTGGCTCTGATGGTTTGGGCATTACGCTTTATGATCATCGCAACCAGCAAATAGTTAATTGGAAGGCTATTCGAGGTGCCGATCGGTTGCCCGCTTTTAAATCGGTTTATGCCATTTGGCAGGCTCCAGATGGAAAGCTTTGGCTAGGTACCAGTGGCTACGGACTGATCCAGTTGCAGCTTAACAGAGATAAAAACGGTTTTAAAGTAGATGGATTTAAGCAATATGCGACCAAAAACTATCCGCATTTGGCCAGTGATATCATCTATGCATTAACACCTGATGCCGATGGTCGCCTGTGGTTGGCCTGTCGCTATGGAGGGTTGACTGTTTTCGATCAAAGAAAAGATACTTTCAAAACCTATAAAGCATCGGGGCTTGCCAATGGACTGTCGCATAGCGACGTTTTATCTCTTTATTTTGATCAGCATCAAATATTATGGATTGGTACAAGTTATGGATTGAACTATCTAACCAGAACCGAATCTTTAAAAAACGAGCCATCTTTCAATAAAATAACTACCGATAATGGTTTGCCCAACAATACCATCCATGGCCTGCAGGAAGACGGCAACGGCAATGTTTGGCTGAGCACCAACCGTGGTTTGGCCAAGCTGAATGTAAAAACCAAGACCATTGCCAACTACCAGGAAACAGATGGACTGCAAAGCAACGAGTTTAGCGATGGTGCGGTTTACCGGGCAGGCAATGGAAATCTGCTTTTCGGGGGCATTTACGGATTTAACTATTTCTTGCCCAAAAATGTGGCGGAAAACACCATCCAACCCAATTTGTTGATCTCCGATTTGCAATTTGGTGGCCAATCATTGCTCAATAACCAGTTTTTTACGGTTAAGCCCATCAATACCGACATCAGAGAGCTCGAAATTGAAAGGAAAAACAACTTCTTTCAGTTTGCGCTCACGGCACTCAATTATTTCAATGCATCTAAAAACGAATTTGCCTACAAGCTGAACGGCCTCGAGAAAAACTGGCATTACACCGGTACAGATGGCAAGATTGCCTATTATAACATTCCGGCAGGAAAATATACGCTTTTGGTGCGCTGGTCTAATGGCGAGGGGGTGTGGACCAAAGATGTACAGGCGCTTCATATAACCATTAGGCAGTTTTGGTGGCTGACCTGGCCTGCTTATCTGGTGTACTTAGTGATTGCGGCAAGCTCGGCTTATGCATTTCATTTGTACAGAAAGAATAAGTTGGAGATGAAGTTTAAGTTGGAAAGAGAGACCTTGTTCAGGCAAAAAGACGAAGAAATCCATCAGCAGCGCATTAATTTCTTTACCAATATTGCCCACGAAATCCAGACGCCCTTAACGCTGATTATGGGTTCGGTAGAGCATACCATCCAAAAGGAAAACAAGGGTCAGGGCAAGAATTACTTTTTATCGCTTATCCATCAGCATACCGCCCGATTGACGTACCTGGTACAGCAGCTGCTGGAATTTAGAAGGGCTGAAGCTGGCCATTTGAGCAGAAACGACGACTATGTTGACATTTCTAAAATGTTGAACAGCCTGAAAACTCTTTTCGAACCGGTAGCTGCCGAGGGCCAACAATATTTCAACAGTTATATCCAAGAAAATATAGCTGGATTTATCGACAAGGATAAATACGAAAAAATCTTGTTTAACCTTTTGTCTAATGCCTTTAAACATGCTGGACGCAACGCAGAAATTACCCTGCAGGTTAATTATGATGCCAATGACCATTCTTTGGAAACCATCATTGCCAATTCTGGCTGTACCTTAACTGCAAAAGATCTCGAGCTTATTTTTAGCAAATACCATGTAGCGCACGACCGTCACTTCGAAAGGTTCAGTACAGGTATTGGTCTGGCCTTTACCAAAGAATTGGTTGCCCTTTTGGAAGGTGATATTACAGCAGAGCTCAAGGAAAATTGGATTTATTTTAAGGTAAAATTTAAGCTCAAAACCAATGTGGTAGGCAAAAAAGACGAAGTGATTACTTCGGCGCCATCTTACCTGTACGAAACGATATTGAAACCTTATGATAAAAAAGTGGCTGAACCCATTGCCGAGATCAATAAAAATGCCTTGCTCAATGATTTGCAAAGAGAAAAACAACATAAAATATTGATTGTAGAAGATGATGTGTCGCTCCGTTTCCTCCTCAAAAATGTGTTGGACGATATTTATGTGGTTTATGAAGCAGAGAATGGACAGGCTGCCTTGCAGGTACTCGAAAAAATACAACCCGATCTCATCATCAGTGATGTAATGATGCCCGACATGGATGGCTTAGAGCTCTGCCGAATGGTAAAAACCACTCCAGCAACCATGCACATCCCTTTTATTATGCTTTCGGCCAAAAGTGCCGAAGAGAATAAAACCGAAGGCTATGAGTTAGGTGCCGATGCCTATATTCCAAAGCCTTTTCATGTAGATTACCTTTTGGTGCGGGTGCGAAAATTGCTCGATTACCAAAAACGCATGAACGAGTTGCTCAAAGATAAGCACATCAACAACCAGTTTAGCGATGTGGAAATGGAGCAGGGCGATCGCGAATTTTTAAATGCCCTGGTTAAGGCGGTAGAAGATAATTTAGCGGAACCTGATCTGGATGCAGCCAAACTAGAAGACATTCTTTGCATCTCTAAAATGCAGCTTTACCGCAAGCTCAAATCGCTGGCCGGGATGACGCCTTCAGAATTTATCAAACGCATCAGGCTAAAATATGCTGCGGTATTATTGCAGAGCTCTAAACTTACCGTTGCCGAAATTTTCTATCAAACCGGTTTTAACAATAGATCTTACTTTTTCAGGGAGTTTAAAAAGATCTACGGCCAAGCCCCTAACGATTATCGGGCAGCACAGCACACAGCCAGCAGTACACCAGAAAATATAGTCTAATAAGGCTAAAAACCTATATTTTGTAACTATAGTGAACTAAAATGAAACTATAGTGCACTGTTTTGTGCCATCCGCCCATCTATATTTGTTACAATCAAAATCAATCAAAAAGGGTTTTTATGCTGGTTATATCAATAATCATAATTCAAACCTCAAACAACCAAATATTAATCTGAATGAAAATGAGCAGACTTTTACAATTTCTATTGGTTTGTCTTGGCTTAACCTTTGCAGGCACCAATGCCTATGCACAAACAAAGGTTACGGGTAAGGTAACCGACGAAACCAACCAGCCCTTGCCTGGCGTGGTGGTAACGCAAGCCAATACACAGAACAAAGCGGCTACCGATGCAAATGGGGTTTTTGTCCTCACCCTGCAAGATGCCAGTCCAAAAACATTAAGTTTTACTTTTATCGGATACACTACACAAACTGTGGAGTATTCTGGCTCGGGCAACGTAGATGTTTCGCTAAAGCCATCGTCCCAGTCGTTAAACCAGGTAGTGGTGTTGGGTTATACTTCGCAAAAGAAATTGAGCATTACCGGTGCCGTGGGTACGGTAAACATGTCTGATGCCGAAAAGCGTCGTGTGCCTGATGTAGCCCAGATCTTACAGGGCCAAGTTGCGGGTGTGGCCGTAACGCAAAGTACCGGCGCGCCTGGTGATCCGATCAACATCCGTATTCGTGGAGAGGGAACAATCGGCAATAACAGCCCGTTGTTTATTGTGGATGGAATTCCGTCTCGCGATATCTCTTTCTTAAATACCAGCGATATCGAATCAATGAGTGTACTTAAGGATGCATCGGCTGCAGCTATTTACGGTTCAAGAGCCTCGGCAGGTGTGGTTGTAATTACCACCAAGCAAGGGGTTAAAGGCAAATCGTCTATCGACATCAATTATTTTAACGGCATCCAGCGCGTAAGCAATTTGCCAACCATGCTCAACACCCAGCAATACCTGGCCAAAGAAGAAGAGGCATGGAACAACGCGGGCTATGCGGGCACCAATCCCTACATTGCCGAAAAGGCCAGAACAGATTTAGCCAATACCAATTGGTTGGATGAATTGTTTGAAACAGGCCACTCGCAAAGCTTGCAGTTAACAGCCAGCGGCGGTGGCGAAAAGGTTTCTTATTTATTGTCTGGCGCCTACTATCAGCAAAATGGAATCGTGGTGTTTAACAACGACCAATACAAACGCTTAAACTTTAGGGCAAACATTACGGCTAATTTAACCGACCGCTTAAAAGTGGGAACCAATTTGCAGTTGTCTAACGAGCTTCAGGATGCGCTTTCGTCAAAAGGCGATTCGCCGGGTATTATCCGCCATGCATTTTTAAGGCCACCGGTTATGCCGGTTTACAAATCGCCGAGCGATCCGACTTACAGTCCGAACAATCCATTTACAGATTTGCCTTTCTATAAAAACAATAATACCACCAACGGCTGGGACATGAACTTTGAGCGTTCGCAAAACCCAATTGCCTTGGCTTATTTTAGCGACGACAAGAGAAACCAGTTCAGGACCTTTGGAAACGTATTTGCCGAATATGGCCTCTTGGCAGACCAGTCGTTAAAATTCCGTACCAATGTAGGGGTCGATTTATTGTTCAGACACAACAAGGCTTTCTTGCAGAATTTTGGAGATGACGACGGTGGCGGTGCTGCTGCGGATGTTGGCCAAGGCCGTATCAACAGACCAAATGGCTTAAACGAAGAGCGTGGACAAGAACTGAACGTTACCTGGAACAATACCTTTAGCTACAACAAGGCATTTGGCCAGCATAATTTAACAGCCTTGATCGGTTCAGAATTCATCAGCAATAAGGCCGATGCCATTTCTGCCTCGAGGAGAAGGTATGATTACATTTCGGGCAGTTTCCAATACATCGACTTTGGAGGCACAACCGCTGATTTATACAACGGTGGCTCAGGTGCAGAATGGAGCCTGTTCTCCTTGTTCGGATCAGCAACCTATAATTATGCCAACAAGTATTTCGTAACCGGAAACTTAAGGGCCGATGCTTCCTCGCGTTTCGCAGAAAACAACCGTTGGGGCTATTTTCCTTCAGTTTCTGCAGGTTGGAAAGTTACTTCTGAGGAATTCATGCAAGACGTAAAATGGCTGTCTGACTTAAAGCTTCGCGCCAGTTACGGTAAACTGGGTAACCAGGAGATAGACAATTATGCCTACTTGACCTTGATCCGCAAAGATGGCGATCGCTATGTAACCGATCGTTATGGCAATCCAGATTTGAAATGGGAAACCACCACGCAAACCAACGTTGGTTTAGATATTGGTATCCTGAAAAACAGCCTGTACGTTTCGGTAGATTATTTTAACAAAACCACTTCAGGTATTTTACTGCCAATTTCGCTTCCGGGCTTTGTGGGCAATGTAAAACCAACCTATGTCAACGCCGGAGAAGTACAGAACAAAGGTTTTGAGTTTGCAGTGAACTACACCAATAACGAAAGAGCCTTTAAATATGCCATTAATGGAAACTTGGCCACCTTAACCAATGAGGTGAAAAAACTGCATCCTAATTTGCCAAGCATTATAGGCTCGGTAAGCCGTACTGCGGTTGGCCACTCGCTCAATGAGTTTTATGGCTACCAAATGGTGGGTATTTACCAAACCCAATCAGAAATTAACAGTTACCTGCACGGCACGAATACGCCAACAGAAAAACCTGGCGATATCAAATTTGCCGATTTGAATGGGGACGGTGTAATTAACGACAACGACAGGACTTATATCGGCAGCAATATTCCAAAACTCAGCTACGGATTAAACCTGAATGGATCATATAAAGGCTTTGATCTTTCGGTATTGTTTCAAGGTGTGCAGGGTATTGACAAGTACAACCAGTTGAAACAGATTATCGATTACGATACGCGTCCGTTTAACCAAACCACAGCCGTTTTGGGCAGCTGGAACGGTCCGGGCAGTACCAATACCATTCCTCGCGTTAGCCAATCAGACAATGGAAGCAGCAAGATCTCGAGCATTTTTGTAGAAGATGCTTCTTACCTCCGCTTAAAAAACGTGGAACTGGGCTATTCGTTTGGAGCATTGGTGAAGAAATGGGGCATTGGCGTACAGAACATCCGTTTGTATGTGTCTGGCCAAAATCTATGGACCAAAACCAAGTATAGCGGATTGGATCCTGAAACAGTTGATGCCATCGACTATGGTACCTATCCACAATCGAAAGCCTTCTTGTTTGGTGTAAATGTTAAATTTTAATCGCTGAAATTATGAAACCAAAATTTAAAAAGATATATGCATCGGCAATAATGGCAAGTTTGATCTTCGTCGCTGGATGTAAAAAAGAATTGTACAAAGACCCAATCGGACTGATTACGCCCGAGCAGGTAAATACCGATCCTACCGCAAATACGGTTACTTCATCGGTTACTACTTCCTATCAAATGTTGTCGAACACCTTAAACTTGTTGGGCGAATGGAACTGGGATGCCGGTACGGTGTTTAGAAACGACCTGATTGTGCAGGATGTAGCATCTGATGATGCCCAAAAGAAATGGAATCCAGATGGCGACCAGGCTTGGATGGACCAAGTAGATAATTTCAGTTTTATCGCCACCAACCAAGCTTTTAATGGCATTTGGGCATACGATTACGAAGGCGTTTCGAGAACCAATTTGGCCATTAGCTATCTTACCGACGATGCTTTGATTGCAAAAGTTGGCTTGAACAGCGATTTGCGCAACCGTTCTTTAGGCGAGGTGTATTTTCTTCGAGCCTTTTACTACTTTGATTTGGTAACCAATTTTGGCGATGTGCCGGTATTGCTAAAGCCTTTGAAAAGTTTTTCAGAAGCTTACGAGGTAGCCAAACGTGTGCCTGCTGCCCAGGTGTGGGAGCAAATCAATAGCGATTTAACCAAGGCAAGAGCATTGTTTCCGAATGCCAAATACAGCAATGCGACTGATAAATGGCGCGTTTCTTTGGGAGCGGTGATTGCGTTGCAGGCCAAAGCCGCATTGTATAACCAAAAGTGGACCGATGTGATTACCCATGTAAATGCCTTGCAGACCCTTGGTTTTTATAACTTAAACACAAATTATTTCGATGCCTTTGACCAAACCAAAGAGTTTGCAGAAAATGAAGACATCTTTGTTTACGATCACCAATCGGGCAAAACACCAAGAAACGGAAACGGCATTTGCGCACCATTGGGATGGGGTTTCTTTGCGCCAACTACCAATTTCATCAATTCCTTCGAGGCGAACGATCCACGTTTGGGCCTAACCGTTGATGTGCCAAACCAAAATATCTTTAAGATTTTAGGCGATAAAACCGGTGCCAATAAAGGCAATGATGATGCGGGAAGTAACAAAATCTATATCCGCATGGCCGATGTGTTGTTGTGGAAAGCCGAAGCGCTAAACGAAACCAACGATTATTCAGGAGCGATTACCATCATCAACCAAATTAGGGCAAGAGCCAGAACCAGTACAACCATTACTGGCAGTACGGCTCCTGTAGGTACTTTGCCAGACCGTCCGGCTTCCACAGACAAAGCCACTATTAAAAACTGGATTGTTCAAGAACGCAGGGTAGAATTAGGCATGGAAGGCCATCGCTTTAACGACCTTAAACGTTGGAAATTGGCCAAATCTGTATTAACGGCCTTGGGTAAAAACTTTCAAGACAAAAACTATGTGTACCCAATTCCGCAAGGCGATATCGATAAATCGGGAGGAACAATTACACAAAACCCAGGTTATTAAAATTGACGAATTACGATTGACGATTTTGGATTGGCGCATAAGTTCCAATCTAAAATCGTACATCTAAAATCTAAAATATGAAAGATATTGCTCAACGTTTCGCTCAAAATCCATTATTGGCGCCAGCAGATTTGCAACCCAGCGTGGCAGGTTTAGAAATTACCTGTTTGCTCAATCCAGGCGTATTTACTTTCGAAGGCAAAACATGGCTGATTGTTCGTGTAGCCGAAAGACCTGCGCAACAACCGGGCATCATTTCTTTTCCGGTGCTAACCAAAACAGGGATTGAAATCATCGAAATTGAAGAAGGGCATCCAGAGTTGATTGCCACAGATCCCCGGGTGATCAATTACCAATTGGCCGATTACCTGACTACGCTTTCGCACCTGCGCTTGCTTTGCAGCGACGACGGTATTAACTTTTATGAACCCGAAGGCTATCCTTTATTACAGGGCGAAGGCGAAGATGAGGCTTTTGGCATAGAAGATTGTCGCGTGGCACAGATTGGCGATACGTATTACCTCACCTTTACTTCGGTATCTGGCCATGGCGTTGCCGTGGGTATGCGTACCACCAAAGATTGGAAAACATTTGAAAAGCATGGCTTAATTTTTCCGCCACATAATAAAGACTGCGCCATTTTTGAGGAAAAGATCAATGGCAAATATTATGCTTTGCATCGTCCGAGCAGCGTTGATTTGGGTGGCAATTTCATCTGGATTGCAGAATCTGAAAATGGTACCCACTGGGGAAAACACAAATGTATTATCCAAACGCGCAAAGGCAGTTGGGATAGTAAAAGGGTAGGCGCTGGCGCAGCCCCGATCAAAACCGAAAAAGGCTGGCTTGAAATCTATCATGGAGCCAACGAAAAACACCAGTATTGTTTGGGTGCTTTCTTAATGGACCTCGAAGACCCTTATAAAGTAATTGCCCAAAGCAAAGACCCGATTATGATGCCGGTAGAAGAATATGAATTGAAAGGCTTTTTCGGACACGTGGTTTTTACCAACGGACATCTACTCAAAGGTGATGAACTGACGGTTTATTACGGCGCTGCCGACGAATTCGTATGTGCGGCCAAGTTTTCAATCCAAGAAATTTTATCCACTTTAACGTACAGCCATGCTGAATAAACTTAAAACCGAGCTTTCGCATTTTGGCAAACAGTCATACAATTTCAGGGTGCTTACCTTGACCAATCTGATCTACAGCATAGTATTGCCTGTAATCGATATTTTTGTTGCCGCCTATGTGATGCGCAGTTCGAACGATCCCACCAAAGTGGTGATCTATCAGCTCACTATTTATACAGGAATTCCCATTACCTTTTTCCTCAATGGATATTTGCTGAGCAGGGTTTCCATTAAAACACTCTACTCTTTGGGGATGATGTTGAGCGGGGTTTCCATGATGGTGATGATGTCGCTAACTACCTTAGACAACACAGGCATCGGTATTGCCGGATTGATCATGGGCATGTCTTTTGGTTTTTATTGGGCCAACCGCGATTTCTTAGCCTTGGCCATTACCAATGATAGCAATCGCAATTATTACTATGGACTGGAAACCTTTTTCTATACCATCATTGCGGTGGTTATCCCTGTGCTGATTGGCTGGTTTATCGAACTTTACGCTGGCAATGGCAATGTGAACCTGGCTTATAAAATAGTAACGGGAGCTGTTTTTGTGGTTACCGTTTTTGCATCTATCATGTGTTTTAGGGGGAATTTTGCCAATCCGAGCAATAAAAAGTTTGTGTATTTCAAGTTTGATCCTTACTGGTACAAGCTTTTGCGCCTGGCTTCTTTAAAAGGTTTGGTGCAGGGATTTTTGGTTACGGCCCCGGCCATGCTCATTATGCGTTTGGTAGGTAAGGAAGGCGCTTTGGGTACAGCCCAATCGGTAGGGGCTATTATTGCTGCGGTTGCCATGTACATCATTGGCAGGAATACTTCGCCAAAACATCGTTTGTATGTATTTGGTGCAGGTTTAGGCCTGTTTGCTTTGGCTGCGGTTATCAATGGGATATTGTTTAGCAGTTTGGGCGTAATTTTGTTTATGCTCTTTTTGCTGTTGGCCAAGCCCTTGCTCGATTTAGCTTATTTCCCCATCCAGTTTAGTGTAATCGATATCCTCACCAAAAAAGAAAAGAGAAGCGAGTTTGCCTATATCCTAAATCACGAAGCTGGTTTATATGTTGGCCGTTTAACTGGCGCAGGCATGTTCTTGCTCATTGCTTATTTCGTTTCGGTAGAAGCGGCCTTGCGTTATGCCATTATTATTGTGGCCGTAGCCCAGTTGGCCTCGTATTGGGTAGCCAAAGATATTGTAAAGCAGGGCAAAATAGAAAACATAGACGAAGCCCCACCTGTGGGTACCGATGGGCCAACCATTGTAGAACCTTTGATGGATTAATAGATTTTTTAAAATTTGCCTGAACAGTTGCCAGTTTTCAGTTAACAATTAACCAATCTGGCAATTAACCAATCAGCCAATGAACTAATGAACATGACTTGTATGAAGTATCCTTTTAGCCTCCTTATCGCTTTATTCTTTTCACTAGTTTTTAATGCCAATGCCCAGGTAAGGCAACTGGAATTGAAACGGGTGAACGAAATGGCCGATGTGCCCCAGCCTTTGCAAATTATCGATTGGAAGGCCATGGCTGTCAAGTTCGACCAAACAATTTACGATTTTAAGGCCAACGGGCAATATTGGCCTATGGTTTGGATCGACAATACCCGCAAAAATTTTGATCAGCCAACTTTAGGCATGTATACTGCAGTGGCCGATGTAAGACAGGGCACCAACAATAAAGGTATGTTTCATGAAGCCGTAGCCAACATGGGTTCGGTATTGGGTGCCAGTCTGATTGGCATTGACAAAAGCAAGCAGGCTTATAATTATGTGGGCATGCTGAAGAATTATTTCAATCGCGATACCAAATGGAACATCATGATGAACAATACGGCACCAGAAGTGGCCTTGTTGGGTGGAGGCTATGGCCGTGATTGGTGGTATGATGTTTGGCCAAATGTGCTGTTTTATGCCATCGTAGAAAAATATCCCAATGAAAAAGACTTTAACTGGATGGCGAGGAGCATTGCTGATAAATTCTATAAGGCCGATTCGATCTTAAATGGCAACTATAACTATTCCTTCTTTGATTATGGACAGATGAAGCCCATGAAAAATCAGATTTGTGCGCAACCCGATGCGGCGGCTGGGCATGCCTATGTGCTATACAGTGCCTGGAAAAAATTTGGCGACAAAAAATATTTGAATGGTGCCATTAATGCGATGAAAGCGCTAGAGGCTCAGCCCATCAATCCAACCTACGAATTGCTGATGCCTTTTGGGGCTTATTTGGCAGCGCGCATGAACGCTGAAGTGGGTACCCATTTTGACGTAGCTAAAATGCTGAGCTGGACTTTTGATGGAACGGCCATTTGCAGAGAAGGCTGGGGCGTATTAACTGGCAACTGGAATGGTTATGATATTTCGGGCATCGTAGGCAGTACGGTTGACCATGGAGGCTATGGCTTTTTAATGAATACCTTTGATTTGGCCTGGCCGATGGTTCCTATGGTCCGTTACGATCCGCAATACGCCAATGCCATTGGCAAGTGGATGCTCAACGCCGCCAATGCCTCGAGGCTGTTTTATCCGCAGTATATGCCTGCCGAGCATCAAACCCTGCCACAATATGCCGAAGTAACCAAAGGTGTAATCGCCTATGAAGGGATGGCTAAAGCCTCTACTTTCGATACTTTATATACCCAATTAAAAGCGCCAGTGGCGCAAGGCGACGGACCGAAATGGGTACCCGGAAAAAATCCAGCTGTATCGCAGTTCAGCGTTTATGGCAGTGGGCATGTGGGTATTTTTGGGAGCATCATTCAAAATACCAATATAGAAGGTGTTTTAAAGCTTGATGTGTTGGCAACGGATTTTTACCGCAATAAAGCTTATCCAAGTTATTTGGTGTACAATCCTTTTAATGTGGCTCGCAGTATAAACTATGTGATCGGCTCAAAAGGCAAAAGAGATCTGTATGATGCCGTGAGCCAAAAATTCTTGGCCAGAAATGTAAGCGGTAAGGTTGGAATCAGCATCAGTGCACAAAATTCGGTGCTGATTATAGAAGTGCCTCATGGCGCAAAGCTAACGCGAAGTAAAAAGGGCTATTTGGCGAATAATATTGTAATTGATTACCTGAAGAAGAACTAAACTTCGCTGTCCATTTCGAATTGGTCGGGATGTGCCATCCCGACCCAATAACTATGGATTTGTAACCCAACCCATTTAAAAACATACGCCGGTTAAAACTAAACCCTCAGCGAACCTCTGAAGCCCCTTGCCGCATAATAAGATTCTGCACCGTTATGGTACAAGAAAACCGTATTATAACGGCGGTCACAAAAAAGTGCGCCACCTAGTTTCCTAACCTCGGGCGTGGTGAGGATCCAGCTTGATGTTTTGGTGTCGAAATTGCCCAATTGTTGCAGTTCCCGGTATTGTGTTTCTGTTAAAATTTCAATGCCCATATCCTTGGCCATTTCGATAGCGCTGTTGGCCGGTTTGTGTTCTTTCCGAGCTTCCAAGGCTTCATGGTCGTAGCAAATGCTCCTGCGTCCCTTCGGACTTTCTGCCGAACAATCGAAAAAAACATATTCATTGGTCTTCTGATCGTAAGCCACTACATCAGGCTCACCACCGGTGCTTTCCATTTCGTCGAGTACCCAAAGTTTAGTTGGATCAGCTTCTAATTTGGCTTGTACCTTGGCCCATTCAATGCCTTTATGGCGATTTGCATTTTTCTCGAAGCGTTCTTTTAAGAGGCTAAGCAATTCTTCGTTTTGTATAGGAGAGAGTTTCTTTTTATCGTTTTTCATATCATTAATGGGTTGATTTTTGTCGTTTTTTATTCTAATCGTTCAAGCCCTTGCCGTTTAAAATTTGTGGAATGCATTTTTCTACCCGCGATGTACGGGTTTGCGATTGTTTGGGCGAAGAAAAATGCAAAAGGTACGCCCTTTGTCTACCAGGCGTTAAAGCCTCAAAAGCTGTTTTTAATGCAGGAATTGAATCCAGCTTATGCTGAAATTCTGTGGCAACCTTAAATTCGCTTGTCTTTTTAAGCTCTACTTTCAGGCCAGCTTTTTCTGCCTCGATGGCTTCGTGGATATAGGTTTTCAATGTAGCTTCTTGATCTAATATCTCCCTGAGATTGGTAAAGCGGATTTGGCGGGCTGCCTGTACGTTGGCGGTTTGTTGGATCAAGATATGATTGGGATCGCTGAGCAAGGCCCCTTTAAAAAAGAGAAACGCACAGTACTCCTTAAAGTCATGGATCAGTACGATGTTGTTTTTTTGATAAGTATAACAAGGGCAGCCCCATTTCAATTCTTCAACTAAGCCACAGTCAAGCGCGATTAGTCTCAAACGTTCCACTTCTTCCTGCCAATTTTTGTTCTTATTGAAATAAAAGTCAACTTTAGGATTCATATCAATTCGTTTTAAAATTGGAGAGGGTCTCATCAATCAAATGCTCAATCTCTAAAAAGCGATTGGCTAATTTCAGGATGTCACCTTCAATATTTCCTGGGTCTAGTTTTAACCAGCCCTCCATTAAGATGAGCGGTCCGAAACCAACGCTTACATTTGGCCATTTATGTTCGAAATCTTTAAAATCCGCCCTAAAAAGTTCTGCAAATTTCCTGCTCTGGATCTTATAGCCCTGCAAATGCCTTAATTTAAAAGCATGGACGTTGTAAAAGATTTTTTGCTCTTCGATGGCCTCTTCGTTGATCCAAACAGAAAAGAAAATTCTCGATTGGGCTGTTAATGGATCTTGAAACGGACTTGCCCACGATTTTTTATACAATTTTAAGAAAACCGAATCCAAGACCTCGCCAACAGCTACTTCCAGCTGTTTTTCGTGAAGCCTTTTTTGGTCGAGCTGCTCGCTGGCTTTTTTAAATTTGTTCAGGTACTCAACAGCATCCATTTTATGTAAATTAGGAAACAGAACTTAAAATTAAAAGCTAGGTCAACGCAATTTTTCTGTCGGCTGGCCTGAAGTACCACGATACTACTGTAAGCACGAGCAATAACAGCGAAGGAAATATTTTGCTTACGGGATTTCCTGATGCCAAATGCGAAAATATGGCACCAGACATGGCGAAGAAAAAGCCTGCGTAGGCCCATTCCTTAAGCAAGGGAAATTTAGGAAGCAACACGGTAACCACACCTAGTATTTTCCAGATTCCCAATAAGGTTAACAAATAAAGCGGATAGCCTAAATGCGTCACATTTTCGACTTCGTCTTTTACTTTGAGCAATTGCACGATGGCTGTAGATACCATTCCTAAGGCAAGCCAAACTGTGGCAATCCAATAGATAATTTGATCTCTTTTTTTCATTATTCTCTATTTTAACTTGTTTGCAACTTCCTGTAATCGGTTATGCGCCATATTAAGGCCTTGTTTGAATGGCAGTTTGAGCATGTTGTCTCTAAGTTCAACCGATCTGTACACCACATGCATGGTTAATCTGCTGGTCTGGTCGTTCAGTTTTTCGAACTCCAAAAACTCGATCTGTACGTCAAAAGGCGTGTTTTCCATTTCGAAGGTCCTTGTGATTTTTTGGTTCGGCAGAAACTCGTGAATGGTGCCGTTCGATCTGAATACCACGTTTCCCTTGTTGTCGCTGGTTTCAAATTGGTAGCCTCCATGCTTTTTGTTTTCAAGCTTCAGTACTTTTGTGCCCATCCACTGTTCTACAATTTCTGGTTCTTCGTAGGCTTTGAAGAGCAATTCTACGGGCAAATCAAATTCTCTGGTAATTGTTAGTTCCTGCTTGCCGTCTTCGGCGCTGATTTTTGTTTTAAGTTCCATGCCGTTATTTTTTAGGTTGATAATTTTTCATCAGCTGCTCCAGTTTGTTGAAACGCTCATCCCACATTTGGCGGAAGGGTTCGATAAAGTCTGCTACTTCTTTCATTTTTTTTGCGTTGATGTGATAATAGATTTCTCGTCCGTTCTGTTCCTGCTTGAGCAAGGCACATTCGGTAAGGATCTGCAAGTGCTTGGAAACCGTTGGCCTTGCCGTATCAAAGTTGGTAGCAATGGCGCCAGCTGTCATCGATTGGGTGGCCACCAACAGCAATATGGCTCTTCTGGTGGGATCGGCGATGGCCTGAAATACGTCTCTTCTTAAATTCATTATGTAGCTATTTGACTACAAATATAAATGTAGTTATTTGACTACACAAATTTTTTCGAAAAAAAATTAGCAATGACAGCCTAAATTGTCATTGCGAGGAAGAATGGCGAAGCAATTTCTTTCAGCAAGTTTGCTATGGCTTTAAACAAAAGCCTCACTGCTTATCATTTAATAAACCTTATTGGAGCGGGCACGGAATGTAATGGAGTAAAGCGAAAAGGAGGGCTACAATTGCCGACAAGCAAGCCTATTGTTTTTCAAGCAAAATGGATATGGAAGGTAAAATGGAAAATTGGATCGTCATTGCGAAGAACAAAGTGATGAAGCAATCTTTATTGGTACATTTTCAGTAGTCATACCTGCTCAATGAACTAATGACTAATGAACTAATCAGCCAAAGCAGGCTTAACCCTTATCTTCAATCTCTTTCTTTCTAAAATTGATGATACGCTCAATAAAGTCTAAAGGCAAGGCATCTTTATCTGGAAACTGGATCACAGATTTGCTTACTTTCATTCCTTTTAAATCGTTTTCGAAATGCTTTAAAAAAGCAGCGCTCCATGGGCTCGAAAGTGTGACATGCTTGGCAAATGCGGCATAATAGATCAGGAATTGTTTGCCGATCTTAAAGGCAGGAATCTGGTAGCTGATCACTTCATCCGCTTCGGGAGCAACCTTCTTAATCACTTTATAGATTTGTTCCAGTCGCTCTTGTGCTTCTTTCGGAAATGCATTATGGTATTCTGCGATTGTTTGATAGTCTGTTTTTGCCATAGTTTTTTGCTTACCCTAGGCCTAAAATAGTAAAAATTTCTCTTGGTACAGGAGCTCTAATTGTTCTTCTTTTTGCTTAAGTTAGTTTTACTCTAATTAATCAATAGACTGCTAGAATGTTTAAAAAACTCTTCGCTAAAAAGAAAATAGAAATCCCACATTTCGCTTTTTTGGAGCATTTCGCCCATAAAGACAAATATTTTGTAAGAACAAGGCATTGGGATTGGTTTGGTGAAAAGGACATATGTATTGTATCTGTTCTCGACAATAAGCCTACAATGATTACCATGGATTATTGGCCACAAGAAATTTTTCTGAATGCGAATGGACAGGTTACCGTTGCCGAATTGATGAATATCCTAGCCAATCAGTATGTGGAAAGCAGAATGGAAGTTCCAAAAGACTTTGACGAGGGCATTCTTGAAATGTTAGAGAGGCAGGTAAACCATTTAGAAGTAATTGAATACCGAGATGAGAAAACAGACCTGCCAATTGAGTTTGCATTACCCCAAAAAGAATGGCAAAAACATTGATAAACGAAGCATTTACACATAAAAAAAGCCCAACTTTCGTTGAGCTTTACCAGTAGCGGGGAGCAGGATCGAACTGCCGACCTCAGGGTTATGAATCCTGCGCTCTAACCATCTGAGCTACCCCGCCGGGAAAAATAATATCAAATGTTGAATACTATTTTTTAAAGAGTTGCAAATATAGAATAAATTACTTTTCTTTAGAAACAAAAGTTAAAAAAATAGTCCAATATTTTTACAGATAGCGGTGTTTAAGGATGTCAGAAAAGAAAAAATTTAATCTAGAATATGAATTGAGGTCTTCTCCACGTATACTGTTCAGCTTTATCAGCGAGCCTAACGGGCTGTCGCAATGGTTTGCAGACGATGTGGTTTTCAGAGACCAGACCTACACCTTTACCTGGGATGGAGAAGTGCAAAAAGCCAAATTGCTAAGTATAAAAGAAAACAAGCTTGTGAAATTCAAATGGGTTGATGATGATCCACACTGTTATTTTGAGATGGAAATCGTTCAAGACGAACTCACCAACGACGTAGCCTTGTCTATTACCGATTTTGCAACCGACGAAACCCGTGCAGAAAAGACACAAATCTGGGATAACCAGATCACTTACCTAGTTAGCGTTATCGGAGGCTAATTTTTCGCTGGGTTTGCCTATCTTTGTACATTGAAAAAGATACACCTACTGCTGATTAAGGCATTTATCAGGCCATTTTTCGTCACATTTTTTATTGTGATGTTCATCCTGTTGATGTTCTTCCTGTTCAAGTATATTGACGATTTGATCGGAAAGGGCTTCGAATGGTACACCATTGCCGAAGTCATGTTTTACGCATCAGCCTCGAATGTGGCCATGGCCCTGCCTTTGGCTATTCTGCTTTCTTCAATCATGACTTTCGGGAGCCTGGGCGAAAACTACGAACTGGTGGCCATCAAATCGGCGGGAGTTTCTTTGCAGAAGGCAATGCGGCCTTTGTTTGTCTTTATCATTGGCCTGGCTTTCGCTTCTTTTCTTTTTTCAGATTACATGTTGCCCAAAGCCAACCTTAAATATGGCTCCCTGCTTTATGACATGCGCAATAAAAAGCTGTCATTTCTGATCAAGCCAGGGGTATTCAATAACAGTATACAGAATTATGCCATGCGGGTAGAGCGCAAAGGCGAGGCTGGCGTGGATTCCTTATATGGCATCATGATTTACGACCATACGGGTACCAATGGCATCCCGAAGATTATCATGGCCGAAAAGGGAAGGATGGCCAAAACCAGTGATGACCAATACCTGGTGCTGAGCTTGGTAAATGGCGTGCGTTACGAAGAAAATGCCGGAAGCAATAGCAGTTCTTTTAATCCGAGGCAAACCTTAACACGGATGCGTTTCAAACAGACCGAAGTAAAGTTTGACCTGAGCAGCTTTGGCGGACTTAACCGTACACAAGAGGCCAGTTTTAAAAATAATGCGCCTATGCTCAATAGGAAGGAGCTATTGAACCGTGAAGATTCGATCAAAAAAAGCCTCGATAGCTTAAACAAAACCACAAAAGCAAATGCCTCGGTTTATTTTAAGCAATATGAAATCGCCAAAGGCTATACAAAAATCAAAGTTCCTGTTAAGGTAATTAAAGGCTCCATCGTAAATGCCATTCCTAAAAACCTGCGTACCCAAGCCCTGCAATCAGGCTATGATCAGGCAGAAGCAATCAAGCAGATTGTCACTAACAGGTTATTGGATTTTGATTTCAAAACAAAGGAAATCATCAAAGCGAAGATCGAATACCAGCGTAAATATACTTTGGCGGTATCTTGTCTCTTGCTGTTCTTTATTGGAGCGCCATTGGGCGCGATTATTAGAAAAGGAGGGCTGGGCCTGCCAGTGGTTATTGCCATTGTCTTCTTCCTGATTTACCATATCCTGTCTACAGTAGCAGAAAAATCGGCCAAAGAAGGCTCTTTAGATCCTAGTTTTGGGATGTGGGTAGCCATTATCATATTAACGCCATTAGGCATTTTCTTAACCTACAAAGCCACTGTTGACTCGGCCCTATTCGATGTCGATTACTACAAGCAGCTGTTTGTAGGCTTGTTTAAAAAGAAAGAAAAGAATTAAATAACGCAGGCGATATTCCTTACTTATCAATGATATTTTAAGCCAAATTATTGTTTGCAAAGGTTGTAACTTTGCATTTCGGGAAATAGGCCTATGCCTTATCCTGTCAATTTGATCAAATACAAAATGGAAATAAAATTAAATACCATAGACGAAGCGCTAGAGGAGATTAGGGCAGGCAAAATCATTATTGTGGTAGATGACGAAGATCGCGAAAACGAAGGCGATTTTATTACGGCTGCCAGAAATGTGACGCCAGAAGTAATCAACTTCATGTCTAAATATGGAAGAGGTTTGATTTGCGCACCGTTGATTGAAGATATCTGCAATGATTTAAAGCTCGATCTTATGGTGCAGAACAATACTGTGCTCCATCAAACTCCATTTACCGTATCGGTTGATTTAATTGGCCATGGCTGTACAACAGGTATTTCTACACATGATAGGGCCAAAACAGTTCAAGCCTTAATCAATCCTGATACCAAGCCGGAAGACCTGGGCAGACCTGGACATATTTTTCCGTTGAAGGCACGTAGGGAAGGCGTATTGAGAAGAACCGGACATACCGAAGCAACTATAGACATTGCGCGTTTGGCAGGTTTTGAGCCAGCGGGAGTGCTTGTCGAAATTATGAACGAAGACGGTACCATGGCGCGCTTACCCGATTTGATGAAAATCGCTGCACAACACGAATTGAAAATCATTTCTATCAAAGACTTGATTGCTTACCGTTTGGCTGCCGAGAGTTTAATCAGGGAAGAAGTAACCGTGAACTTGCCTACGGAATGGGGCGATTTTAAAATGACAGCTTATACGCAGTTAAGCAACAATGCGACACACTTGGCCATAACCAAAGGCGAATGGGAAGAAGGCGAGCCGATTTTGGCAAGGATCCATAGTTCTTGTGTAACTGGTGATATCTTTGGCTCATGTCGTTGCGACTGTGGTCCGCAATTACATAAAGCCTTTCAAATGATAGAGCAAGAAGGAAAGGGAATTATCGTTTACATGAACCAAGAGGGAAGGGGAATTGGCTTAATCAACAAGCTCCGCTCTTATAATTTGCAGGATGCCGGTTTCGATACTGTTGAAGCCAACATTAAACTAGGTTTTAAAGGCGATGAACGCGATTATGGCGTTGGTGCACAGATTTTAAGGGCGCAAGGCGTAAGCAAAATGCGCTTAATGTCTAACAATCCTACCAAGAGAGCTGGCTTGATCGGCTACGGTTTGGAGATCGTAGAAAATGTGGCCATAGAGATTGAAAGCAATAAACATAATGAAACCTATTTGAAAACCAAGCGGGATAAAATGGGACATCAAATCATGAAATAAAACAAAAAATCCGAAGCTAAAACTTCGGATTTTTTTATGCTATAAACTGGCAAATGGGTTAATCAGTTAACTGTCAACTAAAAAACCATTTCGCCGTTATTCGCAATGAAGATTCTTTGAAAATGGTTTATGAATCCAGACTGGCAACTAGAAATTGACAACTGAAAAACTACTTCTTCGGATTATTCTTCTTACTCTCGTTCAAAATAGCTTCTTTGTTTACCTGTTCTTTTTTAGCAGCCTCTTTTTTCTGCTGCTCCTTACGGTATTTCCCGGTTATTTTTTGCAAGAACTCCCTAAATGTATCAAACTGCTGACTGTAGATCAAACCAAATGAAGTTACATTGGCATTAGGATCTACGCCCGGATTGGCAAATATACTTTGTTGTGTAGGAGGCTTGTTGGCCAGTTTGCCTACCAAGGTTCCATCTTTTCTAATGAGGCCTAAAATCTCCACCTCTTTACCCACATTATCTTTAAATAAGCCTACAGAATAATCGGTAGAGCTTTTGGTATTGTCAACAATACCAGCATTGATGATTACTCTATCATTAAAAAGCTTAACCGATGCACTGGCTTCGTTGAACGAACGAATGTTAATGTCTACAAAGTTCAGGTTGAGTGAAGAAAGCAGGTTATTAAACTGGTTAAAAATCAATTCGCTGGCCGTACTCGTACCCACAGAGCCTAACTGTTGCCCTAAATTCTCCTTTCCGGTGCCTGGTGCAAACCTGCGTTGAATGATTAAGCTCAAGGCTTGCGTGTTCAGGTTATTTCCATCGTTAAAGTACGATTGCAATTTTTCTTTAATGGCGGGGTTGGCGGGGAAGAAGATATCCAATTTGATATCTGGCTGCAAAAGCAAGCCACTTAAACCCATTTCTACTTCAGTTTGCACCCTTTCATTGTTGCCTGCCGATGATTGGTCCTGATTGGCTGCGGTATACAAATCGCCTGTGCTTGCCCTTAAGGCATAAATAGCTTTGAGGTTAATCTGTGCATTAGCCGGATTACCCGTCCACCTGATTGTTCCCCCCTGGCGGATTTCAAAGCGTTTGTTAATAACCTCCTGAGCCGTAAAATCGAAAAGTCCGGTTTCGATAATGTAATCGCCCTTCATTTCGAAATCGCCTGTGCTGGTAATGTTCAGTTCCAGTTCTGCATTTCCTTTGCCGCTCAACTTTCCTAATACCGTATAAATGTTGGCGACCGTGTTAGGGTCAACGCGCAATTTGAGGTTCATCTTCAAACCGTCAAAACTGGTTTGTTTTTTTACCACTTTAGTCGTGTCTTTGTTTACGAAAGTGATAAAGTCTTTGTCCGAAATCGTTTCAGAACTATTCAATGGAAGGTTAAAAATGGTTCCTTTTTCAGTCTTGGCGTCAATGTTGATCAACATGCTGCTGGTAGGGCCGCTAAAAGAGAAATTACCCGTGGCGTAAGCACGGCCATAGTACAGGGAATTGTCTTTTGAAGTAGTGTTTAACGCCATGAAGTTGGTGGAAGTTAATTTCACCTGAATATTCGGATCGTCGATATTGTTCAAGTCAACGCTTCCGTTTGCGACGGCTTCGTTACCTTCTGCATCTTCCAGGGCCAAATCGTTGATCTGGATTACACTATTGTCTACCTGTATCTTATCGTTGAGAGTATATGCTGTTTTGAGGTAATTCACCGTTACTTCGCCTCGATCAAAAGAAATATCACCATTGATCTTCGGTTTATCCAAAGGTCCTTTTACCGTTAGATCGGCAGAAATATTGCCTTTGAGATTGGAAACCAGTTTCTTTACAAAAGGTTCCAATACGGTGAGCTTGCTGCCATCAAGTTTAACTTTGAGATCGATCTGCTTTTCTTTGAGGTCTACGCCGCCAGTTATTTTAAAGGTTTCCTTGTCATCTGCCAATATCTGTGTAAACACGTTTACGGCATTTTTTACCTGGTCATATGAAGAGGTATCCGTTAAACGGCCAATGTAGGTATCGTTGAAAGTAAGCGAATCAATTCTCAGGCTGTCGCTGATTACCGGTGTTTTTAAGAGGTTGTATAAGCGTGTTTTGCCATTTGCATTTCCGCCTAGTTTTACGCCAAGCGTCTTTACGAATGGATTCAATGTTTTAAGATTGAAGTTCTCAAAACCAACCAATAATAGATCTTTAGGATCATCGGAAAGTACGCCATCTACAGAAAGCATTTGTCGGTTATTGCTCAGTGCGAAATTCTCGATCTCCGTTTTTCCTTTATTGAAATTAATTCGAACCTTTTCCTGGATGTTCCAATCTTCACTATTGATCTTCAAAATCGAAGGTAAAATACTGATTTTGGCACTGTCGTTTACAAATTCTACCAAGCCGTTCAAATCGAGCTGATTGGCATCATCTGCATTAGACATTTTTAAGTTGAGCGCCAAGCTGTCATTCCTCAGCACATTGGCAATGTTCACGTTTTTAATGTACAAACTGTCGTTCAGGTCAACACGGTCTGAAGTAATAATGGCCTGTAACTGTTTAGCCGTTGTGTTTTCCTCTAAAATGATGTTATTCGCAGTAATGCCTTTGTAGGTCAGTTTCCTGATGCTACCATTCAGTGTCGCCGTATTATTCCGCGAGTCGAATGAACCAATTAAAATAGCCTGATCGTCGATTTGAAGCCCTGGAGCTACTAATTCGGCAATTGGCTCGAAGCGTTTTACCCGCAGATTGAAATCAAAAATTTGCGTTTTGTAACTGATGATATCGGCTTTTAACGATGGGATATAAGTTTTGGCAATTGCTTTATAGTAAGAAGCAATGGTATTAAGGTCGTATTGGCCTTTGATACTGGCATCGAAAATATCAGACTTGATGGCCAAGCTCCTTTCCTGGCCAATGCCTTTGGCATCCAACTGTACCGAATCAATATGGTAAATCCCCTTTTTATTGTTCAAGGTAATGTGTTGCACCAGCAAATTGCCCTGAATATTGTCAAGGTTATTGCCCGAAAAGTTGGTGCTGAAATCTGCATCAACCTTAAGCGAATCCTTATAGAGCTTGAGTGTTTTTAAACGGGCATTTTTAATGCTGGCCTTAAAGTTAAATACGGGTAATTTAGGGTTGAGGTTAACACCGCCATCAAAAACCAATTGTACGTTTTTGTCATCGATCTTCAGGCTCCCATCAAAATACTTCTTATCGAAAGTACCATCGATCTTAACATTGCGATAGCGATAGCCATTAAAATCTATGTAAGTGACATTGCCATTCAATTGTTCGGTCAGTTCTTTTACTTCGGCACCTTTTCCCTTCACATAAAGTTCGGAAGTGATGCGGCCCAAGCTTTTTTCGTTCAGCAGATCGCCCAAATTGAAATCAAAGGTTTGCACGTTTCCGGTATAAGATGGCATCCCCTTTTTATCGATTTTAAGGTTTACGTCAGATTTAAAGCGTCCGAGATTGGTCTTGAATTCGCCATAGGCAATAAAATCATTTTGGAAACCCGTAAATGAACCGTTAAAGTTCACATTGCCGAACTTGCTTACAATAGGTGGGATAGACTTCATCGGCTTGCCGGTAACGTCTGTCAAGATGGCCTCCAAGTCTTTTTTATTGGTGCCGGCCATTTCTATCTTCATGTCCATAAAGGTCTGCTCCCAATCTGGTAAACCTTTCATGGTGAAATCGCCTTTGATGTAAGTCGCTTTCCCGGCTTTAATGGCTAATTTTTTAGCTTTTAAATTGCTTACATAGCCGGAAATCTGACCATCAATGTCAATATCGAGCTTCATTTTATTCAGCTCTGGAGCAAAGTAGGCGATGTCTCTCGATGAAATATGGCTCTCTTTAAAATTAGCCTTCATCCTTACCTTCTCTACGTACTTGTTGAAGTCTTTGAACTTGTCAAACTTCATTTGGTAGTAATCGGTTAAACGGCTTTGATTGGTTACCAACAACAACTTTTGGAGTTCGATCGCATTGGTGTCAATAGTGGTGAAAGCACTGAGATTCTTCAAATAAAAACCACTTTTTTCCTTGAAGGTGAGGTTCTTGATGTTGGCCTGAAGAATATGGTCTTTGGTATCCAGCTTTTCGAAAATGCCGTTCAATTGCTTCAGGTCTATATCTTCAAAATTTACGCCTTTAACAACGTTGTTAAGTTTGAGGTTTTTATATTTAAAGGCTACATTATTTAAAATAACGCGGTTAAATAGCAATTGAAATTTCTTTTTCTTCTTTTTAGGTTTTGTTGGAGCTGGGCTGTCAAAATAATCGATGATAAAATCGAGGTTGGATGAGCCATCCTGATTATCCTTTAAAAAGAAAGAGCCATTATTCACCTGCACGGTGTTGACATCTAATATCCGTTCCTTTAGAGAAAATTTATTGATGTCTACAATAAACTTAGGAAAATTGGCTAAGGTGTCCTTTTGTTGGTCCAATACAACCAGGTTTTCTAGTATAACAGACTTGAAAGGCTTTACATAAAGCCCGCCTATTTTAATGGTAGTTTTGAGTTCTTTAGATAAATAAGCCGCTGCTTTTTGCGCTACATAGGTCTGTACGGGCTTAAATTGAAGCGAGAATAACACTACGCCAAGCAACAATATTATTGATGCGACAACCCAAAGCAGTATTTTTAATAGTTTTTTAATAATTTTGTAGCTTAATATCTTTAATCGTGCCTGTAATACTTGCTATAGAATCTTCATGTGATGAAACTTCGGTTGCCGTTTGTAACAACGGCAAAATTACTGCCAATGTTATTGCAAACCAAACAATTCATGAAAATTATGGTGGCGTAATTCCAGAATTGGCTTCAAGGGTTCATCAGCAGAACATAGTTCCTGCAGTTCAGCAGGCCTTGGCTATTGCTAAAGTTAACAAAAATGAGTTAGATGGGGTAGCTTTTACGCAAGGACCTGGCTTATTGGGCGCTTTGCTGGTAGGGGTTTCCTTTGCAAAGTCTTTTGCCTTGGCGCTTGATTTGCCACTTATTTCTGTGAATCATATGCAGGCGCACATTTTGGCTCATTTTATAGATGATCCTAAACCCCCGTTTCCTTTTCTGTGCCTTACCGTTTCTGGCGGGCATACACAAATTGTGTTGGTGAAAGATTATTTTGACATGGAAATAGTGGGCGAAACCTTAGATGATGCTGCGGGCGAAGCTTTCGACAAGACAGCAAAAATATTGAACTTGCCTTATCCAGGTGGACCGCTTATTGATAAACATGCACAAACAGGAAATCCTTTGGCTTTTAAATTTCCAGAGCCACAAATTCAGGAACTGAATTACAGTTTTAGTGGATTTAAAACGGCTATCTTATATTTTGTGAGAGATAAACAAAAGGAAAACCCGATGTTTGTTGAGGAGAATTTAGCAGATATATGTGCCTCGGTGCAATACAGTATTGTCAATATTTTGTTGAATAAACTGAAAAAAGCAGCTAAGCAATACGGAATTAAGGATATTGCCATTGCTGGAGGTGTTTCGGCCAATTCAGGGCTGAGAAATGCCTTGCAGGAAATGAAAGATAAGCTAGGTTGGAATGTGTACATTCCCGCTTTCCAGTATTGTACAGATAATGCAGGCATGATTGCGATTGCCGGTTATCATAAATTTTTGGCTAAAGAATTTGTAGGGCAGGATGTTTCGCCAATGGCAAGAATGAACTTTTAAAAAATAGAATTATGGGAACGATGAGTTTTGTGTTTTTTGGTTTGATGCTTATTCCATTGATCATATTTTTGATTTGGATGATCAAACAAGACAAAAAGAGGAATTATTTAGGATTGTTTTTTCTGGTATTCGGAATCATCATTGCAACCTATACTATCATCAAGCTGGATAAGAACTTCATGAAAGACAATGGGCAGGTAGCGCCTAAATCTTCAAGCTTCAAATAGTTTTAGTTCGACTAAAGGCAAAGAATAGGCAGGGTTCTCTAGGTAGGGATTTTTTTTTGCCTAAGAGTTCGTTTTAAACCAATTTGTCATTTTTCAAGTATAACAAGAACCTATTTCGAGTAACTCTTCTCTTGTAGCTTTTTCACTTCATTCTCGACGACAAATCCCTTTTCCAGCTTATCTGTTCCCTTTCCGGCTCTTCTATCCACCAATAAAAAAGCCATCTTATCGACTGAGCGAACAAAGAGTTATCCTGTCTTGGCAAACATATAGATAGATCTCCCTTGGTCCGCTCATTCGAGCTGATGGCATCGGTTTGAAAACCTTTAAATTCTAGCCTTCTTTATCCTCTAATTTATCTCCGGTTACTTCTGCACGGATCTTCAATTCTATTTCTTCTGCCAATTCTGGATTGTCTAACAACAATTGCTTAACGGCATCTCTTCCCTGACCCAATTTGGTGTCGCCATAAGAGAACCATGAGCCTGCTTTTTTAATGATGTTAAAATCAACACCCAAATCGATGATCTCGCCGGTTTTTGAAATACCTTCACCAAACATGATGTCGAATTCTGCTACGCGGAACGGAGGAGCAACTTTGTTTTTTACGATCTTCACCTTAACGCGGTTACCTGAAACTTCATCAGAATCTTTGATTTGAGAAGTCCTGCGGATATCCAAACGCACCGAAGCATAAAATTTGAGCGCATTACCACCGGTAGTCGTTTCTGGATTGCCGAACATCACGCCAATTTTTTCACGCAACTGGTTGATGAAAATACAACAACATCCGGTTTTTGAGATGGTTCCCGTAAGCTTACGCAAAGCCTGGCTCATTAAACGAGCCTGTAAACCCATTTTGCTGTCGCCCATTTCTCCTTCGATCTCTGCCTTTGGTACTAAAGCAGCCACAGAGTCGATTACGATTACGTCAATAGCGCCCGAACGGATCAGGTTGTCTGCAATTTCTAAAGCCTGCTCACCATTGTCTGGCTGAGAGATCAATAGGTTGTCTGTATCTACCCCTAATTTTTTTGCATAAAACTTGTCAAAAGCATGCTCGGCATCGATAATGGCTGCAATGCCACCTTTCTTTTGCGCTTCTGCAATAATATGAGTGGCCAAAGTGGTTTTACCAGAAGATTCCGGACCGTAAATTTCTATTACACGTCCTTTAGGTACACCGCCAATGCCCAAGGCAATATCTAAACTGATAGAGCCGGTAGAAATGGCTTCAATGCTTTCTACAGCTTGATCGCCCAATTTCATAATGGAGCCTTTGCCGTATGATTTTTCTAATTTATCTAGGGTAAGCTGTAACGCTTTAAGTTTTTCTGTGTTTGGGTTCATGTCTGTAAATCTGAAAGTAAATGTAAAATAAATATCGGCTAATAAAAAGCAATAATGCTAATAACTTTAGCAAACATATCAATTTAATTTTAATAAGTGCAAATAAAACTAGATTTATTTTTTCAACATTCTTAAATAGCTAAATTATTTAGCTTAAAATTCTGTTCAAAATATTTGCAAAAATGGGTGATTTCGCAAATGCTGCATTTTGGACTTCTGGCCACGCAAACATAACGGCCGTGTAGGATAAGCCAATGGTGCGCAATGGAAATGGTATGTTCGGGCAGGTGCTTAACCAAATCCTTTTCTACAGCCAAAGGCGTTTTACCTCGGGTTAGTCCAATTCTGTTGGCTACCCTAAAAACATGGGTATCAACTGCCATCGCCGGTGCATCAAAAACAACAGAAGCAATTACATTCGCGGTTTTGCGACCAACGCCAGGCATTTTTTGCAGTTCGTTTACGTCTGAAGGTACTTGGCTGTTAAATTCGTTAACCAGCATATTGGCCATGCCTACCAAATGTTTCGCCTTGTTGTTAGGGTAGCTCACGCTCCTGATGTAATCGAAAACCTGATCGGGCGTAGTTTCGGCTAGTGCTTTAGGGTTGGGGTAGCGCTGAAAAAGAGCTGGTGTTACCTGGTTAATTCTTTTGTCGGTGCATTGTGCAGATAAGATAACGGCAACCAATAACTGATAGGGATTGTTGTAGTGCAATTCTGTTTCGGCATCGGGCTGCTTGGTGGCAAAGTGGGCGACAAATTTTTGGTAACGTTCTTTTTTGAGCATGTGCAAATATAGTTATGTTAGTTCATTGTTTAATAGTCGGGAGTCTGTAGTCGGAAGTCAGCAGTCCATAGTCCATAGTCTGATAGTCTATGGCTTGGTAGCCAGGGATGCCATCTTTCATCTTACCTCTTCCATTTCACATCTCCCATCTTCCCTTTTCGATCTCATCTACAGCGCAATTTCCTTGATCAAGGCATCGCAGGCTGCGAAAGATTCATATAGGTATTTATTGCGGTGCTTTTCGCCCTGGCCACTAAAGGCAACGGATTTGTTAATGAGGCTTTGCATCCAGCGTTTGGTCTGCTCACAATAAAACTGATCATCGGTTTTGAGGTAGTTGAAAGTGTTGAACCGGTTAAAGCAACGCATGCTATCCTTAAAATCGACCAGATAGGCAATGCTGCCCAGCACGTCGCAGTTGTACCAGTTGAAACTATGGTTGGGATCGATGGTCTTTTTGCTACTGATGGCGTACATATTCATGTCGGTTAGGCAATAGCGCACCTGTTCTACCACTTTTTGGGCTAGTGCCTTGTCGCTGATGTAGCCCGCTTCAAACGTATACCTGATCTGTTCTATGGTGCCATGAACGGTGTCCTTTGCCCAGATCTCAGTACTCGGTATTTCTAAATAAAGCTGATGCAGTTCTTGGGAGAGGCTAATGATTTCTTCGGAAATGACAAGGCTATCGAATTTGAGTTCGCTATTGTTTACGTTGTTTGCCCAGAAAAAAAGCTTAAAGGCCGTAAGTTCGGGGTATTTGAAGAAATGAAAGATCGGAATATCGTCGGTGGTAATTGTAATGTGCTTGGTTTTGCTCTGCTGAATGAGTTTGAGGTTGGTCAATAGGTCGCGCAGGTAATTAACCATGTTGAGGTCTTCGTTTACGCTCAAAAAGTTAAAAGTTACGCTCGACGATTGATTGGGGTTGTAGATAAAAGGAACGTTAAATGCGTCAGACAATTGCATTACCTGTTGCAGACTGAGCGCACTGTTGCCCCGCATCTTCTTGTAGGCTTCGTTCATACTAATGTCCAAGGCATCGGCTACGCTCTGTGCCAAGTTTTGGTAATCTGGAATGGCCGACTTGAGCCTTTCAAAAAAAGAGACCTGAAAATCCGACATAAAAAAATCCTTTAATGAGTTAATCTCATCTAATTTAATAATTTTTTAAGAAATAATTATTTGCCTAACTAATTTTTAAGATTAATTATGTCGCAAATATTTTAAAATACTTTACTTAAAAGTTTTATTAACTATTCGTATACGTTTTTAAGGATAATTCATCTGTTTTTGATAGGGTAATTTAGATCAGAAAATTAAAATCGAAAACACATGAAAAGCAAATTATTAGTAATGGCCGGCCTGTTTGGATTTTGCAGCGAGGCCATAGCACAAAATGAGCAAGAACCATCATTTAGCAACATGTATATGAATGCCGAATATGGCAAAACAAAAAGCTACCAGCACATGATCCAAGGTGGAGCTTATTTGCAGCTCGATCAATTTTACTTTAAGGTTAAAGCAGTAAGTGCCTTTGACGATAATACCAAGGCCGAGAAAAAACTATACGAAGACTATTATTACGATAGCGATCGTGCGCAGGAAAATGTTGGCTTTGAAGACATCAGCTTTATGGCAGGAAAAAATTATCGGGCAGGAAAACATCATCAAATCCAATTTGGGGCTGGCTTATCGGCTTTTGTCAAAACAGACAAGGACGAAACCTTTAATAGGCAAAAGGAATCTTACCAGCCTGATCGCTTCAAAAAGAAATTTACCGTTGGCCTCCCTGCAGAAGTAAGGTATTCGTTCCAGTTCAAGAGGGCTTTTGCCATTAGTTGCTCGGGAATAGCCAATGCCAATTTCCTTAAAAGTTATGCAGGTGTTTCGGCTGGCATTGCTGTAGGCTTGTTTTAATCAATTAACCGCTAAATTAAATCAACATGAAATCATCATTGTTAACCGTACTGGTTTGTTTTTCGTTCATTGGCAAGGCCCAATCGCCAATTGACGATTTTCTGAGGGCATCGAGTCCAGGGCTTGAAATTGGAGTAAGTTCCACAAAAGAACCCATGATGTCTGGATTTTATAGCTATAGTAAAACAAATACCTATCTAAAGTTCAAGTTTTCAGCCATACTTCAAGAGGAATATGAAGAAAATATCCGTGCAGAAGCGAAGCCAAGCCTGGGTGAAGTTGGTTTCTTGATCGGAAGGCGACTGGATATTGGAAATTCACAGATTTTAGAATTTGGAGCTGGAGGCATGTATGTAGGTGCCCTGAGAAATGAAAAACTTTCCAGTCGAAACGCAAATCTGCCGAAAAAAGCAATTGGTTTTGCGGGCGAAATCCGCTATGGCTTTCGATTAAAAGATAATGTGGGCCTCACGTTTTCAATAAACGGCAATTTGAACAAACGGAAGGATTTTGCAGCAACAGGGATCGGCATCGTGCTTAAAGAGGGTTGGTTTTAAGGCAATGAAAAGATTTATTGGCCTTTGATTTTATGCGAAGGAAAACCAGCTAAGGCTCTGAACGAAAATCCGAGAACCTTTTTTGCATTGGCTATTTAGAGCGGGGTATAAAAAGAAAGCTGGAAAAAACTCACCTTAACCCCTAAAACATATGAAAAGCTGGTGCTTCATAACACGGTTTATGAAAAACCAAATTGGTAAGGCCTTTTGGGAGGTAGTTGAGCTGTAAATTGCTTTCTAAAAAAAAGTCCCGAGCTACTGAGCCGGGACTTTTTTGATTACTTTTTTTTAGCGTAGGCTAAAATTTTCTCGATGGTCTCGTTAGACGGTTCTTTTGCCAACTGGTCCAATTTGGATTTAATGCTGTTGTAAAACAACTGATTTTGTTGGTCGCCCTCATCTAGTGCCTTTTCAACAGGCTGTGGACTTGAGAAATTAGTAAGGTTGTTTAATGTAGAGGTTTTTGTCATACGCAATATTTATTTTTCTGGTTGTTTAAAAAGATAAACGTAATTGCATATGTTTTATTTTATGGCCTTTACAAATTAATTATTTTTTCCAAATAAAATTTTTCAAAATGCCGATTCCGTCAATTTTAGCCAAATAATTAACTGCGAATTAAATAATTTAACCAATTTATGGAATGGATCGAACACTAATAAAAACGAGATGGAAAAAATTAGAGCCCCCTTGGGCTGACTTCTTTTACCTTCATCATCTTGCGCAGGTTGCTCAAGGCGTAGCGCATTCGGCCCAAAGCCGTATTAATGCTTACGTCGGTCAAGTCGGCAATTTCCTTAAAGCTCAAATCTGCGTAATGGCGCATAATCAGCACTTCTTTTTGTTCGTCGGGCAATAAATGGATCATTGCGCGCAGGTCGAGGTGCGTTTGCTCGCGAAGCATGCGTTCTTCGGCACTTTCTTCGTGTATCTGCAATAGGTTGAGCACATCGGTTCCATCGGCACTGGTAATAACCGGTGCACGTTTCTCGCGACGGAAATAGTCGATGACCAAGTTATGGGCAATGCGCATTACCCAAGGCAAAAACTTGCCTTCTTCGTTGTATCGGCCGCTGCGTAAAGTGTTGATTACCTTGATGAAAGCATCTTGAAAGATGTCTTCTGCCAGGTATTGGTCTTTTACCAATAAATAAATAGAGGTATATATTTTGGATTTGTGTCTCCGAAGTAATTCTTCTAATACAGATTCTTCTCCGTTAAGATATAGCTTCACTAAATCCTGATCACTATGCTGCTGTAATTTCATAGGAGTGCGTATACTAAAATTCTTCTCGTTTTATTAAAATAATAAATAAGTAGCTTTTTAATCTATAGCAGATCTCCTTGTTTTTAAAATACAGTTTCTAATCGTGTGAGTTATAAATTCAAAAGAAAGGTTTTTTTTTGAAATTCCAATAATAATTCTGCTAAAATTTGTAAAATTTTATAAATCGCATCTTATTTTTAGAGGGGTTGAAACCAAAATCGTAAATTTGGGGTTACAATAGAATATAGCTAATCAAGCGGTACATGAGCAAGGAAATAGAGAAAGATCCACACCAAAACATCATCATTAAAGGCGCCAGGGTACACAATCTTAAAAATATAGATGTGGCCATTCCGAAGAATAAACTAGTGGTTATTACAGGAATGTCGGGCTCCGGAAAATCTTCCCTTGCTTTCGATACCCTATATGCAGAGGGCCAACGCCGTTATGTAGAGAGTTTATCGTCTTATGCACGCCAGTTTATGGGGCGTATGAACAAGCCTGATGTAGATTATATTAAAGGCATTGCGCCGGCAATTGCCATCGAGCAAAAGGTAATAACTTCTAATCCGCGGTCAACCGTAGGTACTTCTACAGAGATTTACGATTACCTCAAGCTTCTTTATTCGCGTATCGGCATTACTTATTCTCCTGTTTCGGGGCAGGTGGTTAAAAAAGATACGGTGAGTACAGTGGTCGATTTTATTGTAGGCCTGGGCACCGATAGCGTAGTTACGGTATTTTGTCCGCTACACCCGCACAACAACAGAACGATAAAAGAAGAATTGGCCGTGTTGCTCCAAAAGGGATTTTTAAGGGTTTACTTTAACAATAAAATCACCAAAATAGAGGAGGTGCTGGAAGATAAATCTATAAAAGACATCAAACTCGCCGATAACGATACCATTAAAATCCTCATCGACCGTATCGTAGTAAACGAAGAAGAGGAGACCCTAAGTCGCATTGCCGATTCGGTGCAAACTGCTTTTTTTGAAGGCAAAGGCGATTGTTACGTGGAGCACGAAGGCAAGCAGACTTTCTTTTGTGATCGCTTTGAGTTGGATGGGATTAAATTCGAGGAGCCTACGCCTAACTTTTTCAGCTTCAACAATCCCTACGGGGCCTGTAAACGTTGTGAAGGTTATGGCAATGTAATTGGCATCGACGAAGATTTGGTTGTGCCAGACAAAAGCAAAAGTATTTACGATAACGCCATTGCGCCTTGGCGTGGTGAGAAAATGGGCGAATGGCTGAAACGTTTCGTTAAAAATGCCGATAAATTCGATTTTCCGATCCATAGGCCTTACCGTGAGCTTGCCGAAGCACAGCAGCAATTATTGTGGACAGGAAACAGCTATTTTGCTGGGCTCGACCAATTTTTTAAGGAACTAGAAGAACAAACCTATAAAATACAATACCGTGTAATGCTTTCGCGCTATCGCGGTAAAACCGTTTGCCCTGATTGTAAGGGAACGCGCCTGCGCAAGGATGCTTCGTATGTGAAAGTAGGAGGCAAGTCTATTTTAGATATGGTATTGATGCCATTGTCTACCTTATTGCCCTTTTTCGAAAATTTGAATCTGACTGATACCCAGGCAAAAATATCCAAACGTTTATTGGCCGAAGTTTCAAGCAGGGTGCTTTACCTTAATAATGTTGGCTTAGGCTATTTGACTTTAAACCGTCTATCCAATACCCTTTCTGGCGGAGAGAGCCAACGTATTAATTTGGCGACTTCTTTGGGCAGCAGCTTGGTAGGTTCTGTTTATGTGCTTGATGAACCGAGCATCGGTTTACACCCTCGAGATACGCATCGTTTAATCGGCGTACTCGAATCATTAAGGAATGTAGGCAATACCGTTTTGGTTGTGGAGCACGAAGAAGAAATGATGAAAGCGGCCGATCATATCATCGATATCGGTCCAGAAGCAGGCACGCATGGAGGCAATTTGGTATTTAGCGGTACCTATAAAGAGATTGTTAAAGATAAAAATTCGCTTACCGGCAGGTATTTGGCCGGAAAGGAAGAAATTGCTGTTCCTGCTAAAAGAAGAGAATGGCGCGATCACATCCTGATTAAGGGAGCCCGAGAAAACAACCTGAAAAACATTGATGTGAAATTCCCGTTGGGCATATTTACCTGCGTAAGCGGCGTATCTGGCTCTGGGAAAACCAGTTTGGTCAAAAAAATCCTTTATCCAGCCTTGCAAAAAGCCATTGGTAATTATGCAGGTGAACAAACTGGTGCCTACGATGGTGTTTTTGGAAATATCGATTTGGTAAGTGCGGTAGAGATGGTAGATCAAAACCCGATTGGCCGTTCTTCGCGTTCTAATCCGGTCACCTATGTAAAGGCCTGGGATGATGTAAGGGCTTTATTTTCGGCATTGCCATCGGCAAAAGCTGCCGGACTAAAACCTGCAGCATTCTCTTTCAATGTAGAGGGCGGTCGTTGTGAGGTTTGCCAAGGAGAGGGCGAAGTGAAAATAGAAATGCAGTTCATGGCCGATATCTTTTTGCCATGTGAGGCGTGTGGAGGCAGAAGATTTAAGCAACAAGTGCTGGATATCACTTATCAGGATAAAAACGTAGCCGATATTTTGGACATGACCATTGAACAAGCGGTTGAGTTTTTTGCCAAGGAAAATAAAATCCTTCAAAAACTGCAGCCTTTGGTTGATGTGGGTTTGGGCTATGTGCATCTGGGCCAATCGTCAAATACCTTATCGGGTGGCGAGGCACAGCGGATCAAACTGGCTTCTTTCCTGATTAAAGGCAACAATGCCCAGAAAACGATGTTCATTTTTGATGAACCGACCACCGGCTTGCATTTCCACGACATCAAAAAACTGCTGAAAGCATTGCATACATTAATCGAACAGGGCAATACCATTTTGGTGATCGAACACAACATGGACATGATCAAATGTGCCGACTGGGTGATAGATATCGGCCCAGAAGGTGGCGATAAAGGCGGAAATGTAGTGTTTGAGGGCAAACCCGAAGATTTATTGAATGTGAAGGAGTCTTATACAGGCCAATTTTTAAAAGCCCATTTGAAATAGTATCTTAGCGAACTTATGCTCTTTCTGACCTTAATTATAGGCATACTGCTAAATGCCATGGGCTACATACCGCCTGGAAACATCAACCTGACGGTTGCACAGCTCACCATCAATAAGGGCATGCGGCAAGCTTGGTCATTTATTTTGGCTTTTTCCTGTGTAGAGGTTCTTTTTACTTTTGGGATGATGCGCTTTGCCCGTTGGGTATCTAGCGATGTAAACCTTGATTCCAATATCAACGAAGTAAGGCTGGGCACCTATGTAGATATCTTTATGATTACCCTTTTTGTGGTAATGGGTACCCTTACTTGGATCAACCGTAATAAGGTGCCTAAAACGAAGGATAGCAACAGCAGCAAACGGGGCAGTATGTTTTATGGCATGCTCTTGGGGGTTTTAAATCCTGTGCAAATCCCTTTCTGGCTGTTTTTTGGCAACTACGTGATCTTGCACGAGTGGATCAAGACCGATTATTTGTCGCTTATCATTTTTAGCCTTGGCTCCGGAATAGGTTCAACAGTAGCGCTTTATGGCTATGCCCACTTTGCGCGCTACATACAGGAAAAATTTGCTTTGAGCAGCCACTTGATCAATAAATCCATCGCAATATTTCTTTGGATACTGGCACTCTATCTTGTTGTAAAACAGGCTGTGATTTATTTGAGGTAAGAGGTTGGTTCGTTGGCTGATTAGTCATTGGTTGTATCATTATTTATCGATGCTTCATGCTGGACTTGATCCAGCATCTCACTCTAGATAGGATTCAGAGAGAATTTAAACTATCAACCATCAATCTCTATCTAAATTCTACTTCATTTCTAATAAATGCTCAATGATTTGGGCCAATTGCTATCTTCATCTTTTTTTAAAGTTAAATTACCAGCAGGTTTGAGGAAATCTTAAACTTGAAAACCATGAAAAATACCATTCTCATTGCCTTGCTTTTATTTGTTGCAGGCTTTTTAAGCGCCCAGCAAAGGAGCAACCTAAATGCATTAGTTCCTGATAAAAATGGGAAGCCAACATTATATCCAATATCGAGTCAGATACAAGGGAACGGAAGCCTATCTCTAGGAATGTTTATAGATAAATCTACAACGTTCCTCTCTAATTTTAATGCAGTATTAGGCCAACAACAATCAAATTTTGTGTATCTAGAGGGGGCAAAAATGGTAGATATTCAAACCTCTATACCAAGTGATAGCCTATCGATTTACCGTTATTCGATAATTGAAAATGACACAGTCAGAATTGTGAATGATGCAGTTCCAATAGCAACTAAGTCTTCTGTCTATCAAAACAAACCTTTTATGGCTGCCAGTTTTGGAAAACATAATATCGATGGGAAAAAACTTACTATTCTTTACTATAAAATAAACAACAGGACTTTGGTTTCGAGTGTAGTTATTTATAATAGGAAAATCCCGAAGGCTCAGGATCTGATGGTTGGCATAAAGAAAAAGCTCAATGATAGCACAACTACTTTCTCATCTTTACCAAAAGACTTGGTAATTACAGATGAAAATACCTTAGGATTTGAAGTCTTGACTAAATCTAATGAGTTCTCAAATCTTTATTCTGTTTCCATACAGGAAAAACTGGAGAATGATACCATAGGCATCAATACATTTTTTCAGGCTTGGGAGTTAAAGCTAGGCGAGGGTTTTGCCAGTATGTTGTTGCCTTGGCAATTTTTTGAGAAAACCGGCAAGTTTGAAATAAGAGTACAGCCTAAATTTGGTAAGATCTCAGAGGATCAGATTACAAGGAAAACAATATTTGTAAGGCGAGAGGTCAGATCTGTCTCACCAAAGCAGCTTATTATTTATGGTCTTATTTTATGTGCTGTTTTTGGGGCCATTATGGGTGGAAGCATTGCTTATATTAAGAAAAAAGGATATCAAAAACTAGTGCTAGAGGAACAACAAAAAGAACTGGCCAAAACAAAATTAGCAACGGTGCGTTCGCAACTTAACCCGCACTTTTTGTTCAATGCCTTAGCAGGGATCCAAAATTTAATGAATCAGCAAAAAACAGCAGAGGCCAACAGCTATTTAACCAAATTTGCGAGGTTAACCCGAAATGTGCTCGATAATGAAGAGTTGGTTAGTCTTGCCGATGAAAAAGCATTACTCGACGATTATTTGCAGATGGAACAATTGCGGTTTGGATTTGCCTATCAGATCAATATCGATCCTCAACTGGTTATAGCAGATGTAGAAATACCATCAATGTTATTACAGCCTTTTGTAGAGAATGCAGTAAAGCATGGCGTAAGTGAGAAGGAAGAAAAAGGTAAAATTGAGATCGAATTTATTAAACAAAATGAAGACCTGGTTTTAGCAGTAAGGGATAATGGCGATGGCTTTGATGTAGCTAAAAATTACGAAGGCCTAGGTTTACAGCTCAGCAAAAATAGAATAGCTTTACTAAATACCATTTACAAGGAGACGCCTTTTGTTTTGAGTATGAGTGCTGAGGCAAATCAAACCAGAATTACAGTAACTTTAACCCAATGGTTATAAGATGAGGACAATTTTAATCGACGATGAAAAGGCAAACCTGCAGAATTTGCAGGTTCTGTTGGCGAGCCATTGCCCTATGGTGAATGTGGTTGCAACTGCAAATCGTATTGACGAAGCTGTTCAACTCATTAACTTGCATCAGCCAGATTTACTTTTTTTAGATATACAGATGGGCAAGCAATCAGGCTTCGATCTGCTCAATTTATTGCCGAAAAAATCTTTCGAAATCATTTTTGTGACAGCTTATGATCAATATGGCATTCAAGCGGTAAAATTCGCTGCGTTGGATTATTTGTTAAAACCGGTAAATTCTGATGAGTTGATCATTGCAGTAAATAAAGCAAGTGAGCGCATCAAACATAAAACGGAGAACGAACAACTTGGCTTCCTGCTACAACAGTTAAAAAGAGCTGATCTCTCTCCTCCTAAAATAGCTTTGCCACAACTTAATGAAATTAGATACGTTTCTATAAATGATATTGTAAGGTGTGAATCTTCGAATAATTACACTTTCTTTTTCTTTATTAATAGTGATAAAATCCTGATTTCAAAATCCCTAAAAGAATACGCCGACCTGCTCAAAACCAATGGTTTCTTGCGTGTACACCAGAGCCATTTGGTTAATCCGACTTATGTAAAAAGCTGGCTTAAGGAAGATGGAGGTACCCTGTTAATGGAGAATGGCGATAAAATTCCGGTTTCAAAACCAAACCGTGAAAGCATTAAGTTGGCTCTAGGGAAATAGCTAGGTTTAGTCCTTAGTCCAAAGTCTTTAGTCTTTGGGTGCTGAAAACCTCTTCCATCTTACCTTTTCCATTCTTTTCTTTGAAAGCTTTGCACTTTGCCCGTTGGGTATCTAGAGATGTAAACCTTGATTCCAATATCAATGAAGTAAGGCTGGGTACCTATATAGATATCTTTATGATTACCTCTGGAATAGGCTCAACAGTAGCGCTTTATGGCTATGCCCACTTTGCACGCTACATACAGGAAAAATTTGCCTTGAGCAGCCACTTGATCAATAAATCTATCGCCATATTTCTTTGGATACTGGCACTCTATCTTGTTGTAAAACAGGCTGTGATTTATTTGAGGTAATCCGAATACTGTTTGTAGCGGTATAGATACTTTTTCACTGAGCCTTTTTGCTATTTATGGCTTTTCTGGTAAAGATTGATTGATGAGTTTTGGATCATCAATTATTCTAAACATGAAAAATATAATCTCCATTGCCTTGTGTTGTCTTCTTGCCTTAACCGGCATGGCGCAGCAACGTACCAGAATTACTGGAAAATTAATCAATTGCCAAGATAAGGTTCTAGAATTGGTACCCAATACTGGGAATTTTAAAGATAGTATTCTTGTAAATGCCGATGGCAGTTTCAGTTACGAAACCATAAAGATCAAAGGGCCTTTCCGGGCGGGTCTCACCAACAGAAAGCAAATTCAAATCCAGTTGTTCTTAGCCCCAGGTTATGATCTGCAACTCGATGCCGATGTAAAGGATTACCAAACAGCAAAATCAACGCTTACCTATACCGGAATTGGGGCTAAAACCAATAGTTACTGGCAAGAAGCCTTGGCAAAATCTAAGCCTGATACTGTGAAATGGAATGCCAAAGATCCTGATGCCTACATTGCACATCAATTAGTTTTTTTAAATGATCATACCCTTATCAATAAAATATTTGATGTATCCAACCGCGAGCCTTATGCCGATTATTTTAGGCAATCGCTGTTACTGGACAAGAGGTTTGGCCCTTTGATTGGATTATTCAATTCGTACGCCTATGAAAACAAGCTGACTTGGACACAAATTCATCAAATGGTTAAACAATTAGGCTTTAAAGCATTAGAAAACGAGCTGAATAATGAAGCAAATTTAGCCAGCAGTAGTTTTTCCTATTTTGTTTCGGAGTATCCCTTCTACTGTAAAGAATACAATGCTTTTCCAGCCGATAGTGCAAGAAAGGAACAGGGAAACTATACTTTATACCTTTGTTCCAAATTGTTTAGCGGAAAGGTATACGATTATGTAGCCAGCCAAACCATCGAAAGAAATATGACGTCTGTTTATAAACTGGAAGATATTTATAAGTTAACGCCCTATATTGAAAAAATAAATGAACCAAAACTAAGGGAACGGCTAGAGAATTTAAAAACCGCAAGAATAAAAACAGCTTTCGGCTTACAAGCAGGTAATGTTTCGCCAGCATTTAACCTGCCTGATACCAGTGGCAACCTGCATCATTTAGATCGCTTTAAAGGTAAAGTAGTTTATATAGATCTTTGGGCGAGCTGGTGCGGGCCTTGTAAAGAAGAAACCCCCTACTTAAAGAAAATCTACAATCAATATAAAGACAATGGCCAATTGGAGATAATCAGTATCGCTGCTTTTGATGCCAAAAATAGAAAACGAAGGTATGACATCATAAAGAAAGATGGGATGGAATGGTTGCAACTAGAAGATACCAACGACACTTTTGCCAAAGCCTACCAGGCTAATTTTATTCCTAGGTTTATTATTATTGATAAGCAAGGCAAGATAGTAGACAGTGATGCAGTTAGGCCAAGCGAACCAGAAAAATTAGTAGCCATCTTAAACCGTGAAATAGCTAAATAACATGAAGAAAATTATTTTGATAGTCTTGCTATTAGCCAACTGTGGTGCCTTTGCACAGATAGACACTACCAAGTATGTGCATATTGAAGGTACAAGTAGTTATATTTTGAAAAGTGATTCCTCTAAATACATACAGTATGATGGCCGTAAACTTGTTGATATTCGCAAAGCGACATCGGCGCAACTCGAAAGAATTGCTTTCAGAAAGCGATCAAATGTGCTGTCGGATAATCGCTTCTGGGGTCTTTACGTAGGATTTTATCCCGGTGATTTTCCTAGGCACTCATTGGCACTGAGGTTTCAGCAAAATACGGGTGCAGAGATTTATCAAGGCAACCCGTGGCAATGGGGTACCCTTTTTAGGAATACGGTGCTTATTGATGGCGCTTCTGCCGTAGAAGTAATTGACGGTTTAATTACTCCAGAAAATGCAAAAGATTATCGCTATCGGATTATTCAAAATGATAATAAAGAGCTTAAGAGCTGGTCTATTCCTAACAACTTTCGTCAAACCGAAGATGGAAAAGCGAGTTATTGCTATTTGGGCAAGATCGAAAACCAGGAAAACCAGTTTGTTTTAGTGGAAATCTACAATGTAAATAATTATAAAGACCGTGATGCGATGATCATAGATTGGCGTAAACCAAGGGCATTAAATTTCTGGACCACGCTTGATTATCGATCTAAAACGTGGGGAAGTTCATTATTGTCGGCTTCCTTAGGCAAGGATAAAAAATCGGCGAAAGTAAATTTTCTAGAAACCGATACTTTAAATGACATTAAGTTTAGGTTGGGCGATTCTTTGGTTCGGATCGGGTTTCGTTCTATGAATCTGCCTACGCCGTATAATTACCAAATCAGCCTGAAAAGGACCATTGACGACAAAATTGAAAACATAGAGTTAGGCGAATATAATGGTAGTTATTTCTTATACAAGGAATATTGGAACAAGCCGGGGCAATATGAAATTACTTTTACGCCAAAATTAGTAAAGCCGGGAGGTCGCCCTATTAAATACCTGGTAGAGCAGGCAAAACGATTTAAGTTCACGGTGCTTCCTGAATTGCATCCCAAGCGAATCTTATCCAGCAAACAAATTGCCATAATTGGTCTTGTTTTATGTGCTGTATTTGGAGCGATTTTAGGCGCAGTGGTAACCAGGCTTAAAAAGAAAAACCAAAAGCAGGTGCTTGGTGAGCAGCAGCAAAAAGAATTGGCTAAAACACAGCTGGCCATGGTGCGTTCACAGCTTAATCCACACTTCTTGTTCAATGCCTTGGCGGGTATTCAAAACCTGATGAACAAACAAAAAACAGACGAAGCCAATCGGTACTTGTCTAAGTTCGCACGCCTAACCAGAAATGTGCTCGATAATAAAGAATTGGTGAGCTTGGCCGAAGAGCAGGCATTGCTCACAGACTACCTGCAGATGGAGCAGCTTCGTTTCGGGTTCAGTTATGAGATTAAGGCAAGCGATAATTTAGATGCTGATAACATAGAAATCCCAGCCATGTTGCTCCAGCCCTTTGTAGAAAATGCCGTAAAGCACGGAATAGCCCAAAAAGAAAAAGCTGGCTATATCGCTGTGTCATTTGAGCAGCAGGATAAAGACCTCGTCCTTCAGGTAACAGACAATGGCCAAGGTTTTGACACGGCTAAAAATTACGAAGGATTAGGCTTGCAGTTGAGCAAAAACAGAATATCTTTATTAAATGCCATTTATCAGGAAACGCCTATTCATCTAATGATGGAGGCAAAGGATAAAGGAACCATCATTACAATTACTTTAACACAATGGTTATAAAATGCGAGCAATACTAGTAGATGATGAACAGGCAAATTTGGAGAATATGCAGTTGCTGTTGGAAAAGTATTGTCCTACAGTAAAGATAGTTGGCTACGCTACGCAATTGGAAGAGGCGAGTGCACTTATCCAGTTGCATCAGCCAGATCTTCTCTTTCTAGACATTCAGCTTGGTAAAAACACGGGCTTTGACCTATTGATTAAATTGGAGGAAAAACCATTCGAAGTGATTTTTGTAACTGCTTATGATCATTATGGCATTCAGGCCATTAAATTTGCAGCCTTAGATTACCTCTTGAAACCAGTAAATCCAGATGAATTGGTGCATGCAGTAGGCAAGGCCGAAAGTAAGGTAAAACACAAACACCAGAATGAGCAGCTTAATTTTTTATTGCAGCAGCTCAAACAAACAGAAACAAGTGCCCCAAAAATAGCCTTGCCCCAACAAAATGAGATCAGGTATGTAGCTGTGAGTGAAATTGTGCGTTGCGAAGCGGCCAATACCTATACTTTTTTCTTTTTAGCCGGTGGCGATAAAATTTTGGTTTCTAAACCTTTAAAAGAATATTCGGATCTGCTCAAACCTCATGGTTTCTTGCGTGTACACCAGAGCCATTTGGTTAATCCGGCTTACGTAAAAAGTTGGCTTAAGGAAGATGGAGGCACCCTGTTAATGGAGAATGGCGATAAAATTCCGGTGTCAAAACCAAACCGTGAGAGTATTAAATTGGCCTTGGGGAAATAGCTAGGTTTAGTCATTAGTCTATAGTCTTTGGGTGCTGAGAACCCCTTTCATCTTACCTTTTCCATATTTAAATACTCAGCCAATGTCGTAGAATACTCAATAGGACTTTCTTAAAGTTTATTTAAAGATAATTTTGGCTATGATCCAATGAAGGATTAAGCTTAATTAAATACAGATGTTAAACTTAGGTATTCCCGAAATTATTATGATTGTTATTGCACTGGGCTTTTTAGCCGGTTCGATTTGTGTAATTGTTTTACTATTTAAATATCTTGCAAATAGAAGTAAATAGTATAATGAGATTAGTTGTTAACTTTATCACTATGTTAAATCTTGGTACGCCCGAAATCATAATGATCTTGATTTCTACTATCGTTTTTGCGGTATTTCTGAGCTTGTTTGTTCTTCTTATTATTTACCTTACTAAACGTAGGGGAGAAGAAAAGACAGTTCTGTTAAGCCCTAATCAAATACAGTTTAGAAGTTTTCCGGGCGAGGAAGGAAAGCAAGCCACAAAACCGAACCTAGCCAAAGATAGACAACAATCAACTGTCGATTCTAAAATAGCCCTGCCTCAACATAGCGAAATCAGGTATGTTAAGGTAAAAGATATTATAAGGTGCGAAGCAGATGACAACTATACCAATTTTGTTTTGGACAATGAAAAGATCCTGATTTCAAAATCCCTAAAAGAATATTCGGATCTGCTCAAACCTCATAGTTTCTTGCGTGTACACCAGAGCCATTTGGTTAATCCTGCTTACGTAAAAAGTTGGCTCAAGGAAGATGGAGGCACTCTGTTAATGGAGAATGGCGATAAAATTCCTGTTTCTAAACCTAATAGGGAAAGTATTAAGAATGCGTTAGGGAAGTAGGTAGGTTGATTTTTAGCCGATAGTCCATGGTTGATGGTCTGGATTCATAAGTCTACGGTCGATTACACGCTCAAGACTGAAAACTAACAACCAATTTGTCAAAAGAGATTGCTTTGTCATTCCTTCTCACAATGACGATTTTTGGACTATGGACTTTCGACTTCTTTTTATTCTTCGCGAGAACTTTACGTCCTTTGCGATTTGTAAACTGAAAACTGCGAACTGAAAACTGCCAACTCACAACTACCAACTCAGAACTACCTCTGATACTTCCAATTCCTCGACTTGCCTTCGTTAAGCCATTCTATCGCGGTTTCCATACGCTTGTTTCTGGTGGCTTCGGCTTTGGCCTCGGTAATCCACTCTAGATATTCACGTCGGTGCGAAGGACTAAAGGCTTCAAAAGTTTGTTGCGCTTTTGGATGTTTGGCCAATAACGAGGCGAAATCTGCAGGCATGTCGATTGCTGCTTTAGGCACAACGTTCTTTTTAACCTTGGTGCCTTCTTCGTTTAGCTTGAGTGCCTGCAAGGTATATTCGATCAGGATTTTGGCTTCTGGCAAATCTTCCAGTTTTTCAATCCGACCCATGCTGCCCATCGCATTTTCCTTTTCGCTAAAGAGCTGATAAGGATCCTGCATCAAGGAGGTTTTCCAAAAACCAAATGCACAATGGGCCTTAAATGAGGCCATCGAGCAAATGGTACCTTTGTAGTCAAAATGTGGAAAGCCCCATTTAATGGTTTCGTTGATCAATGGGGAGGCCTGGTGGATCGTTGCCCTCAGCTGCTTTAAAATAGGCTGGGCAAAACTGGCCGCTTTGGCAATATAGTCATCCACGCGTTCGTCGTACTGTTTCATTTTTCAATGGTTTGGTAAATGAAATTAGTAAGAAGATTCTGTTTGCCCTAATTCTGCTAGAAAATATTATCTAACTTTCGCTACCGCGGGTTCTACTTTTTCCAGTAGCTGAAAAAGTAGACAAAAAAGCCACGACTGCGCCTGACGCTTCAATGGTAGTGTTTTGGCAAATTGGTGCCATTCGCGCCAGCCAAGGTCGGTTTTAGCCAAACGGAAGCCAATGCTATGGCCAGGGATCCGCATAAGGCTTCTTGCTTTATGCGGATCGTCTTACTTAAGCAATTCTGGAATACGCTTATTGTTGCCGACAATCCAAACGATATCTTCGTTTTCGAATACCATATTCGAATCTGGATTTAAGATCCGTTGTCCGTTACGCTCAATGCCTACCACTAAACCTTGTGTTTGCTCCCTGATGCCAGAACTTCGAATGCTTTGCCCAAAAACAGGCGATTTACTCGTGATCACCACTTTTTGCAGAGACATGTCCTGTTTAGGGAAGGTAGAGCCGTCATCGTTTAGCCTGCCTTCGAAAAGAGGAGTTACCGAAGCCAATTGATCATCGGTTCCGATAATCAGCACCTTGTCGTTGGGGTAGAGGCGTTCGTCACGGTTGGGCGTAGGAATCATGATCTTGCCACGCTCAATTAATGCGATGTTTACACCATGTTTTTCGCGGATGGCCAAATCGATCAGGCTTTTGCCCACCAATTCAGATTCTGGCGCTACCGTTAATTCGAGCAAGTGACTATCCCAAGGCAGTATTTCGGGCTGTTTATTAGCTTCATCGCGTGCATTGAGGTTATGCAAAAACCGGTGTTCCATACGCTCGTAAAAGCCTTGCAGTTTTCTGGAGAAAATAACCATGCCGCCAATAATCAAAACCAAGGCAATAGAAACCGCGATCCAGGTATTGTAAAATTGAACGATCAAAAAGCCCACAAAGAAGATAGCTAAAGCAATCCTTAAAAACTCAATAGCAACCAATGGGCCCCGGGTATATTTTTTATTGAGCCAAAGGTGCGAATAGGCTTTGCGTTCAATCCGCCTAATGGCCAGTGCCCATAAAAATGGCGCCATTAAAATCAAGGCAATGATGAGGCTAATTACGGTTCCATTGTGCCCGCCTAACAAATGCTTGCTTACAAAGGGCTGCAGGTATCTGGATGAAAGCAATACAAGGCCTACTAGAATTACGCCATGGATCAGGGTATTAAAAGCGTAGGCCCTTAATAGTTTTCGCCAATCGCTCAAGGTGGTGATGCCGGCTGTACTGCTGCTGTACCTGCCAATGCCTTCAACCCATTTGGTGGGCAAGGTTCTTTGCAAAAATCCAGCTAGCGGTTCTGCCGCTTTGATCATGTAGGGCGTGGTAAAAGTAGTTAGGGCCGAAACGGCAACGGCAATAGGGTAGAGAAAATGGCTGGTTACCTTGAGGCTCAATCCCAATGTGGCAATGATAAAAGAAAACTCGCCGATTTGGGTTAAGCTCAAGCCTGTTTGTACAGATGTTTTAAGTGGCTGGCCAGAAAGTAGCGCCCCCAAGCCTGCAAATAGAAATTTGCCGAAAATAATTCCAAAACTGATGATGAATACCGGGCCTGCATACTGAATCAAAACCGAAGGATCTATCATCATACCAACCGAAACAAAGAATACGGCGGCGAATAGGTCTTTAACTGATTTGGTGAGGTGTTCGATCTTTTCGGCCTGCGTAGTTTCGGCCAAGATAGAACCCATGATAAAGGCGCCCAATGCAGGAGAAAAACCTACTTTAACGGCCAAGAGTACCATTACTAAACACAAGGCCAAAGAAACCACCAACATGGTTTCATCGTTCATCAGCTTTTTAGTTGCCTTTAAAAAAGTGGGGATGATAAAAATTCCGCCCAAGAACCAAAGCGTTAGGAAAAAACCCAGTTTAAGTACGGAGATCAATACCTCGCCACCGGCAAATTGTTGGCTTACAGCCAAGGTAGAGAGCAATACCAATAGTAAAATGGCAAAGAGGTCTTCTACAATGAGTACACCGAATACGAGGCTTGCAAATTTCTTGTGCTTCACATTCTGTTCGTCGAAAGCGCGCATGATGATGGTGGTAGAGGAAATAGACATGATTCCTCCTAAAAAGATGCTGTCGATTTTAGACCAACCCAATAAAAGGCCGGTACAAAAGCCTAGGGTAAACATGCCGCAAACATCGATGATAGCGGTAATGCCAGCCGAGCCTCCAACCTTGGCCAGTTTTTTAAAACTGAACTCGAGCCCGAGGCTAAATAATAAGAAGATTACGCCAATTTCTGCCCAAATGGTAATGCTTTTCTGGTCGGTAACCGTGGGCATGAAACTGATATGTGGACCAACCAATACGCCAGCTAAAATATAGCCGAGTACGAGAGGTTGCTTAATTTTTTTGAAAAGGAGTGTAGTTACTCCGGCTGCGGCTAGAATAAGGCCTAAATCTGCAATTAATACAGGTAAATGGATCATAAAGTATAATTTTTTGATGAATAAATAATAATGCTGTGCGGGCAGTACATTTACCAAAAAGTATGCTTCGGATACAGGCAACCCCAGATAAAATGGTAGCTGTAATTGCCTTTATCCCTAAAAATCCTGACTGTTTGTATTGGAAAAAATGAATAACAATAAGCGTTGCGAAGAAACTGAATAGCCACTAAGGCAAAAGATGCAATAGGCTGCTGAATCAGATTGACCTCGTCGTTGGCCAATGTTTCTTTTTTAAAGGCCGATTTTGCCTTTTGATGAGGAATCGCGGCTTTAAGACTGGGGCCTGATTGCCGGATGGATATTGCAGAGTTTAATGTGCCCGAGTTTGTTTTGGCACGAGATGCCATACATAAACAAGTGAGCAATAAAAAAGCAATTAATACCCTCATTGCCCTAAATATAGTGAAAAAATGCCAAAATTTGATCAGAATTGGCCAAAAAAACACTTTTTTATTAGGTTGATGGCACTTATATTTACGGCATGCCTATCGAAAATCTAACTTATAACCCAAAATATCCTTCAGTTAAGGATCTCAAAAAACGTGCAAAGTCGAGAATGCCAAAATTTGCCTTCGATTATTTAGAAGGTGGCTGCAACGAAGAAGTAAACCTGCTCAGAAGCGAGACCGATTACCACCATGTACTCTTAAAGCCGAGCTATTTAAAGAAGTTCAATGGCATTGATATGTCGACTACCTTATTTGGACATCGCTACAATGCACCTTTTGGTATTTCGCCAATTGGCTTGCAGGGGTTGATGTGGCCAAATGCACCGGAAATATTGGCAAAAGCCGCTCTAAAGCACAACGTGCCTTATATTTTGAGTACGGTGTCAACCAGCAGCATCGAACGGATTGCCGAAGTTTCTGAGGGACAGGCCTGGTTTCAGTTATATCATCCCACCGAAAATAGCTTAAGAGACGATATTTTGCAACGTTTAGCCGCTGTACAATGCCCTGTTTTGGTGGTGCTGGTCGATGTTCCTTCTTTTGGATTAAGATACCGTGAAATTAAGAGCGGCTTATCTATGCCTCCCAAGATGAATATCAACAACATCTTTCAGGCTGCTATTCGTCCAACTTGGGGCATACAGACTTTGCGCCATGGCATTCCATCATTCGCTACCTTGAAGCCTTATATGGAAAAGGGTTTAGACATGACCCAACTGGGCAAGTTTATGAACAAAACATTTACCGGAAGGGTAGATATAGATAAGGTTAAAGCCATCCGTGATAAATGGAAAGGCAAAATGGTGCTCAAAGGCATCGTAACCGAAAGCGATATCAAGGCCTGTGTTGATCTTGGCGTTGATGGTATTATTGTATCTAACCACGGTGGCCGTCAGATTGATGCTGGCGAATCCACGATTGTTTCTTTGGCGAAACTATTGGCCAATCCTGCTTACAAGGAAAAATTAACTGTAATGATTGATGGGGGCATGCGTTCTGGTACCGATATTGGAAGAGCCTTGGCAACTGGTGCCGATTTCACCTTTATGGGCAGGCCGTTTATGTATGGCGTAGGTGCTTTGGGCAACAAGGGTGGCGATCACACCATCTCGATGTTCAAAGCGCAGCTGAAACAAGTAATGGAACAGCTTTCTTGTGAAAGGATCGAAGATTTTCCGGAGACTTTGATTAGGTAAATCCTTTGTCATTCCGATCTATTTTGTCATTCCGACGATAGGAGGAATCTGCCTGGGATAATTTGTGATAGATCCTTCGCTTTGCTCTGGATGACAATGGTTGTGGAGCGGTTTGTTTTTCAATGTGATTTAGTGCTTACATAAATCTATCAAAAGTTCTCCAATACTTGTCTTTGTAAATATCGAACGAGATTTCGAAATCGTTGTCGTTTGCTTTGATCAATTGATCTAGTACTCGAACGGGTTTTCTAAAGTCTTTGCAGGCAAAATAGATTTCACGAATGCCATCAGCGGTTTCTCTTCCAACATTAAGGTAACCATCGCTGTCTTTGAGTACTTCCATCAATTGGTCTTCAAAATCGTTCAACTGTTGGTAGGTGTTGGCTTCTGGCATTCCGTTGGCATTGCCAGGATATTTTATTTTAATGGTTAAGATCCAAGGGTGTGATGCTTTGCTGTCCCATTTGAGCAACGATGTATTCACAATAGCAATCAAAGACATGCCGTTTTGCAGGGTAGCTTCGAGGCTTGAATAACTGTCGTTTTCTGTATTGTACCTTGTGCCTTCATATTTTTCTAGAAACTCTTTCTCCCTCCAAATCAGAAAATCTTTTAATTTGATGATTGGAACAAGTTCCTCCGTGGCCTCTTCCTTACTTGTAAATTGAATATGATCGATGGTGGTCGCCAAATTGAGCTCGCCCAGGTAATAGTCTAAAAATATATAGCTTCCATTGATGATAGCATCTTTATTTTCTTCGTTGTACTTGTTGTGTACTATTGTAATCTCTATCTGATCTGGATAGTTATTTTCCTCATTTGCATAAAAAAATAAAGAATCAGCATCAAATTTATAGCCAGCCATTGAAATATTCACATCGGTAATAGCTAACGGTTGTTTTAAAGCTGTAAATTTCCAATTTGAAATTTTTGGCGCATTTTTAACCAAATCTTCAACGAATGCAATGTTTTTTAAATTGCCTTCTGCAGTGAGGATGAGTTCTGCAGTTTCGCTGTTAAACATGCCTCCAGAAAAATAGATGCCTTCCCTCAGTTCATCGAGCTTTGAAGATAGCGTGTTGATAAAATCTTGCTCTATGTTGGCCTCGTTTTTTAAGGTATCGAAAAGTTTCTTTTCCGTTTGTTGAAACCAGTTCCAAAAATCGTTATGGTTAACAATTGGCCTTCCTTTTTTGCTAAGTATGTTTTTCAAAAAGCTCATATTTTGATTTAGGACTTTCTTTTAATGCAATGATGTGATCAATAACATCATGCCACAAATAAACATAATAAAAAAGATAAATGGTTTTAGATCATTAGCCGTTCGGCCTTCTTTTAAAACCAGTCTGCTAAAGGGTTTTGATAACAAGGTAAGCAGGCAGATGGTGAAAATAAAACCCAATCCCAATTGTTCGCCGATTCCTACGCCAAAACTAATTGCTTTGCCTGTAAAAAAATTCTTAAAGTCAATAAAGAATGAAATATTCCAGATCACTATGATGGCAATTGCAACGGGTATTTTAATGGGGAATCCACCTTGCGATTGTTTGAAGGTGATTTGTTCTTCAACTGCTGTTACAGATGGATTGATATTCTCGAAAAAGCCAAGTTGTTGAATCTGAAAAATGAGTTGTTGCGGATTGCCTGTCCAAAAGATGATTTCTTGTGGATAATCTGGAACACAGTGGTTGATTTTTACACCAGTTCTTAAAAAGTTTGAAGAAGGCACTAAAGAAATAATATCGCTTGCCCTAAAAACGTAATGGCCAAGTATACTTGCCTTGAGTTCAAGTTTATCCTTGGTAGCTATTAGGGTTACAAACGGCCAGGTAGCATTAGCATGTCCTATTCTTGCGCCACTGGTTTTTTTAATTTCAGTCATTGTCAAAAAACGCCAAAGTATCCAGCTTATCCTGATGCAGTTGAGTAGTTAAGGCTTCTAATCCGGTAAATTTTACATCATGGCGCAAAAACTTCAAGAAATTCATGGTAATGGTCTGTCCGTAAATTTCCCGATTGAAATCAAAGATGTTGACCTCGATGTTTCTCGTCATGCCGTTAATGGTTGGTCGTTGCCCAATGTAGGCCATGCCTCTGTAGGTTTTGAGTTTTGAGTTTTGAGTTTTGAGTTGTGTGTCATCAACCAACTCCAAACTCTCATTTCCAAGCTCCGAACTCATTTCAATGGTAACCGCATAAATGCCATCGCTTGGAATAAGTTTATAAGTTTCTTCTATAAATATATTAGCCGTTGGAAAACCGATGGTACGGCCAATTTTATCGCCCTTAATTACCGGACCGTTAATCGAAAAATGATAGCCTAGGTATTCGGCAGCCAAAGCCACATCTCCATTAAGCAAGGCCTTACGTATTTTGGTAGAGCTCACCGCCACATCGTTAATGTCCTGCTCTGCAATTTGTTCTACCGTGTAGCCATACTGCTGGGCGTTGGCCAGCAATTCTTCCATGCCCCCTTTTCTGTCTTTGCCAAAGCGATGGTCGTAACCCACAATCAGTTGTTTGGTGCCAATGGTGTCTACCAGTATGTTTTTGATGTATTCATCGGCCGTGAGGTTAGAAAAATCTCGCGTAAAAGGAGTGATGATCAAATGATCTACACCTAAATTCTCCAGGATCTGCGCTTTTTCCTTAATGGTATTGATCATTTTCAGGTCCTGGTTTTCAGGATCGATGATCATCCGCGGGTGCGGGAAAAAAGTAAGGATGACGCTTTCTCCACCGGACGATTTGGCCAGTTCGCATAGACGTTTGATGATTTTTTGGTGGCCATAATGTACGCCATCAAAAGTGCCTATGGTTACTACGGCATGATCCAGTTTTTTAAAATCCGATAGCTGGTTATATATTTTCAAAACGAATAGGATTAGTGAAAGGCTTGGCGTTTAACCACGCCGCCTTTAATGTCGGCAATTTGTTGCTGCACCACAAAAGCATCAGGGTCTATTGCCCTAATTTCGGCCTGTAGCTTGCTCATTTCCAGTTTAGTAACTACGGTATAAATAATGTCGATGTCTTTCTTCTCTAAATAGCCACCTTCGCCCTTGTAAATGGTCACGCCTCTTTTCATGTTCGAAATGATGAAAGCTTTGATCTCCTCGTTTTTTTCAGAAATGATAGTCACACCCGTATAGGCTTCGAGACCGTTTACAATGAAATCTATCGTATTAGAAGCCGAGAGATAGGTAAGGATGGCATACAAGGCCGTATCGATATTGATGAAATAAGCTGCAAAAGCAAAGATGATGATGTTGAGGATCAGGATGATATTGCCTACGGTTAGTTGGCTGTTTCTGCTGATGTAAAGCGCCAAAACCTCGGTGCCGTCAATTACACAGCCACCGCGCATGGCCAAACCGATACCACCACCTAAAAAGAAACCACCAAAAAAGGCGATCAACAGTTTTTCGTGGGTGATGGGTACAAAAGGCAAAAAAATCAGGGCCAAAGAGAGTGCGATAATTGCAATGGATGTTTTAAGTGCAAAGGTTTTTCCTATTTGTTTATAGCCCAAAATCACGAAAGGAATATTGATAATGACAATGAGGTAAGATAAATTCCAGCCCGTTAACGTGCTTACCAGCAGGGAAATGCCGGTAACGCCTCCATCAATAAAATGGTTGGCAATTAAAAAACTCTTTAGTCCAAAACAAGCAGACACTACACCACAAACGATAAGTGCAATCTCTTTAATTAAACGCGAACTTTTGTTTTTTAGGTGTTCCATAAGCCCTTATTGATCTTTGTTGTCTTTTGCTTCTTCTCTTTTGCTTCGAAGATAATGAACCAGATCCGCTACCTCAAATGCATTGGCCAATAAAAAGTTTCCGCTACGCGTACGAGTGAGCTTAGAAAGATGAGCGCCGTTGTTCAGTTGCTTGCCAAAGTCTGAAGCCAGCGATCTGATATAAGTACCCTTGCTGCATACAATTCTGAAATCTACTTCAGGCAGGGCAATTCTGGTAATTTCGAATACACTTACCGTAACCTGGCGTTTGCGCAGTTCTACTTCTTCACCTAAACGTGCCTTTACGTATAACCTTTCGCCATTTACCTTCACCGCAGAATGTGCTGGCGGATATTGTTCGATTTCGCCAATGAAAGGCGCAACGGCAGCATAAATGGCTTCGTCGGTTAAATGATCGATCGGAAATTCTTGATCGATAGCTGTTTCCAAGTCGAATGATGGGGTAGTGGCGCCTAAGGTAAAAGTACCGGTGTACTCTTTTTCTTCTGCCTGAAAAGTATCGATCTGTTTGGTGAGCTTGCCTGTGCAGATAATCAAAAGACCAGTTGCCAATGGATCTAAAGTGCCCGCATGGCCAACTTTGAGCTTCAAGGGTTTGAGCGAGTTTCTGATTTTGCCCACTACATCAAACGAAGTCCATTTGAAAGGCTTGTTGATGAGCAAAAGTTCTCCTTCGGCAAAATTGAAATCGGGAAATGTCGGATTTTTTTGGTCCAAAAGCTTATAATAAATTTTGCCGCAAAGCTACGGATTATATCACAGAAAGCTGATGTCCCGATAAGATCAAAATGATGATAACCAAGCCAACCACAATTCTGTACCAGCCAAATACCTTGAAACCGTTTTTGTTCAGGTAGCCGATAAAGCTTTTAATGGCCAAAAGCGCGATGATAAAAGCGATGACGTTGCCAAATGCCAAAATCTCTATTTGGTCTTTGGTAAAGCTGTGTCCTTCTTTGTAAAAATCCAACAGTTTTTTGCCTGTTGCCGCAAACATGGTAGGCACGGCTAAAAAGAAAGAGAATTCTGCTGCGGCTTTTCTGGTGAGCTTTTGGCTCATCCCTCCAACAATGGTTGCACCAGAGCGAGATACACCTGGAATCATAGCCAGACATTGGAAGAAGCCAATTTTCAAGGCCGTTAAATAATTGATGTCTTTTTCTTCGGTAATGCTGGCCTTGCTAAACCACTTGTCTACAAACAAAAGAATTACCCCGCCAATTACCAGCGAAATGGCAACGGTAAGCGGACTTTCGAGCATGGCATCGATCTTATCGCTTAGCAAAAAGCCAAAAACAGCAGCCGGAATAAAGGCGACGAGCAATTTGATATAAAAATCGAAGGTTTTGAAGAAACGCTTAAAGTACAGTACAACTACCGATAAAATGGCGCCCAGCTGAATGCAGATGGTGAAAAGCTTCACAAAAGGATCGGAGGCAATACCCATTACAGAAGAGCCAATAATCATGTGGCCGGTTGAAGAAATCGGCAAAAACTCAGTTAACCCTTCAATAATTGCAAGGATTAAGGCTTGTATAAAATTCATCGACTCCTACTTTTTGAGGATGGCGTAAATGCCGAAACCAAAACCGAAAAGCACAACCATTGGTGCCAATAAGGTTCTTCTGGTATCGTAGATATCGCCAGTTGTACCAATCATCAGCAAAAAGCCTACAACTACAATTGCAATGCTAATAATTAATAACTGATAGTTTTTTTTGGTAAACACCAATTCTGAATTTTGCTCCTTGCTGGTAGGAGCAGTTTGTTTTTCTGCCATTATCTATAAAGGTCGTAAATTTTTAAACGTAAATATCTGCTTACCGCAAACCAGGTGCTAATAGCTGTAATGAAAATGCCAATGGCTACCAGGCTCAAGAAAACAAAGCCAAACTCGGTATAGCTTTCTAAGATCTTGATTTCGCCAAGTTCTTTTTGGGCGTAGGTTAACAGGCCGAGCAAAATGATGATTGCAATAAATGAGGCAATCAATCCGTGCAGGGCAGCCACCAAAATAAAAGGTTTTCTGATGAAGTTTTTTGTGGCACCTACCAATTGCATACTCTTGATTAAAAAGCGCTGCGAGAAAATGGCCAGGCGAATGGTATTGTTGATCAGGGCAACCGCAATTACCAATAAGATAATGGCAAAGCCCAGAACGATTAAACTAATGGTGTTGATGTTTTTATTTACCATATCAATCAAAGAGCTTTGGTAAACTACCTCTTTAACAATAGGGTTTTTCTCGATGGTCTTTTTCAGGGCATCGATGTTTTGGTTATTTGCGTAATCAGCCTTTAGGTAAACATCAATGGTAGAAAGCAAGGGATTGTAGCCCAAAAAGTTCACGAAATCCTCGCCCAAATCTTTGGTCAGGTTGTGTTGCGCAACTTCTTTGTTTACATACTGGCTTTGCTTTACCGCGATGTTGCCATCCAATTCTTTTTTGAAAGCCAGGATGTCGGTTTCTTTCGCACCCTCATCAACAATGATGTTGAGCACGATGTTTTCTTTTACATAGTTGGAGAGATTTTTAGCGTGTACTAAAATTAGGCCTAACATGCCCAGCATCAATAGCACCAATGCGATGCTAAAAATGGTAGAGATGTAGATGGTCTTCGTTTTTTTAGAGGCTTCACTTACTTCAAATTCTTCCATGTAGCTATGTTTTTGTTTTTGCGAAAATAAAGAAAGATAAGTAAAAACGTAAATTAAATGGCCTTGTTTTTACAACTCAGTCGAATTTAGCAGCAGCAAATTACTCAAATTAGCTATAGCAAGCTAGGCTCTTAACATTATTTAACCTTTCGTTAAAGTTAAATAAGTGGCACATGTTTTGTTCCGAGCTGTAGCATTGGCGTTTCTTATTAAACTAAAATCAAAAAAGCTGAATGAACCCGACACGATTAAAATGATCATTAAAAATAGATGACTATTTTAATCGAAGGCTCCATCTGACAACTAAAAAACAACTAAAATAAACGGATGAAACAGAAATTAGTATTAGCAGGAATGATGCTCTTCATGATCGCAGGCTTTAGTGCATGTAAAAAACAAAATGAAGCTACAGAACCCCTTCGTACCAAGATGCTGGGCAAATGGCGGGTAAACAAAATCGATTTTACCACTTACAACTCATCGGGAACGCCAACCACTAACACCACTACCTACGCCGCAACAGATTACATCGACTTTAAAGACAACACAAACGACGATGTAGAGTTAAGTTTGGGCACCAACAACAGGGCTTTGGGTAATTACAAAGTGAGGATCAACGATACCTTTTTCCTGGATTTTTCTGAAAAGGATTTAGAATGCACTACCACGGTAATTAGCGATAATGAATTCCGTTTTACAGGAACCGTAGTGGGCGCCAGCACCAGAACAACAGAAACTTATTACCTGAGCCGTTAATTAGGCAAGGTCATTACAAACATACGGGCGCCATTTGCATTAGCAGATGGCGCTTTTTTTTTTGCTTGCCGGCGCCCCCGCCAACTAGGGAATCGTTTGTTTTGTTGACGTCTTCGCCAACAATATTAAATCTTTAAACCACGCTTCAAAAACAGGCTTTATTTCCGTAGTTTTGCAAACTATTTAAGCAAGAGCATTTTAATGGACTACCAATTTAAAGAGATAGAGCAAAAGTGGCAAAAATATTGGGCCACCAATCAAACTTTTAAAGCCGATAGCAATTCGGACAAACCAAAGTATTTTGTACTGGATATGTTTCCTTATCCATCTGGTGCAGGACTGCATGTAGGTCACCCGCTGGGCTATATCGCATCAGACATATTTTCAAGGTTCAAAAGATTGAAGGGCTTTAACGTGTTGCACCCTATGGGCTACGACTCTTTTGGTTTGCCTGCAGAGCAATATGCCATTCAAACCGGTCAGCACCCGGCCATTACCACCGAAACGAACATCGCTACCTATCGTAGACAGTTGGATCAGATTGGTTTCTCTTTTGATTGGAGCCGTGAAGTCCGCACCAGCGACCCTGCTTATTACAAGTGGACGCAGTGGATTTTTATGCAGTTGTTCAACTCTTGGTACAATTTGGAAACCGACCGTGCGGAAGATATTACCACCTTGATCGAAAAATTCAATGCATCGGGCAGTGCCGAAGTAAAGGCCGTTTGCGATGAAGATGTAAATACTTTTATGCCTAGCGATTGGGCTACTTTTACCGATGAGGAAAAACAGGTAGAGCTGTTGAAATATCGCTTAACCTACCTCAAAGAAAGTACCGTAAACTGGTGCCCGGCTTTGGGAACCGTATTGGCCAACGATGAAGTGAAAGACGGCTTTTCAGAACGTGGCGGCTTTCCGGTAGAGCAAAAGAAAATGATGCAATGGAGCATGCGGATTTCTGCCTATGCAGAACGTTTGCTTCAGGGATTAGATACAATCGATTGGCCAGAGCCAATTAAGGAAATGCAACGCAATTGGATTGGCAAAAGTGTTGGTGCCAGTGTAAGGTTTAAGATTGAAACTGCAAACTCAGAACTGCCAACTGCTAACTACATAGAGGTATTCACCACCCGAGTTGATACCATTTTCGGTGTTTCATTTGTGGTATTGGCGCCGGAGCATGAATTGGTGCAACAATTAACTACACCTGCGCAACAGCAAATGGTCGACGATTATATCGCACAAACCAAAAAGAAATCCGAACTGGATCGCATGGCTGATACCAAAACGGTTTCTGGTGCTTTTACAGGCAGTTATGTGCTTAATCCGGTTAATGGAGAAAAGGTACAGATCTGGATTGCCGATTACGTGTTGGCAGGCTATGGCACTGGTGCCGTAATGGGCGTGCCAAGTGGCGATCAGCGCGATTGGCTTTTTGCTACGCATTTCAATTTGCCGATTATCCAGATTTTAGATGCCCAACAAGATATCGAAACCCAGGCAGATGCCACTAAAGAAGGAAAATACATCAATTCTGGCTTTATCAATGGCCTTAACTATAAGGATGCCGTTGCCTTTTTAAACAACTGGTTGGAAGAGCAGGGTGTAGGCAAAGCAAAAATCAATTACCGCATGCGCGATGCTATTTTTGGTCGCCAGCGCTATTGGGGCGAACCTATTCCAGTTTATTTTAAAAACGGATTGCCTTATTTGGTGAAAGAAGAGGAATTGCCTGTGGTATTGCCAGAAATCGATAAATATTTGCCAACAGAAACCGGCGAACCGCCTTTGGGCCGTGCTGCCGATTGGAAATACGAAGACCAATACGAATACGAATTGAGCACCATGCCGGGTTGGGCAGGCAGCAGCTGGTACTGGTACCGTTACATGGATGCGCAAAACGATTCTGAATTTGCCTCAAAAGAAGCAGTAGCCTATTGGAAGGACGTTGATTTGTACATCGGCGGCTCTGAACATGCTACCGGACACTTGCTGTACAGCCGTTTCTGGAACAAGTTTTTGAAGGATTTGGGTTATGTAAGCGAAGAAGAACCATTCAAAAAACTGATCAACCAAGGGATGATCCAGGGGCGTAGCAATTTTGTATACCGCGTAGTTGATGCCGAGGGCAGGGGTACCAATACTTTGGTGTCTTATGGATTGAGGAAAGATTACAAAACCATCGCTTTGCACGTAGATGTAAATATTGTAGAGAACGATATACTCAATGTCGCACAATTCAAACAGTTTAGGCCTGAGTTTGAAAATGCCGAGTTTATTTTAGAAGGTGGCAAATACATCTGTGGCGTAGAAGTAGAAAAAATGTCGAAATCAAAATTCAACGTGGTAAACCCCGATGTGTTGATTGAGCATTATGGAGCAGATACTTTGCGCATGTACGAGATGTTTTTGGGACCGTTGGAGCAAAGCAAGCCGTGGAACACCAACGGAATCGAAGGTGTATTTAAGTTCCTGCGTAAATTCTGGCGTTTGTTCCACAATGAAGAATGGCAGTTCCATGTGAACGATTCGGTGCCTCACAAAGCTGAGTTGAAAGCATTGCATAAGATCATTAAAAAAGTGCAGGATGATATCGAGCGCTTCTCGTTCAATACTTCGGTTTCGAGCTTTATGATTGCTGTTAACGAACTGACTGACTTGAAATGCAAAAACCGTCAGGTATTGGAAGATTTGGTGGTGGTGCTTTCTCCTTATGCACCGCATATCTGTGAAGAGCTGTGGTCGTTGTTGGGGCATGAAAATTTATCTACGGCAAGCTACCCAACATTTAATCCGGCTTATTTGGAAGAAAATGAGTTTGCCTATCCGATTTCGATCAATGGCAAAATGAAGATGAACTTGAATTTAAGTTTAGGTTTAGACGAAGCGCAGGTAACGGAAACCGTATTGGCCAATGAACAGGTGCAGAAACACTTGGAAGACAAGGCGCCGAAAAAAATCATTTTCGTAAAAGGAAAGATTGTAAATATTGTAGTTTAAGGAATAATAGTAGGCGTCATCCTGAACTTGTTTCAGGATCTCAGCTTCGCATAATTCAGCCACAGACTGACAGATTTTAAAACTGTTGGTCTGTGGCTTTTTTCTTCAATCATCATGCTGAAGTTAATTCAGTATTTCGCTTGATGGATTCTTAAATCCAAACGATTAACTATCAACTTCGAACTGTCGCCCTATACCTTCAACCTTCCAGACCTCCGCCTTTCCTTAAAATATTTTTCAGAAATTTTGTGATTTTTTAGACCTTGTTGCGAATAATAGGGAAAACAGTTTTAAAAACATGCAACAAGCACCTGTAGCCCAACCAGATTTCATCCAGCTCATTGAAGCCAATAAGCGCATTATCTTTAAGGTATGCAATTCTTATTGCCGCAATGCGAGCGACCGTGAAGACTTGGCTCAGGAAATCATTTTCCAGCTTTGGAAATCGTGGAGCAGTTTCAACAATACCTACCAGCTCTCTACCTGGATGTACCGTATAGCCCTGAATGTAGCCATCTCTTTTTACCGCCGGGAAAGAAAAGCAACAAACACGGTTTTAATGGGCGAACATGTGATAGAAATGGCAGACGAAAACCTGGACGCGGGTTTAGAAACTAACCTCAGCCTGTTGCAGCAATTTATCAACGAGCTTAAACCATTAGACAAGGCGCTTTTATTGCTTTACTTGGAAGAGAAACAACAAAAGGAAATAGCCGAAATCATGGGGATCAGCCTCAGCAATGTAGCCACCAAAATTGGCCGCATCAAAGAACTGTTGAGACAAAAATTTTCAAACTTAAAAGCCTAGCATCATGCAAGAATTAGAAATCATAAATCTTTGGAAACAATACGACGAGAAATTAGAACAATCACTTTCTCTCAATCGAAAAATTATAGCCGATTTGCAGCAGCAAAAGGCAAAAAAAGCCCTGAAGCCAGCAAAAAGAATGAAACTGTTTGCCGTTATTGCAGGTTTAATTTACGTAGCTGTTTTAGGCTTTCTGGTTTATCATTCGCTTACATTCGAGAAGATATTCTTTGTGGCCTCACTCAGTATCAGTATCGTGATCACAATCATTGCCATTGTGGTTTATATCGATCAGCTCTACTTGATTAATGATATAGACAACAGCGAAAGCGTAGTTTACATCCAGCAGAAACTGTCTGCTTTGCAGGCTTCTACCTTGAAAATTGTAAGGGTATTGTTGTTGCAGCTGCCATTTTATTCTACTTGGTACATCAATTTTCAATGGATCAAAGAATCGCCAAATTCGTTCTATTTTATCCACCTGCCTATTGTGTTTCTTTTCGTATTGGCCAGCATTTGGTTGTATAGAAACATCAATCTTAAAAACAGCGACAAAAAATGGTTTAAAATCATGTTTTCCGGAGCAGAATGGACCTCGGTGATTAAATCTGGCCAATTTTTAAAAGAAATAGAAGCTTTTGAAAAAGCCTAAGACCTGTAATCCATCGCCCCGAGCCAAAACCTACAGAGATTGGCTTGGGAGGCGATTGGTCATACTTTACCACTCACCGCTTCAAAAATGCCATTCACCGATTTTTCCTGTCCAGTAAACAGAAATCAGTAGGCTTTGCCTGTAACAAAATCTATTTTTGGCAGACTAAATAGCAAACAAACAATAATTATAATGAAAAGAATTCTACTACTATGTATTGGTTTAATGACAGTGATTGGTGCAAAGGCACAATTCCCAGGCATGGGAGGTGGCGCAGCGGCACCGAAGGTTACTGGTCGTATAACTGCAATCATCATAGACTCGCTAACCAAACAGCCAGTTGATTACGCAACCGTTTCTTTAGTAAAAGTAAAGGATGGCAAAGCTGTAAATGGTGGGGTAACCGACGAAAAAGGAAAAGTGATCCTCCAAAATGTGGCTCCAGACGAATATAAATTGACAGTTGGCTTTATCGGCTATGCCTCAAAAAGCATCTTGGTAACCACTACACCTGGAAAGCCAGATAATAATGTGGGCAATATTGTTTTGGTGTCGAGCTCAAATACCTTAAAAGAAGTAACAGTGGAAGGCAAGAAAGCCATGATCGAGAATAAGATCGATAGAATGGTGTACAATGCGGAAGCCGATGCAACCAATGCCGGTGGCGATGCAACCGACGTTATGCGTAAGGTGCCGATGCTTTCGGTAGATATGAGCGGCAACGTACAATTGCGTGGCGCTGCGGTTCGCGTATTGATCAATGGCAAGCCTTCGGGTACCATGGCCAACAGCGTTGCCGATGCCTTGAAAATGTTGCCAGCCGATCAGATCAAAAGCGTAGAGGTAATTACCAGCCCATCGGCCAAATACGATGCTGAAGGTTCTGGTGGTATCATCAACATCATTACCAAAAAATCGAATGCACAAGGGGTGAGCGGTAGCGTAAATGCAACTGCAGGTACCCGTCAAAATACAGGTTCGTTTAACTTAACGGCAAAAACAGGTCGCTTGAGTGTAAATACCAACTTGGGTACCATGTTGGCTTATCCGCAAGAAACCAGGGTAACATCGTTAAATAGAACAACCTCTAGCACAGGTACAACCAGTGTTTTTCAGGATGGTTATTCAGATTGGACCAGGCAGATGTACAACGGTAGCTTAGGTTTAGACTACGATTTCAATGCTTATAACAATATCAGCACAAACGCAAGGTATAACCACTTTTTTAATGGCGGTCCGGGTCAAACTAATTTAATGATCGATAATGAGGCCGCTAAAAACCTTGGCCAAACCGATATGGGCAACAGCAATATCGATTGGAACATCGATTATAAAAAGACCAGCAAAAAAGCCGGCGAAGAGTTTTCGGTTTCGGGTCAGTTAACCAGTGGCCGCAATACGAATGAGTTTACCAATACTTTGCAAAAAGTTGGTTTTCCAGATAATGTATTGGCCAGCAGCAATACCGGTAAGAACAAAGAATATACGGCCCAAACCGATTATGTTTATCCTTTTAGCAAATCGGTAACTTTTGAGGCCGGTGCCAAAGGGATTTTCCGTAACATCATTAGCGATTATGGCAGCGGTTCGGCGCAAACTTTTGACTATGATCAAAACGTGGGTGCCTTGTACAGCACGATCAGTTTTAACTTGGCCAAAAAATTACAGTTTAAAGGAGGCTTAAGGGCTGAGTATACTGCAATTAATTTCGCCAATAGCAAAAACGATTATTTTAACCTTTTTCCAAGTGCCATCATATCGCATCCGCTTAGTCCGATGACGACACTTAAGCTGAGCTATAACCGCAGGGTGCAACGTCCAAGTTTAAGCTACTTGAACCCATTCCGTAATGAAGCCAATCAGTTCACTGTTTTTCAGGGAAATCCAGATCTTGATCCTGAGCTGAGCGATAACTTGGAATTTGGTTACTCAACTTTCATTAAGGGTTCTATCATCAATGCCTCGGTTTTTTATCGCCGTACGCAAAACGTAATCGAAAATGCCAACTTGGTTGACCCGTTAACAGACACTAAGGTGTTGACTACCTTTATCAACGTAGGTACCTCAGAAAGTTATGGCTTTAATGTGTTTGGTTCATACAATCCAACGCCAAAATGGACATTGATGAGCAATATCGGTATCAATAGCTACCAGGTAAATAACATCGATGCCAACAGCGCATCATTTGGTACGGTGAACAACACCAAGACATTCTGGAACTACAACGTGTTTTTGCGTTCGGCAACTTCGTTTAAAAAAGGATGGAGCTTTGAAGCTTTTGGCGTAATCAATTCTCCACGTTATACTTTTCAAGGGAAAACAGACGCTTTCTTTATCCACTATTTCGCGGTGAAGAAAGAGATCCTGAACAAAAAAGGAAGTATTGCCATCAATACGCTGAATCCGTTTCAGCGTGACCTGAAAATCAATTCGGTTACGCAATCGGCATTTACCTATCAAAGCCAGAACATTCTTTACCCATTGCGTTCTTTTGGCTTGAACTTTAGCTACAATTTTGGTAAGCTTAAATTTACCGAGAAGAAAAAAATCAAAAACGACGACGTGAAGCAAGACCAGCAACAAGGCGGCGGCATGGGCGGTGGCCAAATGGGTGGCAATCAATAATATTAAACACAAATGAGCCTAAAGACCTTTGAGTAAAATCAAAGGTCTTTTTTTTTACAAACTTGGCTTTTTGAAGACTTGTGATTAGCTTTAGGTTCAACCATTAACCCAATAAATATGAAAAAGAATTTAGAAGTATTAGACAGAAAACAAATGAAAAATATTCTTGGTGGTTTGGCCGATACACCGGGCTCGGGTTCGGTGCCACCATCAACCGGGACAGGCAACAGCGATGCCGATCGTTATTTGAAATGCGATTCCTCATGTAAAACAGAAGCTGGCGGATGGCAAACAGGTATACCAGGCATGTCGCCACCAGCAGGCGCACCAGAATTGACCTATGCAGCTTGCATGGCATCATGCTTATCTGCCGCGATGAATTAAAGCCGATTATAGTTGTGCCGGCGCTCTAACAAAGAGTTGAAAATATTTTTTAATCAGATTCGTTTGGAATCAAATTTTCTTCTATCTTTGAAAAACGACCTAGTTAAAATAAGAGACAAGTCGGAATAAAAAAGAGATTCAAAACAACCAAATATAATTTCTAGCCTCTGGTGCAATTGCATCAGAGGCTTTTTAATTTATCAGCCGTCACCCTGAACTTGATTCAGGGTCTGTCTCCATTGAGGTGCCGGATCAGTGTCAGGCATGACGAATCTTAGCAATAGGCTAAATCTAAGTTTGCGATCGGCAGTTGTAGGTTTACAATTGAACAACACCTGATCAGCTAATAGCTAGTGGACCAATGAACTATTGCTTCTTCACTCTTTTCAAAATCATGAGGCTCAATGCATTGGTAGGATAGCCACTGATGTTGTTTTGGAGCATCACTACAGATTGGTCATAGAGAATGGGCACAACAGACGAATACTGCATCACCATATTGTCCATTTTATAATAAAGTTCATAACGTTTCTTGGCATCACTTTCGTAATAGCTCTGCTCAAACAACTTATCAAATTCGTCGTTAAAATAGCCTGTATAATTAGGGCCAAAAGGCACTCGGTTTTTAGAGTAAAAAACAGAAAGATAGTTTTCTGCATCAGGGTAATCGGCAATCCACGAGCCCCTAAAAAAGTTGACTTCGTTTTTGGCCATCATATCGCGCAGGCTGGCATTCGGGCTCACATCTACCTTAACTTTGATGCCAATGGTATTCAGTTCGCCCTGTACAAATTCGATAAGGTCTTTATAGGTTGTAGAGGTGCTCAGGGTAACTTCAGGCATTCCCTTACCGTTTGGAAAGCCTGCCTGGGCTAATAATTTAGCCGATAAGGCTGGATTATAATCATAGCCCTTTACGCGCGTGCTGTCAAAGCCGGGCATCCCTTTGGGTACAAATCCGGCAGTGGCTGGCGTACCAATACTGTTTCTTAAATATTTGATCAACTTTTGCCTATCGATGGCATAATTAATGGCTTGTCGTACTTTCTGCATGCGCAAGGGCGAATTTTTAACGATGGCTTTAGAGGTATCCACCAAAATTCCAATGTATTCTGTACAGAGGTAGGGGCCTTTGATCAATTGAAACTTGCCCTTGTACTTGCTGGTCATCTGGCCGCTTTTGGTCAGGATATCATCGCGGTAGCTGCCGTCAACACTGTTGAAAAAATCGAGGTCTTTTTTGATGAAATTCATAAAAGCACTCTGCTTATCGGTGATAAAACTCACCTTTATGGCATCTAGATAAGGCAGCTTTTGATTGCCGTCTTTCTCCCAATAATGGTCGTTTTTAAGCAGGACGAGGATTTCGTCTTCCTTCCAATATTTGAATTTAAACGGGCCGGTACCAACCGGATGGCTCCTAAAATCCTTTCCATAATGTTCAACCACTTCTTTGGGCACTACCGAACAATATTGGGCGGTTAGCAAATTCATAAAAGCCGGAAAAGGCTTGAGCAGCGTAATCTGAAAAGTAGTGTCGTTAACCGCTTTAAAGCTTTGCGCGTCTTTTACCTTGTCGCTAAAAATCCAGCCACCAGAAGAAGCCACTTTAGGATCGATGAGCCTGTTAAAGCTATAGGCAAAATCTTCGGCCACTACCTTTCGGCCTTTGCCGTTTGTAAACAGGGCATCGTCTTGAAAAAAAACATCATTGCGAAGATGAAAAATGTAAACAAGACCGTCTGCAGAAGTTTCCCAGCTTTTGGCAATGCAGGGAATGGTGTTCAGTTGCCGGTCTACCTGTACCAAACCGTTAAAAATCTGGTTGATCATCCAAATGGCATTCTGATTGCGTGCAAAAGCAGGATCGAGCGAGGTTACATTTTGATCGAGGTTGATGTTAAACACTTTTTTGCCATCGTTTTCAGTACTTCTTTTGCAGGAAACCATGAAAAGGAGGGCGAAAATCCAAAATATATCGCTTATAATTCTACGCATCGGTTGAGAATACTATTTTTGTACAAATTAATAAATAAATTCAGATGTCTTTTTTAAATGAGTTGATAAATAGTGAAAATGACGCCAATTTGCGCGAAGAGCTGCAAGAACGCGTGGATATAGTAGCACATAAAATCAAATTTATAGAACAGGTGCCTGTGGTTTGTTTAGATACGGCGAATAACCCGAGTTTGTTGTTGGCCGAAGAAATGAAGGCCGCTGGTGGCATGCTCGAAACAGATGTAATAGGCGCGGTTTATATTATTTACTATGAACCCAATAAAACGCTGGTAGATTTGATGCGCGAAGTTCCGGCATTGCTTGATAAAGAATGGCAGGCTGTAAAAAATGGTCGAATCATTTTGCTGAACGACGATGCGAACAGACAGCGAACGCCCGAAAATGCAATTACCTTAATTGAAGACATGGCCGAAATGATCCATCCCGGACATTTTATTTTTGGCCATGAAGGTTCCCGCTGGATCAGGTTTAGCGTATAACTGGTTGTGGATAGTAATGGAAGATGTAAGAGGTGAGATGGAAGATGGAATCGGCGTTGCGAGGAACGAAGCCATCTCTTTCGATAAGTTTTCAGTTGCCAGTTTTCAGTTGCCAGTTTTGAGTAAGCAACTTAGCAATATGGTAATTGTGCCTCATGGCACCGAACAATATTAAATAATTGCTAGTTTTCGGTTTTCGATTAACAATTGGGCAATTTAACAATTAACTAATTTCAGCATTCATCAATATACCCATGAAGAAAACGCTTTTATTTACTTTCCTTTCGCTCATATTCGGTGCTTTAAGCGCTCAAGAAGTGCCAACGCTCACTGCCAATGTAGCTGAGAAACTCTCCAAAATGCCATTGGGCTGTATCATACAGGAATTCCCGAACAAGACTTCGCATGTAGCCAATACTGCAGTTGATGGCAGGCTATTGCCGAGCGAATTACACCCTGCGTTTTACGGCTGTTTAGATTGGCATAGCTCGGTGCATGGACATTGGATGCTAATCAGATTGCTCAAAACCATAACCGATCTTAAAAATAAAGAAGCTATTGTTGCATTACTGAACAAAACATTTACGCAGGCGAACATGGAGAGCGAGGCGGCCTATTTTACCAAATATCAGGTGGCCAATACCTATGAGCGAACTTACGGCTGGGCCTGGCTGCTCAAATTAGACGAAGAGCTTTATACCTGGGATAATCCAGACGCCAAACGCTGGCATGCGGCATTGCAACCCTTAACCCAACAAATCTTAAAACTCTGGAAAGCTTACCTGCCCAAACAAACCTATCCAAATCGTACAGGAGTACATCCGAATACGGCATTCGGATTGGTGTTTGCCTTAGATTGGGCCCGCACTAAAAAAGATCTTGCTTTTGAACAGGAAATTATTGCCAAAGCCAAATCATTTTACCTTACTAATGTGGCTACTCCGGCCTATATGGAGCCAGATGGTTCCGATTTCTTTTCGCCAAGCCTAGAAGTGGCCGATTTAATGAGTAGGGTATTGCCTCAAAAGGAATTTGTAGCCTGGCTCAATAAATTTTATGAACAAAGAAGCATACAGCGCATTAGCGAACTGCCAATCATCAGCGATTTGAACGATTACCAAACCGTTCATTTGGTGGGCTTGTCTTTTACCCGTGCCTGGTGCATGCGGAGTGTGGCGACTCATTTGCCATCAAACCATAAATGGAAAAAACATTTTGAACAAACCGCTAATAAGTTCCTGAGCAATGCCTTGCCTTTGGTTTTTGCAGGGAATTACGGTGGCGACCATTGGTTGGCTTCTTTTGCGGTGTATGCGCTTGAGCGATAGGTTTCTAGTCTGCAGTCGATAGTCCATAGTTGGGGAAGATGTAAAAGGGAAGATGTAAGATGGACTGCTTCAAAAGCTCGTCATTGCGAAGAACGCAGTGATGAAGCAATCTCTTTTTGACAAATTTTCAGTTACCAATTTTCAGTGGCAAGAATTGAAGCATCAGGCTGACTACATAGGCACATGGTTCTTAAGTGAACTTAAATGTCTGATATGGTTAAAAGAAGTTTTCAGTTGCTAGTTTACACCTAGAACTTTCCAACGTTCTAACTTTCCAACCTTTTAACAATCGGCAATTAAACAATTGAGCCCAAGCTAAAACTTAACAAACTTATCCATTTGCTCGTCGGTAAATTTGAGCGTGTCTGCCAAACGGAAATTTCCTGCCTCGTCAAGCTCGTTTTTAATGCAGGCAATGTGCAGGCGCAAAGGCATTACATTCAGGTGTAGGTAGGCGCACACCCCGTTAAAATGTTCAACACCCCTAATATTTCCATATTTGCCCGAGGAAATGCCCACCAAACAAGCCTTCTTGTCGTAAAAGCTGGATGGGAAAGAACAGGCATCGATAAAGGTTTTCAGTACGCCCGGAAAACTACCGTTGTATTCAGGGATGATGAACAGGAATTTGCTGGTATCGTCTACCAATTGCTGCATTTCCTGAAACTCCGCACTTCTTTTGCCATAAAGATCCGAGCTGATCAAATTTTCAGGCAAGTGCTGCAGGTTAAGCAGCTGAGTCTGCAATCCCTTTTTAGCCAGCTCTTTCTGATAATATTGAGCTACTTTGAGGGTATTGCTGTCGGGCCTGTTGGTGCCGGATATAATGGTAATCATGCTAAAATTGTTAATAAGATGTTCAAAACACTTATGGCTTTAGTACTGGAATTGTGATTTAGTTTGTATCTTAGCTAATTGTAAAAAATGCCTAAATCGATACAAAAATAGCATTTTTTGAAGATTTTTTATTGTGAAATAAAGCCATGTCCAGTTTTGGCGATTTTTAGAAAGATAGATGAGTAAAATTATTGCTTTAGCAAACCAAAAAGGAGGCGTAGGTAAAACTACCTCGTCTATTAATTTAGCTGCCAGCTTGGCGGTATTGGAGTTCAAAACGCTTTTGGTTGATGCCGATCCGCAGGCCAATTCTACCTCAGGCATTGGCTTTGATCCAAGAAACATCAAAAACAGCATTTACGAATGCATCATCAATGATGTGGAACCCCAAGATGCCATCCTTAAAACAGATACGCCTAACTTGGACCTATTGCCGGCACACATTGATTTGGTAGGTGCCGAGATCGAGATGATCAACCTGACCAGCCGCGAATACAAAATGAAAGCCGTGCTGGATAAGATTAAAGACCAGTACGATTTCATCATCATCGACTGCTCTCCATCTTTGGGCTTGATCACCATCAACTCTTTAACTGCAGCCGATTCGGTAATCGTACCGGTACAATGCGAATATTTTGCGTTAGAAGGATTAGGCAAATTATTGAACACAATTAAAATCGTACAAAACCGTTTAAATCCTGCATTGGAAATCGAAGGCATTTTATTAACCATGTACGATGTGCGTTTGCGTTTGTCTAATCAGGTAGTTGAAGAAGTGAAAACCCACTTCCAAGACTTGGTTTTTGATACCATTATCCAACGCAATACACGTTTGAGCGAGGCGCCTAGCTATGGCGTATCGGTAATTATGCACGATGCCAACTGCAAAGGGGCAATTAACTATTTAAACTTGGCCAGAGAGATTGTTCGCAAAAACGGTTTGATAACCAGCGAAGAACAAAACCTAGATACGGCAACCATATAAATTACATAGATGACATCTTTTCAGCGAAAAACAGGTTTAGGAAAAGGATTAAGTGCGCTCTTAGATGATAATGATTCGGTAAATCAGCCCAAAACGGCTGTCGAGTCGCCAGCGCCAACCTTATTGGCCGGCAGCATTAGCGAAGTTAATATCAATGATATAGAAACCAACCCTTATCAGCCTCGTACAGAGTTTGATCAGGTTGCCTTGAACGAACTCTCAGAATCGATCAAAGTACAAGGATTGATCCAGCCCATTACGGTAAGAAAGCATGGTAACAAATACCAGTTGATTTCTGGTGAGCGTAGGCTTAGGGCGTCGAAATTGGCCGGACTGGAACAAATTCCCGCCTACATCCGCGATGCCGATAACCAACAGATGTTGGAAATGGCCTTGATCGAAAACATCCAGCGGGAAAACCTGAACGCCATTGAGGTGGCTTTGAGTTTCCAGATGATGATAGACGAGTGTAACCTCAAGCCAGAACAATTGGGCGATCGCGTAGGTAAAAACCGCACAACCGTGAGCAACTATTTGCGTCTGCTTAAATTGCCACCAGTAATTCAGGCTTCCATTCGCGACGGCAAAATATCAATGGGCCATGCCCGTGCGCTCATCAACGTTGAAGAAGCAGAAAAACAACTTTATATCCACCAAGAAATCTTAGATAAAGGCCTTTCAGTACGTAAGGTAGAAGAATTGGTACGTAGCATCCACCATGTGCAAGTAAAGCCTGTTAAGGCCAAAGTTGCCGGTGTTTCTTTCGAATACCAAAAACTACAGAATGACCTGGCTTCTAAATTTGCAACCAAGGTAAAACTGAAAGTGAACGAAAATGGCAAAGGCGCCATCGAAATTCCTTTTGTATCAGGCGACGATCTCAATAGAATTTTAGAACTGTTAGATTGGTAATGCGACACCTTTTTCTTTTGGTGGTTTTGCTCTTCACTTTTGCTATGGCAAAGGCACAGGATCCTGTGGTAAAAAAACCAAAAGATACCGTTAAAGGTAAGTTAGATACCTTAGATGGCGAACCAAAATACATCAACCAAGGTAAAATTGCCGGTCGAAAAGCTTTCCGACGCTCTTTGATCTTTCCTGGCCTCGGCCAGATGTATAATTATGGCCAAGTAGTTGACGATGTGAAAAGCGGTAGGGTAGAAGGCACAAAATTTTGGCAAAAAACCTACATCCTCGCCAAATTGGGAGGGATTTATGGCGGTGGTACCGCACTGGTTATCGCCTATATGGATAATAACCAGTTGTACCGCAGGTTTTTAAAAGAACTGCAGTACAGGCAACTGAATAACAACCAGCCTTTGCAGGGTAATGGATTGGAGCAGTATAGAGATGCCCAGGCCTTAACAACAGCCAAAAATATTTATAAGCGAAACCGTGAAGTGGTATTAATCTCCTTGGTAGGTCTTTATGGCCTCAGCGCTGTGGATGCCTACGTAACTGCGCGTTTAAAATATTTCAATGTAGACGAAAGTTTGTCGTTTAAGGTTACCCCATCGGTTATCAACTCGGGCAGCATGTACAGTTTCAGCGCACCCACACCGGCATTAAAGCTGATCATCAAGCTATGAAACCAGGCGAGTTCAACTAATGTATTCCTGTGTTTTAATTGCAAATCTGTTTCCTTACCTTTAGGGCCAATGGGTAGATGTTTGAACATGTATAGCATCAGCCAATCGATAAAAATTAATTATATATAAATGAAACCGCCATGCCAATCATGGTAGCTTAATCACCACTGAAGACATATTTTAACAGATGAAAATTGCATTATTGGGCTATGGTAAAATGGGCCAGATTATAGAGCGCTTTGCCATGGAAAGGGGGCACGAAGTTGTGCTCAAAATCAGCATCGACAATTTAGAAGATCTCAATTCAACAAACCTGTCGAAGGCCGATGTGGCCATCGATTTTAGTGCGCCAAGCGCTGCGGTAGACAATATTTATAAATGTTTTGAAGCCAAAGTTCCAGTTGTGGTAGGTACCACCGGCTGGTATGGCAATATTCAGCAAATCAAAAACGATTGTGCAGCCGGCGACCATACCTTGCTTTACGGCTCTAATTTTAGCATTGGAGTAAATATTTTCTTTCACCTCAATAAGGTACTGGCTAAGCTGATGAACAATTATCCGGCCTACGATGTACAGGTAGAAGAAATACACCATACCCAAAAACTGGATGCACCAAGCGGTACGGCCATGACCATTGCCGAAGATATTATCGAGGAAATGGACCGTAAATCTGAATGGCTAAATGAAGTTATCGGAACACCAATTCCAGATGTGGTTAAAAACGAGCAATTGCTGATCGAATCACATCGCATCGAAAATATTCCCGGAACACATACCGTAGTGTACAGTTCGGAGGTCGATGATATCGAAATTAAACACACGGCACACAGCAGGGCAGGTTTTGCCTTGGGTGCGGTAATCGCGGCAGAGTGGCTACAGGATAAGAAAGGCTTTTATAGCATTGCCGATATTTTTAATTTTAAAGCCTAAGACATGAACTGGAAGTTTTGGAAAAAAAATAAGGGCACTGAGCCTAAGAAGAAAAAAAGCAAGGCCCGCGAGTGGACCGACGCCATTATCTTTGCGGTAGTTGCTGCAACTATCATTAGGGTGTTTTTCATCGAGGCTTATACCATCCCCTCAGGCTCGATGGAAAGATCGTTGCTGGTAGGCGATTTCTTGTTTGTAAGCAAGGTAAACTACGGCGCCAGAATTCCGATGACCCCAATTGCCTTTCCTTTTGCGCACCACACCATGCCCCTGACGGGAACCAAAGCCTATTGGGATGGCGTACAGTGGAAATACAGAAGGCTCCCAGGCTTTCAGGATGTGAAAAGAAATGATGTAGTAGTGTTCAATTTCCCAGAAGGAGATACCGTAGCGCTAGAAAATCAGAATTCTAGTTATTACGATATGGTAAGAGGTTTGGGCTGGAAATCGGTGAATAGCCAATACACCATTACGAGCAGGCCTGTTGATAAACGTGAAAACTACATTAAGCGCTGCATTGCCATTGCTGGCGATGTGGTGAGCATGAAGAACGGCGTAGCCAATATTAATGGCAAGGATGAGCCCCTCAAAAATACAGGGATGATGTCTTACTTCGTTAAGTTTACTTCTCCAGAAATAAATTTGCAGCTGTTGGAGAAATTAGGCTTTACAACTGGCGAATTTCAACAAGGAAATGTACCAAATAGCTATATCGTTAACGCTTCTGCAGAGATGATTGCCGAATTGAAAAAGCTTGACTTTGTTGAATCGGCCACCTTTACCGCTGCTGGTGCCGCAGATGCAGAAATGGGTGGCGTATTTCCGCACGATCCCAACAGGAATTGGAACAGGGATAATTTTGGCCCGATTAAAGTTCCTGCCAAAGGATGGACCGTTCAGATTGATAGCAATACCATGCCTTTGTATTATAGGGCAATCCGTACTTACGAAGGCAACAAAGTAGAAAAAGTAGGCAACGATTGGCTGATCAATGGTCAAAAGGCTACTTCCTATACCTTTAAAATGAATTACTATTGGATGATGGGCGATAATAGGCATAACTCGCTCGATTCGCGTTATTGGGGCTTTGTGCCCGAAGATCACATCGTAGGCAAGGCTTTGTTCATCTGGATGAGTTTTGATAGCCAAGGTTCATGGTTCAGCAAAATACGCTGGGGCAGGATATTTAAAGGAATCCACTAATAAAGCCTCAACATGATATCAAGCATCGTTCAATTGAATGATGCTTTTTTTTATGTGTAACAAAATAAAAATGTTCCGCTCTCGATGCACCGTTGGGTCTCTTCACCCACCAGAATGCCCCTCCGCCAGAGTGTTCAAAAACAATAACAGAATAGAAAATTAGAAAGCATCGTTCAATTGAATGGTGCTTTTTTTATGTGTAACAAAATAAAAATGTTCTGCTCTCGATGCACTGTTGGGTGTCTTCACCCACCAGAATGCCCCTCCGTCAGAGTATTCAAAAACAATAACAGAATAGAAAATTAGAAAGCATCGTTCGTTTGAATGGCACTTTTTTTTATATGTAACAAAATAAAAATGTTCCGCTCTAAAATCTTGAAAAAACTTTAATTTAACCCTGTTTTTTAAACAAGACAATATACAACGACATGAATTGGAAATTTTGGAAAAAAAATAAGGGCACTGAGCCTAAGAAGAAAAAAAGCAAGGCCCGCGAATGGACCGATGCCATCATCTTTGCGGTAGTAGCGGCCACCATTATCAGGGTGTTTTTTATCGAGGCCTACACCATTCCTTCGGGCTCGATGGAAAGATCGTTGCTGGTAGGCGATTTCTTGTTTGTAAGCAAGGTAAACTACGGCGCCAGAATTCCGATGACCCCAATTGCCTTTCCTTTTGCGCACCACACCATGCCCCTGACGGGAACCAAAGCCTATTGGGATGGCGTACAGTGGAAATATAGAAGGTTGCCGGGCTTTCAGAATGTAAAACGAAACGATATTGTAGTCTTCAATTTGCCGGTTGGCGATACCGTTGCCCTCGAGAATCAAGACATCAGCTATTATACCTTGGTCAGGCAGCTGGGATGGAAGCAGGTAAACAATCAATATACCATCACTACCAGGCCGGTTGATAAACGCGAAAACATCATTAAGCGTTGCATTGGTATTGCAGGCGATACCATTAGCATGAGCAATGGCTTGGTCGCCGTAAATGGCAAGGCCGAACCTTTGGCCAGTGCCGGAAAAATGCCTTATAAAATACAGTTCAACATTGCAGAAGTTAACCTAAATGTGCTGACTGATATAGGGCTTGAAGGAGGAATGACGGCTGAGCCAAATACTTACGAAGGCTTTGCAACAGCAGAAATGATCGAAAAGGTGAAGAAGCTGGATTTTGTAAAATCAGTAAGTTTAAGCGTGGCCGCTCCGGGTGTAGATGACGACAACCTGTTTACCTACGATCCGAACCGCAAATGGAACATTGATAATTTCGGACCGGTAATCGTACCTAAAAAAGGCTGGACCGTTAAACTGGACAGTAATACCATGCCGGTGTATTACCGCGCCATCAGAACCTACGAAGGCAATAAGCTGGAAAAGGTAGGCAATGTGTGGATGCTGAACGACAAACCCGCTACTTCCTACACCTTTAAAATGAATTATTATTGGATGATGGGCGATAACCGACACAATTCTATCGATTCGCGTTTTTGGGGCTTCCTGCCCGAAGATCACGTAGTGGGTAAGGCCTTGTTCATTTGGATGAGTTTTGACAGCCAAGGCTCTTGGTTCAGCAAAATTCGCTGGAACAGACTATTTAAGGACATCCATTAAAAGACATACGCTATTTTTAAAAAGAGAAGCCATCCTGATCATCAGGATGGCTTCTCTTTTTTATTATTAACTCTATAGATCTTTATAATTTTTTTAAAAAGATTTGCATTGTTCATTATTTTATTTGTAAGTTTAGTGTTACAACTAAATTAAACATGACTGTAACAGCTAAAGGGCAACAGCTTCGGGCCGACATTATCAAGCAACTTTACTATAGAAAAGCACTTTCCCTAACCGAAATCAGTAAACGAACCCAAAAGAGCCTGCCCCTGATTACGTCAACGGTAAACATGCTAATCAAAGAGCAATATATCATCGAACAAGGTTTGGGTCCTTCTACTGGAGGGCGCCGTGCACAGACCTTTTTGCTCAATCCCAAAAAGGAAAAATTTGTAGTCGCGGTGGCCATGGACCAGCTGATGACGAGGATGGCCATTTATAACCTGGCCCACGAAGTCGTGATGCCGACGCAAAATCTTGATTTAGATATTCAAGATCCAAATGCCGTAGCCAAGATCAGCCAGTTCATCGCCCGAAACATTGAGGCGAAAGGGCTATCGAAAAATCAGATTTTAGGTGTTGGCATTGGAATGCCAGGTTTTGTAAACATCGAAGAAGGCATTAATTATTCCTGCCTTAAAACAAACGATGGTTCCAATCTGCGCGATTACCTCAGTGCAAGCTTAAACCTATCGGTACATATAGACAACGATTCGAGTTTAATTGCTTTGGCGGAGCTCAATTTTGGGGTGGCCAGAGACAAAAAAGATGTACTAGTAGTGAATATTGGTTGGGGAACTGGTTTGGGTATGATTGTAAATGGCAGTCTTTACAGAGGAAGCAGCGGCTACGCCGGCGAATTTAGCCATATCCCTTTGTCGAAAACATCAAATTTATGCTCTTGTGGCAAGGTAGGATGCTTAGAAGTAGATACTTCCTTGCTGGTCATGGTAGCTAATGCAGAAAAGGCATTGGCCGATGGTTCCGAATCGCTCATGCGCGAGCTGTTTAAAGATGGGCAAAAACACAAAGCCGATCATTTTTTAGATGCCGTGGTAAAGCGTGATCCTTTGGCCATCGCTATTTTATCTGATGCCGCTTTTCAGATTGGCAAGGGCCTGGCTACTTTGATCCATATCATGAACCCCGAAAGCATTGTGCTGAGTGGCAGGGGGGCAAAAGCAGGAAAAATGTTATTGCCAGCCATAGAACAGGCCATCAACGAATTCTGTATTCCGCGTATCGCAGAAAAAACAACCATTATACTTTCCAAACTCATTGAAGATGCCGAATTAATGGCTTCCGCAAGTTTGGTTATAGAGCACAGCATTTTTAACTAAGAACCTAATTTTTTAACAATAACCATCCCTATCATGCCGATCAGCCCGACTTAAAGAACACACACTATCCTACATATCAACTAAACCAATTAAAACTATGAAAAAAATCTATCTAATGTGTTTAGGCATACTCCTGTTAGGCTGCATGGCCATAACAGCTTATGCACAAAAAACCGTTACGGGAACGGTGAAAGATTCAAGTGGCGAGACTCTGCCAGCCGTAAGTATTCAGGTCAAGAATACGCAAAAAACAACCAGTACTAATGCCGATGGAAAATTTAGCATCTCTGTTACAGAAGGAAATATCCTGGTGTTCAGGTACATTGGCTTTAAGCCACAGGAAGTAACGATTGGTGCTTCGAGCAATCTAACGGTCGTTATGGAGCCGTCTACCAACGATTTAAGCGAGGTAGTAGTCACAGCGCTCGGCGTAAAACGAGAAAAGAGGGCGCTGGGGTATTCCACCCAAGAAGTGGCCGGCAAAGACTTAACCATTGCACAGGCACCTACCATTGCGCAAGGCTTGATGGGTAAAGTGGCGGGTTTGCAGATATCGCAATCAGGCGGTGGGGTAGAAGGCGGCTCATCGAGGATTGTGGTGCGTGGAAATACCTCGCTAACTGGTGATAATAGGGCGCTGATTATTGTAGATGGGGTAGCTATCAACAACGATCCCGCCAACGTTAATGGCAACAATACTTCATCTGTTGCAGGTGGTACAGGTACCGACGTTTCAACTAACAACGACTGGGGCACGGGCATGAACTTTATCAATCAGGATGATATTGAAAGCATAACCGTATTGAAGGGACCAGCTGCCGCGGCACTTTATGGGGCCAGGGGAGGCAATGGTGTAATTTTAATCACCCGCAAAAAAGGAAGCAGCAAGCCAGGTTTGGGCATCGATTACAACTATTCTTATCGCTATACCAACCCATACGAAATACAGGATTTTCAAAATGAATACGGACAAGGTGCAGTGGCAGCGATGTTAACCGCTGATAACAATAAAATGTTCCCGGTAAATGGAGCAGGCCAACGTTACCAGATCGGAAATAATTACAACTCGCCTGGCGATTATAAAAGCAATTCATTCGGTACAGTTCCTTATCCAAATGGTAAATTGACCGATGCCTATTTCAGTTATCCAGGTAGCCAGTCATGGGGCCCAAGATTCGATAATCAGCCTATTTTAAATTACGATGGTGTATTAAGGCCTTATTCGGCCCAGCCCAATAACTGGAAGGCTTTTTTTCCTAATGGTTCTATCCAGACCCATAATGTAGCTATTTCTGGCGGTGGCGAAAATGCCACTGGACGTTTGTCATACACCAGAAACTATACCGATGCCAATATTTTAAACAGCAACATCCAATCGAATACCTTCAACTTGGGGTCTACGCTTAAGATTTCTAAGAAGCTAAGTGCCGAGGTAACCGGTAGCTATGTTAATTTTACCCGTTTAAATGCCCCTGCTGTAGGCTCTGGCTATTTGGGCGGTGTAATTTATTCGATGCCTAGAGATTATGATCCTTATGTTGATTTTGCGAATACCTATGGCCCTAACAATTCGAGAAGGGATGCATTAACCCAGAGTAATTTTCCGGCAGGTTCGCCCGCCTATCCTTATAGCGGCAGCTACCTGGCTAATCAATACTGGAACATCAATAACAACAATACCGTGTTTAACAGAAATGGCTTAATGGGGGGTATGAAATTGATAGCCGATCTAACCGATTTCTTAAACATTACAGCACAAGGCGGTGTAGACAATTCTAATGATGTAACGACCACCAAAATCTACCCGACAGATGTATTGGGACAGAAAGAAGGCGCCTATAAGTTGGCACAGGCCAAAAACCTTACTTCGAACCTGCAGGTATTTGCCCGTTTGCACAAAGACAATCTTTTCGGAAAAGAGATTAACGGAAGCTTCACGGCAGGTGTAGAAAGCTATTACCGAAACGATTATATCGCGAGTAACCGTACTGATGGCGATTTGGTAAAGCCATTTGTATTTGCCTTAAATAATGGTTCAAAACCTGTACCGCAGCCAGAGGAAACCAGGTATGCCAAAAAGATCAATTCTGCCTTTGGCTTTTTGAACCTTTCTTATAAAGATTACCTGTTTTTAGAGGCTACTGGCCGTAACGACTGGTCGAGTACTTTGGCTAACGGTTCTAACTCCTATTTTTATCCTGCAGCTAATTTGAGTTTTGTGTTTACCGATGCTTTTAAAGGTCTGCAAAAAGATATGCCTTGGCTAAGTTTTGGTAAGCTTAAGTTCTCTTATGCCGAAACGGGATCAGATACCGATCCTTATACCATATTCAACCTTTTAGATGTAACCACAAACAATGGCCAACAGGCGCAAAGTCTGCCATCAACCTTGAAGTTTGAAGGTGTAAAGCCTCAAAAAAGCAGGTCTTATGAAGGAGGGCTAACCTTAGGTTTCTTCAATAACAGGCTGAATGTAGATTTGACAGCCTACTCTATGAAAACCTTTAATCAGATTCTGGATAACCCATTGGCCTTATCGTCTGGTTTTGGCAACGTAAAAATCAATACAGGCTCATTAGGCAATACGGGTTTCGAATTTATTGTGAGCGGTTCGCCAGTAAAAACGAAAGATTTTAGCTGGGATGTATCTGTAAGCGGTTCGCATGCACGTACCAAGGTCTTGGCCTTGCAAGATGGAGTAAATACCCTAACCCTAGGTACCTTTTTTAGCGGTAACGGAATTAGTCAAAAAGTACAGGTAGGCGATTATTATGGTACGCTTTATGGCAAAGATTTTACCTATGTAAACGGCCAAAAAGTAGTGAAACGCGCAGAGGGAACAGATGGTTTGCCTATGCAATATACCGTTGATGGAAAAACCTATTATGCAGGTACCCAATGGGTTTTAACAGACAATGAAGTGGCTATTGGCAACTCGCAGCCGTTTTTAACAGGCGGTATTACCAATACCTTCAGGTATAAGGCATTTTCGTTATATGTACTGGCCGATGCAAAAATTGGTGGCGACACCTTTTTTGGCTCTTATGCCGCAGGCATGGGCAGCGGGAATCTCAAAGAAACCCTGAAAGAGCGTAATGGCGGGGGGTTGCCTTTGGTATATCCAGATGGAACAAGAGCCAATACCGGAGTTAATTTTGGAGGTGTTTTTGTTACCCGCGATGCGCAGGGCAATATTACCAATGTTAGCCAAAATAATGATGTAGTAAATTATTTGTGGTATTACCAAGGTACTTACTCGGCATGGAACCACGTTGGCGTGCCCCGGTCAGCTTCGGTATTTAAAAACTCGTGGATGAAGATGAGAGAAGTTGCTTTAACCTATCAGGTGCCAACTAAGCTGATCCAAAAAACCAAATTTATCCAAAGCATGTCGCTTTCACTGGTTGGAAGAGATCTGTTCTATATTTTTACCACCATACCTAAAGGCCTCAATCCAGAAGGGGTAAATAGTATTGGTAACATGCAGGGCATTGAATATGATTCATTGCCAAAAACCAGGTCATTTGGTTTCTCTATAAGATCTTCATTCTAATCACCTTTAAAGTATCAAAACATGAAAATTCAACATAAATTAATTTCCTCGATACTTGGCCTTACATTAATGGTTAGTGTGGTATCGTGCAAAAAAGGGTTTGAAGAATTAAACAAGCCTTATAAAGACGCAACAGTTTCTACGGCAACGCCGGCCGGATTTTTTAACAACTTGGCCAAACGTGCAACAGAAGACGATTATACTTTGTTTACCGGCTTATTTATGCCGATTACCAATCAGCAGGGCGTTCAAAACGTAAACCTGCCTTACCTGAATTATATTACCGGTTTTTGGCGTAATTACTATCAGGATTTGGCAGATTATAAGCAACTGCTAAAACTGGTCAGGGAATCTTCAAACCCTGAAGTTTATAACGACGTGAAGTACATGGCTACTATTTTGATGAGTTACAAGACCATGTCTATGCTCGATCGCTATGGCGATATTCCTTATAGTCAGGCAGGAATTGCTGCGGAAGGCGTTGCAAACTACAAGCCTAGATACGATAAGGAAGAAGCCATTTACAGCAGTGTTTTAGACGATTTGAAAGCAGCGGTGGTAGGTATTGGTGGTGCTAACCAGGTTTCTATTGGCACTTATGAATCGTTTTTGGCGAATGATTTTGTAGCCTGGAAAAAATTCGGCAACGGATTAAGGCTACGATATGCTGTTCGTTTGAGCAAGACCAATCTGCAAAGCAAGGCCAAGGGTATTATCGCCGAAATTTTGGGCGATCCCTCAACCTACCCATTGCCAAATAACCAAGATTTGGCCAGCTTGAGCAAAAGCAATTTTGGCAATTACCCCTTGATCGTAGTCCCTAATAATCCTGATTATTTTGACCGTTTATGGTATTCGTTCCGAGAGCTTTCTGTTTCGAGGATCAGGATGAGCTCAAATGTTTTCGCTCAAATGTCGTCTACTAATGCCGACGATGGCTCAGGATTTTTCGATCCGAGGTATAAGGTTTGGTTTATGCCAAATAATGCAGGTAAATGGGTGCCACAGCCTCAAAACGGCTCTGTGCAGGATGGAGGAACACCCTATCCAAATACATCAAGCAATGCACCAATGGCGCCAGGTACCGATCCTAGCAATAAATTTGCCTCGTTTAATTATTACCTGGTTCGCGATTACGAGAGCTTCCCTTATGTAGTTATTTCTGAAGCAGATGTACAGTTTTTAAAGGCCGAGATTTATAATCAAGGCATTGGGGTGGCTGCCGATCAGGCCTTGGCCGAGGCCGCATACAATGCGGGCATAAAAGCCTCTGTAAATTTCTGGTACACAACGGTAAATAACAATACCACTACTATTTGGCCGGCTGCGGCCAAACCAGGGCCTATTACCCAAGCGCAAATAGATGCTTTTGTCGCAAACCCTGCAGTGAAATTTACTACTGGTGACATTGCCGGAAACTACAAAAAGATCATTACCCAATCGTGGCTGGCCGATCTGTTCAATTCTGTAGAAGCCTGGAATACGGTTAGGCGTACCGGATTAACACCAAAAGATGCAAGTTATACACCTGCGGTATACAACAGGTTGCCTTACCCTAATGATGAGCAGGTAAACAACCAGGCAAACTGGCAAGCGGCAACAGGTGGTGTCAATGAAAGCGCCCAAGTACTCAAAAAAGTATATTGGATGCCATAAAGAGAAGCCATTAAAGGCGCCAGTTGTAGTAATGCAATTGGTGCTTTTAGGCAGTTATTTGTTAAATAAATAGTGATAAGATGTAGTATAGGGCTTTTGTCAAGCAGTTTATAACGAAGTATGATCAGTTAATTCATTCACCTATAATCAAAACTACCATGAAAAAAACAAATTTTAAATTGTATGGGCTGTTAACGGCCTTTACTTTGCTAGGCTATTTATCTTCGTGCAAACGGGATGTTGTTGTACAGGAACCCCCAGTAAGTTTATCCATAAAGAAAACCGAGGTTCTTCCCCCGCCACATACTGGCACAGGGGAAATACATTTGGCAGATACCGTACGTTTTTATCCTACTAATGGGATATCCTATACCAATGCAAATACCGCTACTCTTCTTTCAACTGTTTATGATAACCTGGTATATGCAACCAAGTTGACAGATGCGCAAAAACAAAGCATTGGTGCTACACTTACGTTAAAGCTTAACATCTATCCCGGCACTGCCGATACAGAGCCATTTGGCTATTTTTACTATTTTAAAACGGCCAATAATACTGCTGTGCCTACTGCAAAAGACGATGTAGGCTTAACCACTGCTTATAATGCCAAACGTGTAGAGATGGTAAGGTACATTCTTCCGTATCTGGCTACCGATTGGACAAGCGGAGTGCTTAAGACCATACCTTCAAATACCGCAGTTACCTATGCATTTGATATAAGTGCATTTGCATCCGCACTGAAAGACCCGGATTCTACCGTATGGATAGCCCATAACCAAGGCCAGCCATCTAATCAATCTTTTACTTATAAGGTTGATGCTTTTTTAGCAAGCTCGGGCAGCACAGATGTAGCTACTTTTTCAAAAAATCATGTACAGTCTATATATCCTTTTACCATATCTACTATGCCTAAATCGACCACAATAACTAGAACTTTTAATGTGCCCAATGATTTGACCAATGCACAAATTAGAACTATTTATACGGGAAGCGAAGGACAGTATACGCAAAATGTCGTATCAATAGATGGGGTACAGATAGATAGTTATAGCACTAGAATGATCTGTCAGCCTGAAGGTCGTTATCAAGATAGAAATCCTTCTGTAGCGAATGGGAGTATACAATCAGGCCTTTGGAACTACCCTACAAGAAATTATTGTCAAAGCGATACCGTTCCGCCCCACACCAGTAGTATACCAGGTACGCTAACTAAGGGTAGCCATACGCTTACCATGATGATAACTCAAAACGCGGGCACAACAGCTAGTGTGATGTTGTCAATTAACCTAATTGGCAAAAAGGGTTCGGATACAACTCCACCTACAACAGGTGTGCAGTTTTTTCAGGATTCGAACTATGGAGGCACAGCTTCCCAATTGCTGCCCAAAGGCAATTATACATTGGCTCAATTGCAGGCAAAAGGCGTACCGAATGATTGGGCTTCTTCTGTAAAAATACCTCCGGGCTGGACAGTAACCATGTATGCCAATGATAATTTTTCGGGCACTTCGTGGAATTTAACTGCTAATAATAGTTGGTTTGGGGCTTTATCGCCAACTGCCAATGATAAAATGTCATCTGTAAAAATTCAATAAGAAACCATAAAAAAATTAAACTATGAAAACACCAAGCAAATTACAGTTTAAGATGGCTGTGGCCACAGCCATCTTACTGTTTGCAATGATCAGTTCAATTGCAAATGCAACAACAAAAAGTCGTTTTTCTTACCAATGGGATTATTACAATAGCCTGAGGACGGGTATTTATGTAGGCTTTCCCTATGGAGTGCCTTCGGGTGGAGCCTCAGTTACGGTTTCGGGAACAGCAGGAAGCTGGACAGGTAATTTTACCTCTTCGGGGCCTTGGCAAATCAGCACACCGCTGCCAGTTGGCCAAGCTTATACAGTAACGGTGAGCAACATCGGCTCTTCTTCTTTCACTTTGTATAATGTAGAAAGCCAAGTTTACACGGGTACAAGTCCGTTTTACTACTCACCTTGGAGATACATTGGCGTAAAAGTAAACTAAGCAATTAAAGAAACTCTGCAAACCCAAGCTGTTATGGGATGTAGTTTATAAGTTGGTCAAGAAATGGGTAGCCCAAAAGGCTGCCCTTTCTATTTAATTCAATTTGGCTATGCCTAATTTGGCAGCCAATTCGTTCAAATCGTTTACCACCACATCAATTAGCGGAATACCAGCCGTTTTTCTTTCCTGTTCAAATGCATGTTCAGGCTCTCCAGGAATCACCACTTTTTTGTTGGGATCAACTGTTGTTGCGCTTTTGAAACGTTCGATCCAATTATCCAAATGGTTTTTAAAATCGGCAACTGGCCTAAAGCCATCAACACGCATAGCACCTAAAAAGTGACCAATACCTTCGCCAACCGGATCGGTAGGAGGCTCCAGAAAAGCTACAAACGGAGGCACCCAAGGACCATAATTGGCACCAGAAAGTACGGCCGATAAAATATCTACGGTGGCACCAAGTCCATAGCCTTTATGGCTGCCATGGTCTTTGTCGCTCCCTAAAGGCAATAAGGAGCCACCATTTTTCAATTCGTTCGGATTAATGGAACTTTGGCCATTCGCATCTTGAACCCAGCCATCTGGGATTGAAGTATTTGCCCGTTGTGCAATTTCTAGTTTGCCGTTGGCGGCAGCTGCGGTAGCCATATCAACCACTACAGGCGGGTGTTGTCCTGCCGGAAAAGCATAACACATTGGGTTAGTGCCCAGTAAACGTTCGTTGGCATAGGTAGGGGCTACTAAAGGACTGGCATTCGTCATGCTGATCCCAATCATGTCCTGCTCAACGGCTAGCAATGCATGGTAACCGGCAATGCCGAAATGGTTTGAGTTTTTTACCGCCACCCAGCCGCTTCCATATTGTTTGGCCTTTTGAATGGCAATTTCCATCGCAAAAGGTGCAACTACTAGGCCTAAGCCACCATCTCCATCAACTGTAGCTGTAGTAGGCGTTTCGTGGACAACTTTGATGTTTGGAGTAGGGTTGATCCGCTGTTTCTCCCAAAGGCGAACATAGCCGCTTAAACGGGCAACGCCATGCGAATCGATTCCACGCAAATCAGAGCGAATCAATACATCGGTTGCTAGGTTGGCATGTTCCTCGCTACAACCCATGCGTTCGAAAACGCTATAGGTAAAGTTTCTAAGTGTTTCTTCGGTAAATGTGATAAAGTTCATATCGTATATCTTCGTCATGCCGGACCTGATCCGACATCTGTTTTTATTATCGTATGAGATCCTGAATCAAGCTCAGGATGACGCGGTGCTAGGATGGAAGCAATAAAGTAAAATCTCCGCCCAATGGCTGGAAGTTTTCAATAAGCGACGAAATAAAATCATCGCCATAATTCACATACATTGGTGCCAGGTTGAGGACGCGTTCTTGCAAGGTGCCGTTAGGAAACAACCTGTTTTTTACGTTCTCGATTTGGTTTAAAGAGACATCGTGTTTGCGTTTCTCAGCCCTAAACAACTTTTTCTCCAGGTTAGCCAGTAGGTGATTGGTTTTTGTCTTTGCCGAATCTGCAGAGCTTTCCAGCGTTTTGTCGATTTTGAAGGCATGAAGCTTGATCTGGTCGAACACCGCCTGTATCGCCCTTGTTTCATCGGCTAGGCTTAAATTAGACTGGCTATTTTCGCTGATCCATCTTTTTTGCAAGGCCTCGGTAGCTAAAAAAGCATCTTCAAAAGAAAAGCCTAATTTATTCAGGTTATCCGCACTACGCTCGTCGATCAGCAAAGCCGAATTACGCAACAAGAGCACAGGGAAATCTATTTGGTAATAATCAAAATTAGCTTTGAGCTGCATCCAATAAGAAACTTCGGCGCCACCGCCAATGTATGCAATGTTGGGTAAAATCACTTCTTGGTAAAGCGGACGCATAATCACATTCGGACTAAACCTTTCTGGATGGTTTTGGATTTCCTGGATCAGGGTTTCTTTGGTAAAGCTGATGTCGGTATGGTTTACTGTAAACAGTCCGTCTTTCTCAATGATCCTCTCTCGAAGGTGATCAATGAGGTAAAAGAAATTAATTTCACGACCGTTCACCTGGGTTTTGTAGCCTTTTGATGTCAGCTCCTCGCTGGTTTGTTCAGTCAGTTTTGCGCTGTGCTGTTCAAGGATATCCTGCTCAATAATCGGTGCAAATTCTTTTTTGAGCTGGGCATCATCCGCATTGATGATCACCAAGCCATACTGTTCAAATAGGCTGTTGACCAATACGCGGGTAGCATCTGCTAAATTATCATTGTTGAGATAAGCATTTTCTACCAGTTTGGCCAATTTTTTTCCGTTTTTGCTGATGCCCAAATAGCCTTTATAAGCCATTACGGCGGCGGCAACAGTTTTGGTACTCAACCTGCCAGTAGCACCATTGGTCTGCTGAATCCAGCTGATGTTTTTTTCATCTACACTTACATGGTTGATTTCTTCAAAATCATGATCTTCGGTAGCCATCCAATACACCGGAACAAAGTTCTTTTCGGGATAGGCCATTTTTAACTCGATGGCTAAATTAATGGTGGTTACTATTTTGTAGATGAAATAGAGCGGACCGGTAAATAAATTGAGCTGGTGCCCTGTAGTTACCGTAAAAGTGTTGTCTTTAGCCAGCAAAGCAATATTTTGATTAACCGCTTTATTGGTCTTGATGTTTTCGTATTGTTGGTTCAGTACATCAACCAGTACAGCTCTGCTTCCCTTAAAGTTACGGGCATCTACAGCTTGCTTTAGCCCTTTAATATCGGGTCTGAAAGTGTAGAAGCTACGCAGAAATTCCTCGTCGTCTACATAATCTAATACTAATTTAGAAAACGAGTGGGTATCTTGGTAAGAGATGTATTTAGCCTTCATTATGGTTTAAACTTTGACAATATTCCGCCAAGTTGCAAATTAATGTTGTCAAAATTATGGCAGACATGTTTATTTTACAATTTGTCCATACAGGTCGAAATCTTCGGCACGGTCTACTTTCACTTGTACAAAACTTCCCACGGCAGCATAGCCAGAATTGGCATCAATCAGCACCTCGTTATCTACTTCTGGTGAGTCGAACTCTGTGCGGCCGATAAAGAAATCGCCTTCTTTTCTATCAATCAGTACTTTATAGGTTTGGCCTACTTTGGTTTGGTTAATATCAAAAGAAATACCTTGTTGCAACTCCATAATGGCGTCTACGCGTTCCTGCTTTACTTCGTCAGGTACATCGTCAACCAGGTTATGGGCATGTGTTTTTTCTTCGTGGGAATAAGTGAAACAACCCAAACGATCGAAACGGGTTTCTTCTACCCAGCTGTACATTTCTTCAAAGTCTCTTTCGGTTTCGCCGGGATAGCCACAAATTAAAGTGGTACGCATAGCAATATTTGGAACTTTAGCCCTGATTTCGTTTACAATATCAATGGTTTTTTGTTTGGTAATTCCTCTGCGCATCGATTTCAGCATGTTATCTGTAATGTGCTGCAAAGGCATATCCAAATATTTGCAAATGTTCTCGCGCTCGTTCATGGCATCCAAGATCTCCATTGGAAAACCAGAAGGGTAGGCGTACTGCAACCTAATCCACTCAATGCCTTTTACATCAGATAGGCGACGTAATAATTCGTCGAGGTTGCGTTTGCCATAAATATCCAAGCCGTAATAGGTAAGGTCTTGGGCAATTAAAATCAGTTCCTTGGTACCATTCGCTGCCAATATTTTGGCTTCGTTTACCAGCTCGTTCATGTCTCTAGAAACATGTTTGCCTCTCATTAACGGGATGGCGCAAAAAGAGCAGGGACGGTTACAGCCTTCGGCAATTTTAAAATAGGCAAAATGCGAAGGGGTAGTCAGCAAACGCTCGCCAATCAGCTCATGTTTATAGTTTGCTCCTAAACTGTGGAGGATATTTTGCAGGTCGTTTGTGCCAAAATAGGCATCTACATTGGTAATTTCCGATTCGAGTTCGGGTTTGTAGCGCTCAGATAAACAGCCGGTTACAATTACTTTCCCAACTTTTCCTTCGTCTTTCAGCTGACTGTACTGTAAAATGGTATCAATTGATTCTTGTTTGGCATTATCAATAAAACCACAAGTGTTGATTACCACAATATCGTCTTTGCCTAAGCGATTGGATTCGTGTTCAACAGCAAGGTTATTGCCACGTAATTGTCCCATCAATACCTCAGAATCGTAAGTATTTTTAGAACAACCTAAGGTAATAACGTTAATTTTAGGTTTAGCAACTGATTTTATAGCCTTTTTTGTAATCATCTTATTTGAAAAGGGAGTTAACGAATTCTTTTTTGTCGAACAACTGCAGGTCGTCCATTTTTTCGCCAACGCCAATATATTTTACTGGAATTTTAAACTGATCTGAAATACCGATCACCACGCCGCCCTTTGCCGTACCATCTAATTTGGTAATGGCCAAGGCATTTACATCGGTAGCTTCGGTAAATTGTTTGCACTGCTCAAATGCATTTTGTCCGGTAGAGCCATCAAGTACCAGCAAAATTTCATGTGGAGCATTGGGTACTACCTTTTGCATCACGTTCTTTATTTTGCCTAGTTCGTTCATCAACCCAACTTTGTTGTGCAAACGGCCAGCGGTATCAATAATCACTACGTCTTCTTGGTTGGCAACGGCCGATTGCAGGGTGTCGAAGGCAACAGAAGCCGGATCAGAACCCATAGCCTGTGCAACTACACGCACACCTACACGTTCGCCCCAAAGCTTAATCTGGTCAACAGCTGCTGCACGGAAAGTATCTGCCGCGCCCAATACTACTTTTAGGTTTTCGTTTTTGAGCTTATGGGCCAACTTGCCAATGGTGGTCGTTTTGCCTACACCATTTACGCCCACCACCATAATTACATAAGGCTTGTGGTTGCCATATTCGAAATTGCGGAAATCATTGCTGTTGTTCTCGGCCAATAGCAACTGGATTTCATCGCGTAACAAATGGTTAAGCTCTGTGGTAGACAGGTATTTGTCTTTAGCCACGCGGGCCTGAATACGGTCGATGATTTTTAAAGTAGTGGCCACACCTACATCAGAAGTAACCAAAACCTCTTCCAGGTTATCGAGTACATCATCATCAACGGTCGATTTGCCGGCAACCGCTTTGGTGATTTTGCTCAAAAAACCTTCTTTGGTTTTTTCCAGGCCTTTGTCTAAAGCCTCTTGAGCTTCTGGCGCAGTTTCTTTTTTCTTGAAAAAATCAAATAAACCCATAAAATATTGTTAAAATAAAAAAGCCCTTCCGTTTAATACGGAACGGCCTTTAATGCTATTCGTGGATAAGACTACTTGCTGTTGTTAGCAAGCGCATCTTTTACGTGATCGTTATGAACAATGATTTCTTTGAATGAGTAAGCACCAGTTTTTGGTGATCTTGTCATCGTGATAACTTTTGAATATTCTTTTCCGGTACCCGTTTTAAGGGTTGCAACTACTTTCTTTGCCATGTCTTTAAAATTTTAATGATTGAACGATAGATTGATTGAGGTTTTTAAGCCTTAAACCTTTCGCCTTCAGTCTTATTTAATTTCTTTGTGTACGGTTACTTTTTTCAATACTGGGTTGAATTTTTTCAATTCCAAACGCTCAGTAGTGTTTTTACGGTTTTTCGTAGAAATATATCTAGACATACCAGGCATGCCACTCGTTTTGTGCTCGGTGCATTCTAAAATAACCTGTACTCTATTACCTTTTTTTGCCATTTTATTTTTTATTAAAGCTGATGGAAATCAGCATTGTTTTTACAAAAATCCTTTTTTCATGAAACGATTGATCGCCTCAGAAATACCAATTTTATTGATGGTTTTAATAGCTGAAGTAGACACTTTTAGTGTTATCCAACGATCTTCTTCAGGAATATAAAACTTCTGAAGTTGTAGGTTCGGGTAAAACTTGCGTTTCGTTTTAACGTTCGAGTGAGAAACATTATGTCCCGACATCGCCATTTTTCCGGTTAAATCACAAACTCTTGACATGACTTTATTGTTATTTGATAATTCGTTGCTTCTTAATTTTTTTAAGAGTGTGCAAATATCTGAAATATTTTCGTAAACATCAAGGATGATTTTAATTATTTTTCAAATCAATGCGAATATCCCATTCGCCGGCCTCAGTTAGCTCCAAATCAAGGGTTTCTTTTCCGCTGGTCAGCTTTAATCTTAACGGAAATTGAAGATCTGTAAAGGTAAATAGGTTTTTTAAATCCGATTCTCGTTCCACCTTGATATCCTTATAGTTGCCACTGATAATATCGATCTTATCGAAAACCGGCAATTGAACATCTTTCTTTTTATGGGCCGATATGACATTGCTGCTGATGGTATTTGAAGTTGGGATCGGTGTTACATAGCCAAAATGGATTCTGAGTACCGTTTCCTTCGCTTTTTTATTCTTGCTAAAAAATACGTTTTCTACTTCTTCGCTTTTGCTAAAAAGGATATAGTTTTTGCCTTTTTTCAAGGTATCGCTTTGAACATCGATGTTCTTTTTGATCGTCCCTGCACTAGCTGCTAAGCCAAATGCCATTAAAAGGGCGATCAGGGTGAAATTAAGTTTCATGAAAAGATAGGGTTTTGTTAATAGTGCAATCAAATATACGATTTGCTGGATTTAGCTCATTGCTTTTTCTGAATTTTTAGGATTAACGATTATATTTGGCTTACCAAATACCTAAAATCATTACTATGCAGATCAATTCCTTTGAAAAATATCAAGAAGCGTATCAAAAAAGTGTAGAACATCCTGAAGAATTCTGGGCTGATATTGCCTCAAACTTCCTGTGGAAGAAAAAATGGGACAATGTACTATCGTGGAATTTTACGACACCAGATATCAAATGGTTCGAAGGAGCCAAGCTTAACATAACCGAGAATTGCCTAGATAGGCACCTGATAGAGAATGGCGATAAGCCAGCCATCATCTGGGAACCCAACGATCCTGAAAAAGCAAGCATTACTTTAAGCTATCGTGTACTGCACGAGCAGGTTTGCAGATTTGCCAACGTGTTGAAAAAACACGGAGTGAAAAAAGGAGACCGGGTATGTATCTACATGCCTATGGTACCCGAATTGGCCGTAGCCGTTTTGGCCTGTGCCCGCATTGGTGCAGTACATTCTGTTGTTTTTGGAGGTTTTTCTGCCAAATCCATCGCCGATAGGATTAACGATGCTGCCTGCAAGGTAGTAGTAACGGCCGATGGCGCTTTCCGTGGCAATAAGCAGATCCAGTTAAAAGAAGTAATAGACGATGCCTTAATCGGTTGCCCTACTATAGAAAAAGTAATTGTACTCACCCATACCCGCACGCCTGTTTCTATGCTAAAAGGTCGGGATTGCTGGTGGGAAGATGAGATTAAACTGGTTGACTCAAACTGTCCGGCCGAAGAAATGGATGCCGAAGACATGTTGTTCATCCTTTATACCTCCGGCTCTACGGGCAAACCCAAAGGCGTAGTGCATACCTGTGGGGGCTATATGGTTTACGCAGGCTATACCTTCTCCAACGTGTTCAACTATCAGCCTGGAGAAGTGTATTTCTGTACTGCTGATATCGGATGGATTACAGGCCATTCCTACATCGTTTACGGGCCATTGTCTCAAGGTGCAACAACGTTGATGTTCGAAGGGATACCAACTTATCCCAATGCATCGAGATTTTGGGATATTGTAGAAAAACACAAAGTAAATATTTTATATACGGCGCCTACGGCCATCAGGTCCTTAATGGGATTTGGAACCGAACCAATCCAAGGCAAAGATTTGAGCAGCCTGCGTGTGCTGGGCTCGGTGGGAGAGCCGATCAATGAAGAAGCATGGCACTGGTTTGACGAAGAAATAGGGAAAAAGAACTGCCCGATAGTAGATACTTGGTGGCAAACCGAAACTGGAGGAATCATGATTTCGCCGATTGCCTTTGTAACGCCTACCAAACCCAGCTTCGCTACTTTGCCTCTGCCAGGCATCCAGCCGATATTGGTCGACGAGAACGGTAAGGAAATCGAAGGCAATGGCGTAAATGGAAATCTCTGTATCAAGTTTCCTTGGCCAGGCATGTTACGTACTACCTATGGTGATCATGAACGTTGCAGGTTAACTTATTTTTCAACCTACGAAAATCTATATTTTACAGGGGATGGCTGCTTGCGCGACGAGGATGGCTATTACCGCATTACCGGAAGGGTAGATGATGTGATTAACGTTTCTGGACACAGAATTGGAACAGCCGAAGTTGAAAATGCCATCAATATGCATGCTGGCGTAATTGAGAGTGCTGTGGTGGGTTATCCGCATGAGGTAAAGGGACAAGGCATTTTTGCTTTTGTCATCTATCCTGGTCTAAGTAAGGAAGAGGACTTAACCAGAAAAGACATCTTGCAAACAGTAACGCGTATTATTGGCGCCATTGCCAAACCTGATAAGATTTTATTTGTATCTGGATTGCCAAAAACAAGATCTGGAAAAATTATGCGTCGTATTTTGCGCAAGGTAGCCGAAGGTGATACCTCGAATTTGGGCGATATCAGTACTTTGCTCGATCCGGCAGTAGTTCAAGAGATCGTTAGTGCAGCTAAATCATTATAATATTAAAAGGCCCCGTGAGGGGCCCTTTTATTTAGCATTCGATTTCAACGCGTTTTGTTTTCCAGGTTTTCCTTTTAGTGGTACCGTTGCTGTATTCGGTTACTTCTTCATGCGTTTCTTCTATCAGTATTTTCTTGCATTTGCCGCCATTTACATAGCCGATCACTGTTTGTAGCATACTTAACAAGGTTACAATGATAGAAATGATGGTGATGATCGTTCCAGGGTCTAACTGAACCTGTACTTCGTTTTCCGAGTCGAACTTCTCTACGCTAACTAATTTGTCTTTGATGGCCAACAGCTCTTCTTTGGAGAGGTTCTTTAATTCGAATCTGTGATTGCTGATGATTTCAACTCTGCCGGTTACAAAATCAATGTCAATTCTGTCGTCGACTAAATTTAGCTTATCGCTAAGCTTGTGGTTTGGGAGGTAATTTAGAATTTTCATGTTTTAATTTATTTTGATTAATCAATAAATATTGGAATACGAAAGCACTAAATCAATAAAGTAAAAAAACAGAACTTGGAGCCAATTGGGTATCGTTAGCAACAAGACTGGCGCCAACAAACAACTGCTATTCTAGTGAAGCAGCAATTGACGCTTTAGGCTATCAACCATGAACTATTAGCCATCTGCCAAAACAATAACAACTATCTGTCTGTTACTTAATCAACAAATAGATTGTTGAACTAAATACAAAACCTATGGACAAGCTGGAGTTGAAAGGAAAGTGGAACGAGATCAAAGGAAAAGTGAAGCAGGCTTACGCAGATTTAACTGACGATGACCTGAAACACGAAGAGGGCCAGGATGACGAATTGTTAGGCAGATTGCAGCAAAAAACTGGTAAAGCAAGGGACGAATTGGTAAAATGGATTAATTCTCTCTGATTTTTACATCAACGAGCGACTTCTTTTAGGGGTCGCTTTTTTGTTTGGCCTTCACTTCAAAAAAACGCTCCGCATAAATTACGCCTGTATCTGTTATGCCTTGTACAACGATCCGGAACTTGCCCGTGATATCGCTGGTATAAAAGCTGAGTTCTTTGGCTGTGGCGCTATTTAATACTGTAGCATAGTTCCAATAAATGGTCGAAAAAAATGCAGGTTCTTGCGGATCTTTATAATCATTCAGGTAAAACTCCTTTTGCAGGTGTATGCCTTTTGCAGGCATGAAAATCTCATTGTCGTTAGCTGCGCTGATCTTGCATTCCCTATACACTATAGAAGTGCCACCCATTGTATATGATTTCCCCGGAATGGGTTGGGTATTGCCATAATCTCCAATATGATTGCGGCAATTTAAGATGTTGTACCTGCATACGTAATCGCCACAGGGATTGCTGCCAGGCAGGCCTGAACCATAGGCAAAGCCATTGTCCTTTTTGGCTGTAATGGTCACTTCTTTTAGCCTAATGGCCTTTTCGTTACGCTTAAGTACCAATTCGTCGTTGTTTAATAAGGTAGAAGGCAAGGCATTGGTTTCTTCAAAAAGTTGCTTTCCCAGGCTTGTGTTTATCTTGGCAAAAGGGTCGTCGATTTCTATTTTGTAAGGCAGTTTGTTCTTTTCATTGATAAACAAGAACATTTTTTTGCCGGCCTCTACCATGAGTTCGTTGGCATCCAAATTGAACGCTCCCCTTTCGGTAGTGTTAACCAAGTTGATTTGTTGAGCGCTCATCGCCCCCAAAAGTATGGGAGCCAACAACTCTTTTTTTGACTTGGTTACCTTGCCAATAATTTGAAGGCTGTCTGGTTTTGCATCGGCTTCCTCAGGTTTAAATGCCTGAAAATCTTGCCAGGTATATCTTCTCCAGCCCTTAACCAAAAGGATCTGCTCTAGGTAGGCCTTGTCCCTATAGGCATTGCCACCCAAATTTATGGGCAGTTTTTGTAGTTCGTTGCTTAAAAAAGTATAGCTTTCGATATCGTTCATTTTTTTGATGTCGATCCTGCTGTCTTGTACACAGGCAATAGAAACTAGCGCATTCCCAACCTTGTCGTCGAGTTTGAGTTTGAGGCTTACTTTTTGCCGTTGTCCATAGCTTTCTTCGTCAGTAGTAATAGCCAGTTTAGTGCTATTGTCATAATGCGCAAAAAACATCCTTTCGGCCAAAGGCCTATCCAGGCTATCAGAAATGGTGATGGTATTGAGGCCTTTCGGAACCTCTTCTAACGGAATTTTAAGAGTCCGATAATGGGTGCCCATATCAAAAGGCGTATATAAAAAACTTTGTTTAAAGTTGTGGATGCGAATGATGAGCTTTTGGGTACTATTTGTACGCAAACTTAGGCGTAAGCTATCTTTTGCAACTGCTTCTGGGATACTGAGGCTAATGCCATTGGCCAATGAAACGGGCAAGTGATAAACACTGTCGGCCAGGCCTGAATGCAAAAGCTTAACCGTATAGTCGGCACCTGCTTCTATTAATAGCCTAAACTTGCCTATGCCATAACTGCTGGTTTCTATGGTATCGATTACCTGATTGTTCTTAAGCAAAAAGGCAGTGAGTGCAATAGGCATTTGGAATTGGTCTTTCACTTCCCAAGCAATGTTGATGGGCAAGCCAGCCACCAAGTTTCCGCCTTCGGGATAAAACTTTACGCTCGCCCTGCTCTTGCCAATTGGCAACGCCATGCTCACAAAACTGCTGTCTTTTTCATATTTCAGTTTAACATAGAGATTGGGATCCGAAACATTCTCCTGTTTGGGCAAGTTGAGCAAAACCTGACCAGAAGCATCTGTTTTTGCAGTTTTTGTCAGGTTTCCATATTTATAATTGATGCTGGTAGGCTTGGGGAGAAAATTGTTGTCTTTTGATGTCACCGAAAGCAATACCTTATGGCTGTTGCTGGCAAGCGTAAAAGGTTCGGCTAGCTTCATGCTCGCTTTAAAGGGAACATCGAGATTGGTTTTAATGGTGATGGGTTGTACAAAGATCGCCTCCGGCTTATTGTTGATTACCCTGTCTGTAAAAACCAATAAGCGGTAATTGCCCGTCAAAATCGAATCTGGCAAAACCAAGCTGCCAAAAGCCAATCCGTTTTGCATCGGAAACCTGTCTTCCACAACTACAACGCTATCTACATCCCTAATCAAGGCTACAGAAATAAGCCTATGCTGATTTATGGCAGATTTGTTTTTTCTGAGTAGGTAAGCCGTAAACCATACCGTTTCATAATTGGTGTAAACGTTTTTGTCAAAATGCACAAAGAGGTTGGCGTTTTGTTTGGCCTCGCCATATGCTTTCAAACGATCGGCCATAGGATCTTGGGCCTTTGTGGGAAGCGCAAAAAGAGCAAATAAAATAGCGAGGATGAAGAAGCGCATGAGGTTAAAAATAAGCTAAATCTCTTAAAATAGAAAACTGGCATTCGTAAAAAAACAAAGGCTGTTCCGATTTCGAAACAGCCTTTGTTAGGTTTGGTCAGCCCTGGATTAATAGCCGAACAATTGCGCTAAAGTTAAGGTGGTTACCGTGCCAAATTTTTGCATGTCTTCTAATTTCACTTTCTTGTCGGAAGCTACAATTAAATAGGTGTAAGGCTTGTTGGCAATTTTTTCGCCATGGAAAGCCTTGATGCTATCAAAATTGATCGGTTTCAACTCGCTGTACAAATCAATTCTAGAATCGTGGTCGTAGCCTAGCTTTTTATCGGCCAGATAGCTATAGATTACGGCATCTTTTGTAATGCGCGTCGTTTCTAAATTGTTTACTACGTTTGCTTTGGCACCATCGAATGATTTGTCGCTCTTTGGCAAAACATTTAATAATTCATTCATTCCATTAACGGCGTCGGTCATTTTATCGGCCTGGCTACCTACATAAGCCACCATGCTGTACTGCTTGTCTGCTTTGTCTGGCGAAACGTAAGAAGCAAAAGTAGAGTAGGCCAATGCTTTCGATTCTCTAATGGTTTGGAAAACGATAGAGCCCATGCCTCCGCCAAAATAGCTGTTAAATACCTGGATATTGGCAGCGTCTTTTTTGTTGTAAACACCTGTATTCCTTAACCAGCGAATTTCTGATTGTACCATGTCATAATTGGCAAAATATACCTTGTTGGCATCTTGGGTAGTGTAGGTATACACTTTTGCAGGCGCTGCAGGCGTAAATTCTTTTGGCAATAAATGCTGCTTTTTGATTTCTGGTGTAATGCTGGCCAAGTCTTTAGGACCGTAGTACGTAATTACATGCTCATAATTGGTCAGGTTGTGCAATAGATCAACCAAGTCTGTAGCTTTGATATTTTTTACTTCCTCGTTGGTCAATACATTGTTAAACGGATTAACTTCGCCATACTGTGCATAAGAAGTTAAGGCATTCATAATTTGGCCTTTGTTCAGTTTGGCGTTTTCACGGCCTTTTAAAATGCTGCTTTTTAATTCTTCTAAAGCTTTTTCGTTTACTTTAGCATTGGCAAAAACATGCTCAACCAAACTTACCGCCTTATCAAAGTTCTCTTGCAAGCCACTAATGCTAATGGTAGTGTTTTCTGCACCAACACTCAGGTTGTAGGTACATGCAATGTTGTAAAACTGTTTGCTCAAATCTTCGGCAGTGTATTTATCGGTGCCCAGGTAAGGCAAATAACTCGCTGCATATTGCAACAACTTGTAATTATTAGAGCCGATATTCAACCTATAGGTCATTCTGAAAATAGAATTGTCGCTATTTTTGGTTGCCATTAAATCGGCCACGCCTACTTTGCCATAGGCGATGTCTTTCTGGTAATCCAAGAATTTAGGTGCAATCGGTTTTACCGGAGACTCCAAAATGTTTTTTACAAACGGAGACGTAAGGTCTGCATTGGCATTGATTGGTGTAATGGCCGGTTTCTCTACCTTGATTACGTTTTTGTCTTCGCCTTTGTGCTTATAGCCGATTACATAGTTGTCTTTAAAAAACTCTTTGGCAAAAGCCATCACTTGGGCCTTGGTAATCTTTGAAGTTGCTTCGATTTCGCCTAGGCTTTTGTCCCATTTGGTACCTCTGTTTAAAATAAACTCGGTCGAAAGGTTTTCTGCCCTGTTGTCGTTGCTGTCAAAAGCCTGTAAGAAGCTTAATTTTCGGTTGGCTACGATTGCCTTTAACAACTCATCGTCAAAAGCGCCTTGTTTAAGCAAATCGATCTGCTCTAACAATAATTTAGCCGCTTGTTCTAAGCTTTGGCCTTGTTTAGGCTGTGCCGAAAGATTGAATACGCCATAGTCTTTCATTTGCTGATAACTGGCGCTGGCCCTTAAGGTTTTTTGTTGTTTGTTCAAGTTGATGTCGATCAAACCTGCTTTGCCGTTCATTAAAATGCTACGGATAAGTTCAAGCAAAAGACTTTGTTGCGAGTTCTCAGGGTAACCGCGATAATAGATTTCTACTGTTTCTGCGCTAGGACCATATACATCGACTTTTTGAATGCTGGCCAGTGGCTTTTCTGGAACAGGATTGTAAAGTACTACCGGTTTAGCCACCATGTAACTATAAGTTTGATCTACTTTTTTGATCATTTCATCAGGATTGAAGTCTCCAGCGAAAATGGCAGCCATGTTATTAGGCACATAGTACTTGTTGTAGTAGTTTTTGATTTCTACCAACGATGGGTTTTTTAAGTGCTCGATGGTACCAATGGTAGTCTGCTGGCCATAGTTATGCGTTGGGAAAAGCTTCTCCATCATGGCCTCGTCCAATTTGTTGCCATCATTGTCTAAGCCACGGTTTTTCTCTTCATAAACTGCTTCTAATTCGGTATGGAAAATACGGAAAATAGGTTTGCGGAAACGCTCGCCTTGGATGGCCAGAAATTTATCTATGGCATTAGAAGGGAAATCTTCATTATAAACAGTTTCTTCATACCAGGTATGCGCATTGGAAGAGTTGCCACCAATTCCGGCCATCATTTTGTCGTATTCGTTGGCAATAGAAAAGTTAGAAGCCTCGCCCGAGGTTTTGTCTATCTCTTTGTAGATTTCTTTGCGCTGTGCAGGATCGGTAGTTTTGTTGTACTTCTCGTAAAGCGCATCGATTTTATCTAAATAAGGCTTTTCTTTAGCCCAGTCGTTGGTGCCGAATTTGTCGGTTCCCTTAAACAAAAGGTGCTCCAGGTAGTGGGCCAAACCGGTTGCGTTTTTCGGATCGGTGTTGCTGCCGGCCCTTACGCTCATTCTCCATTGGATATTAGGCTCTTTGTTGTTAGGCGAAAGAATAACCGTTAATCCATTTTTTAAAGTGTAAAAACGGGTTTTAGAAGGATCGTTGGTTACATATTTATAGGTGTAACCCCCAGATGTGGCTGTTTTCCATTGATAGGTAGACTGGGCCAATAGTTGTTTGCCCGCCAGTAACAAGCAGACAAAGAGTAAAAGTTTGGTTTTCATCAGTTTTATGTGATTTAAATTTGATCAAAGTTCAAAGGCAAGTGATACCTGCCCCTTAAGAATATTTGATTTCTAATAAGTTAGTTATCAAATATAAGCGGATGGAAAGTAATTCCCAATAAATTAAGATGAAAATTCTCTTGCATGATGGACGATACGTCGCCTATGGAAATTGTATGGCCTCTTAGAGAAGAATAGTTGCTGCCAAAATCGATGGATATGATTGGCATATTTAAGAAATGCGTTTTAAGCGATTTGGTATTTGCTCATTAGAAACATAGGTCTGCTCGCTAAATGCAGGGTTTCGATCATTCTAAAAAATATAGTGCTCCTTCGGTTATATTTTTAGGCATTGTTATAAAATCTATTTACCATGAAAACAAGAATTTTGATTTTAATGTTGATTACAGGCCTCCTAACCACCTTTGTTTCTTGTAAAAAAGACAGGCAGGGAAATGATGATCCTGAAACCGGAAAATTTGATATCAACAAGCCAGAAGACCATATAGTGATAGGGTTTGCAAAGCAAGAACATCTGTGCGTTACAGTTAATTTTACTGAAGGGAAAAAAGCGAATGTGACATTTGGCGGGAACAATAATTCGATACCTTATGAAGTAATAGACAATAGCATCAAAATAAGTGGAGGTGGTCTTGAGTTTACCATTATTATCAATAATAACGAGGTGCAGTTTTATAGCGCAGGTATCCTAATAGAAGGTACTTGGCGTTTGGTAAAAAAAGGTAAAGCCAGTTCCCTTTCAGGTAAAACTTATATAGGTAAATATTACAATAAGGATGGCACGGTGCAGCATTCTAACTTTTTTTATACATTTCATCCTAACGAAAATAAAGTAGATGCCGGCTTTGTAGTAGGTACCGCTTTGCGTACAGAAACTTTCTTGCCTATAGCTAACGTAGGCGGTTATGCTGTAAATTCTGGTGGATATAAAGAAACCTATGTATTAATAGAAGGTAAGCTATATGCAAATTACACCCTTAATACTGGCCAAAATTATAGTTATGCTATTTTAGACCCTCAATAAATTGTTAAGCTCGGCCATTGCGGATTGCAAAACGGCTCGATTGATTACATTAAAAGGCTTTTTCTCAAGTAAAATTCTTTAAGCAGCTCCTGGTTTCTCTGTTAATTAATTAGACCCCAATTATTATTTCTGCTCATTTTTAGTGCCTTTATGGTTAACTCTTGCTATTTTTACAGCATGAATAAAGACAACCAAAAGCCCACTATTTTGGTGGTGAACGACGATGGAATTACCGCTCTCGGTATTAAAAACCTCATCGAAGTGATGCAGGAAATTGGCAAGGTAGTAGTAGTGGCACCCGATGGTCCACAGTCGGGCATGGGTCACGCCATTACCATTGGCAAACCTTTGCGCTTTGATCGGGTAGACCTTTATCCTGGTGTTGAAATGTACAAGTGTTCCGGCACTCCGGTCGATTGTGTAAAATTGGCCGTGAACAAAGTGTTTAAAGGTAAAAAACCAGATTTATGCGTTTCGGGCATTAACCACGGATTAAACAACTCGATCAACGTAATTTATTCGGGAACCATGTCTGCTGCTGTTGAAGGTGCAATTGAGAAAATTCCATCTATCGGATTTTCCCTTGATGATTTTGCACAAGATGCCGATTTCAGTCATTGCAAGCCTTTTATTAAAACCATCGCTTTGCAGGTGCTTAACCATGGCTTGCCAGAGGCCACTTTGCTTAACGTCAATTTTCCAAAAGGAGCCGATATTAAGGGCATCAAAATCTGCAGGCAGGCCAATGCCAAATGGGCCGAAGACTTTGAAGAAAGAAAAGATCCTTACCAAAGGCCTTATTACTGGTTGACCGGAGTTTTCGAAAATTATGATAAAGGTGAGGATACCGATGTGTGGGCATTAGAACATGGCTTTGCTTCGGTGGTTCCGGTACAGTTCGATCTAACTGCCCATCATGCCATTCCAATCTTAAATGGCTGGGATTTAAATGCCAGCCCGGCTTCACAGTCAAAAGTAGAAAAGACGGCAGGCCCTGACGGCACAAACTTGGGTTAATGATGCAGGAAAGAATCAGGGCAATCAGAAATAATGTTTGGATGGGTATCGCCATAGGCATCTTGGCTCCTGTTGTTCCAGGTATTTTGGTTTGGTACCTGATGCAAAACGTAAAAGCCCTGCAGCATGCTGATTTATTGTTGATTGGCTGCGTAGCCATCAATGCTTTTTTAATGAACTATTTTTTTAAAATCAATAAAGAGAATGTGGGGCGAGGTATTTTAAGCATCACATTCCTGTGGGCCTTTGCCTTCTTTTTTTATAAAGTACTCTAGGAAGGGAAACCGAAAGTGAATAGTTTACAGCTAGCAATTAACAATTGAACAATAAAGCAATCAGCCAATGACTAATCAGCTAATGAACTAGTGACACTAATGAACCAATCAAGATGAAATATTACCTCGTAGCGGGCGAAGCTTCTGGAGATTTGCATGGGGCCAACCTCATGAAAGCATTGAAATCGGAAGATCCGAATGCAACATTCAGGTATTTTGGTGGCGATAAAATGCAGGCCGAAGGTGGCGAACTGGTGAAACACTATGCCGATATGGCCTTTATGGGCTTTACCGAAGTGCTTTTTAACCTGCGTACCATTTTCAAAAACCTCAAAACCTGCAAAGCAGATATACTGGCCTACCAGCCAGATGCACTGATATTGATAGATTTTCCGGGCTTTAACCTCAAAATTGCCGAGTTTGCAAAGGAACAGGGCATAAAGGTTTGCTATTATATTTCGCCAAAAGTTTGGGCTTGGAACCAAAAACGTGTATTAAAAATAAAACGGATCGTTGATCAGCTGTTCTGCATTTTGCCCTTTGAAGTAGATTTCTACAGAGAATGGGGCATGGAAGTCAATTATGTAGGGAACCCTTTGCTAGATGAAATTGCCCAATTTAAGCCCAATTCAAACTTCAGGGCAGAAAATGGATTAACCGAGCAAGCTATCATTGCTTTATTGCCGGGTAGCCGTAAACAGGAAATAGAACGTTTGTTGCCAGATATGCTCCAGGTGGTGGATCAATTCCCGGGTTATCAGTTTGTAGTCGGGGCAGCGCCAACTTTTACCGAACAATATTACCAGCAATACATTGGCCATAAGCCAGCCAACCTGGTGTTTGCGCAAACCTATCATTTATTGCATCACGCACATGCGGCATTGGTGGCTTCGGGTACGGCCACTTTAGAAACCGCACTGTTCAAAGTGCCCCAAGTGGTGCTTTACCGGGGTGGTTCGGTATCTGTTGCCATTGCCCGCTTGTTGGTTAAAATCAGGTTTATCTCCTTAGTCAACCTGATTATGGATAGGGAAGTAGTGAAAGAGCTGATCCAGGAAGACTGTAATGCCACACTGATTAGTCAAAACCTGAACCTGATAGTAGAAGGGGCGGGCAGAACAAAAATGCTGGCCGATTATGAAGAACTAGCGACTAAAATGGGTACGGCTGGAGCGTCTGAAAGAACAGCAAAACTGATTGTACAAGAACTAAAATAACATATTTTAACATATCATTAGCCACATTACTCACTCAAAATAAGCTATCTTCGAACATTTATGATATATTTGATCGATTAGCTAACTCACAACATGAAAGCCCTCTCTATTAAAGACATAGCCTTAAAAGCCAAAGTATCCATCACTACAGTTTCATTTATCATCAATGGAAAGGCCAAGGAGAAGTCGATTAGCGATGCGGTAATCAAGAAAGTTCAGAAGATCATTACCGAAAGCGGCTACAAGCCCAATCAGATTGCAAGAAGCCTGAGAACCGGAAATTCCAATATCATAGGGCTTATCGTAGAGGATATTTCCAACTCCTTTTTCTCAAGAATTGCCCGCCTGATAGAAGACAAAGCCTATAAAAAAGGCTATAAAATTATTTATTCGAGTACTGAGAACAGCGTAGAAAAAGCCCAAGAGCTCATTAACATGTTCAAATCCAGAAAGGTAGATGCCTATATCATTTCACCCATCAAGGGAATAGAAGAAGACATCCAGATCCTGCTCAACGAAAACAAGCCTGTGATTTTGTTCGACAGGAACCTGCCCGAACTCAATACCAATTATGTAGGTGCCAACCATTTTGTGGCATCGCACCAGGCTATCGAGAGTTTCATCAAACAAGGCAAGAAAAACATTGCCCTAGTTACTACCGACATCAATGTGCAGCAGATCATCGAACGTGCGGAAGGCTATAAAAAGGCATTGGCCGATCATGCCATTCCATTTGATGAAGAACTATTGCTCAAAATCCCTTTTAATCAGGCAGAAGCCAATACCATTAAGCAGATCAAGCAGCTTTTCAAGAACAAACAGATCGATGCGGTATTGTTTGCTACGAACTATTTGGCCATTAGCGGACTAAAGGTGCTTAAAGAGCTGAATAAAAAAATAGACGAAGATTTTGCGGTAATCGGTTACGACGATCATGAGGCCTTCGAACTGCATACGCCAAGTATTTCTACCATTCAGCAGCCTTTAGAAGAGATTGCTGAAACCATCATCAGGCTCATCTTGAATCAGCTGGCTTCTAAAAACAAATTGCCAGATCAGCAGATCATCATTCCGGGAAAATTGATTTTACGCCACTAGGCATTTTTTCAATCGGAGATGGTATTAGGCTAATATCACCTTAAATTCCTATTCATTAGCGCAAGGATAGCGCCAAACCCAACGACTGAAATTGTAACATAAAAGTTACATCATAGTTATTTTACATGGGCAGAAATTGGTTAATATTGAGATAGTAAAACGTTTTACTATTAAATTAGTTGAAACGTAAAACTTAGTTAAGGTGTAGCGGAACATTAAAAAAGTTAATCCATTGCACCTTTTAGTAAAACGTTTTACTGATAAGGATAACCAAGTTACTGTATGATCAATTATTCATGTCACCAATATCGGATTGGCAGGGATGGGTCTGCTCCTATAGGGTTCTCCTAAAACCACTAGTTGATTATGAAATCTGCCACATAGTTGATTAGTCAAGCAGTGCAACAAAACTAAATTCTATAACTAAACTAAAATCGCACATGAAAATTAATTTACTCAAGATGGCAGGACTCTGTACAGGCATTCTGTTCAGTGGTACTGCGTTTTCGATGAATCATGACAAGGAGCTATCCGAGGGATTCATGAAAACAAACCTGTTGTGGCAGCAGGTTCAAAGTCAAAAAGTGTTAACCGGCACCGTCGTGGATGAAAACAACCTGCCTGTAGCCGGGGTTGGTGTTAAGAACATTACAAGTGGCAAAAGTAGCGTAACTGATGCCAGTGGTAAATTCAGCATCGAAGCAAATGAAAATGATGTAATCCGATTCACTTTTATCAGCTATGCTACGCAAGACATCAAAGTAGGTACACAAACTTCGCTCAGCATTAAGCTTGTGCCCGCGCAAGGCACCAAACTCAACGAGGTCGTAGTAGTGGGTTATGGTACGTTAAATAAAAACGAGATCACCTCCGCAGTTACAAAAATCGACTCTTCCGAGTTTAGGCAAAGCGGTTCTAGAAATGCACTCGATTTATTGGTGGGTAAAGTAGCCGGCTTACAAATTACCAGAACAAGCGGCACTAATCCAAACTCTGGCGTTGGCGTGCAGCTAAGGGGTGTAACTTCGCTGGTAGGTTCCCAAAGCCCGCTCATCATTATCGATGGTATCCCGGGCGGAAACCTAGACCTCTTGCAACAAGACGATATCGAATCGTTTAGTGTGCTAAAAGACGGTTCTGGCGCAGCTATTTATGGTACAAGAGCTAATGCGGGCGTAATTTTAATCACCACTAAAAAAGGGGTAAAAGGCCCCGCCAAATTCGATTACAATGCCTATGTAAGAACAGAAACCTTGGTAAAACGGCCTGATTTTATGAATGCCGCCCAGCTGAGGGAAAAAATAGCCAATGGAAGCTATGTCATTCCAGACTATGGTGGAGATTTTGACTATTTCCAAGACCTCATCAATAAAAACAACATTTCTAACAACCATAACTTGGCTGTTTCTGGAGGAAGCGAGCATTCAAGCTATAGGGCAAGTTTAAACTATAGAGATTTGCAGGGCTTTGCCAAGGAAAATTCGCGCAAAGAATACGGAATTAGGCTAAGTTTAACCCAAAAGGGATTTAAAGACAGACTTACTGCCCAGTTTAACGTGGCTACCAATTTTAATAATGCAAACTTGCTAGGTGGCGGTGGCTGGGAGAACGTACTGACTAAAAACCCAACCGAATCCTATTACAAACCAGATGGTTCTTATTTGTTTACCAGAAACATTACCAACGAGATCGCCAGGTTAGAGCAGGAGCGGAACACTTTGCAACAACAAACCTCATCGGTAGATGGCAAGATTGATCTTGAAATCATCAAAGGATTAAAGGGATCTATTTTTGGAGCGCACCAGAGAAACTGGACCCAAGGCAGCGAGTATAGAGATAAAGCCAGTCAGAACTCTGTAGAAAATGGCGATTCGCCAAATGGAGGCTATGCTGGCAAGAGTACCAACCTGAACCAAAACTTTAACATCGAACCTACCTTGGAATACACACGTATGTTCGGCACCAAACATAAATTAACCGCTATTGGAGGCTACAGCTATCGATACGAAGTAAACGAAGGCTTCAATGCCAACAACCGTGGCTATGTGAATGATGTTTTTGAAGACAATAACATGGGCAGCGTGCCTATTGTAGTAGGCAGGGTTGGATTGGGCAGCTATAAAAACGACAATACCTTAATTGCGGTATTCGGAAGGGTGAATTATGCTTACGATGACAAGTATTTTGCCCAGGCCATTTTCCGTCGCGAGGGTTCATCGAGATTTGGGGCTAATAACAAATGGGCCAATTTCCCAGCAATTTCTGCGGGATGGAATCTGACCCAGGAAAAATTCATGGAGAACGTGAAATTTGTCAATAACCTTAAACTGAGAATAGGCTATGGTGAAACGGGTAATACCGGATTTGCTGATGGCTCTTCACTGGTAACGCTTGGTGGCGGAGGCATTTATTTATTTCCAACGGGAGAGTATTTGCAGACTTATGGTCCCAACAGAAACCCTAACCCAAATATCAGATGGGAAACCAAAAAAGAAACCAACTTGGGGATAGACTTTACGGTATTAAAAAACAGGTTGTCGGGTTCCATCGATTTATACAATAGGATTACCAAAGATTTATTGGATACTTATACCTCTCCGCAACCTCCGTTTATCGTATCTTCTATCAATACAAACGTAGGAACAATCTCTGCTAAAGGTATTGAGGTGACCCTCAGCTATGCGGCCATTCAAAATTCAAAATTCTCCTGGAATGTTGACTTTACCGGAAGCACAACCAGAAATCGATTAGACAGGTATTCTAATGATGAATACAAAAGAGACCTGAAAACCTTTGGTGCTATTGGTGGATTTGGTGCCTTGGGCGATGCCATCCGTACCTACGAAGGAAGAAACCTGGGCGAATTCTGGGGCAAGCGCTTTGCAGGCTTCACACCTGATGGCAAATGGCAGTTCTATAACAGAAAAGGAGAAATTGTTTCTAATGCCAATATCAATACCTCAACATTTAGAGACCAAACAGATTTAGCGGTAATCGGTAATGCCATTCCAAAATACTACCTGTCGTTAACCAATAGCTTTAAATATGCAGGTTTTGATTTAAGGGTATTTATCAGAAGTAAGCTTGATTATGACATCTTGAACACCATGGCTATTTCTTATGGCAATAAAAACGGTGCACAAAGCAATTTGCTTAATACCGCATTTACCAAATATGCCGAAATTAAAGATACCTATATGTACTCCGACTATTATATAGAAAAAGGCAGCTTTGCCAAGATAGACGAGGTAACCATTGGCTATACCTTTAAAACTAGGCTTAAGGAGATCAGGAATTTGAGAGTTTACCTCACTGGACAAAACTTGGCCACCATTACAGGTTATACAGGTAACGACCCTGATTTCATCAGCGACACAGGCTTAGGTCCGGGTATCGATTCGAGAAGCCCATATCCTAGTACTCGACAGTTTTTATTCGGTGTTAATTTTGGATTTTAATATTTAGAAAGATGAAAAATTATAAAAAAATATTCATAGCGTTATTGGCTACACCACTGCTTTTGATCAACGGTTGTACCAAGCTTGACGAAAATATTTACGATCAGTTGATTTCTGATAACTTTTACAACAACAAAAACGAAGTGCTTTCGGCAGTTTTAAGGCCTTATACGCATGCCAATGCCTGGGTTACGCCTTCGGGCCAAGATGGCTGGTGGCGCCCCTCGGAGCTTGCCGGTGATCAGCTGGCCTGGCCAACCAAAGGACGCCATGGCGAAGATGGAGGCAAGTGGAAGCGCCTGCATTACCACACCTGGTTAAGTGACGATGGACCATTGAACAATGCCTGGTCTTTGATGTATTGGGGCATGGGCTTGTGCAACGATCCTATTGAGAACTTAGAGAAAAGAGATATTGCCGCAATGGGCATTACGCAGGCAGAAAAAGATTCATACATCGCCGAGCTTAAATTGCTCCGAGCCTTTCACTACCTTAAGTTAATGGATCTTTTTGGCAATATTCCTGTTGTAACACAAGTGGGTATTCCGGCTAGACCGGCAACTTTGCCAAGAAACGAGGTTTTTGCCTTTATAGAAAAAGAAATAAAAGACAACATTGATAAGGCGCCGTTACATTCTAAAACAATGACAGGCAGGATGAGCCAGGCTGGCGGCTATGCCATGCTGGTAGAATTATACCTGAATGCCGAGGTTTGGACAGGGACTGCCCGTTGGGACGATTGTATTGCTGCGGCCAACAAGCTGATCAGCGGCGCTGCGGGTGGCCAAAATGGCGCTATGGCCCTTGACCCAAATATCTTCGACCAATTTAAATCAACGAATGAGTTGTCAAAAGAAGCAATTTTTGCCATTGCCTACGAGTTCAGGCTGGCTTCGTTCCAACCTTCATGGACAGGAGAATTCTACCATTTTCAGCAAGACCAGATCTACGGTGGCGCACGTAACGGAAACGATGGCGTTGTGGTTATTCCTGGTGTATTCACCAAATATGACGATGCAGACCTCAGAAAAAGGGGATGGTTGTTAGAAGGTCCGATGGTAAGGTTTGACAATGGACAACCCGCTATTGCCAGGGGAGGAAATGAGTACAGCGACCAGCAGATCGTTTTTGTAGACAACATCAGGAAGAACAAAATAGGGTCAACAGTTTCAACCATGAGTGAAGGCGAGGAAAACAGCGGCGTACGTTTTAACAAGTATAAGTTGGGTAATCAAGTAGCGGGAGTGGTAAACGGTGTGCCTGTTGCACCAGATCCAAACTATAACAACACAGATTGGAACATTTACCGTTTAACCTGGATCTATTTTGCAAAAGCCGAAGCCATCATGCGTAAAAACGGAGGTTTAGCCAATGCCGAAGCGGTGCAGCTGATCAACGATTGTAAAAAACGTGCATTTACTGATGCAGATTGGGCAAGCAGAGCCTATACCACAACAACTTTAACATTGGATGAATTGTTGGAAGAAAGAGGAAGAGAGTTCATCTTTGAAGGTTTTAGGAGAGATGACCTGATCCGTTTTGGGAAATTTACTACTGGCAGCTGGTGGGACCATGCACCATCGGCAGCATTTAGGAACCTATTTCCAATTCCTCAGGTGCAAAGAACCCTGAATTCCAATTTGACACAAAATCCAGGGTACAATTAATTGATAAACATTCATAAAAAAGCGCTTTTAACCGAGCGCTTTTTTATTGTGGCAACTTTTGTTGTAACATAAAAGTTACCTTTTGGTATTTCATCCGTGAAAATTTTTACTTAAAATTGAGTTAGTAAAACGTTTTAGCGCTTTCTGCTCTAAATTACCCTCAACATAGATTTTTGTTTAAAAGCCTCAGGGCAACCTCAACAAAAACCTGTTTAATTATTTACTAAAACGTTTTATTAAGAGTAACCAAAATAAACTGTATGATGAAAAAATGTCTGCTGGCACTTTGTAGCCTAATTTTAGCCTTTAATTTAAATGCGCAGGACAAAGCGCCGGCTTATCCCCTAATTACCCACGATACCTATTTTAGCGTATGGTCTTTTGGCGACAAGCTGAATGGATCAGTAACCAAGCATTGGACCGGAAGAGAGCAGTCTTTATTGGGGGTGCTTAAAGTTGATGGCCAGTACTATCGCTTTTTAGGTGCGGCCACCAAAAACTACAAAAGCCTATTGCCTACAGCCGACGAACAGGCCTACCAGGCAAGCTATACTTTTGATACGCCAGCCAACAACTGGACAGCTGCAGGTTCTGACGAGCAGGGCTGGAAAAAAGCCGATGCGCCGTTTGGCGACGACCAATCTGCCAAAACCAAATGGAATACCGACAATATTTATTTCCGCAGAACCTTCTCGGTAGGCAAACCATCAACAGCCAAAAAATACTTAAAGTTAAACCACGACGATAACATTATTGTGTACCTAAATGGTAAAACGATTTACCAAAAAGAGGGCTGGGTGCATGAGTACATTTATATTCCTATTGAAGCCGGTGTTTTAAAAACGGGCGAAAATACTTTGGCCATCCATTGCAAGAACACGGCCGGTGGCCGACACTTGGACGCAGGTATCGTAGAAGAAATTCCAGATGGTTCGAAAGTGTTGGAAGCCGTGCAGAAAAATGTAAAGCTAACCGCAACTAGTACGATCTATAATTTCGCCTGTGGCAAGGTAAACCTCGAAGTTACCTTCACTTCGCCCTTGTTGCTTAATGATATCGAGCTTACAGCCAGACCGATCAGCTACATCAGCTATGCAGTAAAAACTGCCGATGCCCAAGCCCATCAGGTCGACCTTTATTTTAGCGCATCTTCTACTTTAGCCGTTAACCAGCCTAATCAGCCGGTAAGCGCCTGGCAAAGCAATGCCGGAGGTTTATCCATCCAAAAAGCGGGAACTGTTGAACAGCCCATCTTAAAAAAGAGAGGCGATGATGTAAGAATTGATTGGGGCTATGTATATGTTGCTGTTCCATCACAATTTAAGGCGCTACAGTACTTGGCACCGCAAAACGAAAGCCTGCCTCAGTTTATCAGTCAAAAATATCCGGTTACCAAAGAAATTGCCGACAGCAAACAACTGAATTTAGCCAGTATCATTCCATTCGGAAAAGTAGGCAAAGCTACAGTATCCAAATACCTGATGTTGGGTTATGACGATGTCAAATCGGTTGAATATTTCGAAGAACAGCTTGACCCAATCTGGAAAAAATCGGGCAAAAATTTTGAAACCCACTTGATCAAAGCTAGTCAGGACTATGCATCAATTAAGCTTAAATGCTCGGCTTTCGACCAAAAACTCTACGCAGATGCCCTACGTGCCGGTGGCAAGGCCTACGCCAATCTATGCAAATTGGCCTATCGCCAAAGCATAGCAGCACATAAAATCGTATATGCGCCAAACGGCGATATTTTATTCCTTTCTAAAGAAAACTTTAGTAATGGCTCAATCAATACGGTTGATATCACCTATCCTTCAGCACCCCAATATTTGATTTATAATCCAGAATTGCTCAAGGGCATGTTGAACGGAATTTTCTATTACTCGGAAAGTGGCAAGTGGAAAAAACCATTCGCTGCCCACGATTTGGGGACTTATCCCTTAGCCAATGGACAAACCTACGGCGAAGACATGCCTGTAGAAGAGGCCGGCAATATGATCATCCTTACCACCGCTATTGCGAAGGCCGAGGGCAATGCCAATTATGCCAAAAAACATTGGGAAGTACTTTCGGTGTGGGCAAACTACTTGCTTAAAGAAGGTTTTGATCCTGCCAACCAGTTATGCACCGATGATTTTGCAGGGCATTTGGCCAGAAACGCGAACTTATCTGTAAAAGCAATCGTGGCTTTGGGAGGCTATGCCCAACTGGCGCAGGCTTTAGGTAAAACCGAAGAAGCCAAAAAAGTAAGGGGCGAAGCCTTGGCCATGGCCAAAAAATGGATGGAATTGGCAGCTGATGGCGATCACTATGCACTGACTTTTAACGATAAAGGCACCTGGAGCCAAAAATACAACATGGTTTGGGACAAGTTGCTGGAGCTTAATTTATTCCCTAAAGAAGTATATCAAAAGGAAATCAGCTATTACCTCACCAAGCAGCAAGAGTTTGGCTTGCCACTGGATAGCCGTAAAACCTATACCAAATCAGATTGGATTATGTGGACCGCCACCTTAACAGATCAAGAGGCTGATTTTCAAAAATTCGTCAATCCTGTGTTCCGCTTTGCGACAGAAACCAGCAGTAGGGTACCCTTGAGCGATTGGCATGAAACCACCAACGGAAAAATGGTAGGCTTCCAGGCGAGGAGCGTGGTGGGCGGCTACTTTATCAAGTTGTTGGCAGAGCAATGGAAAAATAAAAAATAAAACCCTGGCTTGTGGCACAGGCCATTGAGAAGAAAATTAAAAAACAGCCTATGAAAAAATAAAAGAAAAACCACCATCACCTAACAGCTTCAAATAAAAACCAACTATAAACAGAAAATTATGGACAAAACATTTACTCGACTCATCAAGCGCAGGCTGATGACGAAAGAGAGCACCCTCAAGGTTGGTGCTTTATCAATGGCGATTTGTTTGGCATTTGGCGCATCGGCGGATGCAAAAGATGCTCCAGCATCGCTCAATCTTAAAAGCGAACTGCAACGCTCGGTTGCAGATATCACAGTTCGGGGTATTGTAAAGGATGAAACGGGCACAGGCATACCTGGTGTTGGCGTTAAGTTAAAAGGCGCGTTAACTACTGTGGCTACCGATGTAAATGGAAGTTTCAGCATTACGGTTCCCTCAGAAAGCTCGGTCTTGGTATTCAGTTATGTAGGATACGAAACGCAAGAAGTAACTGTGGGCAGCCAAAAAACAATTACCGTACAATTAAAGCCGAGCAGCAATGCCTTAGAAGAAGTAGCTATCGTAGGTTTTGGTACGCAGCGTAAAGTCTCTTTGATTGGAGCACAATCAACCGTTGATGCCAAAGAACTGAAGGTTCCGGTAGCCAGTGTTACCCAATCGTTGGCCGGTAGAATTGCCGGTGTGGTTGGCGTGCAGAGGAGTGGGGAGCCTGGCCGAAGTGCAGCTGATATCTGGATCCGTGGTATTTCCACTTTTGGTGGCGGTTCAAGTTCGCCTTTGGTTTTGGTAGATGGTGTACAACGAAGCATTTCGAATATCGACCCAGAAGACATCGAATCGTTTACGGTTTTAAAAGATGCTTCAGGTACAGCTGTTTATGGTGTGAGAGGTGCCAATGGGGTAATCTTGGTGAAAACCAAAACCGGTAAAGTGGGCAAGCCTTCTATCTTTTTCGATTATAACGAAGGCTTAAGTACTTTCACACGCCATCCAGAAGCCTTAGATGGGGTTACCTATATGAATTTGGCCAACGAAGCATTAACCGGCAGAGGACAGGCCGCGAAGTATAGCCAAGATTATATCAATAAAACGGCATCGGGTGTAGATCCCTTGGTTTATCCAAACGTAAACTGGATGGATGAATTGTTTAAGGACTACAGCAGCATCCGCAGGGCCAACCTGAATGCCGGCGGTGGCGTAGAAAATGCACAATACTATGTATCATTAGCTTATTACAACGAAAACGGGTTCTTAAAAACAGATGATCTGGCAGCTTATAACTCGGCCATGAACTATACCCGTTATAATTTTACCAGTAACTTGAACCTCAAAATTACTGGAACAACCAAATTGGATTTAGGTATTCAGGGTTTTGCAGCTAATGGCAACTATCCTGGCGAAACCACCGAAAGTATTTTCGGTTCTGCATTGGATGTTTCGCCTGTAGAATACCCAAAAATCTACCCTAACGGTTCGGTACCTGGCCGTTCTTCTAACGGTGGTTTCCGTAACCCTTATGCCGATTTAACCCGAAGAGGCTACAGAACCGAATTTGCCAATCAGATTTATAGCAATTTGAGGGTAACACAGGATATCAGTCCTTTGGTGAAAGGCTTGAGTGCTACAGCCATGATTGCCTTTGATGCCACCAATACCAACTCTATTAAAAGATCAAAAAGAGAAAGTACCTACTTTTTAAGGGACATTAATAATCCCTACAAAGCTGATGGCAGCCTTGACCTGATCCAAACCTTTACCAGCTCGCAAAACTATTTAAGTTATGAACCTGGAAGAGGGGGCAACCGCAAGTTTTATACAGAAGCTTCGATCAATTATGACAGGGCCTTTGGCAAACATCGTGTAGGCGGTTTATTGCTTGGCTATTCTGATGACAGGACAGAACCTTTTGCAGACAATTTTACAGCCTCTATCCCTTTTAGGCAATTGGGCGCTGCAGCAAGAGCTACCTATTCATACGATGACCGTTATTTTGCCGAATTCAACTTTGGTTACAATGGTTCGGAGAACTTTAATCCTAAAAAGAGGTTTGGTTCGTTCCCAGCCTTTGGTATTGGATGGATTCCATCGAACGAGAAATTCTGGGGCAACATGAAGGATGTGATTTCTTTCTTGAAATTCAGGTATTCTGATGGTAAAACCGGTATCGGCGATTTGCCGGGCCGAAGGTTTGCCTATTTAACTTTGGTGGCCGATAATGCCAATGGCTACCAATTCGGTAAGAATTTCTCTAATACCGGCGGGATCAACGTAACCGATTATGGAATCGATGTAAGCTGGGCCGAATCGAGAAAACAGGATTTAGGTGTGGAGATCAGAACCTTAAAAGACAACCTTTACCTTATCGTAGATTTGTTTAAGGAATACAGAACTGGCATTTTCTTCCAGCGCCAATCTATCCCAGGCTATGTGGGTTTAACCAATCAGCCTTATGGCAACCTGGGTGTGGTGGATAATAGGGGTATTGACGCCACTTTAGAATACAATACGAAATTAGGGCAAGTAGATTTGGGTTTCCGTGCTACGTTTACCTATAACAAAGACAAGATTGTAGAAGACGATCGTCCGGTACAGCCTTATCCATGGATGTCGCATATCGGAGATAACGTACTTGCCAGGTATGGCTACATTGCCGAAAAGCTATTCGATTCGCAGGCCGAAATCGATGCCAGTGCTACTCCAGGCTCGAAAGCTTCTATCAAGCCAGGCGATATCAAGTATAAAGACCTAAACGGCGATGGTTTGATCAATGATTATGATAAAACCAAAATTGGCCGTGGCGATATCCCTAATAAGGTATACGGCTTTGGGCTAAATATTTCTTACAAGGGTTTTGCCTTGAGCACCTTTTTCCAAGGCGTACATGGTGCGGATATCATGTTGGGCGGTTCGGGAATCTTTCCGTTTAATGGCGGAGGCGGTTTAAGCAATGCCTATACTATAGCAACAGACCGTTGGACAGAGGCTAACCCAAGCCAAGACGTATTTTACCCGCGTTTAGCCTATGGCGAAGCCGATAACACCAATAATACCCAAGAAAGCTCCTGGTGGGTAAAAGATGTCAACTTCTTGCGTTTAAAAACCGCACAGCTGAGCTATAACCTGCCAAAATCCTGGTCTGAAAGAATCCATGTTAAAAACGCAGCGATCTATTTGATCGGTACCAACCTCGCTACTTTCAGCAGCTGGAAATTATGGGATCCCGAATTGAATACTGGTGGCAGGGCAAATGGTAACAGGTATCCCTTAACTGCAACTTTATCGCTAGGTATCAATCTTAAATTTTAATTGTTACGAACATGAAAAAGTATATATATCTTTCGCTTGTACTGGCTTTAACGCTAGCTACATCATGTAAAAAAGGCTTCTTAGATCAAGTGCCCAATGATAGGCTTACCCTTGACGAAACTTTTAACACCCGTGCAACCGCCGAGAAATTCCTCAACAATGTATATAGCCAAATACCAGATGAATTTGGTCAGCGTAACCCTAATACAGACCGTAATGCGGGCATCTGGACAGGCGCTTCTGATGAGGCAGAATGGGTTTGGGGCTTTAACCTTGCTAATAATGTGAACATTGGTAGTTGGGATTCAAACACCAGCTTCGTCAACGATTATTGGAACAATTTTTACAGAGGCATCCGTTCGGCAACCTTCTTTATGGCTAATATCGATAAGGTAAACCAAGATATTACGCCACAACTCATCGTCCAGTATAAAAACGAAGCCAGAGCCTTAAGGGCCATGTACTATTTCTATTTGGTACGCATGTATGGTCCGGTAGTTATTATTGGCGAAAATGTAATCGAGCCAGATGCGCCAACTGAAAGCATCAGGTTGCCACGAAGCAGCATGGACGAATGTGTCAATTACATTGCATCGGAATTGGATGCCGCTGCCGCTAATTTGCCTACCACTCCGGTTAACGACAACAGCTACGGTCGCATTACCAAAGGCATGGCCTTAAGCTACAAACTGCAGGCTCTGTTGTTAGCGGCAAGTCCGTTGTATAATGGCAATACCGATTTGGCCAATCTGAAAAATAAGGATGGCAAACAGCTGATCAGCCAAAGCGTTGATGTAAACAAGTGGAAAAGAGCAGCCGATGCCTATAAAGCCTATATCACTCAATTTGTACCGGGCACTTACAGCTTGTTCAGAAAAAATAATTCGGCTGGAGTTTTCGATCCGTATTTATCGTGCAGGGATATCTTCATCGACCGTTTCAACAACGAAATCATCATGATGCGTGTCGAATCTTCTATCGAGGCCAGACAATACGAAATGACCCCTTACCATAACGGATTTAACTCAGAAGTAAGAGGCTCTGCTGGTTTGGGCGCTACCCAAAATCAAGTTGATGCCTTCTTTACTGCCAATGGCCGCAGTATCGACGATCCGCTAGGCGGTTATGTACAAACAGGAACAACCATGTACCAGGCACCGGGCAGCCCGATTGCAACAGATACCTATAACCAATGGGTAAACCGCGAACCGCGTTTTTATGTAAACATCACCTATCACAACAGTGTGTGGCTAAACACCAACTTTGGCAATGTAGTTACCCAGTTTAACAACAATGGCAACTCGGGCAAGGCAACTGGTGGCAATGATTATAGCGTAACAGGTTATGCGGTTAGGAAAGCACAAGGTTTGGGCAACTGGAGAGAGAACAACCGTCCGGTAATTTTATACCGTGTAGGCAATTTGTTCTTGGATTACGTAGAAGCTTTGAACGAAGCTACCCCTGGAGATGCAGATATTTTAACTTACCTCAATCAGATCAGAAATAGGGCAGGTATCCCCGAGTATGGAAGTGGTGCAGGTCAAATTCCGGCTCCGGTTGGTCAAGATGCCATGCGTGAAGCCATCAGAAAAGAACGCAGATCAGAATTGGCCTTCGAAAACGTAAGGTACTTCGATACCAGAAGATGGAAAATTGCAGAAACCACCGATAATGGACCGATGTATGGCTTGAATATCACCAAAAACCTGCCAGAATTTTTCCAAAGAACTGCTTTCGAAACCAGGACATTCACCAAAAGACATTACCTGTTTCCAATCCCGGCAAAGGATGTGAATGCAGATAACCTGATGGTGCAAAATCCGGGCTGGTAATTTAATTGTCCCAATCAATTTATAATGATCAGGTAGTGCGGAACACTGCACTATCTTGATTTTACCGACGTCGTCCCTACAAACTAATGCTATGAAAAAGTTAACAATCGTATGTTCAATCCTGCTGCTCGTTTCCGCTAGCGGATTTGCGCAAAATAAATCAAAACAGAAAACCTCTTTTCAGGTAGCGGCGCCTTGGAGCGCCAATTACGATGTACGTTCTGATATTGCCATGGTGTATGGCATTAACGATGCTGGTGGCAATTTTGAGGAAAGGGTAAAAAGCTATCGCGATAAAGGCTATGAAGTGCAATTCATGACCGGTATTGCCTGGGGCGAATACAAGGATTATTTCTTGGGCGAGTGGGATGGCAAAAACCACTTGGACGAAGGCCAGGTAATGCGTAATGGAGAAACCATTTGGCATGGCAAAAATGTGCCTTACATCGTGCCTTCTGCCAACTTTTTAACCTACATGAAAACCCATGTTAAACGCGCAATAGATGCTGGCGTAAGCGCCATTTACCTCGAAGAACCCGAGTTTTGGGCACGTGCAGGCTATGGTGATGCCTTTAAAAAAGAATGGCAAAACTATTATGGTTCGCCATGGATGGCCCAACATGAATCGCCAGAAGCTACCTATCTGTCTTCCAAATTAAAATATCAGCTTTATTTCAATGCCCTAAAGGAAGTGTTCAGCTATGTGAAAAGCTATAGCGAAAGCATCGGCAAAAGGGTAAAATGCTATGTGCCTACACATTCTTTAATCAATTATTCTTCTTGGCAAATTGTGAGTCCAGAAGCTAGCTTGGCTAATTTAGAGGGCATGGATGGCTACATCGCACAGGTGTGGACAGGTACCTCTCGAGAACCGATTTACTACAATGGCAAAGAAAAGGAAAGAGTGTTTGAAAATGCGTTCTTGGAGTATGGCTCCATGGTTTCGATGACAGCGCCAACCGGGAGAAAAATCTTTTTCCTAACCGATCCAATTGAAGACCGCACCAGGAGCTGGGACGATTACAAAGTCAATTACGAAGCAACCTTCACGGCTAAGCTCTTATACCCAATGGTTGATAACTATGAGGTAATGCCATGGCCAAACCGCATTTACAACGGCAAATTCAATGTAGAGGGCCAAAAGGAAAAACAGCCCATCTCTAAAGCTTATGCCACCCAAATGCAGGTCATGGTGAATTCGCTCAACCAAATGCCCTTGTCAAATAACAAACTGAATGGTAGTCACGGTATTGGGGTACTATTGGCCAATTCAATGATGTTTCAGCGTTTTCCTACGCATGCGGGCTATGATGATCCACAATTATCGAATTTCTATGGCATGGCGATCCCTTTGTTGAAAAAAGGAATACCGGTAGAAACGGTCCATATGGAAAATCTGGCCAATAAAAATACGCTGAAAGACATTAAAGTATTGATCATGAGCTATGCCAATATGAAGCCTTTGGCCACCAGTTACCACGAAGAATTGGCCAAATGGGTAAAAAATGGAGGCGTACTTTTGTATTATGGCCGAGACAATGACCCTTTTCAAAACGTGAAGGAATGGTGGAATACAAATGGCAATAGCTTTAAAGCTCCATCGGCCCATTTGTTTAAGTTGTTAGGCCTTGAGCCAACCGATAGCCAAACTGAATACAGTGCCGGCAAAGGCAAGGTTTTCATTGTACGCAAAGACCCCAAAGAACTGGTGATGCAGGCCAATGGCGATGCCGATTTCCTGGTCCAATTAAAAAAAGCCTATGAAAAAGAGGCCCATGCAGGAAACCTTATCTTCAAAAACAACTTCGTGCTAGATCGTGGCCCTTTTAAAATGGTGGCCGTTTTAAATGAAACCCCTAAAGACGAAGCCCTAACGTTAACTGGAACTTTTATCGATTTATTCGACCCTACTTTACCTATTCTGCAACAAAAAACCGTTGCCCCAAACACCCAGGCCTACCTGTTCGATGTTAACAAGGCAACTGCCAAAAACACGCCACAGGTATTGGCAGCCGCTGGCCGTTTGGAGGATGCCTCTGTGAAAATCACTAAAAACAGCTATTCCTTTATCATCAAAAGTCCGTCTAACACCGTTAATGCCATGCGGATCCTCTTGCCTAAAAAACCAAGGCAGACATCGGCCAAGCTAAATGGAAAAGACCTGAACCTGCTTAAAAATGATTGGGATGAGCGCTCTAAAACCCTCTTGCTGAGCTTTGATAATTACAGCGAAGGCGTAAGCGTAGCTATCAACTGGTAACCAAAACACACAAACACACAACATGAAACTCAAACTATTAGGCTTTTTAATTTGCTGCTCCATTACGAGTGTAACGGCGCAAGAAAAAGATTTGGTCCATTATGTAAACACCTTGCAGGGCACCAATTCCAAACATGAACTTACGCGTGGCAACACCTACCCAACTACAGCACTGCCTTTTGGTATGCACACTTGGACACCACAAACCGGCAAAAACGGCGATGGCTGGAAGTATCAGTATTTTAAAGACAAAATCCGTGGCTTTCAACAGGCGCACCAATGCAGCTCTTGGACAAGAGATTATGCTGTTTTTTCGCTCATGCCCATGGTTGACGAGCTGGTGGTTGACGAAAATAAACGCGAAACCAAGTTTAGCCACCAAAACGAAATCGCCAAGCCTAACTATTACAAAGTTACTTTCGATAACCAGCTCACCACAGAAATTGCCCCAACAGAGCGTGGTGCACATCTTAGGTTCAGCTATCCGAAAAGCAAAAAAAGCTATCTGGTGCTCGATGGTTATACCCGTTTAAGCGGTGTCCGGATTTTTCCAAAGGAGCAAAGGATTACAGGCTATGTAAACAATGGCGAGGGCTTTAAAAAGGGATGGAAAAGTTATTTTGTGATCCAATTTGATCAGCCTATCAAAGCTTATGGAACTTGGGAAAATAAAACCAATACCATTAAGGCTGATTCTACCGTGGCTGAAGGATTGGGCAAAGGCGCCTATATTGAATTTAAAGCCGGGGTTAAGGTACAGGCCAAGGTGGCATCCTCTTACATCAGTGCCGAACAAGCCGAATTAAACCTGCAGCAAGAGTTGGGCAAAGACAAAAACCTGGAGCAGACTAAAGCCAATGCTGCTGCGGTTTGGAATAAATCATTGGGTAAAGTTTTGGTAGAAGGTGGCAGCGAAGAAGACATCGCTACTTTCTATTCATGTTTTTTCAGGGCCAGTTTGTTTTCTCGCAAGTTTTACGAAATAGGTAAAGACGGTCAGCCTTATTATTTCAGTCCTTACGATGGCAAAATACATCCTGGTTATATGTTTACCGATACAGGCTTTTGGGATACGTTTAGGGCACAATTTCCATTAAATGCCTTGATGCACCCAGAAATGCACGGTCGTTACATGCAGGCCATGCTCGATGCCTATGAGCAATGCGGCTGGCTGCCTTCTTGGTCGTTCCCGAGCGAAGGGGGCAGTATGATTGGTAACCATGCTATTTCTTTATTTACCGATGCCTGGGCCAAGGGTATTAAAACTTTTGATCCAGCTAAAGCCTTGGAAGCTTATGCCCACGAGGCCATGAATAAAGGGCCATGGGGACCGGCAAATGGCCGCGATGGTTGGAAAGAATACTTCGAACTGGGTTATGTGCCATATCCGAAATACCGTGAGGCTACAGCCAAAACCCTCGAATATGCCTATGATGATTTTTGCGGCTTTGAACTAGCCCGCCTAACAGGCAATGATTTTTACCAATCGGTGTTTGCCCGCCAAATGTATAACTATAAAAATGTATATGATCCTACTACCCGTTTCATGCGTGGCAAAAATGCCAATGGTCAATGGACTCCAAAATTCGATCCTACAGAATGGGGTGGCCCTTTTACCGAAGGAAATGCCTGGCATTACTCATGGTCAGTATTTCAGGATACCCAAGGCCTCATCAATTTAATGGGAGGTAATAAAAATTTTACGGCTAAACTCGACTCTGTTTTCTCTGAGCCTAACAAAGTAAATGTGGGTACTTATGGAGGCATGATCCACGAAATGGCCGAAATGGTAATGGCCAATATGGGGCAATATGCACATGGAAATCAGCCTATTCAACACATGGTTTACTTGTATAATTATGCCAATGAGTCCTGGAAAGCGCAATTTTATGCCCGCGAGGTAATGAAAAAGCTTTACAATGCCACTGAAAACGGCTACCCTGGCGATGAAGACCAAGGACAAACCTCTTCCTGGTATGTACTCAGCGCTTTGGGTTTCTACAGCGTTACTCCCGGAACAGGCGAATATGTAATGGGAAGTCCACTTTTTAAAAAAATAACCCTTACTTTAGAGAGCGGAAAGAAATTTGTAATTGAAGCACCAGCTAATGACGCATCTCACGTATACATTAAGTCTGCAACCCTCAATGGCAAGCCCTACACGCACAATTACATTAACCATGCTGATGTGGTTAATGGAGGGATTTTAAAATTAGAAATGGATAACAAACCAGCCACCAACAGAGGGCTGGCAAAAGAAGATAAACCCTTTTCGCTTACTAAGTAAAAGGATTTAGTAAGTGAATAGAAGAATATATTAGATAAATGAAGATGGAAAAACCTGCTGTATTAGGTGTTGATATAGGTGGCTCGCATATTACGGCTGCGCTGGTAAATTTAGAAACAGGAACTTTAGTTAGAGAGTCGATTAAACGAAACGCAGTTAATTCTAAACAAGAAAAAGAAGAAATATTAAGTGCCTGGTGCAGCGTAATAGAAGATGCTTTTCAAAGTGCCAATGGCAAAGAAAAATACATTGGTATTGCCATGCCTGGTCCTTTCGATTATGAAAAGGGTATTTCGCTCATCAAGGAACAGGATAAATTCAATGCCTTGTATTTGATCAACATTAAGGAAGAACTGGCTAAGCGATTGCAGCTCAAACCTGCTTCGATCCATTTCATCAACGATGCAGCCGGCTTTATGCAGGGCGAGGTTTTTAGTGGTGCGGCCAAAGGACATAGCCGTGTGTTAGGCTTAACCTTGGGTACCGGACTCGGCTCGGCACTGTCAATCGATGGGGTGGCTTCTGATGCCGAACTGTGGGATTCTGCATTTCTGGATGGCATAGCCGAAGATTACCTTTCTACCCGCTGGTTTATTGGTCGTTACAACGAACTCAGTGGCAAAACCTTGGACGGGGTAAAAGAGCTGGCCGACCTGGTTGCTACCGATGCCTCGGCTAAACAGGTGCTGGTAGAATTTGGAGCCAATTTGGCTCAATTTTTAGCGCCGATTATTAAGAAACATGATGCCGAAGTGGTAATTTTAGGAGGGAATATTGCACAGGCCTTTGAGCTTTTTGCGTTAAGCTTAAACATCGGGCTCAGCGAACAAGGTTTAAATATTCCTATTAAACTAACCGAATTAAATGAACACGCTGCGCTGATTGGTGCAGCCAGCAGCTGGGATTTAACCACTCACTAAAAGAGATAAGCAACAAGAAATAATGCGCAAGAACCACGCGCTTCAAACAAAAAATCTAAACCATGAAAAGAAGAAAATTTATTCAAAACACAGGTTTATTAGGGGCTGGAGTATTGGCTTCAAAGTTTTCCTTTGCGTTGCCAACACCAGAATTTCCGGTGGTTAGGGTAGCCGCTGATAAGCGCCATTTTACAAGCGTAGCCGTAGAAAAAGCCATTAAAACCTTTCAGGAACATGTGGCCGATAAAGAACTGGGTTGGCTCTTCGAAAACTGCTTTCCAAATACATTGGATACTACGGTAACCTATTCTGTAAAAAATGGCAAACCAGATACCTATGTCATTACCGGAGATATTGATGCCATGTGGATGCGCGACAGCTCTGCCCAGGTTTGGCCGTACCTACAATTTGTAAATGAAGACCAAAAGCTAAAAGACCTGATTGCGGGTGTAATCAATCGTCAAACCCATTATATTTTAAAAGATCCTTATGCCAATGCTTTTTATAACGATCCAACCAAGGTAGGAGAGTGGAAAAGCGATAAAACAGATATGAAACCAGGCGTACACGAGCGTAAATGGGAGATCGATTCGCTTTGCTATCCCATTCGCTTGGGCTATAACTATTGGAAGAAAACAGGTGATAAGGCACCTTTCGATGCCGATTGGAAAAAAGCAATCGAAGCAACCTTAAAAACCTTCAAAGAACAACAGCGTAAAGAAAACAAAGGCCCTTACCGTTTTCAGCGCGAAAGTTTGTATCCAACCGATACGCTTTCGATGAATGGTTACGGATTTCCGGTAAAACCTGTAGGCCTGATCTGTTCTTCTTTCCGCCCGAGCGATGATGCCACGGTTTATCCTTTCTTAATTCCTTCCAACTATTTTGCAGCAAGCAGCTTAAGGCATGCGGCCGAAATGATCACGGCTCTACAACCCGACAAAGCCTTGGCCGATCAGTTGGTGGCATTGGCCGTAGAAGTAGAAACTGCCCTGAAAAAATACGCAGTGAAAGACCATGCAGAGTTTGGCAAAATGCTGGCCTTTGAAGTTGATGGTTTTGGCAGTGCCTATATGATGGACGATAGTAATGTGCCAAGTTTATTGTCTATGCCTTATTTGGGCGCCATTAAAGTAGACGATCCGCTTTACAAAAGCACGCGCAAGTTTATCCTGTCGAGCAATAACCCTTATTTCTTTAAGGGAACGGCTGCCGAAGGGGTAGGCGGGCCACATATTGGTCCGGATATGATTTGGCCGATGTCTATCACCATGCAGGGCCTTACATCGGTAAGCGACGCAGAGATCAAAAATTGTATCGCCATGCTAAAGCGCACACATGCAGGCAAGGGCTTTATGCACGAGAGTTTCCACAAAGACGATCCTACCAAATTTACCCGCAGCTGGTTTGCCTGGGCAAATACCTTGTTTGGCGAATTTTTATGGAAAGTTTATAACGAAAAACCAGCATTGCTTAAATAAAAATGAAGTTGAAATCGGTAAAAATAGGCAGTTTAAAGTTGATGGTTTCTCTTGGGCTTTTGTTGATGGCAAGTTCAAGTTTTGCCCAACAGAATCCGAGCAATCTGCAATATGTAGATCCCACCATAGGAAGCGTTGGTCTTATTTTAGAACCTACCCGGCCAACCGTACACCTGCCGAACAGCATGGTTCGGGTTTTTCCGGCGCGTACAGATCAACTGGACGACCAGATTGCCTATTTTCCTTTAACCATTTCTTCGCACCGCCAAAACTGGCTGTTCGGATTGATGCCTTATTCGGGTGCAATCAATGAGCAGGCTTGGGGAAAGAAATTTACTTCAGACAACGAACAGATCAAGCCCGATTTTTACAAAGCTTTGCTCGAAGATAATGGTACCGCCATCAGCTTCACGCCTGGTGCCAAAGCTGGATTTTTTGAATTTGTGTTTGCCGATAAAAGCAACCACTATTTGCGTCTCAACATTCTGAACAATGGCGAAATCAAGCTGGAAAATAAACACGCCATTAGCGGTACGGAAGATTTTCAGGGAATGAAGGCTTATTTCTATGCCGAGGTGAATGCAAGCCTGGACGAGATCAGTTACCAAAACGGACAAGGCAAAAAACGTGCTTTGATCAAAATTGCCGATCAAAATCCAAAAGTCGTTTTTAAATATGGTGTCTCTTTCATCAGCATTGCGCAGGCTAAAGAAAACCTGGCCAAGGAAATTACCGATTGGGATAGAAGCAAGCTACAAAATAAAGCTACCGCTGCCTGGAACAAAGTGCTCTCGCAACTCAATGTAAAAGGGGGTACAACAGCTCAGAAACGTGTTTTTTATACTTCGCTGTATCGTTCTTACGAGCGCATGGTGGATATTAACGAATATGGCAAGTACTACAGTGCCTACGATCATCAGGTGCACAGTTCCAACCGTCCGTTTTTTGTGGATAATTGGTTGTGGGATACGTATATCGCGCTAGAACCGTTGCAAACTATCTTAAATCCAAAAATGGAGGGCGATAAGCTCAATTCTTATGTGCAGATGTACGAACAGAGTGGCTGGATGCCTTCTTTTGCACTGGCTTTTGGCGATAATCCCTGTATGACAGGTAACCATGCAACGGCTTGGTTCTTGGATTCGTATCAGAAAGGCGTCCGCAACTTCGACTTGAAAAAAGCCTACGAAGGCATCAAAAAGAACTCCTTAGAAGCTACCTTATTGCCATGGAAGAATGGTAAGGCAACTTCTTTAGATACTTTTTATACCGAAAAGGGCTATATGCCTGCACTTAAACCCGGTGAAAAAGAAACCGTAGCAGCGGTACATGGCTTCGAAAAAAGACAGAGTGTTTCGGTTACGTTAGAAAACAGCTTCGACGATTGGTGCTTAGCACAGTTGGCCAGCAAAAGTGGCAATGAGGCCGATAAACCCTTGTTCTTGAAACGTGCGGCCAATTATAAGAACGTATTTCGCGAAGACAAAGGTTTTGTATGGCCAAAAGACAGCGAGGGCAATTGGATAGAACCCTTCGATCCTAAATTTTCTGGCGGACAAGGCGGTCGTGAATATTTTACCGAAAACAATGCCTATACCTACAACTGGGATGTGAAACACGATTTGGATGGCCTTTTCCAATTGATGGGAGGTAAGGCAAAAGCCGAAGAGAAATTGGATGATTTGTTTAGGGCAAGCCTTGGTCGCAGCAAATACAATTTGTGGTACACTTTTCCAGATGCAACAGGCTTGGTTGGCCAGTTTGTAATGGGCAATGAGCCGAGCTTCCATATTCCTTACCTCTACAATTACCTAGGTTCGCCTTGGAAAACACAGAAACGCATCAGGATGCTGATGGATACCTGGTACACCGATAACCTATTTGGTATTCCGGGTGATGAAGATGGGGGCGGGATGACCGCTTTCGTGGTCTTCTCTATGATGGGCTTTTTTCCGGTTACCCCAGGAGTTCCGGTATATAGCATCGGCAGTCCGGCTTTTAACGAAATATCCATGAAATTGGATAATGGCAAAACTTTTACCTTATTGGCCAAAAATAATTCGGCCACCAACAAATACATCCAAAGCGCTACTTTAAATGGCAAGGTTTTAAATCGCTCGTGGTTTACACACCAAGAATTGCAAGAGGGTGGTGTACTCGCTTTGCAAATGGGCAGTTTGCCCAACAAAACATGGGGCAGCAGCAATTTGCCTCCTTCAGCTTTAAACTATAATCCCTAAAATAACTATAACTATAACAGCACAATGAAAAGAACATTTTTAATAGGATTAGCGCTCAGTTTAACTGCACTTGGCGTACAAGCCCAAAATCCTGAAACAATAAGCAGAAATGGCTATACCCTAACTTTCTTGAACAATTCGGCCTCTTTTGATCCAGCACTTAAAAAACGTATGATCGAAACCTTTTTCAAAGTGTATCCGGTATTGGCCAATGATTTTAACAAAAATGCCGATAAGTCGGTAACCTTTAGCATTGATACGGCCTACAAAGGCGTAGCGGCAACAGGTGGCGGCCGAATTGTGTACAATCCAGAGTGGTTTGTAAAACACCCAGGCGATATCGATGTGGTGACCCACGAAGTAATGCACGTGGTACAAAACTATGGCAATGGTGGCGGACCGGGCTGGCTAACCGAAGGCATTGCCGATTATGTGCGCTTTAAATATGGCGTTGATAATCCTGGTGCCAACTGGACTTTAACACCATTCAAGCCAGAGCATAGCTATAAAAACGCCTATCGCATCACTGCCCGTTTCCTCAACTGGCTCGAAACGCATGGCAACAAGGGCATCGTGGTTAAACTCGATAACATCATGCGTACGCATACCTATAAAGAAACCGTTTGGAAAGACCTGACGGGCAAAACTGTAGATGAACTTTGGGCAGCTTATGCGGCTAATCCAAATGCTTAAAATATTCTTTTATCCTCAATATTTAAAAATGATCAAGAAACTACTCACCGCTACATTGGTATTTGCAGGTTTGGGTCTTTCGGCGCAAACGGTAGGCAAAATTACCGATCCTGTAGAATGGATCAATCCGTTAATGGGTACACAATCAAAGCCCGATCTTTCTAATGGGAATACCTATCCTGCCATTGCAGTGCCATGGGGAATGAATTTCTGGACGCCCCAAACGGGTAAAATGGGTAATGGTTGGGCTTATACCTATGATGCCGATAAAATCCGCGGCTTTAAGCAAACACATCAGCCATCTCCATGGATGAACGATTATGGCCAATTTGCCATCATGCCGGTTACTGGAAAACTCAAATTTACCGAAGATGAGCGTGCCAGCTGGTTTACCCACAAGGCAGAGGTAGCCAAGCCTTATTACTACAGCGTATACCTGGCCGATGCCAATGTAACAACAGAAATTACGCCTACTGAAAGGGCTGCGCAATTCCGTTTTACCTATCCGCAAACTGATAGCGCTTTTGTAGTGGTTGATGCCTTAAACAAAGGTTCGTATATCAAGATTATTCCAGAGGAACGCAAAATTATTGGTTATACCGCCAAATATGCCCGTGGACCATTGCCAAGCAATTTTAAAAATTACTTTGTGATCTATTTCGACAAGGCATTTACCGTGGCCAAAACCTGGTCGGGCAATAAATTAAATGCAAGCGATTTAGAATTGCAAAGCGATCATACTGGCGCGGTGATTGGCTTTAAAACCAAAAACGGCGAGAAGGTACATGCCAAGGTAGCTTCTTCGTTCATCAGTTTTGAGCAGGCAGAAATCAACCTGAAAAGAGAGTTGGCCAACGATAGTTTCGATGCGACCAAAACCAAGGCCAAAGCCATTTGGAACAAAACCTTGAGCCGCATTAGCGTAGAAGGTGGCACGGTTGACCAAACCCGCACTTTTTATTCATCTTTCTACCGCACGCTTTTCTTCCCTAATAAATTATATGAGCTAGATGCCAATAATAAAATCGTGCACTGGAGCCCTTACAATGGCAAGATCTTGCCGGGCTATATGTTTGGCGGAACAGGCTTTTGGGATACCTTCAGGGCTTTGTATCCTTTCTTGAACTTGGTATATCCATCCATCAACAAAGAGATGCAGGAAGGCCTGATTAACGATTACAAAGAAGGCGGTTTCTTGCCAGAATGGAGCAGTCCGGGTTTTGCGGATATCATGATTGGCAACAACTCTGCTTCGGTAGTGGCCGATGCCTATATCAAAGGCTTGCGTGGCTACGATACTGAAACGCTTTGGGAAGCTGTAAAACATGGCGCTAATAACGAAGGACCAATGACAGCGGTAGGCCGTAAAGGCGTTAAATACTATAACGAGTTGGGTTATGTGCCTTACGATGTAAAAATCAACGAAAACGCAGCGCGTACTTTAGAATATGCCTATGATGATTTTGCCATTTATCAATTTGGTAAAGCTTTGGGCAAACCTGAAAGCGAAATCGGTATTTATGCCAAAAGGGCGATGAACTATAAAAACTTGTTCGATCCGGCGAGTGGCTTAATGCGTGGCAAAAACCAAGACGGTACTTTTCAATCGCCGTTTAGTCCGTTTAAGTGGGGCGATGCCTTTACCGAAGGCAACAGCTGGCATTACTCTTGGTCGGTTTTTCAAGACATTGCTGGTTTAGCCAAATTGATGGGCGGCAAAGAGAAATTTGTTCAAAAACTGGACTCGGTATTTACCTTGCCACCAATTTTTGATGATACCTACTACGGTGGCGTGATCCACGAGATCAGAGAAATGCAGATTGCCAACATGGGCCAATATGCACACGGTAACCAGCCGATACAGCACATGATTTATTTGTACAATTATGGTGGTGCACCTTGGAAAGCCCAATATTGGGTTCGCGAAGCAATGAACAGGTTGTACCATGCTACGCCAGATGGATATTGCGGCGATGAGGATAACGGCCAAACCTCGGCTTGGTATGTGTTTTCGGCCATGGGCTTTTATCCGGTTACCCCAGCGGTTGACCAATATGTAATCGGTGCGCCTTTGTTTAAAAAGGTAACCTTAACATTAGAGAATGGTAAAACCGTAGTGATCAATGCTGCTGCTAACAGCGATGCCAACAGGTATGTTCAAACCTTGAAGGTAAATGGTGCCAGCTATGATAAAAACTGGTTGAGCCATTCGACTTTGCAAAAAGGGGCCGTACTTGATTTTGGCATGTCGGCTACGCCAAATAAAACAAGAGGAATTAGCGAGAGCGCTTTTCCTTATTCTTTCTCTACAGCTAAGTAGATCAAAAAGGCAGAACAAAGGTTCTGCCTTTTTTGCTTGATACATATTGTCAATCTGAGCTTGTTGAAGACAACGAATATTTTAGAAGTTTTTGATGTGTTTCGACAGGCTCAACATGACATTCATACAATGGTGTTTCCACGGTTTGTCATTCCGAGTTTAACGAGGAATCTATCTCAAGAACAGATGCTTCGCGTTGCTCTGCATGACAAATCGTTTTTTATTTCAACTGGAATCATGGTTCAAGGTGACCAGATCATATTCACACGTCATATCGGACTTGATTCGGTACTGCACTCAGCCCTTGTTGGTGTCTCCACCAACAAGTTTTAGATTAGACTTTTCTTTTTCCTCCCCCTGCCCCCTCCAAAGGGGGACAAATGTGCGCCAAGTTTTTGGACTTTTTCAGTTCGGCTAGTTTAAAAACGGTTTGTCATTCCGAGTTTAACGAGGAATCTATCTCGAGATAGATGTTTCGCGTTGTTCTGCATGACAAATCGTTTTTATTTTTAATTTGAATAAGGGTTCAAGGTGACCAAATCGTATTCACGCGTCATACCGGACTTGATCCGGTACTGCACTCAGCCCTTGTTGGTGCCTCCACCAACAAGTTTTAGATTAGACTTTTCTTTTTCCTCTCCCTTCCCCCTCCAAAGGGGGACAAATGTGCGCCAAGCTTTTGAAATTCAGCTTTATACTTTAACCTTATTTAATGACTAATCAAATTCGATTTTAAGGCGAATTCATAGAGTGCCACCGTTGAGTCTGAAAGATCCAGTTTGCGCATGATGTTTTTGCGGTGGGTATGAATGGTAAACTCCGAAAGGTACAGGCGTTCGGCAATGTCCTTGGTACGCAGGTTTTGGCAAACAAGCCTGATGATTTCTACCTCTCTTTTGGTGAGCTTATATTTTTTGAGGAAATCGTCAAAAAAGGAGAAACGGCTTTCTGGTGTCTCTTTTTCGTTGAAGTTTGGGAAAACACCCTTGCCGTCTATTACCTCCAATAAGCTGGTCGCCAATTTGTGCAGTTCATCAGATTTTACAATGTAGCCACTGGCCCCATTGGCCTTAGTGTCTTTTACCAGCTCGTGAGAGTGGTAATTGGTCAATACGATTACCTTGGCCTTTATTCTTCTCTTGTTCAGTTCTTGCAAAGCCCTAAGACCATCGATGCCGGGCATGTTCAAGTCGAGCAGAATGATATCGGCCTCAACCAGCAATGGAGAGTTTAAAAGCTCGATGCCATTGTTCATCATGCCAATAATCTCAAAACGATCGTCGTTCTCAAAATGTGCTTTGATGCCATTTAACACAACAGGGTGGTCATCGGCCAGTATCAATTGGATTTTCATATTAGCTTATAGGGGGGATAGGTAGTTCAATTAATACAAAAGTTCCTTCGTTGGGTTTGCCTTCTATTTCTAATCTGCCAGATAAATAGGCGATATTGGTCTGCAACAGCTTCATGCCTGCGCCTGTTGCCTCATTGCTTTCCTGCTTAATGCCTTTGCCATCGTCTTCAATATAAATGGTCATGGTATTTTCCAGTTCGATCAATTGGATAAACAGGTGTTTGGCTTCGGCATGCTTAATGGCATTGTTTAAGATTTCTTGAATAATGCGATAGGCGCTCAACGTAAATTGCTGAGGCCATTTTTCGGTATGTTCAAAGCCTTCGATTACATGTTCGACCCTTAGGCTATTCGCTGTTTTAATGGCGCTGATCAGGTCTAAGATAGCCGTTTTGAACCCATATTTCTCAAGGGCAATCGGCATTAAGGCATGGCTGATGTTCCGAACGGTTTCACTGATGTCGCCCAAGAGGTTTCGGGCAACTTCCAGTTTTTTTGAAGCATCAGAACCAACTACAAACACTTCATCGCCCAAGGTATTGATATTTAGTTTGGTGATGGACAGCATGGCGCCAACCTCATCATGCAAGCGCGCCGCAATGCGTTTTCTCTCTTGTTCCTGTACTTCGGTAAGTGTATCCCTCAAATCGAGCTGGTGTTGCTGCTTTAAATTGCTCAAGGTAGCCTGATGTAAAATTCCGGCCTGTCTTTTACGCTGATAAGAGAGGTAGGCTAAGCCCGCCAATATCAAAACCACGATGGCCGAGCAACTAAAAATGATCCAATTGCGCTGCTTTTGCTGTTTCAGTTCTAGGTTTTGTACTTCTTGCTGTTTTTTGGCCAAAACCAGTTGCTGCTCTTTTTCATGTACTTTGTACTTGGTTTCCAATTCGCCCGTTGCTTTGCGCAAGGCCAGTTGATGCAGCGTATCTTGTAAATGGAGCTGCTGTTCCAAGCTTTTGACCAAGGTGTCTTGGCCTTTTGGATTTTGCTGATTGAGGTTTTTCAGCGCGTTCGTATAAAACAGACGGGTATCAGGGGGCAGGGGGTATCTTTTCAGAATGCCATCAGCCATTTTGAGATAGGCCGATGCCGAGTCCAGCTTGTTTTCACGCACATACAAATTGGCCAGTCCAGCTAAAATTTCTACATCAAAATTGGGTGAGTTTGTGTTGCCCATTTTCATTTTATAGGCCTTGATATAACTGTTTTTGGCTAACTGGTTTTTGTTTTTGGCTTCATAGTATCGGCCCTCGGCTAATTGATATGATTTTTTAGAATGCAGGCTGTTTTGATCCATGCCATACTTTTTATGTGCGGCAAAGTACGCATCGAAATTGCTATAGTCTTTTAGCAGAAACGATAGCATGAGCATACGGTTAACGTTATAGCCTTTCTGTTGTATCGTGGCTGCCGGCAGGTTATAGGCTTTTTCGGCATATAAAAAGGCATTTTTGTAGTCGCCGGTAGATTCGTAGTTTCTCGATAGGATTTCAAAAAACTGAATGGTCCGATCGTTGATGTTGTTTTCCAAATCTGGAATAAGGTCCTGTAAAATGGCGAAGGCTTCTTTTTCTTTATGAAGATTAACCAGCATATAGGCATAGGCAAATCGGGTATCTTTCAAAAGCGAAGGATTATTGCTTTGTTTGGCCAGGTTCAGCGCCAGTTCAAAGTTTTGCTTAACCTTGTTTGGATTTCCAGTCCTAAAGTCTAGGTTGGAGCGGTTTCGGAGGTTAAAAACCCTCGAAATAAGCATTTGAGGCTTATCTTTGGTAAAAGCTTCTATTTTGTCGTAGTAGAAGGCAGTTTTTTCGATGTTTCCAACCCTGTTGTAAATCCTCGAAAGATCCGAAAGCAGGCTAATGACTATCTGATCGGGCAATTTAGGCAAATAGGTTTCGGCCTGTTTAATGAGGCTAATGGCAGCTTCCTGATGACCCAATCCCAATTCTGAAATGGCCTGTGTAGCTATTGTGCTCGCCATTAAATCTTCTCGACCAAGGTCATTCGAGTTTTTTAACGCTTCATCGAGCATTGTTTTGAGTTCCTCAGAATAAATGGTTTTGGGATTGCGTACATAGCGCAAAACCTGCATCGTTTTTTCTGCAGAAGGACTCATCTCCTTCAGTTCTGCCAAGCTTTTTGTAGGAGGTGGAGTGCCCATTACTTGTGCCATGGCCAAATGACAGGAGCTGCCCATAAAGAGCAATAGCAAAACAGGGATCAATAGAGAGGATGGGAGGCGCATAATCAGCCTCTAAAATAACAATTATTGTGTATTGCGCTAGTCTTAAATCGTTAACAGTTAAAAATATAGGAAAATTACTGCTCCTCGTCTTTTGTCAGATTTCCTAAATGCGCCGTCGGACTTTTTCCAAACTGCTTCTTAAATTCTATGCTAAAGTACTTACGATCGTTAAAGCCAACGCTGTAAGCAACTTCTGCAATGCTACCCATACCGGCTTTCAAAAGTTGGTCGGCTCTTTTTAAGCGCATTGATTTGATAAAGTCATTAACAGAAAGACCGGTGAGGGCCCTTATTTTTTTATAAAGGATAGGCTGGCTCATGCCAATTTCTGAAGCCAAGGTAGGCACATCAAATTCTGGATCGGCAATATGGTCTTCGATCATCCGAATGGTTTTGTTCAGGAAATTCTGCTCAGTAGAGTTGATGATCAGCTTTTGAGGTTCCAGCGTAATGACTTGGGCAAATTTTTGCCTAATGGTTTCCCTCGCCTGTAAAAGATTATGCACGTTAAGCGTCAATATTTTAGGATTAAACGGCTTCATGATATAGGTGTCGGCACCATTTTCAAATCCGTTAACCTGATGGATATAGGCAGACCTGGCCGTTAGCAACACTACGGGGATGTGACTGGTTCTTTCGTCGGTTTTCAATTTTCTGCAGAGTTCCAGCCCATCCATGTTTGGCATCATTACATCGCTTATAATCAAATCAGGCATTAATTCTAAAGCACTTTCCCAACCTTTTAAACCATCTTCTTTTTCTATGATATGATAGGTGCTGTCGAGCAGGTTTTTGATAAACAGCCTTACTTCTTCGTTATCCTCTACCAATAAAATGGTATATTTCTTTTCTAAGACAGCAGTTACTGTAGGAGTAGCAGTTACAGTGTGGGTAGCAGTTGGTGCTATTTCAGGGCTCTCTTTTTCAATTGGCTTTGGCTGGTAATTGGCTGCATCATCGTAATAAACATAGTCTCTGATAAAATCGGTTGGCTTAAAGTGGTCTTTTCCGGTTTTAAGGCTAACGTTAAAGCAGGTAAATCCAGCCTTGCCTGTCTCTTGAGGCGTACTTTCGAAATCAATTTGGCCATGATGCAGTTCTACAATGCTTTTCGAAAGGGAGAGCCCTAATCCGGTGCCAATATTTGTACTGGGGTTCGCCTGGTAAAAATCGGTAAATAGGTTGGCTTTTTTATCTATCGGAATGCCTTTGCCATTATCGGTTACGTGGATATTTACCCAAGCGTTTTCCTGTTCGATGTGGACACTAATTTTTCCGCCAGTGTTACTAAATTTAAAGGCATTAGACAGCAAATTGAACAGCACTTTTTCCAATTGCATCTTGTCAAAATACAGTTCTATTTCTTCTTGATCTGTCTCAAAAACGTAGGTAATCTGCTTAGCAATGGCCATGTTTTGAAAAGCCATGAAAATCTCCTTGCTAAACTTCACCATATTGCCCGGACTGATCTGCAAAGTCATTTTGCCTGTTTCGGCCTTTCTAAAATCGAGCAGTTCGCTCACCAGGTTCATCAAACGATCAGCATTGTTTTTGATGGGCTGGAGCTCTCTGTTTAATGTGGGATCGTCTTTTGCATTTTCGATGAGCTTGGCCAATGGACCTACAATAAGCGTTAAAGGCGTACGTATCTCATGAGAAATATGCGTGAAGAATGCGAGTTTGTGCTCGTTGACTTCTTTTTCTTTTTTGAGCAATGCCTTAATCAGCAAATAACGCAGCAAAAGCAGCAAGATGCCAATTGCCAACGCCGAATAGATAAGGTAAGCCCACCAGGTTCTGTAAAAAGGAGGCAAGACCTTTATTGTTAAATTGGTGGTATTGGCTGTCCAAACTCCATCGTTATTGCTCCCTTTTACCATTAAGGTGTAATTGCCCGGCGATAGATTGGTATAACTGGCCGAAGGTACGTTTACGTAATTCCAGTTTTTTTCAAAACCCTCCAATCGGTAGGCGTATCGGTTTTTATCAGATTTGATAAAATTGAGAATGGTAAAATCTATGCTGAAAACGTTTTGATCCGAATTGAAAGTAATCGATTTGGCATGGCTGATATTGTTTTGAAGCAATCCATCTTCATTGTCCAGGCTCACCGGCTTATTGAACAGCTTGAGGTCGGTAAAAATGGCTTTGGGTACCAGTTTGTTTGCTCTAATCTGCGATGGGAAAAAACTGATCAGCCCATTGAGACTGCCAAAAAAGAACTCGCCTTTTGAATCTTTTAACGCAGAGCGATAATTGAATTCGTTGCCCGGCAGGTCATCCTCAATATTGTAGGTTTTAAATGTGCTTTTGGCTGGATTATAATTGCATAGGCCGTTGTCGGTACTGATCCAAAGGTTCTGTTGCTCGTCTTCCAATATGGCCATGATGTTATCGCTGGGCAATCCGTCCTTTTTTGTGGTGAGGCTATAGCTTTTGCTTTGAACATCCAGCTTTAAGAGGCCTCTCCTTAAAGTCCCAAAAAACAAGTTGCCTTTTTTGTCTTCGGCAATGCAGTTGATGCCACCAAGACTAAATTTTTCTTTTGCAATAAGGGCATCATTAATGTTGACAAAGGTGTTCGAGTTGGCGCGCATCAAAAACAATCCGGCGTTAGACGAAACCCAGATATTTCTTTTAGAATCTTCAAAAATGTAATAAATGGCTGTCGATTTGCCTATGGAATTATTGAGCTGGAACTTGCTGTTACCAGGATCAAAGGCATTAAGGCCACCGTTGGTACCTACCCAAAACCGGCCGTAACTATCCTCAAATAAGAATGTTATTTCGTCATTGCTTAAGGAAGTAGGATCGTTTTTCCGATTCATCAACCTTTTGAAGCCCTTGCCGGGCATAAAAAGATTGAGTCCGCCGAGGTGCGTGCCCACCCAAATCCGGTTTTGTCCATCTTTCAATATGGCTTTAACCAAATTGGAGCTCAAACTGTTCGGGTTGTTGGGGCTATATTTATAATGGGTGTAGGTTCGGGTGCTTTGATCAAAGTAATTGAGCCCTTCGCCATCAGTTCCAATCCACAAATTGTGCTTGGTGTCTTCTATAATCGGACCTACCACATTGCTGCTCAAGCCATTTTTATTGGCACTTTTGTAAACCTTAAATGGAGTATAGTTTGGGTAGGCGATGTTAATGCCACCGTAATAAGTACCAATCCATACAATACCTTGCTTGTCTTGAAAAATATCATAAACCGAGTTCTGGCTTAAACTGGCTATGTTTTCTGGTTCATTTTGTAAGGTGCTGAAACTTCCTTTGGCTGGATCGTAAATATTAATGCCATGGATGGTCGCAATCCAAAGCTTTCCTTCCGAATCCATAATGATCTTGCGGATGTTATTGCTGCAAATACCATCAGGGTTTAGGCTCGAATAACGATAAGTAGTTATAGCGCCCGTGTTCAGGTCGAGTTTGCTTAAGCCAGTTTGCTTGGTGCCTATCCATAAGTTTTTGTTTTGATCTTCAATGATGCTGGTTACATGATTGTCGTTGGCCAGGTTAATCTGATCGCTAAAAGGCTTGATGAACGTAAATCTGGCTTTGCCGTTTTTGATGTTGAGCTTCATCAGTCCGGTAGAGGTGCCGATCCAAATGGTTCCCTTGTGGTCTTCGGCCAGGGTATATACCCTTTGTTCAATTTTATCGCCCAAGAGAAAGTGCATAAATGCCTTCTTTTTGGGCAACCAAAGGTTAAGTCCGTTTCCGGTGCCGATCCAAATCCTGTTTTTGCTATCCTGAAAAATACAGGCAATACTATTGTTGCTAATAGAAGAAGGGATAGTATCCTGATGGACAAAACGCTCGAAATTGTCTTTGTTTTCGTTGTACCTGTTCAAGCCTGCAATGGTGCCCGCCCACAGGGTTCCATCCTTTGCTTTTAACAGAGAAACTACATAAGAATCGCTTAAGGCATTTGAATCTTTTGTATTGCCTTTATACACCTTAAAATTTCTCGAATTGTATTGGTTAAGGCCAAAACGGGTGCCAAACCAGATAAAGCCATTGGCGTCTTGTGCAATGGCCAGCACAGCGCTTTGCGAAAGGCCATCTTCTACATTGAGGTGTTTAAAATTATAATCGTGCTGAGCCCGCGCAAAAAATGCGAAACACAATAAAAATGCCAGGGGGAGCAGTCTCATCTTTAAATTATCATAGGGTATCGTAAATGTACAATTATGTTTCTATCTACAAAATGGTTTTCGCCCTGATTGCCCAAGCCCAATAAAGCAGGAGTTGATGTTCAGAAATGTATCATTTTAGAATTTTACCCCTATTTATTAAAGATTTTACCCCTTTTGGTAAGTATTAAAACAACAATTTTGAGTAAACCAAATTGAAAACCATGATCCCCGTCAAGCTGATACGGCTATATATAGCCTATGAATCCCTGTGCTTGTTGCTATCACAACATCGAGTAATCTCCTACACCGGTCTTATTCTTCCAGACCTTATCAATAACCAAATATCCAAAATGAAAAAACAGAACAACTATGAAAAAATGCTACAATGATTTTAAGCTAGAACAGTTAAATGCCGGTAACCGCTGGCTTTCGCGAAAACTGTTTTTGATGCTTTTCTTATTTAATTTAATGGCTTTTACAGCTTTTGCACAGGCGATAAAAGTAACGGGCACGGTTAAAGATGCGCAGGGCGGACCTCTGCCTGGCGTAAGCGTGAAGCTAAAAGGCGAAACGGCTGCCGTTGTTACAGGCGCAGATGGAAAGTTTGCCATCGGCGTTCCGTCTAAAGAAAGCGTGCTGCTCTTCAGCTTTATTGGCTATGAAGCCAAAGAAGTTACGGTTGGCTCTTCGCCTACGCTCGATGTAGTTTTACAGGAACAAAACAATACCTTAAATGATGTGGTGGTTGTAGGGTATGGCGTGCAGAAGAAGGTAAACCTCATCGGTTCTGTGGCTACTATCGATGCCAAGGCCATAGAAAACAGGCCGGTAACCAACCTGTCGTCGTCTTTGGGCGGTTTAAGCTCTGGTGTTTTTGTAAAGCAGGGGTCGGGCAAGCCGGGTTCTGATGGTGCAGCTATCCGTATTCGTGGAACCGGAACATTAAACAGCAACAATGCCTTGATTATCGTAGATGGCATTGTGGGCAGCATGGATGCCGTAAACCCTAACGATGTAGAAACGGTTTCCATCTTAAAAGATGCAGCCGCGGCTTCTATCTATGGCTCATTGGCAGCCAATGGCGTTATCTTAATCACCACTAAAAAAGGAAGCAAAGGCAAAACTACGGTAACTTACAGTGGCTTGGCCTCTATAGCTAAACCTGCGAACTTGCCCACTTTTGTAACCGATTATGTTACGCACATGCAATTGGTGAACGAGGGTTATCGAAATTTGGGTCAGACTGGAATTTATACCGATGCAACCATTGCCCAATGGCAAGCGGCAAATGCCAATCCTAATGGCTTAACGGCGCAAGGTATCCCGAATTACATTGCCTACCCTAATACCGACTGGGGAAAAGCGATTTTCGAAAACAACCTGGTGCAGCAACATAACGTTTCGTTGAATGGCGGTTCAGAAAATACACAATACCTGTTGTCGGCCTTTTACCTGAATAACCCAGGCACAATGGCCAATACGGGATCTGATAAGTACAACCTGAGGATCAACCTGCAATCTAAAGTGGCTAAATTCTTAACGGTAGGTACCCAAACTTTTGCCTCTTATCAAACCTATGGCTTGGCCAGTACAGATAATGCCTTCAACTTTTTGCGTCAAACTACCCCAGGTGTTTACCCCTTATATAATGGAAAATATGGTTTCCCGGCTGCTGCGGAAGAATCTTCTACCGCAAACAACATTGTGCAGTACTTGTATGGCACGGGAGGTGCTGACAATGAAACCCGGATCAATACGACTGTTTTTGCCAAGTTTGATATCCTGAAAGGCTTGAACTTCCAGAGCCGTTTCAACTTTCAAACCCGTCAGGAAGAGTTCAATACCCATTCGGTTACTTTTGAGAAGTGGAATTTTGCCAGCAACACGCTCAAGCAGGCCGCTACAACGCCCGATCAGCTGAGCACGAATTATGGCTTCAATAAAAACTATGCATACACGATAGATAACAGCCTTAATTATACCACTACCATTGCCAAGGTGCATGAGCTGAGTGTGTTGGCGGGTTATAACCAATATTATTACAACTACTATAACTTCGGTGCCAGCAAAAAAGGCCTGATTGATGAAACCATTACCACTTTGGGCTCGGCAACTACGCTCACATCGGCCTCTGGCGATGAATACGATTATGCCATGCGTTCTTATTTCGGCCGTTTAAACTACACTTACAACAATCGTTATTTGTTAGAAGGCGTTTTCAGGTATGATGGTTCTTCAAGATTTTCTTCCGAAAACCGCTGGGGCTTTTTTCCAGCTGTATCTGCCGGGTGGCGTATTTCTGAAGAACCTTTTATGCAAGGGTTGAATAATTACATCGGCAATTTGAAGTTAAGGGCTTCTTGGGGTAAAACAGGTAACAACGCTTCTGGCAATTACGATTACCAAGCCGTTTATGGCGCAACCAATTATTCTTTCAATGGCTTGCAGTCGTCGGGATTGGTGTCTACCAAGTTTGCCAACAACAACCTGAAATGGGAAACCACTACCACCACCAATATTGGTTTAGATGGAAACCTGCTTAAAGGTGCTTTGACCTTCGAAATCGATTGGTACAAAAAATATACCGATGGAATTTTGTTTACCCCAACTATTCCAATCACAACCGGAACGGCCACGGCAGCTACCCAAAACATTGCCGAAGTATCCAATAAAGGCATTGAGGTAACCTTGGGTTATATGGGCAATATTGGAAGCTTCAAGTATGGTGTTTCGGGTAATTTCGCCTATAACTATAACCGTGTGAACAAGTACAAGGGGATTTTTCAGGCAGGCTACACCACCGACGCTGCTGGCAACCGGGTGTACACCTCAAACCTGGGCGGTGTTTCCAGTGGAGGCGCCAACCGGATTTTAGAAGGTCATGAAATTAACGAGTACTACCTACAAACCGTTTACAAGGGCAATGGAAGCTATTTTGTAGATGGCAAGGTAAATGCCGGTGGCGGACCAAAAGACGGAATGATCCGTACACCTGATGACATGGCTTGGTTAAATGCGATGATCGCCGCGGGCTATAACTTTCAGCCGGCTGGTGGTGTAGGCAAAACCAAAATCTATTACGGCGATTTAATCTATGCGGATAACAATGGAGATGGACTTTACGGAAACTCTTTCGATGCACAATTTCTGAACAAGTCTTCTACACCAAGATACGTGTATGGCCTGAACCTGAATATGTCTTATAAAAACATCGATCTGTCTATGCTATGGTCGGGAAGTGCAGGCATGTGGTATTATTGGAATGCAACAGGCTATAACAACTCTATCGTTTCGTTGGGAAATGCAGTGAGTACTTTAATTGCCAATGACCATTACTATTACAATGAGGCTAATCCGAATGATCCGGCAAATAACATTACGGCACATTACCCGAGGTTAAAGAATACCACCGATGCGCAAAATGCGGCCGTGGCAAGCGATTTCTACTTGTATAATGCTTCTTACCTTAAACTTAAAAACCTGCAGATTGGCTATACTTTGCCAGAACACATTAGCAAAAAGGTAGCGATGAGCAGGGCAAGGATTTACGTGTCGGGAGAAAACCTGTTTACGATTACCAACTATCCTGGGCTCGATCCAGAAATTGGAGCGGGTGTAGGCTATCCAACACTTCGCCAGTATTCTTTGGGATTGAATGTTACTTTCTAACGGTTTAAAAGAAGATGAAAAAGATTATAACAATAATAGTGGCAATCGTTATCGTGTTAACGGGTTGCAAAAAAGACTTACTAGATACTGCACCTTATTCTCAGGTGGCATCTGAAACGATGTGGACAACAGATAACCTGACCGATCAGGGCATGACAGGAGTGTATGCCTTATTGAGGTATGGAAATGCCTCGGGTGGGGCATCGGGTTTGGAGCTTTACCAAATGGATTGTCTAGGCTTTACCGGTCAGACAAGTGGAGCGGAATCATTGCTTTCTGGAACAGTAACCCCAAGCAACGGCTATTTCAGTTCGCATTGGCAAAACCTTTACGAGGGAATCCAGCGGGCAAATGATGCGCTTAAAAATATTCCATTGAAATCGCCATCGGCTCCAGAAAAGAAAGCCAGGTACATTGCAGAAGCCAAATTTTTAAGGGCTTATTTCTACTTGAGGCTAAATCAGCTTTATAAGGGCGTCCCTATTTATTTGGAGCCATTTACGGCTGACGAAGCCAAAAAAGGAAGGGCTACAGAAGCCGAAGTTTGGGCACAGGTGGTCAGCGATTTAACGGCTGCCATTGCCGAACCTAACCTGCCTGATCGTTATGTAGCCGGCAATGCACTTTACGGCCATGTAACCAAAGGCGCAGCCTACGCGCTACGTGGAAAGGCTTATTTGTATATGGAGAAATGGGATTCGGCCGCTGCCGATTTCCAAAAAGTAAAAGATGCAGGCTATGGATTGTTTAACAATTACGCTACCCTTTTTAAAACGGCCAATGAGCAGAGCAATGAAATGATTTTCTCTATTCAGCAAATTGGTATCGCCGGATTTGGTTCTACCACACAGTTTTATTGTGGTACCCGTTCTTCTTTTGGCTCCTGCTGGAATACCTATCATGTATCGCCAAACCTGGTGGATTTATATGAAAATGCAGACGGTTCCAAATTTAATTGGGACGCAGTTTTGCCAGGTTATTCTGCATTATCAGTGGCCGAAAGAGAAGTATATTTTCTGCGCAACAACCTAACGCCTGCCGAAATTACGGCCGCTACAACAAGAGGGGCAAAAATGAGTTTGTACCTTCCAACTGGTAATGAAGCCAGGATTTTGCAGGCTTATGCCAACCGCGATCCTCGCTTGGCCGCCAACGTCATTACGCCTTACTCAACTTATTTGGGCGTATTTAGCGGGGCAAATGCTGTGGTAACTTCAAGATGGCCTTACCGCTCTGAAGGAGCAACCAATGGCGATTTGCGTACGGATACCCAAAGCTTGTTCTATTACCTGTACAGGAAATATGTGTACGAAGGCAATGCCGAAACCCCAGCTAGAGATTATGGTCCGACCGATTTCGCGCTGATCAGGTATGCCGATGTATTGTTGATGTGGGCCGAAGCCTTAAATGAGCAGGGCTTGGTTGCCGAAGCCATGGCAAAAGTAAATGAAGTGAGGGCGAGAGCTGGTGTCGCTATATTGCAAAATACGAATAGCGCATTGCCAACTTTTGTAAGCGATCAGGCGAATTTAAAAGAGCGCATCCGCAACGAAAGAAGGGTAGAGTTTCCTAATGAGGGGATCAACTTCTTCGACGAAATGAGATGGAAAAGCTGGAAAGACAAAGTTTTTTATACTGGTAATGGTGTAAAACAAGCTTGGGGCAAAGTGGTTTATGCCTATTCGTTTAAGGGAGATTACCTCTACAACTGGGCAATTCCGGCAGTTGAAATTGAACGAAATCCAAATTTGAAACAAAATACGGGTTGGATAAATTAAATTGGTTAGTTAGGCTGTCAAAATATTGACGGCCTTTTTATGCTTACAGATTTGTTTTATTTTTATCACATAACCTATCCCCAATGAACATCCCCAATATGAAAAGAACCATTTGCTGTTGCCTCATTTTATGGAGCATCGCCTTGAATTTAAATGCCCAGAAAGTGGTGAAAAGAGATTGGCTTATGGAAGCCTATCAAAAGAATTATGCGAATGGCAAGGCTTTCCCCAATCTTTTAAACTGGCAAAAAGAGCAGCATTCAAGTAGCCTTGCTCATGTGGCCAATTTGCCCGATTCCGTCAAACAGCGGATTTTGAAACAGGCTGAGGCTGCGCTCAACTATAAATGGCCTTCGCTACCTGCTAGCTTATACCTAGACTATAAAATTACCGGAACCCGAACCACCTACGAAAATTTGGTGAACGAACGTCGCAGAACACTCTCTTTGCTTGCCGCAGGCGAGTTGATCGAAAACAAAGGCAGGTTTATTCCCCAAATCGTAAACGGACTTTGGCTTGTTTTAGAAGAGAGTACCTGGGTGGCGCCGGCACATATTACCGTGCAGAAGGAGGGTGCAGATCTGCCTAATATCGAAAATCCATATATAGATTTGCATGCATCAAGCACGGGACTTACCGTCGCCACCATTTACAATATGCTTTCGGCAAAGTTTGCCAGCTATTCTAAAGTGGTCAACGGACGGATTGTTTACGAGCTGAACCGTCGCCTTTTTGATCCTTACCTTAAATACGACCATTTTTGGTGGATGGGCTTTAAGGGCAATTCTGTTAACAATTGGAACACCTACGTGAACAGCAATACCTTGCAGGCGGCTTTATTGGTATTGCCTCCGGGCAAAAAGCTCGATTCGATTAGCGCCAAAATATTAAAAAGCACCGATAATTTTATTAATCAATATCCAGAAGATGGGGGTTGTGACGAGGGCCCTTCTTATTGGGACATGGCCGGTGGCCGATTGATCCGTTTGCTGTCTTTGTTGAACAAAGCCTCAGATGGCCAATTGAATTGGAATGATAAGCCATTGCTGCATCAGATCGGTACCTATACTTATAAGATGCAGATCAACGGAACCTATATGGTTAATTTTGCCGATGCCTTTCCAACCTACACGCAAAATCCCGAAAGCGTTTACCAATATGGGTTTTTGTTTAAGGATGAAATGCTTAAAGGGTATGCCTCGTTTTTGTTCAAGGCAAGGGAGAAGCAAATTTCGGCCAATGACATTACTGATTTTCTGGCCATTGCGGCAGCCTATAAAGATTTGGACAACACGCCGGCCAAGGCACCCTATCCTCTTTATTCGGCGCTTCCAGATTTACAGGTTTTTAACGCACGTGCAGTTGCCGGAAGTACCAAAGGTTTCTTTTTCGCGGCGAAGGGGGGTAATAATGCCGAAAGCCATAACCATAACGATATTGGCAATTTCATTGTGTATCATGATGGCAATCCCTTGTTGATAGATGCGGGTGTAGGGGTATATACCGCCAAGACATTTAGCAGCAAACGCTATGAACTGTGGAATGTACAATCGCAATGGCACAATTGCCCAACTATTAATGGGGTACAGCAAAAGGATGGAAAGCAATATAAGGCGGAGGGCTTTAAGTTTAGCAATACCGCTAGTCTGGCTACGGTTTCGATGGATATTGCCAAAGCCTATCCCGCTGAGGCTGCTGTTCAAAAATGGGAACGGAGCATTAGCCTTAACCGATCGAAAAATATGATCAATTTAACCGATGCTTTTGTACTGAACAGCTATAAGGCACCGTCTGAACTCAATTTTTTAACTGCTGTCCCAGTTGAATTGAAACCTGGGAAGCTCATCTTCCAAGATCGGGGTGTGGTCCTGAATTTTGATGTCCAACAATTAGAGGCCAAGATAGATGAGCAGGTGATTGATGATGAGCGGATTGCCAAAATGTGGGGCAAGAAAATCTATCGCATCCGATTGGTGACCAAAGGCAAAGAAACAACAAATAGCTTTAAATTGTCTATTGTGGCCAATAAAGATTGAAAAGCTGTTTAATTGCTATTGTTTATTTATTATCTATGACATATGGGCGGTGGGGACACCGCCCATTAGCTCGTGCTAGAGGCGGGTGTCACCACCCGCCTTATTAATCTGCAATATTTTACTCCATTTTTAAACAGTTTGTAAAACGTATTCGGTATTTTGTTGACTTATTGTTTGCATTAAAAAAACTAATTGCTATTTTTGCCAGCCCAAGGACTAAACTTGGGAAATGGGGGATTAGCTCATTTGGCTAGAGCGCTTGCCTGGCAGGCAAGAGGTGACCGGTTCGAATCCGGTATTCTCCACTTAACGGAACACCATAATACTGGTGTTCCGTTTTTTTGTGTCCGTAAATATTTGACAGTCAATAGGTTTTGATCCTCTGGATTTTGTGTTCGATTTTCTCCCCAAGTTTCCAAGGACTTTACAGGATGAAATTTGAAAAAATGTGTTGGTGCCACCTTCAGGGCGTTTGTTTTGTGTTTGATTTCCCGCCAAGTTCTCGGGTGTTTTTTGCGATGTGCCAGATTGTTCAGTGTTCTATTTTTACTTATATCTGAAAGAATATCCCTGGCATACGGTTCTTATTGTCCAACATAGCAGCATACACTGAAAGTTCAATCTTTACTTGGCCAACAAATTGAGTTTCATATTCTAAAAGCGTTCCTGTAACAGATTTGGCTTCACTTGCTTTTAATGGATAGCCTGTTATACCGCATTTTTCGAATTTTAAGCCTGCTAGGTTCATTAGCTAACAGGTTGAGAAAATAAATGGGCAACATTAGGCTCTAAATTGAGCCATTCATCCAAAATTATGAGTGAGGAGTGCAATAACGTAAAATCCCTGGAAACATCTGGCTGGAAATTACCGTTAAATTTTGAGCCGTGAAAAAGATTGTTTCTTATGTCACGAATATGGATATCTAATTTTTTTACATCAGAGATATTATCAACAAACACCCTGTCTATCCATATAATGACTCCGTTAGCTATAGACTGCTTTTGGGGTGGATGCTGGAGAATATAGTCAACAGCATCTTGTAGTTCTTGATTTTTTGCAGCATGGAAGTTAGCTTGTATTGTATTGGTAAAAACATCCCAGTTAGGTTCTAAATAATTTCCCGCTTGACGAGCGTAGACTATAGATGCCTTTAGTGCAAATTCAAATCTTGAAAAAGTAATGAAAAAGCGATGGATGGTCTTTAGACCTACCTCATCCATGCTTTGCGATAGATAATTATCAAAATCAACAGATATGCTCATAAAGCCCTTATTACTAGAAGTGTTATCCGTATTGAATAATAGCGTAAACTTAGTCATATCGCTTTAATTAAGTGTAAATTTGATTAACTAAAAAATATAAACTATGGCTCAGGGAAGGAATGAATTGTGTAACTGCGGAAGCGGAATTAAGTATAAAAAATGTTGTATGCTCCTGAATAGCAAACCTATAATTATTCCTCCCTCGAAGATATCGCCCATGAAGAACGAAAAGGAACCGTTTTTTAGTGAATATGCGACAGCTGATCTGTTAAAAGTTTTTGCAGCGCTGACCTTGTTGCCTGATAATTATGGCAAGAACTTTAGGCTGGAACAGCTAAGTACACACGCTTTAATTAATATCAACGGCACTAATCTGTCTCCAAATTCAGACGATATACGGAATTTTACTGAAGAGAACTTCGAATCAAGTTATATGGAAGATCCTTGTGTCAACCTGTTTACAGATTTGGTAACTTTCTTTGGGGGAGACTACTTACTGCTACCTGGAATTACAGAGAGTGGAGAACAAATGCTCACTAACTTGCTCACGGCAATTTATCAATGGCCTGACAACGATTTACCCGAACAATATAAAACCAATGTACATTTTGTGGCAAGACTCTTACTTCTAATAAGTGATAAGATTGCTAAAAAAGCCGGTCTACATCGTTATCAAGATGGCGAAGTTTCAAATGACTTATTAAAGATTCCCGGATCAGAAAAGCTTAATGAGCTTAAGTCTGCGGTTACCATTTCTAAAGCAGAAATGGAAGCTTTACTTGCGGAACATTCACTAGCGAAGGAAGCCCTTGATCTGTTTCTATTGAATCCAGCGGAGATAACTCAGGAAACGCTAGCAATGGAAAGAAATCCACTTTTGTATAAACCTATTGTGTACATAAATGATGAATACATAATTGCATCGCCCGCTACTATTGGCCTAGCTTTGACAGATTATATTTGGGCTAGTGCTGACCAAAGTGGTTGTGTGAAGGCATTAGGTGATGCTTACCACAGTGTTATATGGAATGCGATGCAGCTTTATCTCGGGCAAATCGGATTTAGCGGCGTTTATGTGAAAAACCAAGAGGGATTGGAAAATAAATGGTCCGGGTTTTACAAATTTGATGATGATAAAATTGCTTATATCACTTATGTAGCCGATAACGGATTTGGATATCATAAAAATCCTGAGCACGCAGTCACAGGTGCAATCAGCCCAGACGAAACTGCAAAGGCAATTGCGTTGTTGAAGGCAGATACTAATTACAATGCCTTCCAATATATGCAGCTTACACTGTTGTCGATGATTGGCAGAACCGTTTATTATATGCACAAAAGCCATGAGGAATTAAGAACAATTGTGACCCCAGTTTTTGACATAGAGGTAATTTGGCGATTACAAAATATCACAGCGATCGATCTTTGGAAGTTTGCTATTACCAGAGAAAAATTTACTGCACATCCCTTACCATCGCAATTTTCTGTTTTAGATTTACTTAAATTTTACAAGGAACATAATGACTCTTTCTATTATACTGATGAGAGTAAGCATCCATTGCCACCATTAAATTTTGGCGAATGTAAAGAGTGGCTAGCGCGGGCTAAGAAAAATAAGGATCCCCACTCGATATATTACGATAGAGAAGGAAGGATTGTTCCTGTACCTGTACAAAGGAAAGATATATTTGCTCCCGTATATCTTGAATTAATGGGACTCGCTGCTGGAGAACTTAAATTTGCGGTTGAAGGATTTCCTCAGCCTTTATGGATTGAACCATTTAATGTGCCAGATACTTTAAGTAAGGAATTAAAAGACATTTACTGGCAACTGGCCGATGCCGTTGCTTTTTGGCTTTGGCAAGTGCAAAAAGATTTATCTCCTTATTTAAATGATTTGGCTAGCCACCCTTTAGTCGTGACTTTCGAACTAGATGAGCCAACAAAGTTTGAAGATATAAAACTAGATTTCAAAAGGGAGGAAAACCTAGAGTCCTTTTTCAAGTTAGAGATTAAGGAATGGGGATTTAATATCGTTGTTCCGTTTCAGCTAATTGCATACCTATATGGTATTAATAATGAAGGAGAACGTGTGCTTGTCAAGAAGATTTTGGAAGGTTTTAACCAATTTCTAATCAGTAAAAACTTACCAGTAGTGTCTATAGAAGATTTAGAGGCCATGATTGAAAACAATGCGCCTCTAGGGATGAAGAAAAAATTCTTTATACTGGATAGTAGCGATAACTTGCTTTTTGATCCAAGGCAGCTAAAGGAACACAGATATGTGCAAGAATATGATGTAAGTAATGTCTTAGATCAAATTGTTCCTGCTCTTGGAACTGCAGTTCCACCAGTAGGGGAAATTGGCACTAAAGAGGAACGTCAATTATTTGCGAATAAAATAGCTACAGAGGTTCTATTAAATTTGTTGCGGGAGAAACTGAAACTATACAACACCCCTGACTTGCTCAAGATATTAATTGGAAAGCACGAAAGTTTGATACGTAAAAGGGAAGAAATCAGAATTCACACGCCCACTAGAATAGCATGTTTTGTTTCTGAGAATCAGCAAGCGGCGGATTTAGAAGAAAGTATGGGGAGGCTAAGCAAAACGACAGTGGCAATTAGGGGAATCATCGAGCATATAACTGCTGAGCCATACTATGGGACAAGTCCTCTTTCAACAACAGCAGTAGATGAATTGATAGGGATAATGGATCAGATCATTGCTTGGGGTTCAACCAGTGACCATATTTATTTTAATCTTTTTGATATAAGGATTGGGATATTAAAATCAGGAAGAGTTGGCACTGATAAGACAATTCATAATGACGTATTTGATCCATACCATAAGTCAAAGGCATCTGAAAACGTGGTGGACGCCATTGGAACATTTAAACAAGTATTTCCGCAGAATGACAAAGTTGAAGGTCAAGCAATTCCTGCTAACTTGGATGATGCATTCAAAACAGACTATGGGATAAGTTTCACCAGAATTTGTGAATTCATTGATGGGCTCGCTGTCATTGGCTTTTCTCAACCACAGGATTTTGTGAGTTTACCATTTGATGAACTTTATGACCAAATTAATCAAGGAGCATTTAAGTTCGAAAAAGATGAGTTTGATAATGCAGTTTCTTTCTTATCGCTTAATTATCGAGGTGATGTAAATAATGTACCCGAAGGATATCAGGATATAGATATCCAACCTTGGAGATTTAATAGGTTATTGTCATGGATGAGACGCCCTTTATTAATCATTGAAGAAAAAGGAATAAAGACTGCATATTGGGGAGCAAGGCAGGTGCTTTCCAGCAGAATCTATTTAGCGGAACAGTGCCAACTTGATAGATTTAGAGTTTTAAAAGGCGAGAAAGCGGTAAAGAAAGTGCTGGGGGAATTCGCCCAAATTAGAGGAGATGCATTAGTAAAGAAGGTCGTTGACTCAATTGATTCTAAGGACCTATTTATTGTTACGGACCAATTTATTGGCCCTAAAGATGAACATGAATTGAAAAATGTTAAACTGATAGGAGATATTGATGTTCTAGTTATCGATCAACAACTAAAACGTGTATCAAGTCTTGAATGCAAAGCTATGGCTCCAAGTAGGAATATCCGGGAAATGGTTGAGGAGTCAGGGAAATTGTTCGGTAGCCCTGACAAAAAGGGTTGGATAGATAAGCACATGGAAAGAGATGAATGGCTTAAGGCTAATCTTTCTCAGATAACGGATAAATACGGAATAGATGTTACAGACTATGAAGTGCAATCGTATTTTGTCACAGAAGAAGATATGTTAACCCCTTATTTGCGGGAAATGGATTTGCCACTGCCGTTTCTTTCGAGCTACTCAATCCAAAAGGATGGGTATCAGGCGTTGCTAAAAATATTGCCTAAAAAGTCTTAAGGAGTTTTACGAGCCACCCGAGCACTATCAAATGAATGATACTATCCATTCTGACACAGAAATGCTTTTTAGAGTTTTGGTCTTTTATTGCTTTTCGGGGCTTTCTTCTTCTGGTACTTGATTGTCAAATATGCCGGTTTTAGCTTTGGAGAAGGAGATATATCATCGTCGGCTAGTTGCGTATGAATAGAGGCAATTTTTGAAAGATCTTCGATAAAACGGTTCGATGTTTGTCCAGTTAAGTCCACATGAAAGGATGTCAATAATGGCATCCTTTTTTTTATGTTCAAGATTCAATTGGCGTTTTGCAAGTGAATTGACAGGTTATGGTAGCTGATAAACGGTGGTTGGCTAATCATGCCCTAGATAGGCATTCCCTTCAGGGGTCATTGCTGCAGACCATTGTACGGATTCGCGATTGATTTTGATCAGACCCATACTTTCAAGTTCTTCATATTCTTCTTCCATTCCCCCTAGTATTGATGAACTTACCTGTTGATTGATGACTTCGAGTAGCGCTATGATTTCTGATTTTTCCATAACAATTAGAATAAGGATATATTTTGTTAACATAAATATACTCAAAATGTTTGTAGCAATACATACATTGAAATTAGGATAGGAATAATATCAACCCACATAGGTATTTAAGTTTTCAGGGCGTTATGATGATAATTTATCTGATGAATTATTGAAGAAGGTTTTGAGTGCCAAACCAAATAAACTAACAATAGCATCAATGACTAAAAGCCTTGAAACACAACTTGCAGAATTGATTAGGATGAATACCTATGTTAATGTGCTTAAAAAAGACCACATAAGATACTTTCCTTTTTACGTTATGTTTTTATATCAATTGAGTAGTTATGTTATAGTATTTGGAAGGCAAATTAAGGCCGTCGTTTTCTCAAAATAAATACTACTTTTATAACATCATCCCTTATTGTAAATATAGTTATTAAATAAGTTACTATAATTTACTTTATGAAGGTTATATTTCCCCTATGCCTGTTTTTTCTTTTAATTAGCAATTCTCTATTTGCCGGGCCAAAGATAACTCCGGTTCCTGGATCGGCTTGTTATGATCCAATATTTGGCAATGTGTACCAAACTGTGGTTACTGGAACAACATTTGATTACGACATTAATTATTCTGGTCTATACACTGAGTTGGCCTGTTCTAATAAATCTGCGCTAGGTGCGGCCGGATCTTGTACATTAAGAAGTATGGGCATTGATTATCCCAGAGGCTATCTTTTTACAATTACAACTTATATTGCTTGCCCATTAGATACGCATGTTCTGGTGTTGATTATAGTTATGTCCGCATTTGGCTTTTTTATGTTACGTAAAAGCTTACCAATCAAAACTAAGGCTTAAAAAATACTTTGACTTAATGATTGTGGAAGCCAGAAGACAGTTGAAGCAAAGTTTATAATTATATAGATAAACATGAACGCAGAAGGATTTGTAAAACAGGTAATTGAATTAAAACCAAAGAGGGATGAATTAAAAAAACTGAATTATACTGATGGATTGTTGGATCAATGGCTAAGAGAATTTGTTTTAAATTGGATCAAATGACCTCATCTGTCGTAATTCTTTGCCTACGATAACGAACGATAGATGGCTCGTGCTTTCAATAAATCTGAGATATTAGTTTTTATTATTCCCTGACGGTGTTTTTACCTCATCAGTAAGCCGTTTGTAAATCTTGTCATTTTTGGTTTTAAGGCTGATCTTGGATATCCTCACGAAATAATTCTGGTTGAGGTCTGTGCTGTTTTCATTGCGGTTATCCAGGCAGTAAAGTGTTGTTTGGATGGTCTTTTCAGGATTTTCATGTTGCAGGATCACGTATCTGCCGTTGTTAAACTTACTGATCTGCGCAGTGGTTACATCTTTAAAATCCTTGCATGCAGTGAGAAGGTCACGGTACTTTTTATCTTCCAGGTAAACTGATAGTTCAACTTTTCTGAGTTTTTGGGAATTGTCTACATAAAAATCTATAACCTGATTGGGCGGTATCGCCAGTTGCTTAAACTTAAACATCCCTGAGCTTACATGCTTTGGCAGTATTCTATAAATATGGTAAAGTGTACCCGTGGCAACGAACTTTTTTTGCTTTTCATCGAAATATCCATCTTCTTGGGGAAGCTTATAGAATTTTTCAGTTTTTGAAAGCAAAGTATCTGGTTGCTCTGAAAAGCTGATCTTGTCCAGGTCAAAAACGCCGTATTGGTTGCCGATATATTTAGGGTTTGCTTGGGCGTTGCAAGCTGTACACCTATAGAATGATAGTATCAGGAATATGACCCCGTAATTTTTTAAGGGGCTAAATTTTTTGCTGTGCTTCAAAGTCAACTGTTTATCTATATGTCCGTAAATCTTGATTTTGCTGATATGCCCATACTTTAAGACCGATGTCAGTCTGGCTATTACTTTATCAATATCACCTTCATGCCATTCGTTGCAAATGTAACACATGTCTCCATCCAGCGCAAATCTTCTACGTGTGGCAAGCACAATTAACTTGGGCCTTTAAATAGGAGTAATAGCATGTTTTTGCTGTTTTGAATCCTAGCATGGCATAATGTTGCTATAATGCCTGTGTGTCTGTTTCGCCAAATGATATCCATGCTAAATTTGGGCAATAACAAGCATAACTATTGCAAATCGGAGCAATTCTGATAGGAGATAGCTATGTGTCAAGAGAAAGAGGGGCGGGATTTCTAAAGAAATGCTTTCAAAAGAGATGCACTAGAAACAGGGCAAGGAATGGGATTCAACTTGAAAAAAGCGTAACAATGAGAGAAAGAAAATCCAATGAAAAGTATTTGGTGCCACCACTCTATTGGGCAAACCAACAAATGGACAGCATGGCCACAGAAAGGCTACTCAACAAGGTAGATATTACAATCGCTATAGGCTATTACGGATACACAGAGTTGCTTGATATGATCGGGGAAGATCAAATCAGGGCTTATCTCACAGAGTTGAAAGAAAGCACAGGTAGGTAACAGCGATGATCTTATTGATTTGCCTATTCTTGTTTATTGCTGTATACTTCGCTTTTCGTTATCGGGCAGGATTGCTTTTCTTTTTGGGCTTCGAGACGAGGACCAAGGGAGGCTCTGTAGTTCAGGCGTATCAAAAGAATAACCTTTCTGAAGAAATACTAGACAGGTATGAAGAAACATTAGAGAAGCTAATGGCGGTTGATGAACTGTTTCTAGATAGTGACCTGTCGCTCACTTCATTGGCCGCTGTGTTGCATATCTCCAAACACCATTTAACCCAGTTGCTCAACAACAGGATCGGAATGAACTTTTACAAATACTTGGGAAAATTTAGGATTGACTATGCTTGCAAGCTCATCTGCCAATCGGGAATGGACATTAAGCTCGAGGTGCTGGCTAGTAGAAGCGGTTTTAATTCCAAGACATCTTTTAACCGTTATTTCAAGGAATTTCAAGGCTGTACACCTTCAGCATACCGCATCAGGCTACAGGTCTCAACGATCGGATCATATACCGAAATGGTGGCAATAACAAAATAGTGTTATGTTAAATAAATACCATCAAGATATTGGTAAAATACGCAAGTGGCTGTACTGCTTTACGATAGCAATGCTAAATTTAGGTAATTGCCACAATTGGATAAAAGTAGCAAAATTGAACTCTTCCCATTAATTTTATCGCCTATAATTAGAATTGTTTTTTGTCATGGGCTTTTTTTGTTTAGCTTCAAAACACTATCCAGTTTGGTAACTTCCTGCCTAAATTGTGTTTGCCAATCTTTGCCATATTTCTTTTCTAGCTCCAAAAAATATTCGGCATTTCCCGCTTCAAATTTTTCCCTATCGGCCACAGTTGCTTCGCAGCCACCTTCTATTCTTTTATAACGGATCTTCCATTTTTTAATGATGCTGTCTTTTGCATCATAATATCCTTCTGGCGGCAGTTCGCCAATCTGGTAATCCGTCCACAATAAAGCCGAATCGCTCTTTTTTGTTGAGCTAACCTGGTTTTTAGGTGTCTTATCCCGGCAGGCCAAGGTGAATAGCATCAAAATCAATAGAATACCTTTCATAAGCTTAGGCTTTAATCGTTCATCAATATCGGTAAAAACGACCAATTAATGCATTGTAATTTGATTTATACAATGGCCAGCTTGGCATCGGTTTTGCAAAGCCCTAGGCAATCAATCCCGATAATTATGCGATATCCAATTATAATTTTGGCGTTTTGTCTGTTGGCCACGGCATGCAGGCAAGATCATGCAACACAAAAAGAAGCAAACCTGAAAGAAGACAAGAGCGCTATCGCCGATAGCCTGTCTGACAGCAAAACAGTGTCAAAACCTGATACGGCAGAGGTTATTAAAGAAATCAGGGCTGAGTTTGCGAGAATAAACGCGCTAAAATTGACCAAGAAAAGTTTTAACTGGGAAGCCGATGGCTGTGTGGAAGACGGGATAGTGAGCTATTTTTTCAACGAAGGCAAAATCGTAAAAATTGTTGAAAGTGGAGCCATTGGAGACGGTTCATGGGTAACGGAATACTATTATCAAGACGGCAAGTTTATTTTTGGATACGATGTACTCATTGGTGGGCCTGCGATTGGTCCCGAAACAAAAAGAGAGCTGCGAACTTATGTGAGAAACGATAGCGTGATCAGAAGCATGGAAGATCAAGCTATCGTTAAGCCGACAGAAAAAGTACTGACGGCGGCTTCAAAAGAATATCAGATTTTAAACGCCTATCAAACCAAGGATTTTGAAAAGGCTTTGTGCAATTAAAAATCACTGCGATTTGGCACGATGCCTTTCGCTTTTTCTTTTTACAAGTAGGCTACATACCTAGTTGATAGATTGCTTACTTTTACATTTATGTTTCCCATCCTAGAAGCAAACATAGCTGATTCGTTTGCGGTAAATTTATTGGACTCCGATCAGGCAAGGAAAACTTATCGTTTGGCCTACCATCGCATTTTGCTGGTGATTAAAGGGGAAGGCTACATCCAAATAGATGAAGAAGAATTTGCGGTAAGGGATAAGCAATTGTTCTTGCTTTCGAAGGGACAGGTTTATAAAGGCGCCAAAGACCTCCAATTAACGGGTTACGAAATCGCTTTTGGCGATTGTTTTTGGGAGCGCACGCCATCCAGTGCCAATAACTGCAAAGCCGTACTTTTTAACGATGCAAGCCATAACCAATGCCTGCCTTTAAGCGATGCCGATATGTTGGGGCTTTTGCCTCATTTTGTGGCCTTGTACGAAGAAGTTATGGCCGATGCCTATATCAATAAATTGGATGTGCTGGCCGCTTATCTCAAAATCATCATGATTAAAATGGCCAATATCAATTTGGCACTGGCCAAAGGCTATAACAACGAAGACCAACAACTGTATCATCAGTTCGTTAAGCTGTTAAGCCAACGGTTTGATCAATGGCATGAGGTGGCTGATTATGCCAGGCAATTGAATGTTACTGCTCGTAGGCTATCCGATAGTTGCCGTCGAAGCAGCGGCAAGGGTGCCAAAGAAATGATCAATGGTCAGTTGGTGGCCGAAGCCAAGCGCCAGTTGCAATTTTCTTCCTTGGCGGTAAAAGAAATCGCTTATAAGCTCAACTTTGCTACTCCCGAGCAGTTCAGCCAGTTCTTTAAGAAAAACGCCCAAAACTCGCCTTCCGATTATCGGTTTCAAGCCGTAAATTTTAACAGGTGAAACGCCAATTCTGATAAGCCGTTCGAGATTGGAGCACCTAACTTTGTGGCATAAATCAAAATGTTATGTCAGTAAATAGGTTAAAATCAGTAGCAGGAATCAATATTCCCGACAGTACCCTAGCGCAACAAGCCACCGAATTATTGCTGGAGCACGGTACCTCCTTTATCTATAACCATTCGTTGAGGGTTTTTATCTTCTCCTCCCTAAATGGACAACGCAACAAGCTCAAATACGATCCCGAATTGCTTTACATCAGTGCGGTATTTCACGATTTGGGTTTGGTGCCCCATTATAGCAGTGCGGATAAAAGATTTGAAGTAGATGGAGCCAATGCTGCCAGGGAATTCTTAAAAAGCCATGGCTTGCCTAAAGAGTCGATGCAATTGGTATGGGATGCCATTGCCTTGCATACCACGATTGGCGTGGCCGAATACAAAGAACCGGAAGTGGCTTTGTTGTATTCGGGTGTGGGGCTCGATGTAATGGGAGAGGGCTACGAAAATCTAAGCGATGCCAACCGCGAGGCCATTATCGATGCTTTCCCAAGAAATGATTTCAAAAATAAAATCATTCCTACCTTCTTTTCTGGATTTGAACATAAAACGGAAACCACCTTTGGCAATATCAAGGCTGATGTTTGTGCTTATATGATCCCTAATTTCCACCGGAAAAACTTCTGCGATTGCATTTTGCATTCACCTTGGTCTGAATAATACCAAACAAAGAGCCTTTCTGATAATCGGAGGGCTTTTTGCTGGGCTCTTGATTAGCAACTAAGAAGCGCTTAACTTTGGTGCAATGACAGCCGAATTTCAAGCCTTTTTTAGTGAACAGGTTCACCTGAGCCATGAGGAGATGAAACAGGTATACTCCTTGGCTATCCAACGAACAGTGCAACGCAACGAATTGTTGCTGCAACAGGGACAGGTATGCCGGCATAAGGTCTTTGTACTAAAAGGATTGCTTCGAAATTTCGCCATTGGTGCTGATGGAAATGAACATATTCTACAGTTCTCAGCAGCCAACAACTGGACCTTGGATGTGGAGAGCTATGATCGCGAAACGCCTGCCGTTTTTAATATTTCGGCTATCGAAAAAAGCGAGGTATTGCTGTGGGCCAAACCTGATTTTAATCGCCTGTTAAAGGAAATCCCAAAGCTGAAGGTTTTTTCCGAAAAGCTCATTTCCCACAATATGCATAGCAGCAGGCAACGGATCCTCACTGCTTTGAGCGCTACGCCCGAAGAAAAATACGAAGATTTTGTACGCAGTTCGCCCGATTTGCTATCGCGTGTGCCTTTGCGTATGATCGCCGCTTACCTGGGCATTTCCCTAAAAACACTTACCCGCATCCGCCACGCACGATTACATCGCTAAGCTAAAATAGGGTCAAATGACCTCTTTTTTGGGCAATGGATTGACGCAACTTTGTAGCTCAAAATTCATTCATTATGCGAGTATTTGTTACAGGAGCTTCCGGATTTGTGGGCGCTGCCATTGTTAAAGAACTTTTACAGACCGGACATCAGGTGCTTGGCCTGGCCCGTACCGACAGCGCTGCCGAACAATTGGTTAGCGTGGGCGCCGAAGTACATCGGGGCAACCTCGATGACTTGAAAAGTCTAAAAAAAGGCGTGGAGAACTGTGATGCGGTTATCCACACTGCATTTAACCACGATTTTACCCAGTTTAAAGCAAGCTGCGAGGCCGATAGGCAAATCATCCAAACATTGGGCGAAGGGCTTGCGGGCTCAAATCGGCCATTGGTAATTACCTCGGGCATAGGCGTGCTCAGTACCAGTCAATTACTTGCCGAAGACGACCAGGCAATAGAGTCGGCACTAATGCCACGTGCGGCTACCGAAGAAGCTGCGCAGGCGCTTGTTCAACAAGGGGTAAATGCCTATATCGTAAGGCTCCCGCCAACGGTACATGGGCAAGGCGACCATGGCTTTGTTCCGATGATCATCGACATGGCAAAAGAAAAAGGCGAATCAGCCTACATTGGTGAAGGGCAAAATAACTGGCCGGCAGTGCATCGCTTTGATGCAGCTGTTTTATATCGCCTCGTTGTAGAAAAACAGCCTAAGCAACGGGTGTATCATGCGGTAGCCGAAGAGGGAATCCCTTTTAGACAAATTGCTGCGGCTATTGGACAAGGCTTAAACCTACCCACGGTAAGCAAAGAAGCTGCGGATGCGGAAGCGCATTTTGGCTGGCTTACTTTTTTTGCAGCTAAAAATTGTATGGCTTCAAGCAAACAAAGTCGCCAAACATTGGGCTGGGAACCAAAACAGGTAAGCCTGCTTGAAGATTTGGCTTCTGGCGTTTATTTCTAACACCTTGATTTTAGCCACCGCTTAACAGATTGAATCTTATTTAATCACAAAGGCACAAAATACACCAAGCTATGTGCCTATGTGGTAAATACTTAGTGGGGTTTAAGCACAAAGGCCACAAGACGTCATGCCGTCACTCTTTGGAGGAGGCAGGGGGAGGAATAAGCGAATTATTCACTCTTGAAATGGATACCGGATCGGGGTCGGATATGACGATTTTTAAAAGAAGGTGGTCAAAAACCAATCTGTTAAGCTGTGGCTACATTACCACATAAGAGACATAAGGTATGTAAGTTGTTGGACGCCATGCCGTCCCCCTTTGGAGGGGGCAGGGGGAGGAAATAAAACTAAGGCATATGAGTTGTTGGACGTTATGCCGTCCCTCTTTGGAGGAGGTAGGGGGAGGAATAAAACAACCTTCTCCTCACTTCTTAAGGTTTTCCTCATTTAATTACCCGACTTTTGCCAGATAGGTTTCGCCAAAAGGTGAAATTTCATAGCCCACCAAGTGGCTGATGGTAAGTCCCAGGTTTTTCAGTTTCCTGATATGTAGTTTCAGCCATTCCTTTTCAAATCCAGTTAGCGCTTCGAGGTCTCGGGCCCTTAAATGGGGATGGTCTTTAATTGCCAATAGAATTTTCATGGTCCAATCGCCATGCTTGCTATAGCGGTCCAAGCGGTTTAATTTTTCTTTCAACAGCAAAAAATCTTGCTCGCTTAATGCTTCTTGTGTTCTGAGCGCTAGCCTTGGATCTTCAGAATGATACCTGACTGCTATTTTGTAAATGTTGCCTTTGTTAGTTTGAAAGAATGATTTTAAGAGCTGCTGCAAATTTTTATAACCCGCTTTTTCTAAATCGCTAAGGGTAATGTCCTGTTCTTCGATGATAGAAATGGCTGTAACCTCTACTATGCCAATTGAGGTTTTGATGAGACTTCCTTGTTTTACGGTAGCGTTTCCCCATTTTCTAAAAGCGAGACTGATTATTCCAGACCTGATTCCCTGTAACTGCACTTCTTTAAATAGCATGGCGCAAATTCCTTTGTAACAAGATTTATATTTATTGAATTAATAGGCTAATTTTATTGCTTCAATTCTAATATATGAAGAAACTACAACTCTTAATTGTTTTGGTGTTCGTTTTTGCACTTGCGGTAAATGCACAGCAATTAAAATCGCCGAATGGCAATATCACCCTCAACTTTGCCTTGGCAGCAAATGGTACACCAACTTATAGCTTGAAATACAAGCAAAAAGAAGTAGTCAAAACCAGTAAGCTGGGCTTGGAACTAAAGGACGATAAAAAATCCTTGTTGGATGATTTTACCATCACGGATTCCAAAACCACCACTTTCGACGAAACCTGGAAACCAGTTTGGGGCGAAGTGAATGCCATTCGCAACCATTACAACGAATTGGCGATAACTTTGGCCCAAAAAGAAACCAACCGACAAATCCTCATTCGCTTTCGCTTGTTTGACGAAGGTTTAGGTTTTAGGTACGAATTTCCTTCGCAAAAGGACCTCACTTATTTTGTGATCAAAGAAGAAAGAACAGAGTTTGCCATGGCTGGCGACCACACGGCTTTTTGGATTCCGGGCGATTACGATACCCAAGAATACGACTATAATACCACAAAGCTGAGCGAAATCAGGGCGCTTGGCGAAAAAGCCAGGACAGCCAATGTGTCGCAACAGGGATTTTCACCAACAGGTGTACAAACTTCCTTGATGATGAAAAGCAATGATGGCCTTTACCTTAACATACACGAGGCAGCTTTGATCAATTATCCCTGCATGCACCTCAACTTCGACGATAAGAATATGGTTTTCCAATCGTGGCTGACTCCTGATGCCAAAGGTGACAAAGGCTATATCCAGGTTCCGTTTAATACGCCATGGCGTACCGTTATGGTAAGCGATGATGCCCGCGATATCGTGGCTTCGAAAATGATTTACAACCTGAACGAGCCTTCAAAAATCAAGGATGTTTCGTGGATCAAGCCCATAAAATACGTAGGCGTTTGGTGGGAGATGATTACCGGAAAAAGCACTTGGTCTTATACCGATGAATATCCGACCATTCAATTGGGGGTAACCGATTACAGCAAGGCCAAGCCTAACGGCAAGCATGGGGCAACAACGGCCAATGTGAAAAAATACATCGACTTTGCCGCTAAGAATGGTTTTGATGCGGTTTTGGTGGAAGGCTGGAACGTAGGTTGGGAAGATTGGTTTGGCCACTCGAAAGACTATGTTTTCGATTTTGTTACGCCTTATCCCGATTTTAATGTACAGGAATTGAGAACCTATGCCAAAGCCAAGGGCATTAAGCTGATTATGCACCACGAAACTTCCTCGTCGGTAAGAAACTACGAACGCCATATTGATACGGCCTACAAATTTATGAAGGCCAATGGCTATGATGCGGTTAAAAGCGGTTATGTGGGCAATATCCTACCGAGGGGCGAAAACCATTATAGCCAATGGATCATCAACCATTACCAATATGCGATAGAAAAAGCAGTTGAATATAAAATCATGGTCAACGCCCACGAAGCTGTAAGACCAACCGGTATTGCCCGTACCTATCCGAATCTGATAGGCAACGAATCAGCCAGGGGGACAGAATATCAGGCTTTTGGGGGCTCTAAGCCAAACCATGTAACCATTCTTCCTTTTACCAGGTTGTTGGGTGGCCCGATGGATTATACACCTGGAATTTTCGAGATGGATATCAGCAAATTCAGTCCAGGCAATAATTCCCACGTAAACAGTACCTTGGCCAATCAGCTGGCCTTGTATTTAACCTTGTACAGTCCTTTGCAAATGGCAGCCGATATGCCTGAGCACTACGACCGTTTTCCTGATGCTTTCCAATTTATTAAAGACGTAGCAGTTGACTGGGACGACAGCAAATACCTGGAAGCCGAACCGGGCCAATACCTTACCGTAGCACGTAAGGCCAAGGGCACTGGCAAATGGTTTTTGGGTAGCGTGAACGGCGATAACACGCGTACTTCTAACATCTCATTGGATTTCTTGGAAAAAGGCAAAAAATACATGGCTACCATTTATGCCGATACCAAGGAAACCAATTACAAAACCAATCCGCAGGCCTACAACATCCGCAAGGTAGCAGTAAGCAGCAAAACCAAACTGGCGCAGTTTTGTGCAGCAGCGGGTGGCTATGCAATTAGTTTTGAAGAGACAAAGTAAAATATAAGATAGATGTAGGGAGATCAGCCCATAAATTTCTAATTTGTAAAGCCTTCGGATAAATTTTCCGGAGGTTTTATTTTTAACACAAAAGAAATCCAATCCATGAAGAAACTAAGATCCTGCCTGCTGGCATTACTGGCTTTTGGCAGTCAGCTTGCTTTTGCGCAAAGTACAAAACCAACCGTGATCCCTTTTAAGTTAACCGAATACAACAACATGTCGGTAAAGGCGGTCGTTAACCAAAAAGATACGGTCAATTTAATGTTTCATATGGCTGTTGATGGACTCATGCTTACCGAAGAGGCCACCAAACGCATGTCTAGTTTAGAATTTAACAGAACAGATAGCGTAAGCAGCTGGGGTGGACAAAGCTCGTCGAGGTTTAGCAAAAGCAACACCCTGCAAATAGAAGGGCTTAGCTGGGCGAATCTGCCGATATGGGAAGATAAAAATTCTGGCCAACATACCGATGGCAAGTTCGGCACTAATCTTTTCGACAAAAAAGTAATAGAAATTGATTTCGATAAAAATGTGATCATCGTGAGCAATAGCTTACCAAGCAAAGCAAAAAAATATGAACAGCTCCAATTAACGTATAGCAATGGCAATATGTTTATCGAGGGGAATTGCCAAATTGGCGAAAGCACTTACAAGAACAAATTCTTGATCCATTCAGGCTATTCGGGTGGCATTTTGCTAGACGATAAATTCGCCAGCGAAAACAAATTGGGCGAGTTGCTAAAGGTAATCGGAGAGAAATCGCTTAAAGATTCATACGGCAATAGCATCAAAACCAAAAAAGCCGTGCTGCCTGCATTTATTTTAGGGAAAGAAAAACTGAAGGATGTGCCCGTAGGCTTTTTTGAAGGATCGATTGGTCGCCAAAAAATGAGTATCATAGGCGGTGATGTATTGAAACGTTTCAATATCATTATCGATGCGGAGCGTAATTTTGTGTACCTCAAGGCGAATGGCTTAAATAAGATGGCTTATAGCGAATTTGGCTAGACTTCCCCAATATATACAGGTGTTTTTTGAAAGGGAGAGCGGGAGCTTTAATGGCAAACCTGGTCCTGCTGTCCGCTTTACTGCGTGCGCGCTTCCATCAGGTTTATTAACAATAGTCCCTACAGCTATGTTCCTTATACAGGCGTGCGTAAAATAGCCCGAATTGAAGCGGCATCCTTTTTTGGCTTTAGGGCAAAAAAGATACAGCGGAAAGTTGGATTGGCTTTAATCTGCCACATGGCAGTGCGCTCCAAAACAAATCCATGACTCTACAAAAGCAGTGGCTGGCTTTCTACAGGCTTATGTTTTAGAGACGTTCAATTTTTTATCTTGCATGTATCTGTCGTAATTTAACCCGATATTTAATATTATTCTCGCTAAACAACTACGAGGTATGACAACAAAATTCGGCTTTACAAAAATGAGCATATCCGAGTTCGAAACTTGGATTGCCTCTCTTAAGGTGGCCAGGACCATCCTGTATGTTCAAGAACACCATGCCTGGAATCCAAGCTATGCTTCCTTTAATGGCAGCAATCATTTTGAGCTGCAGCAGGGCATGAAGACCTATCACGTAAGCAACAATGGCTGGATGGATATTGGCCAGCACTTTACCAGCTTTCCAGACGGGAGCATAGTGACTGGACGGAGTTTGGAAAATTCGCCTGCCTGTATCTTTGGCAACAACAACTTTGCCATTTGTATAGAGAACCTGGGCAATTTTGACAAAGGCAAGGATACAATGACACAGGCGCATCAAGATACGATTATAAGGATGACAGCAGCTTTGTGCAGGCGTTTTAGCGTGCCGGTTAATAGTGACAAAGTAGTTTATCACCACTGGTTCGACTTGATAAGTGGTGTTCGCAATAATGGCACAAAGAACAATAAGACCTGTCCGGGAACAAATTTCTTTGGCGGAAATAAAGTGGCCGATTGCGAGAATAACTTGTTGCCGCTGGTTGAAAATGCCTTGAGTGGTACTCCACCACTTGCAGTGCCAAAATTGCTGAAATACGTAATCGTTACAGCCGACACCCTAAACATTAGAATGGGTAGCAATGCCAAAAGCAAAATGGTGCCGGGTAGACAGCCTGCAACATTAGGCGCTATACTAAGGGTTTATGAAGCAAAAGATGGCTGGTATAAAATATCGAATTTGGAAAGCCATTGGGTAAATGGCAGCTATACTGCGGATGTAATAAGAGCCACAGTGAATGCCACTACGCTAAATGTAAGAAGCGGACCAGGCACAAGCTATCCTAAGGTGGGCAGCTTGGCAAATGGGCAGGAGGTTTTTATCAGTACAACGCAAAATGGCTGGTGCAAGATCAGTACCGACCATAAATGGGTAAAGAAAAGCTATTTGAAATTTTAGTGTGATATGGCCTTGTCATAGGCAATTCGCTGTACACAATATTGTTTACATAAAATTAATAGACACAGCTATTTTTAGTATGGCTTAAATTGAATAATTTCATAGGGTTAGACCATTAACCGGAAAATTAAAACCATTATGAAAAAAGTCATCCTCACCCTGTGTTGCTTAGGGTTTTTATTGGTAGCCCAAGCACAAAAAGTATTGCCCGAAATCAAGGCAGGCACCACTTTAAGCGCAACAGCTTATGTACAGAGCCAAGAAGTGCCGGTTCTTTTTACCATCAAACGCGTTGAAGCGCCAGTTACTTTTGCCTGGTATGTAGATGGCTATGGCGAAGGCGAGTTCGAAATCAACCAAAAAGCATTGGATAACGGCAAAACAATTTATACGCAGCAGCCCCCGCAAGGAACTACAAAACTGGGCGATGACGAAACGTACGGACTGATCTCAAAAGAAGCCTATAAATCATTGGTAGCCAACAAATCCTTTACTTATAATACCCTTAAGTTCAAAGTAAAGGAAACGGGAGCAAAGCCGATGAAATTTGGCGATAAAGAAGTTGATGCTACCCATGTGGCGAGCGAAGATGGCAAAGTAGAACTTTGGATTTTAAACAACCCCAACTTCCCGCTCATCTTGCAAACAGCAGGACTAGGCTTAGATATCTTGATCCACGAAATCAAGTAGTAAGGTATTAACCGCGAAGAAAAGAAGGATTACGCAAGTTTTTTGCTGAGGAGTTCATTGGTCATTAGTTGCTTAAATTCTTAGCACCCCATCTTGATACTTGATACGCCTTACCTAAAAATGCAATTAACTGCAAGTTGAAAATCGTCTGCTGAGAACTAAAACGTTTTTGTTGAAAAAATGTAAAGCCCGAAAGGGCTTTTTTCTTATTTTTACAACTTATTGAAATACTGTTGTCAAGGTGTTTCAAACCTGATAAAAACAAAAAATAACATTGATGGAAAACCAAAAGAAAGAAATATTCGATACCGTTGCACAACGTTTGCAGATAGAAGGCTTTAATGTGGTAAATCGCGATGAAACACGTCCTTGGGGTGGTTTCTTTGTGATAGACGAAGACCAAGCCCAACAGTTTGCCGATACTTATTTTGATGGACTGGATGTAAACAGTCTTAAGATTGGAGGCAAATTAAGTCCGAAAATTTTAATCGTAGCTCCAAATACCCGCCTTTCTTGGCAATACCACCACCGCAGAGCCGAAATTTGGCAAGTAGTAAGCGGAACGGTTGGCATTAAAACCAGCGCAACCGACGAAGAAGGCGAAGTGAAACAATACCATCCAAAAGACCAGATCAAACTGCAGCAAGGCGAACGCCACCGTTTAATCGGCTTGGAAGACTGGGGCGTAGTAGCCGAAATTTGGCAACATACCGATGCCCAAAATCCATCAGATGAAAGCGATATCGTTCGTGTACAAGACGATTTCGGCAGATAGGCACAGTTTGTACTAATTTAAGCTCTTATGCAAGAAACCAATAGTTGTAAAAATTGCCAGAATGATATAGCTGGCAATTTTTGCAGCAACTGTGGCCAAGCCACAAATACGCATCGATTAAATTCTCACTTTGTAGTGCACGACATCCAGCATGGCTTGTTGCATTTTGATAGGGGGGTGCTCTTTACCATTAAAGAGCTGTTTACCCGTCCTGGACATTCTATACGCGAATATATCGAGGGCAAAAGGGTAATGCATTTTAAACCCATTTCTTTTGTGGTCTTATTGGCTACTTTGTACGGGCTTTTAACACTCTATTTTCATACCGATGTTACAGGTGGCTTTAAGTTTAGCGATGACCCCAAAGGCATAGAATTATTTAAGAAAATTAATGATTGGGCTTCACATCATTATGTGGCTTTTTCACTTATTTCCTTGCCTTTTGCCGCACTTGGATCTTATCTCGCATTTAGGAAACAACGCTATAACTTTATCGAACATTTTGTGCTTGCCACTTTTTTATTAGGGCAGATGCTCGTGATACAGCTGTTGTGTTTTCCACTTGGTTATTTATTAGCGGGTAGTCCTTCCCTTGTAATTTTGAGCAGTTTTTTGGGACTGATAGCACTAGTTTTAGGCATATGGGTAAATATGCAGTTCTTCAATAAGCTTTCGGGCATAACAGTTCTTCTTTTGTCCTTGCTCAGCTACCTGATTACCATGATTCTTACGTCGATTATGGGATTTGCAATAGGGTTTTTACTGATGCTTTTTGGTGCTGTTTAGCACATGCTTAAAACCAAATTCAATTAACAACCGTTTATAATATACATGATCATTTTAATATTCTTTTTAGTCCACTGGTTCCTGTCGTTGTTTAGCCAAACCTTTTTTCTGCACCGCTACTCATCGCACAAGATGTTTAAGATGGAGCCATTTTGGGAAAAATTCTTTTACCTTATTTTATTGATCTCGCAGGGATCTTCTTTTTTAAATCCTAGGGCCTATGCCATATTGCACCGCATGCACCATGCCTACAGCGATACCGAGAAAGATCCGCATTCGCCACATTTTTTCAAGGATGTGTTTGGCATGATGATCGCCACAAAGAACATGTACCTCAATTACCTGCACCACAAGATAGAGCCAGAGCCGGCTTTTAGGGGCAATTATCCGGAGTGGCCATTAGTAGACCGAATTGGTGATTCTTGGTTCTGGCGCATTGGTTGTGGCTTATTCTATATCGGGTTTTATGTGGTTTATGCCACACAATGGTGGATGTTCCTGTTATTGCCCATCCACTTTTTGATGGGGCCATTGCACGGTGCCATTGTAAACTGGTGCGGCCATAAATACGGCTATTCGAACCACAATAACGATGACCACAGCAAAAACTCCTTGCCTTGGGATTTCTTGTTGATGGGCGAGCTTTTTCAGAATAACCACCATAAAAAACCAAATAGTCCGAATTTTGCCACCCGATGGTTCGAATTCGACCCAACTTATCCGGTGATGAAGGTTTTGCATTGGATGCGGATCATCAGGATCAGAAAAATCTAAATACTGTACTATGAAAACGATCACCACATTAAAAGTTCTTTTTTCACTTGTTTTGGTGTGGATGATCTATATAGTGGTGAGTACCAGCCTGGCAAGTTCCCTGTTTGAGCAATGGGATTTCTTGGGAGCCATCCCTTGGATGCGGGCAACGCTTTGGGATTTTTATGCCAATATTTTGATCATTACTTTATGGATGTACTACAAAGAAAAATCTGTCGCATTTAAAATCCTGTGGACAATTTTATTCGTATGTTTAGGTAGCTTGGGCACATGCGCTTATGTTTTAATCAAATTGTTTAAACTAAAGCCAGGCCAAGGTGTTAAAGAATTGCTTGTAGAAAGGTAGAAGGTGAGAGGGTAGAAGGTGTAAGGGCGTAGCTATCTTAATACTTGCTACTCGATACTTGCTGCTTGATACTCAATGAACTACAAAAACCTTCTATTTATTGCGCTCATTTGCCTGTTGGCCTGTTGTACTATTATGGCTTTGGTTTGGCTTTGGGCCAGGCGCATCAAGAATGCCGGAGTGGTCGATGTTTTTTGGGCGCTCAATTTTCCGGTAATTACCCTTATTATTTACTTTTTATCTGATGGCTTCGAAACACGCAAGCTATTGATCGGCGGTATGTTTTTGTTGGCCGAATTAAGATTAGGCATTCACCTTTGGCAAAGGGTAATTGGCCATTTGGGCGAAGAAGAGGGACGCTATCAGCAGTTGCGAAAAGAATGGGGCGAACAGGCCGACCGCAACTTCTTTTTCTTTTTCCAGTTTCAGGCCATTTCGAATGTATTGCTGGCTATTCCTTTTTTGTTGGTGATGGCCAATCCAGATCCTCAGTTGCATTTATTGGAATATATTGGCCTGGCCATTTGGCTGGTGGCCTTTATTGGCGAAATGGTGGCAGACAAGCAATTGGCCAACTTTAAAAAAGATCCCAGCAACAAAGGCAAAGTATGCGATACAGGCCTTTGGAACTACAGCAGGCATCCCAACTATTTTTTCGAGTGGCTAAGCTGGATGGCCTATTTTGTATTTGCATTGGCTTCGCCTTGGGGAATATTGGCTGTGCTTAGTCCGGCAATTATTTTGTACCTCTTGCTTAAAGTTACGGGAGTGCCCAATAACGAAGAACAAAACCTGCGAAGCAAACCTGTAGCTTATAAAAAATACCAGGAAACAACCAGCGCTTTTTTCCCTTGGAAAAAAAGCAGGTAAAATGGAAGAGGTGATAGGGTAGATGTACTCCAACCATTTTCCATCTTACCTCTTCCGTTTTATATTTAAATTATCCATCATATGTGGTACGATAAACTCTTAGAAAACGATAAACTCCCCGATCCGGTATTGCGGGCTGGTATTAGAAAACTCCTCAAGCAACGCCTTAAAGACGAAAGCATAGGCGACGAGGAATTGCAGCAACGGAAGGTAATGGCCCTTGTAAACGAATTAAAGGCCTCTCCAATTGCCGTCAATACTTCAGATGCCAACGAACAGCACTATGAATTGCCTACCGCCTTTTTTAAATATTGCTTGGGCAAAAACCTCAAGTACAGCAGTGGCTATTGGAACAAAGGCGTACACGATATTGATACTTCTGAAGATGATATGCTGGCCTTGACCTGCGAAAGGGCCGAGCTTCAAAATGGCCAAAACGTATTGGAATTGGGTTGTGGCTGGGGCTCTTTGTCTTTGTATATGGCAGCCAAATTTCCAGAAAGCACATTTACGGTGGTTTCTAATTCGGCAACACAAAAGATTTTTATAGACGATGCAGCCAAGCAAAGAGGTATACAAAACCTAACCGTACTTACAGCCGATATGAATACGTTTAGCATCGCCGATACCTTTGACCGCGTAGTTTCGGTAGAGATGTTCGAACACATGCGCAATTACAAACTGTTGCTGGCTAAAGTAGCTTCTTTTTTAAAGCCAGAGGGAAAGCTTTTTGTGCACATTTTTACACACCGAACCCTGGCCTACAAGTACGAAATAATTGACGAAACTGATTGGATGAGCAAGTACTTTTTTACCGGAGGAATAATGCCCTCAAATCATCTGCTGTTCTATTTTAATGATGATTTGCAGGTAAAGCAACATTGGGTGGTGAATGGCAGCCACTATGGCCAAACCTCAGAAGCCTGGCTCAGCAATATGGACAAGCACAAAAAAGAAATCATGCCTATTTTGGTAGAAACCTACGGCGCTGCAAATGCAGTAAAGTGGTGGGTATACTGGCGTCTTTTTTACATGGCCTGTGCCGAATTGTTCAATTACAACCAAGGCAACGAATGGATGGTTTGCCATTATTTGTTTGAAAAATAAAAATATCGTCATCCCGGACCTCGATTTGGGAGCTATCTCGAGATAAGATGCTGGATCAGGGCCAGCATGACGAAAGCATGTTAGATATGAAAAAACTTGCCATCATAGGAACGGGAATCGCTGGAATGGGCTGTGCGCATTTCCTCCATAACAAATACGACCTTACCGTTTTCGAGGCGCTCAATTATGTGGGCGGGCATACCAATACCATTACTGTTGAAGAAGAAGGCAAACCTGTTTACATCGATACCGGATTTATGGTGTTTAATTACCAAACCTATCCGCATTTGTGCGAGCTGTTCGACGAGATTAAGGCGCCTGTTAAAAAAACAGACATGTCTTTTAGCGTGCAGTACCTGCCCAATGGTTTGGAGTATAGCGGTTCGAGCATGAAGCACCTTTTTGCACAGAAAAGAAACCTGTTTAAGCCTTCTTTTTTAAAGATGCTGATGCAGATCAATCGGTTTAACCAGGAGAGTGTACAGATTTTGGATGATCCCAAATACCTGGATTATTCGCTGGGACGCTATATCAAAGAGTTTGGCTATGGCGAAGACATGCTATGGAAATACCTTATCCCAATGAGTTCGGCCGTGTGGTCTACCCCAATGGAGCAGATTTTGGATTTTCCGGCGGTGTCTCTGGTGCGCTTCTTCAAAAACCACGGCTTTTTGGGTCTTGATACCCAGCATCAATGGTATACCTTGCACCAGGGCAGCCAAGCTTACCGCGAAAAACTGATCGCTCCTTTCAGGAACCAAATCAGGATCAATACCAAGATTGCCTCTGTGCAACGACTGGATAATGGCAAAGTAATGGTGGTGACTGCCAGTGGCGAGGAAATGGAATTCGACAAGGTGATTATGGCCAGCCATGCCAACCAAACCTTTGCCATGCTGAAACACCAAACCGAAGATGAGGAACGCTTGTTATCTAAGTTTAAGTACCAGCCAAATTTGGCAGTGCTCCATACCGACAAGGGCCAGATGCCAAAGAAAAAACTGGCTTGGAGCAGCTGGAATTATAGGGTAGAAAAGCAGGGCGAGAGCTTGGTGCCCAGTACCATTTATTGGATGAACAAATTGCAAGGCGTATCTGATCAGGTAGATTATTTTGTGTCAATCAACCCGAGCTCGAGTTTAGACAAGAGCAAAGTGATCCAGGAAATAGCTTACGAACATCCCTTGTTTGATGTACCGGCCATGCAGGCGCAAGAGGAATTATATAAACTAAACGAAAAAGGACCTGTTTATTTCTGTGGCAGCTATTTTAAGTACGGCTTCCATGAAGATGCGTATAAAAGTGCGGTGGATTTGTGTAGAAGGATGTAAAGGGTAAAATATAGGAGGGAATAGGGAATAGGGAAGATGTAAGATGTAAGAGGGAAGGTATGAGGTTGAAAGTGAGGTAGGTTAAAAGGGTGATTTTTGGTAGATTTAATCTATACCTAAAACATCATACTATGAATGCAAAAACCGAACAACTCCTTGACAGAACATTCTGTTTTGGGGTTAATGTATTGAAATTTTTGAACAGACTGCCTTACAGCTTTGTTTATAAAGTTCCCGTTTTACAACTGAGCAGATCTTCTACTTCTATTGGGGCAAATTATGAAGAGGCACAGGGAGCGTCGAGCAAAAGAGACTTTAACTATAGAATTGGGATTTCTTATCGAGAGGCACGTGAAAGTGTTCACTGGTTGAGAGTACTAAGAGAATTGTATGATGATGAAAAATTTGAAACAGAGTTTAAAAAATACAAAGAAGAGGCCATGGAGCTTAAAAAAATATTTGCCTCCATTAAGCTCTCTTCTGGCAAATAGAGTAAACTTATCCATTGTAACACACATCTTCCATATGCCCTCTTCCATTTTACATTAATAATGAATTCGTCGATATATACCGCTCGCGTAATGCACCACAGGTTGGCGCCTAAAAAGCACAGCTTTTGGTATCGGGTCTATATGTTCTATATCGATTTGGATGAACTTGAGCTGTTGTCTAAAAAACTGCGTTGGTTCGGCTACAACCGTTTCAATCTTTTTAATTTTAGGGATAAAGACCATATCCAGCTCGAAAAGAAGGCAACGGGTGAAGGCGCTCTATCCGCCGATTTTCCAGCTTCCATCGCGCATCTTCCGCATCGGGCGTCAACCAAGCAACAGCTTAGCCAATACCTCTTGCAAAATGGTATAGAAATAGGCGCTGGCAAGGTAATGCTGTTGACTAATCTTTGTGTTTTAGGTTACAATTTTAATCCGGTTTCTTTTTATTTCTGTTTCAACGAACAAGGCCATCCGCTTTGCGCAGTTGCCGAGATCAGCAATACGTATCACGAAATGAAAATGTTCTTCTTTGGCCAAGAGGAGCTGAAGGATGGCCTTTTTAAGCTAAGAACCGAAAAGCTTTTTTATGTTTCTCCATTCATTGATTTGGACGATTTTTTCGACTTTAATCTTGCTATTCCCGATAAAGAACTCGATATTAAGATAGATGATTATGATAAGAACGGACAAAGGTTTTTCATCAGTACTTTAAAAGGAAAGCAAAAACCGCTGACCAATGCGGCCATGCTGCGCTATTTTTTTTCGATGCCGCTTATTCCGTTGCGGATAATGTGGATGATCCATTGGCAGGCATTTTTGCTTTGGATAAAAAAGATAAAATACCATAGTAAAGCTGCAAACCAAGAATTGCAAAAAGACGTATATAAGCCCTATAAACCTAATCCATAAACGAATGTCATCAATTTCGATAGCGAAACATCAAGCTGGTTTTTATGAAAATGCCGTGCTCCAGGCATTGGGCAAAATGCAGGCAGGCTTTTTACAAATCGACTTGCCCAACGGCGAAAATCTTGAAATTGGCCAGCAACATTCAGCCATCAGGGCTAAAATCGTAGTAAAAGACAAGCTCTTCTTTAAAAATGTGGTGCTGTATGGAGATATTGGTTTTGGCGAAGCCTATGTAGATGGTTTATGGGAAACCGATAATGTAACCAATGTAATTAAATGGGTGATCCTGAACATAGAAAATGCACCGTCGGTATCAGGAAGCAGGGTGAAAAACATCGGACTGAACCTGCTTAAATGGTTCAACAGGTGGACGCATAACAACAGGTCGAACAGCATTACGGGTTCGCAGAAGAACATTGCCGAGCATTACGACCTGAACAACGATTTTTTTGCCACCTTTCTCGATCCATCGATGACTTATTCTGCCGCCTATTTTAAAAGCCCGGATTTGTCTTTGGCACAGGCGCAGGAAGAAAAATACCGTCGCCTTTGCGAACAATTGCAACTGAATGCCAATGATCATGTCCTCGAAATTGGGAGCGGTTGGGGCGCGAATGCCATCTTTATGGCCAAAAATTATGGCTGTAAAGTAACTTCGGTTACGATATCAAAAGAACAGCAAAAATTAGCGCAACAACGAGTGGCCGATGCAGGTCTGACGGATCAGGTAGAAATCGTGATCAAGGATTATCGCAACATTGAGGGACAGTTTGATAAGATTGTTTCGGTAGAAATGCTCGAAGCCGTAGGCCATAATTATTATGAAACTTATTTTGCCAAATGCAACGAAGTGCTGAAAAAGAACGGAATCTTGGCCTTTCAGGTCATTACAAGTCCAGATAGCCGTTATGAGAGTCTACGCAACGGCGTAGATTGGATTCAAAAACACATTTTTCCAGGTTCATTGTTGCCATCGGTCGCCCAATTGAATAAGGCCATCAATCAAACCAGTGAACTGACTTTGGTTGATCTCAAAGATTTGGGTTTAGATTATGCACGCACCCTAAAATTATGGTTCGATGCCTTCAACCATAGCATAGCCGAAGTAAAGGCTTTGGGTTTCGACGATCGTTTTATCCGCAAATGGAACTATTACCTCAACTATTGCGAAGCGGCTTTCGAAATGCGCAACATCAATGTCATGCAAATGGTTTACACCAGACCAAACAATATCAGCAGGTAGTTTTAAATCGAAGCCTAGAGCCGGAAGCCCAATGACTATGGACTTCTGACTCTAGACTACAGACTAGTTTCTCCTAGGTCCGCGTTTGAAGAATTTTTTCTTATTCGGTTTGGCAACACCACTGCCTTTTGAATCTTTCTGTGGCTGGCGCACCACCTCTTTTTTGGCCATCATGCCTTGCCAACTTAAAGGGAAAGGATGCTCTTCAACTATCGGGATTACCCGTTTAATCAATTTATGAATGTCGATCAGGTATTCGTTTTCCTCGCCATCAACAAAAGAAATGGCCGTGCCGCTGGCTCCAGCTCTACCTGTACGGCCAATGCGGTGTACATAGGTTTCTGGAATGTTTGGCAAATCGTAATTGAAAACATACTGAAGGTCGTCGATGTCGATTCCCCTTGCTGCAATATCCGTTGCCACCAAAACCCTCAATTCTCTATCCTTAAAGCTGTTTAAAGCTCTTTGACGGGCATTTTGTGACTTGTCGCCGTGAATAGCAGCAGCTTTAACGCCTAATTTAACCAGATCTTTGGCAATACGGTCGGCACCATGTTTGGTTCTTGTAAATACCAAAGTATGGTCTATTTTCAACTCGTCGAGCAAATGGCTTAACAGCTTCTTTTTGTCGGGCTTGTCAACAAAGTAAACGAATTGGTTAATGGTTTCTGCCGTAGATGAAACCGGGGTAACTTCTACCGTAACCGGATCTTTTAAAATGGTATTGGCCAATTTTTGGATTTCGGTAGGCATTGTTGCCGAGAAAAACAAAGTCTGCCTTTTCTCTGGAAGTTTGGCTACCACTCTTTTCACATCGTGGATAAAGCCCATGTCGAGCATGCGGTCGGCCTCGTCGAGTACAAAGATTTCGATTTCTTTTAGGCTGATGTAGCCTTGGTTCATCAAATCCAATAACCTGCCTGGCGTGGCTACTAGGATGTCGACACCTCTTTTAAGTGCATCAACTTGTGGCTGCTGTCCTACACCGCCGAAGATAACCAGGTTTTTAAGGTTCACGTTTTTGCCATAGGCATTAAAGCTTTCCTGAATTTGAATGGCCAGCTCGCGGGTTGGCGTCAATACCAAAGCCTTAATGGCTCTTTTGTTGGTATTGAGGTGGCGCATGTGCAAAATCTGCAGCATCGGAATGGCAAAGGCTGCGGTTTTACCCGTGCCTGTTTGTGCACAGCCCAATAAATCCTTAATTTTTAATATGCTTGGGATGGCTTGTTCTTGTATAGGGGTTGGTTGTGTATAACCCTCGGTTTCAAGCGCCTTTAAAAGGGGCGCAATGAGTTTTAATTCTGAAAATAACAAAGTAAATATGTTTAATGTAAATCGAAGAAGCTAGAACAATCATTGTGGGAAAGACTAACTTGCGAGTTGCTTTAAATGATTAAAGAAATTCTGCTTCGTGCACAAAGATACAAAAAATAGTTGAGCCTTAACTTATGTACTAAATAGGAGCTAAGGTGTCGATATGAGACGTTTTGCCAATTAATGTCCAAAAATCTAGGTTGAATTATCATTTTCGTGTATTTTAGCAAAATTTCATCCCCTTTGCATTGATGCTTAAACGCACTTTCCTAACGCTTCTTTGTGCTTTGTGCTGTTCGGTTGTCGCAGCGCAACAATTACCTATTGAGCCATTGATCAAGGCTTGGCGGGTTTCGGATACCGGCCAGACACATGTTGCCGAAGAAACCTATGAGCAGATGAAGCGCCTAAAAAACCCTATAGCCCATGGGGGAACCATCAAGGCACTTTATGCCTATCTGGCCGAAAATCCTGACGACAGGCTAAAGGTTCGCATCGATATGTATGCTGTACTCACCAAAAAACACCATCAATTTAAGATCATTCCGCAAGATTCAGCCCAGCTATTTGAAGACATCAAACTCACCCACAAGTTGAAAGACGATCAGCTCAAAGCCGAGTTGTATACGCTTTTTGCAGATGTTTGTCCAAGCAATTACGTGCTGTACAACCTTAAAGCGCTTGAGCTGGAAAAGAAAATAGGGCTGGAGCACTTCATGTATATTCATAACCGATATTTCAATGCCAGTTATGGGCTTTACATGAACAACGAGTATCAACAAAGCCTCAATTATGGTTTGCAATGTCTTTCTTATAAAAATGTGGCTCAAAAAAGCTGGGATCCACGCGTGTATTTATTCCAGCTCGATATCATTGGGGCATCTTTTCTCAAACTGAATAAATACGACAGTGCCCGGTATTATTACCAGAAGATCATCGACACGTTAATCGATAAGCCTGATATAGATGCAAATGTCCAAAAACTGTGGTTGGGCATAGCCAAGGGAAATATTGGCCATGTCTTGATTTTGCAGGGACACGAAGCAGAAGGATTGGCTTTGGTCAACCTGCAGTTGCAGTACAGTACCGAAGTTAAATCGTATAACAACATGGCTATAGCCCAAAATATTTTGGCAGGGATGGCGTATCGATATGGGCGATTTGCCGAGGCGCTCGAAAAGTGGAAACAGGCGCATGCTTGGGCCATGAAGAGCCAATATTATGTAATTGAGCAGAAGATTTTGTCTCTACAGGGCATAGCCAGTAGCTACCGGAAGCTGAACCAAGTAGACAGTGCCTACAAATACGACCATCTTTATTTTAACCTGACCAACCAGCGGGTTTTAGATGTGAATTCGAAAAAACTCTCTGCCTTAAAGGTAAAGATGCAGTACGACGATATGCAGAGCGATTTAGAGCGGATTAACGATCGATTGGAACAGGAAAAGCTTGTCCGCAACCTCATTCTGATAGGTATTGCATTATTAACCGTAATTAGTTTGCTATTGTATAACCGGCAAAGGCTCAAAGCTGGGCATCAAGCCGAAATACTGCATCAGAAAAGAAAACAGGCCGAAAAAGAGGTAGAAGAAGCAAAGGAGCAAATCAAATCGTTTACGCGCAACATTTACGAAAAGGAAAAACTGATCAAGAACCTGAAACAGACTATCAAGGCAACTCATGGATCAGCCGATACGGAAGGCTCGGCTATTAGCGAAAGTCTGTTCGACTATGTTTTGCTAACGGATAGCGAATGGACCAGGTTTAAAGAAGCCTTTAACAAAGCCTATCCCATATTCTTTCTCCGATTAAAGGAATTGATCCCAAGAATAAATCCGGCCGAAGAACGTTTGGCCAGTTTGATTTGCCTGCAATTGAATAACCAACAAATTGCAAATATGCTAGGTATTAGTGCCGATAGTGTTTCGCGAAGCAAGCGACGTTTGAAAAACCGAATCGACCTGCCTGATGATACGATCTTGGAAGAGTACATTCGTACATTGAACGATTAGTTCATTTTGTAATTGATCGTCCATCGGTTCGTCATCCCGAGTGGAATACTAGATCGAGGTCAACATGCCCTATTCTTTTAAAGTCGCCAACTGAGACTTTGAACTTTCAACCTTGAACTTTCAACTTTGAACTTTCAACCTTGAACTCTAAACTTTGAACTTTCAACTCCAAACTCAGCGCCCCAAACTCTAAACTCCCATATTTGTCCGCTTTTTGTCCGCCCTGATTCCTTGTTATGGCGAATATGGCTTTCTAATTTCGATACATGCGAAAGCCATCAAAAGACAGCTTAATATCAATCATTATTATTGTTATTGCACTTTGCCTTATGGTGTTGGTCTGGTTCTATTTTTCTAATAGATTAAATCACGTCTAAATTATCTCCAATGAAAAAAACTTTACTTCTTATCTTATTCTGTTTTATGGCTAAGCTTGTAGTTGCTCAGGATGTTTGGCTACAAAATCATTTCTCGCCAAATTCTGGAAGCTTAAGCAATTCGGAAACAGTAACGGTACTGATCAACAACAACTCGGGTGTAGTTATGCCGTCTAATACAATAACGGTAAATTATTCAATTAATGGTGGTGCAACAGTATCACAGCCATTGAGTTCAAATTTATTACCGGGGGCAAGTTGGAATTTTTCTTTCAATACAAAGGCAAACTTATCTGCTCCAGGTATTTACACAATCAAGGTATGGGTAGTGCGCGCAGGAGATACAAATGCACTGAACGATACATTAGAATGGACTGTACTCAATGGTTGTCCGCTAAATATGAACCAACCCCTAAATCAGCAGGCCTGCAATGGAGTTTTAACGGCTCCGGTTGTTTTTACAAGTAGCACTCCGAATGTGGTTTATACCTGGACAAATTCTAATCCGGCTATCGGCTTGGCGGCAAGTGGCAAAGGAAACCTTCCCGCATTTAATCCAGTAAATACCGGAACAAGTTCAGTTGCTGCAACAATAACGGTTTCGCCAAAGTTCGAAATCAGTCAAACTTTTAGTTATACAGGCGCAATGCAAACATTTGTGGTTCCTGTCGGGGTAACCAGCATCAGGGTTGATGTAAAGGGGGCGCAGGGAGGAAGCGCTATTTATAACCAGCCTGGAGTAAAACCTGATGATTTAGGAGGAAATGGGGGCAGGGTAACGGCCGAATATCCAGTTACTCCTGGCCAAACGCTCAATATTTTTGTTGGCGGTGTAGGCTATAACGGTGGTGGAAATGGTGCTGGTAGCATTGCACAGCCCAATGGCGGCGGTGCTTCCGATATCAGAATTGGTGGAACGGCATTAGCCAATAGGGTAATTGTTGCTGGTGGTGGCGGCGGCGGAGGAAATAACTGTAGTAACAATGTAGAACCTGGAGGTGCGGGAGGCGGCCCGATCGGTGAAACTGGCTATCAATGTGGCAGCCAAACGAGTACGTCTGTTGGACAGGGGGGAACCCAATCGGCTGGAGGTGCTGCGGGCACCACGCCAGCAACTGCAGGTACGTTAGGTATTGGTGGTACTGCTGGTGGTTTGGGTACGGCTTCTGGCGGTGGTGGTGGTGGCTATTACGGCGGTGGTGGCGCTGCTTATGGCGGTGGTGGCGGTGGCAGCAGCTATGCCGATCCGCAAGCTACTTCGGTTGTGCACACACAGGGATTTCAGAATGGTACGGGAGAAATCATTATTGCTTATTCCCTGCCATGTCCTAGTCCTGAGACCAAGACTTTTACCTATACCATAGATCCAACGCCTAATGTGGTGGCTACACCCAACACACAAACAGTTGGTTCGGGCCAGGCAATTACCCCAATCGTGCTCAGCAGTAATGTAATTGGAACAACCTATACTTGGATAAGAAACAATATATTTAATGCAATGGGCATGCCAACTAATGGCACCGGCAATATCATCAGTGGGACATTAACCAATGATCTTGACAGTCCGCCACGAACCGTAAATTTCACGATTACGCCAGCTATTAATGGTTGTAGCGGAACTCCAATTACGGTAACGGTTTTGCTTAAGACACCTTATAAGCCCGATGTAAATGGCATACTCTATGTAAAGCAAGGAGCTACTGGAAATGGCAACGGATGGTCTAATGCAATATCGGAATTGAGTGATGCATTGGTAGCGGCCAAAACCCTAAATAAAGGATTTCCCGGAAAGGTAAAACAGATTTGGGTAGCAGGTGGCGTTTATAAGCCAATGTATAGTCCGGCAGATAACGATTTTGGTATTCCGGCAGGCCAAAACAATGCCTTTTTGCTGGTTAAAGATGTGAAAGTATACGGTGGTTTTGCCGGTACAGAAGCAACGCTTGCACAACGCGATTTGACCTTAACCACTAATAAAAGTACACTCAGTGGCGATATTGATAATAACGATGTGTTAGCCGATAACCTTTCTACTACGATTAACGGCAATAACAGCTACCATGTGGTGGTTTCGGCTGGTGCGATGGGAACCGCCGAACTGAATGGATTTACCATAACCGGGGGCAATGCTACTCCAAACAGTTTTACCACTGTAAATGGTGAAATAATTACAAGAAATAATGGTGGAGCGCTCTATAACATCAATGCCACACTGACTTTAAGCAATTTAATCATCGCTTACAATAAAGCTTCTTTCGAAGGGGCCGGCATCTATAATTACAACAAAGCAACCCTTAATGCCAGTAGTACAAGAATGACGAACAATAACGCCATTGTAAACGGTGGGGGTATTTTTAGCGATGCGTTTGGGTCATCGCTTAACTTGACCAATATGATTATTAGTGGCAATAGCACATCAGGCAATGGAGGCGGTATATGTGATTATTCGATCAGTGGCAATTCGAGCTTTACCAATTTGCTAATCAGTGGCAATACGGCCGGATCATGGGGTGGGGGCATGTATCTTTCGAGCGCTACAGCTGTATTAACTAACCTTAGCATTGTTGCCAATACAGCCACTACGGCTGGAGGAGGTTTGCACAACGAAGGTCAGTCGCCTTCTATTTATAACAGCTTTATATTTGGCAATAACAGCGGAATCAACAATAATAATAGTATACCAATTATCAAAAGCAGTTTGGTACAAGGACTAAGCAGTACGGCAAATGGCAATATAAACGCAACCGGAATTTTAACGGGCGATGTTTTTGTAGCACCTTTGGCGGCTGGACTTAACACTGGAGGAGATTACCGACTAAAAACAGGAAGTCCTGCTATAAATGCTGGTAACCAAACACTTTATGCAGGTTTAGATGCAAATACCAAAGATCTTAGTGGTGGTACGCGTTTAATGGGAGCTAATATCGATTTGGGAGCTTATGAGCTACAAAATCAATCGCAAACCATTACAGCAGGCAATCAGACTAAGACTTATGGCGATGTAGCCTTTGTGCCAGTAGCAACAGCAAGTTCAGGCTTGGCATTAAGCTATGCTTCTGCTGATAATAGCATTGCCGAAGCCTTTCAAGATGCTGCAGATGGCAATAAGTGGAAACTGAATATCAAAAAAGCGGGAACCGTAAATATTACAACCAGTCAGGCTGGAGGAAGTGGTTTCGAGCCAGCTCCTGATATTGTTTTCAGTTTAACAATAAATAAGAGGCTGGTTAACGTAAGTATCAAGCCAACGGCTACTTTTAGTAAAGTTTACGATGCCAATACCGCTGGCACCTTTCAGGTTACAGATCTGATATTGGCTAATGGCGATATCATCAACAATGACGATGTACAACTAAGTTTAAATTCTGGCCTAGCTCAATACGATAGCAAAGATGCCGGAACCGGAAAGACGATTACCCTGCCCATAGCCAATGTTTTATTGACTGGCGCACAGGCGGGAAATTATAAAGTAGCAAATATTAGCGATCTCTCGAGTACTGCCGCTTCAATTATGCCAAAACCATTGACCATTACCGCGAACAATTTCAGTAAGGTATTTGATGGTTTTGGCTATAGCGGTGGCAATGGGGTAAGCTATGGTACATTTGCCTTGGGCGAAGATCCAAGCGTACTTTCTGGAACATTGAGTTTTGGTGGCAGTGCTCAAGGTGCTATAAATACGGGCAATTATACCATTATTCCAAGCGGATTGAGCGCGACTAATTATGCCATCAGTTATATAAATGGTCAATTGGTAATCTCGCTTAACAATGTAAATACCTTAACCTTTAATGCCCAAACCGCAGGCAGTATATTAACCAAGACCTATGGCGATGCCGATCTCAATGCATCGGCGAATGCCAGCTCTGGATTAACGGCAACTTACCAAAGCAGCAACCCATCGGTGGCTACCGTAAATGCTTCGGGGCAGGTCAGCTTGTTGGGGACAGGTACAGCCACCCTAACGGTAAGCCAAGCCGGCGACGCCAATTATGGTCCAGCCAGCCCAATAAGTTTTCAGGTGCAGGTAGTCAAGAAAATATTAACCGTTACCGCAAATGATTTTAGCAAAACCTATGATGCTATAGCCTATGCAGGCGGAAATGGAGTGAGCTACAATGGCTTTGTAAACGGCGAAAGCCAGGCTGCATTAAATGGAACAGTAGTTTATGGCGGTAATTCGCAGGGCGCCGTGAATACCGGAAATTATTTGATCGCCCCTAGCGGATTAACCTCGGCCAATTACGATTTCGACTATAAAAATGGTACGCTTAGCATTGTGCCATCTGGAGCCAATGTAATTACGTTTAATAACCAGGTATCGGGTGCTACACTCCAGTTAACATACGGAAGTGCTGTTGTTGATGCTTCGGCTGTTGCTTCATCAGGATTGGCAGTGAGTTATGCAAGCAGCAATCCTGCGGTAGCTTCCGTTAATGCAAGCGGACAGGTGCAGGTTTTGGCTGCAGGAACGGCGACGATAACGGCCAGCCAGCCCGGAGATGTGAACCACACTGCGGCCAGTCCGGTAAGTTTTACAATCAATGTGCAACAAAAAGCGCTGACCATTACCGCTAATAATTTCAACAAAACCTATAATGCGGCAGCTTATACCGGAGGGAATGGCGTGAGCTATAATGGATTTGTAAATGGAGAAAATGAACAGATTCTGCAAGGCGCTTTAAGTTATACAGGAACGGCAATTGGAGCCAAGGATGTGGGAAGCTATTTCATCAGTCCGACAGGTTATACCTCAACCAACTATGCCATTACTTATCAGGATGGAAGCTTAACCATAACCAAAGCAGGTTTAACTATAACAGCTGAGGCCAAAAGCAAGATTTATGGCGACGGCAATCCTTCGCTTACCTATACCAGTTCGGGTTTGGTTGGTCCTGATGCCATTACGGGTGCACTGGCCAGGACAACAGGCGAAAATGTAGGCACTTATGCTATTAATCAAGGTACACTTGTTGCCGGGAACAATTACAGCATCACCTATGTGCCAGCCAACTTAAGCATTACCAATAAAGTACTAACCATTACTGCCCAAGCCAAAAGCAAGGTTTATGGCGATGGCGATCCTTCGCTTACCTATACCAGCTCTGGTTTGGTTGGTACCGATGCCATTACGGGTGCACTGGCCAGGACAACAGGCGAAAATGTAGGTACTTACGCCATCAATCAAGGTACACTTGTTGCAGGATCGAATTATAGCATCACCTATGTGCCAGCCAACTTAAGCATTACCAATAAAATACTAACCATTACTGCCCAAGCCAAAAGCAAGGTCTATGGCGATGCCGATCCTTCGCTGACCTATACCAGCTCTGGTTTGGTTGGTACCGATGCCATTACGGGTACACTGAGCAGGGCAACAGGCGAAAATGTAGGCACTTATGCCATCAATCAAGGTACGCTTGTTGCAGGATCGAACTATAGCATCAGCTATGTTCCGGCAAATTTAACGATTACCAAGGCAACACTTTTAATAACAGCCAATAACAGTGCCCTATGCCAAGGCAACAATCTGCCAAGCTTTGGCGTAACTTATTCGGGCTTTAAAAATGGAGACAATGAAAATGCCCTCAGTACCAAACCAACGGTAAGCACAACAGCTAATCGTAATTCGCCGGCAGGTGTTTATATACTTACACCGGCTGCTGCGATTGCCAATAATTATACCATCAGCTATGCAACAGGCAATTTAACCATTAACGCATTGCCTGTAATTGCCATCACCAGTAGCAAAGGATTGAGCATCAGCAAAGGCGAAACACTGAACCTTTTGGCAATTGGTGGCGGAACGTATAACTGGGCTGCAGCAAACGGCATTATTGGTAGCCAGAATGGAGCAACATTAGCGATCAGGCCAAGCCAAACTACTACCTATACCGTAACAGTAGCCAATGCCAACGGGTGTAGCCAGTCGGCGAGCATTACCATCGAAGTTCACGACGACTTTCAGGCAGTAAAAGCCAATAATATCCTTACGCCCAATGGCGATGGGGTAAATGACCTTTGGGTTATTGAGAACATTGATGCCTATCCGAATTGTTTGGTACAGGTATTCGATCGTGCAGGAAGGATTTTATTTACCAAAAAAGGCTACAATAATACTTGGGACGGTACGGTGAACGGTCAGGCATTGGCCGAAGGCACTTATTATTACATTATCGATTTTGGAACAGAGAAGCTGAAGCAAAAAGGTTTCATTACCTTGGTTAGACAGCAATAGGTTAGACATGGCTCTGGCAGTTAATGAGCGGGGGATTTACTTCAAGAATAGATCCTTCGCTTCGCTCTGGATGACAATTTTGGAGGAATCTGCTTCAAGAGTAGCTCCTTCGCTTTGCTCTGAATGACAATTTTGCTCTGGATGATAAATTGTGTTCTGAATTGAACTAACAATTGATTAATTGTGAGAACTGTTTAACTGACAACTAGCAACGAACAACAGACAACGAACAACTAATAACTGGCAACTGACAACTGTGAACTGAAAACCGCCTATTGGTTAAAATCCCAAAGTACCACATTCCAAAGTTCTTGGCCGTCGTGGTAGGTGCCAATTACTTCGAAGCCCATGCGCCGGTGTATTTTTAGCGACAGTTGGTTTCTGCTGGAAATTTCTGTCACGCAAAATTGATAGTCATCGCCGACGAGGTCTTTTGTGGCATGGTAAAGTTTGCTCAACAATCCTTGTCCTCTGAATGCTTGGTCTACACAGACCTGTCCGCCAACAATATATCGATAGCTCGTTAATGGTTTTCCCTTATAAATACAGTTTTCAAATGCGTCGAACATGGGGATAATACTGGGTACAACAGTTTTCATATTTGCAGTCATGGCTAAACTATAGCCCACAACCTGATCATCGGCAACAGCAATTACCTGAGGTAGTTCGGCAGCCATGGTCTTGAGCAGTTCTACGGTATGTTGGGCAAACACAAAACCTTGTTGATGTTGTTCGTCTTCGCTAAGAGAGCTATACAGATTTTGTTGTTGAAGTGATAAGATACCTTCAAAATCTTGGTCTGTAACGGCGGGTTTAAATTGTATGTTCATTGGTATTAATCGTTCAATCGTTCATTAGTGTTGTTGGTTCATTAGTATGGATTGGCTGGTTGCGAATTGCAAACTGGCAACTGCCAACCGAAAACTCAGGCTTTTTCCTTAAACCTGGTAAAGAAGAGCAAAGCCAATAAGCATAAGGCAAAACCAACTACGCCATTTAGGCGCAGGCCATAATCATGACCTGGGTCTTTACCATAAACGGTAAGCATGGCAAAAATGGCAATACCCAAGGTCTGGCCCAGTTTTACAAATAGATATTTAACGGCAAAGTACATGCCTTCGTGGTTTTCGCCGGTTTCCTTGGTATCTTTTTGGGCAATATCGGCCAAAATAGCATTAGGCAAAATACCCAATGCTGCGAGTGGAAAAGAAGCAAAAACTACCAAGATATACATCTGGTTGGCGGGCTCGAAAGGCAATTTTCCCAAAAAGAAAATGGTGACGAAAATCAGGCTTAATATGCCAAAGGCCAATAAAACCAAGGTCTTCTTGCCAAACTTTTGAGAGCCGTAGTTAATAAAGGGATAAAAGACCAGTGAAAGCACCACCATTAAACCCATGAATTTGCCACCATCCGAATCGGGAAGGCCCAGCAGCACCGTTACAAAATACAGCAAGCCACTCGACATCAGGCTCAATGCCGTGTAATACACAAAATCGGAAATCAGGTAATATTTGAAGTTCGAATTCCTGAAAGTACTTTTTATCGCCAGCAATAAAGGAACGTGGGTAGGTTTGCTTTCCACATATTCTCTTTCTTTGATAAAGATGATGGGCAATGTCATCACCAAGCCCGAGAAAATACTCAAGGCCCAAATCGTATACTGCAAAGCCTCGAACCGTTCAGTAACATGAAAAACAGTTTGGATAAGGTCGGCAAAATTATTGCAGAGCGCGCCGATGATCATGCCCAGCACAAAGCCTACCTGCTGAAAGGTAGAGAGCTTTACTTTTTCTTCTGGCGTATGGGTCAATTCGGCCAATAGGGCATTGTAGGGAATGATATAAGTAGTAACCGAGATAAAGAACCCAGCTAGCACTATGGTGAGCCACCAGGCATTATTCAGGCTTTCCCCCTTCACCAATGGATTAAATACCAAGCTGCAAAATACAATGGCAGGCAAAATGGCCCATTTCATAATCGGAAAACGCCTGCCTTTTGGATTGGTACTGGCATCGCTGATGGAAGCAATAAAAGGATCATATGCGGCATCGAACAAACGCCCAGAAGCTGCAATAAGCGAAAGGATATTGAGCGCCCCAAATACCAAAAGCTGCGGTACCAAAGGCACCAGGCCAGAATTGTTGGGGGGCAGGTAAAAATAGGGCAGCATTACGATAATGATGTTGGTCATAATGCTCCAGCCCATCATCCCTGCCGAGTAAGCCAATTGTTTTTTAAAAGGTAGTTGTTTTAAGGGCATTTATAGTATCGCTAATGCTTGTTCTAAGTCTTTGATCAAATAATGGGGCTCTTCCAATCCGATGTAAAGCCTAATGAGTATGTGCCTGTTGTTATTGCTGTCGAAATCATTTTTGCTAATTCCTGCACAGGCCGGAAAGGCCAGGCTTTCATAGCCACCCCATGAAACGGCCATTAAAAAGTGCTGGAGGCTATTGCAAAACGTTTCTATTTTTTCTAGCGATGCCTCTTTCAGTACAATGCTAAACAAACCGCCACATTTTTTCATTTGCTTTTTGGCCAAGGCCAGGTCCTTATTGCTTTTGCTAAAAGGATAAAGTACTTTGGCCACTTTTGGGTGCTGTTCCAAATAATAGATCACCTGCTCGGCCGTTGCACTTATCTTATCTAAGCGAATAGGCAGGGTACGTAGGCCACGCAACAAAAGCCAGGCGCTTTGTGGTGCAATGCTCGCGCCAATGTTCATGTATTCGTGGTTGAAGATCTTTTCTAAAAGTTCACGGCTGCCCGTTAATACACCTGCCATCAAATCGCTATGCCCGCCTAGGTATTTGGTGGCCGATTGTGCAACCAAATCAATGCCGTAGGCAATAGGCTGCTGATAAATGGGCGAACAATAGCTGTTGTCTATCATTGTTAAAATACCTTTGGCTTTGGCCAATTGGGCAACCGCGCCCAGGTCTTGTACATCAAAACTAAAGGTGTTGGGCGATTCGAGGTAAATGAGCTTGGTTTTTGCGCTGATGGCCTTTTCAAACTGGCCCAAGTCGGTACCATCTACAAAGGTGCAGGTAATACCAAATTTGGGCAGGAAATCCTTGAAAAGCTTAATGGTCCAGCTGTAGGGGTTTTCTACGCAGATGACCTCATCGCCCTGTTGCAGCAAAGCCATCACCGGAATGCTAACGGCCGCAATGCCGCTGCCAAAAACCAAAGCCTCTTCGGCGCCATCCAAGGCAGCCAATTTCTTTCTTAAAATATCAATGGTGGGATTAAAACCACGAGAATATAGGTTGCCCTGGTATTCATCGGCCAAGGCATTCCTAAAATCGGCTACGGTATCAAAACTAAAATTGCTGGTTTGTACAATGGGGGGAGCCACGGCATTAAAATAGTTGGCCCTTTCTTCGCCCAATTCATTTAAAATATAGGATAGATCCATTTTTAAGCGACTGTTTTTTTACGATTGAGGTATTTGTTGATAAAATAGATGAGCACAAAACCGCTAAAAATATAAAGCCCATTCAAGGCCGCATTCGGATCGTCGCTATAAATGCTAAAAGCCACAAACAAATAGGCCGAAATAAAGATGATAGGCAAAACGGGGTAAAGCTTCATGGTATAAATGCTTTTCTTGTCTAAATGGGCAGTGGTTTTGCGCAGATAGAAAATGGTAGCCGCCGAAAAGGCCATGCCGATACTGTCTAGAAAGATGGTGTAATTTAAAATTTTATCGAAGGTTTTGGCGTAAAATATGGTAAATATAGAGATGATCGTAAACACGGTGAGGCTTACAATCATTACATCGTTTTTCTTTGTTTTCTTGGCAAATACAGCCGGCAAAGCTCTTTCTTCGCCCATGGCATACATAGCTCTCGGATTGCTGAGCAGGTTGACGTTTACATAGCCCAAAACCGAGAAATAAATGAGCACCGAAAGCAATACAAAGCCCGCCGGACCAAAAATCTGTCCTGCCAATATCGCGGCAATGCTCTCTGCGGTTTTCAGCTGTTCAAAGCCGATTACTTTCACATAAGCATAATTAATGGCCAAATAAAGTGTAATGATAATGCCCAAACCTACGATAATAGAACGCGGAATAACGGTTTTGGCTTCCTTGGCCTCGCCCCCAAAATTGATGGTTTGCTGATAGCCTCCAAAGCTGAACGATACTGCGATTAAACAGAGGCCCAATGCCTTGCCATAATCGGCCCAGCCGGCAGCAGCACCCGTAACGTTTTTAAATACAGAAGGGGCACTCGGGGCATGGTTGCCAAAAAATACTGCACAGATCAAGGTCAGCACCATTACTATTTTGATCATGGTCAGCACATTTTGGGTCTTTGAACTGGTTTTTAAGCCTAACAGATTGATGGCGTAGAAGACGATGATGCTCACGGCAGCAATCAATATCCGGTATTCTTGGGTCTGCATTTCGGGGCTCAGGATTACCTTGCCAATGTATTCTGCACCGATGAGCGAAACCCCCGCCACCGAAGCCGCATTAGAAACCACAATGATGCAGTTGATGGCAAAAGCAATGGAAGGGTGGTAGCAAACCGAAAAAATCTTGTAATAGCCACCTGTAACCGGATAACGGGAACCAATTTCGGCATAGGTCAATGCGCCGCAAAGGGCTACGAAACCGCCCACCGCCCAGGCCGCAAAAAACAATTCTGGAATTTGGGCCTTGTTGGCCACGTTTACTGGTGTTCTGAAAATACCCATTCCAATAACGAGGCTTACCACGATCATGGAAAGGTCAAAGAGAGAAAGCTGCTTTTTAGGTTGCATGCATTAAGGTTTGATGTTTGGAAGATAGGGATTTTTAGGCTTGAGTCCAAAGTCTTGGGAAGTCTATAGTCGGTAGTTTAAGGTTTAAAGTAGAAAGTTTAAAGTCTATGGTTGATAGCGAATAGTTGGTTCATGCCCCGAGGCCTAAAGACCGAAAGGCAATTAAACAGTTTTAGCAATTAACAATGGGCCATCAGCTAACAACTTACAACTAACAACCAACAACGAACCAAGATGTGCAATTGTTGAAATCTAATGATATAAAGCACGCCATATTTGATTAAATTTGTAGGAGTGGAGAATCTATTGTGCCAAAAGTATTTGGTGTAGGTCAACTTCATTTCGCAATTACCGCAGAGACGCATAAAACAAATAAAATTATGGCAGAACCAATCTATAACGACGATAGTATACGTTCACTCGACTGGAAAGAACACATTCGCTTACGCCCAGGTATGTACATTGGTAAGTTGGGCGATGGTTCGGCGCAGGACGATGGCATTTACGTATTGCTTAAAGAAATTGTAGATAACTCTATCGATGAGTTTGTAATGGGATCGGGCAAAACCATAGAAATCACCCTGTCAGACCATAAAGTAAATGTTCGCGACTATGGCCGTGGTATTCCTTTGGGTAAGGTGATCGATTGTGTGTCTAAGATCAACACCGGTGGTAAGTACGACAGCAATGCCTTTCAAAAATCTGTAGGTTTAAATGGAGTGGGTACAAAGGCTGTAAATGCTTTGTCTACCGCTTTTATGGTGCAGTCTTATCGCGATGGCAAAACCAAAAAAGTAGAATTTTCTAAAGGAGAGGTCGTAATTGACAACCCAATTATAGAAACCACCCAACGCAACGGTACGGCGATTACTTTTTATCCAGATGAAACCATTTTTAGGAACTACCATTACATTCCTGATTTTGTAGAGAGCATGATCTGGAACTATGTGTTCTTGAATACCGGATTAACCATCAATTTTAACAACCAAAAATATTTTTCTGAGCGTGGGCTGTACGATTTATTATCGAAACAGAACAAGCCTGAAGAAATCCGTTATCCCATCATTCACCTTAAAGGGCATGATATCGAGATTGCCATGACCCATGGTCAGCAATATGGCGAAGATTACCACTCCTTTGTAAACGGGCAGCATACTACCCAAGGTGGTACGCACCAGGCGGCTTTTAGGGAAGCTGTAGTAAAAACCATTCGCGAGTTTTACAAAAAGGAATTTGATGCTTCCGATGTTCGGGCTTCTATCATTGCTGCGGTTTCTATACGTGTTCAAGAGCCTGTTTTCGAATCGCAGACCAAAACCAAGCTGGGTTCACAAAACGTAGGGCCAGACGGGCCATCGGTACGTACCTTTATCAACGATTTTGTGAAAAAGGAACTTGACGATTACCTGCACAAACATCCCGACGTGGCCGATGCCTTGCAAAAAAGGATCTTGCAATCGGAGCGTGAGCGTAAAGACATTGCCGGCATTAAAAAACTGGCGAACGATAGGGCTAAAAAAGCATCGCTGCACAACAAAAAACTGAGGGATTGCAAAATCCATTTCAACAGTACGCACGACAGGAGATACGAAACCACGCTTTTCATTACCGAGGGCGATTCAGCTTCAGGTTCTATCACCAAATCGAGGGATGTAGAATGCCAAGCAGTATTTAGCTTAAAGGGCAAGCCGCTTAACTGTTATGAACTCACCAAAAAAGTGGTTTATGAGAATGAAGAATTCAACCTCTTGCAGCATGCGCTAAATATTGAAGACGGTTTAGAAGGATTGCATTACAACAACATCGTAATTGCTACCGATGCCGACGTAGACGGTATGCACATCCGTTTGTTGATGATGACTTTCTTTTTGCAGTTTTTCCCAGATTTGGTAAAAGCAGGCCATGTTTACATCCTGCAAACGCCTTTGTTCAGGGTGCGCAACAAAAAAGAAACCATTTATTGCTACAGCGACGAAGAGCGTAGAGATGCGATTGCCAAATTGGGCAACCGACCAGAAATAACCCGCTTTAAAGGTTTGGGAGAGATTTCTCCTGACGAATTTGGCCTCTTTATTGGGAAAGACATCAGGTTGGATCCGGTAATTTTGAAGGAGCAGACGATCAAAAGTCTTTTAGAATATTACATGGGCAAGAATACGCCAGAAAGACAGCAACATATCATTAGGAATTTAAGGATCGAAAAAGACGAGATAAAAGAAGAGGAAGCCAAAGAAGTAAGCACCGAAGATTTGGAAGTAGCGTAAAATTTTTAAAATTTAACTATTGAGCAACAAATTTTTAGCGTATACTTGTACATCCCTATTTGTTATTGAAAATCCCTTTTTTTGGGTTTTAAGATTTATAATAACGAGCTCCTATGCCCCTTGCCTCTGCTAAAAATCGCTCCACGCGCTATAGCCTTGTTGTCTTTTTGATATTGACACTATTCTTATGCGCAATTTTTTTCTATATAAGAAATAGTAAAACCGACGACCTCAGGCTTTATACCCATCAGCTTACTGCTTTAAACGAAGACTATACGCAGATAGATTCCTCTATCGTGATGCTGTACAAGGCCGATAACAACTGCAGGCTTTATGCCGCTACCGGCGAAAAAAAATACATCAAGGCCTATGGGGAGTCGATTAATTTTGTTTCGAATACCTTAGAAACCATTCGGAACATTGATGAAGAAAAAGAAAAAAACGTTCCCCAAAGCATTAAAGGGCTTGTGGAGCAAAAGAAAGCGAGAACAAATCTTTACTTAAGGTTAAGGGTACTGGCCGATAGCTTAATCAAGCTGTCATCGGGAATAGACTCAAACCGCAATCAGTTACAGGGCAGCGACGGTCGTCAAATGACCTACAGCAAGCTCAAAACCATGGTTTCTGTTGATACCATTCATACAGCAAAGCAAAAAGGACCGGAGAAAAGCCTTTTTGGCCGTTTGGCCGATGCCTTCTCGAGAAAAAAAGAAGAAGCAAAGGCAGCCGATACCAGCAAGAAATTGGTACGCACCGAAGTTAAGCTGGATACCTCTTTAAAAAGCAGAAACTTTAACAAGATGCAATTGCAGAAAATGAACAACTATTTTCGCAATTTGTATGCTACCAATCGCACGCTGAATAAACACGAAGCCGAGATTTTAGAGCTCAACAACCAAATTATTTCTGAACTGGTTACGCTTCTGCGCGACTATAAAACTTATGAAAAGGGTTTTGTAGCAATGAACCGTACGGAAATCAAAGGGAATATCGATACCACCGTAAAAAGCATCGATAAGATGTTTTTGCTCAGCATTGTGCTGTTGCTGGCCTTGGTGTTGGCTATTTTATATAACCTTTGGAAAATCTATAAAAACGAAAGCGAGCTGATCAACTACAGCCAAAAGGCTTCCCAGTATGCCATTTCAAAGAGTAGGTTTTTGGCCAATATGAGCCACGAAATCAGAACTCCGCTCAACTCGGTTATTGGTTTCTCGGAACAGTTGAGCCAAGGCCAGCTGAATGTGCAACAGGCAGAGCAGGTGAGTGCGATCAGAAGTTCATCGGTAATGCTGCTAGATGTGGTGAACGATATTTTGGATTTCTCTAAATACGAAACTGGCAAGGTAAATTTTGATAAGATTGCTTTTACGCCGCTAGATGCGATAACCGAAGTGGTAAACAGCATCAGTATCCAGGCAACTAACAAAAACATCGAGCTTAAAAAGGAGCTTTCGTTTAAAAAGAACGTTTGTTTCTCAGGCGATTCATTGCGTTTGAAGCAAGTGGTGATGAATTTATTAAGCAATGCCATTAAGTTTACCAACGATGGATCGGTGACGATCAAGGCAGAGATCATTCCAAATACCAAAAAGCAGGCTGTGCTTCAGGTTCAGGTAATCGATACCGGAATTGGCATCGCGCCAGAAGATTTGGATATGATATTTGATGAATTCGCACAGGTATATTATTCATCAAGCAAAATCAGGCAAAAAGGTACCGGCTTAGGTTTGGCCATCTGCAAAAAGATTGTGGAGTTTCAGGGTGGACGCATCGGCGTGAAAAGCGAACTGGGCAAAGGCTCTACCTTTAGTTTCGAAATCCCGTACGAGCTTTGCAAAGAGAACAGTACTGAGGTTAAAAGCCTTGTAGTGGGCGTTGGTGTCGGTCATTTGGAAGGCAAACGTATTTTGCTGGCCGACGACAATAAAATGAACATCTTATTGGCGCAAACCGTACTCAAAAAGTACAAGATGATTACTGATGTAGCTTATGATGGCAAGCAGGCTTTTGAGCTGTTTGAACAAAACTTGTACGACGTGATTTTAACCGATATCCAAATGCCAGAAATGGGCGGGGTAGAACTAACGCGTACCATAAGAGCATATACAGATCCAGCTAAACGAAATATCCTGATTTTAGGTGTTACGGCAAACGTTTTACAGGAAGACCGCAAAAAGTACATCGATTCTGGAATTAATGATTTAGTGCTTAAACCTTTCTCAGAAAAAGAACTGATCGATAAGATTGCTTCATATTTTTAGGTTTTTAGTTGATGGTTAATAGTTTATAGTCCATGGTTTACATGGAAGCATCATAGTGGGCTTGATCTGGTATCTCACTCGAGATAGATCCTTCGCGTTGCTCTGGATGACAGATCGTATCAACTATCGTAAAACTCCGTGCTTTTTGCGGTTAACTGGCAACTGAAAACTGTCAAACTGAGATTGCTTTGCAAGCTCGCAATGACGATTTGTTGATCTGATAACTAACAACTAACAACTGGCAACTAACAACTGGCAACTAACAACTGGTAACTAATAACTGAAAACTATTAAGGCGCCATGGTATCTTCCGGATGTTGCGGAGGCAGTACTTCTACTTTTTTCTCCACTACAACGGTTTTTAAGTGCACCGCATATTTGGTTGGGGCAATGCCATTATCGAATTTCTCGGCATATACCTGCGTAAATTCGGCACCAAAATAGAGAATGATCGACGTATAATAGATCCACAGCAAGATGATGATAATTGAACCTGCTGACCCAAACACCACTCCTGGATTTGATTTTTCGAGGTAAAGGCCTATCAGATACTTGCCCAAACCGAAAAGCAATGCGGTAAAGGCTGCGCCTACCAGGGCCGATTTCCATCTTAAAATTACATCGGGCAACACCTTAAATATAACGGCAAATACACCGGTAACCACGGCAAAGGTAAGGACGTTGTTCAGCACCAAAATGATCACGGTGGTGGTACTGGTAATCTCTGGGATAAACTGTGTAAGCTTATTACCCAAGCTCAATACCAAGCTATTAACTACCAGCGAAACCAAAAGCAGGAAACCCAATGATACGATCAGCGAGAAAGAAAGCAAGCGATTGGTGATCATTTTTTTCCAGCCTTTTTTAGGTACGGCCTTTACTTTCCAGATCAGGTTAATGCTGTCTTGGATCTCGGTAAACACCGCAGTGGCACCAATGATCAGCACAATGATGCCAATGATGAGCGCAAAGGAACTCTTGCCCGATAAACTGGCATTGGCCACAAAGCCTTGGATCTGTATGGCTGCATCGTGTCCAACCAATTTATTGATTTGCGAAAAGAGTTTGTTTTCTATTGCATCCTGACTGTAAATCAAACTAGCTGAAGAAATGATGATAATGATCAATGGCGAAAGCGAAAATATGGTATAGTAGGCAAGTGCCGCACTCAGTTTGGTTACCCTATCTTCTACAAAACCTTTTCCGGCTGCAATAAAGAGATGGCCTGTGTGTACAAAAAAGTTTTTGAGCTTGCTTATAAATTTCGTCATATCATTAAAACGGATAACCGATGCCGATGTTTAAAATTAGATTTTCTTTTCTCCAAGCTTTGCTGCCAAAGTCTATTTTGTCCATCACCCAACGTTGTCCGCTAGGCAAATAAGGCTTTCTGATTGGAAAAGCGGCATCGAGCCTGATAACGAATATGGAGGCATCAACCCTTAAGCCTGCGCCGGTACCTACTGCCATCTCGCTCAAAGCATTGCTTAGTTTAAAACCCGAACCTGGCTTGCCACTATCAGGAATGTTAGGATCGCCTTTGTCTTCTTTTCTGAGCCAAATATTTCCGGCATCTACAAATAACGCACCATAAAGTACACTCACCATTTTGAATCTCAACTCTGTATTCAGCATGATTTTGATGTCGCCTCCCTGATCTGCAAAAGTGGCATCATCTTTAACTTTATATGTTCCAGGACCTAATGCCCTTGCCGGAAAAGCTCGAATATCACTGCTTCCTCCGGCAAAAAATTGACGGATAAACGGTAACGAAGTGGTATTGCCATAAGCATAACCATAGCCCAGATTCAACCTGTTGGCCCAAGTAACGTTGCGGTTTATTTTGTAATAATCTCTCAGATCGGCCTCCAAACGGACAAATTGTGAGATAGGTACATTGAAAATGGAACGTTGGCCAGTCTCATCTTTTTTTACAAATGCCCCCCATAAATTGCCGCCTGTTTCAATACTGGCGTTGAAATAGGTATTGTTGCGCCTTTGGGTTTCCATTTGATTGGTATAGGTGAAACTGTAATTGCTACCAATAATGAATTGTTTTTCTAGCGAGGTTCTCAATGATGGATTGGACTCAAACAAGCTATCTCTTACATTATCAGAAGGAAAGCCAGGCCTCACATAACTAACCGAAATAGGGTTGAACACATGTTCTTTATAGAGGTTCTCTTTAAAATTATAGCCAAACTCGCCCTTAAAAGCATGCAAGCTATATAAGGAACCTCGGTTGAGCAATTGGTAGGAGGCAGAGGCCACGGTTTTTGGAATAAAGGCTGTGGTACTGGTAAAATCGAAAAAAGGAATAATGAACCTCGGCCAAGTCAGTTTGGCATCGGCGGTAAAAGAGTAGGAGTTTTTACCCTGCGAAGTACCTTTTACCTGTGTTTCGAAACCACCGCTCACACTAATGTCCAGTTGTTCTGCACCTCTGAATAAATTTCGGGTGGTTTGGGTAAGCTTGATTTCTGAACCCACAAAATTATTCGATTTGCTGGTGCCGGTTACCGAAAAAGTAAGCGAATTTTTCTTTAATGGTGTAAGGTAGATGTTCAAATCCAGTTGATTGTTCTTAAAGCTGTCTACTGGTAAAAATTCGGCCCTCACATCCTGAAAAACACCAATATTCACCATTCGGTTTAACGATTGGTTATGGTCTTTACGGTTATAAGCTTCGCCTTTTTTAAAGAAAACCAATCTATCAAATACACCAGGCTTAAAGGTATTTCTGTCATCATAGATGTTAAAATCCTTGTAAAGGGTAGGGTTCAGCTTTCTCAATAGGCTATCCCGTCTTAAACTGTAGCTTGGATAGATGTTGATGTCTTTAATAGAATAAGGCTTTAGGCCTGCATCTGGCGCAATTTTTTTGATGTTTACATTGATAGTCACCAAATTCTTGCCAATGGTACTGTCAACCTGCAAGATCAAATAATCGGGATTAAAGTAAAAATAACCATTCTCTTTAAGGTCATTGTCTATTCTAACCCTTTCGTTTTTATAAGTATCGAGGTCATAAAAATTGCCAACCTTTAAAAGCGTATTGCCTTTGTATTGATTTATGATTTTCGTGAGATCGCCTGTGTCTGGAGGGAAAGTTACACTGCTGATTTTATACCTTGCACCAGTTGATGCAGTATAAACGGCCTTTCCTTTTTTGTTTTTAACTACCGTTTCGCCTACAACGTTTGCCTGTAGGTAACCTTGGCTAATCAAATAGCTTTTCAATACATCGTTATTGTATTTGAGGTTCACCTGGCTTAACAATACTGGTGGTTCACCAACCTTGGTACGCAACCAGTGGCGGATGCCTTTGGGCTTGGTGGGTTCTCCTGCTAAATTATAAATGTATAGTTTTGGCCTTAAGCCTAGAATTTTTTTGTTGGGCCTTGGCCTGGTCTTTTCTTCCAAGCTTTGCTTAACCGCTTTTTGGTCGTCAATTCGTTTGGCGCTGTCTACATTGATCTTAACCTCGGCACCGGTATACAAAACTTGCCCTGGCTTTAAGTATTTCAGGTTGCTGCAACTTCCTAAAACCAAGCAAATCAATATCAAAAAGAAGGGTCTAATTAGGTTTCTCATTTTTTGGTTTCTGTTCAATGGTTGTTCTGTTTCTTCGGTTGCGTTTCTGAAAAATCTCTTTAAACTTATTATAGTCGACCACTAGGGTAAAGCCCAAGCCCGTTTCAATAATCTGGCCCTGTACAATTACATCGTTTTGGTTGCGTCTGTAAGCCCTTAGCCTGTACCTGCCATCGGCCGATAGTGCATATTCAACATTGACGTTGCCGGCAATATTGGTGCTGCTTTGTCCAGGTGTTTTTGGTCCTTCTAAACCAAAAGAACTACCAACTGTTACGGTTAGTCTATCGTTTAATAGTTTTTTAGACAGGCCTACTTCCAAATCTGTTCTTTGCTCCATGGCACCGCTGCTGTAATCTTCAGAAGAGTTAAGGCCCAGGTTGATATCTACGCCTTTGATCAAGTCGGAGGCCAGGTTATTCAATTGTTCGGTTAACAGCCTGCTTACACTTTGGCGCGCAATAGATGAGGCACTGCCACCACCGGCCAAACTTTGGAACGGGTTGTTGGCAAAGAACCTGCCAAAGCCCAACAAGGCAAAAACCTGTTTGTTCAGTTCGCTTTCATCTCTGTTGATAATATTGAGCCTGGTGTATACATCGCCATCCAAAGCGCCTCTTTCGTTTTCAGGCAAATCTATCTTAAAGGAAATTCGTGGTTTTAGCAACTCGCCTTTCATGTAAAGATAAACAAGGAATGGCAATTTGTTTTTGGCGCCGGCTTTTTCAGAACCATTTAAAAGATCGATAGGAGCTGCTGTTACTTCATTGAACGCGGTAAGGTCTACATTGGCCGAAGTTGGTTCACCAGTCCAAACAATAGTGCTTCCTTTTACCAGCTTAAATTCCTTTGTGCTCAATGGGCCTATCGAAAGCTTGTAAGAACCATCAACTAGTTCGTAGCGCCCCGTCATGCTGATCTTGCCACTTTGATCAATAGTGATGTTCAAATTGGCATCGCCTTTTACATTTAATGCATCGCCGTTGCTAGGATCTACTACTACGGTAAGTTCAGCTTCTGGATCGATGGTAATCCTCGCCGCTAAATTCATGCCCTGAATATCCGATTTGGTTATGCTGTCTACTTTTAAAGGCTTTTTGCCATTAAATGGCGGTGCATCTGCATCAATAAATTCTACAATGCCTTCTTGTTCTATGATCGATGGATCCTCAGATGGCAAGGCATAGAAAAACTTCGTACCCTTATTTACATTGATGTTCATGTTTACATCTGGGCGTTTTAGATTTCCTCTCAATTTGATGTTGCTGGTTAAGAACACCGTTCCATAAATCATATCGTTGTCGGCCACGGTAGAGTTCAATGCCCTGAAATTGTCAGTTCTGATGTCGAGTCCGAAACCTACGTTGCTCAAATTGCTGGTATAGATCATTCCATCTATCGTAGCTTTTTTGCCCAGGCTATCAACCAAAGTAAACTTGTTGAATTTTACACCTTCGTTGCTAAAGGCAATTTCTTGGTCTGGAATGCTAAAGAAGGAGTTGATGTAAGCCACATTGAAGCCCGCGTTGTTAAACTTCACAGCGCCTAATATCTTCGGACTGGTCAATTCACCCTTAACGCTTAGTTGCCCGGTTACCGTACCTCTTCCATACCTGATCTGCCCCATGCTTACACTCTCTATGGCTTTCAGGTCTATCTTATCGATATTTACGGTAAGGTCTAGCGCACTTTGTGGTGCTGTATAATAGAAACCACTTGCACGCAGTTCATGGATGCCTTTTAAGCGTACATCAACCTCAAAAGCGTTGGTGGTATTGTTGTTCACCAATACGCTCAAATCGCCCAATTGGTCTTTTTGATAGCGAAGCTTGGCAATGTTAATATTGGCTTCGAACTTAGGATTGCTGGCTAAGTCCTTTACATCAACCAAACCATTGATGGTTCCTCCAACCAAGGTAGTGTCGGTTTCTGCAAATTTGGTTAAGGTTTCGATCTGGAAATTTTTGAATTCCACCTTCAGTGGCGCATTAGGAGTGTTGCTGATGCTATTGATGCTGAGCAACTGTTCGTTTTTGCTGATGTTAAACTGATTGGCCAGGATACCATTTGCACCAAACTGGATATAGTTTTCTGGAGCAATGGTCCATTTTTCGTAATCCAACAAGAGTTTGTTCGGATCGATATTGAACCTGAAATCCTTATCCATCGATTTAAAAATACCACCAATTACATACTTGTCTTTGCGTTGCCTATCGCGCAGGAAAACATTCAGGTCGAGCTGGTTATTAGCAGCCATACCCGAAATTTCTGTATTGAACAAGGCAATAGACGAGCTCTGTATGCTGTTCACCAATAATTTATAGTTGAGCTTTTGATCGCTGTTGTTCACGGTTAATCGTGTACTGTCTACCCTGAAATCGCCATAAACTACTGCTGGAAAGAAAGCATTGAGCAACAAGCTGTCTTTTTGGGTATCAATCAATCCGTTAAGTGAAGCAGCTGCAAAAGTGGTCAGTTCCGGCACAAAACGTTGAAGTAGCTTCGAATTGTAGAAGCGTACGTCAAAGCGGATGCGCTGATCTGGAATAGAAGTTACTTGTCCGAATTGATAATATTTATTGATTTGGTTGATGATGGCACTGCCTGCCTTGCTCAACTGGTATTTGCCATCAATTTTGGCACTGAGCAATTCTGATTTTAAGGTCAGCTTGTTTTCGGTCGCGGTTGATACAGCATTTATCTGTACCGTATCTACATTAAAACGTTCGCCATCCTTAACTATTTGCAGGCCTGTTGCAAAAACATCCCCGTTCAGGTAATCTACATCGGCAGTAGTAAGGTTGGCCTTGATATTACCTGCCAATCTGAGTTCTGAAGCCATGAAATTGAGTTTCTGTAGGTCTACCTGTTTCAATTCCAAATTGGCTTTTATCGCCGGATATTTTCCTGCCAGGTTTAGCTGGGCATCCAGGTTAAAATTGAGATTGCTATCGGGCATGTTTCCTTTTACATCCACCCGTTGATTGGCATAATTGCCACTTAGGCTCAGGTTTCGGTAATTGTATTTGTTATAAGTTGCGCTCAATACATTGGCAGTAAACTTGGCATTGATTTTCTTAGGATCCAATCCTGTACCGCTTACATTGGCCCTGGCGGTAATTCGTCCCAAAGTAGCCTGCTGTTTCAGCAAACGACCTACATTAAAGTTGTTGAGGCTTACATCAGCTTTATAGCTTTCTTTGCCTTTCGGACCTTTCATGTTGGCAACCACCACGGCCGAACCCATATCGGTTTGTACGTTGAGCTTGGTGTTGAAATCGGTCATCGAACCTGTAAAATTACCTGTTGCATTAATTACATTGGGCAATTCTAAATTGCTTGGCAATGTGTTTTTGGGTACGGCCACCAAAAGATCGCTCTTGGTGAGGTGCAGTTTTTTAATATTGAGGTCGAGCCAGGTTTTCTTGATATCAGGTAGGCCTTTCGCCTTGCCAGTAATGTCAATTTGTGTACTTTTTAAACCAGTTACCTGAAGCTGTGGAATATCGAGGTTGTTCAGGTAGCCATTTACCTTGGCATTGATCTTTATTTTTTCGTTGCGGTAGTTGGCAGGTATGGCATCGCTAAAGAAGCCGGCATCCTTTAATCCAATGGTGGTATTTTTAAACACCAAGCTCATTTTTACCTTTTCCGGATGTTTAGTTAAGTCTTCAAGCGAAGTATAATCAAGAGAAGTTACGTTTTCGATGTGCGTATTTGGCGTGCTCAGGCTAAAATTATTCAGCCTGATCTGTTTGTCGTTATACACTGCATCGCCTTTTAGTGAGCTCAATATAAAACCGCTTTTGTCTTTTAAAGCACCATTTTCTACGTTGGCCTTGATGCCTGCCGCGCTATAACTCACATTATTGGCACCTAAATTAAGGCCCGTAATGAGCAGGTGATTAAAATCTATGCCTTTGTTGGCAGGCTTGGCCGCCTGGTTGTCAAACTGAAAACTGTTTTGCTGAAAATCTACTTTTTTAAGTAGCAAGGCCAAAGGCGATGGCTTTGAAACTGTATCTGGCTTTGCGGTTTTTGTTTGACTGGCTGGTGCCGGTTTAAAGGCAAATAAAATGTTCGACTGATGGAGCTTGGCCTCGTCAGCTTCGTATTTGCTGTTGGTCAGGTCTACCTTTAAATTAACCAGACCCAAAGTGTTGATGGCTGCAACTGCTTTCGTGGTCGATAGCCGGTCGTCGTAATTTACCTTCACATTGTTAAAGGAGAAATCCTGTACCTCGATATACGGCAATTTGCCCTGTTCCTTTTCGGCACTGTCAACCGTCTTGGTAATGTGTTGTACGAGCTGGGTAAGTGGTTTTTGCTGCAGGTAATTGAGTGAAGTATTTTTAAGGCTCAGCTGTTTAATTACATAGCGCTGGTTGTTCAGGTCGAAGTCTTTAATTTTTGTCCTAAACTCGCCCAGGTGGAGTTTCACGTCGTTGCCGGCCACATCATCGTGATAGGTAATGCCGATATCCTCAAACAAAACCTTATCTACAGAAAACTTAAGCGTAGAAGTAGTGTCTTTATCTACCTTTTCTTCTGGTTTTTTCTGTTCCGACATAAAAGCATCAACCAAAAAAGAAAAATTGAAACTGGTATCGGGATTGATACGCCTTACATTGGCGCGGATGTTTTTGAGTTCGATATTGTTAACCTCGATCGTATTCTTGAGGAGTTTGAAAAGACTGATGTCGACGGTCAGTTTTTCGGCATATAAAAGGGTATCGCCTTTGCGGTCTTCGATGTAGAACTTGTTCAGCACCACATCTTTGGGTAGGGCAATTTTAATGCTTTCGAGCCGGACCTCGGTTTTGGTCTTCTTTTTCAGGTAGGTAATGGCCTGATCTTTAACAAAATTTTGTACGGCTGGTATATTGAGTGATATGGCCAATAGGATAATTAGCGCCAATACACTGACGATAATCCATAGGATAATTTTTAAACCTTTGCGTAGATACTTCTTCAAGCGTAACTATTTGTGTAATTAATTTAGACCTTAGTAAACCCTCATCTGGTCTAACTCCTCAAAAGAACAAACAAATTTTTAAAATGTTCGGTAAAAGCAATAAAAAAAGCTATTTAAATATAGGCATTTTAGGTTTTACATAAATAATCTGTATGTTTAGTTTATGAATACACTAAGTTTTAGCATTAGCTACGAGGCGTTTGATGGGGTAGGAGAGCTCAGTGCAAGCGATCAAATATTATGTAAAAAAGCAGAGGAGGCATTGGCCACTTCTTATTCTCCATATTCTAAATTTAAGGTAGGTACTGCGATTTTATTGGCCGATGGACAGATTGTTCTGGGCAGCAACCAAGAAAACGTAGCTTATCCATCGGGTTTATGCGCCGAAAGGGTAGCCTTGTTTGCCATTGGTGCCAACAACCCTAATGCGGTCATCAAAACAATGGCCATTACCGCTTTTACCCATAATTTTAAGATCGAAAATCCGGTTACTTCCTGTGGCTCATGTTTGCAGGTAATGGCAGAATGCGAAAAACGTCAAAATTCGCCAATCGAAGTTCTATTCTATTGTATCGATGGCCAAATTATCAAAGTGAAGAGCGTAAAAAGCCTCTTGCCATTTGGTTTTGTAGAAGATAGGCTGGGAGCTGTTTAACTCATTAGTTGGTTAGAGGGTTGGGTATCAAGTAGCAAGTAGCAAGTATCAGGTATCAAGAGTTTAATTTACTCCTAGACTATGGACTTCTGACTTTAGACTTTTAACTTTCCACTTTGAACTATCCACCATGGACTACGGACTTCTGACTTCAGACTCTCAAATCTGAACTAGCCTCCAATATCTCCTTCTAAAAGGCGTAAATCTTGAGACAAGTTATTCTTTCTGCAAAATTCAATAAGTTCTTTCAGCCTTTTCTGGTTGTTGTACCTTAAATTCCAAAACAGCTTCTTCTGGCACTCCGAGCAGAGCCGATTGGGGGAAAGGTCTGTTTCGCTCAGGCTGTTGCTGCCATTCATAGTGCATTTGGCAAAGGTACAGTGCGCCATTGTAAACATGTGTCCAATTTCATGGCTGGCAATATTCATTAGTCTCCTTAGGCATACATCAAAATTCGAAGGGGTAAGTTCTTCGTCTTGCAACCTATAAATTGAACTTACGCCAACCCTTTTGCCATAAGAAGCCAATCCAAAAACGTAATTCCAGTTCTCTTTGGGATAGAGGTCTTTAGCTGTAATGGCCATTAATGCAATGCCGTTAGGTGGTGTTTTGTTGGTTAGCAAACTATCTAAAATATATGGGGCAAGCAATTGCTGATGGTCATTTAACATGCGAGTAGCTTTTTTAGGAACTATTTCGTCAGGAACCGGAGGCAGCAAAACTGTTTTTAATTGAAAGAACAGCTCAACATATGTTCTCGTTAGGCTTAATGCCTTTAATTGCAACGTATCAAAATTGCCAATGGGCTTAAGGTAGAGCACTGATCGCTTGGTGTTTGGCTTAATAGGTTTGGCTTTTTGATAAGCCTCAAACGTTTGGCCTTTTTCAGGATGCTCATAGAGCCATCCTCCTGGCATCGGAGTGGTTAACCTGATATCATTTTTCTCCACAGCCTTAAAATAATTAAGTTCGGATTTGATCACAAGATCATATTCGGGTTTTGATCGGCAGGCCAAAAATGTCAAAACTGCGAATAAGATGAAGTACTTTTTAGGGCCAAGCATTGATGTGGTGTTTCTTAAAGATAAATTTTACTTTGATAATTTCTTCTTGAGAATAATTAATCGTTCACACTTTTACATTTTCCGTTTCATCCATTCCAACCTATGGACTATGGACTATGGACTATGGACTATGGACTATGGACTAGAGTTGGTTAATGTAATCGCTTATAAGTATCAAGTAGCAAGTATCAAGTATCAGGTATCAAGAGTTTAATTTACTCCTAGACTATGGACTTCTGACTTTAGACTTTGAACTTCCCACTTTGAACTATCCACCATGGACTACGGACTTCTGACTCCCGGATCTAAGTAGCAAGTAGCAAGTATCAGGTATCAAGAGTTTAATTTGCTCCTAGATTATGGACTTCTGACTTTAGACTTTTAACTTTCCACTTTGAACTATCCACCATGGACTACGGACTTCTGACTTTAGACTTTTAACTTTCCACTTTAAACTATGAACTCCCCGCCCCCCACTTTCAACTCCCAACCCCTCTCCAGACTTGTTTAAAACTTATCGCTCAAAATCCCGCCACAAGCCTTATATTTACGCATCCCAAATACTTTTATAGCGAATGAGTGACGAATTAGAAAACCTAAACGAAGCTAACCTGCCCGAAGAAACCGAGAACAAACACACTGTAACTCCCATTAACGGGCTTTATGAAAATTGGTTCCTAGATTATGCCTCTTATGTAATTTTGGATAGGGCGGTGCCGCACATACACGATGGCCTTAAGCCGGTACAACGTCGTATCATGCACTCGCTCAAGGAGATGGACGATGGCCGTTTCAACAAAGCAGCCAACGTAATTGGGAATACCATGAAGTACCACCCACATGGCGATGCCTCTATCGGCGATGCCATGGTACAGATCGGACAAAAAGATTTACTGATCGATTGTCAGGGAAACTGGGGCGATCCGGTAACCGGCGATAGTGCAGCCGCACCTCGTTACATTGAAGCACGTTTATCGAAATTTGCCAATGAGGTGGTTTTTAATCCAGATACGACCGATTGGCAATTGAGTTATGACGGCCGTAACAGCGAACCCATTACATTGCCTGTTAAGTTTCCATTGCTTTTGGCTCAAGGTGCCGAAGGTATTGCCGTAGGTTTGGCCACCAAGGTTATGCCCCATAATTTTGTGGAGTTGTTAGATGCTTCTATCGAAGTGTTAAAAGGCAATAAAACCAATATTCTGCCCGATTTCTTTACCGGCGGTATGGCCGATTTCTCCAACTACAACGAAGGGATGCGTGGTGGAAAGATCAGGGTACGCGCCAAAATCACCGAAAAAGACAAAAAGACCCTCGTTATTACAGAAGTTCCCTACAGTACCACAACGGGTTCTGTGATAGACAGCATTTTGGCAGCCAACGATAAAGGCAAGATCAAGATCAAAAAGATCGAAGACAATACCGCGCAGAACGTAGAAATTGTGGTGCAGTTGGCCCCGGGTATTTCTCCCGATGTAACCATAGATGCTTTATATGCATTTACTGCTTGCGAAGTTTCCATATCGCCAAATACCTGTATCATTAAAGACGAGAAGCCTCAATTTCTCACCGTTAATGATATTTTAGCGCAAAATACACTCCATACCAAGGCACTTCTCAAACGCGAACTCGAAATTCGTTTGCACGAACTGCAGGAAAAGATATTTTTTAGCTCTTTGCTCAAAATTTTCATCCAAGAAGGCATGTACAAAAATGCCGAGTATGAAAATGCAAGCGATTTTGAAGCGGTAGTTACTGTATTGAACATTTTGTTCGATCCATTTAAGCCTTCTTTGTACCGCGAAATTTTGCCGGAGGATTTCAAAAAGCTGATCGATAAGCCCATGAGTAGCATTACCCGTTTCGATGTGAAAAAGGCCGATGATGCAATGAAAGCCCTGGAAGATGAAATTAAAGTAGTGAAAGGGCACTTGCGTCACCTGACCGATTATGCCATTGCCTGGTTCCAAAAGCTAAAAGACAAGTACAGCAAAGGGCGCGAACGTAAAACCGAAATCCGTCTGTTCGATAAAGTAGAGGCCTCTAAAGTGGCCCTTGCTAACGTAAAACTATACATGAACCGTGAAGACGGATTTATTGGTACAGGGATGCGTAAAGACGAATTTGTAGCTGATTGCTCTGATATCGATGAGATTATTGTATTTAGGGAAGACGGCAAGTTTACGGTAACCAAAGTAGCCGATAAAACTTTTGTGGGCAAAGGCATTATCCATGCCCAGGTATTTAAAAAGAATGATGAACGTACCGTTTATAACCTGATTTACAAAGATGGAGCAAGCGGAACCAATTATGTGAAGCGCTTTGCCGTATTGGGCGTTACACGCGACAAAGAGTACGACTTGACCAAAGGCGGCAAAGGTTCGAAGGTGCTGTATTTTACAGCCAATCCTAATGGCGAGGCCGAAATTGTTACGGTACAGCTTAAGCCGCATTCCAAACTTAAAAAACTACAATTTGATCTCGATTTTGCTGAATTAGCCATCAAAGGACGTGGCTCGATGGGTAATATCGTATCGAAATATCCTGTTAAGAAAGTATTGCTGAAGAGTAAAGGGGTTTCTACCTTATCTGGACTAAAAATCTGGTACGATGAACTACTGAAACGCTTAAACGTTGATGGCAGAGGTAAATACCTAGGCGAATTTGATGGCGACGACAAAATCCTTCAGGTAAATGCGGCAGGTTGGTACGAACTCACTTCGTTCGATTTGAGCAATCACTTTGATCCGGGAATTGTACTGATGCAGAAACACGATCCAGAAAAAGTATATGGCTTGGTACATTATGATACCAAAGCCAAAAACTATTTTGTAAAACGTTTTGTGTTCGAAATGCAGCCAGCAGGCAAAGAGGTAACCATTATCAGCGAAGAGCCGGGCTCTAAAATGATTTTTATTACTGGAAAACCTGATGCCCAAGTGCAGATCGACATAGAAAAAGGCAAGTCTAAAACGCCAGAAACCTTGGTAGTAGACTTGGCAGGACTGATTGATGTAAAAGGTATGAAAGCCAATGGCAATCGCGTTTCGCAGCACGACGTGAAGAATATAAGCCTGGTTGATGCGGAACCTGAAATTGGCACAGAACTGATTGAAAATACACGCATAGAAGATGAAGTGGATCTCGAAGCGGAAGAAAACTCTACAACAGAAGAAACTGAAGCAAACGAAACGCTTGTCGAAGAGGTAGTTGCCGAAATGACCATAGAAGAAGTGGTGCCAGAGGCTGTTGAAGATGTGGAACTCCCTGTAATCGAGGAGAGCCCTGTAACCGAAGAGCCAGTAGTTGCACCAAAGAAAAAACCGGTATTTAAGGCAGAACCGCCAAAGGAAAAACCTGTGACAGAAAAAGCACCTGTTCAAGAAAAGGTAAAAGCCGAACCTATTGAAGAGGTAGTTCCTGAAATTAAGCCGGAAGAAGAGGCCAAACCTGAACCGACTGCTGAAGAACAGCCGAAAGAGGAAACTAAGCCAGCAAAAAAGATAGATTTAGAAATCACCAATCCCGATGACATTAAGATTGACGATAAAGGTCAACTGGGATTTTTCTAACTGCCAACAAAAAAGCCGATTGAACATCGGCTTTTTTGTTTATAAGGTTTTGTTTATCATCTTCTCTAGCTCTTTTTGAAATCTTGCCTGTGCATCTCCCTTGTTTTCTTCTTTGGCTTTCTCTACCGCTAGTTTTTGGGTAGCCGTAGCTTCATTAAAAATTCCCATGGCATAATAAATGTGTGCTAAGGTATCATAATAATTTGCCTGCGGATCTAATACAATCGATCTCTTGCTCCAAATCAATGCTTTTGATAAATGATTGAGGTCTTTTGTTCCAGCTTCGTAAAAACTATAAGCCGCGTTGTTAAGTTGCATTGCATAAGATGACCCGGTACTTGTAACGGTTGCAAAGGTTTCGGTTCTTCTAATGATTTTTGAATTTGGCAGTTTAGAGAGGCTATCAACCTGTTGCCTTGTCAATTTATATTTCGGATCGGGCATGGCTCTTTTTGCACGTGCCAACATTTCTTCTTTGCTTTTATCTTCTAGTTTTTTTATAGAATCGGCACTTACAGTCATATAATACCTGTCATAATAGCTCTTTGCATTTCTAAAGTATTGTGCGGTATCATTAATAGACTTAAAGTAGTTCATCATTTCGTACTCATAAGATTTTGAGCCCTGCATATAATCTTTGCCCCAAACACTTCTTGCAAAATTGGCCGCCAATTGAGCTTTCTGTATATTTTTGGTTTTTATGGCCATGTTTAAGGTATTCATCCTTATGTTGGCATTAATAGCTTGTCGTTTTTCAAGAGGCTCGTTCTTATAAATGCTATCTACGATTTTATAATTGGTGCGGCTAAATTTATAGGCATTGCCATCCAAATAAGGGCCTGCTTCCAATATGTAGAGTACAGTTTGATAATTGTTAAAATCAGCAATGGTAAGCAGGTTTACATAATCTTCAATTAGGTCGGCATTATTATTTAGGCCCTGTTTTTTTCTGGCATCTATATAGGCTTTTAAAGCATTGATGTCTTTTTTGTTGGCCAGGTATTCCTTCTCATAAGCAGCAAGTGTTTTTTGTTTGGCAGCCACTAACGCATCGCCTGCCATCTTTACATATTTATATTTGGTAGAAGATGCTCCAAAATCACTGAAGAACAATTCTTGGTCAGCGTGCATAAATGCAAATGCAGGAAATTTATTTAATGTGGAATATTTTTTTCGTAAAGCTTGTGTTTCTGCATCGGTGAATGAAAGCCTTACTGAAACGAAATTTTTATTGAAAAGTTCAACCACCTCGGGATCGGTCAAGCCATTGATCTGGTTATGCGCCGCGCTAGGGGTTTCGATAAAGACAAAAAGTGGCTTTTTCTTTTTAGTGGCTATTTTAACAGCTTCGTCCATGTTTTGAACAAAATCTATTTGTCGTGCTTTAACATTTAGAGAAATGAATAGCAAGAGCATTAGTTTAAGAATGGTTTTCATGTTTTCGGTACTTGCGTTAAATATAATGCAAAATAGATTAATTGGATGTCAAATGTCAATTTATAGGAACTTTTGCTTTATATTTGGCCAACTCAAAGGGGTGCTGTTCGGTTGTGTAAGCCTTTACCAATCGCTCGGCTGAGATTATACCCAGTTTGAGTTAAAAGTTGAAGGTTTAAAGCGATAGCGCTTTTAACTTAATTACTTTCAACTTTTAACTTTAAACGCACCTGATTCGGATAATGCCGACGTAGGAAGAGGTTGTTTACAATGCTGTTTCGCCCTGAAAACAGTTTTTCATTAATCTTTAAGCTGTAAAAGGCATTGTGTTGTAAATGAATTTTCAAGACTGGTTTGTGTTGTTCAAAAACCAAATTGCGCATACCTCTATTATCGAATGGGTGGCAGTTGGCTTTGGTGTTTCAGAAGTTTTATTGGCCAAAAAGAATAATATTTGGCTCTATCCAACGGGGATCGTCTCTATTTTGTTGGGGATGTACTTATTGTTTAGCGCCCATTTGTATGCTGAGATTATGCTCAACATGTACTATTTGGTAATGAGCGTATATGGTTGGATGATCTGGAAAAACCGAGAAGACCATCAGCATAAAGAAGTGCTGTGGAGCACGAAAAGCGAACTTACCGTTGCCATATCCATATCCGTTATTGGTTTTCTGTTTTTCTATTTTTTGCTTACGCACCTTCCAGAAAAAACATGGTATTTCAGCACTTTAGATATTAATGTCAACTTTATAAAATCTGATGTGCCTGTGGCCGACGCCTTTGTATCGTCATTTGCATGGGCAGGTATGTGGCTGTTGGCGCGGAGGCGTATAGAGAACTGGATTTTTCTTAACATATCGAATATTGTTGCCATACCACTACTGTTTCATAAGAAACTGGTATTAATGTCGGCACTTACTTTATTCTTATTTATTGTGGCCATTTTTGGTTATCTCGATTGGAAGAAAATCTACAATAAAAACAAATTCAATCCCGCTACTACTTAATGGAAGACCTGTTAAAACCCCTTTGGAAAAGGGAAATTAAAAAGTATGCACCTTTGGCCGAAAAATTTGGCGAACTGCAACCAGAAATTTTGGAACTTATTTACCAGGAAAATTGGTTTAAGCTTTTTGTGCCCCAAACGTATGGCGGACCAGGAAAGAAATTGCCAGAAATATTAAGGTTGGAAGAAGAATTGGCCAGCGTTGATGGCAGCTTGGCCTGGACGGTTACGTTGTGTAGTGGGGCATCTTGGTTTGCCGGTTTCCTTGATCCTGAATTGGCCAAAGACATTTTTGCCGATCGTGAGGTATGTTTTGCCGGGAGTGGCGCGGTAGGCGGTACAGCTGTTCAAACGCCAAATGGTTGCCTGATTAATGGCGATTGGAAATATGCCAGCGGCGCTTTGCATGCCACCATATTTACGGCAAACTGCGCCCTGAAAAATGAAGACGGTTCTGATATCCTCGACGAAAATGGCTTGCCATTGATCAGTTCGTTTATCCTTAAAAAGGAAGAGGTAAAGATTTTGCCCGGCTGGTCTTATTTCGGATTGATCGCTACCGGAAGCCACGCCTTTGAAGTCAAAAACGTAGAAGTGCCCTTTAACAGGTCTTTTAAGATCAACAATGATATCAAAGTGGCCGATCAAGGCTTCGATTATCCTTTTTTGCAATTGGCCGAAACGACTTTGGCGGTGAACAGCTCGGGCATGGCCCTGCATTTTGTAGCCTTGGTAGAAGAGTATTTTTACGGGCGATCAGGCCTTAAACGCTTCAACGAAGAACAAATCGCTTTTTTTAATGCCGAGTTGTTGCGTTGCAAAGAAGAACTCAACAGCCTTCGTAATGCTTTTTATGATGCCTTCGATCAAACTTGGGAGGAGTTGATCCATCAGGAAAACATAGAAGAAACAAGTCTAAAAGAAGTAAGCAGGCTGAGCCGCGAATTGGCGCACAAAGCCCGAATAGTGGTAGATACGCTTTATCCTTACTGTGGATTGGAAGCTGCTAAAAAAGAAAGCGAACTCAATCGGGTATGGCGAGACCTGCATACGGCAAGCCAACATGCACTGCTTACTTTTAAGTAGACTGATCTTAATTGCAACAAAGTTGAAAATAGGAGCTTTTCTTAACATAGATTTAAGTTTGTAACAATATTCACGACATAGTTTTGGGACTAGGAAAACTAAAACAATATCATGAATACAAATCTATCAAACAGAAAAACCGCCGCTATTGGCGCGGCTTTGGCAATCGCCATGGTTTCGGCTACCGTTGTCGCTTGTAAAAAAAGCAAAAAAGACCCTGAAGTTGAGCAAAAGATCGAATTGGTTAACCAATCTGTTAACCCCGCTTTAATTAAAACATTAACTGGTTTTGACAACCTTAAGGTGACCACTCTCATTAGCAGCGATGATGTGTTGGCTCAATCTCCAAGTTTTGTCTTCGGTGCACAGCCTGATGGTGCCGGTATGTTCAAAAACCCAAACGGCGAAGGCTACATTATGATCAACAACCATGAGATTCTGCAATCGGTATCTAGGGTATATTTGGATAAAAACCTTAAGCCAGTTAAAGGCGAGTATATTTTGAACTCAGATGGTGGCCAAACCCGTTTGTGTTCGGCTACTTTGGCTACTCCAGAAGAACACGGCTTTAGCAAAATCACTTTTCTTACCGCTGGCGAAAGTGGTTCGGAATCTTCTTTTCACGGGATTGACCCGCTAAATCCTGGTGCCATTGGCTCGCCTAAATTCTTGCCTGCCTTGGGCAAATGGAGTGCAGAAAATGCTGTACCATTGCCAAAAGGTGCTTATGCAGGCAAAACAGCCATCCTCATTGGCGAGGATGAAACCGACGGTCAGTTGGCCATGTACCTGAGCAATACCCAAGGTGATTTAGAAAATGGTAAAGTTTATGCCTTGAAACGCAGCAACAACGATCCTATAGAAACCAACATGAGCAAGGGTTCTTCCTATGATGTAGAGTTTGTAGAGATCGAAAATGCAAAAACCAATACAGGTACGCAGAACCAACAACAGACTGTAAGCAAGAATGCCATCATGTTTGCACGCGTAGAGGATATCGATTACAGAAAAGGCAGTGCAGCCAATGGTCGCGAAATCTATTTTACCGCAACAGGGGTAAGCCAAGCCGATAAACTCACTCCGGTAACCGGCAAAAACATGTGGGGCCGTGTGTATAAACTGGTTTTAGATGCGAGCAATCCATTAAAAGGTAAATTGGAAGTGGCTGTAGAAGGCGCCGATAATCCTGGCAAGAGCATTGTAAACCCTGATAACCTGTGTGTAACCGAAAACTTTGTCTACATACAGGAAGACGGCGATTCATTTTACATCAACAATGATCACGACGGAACGATCTGGCAGTTTGGAATCACTTCGAAAACCTTAAAACCAATGATCCAAATGAACCATAGAAGAAATGATGCAACATTTAACGCAAAATACAATCCTTCAAATTCTACGGCATTAAGCTCATGGGAATATGGTGCCATGTACGATATCTCCGACCTGGTTGGCTTGCCAAATACTTTTGTGATCAATCTACACCCGCACACTTGGACAAGTGCTAAGTTTAAGAACGTAGATGGTGGCACTAAAAGGTTGGTAGATAATAGTGAAGGCGGACAAATCGTAATTGTGCGCGGCATAGAAAAATAGCAACCCCAATAATTGATTATTATATCCCTCAGTGTTTTTATAGGCATTGAGGGATAACTTTTTATATCAACCTACATGAAAAGAAAGCTGATTGTATTTTTTCTGGGTATTGCCTTCGTTTGTTTCTTGGCGCTGTGTACACAAGAGAAAAATAAGGCCGACCAAGTAAAGCGCTATTTTGCCGAAGAACTTGAATTGCTGCAAAAAATGGTGCAGGATTCTTTACTTGCTGAAGTCCAAAAAGGCAAAGACCTTGCTTTAATGAAAACCAATTTTCTTAATTGCCGCAAGCAGTACAAGAAGATCGAGTTTTTTGCCGAATATTTTTACCCAACCACTGCTAGATTGGTTAACGGGGCGCCTATTGCAGAGATAGAACTTGGCGAGAATATGATCGATCCACCCGGTGGCTTTCAGGTAATAGAAGGGCATTTGTATGGTGATTTTGATGCCGAGGCCAAAATCGAAATGCTGAAGGAAATTACGGGAATGCAAGTAGCCTTAAAGCGAATGGCTTTGCTTAACAATGGCTTTCAAATTACCGATGCACAGGTTTTTGATGCCCTAAGGCTAGAAGTTTTTAGGATTACTGCATTGGGCATTTCAGGTTTTGATACACCATTTAGCCTGAATGTTCCGGCAGAAACTGCATCGGCTTTGCATGGAATGGAAGAAACCTTGCTGATTTACAACAGCGTACCAAAGGGATTGACTGACAAATTTATTCAGTCGATCGGCTATCTCCAGAATAAAAGTTTTAGTCAATTGAACCAATTGGACTTCATCAGTGATTTTCTGCAACCTTTAAGCGTCTATCTCAACAGTTTTCGCAAAGCGCTCCATATTCCAGCCATTTCCAGCGAGTCCGTGCTGTATGGGGAGACGACAAGTTTGTTTCAGCAAGATGCCTTTGATGTGAATTCTTTTTTAGGCAACAAAACGCTGTTTATCTCGAAGGAGAAGATAGAAATAGGCAGATTATTGTTTAATGACGTGATTTTATCGGATGCCGGGAATAGGAGCTGTGCCAGTTGCCATCATCCTGATAAGGCTTTTACTGATGGTTTGATTACGGCAGCAAGCCAAACCGAAAACAAATTTCTGCAGCGCAACACGCCAACACTTACCTACGCAGGTCTGCAAAATGGATTCTTCTACGACTTAAAAGCTTCAACGCTTGAGGATCAGGCGCTGAATGTAGTGCATAGCAAAGAGGAAATGCATGGTTCCTTAACAGCTGCTGCCCAGCGCATCAATCAAAGGGGAAATTATAAAGCCTATTTTAATTCGGCATTTCCTAACGATACAACCATGGCTACGCCCTTTAAAATCCAGAATGCATTGGCCAGTTATGTACGGTCTTTGAATAAGTTTTCATCCAATTTCGACGATTACATGCGTGGCGACAAAACCAAGCTTACCTTAGAAGAAAAGCAAGGCTTTAATGTTTTTATGGGCAAAGGCAAATGTGGAGCTTGTCACTTTGTACCGCTATTTAATGGTACAGCGCCACCAAAATTCGATCATAGCGAAGCCGAAGTACTGGGGGTGGCCACCAAGCCTGATACGGCAAATGCCAAAGTAGATGGCGATTTGGGCCGTTATGCCTTGAACCGATACGAACAATACCGCTTTGCTTTTAAAACACCTACATTGCGCAACATTTCTAAAACAGCACCTTATATGCACAATGGAGCTTATCAAACTTTAGAACAGGTATTGGATTTTTACAATAGGGGCGGAGGAGAAGGAATAGGCATCCACTTGGCTAACCAAACGCTTGCTGCAGAGCCTCTAAAACTGTCGAAGCATGAGGTCAAATCGATTGTTGCGTTTTTAAAAACTTTAGATGATAAATAAAAAAGGCGACCAATTGGTCGCCTTTTTTAAGATTATTGATACTGAATGTAGATTGGTCTTGGTTTAAGCTTCATCAACTCTTCTGGTGTCATTAAGCGGTTTGGCGCTTTTTTAAGGTCGTTTTTGTAGAACAATTTAAAACCAGTAAACTGTACCGGTTCGCCATAAATAAAGTGACGGTAAGTACCCAATTTCAAATCAGGCTCGCCCCAACCATCCATGTGCATTACGATTTGTACTTCTGGTCTCAATTTGATGTTTTGAGAATTGGTCACCATCTTTTTGGTAAAACGATGAACGGTTAACACTTTTGGAGGCAGGTTGTTTTTCTTCACGATATCAGCCAAATATTGGGTTACATAATTGATATCTGCTGCATCATAAGTCCCGATTTTTTTGCCTGGCAACGAACCATCTTTCATAGAAAATTCTGGATCGATGCCCAAGTGTACCTGAGGAAGCTCTAAATATTTCTCGATATGAGGCAATTCGGCTTTCAGGTTGCTCAATGCTACTTGCAAATCTAAAAATACGATGGTATTTGGTTGCATTTTGGCGATTTTTAACACAGAATCAATCTGTTTGTTGCCCATGCGGTTAATGTATTTTCCGTCTTTTCCGGCAGTACCGCTAGCTACTGCAGCAATATAATGCAAGCCTACCTGTACCGGTGTGCTTGGATCTACCTTTTCCCAACGTTTAACCTCGGTGTTAAGGCGTTGCCACATTTCTTTTGGCGGATATTCGCCCAAGGCACCCATTTTTTTCGAATGCAAATTACCATAATAAACTACGATTCTTTTGAAAGGCAAAATGGCGCCATCAAGAGGATAAGGCTGTTTTTTTACCGGCCATTTGCCAGTAGTATCGCCATTGGCCAGTTTGGCTACTAATTCATTGTATTTAGCTGTATCTACAGGAGTGCGCAAATTTTCTTCTTCAACCTTGGTCGAGTCTCCGGTTGCCGTTTTAGTTGTTTTTCCGTCGGCTTTTTTTGCATCAGAAGTACAGTAGGCAAAAGTACTTACCGTTGCCGCACCTAAAAGCAGTACACCTGCAATGTGAGTTAGTTTCATCTATTTATTTTTTGTTTTTAGTGGTCAGATGGAGCCTTTGACGATTAAAATAATAATTGCCCTGTGTGCTTAATCATTATTTTAACCATGTCGGGTTCATACGTAATAGACTATTTTTTATGGTTAAGCTGTAACCGTTTAGTTATGGGTTTTCCAGTTTTGCCAAAAGTACATCAATTAATTGGCCATTTATATGATAATTATCAACAGATTAACAATTGCTTAATTTTAAAATCGACTGAGCTTTCAGAACCCATTGCAATGATAACATTCTTTGGGAAGAATAAAAATCCTCTCTTTTAATCCCTTAGCAATTCTTTTTGAATATTATTTGTAATTAGTCTAAATAAGACTTAATATTGCGCCATTATTTGAAATCATTCTAAATAATACGCATGAAAAAACTATTACTATTTATTTTTCTTTTAGCTGCCTCTACTTTATTTGCCCAACAAAAGAACCCGGTATTGTACATTAATGGTAAGGTAATTACCGCCGATGGACAGCCTGCATCGGGATTGCTGGTTGCTATAAAAGACTCCAAAAATATTGCCTTTACGCAAAACGACGGTTCTTTTAAAATCGCATCGCCCCTTGGCAACAAGCAATTGGTGATCAAATCTGGGATTTCTACAATAGAACAAAACATAGAGGTGGGGGCCGATCAGTTGACCGTTCCTACCATCACCTTAAAAGAGAAGGCTTACGAATTGAAGGAAATAGTGGTCACTGCTCAATACGGGCCACAATCGATGAAAAGCTCTGTTTATAATGTAAAAACAATAAGTGCAGAACGAATTAGGTTGCGGGCAGCCACAAACGTGCAACAGGTGCTCAATACCGAGCTGGGCTTTCGTTTTAATAACGACCTAACCTTAGGTACTACAGACGTTGAATTGATGGGGATGAGTGGCCGAAACATCAAAATCCTTTTAGATGGGGTGCCGATGGTAGACCGTTCGGATAGCAGGGAAAGCCTAAACCAGATAGACATCAACACGGTTGAAAGAATAGAAATTGTTGAAGGTCCGGTTTCTGTTGTTTACGGAACGGATGCATTGGCAGGTGTGATCAATATCATTACCAAAAATGCAGGGAAGTCATTGTTGAATATTTCTGCCAGGGTACAGGAAGAAACCGCCGGTAGCGATTACGAGGCTTTTAAAGGAAGTGGTATCCATAATCAGAATTTAAGTGCAAGCTGGCAAAACAAGGGCTGGAGTGCTTTGGCCGGATTTAGCCATAATGAGTTTGGTGGCTGGAACCTGGCTCCAAAAACAGCCACGATTGATGAAGTAAATGCCGAAACAAACAGGTGGAAGCCAAAAGAACAATTTTTGGGAAATACCAAAATCGGCTACAGAAATAACAATTTTAACATTTGGTATCGTTTAGATGGTTTAAAGGAAACTATCGACACACGTTTGGGCATGAACCCGAATAACTATAAAGGCAAATTACAGACCTATACCACCAAACGCTATACGCAACAGATCCAATCGGAATATCGGGTTTCTAAAGAACTCGAATTTAACGCCATAGTGGGTTATACCGATTTGCAGAGGGCTACACGTTCAGTAATCCACGATTACACGAACAACACCGAACAATTGACAACCGATGCCGGCGAGCAGGATGTGGCCAAGTTCAATGCAACTACAGTTAGGGTAACAGCCCAATACTTTGCCAATAAGATGCTGTCGTTCCAGCCGGGTTTTGAATATGCAAGGGATGCAGCCAGTGGACAAAGAATTAAAGGTTCGCCAGTTATTAACGACTATGCTTTTTTTGCTTCGTCAGAAATAAGACCAACGGAGCGCATTAATATCCGTCCCGGTGTGAGGTTCATTAAAAACTCCGTTTATGATGCGCCAGCAGTTATTCCTTCCTTAAATACCAAATTTGGACTGACCAAAAATTTTGACCTGCGCCTATCTTATGCCCGGGGTTTCCGCGCACCAGCTTTGAGAGAGCTTTACTACGATTTTATTGATGCCAGCCATACCATTATTGGCAACGAAAACCTGAAAGCAGAACAGTCTCATAGTTTTAATGCATCATTGGTATGGGCCGGTATACAAAAAGACAAGATGCAGTTCAGGAGCACCGCTACTGGTTTTTATAACCTTTTTACCAATAGAATTGATTATGGCATAGATCCGGCAAATTCGTCGGTTACCACCTTGATCAACGTTTCGCGATACAAAACCATTGGCGCTACGATAGACAACGTTTTTATCTTAAACAGCCTACAGGTTAACCTGGGTTTTTCCTACATCGGCAGGTACAATAGGCTGATAGAAGAGCCGGCTTTGGCGGTGCCAGAGTTCATGTGGGCGCCCGAACTCAACGGAAACGCAACCTACAATTTTCCTAAAATTAATGGAAGCATCAGCCTATTCTATAAATATACTGGCAAAAGGCCTGGTTATGAAGTAAACACTGCTAACGGTGTACAATCGGCCAGAATTGTGAAGATTGGCGATTTTAGTTGGGCAGATTTGATGCTGAACAAAAACATTTACAAATACTTTACCATTAATGCGGGCATTAAAAACCTTTTTGATGTCACCCAATTAACCAATACCTCTACGGCTAGTGGAGGCGCGCACAGCACCGGCGGCGCATCGGTACCTTATAGCTATGGCCGTTCGTATGTGCTGGGCTTAACTTTTAACTGGAATAAAAACTAAAATTCAAATTAAATAAAAACATGATGAATAAATTTAAATCAATGCTTGCCCTTGGCATAGCGGTAACGGTTTTAGCAGCCTGTAGCAAAGACAAAGACGAACCAATTGTTGTTCCTCCACCATCAGATGGAAGCACCTTAACATTGAATGGCCTAATTGGTGCAGAAGCTGGAAGCAGTGCCGGCAATAGCGTTTATGTAGATTTTAGCAAAGATAAACAGACATCAATTGATAGAGATAGCTGGGATTTAGGATTTTATTCGGGAACGGATTTTAAAGTGATCCTAAATTCTACAAATGGGGCTTCTGCATTGGTTGTAAATAAAACAGATATCAACAGCGTTACTGCGGCAGATTTTGATCCAAATAAACTTAAAGTTGGTCAAGGTGCTGGTGTTTTGGATAACAAAGGAGGAGAGGTAATTGCTGTTGACGATCCGAGAGAACCTAATGTGTTGAACAAGCCTCTTATTGCTGCAGTTTCTACTACTGACGCAGATAATAAAGTTTATATCATCAATAGAAAAGGCGGTTCAGGTACTGTATTAGCTACAACTGAATTATTTAAAATCAGAATCTTGAGAAAAGGAAATGGCTATAGCTTACAATATGCAAAAGTAGGCGAAACAACCTTTAAAACTCTTGATGTTGTTAAGAATACAGAAACCAATTTTCAGTATGCATCACTGGTAAAAGGAAGTACTACCGTTGTTGAGCCTGCAAAAGCAGAGTGGGACTTAGTTTGGGGATGGTCTATGTATAAAACTCCTTTTACCGATCCGGTAACCGGTGTAGCAACTATGCTTCCTTATGGCTTTTCTGACCTTGTTTTTATCAATAATTTAGCTGGTGTAACTGCTGCAGAAGTTGCTACTGCCGATTTTACTTACGCAGCATTCACAGAGGCTAACCTTTCGAGCCCTAAAGTTGTATTCTCAACTTCAAGAGATGTTATCGGTTCAAACTGGCGTAATACCACAGGTACTATTGGCGTAAAAAACACAGTGTTCTATCTGGTAAAAGATGGTAATGGCAATGTTTACAAATTAAAATTTGTGAGTTTCCATACTGCTGACGGAGGTACTCGCGGCAAACCGGTTATCGAATATAAATTGGTTAAAAAAGCATAAATATTTCGGACGAATATTTAGTTAATAGTTTATTGTTTTGTTTAGGAGTTTGGCCTTCAGTTTTCTGGAGGCCATCTTCTTTTAAAAAGGTTTCTTGGGTAGCTGTTTTCAACAGGATAAGCTTAAGAAGGCTATCAACTAGAGTTTTGTCGGGAATTTTATTATTTTTAGTAAATCAACCAAATTATTTACCCCTATGAAACGCAGAAAATTTATTCAGTCGAGCTCATTGCTCTTGGCCAGCACCATTCCTTTAAATTTATTTTCGATGAACATCAATCGATCAGACAAAATACGTATTGCTGCAATTGGCATTAACGGCATGGGCTGGTCAAATTTAACCGCTCTGCTCAAAGACCCTCGGGCACAGTGCGTTGCCCTTTGCGACATAGATAAAGGAGTTTTAAGCAAAAAAGTGGCTGAGCTTGCCAAAAATAACATTACCGTAACAACAACTGGCGATTACAGAAAAATACTCGAAAACAAAGACATTGATGCGGTTGTAATTGGCACTCCTGATCATTGGCATTGCAAAATAATGATTGATGCGCTGGCCGCCGGCAAAGATGTTTATGTGGAAAAACCAGCAGGTAATTCTATAGCCGAATGTAATGAAATGATTGCAGCCCAGCAGAAATATAATAAAGTGGTACAGGTTGGCCAATGGCAACGAAGCCAAAAACACTTTGCCGATGCTATAGCTTATGTACATTCTGGTAAACTTGGCAATATTCGCTTGGTAAAAGCTTGGGCTTATCAGGGTTGGATGAAAGCCATACCTGTAGCAAGCGATAGCCCTGCGCCAGAAGGAGTTGATTACAGCATGTGGCTTGGCCCCGCTACAGCAAGACCTTTTAACCCAAACCGGTTCCACTTTAATTTTAGGTGGTTTTGGGACTATGCAGGTGGATTAATGACCGATTGGGGTGTACATATGATAGATTATGCGCTAATGGGGATGAAAGCTACTACTCCCAAAAGTATTGTTGCCTCTGGTGGTAAATTTGCCTATCCGGATGACGCTTCTGAAACACCAGATACCTTAACGGCTATTTACGAGTTTGACGGCTTTAACATGCAATGGGAGCATGCTACAGGCATTGATGATGGACCTTATGGCAGAACGCATGGTGTTGCGTTTATTGGGAATAACGGCACTTTGGTGCTCAATCGTCAGGGTTGGGAGGTTATTCCTGAGAAAGATGGAGGGAAAGATAAATTGGAAGCAGTTGCTTTACAAAAGGCGGTCGACAATGGCCTTCAGCTCCATGTAAAGAACTTTCTGGATGTGATCCAATCAAGAAAGATGGAAGATTTAAAAGCGCCAATACAGGCAGGTGCACATGTGGCCAATATTTGTCAAATGGGCAATATCGCCTACAGAACAGGAAAGAAAATATATTGGGATGCCACAAAAGGCAAGTTTACAGACAGTACTGCCAACAAATACTTATCAGCACAATACCATAATGGCTATAAAATGCCGAAGGTTTAATGTTAAGAAATAGATTTGTCACTCCATACAAAACTTGTCATCCAGAGCGCAGTGAAGGATCTACCTCTAGATGGATTTCTCCATTCGCCGGAATGACAAATTCATTTAATTAGCCAATAACCAGTCAGCTAATGAACCAATGACTAATGAACTATTTGAACTTATTGAACTTCCCAAAAACGCCCAAGGGCAATTTAACACCAGAAGTGGCCTGTAGGTAAAGTTCTCCAGTTTCTAGGTTTTGAACCTGCGGAAAAGAGGTTTTGATCAGGTTTTCTACAATTACAGAAGAGAAACCCAAAGAATAGGTATTCAGGATCAGGAAATGTTCTTCTTCATCTAGCAGCTGTACCACATCTTGCATCATTTCTTGGATATGATCTTCCAGTTTCCATTTTTCGCCATTTGGCCCATGGCCATAGGCAGGCGGATCTAGGATAATACCATTGTATTTTTTGCCGCGTTTCAATTCGCGCTTTACAAATTTTAAAGCATCTTCTACCACCCAACGAATGTCTTTCAGTTGCGAAAGTTCCTGGTTTTCGTTAGCCCAGTTTACTACCTGTTTAATCGAATCAACATGCGTGGTATCGGCTCCTGCCGCCTTGGCTGCTAAAGAAGCAGCGCCGGTATAGGCAAAAAGGTTCAAGACCTTTGGTGTAGGCGTTTTAAACTTTTTGATAGACGAAGAAATATAGTCCCAATTTACAGCCTGCTCCGGAAAAACACCCACATGTTTAAAAGAAGTGAGGCCCAAGCGCAGATTGATGCTGATTTCGTCGTTTTTATAATTCACATTCCAGCGATCTGGAATATTCTTGTCGTTTTTAAGCCACTCGCCAGTAGTTGCCGAGCGCCCCTTAAAATTGATATGGGTCTTCTTTTTCCACTCTTGTGGCGACCATGCTTTTTTCCAAACCGCTTGTGGCTCCGGACGAGAAAGTACCAGGTTGCCGAAGCGTTCCAGTTTTTCGAAGTCGCCACAGTCTAACAACTCATAATCTTTCCAGTGGGTTGGGGTAAGCAGGTTAATCATTGGTATTGAAATGTTGTAAGGTTAAAAGGTTGTTGAATGTTGTAAAATTAACTGTAAACTGAAAATTGTAAACTGCCAACTAAAGCTTGTCTTTGGCCGCTTTCATAAATCTGCTGGCAAACACAAAATCATTCAGTTCTTCAACATCTGTTTTGGCAATCTCTTTATTGGAGCCTTCCCAGAATTTTTTCCCTTCATGCAAAAATATAATGTAATCGCCAATACCCATTACCGAGTTCATATCGTGGGTAACTACGATGGTTGTGGTATTGTACTCTTCGGTAATTTCTTTGATCAATTCGTCAATTACAATAGAGGTTTTAGGGTCAAGGCCCGAGTTGGGCTCATCACAAAAAAGATATTTGGGATTCATGGCAATGGCCCGGGCAATACCCACACGCTTTTTCATCCCTCCCGAAAGTTCGGCTGGATACAATTTGTTTTTGCCTGCCAGGTTTACGCGCTCCAAACAGAAGTTAACACGATCTAGTTTTTCGCTTCTCGGCTGATCGGTAAACATATTCAAAGGAAACATGATGTTTTCTTCAACCGTCATCGAATCAAATAGGGCAGAGCCTTGAAAAAGCATGCCTATTTCTTTTCTGATCTCGATACGCTCTTCAAAATTGAGCTTGGTAAACTCCCTGTCGTCATAATACACTGTACCCTGCTCTGGTTGGTGCAGACCAATCATACATTTCAGCAAAGTCGTTTTTCCAGATCCAGATCCACCAATAATCAGATTGGTAACCCCTTCCTGAAATTTTCCCGAAATTCCTTTTAGCACTTCGTTATCGCCAAAAGATTTATGGATGTCTTTGATTTCGATCATAATAATAATTGGGTTACAATGTAATCACAAGCCAAAATACTGATACAGCTGATTACAACCGCTTTCGTACTGGCCTTGGCTACTTCTAGTGCGCCGCCTTTTACATAAAAGCCTTCGTAGGCAGGCACAGAGGTGATGATGAAACCAAAAACAAAGGCTTTAACCAATGCCACGGTAATGGTATAAGGGTTAAAATCTGTAGTAATACCTTGTATATATTCTGCTGGGGTAACAGCTCCAGAAAGTGTACCGCCAATATAACCACCGGTGATGCTCAAGAACATGGAAATGATAACCAAAACAGGTACCATGGTAATGCCGGCCAATATTTTAGGCAAGATCAGGTAACCTGGGGCATTGATCCCCATAATTTCCAAGGCATCGATCTGCTCGGTTACGCGCATGGTTCCAATTTCTGATGAAATAGCAGATCCGATTTTTCCGGCCAATACAATGGCACTGATGGTTGGACTTAATTCCAAGATACTCGAATCGCGGTTAACCGAACCAATAATGGTTTTAGGAATAAGGTCGCTCACCAGCTGGAAAGCAATCTGCAAGGTCATTACCGCCCCAATAAAGGTAGAGATGATACTGATTAGCCCCAAGGAGCCCCTGCCTATAAAATCCATTTCCTGAAAAATAGCCTTGAGGTAGATTTTCATCTTTTCAGGCCTTCTGAACGCTGCCTTGAGCAACAGGATATACTTGCCAAAATTGGTGAAGTTCATTTAATAAATGTAGCTCTAGTGTAAATACAATATTATACAAAGAAACAACAAAAAATGTTCTGCACTTATGTATTTATTAAAAAATATTATTGTTTCCCAATATTAATCCTCTTTTTTGCGATAAAAACATATCCCATCAGATGAATGCAATAGTTACTGGTGCAACTAAGGGAATTGGCAGAGCCATAGCCCTGCAACTGGCCGAAGAAGGCTATAATCTGGCTATATGTGCCAGGACAAAGAACGACTTGGATACCTTGAGCCAGGAATTAAGTGCAAAAGGCATTAAAGTAACAGCAGTTGCTACAGATTGCAGCCTCAAAGCCGAAGTGATGGCCTTCGCCAACAAGGCTAAAGAAGCTTTTGGCACCATTGATGTTTTGGTAAACAACGCAGGCACCTTTTTGCCAGGCAAGCTATTGGACGAAGCCGACGAAGCCTTTGAATTGCAGCAACAACTGAACCTCAACTGCAGCTATTACCTGTCTAAGTTTTTCGGAAAAATGATGCGCGAACAGCGAAAGGGGCATATTTTTAACATCTGCTCTGTAGCCAGCATCCAAACCGTTGAAAATGCAGGGAGTTACAGTGTAACAAAAGCGGCCATGTTAAGTCTTAATAATGTATTGCGGAAAGAATTAGCTCAATACAATGTAAAAGTAACGGCAGTTTTGCCAGGCTCTACATTAACAGCTTCTTGGGAAGGTACCACCATCGATCCAGCGCTTTTTGTACAGCCAACAGATATTGCCAGTTCTATTTGCTCCATTTTAAAACTTAGTGCCGGAGTAAATGTTGACGAGCTAATTTTGAAGCCATTGAATTTTAATTTATAAAAGGAGGCACCATGGAAAAGAGATTGTTTAGAAACGAGCACAACAAGGTTATTGCAGGCGTTTCGTCGGGGTTGGCAGATTACATGCAGGTAGATATAACGATCATCAGATTGTTGTTTGTGCTTTCTACCATATTTTTAGCAGGAACAGGCCTGTTGGTTTACATCATTATGTGGATTGTAGTTCCTGTAAACAACGATCCGGTAGCACGCTACAATAAGTTCAACGAATTTTATCAAAAAAACCAAGATAACGCCATGTTCAATTCGCCAAATGCCTTTAACAATCCAGCCAACGCTGGCGAGCAAACCAAATGGAATACGCCTAATGCAGGCCCTGAGTTTAACGCTTTCGATCAAAACAATTTTAAGCAGTTTTCTAAAGGCAACGACACGGGTCGCACCATCGGTGGATTGATATTATTGATTTTGGGTATATACTTTTTGTTGAAACAGCTTGGCTTTATGCCAGAATGGTTTAACATCTTTAAAATCTACAAGCTTTGGCCACTGGCAATCGTTGCAGTGGGTATCAGCCTGATCTTTAGGAACCAAAGAAGAACAGAGTGGGACAATTTTAAGAAAACCACTGCAGAAGCACAGCGCAATACCGAAGAAGTTAAGCCACCGGTAGAGGATTTTGTTGCAACGGAAAAGAAAGATCCAGAGCAGCCAAGTGCATAAACGATAATCAACCTGTTAATTAATTAAATCGCGATAGATAGTTGGAATGCCGACTATGGACATCGCTTACCACATAAAACTTACGAAGATGAAATTTGATAAAATCATATGGGGCGTACTGCTATTGTTTATCGGTGGTGTGCTATTGTTAGATAACTTTAACGTAATTGAATTCTATTGGCGCAACGTTTGGAGCTTTTGGCCTGTGTTTCTGATCATATTGGGTATCAATATCCTTTTTAACAGAAACAATTCGCAAACCGGAAGCGTGATTTCTTTGGGTATTTTAGTCATTACTTTATGCATCTTGTTTGTAAAAGGGCAGGAAAGACCAACGCATGGCTTCTGGTGGAACCATTCTAGAGACAACATCAGCGTAGATATTGATGATGATGACCATGATGATGGAGACTACAGCAAACTTCATTTTTCAGAACCTCTAATTGCAGGAGATACCGCCAAAAAAACAGTACTGAATATTTCTGGAGGCGGAACTTCGTTCGAGCTGAAAGGCGAAACAGACAGCTTGTTCTCGGCAGAGGTAAAAAGAAGGTTTGGTAATTTTTCTTTAACCAAAACTACTTCAGATAGCGTAAATACACTTGTTTTTAGAACCCATGATAAAGACAAAAAACAAAGATGGTCTATCGGCGACGGGGGCAACAGCGTAGATGTTTATTTGAATACAGCTCCAGTTTGGCAGATGGATATGAACATGGGTGCCGGAGAAATAGATTTCGACTTGAGCAAATACAAAGTAAGGACATTGAACTTTGATGGCGGCGCTGCAGAACTGAAAATCAAATTGGGCGATTTGTTGCCGATTACCGATGTGAACGTTAAAACCGGCGTGGCTGATGTGAAAGTCCGCATTCCACAAGGTTCAGGCTGCCGCATCAAAACCAAAACCGGCTTATCGTCAAAAGATTTTACCGGCTTTACCAAAATTAGCGAAGGGGTGTACGAAACGCCAAATTACCAGACTTCTGGCAAAAAGATCTTCATCAATTTTGATGGCGGACTAAGCAGCTTCGAAGTAGATAGATACTAATTGCGTTTGCAGGTTGCGAATAGGATTAAGTATATTTATCGTTCGAAACTCTTCAAATAAGGTAAATGGAATATACCGTAGTAATTAATGGCAGGCCACAGGGACCTTACAGTTTAGAACAACTTAAAGAATTAGCCATCCAACCGGGTACCTTTATCAGAAAACCCGGAATGGACGATTATAAAGAAGCTCACGAGTTTACAGAACTTCGTGAGCTTTTAGGTTTTAGCTATCAGCAAACAGCGCCACAATATTTTGCTTCTTTTGATCAGCGCCTGATGGCTTCGGCAATCGATTATTTTATGTTGCTGATTGCTTACGTGCTGATAGTGCTCTGTATTTACATTTTTGTAGAAAATAAGATGTTCCGCATCGGCAGCGTGCTTTTTTTTATGCTGCTTATTCCCTTGGCCAAGTTTGTTTACGGCAGCATTGCAGAAGCTTCTTCCAAACAGGCCACCATTGGCAAGCGCCTGATGGATATCAAGGTAACTGATTTAATGGGCAACAGGATTTCCTTTGGCGTATCGGTTGCCAGAAACCTGGCTAAGATTATATCTGTTTTGCCGGTTTTTATGGGGTATTTGTATTGTTTCCTCAATAAAAAGCAACAATGCTTGCATGATACTTTTGTTGATACCCTGGTAGTTAAACAGCGGCTGCTGTAAGATGGAAAATGTAAGATGTGAGATGGGAGAGGCAGTTTAGCCATAAGCTAATGAGCCAACGGAGCCACTTCCTTTATGTATTAAACCTTATTGGAGCAGATACGAAATGTAATGGAGTACAGCGGAAAGAAGGGCTACAATTGCCGATAAACAGTTCCACTGTTTTCCAAATTAGAAAAAGCTTGAGATTTTAGGATACAATCAATTTAACTAATACAGCCACCTAACAATTGGCAACAATATAACAATACGTCAATATAACAATTCAACATAAAGCGTATCTTTGTACCGCATGCAAAAAGTAGTTAATCTCGATCCTTTAGCTGGTGTTTATTGCAACAGTTTAACCCGCTATTCTCGTTTTCTAACCAGAGAAGTGTCTATTGGAAATATCCCTATGGGCGGATTGAACCCCATTCGTATCCAATCTATGACCACCACCGATACCATGGATACCCTAGCTACGGTGGAGCAGACCATCAGGATGGTAGAATCGGGTTGCGAGTATGTGCGCATTACGGCACCAAGCATTAAAGAGGCTGAAAATTTGGCCAACATCAAGAAAGAATTGCGTGCCCGTGGCTATGATGTGCCTTTGGTGGCCGATATTCATTTTACGCCCAATGCGGCCGAATCTGCCGCACGCATTGTAGAAAAAGTACGTATCAATCCGGGCAATTATGCCGATAAGAAACGTTTCGAAAATATAGAATATACAACAGATGCCTATCAGGCAGAGCTAGAACGCATTTATAAGAAGTTTGCGCCCCTGGTTAGAATCTGTAAGGAATATGGTACAGCCATGCGCATTGGGACCAATCATGGTTCTTTGTCCGATCGCATTATGAGCCACTATGGCGATACGCCAAGAGGGATGGTCGAATCGGCGATGGAATTTATCCGCATGTGCGAAGACCTCAACTACTACAACCTCGTTATCTCGATGAAAGCGAGCAATACACAGGTAATGGTGCAGGCCTATCGCTTGCTGGTAGAAACCATGGTAAAAGAGGGTATGAATTATCCCCTGCACTTGGGCGTTACCGAAGCCGGCGATGGCGAAGATGGCCGTATCAAATCGGCAGTAGGCATTGGCACTTTGCTGGCCGATGGATTGGGCGATACCATTCGTGTTTCCTTAACGGAAGACCCCGAATTTGAAGCGCCGGTAGCCAAGGCATTGGCCGATAGGTTTGAGAAGAGGGGGGAGTCAGAAGTCAGGAGTCAGGAGTCTGAAGTCAACGTTCAACGCCCAACGCCAATCGCCAATAGCGAAACGCTCAACACTGATCGCCTAACGTACGATCCTTTTCAGTATTCAAGACGTGTTACGCAACCAATAGGGCAAATAGGCGGTCATTTTCATCCTGTGGTAATGGCCGATGTAACCCAACAAAACCTCAAAGACCCTTATTTCCTTGGTCAGCTGGGCTATAATTACAGTGCTGGGTTAGACAAATACAATATTTCTGATTTGGCCTGCGATTTGGTTTATCTGGGCGATGAACTGCCTTCGTTTTCTTTTCCTGGTGGATTGAAACAGGTTTATAACTATAAAACTTGGCTAAAGCTAAAAGATAAATACAATTGCCATCCTTTATTTAGCTGGCAAGAATATCAGGAAGTAGCATTAAAAGACGAGGCGCTTAATTTTGTGCATCTCCATGCTGCGGATTTTTCGCCGGCAGATCTTTCGTTGTTGCAACCGGGAACAGTTATCGTTTTAGAAACTGCATTAGCAATGGGCATGCAGGAGCAAAGGGCATTTTTTGCGGCTTTACAGGCTCAAAGTTGCCAGATACCTGTAATCATCAAAAGAACTTATACAAATGTTGATTCTGATCAGCTCATGCTTTACGCAGCCAGCGATATGGGAGCTTTGCTTACCGATGGCTTTGGCGATGGCATTTGGATTGATGCACCTCAGAATGATTTAAAGTTGATCAATTCGGTAAGCTTTGGGATACTACAGGCAACACGAACCAGGATTTCTAAAACCGAATATATTTCTTGCCCTAGCTGCGGCCGTACTTTATTCGATCTGCAGGAAACCACGCAATACATTCGTGCAAAAACGGATCACCTCAAAGGCATTAAAATTGCCATCATGGGCTGTATCGTAAACGGCCCTGGAGAGATGGCCGATGCCGATTACGGCTATGTAGGCACCGGACCAGGAAAAATAACCCTTTACCGCGGCAAAGAGGTGGTAAAGAAAAACGTGAATACACCATCGGCACTTGATGAGCTCATCGAAATCATCAAGGAAGACGGCAACTGGATCCAACCTGCACTTGTTGTTTAGCACATGAAGAAATTACTGGCCCTGCTTGCGTTGACATTTGTTTTTCAGTTGGTTTGTGGTCAAGAGTTGCAAAAAGACAAGGCCGATAGATTAGAACTGATCAATGCCAATATCAACAAGTTCTTTTATAACCAGCAGACAGGCTTGTATGTAGAAAATACAGGAAAAACCGAACATCAGTTTTCTTACTTATGGCCGTTATGTGCGCTGATCCAAGCAGAGAACGAGGTGGAGGCAGTAAAAGGTCAAGCACACCTGACTCAGGTACTCAAAGCCATCAAGCAATATTACAATCCAAAAGCTCCGGCACCAGGCTATCAGGCTTTGCCCTATCAATTTAAAAAAGATACCCGCTTTTACGACGATAACCAATGGATCGCCATTGCTTGTCTGGATGCCTTTAAACGAACAAAAGATAAGTTCTATCTGGCACAGGCAAAGCTGATTTATACCTTCATGATGACCGGTTATGATACGCAGGCCGGTGGTGGCCTGTACTGGGAAGAAGGCAAGCTAGATAGCAAAAATACCTGTTCTAACGGCCCAGGGATCATTGTGGCCTTAAGGTTGTTCGAAACAACCAAAGACAAAAGCTATTTAGAAAGTGCCCTAAAAATCTATAACTGGGTTAACAAACATCTTCGCTCGCCAAAGGGCTTGTTCTACGATGCCATCAAAATCCCTTCCTTAAAGATCGATTCGGCTTTGTACACTTATAATACCGGTACCATGCTGCAATCAAACGTATTGCTGTACCAGCTTACCAAAGACAAGAAATATTTGGATGAAGCCTACCTGATTGCCAAATCGGCCAAATCGCATTTCTTTAAAAACGGACGCCTGCCACAAGAATATTGGTTCAATGCCGTGATGCTAAGGGGCTTTGTTGAGCTTTACCAATTGGACAAGGACAAGGGATGGGTAGATTTTTTTATGGAAGATGCCAAGCAAATTTGGCAGACTGAAACTGATGAGCATGGTTTGATTGGCCGTAAACCAGCTAAACGCCTGATCGATCAGGCCGCAATGTTAGAGATTTTTGCCACATTTAAGCGGCTGGGACTTTCTTAGTTTCCCCAAGCGGTAAGCACAACTTTTCTGCTTCCTCCATGGTTTCGGTGCTCGCAAAGGTAAATTCCTTGCCAAGTGCCCAATGCCGGCTTGCCGTTGCTGATCGGAATCAATACAGCGCTGCCCAATAACGCTGCTTTGAGATGGGCAGGCATATCATCTGATCCTTCGTAATCATGCTCATAATCGGGGTCGTTTTCGGGAACTGCTTTGTTGAACCACATTTCAAAATCTTCCCTCACTGTTGGGTCGGCATTTTCGTTGATGGTTAACGAAGCAGAAGTATGTTGGATAAAAACCTGGAGCATCCCAATTTTTAAATTCTTGATTTCGGGGATGGCTTGCAAAATCTCATCTGTTACTAAGTGAAAACCCCGGCTCCTTGCCCTTAAGCTAATGGAGTGCTGAAATAGTTGCATAGCGTGTTTATTAATATTTAAAATCTTCCCGTACCGGACTAAAAATATCAAGCAAAGTACAATCGGTAATGGCCTTGCCGCCATGTGGTACACCTCCCGGGATGAGCACAAACTTGCCGGTGTCTAAAAGCTGAGTCTCCTCACCAATCGTCATTTCAAATTGGCCTTTTAGCACAAAGGCGCATTGGTGGTGTGGGTGGCTATGGATCGGTGAATCGCTACCGGCCTTGATGTCTATAAAATTGATGGTGTTGTGTTCGGTATGGATCAGTTTAGAAAAGAAGCCTGGGGTCATTTCCTTTACTTCGATATCGGCAAATTCGCGGAAAATTTCATTCATGCCCTAAAGTTAAGGAAAAAATGGAAATAGGCTTAAAGCACAAATTGATTGGCTTGCAAAGAGGTTGTAGAATCAACTTAAGCCGGCGGAGATGCCAACAAATAATTGGTAGGGAAATTTGTTTAGATGATTGTTGGTGTGTTGGTCAATAATCTAAAGCCTGCATCCCCGCCGGCAAATAAGCTAATTTAAGCCACAGATAAAATCAGGTTAACAAAACGAAAAAGAGTAAAACTGTGAATCTGTGGCTATGGGTTTAATGTTAGCGATCCCGCCAACAAAGAGCTGAGGGGCTACCAATTTTTTAGGCAAGCCATCACTAAAGAATCGTTTACAATAGGGCTTTTGCTTTCCGTTAATTGTTTTAATATGCTGTTCAAGCCTTCTTTTACTTTTGGCCTGTCTATCTTAATTCGTTTACCCAAAACGGCTTCTTGATAAATCAGTTCTTGCTTGGCGTTGTAAAACTTAACGATCGAATTCTTTGGCGTTTTCACATTGCTTTCTATTACCCATGTGGGGAAGTCGGCTTTGCTGTTTTTATCCTGTGCATGTGCACCTAAGGCCACAAAGGCTGTTAGTAAGGTGCTGATGATAAATGTTTTCATTTGCTTGAATTTTTACCTAAACTAAAAAGGTTCTTATTTTAATCTTAATAGTATAGCCAAAAGCAGGTATGGTGTTGTCCAAAACAAGAATTTTGGCTATCAACGTCACAAATGCTTTTTTTATGCTTTTAAATGCTCTTTCTAAGTTGTTGGTCTACAAAACCTTGCCGTTTGTCGATAAGTGCTTGCGCAAGAAGCAGATTTGGCTTGGGAAGATTATTTTTGTACAATGGCAACCCATCCAATTTTCGCAACATCGGCTGTTACGCCTAAAAGGATTGTCTTGCACATTGCTTTTTGGATAGCTGTGTGGGGATTAACCTCATTTGTATACGGCTATCAAAAATACGATCTGCTATTGTCCTTAAGGGTCAACCTCTGTTACCTGCCTGTACATATCCTGTATTTTTATACACTTGCCTATGTGCTTACGCCTAAATTTCTTTTTAAAAAGCGTTATTTTACTTTTTTTGTACTTCTTATAGCCAGTTTTTTTATCATTCCCTTGCTTAACAGGATTGTTGGTATTTATATTTTTGAGCCTAGTTTCGATGCTTATCTGATTAGCAGGGGGCAAGAGGCCTGGGATAGGGGAAACCCTGCATTTTGGCCTCGTTTTACCAATATGTCGGCTTACCTCAGTGCGTTGAAGGGGGCTAATTTTATTGTATGGTTTGCCGTGGTTATCAAGTTCTTTAAGCTTTGGTACGAGCGTCACCACATTGCCTTACAGGCTGAACTCAGTTTGCTGAAAGGTCAGATCCATCCGCACTTTTTATTTAATACCTTGAATAACCTTTATGCGTTAACGCTCAACAATTCTCCAAAATCCCCTCAAATTGTGTTGGGTCTTTCAGAAATATTAAGGTATATGCTTTATGAGTGCAATGTGGAGAGCATTTCGCTGAAAAAAGATGTGAATATTTTAGAAAGCTATATTATGATTGAGCAACTCCGTTATGAAGAACGCCTAGAGGTAAGCTTTACAAAAAGCGGAGCAATGGAGCAATATCAAATTACCCCTTTATTGCTCTTGCCACTGGTAGAAAACGCCTTTAAGCATGGGGCTGGCGAAAAGCTGGGAGAGGCTTGGATCAATATAGACCTCTCGTTAAGAGGGAACCTGCTCAAGTTTAAAATCTCTAATAGCAAGGATGAGACAGGAAGTACTAAAGGTGTTGCCGATTATGGAAACATAGGATTGGAAAATGTGAAGAAACGACTTAATATCATTTATCCTCAAGGGCATCATATCAGGATTTTTAACGAAGAAGAAGTTTTTGCGGTTATTTTAGAAATAGACCTCGATAAAAGAATTAACTTGTGGTGATGAAAATCAGGACCCTCATTGTCGATGATGAACCTCATGCTATAGAAATTATAGAGAATTACCTGCAAAATTTTGCGGCTATAGAGATTGTGGCCAAATGTTCCGATGCCATTAAGGCTTTTCAGGTATTGCAGCAAAAAACGGTCGACCTCATATTTCTGGATGTAAAAATGCCCGGTTTAACGGGAGTGGATTTGGTGAAGAGTTTAAAAAATCCACCACAAATTATTTTTACTACGGCTTATAGCGAATACGCAGTTGATGGTTTTGAACTCAACGCACTCGATTACCTGGTTAAACCGATTCCTTTTGACCGCTTTCTGAAAGCCATGGATAAGGCGTTAAAGCATTTTGGAAACCAAAAAAAGAGCATTGTAACGGAGAAAGAGCGCAGCGTGGGCACCGATAAATTCCTTTACCTCAAAGTAGACCGAAAAATGGTAAAGATTAACGTGAACGAGGTTTGTTGGATCGAAAGCGTGAAAGATTACGTTAAGGTGGTACTTGCCGATAAGGTTTATATCTCTAAACAAAAAATCAGTCTTTTAGAAGAACTCTTGCCAGAAGATAAATTTTGTCGTATCCATCGTTCGTTTATCATCGCTATTGACAAGGTAGAAAGCTATTATGCCTATGCCGTAGAAATTTTGGGCAAAGAACTGCCTATAGGTCGAAACTACAAGCAAAATGCACAACGATGCCTCAAAGACCTGCAGTATTAATGCATACAGCTTATAATCCATTCAAGAAAACGAGGCATTTCTCGCAAACCTGTAAAAGTTGTGTTGGCAGGCTTTGCCCGGTATAAGGATGAGAAGCTCCGTAAACATGGTTGGCCCCTTCGATTTTAATCAATCTGCTAGCCGGATTTGCACCGGCCAATTGCTGCGCAGTTTCAAAAGGTACATTTACGTCTTCATCACCCTGCACAATTAGCCAAGGAATATTGATTTTCTTTGCAGCTGCTAAAATGTTCAGCTTTTCTTGGTTGGCTTCAAAATCTTCGAGTAGGCTTACATTTAAAGGCATTTTTTCTTTAGTTCGGGCATTTACAACATAGATTTTGCCTTCTTTGCGCCACTCCTCCTCTCTAGATTTTCCCCAAAGGCTACTGAAATCGGAAATGGCACTCCAGGTAATCAATGCTTTGATGTGCGGATTGCTGGCCGCCTGTAAAATGCTTAATCCGCCACCACGGCTGTGTCCAATCAGGTAGATCTCTTTTGCCTTTAGGTTTTGCAGGGCATAATTGATAACCAGGTCTACATCTATCATTTCCTTTGAAACGGTATTCGACGCGAAAATTTCCAGGTCGTTTACGTCATTCGGCTGCTCAGGCTTTACGCCGCTGTGCGAAAGGTTAAACTTCAGGTAACGGTAGCCATTTTGTGCAAAATAACGGGCAACCAGGTTATGCGCACCCCAATCTTTGAAGCCTTTAAAGCCATGTACAAAGATAACGAGGGCTGCGTTTGTATTCTTAACGTCATAAGTAAGATCGCCAATTATGGTTTTTCCGCTGACGCCTATCAATGAAAATTCTTCCTGATGTATCATATCTGCTCAAAAACTATGTTTAATACTTATAACAAATATAAAAATAGGCAATTTGTTTGTGCTAGTCTAATTTAAAACCTTTCTAAATTAGCCTAAATTACAGCTTAATGACAGATAAGCGGGTTTGCGTTTATTACTTTTGTTGTCGCTAAATTAATAGGCTGTACCCATTTTGGAATATTTAAAGATTATTGCATTTACACATCAGCAGATAGACCTAAAAGCTTTAGGAAAGTTAGTTATATGTGAGCAGACGCTGGATGATAGGTTGAGGAATATCCAATCAGAGCTTGGCATCAAAGAAATATTTTATGTTGGCACCTGTAACCGTGTCGAATTTATATTTACTACGGCAGCTACGGTAGACAAAGCCTTTATTAACCGCTTTATGCATGTGCTTGATATGGGCCTGCCCGAAGAATACATGGAAAAGTTTATCGAAAACGTTTCGGTATACGAGCAGGGCGAAGCCTTTAACCATTTGTTGCGTACCTCTTGTTCTTTAGAGAGCTTGGTAGTTGGCGAGAAAGAAATTTTAGCCCAAGTACGTAAAGCCTACGAAGCTTGCCGTGTGGCTGGCTTTACCGGCGATTACATGCGCATGATCATGGATCGTGTAGTAAAAACAGCCAAGGAAGTTTATACCCATACCAATATTTCCAGAAATCCGGTTTCGGTAGTTTCATTGGCTTACCGCAAATTGCGCGAATTGAACATGTGCGGCAATGTACGCCTGCTTATTATTGGTGCAGGTGAGACCAACCTGAATATTGCGCAATACCTTAAAAAACACAAATATTCAAACTTTTCTGTTTTTAACAGAACCATAGAAAAAGCAGAAAGCTTAGCCAAAGCGCTAAACGGAACTGCCTATCCACTTTCGGCATTGGCCGATTATGACGCAGGTTTTGATGTGATCATCACTTGTACCGGCGCTACAGAACCTATCCTTACCCAAGAACTTTACACCAAACTGCTCAACGGCGATACTTCCAAAAAAGTAATCGTTGATTTGGCCGTTCCAAATGATACCGCTCCAGAAGTGGTTCAAAACTTCCCGATCCATTTCATCGAAGTAGAATCGCTAAAAGAAGTAGCCCGCAAAAATATTCAGGAACGCTATGATGAATTGATCCATGCCGAGCACATCATAGACGATAACATCAAAGAATTCGAGTCTGTATTACGTCAGCGCAAAATAGAAATTGCCATGAGCGATGTGCCTAAAAAGATCAAAGAAATTAAGCACACGGCCATGAATGCCATCTTTGCCGACGAAATCAATACGATGGACGATAACTCAAAAGCTGTTTTAGAACGCATCATGGATTACATGGAAAAAAAATGTATCAGCGTTCCGATGGTGATGGCCAAAGAAATTTTGGTTAAAAATAGCTAGATTTAACTCTGGGTTAATCATTTTCTTAGAATCCCCCTCTTTCGAATTTTTAATTAAATTTGCGAAAAACTAAAATTATAAGGTGAAGACAATTATTATCGGTACGCGTGGAAGCGATTTGGCATTATGGCAGGCAAACTATACTAAAGATAGGCTGGCCAGCATCGGTATTGATGCAGAATTAAAAATCATTAAAACACAGGGCGATAAAATCCTGAACCTACGGTTGGATAAACTGGAAGGCAAAGGTTTTTTTACCAAAGAGTTGGAAGAAGAACTGATGAACGGCAGCATTGACATTGCGGTTCACTCTCATAAAGATCTGCCAACAGTTAATCCTCCAGGACTAATTATTGCTGCAGTAACCGAGCGCGAAGACCCATCTGAGCTTTTGCTGATCCTTAAAGATTGTGTGGAAGTAAGCCAAAAACTATCGCTTAAAAAAGGAGCAATGGTAGGTACTTCTTCCAACCGTCGTAAAGCCCAGCTGTTGGCCTTACGTCCCGATTTAAACGTGGAAGATCTGCGTGGCAATGTGCCTACACGCATCCAAAAACTGCGTGATGAAGATTATGATGCCATTTTGTTGGCAAAAGCAGGTGTTAACCGCCTGAATATAGATTTAAGCGAATTCCATGTAGAAGTGGTAGATACTACAGAATTGGTTCCGGCTCCTGCGCAAGGCGCTTTAGCTATTCAGATCCGCGAAAGCGATAGCGAATTGTTTACTGCGTTACAACAGATCAATAATCAAGCTACTGCAGAAGAAATAGCCGTAGAACGCAAGGTGTTGAACCTTTTCGAAGGCGGATGCCACATGCCTTTAGGTTGCTATTGCAAAAAAGAAGATGGCCTTTTTGAGGTATGGACCTCTAAAGCCGAAACCGATGAGGATTTTCCAGATCGCTTGTTCCTAAGAGCAGAAAGTACAGAAGGCCTAGCGGAGAAGATCATCGCTAAATTTAACGCCGATCGCAAATTTCCAAGCAAGGTTTTCATCTCGAGAGAAATTGGCGAGCACAGCTATTTCAGAAAAGCATTAGAAAAACATCATATTGAAATAGATGGACGTTCGCTGATCCGTACTTTTCCAATCGTTAATATTTTAGATCCTTTCTTCCTTAAAAATGTAGACTGGGTCTTTTTCAGTAGCCGTAATGGGGTAGAATATTTCTTTAAACTTAATCCGGTACTTTCAAAAAAAGTGAAATTTGGTGTAGTTGGCCGTGGCTCTGAAGATACCTTGCGGAAATTTGGCCACCTAGCCGATTTTGTTGGTGAGAGCGGTGATATTGTAGAAGTGGCCGAAGAATTTGCCAAATTGGTACATGGACAAACGGTAATGTTCCCAAGAGCACAGGATTCGTTGCAGTCTATCCAAAAATCACTTGGTGAAGACACCAAAGTGGTTGATTTACCAATTTATGAAACCGTAACAGAAGACAACATCGACGGAACAGCCGCAGAGGTATTGATTTTTACCAGTCCATCAAATGTTGATGCCTACTTTGTAGACAATTTGTTGGAACCTGAGCAACAGGTCATCGCGATAGGAAATTCAACAGGAAAGAAATTTGAAGAGATGGGCGTGAAGTATATTTTGCCTTATTCGCCAGATGAAATCGGCTTGGCCGAAGCCGTTTTTGGAATAGATGTTAGGTAGCTGTTAGTTTTTAGTTGGAATGTTGAAACGTTTGAAAGTTGGAAGGTTTGCTGAGGCTAAACCTAATACTGCCCCCCTTTGGAGGGGTTAGGGGGAGAAAAAAGCAAAATTTCCCCAAATAAGCTAGCAGACTAATTAATCAGCGGCTAGTGAACCAATAAGCTAATGTTTGCTGAAGGTAAACTCTTCAGATTTGACAAAACACCAAGGCGCTTGTAAAAACAGATCACGAACTTTGAAGCCATAAATAAATTTTAAAGCACAATCATCTCGATACCTGTATCTTGATACTCAAATAAAAAACAATGTTGCAAAGACCCCGTAGGCTAAGAAAAAATCCTGTAGTAAGAGAATTGGTTGCCGAAACACGCCTGTCAAAGGATATGTTTATCTATCCTTATTTTGTAGTGCCAGGCAATGGCGTAACCAAAGCGATTGATGCGATGCCGGGCGTAAGCCATTTCTCTACCGATACCTTGTTAAAAGATGTAGAAAAGGGATTGGCCTTAGGTGTTAACAAGATCATGCTTTTTGGCGTTGGCGATGAGAAAAGCGACGATGCCCATTCTGCATACGATCCACATTCGTTAGTGCCTGTAGCCGTAAAAGAACTCAAGAAAAATTTTGGCGACGATTTGTATATCGTAACTGATGTTTGCGTATGTTCTTATACCACCCACGGCCATTGCGGTATTTTAAAAGACGATTATGTGCACAATGATGCTACCGTAGAATTGATTGCTAAAATGGCGCTTAACCACGCCGAGGCTGGCGCAGATATGTTGGCTCCTTCTGATATGATGGATGGTCGCGTTGCGGCAATCAGGCATAAATTAGATGGGAGTGGTTTTGAAAATGTAGCCATTATGTCGCATGCAACCAAGTTTGCATCAGCTTACTATGGCCCGTTTAGGGAGGCTGCCGATTGTGCGCCAAACAAAGGCGATAGAAAAGCCTACCAAATGGATTTCAGGAATGGTACCGAAGCAGTGAGAGAGGCCTTATTGGATGAGAGCGAAGGTGCTGATATCTTAATGGTAAAACCGGCTTTGGCCTACTTGGATATCATCAGCAAGCTGAAACAAAACACAGACCTGCCAATTGCCTGTTATAATGTATCGGGAGAATACTCGATGATCAAAGCAGCGGCACAAAAAGGCTGGATAGACGAACAAAAAGTAGTAATGGAAACCATGCACGCTTTTGCCAGGGCAGGAGCCAGCGTGATTACCACTTACCATATTAGAGATATTGTAGAGCAGAAATGGATGTAGTGGAGTGCTAAGTTCAGCGTTATAAGTTTTAGGTGCATGTACCACTTATTGCTTACAACGTATGACTTAAAACGTACCGCTTAAAACTTAATAAATGTTAGAATCATTAAAGAAAATTTTCTCGGGCAGTGAAGAAGAAATGCCGGTAAACACGAGCAGCAAGCCAGATATCAGTCGCGAAAAATCGGCTGCGCTTTATGCCAAGTCAAAAACTTATTTCCCTGGTGGGGTAAACTCGCCTGTTAGGGCATTTAAATCTGTTTACGGTACGCCATTGTTTATCCAAAAAGGCGATGGCTGCAATATTTGGGATGCCGATGGCAATCAGTTTATCGATTTCTGTGCCAGCTGGGGCCCATTGATTTTAGGCCATAACAACGCAAAGATCAGGGAAAAAGTAATTGAGGTGATGCAGAACGGAATGAGTTTTGGCGCACCTACTGCCTTAGAAAACGAATTGGCAGAGCTGATCATCAAAAACAACCGCTTTGTAGAGAAAATCCGTTTTACCAGCTCTGGTACAGAAGCCGTAATGTCGGCCATTAGGTTGGCCAGAGGTTATACAGGCAGAGATAAAATCATCAAATTTGAAGGTTGCTACCATGGTCACAGCGATTCGCTATTGGTTAAAGCAGGCTCGGGTTTGGTTACTTTTGGCGAAACTTCTTCTGCTGGCGTACCACAGGCATTTGCTGCGGAAACGATTGTGATTCCATTGAACGACACAAATGCCATTACCGAGGCTTTCGCTCAGTTTAAAGATCAGGTGGCTGCTGTAATTATTGAAGGTATTCCAGCCAATAATGGCCTTTTAATTCAAGATACGGCATATATCGAATTTTTAAGAGAAGCATGTACGGCCAATGGAGCCTTGTTGATTTTCGACGAGGTAATTACTGGTTTCAGGCTGGGTTTTGAAGGTGCGGCTGCGCACTATGGCATCAAGCCTGATATTGTGACCTATGGAAAAATTATAGGCGGTGGCTTGCCGGTAGGCATGTATGGCGCATCTGCCGAAATCATGGCTCATATTTCGCCAGATGGTGGTGTTTACCAAGCTGGAACCTTATCAGGAAATCCGGTAGCGATGGCTGCAGGGATTGCGACTTTAACCGAACTGCTGCGTTCTGGATTTTACAAAGACCTGAATGCCAAAGCTCAAGAGTTTGCCGAGAGCATCCAGCGTTTTGCAACTGCCAGAAACTATAAACTTAAGGTATTTACCATTGGTTCGATCTTCTGGTTTGCCTTTACCGATGCCGAGAAGATCCAAACGGCCGAAGATATTGATCCAGCCAGCATGGAAAAATTCAAGATGATGCACCGCGAATTGCTCAATAGGGGCATTTATTTGGGACCATCAGGCTACGAAGTTGGATTTGTTTCAGCTGCGCATACAAAAATTGACTTAGAGAAAGCAAAAAGAGCTATTTTTGATGCATTAGATCTCGTGTTTAGAAAATAATATAAGATAATGTCGCATTGAGCTTGTCGAAATGCTGAATATGATTTTAAAAAACAAATGAAAAAATCGATCTTAATATTCTACTTTTTGTTACTCTATGCCTTGCTAGAGATGTTTTGGTGGGGAACGGTGGTGATCCGTCTGCAACCTCAGCGCATGGCTATGGTAATGGGTGAAGGTTCTGTTTTCTTGTTTTTACTTTGTGTGGGTGCATATTTTATCCATGCCTCTATCAAAAAGGAAGATAAGCTACACGAACAGCAACAGAACTTTTTGTTGTCGGTAACGCACGAACTCAAATCGCCTTTGGCCGCAATTAAACTTTCTTTGCAAACCATTAAGAAAAGGGATTTAGACAAAGAACAGCAAACTACTTTGTTGCGCAATTCGTTAAAAGACATAGAGCGATTAGATGATTTGGTAGAGAATATGCTATTGGCCACCAAGATCGAAAGCCGTACTTATTCCTTTCCAAAAGAAGAGTTCGATTTTTCGGAACTCGTGAATAAAATCACTGATCGCCTGCAGGTACATTCTTGCGGAAACCAGCAATTGATCAATGCACAGATACAGCCTGACATTAAGGTAGTTGGCGATCAATTTGCACTTTCGTCTGTTGTAACCAATTTGGTAGAAAATGCGGTTAAATATTCAGGTCCTTGTGCCGAAATTGCAGTAGCGCTCTGTCAAAATGACGGAAAGCCCTTTTTAACGGTTTCAGACAAGGGTCCGGGCATTCCAGATAACGAAAAGATGCATATTTTTGATAAATTTTACCGTGTGGGAGATGAAAATGTCCGGAAATCGAAAGGTACCGGACTTGGCTTGTTTATTGTTAAAGAGGTATTACAAAACCACGACGCTGATATAAGCGTGAAAGATAACGTACCGCAAGGTGCAATTTTTGAAGTAACATTTAATTGATATGCCACAAAAATTAAGAATACTGTTGGTAGAAGACGAAGACCATTTGTTAGATGCCATTAAATTAAACCTCGAATTAGAAGGCTATAAAGTACATGCTGTTAAGGACGGCAAAACCGCATTGAAAGTGTTCAAAGAAGAACGTTTCAACCTCATCATCCTCGATGTAATGCTGCCGGAAATGGACGGCTTCCAAGTTTGCGAAACCATCCGTTTAGAAAACACCGAAGTGCCGATCTTGTTCCTTACCGCTAAAAATACCAGCGAAGACAGGGTAATGGGCCTTAAAAAAGGTGCCGACGATTATTTGGTAAAGCCTTTCAACTTGGAAGAGCTGATCTTGCGTGTTGGAATTTTGGTGAAACGCAGCTTGAAATCAGATGATTTAAAAGAACTGAACTCCTACAAAATCGGCGATAAAACCATTTATTTCAACTCTTTCGAATTGAAACAAGACGATGGCGTGGTAGTGCCTTTAACCAAAAAGGAAACCATGTTGTTGAAACTGTTGATCGAGCGTAAGAATGAAGCCGTATCGCGCGAGCAGATTTTAGAAACCGTTTGGAACTATGATGTGTATCCATCAACACGTACCATCGATAACTTTATCCTCACGTTCCGTAAATATTTTGAGCCAGACCAAAAAAATCCGGTGTATTTCCACTCGATTAGAGGAGTTGGCTATAAATTCACAGATGTTGCGCATTAATGTATAATACCAAGAGCAGATATGCGCTGATGGCCATTTTTGGTATTTCGGCGCTTGTAAGTTTATACTACAATCAATACCAGCTGGCTGCCATAGCCGGCTTTTTGTGTTTATTTGTACTATGGAGCCATTTTAAGCACAGCTCTGTTTTGTTGGCTTCGAAACATTTTAAGAATGCCGATTACAACAAGGCTGAAGAGGTGCTGAATGAAATCGGCAATCCAGATCGGCTGGCAAAAAACCGCCGTGGTTATTACGAGTTTATGCGCGCCAATATTGCTTTGCAACGCGAGGATTTTGATGTGGCAGAGCATCATTTTCAAATTGCAAGCCGTTTCCCATTGGGGGGCAAAAACGACAAAGCTTTTGTACTGATCCATTTGGCCAACTTGGCACTGCGCAAAAAAGATAGCGAACGTGCCATGGCTTATGTGAATAAAGCCAAAGAATTGGCTACCAGCTCGAGAGCACAAGAAATTATTAAAATTATAGAGAAAGAAGCCAATAACATGGCCTAATACCAGATGAACCCGACATGTTTAAAATAATTATTTAATATACATAGGAATAATTATTTTAAACATCAAAGGCTCCATCCAGCAAATAAAATACAACTATAACGGATGAACAATAACTTATTTTTAGACGCCGCCTTTTCAAAACCTACAGAACGTCCACCCGTTTGGATGATGCGCCAAGCTGGTCGCTTTATGCCTCAATATTGGGAAATCAAAAACAAGTACAGCTTTTTAGAGATGTGCAAAACCCCAGAAATTGCGGCAGATGTAACCATGTTGCCAGTTGACCTTTTGGGCATTGATGCGGCTATTTTATTTTCGGATATTCTGGTAACAGGCGAGGCCATGGGAGGCGATTTGAGCTTTACCCAAGGTGTAGGTCCTAAATTCGCTAATCCGGTACGTACTGCCGAAGATATTGAGCGTTTAGAAACAGATGTAATTGATCGTTTGCAATATGTAGCCGATGCCATTAAGGTGATCCAGCAACGCTTAAACGGGAGTATTCCGTTAATTGGTTTTGCGGGTGCGCCCTTTACCGTAATGAGCTATTTGGTAGAAGGTGGTTCTTCTAAAGACTTTAAAACCACCAAGCTATTAATCCATAACCATCCAGAACTGGCGCATAGGCTATTGGCTAAAATTGCCAAGGTAACCACCGATTACCTGAACCTGCAAATCGAAGCTGGAGTGAATGCCTTGCAACTTTTTGACAGTTGGGCATTGGCTTTATCTTGGAACGATTATCAAGAGTTTTCGCATCAATACAACCAGCAGATCATTGCTGGATTGAACAGAACCAATGTTCCTGTCATTTCTTTCTGCAAAGGCAGTTCGGTATTTGCGCCAATTATGGCCACTGCAAAGCCTGATGTAGTTTCGATCGACTGGAATGCAGATTTATTGAACATCAAGAAAGCCTTGCCGGCCAATATCGCTGTTCAAGGCAATTTGGATCCACATATCTTGTATGCAGATCAACCGGTAATCAAGAAACACATTTTACAGCTGTTTGAGCGCATGCGTGGCGAAAACGGTTTTATATTTAACCTGGGGCATGGCATTATGCCGGATATTCCTTTCGATAATGTAAAATATGCCATTGAGGTGGTGAAGGAGTTTAAGTACTAAGTTTATCGATTTAAGGTCTGTGGCTCACAGACCTTATTGACGGTATATATGATTGATGGTTAAATGATCTATGGTCTGTGACTTAAGATGATGATAATTTTTGCTATATTTGATAAGCTAATTTAATCACAATGACTGTTAAATCATTAAAAGACGAAGACAAACTACCCTTAAAAACAGTGATCAAAGCTGTCCATAAAAAAATGGAGGATATTATTCGTGTGGTTGATGCATTGAACCTCGGCAGAACAGAAGTGAAGGCGGATGGGGTTTATAGAACATTTGGAGACGGTCAGGTTGTACGTATTGCAGCTGGCGATTTCAGAAAGAAACGTATCACCAGCAAGCGTATTAAGTTGTTCTAATGTCTTCTAGGCCAAAACTCCGGATTTTTGCCGGTCCTAATGGCTCTGGTAAAACCACATTGTTTGATTCGATAAAGTCAATATATTTTTCTACAAGGCTATTTATTAATGCCGATTTTCTTGAAGAACAATTTAAGAAAAACAAATTCATTAATCTTTCCGATTACAGTCTTTCAATAACAGAAGGAATGTTTGCAAGATTTTGCAAAGCAAGTGGCTTATTCGCAAAGGCACTATTCTCTGAAGAAACATGGAATTTAAGTGTTAAGGAAAATGTGATTGTCCAGACAAATAATGATATCCTAACTACTTATAATTCTTATCATTTTGCAATCATAGCCGATTTTATAAGGCAGCAACTTATTGAAGATGAGCAATCATTTTCGTTTGAAACGGTGTTTTCTCACCCTTCTAAGCTAGATTTGATAGATTTTGCCCATCAGCATAATTATAAAGTCTATTTGTATTTTATTGGAACAGAGACGCCGATCATGAATTTGGAACGGGTAAAAGATCGAATTAAGAAGGGTGGCCATTTCGTGGATGAAGATAAAATTGAAAAGCGCTATTTTTTGACAATGGATTTACTACCCGATATGATTAAAAAGGTAGATGAAGTTTATCTTTGGGACAATTCTGGATTAAAGCATCAATTTGTAGGCAGTATTAAAGATGGGTTTATTCAATTTGAACAATTAACCATTCCAGCTTGGGTTGATAGTTACGTATTGAAAAAATTAAAGGTATAAATGGAAGAATATTACAGGTATTTTTTAGCGGTACATGTGGTGTTTGTCATCAGTTGGATGGCGGGGCTATTTTATATCCTGAGCCTATTTATTTACCACACCGAGGCTAATGCAAAGGAAGAACCCGAACGCAGTATTTTGTTAGCCCAATTTACCAAGATGGAGGCCACGCTGTGGAAGATTATTGCCACTCCGGCAATGATCATTTCTGTATTGGCAGGTTGCTCCATGCTGTACCTTAATTCGAGTCTGCTCAATGAAGATTGGATGTTGGTAAAACTAGGCTTCGTAGTTGCCCTACTCGTTTACCATTTTATCTGTCAACGTATCATGAAGCAGTTGCGTGCTGGTATTTACAAACTGAACAGCTTTAAGCTGAGGCTTTGGCGCGAGCTAGCTACGATCTTTATGGTGGCTATCGTATTTATCGTGATCCTTAAAAATGCGGTAAACTGGATTTATGGCCTCATCGGCATTATGGGCTTGGCTATGGTGATTATGATGGGCGTGAAATTCTACAAAAAGATCAGAGAGAAAAAAGAAAAATAATTATTCCCGAAGCATGAAGAAACAGCTACTTACTTTGTTATTGATTTGCACAGGCTGTTTTGCGCAGGCCCAATTTAACAACGAAGCCATATTTAACCGCATTCGTCCGGCCGATAGTTTAGACAAAGAGCTTCACTTTAATTTCTACAATTTCAACTATGTTAGAAATTACGAGTATTCCAACAAATTTCATGATGGTTATACTTTGTACGGTACGCAATTAGAACCGCAATTGGTCTATTTTGCCAATCCAAACCTGGCCATTACCGCAGGGGCCTATTTGCGCAAGGATTTTGGAAGAGAAGGAATTTATGATGCTAAGCCTTTGTTTAATATCAAATACCATAAACGCAATTTAACCTTGGTTTTTGGTAGCTTAGAGGGTAATATTCAACATGGCTACATTGAGCCGATTTATGATTTTGAGCGAAAAATTACTACGCCAATCGAGTATGGTACCCAGTTATTGATCGAACGGGAAAAATTTAAGCTCGATGGCTGGATTGCCTGGCAAAAAATGATCTACAAAGGCTCGCCAGAAAAGGAAGAAATCATTGGTGGTGCGAATACAGAAACTACTTTAGGCCAATGGTCTGGATGGAAGCTGAGTTTCCCCGCACAGTTTTTGGCCTATCACCAAGGGGGCCAGATCGACTTGTTGAAAGAGATCCCAATCAGTACCCTATTTAATGGTGCTACTGGTTTAAAGTTGCATAAAACAATTGGTGGTAACGTAAAAGAGGTTTATACAGATAACTATGTTGCTGTTTACAAAGATTTTTCGCCTACTAAAGTCCGTGCTTACCAAGGCGGGTTCGGTCTCTGGCTAAATGCCGGTGTAGATACCAAATGGGGAAGCCTATTGGCTTCTTATTGGAAGGGAAATAACTTTATCACCATTAAGGGAATGCCTTTGTACCAATCGGTTTCTGATAACCTGTACGATAAAGGCTTTAAGCAGAGTGGCAGGAACATCATTGCCTTAAGGTACGCCTACCAAAAGGAATTGGTGCCGCATTTGTACCTCGACGTACGTTTTGAACCTCACCTGGATTTGGATCATTCTGATTCGCAATTGCAATTTAACCACTCCTTATTCTTAACCTACAAAGAAGATTTCAAGCTGTTTAAGGCGAAGCGATAGTCGTTTATTCTTGTCCGGTAACAATGCTGGAGTCTTTGCACCTGTTTACTGGTTTTGGCCTAGTTAAAACTAAGGAGCTAGGCGTAGTTTGCTTTTGGCATCTACAACGTCAGCTTTTATTGAGGTGGTATTCTTATTGACTTCAATGTTGTTCTAAATTTCTGCCTTGTTGGCTAGCATTGAAGCGATAATGGTCAGGATAATATAGCTCCAAAATTGTAAATATGTCTTAACGTATGTTCTAATTGTTGTCTTTCTTACATAATTTATGTAACTTAATTTTTACTTTACTATTTAACTAAAATTTAAGTTAATTATTTTGGCGTTGGCTAGCTTAGAATTTGATTCGACTACAATATTATTTGATAAAATATAATGGCTTAAATGACTAGGCATAAAGATTATACAGATGAAGAGCTATTGGCAGAATTGATGGAAGATGACAGTGAAGCGTTTATAAAGATTTTCCAGAAATATTTTGAACGGTTGATTTCTTATGCCCATCAAAAATTAAATAACAAGCAGGAGAGCCAAGATGTTGTTCAAGATGTTTTTATGAAGCTATATGAAAATAAGGCACAACTGATAGGAATTAGAAATTTATCTGCATACCTGCACAAGGCCGTCTTAAATAGAGTTTTTGATATCTACAAACACAATTTCGTAGTAAATAAATATGCCGTAGTTAATAAGAAGGAAGGCACTATAGAAAATGCCGATTTTTTAATAAGGGAAAAGGAAGCGCAGGTGATCATTGACAATGTAATCAGCAAGATGCCTGAAAAGATGCGTGAAATATTCATCCTAAAAAAGATACACCATTTAACAGCCAATCAAATAGCGCAAAAGCTAAACCTATCAGAGTTCACGGTTTCTACGCAGCTCAAACGGGCATCCAAATTGTTTAAAAACAATACCCAAGAATTTATGATGCTTCTATTTTTTTTAATGAATTCTTAATGGCCTGTACCTAATTCGTTTTGCTAAATCGTCTTGTTATTTAAAAAGCAGTTTTTTTAATGAAACAAGAAATAGTAGAAATTTTTAATAAAATCAAATCAGGTACTTCAACAGCCGCTGAAGATGAAATTTTTAGCAACTGGCTACATGAGTTCAAGCATAAAGATGCTTTACTGAGCGATACAGAAATAGCAACTGCACAAGCGGCTGTTTGGCAAAATATAGCGGACAGAATAAAAAATAATCCAACTAAAAAGCATAGACTTTGGGCTCTAATACCCGCCTCAATTGCGGCAGCGGTAGCGTTGCTTGTCATCTTTTTTGGCATCGAAACAAAAAAATCCCCAACTAACCTTGTTGCAGCCGTTCAGGATAAGGCCCCAATCAACGGGTTGCCATACGTTGAACTTGCAGATGGAACCACTATTAAAATAAACTATAAAAATCAGGGAGACCTTAAAAAAGCGGGAATAATAACCAGCCGACTCGCAAACGGATTGGTTGTTTATAAGCTTGTAGCTATTACTGCCGAAACGAAGGAGCTTAAATACAATAAAATTTATACTCCAAAAGGCGGTAATTTTTTAATAGAACTTTCTGATGGAACCACTGTACAGCTAAACGCTTTTTCTTCATTAACCTATCCCAATTTTTTTAACGAAACCGAAAGGAGCGTAACACTCTCTGGAGAAGCTTTTTTTAAAGTGAAAAAACTTCAAAACCAGGCGCATAAAGTTCCTTTTTACGTTTTGACTAAGAACCAAAAGGTAGAAGTTTTGGGCACCGAGTTTAATGTAGCCGCCTATGATGAAGATGATTTTACCACCACCACCTTAATTGAGGGCAAGGTGAGTGTAAACAAGATCGGAAGCGATACAAAAGAGATTCTCTCGCCAGGGCAGCAATCGTTGCTTTTAGCCAATAGCGATAAAATAAAAATAAGCAATGTAAACGTAGGAGGGGCTATTGCCTGGACGGAAGGGAATTTCTTTTTTGCAGATTCCTATTTAAAAGATATCCTGAAAAGCATTTCGAGATGGTATGATGTAGAAGTTGATTTGGAAAATGTGCCCAATACCAGATATAATGTTTTTATATCCAGAAGCAACAACCTTTCGATGGTGTTAAAAATGCTTGAAAAAACAGGTGACCTTCATTTTAGACTAATCAATAACAAAATACAAATTGAAAAATAAATGCCTATGAAAAACTAAACTACACAGCCAACCAAACAACCAAACAAATCAATATTGTCTCGTAAATTGATTTTGCGAGACAATGCTGAACAGCTACCTGATCTTAAAGGGTATTCAAACTAACCACTATTTGAAAATTTAAAAACAAACTTTATGAAGTTTAACTATCTGTACAAGTTTTTGTACGGCCTATTTTGTTATATCACAAATTATAACAAGGTTTCTCTAAGTATCATAAGAACCACCAAACTAACTGTAATTCTGATCATAGCACTGTCGATACAGCTATCGGCAAAAGGTTTTTCACAGGGAATTACCTTGAATATCAAAAATGAAACATTGGTTTCCGTATTGCAGGAGATAAGAAGGCAAAGCGGCTATAAATTAATTTACAATACAGACCTTATCGAAAAGGCAAAGCCCGTATCACTTTCTATCAAGGATTTTTCTGTTAAGGAGGCAATGGATTTGGTGCTTAGCAATCAGGCACTAGGGTACGAAATAGAAAACGAAACTATTTTAATCCAACCTAAAAAAACCACGCCGGTGAAGCAGGAAAGGCAAGTCGTGATTACCGGAAGGATAATGGATACGAGCAAGCAACCGCTACCAGGTGCCTCTATAAGCGAAAAGGATACCAAAAATTTTGCTATTGCTAACGAAAAGGGCGAGTTCAAGCTATCAATCTCGAAAATGGGAGTTGCCGTGGTTGCAAATTATATTGGATATAACAGTAAAGAAGTTATTGTGAATTCGACGGAGATCGATATTGTCTTGACGATGAAGGAAAGCACCCTGAACCAAGTAATTGTAACAGGTTTTCAGAAATTGGACAAGACCAAGTTTACAGGTTCTGTAAGTCAGGTCGATTTAAAGACCATCGACAGGTCTGGTTCGGTTGATGTTTCGAGAATGTTGCAAGGTGCCGCCGCTGGGGTAAGCGTTCAAAATGTATCGGGTACATTTGGTACTACTCCAAAAATCAGAATCAGGGGTAATGCCTCTATCAGTGCCAACCAAGAGCCATTGTACGTAGTTAATGGCGTTCCGATTACCTCGCCTTCGAGTGTGAGCGTGAGCCAATTGTATTCTGGCGATCCTGCCAGTTTATTGGGGTCTGCTATTGCTGGGCTAAATGCGCAGGATATCGAGGATATCGTTATTTTGAAAGACGGCTCTGCAACGTCGTTGTACGGTACCAGAGCAGCAAATGGTGTTATTTCTATCACGACCAAATCGGGCAAAAAGAACCAGCAAAACATCAATTATAGTTCTGCGATTTCTTATGGCATTAAACCACGCATCAAAAATTTTAATGTGATGGACTCGTATCAGGAAATGGACTTTTATAATGAGCTTTACGATAAAGGCTATTTTGCAAATTCTAACTGGCCTGCAAGCACAGGTGCTTTTACCGAAACGTATCGCAGATATGCCTTGAGGGAAATAAGCCAAGGGCAGGCTTATGCAGAGCTGGACAAATCTGCTAATGCCAATACCGACTGGTTTGATGTATTGTTCAAAAACAATATACTGCAAGAACATAACCTGTCTTTTTCGGGCGGTGGCGATAAGCATACTTACTACCTTTCTGGCAGCTATGCCAATGACAACGGACAGGCCATGGGCTTTAATATGGATAGGCTAACAACCGATTTCAGGACCATTTTTAATTTAAGCCCCAAAATAGATCTGGATATAGATCTTAATTGGAATTTACGTAACCAGGCTACACCGGGTGCATTAAACAGTGGCACTTCTTTTTCTGAGGTTTCACGACAGTTCGAAATAAACCCTACTTTGTACGCAATGAATACCGCAAGGTCCATGTACCCTTATAATGAAGATGGGTCTTATAAATACTACTTAAATAATTATGCACCCTTTAATATTATAGAAGAGCTTAACGAAAATTTCACTAAGCTGAAAACGCAAACCGTCCAATTAATGGTAAAACCTACCGTTAAATTATTTCCGTTCTTAAAGTACGAAGGTGCATTTGCGGTTAGAAAATCGAAAACCAGCTACGATCATGTGATAACAGAACGGTCAAATGCAGCCAATGCTTATCGTGTCGCTGATAATGATGTATTAAGAACGGCCAATCCATTGCTCTTTAAAGACCCGACTAATCCGTTGGCAGTGCCAGAAACCATATTGCCAAAAGGTGGCTTTATTTATTCTAGAAATAATGCCAACAACTATTATTTCATCAGGAACATGTTAACCTTCAATAAAACATGGGAAAAGCATTTTCTTAATGTGTTGACGGGTATGGATATTACCAGCAACAGAACCGATTACGAATATACCAAGGGCATAGGATATATGTATTATGGTGGAAAAATTATTTCCCCGAGCGATTTGGCTTATAAGCAATCAGTTTTAAATGATGATAGGCTGTACCAAGAATCGTTTATTGATGAAGCCTTGGTGGGATATTATGGCAATCTGCAATACTCTTACTTGAGCAGGTATAACTTAGAAGGGGGCATGCGCCTTGATGCCAGCAACATGTTCGGTAAGCTCACTAAATCCAAGTTTTTGCCAAACTACAATGTAGGGGTTTCATGGAATGTAGATAGAGAACCGTTTTTTGCCAAGATAAACAGCGAAAAAAATATCGACTACTTAAAACTTAAGGCCAGCTATGCCTTAAGGGGCAATGCCTACCAAAACTCGCCCACAAGGAGCGCCTTGTATGTGAACAAAAACAGATTGGACAATGAAAATAGCGAACTGGGGGTTAATATATCAACACCAGAACTATACAATTTAAACTGGGAGAAAGATTTTACTACCAATCTTGGATTTGATATAGGCTTGTTCGGAAAAATAAACCTCACTGCCGAATATTACAACCGTAAAAACAAAGATTTAATTAGTTCGGTAAATGTTGCGCAAGAAGAAGGCTTTGTTACCAAAACCATCAATTATGCCAGTATGACAAATAAAGGAATTGACATCATGTTGGGCATAAAAGACATTTTGAATAAAGAAAACTTGAAATGGGACGTCAACTTTATTTACGGCTATGTAAAAAACAAGGTAGTTAAAGGTGAATTGGAAACCGCGCTGCTCACTCAAATTACTCGATCAACAGGTTATCCGCTAAACGGTTATCCATTAGAGGGTATTTACGCATTTAGATTCAATGGGCTAAATCAAGATGGTAGACCAACATTTTTAAGAGGCGATAAGGTGGTGAACAATATTCCAACCTCAGAGAAAGACAGATCTCTAATACAATATATGGGAACCCGTCAGCCAACAACAACAGGCTCGATTTCTACTAACTTATCTTATAAAGGTTTCGATTTTAGGATTTTCCTAACCTACTCGTTGGGGCATAAGGTTTTCATGACGCCGATAGCACAGCGATCGTACTTTGACAATGCCTCAACATCGGGCGATTTGGCCTACCGTTGGGGAACCCCAGGCGATGAAAACTACACGAACATTCCTGGTTTGCTAAGCAGTATTCAACGCGTTTATTTGTCAACAATTTCTAACATGGACGAAGTAGCCTACAATAGAAGTGATTTTAGGCTCGCTAGTGGCAATAACCTCCGTTTGAGCGAGGTGATGGTATCGTACGATTTAAATAAAAAATACCTTAGCAGGCTTGGTGGTGTAAAAAGTGCAAGGATAACGCTTTCTGCTAACAACATGTATTATTGGGCAAGTAAAAAGCTAAGGGGAGTTGATCCAGATTTATTATTGGCTGGTGGCGTCGCCTTGCCTAATCCAAAATCATTCTCATTAAGGTTAGCCGTTGGCTTATAAACACAAAACATTATGAAATTTAAATATTTATGTATAGGCGTAATCGCATCAATATTAATGCTATTCGCATCTTGTAAAAAATTTATAGATAAGCCTTACGACAATAGGCTTGAGCTAAAAACCGTGGATGATTACGAAGCCTTGGCTGTTCAGGCCTATCCCGAAAGGCAAGATATGTTCACCGATATACTTACTGACGATTTCCATCATTACGCTACAACCATGCAAGCTAGCATGGGGCCAAGATACATTCCTATCTTTATGTATCAAGATGATTATCAGGAAGGAACAGCTTCTCCATCGGCAGCCTATTCGCATTATTTTAACAAAATATATTTGGCTAACACGATTATCGAAGAGGTAATGGGGAGTGCTGGTAACGATCTACATAAAAAAGAGATTAAGGGTGAAGCTTTGCTGATCAGGGCATACTGTTATTTTACCTTGACCAATTTGTTTGGTATGCACTATAACAAAACTACTTCTGCCACTGATTTGGCTGTTCCGCTAATCACCTCGGTACCCACTGCCAATAGACCTGTTTTCTCTAGGAATACCGTTGAAGAGGTCTACAATCAAGTTGATAAAGACATCATCGAGGGCCTATCGCTGCTAAAACAAGGTTCGTCCTTCATCAGAAGTAATCCTTACCGTTTTAGTATAGCCAGTGCCAACGCCTTTATTTCAAGGGTAAATTTGTATAAAGGCAATTGGGAAGAAACCGTTAAATATGCAACAGATGTAATTTCTGAAAAGGGTTATGTGGTTAGAGATTTGGATAAAGACTTAGCGGTATTGAGTTCTACCTCAATAGCGAATTTTGCCTTACAGTTTATGGATCCGTCTATCCATCCAAATATCTTGTTAACCAACCAAACCAATGTTTTTTTGGTTACGCCAGTTGGATTTAGGCTCGGTGGTTTTTATCCGTCTATACAATTTACCTATACTTCTACAACCAATTACGGACCGGCATTATTTACAACTACCGATAACAGACGTAGATTATTGTCAACTGGCGGTACTGTTATTGATAGTGTGGCCTGTTATGTAAAGTACGCACCTCAGCCAAACCAGCCAAACGTAGGCCTAACCAGGTACGATCTCTTTACCATGGAGGAAGTTTTGTTGAACAGGGCCGAAGCCAATATGAAAAAGGCATCCCCCGATGTAGCAGCGGCCATGAAGGATATAGAAGAAATCAGGAAGAAACGTTTTAGTACTTATACCCCATTAAATACCACGGGTTTAACCAATAACCAGATAACCGATTTGGTTTTAAAAGAACGTAGGCTTGAGTTATTGGGACAAGGCCTACGTTGGTATGACATCAAGCGTTTGGGCATACAGGTAGAGCATCGCCTGGTTAGATACCTGGCATCAACAGGAACTATTTTGAAGCCTAATGATAAGCGAACTGCGCTACAAATTCCTTTAAGTGCCAGAATAGGCAATCCTACATTGGAAAACCAACTAAATCCTAGATAGTTTAAAAAAGAATAAGATGAAAAAATTAATCACTTTATTATCCTTGGCTTTTGGTTTAGCCTTTATTTTTGGGTGTAAAAAGGATAATCCCGAAGGAACATTTAAAGCAAATGTAGATTACTTCAATGTAAGCAACAAACCCAAGTATTCATGGAATGAACTAGATTATCTATGCGATTCTATTTATAAAGAGTACGGCGTAAAGATAATTTATGAATATACGCCAAGTACAATTGCAGGTACAACGTTTTTTGTGCCACCAGATTATAAAAAGGCACTTAGTTACACAAGGATTGTTATCAAAGGTTTTTGGCTTAAGCCTTTGAAAGAAAGGTTTCCGGAATATTTTGCAACGCAGACTCCTATTGAGTTTATCGAGGTGGGAGGTTTTGTCCATTTTAATGATATCACTTCAACCGGATCGGCTGCGGGAGCAGGCTTAAATGCACAGTTTTATCGTCTGGGAATGGGGGGCATCAATAACTTTGACAAAACCAACAAGGCTTGGCTTTTTGATCATATTGTAACCCTTTATCATGAGCATGCTCACCAGCAAGACCATAAATATGGACGGGGCGAGCTCTATGACAGGGTGTCGGTAGGCGATTATTATGGATTAACCTACGGCTCGAGATCAACTGCGCAATCGAATATCGACGGCTTTTTTAAACCATATGGCGGCTATGCTCCCGAAGAGGATTTTGCAACAACAGTAGAGAGCTGCGCTCGGTTTACAAAAGCCCAGGTTGATGCGATAACAGTCCAAAGCACCAAGCTGGCTACCAAATATAAAATGGTATACAAATTCTATTTAGATAAAGGAATGGATTTACATAAACTAAATACCGTACTTGATTCGGTAGTTTACAAAACGGTTTATTAACCTTAAAAAGGAAGAAATGAAAAGTAAATTAATATTAATATATAGCATGCTAATCATGCTTGTTATTTCAGCCTGTGAAAAGGATGCAATAACAAACTCGGCCTTGGATAGCGAAGCCAGAACCGTTGCCAATACCCAAAAGCTAAAAAAAGCTTTACAGGATGCACCAAATGGATGGGTAATGATGGTAAAGAGCAATTTGAGCGCCAACGTATATACCCCTATCGTGTTGAAGTTCGATACGGTTAAAAATACATTAAACATTAAAACGGTTTATGGCATTACCGATCCTAATCCTGCTTATTTCGAAATCCAATCAGGTACCGGAAGCCTGATGCTTGTTTTTTCTACAGGTTCTATCATGACTTCTCTATTTAGGATAGGCGCCCAAGCATCGGATATTACCGATCATATGTACAAGGTGATGAAAATAGCAGATGATAGTATTGAAATACAATGCTATAGGAGCGGAACGGTTTACAAACCAGAAGGCGGCGTAACTTATAAATTGTTTAAGAGGCCGGCTGATTGGACTTGGGCTGATGAAACAATTACGTTGGACTATACAAAATCAGAATGGCGAACGGGAGTTATCAACAGAACCGGAATTATGGAGTTTGAATATGCCGATGGATCACCAAAAATTAGTTATAAAGTGATGTTTGGCCTTTGGCCTGATAGTCAAATTAGTTCATACCGTGGCTCAGATCCTTTTGTCCAGAATGTGTCGGCAAAGGGTTTTCTTCCTATGTACAATGGTCTTATAGACCAAAGTTTAACCACAAGTACAACTTACGATACAACAAACGACAGGTTCTCGCCAATTATTGGACATAACGCTATCGCATTGTATCCATTTTCTTTCAATGCCAGAACAAACCAGAACGTTACAGCTTTTAAAAACAAAATAAAAACACATTATTTGGTTTTAGCAAGCATGACAAGGAGTAATGCTACGGCAACTGCAGCTATTGAAATGAATTTTGTGGCTTATGATAAAGAAGGGAAAGTAAATGTAAAAGCGAAATACACCTTGCCTTAAATTACATTACTTCTTATAAACCTGTGTTGATGGCTTGAGCCAAATGCTAGTTTTTATGATGATCGAACTCGGGTCAAAGGGCAATAGAACTTCTCTATTGCCCTTTTTAATAATGTCTGGCGTCACCTATAGCTTTTCTAAATTGACGTTTCTTTTGATTGCTCTTTACTGCTTAATAGTTTTGGTTGTCGTGATTTCTCCCTCACTTCCCTTTAACCAAGAACTTTGTCATCCTCGCTTTTATCGGTTATTAAAAACAAAATATTGCTATAATTTTGTTCCTTTTAAGTAGTATCCATTCTTTCTCCTCGAAAGAAGTTATGTTTGCAAAATTAATTTAATTTTTTTGAGGTTGCTTGCAACCTTTTACCGCTAGGGCTCATCTACCCTATACAAACAACATATGAAGGTGACCAAAACATATACGATTGATGATTTGATGGAAGGCTGCAAAGCAGGCAACCGGCAAATGCAGGAAATGCTGTACAGGCAAACTGCATCGAAAATGCTGGCTGTTTGTATGCGCTATGCCAAAGATCGTATGGAAGCCGAAGACGTGTTGCAAATGGGCTATGTTAAGATTTTTCAAAAGGTGAAAGACTACCGTGGCGAAGGCTCGTTTGAAGGATGGATGAGGAGGATTATGGTAAATACCGCTATTGAAAGTTATAGAAAAAACCTGCGCATGATGAATGTAGTGCCTATTGAAGATGCTTATGAGCAACCTTCACAAGGCTTTGATTTTAGCAGCTTGGGGATGCAGGATTTATTAAAAGTGATACAAAAACTAGCCGATGGTTACCGCATGGTGTTTAACATGTACGTGATAGAGGGTTACTCACACAAGGAAATTGCCGAAACATTGGGCATTAGCGAAGGGGCGAGCAAATCTCAACTATCGAGGGCTAGAGCAATATTGCAACAGGAAATTATTAAGATGGAGGGCTTTGGTTATGCAACACATGCCGGATAAAGAATTTGATAATTTGTTTAGAGACAAATTTATGGATGCAGAAATTACACCATCTGCAAATTTATGGGCCAATATAGAACAACAGCTGGCACCAAAGCGCAAACGTAGCCTCCCGATTTTTTGGATGGCAGCAGCGAGCGTAGCTGTAGCCATTACGGCACTATTGGTTTTCCAAAAAACAGAGAAAATACAATTGCGTGGCGTTGCAGTAGCAAGCGTAAGTACAACAACAACTGAAGATAGCATGGCCATGCCAACTGCCGATGTTGAGGCTACGGCAACTGACCTTGCAGGCACCAAAAGCCTTGCCAATACGCCTGTAAAGGTTGCGAAAGTAAACACAGCTCAAAATGTGCTTCCTGAAAATAAATTGGAAAAAAATCAGGAGGACTTGCAACCAAATGCCACGATTGCTCATCTACCTATTAAGAAGATCGAAATTGAGCCGATGAATGTGGTGCCTAAGGAAACAGTAGTTACGGTTGAAAACAACCAAAACATGATTGCAAGTGCCGATGTATCGCAAAAATTAGAGAGTACAAATGCCATTAGCGAAACAGAAGCGGTAACCGAGAAAAAAGGAATTAGAAACGTGGGAGACTTGGTCAACTTCGTGGTAGATAAAATTGATAAAAGAGACAAGAAACTGATCAGGTTCAACACCGACGATGACGACAACTCTTCAATTGTAGGCATCAATTTGGGATTTGTAAGATTTAACCCAAAAAACAAGAACAGAAATTAGAAACACAAATAAACCAACACAATGAAACGTTTAGTATTAACAGCAGTTTTGGTAAGCGGACTTACCATGCTGGCAGGCTTAGGTGCAAAGGCACAAGAGGATAACGGAAGGCAACAGGATAGCATTAAACGCAAGAAATTCGATATCAGCTACGGCTTGGGTATTACCATAGGCGAAAAAAGAGACAGTACAGGTAGGATCAACGAAAACAAGGGCCGTTTTGTAGGCGGCATTACCTTTACCCGCTTAGACATTGGCTTTTCTAAACTGATTGATAATGGAAGCTTTTCTCTATCGCCAACCAATGACTTTTTAGACTATAAAGCGGGAAAAACCAGCACGGTATCTTTTGATGTGATCCAATTTGGCTACCGCTTTAATTCAAACTTTAAAGTTTATGTTGCCGGTGGTTTCGACTGGACATTGATCCGTTTGAAAAAGAACATCACCATGCAAAAGGATATGCCTCAGCTTACGTATATCGAAGAGCCGATTATCTTTAGCAAAAACCGTTTCTCAAGTAGCTATATACACATTCCTTTAAACTTCGAGTTTCGTACCAAAGAAAACGACAATGGCAAACGCTTTTATTTTGTAATCGGTCCAGAGATCAGTTTCCTGCTTAATGGCAAGGTTAAACAGATTAGCGATGAGCGTGGAAAAGTGAAGTTGAAAGATGATTATAACTTTGCACCATTTCGTTATGGCGGTACCCTCCGCTTCGGTTACAATGGCTTAGGCGCCTTTGTGAAATACTATGCCAACGATATGTTCGATAGTACTCCTCAAAAAGGATTGAAAAACATGGCTTTTGGCTTAACATTCGGATTGAATTAACAGACACATCACACACACAAATAAACCCTGATCCCGTAATTAACGTTACGGGATTTTTTATTTTCAGTTGTTGCCAGATGCCTGCCATTCCAACGTTAAGGAGGGGTCTAGTTTTGTGTTATCTTCCTTTAAATAGATTCTTTGCTTCACTCTGAATGACAAAAGAACTCTTAACTGGAAACTGAAAACTGCCAACTCCTTTTCCTATCTTTACACTGTGAACGAAGAAATCATAGCGGTAAATCAGCTCCATAAACAATACCAAGAAACACTGGCTTCTGGTGTGAAGAACATCAGCTTTTCAATCAACAAAGGAGAAATCGTAGCCATTATTGGCGAAAGCGGTTCGGGTAAGTCGACCCTGCTAAAATGTATGTATGGTTTGTTAAAACCAGATTCTGGCGAGGTTATCTTTAATGGAAAGCGGGTAAAAGGACCTGATGAGCAATTGATACCTGGTCATCCCGAGATGAAGATGGTAACGCAGGATTTCTCGCTCAACATTTATGCAAAGGTTTATGATAATATTGCTTCGATGTTGCCGAATACCAATGTGAAGGCCAAAGAAGAAAAAACCTTGCAAATGATGGAACAGCTACACATCGGCCACTTAAGAAATAAAAAAATTACTGAGCTGAGTGGGGGCGAACAACAACGCGTAGCCATTGCCAAGGCTTTGGTAAGCGATACCCAGGTTTTGCTGTTGGATGAACCTTTTAGCCAAGTTGATTCTTTGCTGAAAAATCAATTACGGGCCGATATCAAACGCTTGGCCAAAGAAATGGGCATTACCGTAATATTGGTGTCGCATGATCCAACAGACGGACTTTTTCTCGCCGACAGGTTGTTGATCTTAAAAGAAGGCGAGCTTTTGCAAAACGATAGCCCGGCAGAAGTTTACCAACATCCTACAACCCTGTATACCGCACGGATTTTAGGCAATGCCGTTATTCTAAATAAGGAAGAAGCTTTGCAACTGGGCCTAAAAACCGACCAAGAAAAAGTAGCTTTTTATCCCGAATGGGTAGAATTGAAAAGTAGCTGGAACAGCAGGCGCTTTGAGGTAAAAGAAGTTTACTATAAAGGCTTTTTCGATGAATTGCTCCTCGAGAGAAACGGCGTGATGATTAGAGCCTTGCAACTGAACAGTGGCGAGCATAAAAAAAACGACCACGTTCAGGCGAACATTGGTCGTTTTTTGGAGTTTTAAATTTAGAAGTATTAATTGGTAGGATTTTGGGTCAATTTTCCTGGGTACGAATTAATCGCACTCTGAGGAATATAATAAACAACCCTAAAATCAGTAGCTGCTATGCTTGCAGTTTGATTTTGTGGACCTGGATATAAACGGGTAAGCGGTTTTCCATTGCGGAACACGTCAAAACTACGCTCAGCCTGATAGGCCAATTCCAATTGTCTTTCTTTATCAATAAGATTTCCTGCATTCGAAGCATCTAAAGAAGCATAGCCACCATTTACAATAGAACGGTTTCTGATGGTGTTAAGATCAGCCAATGCTTCATTGTATTTTTGCAATTTGGCATAGGCTTCTGCTCTATTTAGGTAGACTTCGCCCAATCTGCTGATTACCGGAGAATGTAATTGCGAATCTTCTCCTTCACGAGAACACTTCACGATATAAAACTGAGGATAAACACGGTTTAAGGTGATGAAATTATCAATGTACCCAGTGTATGTTTTACCTTTATAATTGATGGAATAAATATCCTGTGTAGCATCAACCGCTGTAAGTGGATAAGATACTTGATTTGGAGCAACACCCTCTACACAGCTAATTGTATTGCCGCTACGAACAGTGGTTAGCTGTGCATAGTTCAAGGTATTTCCTGCATCGTCTTTAATAAACCTGAATACTTCGGTATAAGCACCTGCTGCATCTTTTGAATAGGTAGGCTCAATAAAAGCGGCCCTGGCATCAACCATTTTGTATTTATTTGGTCGCCAGTCGTTACGGCCTGTTTCATTTAACAGGCTGATATATTTGGCACTGGCATACATTTCTCCCCAACCCATGCCACCAATATTAGAATACATGCCACCAATTCCGTAATAATGATCAGAACCAGAGAATTCTGAGGCTACACGTTTAATCGCAAAAATGGTTTCCTTATTGCTCTCAGGAATAAAAGTGTTGTACTTCATGAATTGGTCCCTTGGCAACAAGCTATACTTTGTAGAACCAGTGATTACTTTGTTGGCATAATCTACCGCCAATTGGGCATAAGTCTGATTAGGATTTTCATAGGTGCCACTCATATACAAGTAAACCCTCGATAGCATAGCCTGGGCAGCTTCTTTAGAAGCAAAAATAGGTCCCTTGTTTACAGAGATCATTTCTTCGGCCTTTTTAAGATCTGCGATAGCTTGTTCGTAAGTTGCTTTAACCGTTGCCCTGTCTGGCAAGTTTAAATTGATGACATCCTTAGGCGTGCCATTCACAATAGGTACGCCTAAATTGGTCTCTGGACTTTGATAGTACGGACGTCCAAAGGCACGAACCAGGTAAAAATACATCATGCCACGAACATAGTAGCATTCTCCCAATTTACTATCGAGAGCTGCGCTTTTGCCTTGTGGGATCATATTAATGATGTTGGAAGCCTGGGCGATGGCTTTGTAGCCGCTATCCCAGAAAGTAGATAGCCTTCCGTTGTTTGGCGTTCTGGCGAAGGAGATGAATTCGTAAAACGCATCGGTAGAAGATCCCCTGATCATGATGTTATCGCCAGCGTATTCGCCTAAGCGATGCATGGGATCTGACCAAGCCTTAAGCTGGGCATATACGCCATTTAATAAGCCATCTATAGATTCTTCCGGGTTTTGATTTATCCTTTCAGATTCCATCGATCCGAAGGGTGCTCTATCAATCTTACAAGATGATATCGCAATTATAGCAAAGATGATAGCTAATATCTTTTTCATTTTTTGTTTGCTTTAGAATGAAACATTAAGTCCTAACATGAATTTTCTGGTCATTGGGTAAACAGATGGTCCTGTAGAAAATAAAACCGTTCCACCATCGTCACTAACCGGTATTTCTGGATCTACCCCCGAATATTTGGTAATTACAAATAAATTCTCGCCAGCTAAGAAAACCCTTAGATTCCTTACTTTATATTTTTTCAGATTGAAATTATAGCCCAATGCCAACGAACGCATCCTAAAAAAGTCGTTGCTTTCCAAGTAACGCGAAGACGTAGAATTTCCTTTGTCTTGGTTGTTATATCTGGCTATAGGGTGGGTTGCAACGTCGCCAGGTTTCTGCCACCTGTTCCAGCCGTCTTGTAGCTGCATTTGGTTCCTGTCTGTATAGGTACCATCAGAATCGTATTCCTGACGCGAATAATTGTATATTTTGCCTCCAATCGAGTAACCAAATACAGCGCTTAAATCAAAATTTTTCCATCTGAAAGCGGTGTTGATACCACCAAATAGATCAGGAGAAGCCTTGTCTAACTTTTCTTGTGTTGCTTTTGCATAATCAGATGTTGTTGTCCTTGCTGTTTCGTTGCCATTTGCATCTCGGGTTACCACGTACCACAATGGCTTTCCGTCGGCAGGATTAACACCTGCCCATTCTGGCATGTAATAAGTGTCAACCGGCAAACCAATTTCTAATCTTCGGCTGGCAGAACCTGCTATGCCCAGGCCATCACCTATGATTAAAGGCTTGGCCGTATAAGTGCCATCCAGGTTTCTGGTTTTGAAGATATCGGTAAGCTTATTCACATTGTGGCCAATATTCACGTCAAGGCTCCATAATAAATCATTGGTACGGATAATATCGCCTCCTAAGGCTACTTCAATGCCCTTGTTGCTCATTTTGCCTACATTTTGCCAAATGCTGGTTACCCCAGTTAAACCAGAAATTGGTACATTGTATAAAATGTTATCTGTCTTTTTGATGTAGTAGTCAAAATTAAATCTAAGCCTGTTATCCAAGGCTGTAACATCTAAACCTGCGCCAGTGGTGTAAGTCTGTTCCCAAGTAAGATTCCTGTTGCCAATCTGACTGATCAAAAGGCCCGGAATTCCATTATAGCCAGCAGATGGGTTTACGGCATAAAGATCATATTGTGGATACAATGAGCTAGGGCGGTTACCTACCGTACCATAGGCTGCACGGAGCTTAAGGCTGTTGATAAAATCTGCCTTAAACCAATCTTCGCGATTGATGTTCCATCCTGCACTTACAGAGAAGAAATTACCATATTTCTTGCCAAAGTTCGAAGCACCATCCCTACGCAGGGATACCTGCGCCAAGTATTTGCCATCGTACGAATAATTTGCATTGAAAAGCAGAGATTGTACAGCCCATTCGCTTATGCCGCCTTTGGTTCTTTCTGGCTTAGATACGATATCCAATACTTCAAAGCCTGGCAATAAGCCTGTTCCGTATACATCGAGGCTTTTGCTGGTATAATCGTTAAACTCGTAACCTGCCAAGGCATTTAAGCTGTGCTTGCCCCATGCGTTGTTATAGCGTAAGATTTGGTTGGTATAGCGACGGGTATATTCAGACCTGTATTCTGTAATACGTCCATTTACGCTTAATCCCGAGTTCGAACGCGGATCCGAGTAACTATTTGCCGAATAAGTGTTGAATCTGTAGTTGTTGACCGATGAAAAAGTCAAGTGTTTGGTAATATTGATATCAAAGTCAAAATTACCCATGAATTCGTAATTGGTATTGGCAGATTTATTCCATTGCAGGTCATACAAATAATTGGTTCCTACACTGTTTACCCAGGTGCTAGAGCGATGAGGCACTAAATTTCCGTTCGCATCGTAAGGGCTATCCCATGGCAAATTTGAATACATTGCAGTTACAGAATATTGGCTATCTGCCACTTTACGACGTGCACCTACTAAAGATGGTTTAATGGTTAACCAGGTAAAAGGCTTATAAGTGGTATTGAGCCTAAAGTTATAACGCTCGTAATCATATCCTCTCACAGCTCCAGATTCATCATAAAAACCTAATGAAAGGAAAGATTGTAGTTTATCTGTTCCTCCCTGAAAAGAAATATTATGGTTTTGGTTAAAGCCAGTCCTTGTAGCTAAGTCCCACCAATCAAAATTACTGTTACGTAATTCAGGTTTCCAGCGAGGAAAACTAATGGCACTTGCATCGGCGAAAGAAGAGAAGTAATCATAGAGCTCGGCACCATTCATCATCTGCAGATTGCCATTGGTTAATTGGGTAATACCAGCTTTTGAAGAAACATCAATGGTCGTTTCTCCTGATTTGGCTCTCTTGGTAGTAACGATAATAACGCCGTTTGCGCCTTGCGAACCATAGATGGCAGTTGATGCTGCATCTTTTAACACAGTAAGGCTTTCAATGTCGTCTGGGTTGATATCGCCAGGGCTAGATCCTACAATTACACCGTCTAATACCCAAAGCGGAGCAGTTGTGCCACTTAATGTTGCCTGTCCACGGATAATTACCGCTGCTGTTGCTCCCGGTCTTCCCGAAGCTGGCGCAACAAATAAGCCAGGGGCTTTGCCAGCAAGTAGATTTTGTACATTTGGAGAAGTAACGTTTTTAAGTTCACTGCCTTTAATGGTATTTAAAGCTCCAGTCAGGCTTTCTTTTTTCTGGGTGCTGTATCCCACCACGACAAGCTCGCCTAATGATTCTGTTGCTTCGGCAAGCGTAATATCTCCCAGAGATAAGCCTGTTATGGCAACGTCTTTAGCGGTAAAGCCAAGCGAGCTAATGGTTAATACTTCGCCTATTTTCGCCTCTATGCTAAAAGCTCCCGAAGTATTGGTAGAAGTAACGCGATTGGTGCCTTTCACAGTTATGGTTGCTCCCGGAATAGGGCCACCGTTCGCATCTTTAACCGTTCCAGAAATAGTTTCTTTTACATAAAATTCTGTAGCTAAAGCACTTGCTTTGTTAGGCTTGTTTAGGTTTTTGTTGATGGCTATGGTTTTGCCTTCAATATTATACTCAAGCGGAAGGTCTTCAAATACTTGTTGAAGTACCGTACCGATTGAATTTTCATTGATGTTGACATCAATTTTTTTTAACCCTTTAAGGTCTTCGGTTTTGTAAAAAAAGGTGTATTCAGATTGTTTTTCTATGGCTTTTAAAACCTGATCGATTTGTACGGATTTAAGGTTTAGCCTAATGGTTTGGGAGAATGTTTTTGCATTTGCAAATGTTGAGATACATACGGTGAGGAGAACGACAACCTTCATCATGCTAAAAAAGATGTTAAAAGGTTTTTTTTTCTGCACATGCTGTATCTGAAAATGTTTTTTTTGGTTGATGTGTTTCATTTGAACTAAAAAGTTTAGGTTTAAATGTTTGTTTTTAATGCATGTTAGTTGATTTTTTTAGAAGCAATTTGCTTCATGGGTTTAAGCTTAGTTGTTTTTCGTCATGTTTGTTGGTTTAGGTTGATGGGATTATTGGATGATTAATTTGTTGTCTTCTGTTAATTTGTACTTGACGCGTGTGGCACCCAGTATTTTCAATGCCTGGCGCAGCGTGAGGTCTTTTCCTATTTTTCCTGTGAAAGTGCCCGGAGGTTTATTACCCTCGTAGCTTACTTCAATATCATACCATCTGGACAATTCCCGCATAACATCGGCTATGTCAGCTTCTTCAAAATGAAACAGGTCGTTTTTCCAGGCTAAAACATCTGCTGGGTCTATATCGTTAATCAACTGTATTTGATCAGCCAGTGGTTGACTGATGGCTTGCTGATTAGGTTTTAAAAGGAACTGCCTTTTCCCGGTATTTAACAAGATGCTTCCTTCTAAGAGGGTAGTTTTGTAATTGCCATGATCTGGATAGGTGTTTACATTGAAATGCGTTCCTAGAACTTCAATATTGGTTTTGCTATTTTCGATGTTAACGATAAAAGGTTTTTGCGGGTCTTTTGCTACTTCGAAATAGGCCTCTCCAGAAATCGTAACCTTTCTGTTCTTTTTTGAAAAAGCTATTGGATATTCAATGCTGCTGGCCGCATTCAGCCAAACTTTTGTTCCATCAGACAAGGTTAGGTTGTATTTTCTTCCGATAGGAGTTTTGATGCTGTTTAATTCGTTTTCCTTGCCGTTTTTGCTATCTAGGTAAACTAACTGTCCGTTGCTGATCCGAATTTTTGAGCCATCCCGATTGACTACAACCTTGCTGCTGTTTGTACTGTCCAATAAAACTTCCGTACCGTCTGATAATACTAATATGGCACCATCACGGCCCGGCTGTACATCTTTTTCAGTGGCTTTAGCTATGTCTTTCTGTTTGGTTTTGGCATTGAAATTTTGAAATATCCAATAAGACCCAAATAATACTGCAATAGCCGCGGCGATACCGATGCTGTATTTTAACAGTTTAATTCTTGGTACAGGGTGAGTTGCCTTAATGTCAAGGTTGTTGTCTATGGCTAATATCTGATCGACTCTGTTTTTTATTTCAGCTTCATCAATAACAGTGTTATTGTTTTCTGAAGCGGGGCTGATGGTCGTAGCCAGTATATCGATGAGTTCTTCCTGATTGGTTTTGTCAATTAATTGAGACAGTTCTACGGTCTCCTCATGAGCTAAGGCATTATTGCAATACTGTTCCAGTAAATAACGGATTCGTTCTTTACGCATTTGGTTTATTTAGGGTTAGTCAGGGTTTTTGCCCCAGGTTAGTAGTATGAATAGACTTTTTCTAATCACTACTATCGGGAAGGGAATTTTTTTTTAAAAAAGCCCTAAGACCAGCAATATGCTGAGGTAGGTTCCATATCCAGCTGTGGTCAGTTCTTGACGGATCAATTTTAATGCGGAGGTAAGGGTATTGTAGACGGTGTTGATGGAGATGTTTAATTTTTTGGCAATCTGATCGGGACTGAGGCCCTCTTCTCTACTTAATAGGTAGATGGTTTGACGTTGCTGGGGCAAGCGCTGAACAGCTTGCTTAACGATTGACCTGATTTCTGTAAATTCTATCGGCTTTTGGAGGCTAAAAGTTGACTTTTCATTTTCTATATTCAATTTTAACCGGTCGGCCTTTGTCTTGATATGGAGTTCTTTTCTGATAAGCGTTAATGCTTCCGTACTGACGATTTTGTAAATCCAGGCCTGAAAATTCTCGATCTCCAATAAACGGTCTCTGTTCAGCCATACCCTCAAGAATGATTCTTGTAGGATATCCGATGCAACCTCTTCCTGGTTTTGGGTTACTTTTAAGAGAAATTGATGCAGTTTTTTATAATAGGAAGTGTATAAAGCTTCAAATGCTTTTTCATCCCCATCAACAATCGCCCGAATGAGATCCGCTTCAATATTTTTATCCTTATTTGTCAAAAAATAGATCTTTTAAGGCCACTAATATAGCTAATAAAACTACTTGGATAATAAAAAGCAAGTATTATGTGGTGAGCTGCTACACTAAGGTCGGATATGTGTGGATTATGGTGATTTAGGCATAAAAAAACGACCAAGCTCAAGTGAACATTGGTCGTTTTTTAGAAGATTTACGAAGTTTTAAAACTTTGTGGATCTTTAGTCCGATGAAGATGTAACGATTACAACTCTAGCAGTAATCTGACTTACCGGGCGGGCTGGCAAAACGGTTTGGTCATAATGATTTTGTAAATAAACCCTAATTCGGCCAGGGAACGAAGTATAGCTAAAACGCGAGGTACCAAGCGTAAAAGGTAGGGCATCATAGCCATCATCATCAAAACGGGCGAATGAAACGATTGTTCCATCGTCTTCGTATTTTTCTATTTCTTGATTATTAATGTCTACGTAATAATAACTGCCTTCTGAATCAGTTTTTGACTGCCATTGACTTGGTAAAATGCTCGCGTAAAAAGTAAAGTTTGGAACATTCTGCTGAACAACAGTGTCTTTTTTGCAAGACGCCAGACCTAGTGTGGCAATGCAAAGGATGAGTAAGGTGATTTTTTTCATGTTGTGTGTGTTTTGCAAGAACTATTGCAAATCTACTGCCAAATATTATTGATTAGAAAAACAGTCATTGTAACATTTTGTTTGTAGAAACAATAAAACCTTAATTTTTTAATCTGATGCCGTTGCCTGTGTCGATACAGACAATGGAATTAATCTCCTACTAAAATTTTATGGCCATCGCAATCTTTGATGATAAATTCCCTGCTGCCATACACTCTTTGGACAATTCCTTCTACTATCTCGGCATTTTTTGATTTGACCTCCTCGTAAAAAAGATCTATTTCGGGCACCCAAATAATAAGGTCGGCGCTCATTTTTCGATATTGTTCATTTATAGGAAAATCTTCTGTATCTGATTTGGCAAAATGGACCTGAAATCCGTCGCGTTCTACCATGGCATACAGGGGTGGGTCTGAAAAGTAGCCAATGGTGTTAAATCCAAGCACATCACGATAGTATTCGGCGGTTTTAACTACATCTTTTACCACGAGTTGTGGGGCTATACCTATGAGTTTTGCTTTTTCCATGTTGTAGTTTAATTGGCGTGTTTATAATCCATCAATTTCATGCTGGTTCGTGTCGACACGAACCATGGTTATATTCATTTGCGTACACACTGGTTTGTGTCGACACAAACCATTACCATATTCATTTGCTTTAGGCTATTTATAACCCATCAATTTCATGCCATAAACCCATCTGTCTTTGATGTTGAGCAAGCTACCATCAAATTCAAGGCCTGGGATAAATTTAGACAATAAGTTCTCTTTTCTCAATGAATTTTCGAGTGAATGCAAAGATCGGCGGGAAAGCTGCTGATAGGAGGGGTCAATTAATTGCTGTTCCCTCAACAAGAGCTTTCCATCCCATTTTTTCGCTTCAATTCCTTTTAAGCAATTTCCCAAGCACAATAGTTGTAAGTCTTTCCAAATGTCATCGAAGATCAGCTGGTTGCCATAACGTACAAATGCTTGGATTTCCTTATTGGAATTGCCGGTTAATTCGGGGAGTGTAGTGAGCAGTTTGCTCAGTTTGCTGGTGGTAATAGCCGCTATGCCTGCCCATTTGGTTTCGAAGCCCAATGAATCCGTTTTTTGCTGTAACCATTTGTAGAAATCAGATCGCTCTGCAATATCCTGGTATTGATTGAAACCATCTGCCTTGAGCAAATTCACTTCATTGGCCACATTCCAGGTCTGAGTATGGTGCTTGCGGTCTGCTTTGAGCCAATGTCCATCGGTACCATCATGCCTGCCTAAGGGATTTGCTTGGAGATAACCAGCTTCATCGACATACTCTAAGGCATGTGTCTTTTGCAAACAGCACAACAATAACAAAAAAAACATCAGGCTTCGCATATTGTAAAGTACGTAAAATAGCACGTAATGGTTGCTAGGCCCAAGGGAGGTAGAGGGCGGAAGGTTGAGGGGAGATCATCCTTGTCGCCATGGTTCAGTCACCATGGTTCGTGTCGACATGAACCATGGCGAGGGACTGTCATCCAGACCACAGGGAAGGATCTATTCTGAAATGACAAATCCCGTGGTTCGTGTCGACACGAACCATTGCGATTAAGTGTCGACACGAATCAAGGCAATTAAACCAGGTATTCGAATAAAGTTTGGTCTTGGTTCAGCTCGATGATGTCGAATTTAAAGGCTTTCATGCGTTCGAGCAGGCTCGAATAGTCTTCTCTATCCCTGAGTTCAATGCCCACCAATGCCGGGCCATTTTCGCGTTCGGTTTTTTTGATGAATTCGAAACGGGTAATGTCATCATGTGGACCCAATACTTCAGTTACAAAGAGTTTCAAAGCACCCGGACGTTGCGGGAAACGGACAATGAAATAATGCTTGAGGCCCTCAAAAAGCAAGGATTTTTCCTTGATTTCCTGCATGCGCTCGATATCGTTGTTGCCGCCACTCACGATGCAGACTACTTTTTTGCCTTTGATTTTGGAAGCACAATAATCTAGCGAAGCTACAGCCAAAGCCCCTGCAGGCTCGGCAACAATTGCGTCTTCGTTATATAACCTTAAGATGCTGGTACATACTTTTCCTTCCGGAATGAGTAATACTTCATCAAGAACTTTTTTGCAGATGGGATAGGTGAGCAGTCCTACCGATTTAACGGCAGCACCATCAACAAAGCGGTTGATCCGCTCTAATTTGATAGGCTGACCAGCTTTAAAGGCTGCATCCATAGAAGGAGCACCTTCAGGCTCCACGCCAATCAACTGGATGTTAGGTTTGGTGTTCTTGAGGTACATGCCAGTGCCTGAGGCCAAGCCACCACCACCGATAGGCATAATCACTACCTCGGTACCAGGCAGATCTTCTAATATTTCTACGCCAACGGTTCCTTGTCCTTCAATTACGTGATAGTGATCGAATGGAGGCACGAAGGTCATGTTGTTTTCTTCGGTAAAACGAAGCGCTTCCGCCAAGCAATCGTCAAAAGTATCGCCAACCAGTACAATGTCTATCCAACCGTTGCCAAATAACGTAGTCTGACTTACTTTTTGTTTAGGTGTAATCTCGGGCATAAAAATAGTACCCTTGATCTTCAGTTTTTTGCACGAATAGGCCACCCCTTGCGCATGATTGCCTGCGCTGGCACAAACCACTCCATTTTGAATAAGCGAAGCCGGAATTTGACTCATCATATTGTAAGCGCCCCTCAATTTATAGGAGCGAACTACTTGTTTGTCTTCACGTTTTAGGTAAATCTCTGCACCGTATCTTTCTGATAAACGGGCATTGTATTCTAGAGGCGTACGTAAAACGGTGTCTTTGAGCCTTTCGGCAGCTGCCAAAAAATCAAATGTATGTTGGGTGGTGGTATTCATTTTTTTAGTATCAAGTAGCTAGTATCAAGTATCAAAATGGTCTAGGTCATTGGTCATTAGTTCATTAGTCATTGGTTCACTTGTAGGCATGTCATCAGAGATTTTGACTATGGACTATAGACTTCTGACCATCCCTAGGCCAGATGCAAAGCCACCAATTGGTTCAAATCGTGGTCATCTATGCCTTGTTTGCTATCGGCCAAGATCAAAAACTGTTGGTAAACGATGTCTAAATGTGCTTTTTCTAAGTTGTGGCCTAAGCGATCCAGGTGATGTTTCAAAGCGTGTCTTCCACTTCTTGCCGTTAAAACAATCGCAGCCGAAGGAAAACCTACATCTTCTGGTTTAATGATCTCGTAATTTTCACGATTTTTCAAAAAGCCGTCTTGGTGTATGCCCGAGCTATGAGAGAAGGCATTGCCACCCACGATTGCTTTGTTAGGTTGAACCGGCATGTGCATCTGCTGGCTAACATGTCTGCTGATGTCATAAAAACCTTGGGTATTGATCTGCGTATGCAAATTTAGACTCTTGTGAGTCTTTAAAATCATCACTACTTCTTCCATTGAAGTATTGCCTGCACGTTCGCCAATGCCGTTAATGGTACATTCTACCTGGCGTGCACCATTTTGCAAACCGGCAATAGAGTTGGCCGTAGCCAAACCCAAATCGTTATGGCAGTGTACAGAAATAATCGCTTTATCTATATTCCTTACATTTTCTTTGAGGTAAAGGATTTTAGAACCATATTGGTCTGGCAAGCAGTAGCCATTCGTGTCTGGAATATTCACCACAGTTGCGCCAGCAGCGATAACAGCTTCGATCATTTTGGCCAAGAATTCAATATCGGCCCTGCCGGCATCTTCTGCATAGAATTCTACATCTTCTACAAATTTCTTGGCATATTTTACGGCTTCTATGCCACGCGCCAAAATATCTTCGCGAGTACTGTTGAATTTGGTTTTGATGTGCATGTCTGAAGCCCCAATACCAGTGTGGATCCGAGGTCTTTTGGCATAGCGCAAGGCGTCTGCAGCTACATCAATATCGTTTTTATTGGCTCTGGTTAAAGCACAAATAATAGGGTCATTTACAGCTTTCGATAATTCGATCACACTGTTAAAGTCGCCAGGACTTGATACCGGAAAACCGGCTTCAATCACATCTACTCCTAAGCGCTCCAGCGATTTTGCGATCTCAACTTTTTGGTTGGTATCTAACTGGCATCCAGGAACCTGCTCACCATCGCGTAGGGTAGTGTCAAAAATATAAACTTTGTTAGGGTCGTGTAGCATCGTCTTAAGGTTTTAGGTTAATGATTGGATAAAAATTTCAATACCAGTTTACCCATTTCCTGGGTGCCTAGCACTTTGTATCTGTTGGTGGCCGCATCGGCAATGTCATTGGTTCTAAAGCCTTCTTTCAATACTTTATCAACCGTATCAACAATTTTCTTGGCTTCTTCTTTTAGTCCAAAGCTGATTTCGAGCATGAGCGCAGCCGATAGGATAGAAGCGAGAGGATTAGCCAGGTCTTTTCCGGTAATGTCGTGAGCTGAGCCGTGGATAGGTTCAAAGAAACCTGTGCCATCGCCAACAGAAGCGGAAGCCAACATGCCCATTGAGCCGGCAATCTGAGAGGCTTCGTCTGTTAAAATATCGCCAAACAAGTTAGCGGTCAATACCACATCGAACTGTTTCGGATCTTTGATCAGCTGCATGGCGGCATTGTCTATAAACATGTGTTCGGTTTGTACATCAGGATATTGCTTGGCAATTTCCTGAACGGTTTCGCGCCATAAACGCGAGCTTTCCAATACATTGGCCTTATCAACCGAACACAGCTTTTTATTGCGTTGACGTGCGGCCTCGTAGGCTTTATGTGCAATGCGTTCTACTTCATATTTATGATAGATCATCAGATCTGAAGCAGTTTTTCTGTCATCAGAACGGGATTTTTCGCCGAAATAGACATCACCGGTAAGCTCCCTGAAGAACAAAATATCGGTTCCTTTTAAGATGGCCGGTTTGATGCTCGAGGCATGTAAAAGCTCATCAAACAATAAGATTGGACGTAAATTGGCATACAAACCCAGTTCTTTCCTGATTTTGAGCAGGCCTTGCTCTGGACGAACTTTTAAAGATGGATCATTGTCATATTTGGCATGGCCAACTGCACCAAAGAGGATAGCATCGCTTTGTTTAGCTTTTTCTAGGGTTTCGTCTGGCAGTGGATTTCCTGTTGCTTCGATGGCAACGTGACCCATTAATGCTTCATCGAAGGTAAAATCGTGGCCATAGGTTGTTGCGATGTGTTGCAAAACTGCTTTACCCCATTGGGTTACTTCTGGTCCAATTCCATCTCCCGGAATAACTAAAATATGCTTCTTCATGCTAATTCTTTTTGTGTTTCGTAAGTTTTTATGTTGTTGACGACTTCGCCCTGGTTAAGCAGAAGTCTATGAGTAAGGCAGTTCGGCAATTGCGATTCGAAATGGCCTACATAGATCAGGGTCATTCCGTTTGCGCACAACTCGTCTACCAGTTGGTTAAAATATTGTGTTTGTTGTTGATCCAAGCCTTGGCAAGGTTCGTCTAAAATGAGCAGTTCGGGGTTTTTGATAATGGTTCGGGCCAATAATACCAATCGTTGCTTGCCCAAAGGCAAAGTGCTCAGCAATTCGTTTCGCGAAGCAGTTAGCCCGAAGTATTCGATTAGTTCGTCTACCTGAGCGCTTTTTGAATAAGGCAATTGCTGGAACAATCCAACGCTATCGTAAAAGCCAGAGGCGATGCTCTGAAAAACAGTAGCTGTAGCATCAAAATACCAATGGAATTCTGGAGAAATCAGTCCGATGTGTTGCTTAATGTCCCAAATGCTTTCCCCGCTTCCCCTTCGGTTGCCAAATAAATAAAGCTCGTTGGCATAGGATTGGGGATGATCGCCGTTAACCAAGCTCAACAAAGTTGATTTGCCCGAACCATTGTGGCCTTGCAACAGCCATTTTTCGCCAGCTTTCACTTCCCAATTGATGTTTTTCAACACCTGTTTGTCGCCATAGCTGATGTTAACGTTCACCATTTTGATGATGTCGGTAGTTGCATAAACCGGCGATTCTTTCAGGAAATCGGGAATGGTGCCCAAACGTTTTGCTGGAGCTGAATTGGTGATTTCAACGGGATCAACCGCTACCAATTGGCCATTTTTTATAGTTGCAAAGCGATTGATACAAACAGGCAGTTCGGTATCGTTGCTGATTAAAATCAATTGTACGCCTGCCTCAGCCACCTGATCTATTAAAAGATTTAAATTTTTACGTGAAGTAACATCCAGGCCAGTATAAGGCTGGTCGATGATCAATAACTGAGGTTGCAACCATAAAGCCTTCACCAATTGCAATTTTTTGTGTTCTCCACTCGAAAGTTCGATGAGTTGCGAACTGGCGAAGGTAGATAAGCCCAGCGCTGCTAAAATAGGCTCGACTTGATCAAAATGGAGCTGGTTTTCTTTTCCATAAGCCACCAATTCGGCGTGAACGGTTAATGTTTCCTTCGCCTGCTGACTGGTATAACGTTGCTGATAATAAAAATTGGCAACACCTTCGAGGTTTTTAAACTGGTACCAGCTTTCCACATATAGTGCTTGTTTGGGCAAACTGCTCAATAAGTCGTAGTCAATTTCGATACTTCCTTGTACAGGTGTTAAACCAGCAATGGCTTTGGCCAATGAAGTTTTTCCACTCCCGCTTTCTCCCCCAATAACCAGGTTTTCGCCCACTTGCATTTCCCAATACAAATCCTTTAGCACCACTTTGCTGTGGTAACTTAGGTTGAGGTTTTGTATGTGGACGAATGGCTTAAACATTATATATTGAGATTTGGGTATTGCGATTTGAGTATAGAGAGATAAGCTTTAAACCAAGCTTTTTGCTTTGGTCTTTAAGCTTTCATCTTTTTTCAAATTCTTCTATCAAAGTTTTTTGGTTAAGGATAAAATCGATGTCATCGTAACCGTTAATGAGGCATGATTTTTTATAAGGATTGATTTCAAAACCTTCTTGCTGGCCGGTACTTGTCAAAGTGATGGTCTGTTTTTCTAAATCTATTTCGACTTCGGTTTTTGGATCTTTTGCAACAGCGGTAAATAGCTGATGTAAAAAATCATCGCTTACCTGCACTGGCAACAAACCATTGTTTAAGGCATTGCCTTTAAAAATGTCGGCAAAGAAGCTGCTTACTACAGCATCAAAGCCAGCATCTTGAATAGCCCAAGCAGCGTGTTCGCGACTGCTCCCACAACCGAAATTCTTGCCTGCCACCAATATCCTGCCACCATAAGTTTTGTCGTTCAAAACAAAATCTGGTTTTGGCTGACGGTTTTCGTCGTAGCGCCAATCACAGAACAGATTTTCGCCAAAGCCTTCTCTGGTGGTAGCTTTTAAAAATCTTGCGGGTATAATTTGGTCGGTATCAATGTTCTCTATATTTAAGGGAACCACTGCCGATGTTAGTTTTTCAAATTTTTTCATTTTGTTTCGTTGTTAGTTGTTTGGTTTATAGTTTTTTAGGCCTAAAACTTACAACCTATCACTCTTTATTCTTTCTTAGGTATTTGGTTCTGTTATCGATCTGCCTCAAACCTTCTACCTTAAGCCTTCTAACCTTTTACCTCTTAAAGGCTTTAACTCTTAATCTTCTATAATCTGCAAACCATTCGCCCTTAATAAAATAGTCTGGCTTTAAAATTTCTACGGCTAAATCTTTAATGGCTTCAGCTTGCTCGGTGCTCAGGTCTTTAAAGGCATGTTGCGCAAATTGCTGCATCCAAATGTGCATGCCCTTTTCGCCACTTAACCGGGTAGGCCGATCAAACAACCAAGCCTGTTCAACTTCAAAACCATGTTTTTCTAGCAGGTTGGTATAAGTGCCAATAGAAGGGAAGTACCAAAAATTGGTGATGACCTGATTAGCCAGTCCCAAATTTTTTGCTGCGGTGGCAATGGCTGCTATAATGCTTTGTACATTGCCTTTTCCACCAAATTCTGCCACTAATCGACCACCTTTTTTTAAACTCTGGAAAAGGCTTTTAGTTAAACCTTCCTGGTCTTCTATCCAGTGGAAAGTAGCATTGCTGAAAATGGCATCGAATACACCATGATAAGGCAATTGACTAGCGTCTACTACATCAAAAGATAAATCTGGATAGTTTTCTCTTGCTGTTGCAATCATACTGGCCGATGCATCGGTACCTACTATGTTTGCACCGCTTTTGGCAATTTCATTGGCCAATTGACCAGTGCCACAACCCACGTCTAAAATGGCCTCGCCCCGTTTTGGAGCCAACCATTGCAATACATCTGCACCGTAGTCTGATACAAAGTGATGTTGCTGATCATATAATTTACTGTCCCAAGCGATTTCTGGCATCTTTACTTCCTAATCCCCTGAAGGGGAATTTTTTTTGAACTTTAAACTATTACTATTAATGTACTGTTATTTGGTGCACCCAACGTCCCCTTTAGGAGATTAGGGGTAATAATTCTCTTACATCGGTAATTTTACCAGTAACAGCAGCTGCTGCAGCAGTTAACGGACTTACCAACAATGTTCTGGCATTTGGACCTTGCCTGCCTTCGAAATTCCTATTCGAGGTAGACACACAATATTTTCCGGCGGGGATTTTATCTTCGTTCATGCCCAAACAAGCACTGCAGCCAGGTTCTCGCAATTGAAAGCCAGCTTGTTCAAAAACCTTATCCAAACCTTCTTCTTTTGCCTGTTTTTCTACCTGCTTGCTGCCAGGGACGATCCATACTTCTACGTTTTCGGCCTTGTGCCTATTTTTTACAAACTCGGCAACTTCGCGTAAGTCTTCAATGCGGGAATTGGTGCAAGAGCCAATGAACACATAGTCAACTGGTTTGCCTACCAATAGCGCATCATCTTCAAAGCCCATGTAGTCTAATGCTTTTTGGTAAGATAGCTGCTCGCTTTCTGGTTGTGCTTTGGTTGCCGGAATATGCGCCGAAATGCCCATGCCCATACCCGGGTTTGTACCGTAGGTAATCATTGGTTCGATATCCTCAGCATTGAATTTCAATACCTGATCAAATTTGGCATCTGCATCACTGTACAATGTTTTCCATTTGGCTACGGCTTTGTCCCATTCTTCGCCCTTTGGACTAAATTCTCTTCCTTCCAGGTAATCGAAAGTGGTTTGGTCTGGTGCAATTAATCCACCACGGGCACCCATTTCGATGCTCATGTTACAGATGGTCATGCGTGCTTCCATGCTCAACGAAGTAATGGCTGAACCTGCATATTCGATAAAATATCCCGTACCACCAGCTGCAGAAATCTGTGCAATGATGTAAAGGATGATATCTTTTGAAGTTACACCCAAACCTAACTGGCCATTTACCTCGATTTTCATGGTTTTGGGCTTTTGTTGCAATAAGCATTGCGTAGCCATTACCTGCTCAACCTGTGAAGTGCCGATACCAAAGGCAATGCTTCCAAAGGCCCCGTGGGTAGAGGTATGGCTATCACCACAAACAATGGTTGCACCAGGTTGGGTAATGCCCAATTCTGGACCAATTACGTGTACGATTCCCTGAAAAGGATGACCCAAGCCATAAAGCTCTACGCCAAATTCAGCACAGTTTTTGGTCAGCATATCTACCTGATAACGCGAAAGCTCTTCTTTAATAGGCAGATGCTGATCTAAAGTAGGTACGTTATGATCGGCAGTAGCGATGGTTTGCTTTGGCCTAAATAAAGGCAAGCCACGTTTGCGCAATCCGTCAAATGCCTGCGGACTGGTTACCTCGTGGATAAAATGGGTATCAATGTATAAAATATCAGGGAAACCAGCCTCGCTTTTTACAACGTGCGCGTCCCAAATTTTTTCTACTAGTGTTTTAGACATATTGGCCCTCCCTAACCCTCCCCGCGGGGAGGGAAGTATATTGTTTTATTGTATAAATTAAATCTAAGTCCCCTTTTGGGGATTTAGGGGTTTATGCTGTTTTAATCGATTTCATGGCAGTCATTGCCTTTCTCAATTTGGCGCCTACAATTTCAACCGGATGCGTACGGATAATTTCGTTTACACTGATCAGTTCTTTATTGTCTACTCCGCCGTCTTTGCCTTCGTTGTAGTTTTTGCCAATTAAGCTGGCATCAACCCTGGTCATAAAATCGGCCAATAAAGGCTTACAGGCGTGATCGAACAAATAGCAACCATATTCTGCCGTATCAGAAATTACACGGTTCATTTCGAACAATTTTTTACGGGCGATGGTGTTGGCAATCAAAGGTGTTTCGTGTAACGATTCGTAATAGGCCGATTCTGCTTTGATACCCGCATCAACCATGGTTTCAAAAGCCAATTCTACACCAGCCCTAACAAATGCCACCAATAATAAAGCATTGTCAAAGTATTCTTGTTCGCTGATTTTTACATCACCGGCAGGAGTTTTTTCAAAAGCGGTTTCGCCGGTAGCTGCACGCCAAGCCAATAGGTTTTTGTCGCCAGCAGCCCAGTCTTCCATCATTACGCGGCTGAATTCGCCACTCATGATATCATCTTGGTGTTTTTGGAACAATGGACGCATGATCGTTTTCAATTCTTCCGAAATTTCGAATGCCTTGATTTTAGCCTGGTTGCTCAACCTGTCCATCATGGCTGTAATACCACCATGTTTTAAAGCTTCGGTCACTACTTCAATACCATATTGAACCAATTTAGAGGCATAGCCTTTGTCGATTCCTTTTTCAACCATTTTATCAAAAGAAAGAATGGCGCCAGTTTGCAATAGGCCACAAAGAATAGTTTGTTCGCCCATTAAGTCTGATTTTACTTCGGCTACGAAAGATGACTTCAATACACCTGCTTTGTGGCCACCAGTTCCTACACAGTATGCTTTAGCCTGAGCTAAACCTTTGCCTTGTGGATCATTTTCTGGGTGCACTGCAATGAGGGTAGGAACACCGAAGCCCCTTACAAACTCGGCTCTTACTTCACTGCCTGGGCATTTTGGAGCTACCATAATTACGGTTAGGTCTTTACGGATCTGTATGCCTTCTTCTACGATGTTGAAACCGTGCGAATAAGAAAGTGTAGCACCTTCTTTCATTAAAGGCATTACCGCATTGATTACCGAAGTGTGTTGCTTATCTGGAGTAAGGTTGATCACCACATCTGCAGTAGGGATCAATTCTTCGTAAGTGCCTACTTTAAAGTTGTTTTCGGTGGCATTTTTCCACGAATCGCGTTTGCCTTCAATTGCTTCCTTGCGCAAGGCATATGAAACATCTAACCCACTATCTCTTAAGTTTAAACCTTGGTTTAAGCCTTGGGCGCCACAGCCTACGATAACCAGTTTTTTTCCTTTCAGTGCATTTACGCCATCCAGAAATTCTGAATTCTCCATAAAGTCGCATACGCCCAACTGGTTTAATTTTTCTCTAAGTGGTAATGTGTTAAAATAATTAGCCATTGTTTTATTTGTTGATTTTTGGTTGATTTCTTGATTAGTTATTTGTTGATTTTTCGCTCGCTGACAGTTCTTCGTTGAACGAAATCTTGTTGAAAAAGGGATCGTTTACCGTTACGCACCAAGTGCCGTAAAAGGTTTTTTCGAGCCCTGGTCTGTTGTATTTGTATTTTTTGTCGATAATGGATTGATGAAACTCCTTTACTCCAGTACAATCGATATGAATATGCGCTCCAGGAGAACAGTCGCCATGATGTTCGCTCAAGTGTAGTTCGATGCCACCCAAGGAGATTTGCATGTAGATAGGGGCATTGTCGTCAAATTTGTGCTCCCAATCTATTTTGAAGCCTAACCAGTCTACATAGAATTCGATCGCCTTTGCGTAGTCGAACATCCTTAAAATCGGTACTACTTTATTGCATTTCATTGTTCGTTCATTAGTTTATTGGCTGATTGAAGATTCCCAGATTAGTTTTCGAGAGTAGATCCTTCGCTTTGCTCTGGATGACAACCCTCTTCCATCTTACCTTTTACCTTTCGCCTTTCACCTACATAGTAAACACCTTATCTCCCTTATCTAAATATTCGTTTTCTATCACATCTTGGCCCGGTTCTACGCGTTCGAACTCTCGCAATTTACTGTGGAAGCCTTCGCTGGCCTTGATAATGGCCACACGCGCACTCCGTACAAATTCGATTAGCCCATAAGGTTGCAGGATTTCGATCAGTTTATCGGTTTCCTCACGATGTCCTGTGGTTTCGAAAACGGTATAGTCTTTTCTGATCACTACCACCCGTGCGCCGTATTCGCGCAAGAGGCGTTCTACCAACACTTTTTCGGCAATTTCATCAGTAGGGACCTTGTAAAGGGCCATTTCTTGCCAAATGATATCCTCATTGGTGTTATAGTAAACCTTTAATACTTCAATCTGCTTCTCGATCTGACGGGCCAGCTTACGTACCACCTCCTCGGTTTCCTGAATTAAAATATTGAAACGGTGGATGTGCTCGATCTCAGAAGGAGAAGTGTTTAAGCTCTCGATATTGATCTTTCGACGCGAAAATATAATGGCAATACGGTTCAATAATCCGATCTGATTTTCGGCATAAACCGTGATGGTGAAGTCTTGTTTGTTGCTTTCTGTGCTCATAACCGGTTATTTTAATCTGATTTCACTTACACTGCATCCCTGTGGAACCATTGGGAATACGTTATTTTCTTTGCATACCATTACTTCTAAAAGGTAAGAGCCTTTATGGTTCAGCATCTCATCTAAAGAACTTATCAAATCTTTGCGATCTGAAATTCGCTTGCCTGCGATATAATACGAATCGGCCAATTTGATAAAGTCGGGACTGGTGATGTCAACCGATGAATAGCGTTTGTCGTTAAACAATTCTTGCCATTGGCGAACCATGCCCAAGAAACGGTTGTTCAGGATCATGATCTTTACGTCGATGCCACTTTGCATAATGGTGCCCAATTCCTGCAAAGTCATCTGAAAACCGCCATCGCCAATAACAGCTACTACAGTTTTGTCTTGCGCACCAAACTTGGCGCCGATCGCTGCCGGAAGTCCGAAACCCATGGTACCTAAACCGCCACTGGTAATATTACTGCGGGTATGGTTAAATTTGGCATACCTACAGGCTACCATTTGGTGTTGGCCTACGTCGGTTACGATAATGGCATCACCATTGGTTAAAACATTCAATTGGTTGATGACTTCACCCATGGTCATTTCTTCGGTAGTTGGGTTCAGCTCGGTGTGAATAACGGCATCAATCTCTTCTTGGCTGTAAGCCCTGAAGCGTTCTAGCCATTCTGTATGCTTTTGTTCGTTTACCAATTCGGTAAGCAGAGGTAAGGTGTCCTTGCAATCGCCCCAAACCGGAACGGTTGCTTTTACGTTTTTATCAATTTCTGCAGGGTCGATGTCTAAATGAACAACTTTTGCCTGTTTGGCGTATTTGTCTAAGCGACCGGTTACCCTATCGTCAAAGCGCATGCCGATGGCGATCAATACATCACATTCATTGGTCAGCACATTAGGACCGTAATTGCCGTGCATGCCCAACATGCCTACATTTAATTCGTGGTCTGTAGGAATGGCACCTGCGCCTAAAATGGTCCAAGCAGCCGGAATCCCGCTTTTCTCTACAAACGCCTGAAATTCTTTTTCAGCCTTGCCCAATAAAACACCTTGTCCGAATAAGATAAATGGCTTTTTAGCCTGGTTAATCAAATCGGCCGCTTGTGCAATGTATTCTTTGCGAACAATTGGCTTAGGTCTGTAGCTACGGATATGGTTGCAGGGGATGTAGCCCTCATAATTAAATAATTGTAACTGTGCGTTTTTGGTAATATCAATCAACACGGGGCCTGGGCGACCACTGCGTGCAATATAAAATGCCTTGGCCAATACGCTAGGAATTTCGTTGGCGTCAGTTACTTGATAATTCCATTTGGTTACTGGTGTAGTGATGTTGATTACATCTGTTTCCTGAAAAGCATCAGTACCCAAAAGATGGGCAAAAACCTGTCCGGTAATACAAACCAATGGTGTGCTATCTATTTGGGCATCGGCCAAACCGGTTACCAAATTGGTTGCACCTGGCCCGCTGGTGGCGAAAACGACACCAACTTTGCCCGAACTGCGGGCATAGCCTTGGCCCATGTGAATACCGCCTTGTTCATGGCGGACTAAAATATGTTGTAATTTCTCTTTATAGTCGTACAAAGCATCGTAGATGGGCATGATAGCGCCACCTGGGTAGCCGAAGATCACTTCGGTTCCTTCTGCAATTAATCCTTCTAACAAGGCCACAGAGCCACTTACCTCTACAAAGGTTTTAGTGGGTGTTTCGTTAGTTAGTTCTTTTTGTGCTGTTTCCATAAGTTTTAAGCTTCATCGGTTACGCAGCCTTCAGCTGCGGTAGTTACGGTTCTGGCATATTTGAACAATACACCTTTTTTGATTTTCAATTCGGGTTGTTGCCATTTGGCTTTGCGCTGTGCAATAATTTCTTCAGGTACCTTAAGCGTAATGCTATTGGTAATGGCGCTGATTTCAATTCTGTCTTCATCTTCAACGAAGGCAATTAAACCACCATCAAAGTACTCTGGCGTAATGTGGCCAACCACAAAACCATGGGTACCTCCACTAAAACGGCCATCGGTAATTAAGGCTACGCTGCTTCCCAATCCGGCGCCATAAATCGCAGATGTTGGCTTAAGCATTTCTGGCATGCCCGGTGCACCTTTTGGACCAACATCGCGAATAACGACGACGTCTCCAGGTTTTACGCGACCACTTGAAATGCCATTGATCAGGTCAAACTCGCCATTGAATACACGGGCAGGGCCTTCAAAAAACTCGCCTTCCTTGCCACTTATTTTAGCTACGCTGCCACCTTCGGCCAAGTTGCCGTATAAGATTTGCAAGTGCCCAGTTGCTTTGATTGGATTTTCTGAAGGAAAAATGATTTTCTGTTCATCGAAATCCAGATCTGGAATTGAAGCCAGATTCTCAGCCAATGTTTTTCCGGTAACGGTTAAGCAATCGCCATGCAGCCAACCTTTGTTCAGCAGGTATTTCATTACCGCAGGAACGCCACCAATCTTGTGGAGGTCTTCCATCATGTAACGGCCACTTGGTTTCATATCGGCCAGTACAGGAATACGGTTGCTGATTTCCTGAAAATCGTCTTGCGATAATTTCACATCCACACTTTTGGCCATTGCGATCAAGTGCAATACCGCATTGGTAGAACCTCCTAAAACCATGATGGTTACAATGGCGTTTTCAAAAGCCTTGCGAGTCATGATGTCGCTTGGCTTGATATCTTTTTCCAGCAAAACCCGAATGGCTTTTCCAGCCTCGATACATTCTGCTTTTTTCTCCTCGCTTAATGCGGGATTAGAAGAAGAGAAGGGAAGGCTCATGCCTAAAGCCTCTACAGCAGCGGCCATGGTGTTTGCGGTGTAAATACCACCACAGGCACCAGCGCCAGGGCAGGCATGCTTAATTACTTCCTTAAAATCAAAATCGTCAATCTGACCAGCTATTTTCTTGCCCAAAGCTTCGAAGGCCGAAACAATGTTCAGGTCTTCGCCTTTGTAATGGCCAGGTTTAATGGTGCCCCCATAAACCATAATCGAAGGTCGGTTTAAGCGACCCATGGCCATTAAAGAGCCAGGCATGTTTTTGTCGCAACCCGGAATGGTGATCAAACCATCATAATATTGGCCGCCACAAACGGTTTCGATGGAATCTGCAATCACATCGCGGCTAACCAGCGAATAACGCATGCCTTCGGTTCCGTTGCTCATGCCATCGCTTACGCCAATGGTATTAAAAATCAGTCCCACCAAGTCGTTATCCCACACGCCTTTTTTTACAATTTGGGCAAGATCGTTCAAGTGCATGTTGCAGGTATTGCCATCATAGCCCATGCTGGCAATGCCCACTTGTGCTTTTTCCATATCGGCATCTGTAAGGCCAATGCCATAAAGCATGGCTTGTGCGGCAGGTTGTGTAGGGTCTTGGGTAAAGGTTTTGCTGTATTTATTTAATTCCATTTTTTGTAGGTGTATCGTTAGTGTTTTCTGTTTTTTTGAGGCAAAAAAAAACCGCCTCTTGTGAAGGCGGTTTTGGTTAATGTATATTTTAGATTATACGCAACGTATTCCACCTCTTTTTGAAGAAATGACAATAATAATGTTGCTAATAATGTTTGTGATCAAATTCATGTGGTCGGGACCGTGAACCACAAACATACTAACAAATTGAAAAAAACAAAGAACTATTTTATTTTTAATCTATGGTCTGTAGTCCACAGACCATTTTATTTCTGCTCATTCTAATTTATCCTGCGTGTCACAGGACAGGGAGAGACGTTAGATTAGATAATTACTTCGTAGTTTACTTTTTCAAGTACCAGGTTTTTATAGGCCCTCTGCATGGTTGCACCGATGCTGTCGTTCCATCTTTGTCTGTAAACTACATCGTCAATGGTATGGATACCGACAATTTCAGCTGCAGTACCGCAGAAGAAAGCGCCATCTGCATTTTTAAGTTCGGCAACGCTAATTGGTTTTTCGATTACTTCGATATCCAATACGTGACAAAGCTCGATAACCGTAGCGCGCGTAATACCAGCTAGGATATTGCCCAAAGAAGGCGTATAAAGCTTGCCGTTTTTCTCGATGAAAATATTGGCGCCTGGAGCCTCGGCTACGTTTTCGTCCATGTCTAACAATAAGGCTTCGTCGAAACCTTTTTGTTTGGCATCGGTAGAAGCCAAAATAGAATTTACATAATGGCCGCTGATTTTTGCCTCCACAAAAGTTGATTTTGGATTGGGGCGCTGAAAAGGAGAGATGCACACCTTTAGTTGCTTGTCGCCAAGGTAAGAACCCCATTCCCAAGCACAAATCATGATCGATACGGCCTGAGGAGCAACCAACGACATGTTAGGCTCGCTGTATACCAATGGACGGATATAGGCATCCTTTAAATTGTTCAATTCAAGCAGGCGGTAGGTTTGTTTAATGAGTTCGTTAATGTCCCATGGAAAAGGAATGTTCAACAGCTCGCAAGAACGTTGCAGGCGTTTGTAGTGTTCCTTAATTTTGAAAACTCTCGTGGCATTATGGGTTTTGTAGGCCCGAATGCCTTCGAAAGCGGCCAAACCATAATGTAAAGACTGTCCATACAAATCGGTTTTGGCTTCTGCGGCTTTCACGAACTTTCCGTTCAAATAAATCAGCGTGCTTGAATTGTAATATTTCATCGGTATTGCTTTGTTTCTGTTGTTGGTGGGCCTCGTCTATTGTAGACCGGTCTCCTCATGGTTGCATCTTATTTTTCTATTAAAAAAAGCGTCCCTTTTTTGGGGACGCTTCAGTTATTTTTAGGTTTTAAAAATTTTGATACGACGTCCCCTGCTGCTTGATATAGAGTAGCACAATTGGAATAAGCAACAGCAATCCGACTGGCAAAAGCACCAGTTGATTTGTTAAGCTTAAATTCAAATTTTGTAGACGGTTCATTGTTGTTGTTTTATAAAAACCAATTTAGTTTTTGGTCTATAAACTATCAATAGCAAACAGAAAATAAATGAAAAAAAATTATATTCTGAATTTATAGTTAATTCAGAATATAATTTCTATAAAATACCTTTTTTAAGGTTAGATATTGGCGAAGCGTAGACTAAATATGGTTTTGGTATTTGGTATACTTATTATGCTTGCATTATAAATTTCCTGATTTTCTTCCTGAAATCGGAAAAACGTCATGGAAGATTAAAAAAATAAAAGATAATAAGCGTTATTTTTTTGGCGCAAGTATAGGTGTTTTTTTGTCTTTTTTCTTGTTGATCAGTGCAGTGATAATGGCAAATACAAAAGTCCATAAGGCGGCATAGGTTTTATCTTCTTCTTTAGGGATAATCAGATAGGTGACATAGCCCAGTGCGGCAACAATGATCATGACGATTAATACCTGGATCCTCCTTTTTAGTTCTTCCCGCTCTTCGGTAATGTTAACTTTGATGGTAATGTCTTTTGCCCTGTTTAGAATGTAGTCGTGCAAAATGAGTTGAGCGATCATGCAAAGCAGGATGATGAAAGAATAGATTACCGCAGGCAAAAGAATTTCCTGTTTTAGAACAATTAAGGAAGACCCAAAAGGGAAGAGTCCAATAAAAAACAGAAAAATCAGGTTTCGAATAACAAGCCCGAGGTTATAATCTTTCAAAAGGCTAAACATTTTGAGGTGCTTGTACCACATCAGTCCGATAAAGAAGAAGCTGATGGCATAGGCAAATATAGTTGGCAGTATGTGTTTTAAGGCAGTTAAAAAAGTACTTAAGGTATATTGCTCGTGTTCGCCGAGCTCAGGCAGGTGTATTTCTATGGCCATTAAGGTAATTACAATGGCAAATACGGCGTCGCTAAAAAGGATCATTCTTTCTAGCTGGAACTCTTTCTTGATTTCTTCTTTGGTAATTTCCTGGTTTTGCGGGGCGCTCATTTGATTAGGGATTTTGCTAAAAATAAAAAGCCCTTTGATTATTTCAAAGGGCTTTCAGATTTTTTATACCTGCGAACAGGTGGGTATGATGAACTAAGCTACTACAGCTTCGGCCAATACTACAATTTTATTATCCAGAACTTCTACTACGCCACCTTTAATGTTAAAGGTATTTTCTTCTTTGCCAGAAGCACCTTTAATAATTACCGGGCCATCTTCCAAAGTAGAAATGATAGGCGCGTGGTCTCTCAAAATTTGAAAAGAACCCAAAGTTCCCGGCACGGTAACCGCAGTTACTTCGCCTTCGAAAACTTTCTTGTCTGGAGTTAATATTTCTAAATTCATTGTTTCTAGATTGAGTAGCAAGTATCTAGTAGCAAGTATCTAGACATGATTTCTAATCTTGATACTTGATACTTATATCTTGATACTAGTTTGCTTCTGCCAATAATTTTTTACCTTTTTCGATGGCATCTTCGATGCTACCTACCAAGTTAAATGCAGCTTCAGGATATTCGTCAACTTCGCCATCCATGATCATGTTAAAACCTTTGATGGTGTCTTTAATGTCAACCAATACGCCTTTTAAGCCTGTAAACTGCTCAGCTACGTGGAAAGGTTGAGACAAGAAACGTTGAACACGACGCGCACGAGATACAACCAATTTATCTTCCTCAGATAATTCGTCCATACCCAAAATCGCGATGATATCTTGTAATTCTTTATAACGTTGTAAAGTTTCTTTCACACGTTGAGCGGTGTTGTAGTGCTCATCGCCCAAAACGGCTGGCGAAAGGATACGTGAAGTAGAATCCAATGGATCTACCGCTGGATAGATACCCAACTCGGCAATTTTACGTGAAAGTACGGTTGTAGCATCCAAGTGGGCGAAAGTTGTAGCCGGAGCAGGGTCAGTTAAGTCATCCGCAGGTACGTAAACGGCCTGTACTGAAGTAATTGAACCACGTTTAGTTGAAGTAATACGCTCTTGCATCAAACCCATCTCTGTTGCCAAAGTTGGTTGGTAACCTACCGCTGATGGCATACGACCCAAAAGTGCCGATACCTCAGAACCTGCCTGCGTGAAACGGAAGATGTTGTCAACGAAGAAAAGGATGTCTTTTCCAGCGCCTTCGCCATCACCATCACGGAAGTATTCTGCTACAGTTAAACCTGACAAGGCTACACGAGCACGTGCACCAGGAGGCTCGTTCATCTGACCGAATACCAACGTTGCTTTTGATTCTTTTAATTTATCGGTATCAACTTTGCTCAAATCCCAGCCACCTTTTTCCATAGAGTGCAAGAACTCGTCGCCATAGTTGATTACGCCTGATTCGATAAACTCGCGCAATAAGTCGTTACCCTCACGAGTACGCTCGCCTACACCAGCAAATACAGATAAACCTGCATAAGCTTTTGCGATGTTGTTTACCAATTCCATGATCAATACGGTTTTACCTACACCGGCACCACCGAACAAACCAATTTTACCACCTTTTGCATAAGGCTCTAACAAGTCAATCACTTTGATACCTGTAAAAAGTACCTCAGTTTCTGTAGAAAGCTCATCAAATCTAGGAGGAGCATTGTGGATTGGTCTACCACCGGTTTTATCAACTGCGTTGATCCCGTCGATAGCTTCTCCAACTACATTAAACAAACGGCCTTTGATTTCATCGCCAACAGGCATTTTGATAGGAGAGCCAGTATCTAATGCTTCCATGCCACGAACTAAACCGTCGGTCGAGTCCATTGCGATGGCACGTACACGATCCTCGCCAAGGTGTTGTTGAACTTCAAGAACGATCTTTTGTCCGTTTTCTTTAGTAATCTCTAATGCTGAGAAAATTTTAGGTAAATGGGCATCGTTAGCAAAACTTACGTCAACTACCGGTCCGATGATCTGCGCTATTTTTCCAATGTTAGGCATATATTGTTTTTGGTAAAATTATAAAAATCAAAATGTTAAAGGCGTTTTTATGCGCCCGCAATTCGGTTGGCAAAGTTAAGATTTTTCAACGTAAATTTTACACATAAATAAAAAGTTTTTCAACATGCCTTAAACGGTTAAAATACCGCTGTTTTTTTGGGTGTACGGAGTAGCAAATTTGCCACTTATTATCAATGATTTATGGTTCAATATTTGCTTGCTTTCAGAAAACTAGATTTCTTAACCAAAAACTAAATTGAGTATGAAAAAAACGATCTTATTAAGTTTGGCTACGGCCTTGTGCATTTTTGTTTCGGCATGTGGCGGTTCTGGCACTGCCGATAAACCTAAAGATGAAAAATTAAGTGGCTTTATGTTAGGCGGGATATATTTTATTCAAGGCTACGGCGGCCAAGGTTCAGTAAATAACATGATTACTACTACTGACAAAAAAGAACTGGTAGACAATTACAAGGAATTATTGGAGTTTCCATTCAAGCCCGAAGATGGTGCCGCTGATGCGAAGCGTACGCTTGATAGCTGGTGGGGCATTAAAGATAAGGCAGGACTGATCACAACTTTTGAAGAACTTAAAAAGGGGAATGCCGAAAACCCGCACCGCGCTTGGGATTATGCCCGCTTGGTAAACAATGCCTGTATGGCTTATGCAGCAGGCTACCTCACCAAAGATGAGGCTTCTAAATATGTAGCCGAAGTATTGCCTATGGCCAAAAAAGATTTTAAAACCTGGGATGACTACTACAAGGATTTTCTGGAAGGCAGAAAAATCTGGAGTGATAATGATGCCGAAAATAAAGAATACGAAACCCTGATCAAAGATATGATGACAGGCGAAAAAAGCATCTATAAGCTATTGCCTTTAAATGGCTAAACCTTTAATGCATGTTGCGGTGATTTGCCGTGGCATGCATTTTCTATTTTAATTGTGAGGTTAGCCCAGTAACGAATACATTTGCATAAACATTGAAATAGCCGATGAAAACCGTATTAGTTACTGGAAGCAATGGCCTTTTGGGCCAAAAAATTACCGAAAAGATAATAAAGGAAGGTGGTGTAAAACTCATTGCCACTGCAAAAGGCGCCAATCGTTATCCTGTTGCAGAAGGGTATAGGTATGCAGAAATGGATATTCTTAACCCACAGGAAGTAAGATCAGTAGTTGAGCAATACCAGCCTGATGCCATTATCCATACCGCGGCCATGACCAATGTGGATACCTGCGAAACAGAAAAGGAATTGGCTTATCAGTTAAATGTGGTAGCTGTACAAACCCTGATAGAAATTTGCGAAGAATTTGATATCCAGCTGATCCATTTATCTACCGATTTTATTTTTGACGGTGCTGCCGGCCCTTATGATGAAGAGGCCGAGCCAAACCCATTGAGCTATTATGGCCAAACCAAATTGGAGGCCGAAGAACTGCTCAAGAAATCGAAGGCCAAATGGGCCATTTTGCGAACCATTATTGTGTACGGTATTGTGAGCGATATGAGCCGAAGCAATATTGTGCTTTGGGCCAAAGGAGCCCTGGAGAAAGGCAACCCCTTAAATATTGTGAACGACCAATGGCGCATGCCGACACTTGCCGAAGACTTGGCCGATTGTTGCCTGCTGACTGTGGAACATGAGGCACAGGGTGTTTTTAATGTTTCGGGCAAGGACATGATGAGTATTTCTGAACTGGTGGCGCGAGTGGCCGATTTTTGGAAGCTCGACAAAAGCCTGATCAACGAAATCAGTGCGGCTACCTTAAATCAAGCAGCCAAACGACCAGTTAGAACAGGTTTTATTTTAGACAAAGCCATGACCCAACTTCGGTATCAGCCGCATAGCTTTGAAGAAGGATTGGCAATCGTAGATGAACAATTAAAAACTAGAGACTCATTGGCTGATTAGTTCATTAGTCATTGGTTCATTAGGACTGTGAACCAAAAATTAATAACTGTTAACTTATCAATAAAATAGAACAACTAAACAATTTATCCCTGGAACATTCCAGCCTTCAAACATTTCAACTTAACAACATAAAAATAACCCAAGATGGCATTACAAGTTGGCGATAAAGCCCCAGATTTTAAATTAGTAAATTCAGAACTAAAAGAAGTTTCATTGAACGATTATAAAGGAAAGAAATTAGTTGTTCACTTTTTTCCTATGGCATTTACAGGTACCTGCACTACACAGCTGTGCACTTTGAGAGATAGTTTTGGCTATTACGAAGGTATCAATGCAGGTGTAGTGGGCGTTTCTGTAGATTCTCCTTTCACCTTGGCTAAATTTAAAGAAGACCAGGCTTATCAGTTTCCATTATTGTCTGATTTTAACAAAGAAGCTTCACCAGCATATGGCGCTTTTTATGATGAATTTGCTTTCGGACTTAAAGGTGTTTCTAAAAGAGCAGCGTTTGTGGTAAATGAAGAAGGTGTAATTACTTATGCAGAAGTTTTAGAATCTGCAGGCGATTTGCCTGATTTTAATGCAATTAAGCAAGTGCTAGAAGCATAGGCAGCATACGTTTTGCGAATAATTCAATTTTTCTTGAACAAAAAATTGTGAAATTGAATTTGATGCCTTACTTTTGCAGTCCGTTAACAATACGGAAATGCATTTGTAGCTCAATTGGATAGAGCATCTCACTACGGATGAGAAGGTTTGGGGTTCGAATCCCTACAAGTGCACAAAAGGTGAAAGCTTAAGCTTTCACCTTTTTTCGTTTAGGGGATTTGTTACTTCAAAATAAGCAACTATTGCGTTTTGGTATAAGCTACATTCCTGGCTCTCGATTGGCTAATTTTCATATTGATTATTTTACCGTTGCTATCTCGTTCAAAATACATTACTCCTCCAAAGTTTTGTATGATAAAGCCATCTTTATAAGTGGGTTTTAAAGAATAAGAGGTATAACTATTAATATTCATCAATAAAGTATCGTTCTTTAAAGCTATAGTTAGCCACAATTTGCTTTCGTCGGAAAAATATTTGGCCGTATATTCTTTTAAATCCCTTGCTGCAGTGGGAACTGATTTGAACAGAACGGTATCCTGGTCTGAGTTGATCAATTTAAAACCCTTGTTTTTATCGAATGAAATCTTGTCGCTTCCCATTTTAAATAAATTGTTGCTGAGCGGGGTAAGCGGTGCCTGATTATTGAATAGCAGCTTGCCATCTTTTAAAAGAATCTGTCTGCCTTCTCCCGTTTTTTCATTCCGATACCAACCCTCATAAGCTTTCAATTTTTCTATGGGGAGATTGATTTCCTGATCGGTTTTAGATTCTGAGGCTATTGGTTTTTTTAAGAATAGTTTTTCTACTTCATTGATGACATCATAACGAGCAGTGTCAAACTGAGAAGTATTGCTAAGCCAAGCCATTGATAAGTTTAATGTTGGGTAATACTCCAAGTAGCACCTGTAACTTCCGGTTGCGCCACTATGCCTGATAACTTTTAGCCCGTTATGGGTCTGTATAAAAAGTCCCGCCCCGTAATAATTAGATAAGCCATTATTGAAGGTGTCTAGCGCAATCTGTTTTTTTAATAAAGCTGACCCGCCAAGTTTGCCAGATAAATAGAAGTTGTTCCACTTCAGCAGGTCTTCAGTTGTGGTGAGCAGGCCACCATTGCCATAGGCATTTTCGTTGGGCATATCAATTTCATAACCGTCATCGGTTTTGGCATAGGCTACGGCGCGGTTTTTAACAATGGTCTTAAAATTACTTCTCCATGAGGTATGTTCCATCCCGGCAGGAATGAAAATATATTTGCGGGTGTAATCGGCAAGGCTGAGTCCGCTCGTTCGCTGTACAATAACTGCCATTAGGTTATAATTGGAATTGCTGTACAGAAATTCGGCCCCAGGTGTATGATTGAGTGTTTTCTGCTGTGCAACAATTTCAAGCGCATCTGCATTGCTGTAGGCTTTGGTGCCACGACTCCATCCCGTCAATTCGGCGATACTTCCCCAGTCTTTGATGCCACTAGTATGGTGTATCAGGTGTTTGATCCTTATGGTGTGGCTATAAACAGGCAACTCGGGCAGGTATTTGCGTACATTGTCATCAAGCGAAAGCTTGCCTTGTTGTTCGAGCAAAAGGATGGCTGCTGCGGTAAATTGTTTGGATACTGAGCCGGCTTCAATAATAGAGTTCGTATTTAATGGAGTACTGTCTTCTAAATTTGCAGTGCCCCAAGCTTTAGAAAAAAGGATTTTTCCATTGCTGCTTAACGAAAATTGGCAACCTGGGTTTTCGGCTCTGTATCTTGAAAATATTTTGTCGATTAAGGATGTGGTGTCTGATTTTTCTTGAGCAAGAGTGCTAAACGAAACAAGAACCAACAACAGGAAAAGATTTTTACGGATAGAAAAAAGAAGTATGTTCATTTTGAATAAAATAGGGTTTGACATTTTATAGCTACCCTAGGCCAATTCGGTGCCAGTCTAGGAAATAATGTTTCCCGCTCTCTAAAGAACACTTTAGTGGTTTTTCTCTAGGCAGAACTGTTCGTTATTGGACGGTATTTTATGTGCGTTATCGAACAGTATCCTGAATGTTCTTATCTTTAAACAAAATTCCTGTTATGGCTACTCATCCTTACTTTGATTCGCTTTCCAATCATCCAGATCTCCAACTTGTATTTGAAGGTGCCAGCGAGCATGCATTGAAAGCCAAAGAGAATATTCCGCTCTACCTCTATAATTCGATTATTAGTCAGCAATTGTCAACTCGAGTAGCTGATGTGATTTATGAAAGATTCCTAGGGCTTTATGGAGGCATGGCGCCAAGCTCGGATGAAGTTTTGGCTACTTCAATCGAACAGTTGCAAAGCATTGGCCTATCTAAACAAAAGGCAGGCTATATTCAGAACATTGCCAGATTTGATTTAGAGCAAGGACTTAGTCTCGAGAAATTGAGCCTGATGACGGACGAGGAAATTGGCCAATACATTGGCGCTATTAAAGGTGTTGGACAATGGACAGTACAGGTTTTGTTGATGTTTGCCCTTGCCCGCGAAGATGTTTTTGTAGCCGACGATCTCATCATCCAAAATATGATGGCCGATTTGTTTGAATTAGACAGGGCCGATAGGAAAAAGCTGAGGAAACGCATCATTGAACTGGCCGAGCAATGGAAACCCTATCGAAGCTATGTATGCGTGCATTTGTGGCATTGGAACAATAACCAGAAAAAGAAGCTATAATTGCCAAAAAGCTTTCTTTTTCAAATCTTCGTAGTAATAGTTTAACTTTAACCTAGAAGGAATTTTGACCCCAAAAAGATGCGCAGCTATTCCCTTATTTATTTCCTGCTCCTGTACAGTTTCATTGGTTCGGCGAATGCTCAAACAGCAGCAGATCCAAAAATTACTCAAGTAGAAAATGGCCTTAGTCCAAAATTGATCATCAGAGATAGGCAAACGTTAAATCAGCACATTGAGGCCCGAATGAAGGCGCGTAAGGTCAATGGAATGAGTGTTGCGGTAATTGATAATGGAAAACTGGCCTCGGCAAAAGCCTATGGCGTAAAAGATGCAAGCAATCCTTCAGAGTTGGTAGATACGGCTACCTTGTTTCAGTGTGCCTCTATAGGAAAAGTGATTACGGCAATTGCGGCCGTGCATTTGGTAAAGGAGGGTAAGATAGGGCTAGATGAAGAGGTAAACCTAAAGCTCAAAAATTGGAAAATCCCGGAAAATAATTTTACAGAAAAGAAAAAAATAACCCTAAGGATGCTTTTATCCCATTCGGCGGGTTTGGGAGACGATTATGGCTTTGAAGGTTATGAGCCAGGCCAAAATTTGCCTTCCCTTCAACAGATTCTTAATGCGATTTCACCTGCCAACAACAAGAAAAAGCTTTCAATTGTGACTGTTCCAGGTACCGTAGAACGCTATTCGGGAGGCGGTTACCTGATTATCCAGCAGTTGATCGAAGATTTAACAGGGGTAGATTTTTCAGCCTATGTTGGTGAAACGGTGTTTAAACCACTTGGCCTTATCCATACCACTTACGCTTATCGACCAGATACTGATTTGAATCGAACCATTGCTCGTGGTCACGATGCTGATGGTAAAATAGATAAGTCAATGAAATATCGGATTTATCCAGAACAGGGTGCAGCAGGGCCTTGGACAACGGCCGCCGATTTGGCAAGGCTGGTAATCGGCCTGCAAAAAATAGCACTTGGAGAAGCAAATGTTCCATTAGATTCGGCTCTATTTAAGCAAATGCTTAAGCCCCAGATAAATTCGATGGGCTTGGGCTTTCATTTAAAAGGGGCTAAAGAAGTTTTGGGCTATTGGCACTCAGGGAACAATGCCGGCTATACAGGAATGTTGTTTGGCTTAACCCAAACAGGCCAAGGAGCCATAGTCTTAACCAATTCTGATGCTGGCGAATGGCTGGCATTGGAAGTTATTCGTAGTGTGGCCGATACTTACAAATGGCCAATTATGCAAAGTATAAACGGGCAGGATGTAGCTAACTTTCAAAAATATGTTGGCAATTATCAGTTCTCTGGAAAGGACGCAATTGAGATCAGTGAGGTACAGGGGCAACTTTATTTTAAGAAAACGGGTACAAATAAAAAGTTTAAACTTTATAGCTTGCCTGATGGCAGTTTTAGAATTGAGGAAAAGCCTGATAACCTGAGTTTTGTTTTTACTGAAGATGCAAGCGGGCAAATAGGTGGATTAATCATGTACGAAAACGGCAATAAAGGCTATCCATTAAGAAAGGCGATCCCCTGATGAGTAAACTAGTTATCAGTTATGCAATTGGTTTGCACTGAGTTGATATTTCCAAAGTTTAAAAAAATACGCAAACAGATGATTTATATTTATATATTTGCAGCCGCAAAGGATTAGCCTTTTAGGGGTTGATTTGTATTTTTTAATCAGTAATAATCTTCCTTTAGGGAAGTTTCAACTAACTAGACCTTAATGCTGAATTTAGTTCTCTTTGGCCCTCCAGGTGCAGGCAAAGGCACCCAATCTCAGAAACTGATAGATAAGTATCAGTTAGTCCACATTTCTACAGGAGATCTTTTCAGAGCACACATTAAAAATCAGACTCCACTTGGCAAAAAAGTGAGTCAATTGATAGCTGATGGCGAATTGGTGCCGGATAAGATCACCATCGACATGCTAGAAGAAGAAGTAGACAAAAACCCACAGGCAAAAGGCTTTGTGTTCGACGGTTTTCCAAGAACAATTCCTCAGGCTGTAGAGTTAGATAAGTTCTTAGAAAGCAAGGGAAGCAAAATTGCAGGTGTAATTGCGCTGGATGTAGATAAAGACGAATTGACCAAGCGAGTAGCACAACGTCAAAAAGAAAGCGGCAGGGTTGATGACCAGGCAGACAAGATCCAAAAACGCATTGATGAATATTTCAATAAGATCGTTTTGGTATTGCCTTATTACGACGAACAAAAAAAACTGACCAAAATTAATGGCATCGGCGAGATCGAGATTATTTTTAACAGCCTTTGTGAGGTTATTGATCAGTATTAAATTATAAATTGATAAAGAATAGCGGGAAGAGGTTAGGTTCTTTCCGCTTTTTTATTTTAAAGGATTATTATGTCGCAAGGATCAAATTTTGTAGATTACGTTAAGATATGTTGCCGTTCTGGCAAGGGTGGGGCAGGTTCTGCACATTTGCACCGCGATAAACTCACTGCAACAGGTGGCCCTGATGGCGGAGATGGAGGCAGAGGCGGCCACATCATCCTCAAAGGAAATTCACAGTTCTGGACCTTGCTTCATTTAAAATATAGAAAACATATTATTGCCGAAGACGGACTAAGTGGGGGCAGCGGACAAAAAACTGGAAGAACAGGCAAAGACGAAGTATTGGAAGTACCCTTGGGTACCATTGCCCGTGATGCCGAAACCGGGGAAGTGCTTTTCGAAATCACCCAAGATGGTGAAACCAAAATATTAACGGCTGGAGGCAGAGGCGGTTTGGGCAATTGGCATTTTAAAAGCCCTACGCAACAAACGCCACGTTTTGCACAGCCTGGAGAATCGGGAAAAGAAGAGTGGATGGTGCTGGAACTGAAAGTATTAGCCGATGTAGGTTTGGTAGGCTTTCCGAATGCTGGAAAATCGACACTTTTGTCGGTACTTTCGGCCGCGAAGCCAGAAATTGCCGATTATCCCTTCACTACCTTGGTGCCTAATTTGGGCATCGTTTCTTACCGTAACGGGAAGTCTTTTGTAATGGCCGATATTCCGGGAATTATAGAAGGTGCATCAAAAGGTAAGGGATTGGGCTTTAGGTTTTTGCGCCACATTGAGCGAAATTCTGTATTGCTCTTTATGGTTCCAGCTGATACCAGTAGATCGATCAAGGAAGAATACGAAATCTTAAAGAAGGAATTGAAGGAATACAATTCAGAACTGATGCAAAAGCCACACTTATTGGCTATTACCAAATCTGATTTGCTAGATGAAGAACTGAAAGAGGAAATGAAGAAGGAACTTCCAAAAATACCCGCTGTATTTATCTCTTCAGTGGCACAGCAAGGCTTGGTAAACTTGAAAGATATGCTTTGGGAAGCGATTAACGCGGAGAGTTAGCAGTTTTCGGTTCACAGTTTACAAGAGACTAATGAACCAATGAGCTAATAAACTAATTAGCTAATCAGCCTGTCTTTTACCTTAACCGCAGGATTTCCCTGGTAAATGGAATAAGCTTCTAGGTCTTTGGTAGCTATAGAGCCTACCGTAAGCACAGCATGCGAATAGGCCTTTATACCCGGACAAACAGTGGCTTTGGCACCGATCCAAACACCGTCTTCTAACGTGATGGGCTTCGTAATCAGGTCAAAATCAACTTTTTTATAGTCGTGGTTACCGGTTAGCAACATGGCTTCCTGAGAGATGCATACATTTTTCCCGATGCTAACCTCTGCCAGGTTTTCGATCCTGCATTCGGCTAGCCACGAATGGTCGCCAACAGTAAGCTTCCAGGGATAATGTACATAAATATAAGGCTTAATCCTTACATCCTTTCCGATCTTAGCGCCAAACAAGCGCAACAGAAACACCAAAACCGAACTAAAAGGTACCAAGCCCGAGCGAAAGAAAAACATACTGGTAAAATACCAACAGATGATCTTTAGCGAGGAGGCGCCGGAGTCGAAGCCTTTCTTGTCGAAATTTTTATGAAGCTGGGTTTCCTTGTTCAATTTCGTTAGTATCTTTTGATGGAGGAACAAGCATCACCGTATTTTTCTTTACCCAATAATAAAGTACAAAGAAAATGATGATGTAAACCAAGATATTGAATACCTCGTGGTGGTAGGTAAAGTTGTTGCGTTGTGATTTAAAAAAGCCCAATAATACACCCAATGCGGCAATGCGAAGCATGTTCAGTATATAAATCAGTAATAAACCAAAAACCAACAATTTTATTTTTGCTTTAAGTTTTGCCGGAAAGGCGATGACAAAAGCCGTCAAAAAAGACATTACACCAATCCCCAAACAAGCATAGTTGACACGCAGATAAGGACCATCTACTACCAGTACATCGGTATTGTTGTGTATGGCATAAAAACCAAAAAGCTTTATAATCCATGTAGCCGGACCAATCAATGCTGATCTTAATCCTTGAATATAGTTGAAATTTTGTTCGATGAAAGGATTATAAAACCTGCCACCTGTACTCATTACGCTATTCATGAATAAATTGCCTTGGCTAAACAAGAAATAGAATAACAAGAGTTTAACTACGAATAAAATTGCGGTTCGGTTGGCTTTTTTCTTATCGAGTTGTTGGTCCATGAGAATTATTTTGAGCTTGCGTTTCTTTTAGTATTTCTTTAATTTTTACGTCTACAATTAAACGAAACCAAAAGGCTTGTAAAAAGTGGAATAAAATTCCTGTTGATCCGTCTAAAAAGCCGAGCTTAAAAATTAATCGGTAGCTAAAATAGAAAAAAGGCCTTAAACCTAAAGGCAGTTTCCACCACAATCTTTTAAGCCAGGCATTCCGTTCGTCTGGATTACCGAATAGATTGGGCTTTAATGTTTGTTTGCGCTGTTTATTGAGGCGTTCTATTTCCTCTTGGGCAATAAGATCGCTGTATCGATTGTGTTTGGCTATCCAGAAACTGATTTTATTTTCTTTGAGGTTCTCTTCTAGGATATGCCCCTTTTTCCAAATAGCTGTTTGTCCAGGAGCAATAAAGCGATGGTCCATATTTTCGTTCAGGTCGGAAAAACCAATGCCCGTTCTGAACATTTTTAGCAGGTACTTGGGGTAAAAACCTCCAAACCTGATCCATTTGCCTTTGAAGTAGTTTTTTCGATTAAAATAGATGCCGTTTACATTTGAATAATCTCCATCAGTAAAATTCTGTAGCTGTTTAAAAAGCTCAGGTGTTACGATCTGATCTGCATCTAGGCCAATGATCCATGGTGTAGTGATTTCAAAGTTTTTGAGTGCAAAATCCCATTGTTTAGGATGGTTTTCGAAAGCATTGGTTTTGACTATGGCTTTGTACTGCTCGGCAATGGCCAAAGTCTGATCAGTACTTCCAGAATCGAGGATATAGGTTTGTGCATTTAAGCCAGCGATAGATTGAAGCAATCTTGGCAAATGCTGTTCTTCATTAAAAGTAAGAATGATGAAACTAAACTCCTTGTTCATTGAGTTAGAGTGTTGCTTTGATGACCATGGATTTCCAAACATAAGGAATTCGGCCACAACCCACAAAATCGGTTACCTTGAAACCTTGTTCCTCTAAAAGTTTGCTGAGGGTGTTTTTAGACCAAAGTTTAATGTGTCCACCATCCCAGAGCGGATTGGCATGGCTATCCCACTTGCCGGCAACCGCTAATATCAGGTTTTTAAGATAGCCATGGTAGGGGGTGCTTAATATAATAGAACCTCCAGCATTTTGTTGCAATATAGTTTTACAGAACGACACAAATTTTCTTGGGTCGTACAAATGTTCAATTACTTCGGTAGAAATGATCGTATCGAATTGAAGTTGGGCAAATTTCTCAGGCAATCCATCACTTGAAAGATCCTGTAAAGCAAATCGATCTGGTGAAAATGTGGAGGCGATTTGAATACCCGTTTCAGAGGCATCGGTTCCATAGGCATTATAGCCTTGACGAATCAAAGTTTTGACCAAGGCCCCATTGCCGCAGCCTAGATCCAAAATACATTGATTGGTTTCTTTATTTAATAGCTTAATAATAGGTTCAACAATATATTGGTGGGCATGTGTTGCCGAGGCATTTTGATAGCCATAGTCTTTGTAATCAGCCATTAATATACTTTTTGGTAAAGTGAAAGGTATTTTTGCACAAGCTGTGTGGGGTTAAAATCGGCTTTGATCAAGGCAGGTGCTATTTTTCTAATCCGCTGTCGTTGCTCCTTGGCTTCATAGGCTTTTGCTAAAGTATTAGTAATAGTTATGGGATCCAGGTCTGCTATCCAGCCTAGGTCTTTTTCGAGCACGTAGTCGGCTAGGCCTACCTGATCTGATAACAGCACAGGAGTACCTACATTAAGGCTCTCTATTACTACGTTTGCAAAATTTTCATTGTAGGAAGTGAGTACCATCAAATCATGCTTAGCTAATACATCAAATTTATCTTCTGGCTGTACTTGTCCGATCCAGCTGATGCGCGAATCAATTTTTAGCTGTTGGGCTAATGCCTGAAGTGCTTCGATATACATTATCGTTCCAGATCCTGCAATGGTGAGCGACCATTCGAAGGTTAGCCTAGCTAATGCACTAAACATTAATTCTAAGCCTTTTTTTTCCTCTATTCTCGATAGAAAGATAAGTCTGAAACGAGCAGAATCATCTTCTTGGTTAGCTATCGAGCTATTTTTGAGTTCAACCAAATTTGGAATAACGGTGATGCTTTTTGGTTGGATGAACTGCAACACATCCTGTTTTTCTTTTTCGCTGGTTACGTGAATGTGGCAATATCGCAATAAATGCTTGCCCATTAACTGATGGATGATAGATTTGAACCCAGAATTTCTATTGTCCAAGGTGTAAGCAGTAAGCATGCCTCTCGGCGATAATATAACAGGGACTTTTTTCCATTTGGCTATCTGGCAACTGAAGATGGAAACCAAGTTCCACCAAGCATGGATGTGTACAATTGGTTTTTCAGTTTGCTTGATCTTATATTTTAGTGCATTTAGCAAAGCTGGAGAAAAGTGGCTATGGTCTTTGGTGAAGCGCTTAAAATAACTCACCTTCACACCATCTACCTTTTGGGGCTCACTGGTGCTTACATCAAGCTCTGCTTTGCCATTAGCGGTAGTTGTTAATACTTCAACCTCGATACCGGCACTTACCAATGCCTCGCAAAGTTTGGCTACGGACATGGTCGGTCCGCCATAAATATAGGCGGGCTTATAGGCCGCGCTGATCTGCAGTATCTTGGTAAACATCTAGTTCAACTAAGGTGTTGGAGCGCTTGAGAATCCAATAAATGGCATACATGGCCAAATAGCCATAAAAAATATTGTTGAGCAGAAATTCGAAATTGTTGCCGCGCCATAGATTTTGAAATATAGCGTTGAACATTACGATACATCCTAATTCATAGCCGCCAAACCACTCTTCAGCTTTATTACAGAGCCATTGCGTAATCCAGCCGTATAAAAAAATTGAAATAAATACGCCGATAAATCCGGCGCTCACGTAGCCATCAACTACTGGACGGGTTTTAGCTGATACCGTAGAGCCACGATTGGCTACCCCAGCTTCATAAACCCGTTCCATTGAAATGGCTTCGGTAACAAATTTGTTTGGCCAGAATGCTCTAGGAATAACGGCAAGCATCGAATTTTTTGCTATTTCGAGTCCATAGTAGTCTCTTTCTTCTGGGATGTGTTTAACAAACTGTGTAAACATGTCTATTTCGCTTAAGCGTAGGGTGAGAAAGCTCCAGTTGGTTTCCTTTATCTGTTCCCCATCGCTCACCAATACAGCGTTAAACGCCTCGGTTCTTGCATCTTGGGCGCTTTTTTCTCCGCTCCAAGATTGAGACCTCATGATGCCGGCAAAGGTAGGCAATACGTAAAGCATGATATATATTGTTGGAATAGCCAATGTTAAGATGAGCTTTTTGAAATAAGGATAGAGCAGAAAACTGATGATAATTACATTGATGATTACACTTTCTTTGTAGCCTGTTAAAGTGGAAGCCAAGAAATTGACAACAAAAAGGCTCCCGCCAAAAATGATAAATCCGACTTTTCGCTGTACAATTCCCCTTACAAAAACAAAGGCACTGCAAGTAATAGAAATATTGATCAAACCATAAGAGAACTGGCTAATGCTCGAGATACGGGAAGAAAGTGTACCAGTGAGGTAACAGGCAACACATAGCCAAATCAAAAAGAAATCTAGATTAAGATTGAGCTTATGTTTGATGACTGGAAACTGTTTGATTTTGACAATTATACCTGTAACCAGTGCTGCATGTGCGAGCAGAGAAAGGCGTTGGCATTTGGCAATGATATAGGTCTGTTCGTTTACCTTAAAAGGCAGTATGCTGATTTTGTTGAAATATTCATAGCCCAAGTGGTCCAAAAAGTAAAAAATAGATGTTGTACACATGAAGCCAGCGAAAATAAGCTGTACAAGCACAATTGGTCGCATTACTTGCTTGGAAAGCGGAAGATCTAAAGGGATGAATCTTAGTCTTGAAAACAAGGTCCAATAGAAGATTAAAAATGACCCACCCCAAGCCGTAAAATAGGAAATTACTGGATCGATTTGTACGATGATGGAAGCAATCCAAGGTAAATAGATTAGGATAAGAACTTTTTGCTTAGAATTGTTTTCGTATTTATCGGCTAACATGTTCAACAATAGATTTTACCTGTTTTTCGAAACTCCAATTTTTGATTTTTTCAAACGATTTTTTTCCAAGGAGTTTTAAAGTATCAGGGTTTTCGATTAAAGCTATTAATTTTTGCTTTAAATCAATCAAATCCCCACTTTTAAATATGTCTCCATTTGTTTTATCTACTAAATCGTTGGCACATCCAACTTGGTTAGACACCAGTACTGGTTTAGCGGTAGCCATAGCTTCATTTACTACTAAACCCCATGTTTCGCTTAAAGAAGGTAGGCAAAAAAGATCGCACGCCTGATAAACCACGGGCATTTGTGTTTGGTTCTGAAAGTTGATGAAATGGATATTTTGGCTAGCGTGGGCCGTAGCTTTCAGGGTTTCTTCTAACTGGCCATTGCCTACAAATAGCAGATGTGTGTGAGGAATACCCAGCTCTACAAAGGCGGTTAGCAAAAGCGTTGGATTTTTAACAGGTTCTAATTTTCCGGCAAAAAGAATAAGTATTTCACTTGTCGCTAAACCCAATTGATTTCTGAGCGCTTTTACTTCTGTAGTTCTGTCTGAGCTAAAACGATTGTTATCTATGGCATGTGGCGCAAAAACCAATTGGTTTTCTTTTAATCCGTAGGCTTTAAAATAGGCTTTATTGGCCGACCCTACATAAAAAGCCGTATCTACATGGCGGTAAACCCATTTTAAAAAAATGCCCTTTAAGGTATTTCTCCAGTTCGAAGGTTTGTTCAGCAAAGTAGAATCGCCCCTAAAATAGATAGGGATTTTACCTTTAAAAAATCGCATTGCCTTTAAATGGCTTTGCCAAGCCCATCCGTAAACGAGGATGCCATCAGGCTCATAAGCCTGTATCGATTTAATTAGACTAGGATTAACAATTCCTTTAAAATGATGTGAACCTTGTTCTTTTGCGGTATTTTCTAAAAAGTCATATTCATAGCCTTCTAATAGCGGCAAATCCCATTCAACAACCTGCTTAAAACCCTTATCGTATTTATGCATAGATTGTTTGCCCCAAGTATAAAAAACTTTTAAACGGAGTTGCTTGGCCAGTAATTGAAATACCGGTGCATAATATTGGATTGGATGGGTAGAAATAATTGCTATTTTTTTAGGCATTTGGTATAGCTAGAATATTGCCAGATTGAAGATCGTTAAAATGCTCGATAGGTTTTGGACCATCTTTGTAAACATGCAGAAATCGGTAGTTAAGCTCCTGCAATACTGAAAAAATATAATCTTCCGGGCGCCATGTTTTTTGGTGATAGTGTTTGTCGAACTCGAAAATGATAGTTGGCCTGTTTTTTTTGATAGTTTCGATCAGGCCGTCAATCACAAAGCTCTCATAGCCTTCTACGTCTATTTTTATTACATCTACTCTGTCATTGCCAACTATTTTATCGCCAATGTAGCAATTAATCAAAATATTGCCACTCAGGTCGAAGAGATTATAGGCACCTGGATTTTGGCTATTTTCGTCGGCAGCGATATGTAGCTGCTCTTCTTTATTGCTCAGCGCGATGTTCTTGATTTCGATATGACGAAAATCGTTTAGTTTAAGATTGGCATCTAGTGCATCAAAGTTTTTGGGTACCGGTTCAAATGCGGTTATTTTGCCATTTTCGCCAACAAGCTCGGCAAAATAAAGGGTATGAAATCCGATATTAGCCCCAATGTCTAATACCCTATCGCCTTTTTTGATTACCGATCTGAAAACCTTTTTAAGCGCCGGTTCGTAATTGCCAGTATAGATGATCTTGGCTTCGATCCAAGTTGAAGGATTGCATTTGATTTTAAAATCTCCTTCGAGAGGCCTAACAATAATTGGCTGGTTGCCTAGTTTGCGATGGGTAAACAGGTAATTGAACAATCTGTCCTGTCCTTTAAAAAAAGGTCTCCTGAGTATAAATTTATAGAGCCATTGCATAGTTTTATGTTGCCTCGTTAAATAATTCTACTTGTTTTTTGGCCATGTGGGCAGCAGTATAAGGTTTAAATGCTTGCCAATTGGTAGCTGGAGCAATATGCTGATGGATGTTTGTCAAATAGGCGAGTAGGGCTTGATAAGTTGCCTCTGTCTCGCCATCTATTGGCATGACTTGGCCTGCATTGCATTCGCCAATGATGTGCATTACGCTACTTTCTGGGTGCACCACCGCCAGCAAAGGCCTTTTGGCCAAAATGTAAGGATATAATTTTGAAGCGGTGTAGGCAGCTTGGTTAGAACCAATTATGATGAGGCCATCTGCATTTTGCAGGTTCTTAATGCTCTCGTAGAATCCAATCCTTTCTGTATGTTCTGTAACGTATGATGCCATGCCGAGTTCGGTTGCAACAGGCGAAATGGTAGCAATACCTTTACCTTTTGGGGCATAACTGGTTCCTATAAAGTGCATGTGCACATTGTGAAATAGCACTGGTTGCAGTTCCAGACCTTTTTTAAATGCAGTGAATAAGGTTCTTAAGGCTGGTTGCATATCAAAACCGCCACGCCCAATGTAAACCAAATTTATCTTTTCGTTTAGTTGAAAGACCAAAGAGAGTTCTTGGTTGCGTGATTTTGCAATATCAAAATCGATTTCAAATGCCCCAAAAGTAATCACCTTAGCGGGTTTTGTTCTGAGTTGTGGATAGCGTTTTTGTAAGGTTTTGATATAATCGTCGGATACACTGATGAGACCGTCTGCAGTTCTCATGGCCTTAGGTTCCAGGTATTTATGCAAGCGATAAGAAAGCCAATATTTTTTTGGCCTTTCTGCTTTTGGTTTATCCTTGTAATAATCAGAGTGCCAAGGATCTTGCATGTCGACTACGTAAGGCACTTTGTATTTCTTTTTCCAATAGGCACCCAAAATGCACACCGGAAATTCGGTTGTAGAAAAGTAAATCAAATCAAACTTGCTTTCTGCAAGCAATTGGTTTCCCTTTTGTCTGATAAACCACAGTGAACGAAGAGCCAAACTTCCAAGCCCAAGTTTGCTGGTCAACTTTTTGGCAAGGGCTTTTACTTTGTGTATTTTAATTTCGTTAGGAATAGAATCCATCAACAACCCGTCTTTTACAACATCATAGTGTTTTTCGTCAACGGTAATTACTTCTGGTTCCCAACCCAGTTCTTTAAAGTAGGGCAAACTCATCCGTACGCGTTGCATATCGGCCGTATTGGCCGGAGGAAAATGTGGCGAAATGATGAGTACACGTTTCAATAGATGAACTTTATTAAAGACCAAATTCTTTTCGTATGTGGGCAAACTTGGGTTGATACCTCAATGTCTTTATCAAAATATTTCTGAACGAAAAGACCTTATAAGATTCAGTAACCCTCGACCAATTGCTAATGTGTGCCACGTATATGATTGCATAAAACGGCAGGGGCTGTAAATGAACGCCCGTTTCTTTAAGTCTGTGATATAAATAGCCATGTGCTGCAAAAAAAGTGAAAGCATCAACCCGGTTGGTTTCGAAATTCACGTCGGGGATATCCTTGGCTGCAATAATATTTGTAGACCCATTAATCGTATTCATTTTAGAAGGCTTTCTCACCAACAGGTTTTCTTTGTCCATATAAATATAGCCCTTCGAAACAAACCAACCGTCTTTATTATGATGGTTTTTATTTACAAAATCGGCTATTTTGTTGCTGATCAGATCGTCTGAATCTACAGACATAATAAATGTGCAACCATCATTAATTGCAATTTTTGCCCCATAGAGTGCTTTTTTACCTTGATCGAATGCATTTACAGACATGGTAATGTCTTGTGTTTGCAGTGCCGATTTATCGGTTAGCATATCGATAGTGCAAAAAGGAAATGGAAACGCAACATATTTAAGGTTGGGGTGTACGAATTGATTTGTTGGCAAATCATGATAAATTACATAAACCTTGAAATCGGGGGAAGTTTGATTACAAATGCTTTTTAACGTTTTGACTAAAAGGGCCGTGTCGTTTTCCCAGTTTTTAGAGTTTTGGATAGGCCTGAATGGCACGATAAATCCGATCATTGTGTTAGTTGATTTGCGCGATGAGTTGCAAAAGATTGTTGTTCTCGATTTCCCAATTTAGTTGAGAATTTCCGAGCATTAAAGCTTCTTTTTTATGGCTTTGCAATAGTTTTTTATCGTTGATATACGAAGCTATACAATGAGCCAGTTCTTTTTTGTCGTCTTTTCCGAATATATAACCTAGATTTGGGTAATGTTTTAAAAAATCCTTCTGTGCAAGCGTATCTGAAGCGAGCACTGCTAATCCAGATTGAATGTAGGTAAATAACTTGTTGGTAAGACAAATATCTCGATTCATAGGCTGTCCGGTTTCGGTAGCAAGGCCAACATCGAATTTGGAAGCGAAATCAAAAATCTCATCTTGTTGAATTGGGGGGTAGAAAAATATTCTTCCTTCTTCCACATTGTTTTCACTGGCAAGCTGTTGTAATTGGGCCACTATTTTGGGCTGGTAGCTACCCAATAGGTGAAGTTCTACGTCGGATTCTTTTAACAACCCCATGGCTTCAATAACCACTTCCAGACCTCTTCCTGTGCCAATGGTCTGAGAGAACCAAAACATTTTTAAAGGCATTGGCTCATTTAGTTGCTTTTCTTTGAAGTTTGGTTTTGTAAAAACGTTCAATATGGTTTGGGGCTTTGCATTTGGATAAAGTTTTGCATAAGCCGCAGTAATCATCGGACTTGCAGTTGAAAGATAATCCAATTGAGGTATATACTTGTTTTCAATATAGGTTTTGAGCCTCACATCGGGGTGATTTGGGTTGTCGAACTGCTCGTTTCTGTGAAAGTCTTCGGCATCAAATCCACATTTGGCATTATTTTTTTTGGCGGCCTGTACAATTGCAGGAAGCGTAGCAAGGTTATGTCCGATATAAAGATCGGCTTTGAGTGCGCTGGCCTTTTGGCCAAGCAAAGCGGTGCATCTGCCAATTGCCTTTTCGGCTATGATATTGTTTGGGCCAAATAGTTTAAATAAGTATTGTGCGAGTTTATAATTAATGCGCGATTTTAGATAAAGTGTTTTTAGAATGAGGGGTGAACCTCCAACCAAATGGGCTGTCCATTTTTTTGTTGGCAATAATTTTTCGTCAAGTGCAGTGGCCCAATGGTTGCGGTATTGGTAAATCACTTGCACCGAATAACCCGCTTCGGCAAGACTATCGGCTTCTTTAACCAACCGGGGGTTGATTGAAGGTTGGCCCGAAGTAACCAAGACGATTTTTTTTAAGTTCGATTTAGCTTTTTCGTTCATAGATAAGCTTAGTATATAGCGCGACATAATCGGCTACGATTTTTTGACTTGAAAAACGTTCTTCTGTAATTTGTCTCACCGTACTTCTCGAAAGCTCTGGTAACCTGAATACATAGTTGCACAGCTCTTCAAAACTATTGGCCAGAAAACCGTTTTTACCCTGTAAAATTACTTCAGGCAGAGAGCCTTTAGGTACACCAATTACGGGCGTGCCACAGGCCATTGCTTCTATCATTACTATGCCAAATGGTTCGTTCCACTCAATGGGCATGAGCAGTGCAGCAGCTTTGCCTAAAAGTTCGTTTTTCTGCTGGTCGTTTACCGGCCCAATATAGCTTATGTCTTCATTTAGATGAGGTTTTATCTGCTGGTCGAAATAGCCTTGATATTCGGCTGGGATATTTCCTGCAATAACAAGTTTGCGATGGGTTTTAACGGCAATTTGAATGGCAGTATGTGTGCCTTTTATAGGTTCTATTCTGCCTAAAAAAACAAGAGGGGCATCTTTTTCAACGCTATTCTTAAAATGGTAGTTGCTGAGATCTACACCATTGTATACGGTAGAGGCTGGGGCATAGGGTATTATTTGCTGGCTGATGTAATTGCTACAGCCACTAAACGCCAGAGTATTTTTTTTCGAAAACTTCACCGCTTTTTTGATCTGCCCAATGGTTGGTTCACGCTGATAAGACATCAGCTTTGCGACAGCCGTGGGCAGGTAAGGCAAGAGATAGGCCAACCTGCTAAAGCTATGGATGATGTCAGGTTTCCAGCTTTTAAGTTGGTTTAAATTGTAAATATGTTTTAAATCCATTAAATAGGTAATTTTATCGATAGGGTAGGGCAACAGTTTGGCGCTTACTTTTGAATCCTTGTGCGCAACCAGCATAACTTCGTGCCCATTTTTGATAAGTTCTTCGGTAAGAAAATAGATGATTCTTTCTATCCCACCATAATTGAGCGGAGGTACAGGTATAAACGGATCTGCGGTAATAACTATTCTCATTTTAATTCGTCGTGGGCATTGTAAACACTATCCAAGATTTCGAGCATTCTTTGGGTGCTTTTTTTTAAAGTAAGATTGTCTAAAACATATTCGCGAGGACTAAATCTGCCTTGTTGCACGGTTTTGTAAAAACTATTGAAACCGGCATGAAATTCTTGAATATCTTTGAACCTTTCTCCGCAAGTCTGGTCAAAGTAAGGTACTGAACTAGCCAGAACGGGATCTGTTTCGCCCCATTCGAAGCGATTTTCGTCTAACCAAAACCCTTGGTCCCAGGCATAAATCGGTACATCCATGGCCATGGCTTCTTGATAAGCCAGCCCTTGGCTCTCGTGCTCGCAAAGAAAGATCATGGCCGAGCTTTCTTCCAAGAGTTCTTTATATTCTTTTATAGTATAGGAACCATAGGTGATAACTTGGTAAGCTAATCCTTTTTCCGTTAAAAAATCGATGATTGGTTTAAGTAACGTTTCTCTATTCTGCTCCCTGTTCCACAAAAATTTCACATAAACCAAGATATGTTTTTTAGGCTTTTGCTTTTTTGGATGCCAAAAATCGGTATCTATACCAACAGGCCAGGTTGTACAGGTGTTTGGCCCAAACCATTTGTTGTAAATGTTTTTAGTCCATGTAGAATGCTGCAGGTAAATGGCTATCTTAAAATCTTTAAACAAGCCAGGCCAATTGGCGGGATGCGTCATCAGTCCGATGCCGGCAACTAATTTATTGGGTTTGTTGTAGCCTTTCAATACATTTTTGCCTACCCCAAGTACTACTAACCTATCTGTTGGTTTGATCTTGTTGAATGGTAAATTTTTTAAATACGGAACATCAAGTACATCCAAGCCTTTACATAAATTAATAAAAACAGATTCTAGGCTACTGGTCCTTGTTTTTTTCAATAGCCTTTTGATGAAAGGAAGTATAAAGCGATCGACCGGCAGGTAAGAATCCCTTGCCGGCTCTTTCTTAAAGTAGATAATTAACCTGTTATTTTTCAACAAGATTAAGTTTAATGGATTTGGACCATCGCAACGCCGCTTTTTCAATACACAGGTAATAAACAAAAGCAACAGCTATGCAGCACATCAACAGGGCTAAAAACAGCCAATAGATATTAGTAAACAGGGGTTTGAATAGTACAAGTAATAGTCCACCGGTTAATGTATGGGTTAGGTAAAGCGAATAAGAAATCCTGCCCAGAAAATTGCTCACAGCATTTTCAAAACTCAAGTGGATAATGGCTAATGCCGCCACATAGCCTATCAAACCTGTTATAATCGATATCTTCAGGCAAAGGAAAATGGTTAAGGCCAATAGTAAAAGATGTCCGATTTTTAACGAAATACGTTCTTTTTTAATCAATAGAGCCAATATGCCATAGCCAAAATAATGGATGTTGTGAAAAATAAAGTCACGGCTCTTCATTGCGTTTATAAAATATCCGGTACCAGAAAGCAATAAAATAATGGCTACAACCAAGTAAATATTCCCCTTTTTAAGTAAGGGGAAACTAAGGCCGATGAGAATGTAGAACTGAAATTCAATGCCAAGGGTCCAGAAGATGCTTTGATACCAATTGTAACCAGAAAATGGAATAAGGTATAAGAGATGAAAAAGAAACCTTACTGAATCAAACTGCCCTAAAAGCAAAACAGAAACGAGTACCATAACGAAGTAGGGGGGATCTATCCTTACTGCCCTTCGCCATAGGTAGCGAAAGAAGTTTTTTAGGGTATAATTATAGTTCCAAAGTGAATAGGGAATAACAAAGCCAGATACGACAAAAAAAACGGCAGCGCCGCCTTGCCCCTGTACCAACAGTTTGCCAATGGGATATTTTTCTAAGCCTACCATGTAATGCAGGTGTACAACACATACACCTAAACTGGCCAATGCCCTCAAAAAATTAAGGATAGGGAAGTACGTTTTAGCTGCTTGCATATTAGTTGTTTGTTTTTTTTAGGGTTTGGGCAATGCTGTGTTCGGTTAATGCCCTTTTTTGGCCGTTTGCTCTAAGTTTTAGCCTTAATTGCTTGTCTTGATTAAGCTGTTGGCATTTTTCTACAAAATCGTCGACATCTTTATAAGCTAATATATCGTTCTCTAAGTCGTAAAGGTTTTCCAGCCCTTCGGTGTATTCGGTAAGGTAGCAGGCGCCTAACATCGGTGCCTCGATGTCGCGCAGCCTCGAATAGGTATCGGGCGAGTGTAATGGAAAATTAAAGCTGGGGTATCGGTTAATGCCAACGGTAACCTTGCTTTCTCGCGATACCTTTACATAGTTTTCAAAATCGAGCTTGTCCTTTACATTGGCTTTTAACTGGTTAGATAGCGCTGGATTATAGCGTCTGTATTTGAGTTTGTTCAGATAGGGCGAAATGCCATGCTCGGCTAAGAAACGGATCTGATTGTAGGCTTTTTGCTTTATCGAAAGTGGCGCCCTTTGTAGCAACCCTTCGGTACCTATCCAGGCACTCCCATAAATGTCAACACTAAAATCGGGGTGCTTTTTAAGCAGTTCCTCAAAAAAGAGTTGACGCAGGACGTCTTTAGAGCCGATAAAAGATACACGGTCTTGTTCAGTGGCTGGTACTGTTCTGTACTTTGGCTCCACCCACATGGGCATTGGGGCATTGATAAAAGGATAGCCTGCTTTTTTGTACATTTTCTGAGCCTTGAATTCGGGTACCCAATTAAGGTCGAAAACCTTAAATTGGATTGGCGCCTTTTTAAAATTGCGCACATTGTCGCAAAAGAAATTGACGCAAGGAATACCCATTTTCTTGATTTCGGCTATGGCACTTTCCTCTACCTGATGTGGATAAAGATAGCTCAGGAAAATATCGGCCGGATGTTGCTTAAGGTAATTCACGGTCTTTTCCCAGGCATTCGTTTTCCAAAGGCTCAGTTCTTCTTGGCTCTGCAGAACCAGGCCTTTTGCCCAATCAACCTCTTTGCATTCGATCCACTCATGACCAGCTTCTTCGATACCATTTTTGAGATAGTATTCCCAAAAACTATAAGCGGCTATCGGATACTGATATGGTGATTGGAGAAAAGATAGGAAAATTTTCATTCGATAATTTCTTGTAAACCTTTAATCCAATTATTTAACTGTGTTCTGATAATGGTATAGAAGATTTCTGGCATCAATAAAACGGTTTTTTGGGAAGGAGCTTCAGCTTTTGTCCAATCATTTGGTAAATAAACTTGGCCAAGTCAATAAAAGACGTGTTTTTTAAAAAGCCGAAGCGTAAAAATATCCTGATCGTTGCGCCAAAGGGATAGCCCAAAATGTTCATCCTGAAAAAGAATACTTTCCTGTTTCGCCATTCGATGGCTTTTTTATGGCTGTCGGGAATATCGCCAATCGGCAAAATATCTTTCCATTTTTCAGATACCTTAATCGAATAATTTACCCAGTCTTTGTTTAGGCTACCCGACGAAAAATGTTCGATGAGCAAACCGTGATAAACGAATAGGCGGGAATGTTGCCCCACCTGCAGGCAAAAATCGAGATCGTAGCAATGGAACCTGTCGAAATTAAGCGCATCAAAGCTATTCTTCTTCAACACCTCTTTAGTTGTAAACAGGCATACGCCATCTAGCGTTTTAACCTCTACAAAAGACCCCGGTACACCATTGGATTCTAAAACAACATTATTGCGGTAGTGCTGAATTACATTGATATGATCGGTTTGGAATAGTGCTTGAGCCCAAATGCTTGGAAACTGCGACTTGAATGCAGATCCGGCAACGCCAACCAGGCCTACTTGGCTGTTTGTTTCAAAGAAACTGATGATTTCAGCGCCCCAGTTGGCAGACTTGATCAGCATATCTTCGTGCAAAAAACATACATATTGGAACTTTGCCTCCGATGCACCACGGTTGTAGGCCTCGCAGATTCCCATATTGGCAACAGTATTGTCTATTCTTATGATTTCGTAATCTACCCCAATGGTATCGGCAATGCTTTGCGATACCTGATTAAACAAATCACGATTAATTGAACAAATCACGATAGAAATCATGCTTTATATATTTCTCAAAAGTGTAGGTAACGGTGGGACACTGAATAGGGGAGGCAAAACGGTTTTCATTCAATAATTTGTTTTGCACCTTCAAATCCGGCTATTTCACCCTGTATTCCAATCGTATCGGTTACATCAAGAACATAATTACCGTTTTTTAACACCCGGGCTGCCGAAAATTCTATAGAGGTATTAAAGTTTGGAAAAAAGAGCGGTTTGCGTACCGAAGCAACTATTGCCTTGATGAGGCTCCTCAAACCTACTATTCTGCCGGGGTAAAGAAACACTTCGTTAAAAGTCTTCAGCAGAAAATCCTTGTAAAGCTGTTTGTTTTTTACAAAGTAGGCCCGGGTAGAAATGTTGCCTCTTTTGGTTTCAAAATCATATCCTCTTACCCTGAAATCAAATGATGCACCAAGGGTTTCCTTAAACGCCTTGTTGGGGTAATAACGGCCGCTTATCTTAAAAATAGGCTCATTGTTGGGCAGTTCATCAACAATAGCAAGCAGCATAAGCAATTCGTTTAAGCCTTTGTTTTCAAACTGGTATTGTTTGATGTGTGCTATTTCTACGTTCTCGAACTTTTTTTTGATGTTTGAAAAATCAAAATCTACTGAATTGTCGACTAAAATAATCTTGCTGAAATGATAGGCCTCCAGTTTTTCTAAGGTAAATAGGGTCTGCATTTCCCTATCGGCTACCGAAAGATAGCTTTTTAATTGCGCTCCATTTTGGAGGGGCTTGATGCAGGAAGAAACTATGGCTATCATTAATAACTAGGTTTTGATCAGTTTAGAAAGTTTAATGGAGGGGGCTTTTCTTTATTATTCACTAGCTGGATCTTATTTTGGCCAAGTAATACTGAAAAAGTCTTGCAAATTTCCAGCCCAGTGTTGTAGAAAGCTTGCGTGTAACCGGCCCGCCACTAATTGGCGCATAGCTATACCGGCCTAGCTTCACTACTTCATTATTTATTTCTTTATAAAGCGAAAGGTATCTCGGATAAGCGTCTATTGCAACAGAGATAAGTTGACGGGCAATGGCCAATTTTGCTTTTTCTCCATTGTTGTGTTTAAAGAGCCAGTTTTTTTTACTGACCACCGATTGATAGGAGTTAATCAACGACTTATGGCTTTTTAAGGAGCTCAGGCTTTTTTTGTTCGGAAATTTACGGTAATAGTTGAGCACGCCATCGGTATACCTGATGCCCTTGCTCGAAAGGAGTACCCTGCAAAAATATTCGCCATCTTCATCTGGGCATGGCGAGAGGCTGGTATCCCAAGGTCCCGCTACTTTGGCCACAGACATTGGAATTAAAAAGGTATTGGGCTGTATCATCGATCCACCCTTTCCGTTGCCTCCCCATAAGTTGATCAAAAATCCTGAAACGTCGGTTGTACTGTATAAAAAGCCATCCTCATAGGCAGATGGCTGCTGTGTTAAATGGTCTTGGTCAGCGTCGAAATGCACCGTACTACAAACCGCAACCTGATCGGGGTATTGAAGCAGTTCTGCTACCTGAATTTCGATCTTGTCTTTGCTCAGCAAATCGTCTGCATCCAAGTACTGTATAAAATCGCCTGTGGCCTTTTCCAGTCCAAGTTGTTTGGCACTACTGGCCCCACCGTTAGGTTGCGACAGCACTTTTATTTTTTCGTTGCCAAACTGCTTAAGCACATCTAACGTATCGTCTGTAGAGCCATCGTTTACCACTATGATTTCTAATTGGCTATACGTTTGTTCTACTACCGAATTGATGGTTTGTGCAATATGCGTAGCCGCATTATATGCTGGAATAATAACCGATACAAGTGGTTTGTTCATTAAACGTTGAGGTCTATTCTTTTTCTTGACAGCCACATATAAAAGCGCAACCCAAATATCTTTGAGGTATATTTTGCAAACTTAGAGCCATACACTTGCTTTATTTCAGATTGATACACCAATTGCAGGGCCCGATCGCTCAAGTCGAACATTTTCTGTCTATAAAAATAATTAGACAGGATAACTGCTTGTTCTCCGATGAGGTAATGGTATTTTTTGTCTAAAAGCTGTAGGTAGTTTTCAAAACAGGTCAGCCTATCGGCCAGGCACTTTGCCCAGTTAATGGCCGAAAACGAATCGCTTCTGGTAAGGTTGGTTACCAAGGCCTTGTCGGTACAGCTAAATTTTGCTCCTGCTATGGCCAGCCGCACATGTAGGTCGGGGTCTTCGTTTCCGCGGATGTCTTGCCTAAAGCCTCCAATTTGCTGCAACAATTTTGTAGGGTAGCACCCAATAATGGCAAAGCCGTTGTGCTTTAAGAAGTAAGCAATAGGATCTGCTTTTATCTCTGACTGGCTATACCGAACCAATGATTCGGCATTTATTCCATCAAGGTCTATTACCTGCATGTTGGAGAGGATGCAGGTTTGGTCAGGAACCTCTTGGCGATCAATTAATTCTTGTACTGTTGCTACAAAATGTGGCGAAATCAGATCGTCCGAATCATGGAAATGGATCCATCTGGTGGTAGTAGCTTCGATCAGCCTGTTTCTTGCATAAGCTGGCCCTTTGTTTTGATCGCCTGCTATTACCTTGGCTCCAAGAGCTGTAGCTACTGCCACGGTATCGTCGGTGCTGCCATCGTCATAGCAGATAATTTCGTCAAAAGGAACGGTTTGTGCATTAATTCCCTCAAAAAGCTTTGGCAGGTGTTTGGCCGAATTGTAGCAAGGAATTAATATCGATAAGCTATTTAACGCCATGGTTGAGGTCTTCTCCATATTTTTCTGATCAACGAAAATATTTTGTCGTAGGCCAGGTACTTTATTCTCAGGTAGCTTCGTGCTTGTGGTGGCGGACCATACCGCTGCTCAATGCGTATGCCATCCTCGCGCCAGGCGACCTTCCATTTTTCGTCGTTTGATTTGGCTTCGTCGTGATGCCTGTACACGCCTAATGGCTTACGAATGTATTTCTTTTTCACGCCTTTCAACATCCTGATCCATAGCTCGCCGTCTACATTGCATTTCATCTCTTCCCATATTTCTTGGTGTATGCGGCTGTCCCAGAAAGCCGAATGTGAAGCAATCAGCCCACCGAACCTTAAAAAGTCGTCGATTACATAGTTGGCATCGGTATAAGAAAGCACCTTTTTTTCGCTAAGGTCTAACGAATCGCCATAGTAAAACTGGTATTTGCTGGGTGCGTAGGCCTTTGCAAGAGCTTTGAAAGTATGAGGTAGATAATAGTCATCGCTATTCATCCAACCATAAATGTCTCCCGTAGCCTTTCTAAAGCCTTTGTTTATGGCGTTTCCCTGCCCGCCGTCTTTCTCAGAAACCCAATAAGCCAAACGATCCTTGTATTTTTCGAGAATGGCCAAAGTATTGTCTGTGCTGCCACCGTCAATCACAATGTATTCGAGGTTTGGATAGCCTTGGTTCAAAACAGACAGAATCGTTTCTTCAATAAATTCGCCTTGGTTATAGCTGGGCGTAACAATTGATATTTTGGGATATTGCTTATTCAAATCTGTTGCTTGATCTTTAAAATCAGTTTGTATTTTTTATTGACCTGAAAATTATATTTTAAATACCTACCCGCTAAAAGCCACCAAGCATTTAGGTTTACAATTTCTATACGGCCTTCGGTTTTGCCTAATAACAATCCCAGATGCAAAAGGGCGTATTTTATTGAACGGCCAAAATAAAAAATACTCTTATTGAGCCAATAGAACCTATGTAAAGGTCTGTTGTTGTTCAAGGCCCGCTCGTAAAGCCCTAAAAAGATAGAGGCATGGGCAAACCCCAAATGCAGTTTTTTGAGGTAGGGCCAAGTTAACCTGTTGTCGGTTAAAAAGTGCTTAAAACCTAGTTTTTCACTGTACAATATTTTGTAGCCCAGTAGCCTTATGCGCAAACATATTTCAGAATCGCCACCTGATGACAGCTCTGTTCCCTTTCTATCACTCAATAGAAGGGGCAAGGCATTAAAGGGCTTGCTTATCAGCACATCTTTTCTGATGGCCATGCCTGCGCCATATACACTGTTCAAGTAGCCTTCTTCAGGCAACTGTTTTCCTACGGCATAACCATGGCAAAAACGATCGAACCACCACGGCTTTTGATGCTCGAATACGGCTTGACCTGTACCTCCAATTATAGCTATTGATGGATCGTTATTAAAATATTCGATAACCGTTTCTAGATAGTTTTCGTCAAGCCAATTGTCGTCGTCGCAAAAAATAATATAATCATATTGGGAATGCTCAATTCCTGCTTTTCTGGCACTGCTTAAACCAGCTATTGGCTCGTACACAACAACAAGGGGCATGGGTGCATTTACACGGTCCCAAATAGCTTTTGCAATGGCAACGGTCTGGTCTGTCGAGTTGTTGTCAACTAGCACTACTTCGGCCGAAGTAGTAGGCTGTGGACTTTGTTTGGCCAAGTGAAGCAAAGTCTGCTCAATTTTTTTTTCGCTATTATAGCAACATATAATGACGGAAATGCCTGTGTTCATTTAAGCTTTGATGAGGAATAGGTCATGGTATCAACCTGTATCCATCCTTCCGGATAGATATTGGGAGGCAAAGTTTCTTTAATATGAAAGCCCAAGAAATACCTTGGGCAATAAACAATTTTATTGGGCTTTTTATTTAAGTATGCACCCCACCAACTGAATGTACTGTTGCTCAGCACACAGATATCGGCATGCATAAGATGCTGCAGGTCGGTTATTTCATTATCCCGAGAAATATGCTTGTTCGAAACATAGCCAAATTCCTTTTCCATAAAAGCTATGTCATCTCCAACAAATAAAAAATAAGGGTTTTGATGGGCTTCGCTAATTTTGGCTATTAGCTGATGGTAATAGGAAGGGGGAAGGGTCAAATTTTCATGGCCTGCGTTTAAAATAGCAAGATGCTGATAATCCGTTCTTCTGATGTGTACTGCCACTATTTTTTCTCCATTGGGAGCCAATTGTTTTTTTTTTTTCTGATAGTCGAGTCTAATTTCTTCTTTGAGATTCAATTTTTGTCTAATTTCTTCTTTATCAGGCTCGAAGAAAAGAGCCGACTGAAAATAGCCCTCTAATAAAACACCATTTCTTAATTGCTGATTTACGTCGCTTATCCTTGCATTGAATGAAAAAGAGTAGAGGTTCTTCTTTCCAAAAAAAAGGCTTGCCATCAATTTGTAGAAATATGTTCTTAGGTAGTAGCTGAAAAAATTCTTATAACCCTTTATTGAAAATAAATGCTTGTCTAAAAAAGCAAAAGTACCTGTTGTAACTTCAAAATACTTTGGCAAGCTACATGGCTCTATTTTTTGGTCGAGGTAGAAGCTTGTTGAAAATTTTTTGGACAAATGATAAGCAAAGGCATATTGAAAAAGCTGATTGCCTAAACGGCCATTTAAGACTATGCTAATCATTTAACGCCATTGCTGATATTGGGTCAGAAATCCATCCTTTTTAGCAAAAAGCACATCGCATTGACCTAGAGCTCCGTCATAAGGCCTTCTTGAAAATCCTGCGAAGTCATAAAGTACGTAGCCTTTTGATTCCATAAAGGCAACCACCTCTGAAAAAACAGGCATATCCTCAAATTTAAAAAGGGCAACTTCTAAAATAAATATCTCTGTATTTCCAAACAAATCAGATGCTCCTTTGAGCGCTTCTATTTCAAAGCCTTGGATGTCTAACTTAACCAGGTTCGGAACTTCTATTGTATGCTCGCTGATGATGGAATTGATGGTTCTGATCGGAACCACTCTTTTTTCGGTTGCATAGCTAAAAAAATCTTGTTCCTTAGGTACAAACGAGCTGCCAGCTTTATCATCCCAAATGGTTAGGGTTAGCGATTGATTGGCACTCCCAGCTCCGCACAAGAAATACTTAGAACCAGGATTTGCTTCGCAAAAATTCTTCAGGTCGGGTTCCATCTCGATTTGTGGCTCTATCAGGTAAAAAATAGAATCCCTGAAAATTGCTTTGGCCATTTTGCTCCAATCTGCATGGTTGGCACCAACATCGAGAATGGTATTGCTATGAAAACCTCGTGCAACCAAATCTTCCAATACTTGGCTAAAACTTGCGTGTGGAGGCCTGTTTGTAGAACCGGCATGGGCCGGAACGATCTTGTTGATTTCGTAGCCAAGTTTTTGCAGCGATTTTTTGAGTAGGATTTTCAACATTAGAAATTATTGAGCACAGTGCATATCGTTTTTATATCATCAATAGTAAGTGCATTTGAAATGGGAAGACTTAATGTTGTTTGATGGATCAATTCTGATATCGGAAATGAATAACCCTCAAAAAATGATTGGTAGGCCACTTGGTGATGTGGCGCAATAGGGTAGTGTATTTCTGTTTTGATGCCTTTTTCCAATAGATAAGATTTAAGCTTATCGCGTTTGGTGGTGCGGATGTTAAAAATATGGTGAACATCTGCAAGGCCATCTTGCAACACAGGTAAAATAAGCTTTTGGTTTTTTAAATGCTCAAAATAGGTGTTGGCCAAATTCTTCTTATGTGCGTTGTCTGAATCTAGTTTTTTAAGCTTTACAGCTAAAAAAATGGCTTGCAATTCATCAAGACGGCTATTGTTGCCAAGGTAATCGTTATGATATTTTTGATGAGAACCATAGTTTCTTAGCGCTCTGAGCTTGTTGGCCATCTCGTCGCTGTCTGTAATAATGGCACCTGCGTCGCCTAGTGCGCCAAGATTTTTGGTGGGATAGAAGCTATAGGCCCCAAATAGTCCCCAAGTGCCAACCTTTTTACCTTTAACATGTGCGCCATGTGCCTGTGCACAGTCTTCGATAATAGGCAATTTGTAAGCTGTTGCAATTTCGGTGATGGCTTCCATTTCGCAGGGTTTGCCATATAAATGCACCACCATAATAGCCTTGGTGTTACCATTTATCGCTTTTGTGATTAATTTGGGGTCGATGTTATAGGTATCGATTTTTGGCTCGACCAAAACAGGCTTTAGGCCTGCATTGATGATGCTAAGGATAGTTGCAATGTAAGTATTTGAAGGCACCAGTACCTCTGCTCCCTTCGGCAAGTCTAGAGCTACTAGTGAGAGGTAAAGAGCATCGAGGCCCGAAGCTAAGCCTACACAGTGTTTTGAACCACAGTATTGCGCAAACTCTTCTTCAAACTGCTTTACCTGTTGGCCTAAAATGTACCAGCCACTTTCTAAAAATGTATCTAATGCTGCTCTATAAGCCTCCTCGTAGGGCTTGTTTACAAGCCTTAAATTCTCGTATTCTATCATGGATAAGGTTCGTAGATGTAATCTTCAGGATCGAAATAAGCCGAAGCAAGTACCATTAAAATCGCATCTTCGCTAAACTGGTCCATCGTATGCCAATCTTCTGGTTTAAGTATCAGGCATTTGTGTGGTTCGTCTAGTACAAAATATTCATGTTGGAACCTATTATTGCTATAGATTCTGCAGGTGCCTTGGATGCATATAGCGGCTTGTATGGTCTGGTGATGTCTGTGCCCACCTCTTACCGATTTGTCGACGCCATAAATGTAAAATATTCTTTTGATGTCAAATGGAATAACCTTCTCAATAACCGTTAAATTTCCTCTGTTATCGGTAAAGGTCTTAAGATTGATAAGTTCAGGCATTTAGTTTTCTTTTGATGTAATAATAGGCTCTTTTTATCAGCTTAATATTGAAGAAATGGGCCGAGTGGCCTAACGCCACGGCTCCTAACTCAATTTCCCAAATATGATTAAACCATGTTCTTGTCTCTTTCGAATTGTTATATCTGCCTATACTTTTGTCGTTTACCGAATAAAGGGCCTTATTATGACCAATTAGGTTTCGAAGGTATCTTTTGTAAATGGTCTTTATCTCGTCCGAAATTTCTGAAAGCCCATATAAAGCAATACCATGTTCTATAATGTTGCCATAGATACGCAGGTGATGAAAATGATAATAGATTAAAGGATGGCCATTTGCCAACACCTTGCCTTTTTTAGAACTAAATTTGGTGTCTTTTATATTCCAAGGGGCCCTACCACAAGTTTTAAGTGCTATATCTTGGATATGATCAAAGTTGCCTTTCCAAAAATCAAGGTATTTTTGATCAGCAAAATAGCCATTATTGGGATCTAACACATCGTTGCACCAGGTAATGCATTTTGTTTTCCAATCGTTTAGTACATCGAATGCATTTGCCGTGCGTGGGAAAGACTGAAAGCTTACATTGTACAACCCATATTCTTCAAGGTGCTTTAGGTTAGAAGAAAAATCGTGAGGGGTAATCAGTATGTCTTCTGGCTGGTAATGGTTGAAAATGGTTGTTGGATCTGCATAAAAGTAGATGTCGGCATCTAGGGAGGTAATCCTATCGCATTCATGATTTTCGAGGATATAGAGTGGCAAAATTGGGCTTAAGGTAAAATAATATTCTATTTTGCTTCTGTTGGCTTTTGCCTCGGCCAAATCGGTGAAATGACTTTCTACCTCACTTAATGTGATAATTTGAACATTGCTGTGGTCCAATTCCTTAAAATAGGAAATAGTGTCCTCATCCAATGCTAATACATACAGCTTAAAATTGCCCGAAACCGTTTTGCACAGCGAATCAAGCAAACATAAACCTCTGCTAAGGTAATTGTAATCAAAAAGTGTGGCAAAATGCAACATTAGCTTTTAACCGCCTCTACAAATAGAGAATCTGGCTTTCTGGGTTCGCCATTCTTGTCGTCCAAATGGAATTCGTTCCAATCGGTAATGCCACTTTCAAACGCAGTTGTTATCTTAAAGTCTTCAAAGCCGATAGATCTCAAAAGGTGACTTAGCGAATACCTATCATACATCCATTGATGAATTTCTCCTTGTAGCCTAAACCTTCCAATATTTTCAATCTTGAGCTGTTCGTTTGTTTTCTTGAAAGGATTCAGTCTTCTTATAATTGCTTTAACCAGCTGAACGGGTGTTCTTTTTTTCTTTTTTGGAGCAGCTCCTTTAGGCTGATTGACAAAATACTTCCTTATGGCCCGGCCTTCTTCACCAATTCGTTCAAAAACAAACTGTTCGTTAATAATTTGATCCTGAAAAAGATAATTAGCCATTTCGCCTCCGCCATGGTTTCTTACCGTTTGGTCGTACATTTCAATTAGCATCCAATTGTAATTGGCACGTAGATGTTCGTCGGTTTCATTGGCCATACCCTGTTCCAAAAAACTGAGGTAGAGTCTGGCAATCTGCTCTAGATCAGGAATTGCAATTCTGATGATACCACCAGATTTTAATACCCTATAGCATTCCTTTATAAAGTTAAAACCATCGGCTTTTGTAAAATGCTCTAATACATGAGAATGATATACTACATCGAAAGAACCATCATTTGCAGGAATGCCTTGTAGCAGATTATGGGCAATAACACCCTCACCAGTACTTACAAAATCGATGTTGGTCCACCGGGTGTCACTAGAAAAATAATGGCCACAGCCTAGGTTGAGGTATTTCATTTTTTTAGAATTAATCCGTCCCAGTAAATCTTTGTTCTATCTAGGATCATAGTTTCGGTGTAGCCACTGTCAAACTTGCCTAAAAGCCGATATTCTTTGGTAAACTGTGCAATCAGGTGTTTCGGCTCAAAGAACCAACATGGGTAGCTTGCCTGATAGATGTATGCCGGCACCGACTGCAGACAAACCACATCTTGATCTGCCTCTATAAAAGCAGTTCTATCTATAATGATATATGGTATATCGTAGGCGATAAACTTTTCTATCCAATCATAAGGACGCTCCAGGTATTGGATTACGCTACTCAGCAAAAGTACATGGGGTGTGTTTTCTTTTAAGCAATCTTCTATCGTATAATAGAATTTTAGTTGATCGTTCTCAAAATTTTCCTGCCCGCATTTTACAAAATGAGACTGTTCTATAATACACCATTTTAACGATTTTAAATTGCTTAAAAAATCTCTGTTCTGAAAATAAGAGCTTCCCAACGAACCTCCAAAATCAATTACGCAAAGTTCACTGTTGTGTTCTAGGGCTGCCTTTTGCAGGCCTGCCAATAATCCCCAACTATATTGTATCTCGTCAAATAATACCGAGTCACGTTCATAAGCGGCATGGCCATCCCTTACTTTGAGCAAGGCAGCTTTGCATTTTTCTAATATATGCTGATCATCATAACCCAATGCATCTGCCTTAGCCGTCTGCCAGCTTGGATAAGATTTGAACCAAACAAATTCCTTTGGCTTAAAAAGTATTCGTTTGATTTTGCGTAAAGCCCTTTTAGCTAAATTTGCCATGGTCGACATTTATTTTAAGAAAGAAGGGGCAATGATCGATCCTAACCTAGGCGAATAAGGAAATGTTCTTTCCGGCATTGGCGAATCGAATATCTCAAAACCCATCTGGTTGTCTATCCAGTCATATGGTTCAGATTCACTGGCGCCCATCCATGCATAAAATACATATTGGTCTGGTATAAGGTAGTTGAGCTCAACTTCGCATTGGTACGCTTTAGAGGTATCGTCAAAAGTGACAAATTGCTTTAGCACAGGATAGGCTTCCATAATAATGATGCCTAGGCTGTTTCTTATGCCAAACCCAACAAATGCCGGAGCTGTATTTTCAACTTGGTTTACCCTAAAATGAACAGATAGCTTGTGTGAAGGTTGGCTTCCTTCGAGTGCTATTTTGATAGAAACAAACCCAGGTTTGGCTAATGGTTCATTGCGTTCCCAATGAGCCGTGAGGTATTGGGCCTGCTTATTTTGGTAATAGTTGATAGCTTTGTTTACATCGCCCGTCATAGACATTTTGCCGTGCTCCAGCACTATGCCTTTGGTACAAAGCTCTAAAATAGCATGCATATTATGGCTCACAAACAGCACTGTCCTGCCTTCGCCCTTGCTCACTTCGCCCATTTTGCCTAAGCACTTCTTTTGAAACTCAGCATCGCCAACGGCAAGTACTTCGTCCACAATTAGAATTTCACTTTCTAAATGCGCCGCTACGGCAAAGGCCAAGCGTACATACATGCCGCTGCTGTAACGTTTCACGGGTGTATCCAAATAGCGCTCGATACCAGCAAAAGCAACAATTTCATCCAGCTTACGGGCAATTTCTTTTTTGCGCATGCCCAAAATGGCGCCATTTAAAAAAATGTTTTCACGGCCACTGAGTTCGGGATGAAAGCCGGTACCAACTTCTAACAAGCTGGCAATACGTCCCCGTCCGGAAATTTTTCCAGTAGTAGGTGCTGTAACCCTGCTCAGTATTTTTAGCAAAGTGCTCTTGCCGGCGCCGTTTCTGCCAATAATTCCTACTGCATCACCTTGCTCAATTTCAAAGTTGATGTCTTTTAAACTCCAGACTATGTCACTTTTGCTCTTGGTGTTTTGGTCGTTGGTTTCGCCTATTTTTAAGAAAGGATCTTCTTTGCCTCTAATACGGGCATACCAGCGTTCCAAATCGCGACTAATGGTTCCAGTGCCTATTTGGCCCAATTGATAAGCCTTGCTGAGGTTTTCTACTTTAATAGCTATGTTCGACATGGATGATTATACAGTGTCTACAAAATTCTTTTCTACCTTGTTAAAAATGATTATTCCAATGATAAGAATTACAAGGGTTAGGGCGGAGGTATAACCGAGGTAAGCCCAGCTAAAAGAGCCACTCCCCAAAAATCCATACCTGAATGTTTCGATGAGACTCGTCATAGGGTTAAATTCTATTAACCAACTATATTTTGGATATTTTTCAATAGCAGTAGATAGGGGATAGATCACAGTGGTTGCATACATCAGTAACTGCACACCAAAACCGATCAAAAAGGAAAGGTCGCGGTATTTGGTGGTCAGGGCCGAAATGATCATGCCCAATCCCAATCCCAGTAAAGCCATCAAAACTAATATCAAGGGGAACAACAATATGGCCCAATTCGGTTCGAAATGTGCTCCATTGAAGGCATAATAAGCCATAAATAGAAAGAACAAAATCAATTGTACGCCAAAACGAACCAGATTGCTCACCACAATGCTCAACGGCATGATCAGCCTTGGGAAATATACTTTGCCAAAGATGCCTGCATTGTCTTTGAATACCGAAGATGTTTTGGTCAAGCAATCTGCAAAATAATTCCAGGCAGTAATACCAGCCATATAAAATAAAGGCTTTGGCAATCCATCTGTTGATATTCCTGCCAAGTTGCCAAATATAAACGTGAAAATGATGGTGGTAAATAAGGGCTGAATGAAAAACCAAAGTGGCCCCAGTATAGTTTGTTTATAGAAAGAAACAAAGTCTCTTCTTACCAAAAGCACTAGTAAATCTCGATAGGCCCAAACTTCGCGTAGCTTCAGGTCTAACAGATTATTAGAGGGGGCAATTTCCCAGGTTTCCTGTGTTTTGTTCATCAGTTGATGGTCTTGGTTGCCCCATTTAGTATGAGGTTCTTGATGCTGTTTCGATAATTCTCGTAATTGAAAGTTTCAAATACCTTTTGCTGTAATTTCATTTTTTGTTCCTGGTTAGGCAAAGCCACCAAAATTTTATTCAATGTAGTTTCTATTTCGTCTAGATTGTCAGGATCTACTAAAGAACCCAACTTGCCATTTTGAAGTGCGTCTACACTACCATCTTTGTTGCCAGCTACTACACTGAGGCCACTGGCTATTGCCTCTATAAAAACGATACCGAAGCCTTCCTTTTTGCTGGGCATTACAAAAATGTCGGACAGCAGGAAATGATCCGTAATTTCTGCTTCATCAACGAAGCCAATCAGTTTGATATGATCTCTAATCTGATGCTCGTCCATCAATTTTTCCAGTCTTTGGTGTTCTTCTTCATCCGATTTCCCGGCAAGCAAATAGACCAAATTTGGATTTTCCTTCACCAAGCGAGGCAAAATGGCGATGGTGTTGTCGTAGCCTTTGTATTTCTCGGTTGAAACTAACCTCGAAAGGCTCATCAAGATTACTTGATCCTTGTGAAGGCCATACCTGTGCAATAAGGATTCTGGTTTTGAAAAACTTGAGGGAAAATGGTAAAAAGGATCTAAACAATTGTTTAGCACTTCAATTTTTTCAGCACTTATATGATTTACACTTTTGATCTGCGCTGCTGTAAAATGACTAACTGCTATGATTTTATCTAATCGATTAAGTGCTTTTATTTTGGCTTCGGGTAGTTTTCTCCAAATTTCAATGCCATGTGCAATCAGGTAAACCTTGGTTGATGGACTGAATCTTTTAATGAGATAGGCTACAGAAAGCAGGTTGATATGGCTTAATATCACCACATCTGATTTGAGGCCTTTGAGAATAGACTTGATGACAAATAGTTTTCGATTGCCACCAAAACCTCTATACTGTTGCTTTTTCAGATACCTCGAATCTCTATCATAGCTGAGGTCATACATGCAGTAGGTAATCGGTTCAATCAGTTCTTCTTCGCCCAGGTCATAAAGCGACCTGCAGATAATGCGACATACCTTTTCAATTCCACCAGTAAATCCAAAAACTTTTAAGGTTAAAAAAAGTATTTTTTTAGGAGGCATTAAATACTTTGTAAAGTGCAAAGGCCGATGACCAATGCAATTTATTTTGATTAAAGGCCTGCATCAAATTTTTGGCCTTTTTGTTTTGGTAATGATCAGGAGAAGATATTTCCTTGTTTTTCCTAATCCATTCTTGAAAGGGAAAGGTAAAACCCATTTTAGACCTGTTCCAGATTTGTGTCGGGAGTTTGTCTTTATAGGCCTCTATCAACAGTCTTTTCTTTTGGGTTTCGCCAAAACGAATAGATGGATGGATAGAACTTACCAGTTTAATAAAGTTTACATCCAAAAATGGCACCCTAACTTCAACACCATGGCTCATACTCATGAAATCGGTGTCTTTGAGCAACTGGTTCTGCATGTACATGTTCATCTCAAACCAACTTGCCCTTTCTTCGTCATTTAAATAACGGATGCTATCGTTCAATGGGATGTTTTGGAGACAATTGATTACCGTTTGTACATCTAACTCAAGTAATTCGGCGATTACATCGGGCGTATAAAGCCCGCGGAGGCATAAATATTCGCCAACAGGCGATTGAAAGCTTAAATAATATAAACGCTTAAGCTTGGTGTTTTTTAAAAATCTGGCCGATTTGATCAATTCTTTGCTCAAAGAACCTAGGTTCTGAATTTTTCTGATCCGATCAAAAGAGGGATAGCCCCCAAACAGTTCATCGGCGCCCAAACCAGATAGCACTGATTTTATTCCGTTTTCTTTGGCACATTTGCAGATAAACCAGGTGTTGATGCCATCATTTGTCGGTTGATCCATATGTGCCAATACCGTTTCAAAGTTGTACACAAAATCGCGATAGGTGATGATGTGTTCGTGGCTATTTGCCGAAACACGTTCTGAAATTGTTTTTCGATGGCTACTTTCAGAAAAATCTATTTCGTTGAAATTAGCTGATATCGAAGTCAAATTCCCTTTGGTATAAGCATCCGCCAGCACCGTAATAATAGAAGAATCTAGCCCCCCGCTAAATAATACGCCAATGCTGGTGTCCGAAATGAGCTGCAACTTGATCGCCTTAGTGAGTTCTTCTCTAATTTTGGAAATGGCTTCATTTTCATCGATGATAGCTATTGCAGCGTTTAGTTCAAAATAAGAATGGATTTTAAAAGACCCATCACTAAGCTCGTATTTTAAGAAACTTCCCTTTGGCAGAGTATATATATTTTTAAGGGTCGTAAACGGTTCTGGAATATGTCCGAAAGCCAAGTAATAGATCTTCCAGTTTTCGTTTTCGTTAAAGTTAAATCCAGAATGGGCAAAAGCTTTTACTTCAGAGGCAAATACCAATTGGTTAATATTTGCATTGTAGTAAAGAGGTTTTACACCGCTGTGGTCTCTTACCAGGTAAACACAGTTTTTTGTTTTATCGTGCAGGCAAAAGGCAAAAATCCCGTTGAATTTTTCAAAGGCACTTTCGCCCCAAAATTCATAAGCCTTGATAATAACCTCCGTGTCTGATTCTGTTTTGAATTGGAGGCCTTGCTTCAGCAACTCAGCTCTTAACACTTTGAAATTGTAGATTTCACCATTATAAGCAATTACAATTTGCCCATTGTCGCTAAACATTGGCTGGTGCCCAGCCTCGCTAAGGTCCAGTATAGAAAGTCTTCTGTTTCCTAAAGAAACCTTTGATACTTCATCTACCACAACCCCAAAATCATCTGGTCCTCCGTGCTTCATGCTTTCGCACATTGAACCGACCTGGTTTTGTAATTGATAAACAGAAAGATTTTTGGCAACGATACCGGCAATTCTACACATATAGGGGGTGGTTTCACAAGTGTAGGCAAAAGGTGTGCCTATATTGTTTTTCGTTGTAGGCCAGACACAGCTTCGCCCCCTCGGTTACAGGCGTTTTTTCGTAACCTATTGTTTAGCTGTAATTTATTTCAAGGGCTCTATAAAAGCCATTGAAGTATTAATATGTATAGAATAACCCAGGTTTTGCAACCTTAAAACTATGCTTCTTTTGTTCCTTAAAGATACTAATTCCGCAATAATTCCCTTGAAAGGCCCCGCTTTAATTAAAACTTTTTCTCCTGGAGAAATATTGTGCTCGATCACTTCCAAGTCATTGGCATTGGCTAACAACAACTTAAGGTCTTCAATTTGTTTTTCAGCAATTGTGGCAATTTCGCCAGAAAAATAAATAAAACGACTTACACCATAGGTCATGAGTACTTCTGCATATTCTTTTGCAGAAATAAATACGAAAATATAGGAATTTAGAAGGGGCTCTTCGACCAATTTTTTTCTATCACTCCATTGTTTCATTACCTTTTTTAAAGGCAAATAAGCAATTATTTTCTTTCTAGTTAATTCGTCAAATGTTTTCTTTTCTGCCCTGGACCTGGTGTAAATAGGATACCATCTATAGTTGTTGTCTATCATGGATGCGCTAGCATGGGTAATTAGAAATTATTCGTCTTTCTTTTTCCAAAATTGCCACCATTTTTTAGGATCATCATAATAGCCCGATCCAGCATAACCAGAGTAGTCAGAGTAATAGTAAGTGCTATTGCCACCACCTCTTGCATAGTCCGTTGTGTAGTAGTTGGAGTGTAAGGCATCATCACCAAATGCATTGAGCACAATAGCCATATTGCTTAAACCATATTCTCTAGAAAGTCTTTCAGGAATGGCAGCCGCCCTGTATTGCGATTTTCCAGACCGAATGACAAATAGGTTAACGTCTGATTGCCTAATCAATGGAATGGCATCTGAAACGAGTCCTACGGGAGCCGTATCTACCAGTACATAATCGTACTGCGGTGCCAAAATCTCCAAAAGCCTCTTCATCGCATCGGTATGCAGTAACTCTGAAGGATTTGGAGGAACAGGGCCAGAAGGGATGAAGTCAATGTTATGTACGTCATCATGAATAATTACCTCCTCTAATGTTTTTTGACCTGATAGGTAAGAGCTCAATCCAATTTTATTGTTGCTGCCAAATACCTTGTGCAATTTGGACCTGCGCAAATCTGCCGCAATCAATACGATCTTCTTATCAATGAGGGCAAGTGTACCCGCTAAGTTTACCGTCACAAAAGATTTTCCCTCACCTGAAATTTCTGAGGTGATACAGATGGTCTTGCTTTTCTTATGGCTCGCTAAGAAACTCAAATTGGTCCTCACAGAACGGACCGATTCAGCGAATACCGATTTGGGTTTTGACAAAGAAAGCGCTTGCCTATTGTCTTTGTCTATATATTCTGGGAATTTCCTGATTACACCAATAATTGGCGTATTCGTTAAAGCTTCTACGGTTTCTTTGTCGTAGATATAAGGATTTAAGAAACGAACCAATAAAATCAGTCCAAAACCACATGCTAAGCCCATCATGGCAGCAAATGAATAAACACGTTTAGGCTGCGGGGAAATGGCAAAGTATGATGGATAAGCCATGTTTACAATGGCTGCCCCTGGAACAATAGAGGCCGCATTCATTTCTGATTCCAATTTCTTTTCAGAAAGATAGGTAAGCACCTTATTGTTTACATCGAAATTGGTTTGGTATTGCACAAAATCCTTTTCCTTGCTTGGCATTTTACCGATGTTTTGATTTGCCTGTGCAATTTGAGAATCGATGTACCTGATTGTTTTTAAATTTCTTGCTTTGAGTGAATTGATGTTGCCTTGTATGGAGCTTTTAATTGATGCAATTTGTTCGTTTAGCTCTTGTATAGGCTGTGAATTGGGCCTGAACTGGGTTAGTTTGTTCTCTCGTGCTAAAATAAGTGTATTGAGTTGGCCGATCAAGCCACCCAACAGTCCAGTTACATTGCCCTCTAAATCGAGATTGATGTCTATTTTGCCACGATTGCTGTTAATTTGGTTTTCGAGCTGGTTCACGCCAACCATTTCAATATTCAATACCGACTTTTGTTTTTCGAAATCAGTTAGTTTGCCCACATCCATTTGTGTGCTGCTGCCAAGGTCCATTATCTTATTTTTAACCTTGTAATCGGTTAACTTGTCGCCAGCAGTATCTGCCTTTCTGTTAACCAATTTTAACTGATTTTCAATGAATTCAATGGTTTGTCGTGCAGATCTTCTCTTTTGGGCGGCGTCATAAGCTACATATTCTTTCATGATGGCATTAAGCATATCCGCGGCGAAAACTGGGTTGGCGTCAGTTAGGCTGATGTACATAATGTTGGTGAATCGAGCCGCCTCGCCTGTATTGATATTGCTTGCACGGCCTACAAATTCATCTTTAGAGTTAAATTTAAAGCTGTAAGAACCAGTTGGAATAGGACTGGTAATTTTAAACATCATGTTGCCCAATTTGATAGGTTGGCCGTACTTAAAAGTGCTTTTCGCGCCTTTTTCTCCAAGCGCCAGAGAAAAGGAGCCGGAATTGATGGCCTCAACATAATATTTGGAACGGTCAAAATTAACCGAGTCCTGTTCAAGTATCTCTATTTTGAATGGCTTGTTTGGATAAAGTTCGGTTGTTCTGATCCTGCCTTTCAAATAATAAGATACTTTATAATCAATATTCGAAATGGCATTTAAGATTACATCGTTGCTTCTGATTACAAAACCCTCAGCCTGTATCTTATCTGTATAGTTATAAACCTGCGTAGATGGCATATTGGCCATCGTATTCATGGTCGGATTGCTTTCCTGTAACTTTAGCGAGCCACTCGTTTGGTAAATAGGAGGGGTGTATAAAAGATTGATCCTAGCGGCAATCAAAGCTATCACTACACAACCGGCAATCCAATACCAACGGCTTAGAAATACCTTGAATATTTTATAAAAATCAATATCCTGTCTTACAGATTTTGGATTAGGAGCAGTTTCAGAACTATTCATTATCTTGTGAATGTAAATATCAATACAGCTACGTTAATTACAACAAGCAGGGGTTGGACAATGTTGTTAAAGCTTTGCAGTTTTTCGCTTAAAGCGGCGTTTTTAGTAGGCTGGATTAGAATAATATCGTTGTTCTGTAAGATCAGTTTTTTACTAGCCAAGCTGTTAATATCGTTCAGGTTGACATAAATAATTTCGGGTTTGCTACGGTCTCCGCGAATGATTTTGCAGGTTTTGGGATCTGCAATTTTCGAAATTCCTCCGGCCTCTCCTAGTATATCGATTAAGGTGGTGTTATCCCTTTCTAACAAAAAATTCCCTTGTTTGTTAAATTCCCCCAGCAAAGTTACTTTAACATTAACTACAGTTAATTCAATAATGGGATCTACTAATAGTTTTTCTGCATAAATCTGTTGCAGTTTGGCTGTTGCTTCTCTTCTGGTGAGGCCTACAACATTAACTTTTCCTATAGCTGGCAGGTTCACGAAACCATCTGTGTCTACCTGATAAGAAGTTACATTGCCACCCGAAGCCGCTACAGCCCCGGTAGTAATAGATTGCGAGCCTGCGCTTGACGTAGTAGCGCCGAATTCTTTGTTCTGTACGTTTCTTACCGCTAAAAGATCGTTTACTTTAATGCGGTAATATTGGTCTCCAAGGCCCTGGTCATTTACTACGTAAACTTGTTTAATGGTGTCGGTTATAATGTCTGAGGGCGCATTAAAAAGCGTTTTCTCCTTGCGTGCAGCACAGGAAGATAATAATAGAATAAAGGCGAATAGAAGAAGTAAAGGTTTAAATAACTTAACTTTTTGCATGACTGAGGGATGATCTAAACAACTTAGCTGGGTTTAAAGCCATATTTTGACTAAATAAGACCTTAAAGATGCTGAAAAAACTGAGAATAAAAAAGCTCATTGCTGTTTTGTGTTATACATGCCTTCCAATAGGCATTGAAATATAATTATTTAACCATTAGTGTAAAAAAGTAATTATAAAGAATTATTTATTGAGTTTTCTTGAAAATTTTGAAAGATGTGTGTATTTATTTCTACAATTTGAGTAATTATGGGTAAAATTCTCTCTTGTTGTCAACTAGAAATGTTTTTGGTGAATTTGCTTGTTTAGTGATTAAAGCTTTTGATGATGTTTGGGTGGCTTTAGGTTTGTATAACAGTTTTTAGGGCATATTTCTTGGATTTGACTAAGTATCAATCTAAATTATGCTCAACTCTCTCAAACTTTTGGTTATTGCCTTTATTTTATTGGTTGGTAACCAAGCCTATTCGGCAACAGGATGTATTTATTCTTCAGGATATATCTATTATTCTCGTGATGGAAATGATGAAGGTTATCCTAACTATGCCTATATGCCTAGGGTATTAAGTAGCTCTGTGTATTGTGTCGAAATCAGTTCTTCATGGTGTCGCATAGACGAGACCGTTTGGGGCAATATTGTTACTTATTCCAATGTGAATAATTGTCCCGTTGATGATGGTGTTTGGGCGCTGCTGGGCATTGCTGGAGCCACCTCTTTTTATCTGCTCAGGAGGAACAAAAGCCAGTTTAGCTTTTCGCAAGTTAATATTCCTGTTAATTCTTGATTCGCCCTATTAGCCACAATATTGTTGCTTTTGTGTGTATGCTGATCTAAGCGGTTGTGAATGAGCGTTTAATTGCATGTTAAAACATGTAGTTGTGCTTTAGTAGCATGTTTTATATACGGAAGTTAAAACAACACCGTTTCACAAATAGTAAGTCGTGATTTTCTGCTAAAAATCCCTTGACTTATGAAGTTTATTTTACTTGCCGTTGCTTTTTGCTTGGCCACCGCTACACTGTGTTCAGCCGAGCAAGGTTGTTTGTCTAATGCCTCTGGTTATATTTACATTACACCCGAAGGAGTTGTTAATGGCGTTCCCAATTATCAGTATAGGAGCGAGGCCGATCGCACTCCTGGCGCCGGGGTTTATTGTCGAACAAATACGACTAATCCGAGCACTACCTGTCAGATCAATAGCTATGTGAGCGGTACAAGTAGCAATCCCAATGGAGTAATGGTGAATTTTTATTATGTCAATTGTCCCTTGGATGATGGCATTTGGTTGCTGTTACTGGTTGTAAGCGTGTCTGGTGGATTTTTTCTTTCCAAAAAACAGTTTTTGCTTTCCTAGCTTAACATTATTGTGGCTATTGAATAAAGAAAAAATATTTCTTTATCATTAATTATCTTTACCAAGATTCCAACCCCCAATGTATTAATGAAGGTTTCCATCATCACGGTAGTTTATAACGGAGAAAAATATATCGATGATTGTATGGCATCTGTAGTTTCGCAAGATTATGACAATATCGAGTATGTTGTAATTGATGGTGGTTCTACCGACGGGACTTTAACGATTATTGATAAATACAAAAGCAATATTGCACAATTTGTATCTGAAAAGGACAAAGGGATGTACGACGCTTTGAATAAAGGCATTGCCTTGGCTACTGGCGAATTGGTGGGTATCCTTAATGCCGACGATATGTTAGCCCATCCTCAAGTGATTTCGAAAGTGGTTGAGCTTGTTTCGGCTTCCGGTGCCGATGGTGTATATGGTAACTTGAATTATATCCATCCCGAAAGCCAGAAAATAATTAGAAAATGGATCTCCAAGCCCTTTGCCAGAAAAGATATTGCGCTAGGCTGGATGCCTGCACACCCAACGCTCTACCTAAAAAAAGAACTATTTGAGCGTTATGGTAACTATTCGTTAAATTTTGGTACGGCCGCCGACTATGAACTGATGCTGAGGTTTTTATATAAGCATCAGGTAAAAGCTGTTTTTCTTGATCAGCTCATGGTGAATATGAGAATTGGAGGAATGAGCAATTCGTCAATGAAACAGCGTTTTCATGCTTTGGTTAATGATTATAGAGCCATCAAATCCAATAAGGTGCCTTTTTCATTAGTGACGCTGCTCTTTAAAAAATTGAGTAAAATTTCCCAATTTTTACTGATTTAGCTAAGTTTAACCATCAATTAATATTTTTATCTTTTATTTACAAAGATTATCCCGATCCTAAATGACAGCAACGCTACAAACACATATCATCTATTACATCGCCGTCGTTGGGTTGTCATTTGCTCTTTCTGTTGCGGGCATTCCATCTATTATTTTTACCGCCATTAAATATCGCCTCTTCGATCGTTCAGATAGCCATAGGAAATCCCATAAGTTGCATATCTCTAGGCTGGGAGGCGTTGCCATCTTCTGTAGCTTTGCCATTACTACCTTGCTTTTTGCCGCCATGGTTAACTATAAGCAAGCTAATTTTTTGTTAACCTCAAGTATAGTGCTATTTGCTTTAGGCTTAAAAGATGACTTGTATGGAGTAAGTGCCAAGATCAAGTTCTTATTGCAGCTCGTGGTTGCCGTTATTTTAGTGGTTCTGGGCGAATTTAGGTTAACAAGCCTTTATGGTGTGTTTCTGGTATGGGAAGTGAATGTTTTCTGGGGTAGCCTGTTTTCCATAGTGGTAATCATCTTTGTGAATAATGCTTTTAACTTAATCGATGGGGTTGATGGCTTGGCGGGAACGCTTGGTGTGCTGGCGACATTGAGCTTCGGAATTTTCTTTGCCGTAGCCAATGCCTTGCCTTATGCCTTTATCGCCTTTGCCATGATGGGGGCGGTTTGCGGTTTCCTGGTTTTTAACTATTCGCCTGCTAAAATCTTTATGGGGGATACCGGCGCATTAATCGTCGGGCTGGTATCGGTGGTGCTGGCTATCAAATTTATTGAGCTGAATAAAATTGGAAGTACGCCAAAGCCCTATTTCTATTCGGCGCCAGCCATTGCGGTAGCTGTGTTGCTTGTTCCTATTTTCGATTCGCTCCGTATTTTCTTTATTCGGATGCTCCATAAAAAATCGCCATTTAAGGGCGACCGCAACCACGTGCACCACCGCCTGCAGCGCTTAGGCTTTAGCGCCAGCCAAATTGTGTGGACTTTAGGCGCTTTTAGTGTAGCCATGGTCTTTTTTGCAGTGGCTATGCAACACTTTGGCAATTTCGTGGTGATCAGTATATTGATTAGCATCTGCGTAGTCATGAACACTATTATTACTTATGCGATCGGCAAAAAGAACAATGGCAATTATAAGCTTGCCGATGTAATCTTTAAAGATACGTTCGTATCTCCTAGCCATTAAATGGCTAATTAAAAAACATAGAAAAGACAATTCCTATCAAAGAATATAGGTAATTTTGCGCCGTGAAACCAAAGATGGGCAAGTTCATTATTGGTTCATGATCTTTATAACATATATGACGATGAAAATAGCTATCAATGGTTTTGGGAGAATTGGACGAACTTTTTTACGTACCGCATTAGCGCGCCAGTTGGAAGTAGAGGCTATCAACGACCTCGGCTCGCCAGCTACCTTGGCCCACCTTTTTAAATACGATTCGGTTCATGGCGTTTTTAAGGGCGAAGTTGGCCATGATGAAGAAGGATTGATCATCAACGGGCGTAAGATCAAGGTGTTTGCTATTGCCAATCCGAGCCAATTGCCTTGGGCTTTGCTTGAAATCGACTTGGTGATAGAATCTACAGGTAAATTTACCAACCATGCCAATGCCTCCCTGCATTTGACGGCAGGTGCCAAGCAGGTAATTATTTCGGCTCCAGCTAGCGATGCGGTAATTCCCATGGTGGTGATCGGTGTGAATGACGATCAAATCGACCTGAGTTCCCCAATTTTGTCGAATGCTTCTTGTACCACAAATAATGTAGCGCCAATGGTGAAAATCCTTGATGACAATTGGGGCATTGAAGATGGCTATATCACTACGGTGCACTCCATGACCGGCGACCAGAACCTGCATGATGCGCCTCATAACGATTTGCGCAGGGCAAGAGCAGCCTCTTCGTCAATTATTCCCACCAGCACAGGAGCAGCCAAAGCCATTACCCACATCTTCCCACACCTGGATGGAAAGCTTGGAGGGGCGGGTATCCGTGTGCCGGTTTTAAATGGCTCGTTAACCGATTTTACCTGCATCCTTAAACGCAAAACTACGATCTCCGAAATCAATGAAGCCTTTAAGCAGGCCTCGGCTGGAAAGCTTAAGGAAATTGTTCAATATACTGAAGATCCAATTGTTTCGGTCGATATTATAGATAACAGCTATTCTTGCGTATTTGACTCGAAATTGACTTCAATAGTGGGCGATTTGGTGAAGGTGGTGGGCTGGTATGACAACGAATCTGGCTATTCGAACAGGTTGGTAGACCTGGTTTTGAAAATTAGAGAATTGCAACCTGTTAAAATGATAGCAGGATAAAAGATAGAATGGCAATGTTATTGAATGAGAAATGGATGATTTGTCTATTTGATTATTCAAAATTCACCCATTCAAAATTAAATATATGGTTAAGTTTATTCCGGCAGCGCTTACTTTAGGGCTGAGAAGCAAAATATTGAGAAATGGTATGGCGCCCGAGGAGTGCGTTTTTCCAACAGATCATGTAGAAGGGGCTTTTCATCTGGCTTATTATGTAGGTGATGAATTGGCAACCATTGCATCCTTTTTTCCAAAAAACTATAAGGAAAGCAAAGAGCAGGGGTATCAACTTCGTGGCATGGCAACAGACACGGGTTTTGGTGGCAAGGGTTATGGCAGCGAGCTGATTAAATTTGCAATTGCTTACATTAAAAACACAAATGCACAGTATATTTGGTGCAACGCCCGTACTACTGCAGTGCCATTTTATCAAAAACTAGGTTTTGAACTCGTTTCTGATGAATTTGAAATCGCAGGAGTGGGGCCACATTACGAAATGAATTTAAATTTATACTAAAAGAAATGAAGACAATTGACCAATGTAATTTTAAAGATAAAAAGGCCTTAATCAGGGTTGATTTTAATGTTCCCTTAGATAAGGACTTTAACATTACCGACGATAAAAGAATGCGCGCAGCTTTGCCAACCATCAATAAGATATTAAATGATGGCGGTTCGGTAATCCTTATGTCGCATTTGGGCAGACCAAAAGGTGGTCCGGAGGATAAATATTCTTTAAAGCACATTTTGGGCGATTTGTCGAGGATGTTAGACCTTACAGTAAAATTCGCTACCGATTGTATTGGTGAGGAAGCAGAGGCAAAAGCCAAGAATTTGTTTCCAGGTGAGGTATTGTTGCTAGAAAATCTTCGTTTTCATCCAGAAGAAGAAAAAGGCGATGTAGCCTTTGCCGAAAAATTGGCCAAACTGGGTAATGTATATGTAAATGATGCTTTTGGAACGGCACACCGTGCGCATGCTTCGACAACCATTGTGGCGCAGTTTTTTCCAAATGATAAATACTTTGGCTATTTGATGGCGCAAGAACTGGAAAATGCCGAAAAAGTTAACCATGGTGCAGCTAAACCATTTACCGCAATTATGGGCGGAGCCAAGGTTTCGGATAAGATTTTATTGATCGAAAGCCTATTAGAAAAAGTAGATAACCTCATCATAGGTGGCGGCATGGCCTATACTTTTGCCAAAGCTCAGGGTGGCGAAATCGGTACTTCATTATTGGAAGAAGACAGGATGCAATTGTGTCTTGAATTGCTGGAAAAAGCAAAGGCAAAAGGGGTAAACCTGATCTTGCCTTTAGATACAGTGATCGCAGATAAATTTGATAATGATGCGGCTAAAAGTCAGGTAGATACAGGAGAAATTCCGGCAAACTGGATGGGCTTGGATATCGGTCCAAAAACAATTGAATTGTTTAGCAAAACCATCAAAGATTCGAAGACTTTATTGTGGAACGGTCCGATGGGTGTTTTCGAAATGGAAAATTTTGAGCAAGGCACAAAAGCCATCGCTTTAGCAGTGGTAGAGGCTACCAAAAATGGAGCTTTTTCTTTAATAGGCGGAGGCGATTCTGCGGCTGCTATTGCCAAGTTCAATTTAGAAGATGAAGTAAGTTACGTTTCTACCGGAGGCGGTGCGCTTTTAGAGTATATGGAAGGCAAAGAATTACCAGGAGTTAAGGCAATTCAGGAATAATTTGATCAGAGTTTAGAGGTTTTCGAACCTCGAGATTCTAGATTTTTTGAGGTGGGAGTTCAGATTTGGTCTGGGCTCCCACCTTTTTTATGGCCTAAAATCGGTCAAAAACCAATAAAAATGGGACAAAATGGGAATTTAAAACATGTTGAAAACTTTTTGTGGTAGGAAGTGGTAAATTGTGGTAGAAGTATTTATTTTTACACTACATAAAATGTGTAGGTGGTAAAATGATTCAACTGTTAGGAGAATTCGATTGTAAATTAGACCAGAAGGGCCGATTGATGGTGCCTTCTAGTCTGAAAAAACAATTGCCTAATGTGGAGCAAGAAGGCCTCGTAATTAACCGCGGTTTTGAAAAGCATTTGGTCATTTATCCTAAAAAAGTGTGGGAAGGTATCGTGGCCGAGTTGAGCAAACTCAACCCTTACGAGAAAAAAACAAGAGAATTTATCCGCTTCTTTACCCGTGGTGCCAGCGAGCTGAGCTTGGATGCTTCGGGTAGGGTGCTTTTGCCAAAATCATTGCTCGAGTTTGCGGGTATTGAAGGTGATGTAGTGTTAGCCTGTCAGTTTGATAAGATTGAGGTGTGGTCTAAAGCCACTTACGATGAGCTCTTGGATAACGAGCCTGAAAACTTTGCCAATCTGGCTGAAGAAGTAATGGGCGGAAGAGAAAGGAGGGATGATGGAAACTAATTACCACGTACCTGTAATGCTGAAAGAATGCATCGAAGGTTTGGCTATCAATCCGTCGGGCGTATATGTTGATGTGACTTTTGGCGGCGGAGGCCACTCGAGAGAGATTTTAAAACACCTGAATAAGGATGGCGTGTTGATCGCTTTTGATCAGGATCCTGATGCGCAAAGAAATAAAATAGACGATAAGCGCTTTGTGTTTGTGGATCAGAACTTCGGTTTCCTCAAAAACAACCTGCGTTTGTTGGGTTATAAAGAAGTAGATGGCATTTTGGCTGATTTGGGCGTTTCGTCGCACCAATTCAATGAGCCTAGCCGTGGTTTTTCTACGCGCTTTGATGCCGATTTGGACATGCGCATGGATAAACAGCGTGCGCTAACGGCTGCGGAGGTGCTCAATACCTATGCGGAAGACAAGCTGCATAAGATTTTTGGGATCTACGGCGAAGTAAAAAACGCAAAATCCTTGGCCCGAACCATTGTAACGGCCCGTATGGATAAGCCGGTGGTGACCTTGGCCGATTTTAAATCGGTAATCGCATCCCATATCCCGAAAGGAAAAGAAAATAAATATATGGCCCAGGTTTTCCAGGCGCTACGTATCGAGGTGAATGCCGAGATCAGCATGTTGGAGAATTTTTTGGAGCAAAGTGCCTTGGTGCTGAAAAAAGGCGGTCGCTTGGTGGTAATGTCTTACCATTCTTTGGAAGACAGGCCGGTAAAAAACTTTTTGGCTAAAGGTAAGTTTCAGGGCGAAGTAGAAAAGGATTTTTTTGGCAATGAGCAAAAGCCGTTTCAGGTCATTACGCGTAAAGCGGTTATGGCTGATGAAAAAGAAGTGGCGGTAAACAGCAGGGCCAGAAGCGCCAAATTGAGGATTGGAGAAAAGCTATGAATAACCAATTCAAAAAGAGGCTAGAAGAGCAGGAAGAAGAGCTTTTGGAGAAGGAGGAACAGGAAGTTCCCGAAGCGCCCGCTAAAGAAAGCAGTACGCTGGTTTTTTTTAGGAAGTTTTTTACCGAGGGCGTGGTAAGTAAGGAGGCGGCTACCGATTTGTTGCCGTTTTTGATTTTCCTCTGTGTGCTGGGTATGATTTATATCGCCAATAGCCACATGGCGATTAAGAATATTAGAGATATAGACAAACTAAATAAAGAAGTAAAAGAGCTGAGCTCGGAATATAAGTCGCTAAAGGCCGATTTGATGTTTAAAAGCAAATTGACCGAAGTGGCTAAAAAAGTAGATACGTTAGGCATTAAGGAATTAATAGAACCACCTAAAAAAATTATAATCAACGGTAATGAACATTAGAGCAAACATATTATTGCGCGTGTACCTAGCCTTCGGGTTGGTGGTGCTGTTCGCCTTTGCTGTATTGTTGAGGCTAGGCGATGTTCAATTTGTGCAAGGTCATAAATGGCGCGCCATGGCCGATAGTTTATCGGTGAGGGAATTTACGATTGAGGCCGCTCGTGGCAATATTTATTCAAATGATGGCAGTTTGCTGGCTACTTCGGTGCCAGAATACGAATTGCGGATGGATATGGTGGCTGGTAGCATCCAGGATAAGGAGTTTTTTGATAGCAAGGTCGACTCGCTTGCCATGAAGTTATCTGGTTTGTTTCGTGATAAGAGCGCCAAGGATTATTCGCGCTTTTTGCGCAAAGCCAGGCAAGACAGTGCGCGCAGCTTGTTGCTGAAGAGGAAGGTTTCTTTTCAGGATTTAAAAACCATCAAGACTTTTCCGTTGATTTCGGCAAAAGGATTGAGCTGCTTGGTAGTTACCCAAAAAAACAAAAGGATTTTGCCTTTTCAGGATTTGGCCCAAAGAACAATCGGCTATAAAAACGAAAACGTTAAAAATGGGGTAGGTCTCGAGGGTGCATTTGGTAATTACATTAACGGCGAGAGCGGCAAGCAATTGATGCAACGCATTAGTGGCGGTACTTACAGGCCGGTAAATCCAGATGCCGAAGTGGCGCCAAAAGATGGTGCGGATATTATTTCTACACTAGACATCAATATGCAGGATCTGGCACAAAATGCCCTGAAAAAACAATTGATCAAGAGCAATGCGCACCATGGGGCGGTAATTGTGATGGAGGTGGCTACAGGCGAAGTAAGGGCAGTAGCCAATTATACTAGAGTGGCCGAAGGCGATTACAAAGAAGTGTTTAATTATGCTATTGCTGGTAACCAGGATCCGGGTTCTACGTTCAAGTTGGCTTCTTATATGGCTTTGCTTGAAGATAAGTATGTGGATACCAATACCATGGTGGGAACGGGTTCATATCCGGTTCCGGGCAACAAGAAGGTAATTGTGGATTCGCATGGTAGTATTGGTGTAGTAACGGTGAAGAAAGCTTTCGAACAATCCTCAAATGCGGCAATTGCACAATTGGTAAATACGAATTATAAAGACAACCAGTCGAAATTTACGGATCATTTGTACAGTTGGCATTTGAACGAGAAAATGCAGCTTCAAATTCCGGGAGAGGCACAACCAGTGGTTAAAAGCCCTAAAAACAAAAGCTGGAACAAAAACCTTACTCTGCCTCAAATGGCTTATGGCTATGAAATGCAGTTGACGCCTTTAAAAATGCTTTCGTTTTATAATGCCATTGCCAATGATGGAAAATATGTGGCTCCGATTTTTGTAAAAGAAATCAGGAGATTGGGCAATCCGATAGAGCAATTCAAGGCAAGGGTAATCAACGAAAAAATCTGCTCAGATGTGACTTTGAGCAAGATCAAAGCCATGCTGGAGGGCGTAGTGACCGAAGGCAGCGGCAAGCAGATCGTTTACAATCCATTGTATAAGATTGCGGGCAAAACCGGTACCGCTCAAGTAGCCGATGCTAATTTAGGATATAAGGCCAATAAGCAATATCAGGCGTCGTTTGTAGGTTATTTCCCAGCCGAAAAGCCAAAATACTCGATGATTGTGGTGATTAACGATCCCAAAGGAACCTATTACGGTGCCTTGGTTTCGGGGCCGGTTTTCAGAGAAGTAGCCGATCGTATTTATGCGGGAGATGTACAAATGTTCAGTAGCGTAAAAGAGCGTATGGTAGGCAATACCACTCCTCCAGAAGCGAAAGCCGGACAAAGCAAGGCCACTAAAAAAGTATACAATGCATTTGGCATTAAAACGCTTTATGCCGCGAAATCAGATTATTTCAATACGGTAGATACCAGCAATGGAATTACCTATCAAGAGGCTGAACCGGTAAAAGGTATTATGCCTAATGTAAAAGGAATGGGGCTTAAAGATGCCATGTACCTTTTGGGCAATGCAGGCCTGAAAACCAAAGTAAAGGGAAGTGGCAAAGTAACTGGCCAGTCTTTAGCGGCGGGCAGCAGAATAGGCAAGGGGTTAATGGTAGAAATAGAATTACAGTAATAAAATGAATGAATGATAGAGTGGTAAAATGAAAGAATGGTAATAAAGAGATAGTCAGCCATTCAATCATTCAAAATTCTCTCCTTCAAAATTAGAAAAGATGCAGTTGCAAGATTTATTATATGGTGTAGCAATTAAAAGCTTGGTAGGCAAACCCAATCAAGAAGTAGAAGCTTTAGCTTTTGATTCGAGGGCGGTAAAAGCCAATACCTTGTTCTTTGCCGTGAAGGGAACTGTGGTTGATGGGCACCAATACATTGCGCAAACTGTGGAGGCAGGCGCCACTGTGATTGTATGCGAAACTATTCCTGAAACATTGAATCAGCAGGTTACTTATGTAGAAGTAGAAAGCTCATCGGTTGCTTTAGGGATTATTGCTAGCAATTTTTATGGCAATCCATCTGCCCAATTAAAACTGGTAGGCGTTACAGGCACCAATGGTAAAACCACCATCGCTACCTTGCTTTATCAGTTATTTCGTTCATTAGGCTATAAAGTAGGATTGATTTCTACCGTTCAGAACCACATTAACGAAACTATTATTCCGGCAACACATACCACGCCTAATCCAATTGCCTTAAACAAGCTGTTGCAAGACATGGTAGAAGCCGATTGCGAATACTGTTTCATGGAAGTGAGTTCGCATGCTGTAGTACAGCATCGCATTGCGGGATTAACCTTTGCCGGTGGCATTTTCTCAAATATTACGCATGATCATTTAGATTTTCACCAAACTTTTGATAATTACCTCAAAGCGAAGAAAGAGTTTTTTGATGGCTTGCCAAAATCGGCCTTTGCCCTAACCAATGCCGATGATAAAAACGGAATGGTGATGTTGCAAAATACCAAGGCGCACAAGAAAACCTATGCCTTGAAACAAATGGCTGATTTTAAAGCCAAAATCATCGAAAACAAATTCAGCGGACTGAATTTGAACGTAGATGACATGGATGTTTATTTCAAGATGGTAGGTTCTTTCAATGCCTATAACCTATTGGCCGCTTATGCCACGGCGATCTTGTTAGAGCAGGATAAGCTTAAAGTATTAACCGTATTGAGCAGTTTGCAAGGAGCTGAAGGCCGTTTTGATTACATCGTATCTCAACAGGGAATTATCGGAATTGTAGATTACGCCCATACACCAGATGCAGTGCAGAACGTATTGAGCACTATTGCCAATATCAGAAAAGGAACAGAGCAGGTCATCACCGTAATTGGTTGTGGTGGCGATAGAGACCGTACCAAGCGCCCAATTATGGCGCAAGTGGCTTGCGATTGGAGCAATAAAGTGATTTTAACCTCGGATAATCCTCGCACAGAAGATCCTCAGGTCATTATTGCGGAGATGGAAAAAGGCATTTCGCCAACCAACCAGCGCAAAACCATGAGCATTACCGACAGAAAAGAAGCCATTAAAACCGCTTGCCATTTGGCCAAGCCTGGCGATATCATACTGGTAGCTGGAAAAGGACATGAGAAATACCAAGAAATTAATGGTGTAAGACATCATTTTGACGATAAAGAAGTATTAACCGAACAACTAAACCTCATTAACTAATGTTATATTTATTATTCGAATATCTGCATAAGCATTATGACTTTCCAGGGTTGAGGTTGTTCCAGTACCTTACGTTCAGGGCTTCGCTATCTATTATTTTGTCGTTGATTATTACCACGGTTTATGGCCGTAGGATTATTGATTTTTTACACCGTAAACAAGTTGGTGAAACCGTAAGAAATTTAGGTTTAGAAGGCCAGATGCAAAAACAAGGTACGCCAACCATGGGTGGAATCATGATTTTGCTAGGTATTTTGATCCCAACCTTGTTATTCGCCAATATTACCAACGTATATGTAATCTTAATGGTGGTTACTACCATTTGGATGGGTGCCATTGGTTTCCTCGACGATTATATCAAAGTATTTAAAAAGAACAAAGAAGGCTTGGCGGGCAAGTTCAAAGTGGTTGGCCAAATAGGTTTGGCAACAATTGTAGGTCTTACCATGTACTTCAGTCCAAATATTTTGGTCAGACAAACTGTTGACGAGGCCAACAAAACCACAAATGCGGCGCCAATGGTATTAAGGCAAAAAGGGGAAAGCTTTTACTATACGCAAGATGTAAAATCCACCAAAACCAATGTGCCTTTCTACAAAAATAACGAGTTTGATTACGCTAAAGTATTGAAGTTCTTGGGCAAGGATTACGAGAAATACGCATTGATCGTGTTTTTGTTCTTTGTGATTACCATTGTAACAGCTGTATCAAACGGTGCCAACCTGACTGATGGCATTGATGGACTGGCAACAGGTACTTCGGCCATAATCGGGATTACCTTGGGTATTTTGGCCTATGTATCAGGTAACACAGTGATTGCCGATTACCTCAATATCATGTATATCCCTAACTCTGGAGAGCTCATCATTTTTGCGGGCGCTTTTGTAGGGGCGTGTATTGGTTTCCTATGGTACAATTCTTATCCAGCCCAGATTTTTATGGGCGATACAGGCAGTTTGACCATTGGGGGCATCATCGCTGTATTTGCCATCATGATCCGCAAGGAATTGTTGATCCCAATTTTATGTGGAGTGTTCTTGGTTGAAGTTTTATCCGTTACGCTACAGGTAAGCTATTTCAAATACACCAAAAAACGCTTTGGCGAGGGCAGAAGGATTTTCCTGATGTCGCCTTTGCATCACCACTATCAGAAAAAAGGATACCACGAAGCTAAAATCGTAACCCGTTTTTGGATTGTGGGCATTATACTGGCGGTAATCACATTTGTAACCTTAAAACTACGCTAATGGAAGGAAAGAGATTAGTTGTTTTAGGCGCAGGAGAAAGCGGAGTAGGTGCAGCAATGCTGGCACAGAAGCATGGTTTTGATGTTTTTGTATCGGATTTTGGTGGCATTGCCGATCGCTATAAAACTGCCTTAAAAGAACTGAATGTTTCTTTCGAAGAGAACCAGCATACCAACGAATTGATTTTAAACGCAACAGAAGTAGTGAAAAGCCCTGGTATACCGGCTACTGCTCCTATTGTAAAAGCATTAAGGCAAAAAGGCATTCCGGTAGTTTCGGAAATCGAGTTTGCCAAAAGATATACAAAAGCTAAAACCGTATGCATTACGGGCTCCAATGGCAAATCGACTACTACCATGTTGACTTACCATATCCTGAAAAATGCAGGGCTAAACGTAGGCTTGGGTGGTAACATCGGACAGAGCTTTGCCGCACAGGTAGCTACCGAAGATGTTGACTGGTATGTGTTGGAGATTTCGAGCTTTATGCTGGATGATATGTTCGAGTTTAAGGCCGATATCGCGGTTTTGCTGAACATTACGCCAGACCATTTAGATCGCTACGATTACAAGCTAGATAATTATGCCGCTTCAAAGATGCGGATTGTACAGAACCAGAGCGACAAAGATGTATTCATCTATTGTGAAGACGACGAGGAAACTCAAAAAATATTAAAAAGAACCAAAATCAAGGCACGGCAATATCCTTTTTCTATCAGAAAGAAAGTAGAAAACGGCGCTTACCTCGAAAATAATACCATACATATCAACACACACTTAAACCAAGAACTAGCCATGTCAATTTCAGATTTAGCCTTACAAGGAAAGCACAACATTTACAACTCTATGGCATCTGGCATTGTGGCCAAGGTTTTAGAGCTGCGTAATGAGACCATTCGCGAAAGCATGGGCAATTTCAAGAACATCGAGCATCGCTTGGAGTTCGTGGCCAAAATTTCTGATGTTACCTACATCAACGATTCGAAGGCGACCAACGTAAATTCTACCTGGTATGCTTTAGAAAGTGTAGGAACACAGGTAGTGCTCATTATGGGTGGTGTTGATAAGGGCAACGACTACAGCATGCTTAAAGATTTGGTACGCAGCAAGGTAAAGGCGATCGTATGTATGGGCAAGGATAACAAGCGCATTCACGAAGCTTTTGAAGACGATGTTGACGTGATCGTTAACACTTTCTCAGCTGATGAAGCAGTTCAGGTGGCTTACCATTTGGCTAAAAAAGGCGATACCGTGTTGTTGTCGCCAGCCTGTGCAAGCTTTGATTTATTTAAAAATTACGAAGACAGGGGCAACCAGTTTAAGGCTGCCGTAAAAGAATTATAAAGATGTTTGACATTAAAGCACTTCTGGCAAGAACGAAAGGCGACAGGTGGATCTGGTTGATCATCATCATGTTGTCTATGATCTCTATTATGGTAGTGTATAGTGCTACGGGTACAATTGCTTACAACAAAGGGGTTAGTGTAGAAAGGTATTTGCTTTTTAAACACGTTATTTTTGTGCTTTTGGGGATTGTAATGATTTATGTCTCGCATTTATTGGATTATAAATATTACGCGGGAATCTCTAAAATATTGATGATCATCACTATCCCGTTGTTATTGTACACTTTGATTTTTGCTGGACAGATCAACGGTGCGGCCCGTTGGGTGCAGGTGCCAGTAATCGGATTAACGTTTCAGACCTCCGATTTGGCCAAACTTTCATTGATCACCTTTTTGGCTCGAATGCTGACTAAAAAGCAGGAAAATATTAAGAATGTAAAAGAATCCTTTCTTCCAATCATGGGTTCTGTAGTGATTGTTTTTGGTTTAATTGCCAAAGCAAATCTATCTACTGGATTAATGTTGTTTGGAGTAAGTATTTTATTGCTGATTGTAGGAAGGGTAAGTATTAAACAGATTGCGATAACCTGTGGGGCTGGCATAGTAATGATGGTTATATTGTTTTTTACAACAGAAAGGGCTAAAACATGGCATTCGCGTATAGATGCGTTTATGCACCCTGAACAACAGACCTCAGATAAGAATTTTCAGGCCAATCACTCTAAAATTGCTTTGGCTACGGGTGGCTTTTTTGGTAAAGGACCAGGAAACAGCACCGAACGTAATTTTCTGCCACATCCATATTCCGATTTTATTTTCGCCATTATTATTGAGGAATATGGAACTGTGGGCGGATTAGCTATCGCAGTACTTTACCTAGTGCTGCTTTATCGATGTGTGCGGATTGTGACGCGAAGTCCGAAGGCCTTTGGGGCCTTGCTGGCGGCGGGGCTGAGTTTCAGCCTCACTATTCAGGCTTTTGCCAACATGGCCGTAGCCGTTGGTCTGGGGCCGGTAACGGGTGTGCCTTTGCCATTGGTAAGTATGGGGGGTACGTCGATGATATTTACCAGTATTGCCTTTGGAATCATCCTGAGCGTGAGCAAAGATGTAGAAGAAAACAGTACACAAAAAGAAAAGAAAGTCATCATTGGAGAAATACCGGCGATGGCCTAAAAAAAGTTAAAAGTTGGAAGGTTTAAGGTTGTAATGTTAATGACTGAGCCTGAAATATAAGTAATACGCTGAGTGCCCTTTGTGCACTTTGCAGTTAAATAAAGAATATAACATGAATAATTTCCCAAAAATTATCATATCTGGAGGTGGCACAGGCGGGCATATATTCCCCGCCATTGCCATTGCCAATGCGCTCAAAAGCATTTCGCCCAATTGCGAGATCCTTTTTGTGGGGGCAGAGGGCAGGATGGAGATGGAGAAAGTTCCTGCTGCCGGATATAAAATTGTGGGTTTAAATATTAGTGGCATCAAGCGGGGGTCGATTTTAAAAAACCTTGCCCTGCCATTTAAAGTACTTTCTAGCGTGCGCAAGGCAATGAACCTCATTGCAGATTTTAAACCCGATGCCGTAGTTGGCGTTGGCGGTTATGCATCTGGTCCCTTGTTGTATGTTGCGAAACTGAAGAAAATACCATACCTCATTCAAGAACAAAATTCTTATGCGGGTATAACCAATAAATTGTTAGGCAAAGGCGCAGCAAAAATCTGTGTGGCTTTTGATGGGATGGAAGAGTTTTTTCCGGCCGATAAAATCCTGAAAACAGGAAATCCGGTAAGGAAAAATATTGTTGATATAGAAGGCAAACATCATGCAGGTGCAGAATTGTTAAAACTCGATCCCCTAAAGAAAACCATTTTGGTAACTGGCGGAAGTTTGGGTGCCGGAACATTGAACAAAAGCATAGAAAAGCATTTGCCCGAAATCATTGCAGCAGATGTGCAGGTGGTGTGGCAAACTGGTAAATTCTATTACAATGGAATTATAGAGCGCTTAACTGCAGCCTATCATCCAAATGTGTGCATTTTGGAATTTTTGAATAAAATGGATTTGGCTTATGCGGCAGCTGATGTCATTATCTCAAGGGCGGGTGCGGGAACGATCGCAGAACTTTGCCTGATTGAGAAACCGGTTATTTTGGTGCCATCGCCTAATGTGGCCGAAGATCACCAAACCAAAAATGCATTGGCTTTGGTAAAGAAAGACGCCGCGATTATGGTAAACGATCGCTCGGCTGAGGATACGTTAGTGGCCGAAGCATTGAAGCTATTGAAAGACAGCGTACGTTGCGAAACGTTGAGCGAAAATATTGGAAAAATGGGATTGCCCGAAGCAGACACGGTGATAGCTGAAGAGGTATTGAGATTAGCGGGGAAGTAGAAAGTGAAAAGTAGAAAGTAAAAAGTAGAGTTGGTTGCGCGAAAAACGAAATAACTAACCAACTCATAACTAACCAACAAAGAAAATGGAATTGGCAAATATAAATAGGGTGTATTTTGTGGGTATCGGCGGGATCGGTATGAGTGCACTTGCACGTTATTTTGCCAAACGTGGCGTGGTGGTTTGTGGCTATGATAAAACCCGTACCAATCTCACCATTGCCCTAGAACACGAGGGTATCCTGATTTCTTATCTCGACGAAGAATCGTCGGTATCGGTTTGTTTTCACGACAAGCATGACGATACGCTAATCGTGTATACGCCAGCCATACCAAAAGATTCGAATATCCTCCAGTACTTTAAAGCCAAAGGGTTTAGCTTGAAGAAACGCTCAGAAGTACTAGGTATCATCAGCGAAGGCATGTTCTGTGTAGCCGTGGCAGGTACGCATGGCAAAACCACTACCTCGTCTATGGTGGCGCATATCTTAACTGATACAGGCTTTGGCTGTACTGCATTTTTGGGTGGAATTACCACCAACTACAACAGCAACGTGCTTTTTGGCAAAAACAATGTGGTAGTGGTAGAGGCAGACGAATACGATCGTTCTTTCCTCACCTTGCATCCAGACATATCTGTAATTACTTCGATGGATGCCGACCATTTGGATATTTACGGTGATGAAAGCCACCTGCAGGAATCTTTTCGCCTGTTTGCGCAGCAATTGAAAGAAAACGGTAAGCTTTTTGTTAAAGACGGTTTGCCTTTAGAAGGCATTACCTATAGCGCAACAACAGATTCGGCAATCAGGGCAACAAATATCCGTGTAGAAAACGGAAACTTTGTGTTCGATTTCGAGGATGGCTATAATACCATTATAGACATCAGTTTGGCTATGCCGGGTAAACATAACGTAGAAAACGCAACGGTGGCAATCGGTGTGGCATTGAGCTTGGGTATTAGTCCAAAATCGGTAAAAAAAGCAGTTGGAACATTTAAAGGCGTAAAACGCAGGTTCGAAACCATTGTAAATACACCGGCGCATATTTATATAGATGATTATGCGCATCACCCTGAAGAGTTAAGGGCTTGCTTTGATGCCGTAAGGCAATTGCATCCCAACAAGAAGCTAACGGTAATGTTTCAACCCCATCTGTTTAGTCGCACACGCGATTTTGCCGATGAATTTGCAAAAGTTTTAAGCACTGCCGATGAAGTAATGCTCCTTGAAATTTATCCGGCACGGGAATTGCCAATTGCTGGAGTGAATTCGCAGTTATTGCTAGATAAAATCACCGCTCCGGTAAAAGAGATCTGTGGAAAAGATTTGGCGGTGCAACAGATAAAGAATAAAAAACCTGAACTACTTTTGACAGTAGGTGCAGGCGACATTGATACTTTGGTAGAACCATTAAAAAATGCCTTGAGCCATGCTTAGCAATATAAATTGGAAAGCGATATTTAAGGGGTTTGCCTGGCTAGTTTGCCTGGCAGGCGTGGTGGTGCTCATGAGTTTTATTACGATCAAAAAACGCGAGGTAAAATGCTCCAAAGTCGAAATATTGATCCCTGGCGCTGATAATTTCATCGAGCGAGAAGAGATAGACGCCATTTTAAAACTAGGACAAGGCCAGCTGGTAGGACGTAACCTCGAGCAGATCAATATCCACGATATAGAAGAAGCCCTAAAAGCCAATCCCTATATCGCATTTGCCAAGGTTTTTGTAGATATGGATGGGGTGTTGCAGGTAGCCATTAAACAACGCCAGCCTGTATTGAGAGTGCTGAATGCCGGTGGCCAGGATTATTATATTGACAGCAACGGCTTGAAAATGCCAATGTCGCCAAATTTTACGGCCAACGTTTTGGTGGCTTCTGGTAATATTTTAGAAGGATTTAGCGGCAAGGTAGATACTTTGCTCACTCCAATGGGTAAAGATCTGTACAAAACCGCATTGTACATGAAAAAAGATACGCTGTGGGATGCACAAGTTGAACAAATATTCGTAAACGATAAGAGCGACATCGAATTAGTGCCTCGGGTAGGCAACCAGCGGATTATTTTGGGCAATGCCGATTCGCTAGAAACCAAAATGAATAACCTGTTGGCATTTTACAAACAGGCTATGCCTACCGTAGGATGGAACGTGTATAAAACGATCAACCTTAAATATACCAATCAGATCGTATGTGAAAAATATGATTCGCTGGCGATCAAAAAGGCAAAACCTGTAGTAGCAGACAGTACAGTAACTGCAACTAGCAAAGCCAGCGATTCCCTGTTGAGAAATTCTATACAGGAAGAAATTAAAAAAGCCACGGCGGAAGAACAAACGGCAAAACCGGTTACGCCAAAGCCGACTGTGCCAAAACCAGTTGCAGCTGCAGCAAACAAACCTGCAACGGCAACTAAAGAAAAAGAGAAGCCGACAACAGAGAAAGCAAAAACAAGTACTGTGCCTGCCAAAATAAATACGGCAACAACAGCCAAAGAAAAGCCAAAGCAGGGCACAACAACAAAAGAGAAGACGGATACCAAGAAGAATAAATAAGTAAGTAAACTCAACAAAATCATATAGTTATGGGCAAAGATAAATCTACCATTCAATCTCCAATCGTAGTAGGATTAGATATTGGTACAACGAAAATTTGTGCTATTGTAGGACGCAGGACGCAGCACGATAAAATTGAGGTTTTGGGCATTGGCAAAGCCGAATCGGCGGGAGTTACCCGTGGTGTGGTTTCCAACATCCAAAAAACGGTACAGGGCATTGCCGCGGCTACAGAGTTGGCCAGCAGCCAATCGAATGTCGAAATCAGGGTGGTTAACGTGGGTATTGCGGGGCAGCACATCAAGAGTTTGCAGCATCGCGGTATTTTAACCCGCAGGGAACTGAACAGCGAAATCAGCAAAAAAGATATTGATAAGTTAATAGATGATATGTTCAAGCTGGTAATGCCCCCTGGCGAAGAGATTATCCATGTATTGCCTCAAGAGTTTACTATTGATAACGAACCGGGTATTAAAGATCCGATTGGTATGGCCGGCGTACGCCTAGAAGCCAATTTCCATATCATTTCAGGTCAGGTGACTGCCGTTAAAAATATCATGCGTTGCGTAACCAATGCAGGTTTGCAAACCCAAGAGCTTATTTTAGAGCCTTTGGCTTCCTCAGAGTCGGTGTTGAGCGACGAAGAGAAAGAAGCAGGCGTTTGCTTGGTAGATATTGGTGGCGGTACTACAGATATCGCTATTTTCCACGAAGGCATTATTCGCCACACGGCTGTAATCCCATTTGGGGGCAACAGCGTTACCGAAGACATCAGAGAAGGCTGTTCTGTAATGCGCAACCAGGCAGAGTTGTTAAAAACCCGCTTTGGCTCGGCATTGGCAGAAGAAAATAAAGAGAACGAAATCATTTGTGTACCTGGCCTACGTGGCAGGGAGCCTAAAGAAATTTCGGTAAAAAACTTGGCGTATGTAATCCAGGCCCGTATGGAAGAAATCGTTGAGCACGTTTACTATGAAATCAAATCTTCTGGCTACGAGAAAAAACTGATCGGTGGCGTAGTAATTACCGGTGGTGGCGCCTTGTTAAAGCACTTGAACCAATTGGTTGAGTATGTGACTGGTTTAGATTGCCGTGTGGGTTATCCTAACGAGCACTTGTCTAAATATGAAGAAATGCCAAAAACCATTTACGATGATTTGAAGAGCCCAATGTATGCAACCAGTGTGGGCTTGCTGATCAAAGGAATTCAAAAAGCAGAAGAATTATTAGAAGAAATGAAGCAGCCAGGCGTTTATGTAGAACAGCCGGTAACTAAAGAAAAAGCGAAGCGCAGTGGCGGCTTATTTGATAAATTGTTGAGGAAAACGACAGAATTTATCAAAGACGACATGAACGTGAGCGACGAAGATTACATTAAGCCGTAATATTTTTCCACAATTCGGGATTTTTCCACATAGTTAACAGTTGTGGAAAACGACTGTTAAAAAAGTGTTAATATTACAAAAGAGATGAACAGAGAATATAATTTTTTAAACAACTGATTCATAACGATATGAAGTTCGAAATGTTAAAAGATAAGTCATCAATTATCAAAGTTATTGGTGTTGGTGGCGGTGGAGGTAATGCGGTAAACCATATGTACCGTCAAGGAATTACGGGTGTAGACTTTATTATCTGTAACACCGATGCACAAGCTTTAGAATTTAGTCCAATCCCCAATAAAGTACAGTTAGGCTCTAGCCTGACAGAAGGTATGGGAGCTGGCTCTATTCCAGAAGTAGGCAAAAATTCGGCTATCGAAAACATAGACGACATCAAGGCCATGTTGGGCAGCACCACTAAAATGCTTTTCATTACTGCGGGTATGGGCGGTGGTACCGGAACAGGTGCCAGTCCGATTATTGCCCAAGCAGCTAAAGAACTCGATATCCTTACTGTAGCTATCATTACTACGCCTTTCGCCTTCGAAGGCAAGAGACGTAAAATGCAGGCAGACGATGGTTTGGACGAATTGAAAAAGTATGTAGATTCATATTTGGTGATCTCTAATGACAGGTTGCGCGAAATATTCGGCAACTTAACCTTAGGCTCGGCTTTTGCGCAGGCAGATGACATTTTAACTACCGCGGCCAAAGGAATTGCAGAGATCATTACGGTACCAGGCTATATCAACGTGGATTTTAAAGATGTGCGCACGGTGATGAAAGACAGTGGCGTATCTATCATGGGTAGCCATGCAGCCGAGGGCGAAAATCGCGCTTTGGCAGCTGTAGAAGGTGCTTTGGCCTCACCATTGTTAAAAGACAACGAAATTGAAGGTGCAAGATACATCTTATTGAATATCAGTTCTGGTGTGCGTGAAGTAACCATGGACGAAGTAACGATCATTACGGATTACATTCAGGATAAAGCAGGTTTATCTGCCGATTTGATCTGGGGTAACTGTATCGACGAAAACCTGGAAGACAAGCTTTCCGTAACTATTATTGCTACTGGTTTCCAAACTACAGAGCAAAGGGCTAAAGACAGACAGAACGTTAAAAAGATTTCTTTATTAACGCCTGAAGAAGCGCCTTTGGTAAGACCAGTTGAGCCTGTGAACTCTTTTATTGAGGCGAAACCTGCTCCAGTAAGCGATGAGCCAGTATTGAAAGTTCAGGACGAGCCTAAGCAATCTGATCTGTTTGGCGATTTGTTTAACATGAACAGACCAACCGTTACCAATGAAGTTGAAGATGTAACCATCATCCACCAATTGGTAGAAGAAGAAAAAGCGCCAGTGGCCGAAGCCCAGCCACAAGAGCCAGGCTTTGAATTTGAAGTAAAATTGGCGGAGACTGATTTTGTTTTCGAAACGCCGGTGGCTCAATTAGAGCAAGAAGAAATTGTTGCACCTGAGCCTATTGCACCAGAACCGGTAGTAGGAGCAGACGACGATAAAAATGATGACTCTATCGAAGAGCAGTTAAGAAAATCGAAAGAGAGAATCTTAAGGCTAAAAGATTTGAGCATGAAATTGCGTACCACTAATGGTTTGCAGGAACTGGAAAACGAACCTGCCTACAAACGCAAACAGATGCAATTGCAACAAATCCAACATTCGTCAGAATCGCAAGTATCGAGGTTTACCTTGAGCAATGACGAAGATGGAACGACTGAAATTAGGCCTAACAACTCTTTTCTACACGATAACGTTGACTAATAGACCAAAATCATAATAGATCGGCCTTAGCAAATAATTATTGCTAAGGCTTTTTTTTGCCTTTTAATTAGGCTTAACCCGTTGTTAAATAGGTATTTTAAGCGTAAATTTGCCGAATTATTAAAAACTCTATCACATTAAAATATATTACATTGGATATTTTTGAAAAAGTAGCGAAGCGGATGGGCCCAATCGGGCAACACCAGAAATGGTCTCACGGATATTTCTCTTTCCCAAAACTAGAAGGAGAAATTGCACCACATATGAATTTCAGGGGAAAAGAACATTTGGTTTGGAGCTTAAACAATTATTTAGGCTTGGCTAACCACCCAGAAGTAAGGAAAGCTGACGAGCAAGGTGCAACTGATTTTGGTATGGCCTACCCAATGGGAGCCCGTATGATGTCGGGAAACTCTAAATACCACGAACAATTAGAGCAGGAGTTAGCCGCGTTTGTGGGCAAGCCCGATGCTTTTTTGTTGAACTTTGGTTACCAAGGCATGGTATCAATTATCGATGCCTTATTAGATAGAAACGATGTTGTAGTTTATGATGGCGAATCTCATGCTTGTATCGTAGATGGCTTGAGGCTGCACATGGGTAAGCGTTTTGTTTACAAACACAATAATATTGAAGATGCCCGCAAACAATTAGAAAGAGCGAGCAAATTGGTTGAACAAACTGGTGGCGGTATTTTGGTAATTACCGAAGGCGTTTTCGGCATGTCGGGCGCACAAGGCAAACTAAAAGAATTGATCGATTTGAAAAAAGAGTTCAATTTCCGTTTGCTCATCGACGATGCGCATGGTTTTGGCACCATGGGAGAGACCGGCGCAGGTACACACGAAGCCCAAAATTGTATTGATGGAGTAGATGTTTACTTTGCAACCTTCGCCAAATCTATGGCGGGTATCGGTGCATTTGTGGCTTCTACAGAAGAATTGACCAACTATTTCAGGTATAACATGCGTTCTCAAACATTTGCCAAAGCATTGCCAATGCCAATGGTAATTGGTTTGTTGAAACGTTTAGAGCTGTTAAAAAACAACCCGGAGCTGAGAGAGAAGCTATGGAAGGTAGCTACAACCTTGCAGCAAGGCTTGAAGGATCGTGGTTTCGATATTGGCGTGACCAATACGGTAGTTACTCCGGTGTTTTTAAAAGGTGAGCTATTAGAAGCCACTGCTTTAACTATGGATTTGCGCGAAAACTACGGAATTTTCTGTTCAATCGTGGTTTATCCGGTAATACCCAAAGGGATGATCGAGCTGAGGCTGATCCCAACAGCCGTACATACGATGGAAGATGTACAAAGAACCTTGGATGCCTTTAGCGAGGTAGCTGAAAAGCTGAAAAAAGGCTACTATAAAGAAAATAAGTTCTCGGCAACTGAATAAAAACAAAAAATGCCCTCAATGCACATTAGAGGGCATTTTTTTTACATATTTATTTAATTATCTGTGAATCAATGCGATAGCTATTTTTAAGGACTGTGGCTTTGTTCATAACCCTTCGAAATGTGGAAAAAAACCGCTCTGAAAGCCTTTTTTTATTGTTGCAAAAGTTTTTTTATTAGAATAAACATCTTACTTTAGTAAGAGAGTATTAATCAAAACCTTAAAAAAAACTAAAAGGAGTAATTTAAAAATGAAAAAATTTAACGAAGTAAAAGCACTAGTTGCAGCTTTAGAAGCTGATGCTGACAAATTCTACAACAAATCTAACAGTGCTGCTGGTACTCGTGTACGTAAAGGTATGCAAGATCTTAAAAACTTAGCTCAAAGCATTCGTTTAGAGATCCAAGACACTAAAAACAAAGCTTAATTTTAAGCATTTGTCGAAAAGGAAAAGCGCCCATAACCAAGGCGCTTTTTTTGTGCAATAACTTTTCAAATAGCAGCAATGACCCAGGTGCGATAGCGGGACCGGTTTTAACCTCTGTTGGTCGGGATGTGCCATCTCGACCTTGGCAGCTGCGGATTTGCAATCTGCGAAAATAGTTGTAGTTATTATCTACTGCTTGGTGATACACCAACCAGGACCATACTGTAAGGTCCTATCATAAAAAAAAGAGAAGCTCCTTATGAAGAAACTTCTCTTTTTTCATGGTTCGATTGTTGGCCGAGACGTCAACAATTTAGGCTAAACTAAGTAAGTTTTCTACCTGTTGTGCAAGGCTTTTATTTAGCCCATCTGTAGCTCTAACCAATGGCAGGCGCACATCGTCGCCACAGATGTTTAACTGTTTTAAAACTGCTTTAACACCAGCAGGATTGCCTTCTGCAAACATTAGTCTGGTGATTTCCAACAAGCTCAAGTGGATGGGCAAAGCTGCTTTGTAATCGCCCTGCAAGGCTAGTCTGGTCATGCTCGACAATTGTTGAGGCAAGGCATTTCCCACTACAGAGATTACGCCTACTGCTCCGATCGAAATCATAGGTAAGGCGATAGGGTCGTCTCCAGAAATCAAAAGAAAATCTGCAGGCTTATCGCGCATGATCTGGTTGAACTGGTCAAAACTGCCTGATGCCTCTTTGGTTGCTATGATGTTTTTAAAATCGTGAGCCAGCCTACAAGTGGTTTCAGGACTCATATTGCTTCCCGTACGGCCAGGTACATTGTAGAGCATGATTGGCAATGCGCTGAGCTCGCTCAAATATTTGTAGTGCTGATAAATGCCTTCTTGTGTCGGTTTGTTATAGTAAGGACTTACCGAAAGTACGGCACTGTATTGGTTGTTTTCAAAAGATTTAATGGCTTCGGCTATGGTCTGCGTATCGTTGCCACCAATGCCTGCGACCAGTGGCAAACGGCCATCGTTAATTTCAGCGGTAAAATCCCACACCTTCTTCTTCTCGTCCTTGCTCAATGTGGCTGTTTCGCCTGTTGTACCTAATGATACAAGGTAGTCTATACCTCCATCAACCAAGTGATTGATCAGTTTTTTTAAACCCTGATAATCAACCGTTCCGTCTGTGTTAAAAGGTGTAACCAAGGCCACACCAGTTCCGTGAAATTTGTTCATTATTTAATTAGTATAAAAGTATTTAGTATCAAGATTGAACCTGACACGTTAATAGCTTAATTTTAAAGCATAGCCAACAATTCATCATCGCTGATCAATGGCACATTTAATTTTTTGGCCTTTTCGAGTTTTGACGGTCCCATGTTATCGCCGGCAACCAGGTAATCTAATTTGGCAGAAATGCCACTCAAGATCTTTCCTCCGTTCTCTTCTATGATCGCTTTGAGCTCTTCTCGACTATGTTTTTCAAAAACACCCGAAATTACGAATGTTTTTCCATTTAATTTGTCACTTTGGAGTGTTATTGTAATTTCTTGCACCTCAAACTGTAGTCCAGCGGCTTTTAAAAGCGCTATTTGCTGTAAATGTTCGGCATTGCTGAAGTATTCCTGAATGCTTTCGGCAATACGCTGGCCAATTTCGTCAATTGCAGTTAGTTCTTCTACAGAAGCCTGGGCCAAGGTATCTATATTCTTTACGCCACGTGCCAATTTCCTAGCTACCGTTTCGCCTACATAGCGAATGCCCAAACCAAACAACAGCTTTTCGAAGGGCATCTGTTTAGAAGCTTCAATACCTTTAAGCATGTTGTCTATAGATTTTTCACCAAAGCGTTCAATGGCTTTTAGTTCGGTTGCTTTTTCGTGCAAAGTATACAGATCACTGATGTGGGAAACTAATCCTCTTTGATAAAAGGTTTCGATGGTCTCGTCGCCCAAACCATCAATATTCATCGCCTTGCGGCCAATAAAATGCTGGATCTTGCCTACAATTTGTGGCGGACAGCCCTCATCATTCGGACAGTAGAAAGCCACTTCGCCTTCTTTTCTGATCAATTCGGTTCCGCATTCTGGGCAAGTAGTAGTATATTCGATTGGAACTGCTGAAACTCTTTTTTCTAGGTTAACCTTAATGATTTTCGGAATGATCTCGCCACCTTTTTCAACATATACGGTATCTTGTTCGTGCAGGTCAAGCCTCTTGATTTCATCTGCATTGTGCAGGGTTGCCCTTTTTACCGTAGTGCCCGCCAACACAACCGGCTTAAGGTTGGCTACAGGGGTTACCGCTCCGGTTCGGCCTACCTGATAGGTTACTTTCTCGAGGACGGTTTGTACTTCGGCTGCTTTGTATTTATAAGAAATGGCCCAACGGGGTGATTTAGAAGTGAAACCTAATTCCTGTTGCTGGGCATAGCTGTTTACCTTGATTACAATGCCATCGATATCATAGCTGAGTTTAAAGCGCTCGTTTTCCCAATGGGAGATAAAAGCAAGCACGTCATCAATATTCGATACCAAACGGCTGTGCTCCGAAACATGGAAGCCCCATTTCTTTACGGTTTCCAAACTTTCCCAGTGCGTTTTGAATAATTGTTTATCGCTATAAAAAGCATAAAGGAAACAGTCTAGCGGACGTTTGCGTACTTCTTTCGAATCCTGCATTTTTACGGTGCCGGCTGCAAAGTTCCGCGGATTGGCATAAGTTACTTCGCCCAGTTCTTCACGTTCTCTATTCAAGCGCTCAAAAGCGGCGCGGTGCATAAAAACTTCGCCTCTGATCTCAAAAACCGCAGGAACATCTGCTCCGCTTAAACGGTGTGGAATGGTATGGATGGTTTTGATATTGGTGGTTACATCGTCGCCCTGCGTACCGTCGCCACGGGTAACGGCTCTGGCCAAAACGCCATTTTCATAAGTGAGGCTCATCGAAAGTCCATCAAATTTGAGCTCGCAAACATATTGAAAGTTATCGCCAATGGCTTTTCTTACGCGCTCATCAAAATCGCGCAGGTCTTGCTCATTATAGGTATTGCCCAAAGAGAGCATCGGCCAGCGATGCTGTACGGTAACGAAGTTCTTGGTAATATCGCCACCCACTTTCTGCGTAGGAGAGTTGGGGTCGGCATATTCAGGGTATTCTTTCTCCAGCTTGGCCAATTCTTCTAGTTTCTTGTCAAACTCGTAATCGGCTATGGTAGGCATGGCCAGTACATAATAATTGTAGGTATGCTGGTTCAGCTCTGCTGCCAAGGCATCCATTTGTTCTTTTACCGCAAAAATCGACATGAAACAAATATAATTATTAGTATTGAGATGTAAGAAATGAGATTTGTGGGCATCTTGCAAAACGCTAAGTGCAAGTCGCTTTACACTTTCAGCCTCTTTTCAATATCCTCAAATATAGAAAGGTAGTTTTTTTCGAGCATCACCTTGTAAATTTCCAATTGCTTGGTGAGCAAGGCAACAGTCTCCTCAGTAAATGGATGGGCCCATAAGCGCATGCAGATCCTTTGCAGGGCATAGCTGATGTTTTCCAATTTCTGATAGCTCAACAAATATCTGCTCGATTTAAAGCTGTTGAAAAAGCTAAAAAATCTGTCGGTATCTGTACAGCCACATTGTTGGAGGAAATGGAGCAGTACCTCATCTTTTACCTTTTCCAAATGATCGTAAAACGAGTTGATATCGATGGTTCGATTGTCGACCAGCAGGTGATCGAGCAAAAGTTCCAGGCCGATGTGTGCCAAAAAAGAAGGACGTACTGGGCTGTCATCAAGTATGGGCAGCAGCAGCTGTTTGAGCTTAGCGGTTTCTGTTTGGAAAAACTCGGAAGAATGAAAAATGGCGTCGACGGCCAGGTGTTTTTTCCAGCCTTTCAGTAGTTCGTTCAATTGTTCGTCGCTAATGAATAGCTCTTCTTTTTTCTGGGGATAGAAGTTCCAATCTTTATGCGCATTCTTTACCAAATCGGGCAATACCGTGCCTAGCACCAGGTTTTCGCTGGAGCTGTTTCGGTCGAAATAGTAATGCGAAAGAAAGTTCATCTCGTAAAGATAGTTTTTCTGGGCAGAAAGCGAAATCGCATCTAACTGAACAAATGTCATTTTTTGCCAAAGAAAATTAGGCTTAAAAAATTATCTTTGCAGGCTAAAATAGTAGATGATGACAAATTTTGTTGATGAATTACGCTGGAGAGGAATGTTGCATGATATCATGCCCAATACCGAGGAAAAGTTAAACGAAGGCATGTGTGCCGGATATATTGGCTTTGATCCAACTGCAGATTCATTGCATGTAGGGCACTTGACCCAAATCATGACCCTGATCCACTTTCAGCGCGCAGGCCATAAGCCTTTTGCATTGGTTGGTGGCGCTACAGGCATGGTGGGCGATCCTTCTGGCAAATCGGCAGAGCGAAATTTGTTGACCCCTGAAGTTTTAAACCACAACCTTACCCAACTGAAAATACAATTGGGTCGCTTTTTGGAATTTGGTGAAGGCTCAAATGCTGCCCAAATGGTAAACAACGGAGATTGGTTCCAAAACATCAGCTTCCTCGATTTTATTCGCGATGTAGGCAAGCACATCACCGTCAACTACATGATGGCCAAAGACAGCGTGAAAAAGAGGTTAGAAGGCGATACAGGAATGTCATTCACCGAATTTAGCTACCAGTTGGTGCAAGGCTATGATTTTTACTATTTATGGAAAAACCATAACTGTACGCTACAAATGGGCGGTTCAGACCAATGGGGCAATATTGTTACCGGCACCGAACTGATCAGAAGGAAAGATGGCGGTACAGCTTATGCCATTACTACCCAACTGATCAAAAAAGCAGATGGAACCAAATTTGGCAAGACCGAAAGTGGTGCGGTATGGTTGGATGCAGAGAAAACATCACCTTATAAATTCTACCAATTCTGGTTAAATTCTTCTGATAGCGATGTGAAATCTTGGATCAGGATCTTTACGCTGAAAAATCAAGAAGAAATTGAAAAGCTAGAACAGGAACATGATGCTGCGCCACATTTGCGCATTTTGCAAAAAGCTTTGGCCGAAGATATTACCGTGAGGGCCCATTCTGTTGAAGCCTTAGAAGCAGCTATCAAAACTTCTGAATTCTTGTTTGGCAATGGCGATTTGGCTTTCCTGCAAACCTTGGATGCAAAAAGCGTATTGGAAATGTTCGAAGGTGTTCCCCAATTTAATATTTCGAAAGCCGAACTGGCCGAAGGTATTGACGCCGCAAGTTTATTGGCCGAGAAAACCACTATTTTCCCATCGAAAGGCGAAGTGAAAAAAACGGTTCAGGGTGGCGGATTGAGCATCAACAAGGTTAAAATAGCTGAGCCATCGACACAATATACCACTGCAGATTTAATCAACGATCAATTTATCATTGTTCAAAAAGGCAAAAGAAACTACTTCTTGATTATTGCAGGCTAGTTTTTAAAATATATTGAGCGATCCCGTGTTTGAAAAAACATGGGATTTTTATTGTACCAACAAATTGCATCCTCGGATATCAGCATTGTCAAAACGGCCTAATACCTCAAAGCTTCCATCTGGATAGATCCTGCCTAAATCTTGCGTAGCAATAAAAGAACAGGAATTGATATTGGCCAAATCGATTACATTTATACCACCGCTTTGCTTGTTGACCAACAGGCTTAAGGGATCTAGGGTATCTCTCAGCAAAATCTTCATCCAAGGCGGACAGTTAAAAATACCGTTACCATAAGAGTAGCCTTGAGATAGCAATTCGGTCATGCCATATTCGCTGTGGATATGACTTACTCCAAAGCCTGCAGTTAAAATCTGGTGAAGTTCTTCCCTCACCATCTCTTTTCGCTTGCCCTTCATGCCTCCGGTTTCCATCACGATGAGTTCAGGAAAATCCAATTGAAAACTTTCTACAAAATCGAGTAGGGCATAGGTAACACCAATCAAAATGGTTTTTTGCCTGCTGGCTTTAACTGCTAATAAAGTGTTGTAAAGCGTTTCCAGGTCATGCAAGAAATAGCCACTTTTAGGATGTTGGCTTTGTTGCAACAGGTCATCAACCATGTAGATCAGTGATGAACCTTCCCGCTCTAGGTAGGATGGAAGCAATGCCAAAATACAAATGTCTTTCGGCTTGCCATAAAACTGCTGAAAAGCCAGGTTAAAGCTTTGTTCGTAAATCTTTACATCGCTTACCAAATGCTTGCTTGTAGTTTGTCCAGTGGTGCCAGAGCTGCTAAATACAATTTCAGGCGTAGCGTTTGTGCTCAACACCTCATGGCTCTTAAAAAAGCTGATGGGCAAAAACGGAATTTGCAGGTAACTGTTGATGGCCGTAGGAACAATGTTTAGGTAACGGATATAATCACGATACACGGCACAATGCTCAGCTTGGTGCCTGAAAACGGCCAAAGCATTTTGCTCAAATGCTGTTTCGTTATCAATAGCAAATATTTGCGCAGGATGAGGAGTATTCACTTCGCAAAAGTACAAAGAATTTAAATCTATGCCTTGGTTTTCATGCTGATGAGCGTTTTTCTGAAATGGTGGCCGCAATAGCCACTAATTCCAGCCACTAAACCACCCAACAGAGCCGTTACGGCTAATACAATGGGCCAAAGCTTTACCCCAATCATTTCGGCAACGCGTGTGGCCAATACATGGTGGTTAGGGAAGCTTTTGAGCAAGGCCATGCCTGTCCATAATACTAAAATGGCCAAAAAAGGCTGCCAGAAGGATATTCTTCCTGTTTTGCCGATCAAGCCACAGGTAGCGAACGAAATAACGATAATCACCCACCAAGGCATTACCATTTGCAATAGGAAAGAAACTATAATGATGACGATAAAAACCATGTCTTATTTTTTAGAGATTTTGTAGTGTGAAATTATTTTGCCAGAACGATCATCGGTACTTTGCATAAAGAAAAGATCATAGAGTTTGCCTTGTGCCCAAGTATCGATCATGTTATCGTAGAACGGACTGCCAGGATTGCCCGATTGTCCGCCAGGATAAACACCATGGCCTTTAGGCATTTTGCCCAATTCGATCACCATGCGCCATGACGGGCCATTGGTTTCACTTAAGGCATTCACTGTACTTTTGGCACCACCGATCAATAGTTTTTTAGAACCAAAGCCCGGAATTTTAGCCAAATGAGGCACGTTAGAGCCTTTAACGTTGGCCCAGGCCCAGTTCTTGCCAATCGGACCGTATTTTCTTTCCAAGCTGTCGCAGGCAAATTTGAACGATTCGTTCACTAAATCGGCCAAGGTTTCCTTTTGACTGGTTTTGATATTGTCGAACCATTTAGAATTAGGATCTTTTTGGATCAGTTCAATGGTGCGGTCTCTCGATGGATGGCGCATTGGCATATCGGCAATGGTAAATTCATCATCCCAGATGTCGTAATCCAATCGCTTTAGCCAAAGATCAAACACGCTGGCCGCGACCGATTTGGCTTCGAAAAACTTGTTCCATTTGCCAATGTAGTTGAAAGCTTCTTTTTGTGTAGCATTGAGCTGGCCCACATTGATCAACGGCAGTACCGATGGCAATAGGTTTTGTGCAGTAATGCTGTAGGAATCGCTTTGCAGGTTGCGCATGCTGTCAACCGTAGCTTTGGTCATTACGGTCAGCCTATCGTTGATGCGCTTGCCACGTTCATAGGGCGAAAATTCCCAATTGATGTAATAAGGATAAGACGGATCTGTAGAAGACTGGTTAGCCGAGCTTACAAAATTTCTTGGTGGATTTTTAACTGTAGGGTTTTGATTTGCAGGTATCCAGCCCTGCCAATCGTTTGAGGGATCGGATCCATCTAAGATAAACTTGCCCTGGTCTTTCCATTTCAATGGAAATTTGCCATTTGGCGTAATTGCGATATCGTTGTCTGCACTGGCAAATACAAAATTTTGTGCCGGCGCAGTATAAAAAGTAAGTGCTTTTCTATAATCAGCATAATTTTTGCCTCGGTTGAGGTAATAGAAAGTCATGAGCTCGTTTGATTCTTCATGTGCTATCCAGCGAAGCGCACTTCCTACAGGAACGTTAGCGGCCTTGCTATAGTTAGGTTTGCTGAAATAAACTACAGGACCATGGTGGGTATAGTAAACCGTGTCTATTTCGGTGGGCGAACCTTTGATTTTTATTTGTTCGTATCTTGGCTTGGTTGCTTTCCAGGCATTGTTGTACCAATAGTTTTTGTGGGTGTTGTCTTGAAATTTAACTTGATAGAAATCGAGCACATCTGCCGCCACATTGGTTACTCCCCAAGCAATGTTCTTATTAAAGCCAATGATAATTCCAGGAGCTCCCGGCAAGGAAACACCATAGGCATTTACGCCAGGGGCATGCAATTGAATTTGGTACCAGATAGAAGGCAAAGTAAGGTCTAAGTGTGGATCGTTAGCTAAAATAGGATAGCCCGATGCTGTTTTAGCGCCAGAAACTGCCCAGTTATTGCTGCCAATGCCTTCTTCCTTTTGCTTGGTTTTGATATTGCTGCTCATCATTTCGGTAAAGGCGTTGGGCGTTTTTGGGATTGGCAATGGCGTAAAATCCCATTTGGTGCCTACCGGAATGATAGGGTCTTCTTTGAACGGATAATCTGGAAACAAATCCTTGGTTACTTCGGGACCAAACTTTTTAAGGATATTGGTCATGTAAAATTCGTCTGAGCCCATGGCCAATACGGCCGACATTTGTTTGAGCAACAGGGCGCATTTGATCGGTGTCCAATCTTCGGGCTTAAAATCAAGCAGTTTATATTCGAGTGGCAGGTTTGCTCTAGATAAAGAGTGGATATAGGCATTAATACCTTCGGTATAAGCCAAGATCATTTCTTTGGCTTTCGGATCGGCCATCATTCCTTTTAAAGAGTTTTCGGCGCCATATACCATCCCCATCCGGCGCTGGTAGCGGTCAACCTCTATGGCTTTTTTGCCCACTACTTCAGAGATGCGTCCGGCAGCAAACCTGGTTTGGAAATCCATTTGCCACAGGCGATGCATAGCGGTTACATAGCCTTGTGCATAATATAAGTCATGGTCGTTTTGCGCAAATACGTGGGGGATCATGCGGTCGTCGAAAAGGATGTCTATCTTATCCTTAGCGCCCTTGAGTGCAATTTTTTTATTGGCCGTTACGATATTGCTTTCGGCATTTTGCCAAAAACCTGTAAATGGATTTAAAAATTTAAGAACTGGAGGGGTATCGCCAAATTTGGTATTAAAAACGTAGGCTAATAAAATGGGTATAATGACACAGATAAGGGCTTTTACTTTCTTCATTGCTGTGGGCTAAGGGGTTATTTGGTTTGTTTGTGTTTCATCGGTAGAAACTTAGCCTGCAATTTACATATAAAAATAAATTCGATTGCAATCAAATTAGATTTTGCGAAGTAAATTTTCTACAGAATAGAATTTGTTAGTAAGAAAATTTGTATTAAGTTTATGTGATAAACAAATATAAACTACTTAAGTATGAATAAACTCTCTACAAAAATCATTTTGATGCTTTTCATATTGCTGGCAACTGGAGTTGGAGCATATGCACAAAGCATAGTGGTCAGTGGCACAGTTACAGACAAGGCCACCAAAGAGCCGATCCCTGGTGTTAGTGTTACGATTAAGGGAAAAACAGTTGGTTCTTCTACCGATGCAAAAGGCCAATTTTCTTTTACCACCACTGAAAAGCCTCCTTTTACGCTTTTAGTTTCTTATGTAGGCTTTGCTTCTGTTGAAAGAGAAGTGGCCGGTAATACTGCCAACCTTTCTTTCGAATTGGAAAGTGGCGTAATATTGGGCCAAGAGGTAGTTATTTCTGCATCTAGAACGCCAGAAAGAATTTTAGAATCTCCGGTATCGGTAGAGCGTATCAGTTCGGCTGCTTTAAAAGAGATTCCTGCTCCTTCATTTTATGATGCCATCAATAACCTCAAAGGCGTAGAGATGAGCACACAGAGTTTAACCTTCAAATCGGTTAATACACGTGGTTTCAATGCCAATGGCAACGTGCGTTTCAATCAATATATTGATGGAATGGACAACCAGGCGCCAGGCCTTAACTTCTCGGTAGGTAATATCGTGGGGCTTTCTGAACTGGACGTAGACAATGTAGAACTTTTGCCAGGTGCAGCTTCGGCCTTATATGGTGCCGGTGGTACCAATGGTACTTTGTTAATGACTTCTAAAAATCCTTATCAGTATCAAGGTGCCAGTTTCCAGTATAAAACAGGGATCAACCATGTGAATGATGACCAAACTTCTCAAGGCGTTCAAGAATTTAAACAATTAGATGTACGCATGGCCAAATCATGGAACAATAAATTTGGTTTCAAAACCTCATTCTCGTTCTTGCAGGCTAAAGATTGGGCTGCGACAGATACCAGAAACTTTGATCGCGTTGCTCGCCAGTTAAAAGGTGGCAATAGAAGTACTGATCCTAACTATGACGGCGTAAACGTTTATGGCGATGAGATCAGCCAAAACATGATCAACGTTACACAATCATTAAATGCCGGAATTATTGCCGGAGTGAATGCGGCAAGCGGTGGCGCTATTCCGAATATCCAGACTTCATTGAATGGTGCATTTGGTTTAATGGGCGTTGCGCCAGGTACAGCTCCGTCTGCAGCCCAACAAGCTGCCGTTTTAGGTTTCTTCCCAGCAGCTTTGAGGCCAACCATACAAAGCTATTTGCCATTTTATGTAGGTTTAAGGGTACCAGGCTTATTGCCTAACCAATTTGTGTCGAGAACGGGTTATGCCGAGAGCGATTTGGTGGATTATGATACTAAATCTTTAAAAACATCAACTTCGTTGCATTACAAATTTACCAATACCATCGAAGCCATTGCGCAAGCCAATTGGGGAACAGGTACTTCGGTTTATACCGGTACAGACCGTTATTCTTTAAGGAATTTCAAAATTGGTCAGTATAAATTAGAATTGAAAGGCCAAGATTTCTTTGTGAGAGCTTATACTACACAAGAGCGCTCTGGAGATGCCTACAATGCTACTATTCTAGGTACTTTCATCAACGAAGCTTGGAAGCCTTCTGGAGGCCTTTCTGGCTGGTACGCACAATACATTGGCAATTATTCTGCAGCTCGCCAAGCTGGCCAGCCTGATGCTGCAGCTCAAGCTTTTGCTAGATCGCAGGCAGATATTGGCCGTTTGGTGCCAGGTACCCCAGGTTACGAAACTGCTAAAGCAGCCATCACCTCTAAAACCATTGGCCCAGCTAACGGCGCCAAGTTTAACGATAAAACCAATTTGTATCACTATGAAGGTATGTACAACTTCTCTAGCTTGTTCAACAACGTGGTAGAATTGCAGGTTGGCGCTTCTTACCGTGATTACTTCTTGCATTCTGACGGTACCATTTTCGATGATGCTACCCGCGATATTACCATCGATGAGTATGGTGCATTTGCTCAGTTAGGCAAGAAATTCGGCGAAAAATTTAAAGTAACCGTTGCCGGTCGTTATGACAAGAGCAAAAACTTTGAAGGCAGGTTAACCCCTCGTGTAACTGGAGTGTGGACTGTAGCGCCTAACAATAACATCAGGGCTTCGTTCCAAACTGGTTACCGTAATCCAACTACTCAAGATCAATACATTGACTTGGCAGTAGGTGGTGGCTCAACCCGTTTAATCGGTGGTTTGCCAGAGTCAATCAACAAATACGGTTTGAATACCAATAAAGGAGTAACCGAAGCCAGCTATAGAGCTTTCTTGGCCTCAGTAGCCGGTGGTACACCAAATCCTGCATTGCTGCAAGCTTATACTTTCGATGCCGAAGGCTTACGCCCAGAGAGTGTTAAATCTTTCGAGATAGGTTATAAAGGATTGGCTACCAAGAGCTTGTTGATTGATACTTACGTTTACTATAACATCTATAAAGATTTTATCAGTGGTGTTAACCTTTATCAAAACCCAACTACAACCGCTGTGAAATTCAGTGTTCCTGTAAACGTAGCTGAAGAAGTGAAAGCTTGGGGCGCTGCTATTGGTTTAGATTACCAAGTAGGTAAATTCAATTTCAACGGTAATACTTCGTATAACAAACTGAGCGATTTGCCAGCTAATTTTGATAACAACTTCAATACGCCAGAGTGGAGATTTAACTTGGGCTTAGGCAGCAGGGAAATCGTTAAAAACTTTGGTTTCAACGTACAATATCGTTGGCAAGATAAGTTCTTGTGGAATTCTACTTTTGCCACAGGAGAAGTGCCAGCCTATTCTACTTTCGATGCACAGGTTAACCTGAAAATACCTTCGGTAAAATCTATGGTTAAACTAGGCGGTTCAAACATCTTGAATAAATATTACACCACTTCTTTTGGTAATCCAGAAGTTGGAGCTTTGTACTATTTATCATTTACGTTTAATCCATAGTAGATTATATTTGATTAGAAAAGCCTTCCGATTTTCGGGAGGCTTTTTTGTTTGCCATATATTATTTTGTAAAATACTTTGGTTTTAATATAAAAATTAACACTTTAGTTGCGTTAACCATAGCTTGTACTAATGATTAAAAAGTCTGTCTTCTTTTTGCTTTTGTTGCTCGTACCGGCTGTATCGGTATTCGCACAGCTTCCGGCCCTGGAGCGCATAGAACCTGCCAACTGGTGGGTAGGATTTAAAAATCCGTCCTTGCAATTACTGGTAAGAGGAGAGCAAATTGGCAAAAAGACGGTTAGCCTGAGTGCTTATGCTGGCGTTAAACTGGTTGGGATACAAAAGGTAGACAACCCAAACTATCTCTTTGTTAACCTGTCTATTGCCCCCAATACAAAACCTGGAAAATTCGAAATCAGCTTTAACGAAAAAGGAAAAACTGCGCTGAAATATAGCTATGAACTGCAAGCAAGGACTAATCAGACTTCAGGCGTTAGCAGCAAGGATTTCATCTACCTCATTATGCCAGATCGCTTTGCCAATGGCGATGCCAACAACGATGAGATCAAGGGGATGAAAGATCAACGCTTTAGTCGCGATTCGATATATTACAGGCATGGTGGCGATTTACAGGGTATTATAAATCGCTTGCCTTACCTGCAGGATTTAGGTGTAACTGCGCTTTGGCTTAATCCCGTATTGGAAAACGATGAATACAGAACCTCGTATCATGGTTATGCCGCTACCGAAAACTATAGGGTAGACCGCAGGTTCGGTACCAATCAGCTTTATAAAAAACTGGCAGATGAGTGCCACCAAAGGGGAATGAAAATGATCAAAGATTTGGTGCACAACCATATTGGCGACCAGCATTTCCTATTTTTAGATCCACCGGCCAAAAACTGGTTTCACCAATGGCCAAAATATACCGGAACGACCTACAAAGACCAAACCTTGTTCGATCCCTATGCCTCAAAGGCCGATCGCAAATTAATGACCGATGGCTGGTTTGATCGCCATATGCCTGACGTAGATCAGCAAAACCCCTTGGTTAAGACCTACATTACCCAAAGCCATATCTGGTGGATCGAATATGCAGGGCTTGATGGTTTTAGGCTCGATACTTATGCCTATAACGATAAGGTTTTTATGGCCGAATGGGCAAAAGCCATTACCAGAGAATTTCCAAAATTTACTTTCTTCGGGGAGACTTGGGTAAACGGAATCCCTAATCAGGTGTTTTTTACCGAAGGCAGTACGGTTAATCAGCATTTTGATACGGGCTTGCAGGGCGTAACCGATTTTCAGGTGTATTTCGCCATCAATGAAGCTTTAAACGGTAAATTTGGGTGGACTGACGGCGTGAATAGGCTATACACAGCATTGGCGAGTGATTATCAGTACAAGGACCCTACGCGAAATGTTTTGTTTTTAGACAACCATGACATCAGCAGGTTTTATTCTGTAATAGGTGAAGATTTTGACAAGTTTAAATCGGGTATTATTTTGTTGCTGTCACTCCGCGGAATCCCCCAAATGTATTATGGAACAGAAATTCTGATGAAGAATTTTTCAAATCCCGATGGCTTGGTACGCGAAGATTTCCCGGGAGGCTGGCCAACAGATAAAGTGAATAAGTTTGTGGCTTCGGGCAGGAACGAAAAAGAAAACGAAGCTTTTGATTTTGTAAAGAAACTGGCCAATTACCGGAAGAACAATTCGGTGTTGCAAACAGGTAAATTGATGCAATTTGTGCCTGAAAAAGGCATTTATGTTTATTTCAGGTATGATAGCCAAAAAACGGTAATGGTGGTCATGAATAGCAACGAACAGGCAGAAACCCTAGCGACTGCACGTTTCGCCGAACGCATAGGCACGCATCAAAATTTGTTGAACATTATTACCGGACAAAAAAATCCGATTGATAAAATACAGCTACCTGCCAAAACAACTTATATATTTGAACTCCAATAAAACCATCGCTTTATAACCGCTAAAAACAATCATATACTGAAAAATATGCCTAAACTAAAAGCCTGTATTTTCGACCTCGATGGGGTAATTGTTGATACCGCCGTGTACCATTATAAAGCTTGGCGCCGATTGGCTAATCAGTTGGGCTTCGATTTTACAGAAACACAAAATGAAGAGCTAAAAGGAATTAGTAGGATAGACTCTTTAAAAATAATACTAAATTGGGGTGGCATAAGCAAAAGCGATGCAGAAATGCAGGAACTGGCCACGCTAAAAAATGAATGGTATGTGGAGATGATCACCAAAATGACGCCTCAAGAGATTCTGCCCGGTGCTAAAGAGTTTTTAGAACTGGTGAAAGCCAATCAGTATTTAACGGCGCTGGGATCGGCTAGCAAAAACTCTGAAACCATTTTGCGTCAGGTTGGCATTACCGATCTTTTTGATGTTTTGGTTGATGGCAATAAGGTAAGCAAATCGAAACCAGATCCGGAAGTTTTTCTGATGGGTGCCGAAGAGCTAAAGGTGCTACCTAACGAATGTGTGGTTTTTGAAGATGCCATTGCAGGTGTGCAAGCCGCAAAAGCTGGAGGAATGAAGGCTGTGGGCATTGGCCAGGCCGATGTACTAAAAGAAGCGGATGTAGTAGTGGCAGGTTTATTTGAGATGACTTTAGAAAAATTAGAGAATTTATAATCTATGAAGAATTATATCAAACATCAGGAATGGCAGATCATTGAGGAGGGGTTTGACCCTCATTTGAATAAGATTTCTGAAAGTATTTTTAGCATAGGAAACGGCCGCATGGGCCAACGCGCCAATTTTGAAGAAACCTACACCGGAGAAACGCTGCAGGGCAATTATGTTGCTGGTGTTTATTATCCCGATAAAACCCGCGTGGGCTGGTGGAAAAACGGTTATCCAGAATATTTTGCCAAAGTTTTGAATGCAACCAATTGGATAGGCATCCGCATTAATGTTAATGGTGAAGAGTTGGATTTGAATACCGCAAAAGTGCTGGAATTCAGTCGCGTACTCGATATGCAATTGGGTACATTAACCCGAAAATTTATTGTCGAACTCAAGAGCGGGAACGTTCTCGGAGTTGAATCCGTTCGTTTCTGTAGCCTTGTTGACGACGAGGCAGGCGCCATCAGGTACAGCATCACGCCACAGAATTTTGATGGGAAAATTACCATCGACTCTAGTTTGGATGGCGATGTAAAGAACCAGGATTCGAACTATGATGAAAAGTTCTGGAACGAAATCAGCAAGACCGAAGCTGGCGATTTTGCCCTGCTTACCCTCGAAACCAAGAAAACCGAATTTTGGGTAAGTTCAGGAGTTTATACCGAAATCCATCAAAATGGGAAGGCTTTGGCCATAAAGCCAAAATTGATCAGCAAAGAAAAACACATAGCCCAACAGTTTATAGTTGAGGTTAAGAAGGGTGAAACCACAACGATTTACAAGTATGCGGTTAACCTTTCTTCAGAGAATTATGCCAAAGACGAATTGGAACAATCGGCTATTGCCACGTTGAAAAGAGTAACAGCTAAAGGCTTCGATCAGATGCAGACGGAACAAGCCGAAGCTTGGGCCACTAAATGGCAAAATGGCGACGTGGTAATTGAAGGTGATGTGGCTGCACAACAAGCCATCAGGTTCAATATTTTTCAGTTGCACCAAACCTATACCGGTGAAGATGCCCGTTTGAATATTGGTCCGAAAGGATTTACCGGAGAAAAATACGGCGGTTCAACTTATTGGGATACCGAAGCCTATTGTTTGCCTTTCTATTTGGCTACTGCGCCACAACAGGTGGCCGAAAATTTATTGATCTATCGTCATAAGCAATTGGGCAAGGCCATTGAAAATGCAGCAAAGCTTGGCTTTAAAAATGGTGCGGCCTTATATCCAATGGTGACCATGAACGGGGAAGAATGCCATAACGAATGGGAAATTACCTTCGAAGAAATCCACCGGAACGGAGCCATTGCTTTCGCCATTTTTAATTACATCCGTTATACCGGAGCGCAAAAATACTTGGCCAAATATGGCTTGGAGGTATTAATCGGCATTGCCCGTTTCTGGGCCCAACGTGTAAACTGGAGCATTGAAAAAGAGCGCTACGTAATGTTGGGCGTAACCGGACCAAACGAGTACGAAAACAATGTGAACAACAATTGGTATACCAGCACGATTGCTACATGGTGCCTAAAATATACCATTGAGGCCATCCAAGAGGTAAAAAATACTGAACCTGTTAGGCTAACCGAAATATTTGCCAGTACCAATTTCAAGGAGCAGGAAGAAACCAGTCATTGGCAAGAAATCATCGACCAAATGTTTTATCCGGTAGATGAGCAGCTGGGAATTTTCCTGCAACAAGATGGATATTTAGATAAAGAACAAGTGCTGGTAAAAGACTTGCCGGCAAGCGATAGGCCACTGAACCAGAAATGGAGCTGGGACAGGATTTTGAGGTCTTGTTTCATTAAGCAGGCCGATGTTTTGCAAGGCATTTACTTTTTTGAAGAAGACTATGACCTGGAAACCATCAAAAGAAACTATGATTTCTACGAGCCCCGTACCGTGCATGAGAGTTCTTTGTCGCCCTGCGTACACGCCATTATTGCAGCTAAACTAGGTGATTTAGATCGCGCGTATGAGTTTTACCTCCGTACCTCGCGCCTAGATTTAGACGACTACAACAACGATACCGAAGATGGCCTGCACATTACCTCTATGGCCGGTACCTGGCTAAGTGTGGTAGAAGGTTTCGGTGGCATGCGCATTAGAGAAGGACAATTGCACCTGCACCCGATTTTACCCCACAAATGGACTTTCTATGCTTTTAAAATAGGTTTCAGACAGGCTGTAGTTACCGTAAAAGTAGCCGCTAAAAAAATAACGCTTCTAAATGAGAGCAATACAGGCTTGAACATTCATGTTTTTGGCCAAGCTTATCAATTGGAGGCCAACGGCAATTTAGAATTGAATACTTAAACCAAGTCACTTGAAAAACGTTGTCAAAATAGTCGCATCATTTGTCCTTATGGGGACATTGTTTGCCTGTGTACGTAAAAATAATTTGCAGATGTTAGATTCCAGCCAAAGCACTTCAGAGAAGATCGAAAACAGAAAAATAGTCATTTACCAAACCTTGGTTCGCTATTTCGGCAACCAAAATACCACCAATAAATTTTATGGTTCATTGGCTGAAAACGGAACTGGAAAATTTAATGACATCAACGAACGGGCATTAAAAGAACTAAAAAAGCTAGGTGTAAACTATGTTTGGTACACAGGCGTAATCGAACACGCTACGATGTCGGATTACTCGAAAGATGGGATTAAGAATGATGATCCAGATATCGTGAAAGGGAAGGCTGGTTCGCCCTACGCCATCAAGGATTATTATGATGTAGATCCAGATTTGGCCGTTGAGGTGGGCAACAGGATGGCCGAGTATGAAAGCTTGATCAAACGTACTCACGATCAGGGCTTAAAAGTCTTGATGGATTTTATCCCTAACCATGTAGCCAGAACCTATCATTCGGATGCCAAACCTGCCAATGTGGTAGATTTAGGGGCCAACGACAACAAAAGCAAAAGTTTCGACATCAACAACGACTTCTATTATATCCCCAATCAGCGTTTTGTGGTACCTTCTGGCTATCAGCCGGGTGGAGGTGGTTATGAAAACCCGTTGAAAGATGGTCAGTTCGACGAGTTTCCGGCAAAAGCTACAGGAAATAACGTGTTCAGTGCGAATCCTAAGCTCGACGATTGGTTCGAAACCATCAAACTTAACTATGGCGTTGATGTACAGCAGCACAATACAAAACACTTCATGCCACATCCGCCAGTTTGGAAAAAAATGCGCGATATTTTGGCTTTCTGGGCTTCAAAAGGTGTGGATGGTTTCAGGTGCGATGTAGCTGAAATGGTACCGGTTGAGTTTTGGAACTGGGCAATTTCAGATTTGAAAAAGAAATATCCTGATTTGTTGTTCATCGGCGAAGCTTATGATAGAAACGAGTACAAAAACTTTTTGGTCAACGGTAAATTCGATTACCTGTATGATAAGGTTGGTTTGTACGATGGTTTAAAGCGATTGATCATGAACGATGATAAAGCTTCGGTAAAAGACATCAGCTTTGTTTGGCAACAAGAAAGCAATGGCTTTAGTCAGCACATGCTTCGTTTTTTAGAAAACCATGATGAAACACGTATTGCTTCAAAGGCTTTTGCTACAAATCCTTGGTACGCCGTGCCGGGCATGGTGGTGACCGCTACTTTGTCGTCTGGACCAGTAATGATTTACAACGGACAAGAAGTTGGAGAACCAGCCAATGGTGCAGAGGGTTTTGGTGGCGATGATGGCCGCTCAACCATATTCGATTATTGGGGTTTGCCACAACACCAAAAATGGATGAACAATGGATTGTTTGATGGTGGAAAATTAAATGAAGACGAAAAGAATCTGCGTCAGTTTTATAACAAGCTCCTTAACCTGGCGCAACAAAACGAAGCGATTAACAAGGGCAGTTTCTACGAATTATTGGAAGCTAATAAAAACGCTCCCGGATTTAATAATAAGGTTTATGCCTATTTGCGCTATACCGAAAGCAAGCAGGTGTTGATTGTGGCTAACTTTAACAGAAGCGAAAGCCAATTATTGCTTAAATTACCGAAAGATGTATCGGATGCATTTCACCTCAATGGAAAATCGGTTAGTTTTAAAGACTTGCTATCCGATACTGAATTTAAAACTGCCAATATAGACAATGGCCTGCAGCTTAAAATGCCGGCAACAAGTGCTGCGATTTTAGAATTTTGATTTTTGTCATTCTGAGCGAAGTGAAGAATCTATGAGTATTATTCCTAAGATAGATTCCTCACGTTGCTCGGAATGACAGATAAGTCGTTCTGAATGACAAAACCAACCTAACCAAATAAACCAACCAAATGAACCACAAAATTTTACCTGAAAACCCCAAATTGTCCCTCACGCAGATCATCAATATGAGCGTTGGCTTTTTTGGGATCCAGTTCGGCTGGGACCTGCAACGGGCCAATATGGGTCGTATTTACGAAAACTTGGGGGCTAATGCCGATCAGGTGCCCTTGTTGTTTTTGGCGGCGCCTTTAACCGGATTGCTTGTACAGCCAGTTATTGGTTATTTGAGTGATCGAACCTGGCATCCGCAATGGGGCAGAAGAAGGCCATACTTTTTTATTGGGGCTTTGATCAGTAGCATTGCCCTCATTTTTATGCCACACAGCAGCGCCTTATGGATGGCTGCGGGTTTGTTGTGGGTTTTAGATGTATTCGGCAATATCGCGATGGAACCATTCCGTGCATTTGTGACCGATAAACTGCCAGACAGCCAGGTCAATCGTGGTTTTATCATGCAGAGCTTAATGATCGGTTTGGGCGGGAGCGTGGCTTCGTCATTGCCATGGGTAATGAACAATGTTTTTCATTTGACCAATACGGCAACACAAGGCAACATTCCAGAAAACGTAAAATTCTCTTTCTATTTAGGGGCATTTTTCTTCTTCGCTGCGGTTTTGTATACAGTGTTAACCACGAAGGAGTATCCACCATCAGACCTTGCTGCTAAAGAAAAAGAATCGGAAGGCAAGGGCTTTGGCTCAGGCGTTAGAGAAATATTCCATGCCTTAAGCAATATGCCTAAAAGAATGCGCATTGTATCCCTGGTGCAGTTTTTTACTTGGCCGGGCTTGTTTTTGATGTGGTTTTACTACACCACGGCTGTTGCGGTAAATGTATTTGGCGGCAAAGATGCCAGCGATCCTGTTTATGCCCAAGGTGCCGATTTTGGCAGCTTAACCTTAGCCTATTACAGTGTGATCACCTTTTTATTCGCACTGGTATTGCCAAAAATTGCTGATTTGCTGGGACGTAAAACCACCCACGCCCTGTGCCTGATTTGTGGTGCCCTGGGTTTGATCAGCGTAGCTTGGGTACACGATAAAAATATGCTTTACCTCTGTATGACCGGCGTTGGCATTGCCTGGGCTAGTATTTTATCTATGCCTTATGCCATGCTAAGCGGTTCTTTGCCTAAAGGTAAAGTGGGTATTTACATGGGCATCTTCAATTTCTTTATTGTGTTGCCCGAGATTATAGCTTCTTTGGGCTTCGGCTGGCTGATGAAAAACGTGCTCAACAATGATAGGTTATTGGCTGTTCAATTAGGAGGAGCTTTGATGATTATCGCAGCTGTAATCTGCTATGTTTTTATCAAGGAACCTAAGCACACAGACGAGGTGCTGACCAGTAAATTAGAAGTAGAAGAAGGCCGTTCGGTGTAAAAAATACACTATCTGTAAAAACCTCAGAAAAATGGGGGATAATAAGGAGATTTTTAATATGTTTATCCTAATTCCTCAATGCTCTTGTTGGTGTTCTTCACCAATAAACTAAAAGGGATTTGACAAAACTCGTTGGTGAAGATCACCAGCGACAGCTATGTATTTAATTGTCCGTTAAGCAGAGGATGGAGATTTTTAATCGGGAAAACGAAGATAAATTTATGGAAGAAGAATTAAACAAAGGAGAAAAAGAAACCCCAATATTGACTACAGACCCAACTGAAGAAGAAATTATTCAGCATTTAAATAACCCGGTTACCGCTTTAAAGCCCATCGTTAAGCAGTACCTTACTTCAATCACGGAAGTTAAAAAAGAAAACAACAAATTCTATTTTTCAGATGGGAATGCACGGGTAGAAATCCGTGTAGTGAGTGATGAAATCATCAGGGTGAGAATGGCGCCGCACAGTGTGTTCTTGGATGATTTTTCTTATGCAGTTCCCCAGGTAGACCAAAGGGTGAGTACATTTAGGTTAGAAGAAACAGAAGAAGACTTCCTCATAGCCACCAATACGGTTACCTGTAGGTTAAACAAATCGAACTTCCACATTTCTTTTGCTGATAACAACTCGGGCTTGGTGATGAGCGAAGACAGCTCGCCGATGCACTGGGAAGAAAATGTTGAATTTGGCGGCTATTATGTATTTGCTACCAAAAATTGCCTGCCCGAAGAAAATTTCTTTGGCTTGGGCGATAAATCAGGCAATATGAATTTGCGCGGCAGGAAATTCCAGAACTGGAATACCGATGCCTATTCTTTTGGTTGGGACCAAGATCCGCTATACCGTACCATTCCTTTTTACATAGGGGTACATCAAGGTGCTTCTTATGGTATCTTTTTCGATAACACTTTCCGCTCTTATTTTGATTTTGGCAAAGAAGACAACCTCAAAACCAGTTTTTGGGCTGATGGCGGAGAAATGCAATATTATTACATCCACGGGCCACACATGATGGACGTGGTGAAACGCTACCAAAGCCTGACAGGTACGCACAAATTGCCACCAAAATGGGCTTTGGGCTATCACCAGTGCCGATGGAGCTATTACCCCGAAGCCAAGGTAAGGGAAATTGCCGAGGGCTTTAGAGAACGTCAAATTCCTTGCGATGCCATTTATTTAGACATCGATTATATGGATGGCTATCGTTGCTTCACCTGGAATAAAAAATACTTTCCAGACCCTAAAAAGATGATCAAAGACTTGGCCGGGATCGGAATGAAAACCGTTGTTATGATCGATCCTGGAATTAAGGTCGATGATAATTATTGGGTATTTAAAGAAGGCAAGGAAAACAATTATTTCTGTCGGAGAAGCGATGATTACTTCATGGAAGGCCACGTTTGGCCAGGCAGGTGCCAGTTTCCGGATTTTACCAATCCAACCGTAAGAGAATGGTGGGGCGGGCTCTACAAAGAACTGGTTGACATGGGCGTGGCCGGATTTTGGAACGATATGAACGAGCCTGCAGTATTTGGCTCGGGTACCTTTCCAAATGATGTAAGACATAATTTCGACGGCTATCGCGGCTCGCACCGGAAGGCGCATAACATTTACGGCATGCAAATGGTGCGTTCAACCTACGATGGTTTGAAGAAACTGATGCGCAACAAACGTCCGTTTACGATAACCAGAGCTGGTTATTCGGGGATGCAACGTTATTCGTGTGTATGGACGGGAGATAACGTGGCCACTTGGGAACATTTGAAATTGGGTAATATCCAATGTCAGCGCATGTCTATTTCGGGCGTGCCTTTCTGCGGAACCGATATTGGTGGCTTTAGCGGTGAGCCTGATGGCGAATTGTTTACCCGCTGGATCCAATTGGGTACTTTCTCGCCATTTATGCGTGCACATTCTGCTGGCGATACAGCCGAGCGTGAGCCATGGAGCTTTGGCGAACCTTTTACCAGCATTAACCGTAAGTTTATCGAACTGCGCTACCGCCTGATGCCTTACATCTATTCGGTGTTTTGGGAACATCACCGTCATGGCTTCCCAATTTTAAGACCATTGGCAATGTTGGAACAAGAAAATATCGGCAACCATTTCCGTCAGGATGAATTTTCTTTTGGCGATAAATTATTGGTTTGCCCTGTGTTGGAGCAAGGTGCTACTTCTCGAATTGTGTATTTGCCTAAAGGCCAATGGTACAACTTCTGGACCCACGAACTGCTTGATGGGGGCAACGAATATGAAATTGATGCGCCGCTAGAAGATATGCCTCTATTTGTAAGAGCTGGTTCGGTATTGCCAGAATATCCGGTAATGCAATACGTAGGCGAAAAACCAATAGACGAAGTTTGGTTGAACATTTATTATTCGGCTTATGAAGTCAACTCTTTCATGTTCGAAGACCATGGCGATACTTTTGCTTATGAACAGGATATCTATTTAGAGAAGAAATTCGTAGTCAAGGGTGATGGGCGCAACTTGTTTATTGAACAGATTGTAGAAGGTTTGTATACACCAAACTACGAATTGTACGATTATAATGTAATAGGCCTGCCTTTTGCAGTTAGCAAGGTTTTTGTAGATGATAAAGAAATCACCGATTTTTATCTAGATGATCGTAAGCGACTGAGGTTTAAATCGAATAAGAACTTCATCCACATTAAAATCATTGGTGCGTAGATGGGTTTATTGATCGATTAGAGAATCCCTATTGCTCAATTGTTATATTGTTTAATCTTTGGAATTTGAACCTTTAACTTTCAACCTTCCAACTTTCAACCCACAACATGCCAAACACTAAAAGGAATACCCCGAGTAAAAAATCCTCCCCTAAAGAAAGTGTTTTGGATGCTTTTAAAAGCGTTTGGGTCTACAGTTTGTTTACGGAGTTTGATGTCTCGCTGTTTTTATTGGGCAAGCATTTTAGGCTGTACGAGAAAATGGGGGCGCATCTCTGCAAAGTAAACAATGTTGAAGGTACTTATTTTGCCGTATGGGCACCCAATGCACAACAAGTAGCAGTAATGGGCAATTTTAATGGTTGGAGCAGGAATAGCCATCAATTGAACAAACGCTGGGACGAATCCGGAATTTGGGAGGGTTTCATTCCGCATGTAGCCAAGGGCGAAGTTTATAAATATTACCTCAAAGGTTTTGATGGCAGCGATATCGAAAAGGGTGATCCTTATGCATTGCGTTGGGAACATCCTCCACAAAAAGCCTCTATTGTTTGGGATACCGATTATACCTGGAAAGATAAGGCATGGCTCAAGAAAAGGCCAAAGTTAAATGCGCTTGACCAGCCTATTTCGGTTTATGAACTCCATCTAGGGTCTTGGCAACGCGATCCAAGCAATCCAGAAAGGGTATTGAGTTATGGCGAAATTGCCAATACTTTGGTGCCGTACATCTTGGAAATGGGTTTCACGCATGTAGAGCTGATGCCTATCATGGAATATCCTTATTATCCTTCTTGGGGCTATCAAATTACGGGCTATTTTGCGGCCAGTTCTAGACATGGTTCGCCACAAGACCTCATGTACCTTATCGATGAATTGCACAAACATGATATTGCCGTAATTTTAGATTGGGTGCCGTCTCATTTTCCCGGCGATGCCAATGGATTGTTTAATTTTGATGGTACGCACCTTTTTGAGCATGCCGATATGCGCAAAGGCTTTCATCCCGATTGGAAATCATATATTTTCAACTACGATCGAAACGAAGTACGTTCTTTCTTGATCAGCAATGCCTTGTTTTGGCTAGATCGGTACCATGCCGATGGCTTAAGGGTTGATGCGGTAGCCTCGATGCTGTATTTCGATTTCTCTAGAACTCCCGAAGAATCAGGCACAAACGAGTATGGAGGCAGCGAGAATTTGGGGGCCATCAGTTTCTTGAAAGACCTGAATGAAGCCGTTTATGGCAATTACCAAGGCGTACAAACCATAGCCGAAGAAAGCAGTACTTTTGATGGCGTAACCCGTCCGGTATTTGCTGGCGGATTGGGCTTTGGCATGAAATGGATGATGGGCTGGATGAACGATACCTTGAAATATTTCAAAAACGACCCCATTAGCCGGAAATTCAACCACCATCAGCTTACCTTTAGCATCTCTTATGCCTTTACCGAAAACTTCATGTTGCCTTTTTCGCATGATGAAGTGGTACATGGCAAATCGTCTATGATTTATAAAATGCCTGGCGATGAATGGCAGAAATTTGCAAACCTAAGGACCTTGTACGCGTATATGTTCACACATCCGGGTACGAAACTGCTCTTTATGGGCAATGAGTTTGCGCAAACCAACGAATGGAACTTTAACGAATCGCTCAATTGGGATTTATTGCAATATGCGCCACACGCAGGCATGAAAGCAGTAGTAAAGGCCTTGAATCATCTTTATCGAACAGAACCTGCCTTGCATCAGCATAATTTCTCTTATGAAGGTTTTGAATGGATCAACGCCGATGACATAGACCATTCGGTATTTACCTATTGCAGAAAGGGAACGAAGGCTAAAGACACCCTGTTGATCGTATTAAATCTTACTCCGGTATATCGCGAAAATTTCAGGGTAGGCGTGCCAACCAAAGGCAAATGGAAAGAAATCTTTAATACAGATGCCCCCGAATTTTATGGCAGCGGCAAGCTTAACCCTAAACCGATTGCCACAGAAAATATAGATTATGATCACCGTAAACAATCTATTGCTATCAATTTGCCACCATTAGGCGTTACGATTTTGAAAAAAGAAACTGTAGCAAATGGCAAAAAAAGAGCTTGAATTTAGAAAGAATGACAAGGGTGAGTGGTATGTGCTGTTGCCCGAGTGGAAAGGCGATCCAGAAGAACTGCAAATGGTTGAAGGAGCCGATCAATGGCTTGAATATGTAAGTGACAACGCAACAAGCATCAATCTTTTATTGGCCGACGAGAAATTCGAAGATGCGGCAATACTTACGCTTTTGCATGTGCGAGAAGCTAATTTGGGTGGCGGCGGAGATTATTACTTGGAAACCTATCAAGGCAAGAAAATAGGGCTGAAACTTTGGCTCTGTGAAGTAACCCGTTTTGTTTTCGACGATTTGCCCCAAAGGATTTACTTTTTGAAGAAATGAAAGGTCGTTTCAGTTAGTGTTCTTTACCAATAGAATTCTCTTCCTCTTGAACCAAATTAATAGCACAAGGAGGCCAGCAACTAATCCGATACCTATCATCCAAATCCAATTGAACGGTGTGGCTAAGTCGATTTGTTGGTCGGTACCCATATAAATCAAGCTATCCCAGTAATATGGCAAATACAGGGCATCGCTGTTTTGGGGCATTTGCAACCAATCTAGTTTAGCCTGATGCAAGGCCTGTCCGTTGCTTTCGCCTTTTAAAAGATACTTGTAAAAATCGCTGGTGATCACCGAAGCCGCTACATCGTTTACATTCCACAAGCCAGCAATGGTGGCCGATGTGCCAATTGCATTAAAACCCCTCGATAAACTAATCACCCCTTCGCCATTGGCCAATAAACCATCAGCAGTTCTGCAGGCGCTCAGTACCACCAAAGATGGGGCCTGTTTTTGGGCGGCCAATTCAAATAGGAAGAGCTTTTCTTTGCCAAAATCGAGCGTAGGTTCTTGGTTTTTGCCTGATAGATAGGCATGCGTACCAATATGAAGCACCTGGTTTTTGCCGAATTCCTTTTGAAAGACCTTCGAACTCACCTGTTCGTTAAACAGGAATTGGCCCCTGATCAGTTTTTGAATGCCATCGGCCTCTGCCTGTACAGCTTTTAATGGCGCATTGTTGTTTTGTTGATGGGTGATAAAGAAACCCGTAAAACCTCTGCCTTTGTTCTTTTGCTGATTTGCAACTAAGGTTTGGATCGAAAATGCGTAAGTCACCGTATTGCTTTTGATCAAAAAGGGCCAGGCCGAAATACTGGGATTAAATTTACTGTTGGTGAGCAATCCATCAAAAGAGAGGTAGCCTAAAATACCATCGGGAATGATAGTAAACGCTTCGCCCTTGCGTAATTGAACACCTTGGAGAATACTGCTGTAAATCTGATAGGAAGCCTGATAGAATTCTTTAGGCGAGTTGAGCATCGCAGCAGGTCCATGCTGAAAATAAGTATCGACGTAAGTTTGAATAGCCAGCTTAATTTTATTTGCATTAGACAGCCGAACCATGTGATTAACCTGTTGATGATTGATATCGATCAGATAAATGGCATCCTCACCCACAAAATATTCGAGTATTCGCTTGTCTGGCAATTGTGCCAAGATCGCTTTTGACGAAAGCATTGTGTTGGCAATGTTGAGTTGCTGATATTTTTGCTTGAGCTGCTTGTCAATCAGCGCCAAATTGTATTTGAGATCGGCGATATTTTGAGCGAGTGGTTTGGCACCTTCCAATTCTTGTTTTTCATGGTAGGCAATAGCCATTTCCAGGTTTCGTTTTTTAACAAATAGCGAATCCTTTTGGTTAAGGCCCATCAATTGCCGGTTGCGTTTGATCTGGTCTAAAAGTGTTCGGCTCTTGCTTTGTTCTGCCAAAGCCAAAAGCTCATTCAACAATTCTTTGCTTTTGCTTTGCTGGTAAAGCTGATAGCCAATTTCAAGCCCTCTTTCAGCTATATTTTTTAAATCGGCCTGCAAACGTTGCTTGGTTTCATCGCTGGCAAATTCATTCCTGATTTGATCTCCGGCCAATAACGATAATTTGATATGCTTAATTGCCAGCTCTGGTTGTTGCAGCTGTTGATGGGCAACAGCTATATATTCAAAAACTTCCATCACCCGGTTGTCGCCGTAAATGCGGTGGGTAATAAGGTTTCCATTTCCGTCTTTTAGCTTTAAAACAGAAAGTGTTTGGTTAAAAAAGCGAAGCGCTTCCAAGGGCTGGTTTTGCAATAGCTTAATGTGCCCACGTTGTGTAATCAAGTTTGCTTTTTCCCTGATCCATTTATTGGGGTAATACTTATCAAGCAGATTAATTGCCTTTGAAAAATAGAGGTCTGCTTTCGGATATTGTTTTAAAGCGGTATAGATATTTCCTGCACTGGTAAAAGAACCCATCAGCCAGTAAGCCTTTTCTCCATCAATTTGTTGTTGGGCGCGAATGTTTGTCTCGATCTGTTTTGCTGCTTGCTGATATTCCTTTTTTTCAAAAAGCACATTGGCCAATACATTCAGTAAAATAACCTTCGTATCAGCATCTTTTTTGCTCAGTTTTAAGCCTTCGTTGACACTTTTTTCGGCCTCGGCAATGTTTCCCATCGATTGGTAGCAAATAGCCATGTTACCATACATGGAAGCAATATCGGCAGGCGGATAAGCGTTTTTGAGCTGAAAATTAAGCGCTCGGCGTTGCAGGTAAAGCGCCCGCTCGTAATCGCCCAATCGGGTATAATTGTTGCTCAGCGGTTTGAGGGTATATTCAACAATTTCATAATCTGCCACTTCATTTTTTAAATAATAGGCAAATGCGTTTTCATAGCTGTTGATGGCGCCTAAAATATTACCAACCAATAGCTGATGATAGCCCTGAACATTTAAGAGGTCTAAAAAGGCAAAATGCTCGGTTTTGTCCTTGGCTTTTCTCCAAAGCTTTTGTTGTGTTTGTAAGATAAAAGGAAGGTTCGCCTGTGGATTGCTTTTGGCATAATCAAGGCGTTCATAAATCCATTCGCTTAAGTTATTGGCCTTTTGCAATGAATCTAAGGTGCGTTGCAACTCTTCGCTTTGCGCTACAGCATTAAATTGCAAACAAAAAAACAGGCAAATGAAGCTTAAACTAAAAAAGGCTGAGCGCATAAAAGGTTTGCATTTCAGCTAATTTAGTAATTTTTGGTATCAAGTAGCGAGAATGGAGTAGCAAGTATCAAGTAGCAAGAAGGGGGCAGTTTATAATTAAACAATAAGTTGGCCCTCCAATCAGCTAATGAACCAATGACCAATGAACCAATCGCCTAAAACTTCCAAATTACATAACTCGCCATTCTGTTGTTGTTCGTCTTCGGATCATAAATGTAGCGGAAACCGATAGAAGGGCCCACCCGGACCAGTCCAAATTGCACATCGGCAAAAACCGAAGCCCGTAAATCTGTAAAATGATCTTTTACCGAATTAGCTATACGATCGAAATTGATTTTGCCTACGCCATTGGCAGCGGTAAGATCATACTTGAGCTCGTCAATGTCTTTATCGTAAAGGTTAAGCGAAACCAAGGCCCCAGCTCCGGCGCCAATATATTTGTTGAGGTTATAACGTACCTGCAGTGGAACCGCATTAATAGTGATTGCTTTCTTGGTTTTGTAGTAGTCTTTTTTATCTATGCGGTAGTTTCTGTTATTGATAGTTGTATCTTTTGAATTCACTGTAGAATTTACCAAATAAGTATTTTCTTTAAAGGTATTCAAATAGAGTTCTACTTGCCAATAAGTACGATGTGGGGCATAGGGAGCCAAGCTGGCACCGATTACAATGTTTTTATTGTTAAGGAAATTGTTGTTGTTGGTTTCGAAAGGGAAGCCATAACCCAAAATAATCCCCGGAGAAAGGCCCATTTTAAAACGGCCAACAGCCCGATTGGTATAAATAGGTTCGTTTTTGTCAAATACAATAGCAGCGCCACTCCTGATGGGCAGCTTCTCCGGCTTCTCTTTAAACTTGATTTTATATTCCACAAAACCCATGGTCGAATCGGCATCGTTAACTCCTTTTTGGTCCATGCCCGGCAGATAAATATTGCTGAAAACAAAATGGATGCTATCAAGTCCAACAACGGTTTTAAGGCAGCTTTGGCCACTATAGGCCGAATCGCAGGTAATGACTTCTGGTTTGGTTTTAGTTACTTTTATACTTGCTGGATCAAAAACCTTGGAGAGGTTAACGGCAACATCTACCTTTTTCGCCGGACCCTTTCCTGTATTCTGGAAACGGATTTTATAAGTCAATTCTCGGCTTTTGCTCGTAAAACGATAGTTCATCCTGCTTTTTCTGAGCACCATTTTATTGGGATCGTGCGAGGCCACAATCTGGAGTTCGAGGTTAAAAATCTCTTTTTCCACCAAAGGATTATCAGGAATAAACACAGCCGCAATGCGAACTACCGCATTGGTGTCTTTGAGCATTTCGGGAGTGGTTTTAAACTGTAGAAATACAAAACGTTCCTCGTCTGTTTTGAGGTTTTCAAATCGCCAGCCTTCCTGGTTTTTAAAATCTTTGGCCTTGTCTTTAAAGAGTACCTTATCTTCTTTGGGCAAAACAAATTCGGGAGTTGCAGAAGCATAGTAAACCGGGTTTTTGCTTTTCTGGGGCAAATAAGCCATTTCCATCATCGATTTCAGCTCCGCTTTCTTTTCTCCAAAATACGTGCGGCCTTCGGTTAGTACAAAATTGTTGTTGCTAAATTCTTTGTCGTTATACAAAATGGCAAGTGTGCCGTTGAGGTTCTGTTGGCCATTGCTGGCCTTGTTTCTATAGCCAAAAACCAGCATTATGTCATCGCCGGGTTTGGGCATGGCATTGCTTTTCAGCTCGATGCTGCCACCCATCTTGAAGAAATTGGGGGTATTGGAAGCCAACATGGGCTTGCCACCAGTTGTAGGCTTGGTAGGCTTGATCGGTCTTGGCCTTGTTGGCGGATGTTTGCCGTCATCATAATTGTTGGTGGCAAACAACCTTACCATTACCGGATTGGAAGAGCTGTAAATATGGAGCGGATCTTTTTCGAAGCTGAAACCCCCATCGCCAAACTCCCAAAAATAGGTGTAGAAAGGAGCAGGAGCACCTGATATGGGGCGCAATGGCCTGAGCTCGGCACTGAACTTGCCGTTCTCGTTGTTGTAGTTGACGATTGCCGGAACAGTATCGCTGGGCAATACCTGTGCCTGTACAATAGAGATACTAAAAAGGGTAAACAGGGATAAAAGAAGCGTTCTCATGAATACTAAATTTATAGAATTTTATCTGAAATAAAGAAATAGCGAAAAAAGATGAAGCACGTTTTCGGCTCCATCTTTCTGTTAAAAATTGGGGATATTAAGGATTAGTAGTTGTTTAAGCCATTAATGGCTTGTTGGATTTGTGTTTCAGTGGTTTCGGCCAGGGTAAGCGTAATGTTTTGATCGGCAACAATGGTTGTTTCCTGTTCTGCATAGTAATATTTGCCATCTTTAATGGAGAACGAAATGTACTTGCCCTGTACACCAACCGGCATCGAGTTATCATAGCTTTTTACTTTGTTGGCTCCATCAACAGTATAGATTTGGGCTGCCACATTAGTGCCTTTGGCGCAGAAGAAAACAAAGGTTTCGCCAGTGTAGCCTCTGAACATGGCTAAATTTCCCGGATTGTTTGCCAAGGTTACACGGACAGTTGTTTTAGGATTGCTGTAGCTGTAAAATACATCGCAATTGATCCAGCCTAAATTTCCCATGTCAAAGGTAAAAGCTTCGGCCATTGCCGTAACATCTACTTTGATGCCCACACCATTTGCTTGGGGTACGGGTGCCTGCCAAGCCATTTGGTTATCGTTGCCCACTTTTTCTACGCCTTCCCAAATTTGGGTAACGCCAGTTCTTTTGGCTGGAATGGCAATTCTGATGGGAGCAGCCAGTCCTTGGTCTGCCTTAGTGCCGTTAACGGTCGCATTTAAATAGATAAAGCCGTCAGAAGCTAAAGGCGCGCCACTGATATGGTTGGTGTTCATGCCCCCAAACACAACATCGCTTCTTTTTAAAACTTCCATGGTGCTAATGGTCATCTCGCCGGTAACCACCACGCCACCCAGCCTGATGGCACCAGCCGGAATGGTAATTTTCGTGCCTCCTGGCAGAGTAAAGGTATTCTCTACATTACCCATTATTTTTCTGCTTTGTACCTGCGGACCATATAATGCGGTAAATTCTTTTGCGGTATAGGCAGCGTTGCCATTGTTGTTTTTGTCTTTCTTACAAGCTGCCGAGAATAAAACGATAAGGGCAACTATTGCATAGGTTAAGTTTAGCTTTTTCATGATTTTTAGTTTTAAATTTTGCTTACTCTCTTCAGGCTTTTCAGCAAACGCCATTTCATTAGGTTTGATGAGATATCAGGCCTATGCAAAAAATGTTACCCCTTATTTTGAATTTTTTTTCCGCAATGCACAATAAAGATTAATTTAGGCTATCAAACTCCCTAAAAGCCAATGGCCAAAACAGTACATCCAGATCAGCGTTACCTTTTGGCATTAATGAACAACGACGCCACATTGATCAACGAAATTTATAAGAAATGTGCTGGCAAGGTAAAGTCGTTCGTGGTCTTTAATAATGGCGATGCCAACGATGCCGAAGACATTTTTCAGGAAGCACTGGTAGATGTATATAACCAGGCCAAATACAAGGGATTGGAACTTACCTGCCCCTTTGAACCCTTTCTTTTATTGGTGTGCAAGCGCAAATGGCTTAACGAATTGAAAAAAAGAGCGGTTTTACCGGTAACAAAAGACGAAGACAGTTTATTACATATCGGCGAGGATACATTTGAACAGGCCGAACAATTGGAAAAGCAGCAGGAACAGTCGAAATTGTTTTTAAAAGCTTTTGAAAAATTGGGCGAACGCTGTCAGGAAATCATCAGGTGGAGCATGAAGGGCGAAGCACAGGAAAAAGTGGCCGAAGCCCTTGGCGTTACCTATGGCTACTTGCGCAAAAAGAAATCGGAATGTATGGCAAGCCTAATTAAATTGGTTCAGGTTAACAAATAAAGAAATGGCCGAGGATAAAATATTATGGACAGCCCGTTATGTAGAGGGAGATCTAAACGAAGCCGAATTGGCCGAATTTGAAGCACAGCTGCAAAGCGACGCAACGCTGCAGGAATACCTGGAAAACTATCGTCAGGCTAACCAGGAGCTACAAATGCATTTGGCGCCCGATGCAAATCGTATGGCGCTTCAAGAAACATTGGGTAAACTAGGCAAGCAGCATTTTGCCAATGAAACCAAGGTGGTTTCGCTTAAACCATTTATCAAATGGGCAAGTGGCATTGCTGCGGTATTGGTTATAGGCCTATTCATTTGGGCACCTTGGCGGGGTAATCTTTACCAGCAATACCATACGCAAGACCAAATGCTGGTTACCGAACGCGGTGCAAACGAAACCGAACTAGACAAAGCCGCCGCCGCTTATAACGATGGCAGGTATGCGGATGCAAAAACTATCCTTGAAAAGCTTTATCAGGCAGACCCTAAAAATGCACAAACGGGCTACTATTATGGTAAAACTTTGTTGACATTGCAACAAGAAGCCAAAGGACGCGAAATTTTAACTACCATCTATAACGGAGATTCAGCCTTTAAATACGATGCTGCCTATGCCATTGCATTAAGCTACCTTAAAGAAAATAAAAAGGCCGATTGTAAAAACTGGCTTCAAAAAATCCCTGAAGGTACTACACATTATCAAAAAGTAACAGAGTTGATACCAAAACTGTAAAAAGGCATATCCGCTTTGTATAGCCCGATTAAACAATAGAGATATTTCTTTGGGGTTGTTTATTTTAACTTTTGGGAATTTTTTATGCGCTGTTTTAACTAGGAGGTAAATCGATTTTGATCATTTTTGCTATATTTAGCTGTATTAACGTGCTCAAAGTCTAAATTATGTATTCTAGGTATAAAAAACTGCTCTATAACCATGGTGAAAAAGTCCAATAAGTTATCGAGCTGGTTTATCTCTAAGCCGCAAACCTCGGGTCTTATTACATTTTTTTCACTCCTAATGCTCATCGCGCTTATTGTACATCAGCGTTATGAATTGTTTAAGGAGAATAAAGAACGCGAGATCTCCAATGTTTTGTATGGAGTTAAACAAAACCTCGAACAGTCTTTAAAAAACAGCTATACCGTAGCGCTTACACTGGCCCTAACGCTCGACAATAAGGGCGTGCCCACCAACTTCGAGTCGGTAGCCGAACAGCTGATCCGCTCCAATCCAGACCTGCAGGCAGTGCAATTGGTTCCCAATGGGGTAATCAAATACATGTATCCCCTTAAAGGAAACGAATTAGCGGTTAATATCGATCTTTTTAAAAGTCCCCCAGAAACCGTTTTGGAAGTTAGGAAAGCCATCGATACCAAAAAGATGTATTACCAGGGGCCGGTAAAGCTTACTCAGGGCGGTATGGGCGTTGTAGGCCGTTTGCCTTTGTACATCAACAATAAATTTTGGGGTTTTTCTGCGGTAGTGATCAAACTGGAGAAGCTTTTTAAAAATGCCGGAATAGACAATAAGAAATATGCAGACTATCAATTTCAGTTTTCTAAAATCAATCCTATAACCAAAAAAGAAGAATTTTTTCTGCCGATCCAAAAACATTTTGTTCCCGAAATGTCCCGTTCGGTCAGCTTTCCAGAGGGAGATTGGAAACTTTATGTAGTAGACGTTAACCTCTACGATACTTGGTACGAACTGGCTTCGGCCATTCTGTTTGGCTTGGGCTTGGCCATATTATGCAGCTACCTGCTTACCCGTTTATTGAGAAAGCAAACCCAGTTGCAGCGTATTGTAAACCATCAGGCTTCGCAGCTCCTTAATACCGAGAGCAAATTCAAAAATATATTTGACAATGCCGCCATTGGTATCGCCAGGGTCGATTCGAGAACAGGATTGATCTTGGAAGTAAACCGCTACCTCTGCAATTTTTTGGGTTATACCGAAAAAGAGCTGATGGATAAAAAAATCAAATCGCTTATTCATGCCGAAGATTTGGAAGAAGATGCCATCTTGTTTAAACAGTTGCTGGCAGGAAAAATTAGGCAGTTTAGTAGGGAAAAAAGATATCTAACGAAAGACAAATGCATCATTTGGGGCAATGTAATCATTACGCCACTTTGGGCAGCGGGCGAAGATCCTACCAACCACATCATTATTGTAGAAGATGTAACCAAGCGCAAAGCCGAGCAGCAAAGTCTCATCGAATCGCAGCAGCGGATCGAATCGCTAATCAATACAATCGATGGGGTAGTATGGGAAGGCGATCCGGAGACCCATTCCTGTAGCTTTGTTAGTCAAAAAGTAAAAGAGATCTTAGGCTATACCGCACATCAGTGGACGAGTAGTCCAAGTTTCTGGCTAGAGCATCTCCATCCCGAAGACCGGGAATGGGTAAAGGTGTTTAGCGAAAAGGCAACGGCCGAAAAGAGAAAGCATGATTATGAATACCGTATGCTGGCCAATGATGGCAAAGTGGTTTGGATCCGCGATATTGTAAGCATCATCGACGAACCTGGACAACCTATCAAGCTCAGGGGAATCATGATTGACATCACCAATAAAAAGCATTCGGAATCTGCTTTGAGCAAATCATTCAACCTGGTTACCGAACAAAACAAAAGGTTGCTCAATTTTTCTTACATCGTATCGCATAACCTGCGTTCGCATGCCAGTAACATTCAGGGGATTTCCACATTGATTGAAAATGCCCAAAACGACGAAGATCGCGATGAAATGATCCAGTTGCTTAAAAAAGTGGCAGGAAACTTGAACGAGACCTTATTTAACCTCAATAATATCGTTAACATCCAAACCAGCATAGATGTGGTGGTAGAGCCTCTAAACCTCTACGATTATGTGCTCAAAACCCTGGCCACGCAAAATGCACAGATTTTGGCCAAAGATGCAACGATACTCAATAAGATAGACAATACAATCAGGATCAATTACAATAAAGCTTACCTCGAAAGCATTTTGCTTAACCTGGTTTCGAATGCTTTGCGCTACAGCCATCCAAATCGTAAACCCGTAATTTCACTGACTTGCTTTGAAGAAAATGGACAAATGGTGTTGCGCGTAGCGGATAATGGCATTGGCATCGACCTGAAAAAACATGGCGATAAGATATTTGGGATCTATCAAACCTTTAATGGCAATTCAGATGCCCGCGGATTTGGGCTTTTCATCTCCAAAAACCAAATCGAAGCCATGGGTGGGCGGATAGCTGTAGAAAGTGCCGAGAATATGGGTACTACTTTTAAGATTTATTTTAAGTAGTTTATAGTTTAGGGTCGATAGTCCATAGCCAAGTTTCAAATGCCATGCGCGTGCGTAGTGACAAAGTAATCTCATCCTATCCGTTTGAGAGGCTGGATCAGGTCTAGCATGATGACTTGTAGGTGCTAATGACTGATCAGCTAATGAACTATTTTAGGTTTAAGAGCGCACAGGCAGTACAATAAACAAAGCCAGTCCTGCTATTCGCTATAGCCCTCGTGCCTCGGGGCTGTCGCTGCTATCAGGGCTAATTAGGCAGTTCCCCCTTCCAACCATCACTGACTAATTAGCCAATGAACCAATGACTAATGAATCTTTCCTCTTGTGGAGGAATGCCCGAAGGGTCAGTTGGTTATTCCTTCTTCGGCGCAATTCCCTTATCCACATCTAGCGTATAAGAAGCTTCACTGGCCTCAAAAGCTTGTTTGAGCAAATCTGGATTGGCTTGTTCCTCTTCTAGGGGCTCATCATTGGTATTTAAGCCATTAGAATGTATGTCTTTTTGGCTTTGCTGATCTTCAGATTCGTTGTTTTGCGAATCATCTACAGGGATATTGTCTTCTGGATTAATCATGATCTTAGGGTTTTAACAAATAAACAGTTCAGTTATAGAGTTGTTTGCTAATACAGTAAATTGGGCCTAATTTTAACATTGCATGACGAAATTAGATAAAGAAACTATTGATTATATTTTTAATCATTATCAGCATCTCTTTACCAAGTATGAGAAATTTGCTAATCGGCACCTAGCTTCAATAATTAAATTGGATATTAATGATACAAAAGAAGCGACAAGCAATATTGAAAAAATGTATCAAAAAGTAGGGTGGCTAAGTAACGATAAACAAATACTGGATTTGATAAAGGATGGGGAAGAAGTGTTTAGATGCAATGTTGTAAAAAGGTTAGTTAAGGAACATTCAGCCCAAATTAACTTGAATAATTGTCCAGCCTGTGGTCGCCTTGCGCGTACGCCTTTAGCTAAGCAATGTCGCTATTGTGGATTAGGCTGGCATTAATTGTTGGTCTTAGCGGATACAGCAATGCGGAAACAATAATAGGCAAGGCATAAGCACCGATTAAAATAAGATCGGGCGTTTCGGCATAATCAATGCCTAACGTATTAAACAAAAGCGCACAACATGCCGTACCAATCAATGCAATAATAATTCTGATGTTTTTCGTACTTAATGTGGTTTTGGTCAACAAAAACAGGCTCAGCCATAAAATAAAAAAGGCAGGTATAGAAGTGCCCAGGGCAGCAAAAAAACCGAAAATAAAGAAAGTCAGAATTCCTTCGAAAGGAGCAGCCGAAGCAATGCTGAAATAGGTGACAAACAATAGCGTTCCTACCAGCGTACTGGTGAGCCAGATCTTAAATGGGTAGGATAGTCTATAGTTCATCGGTTTGGGGCTACCTAAAGATAGCAATAGCCAGATGATTTAACAACTTAGTCCTTAATTTTCAAAGAACTAAGTTGTTTTATTCGTAAACGTGTTAGTTGAGGGTGCCAGAAAAGAAAATCTCTACAGTAGCGCCATTCTCTATAAACCTCGCCTTGGCATGGTCTAGGTAATCGCCAGAAGGATCGCTCAAAATGCTGCCCAATTGCGATGTAGGACTAAAAAAGGCCGAAGTGCTATTGTTTTTAATGGAAAGCACTACATGGCCACAGCAGAAGCTTCCATAATAAGTTGGGTTTGGCGTGTCTACGTAAACGGTATAGTCGCCAGTATCATCCAAAATCCAGCCACGTGGACCAAATAGTTTGGCTTGGTTGACAATTGTTGTTTTGGCAACTGGTGCTTTGTCGCTTTTAAAAGAAGAAAAACAGCAGACCACCGCCAATAGCGGAATAAAAAGATACTTTCTCATGATTTTTTAGTTTAGGGTTAGTAAATAGATTTTTATCTTCTTCAAGATAAAGAACGGTTTCTAGTACTGCTAAGATTTTATATGAAGTGCCTGAATCTGAGGATATAAAGGTGGTGGGGAAGGATGAAGGAGGAATAAATGATCTATTAATCTAATTCTTCGTTTTAAATCATGCGAAGATTACTCGTAAGATCCATTAAATAAGACTAAAAAGGAATTAATACTAAGCATATCATAAATAATTTGAGTTTTGATTGCATTTCTGTAGGTACGACTTTTTAAATAAATTTATCCTTATAAAATAAAAAGATGAGTGAATTTGTATATAAATGTTCAAACTGTGGTGAAGTACACGAAGAATGGCCGGCATTGGCATTTATTTCTCCCTTACATTATGGTGAACTAAATGAAGAGGAAAAGAACAAGTTAGCAGAAATTGATTCTGACTTTTGTGTTATTTCTTATGAAGATCAGACAGATAGGTTCATAAGGTGTACACTGATACAAACAGTTAACGACCATTGTGAAGATTTGGAATATGGCCTGTGGGTTTCATTAAGCGAAACTAGCTTTAATGATTACAAAGAGAACTACAGTAATGAGAATCATGAGGTTTCTTATTTTGGCTGGCTAAGCAATTGGGTGCCTGGCTATGAAAGTACATTGTCAATTCCCACAACTGTGTTTACACGCACAGGTAATTCAAGACCAGAAATCGTTCCTCACGAAGGTTTTGATCATCCATTTGTTAGGGATTATTATAATGGAATAAGTAAAGAAGAAGCCGAAAAGCGGATTAATGAGATGTTAGAAGGAGGCGACTAACTCTACCTACATTCTTTCAGAAAATTTCACATGGATTTAAATTAAAAAAGAAAAGAGATTCTCCATCCAGACGAATCTCTTTTTCTAACCAAATATAAACCTGTATGAACGGGTTATCTTTTAATTTCCGGCTTGTGCCAAGAAATGTTTGCTATCAATTTTTGCGTATTGTTAGGTGTTCGTAACAATCACTTTGCAAATATAGAAATAATTTTTGATAGTGTAAAAAGTACACTAAGAAAAATTACAATATTCCATTTCATGTTTTTTGCATGACAAATCACTTCTCCAAGCAATTCTAATTTTCTATAAACAAAAATAGTTCCAATACTTGAGCTCGAAGGTTAAAAGGTGTTAAATTTCTGTTAAATCGCGAAATGCGTAATGCGAAATGCGTATTGAGTACAGCGTATTGCGTATAGCGTATTGCGTTTGGCGTATTGAGGCGATACTGCTGCTGCAAATATTCCTGGCACTTATCGCAAGTCGCCCTGCGCCAAACCCTTATCGCTCAGCGCTAACAAAAAAGGCAATGCCAAACGACACTGCCTTTAATAGAGTATGTAATTGAAAACTATTTTAATGAACCGTAGTACTCTACAAATTTAGCAAGGGCACAAGAATAGCCCCACTCATTGTCATACCAAGAAACTACTTTTACAAAGTTATCGTTCAATGAAATACCAGCGCCTGCATCAAAAATCGAAGCGCGGTCATCGCCAATAAAGTCAGAAGAAACAACCTCATCTTCGGTATAACCTAACACGCCTTTTAAAGGACCTTCTAACGAAGCTGCTTTCATCACGTCTTTGATTTGTTGGTAAGTAGCAGGTTTTTCTAAACGCGCAGTTAAATCTACTACAGAGACATCGGCAACAGGTACGCGGAACGACATACCGGTTAATTTGCCTTTCAACGAAGGAATTACCTTGGTTACCGCTTTGGCTGCACCAGTTGATGAAGGGATGATGTTAGAGAAACCGCCACGGCCACCTCTCCAGTCTTTAGCCGAAGGACCATCAACGGTTTTTTGGGTTGCAGTTACTGCGTGTACGGTACTCATCAAACCTTCAACTACGCCAAAGTTATCGTGCAATACTTTAACAATTGGAGCCAAACAGTTAGTGGTACACGATGCATTAGAAACTACAGTTTGATCGGCAGTTAATTGATCGTGGTTTACGCCCATTACGTAAGTTGGGATATCATCATCTTTAGCCGGAGCTGAGAATACTACTTTTTTCGCGCCAGCAGCAATGTGTTTATTCGCATCAGCACGAGTTAAGAACAAGCCTGTAGATTCGATTACGATTTCTACACCAACTGCGTCCCATTTCAAGTTCGAAGGATCTTTCTCTGCAGTAATGCGGATGGTTTTTCCGTTTACGACCAATTGTCCGTCTTTTACCTCAACAGTTCCGTCAAAACGGCCGTGGGTAGTATCATATTTTAACATATAAGCCATGTAGTCTGGCTCGATCAAGTCGTTGATGGCAACAATATCAAGGCCTCTTTTCAAGGCAGCTCTAAAAACAAGTCGGCCGATACGGCCAAATCCGTTTATTCCTACTTTAGTCATTGTATTTAATTTGAATAATAATTAAGTAAATTATGTATTGGTTCTTTTGTTATGGTCATGATCTGCACGTCGTGCTTTTGGGCCGCCAGTCTTAGCCTATCCTGAAAGGTGCCTGCCACAGTACCCACAAAGTGGATTTCCTGGTCGGGATGCAGTTTCACCGTTGGGATCAGGTAAGTGCTGAAGTACTTTTCAAAAGCCTGATCAATCATTTGTTCAATGTATTTATTGCTTCTTTGGTCGATGTAAAAATCAAGAAAAGAGCCTAGGTAGTTCTGTACGTTTGGTTTTTTGTAGATCCGTTCCAAAATCAAGGGACGGTCAACATTGTAGCGTTCTTCAAATAGCTTCCTCAAATCCTGAGGCAATTTGTCTTCCAGGTACTGTTTGAGCAACAACTTGCCCAAGTAATTGGCAGAACCTTCGTCGCCTAGGATATAGCCCAGTCCGAAATTGTTTTTCTCCGGACTTTTCCCATCAAAATAGGCACAATTGGCGCCGCTTCCCAAAATGCCTACAATACCGGTATGGTTATAGCAGGCGGCAATAGAGGCACCATATAAATCGTCTTTTACCTTGATTTTGCTGTTCCTGAAAAACTGGCCCAATGTTTTGGCCAGCGATTCCTGCATGCCTGGCGAAGAGGTTCCGGCCACAAAGGCGTAAATCTTCTTGATGCGCTCGGCATGGTTGATCAGGGTAATTTCCTTATTGAGCAGGTAGAGGATATGCTTGGAATCGTTAAAACAAGGGTTGATGCCCGCTATGGTACATTCTGCTATGGTCTTGCCTTCGTTAGAGATTTTCCAGAAGGCGCTTTTAGATCCGCTATAAACTACTGCTATCATTGGTTTTGTTGATTAAATGGATAGAACGTGGGTCATTTCTAGTAAATCATCCTCCAATTTATAGTTGTGTGTATTCAGGGCGTCTTCCAGGCTTGTCAACTTGATTTTGTTGCCATAAAGTCCCACCATCTGCATACTTTCGCCAGCTATCAAAGCGTTTACGGCTGCATAGCCCAAACGGCTGCCTAAAATACGGTCGAAACCACTAGGACTGCCCCCACGTTGCAAATGCCCTAAGATAGTTACTTTGGTATCATAGTGTGTAAACTTTCTTTTTACGCTTTTGGCGATATCGTAAGCGCCGCCATATTTATTTCCTTCAGATACGATTACGATACTCGAAGATTTTTTGGTGGAGGCGCCAGCTTTTAATTTAGTGATCAGTTCTTTTAAGGAAGTTTCTCTCTCGGGCAGCAATACCGCTTCGGCACCACTGGCTACGGCAGTTCTCAAGGCAATACAGCCCGAATCCCTACCCATTACTTCGATGAAGAACAAACGGTCGTGCGAGTCGGCGGTGTCCCTGATTTTGTCAATGGCTTCAATTACGGTATTGATGGCCGTATCATAGCCCAAGGTAAAATCAGAACCACTTAAATCGTTGTCGATGGTTCCGGGTACGCCAATTACGTTGATTTTATATTTTTCACCGAATCTTTTGGCTCCGGTAAAGGTACCATCGCCACCAATTACAACGAGGCCATCTATTTCTTTTTCCTTTAGGTTTTTAAAGGCGAGTTCCATGCCTTCGTCTTCCTTAAACGCCATGCACCTGGCCGTTTTCAGAATGGTGCCGCCCATATGTAAAATGTTGCTTACAGAGCGGGCATCCATCGGGATGATGTTGTTGTCTATTAATCCTTGATAGCCCTGCATTACCCCAAACATGTTCTTGCCATGGTAAATACCGGTGCGAATAACGGCTCTAATGCAGGCATTCATACCCGGGGCATCGCCCCCAGAAGTCAGTACTGCAATATTTTTAAGATCTTGTTTCATTATAATACACGAATATAAGGTGTATTAATTACACTAAGTAATTTTTTTTCATTATTTTTATGGATTAACCGAGCAAGTGTCTTTATTTTGTTCCCATATTTATATACCTAAAACGTTAGTGTTTTGAAAGAAGTATTACCTGTATTTAATTCGGCTGTTTCCATCGACTGTGTGTTATTTGGTTTTGATGGTGGCGAGCTCAAAATTCTGTTAATAGAGCGTAACGAAGAGCCCTTTAAGGATTGGTGGGCGCTACCGGGAAACTTGGTGGCAGAGACCGAAAGCCTTGACCAGTCGGCTTTGCGTATTTTGCACGAGCTTACGGGATTGAGCGATATTTATATGGAGCAGTACTATACTTTTGGAGAGGTCGATCGCCACCCACAAGGCAGGGTAATTACCGTGGCCTATTATGCCATGTTGCGCCTAGGCGGAGATAAGGCATTAAAACCCTTAACTTCTTATGCCAAAAGAGCACAATGGATCAACGTAAAGGAATTGCCGAAGCTAGGTTTCGACCATCAGCATATTTTTGACAAGGGCTTGGAGAAAATCAAGCGTCGCATTAAACATCTTCCGATCGCTTTCGAGCTGTTGCCAGAGAAATTTACTTTAACGCAGGTACAGAACGTATACGAACTGATCTTAGGCAAAAAACTGGATAAACGTAACTTTAGAAAGAAAATCTTGAGCTTTGGCGTGCTGAAAGAACTTGACGAGAAGCAGAAAGGCGTTTCGTTTAGGGCGGCCACGCTTTACAAATTTGACAAGAGAAAGTACGCTAAACTATTTGGGAAGGCCATTTCCTTCTAACTCAAACAAAGTTGCTTGATGCTTGTTTTGCTAGAGTGCAAGTTGCTCAACGTAGCTTTGAAAAAAATATTATATTTTCATTATAAAAATTAGCATCGATGTGTTATATTTACACTATCAACCTTATTGAATGAAAAAACTCTACCAAATCTTTTTATTTTTTAGCTGTTTAATTGTGATGAACGTCAAAGTTCATGCACAGGTAAACGACGTTTTGCCTTACTTGGGAGCTGCCCAAGCTAATGTAGACAGCCTAGCTGCCGAAGGTTTGCTCAATGTTGATCAGCTGAACTGGGAAAACAATACATTTGGTGGTTTTCAAGTGATCAATTTTACAAACTATCCTAATCCTGCCGTTACACAGACTACCATTGCCTATCAATTAACCGATAGGGCCACCGTAACCTTAAGGGTAATCGATTTGACCGGCAAGCAATTGGCTGTTTTAATCAATAAACAAAGTCAGGATGCAGGTAAAAAAGAGTTCTATTGGGAACTTTCTAAAAATAATATTACTTCTGGTATGTATATCCTGGTGCTGCAGGTGGATAGCAAAAACTACAGCAGAAAAATAATAGTACAATAGCTTAAACTAAAAACTAAACGATAATGATTGCCCTCGAGTTTTTCGGGGGCTTTTTGTTTTTATTCAATCCGTCATGCCGGACTCCGTCCGATAGCTATCTCAAGATGGATTCTGAAATAAACCACGAAGTGCTCTTGAATACCATTAAAAACAAGAAAAACTAATGAAAAGTTCGGGATGAAGAGTGGGGGAATGGTCATCTCGTTCGAGAGAGATTGCTTCGCAGGCTCACAATGACGACTTGGTAAGAACTGAAAACTGGCCATTGGAAACTGCCTTTTAGCCATGATGGGAGCGGCAGCCCCGAGGTACGAGGGCTATAGCGGAGAGCAGGACTGGCTTTAATCGTTGCTGCAATTTGGCGCTCCAAACCTATAATTTGTTCATTGGCTTGTTAGCTGATTAGCTCTTGTTGGATTGTTGAATTGTTAACTGGAAACAGACAATTGAAAACTATTGATTCTTTTTTTGGAAAACAATGTCAATGCTCATCGGCAATTGTAGCCCTTCTTTCCGCTTTACTCCATTGTATTTCGTGTTCGCTCCAATAAGGCTTAACGAAGAAAGGAAGTGGTTCTTTTGATGTTTATTAGCTTATTTGAGGATTAGTCATTGGCCAATTGTTTAATGTTGTCAATTAAAACAAATCTGTCATTAAGAGGGTAACGAGGAATCTGTCTCGAGAACAGATCCTTCGCGAAGCTCAGGATGACAAAATGTACACACGCTCGCAACGACGACTTTCTCGCAACTGGCAACTGGCAACTGAAAACTAAAAAAGCCCTGAAGTTTTTCTTCAGGGCTTTTTTATCGTATATCCTTATTGGATTATTTTTTGCTCAAGTGGTACTCTACCAGGTCGTCTATTGGCGAACGGATAATTTTGCCTACGCCCATTTCATAACGATCGGCCACAATGCTCAGGATATCCCTAAAGCTATAGCCTACAGAACCTACGCAGTTTAATTCGTAGTTTTTGTAGTTAGGGTAGTGGATCACCAAGTTTTCGAAGAAGGCGGTAAAGCCGTAATCTACCACGGAGGTGGTATAATCTTCATAGCTTTCCTTAAAGTCGTAAATGAACTTGCTAAAGCCAGCGCAGAAACGGTTAGGAAGGGGTTTGTTGTAAATATGGTCGAAAATATCTTCGTTGGTTAAGGCATAGTTATCATAAAAGCTTTCCCTTAAGCCCTTTGGCATGTAGCCTTTCATATAATCGGCCAAGATGCGTTTGCCAATATAGCTGCCGCTGCCTTCGTCGCCTAAGAAATAGCCCAATGAATCGATGTTTAAGGTAATGTCGTTTCCATCATATAAGCAGGTATTGGTTCCGGTACCCAAAATGGCGGCAAAGCCTGGCTCATCGCCTAATAAGGCACGACAAGAGGCCAATAAATCGTGGCCAACATTGATCTTGGCATTCACGAAAACTTTTTGCATCGCATCTGCCACAATCTTTTTGTTTGCATCGGTAGAGCAGCCGGCTCCATAATAATATACTTCGGTTAACTTCTCAGGTTCTAAATGATCAGGCAAAGAATTTCTTAGGGAACTCTCAATGTAATCGCCTTTAGAAAAATAAGGGTTGTAGCCCTCTGTATTAAAATGGATTTTTCTTCCGGCTTCATTGATCAAACACCAATTGGTTTTGGTTGATCCACCATCTGCAATAACTATCATTTTTTGTTTTTTAGTTTAGTAATTGGTAAAAAAGTCTACCAATATATGTGCCTTTTTTGAAATAAAAAATTAAAATTGAGTTTTTTATTCCTTAACAATTCCTTTACGTTAAATATTTGAATTCGTAGTTAAAATCTAGGTTTTTGATAAAGTGTATTTTATACACTATTAAGGGCTGAAACAGACCATATCGGCGATTGGTATGCGGTGTTTTGGAAAATAAAAAAGCCTCGATAATTTATTGAGGCTTTTTGCATGATTTAGCTGTTTTTTAGTTTTTAGTAAGTGTATACGTTCTGTTGTATTCATCTAGCACAACGGTATAATTTCCAGCTGTGTTAACCGCTATATTGGCGCCACCTTCTGCAATGGTACCGCCAGCGCCACCATAGTTGTAATCCCAATTGCCTTTGGTAAAGATGAACTTGAATTCGCCAACAGTAAGATTGGTAGTTACGGTCCATTTGCCATTGCCACCATAAGTCATTGCCGGTAATAAGGCATTGCCCGGCGAATTATCCCAGCCACCAGCAGTAGCATTACCTACTAAGAAAACGGTGCCATCGGTTACTGAATATTTTAGGTTTTTAATATCGGTACCATCCCAAATGATGCGTTTTAATCCTGTTGTTCCGGTAAACGTAAAATTACCTTCGCCTGATTCCAGCATTGATCCTTCTGCTGTGCCTTTGCCATAGTCTCTAGAGCCTGATGTAGTTCCATTGCCCCAAGCATTGCCGTCAATCATTTTCCATTCCTGTCCGCTAGTTAAGTTCACAAAGCCCAGGAATTTATTGGTACCCATAAAGTTTAAGCCTTGGCTAGGGAATACATTTGGCGGATTCCAGCCAGCTGCAGTAGCTGCACCTACGGCACCCATCATTCCATGGTCGGCCTGTACGTAATATTTAAGGTTTTTCTGGTCAAAAGTAACACGATAAATGCCACTTGCTCCATAGTTTTCAATGTTGGCTTCACCGTCAACAGCTGCATCGCCTGGTGTACCAGGTTTCATGCCCCAGTCAGACGAGTTCAAGCTGCCACCCGGCCATTGTTGTTGGTTCAAGAATTTCAAGCCGCCATTACCCGCATTCAATTTCACGTAAATATAGAAAGTACCTGGATTTGAAGCGTCTGGAATCATTTGGATGGCACTTTCTGCAGTCCAACCCGCAGGCGTATCTCCACCTACCAAGAACATTTTTACTTCTCTGGTAATCACCAAATCATTTACGTAATCGGCAGTTTTCTTGAAGTTGCCCGAAGTGGCTTCTACCGTCCATTGTAAAGCAACAGGGGTTGCTTGGTCGGTGTAGCCTGCCGCGGTTAATTTATCGCTAATATCTTTGTATCCAACTGCCAAGGCCGAATCAAGACCTGAGTTGTTTGAAGTATAAGTAAATAATGGATTATTGAAATCACCACCCTTAGCTACAAATTTTACCTGGTATTTAACCGAATTACTGGTTACTCCAGGGAAGGCTTTTTGCCATTTGAAATTGAGCATATCGGTAGTCGAATTCGGGTTGATCACCACTGGGGTACTCGATGAAACCGGTCCGTAAAGCAGGAAATTGCTCACGCCATCGCCCATGCGGGTAATGGAAATGCTCATCGTAGCGGTATTTACTTTCACCGTTCCATTGGTAGCCTGGATGGCCCAAATCAAATCTGTTTTCACGCCATCGGCAATAGATTTGGCTTTTAAGGCATCATCTAGTTGTTTTTGGGTGATATTTAAGGTTACCGCAGCACCATTGTTATCTGCAGGAAACTCGATCAATGGCGCATCAAGGCTTCCTGTTTTTAAAGCTGCTATAAATTTATAGGTTGGCTTGGTATTTACCCCAGGTGTGGCTGCATTCCAAGTGAAGGTCACTTTGTTATTAGGCGTAGCCGAATTTAAGACTAACATAGTGTTGTTTGCAGGTGCGGTTGTGGCAAATGCACCCAATGCCTCACCTTTAGATTGCTCATCAAATTCGGTCTTTTTACAGCCAAAGGCGATTGCTGCAACCGCCAGTAAAATGTATAATATCTTGTGTTTCATTGTCGAGCTTAATTAAAGACGGTATAAACAACTTCATTTACGGGGCCAGAAGTAGGTACATTGGCACCTGTGACATCTTTTACGCTTCCGGTAAACTGGTAAGAGAACTTGCTCAGCTTGGTTCCTGCGGGCAGGGTGATCAATCGCTCTGGAATAAACGAATAGGAGTAGAGCGTGGCCGATTGCTTGGTAGCTACCAATGCAGTTCTTGTGGCTACAACTGTACCTGCGTCATCGTAAAAAGTTAGGGTCACTTTTACATCGAACATGCGTTGCAGATTCTGGTCGGTAGCCAAATCCTGGTGGAAATACACGGTAGTCATATCCGAATAATCCATCTTCGCAGGGAAAACACGGAATTGGGAAGGCGTAAATACCAATGGATCAAACTTGTAAGGTTTAAAATCCTGTGTTTGTTTGGTGCCATCTTTAGTCTTGCCCAAAAAACCAAAGTTGATCAGCTCTGCTGGACTTTGGCCAAATAGGGTAGTGCCCGTGAATTTGAAAGTAAAGATATTGGTAGCGGTCTTGGTCATTTTAGCCGCTTCGGAAGAGCTGCCCCATTGTCCGTTTGTTAAGGCGTCTTTGCCTCCTCCAACGCCATCGTTAGAGAACATCCAGAGGTAAACTTCGTTTTGGCCTGCCATTGCGGTACCTGATATGTCTAATGTGATGGTTACTTCGTCTTCAGCGGTAAAAGTAGCCGGACTAAATGTAACCTGCGCAAAGGCGAAAGTTGCACTCAGTATACCTATAATTGATAATAGTAATTTTTTCATGATGAATATTTTTTATCGCTTACTTCTTAGTGAATTCGTATTGATAGCTTACGATTACTTTTCCATTCGACTTTTTCTCTCTCTTCAAGTAGAACTTTCCACTTTTTAAATAGGCATAAGAACCTAGGGTCAAGCTGCTGGTGCTCGTGCCGTTTTTTAAAGTAATGAGGGTTGGCGCAACTGCGTTATCAACCGACCATGTTCCGGTGTTAAAATCAGAGATTTTTGGAGAATTGCCAGGGGTAATGGTAAATGCAGCCGGATTGCCCGATGCATCGCCCTGCAAACTGATGCTCAGCTCTTTGTAAGGATAGATACTGGTGATATCCAATTCTTTGTAAGGAAAGCCTTTGGTTGTGGCATCCTGATCAATTTGGGTAACTTTAGACAAAGACCAGTTTCCCTGTAAGTCTTTCACTATATTTTGTTCTGAACCAATTGGCCCAAACTCTTCTGGCTTACATCCCCAAACCGCTGTGATGAGGAATGCCAATAACATATATTTAATCTTTTTCATGTTTCGTTTCAATTAATTACAACCGCCTTCTGGATTACGTTGAAAAGCCGTATTGCTGGCCATTTCGCCTTGTGGAAACTGGAGCACCAAGCCTGGGCAGTTCCATACCGAACCACGCTTATCAATATTTTCGCCTTTGGCGCCAATTCTTTTGATTTCTGAAATTCGGTTGCCTTCGCCTGCCATTTCAATGCTGCGTTCGAAACGGGCATTGGTTTTGATCAAGCTGGCTGATGAATTCGAAGGAATGCTTTTGGTACCTGCGTAGGCCCTATTCAAGATGTCGTTGATGTCTTGGGCGCCAACAGTTAAATTTTGACCAGTCTCTGCTGCAGATTCGGCTCTGATCAATTTCATCTCTGTGAGGTAAAAAACAGGGATCTCAAATCGATCTGAATTATACTTTTTGGTTACTACAAAGCCAGGGTATTTGACGTTGTCGTACAAAGCTTTGCGTACATCGTTTGGCGTATTTACGCTGCTATAAAAATCAGCTGTGAAGCGTAAGGTAGGCAAATTGAAGTCAGAACGATATTGTCCTCTTAATTCGCCGCCTGGTTCATAAGCGCCTTTGGTATTAACGATTTTGAAGATGCTTTCTTTTGAGCCTGCTTCAGAAAAGCGAGTGGCATAGGTAGCATCTAAAGTGAATTTATTGCTGGCAATTACCTGATTTGAATAGTTATAGGCATTAGGGAAATCGTTCATCTGAAAATAAACTTTGGCCAATAAGGCCTTGGCCGCCCATTTGGTGGCGTAACCGCTATTTTCGTCAGGCAATTTTACCTCTGCAGTTTTCAAATCAGCAATGATGATGTCATACACCTGTTTTACCGTAGCACGTGTGCCTGCATTAATGGTGGTGCTGGTTCTGATGGGCACGCCCAGGTGCGAGTTGTCGGCAGTAAAGCCATAAGGCTGTGCAAACAGCTGTACCACTTGAAAATGGCCTAATGCACGGATGAATTTGGCCTGTCCTTCCAAGTTGTCCTTCATGGTTACTGCTTTATCTAAATTCTGCAATACAATGTTGGCGCGGTAAATAGCCTGATAAATGTCGGTGTACATGGCATTTTTATAATCGCCAAATACCGAAGTTTTACGACCGAAGATTTCTCCAAAGTCTCCACTCAGCTGTGTGCCATTCAATTGATCAGCCATCAGGTCGTTGATTACCTGTATTTTGCCACCAAACATATTGCCACCACCCACAATTTGGTAGGCAGAATTCATCTCCGACTTTAAACCGGCCTCATCTGCAATGGCAACTACCTCTGGAATTGATTCAGGAGGTGGAGTTTCCAGGAATTTTTTACATCCGGTACCTATAACCGTAAATAGGGCAAGTACCACGAATGATTTTGAAATGTTTTTATAATTGATTTTCATTTTTTGATCTATTTATGTCTATTGCCTAAAATGATGTTGATAAACCGAAGGTATATGTCCTTTGCTGTGGCGTAGTTAAATAAGTTACGTTAGGGCTCATGTTCCTGTCTTGAGGATTTTCAAAGTCCCTGGCAATTTCAGGATCGCCACCAGGATATTTGCTGAAAGTAAGCAAGTTCATACCCGTTGCAAATAGTTTCAGGTTTCGTAGCCTTAGTTTTTGTACAAAGCTTGCAGGCACGTTATAGGCCAAGGTTACTTCCCTCAATCTTACAAAAGAAGCACTGTACAAGAACATGGTAGAGTTGTATTGCCATTCGCTTGATAAGCCTGCGTAAGTGCCGCTATTCATAGTTAGGCGAGGGAATTTAGCCACATCGCCAGGTTTTCTCCAACGATCTGCAATGTCTTCCCTGATGTTCCAGTCGGTAACAATGCCCAATTGGCGTTTGGCAGAGCCATCATATAAATTGCCCCCAAAAGAGAAGGTAAACAAGGTATTTAGCTCAAAGCCTTTAAAAGTAAAGGTATTGGTTAGTCCACCTACATAATCAGGCAATACTTTTCCAACAGGTACGCGATTGTCTAACGAGAAGGTCTTGGTTTCGTAACCGTCTTTATCCAGCCAAATTGGTAAGCCGTCTGCTGGATCTACACCTTTATAGCGAACCAAGAAGTTGGTGCCGATCGGATAACCTACTGCAATACGGGTATCGTTGGTACCTCCGCCAACTGCATCAGGCGTAAGGCCATCAAGACTTAATACTTCATTGTAATTTTGCGACACATTTAAGCGGGTTACCCATTTGAAGTTTTTGGCCTGAATGTTAACGGAGTTCAAGCTCAGCTCATAGCCTTCGTTTAGGATTTTACCTACGTTAATCCAGCCATTGGCAAAACCTGTTGATGGAGAGATTCCACCGCTCAACAATGCATCCTTGGTTGTTTTTCTGTAGTAAGAGAATTCTCCAGTAATGCGGTCCTTAAATAAACCAAAATCCAGTCCTAAATCAAGGTTTCTGCCTTCTTCCCATTTCAACGAAGGATTGCCTACGTTAATTGGATATAATACCGGATTGCCATTATAACTTCCAGAGAACTGGAATTGCTGATAATAACGGGCAGGAGGGAAGTTTGAGCTACCTACCAAGCCATAACTTGCTCTCAGCTTTAAATTGCTAATGAAATTGCTGTTTTTGAGGAAATTCTCCTGACTAATGTACCAAGAAGCCGAAACTGCCGGGAAATAACCATATTTGTTTTCTGGGCCAAATTTTGAAGAACCGTCTCTACGGGCCAAAATCTGTAGGTAATATTTATTATCGTAAGAATAATTGATACGGGCAAACAGCGAGGCAAAAGTTTCGCGACCTGCACCACTATAATAAGTTAAGCCTCCAGAGTTGGCAATATTTTGCATAACCAAATACAGGTTTTGCTTATTATCCGAGAAGGGTTCGTTGGCGTCGCCAGTAATGCCATTGGTATAGGCATTTCTATAAGACAACTGGGATTCGGCACCGGCCAAAATAGTCATCTTGTTTTTATCGTCGATTTGCCAATCGTAGGTGGCCGTACCCGAGAAATTTTTGTTAAAGATTTTGGTCGGATATAAGGTTGCACTACCAATGCTGGCGTTCCTTAATGAAGCAGGAGTAAAGATGTTATCTTGTACATCTAGGTTATCCATATTGAAACTACCCTTTAGGCTGAAATTTTTAAAAGGCTTCAGTTCCATGGTGATGCCTGCAATCAGTCGTTCGTTTCTGGTTTTCCAATCTAATAAACCCAAGTTGCGTGCCGGATTGGCCCCATTGCTGAAAAAAGAACCATCTGCATTGTAAACCGGGTAAATCGGCAAAGCTACAGACATGGCATCACCGATACCACCGCTCCAAGCTGCATTTACACGTTGGTTAATGCCCCTGTCATAGCCCACATTGATGCTGGTAGAGAAATAATTGGTTGGTTTGATATCGAAATTGGTCCTGAAGCCGTAGCGTTCATACGAGTTGCCAACTAAAAAGCTTTCGTTATCGCTGTAATTGGCCGAGATATAAGTTTTAAGTTTTTCTGTGCCTTGGCTAAGAGAAATACTCTGGTCGTTAGATTTGCCGGTTTGGGTTAAAATATCCCACCAATCGGTGTTGGTTTGTTGAGCTTGTGCCCAAGTTAAGCCACCTGGAAGTGGGGCCAGGCCTGTATTGCCATCATTTGTCCAAGCTTCTTGGCGCAATTGCAACCATTCTGGTCCGTTGGCAAACGTAGGTTTGTTGGCATAATTGCTCAATCCATATTTGCTGGAAAGCGATATCGTCGGTTTTCCTGATTTTCCTCTTTTGGTGGTGATCAAGATTACGCCATTGGCACCTCGGGAACCATAAATACCAGCAGCACCAGCATCTTTTAAAATCTCAACGGATTCGATATCATTAGGATTAATCGTAGCCAATGGATTTTGGTTCATCGCTCCGCGGTTGCCTGTAATGAATGGATCTGAGGTAATTGGAATACCATCTACTACATATAGAGGATCGCCACCGGCACTAATCGAACCGATACCTCTAATCCTGATAACAGAACCGCTACCGGCTAAACCACTGCCCTGTGTTACCTGAACACCTGGAGCCTGTCCTTGCAAACTAGCCTCGAAACTTGGGGTAGGCAGAGAGGTGAGCTTATCGCCACTTACTTTAGAGATGGCACCTGTTACCTCACGTTTGGTCTGTGTACCATAACCCACTACAATTACTTCGTTCAGGTTTTGCGATTCGGGCTTAAGCTCGAAATTGAGTACCACATTGCCTGTTCCAACTGTTGCATTGAGCTTGGTTGATGCAAAGCCAATGTACTTGGCGGTTAAGGTATAGCTGCCACTGGCCAAACCCGTAATTCGGTAATTGCCATCGTTGTCGGTAACCGTTTGTTTTTGGGTACCGTCTACCATTACAGAAGCGCCTGGAATGGGGAGTTTGGTGTCGTCAAGAATTTTACCAGAAATGCTTCCAGTTTGTGCGTAGCTTGTCAATGCGCAGAGCGTAAAAAACATCAACAAACAAAGCTTAATGGGGTAGAGTACTTTCATAGAAAAAAGCCCGTTTTAAAGTTTAAATATTTGGTTATAATTAATTGTGTATTACACTATTGTAAATTTAATGGCGCAGATTAAAAATCAAAATTTTATATCATAATTTTTTTGAACACCATATTTTATGGAGGTAAACACCTCAAAAAAGCAAATAAATAGGCTATTTAATTTCTGTAAAATCTAAATTTATTTTATTTAAGTATTTGATTATTAAGTTTTTATGTTTGAAAATCGAAAAATTAAGTGTGATTTTTACACTAAGTTGTTTTTTGACATATTTTCGGGAACGTTTTCGGGAACGTTCCCGAAAAATCGAAATGGAAATGAAGTTTTGTTGCAACAAGCAGGGGCGAATTCTGCGTATTTTAGAAAAATCCTGAAAATTTTTGATCGAAAGGCCCTCGGTTTTTAGGCTAAAAAACAGCCCTAGTTTTGGCGTAGTTTTAAGCCTTGGAAGTCGACTCTCGCTGCACCAATTTGGAGTTCAAAACCAGTTGCGTGGTAGGAGCTACATCGCCCGGGTTTTCGAGCATTTTGAACAACAATTCGGCTGCGGTTTTGCCTAAGTCTGAAGCAGGTTGTGTAACGGTGCTTAAGGCAGGATTAAGCAGGGGAGCAATCTCCAAACTGGAGAAGCCAATCACCTTTAAGTCTTTGGGTATAGACAAGTTAATGTCGTAGCAAGCATAATAGGTGGCAAAGGCCAAACGTTCTACCGAAGTGAAAACACCATCTGGCTTTAAGTCGATAAAAGCTTTCTTTAAGCGATCTATGTTTTCTTTATAGTTATTGCTGCAATCGATGATCAATTCGTCTTCAAAAGGGACCTGGAATTTTTTGAGTGCATCGATATAGCCCTGCATACGTGTCTTGCCAATAGAAAGCGTTTTGTTTACCGCTAAATACGCAATGCGTTTGCAGCCTTGCTGAATAAGGTGTTTGGTGGCCGCAAAACTGCTGTCGTAATCGTTGGTAATTACCCTTGGTGTTTCAATGTCTTCATAAACACGATCGAAAAAGACAATCGGCAAGCGTTTTTTCGAAAGTTCGTTCAGGTAGTTATGGTTGTTCGCCTCGCCCGATACCGACATGATAATGCCATCGGCCCTGCCATTGTGCAAGTGCTTGATAAAAGAAACCTCTTTCTCAAATTGATCATTCGTGGCATACACCAAAATATGATAGCCCTTGGCACTGGCTACGCGCTCAATGCTTTGGATGGCCAATGAGAAATAATTGTTGGCTAATTCGGGTACGATAACGGCAATGGTCTTGCTTTTTTGCTCCCTTAAATTACTGGCGTAGTGGTTAGGCTGGTAATTGAGTTCTTTGGCCATAGCCAAAATACGCGCCTTTGTGGTAGCACTGATATCGCTGTTATCTCTAAACGCTCTCGAAACAGTAGAAGTAGAAAGATGAAGGGCCTTCGCTAATTTTTTAATGTTCACATTGTCCATCTACCGGCAACAATTATTATAATGACTGATTTGCGTGTAAATATAAATGATAAAAAAAGTAATTATTTCTATTTATTTGTTAAATGATTTGAAAATTAGCTCAATTCATCAAAAAGCTCACCTAAAAATGCCAACTTAACCTTATGATCATGAAACGTATCTTGTTTTTGGTTCTTTTAAGCATGGCTTTCATTAGCCTCAAGGGCCAAGTTAAAGTTCGTTTTGAATTGGTCGATATTCCAACAGCTACTGAGGCCCAGCCCAACTATTTCGTTGCCGGAAGCTTTAATAACTGGTCGCCAAATGATGTAAACGCCAAATTCTCAAAATCGGCAGACAATAAATATGTACTTGAAAAACTTTTGCCGGCCGATGCCTATGAATTTAAGATTACCCGTGGCACTTGGGACCAAGTAGAAAGCAACAGCAATGGAAAAGCCATTACCAACCGAAGCTTCAACCTTAAAAAAGATACGGTAATAAGGTTAAGTGTCGCTGCTTGGGCCGATGCATTTAAAAAAGAAGCACCAAAATCTACGGCATCGGTTCATGTAAAGTTGCTCGATAGTGCTTTTGAGATGCCCCAGTTGGAAACCAAAAGACGGATCTGGATTTATTTGCCGCCATCTTATGGCAAATCAAAGCAAAAGTATCCGGTTTTGTATATGCATGATGGCCAAAACCTGTTCAACCAAACTACTTCAGGCTATGGCGAGTGGGGTGTTGACGAAATTCTGGACAGCATCAGTGCCAAAGGTGGAAAAGAATACATTGTAGTAGGTATTGATCATGGTGGTAGCGAAAGGTTAAAGGAATACAATCCTTACGATAGCCAATATGGGAAGGGCAAGGGTGTAGCTTACGTAGCATTTTTGGTCAATACTTTAAAGCCTTACATCGACCAACATTATCGTACTTTAACCGACAGTAAGCATACCGCAATTGCCGGAAGCTCGATGGGTGGCCTCATCTCTATGTATGCCATAGCCACATACCCGCAGGTTTTTGGCAAGGCTGGCATATTTTCTCCGGCATTTTGGGTTGGAAAAACCATTGAAACAGATGTTAAGAAAGCAGTTCCATCATTAAAAGGACACCAGATCTATTTTGTAGCTGGCGATTTGGAAGGAAAAATGATGACGCGCGACATGGAAAGCGTGTATCGGATCTTGATTGGTGATGCAGGTGAACAAGGAACAAAGAATAAAAACATTAAGCTGGTAGAAAAGGCCGATGGAAAACATAGTGAATGGTTTTGGCATCGGGAGTTTCCAGCATTTTATGAATTTATTTCCAATTAGAGATAGCTTTACAAATGGAAGAGTTTAAAATTTTGATTACACCATGGCATGGAACTTCAACTGCTCCACCATACTTTGATTCTACTATTACAGAAAAAATTGAGGGCAAGGATCCTTTCAATAAACCGGTATACAGTAATGATTGGTTTCATTATTCTCCTATGAGAGCAGGCAATCCGGTGCCATTAACGGATGAATATAAACTGCCTTCAAGCTTTTACTGGATATGTGCCGATGTGAAAAAATTGGATACAGATTATTATGCCCATAGCAAAGGTGTTATCCTGTCGGAAGTGTTTTACAACTATTTGAAAAAGTTCAATTGCTTAGATACTTATGAGCTTGCTGAAATTCAGCCACTTTCCAAAAAACTGGAATCGATCAGTGATAAGAAGTATTTTTTTTTCAGGTTTTTAACCCGTTCTATTGGTGATTACATTGATCTTGATGATTCTGTTAAACAAAAACGGGCAAACAAAGTAATCCCGATGTTTTTATATACTTCGCTAATTGCTAAGCGATACGATGTTCCTGATCTTTTTTGGCTTAAAAATGAATTAATCGCAAGTCAGAAAGTTGGCGATGAAATAAATGGTCAATGCTTTAAAGGATTTAAAATGCTGAGTTTGGATGATTATGCAACTGAAATAAATTTTAGAGACTTGAATCCTTATCCTACATTGGAACTAATGAAAGAAAGAGATAACCTGATCTTTTGACGGGATATATAGACGAATTAAATAAAATGTAATTTTTTGAATATTGATAGGTGCAAAACTTTCAAAAAAACAATATTTGTATACAAGCAAAAGATAATGGAAAACACAGTGAATAGTTTTGATACAGGGATTTTCCGCCATTTTATGTAGGTGTTTTAACATTAAGGTTCGTTCAGTAACCTACTTAAGTAAATTAACATTAAGGCATTTAGCTTCGTTAAGCAACACATTTACAACTAAGGGTATTTAAGTTATTTTTTATATTAATTTCTTCGTGATGAATAATAGATTAAATCTTATTTTTATTCCTAATGGTTTTAATTGTGCGGAGCGATGACGAAAAAAGATATTACAGATTTATCATACCAAATAACTGGTTGTGCCATTAAGGTTCATAAGGTGCTCGGGCCAGGGTTGCTTGAAAGCGTTTATGAGATGTGTTTACGTCATGAATTATTGAAGAATGGATTTAACGTAAAGCAACAATTAATTATTCCTGTGTTTTATGATAATATTCAATTAAATACAGAGTTCAAACTAGACCTGTTGGTAAATGATTCGGTCGTTGTTGAGCTAAAAACAGTTGAGCGTTTATTGCCAGTTCATGAAGCACAGATTTTAACTTATATGAAATTGCTGAAAGTACCCCAAGGCTTACTAATTAATTTTTTTACCGATAATATTACAAAATCAATGAAGCCTTTTGTAAATGAGTTTTTTAATTTGCTGGCTGATTAGATGTTTGCCTTAATTCCTTAATGTTGTAATAAATGGACAAAATAGATTTTAGAAGTGACACCGTAACCAAGCCAACGCCAGGTATGCTCGAGGCAATGATGAATGCCAAAGTTGGCGACGATGTTTTTGGCGAAGACGAAACGGTTAATGCATTAGAAGAAAAGCTGGCAACGATGTTCAACATGGAAGCGGCTTTGTTCTGCCCTTCGGGAACCATGAGCAACCAGATTGCGATCAAGTGCTTTACCCAACCAATGGACGAGGTAATCTGCGACCAAACGGCGCATGTGTATCGCTATGAAGGCGGTGGCATTGCCTATAATTCGATGGCTTCGGTACGTTTGCTCAATGGCGAAAGGGGCATTTTGACGCCAGAAATGATCGAACCAGAAATCAATGCTGATAATATCCATTATCCAAATTCTACTTTGGTTGTACTCGAAAACACGGTAAACAAAGGTGGAGGCAAGTGCTACACCCTCAAACAAATCGAACCTATCCATCATTTATGTGCCATTAAAGGCCTTAAACTGCATTTAGATGGTGCGCGTATTTTTAATGCCTTGGTAGCCACGGGCGATAAGGCAAAGGATTACGGACGTTATTTTGATGGCATTTCGGTTTGCCTTTCCAAAGGATTGGGCGCTCCGGTAGGCTCGGTATTGTTGAGTTCTAAAGCAACCATTAAAAAGGCAACCAAGATCAGGAAAGTGTTGGGTGGCGGTATGCGTCAGGCAGGTTTCTTGGCTGCTGCGGGCATTTATGCACTCGATCACCATGTAAACCGTTTGGCAGAAGACCATCAGCATGCAAAAGCATTAGCCGATGCCTTGCAACAAACCAATTATGTAGAATCTGTCATGCCAGTTGAAACCAATATCGTGCTTTTCGATGTGGCAAAAGGCCTAAAAGCAGATCAAGTGGTGAAGGCATTAGAAGGCAAAGGCATTTTATGTAACAGCACTTCCGACAAAACCATTAGATTTGTAACCCATTTAGATGTTTCTTCGGCGATGATTGATCAAGCGATAGATAGCATCAAGAATTTGCATTTATAATGATGTAAGAGGTAAGATGGAGGAGGATTGACGGTAAAGCTGATACTTTAAATGGACAAATTGTTGAATTGTTAGCTGGCAACTGGCAACTGAAAACTGGAAACTGGAAACTGATCGAAAGAGATTGCTTCTCCTGATAGAAAAATCGGTCTCGCAATGACGATTTGTTGAAAACTGATAACTAACAACTGCAAACTAACAACCAACAACTAAAAATTAATAACTAACAACTGCCAACTGTAAAACTGAATTGCTGGTTCGGATCTTGATACTCGATGCTAGCTATTTGATACTTATAACGTATGAACAAAATATTAGTGGCCAATCGTGGCGAAATTGCCTTGCGCGTAATGCGTTCGGCGAGAGAAATGGGCATCAAGACGGTGGCTGTGTTTTCGGAGGCAGATCGCGCTGCGTTACATGTACGTTATGCCGACGAAGCGATTTGCATTGGTCCGGCGCCCTCTAATCAATCGTACTTAATTGGCGAGAAAATTATCGAAGCCTGTAAGGCAACAGGTGCCCAAGCCATCCATCCGGGATACGGTTTCTTGTCTGAGAATGCCTCGTTTGCCCGAGCGGTAAAGGAAGCCGGATTGATTTTGATCGGTCCAACGCCAGAAGCGATGGAAATTATGGGCAATAAGCTATCGGCCAAGGCTGCAGCGCTTAAATACAATATTCCGATGGTTCCTGGAACCGAAGAAGCCATAACTGATATCGAAGAAGCCAAGCAACGTGCCATTGAAGTAGGATTTCCTATTTTGATTAAGGCGGCTGCAGGTGGTGGCGGCAAAGGAATGCGTATTGTAGAGCAGATGGCAGATTTCGATGAACAGATGCACCTGGCTGTGAGCGAAGCCACTTCGGCTTTTGGCGATGGCTCTGTCTTTATCGAAAGGTATGTAACCTCGCCACGCCATATCGAAATTCAGGTATTGGGCGATACCCATGGCAATATTGTACACTTATTCGAGCGCGAATGTTCGGTACAGCGTAGGCACCAAAAGGTGATTGAAGAAGCGCCATCGGCCGTGCTTACACCCGAAATTAGAGAAAAAATGGGCCGTTGCGCCGTTGATGTAGCCCGTTCGGTAAGTTATGTTGGGGCAGGAACCGTTGAGTTTATCTTAGATGAGAATCTCGATTTCTTCTTTTTAGAAATGAATACGCGTTTGCAGGTAGAACATCCGGTAACCGAAATGATTACTGGCTTAGACTTGGTAAAAGAGCAAATCAAAATAGCCAGGGGCGAAGCATTGAGCTTTAAGCAAGAAGACCTGAAAATTAATGGCCACGCTATGGAGTTAAGGGTTTATGCCGAAGATCCCTTGAATAATTTCTTGCCGGATATAGGCACTTTGCAAACCTATCGCACGCCAAAAGGCAATGGAGTTAGGGTTGATGATGGTTTTGAAGAGGGCATGGAAATCCCGATTTATTATGATCCTATGATCGCCAAATTGATTACTTACGGCAAGGATAGGGAAGAAGCCATCGAACGGATGATCCGAGCGATTGACGAATATGACATTACGGGCATACAAACTACCTTGGGCTTTGGTAAATTTGTAATGCAGCACGAAGCCTTTACTTCCGGTCAATTTGATACCCATTTTGTGGGCAAATATTTCAAGTCAGACAGCTTGAAAAGCGAAAACGAAGAAGAAGCCATGTTGGCGGCTTTAACGGCCATTAAAGTGTTGCAACAAGAAAAAACAGCCTTAAATCAGACTGCAGCAAGTCAACAGAGTCAAAGCAACTGGTTAAGGAACAGAAAAAATTAGCGTTACATAGAGATGTTTACCGGGATTATCGAAACCTTAGGGGAAGTTGAAAAAGTTGTTGCCGAAGGCAGTAATTTGCATTTTACCATTAAATCGGCCATTAGCCACGAATTTAAGATCGATCAGAGCATTGCCCATAACGGAGTTTGTTTAACGGTAGTTGCACTTGATGACCATTCGCACACGGTAACGGCTATCGAAGAAACCCTGAACAAAACCAGCTTGGGGAACTTGAAACTAGGCAACAAAGTAAATTTGGAGCGTTGTATGCAAATGAACGCACGTTTGGACGGCCATATTGTTCAGGGTCATGTAGACCAAACAGCCCAATGCATTTTGGTAAATGAATTAGACGGCAGTTGGGAATATCGATTTAAATATGACCAGGGTACAGGTAACGTAACAGTAGAAAAAGGCTCGATTTGTGTAAATGGAATTAGCCTTACTGTGGTTAATTCGGCAATTGACGAATTTTCTGTATTCATCATTCCTTATACCTTCGAACATACCAATCTCCAAGAAGTAAAGGTTGGCGATACGATTAACCTCGAATTTGATATCATTGGTAAATATGTTGCCCGCTTGATGGGCAAAGCCACTCATTAATGTACAGCAAGGAAGAAGCATCTAAAATCCGCCAATCTTTCTGGATTACCTTTGGCAAGTACATGAAGCCTATCCCATCGGCCGATGGCTTGCCAGTGAACTGGGTTAATTACAAAACGGGAGTCAAACACATTTTCTTCAGGTTGGATGCCGATAAACGCGGTGCCAGCATCGCTATTGAATTGACTCATCCCGATGTGGGGTTAAGAATGCTTTATTTTGAACAGTTCGAAGCCTTAAAAGCATTATTAACCGATGCACTTGGTGAAGAATGGGAATGGCAAGCTGATACTGTTAATGATTTTTATCAGCCATTAAGCCGAATTGTAAAAACCATGGATGGTGTAAGCATTTTTAAACAAGAAGATTGGCCCATGATCATTTCCTTCCTTAAGCCTCGCCTTATCGCACTCGATCAGTTTTGGAGTGATGTAAAACCTGTTTTCGAAGCCTTGTAAAAACTCATCATTGCGAGGGATGAAGCAAGCTCTATTTCGCTGCAGCCTCTTTCGGATTGTTTAAAGCCTCAATCCTTGATTTTACATAAATCAGCTGATCCTTCTCCTTTTCGGGATCTGGTTTGCTTTTTAGGTAAAGATTATAATAGCTCAATGCATTTTTAGGTTGTTTGAGGTTTAAATCGTACAACAAACCCATTCTGTAGTAAATGCTATTGCTCGTGTTAAAGGTAAGGCCTCTTTTATAAGCAGTTATGGCATTGGTGAACTGTTTCTTCTCTTCGTAAATGCCGGCTAAAGTGGCATAGTAGGCTGGCGTATTGGTTGAAATGCCTTCTTCGATCGTCTTTTTTGCATAGACGGCTGCCGTGTCGTAGTTCTTTAGCTCGCGGTAACTCAGAGTCATGTAATATAAGATGCTTTCGTTCTGGGCTCCCAAGCCTTCCAATAGTTTATAAAAGCTCAGGCATTTTTGGTAATCTTTTAAAAAGAAGTAGGCTTTTCCCATATCCTTTAATACATTGGCATCGGCACCGTTTTGTAGCAATTTTTGTCCTACAGCAATTACTTCCTTGTATTTGCCCAACTGGTTGGCTAAGGGCAATTGTGCCTGCTGGAGTATAAAATTGCCTGTATCTGCTGCAATAGCGATTTTCAATACATTATAGGCGGGTTCATATTGCTTTAGGTTGCGATAAACCGTAGCCAGATCATAAGCCACATCAGCGTCTGTTGCATTTAATGTATTGGCCTTTTTTAGATAAGCCAGTTTTACGTCGCTGCTATCTGCAAAACCCGCCAATTGTTTGTAGGCGTTAAAATTCAGGCTATCTAGCGAGATGATCTGTTCCAGGTAAGCTTTGGCTTTCACATTATTTCCTCGTCGGGAATTGATGTTGGTGAGGCTAAATAAAACAGGCAGGGTATTCGGCTGTATGGCATTGATCTTTAAATAATTCTTCTCGGCATCTGGCAGCTTTCCGGCCATCATATTGCAATAAGCCATTTGGCTCAGCGCCTTTACATCTTGGGTATCATCAGGGTAGATGCTTTGCAAATACTGGGCAGCTTCGGCATAACGTTGCGACTGGTAATACTCCAACAGTTTTTCCTTGTCGATATTTATAGTTTGAGCGTATAAATTTTTGCAACACAGCAAAACAAATAAAAAAGGAAGCCAGGTTTTCATGTCTAGTTAATTTTAAAACTAAAATATTAGTTATTTATTTAATCTCCAAATTTTTGAACCATTTATTGTTCGCTTTCAAACTTTTGGCAAGGTAATTGGTTCTATTAGGCGAAAACATATTGTAAAACCTTAATTAGAAAAGCATATGGATACCTTAAAGAAGTTTGAATTAATGGAAAAGATTGTAAGGGAATTAGAAGACTTGCAACACTCTCAGCAGGCCATCATCCAAAAAATTGGAAAGATTGAAGTAGACAATATAGAGTTAGGCGATAAAAAACTAGAAAAAGATTTGCCAGACATGCACCAAAGGGTAGCAGATAACTTAGATACGATTGTAGATATCTTGGCCTACTTTGCGGATAAGACCACTAATTTTGGTAACAAGAACAATGTTGATGCATTGAAAGAACAACAGGCCATAAACGAGGCCACGGGTCAGAAATAGAAAATAGAGGGCTCCAATTCGGAGCCCTTTTTATTTTGAAGTTGGCAAACTCAGACAAAACTTGGCGCCTTTGCCCGCTGTGCTGCTTACGGTGATATCCCCATCGTTGCGGATCATAAAATCCTTACAAACCATTAAGCCAATACCCGTTCCCTTTTCATTAAAAGTACCTCTGGTCGTAATATTTTCCCCTTTAAACAAACGGTCTAAGATGTTTTTAGGAATCCCAACGCCATTATCCTGGATGCAAACCAGCATGGTGCCATTTCGCTGGTAAACGGCCGTAATATGGATTTCACAGTTTTCGTGGCAAAACTTAATGGCATTATTTAAAATATTGCGCATCACGATCTGTATCATCAGCATATCTGCATAAACCATTTCGCCTGGAAACACATCATGAATAATTTTGATATGCTTCGTTGTCGCCGCTGGCAGATGGTAATTGATTTCGTTGATAATCAGGTTGCGCAAATTGAAAAACTCTTTTTTAATGCCAAAACCTTTCAACTGGCTTCTAGACCAGTGTAAAATATTTTCTAAGAGATCGGTAGTGTAAATAATATCCTTGCTCAATGTTGGCGAGATGCTTTTAAACTCATCTCTGGTAATTTGGTCGTTGCCTATCATCTTGAGCACCTCAGAAAGGTTAACCAAAGGACCGCGTAAATCGTGTGCGATAATAGAAAAGATCCTGTCTTTAAGCTGGTTTAGCTTTTCGAGTTCAATGGCCTGTTCCTTTGTACGTATGGCCTCTTTTTTGAAGTTGGTTAGGTCCTGAAGCTTAATAATGGTAAAATCGCTGTTGATTTTATTGTCTGTTAAAAAAAGGACATCGGCTTCCAGGTAGAGCACTTTGTTCTGTTGATTTACATGTAGTTCTATCTTGCCCGATTGATGGTTGTTGATCTTTTCGAAGAAATCAGACTGGTTGGGAAATATTTTTTCGAGCGGCGTTCCAATAATTTTTTGATCCTTGGCTATAGAAATGTATTTTTTGATGGATTTATTGTAATCGATAATCCGGTTTTGCCGATCAAGCACAAAAAAGCCATCCTGCATCAGTTCCAATACTTTTTCGCGAGCAATCGGAATAATATCGAATAGCTTGAAGCGATAAATGCCAATCAGGATAAAAAAGGAAGTAATGATAAAGGCAAAAGGAGTAACATCTAGGTGCAGGAGCGGCCTAAAGCCAAGCAAATAGCTCATATTGGCCAACCAGGGTATAAAGGCCGCAATAACAATGCTATAGTTTTGCTTTTTATAAATAGGATCTGCGGTTCTGAACTTCATTAAAATGAGGTAGCAGCCACAGGCCAACAATAGATAAAAGTAAACGGTAAAGATATGGTACCAAACACCTGGGGTAATAGAAACCATCGGAAACGGGCCATCGTAAGCCATTTCGATTTTTTTGTAGTGCAGGTGATGGTAGCTGTTGGTCCACACCATAAGTATGGTCACAATGGGCGCAATAAGAATGAGCGTAAGGTTGACTGGTTTTTTGTACCAGCACTCCTTATTGCAAAAACTGAGGCAAAACAGAAACCAGTTTAGGGGTAAGGTGGCAATGCCAATGTATTCGATGTTAATTAAAAACTTGATCTGGTTTGGTGTGTGACTGGCCAACTCTAATCCATAGGCGATAGACCATATGGCATTGGAGAGCATCATCATGGAAAACCATTTTACAGCTTCTCCACCTCTTTTGTAAATGTAATTAGATAAAACTATAGTCGCACTGCCACAAGCCAGTAAAACAACAGCGTAAACATTAAACGTAAACTCCATCTAGAGAGAGAAAATACTCAAAACCAAACACTTCTATATTAATAAATGTTACTTATAAAACTACAAAATTTAGCTTTCAAATTAAAATATTATCTTTACGTTATAACAATGAAAACCCCAGAATGATCATGAAAAAGATTAGCCTATTACTTATACTGCTTTGCACAAGCGTTTTTGCTTTTAGCCAAGTAGTGCCCTCTTTCCAGTTTGGACTAAAAGGAGGGGTGAACCTTTCAAAATTTAATACTTCGAATACCTTTAGCAGCGACAATCGCGCGGGTTATTTTGTAGGTGCTTGGGCCCGTATTGGCGCAGCAGGCTTACACTTGCAGCCAGAGCTTTACCTATCTGGCAAAAACACTTCTTTGCAAAATGCAGCAGGCCAAGAAAACAAGGTGAAATTTACCAGTTTAGACGTGCCTATTTTGGTGGGTACTAAATTTGGTGCAGCAGGTGTTGGATTAAGACTAAACACTGGTCCGGTTGTGTCATTTTTGCTAGACAAAGACCAAAATTTTTCACAGGCCGCTTCTGCAGCTTTTAATGGTAAATTTAAAGACCAGGCATTTGCTTGGCAATTTGGTGCCGGTGTAGATATTGGTAGCCTAGGCGTTGATTTAAGATACGAATTGGGCCTTTCTAAGCTTAATTCTGGCGGCTATACCGAGTCTACAAAACTGAACCTTTTTACCTTGGGCTTAGCCTATAAATTGTTTTAGAAAAATCATCTTTTCTAATCAGTAAAAAATGGATGGACTTTATTGGTTCATCCATTTTTTTTGGCAATAAAATTGATATGGATTTGCTAATCATAACCTAACCTTTATTGCCATGAATTTAAAAGAACTATTATTAAATGGTCAGAGCTTTTTGGCGCTGTTAAAAGAGTTTGCAATCGAAGCAAATGACTTCGTTATTCAAGATGAAGCCATGATTACGGGCGACCAAAATTTAGCACAGCGAGAGATCGTAAAAGAAACCATCTGTATCGAAGGAAAGAATAAAGACGGGATCTTTAATTTCTTTGGCACCTTGCACCTTAACCTTTTAAATAAATTGGCAGTTTTCGAAATGCAGGGTTTTGAGCAAGTAGGTTTGCGCACCAATTAGGCTTTGCCTTCTTCTTTTACTACGGCTGTAATCTCGTAAAGATAGGCGCCTTTTATCGGCCTGATTGGCCTTTGGCTGGCATCGCTCAATACTTTCACAAAGCAGGCGCCAAAATAAAAGATAAAAGAAGAATAAAATACAAAGAGCATAATCAATACAATGGAGCCTGAGGCGCCGTAGATATTGCCAATATTGCTCAATGGAAGCATAATACGCAAGATAAACTTACCCAGCGTAAACAAAATTCCGGTTAATAGCCCTCCGCGGATGGAGGTTTTCCAACTTGGCCGGCCATTGGTCAAAAACCTGAACAATACCGTAAACCATGCGGTAACAATAGCTACAAAAAGAAGCTGATTGAGAATGGAAAGAAAAATCTTTCCAAAAGTAGGAGCTGCGGTGTTGATATAAGCAGCAATAAATGCCTGCACGCTATCTGTCAACAATCCCACAAAGAATAAGATTCCTGCCAAAAGGATAATCACCATGGAACGGGCTCTCAATTTTAAGTTGAACATAATGCCGATCTTTTCGTTCACGCCGATTTGCCAAATCTGGTCCATCGAATTTTTGATGACATTAAATAAAGTAGTGGCCACAAAGATAAAGAAGACAAAGCTCAGGATGGTGGCCCACCAATTGTGATCGATCCCCCTGATATTCCTTAATGTTTGCCTGATCTGTGCCGTACTGCTATCGTCTAAAATGCTGGCCAGCCTTTCAAATATCTGTGTCGCTAATAGTTTTCTGTCGACAAAAAAGCCAAAAAGCCTAATCAAAATGAGAAGTATTGGCGGCAGGGCAAAATTGGCAAAAAAGGCTGTGGCGCCGGCTAAGCGTAGCGGATCGTTCTTTCTGAACAGCTTAAAGGCCATTTTAAAATGCTTAAAAAATAATTTCGACCTCTTTGCTGTAATTGCTAACATCTCTGGAATTTACCCTAGGTTCAAAAATAGCAAAATTATGGTAGCTGTAACGTTTTTGAATTAATTTTTGCCACACTGTTAAACAATGGAGAAAAAAATTAAATTTACTGGCATTAATTTTTTAAAACATCCTCCATGAAAAACTACCTATTTGTGCTGTTGTTCTGTTGCACATCCCCTTTTTGGGCCAAGGCCCAACATACGACCGGCAAAAACAGCTGGAATGCCGATTCGCTTGGCAACCAGCGCGCATTGGTCAGCTTTGCCGGTGCCGGAAAAATTGCAAAAGTAAATATCGAATGGCGCCGTAGCGATCCCAATCCAGAAGAGAAGGCAATTATCGTACAAGATGCCAAAACAGGGAAAAAAATAGAAAACATCTTGCCACTTTCGTTAAGCAAGGAACGTGGCATTATTTGCTTCGAACCTACCAGTGGCGCAGGAACTTACTATATTTATTACCAGCCCTATAAAAATGAAGGCCGGTCTAATTATCCAAAGGGAGTTTATCCAAAACAAGGCAAGCTGCCCAACTGGATCGCTAAAAAGGATGCAGACCTCATGCCTGTAAATACCAAAGTATTGCAACTGGAGTCGGTGAATGCATTTAACAGCGTTTATCCGATGGAAGTAATTGCAACCAGTGCCGAAGTAGCCAAGCTGAAGGCACAACATGCCGAACCCGCTTATTTGGTTTTTCCCGAAAGCAGGTTGTTTCCTATCGTGATGAAAAACGATATTCCGCAACGTTGGGTTGCTAAAGGACCGCAAAAAACATTTGCCGATATGGCTTTAAGAGGCGAAAACTTCTCTTTTCAATTGGGGATTTATGCCTTAAAAGACCTGCAGAATGTGAAGCTGAAATTTAGTGATCTCAAGGACAAAGCTGGGAATAAAATTGCATCCCAACTTATTTCATGCCTAAATACAAATGGCACCACTTATGATGGCAAGGCTTTTAGTAAAGAAGTTGATGTGCCTCAAGACCAGGTTCAGGCCTTATGGTGCCTGCTAACCGTGCCTAGCACAGCCAAAGCCGGAACTTATAATGGTACCGTAGAAGTTGCCGTAGCTAATGCACCTTCGCAAAGCATTCGTATCAGCTTAAAGGTTGATGCCCGCCTAAGCAAGGAAAATGGCATCAACGAACCTTGGAAACAAACCCGTCTCACTTGGCTCAACTCCACCTTGGCCCAAAGCAATACGGTTATTGCGCCATATACCCCTTTACAAGTGCAAGGCACAAGCATTAGTTTATTAGGCAGAAAAGTAGAGCTGGATAAAAATGGTTTTCCTAAACAGATCCAAACCTTTTTTAGTCCGGAGATGACAGAAATTACGAGCATCCCAAATAATCTGTTGGCAGAAAATATCCACTTCCACTTTGTGCGCAAAGCTGATGGCAAAAACGTTAAACTGAATGATAGTGGCGTAGAGTTTACCAAAAAGGAAGCCGGAACCGTACAATGGAAAGCCAAAAGTACCAACGATAGCTTGCAAATGGATATTACGGGCAGCTTGGAATTTGATGGATTTATGTCGTACACCGTAAAAGTTACCGCCTTGAAAGACATCGACCTGAAAGATGTGACTATGCATATTCCGTTTAACAAAACCGCGGCTAGCTATTTAATGGGTTTCGGTCAAAAAGGTGGCGAGCGTCCTGAAAAATTCGAATGGAAATGGGACGTTGCCAATAAAAACCAAGATGGCGCCTGGCTGGGCAATGTAAACGCAGGCTTGCAATATTCGTTGCGCGATGAAAAATACATCCGTCCGTTAAACACCAATTTCTACCTACAGAAACCTTTGTTATTGCCTACTTCTTGGGGCAATGGCGATAAAGGTGGCGTAAGCATTGGCATTAAAGGCAGTTCGATGCTGGCCAATAACTATACTGGGGAAAGGGAAATGAAAAAGGGCGAAGTACAGCACTATAACTTCACGCTTTTGATTACGCCATTTCATACGATCGATACAGATTTTCAGTGGGAAAACCGTTTTTATCACAAATACAGCAGTATCGATAGCATTAAGGCAACAGGGGCAACAGTGGTGAATATCCATCATGCCACACCGATCAATCCTTGGATCAACTATCCATTTATTGAGCATGCCAAAATGAAAAGCTATATCGATGAGGCGCATAGCAAAGGCCTGAAAGTGAAAATCTATAATACCGTTCGCGAGCTGTCAAACCGTGCCTACGAAACTTTCCCAATGCGCAGCTTGGGACACGAAATTTACTCGCCTGGTAAAGGCGGTGGTTTTTCTTGGTTGCAGGAACATGTTAAAGACGATTATATCGCTGCTTGGTTTGTGCCTGAAATCAAAGACGCAGCGATTGTAAACAGTGGCATGAGCCGTTGGCACAACTATTATGTGGAAGGGATGAATTGGCTGACTAAAAACGTAGGGATTGATGGTATTTATTTGGATGATGTGGCTTTTGACCGCATTACGATGAAACGTATCAAGCGTGTACTTACGCAAAACGGGCATCCAGGTATTATCGATCTACATTCGGCCAACCAATATAACAAGAGCGATGGTTTTAACAACAGTGCCAATCTATACATGGAGCACTTCCCGTATTTAAACAGGTTGTGGTTTGGCGAATACTTTGACTATGAAAAGAACAAGCCTGATTTCTTCTTAACCGAGGTAAGCGGTATTCCTTTTGGCTTGATGGGCGAAATGTTGCAAGATGGCGGAAACCAATGGAGAGGCATGATTTATGGAATGACCAACCGTTTGCCATGGTCGGGTAACAATGATCCGAGACCGATTTGGAAAGTTTGGGACAGCTTCGGCATGAAAGGGACGAAAATGGTTGGATATTGGTCGGAGAACTGTCCGGTTAAAACCAGCAACCCTGCTGTATTGGCTACGGTTTACAAGAAACCTGGCGCGGCTTTGGTAGCTATTGCAAGCTGGGCAGCTAACGATGCCAAGGTTGGCTTAACAATCGACTGGAATAAGTTAGGGATCGATCCAACCAAAGCCAGCATCAGCGCACCTGCTGTAGAAAATTTTCAGGAAGCCTTGCAACTCAATGCACAAAGTGAAATTACCATTCCAAAAGGAAAGGGAATGTTGTTGATAATCAAACAGAAATAGTATAGATTTATACAATCTATGAAAAAGCAATTACTCCTAATGCTGTTTGGCTTATTGCCCTACATTTGTTTTGCCCAACAAAATATTTATGTAGCAACAACTGGTAGCGACAATAATGCCGGTACTTTGGCCAAACCCGTAAAAACCTTAAATGCTGCCTTGATTAAAGCCAAAGCATTTAAAAAAGAAGAAGTGAATATTCTCTTTAGAAACGGAACTTATGTGTTTGATCAAACCATATCCATTTTGGCTGGCAGTTTTACGGCGCGCTCGCTACAAATCAAGCCCTATCAAAATGAAAAAGTCGTTTTTAGTGGCGGGAAAAAAATAAGCCTCAAATGGACGCCTTACCAGAACGGGATTTATAAAGCCAGTTTAAATTTGGCAGCAAATCCGGACCGGTTGTTTCTGAACGGCAAGGCCTTACCAATGGCCCGCTATCCTAATTTTTATGCGAAGGCAAAGATTTTTAATGGAACTGCAGCAGATGCATTATCCAAAGAAAAAATTGCTGGATGGAAAAACCCTAAGGGTGGCTTTATCCATGCCTTGCATACCGGCGAGTGGGGGGGATTTCATTACCTGATTATTGGTAAATCTGGAGAAAAGCTTGATTATGTTGGCGGATGGCAGAACAACCGTCCATCGCCGATGCACAAGGAACATCGTTTTGTAGAAAATATATTCGAAGAACTGGATGCGCCTAATGAATGGTTTTATAATCAGGCTGAGCAGACAATCTATTGCTATCCTCCAAAAAACATCGATTTAGACAAGGCTAATTTTACGATCAGTAGCTTAACTGATTTGATCCATATTGTGGGAAGCGAACAAAATCCGGTTCAAAACATTACGATTGCCGGAATAGACTTTACCCAAACGGCCAGAAGTTTTATGCTCACCAAAGAGCCTTTGTTGCGGAGCGATTGGACAATTTATAGGGGTGGTGCGATCTTATTGGAAGGTACAACGAACATCGATATCGCTAATTGCAATTTTTATGAATTGGGAGGCAATGCCATTTTCTTAAGCAATTACAATAAAAACAATAGCATCAAGGACAATCATATTTATAACATTGGAGCAAGTGCCATTGCTTTTGTGGGCGATCCGGCTGCGGTAAGATCACCAGCTTTTAGGTACGAAAACGCAGTACCCTTTACAGAAATGGATTTTGCGAAAGGGCCAAAAAACAATAATTATCCACAATATTGTACAGCAAGTGGCAACCTGATCCATCATATTGGATTGGTGGAAAAACAGGTAGCTGGTACCGAAATTTCGATGTCGGCACACCTTAAAATTAGCCATAACACTATTTATAATGTTCCAAGAGCGGGGATAAATGTAAGCGAAGGTACATGGGGCGGACATGTCATCGAGTTTAACGACGTGTTTAATACGGTACTCGAAACCGGCGATCATGGAGCTTTCAATTCATGGGGTCGAGATAGGTTTTGGTTGCCTAGCCGTAAGGTAGTTGATAGCATTGTGGCGGCAAGGCCTGGTATAGAAAATCTGGATGTTATTGATCCTATTCTTTTGCGCAATAACCGTTTTCATTGCGAACACGGCTGGGATATTGATTTAGACGATGGAAGCAGCAATTACCTGATCTATAACAATGTGTGCCTAAATGGAGGTTTGAAGCTGAGAGAAGGCTATCATCGTACAGTGACCAATAACATCATTGTCAATAATACCTTTCATCCGCATGTTTGGCTACGTAACAGTGGCGATGTTTTTACACATAATATTGTAGCTAAACCTTATGCGCCAATAGGCATGAATACTTGGGGGAAAGAAATAGATTCTAATTTTTTCCTTTCGCCTGTAGCCTTGCAAAAAGCGCAACAATTAGGGCTAGATAAAAACAGTACAGCCGGCAATGCCGATTTTGTAAACGAAGCCGAAGGCAATTATAAGTTATCACCAAGTTCGGCTGCTTTAAAGGCTGGCTTTAAAAATTTTGAAATGGATTTTGGCGTTACTTCTCCAGCATTAAAGCAACTGGTACCAAAGGTTAAAGCCAGTCTTTCAAGTCAAACTTTTGAACAAACAGGAACGATGCGTTTTGATTGGCTAGGTGCTGCTTTCAAGAATATTGAAACCTTGGGCGAACGTTCTTCGGCAGGTCTGCCCGATATGAAGGGAGCTTTGCTCATTTTGCTTAAACAATCTTCTTTGGCAGCAAAAGTAGGCCTGCAGCAAGGCGATGTAATTATCGGCTTGGAAAAGGAAAAGGTCAATTCGATCAGCGATTTATCGAAGCTGAGCCAGAAATATAAAAGCTCAACTCAACTACAGCTGACTTTAATTCGAGACCAGCAAGAAAAAGTGATAACGATCAATATTAAATAACAAAGGGGCGAAAATTTTCGCCCCTTTGTAATAATCATTAAAATTTTTTATTCTTGTTATAAAGATCATCGGGTTTTTTGGATTTGATGACAATTCCATAAAGCTTGTGATTGACCTTGTATTTTTCTTGTAATTGTTCTTTATTAAGGATGCTTAAACTGATAAAGAGCTCATCGTCAATCATTCCTAAATTACCATCATAATTACCCGTTTGCACTTTGTCATTAACAATATATATAAAATCGTTGTCACTATCGTTTTGTGAATATAAACGATCAAATTCAGATGACTTTTTTCTGAAATAAGCAATAAATTTCTTTCTAGTAAATGGTCTTGTTTCAACAATTACAGCACCATCCTTAGCTTCTATTCCATATTTGTCAACGGCTTCTTTAGCATATAACATCTGCAAATAAGTTACATCGGCCGAATTTTGGTTGTGAAGTTCATCCTTTTGCACTCGTACACTGTCAATAATGTAAATCGGATTCGGTCCTAATTTTTTGACAGCTTTTTCTGGCGATTTTTGTGCCTTGACTTGAAACGAAACAATTAAAAACAAACAGCTTAGAAAAGTCCTAAATAAATAATTAATCATGAGGAGTTTTTTAGGTTAAAGATAATGTATTTGATGCTATTTCCTTTCATCTTGCCAAACCAGCCTTTCATTTGTGCGTTTTTCGGCAAAATCAGTACATTTTCCATCGCCTCTGCCTGTAAAGCCACCATCTGGGTTGCAGATCAGCTTACAATTGCTGTCGTACAACGAACTGGGTATATCGCAGCAGCGTGCAGGAATGTAGTAAACCTTCTGGCCATTGTAATCGTATTCATACACTTTGGCAGGTGGGTTCCAAACATCCTCGGCCTTGATGGCTTCTATTTTTTTGAGGATACACTCTGGAGCGCTTACATTCAGGTCTTCTTTTTTACACGTACTTGCTTGTGCAACCAGCACAATTGCAAATACTAATTTTAAGGCATTTAACATAAGCTTTATTTTATAGGGATTAAAGGTTGCCTCTTAACTCTTGTTCGCGTTCTAAAGATTCGAAAAGGGCCTTGAAATTACCTGCACCAAATGATTGTGCGCCTTTTCTTTGAATAATTTCGAAGAAAAGCGTCGGGCGGTCTTCAACAGGTTTGGTAAAGATCTGTAAAAGATAACCTTCTTCATCGCAATCTACCAAAATACCCAATCCTTTTAGCAACGCTATTTCCTCATCAATTTCGCCAACACGGTTAGGCATCATTTCATAATAGGCTTCTGGCGGTGCGCTTAAAAATTCAACGCCACGCGCTTTTAGTTCGGTTACCGTTTTTACGATGTCTTTAGTTGCAACTGCGATATGCTGTACGCCTTCACCCTCGTAAAACTCCAGGTATTCTTCAATCTGCGATTTCTTTTTGCCTTCTGCAGGCTCATTGATCGGGAATTTAGAAAAACCGTTGCCATTGCTCATTACCTTGCTCATTAGGGCAGAATACTCGGTATTGATCTGTTTATCGTCGAAAGAAAGAATGTTTACAAAGCCCATTACTTCTTCGTACCATTTTACGGTTTCGTTCATGCGGTTCCAGCCTACGTTGCCTACACAATGATCGATATATAATAGTCCGGCATCGCTAGGATTGTATTCGCTTTTCCATTCCCGGTAGCCAGGCATGAATATGCCTTTATAGTTTTTGCGCTCAATAAACATATGGATGGTTTCGCCATAGGTATAGATCCCCGACATTTTTACTTCTCCATGCTCATCGCTTAACGTTTGAGGCACCAAATAAGGCTTTCCGCCACGTTTGGTAGTTTCTTCAAACGCGCTGTAGGCATCATCAACCCATAAAGCCAGTACTTTAACACCATCACCATGCTTCTTTACGTGCTCGGCAATAAGGCTGTCTGATTTTAAGGCAGTAGTTAGGATCAGCCTGATTTTTCCCTGTTGCAAAACATAGGAAGCACGGTCGCGAACCCCGGTTTCTGGTCCGGCATAGGCCAACGATTGAAAGCCAAAAGCCGTTTTATAATAATGGGCAGCCTGTTTGGCATTGCCTACATAAAATTCTATATAATCAGTTCCGTTAATGGGAAGGAAATCTTGTGCCTTCGCTATTTTCTCTGCAAATGTTTGTGTGCTCATTGTTTTGTTGTTTTACTGGTCCGAAAGTCGGAAAAGTCCGAAGTCGGATGTTGTTTTTTATTAGTTAGCAAAATCGATGTCTGGAAATCGGAAAAGACATATTCTAATTGCCTAACTTCTGACCTCCGACTAAAGACTCCGGACTTATTCTACGTTAATCTGCCAGCTTTTGTGATAGCTTTCGTCTTCAATCGCTACGGCATCTTCCGTAAGCATCAAAGGTCTAAAAGGATCTATCATTACAGCCAGTTCTTCCGTTTTTTCCTTTCCAATTGATTTTTCTACGGTTCCAGGGTGTGGTCCGTGCGGAATACCACCCGGGTGTAGGGTGATTTGGCCTTTCACCACACTTTTTCTGCTCATAAAATCGCCATCTACATAATAAAGCACCTCATCGCTGTCTACGTTGCTATGGTTGTAAGGTGCCGGAATAGAAAGCGGGTGGTAATCGTATTTGCGCGGTACAAAAGAACAAACCACAAAATTATGGCCTTCGAAAGTTTGATGTACCGGTGGTGGCTGGTGCAAACGACCGGTTATAGGTTCGAAATCGTGGATAGAGAATGCCCAAGGGTAGTGGAAGCCATCCCAGCCCACAAAATCGAAGGGATGCGTTCCGTACACATAAGGATACATTATTCCCTGTTTTTTGATCAACACCTTAAAATCGCCAAATTGGTCTATGGTTTCAAGGTTTTGCGGACGTCTGATATCTCTTTCGCAATAAGGAGAATGCTCTTCCAGCTGTCCAAATTGGTTACGGTAACGTTTTGGCGTTCTGATCGGACTAAAGCTCTCGATGATAAAGAGCCTATTGTTCTCATTGTCAAATTCGAGCTGATATATGGTGCCTCGCGGAATAACCAAATAATCGCCGTATTGGAATTTGATCTGACCAAATCCGGTTTTCAAGGTTCCAGATCCTTCGTGGATAAAAACCACTTCGTCTGCCTGGCTATTTTTATAAAAATAATCCGTCATCGACTGGCGAGGAGCAGCCAAGGAAATGTGCAGGTCGCTATTTACCAATACCGGCTTTCTGCTTTTCAGGTAGTCGTCTTCAGGTTTGATGTTAAAGCCGATGAGGCTGGTATGGCGCAGGTGTTTTTCGCGGGCAATTTTAGGCTCTACCGAATAAGGTTCGCCTAACGATTTTACAATAGTAGGCGGATGGCAATGATAAACCAAGGAATAAAGACTTGAAAAGCCTTCTGTCGAAACCAGTTCTTCAGCGTAGAGATCGCCATCGGGTTTGCGAAAAACCGTATGTCTTTTAGCTGGAATGGTTCCTAAAGTATGGTAAATTGGCATAACGTTAGGTGTATTTGGTTAGAATGTAATTATATAACGATAAAAACGATAAAACGTTTTTGATAGGCGCTCAGAACAAGTGGCTTATAAAGAATATTGCGCGAAAATGATTTTAGAAAGCATGGCATACCTAAAGCTGGCAAGCACTTCGTTTGCATGGCAATTTTGATATGTACAACTGCTAATCATTTGCTTACTAAGGTAGGTATTTTAGTTAAAATATAAAAATAAGCAGGTTAAGCTTTTATTAAGTGGGCATTATGGATAACAATTTCAAAATTTCTTTGTTAATTTAATCGATGGCAAATCCAACCCCAGATCTTAGAGAACTAGAAAAACAATTAGTGGCCGCAACAGCCGTTAAAATGGTTAAAAATAACGACGTAGTTGGTTTAGGTACGGGCTCTACCGCTAATTTTGCATTGATAGAATTGGCAGCGCGGATTAAAGCGGGACTAACGATTAAAGGAGTTCCAAGTTCGCTAAAAACAGAAGAACAGGCCAAAGCCTTGGGCATTCCGTTGTTGCCATTGGGCGAAGTAAGCCGAATAGATATCAGTATTGATGGCGCCGATGAATTTACCGAAAGCCTAGAACTGATTAAAGGTGGAGGAGGTGCTTTGTTTAGGGAAAAGATCGTGGCCTCGTTGAGCAAAAACCGAGTAGTTATTGTCGATTCCTCGAAAAAAGTAGATCGATTAGGTGCTTTTAAGGTTCCAGTTGAACTAGCTCCATTTGCTTGTCAATATGTGACTGATCAGCTGGAGATATTGGGCGGAAAAGCCACTTTAAGGCAAAAAGAAAATACTTTATTTATTACAGACAATGGCAACTATATCGCAGATGTTGATTTTGGTCTGATTGATGATCCAGCAGGATTGGCGATGAAATTGAACCAAATTGAAGGTGTTTTGGCGCATGGATTGTTTATCGGCCTTGCCACTACAGTACTCATGTCTGAAGATGGAGACATCGTTACTTTTAATAAAAATCAAAATAATTCATAATCAGTATATCTTTTAAAATCTTAACCCGAGGCGTTGTACAGGTTAATGTAAAACACTAGCTTTATCGCGTCATTTAGCCAAATATTATATGAAGTTAGTATCTTATAAAACCGAAGATAGAGAGCATTTGGGCGTTTTTGTAAACGGCCATATCTACAATTTGAATTCTTGCGATAAGCTGATTCCCGATGAAATGAATGCCTTTTTACAAGGTGGAGAAGAACTGATGGATAGGGCAAAAAAAATCAGCCAATCCATTACCGATGGAAGCTTGTCTCCAAAGGAAGAGATTTTTTATGAGATTTTGGCGCCGGTTCCACATCCTACATCCTGCAGAGACGGCTATGCCTTTAGGCAACATGTGGCCGCCGCAAGGCGTAACCGTAAGGTAGATATGATTGCCGAGTTTGACCAATATCCGATTTTCTATTTTACCAACCATAATGCCATTCAAGGTCCTGGAGAAATCGAATGTATGCCAGATCATTTCCAAAAACTGGATTTTGAATTGGAAGTAGCGGTAGTAATTGGCAAGAAAGGCAGAAACATCAAAGCTGCAGCAGCTGATGATTATATCGCAGGCTATATGATCATGAACGATATGAGCGCCCGTACCTTGCAAATGGAAGAAATGCTGTTGAATTTAGGTCCGGCCAAAGGTAAGGATTTTTCAACGGTAATTGGTCCGTGGCTGGTTACGCCAGATGAATTGGAAGCTTACAAAGTTGCACCTAAAGCTAACCATGTGGGCAATAGCTATAACCTTAAAATGACTTGTAGGGTAAATGGAATTGAAGTGTCGGCAGGTAACATGGCCGATATGGACTGGACCTTTGCCGAAATTATAGAACGTTGCGCTTATGGCGTAGATATTTTGCCTGGCGATGTAATTGGTTCGGGCACTGTGGGTACCGGATGTTTCTTGGAATTGAACGGCACGGGATTGCTTAATGATCCTAATTATAAAGTACAATGGTTACAGCCTGGAGATAACGTAGAAATGGAAATTACAGGACTGGGAGCCTTAAGCAATATCATTACAAAGGTGGATACGGATTTTTCGATATTGGCGCTTAAGAAAGGTTAGAATGTTTTAAGGTTGAAAAGTTGGAATGTTATTGAGCTTGAAGAAGGAGGTGAAGTATGGGCAAAGTTGAGCGATTTGAAGATCTTGAAATTTGGCAAATAGCCAAACAGATTGCAGTTGAAGCTTATCGGATTTCAGATTTAGAGCCAATTAAATCAGACTTTGGTTTAAAAGATCAATTTAGAAGAGCAGCAATGTCAATGTCAGATAATGTTGCCGAAGGCTTTGAGTATAATAACAATCCAGACTTTATACGTTTTCTTGTTTATGCAAAAGGCTCATCAGGTGAGTTTAGGAATAAAATTATTGTTTTAAAAGAAACGAATAAGCTAAACGATACAGACTACAAAATGTTTTATGAAAAGAGTGTTGAATTCTCATCAAAAATCAAACGCTTTATAGACTATTTGAGGAAATTTGAAGCCGATAAGAAATCAAAAAATAAGCCTTCAAAAAGCATCCCCTAAACATTATAATTTCGTACGCTAGAACTTTTCAACATTACAACATTACAACTTTACAACATCAAACAAATGCTTACCCTTAACACTGCCGATCTTTCTCCCGTACAATTGCAAAATTATTTGCAGTATGCCATAGCACCACGGCCAATTTGTTTTGCCTCTACTATCGATGCTGATGGACAGGTTAACCTCAGCCCCTTTAGCTTTTTCAATATGTTTGGCACAAATCCGCCGATGTGTATCTTTTCTCCGGCACGCAGGGTTCGCGATAACACCACGAAGCATACACTCGAAAACGTGTTGCAGGTAAAAGAATGTGTAATCAATATTGTAAACTATGCCATGGTACAACAAACCAGCTTGGCAAGTACCGAATATGGGAAGGACGTAAACGAATTTGAGAAAGCAGGTTTTAGCATGCTCGAATCGCTTACGGTAAAGCCACCGAGAGTTGCAGAGGCACCAGTTCAATTGGAATGTGTGGTAAAAGAAGTAATTGCCTTGGGCGATCAGCATGGTGCCGGTAACCTGGTGTTGGCAGAAATTAAAGTAATTCACATTAAAGAAGAGATTTTGGATGCCGATGGCAAAATAGACCAGGCTAAAATTGATTTGGTGGCACGTTTGGGTGGCGATTGGTATTGCCGTGTTACCCCAGAAAATTTGTTTAAAGTAGCCAAACCACTCACTACCTTAGGCATTGGCGTAGATGCCCTGCCGGTATCGGTAAGGAATTCTTCGGTTTTAACGGGCAATGACTTGGGTATGCTGGGTAATGTAGAACAGTTGCCTAGTATAGAGGAGATAGACGGCATGCGTTGGAGCACTTCTGTTAAAGATATTTTAGATGCTACTATCGGCGATGCCAACAATCGAGAACGCGAACTGCATGAACTTGCTCATCAACTATTGGCCATGGGCAATGTAAAAGATGCCTTGAAGGTGGTGCTGCTCTAGTGGCTAGGGGTAAGATGTAAGGAGATGGAAGATGGAAGATGGGAGATGGAATGTCAGTTTTTACTAGCCTTCCTTCAAGTTGTTATAAGATTCTTCACAAAGTTTTTTGAGCACAGCTATGTTAATATCAGAAAGCTTATTAATGTAAATACAAGCCTTGCCGGTTTTATGTTTGCCTAATTGGGCTAAGATGGCCGGTTTGGTTGTTGCGTCACACTCCAAAATGTACAGGCTGATGTTCTGTTTTCGTGGCGAAAAGCCCATCATAAACCAATCGTTGGTTCGGCCGCTATCGTATTTGTAAACATAATCGCCAACACCAACAATTGCTGGACCCCACATTTTGGCTTTTTGTCCGGTTACTTCCTCCATTAATTTACAAATGGCCTTGCAATCGCTTTGCTTGGTCGCATCAGTAATTTCAGCCAAAAAATCTGCTACAGATTGTGCTGTTACTCTGGTTTTAAGTTCCGCCATAATAAAATTTAATTTAAGGAAAAAAACTCGAATGCAAAGAATTACATGATGCTCACCGCCTTGATGAAACGGCCTTTGTAGTAATTGTCGAAATCGGTAATGGTTACGCCGTTGGCCTTGCCAGAAGTAGAATGGATAAATTTGATGTGGCCTTCGTCGTCAATCGAGTAGATAATGCCTACATGCCCAATTCTTCTTGATTTTCGACTGGTGCCTGTAAAAATGAGCACATCGCCAACCTTGGCCTGCGAAAGCTTAACAGGGATACCGGTTGAAGCAAATTCGGGAGAGGAGCGAGGTACTTTGAAGCCAAAATTGCCAAAAACATAGCTGACAAAGCCTGAGCAGTCAAATCCACGATCTGGATTGCTCGAAGCATAGCGATAGCGAACTCCAATCATTGATTTGGCAAAATCCAGCAGATCGTTGGCTTTATTAGCTGCAACTTTGGGGATACTGCCCAGTATTTTCTCCATCATTTTTTGATACTGTGCGGGTAAAGACACATTATCTTGCGCTTTGCCATTGAAGGCAAGGAGCAAAAGGAAGCAAAAGATGAATAGGGATTTCTTCATAAATCGCTTCAAAGATAGAAAAAAAATATAAACTGTATAAAGTGTTGAAAACTTGTGGTTTAGTGCAAAAAAAAAAGCCTGTCCAACTAATTGAACAGGCCCCATGTAAAATTCTGTAGGTAAATTAAATGCTAGAGAACATGCTCTGTGCTTTTTCTCCGATAAAAGGAATCGGTTTTTTCTGTCCTTGAATTGCGCCAACAAAACCAATGATCCATAATACTACAAGGACAATCCATACGAGGTAAAGGATATACCCTAACGCAACTATCCCAGTTGCAATAATGATCGGTGCCAGTACAATAGATAATAAAATATAGAGTATAGTAGACACGATGGCGAACAATAATGTTTGCCTTAATTGGTAACGAGCTAACTCTGTTTCTTTGTCTTTGTACAATGCAAAATATGCAATTAACCAGCCAATAATGCCGAAATAACTTACAATTGCTGCTGCTTTGCCATCATCTGTAGAGGAGAAGTTCTTTGTTTCCATATAGTTTTTTAGTTTTAAGTTTCCTTGATGGAACAAAACTAATGCCAAGTATGGATACTCCTAAGTGATTAGGGAGTTGTAACTGCTACGGGCAATACTTTGCCATTAAAGAACTTGTGTCCGGTCTTGGCAAAATCGGCTACATACTTGCCCATTTCAAATGCCAGAACCGGACTTTCATAGCCAGGAAAGGCAGCTTCAAGCATTTCTGTTTGTGCCGAACCCAAGGCCAGGCAATTGACCTTAATGCCCGTACTGATCAATTCAGCAGCCAGGCATTCACTTAAGGTATGCAAAGCCGCTTTACTGGCCGAATAGGCAGCTAAGCCAGGGAATTTTACGCTGCCCTGAAAACCGCCCATGCTGCCTATGTTTACGATGTGGCTTCCACTTTCCATAAAGGCCAAGGTATAGCGGATCATTTTAAAATGGCTCATCACATTGTGTTCGAGCATGGTGGCCATGTCTTCTTCGGTGGTCTCTAAAAAAGGTTTATTGACCAAGCTTCCTGCATTATTAATTAAGATATCTACCGTACCTAACCGTTCTTTGATGAAAGGAACCAAAGCGTTGTAGTCGTCGTTTACCAAATCAAAAGCAACGGGCAATAAGGTGCAGTCTGGGTTAATGCCTTTGGCAATCTCATGAAGCTTGCGCAATTTGTCGGCAGAACGTGCAATACACAGCACTTTGTTTTTACTATCTAAAGCAAATTCTAATGCGGTTTCAAAACCAATGCCACTGCTGGCGCCTGTAATAATAACGTTCATGCTTTTAGGTTGGAATGTTCTAAGGTTGTAAAATTGGAAGGTTTTAAGGTTGAAACGTTTTAAAGTTGGAAGGGCTAGGGAATAAATTTTTTAACGCTAAGCCCCAAACTCCAACGCGGAATCTCATTAGTCTTCTTCTGTAATTAACTGGGTAACCGGATTGGCAATAACGTGCATGCCATCATTAATGAGCTTGCTTAGCTCGGTTTCTGTAGCCGCTTTCATCTCCAGGTAAATCCTGAGTTCTTTTTCCAGTTCGGCATCCAGTTGTTTATGGTAAACGATTTCTAAAATCTCTAGCGTGCAAAGCCAATCACCTCTGTGCTTGGTTTTGAGTTCGGTAAAAATCTGGGCAAGCTCTTCGTAACCAGTCTGGTTCTCTCTTACGCTACGCACTTTTTGGTATAGGCTGTGCAATTGCTGCATAGGCTGGTCGTATTCGGCTTTGTGTGTTTGCTCCTTGCTCACAAAAGTAATCTCCTCATAAGCATCCTTATCGGCTGCCCCATTAAACACCGAAACGATTTTTTCGCCAATGGCCATGTCGTAAATTCCCCATTCAGGCTTAAACAATACATTGCCATTGCTTTCGGTCACGTGGCAATCTGCAAAAGAAAGGAGTATGGTTTTATCCGCTGGGCGTAAAATGTCTTTCACCAAGCCTTTTACCGTAATGCCGCTTTCAAAATTTAACTCGGCTCTGTTGCCTATGCTGATGCCCAGCTGGTCCAATTCAGCAAGATCATGGTCTTCTAAAGCCTTGTCAATTCCTTTTAATTTGCCAACTGGCGAAGAAAAACCGTCTTTATGGTAATCTTTGCCATGCCCATTTAACTGCTTACCTTCAAAAGCCAAAGCAGAAACTCCGGTAGTTTTAATAAAGGTCAGTTCGTCGCTTTTATCAAGCCCTAAATCGGTAAAAATGCCCGTCACCTGTAGGCCCGAACTGTAAACCGCAGTACTTGGGTTTTTACACTCTATGGCTTTTAAAATACTCTCCGAGCCACCTCTTCTAAACGCCATCGTATCGGCAAATGCTTCTAAAACGTCGATCAGGTTTTGGAAAGTAGGGGTTACAAACAGCTGTGGCTGCGGTTTGGTAATATCATATTGGTGATTGATCGTATCTAAATTGTACCAAAGCTTGGTTACATCGGCTTTCATGCAGCTCGCGCTCTCGCCTATGGAAGAAAGCAATCCGGCCCCATAGATTTTTGGGTTTTCCAAAGTACCAATCAAGCCATATTCTACGGTCCACCAATGCAAACGACCCAATAAGGCCATTTCAGAAGGTTCGCCCATGTTATCGGCAATATGTCTTAAGGTTTTCTCGGCCAGGGCAATTTCTTCTTCATCAGCATCAACAGCTTCTTTTAGGATAGAAAGCTTGCGGATGGCTTCATAAAGTTCGAAATCCTTGCTCGAAAACATGGCTTTTGCACCTATCGAGCCAAAATAACTGAGGTAGTTGTTATAGTCGGTATCAGCAATGATAGGGGCATGGCCAGCACTTTCGTGTATGATGTCCGGTGCTGGTGTATACTCGATGTGGTTAATCTGGCGGATATCGGCTGCAATTACCAAAACGCGGTAAGCCTGGTATTCCATAAAGGCGGCCGGCGGAATAAATCCATCAACCGTAACCGCTCCCCAGCCAATTTTGCCCAGGTTATCGTTCATGGTCTGCAGGTTGGGAATGTATTCGATGCTCAATCCGGCACGTTGCAGGCCTTTAATGTAAGGGTAGTAAGCCACATGTTTCAAATAGCTATAATTCTGACGCATTACATAACGCCAAACCGCTTGGTCTATCGGCGTATATTTTTCGTAATGTTGCTCAACAATAAATTGTCTGAGGTGCTTCGGCAGTTTAGCTACTTGCGGATTATTAAAGTCATTAAAATCGCTCATTGTTCATGTGGATATTGTATAATGGCTAAAATAGCAGGTTCGTACTAGTAATCCAAGAAAAAGCTTGCGCTTTTACGCTAAAATGATGGCTGGCGAGTATTGGGGAGTTAAAAGTTAAAAGTGGAAAAGTTGAAGGTGGAAGGTTGAGGGGGGAAGTTAAAAGTTAAAAGTGGGAAAGTTGAAGGCGGAAGGTTTAAAACTTCATTCTTTCAGTTATTGTTTTTTAACCCTGAACGAGAAGTATTTTTGCAGAAAATAGCTAAATACGGCCAGAACAATCGTAATTAAGGCCTTGGCAATACTGGGGTAGAACTGAAAACCCTCCACCAAAATCTTCATGATGGCATAATTGAGCAGGATATTGGTGCTCACCACCGTAGCATACCTAAAAAGCTGGATTCGGCCTTTTAATGTAGACTGGGTAAACACCAGGTACTTGTTCAGTACAAAACCAACAATAAAAGTGCAGACAGACTCAATCGCCAGCGCAGCAATGTGGGCGGTGATCAGGTATTCGCCAACTTGAACATCTTTCTGGTGCAATACGTAGTTATAGATCAGGAAATAGCCTATAATCCCTGTGGCTGCAGTGATGCCACCTGAGGCCATGTACCTGAAAGTGTGTAAGCTAAACCATCTTTTAAAAGGAGGATAAAAGAAATCTATAATCATCAAGGCTCTTTTCCTCATTTTATTTGGCAGTTAATTGGTCTTTAATCATTCTGTTGTCGTATTGCTGGATAAATGCTTTCAGGTATTTTTCCATGTTTTGCTGTACTGCAGGCAACTTGCCCACTAAATTGTTCTTATTGGTGCGGTCGGTTTTTAAATCGTAAAGGGCTACCACATTTTTGCCGTCGAACATCATCAGGTAGTCGCCTTGGTAAAAGCTAAAAGTACCATCATTATTGTTCACTACAAAGTTGTCTTTTTTAGGCGCAAATGCATCGAAGCCAAAAGCAAAATAAGGCTTATCGTAGTTGAGGTAATTGAGTACGGTAGGCATAATGTCGGTCTGCTGAATCAATTTGTCTGTGGTGCCTTTCAAATCTCCGCCAGGATAATAAAACAGGATCGGAATAGAGAAATAGCCCTGCACGGTTTGGTATTCGGGCAGGTAAGAAACGGTGGCATGGTCTGCACAAAGCACAAACAAAGTGTTTTTGAACCATGGCATTTTTGAGGCTGTTGCAAAAAACTTGCCGATCGCCATATCGGTATAACCCATGGGCTCTTGAACAGGCAGCGGTCCCTTAGGAAATTTCCCGATGTATTTTTCGGGCACTTTGAAAGGGTGGTGCGAAGAAACCGAGAAAAAGGCAGAGAAGAAAGGCTGTTTAAACGTATTTATCGTTTTGGCCATGTACTGCATAAACGGTTCATCCCAAATGCCCCAAATGCCATCAAAATCTGCATCGTTGTTGTATTCGGTTTTGCCAAAATAATGTTTGATGCCCGCTAGATTGGTATAAGCCGAAAATCCCATCGAGCCGTTAGGGGCGCCATGAAAAAAAGCAGTCTCATAGCCTTCGTCGTCCAACAACTTGGCAATACTGGTTGTTTTATTGCTAGAGTAGGTAGAAAGCACAAAAGGTTCGCGGATAGACGGAATACCCGAGATGATAGAAGGCAAGGCATCTATAGACTTGCGTCCATTGGCATAGGTGTGGGTAGAAGTAAAGCTCTGGCCCACCAGGCTATCGATAAAAGGAGTGTAGCCTTTATAGGTTCCATTAAGCAGGTCTTTGTTTAACGCACCAACATGCTCTTTTCCTAAGCTTTCGATGATGAGAAAAACAACATTCAATTTTTTGAATGGCGCTTTGTGTGCGGGTTGGTGTATGGGATTGTAAAGACTGTCGAGCGTTTTTTCATCATAATAATGAACTGGTTTGAGGTTGGCCGCCTTGAGGGTCTTCATAATGGTGAAGGGCGTGTTGAGCACCAAGCTCATATCACCAGGCGATTTAACGAAATCGCCGGCATTACTGAGGGTAATAGGACGTGTACTATGGCGCCAGCCTCCGCGCATGCCGATTACGCACAGCCCTAAAACAAGTACCAATGCCAAGGTATGAACGATGTAAACCTGCCATGTAAATTTAGGTGCAGGCTGTACTTTGATCCATTGGTAAAGTTTAACGAAGCCATAAATGAAAACGACAAATAAAATCAGCAGGTACCAGTAATCGATCAGGAAATCGAAAGTGAGCTTTAACTTGTTTTGTTCGTTGCTAAATTGTGAAAATACACTGGCCGTAGTTCTTTTTAACGTGTATTTGTAGTAGGCGAAGTCGATAAAATTGGCCAGTATCCCTACGCTGTTACTAACTATAAACAACCATTTGCAAAAACGCTGGTAGCCATTGCGGTAACGAAATGGAAAAGGAATAGTCTGTAAAACAATATACAGCAAATTGATATAGAGCAAAGCAGCAATGTCGAACTTCAGGCCTCCTAAAAATACATAGGCTAAATTGCCAAAGTCGATATGGTTGAATAATGACCTGTTAGTTAAATAAAAACCCAGGCGACAAAGCGAATAAATTACCAATAACAGTAAAAAACGGTAGGCTAAGGCCAGATAGATGGAGGTTGAACGGTTACTTGTACGGCTCATTTGTTTAAAAGCCGGCAAGTTAAGTATTTGTTAAGAGAAAATTGTGATTCGTTCATTAGCAGATTAGTTATTAATAGGAGCGATTGTGGTTGATAGCTTAAATTTACAGCATAATAATAAAATATAGCAAGCCGATGTCTTCTCAAACGTGCTTGTAAACGATAAATTACCTACCTAAGCTCAAATAATTTAATAGATGTTGTAACTTAGTTTGAGAATATCAAAGCCATGAGGAGTTTCTGTTTAGTTTTATTTTTAAGCACGATTTTTTTAAGCGCGAAGGCGCAGTCTGATACTTCGGCCTATCGCCAATTAGCGGCAGAGCTACAGAAAAAATATGCGCCAGATAAACGTGCTGTTTATTTTAACCTTCAGATCAAAGGCGATTCGGTAAGGCTAGAAAGCACATCTGCAGAAGCGCTGGCCGCTTTTGAACAGCGCAAGCCCAATGAGGCATCCATTAGTTTTAGCGCCACATTATTGCCCGCCAAATCGCTAAAAGGCCTTGAGTACGGTGTGGCCAACTTATCTGTTTGCAATAACAGGGCTAATCCGCAAAATGCGGCAGAGCTGATGACCCAAATGCTTTTGGGCACGCCGATACAGGTACTTAAAAAACAGGGCGGGTTCTATTTGGTGAAAACACCAGATGGCTATTTGTCGTGGACAGATGGAGGTGCCATTGGCCTAATGGATAAAGCGCGTTTCGAAGCTTGGCAGCAATCGCCGAAAGTGGTGTTTGTGGCCGACTATGGCCATAGTTTTAGCGAAGCCAATATTGGTGCCAAGCGAGTGTCTGATTTGGTAAGCGGTAACATCTTGCAATTGCTTGGGCAGGAAAAAGATTTTTATAAAGTGGGCTATCCTGATGGGCGTATCGCTTATTTGCCACAGGCACAGGCCAAATTATACCAGCAATGGGTAAAGCGCCCAAATCCTAATGCCGATGCCATTCTCACAACCGCACAGACCTTACTGGGCGTACCTTATCTATGGGGCGGTACTTCTATAAAAGGGGTCGATTGCAGCGGCTTTACCAAAACGGCTTATTTCTTAAACGGCATTGTAATCCCTCGGGATGCTTCGCAACAAGCCCTGATTGGCGATGCAGTTGATGTGTTGGAGCATGATAGCATCAGCGTCGCCAAATGTTTAAAAAACCTGCAACCTGGAGATTTGTTGTTCTTTTCTGCTGCAAAACGACGAGGCATTAATGGAGGAAGGGTAAGCCACACGGCAATTTATATGGGCAATGGCGAATTTATCCAATCGGCAGGCATGGTGAGGATTAATAGTTTAGTGCCGACAGCTGTTAACTACGATGGAGGCCAAAGCAGTACCTTGGTAGGTGCCCGCCGTATCCTTAGCGAAATAGGCAAGCCTGAAATCACAAGAATAGACCAGCACGATTGGTACGGAAAGAATTAAAATGATCAAAATTTACTATAACAACAGCTGCAGCAAAAGCCGTGCAGCTTTAAAGGCCTTAACAGAAAGCGGAAAGTCTTTTGAGGTCATCGATTATTTGAAAGAAGTGCCAAGCATTGACGAACTAAACGCAATCGTAGCAAAGCTAGGTTGTAAACCCCATGATCTCATCCGCACCAACGAAGCTATTTATGTCGAAAAGTATAAAGGGCAGCAGTTCAGCGATGAACAGTGGATCGAAGCCATGCACCAAAATCCAATTCTGATCCAAAGGCCGATTATTGTTAACGAAGATAAAGCAAGTATTGCGAGGTCTGAAGAATCAATAAAGGTTGCGATCTAAGACAACGAACCCTTCCTTATATCTTTTATTTAAAATAAAAGCGGTGAGCAATAATAGCACCGAATGGCAAATTAGTTTTCCGATAGATTGTGAAATGCCGATTTCATATTTAATAGACGAAAGATTTTCCGAGTTTGATAGGTAAACCAAATAAGCAATATATGTTGTAGACCAAATACTCAAAATAATCAGGGTGTATGTTATGTTTTTTGCATGCTTTTTAACAAGAAATAGAAAAGGAAAGGCATACGAAGAACTGATCGAAAGCCAGAACAAAAATGAATATGGACCGGTTGCCCGGTTTGCCAATAGGTATTTATGGTAAGACGAGGCATCGAACCAGTCTGAAAAGAGATCGAAAAGCAATGAGCTACACAAGATAAATGCTCTTGCCAATATCAGGTAGTTATTCGAAATCAAGAGCAGCCTGAAGTTAAGTTCACCAATTTTTTTTCTTAAAAGAAGAGCAAGTAGGGTAGTAAAACAAAATCCGAGGTAGATGCTACCCGTAACAAAAATTAAAGTTTCTTCCATTTAATATAAAGCCCAAACAGATTAATTGATTGGAAAAGGCAGGTGTAATTGCAAATGTATAAGTTGATACAAAAAAAAGCGCTAAATTTCTCTAGCGCTTTTGTAATGGTATCCAATTTGATACAATGAATTCAAAAATTGGCTGCTCTTAAGAAAGCAGTGTTCTCCAGCTTACCTTGCTGTCTATTGTAAAATGAAGGTCTTTGATTTCAATTCTCTGCTGTTCCATCGTATCGCGGTGGCGGATGGTTACTGTATTGTCTTCCAAAGTTTGGTGATCAACCGTAATACAGAACGGCGTACCCACGGCATCTTGTCTACGGTAGCGTTTTCCAATTGCATCTTTTTCTTCGTACATACAGTTGAAATCCAGTTTCAGGCTATCCATAATCTCGCGTGCTTTTTCTGGCAATCCGTCTTTTTTGGTCAGCGGGAAAATAGCTACTTTAATTGGAGCCAAGGCAGGATGCAGACGTAATAAAGTACGACTGTCTTGTTTCTCAGCAGTGCTCAAATCTTCTTCCTCAAAGGCATTGATCATCGTTAACAAAAACATGCGGTCTAAGCCAATTGAAGTCTCAATTACGTAAGGAACATAGTTTCCGTAAGGTTTGCCGTTTTCGTCAAGGTCATTGTCGAAATACTGCATTTTCTTGCCAGAATATTCTTGATGTTGAGATAAATCGAAGTCGGTACGGCTGTGGATGCCTTCTACCTCTTTAAATCCGAATGGAAACTCAAATTCAATATCTGTTGCTGCATTGGCGTAGTGAGCCAATTTCACATGGTCGTGGAAACGGTATTTTTCTGGAGCAGTGCCCAAAGCCTTATGCCATTTTAGGCGTGCCTCTTTCCAATACGCGAACCATTTCTTGTCTTCTCCCGGACGAACAAAGAACTGCATTTCCATTTGTTCGAACTCGCGCATACGCATGATGAACTGGCGGGCAATTACTTCGTTTCTAAAAGCTTTTCCAATTTGTGCAATACCAAAAGGGATTTTCATTCTTCCTGTTTTTTGAACGTTCAAGAAGTTCACAAAAATACCCTGTGCGGTTTCTGGACGAAGGTAAACTTCTTCGCTGCCGTCGGCCATGGCACCAAACTGCGTACTGAACATCAGGTTGAACTGGCGTACATCGGTCCAGTTAGAAGTTTTAGAAATTGGGCAGATTACTTTATAGTCAACAATTAAATCCTTTAGCTGTGCCAAGTTTTCAGATTTAAGTGCCAGGTTCATTTCTACTTCAAGTGCTAGGCCTTTTTTAACAAATCTCCAGCTTGCTTCGTCAACAAATGGATATTTGGCATTGTCTAAAGCTTCAGTTTCGTTTCTGAAGCCAGTAATCCATTCGGCTTGTTCTTCATCGCTCTTTGAAAGAATGCTTTGTTGGAATTCTTCAAACTTGTCTTTGTTGGCCGCACTGAAATTGGCTAATTCCGAATATAACTCGTCAATTTTATTTTCTAACAACTGATCGGCACGATAGCGTTTTTTCGAATCCTTGTTATCAATCATCGGATCGTTAAAACCATCAACGTGTCCGCTGGCTTTCCATACTTTGGGGTGCATAAAAATTGCAGAGTCGATGCCCACAATATTTTCGTGCATTTGAACCATGGCTTTCCACCAATAGGTTTTGATGTTGTTTTTAAGCTCGGCACCAAGTTGGCCGTAGTCGTAAACAGCACTTAGTCCATCATATATTTCGCTACTTTGAAATACAAAACCGTATTCTTTAGCGTGGGAGATTACATTTTTAAATTGTTCGTCGTTTGATTTAGCCATAATGCCACAAAGATAGTAAAAAACAGTTTTCAGGCTAGGGAAAGTATGAAGTATTGAGGATCAGGTAACAAGTATCGAGTATCAAGATAGATCAGGCATGACAACATCATTATAAATAGCCAATCCTCGAATAAGCTAACGAACGGATCTCTAATAAACCAATGCTACTAGTGAACACAGATGTTACAAGTCGTTTATCGCAATTTAACACTGGCTCAATCCAACATTAAAACATTTCGTTTATTTTTGGGCCAGAAAACAGACTTATCTTAATATTAATGAAAAAAATATATCTTTCTCTTGCGGCAATTCTAGTAGTTTGCCTATCGTTTACTGCTCCAGCAAAACATTTCTACCTGTCTTTTCGCAATGCAGACGAATTGAGAAATTTCTTGAACCGCAAAACAGCTGGTTTCCCCCTAATTAGCGCACACCGTGGCGGGCCTATGGCTGGATTTCCGGAAAATGCCATCGAAACCTTTGAAAATGCAACAACTTACCAACCTGTAATTATAGAATTTGACGTAGCCTTGAGCAAGGATTCTGCTTTGGTGATTATGCACGATGACAAATTGGACAGAACAAGTACCGGAACTGGTGCCATTGGTAACTATACTTATGCCGAATTGCAAAAGTTCAGGTTAAAAGACGATAACGGAAAAGAGACCAGTTTTAAAATCCCAACTTTAGACGAAGTTTTAACCTGGGGAAAAAATAAGGTATTGTTTACCATCGATTTGAAAAGAGGGGTACCTTATGCGAAAATTATTGCTTCGGTTCGCAAAACAAAATCAGAAAACAATTCGATTATTATTACGTATAATGCCAATCAGGCAGCAGAAGTACATCGTTTGGCACCTGATTTAATGATCTCGGCATCGGCCAGAAGCATTGCCGATATCGAACGTTTGAACCAAATGGGCGTACCTAACGATAGGATTGTTGCTTTTGTGGGTACATCGGCACCAGATAAATCGGTATACGAATACTTGCACAGCAAAGGAATTACCTGTATTTTGGGCACCATGGGCAACTTAGACAAGAGCGCCATTGCCAATCCGAACCAAAAAGTTTATGAACAACTGATCGGTAATGGGGCTGATATTTTGTCGAGCGACGAATTGGAATTGGCTGGCAAGCAATTGGACAGCTACCGTACCGAGAAGAAATTGAAATTTGCAAACCTAACTATCAAGTAAATTGAGCATCAGCGTAAAAGTTTTAGCCAAACACTTTGGGCACCAGAAAGCGGTAGATGGCATTAGCTTTGAAGCTAAGCCAGGACAGATATTGGGTTTTTTGGGTCCGAATGGCGCGGGTAAATCTACTACAATGAAAATGCTGACGGGTTATTTGAGCCCTAGTTCCGGAGAAGCAGAGATTTGCGGAAAAAGCGTAGTTACGTCGGCCCTGCAGGTAAAAAGCCTCATTGGCTACCTGCCCGAAAACACGCCCTTGTACAATGAAATGTATGTGCGCGAGTTTTTAAGCTTTGTTGGCCAGTTATACCATATAGATGATCTTGACAAAAGAGTGCAGGAAGTAATCGAAATGGTAGGACTTACGCCCGAACAGCACAAAAAGATCGGAATGCTGTCTAAAGGATATAAACAAAGGGTGGGTTTGGCCCAGGCCATTATCCACGATCCGCAGGTTTTAATTTTAGATGAGCCAACTTCAGGACTAGATCCTAACCAGCTGACCGATATCCGGAAGCTGATTAAAGATTTGGGCAAAAATAAAACTGTCATTTTGTCTACGCACATCATGCAGGAGGTTGAAGCACTTTGCGACGATGTAATCATAATCAACAAAGGACAAATTGTCGCGAATGCAACAATGGCAGACCTTAAAAGTCAGAATCAAGGCCAGTCGCTGGAAGAAATTTTCAGAAAATTAACCAACTGAAATTCATTTTATTAGCTTTTTTGTTCAAGTAATTTTGAATGTTTTGTAACTATTGGCTGAATTGTTGCGTCTGAGTTGCAAATAAATAAACAATTTAACTTCACAACACATGAAAAAATTATTATTATCATTAGCATTAGTAGCTGGTTTAGGCTTTGCAGCATCAGCTCAAACTGAAGGCGCGGTTAGAAAATTAAGCATTGGTGCTGAGTTTGCTTTGCCAATTGGCGATTTCGGTGATGTTTCTAGCTTAGGCTATGGTGGTTCATTGCAATATGAGCACCCAATTGCAAAATCATTGAACTTAACTGGTTCAGCTGGCTTTTTATCGTTTTCTCCAAAAAAAGAAGCTAAAGATGCAGCTGCAGCTTTTGGAATTAAATTAAAAAATTCTGGTATTATCCCTGTTAAAGTAGGTGCAAAATACTATTTCGGTGGCAACTTTTATGGTGCTGGTGAATTAGGTGCTGGTTTCAGTACTGAAGAGGGTGGAAGCACAGCATTTGTTTATGCTCCAACTTTAGGTGCTTCTTTCTCGGTAGCTGATAAATCAAGCATCGATTTAGGTATCCGTTACGAAGGTCATTCAGCAAATAGCACAACTTTATCGTTTATCGGTATCCGCGCTGCTTACGCTTTCGGCTTGTAAGAATAAACAATACTTTTATAAAAAGGCTTCCCAAAATCGGGAAGCCTTTTTTGTTAACTAATGAAATAGTTTTATATTCGTCACAAATTTTTTATACAACAAACAAATAAACTATGAAAAAGACAATCTTATTAACGCTATTAGTTGTAGCAGGTTATTTTGCCCATGCCCAAACCAACGGGGCTGTACAGAAAATCAGTATCGGTGCCGAGGTGGTGTTGCCAATCAATGAAGGTTCATCAGGAACCTTGGGGCTTGGTGGCTCATTAAAATATGAATTCCCGGTAGCGCCATCACTCAATCTAACAGCATCGGCAGGCTATGTCAATGTATTTAGTACAGAAAGTGGTGCAAGTGGGAGCCTTAATCTTATCCCTTTAAAGGCAGGTGCTAAATATTACTTTGGCAAATGTTTTTATGCCGCAACTGAGTTGGGTGCTTCTATTCTTACGGCAGACGGAGATAATGTTACAGCCTTTACTTTTGCGCCAGGTCTAGGCGTATCTTTTGCCTCAAAAAGCAAAAATAATTTTGATATGGGCCTTCGCTATGAAAATTTATCTGCCAATGGCGGAAGTTTGTCCTTGCTAGGTCTACGCTTAGGCTATAATTTCGGTTTGTAAAACAAGCAATGTAAATGATAAAAAGCTTCCCATTTTGGGAGGCTTTTTTTATGCATTTAATTTTGGTTAAAATATGAACTAATCGCCTAGTTATTATAACTTTGCGGAAAATCAGATAAACCCATAAACAAAACAAACAGATGAAGAAGACATTTCTTTTGTTGACAGTGGCAGCAACGTTAGCCTTTACGGCATCTGCCCAAAATGCTCCAGTTAAATTTGGTATCAAAGCTGGTGTGGCTTTTCCTAACATGGTGGTTTCAGCCATGGGAACTTCGGTAAGCTTTGATTCTAAAACCTCTTACTATGTAGGTGGTACTGTTGATATTCCGGTTTCACCTATGTTTTCGGTACAGCCTGGATTAACCTTGATCAACAAAGGGACCAAAATAACTGGAAGTATTGATATTGAAGACAGTCCTTCGGAAGAAGTTACCGGAACTTTGAATTTTACCTATATCGAAATTCCTCTGAATGCAATCGCTAGCTTTAAGGCAGGCAATGCCGGAAAAGTATTTTTAGGCGCAGGTCCTTATTATGCCATTGCCATTGATGCCAACGGAAAATCGGGTGGCGAAAAGGAAGATATCGAACTAGGAACAGATTTTAAGCGGGGAGATTTCGGACTTAACTTTTTGGCAGGTTTCCAACTAAATAATGGCCTTAATTTTCATGCAGGCTATGGCTTAGGCTTGAGCAATACCTTGGGCGATAGCGAGGCTGCGGATTTGGTTAAATTCAAAAACAGGGTTTTCACCATTGGTGCCGGTTTTACTTTCTAAGTTAAACTCAAATTAGTAAAGAAAACTCTCCTCCAGCAGGGGAGTTTTTTTGTTTATTGGGAAATGTAGGAAGGAAGATCAAAGAGGGTTGAAGGCGGAAGGTTGGGAGTTAAGGGGAGTGGGATATGGAAGATGGAAGATGGTAGATGGAATGCAGTGGGCTGAGGATCGGTTTCATCCACCCGTTATCTCAGCCGGTGGTCGGGCCTGTATGTGGTAGGTTTTCAGCGTTAAACCCTATTGAAGCGAACACGTAATGCAATGGAGTAAAGCGAAAAGAGGGACTGAAATTTCCGATAGGCACTGACATTGTTTTTCTAAGACTAATGGAGAAGCGAACTAAAAAATTGCCGAATATTCTCTAACTTCGGACACACTAATCCTGATGCATGTACGCAGTTTTTAAACGAGAACTATTCAGCTTTTTAAACTCGCTAATGGCCTATATTACCATTGGCGTTTTTCTAATGGCCTGCGCGCTTCTCCTTTGGTTTTTCCCAGATACTTCTATTTTAGATTACGGCTATGCCGAGCTGAACAGTTTCTTTAGCCTCGTGCCTTTTCTGTTCATGTTTTTGATCCCCGCCATTACCATGAGGTCTTTTGCCGAAGAACGCAAAGAAGGTACTTATGTGCTGTTGGCAACAAGTCCTTTAACCGATCTGCAAATCATTTTTGCAAAATATTTGGCCTGTGTAGTGCTGCTGCTCTTCGCATTGATTCCTACGCTCATTTATTATTACAGCATTTACCAGTTGGGCCTGCCCAAAGGGAATATAGACTCTGGTGCCGTAATTGGTTCTTACCTGGGCCTGTTCTTGTTGGGCAATGCCTTTACGGCAATCGGTATTTTTTCGTCATCGGTTACCAAAAACCAGGTGATTGCTTTTGCCGTGGCTGTTTTCCTATGCTTTTTTACCTACAGCGGCTTCGATTCGGCCAGTAAGCTATTCGAATTTCAGTTTTTGGAAGGGCTGCTGGTTAACCTGGGCATTAACGAACATTACCAATCTATCAGCAGGGGCGTGCTTGATACGCGCGACCTGGTTTATTTCATCACTTTTGTAGCCTTGTTTTTCGTTTTCAGCAAGCTGGCGATAGGAGGTAGGAAATGGTAAAAAAAGGCAATAAATATACCCGTATTCTTCTGTTTTTATTGGCGCTGGTTCTGCTCAATGTATTGGCGCAAAAGTTCTATACACGCTTCGATTTTACCAAGGAAAAACGTTATACGCTCACCCAAAAAACAAAAGATAACCTGGCCAAAACCAATCAGGATATTGTAATTACCGTTTTTTTGGATGGCAAAATTCCGGCTGCATTTAAGAGGCTGCGCAATGCCACCAAAGATTTGCTAAATGATTATAAAGCTTACTCCAAGGCTAATATTAAGATCGTATTTGAGGATCCGCTTAACGGCGTGCCTGCCAATGAACAGGATACGATAATCAACAATTTGGCCAGTATTGGGATTAAACCGATAGCCGTAAATATTAAAAATGATGCCGGGCTCACGCAAAAAATCATTTTTCCGATGGCTTTGGTGGCGTATGGAAATAAACAAACACCAATTAACCTTTTGCAGAAAACAGGAGGAGCGGCGACTGATTATGAAGAAAACATTACCAGCTCTGTGCAAAGCCTCGAATATCAGTTTACTTCGGCCATTAAGCGTTTAATAAGCGGTTTGAATCCCAGGATCGGTTTTACCGAAGGCCATGGAGAACCGAGCAATCTTTACTTGTACGATGCCATTACTTCGCTTTCGCAACAGCATTATGTAGGCAGGGTAGATCTTAAACTCATTACCAAAGAAGGATTAGACAGCTTGAAGGTATTGGTGATCGCCAAGCCACAAACTCCATTGAGCGAGATGGAAAAATACAAAATCAATTATTTTGTAATGAAGGGCGGACGTGTAGTATGGGCAATAGACCAAGTTGGCGCAGAGTTGGATAGTTTACAAAAAAGAGGGCAGGAAATGGCTTTTAACAGGCAACTGAATATTGACGACATGCTATTTGAATACGGTGCCCGGATCAATTATAACCTGATTGCTGATGTGAACTGCGCCATGATTCCCGTAGCTACGGGAGCGCCTGGCCAACAGGCACAAATAGATTTGGCGCCTTGGGTGTTTTATCCAGTACTATTGCCGGATACTTCAAGCAGCCTGACCAAAAACATAGATGGCATACGTAGCCAATTTGTGAGCACGGTAGACACGATTGGAGTGCCAAACGTGAACAAAAAGGCCGTTTTGCATACTTCGCCCTACAACAAAGTATTCGAAACGCCAAGAATACTTTCCCTGCAAATGCTTAACGAGCAACCTAAACAGGAGGAATACACAAGTCAGCCAAAAACGGTAGGGGTATTGTTGGAAGGCAAGTTCAAATCGGTATTTTTAAACAGGCCGGTTCCTGCAGGCATTACCGAAAGCTACAATGTGCCGGCACAAAGCGTTGCTACCAAAATGATGGTAATCGGCGATGGCGATGTGTTCGAAAATCAGGTGGGTGGCAGCGATGGTTCGCCTTTCCCTTTGGGTTTTGACCGATATACGCAACAGAACTATGGTAACAAGGCTTTATTGCTCAATATTGCCGATTATTTTACGGATGACGACAATTTAATTGCCTTGCGCAACAAAGAAATTAAGGTAAGATTGCTCGATAAAACGAAAGTACGTGCCGAAAAAACAAAATGGCAATTGATTAATGCCCTTGCCCCGATTTTTTTGTTGATATGTTTCGCAATTTTTCAACATTATTACCGTAAACGTAAGTATGCGAAGTAATTTTTATATTTTTGAGAATAGACAAAATAAACTATGAGATTTATAGTATCCACTTCTACGTTATTAAAACATTTACAAACAGTTAATGGTGCCTCAAGCAGCAGTACTGTTTTGCCTATATTAGAAAACTTCTTGTTTGAGATCAAAGATGGCAACTTAACCATCTCGGCTACCGACTTGCAAACCAGCATGACGACCTCTTTAGCTGTTGAATCTAAAGAAGAAGGTAAAGTTGCCGTTCCATCTAGAATTTTATTAGATACTTTAAAGACTTTGCCAGATCAGCCTATCTCTTTCAATATCGATGATAATTCATTTGCGATTGAGATTAGTGCAGGAGATGGAAAATATAAGCTAAGTGGCGAAAACGGAGATGACTTTCCTAAAATCCCGGTAGTTGAAAATGCTTCTTCGGTAAATTTGCCGGCATCGGTTTTAACAGAAGCCATTACCAAAACCATTTTTGCGGTAAGCAATGACGAGTTGCGTCCGGCAATGACTGGTGTATACTGCCAGCTTTCGCCTCAGCACATTACTTTTGTGGCTACAGATGCCCATAAATTGGTGCGTTACCGTCGCATGGATAGCAAAGCTGATAAAGCTTCTTCTTTTATCCTGCCTAAAAAAGCATTGACCTTATTAAAAGCGGCTTTGCCAAGTACAGACGTAAATGTATCGGTTGATTACAATGCAACAAGCGCCTTTTTCAAATTCGAAAATATAAACCTGGTTTGTCGCCTAATTGACGAACGCTATCCAGATTACGAAGCGGTAATCCCTGGAAATAACCCTAACAAATTGGTAATCGATAGGGCATTGTTCTTAAACACCTTGCGTAGGGTGGTGATTTTCGCCAACAAAACCACGCATCAGGTACGTTTAAAAATCAATGGCAGCGAATTGAATATCTCTTCAGAAGATTTGGATTTTGCCAACGAGGCCCATGAGCGCTTGAGTTGCCAATATGAAGGCGAGGATTTGGAAATCGGTTTCAATGCCCGTTTCTTGATCGAAATGCTGAGCAATTTGAGTGGCGAAGAAGTAACGTTAGAATTGTCTACACCAAACCGTGCAGGCTTGTTAATTCCGCAAACCAACGATGAAAACGAAGATGTATTGATGTTGGTAATGCCGGTAATGCTGAACAGCAGCTACTAACTAAAATTTTAATTCAATTATAAATAATGGCTTGGTTTTTGACCGAGCCATTATTGTATTGACCCTATCCTAACCAAATTTCTATGAAACTGACCTCTCTTTTCTTAAATAGGCCATATTTTTATTTGTGCATTACTTTTTTTGCCACAACTTTATGTCTGTTTTCTTGTAAAAAGGACGATGTGCCCAGTGAAAAAGAAGTAAAGGGAGAAGCGAAGGTGAGGCTGATTAATGCTTCGAATGGATCTGGTCAGGTTGATTTTTATATAGATGATACTAAACTAGGCTTTTCTGCCCTTGATGCTGGGGAGGCAAGCGATTACATCAAGGTTCAATCAGGCCTAAAAAATACTTCTGTAACGGTAGACGGTGTTACTGACGCTACGGCCTCTTTTAATTTTGTGCCTACCTTATCCTATACCTCGTTTTATGTGGAAGACAAAGCAGGCAAGGGCGAAATGCTGACCTTTGAAGATGATTTGGGTGCAACGGAAGTTGGAAAAGCCAGGATCAGGATAATTAACCTTGGCCCTTCTTTCACCAATGGCTTAAATGTAAATCTTGCTGGTGGTGTTTTATTGGTCAATTCATTGGCTTTTAAGGAGGCCTCAGGCTACTTTTCTATAGACCCGAATATTAACCTTAATATTTCTGTTTTGGGCAGCAGTGCGAATAAAACCATTGACGGAACAGAATTTGAAGCTGGAAAAATCTATACCATTTGGCTTAATGGTACTTCAAATGCTACTTTAAAAATCAATAAAGTAACTTATAACTAATAATTTCTAAAAAATACGCAGTTATCAAAAGCAGATGCCTATTTTTGGGCAAAAATCAGATATTTTGGAACTACTGCAACAACTAATTGACTTCATTCTTCACATTGATAAGCACCTTGCCGACATTGTAAACGAATACCATACTTTAACATACCTCATCCTATTCCTTATAATTTTTGCCGAAACCGGATTTGTAGTTACTCCATTTTTACCTGGAGATTCGCTGCTTTTTGCAACTGGTGCATTGATCGCTGGTGGCAAAACAGATTTGAACATCTGGTTGATGCTGGCAATTCTGATTGTAGCCGCGATTTTGGGCAATACGCTCAACTATAAACTGGGAAGCGTGCTCGGAGCAGGGGTGTTTAAGGAAAAGAATAAAATCCTCAAATTAAAATACTATCACCAGTCGCACGAGTTTTTTGAAAAGCATGGGGGTAAGGCAATCATCTTTAGCCGTTTCTTGCCTATTTTCAGAACTATAGCACCTTTCGTAGCCGGTATCGCTAAAATGCCTTTTGGCAGATTTACGACTTTCAATATCGTTGGTGGCGTTTCATGGATCTTCAGCTTATTGTTTGCTGGCTATTTATTGGGACAAATTCCTTGGTTCAAAGAGAATTTCGACTTGGTAGTGGTATTCATTGCGGTGGTTACTTTCTTTCCTGCGATATATGCTGCGGTAAGGAGCAGATTCAAATCTAAGGAAGTAGTCGCAGTTGAAGAAAAAGTAGTAGTAGAAGAGAAGATCGTAACTAAAGAAGACTAGTATTCGCGGCCAATAATCTGGCCTTCCTTGTACTTCTTAATTTCAAGTGCCTCAGCTTGCTTTTCTTCTGGGCTTGGCTCTACTTTAACCAGGTTTTTAAGTTCTGGTTGCCCGGCATCAACCCATGCAGAGAACCAAAAAGAGCCAACAGCCAAAATAGAAGCGCGCATTTGCTTTTCTACCATGCCAAGCATCAGGTTTTGATAAGCTTTGGCATAGGCTACGGAATATTGTTTAACCACGACGTTGTTATGCTCGCTGAAGCTGTATTTCTGGTCGGATGGAAACCTGGCATTTAATTCGGCTTCAAACCTCACTACAGTATCAACCAAAGAGTGGCTATGCTTTACAATAGCCCAGGCACTTTTTAGGGGATCGCCAATATAATTAGCCTTTCCGGTTACCAGGTTATAGTTGCTGGCAAACAATTCGGGAATCCTGCTTTCCCAAAAGGCGTGTAAACCCACTTGATTGGTCAGCTGACCGTTGTGGTTGGCCGTGGTATGTAACGGCACGTGGGCATCGGCAATATAATGCCCCAAATCAGACGAATATTTAAGTATTTTAACAGAATCACGCATTTTAAATGCCTTCACCAAACTATAATAGCTTCGTTGGATTTGCCAAGGCACAATACCGTTTTCATTTAGTTTCTGCTGTCCGTATTTGGCCAATGCGGCTGCGAATTTCTCTGGAATGCTATCAATGTTTGTTTCGTAATTTTCTACATCAAGGTAATGCCTGGCTGCTTCGAGCGTATCGATATACCTTCGCCTGTCGGGACCTATGGCCTGTTCGGTAATGTATTTATAATTGGCCTTATAAAAGCCCAGCATTTCTGGCGGCAATGTAAATATGGCCAGCTGGTTAATTCGGCGGTGGGCAAAAAAGCCCCACGAAGTACACAATAACAAAGGGATGATTAACGCGAGTGCTAACGTTAATCTTTTCATAATTTAGGTTGATGATATTGAATATAGCAATTATTTCGATCGTTCGTCTAGTAATCCTTGAAATTCATCAATTAATCTTTCTTGCTCTTCGGCTATAGAATTTTTGGTTGGTTTTTCTTCTTTTTTGGGATTACTGAGCTGTAGGATCAGTTTATTTCCATCAAAATAGCTTCTGGTTTCGGCTCGCTTAGATTTTTTGAAGTCGAATGCTTCGCTATCGTTATTTTCTTTGGCAGTTTTGGCATCATAATAAATAGGCCTGTTGTAAGCATAGTGTTGATTAAAAATAAAAGAGAGCTTTTCATTGATGAGGTAATACTCCGCAAGGTTTTGGAAAGTTTCTCCATATGCTCTTTCTGTAATTTTTTCTAGTTTCCCGTTTAGGAAATAATACTTGACTACGCCGCCTTCGCCAGTTTCGATGGCCACGCTATCGATCTTGGTCCATTTGTTAATGTTGTTGATGCGCTTGAAATTAGCCTTTATGGCATTGATTTTTTCTTGGAGCGAAGAATCCTGAGTTACATCTTGGTCTAAAACAGCAGGTTTGGCCGGAATACTTGCCACTGCTTTATGGCTAGGCTTTTCACCGCTTTGCTGATCAGTTGGCTTGTTCTGGCAACTGTTTAAGAGCAAGAATAAAACGGCAATGCAATAAGCTGTTTTCATAGTGCTGACATAAGCTTAATAAATATAAACAATTTAAATAAGCTGTGCTTCAAAAGCCAGTTCGAACGATTTCAACTGATCAATGGTAGACTGATCGATCAAATTGCCAGTTGCGTCAAATTTGCTTTTTATACCTTGTATCAATAGGGTGGTGGCATCAGAAAATTTTGCTTCTACGGTTTTCATTACCAATTTCAATTCTTCGTGTGCTTTGAGGCCTGAGGCCGATGCGGTAATCAATCCGGTAGGCTTTTGCGAAAACAAGGTAGTAGATACGCACCATTCGATGGCATTTTTTAATGCGCCTGGCAAACTGAAAACATATTCTGGGGTACAAATGAGCAAGGCATCGGCTTCTTCGATCTGTTTCCTGAAAGCTACAACTTCTTGGGGCGGATTTTCAGTATCTAAATCTGGGTTAAAATGAGGGAGCTTGTCAATCCCTTCAAAAATATGGACATTGAATTTGTCTTTTGTAAAGCTGGCAAAGGCTTTTACCAAGTTGAGGTTGGCCGAATTTGCCCTTGTGCTGCCAATAATGGCCAATACGTTTTTAAGGTCGCCCATTTTTAAGCCAATGATTTTTCAAAACACACGCTGTTGTCCATGTTTATGTATTGCCCATAACTCGGAATAACCTGATAGCCATTTTTTTGGTAGAGGGCAATGGCTTCTTCCTGGCGCTTGCCGGTTTCGAGTACGCATTTTTGATAGCCTAAAGATTTGGCCCAGTTCTCGAGTGCGGTTAAAACGGTTGTGGCAATTCCTTCTCCGCGGTTTTCGGGCTTGACGAACATTCTTTTTACCTCCATGGCATCGGTAGCAAAAACTTTGATGGCGCCACAGCCTACAGGCAAATCGTCTTTATAGGCCACAATTACATGTTTAATGGCATCTGTTTTATTATACTGAGCATAAAATGCATGTTCCTCTCCGTCTTTTTCGGCCAAATAGGCATCTAACGATTGGACCAATTGCTGAAAATCTGGATTTGCCGAAGTAGTTTGAATACAGGTAATCATTAAGGTAAAATTAGCTCTTTAACATCCTAAAAGCAAAGAAGCCCAACAAAGCAATAATAACAATCATTACTGCCCAGAGCCAGGCTTTGTTTTCGAACAATGGTTGCTCTACATGGATGACAAATGCTTTGTTTTGCTCTTCTGGACCAACCTTAAGGCTACTTAGCGAATCCGGTATTTTATGTTCGAAATTCTTGAGTTCGTAGTTGGGAGCCAAGGCATTTTTATCGCCATAGTAAAGCGAATAATTGGCCTTAGTGCTTTCAAATTGTGCCACTAATTCATAAATAGGACCTTTGAGTTCTAGCTGATTGATGTTTAAGGGTTTATTGTCGTAGTTATCAATGGTTAGCTTAAATTGTTTAGCCAATACGGCATCAAAATGAAATCCAGCATTCTCTAAGGAGCTGAGTGTTCCTTCAAAAAGCGGCTCATAATTGTATTGTATGCCTTTGTCTGTTTTAAAACTGTCTGTAGCATATTCTATTTTTATAGGCCTATAGAAATCAAAATCGCTTAAAGGCTTTAATTTGAGGTAAGCTACCGGCAACAGGTTATTCAGGCTGATGCTGATGGTACTCTGTCTGCTTTGGGCATCGTTTTTTAATTCAAAAGCTTTATAGTTTATCGTTTGGGTAAGACCTTTAAGGGTATCTGTTTTTGCTATTTTGGCTAGCTCGAGTTCTGGCTGTTCCTGCGCCTTGATCAGGATGCGGAAATAGCTGTATTTGGCTGGCGGAAAATCAAGTTGGGTAAACTGATAATCGGTTTTGTTGTTTTTGATGGCTAAAATCCGGTAATCGCTGAGCAAAGTAAACCATTCGCTGTTGTTATTGCTTCCCTCCAGGTTTACCTTCCAGTCGAAATTTGCTTGTTTAAAAGAAAGGCCGATCTGGTTGATAGTGGCTGCAATATCCGATTGGAAAGTAAAATAGTAGCCCCTTTCGTTCTTACTCTGGTTAATGAGCTTAAAGGCGACTTCCTTTTGGTTTACCTGATCTTTATGTTGCTTAAGAAGATAAGGTACTTCGATGGTATCCTTGCCGTTAATGCCAAAAATCCTGATGTCAGCCAAGTCTGGCCGCAAACGGCCATATAACTGATCGGGCAGCTGAATGGCATGCCAATTGCCATTTACTGTTTTTAGCGCTCTTTGGTAACGGTAAGTGCGCGTTTGGGCCTGAGCCACAAACATGAGGCAAGAACATAATATAATGAGCTTAATTTTCAGTTTTAGCATCGTCAATAATTAAGTGTTTATATTTATTGTAAAGGAAGGAGATGGTGAGCAACAATACACCCAACGCTACAAAAATGATGGTTTTCGAAATGGTATCGAGCGAATAGATGTCGTAAAAGAACAATTTGATCAGGGTAATTCCGAAAAGAACAATAGCGCCGATGCGCAGGTACTTTTTCTTTTTCCAAAGCCCAATGCTGATCAAGAACAGGGCATAAACTCCCCATAAAATGCTAAGGCCAAGTTTATAGCCATTTTGAAGTCCGAAAAGTTCCAGCCAGTGCAACAGCTCGCTGCTTAATAGCCAAAGCAAGGTAATGTAAACCAGGTAGTCAAATGCCGATTTTAGACCTCCCTTAAACTGTTCCAGCTTGCTCAATTGGTAACAAGTCCATATCAGCCCAACAAAAAACAACAATGAAATATAGCGAATGCCAATGTTGATCGGGCCTGCAACAAAGTATGCATCGCTTTGCGTAATATAGGCTTGGCGCAGTTCGCTTAAATTGTATAAGCCATCAGTTAAGAAAACCAATATCGTTAAACCACTAATGACAACATTGGCAATGGCCAGCACCGGATTTTTTATTTTTTTAAGATTGACAATATTTAGCAAGGCCACAAAAAACAGCGAGTAGATATAGATACTGGCTTTTTGCAGGAAGATGTAATTGCTGTTAAAGGCATTATAGGTTTCTTGTTTTGAAGGAGAAACCCTAATAGAAGTGTTATTGATCAGGGTTTGAAAGTGGTTGGCCAATTCTATCCTGAAGGTACAGTAAACAATAACGATGAGCATTGTTGGGATGGCGTAGGTCAATACGTCCCTAATGATTGCTATGATGCCCAAACCTTTGTCTGCACCTGCTTTTTTATTCACGTAAAGCATTCCGGCATAGGCCGCGATAAACAATAATGCCGTAAGAAAACCAACATTAAAGAAAGGGGTAGGAATGGCCCCGTCTTTAGGGTAACGCCATTCTGTTGAATGGAGAGACCAGTCTTGCAACAGACTTAAAAACGAGAGAAATATGAGCGGAGTGGCTAGTTTCTCATAGATTTCGATCTTTTTGATGCGAGCCAGGTAATAAAGTACCAAGGCTTCTACCACCCAGAACAGGCTTACCCAGCTTCCGTCAAGTTGTACCGGAACAGCCATTGTAATGAAGGTAATGACCAAAGCGAGTATGAAGTAGAAAAGGTTTTTATCGGCAAGTTTCCTTTTGTAAATGATAAGACAAACCACAAAATGAATAATGGCATTGCCTAGGGTAAACAAACCTAACAGCTCTTCGCCTTTTGGTGTTTCCTGCAACATGAAATAGTTGATGCCATAGTAAACAAAGGAGTTGAGCATCAGCATGATCACGTCGCTAACGAAAAACTTTTCTTGCTTACTTACTTTATAAGCCAGGTTGGTAATGTAAAAAGTGATGAAGAAAATGCTTGAAAACAGCATGCCCAGCATTAAATGATCCAGACTTTTACTCAGTGCCCAGCTTAAGAATATAATCCAGCTTACGCCAAAGGACACATAAAAAAGAGGCTTCCAGTATTTTTTAAAGCTGAGCACCAAAATGCCCAGGTTAATGATAGACATGTAAGAAAAGAGGATGACCACTTTGCCAGAACCATCGCTCAATAAAAAGGGAATGGCATAGGCACCCACCAGACCCAAATGTGCAATGAGCTGTTTGTTGTATTTTAAGGCGGCTATAACGGTAAATGAAGTAAAGACCACCATGAGTGCAAAAGCTACTGCCTGCGGAATGAGCTGGTAAAAGCCATAAGCAAAATAGGTGATAAAGTACAGGATGGCTATGGCCCCACTCAGCAGAACGGCACTGAAGTTTTCGTATTTAGGTTTAAGCCTGATGGCGAGGAACATCAATGCTATGCCAGTAAGGTAGCCCAAGATAATCCGGGTAAGCGGACTGATCATTTCGTGTTCGATGGCATACCTGGCGCCGATAAATACCCCGATCACCAAAATCAGGATGCCCACTTTGCTGATCAGGTTTTCGCCAATAAACTTTTCGAAATCTGACTTGCCCAAGTTCTCTCTTTTAAACTTGTCGCCAAATTGAGGGGCTTGCGGTGCAGGAGTTGGAGGCACAATAGGTTGAACAGGTCTATCCACACTAATTGGCGTATTTTTAGGTGGCATGATAACCGTGGATGCCGGCTCGAGTTTTACTTCTGCTAAAGGTTGAGGAGTAGCATTTGGATTTTTTAAATGGTTGATCTCGTCCCTTAATGCATTGATTTCCGCTTCGAAACCCTGTTGCCTTAACAAAAGATTTTCGATTCTCAGTTGGAGGATGTTTAATTTTTCGGCATTGTTATCCATTCGATATCTGTGTTAGCTTTAGGTTTAATAAATATAGGAATGTATTTGTGTTGATTGAGGTTTAGCAGAAAATAAATGAACACAGTTCGAGTAAAGAATGTTCGATTTTTTGTCTTTTGGCGATTGGCAAAAGAAAAATGGCTGGTTTCGATTAACTTAGATTTAAGCTAAAATTAGCTTTTCAATCTTTCCTTTAACCAAACTTTTTCGTCTGCTTTTTCAAATGCAAAACAGCAGTCATCCCCATCATGAACAAATTCAAACAAATGAGTATGCCAAGTTTATGTTTGCTGGTAGGCCTGGCATTGGTGATTACCCAAAGTGCCTTTTCTTTAAGCAAGGTAAGGGCCGAGTACAAGTACATCAATACAGGAGTACATTACATCAAAGTTGATGAGGCCGATGCAAGTGGCTGTTCTTGGGTAAGCAGTCCTTATTACTGTGCGGTAGAAACAAACACCGATATGGGTTCTACTTTTACGTTTAGCCAATTAGGTTCGAGTGGCGCCACGCCAATACCAGGTGCCTCGCTTTCGGTTTACGAACAATAATAGATGAAAAGGGGGAGTGGTAAAAGTTGCTTTCCCTTTTTAGTTAAAAGTTAAAAGTGCAAAGTTAAAAGTGGGAAATGGGGATGGAAAGGCTTGTCATATAGAACTCTTTAACCTTCAAAATTTCCAATATTTTAGTTTTCAATATCGGTTAACATTGAAACAATTCAGCAATCCAACAATTAACCAGTTTAACAATTAGCCTTATTTAAAACTATAGTTTTGTTTGGCCCATTCAATGCAGGGATTGATCCATTCGGGCATAGGCTTGAAGAGAAAACCGTGTTTGAGTCCGGTGTTTAATTCTATCTGTCTAAAACGTGTCACCTTAAGTTTGGAAGTCTCCTTTCTTTTAATGGCCGAAACTCCAAATTCATCGGTCTTTTCGTAAATGGTGAGGATGTTTCCGCAGAAATTAATTCCGGGAAAATCAATGAGGTCCTTGTCGCGGTAGCAACCAATAAAAACAAAATTAACTGCAGGATTTTTGAGTAGGGTAGATACTTGTTGTGCAATGTAACCACCTTTTGAAGTGCCAATAACCGTAATTTGACCTGGTTTTACACCGAGTTTAAATAGACTGTCTATTTGCTTCACTACTTTGGAAGCGTATTGGCCTACATCTGTTTGGGCAGCTCTTTTCTCGCTAATGACTTTAAAACCGGCTTGTTTAAATTCGTTGATGACTTCTACATATTGGGTTTTGCCATATTCGGGATGTGCTTCTGCTAAACTGTGCTCTTCGGCAAATTTATTATGCAGAAAGAAAACATAGCGTTGTGCAAAAGCGGCAGATGAAATGAAAGTGAAGATCAGTAGAGAGAGGAGGAGTTTTTGTAGCATATAAAATGTAAAATGTAAAATGGAAGATGGAATATGGGGTAGCTGTCGGGATGGTAATTTTACAGTACGCAATCGAGCAATAAACTAATCCATTTGTCATTCAGCGCGAAGCGAAGAATCTATTCTTGAAACGAGATGCCGGATCGGTGTCCGGCATGACGAATGGGTTCTATTCGTCTATTTTTTTGCCTTTCATCGCTTGCCCAACTGCCATGTCCATTAATCGCTCTGCAAAGGGACGGGTATACTCGTTCAGTTCATCTGCTTTTTTCAGGATCAGATCTTTTTCGCCTTTGGCCAAAGCTTCTTTTAGGGCTTCGATATGTGCATGAGTGCTGTTGATTTCTTCCTCATTTAAAATCTGCGAATTTTTGCTGATGAATCGTTCCGCAGTATAAACCAATTGCTCGCCTTCGCTCTTGGCTTCGATCAGCATGCGCTGCTCCACATCGCTCTTGGCATGTTCGATGCTATCGATCAGCATTTTCTCAACGGTATCGTCGGTAAGGCCATAGCTTGGCTTGATTTCGATTTCCTGTTTTACGCCCGAACGCAATTCAATGGCTTGAACGGTCAAAATTCCATCGGCATTTAAAAGAAAATTGATGTCTACTTTAGGCAAACCAGCTGGCATTGCCGGAATTCCTTTCAAATCAAATTCTGCCAATTTGCGGTTTTCCTTTACCAGGTCTCGTTCGCCCTGATAAACCGAAATCTTCATGTTGACCTGTCCATCAATTGAGGTGGTATATTGGCGACCAGCCTTGGTAGGAACCTTGCTGTTGCGGGCAATAATAACGTCCATTAAACCGCCCATGGTTTCGATGCCCAATGAAAGCGGGGTTACATCCAACAATAGGATATCTGAACGATTTCCTGCTAAAATGTCGGCCTGAATGGCAGCGCCCAAAGCCACTACCTCATCAGGATTGATCTGGTCGTGTGGCTGGCGATTAAAGAAATTGCTTACCGCTTGTTTCACAAAAGGCGTACGGGTAGAGCCACCGACCAAAACTACTTCATCAATTTCATTGACCGTTAAGCTGGCATCTGTCAAAGCTTGTTTGCAACAGGCGATGGTTTCCGCTACTTTATCGGCAATCAGCTGTTCGAAAGTCTGCTTGTCTAAAGTGCACCAGATCTCGCCTACTTTTTCATTGTACAGGTTTTGCGTCGACAATGCTTTTTTGGCAGCTTCGGCCTGTAAGCGAAGGGTTTGCATCAGTACATTATCTTCGGCAAGCGCCTTAAAATCTAAATTGTTATTGGCTATCCAGTAATTTAAAATGGCACGATCAAAATCGTCGCCGCCTAAAAACGTATTGCCATTAGTAGAAAGTACTTCAAAAATTCCGTTCTGGATCTGCAGGATAGAAACATCAAAAGTTCCTCCACCTAAATCATACACGGCAATGGTTTTTTGCTGATTAGGATCAAGACCCAAGCCATAGGCCAAACTGGCGGCAGTAGGTTCGTTTACGATGCGCAATACATCCAGTCCGGCTAGTTTCCCCGCATCGCGGGTGGCTTGTCGCTGGCTATCGTTAAAATAGGCAGGAACAGTAATTACCGCCCTGTTAACCGGAGTTTTTAAGGCGTGCTCGGCCCTGGTTTTGAGTTCTTTTAAGATTTCTGCCGAAAGCTCGATAGGGGTATAGAATTTGTTTCCGGCCTTGATTTTCACCAAGGCATCGCTATCATCATCTATTATTTTGTAGCTGAAAATATCCTGATGGCTGGCTACGTCCTTGTAAGAACGGCCTAACAAGCGCTTTACAGAGAAGATGGTATTGGCCGGATCGGTTGTGAGAAAAGCCTTGGCTTCGTTGCCCACTTCTGCATCGCCATGTTCGTTAAAATGTACTACAGATGGCACTAAAACGCCCTTTCCGGTATCATTAATCACCTGTGGGTTTTTATCTGGATTGATAAAAGCGACCAAACTGTTAGTGGTGCCCAAATCGATGCCTACAATTATTTCTTCCTGCTGTAGAGAACCTGTTGCCAGGTTGATGGATATTTTTGCCATAGCGCAAATTTAAGGAGTTTCTAGCTTAGTATTGTTGTAATGTTGTAAAGAAGGTAAGAGGGGATAAGGAATAGATAATGGGAAATTGAGAATAGGTATTGGAGAGTAAATAAGGACCTAAACTATATCTTAAACTTTTCACTTTCAACTTTGCACTTTGCACTTTCCACTTCAAACTCAAGCCTTATTCTTCTCTTCGATCCAAAGCGACATATATTTGGTACTTTGTGCACTGTGGTGGCGGAGTAATTGTCCGAAGAAGTTTTGTTGGCGATGTGTGGTCAGGTTTTTGGCTAAATAGGCGATCTGTTCTATAAAAGCAGCACTGAACTTTGCTTTCGAATAGCGCTGATTAATAATGCGGATGCCGTTTTGCTGGGCATTTTCCCAAAGATTTTTATCCTGATAAAGAAGCGCTGCTTTTTCGACAAACGCAATGGGTTCATCTTCAATAAAGCCATTCCAGTTTAAATCGCCCTTAATGGCCTCGGCACCGATTGAAGTGGTTAGGGTAGGGGTGCCGGTTTGCATGGCGTCGATTAGCTTGCCTTTTACGCCTGCACCAAACTGTAGAGGCGCCAATAAAACTTTATAATTGGAAATGGTTTCTTGGGCTTTTTTTGCCCTTCCCTTAATGTGGAAATTCTCTTTTGGGTTGTGCAACTGCAGTACTTTTTGAGAAGGGTAGGCGCCATAAATGTGCAGATTTGCTTTTGGAAGCGCTTTTTGCAACAAAGGCCAAATGGTAGTTTTAAGCATTTGAACGGCATTCCAGTTGGGTTCGTGAAGGAAGTTGCCAATGAATACAAAATCGTTCCGTTCTTCGAAGTTCCGCCAATTGTCCGTTTGGACTTCGGTAATTTCTTCTTCCAGAAAAGGAAGATAGTAGAGCAGCGAAGGATGAATGTTAAACTGCTCCGTAAGAAGCAACATTTCTTCTTCTGAAATAAGCAAGGATAAATCACAACGCAGTATAGCGGCGATTTCTCTTTTGGCATGATCAGCATACAAATCTGCCGAAGAAAATGTACGTCCTTTTTTTGAAGCTTCTTGTCGGGCTATCCTTAAAAAATGGAGGTCTTCTGTATCTAAAAGCAGCAAGGCATTGGGACATTCCTGTTGTACCCGCCAGCCGTATTGTTCTTCGGTCATGAAGCGATCAAACATCACTAGGGTCGGATTTAAATCCTTGACAAACGAATTGAAGCTTTCGCTATTCAGTTTAATCTCCTGCTCAGTTACGCCAATACTCGGCAAATCGAAACTGAATTCGCTTTTTGTCGCAGCAGAAGCAAAAGTGATTTGAAAACCCTGGTCCAAAAATAAATTGATCAGTTGCAACATACGCGTACCGGCTGCAGACGAATCCGGTTCTGGCCAAACTAAGCCAATGATCAATAATTGCTGGTCTTCCATCTTTAAAGTTTGTGTAAAAGTAAACTAAGACTTACGAAGTTTCAAAAACTTCGTAAGTGTGGATCAATATTTCTAATTTTGGCAATCGAAATACCCATTAAGCCATGCTAGGATTAAAATTATTGACAGACCCGCGTTGGGCAAACATAGCCGAATCGAATTTAGAAGAGATTTTAACCGATCATGCCTGGTGCGAACAAAAAGCTGCCACGAACGCGATTACCTTAATTGCCAATAATTCGGAGCATCAGGATTTGGTTGATGAACTGACTGCTATTGCCATCGAAGAAATGCAACATTTCCAGCAGGTGGTAGAACTCATCAAGCAACGTGGTTATGTTTTGGGTCGCGAGCGTAAGGACGATTATGTGGGCAGATTGCTCAAATTCAGCAAAAAGGATGGGAGCCGGAACATGGCTTTTATCGATAGGCTTTTATTTGCGGCTATGATCGAAGCCAGAAGCTGCGAGCGTTTTCGGGTACTTTCGCTAAATATTAAAGATGAAGAACTGGCAAAGTTTTATCATGAATTGATGGTTTCTGAAGCGGGGCACTACACCACTTTTTTGAATTTTGCCCGTAAGTACAGCACCGATGTCGATGTAGAAAAGAGATGGAAGGAGTGGTTGGAATTTGAAGGGCAGCTGATCCAAAGCTACGGCAATAAAGAGGCTATTCACGGGTAGGCCAGTTGACAGTTTTCAGTTTTCAGTTGACAGCTTTCAGTTGCCCGTTGTTAGTTTCCAGTTTTTAGTTAGCATAAATACTTCATCATGCTGGACACCGATCCAGCATCTCGCTCGAGATAGATCCTGAATCGAGTTCAGGATGATGTGTTTGGGGAAACCGTTAGTTGCCAACTGTTAACTCTTTTTTATGGATGTTCCACAGCCAAATCACAATATTCTGGTAGCTTTTAATGCCACGACGCTGATTGTTTAGCTTTAAAAATTTATCAAAGGCTACTCCCATGTAGTTAGACATTTGGCCATTGTATTTGCGCCAAAATTCATTCTCCGCCTTAAAGTTGTCAACAATTCTCGGATCTATTTTACTGCGCAAGGCGAGGTAATCTTCAGGAGATTTGAACCTGATTTCGAAAAGCAGGTAGCGCAGCATATTGTAGTTTACAGAATAGCGGAGTTCCACATCATCGCTGTTGCTGCCTACCAGATAAGCCACGAGATTGGCTTCATCTTCCCTGGCAACCCCTAATTGATGGGAAATTTCGTGGCAGGTGACAAAGGGCAAAACCCATGCCGGCAATTTTGTGTTTACATTGGCTTCGCCCGAAAGCGGATTGTAATAACCTTCGATCCCGATTTTGCAAACTGCCCAACTATTGAGCACAGGCTTAACAGACGGAACAGTATAGCTAAAAAAGGGATTTTTTTGAGCCAATTGTTTATAAGCTATTACTGCTTTTTCCTGTAGCTGTGTAATGTTTTGTGGCTGGGGGTCTGCGATTTGTTGCAGGGTATTAAGTTGGTCTACAAAGTAATTGGTTAACAACACCAAATCTTTCACGGTGTATTTGTCATCGCTGATGTGGAGTTGCTTGCTAATGCTTGGTCGTGAATAGTTAAGGCCCCATAGCAGTTTAAAGCTGATGTACAAAACAAGTACTAGGTTTAGCAATCTGATCGGTGCAACAGTGATTATTGCTTTTCGTTGTTCTCTTTTCCTCAGTTTTTTAAAGAAGCGGTAAAGCTGTATCAATGCCAGGATAATCAGGATGCCATATACAATATCGCCCAAGGCAAAGGGAAACCATGCAGAAATCCACCTCAATGTTTTTGAAATAAGCTGATAAAGGCCATCAGAATATCCATTTAGCACCAAGTCGGGAAACAAGCCCCAACAGAAGATGGCTAAAGCGATAAGCAATAAAATACCCGTTGTAATTAAAAGCCGACGAGGAATAATTTTTTTCATTTTCGACTTTTATAGGCGATTACCTGGTGAAACTTAATCTTTTTCCGGTTTCGCTGGTGGTAAATTTGCCTTTATGGTAAGCCAGGTTTCCAGAAACAAAAGTATGCGTAATGCTTGCCCTAAAAGTCTGCCCATCAAAAGGAGACCAGCCACATTTGTAAAGCACGTTTAGTGGTGTTACTTTAAAAGAATCGTTTAAATCTACCAAAACCAGATCGGCCCAATAGCCTTCTCTAATGTAGCCGCGTTTTTCTATATCAAAGCAGATGGCCAAATTGTGGGCTGTTTTTTCGACAATTTTTTCTAGGCTGATTTTGCCTTGCAAATGCATTTCTAGTAGTGCTGGTAGCGCATGCTGTACTAGAGGTCCGCCAGATGGCGCCTGTAGATAGCCTTGTTGTTTTTCTTCCAGGGTATGTGGTGCATGGTCGGTAGCAATCACGTCGATATGACCATCAAGCAAACCTTGCAAAATTCCGGCTTGGTCTGCTGCGGTTTTAACGGCTGGGTTCCATTTAATGAAATTCCCTTTGCTGGTATAATCCTGATCGTTGAACCAAAGGTGATGTACACAGGCCTCAGCGGTGATTTTTTTATCTTTTAAGGGCGTAAGTGCATCAAATAAGGCCACTTCTTTTGCTGTAGAAATGTGGAGGATATGCAGACGGGTTTGGTAGCGTTTGGCCAGTTCTACTGCGAGCGAAGAAGATTTGTAACAGGCTTTGGCACTGCGGATCAGCGGATGCATCTCGATGGTAATGTCATCGCCGTACTGGGCTTTGAAATTGGCCATGTTAGCTCTAATGGTCTGCTCGTCTTCGCAATGCGTAGCAACCAATATGGGTGCCTTGCTGAAGATATTTTCAAGCGTCTGCTCATTGTCTACCAGCATATTGCCAGTTGATGAACCCATGAAAACCTTGATGCCACAAACTTCTTTCGGATTGGTTTGGAGTACTTCCTCAATGTTATCGTTGCTGGCGCCCATGTAGAACGAATAATTGGCTAGCGAGGTTGATGCGGCAATGGCATATTTATCAGCCAATAGTGCTTGAGTAAGGGTATTCGGCATGGTATTGGGCATTTCCATAAAAGAGGTAATCCCTCCGGCAACAGCGGCCATGCTTTCGGTAAAGATATCAGCTTTATGCGTTAGTCCGGGTTCGCGGAAATGTACCTGGTCATCGATCATTCCTGGTAAAAGATGGAGGCCTTCGGCATTAATTTCTTGTGCTTCGGGAGCACTCAGATTTTGTCCGATTTTTTCGATAAATCCATTTTTGATTAAAACATCGGCAAGCTGTTGTTGGCCTTCATTTACAAGCGTAGCGCCTTTGATCAGGTAAGTGTTCATGTTTTCAAATATAGCATTTTGTTAATAGTTGGCAGCAAACGACTGCAATTTATTGCCATTCTTAATGGTATTATGCTCGTTTTTGTCATATTGTTTTGTAACACGAACATTACAGTAAAACGGTGTTAGCTTCATATTAATGAGGTAATTTTAAATTATCATTCTTAATTCCCTGATTAATGCTCATTTCAAGACCTATTGTTAGTTTTAAATCCATTGCTATGAAGAAAATCTACTTTGTAAAAAGTTTGGTTTGGCTGTTTGTTTTAGGCTTTGCCTGGAGTTCACATGCACAAACCACCTATAATTTTGATGCCGGCTCAGTTATCTCGCAACCATCCGGATCTATTTGGAATACACAGGCCAATATCACTATAGGAGGCGTAGGCTATAAGCTTACATCTTGCTGTAACGGCGGTTTTAGCAATAGCCCTGATAACGGTAACGGCAATAGTGCCTCGTTAATGAAGACCGGCTCTGGAGGTGATACTTTCATATTGGAACGCGCTGATGGACAGCCTTTCCAATTTTATGGCTTTTTTGTAAGGCAGGAGAGTATGAACAGTTACGTGGGTGCTTTTCCGGGCATTCCGCCGTTCTATGAAATTACTTATACCAAAACTGTAGGGGCACCTGAAACAGAGGTTGATGCTACTCCGGTTTCAGGAGGTACTTATACTACAAGCGGAGTAACTTATACCAAAAACTTAACCGTTACTCAGGTAAGCATTCTTTTCAAGGCCAACAACAGGTATTGGATAGACGATATTAGAGTAGGTGTGGTAACTGGTACCGAAGTGGCGCCAACTGTAACTTCGGCAGCTGCAGCTGCGATTACTTCAAATTCTGCTTCTTTGGGGGGTAATGTAACTGCCGATGGTGGTGCAACCGTAACCGACAGGGGAATTGTGTGGTCTACTAGCGCAAACCCAACAACTTCGAACAATAAAGTAGGCATGGGTAGCAACACGGGTACCTTTAGTGGTACCGTAGGCTCTTTGCCTTTTAATACCACAATACATTTTAGGGCTTACGCCATTAATAACAAAGGCACGAGTTATGGAACCGAGCTCACTTTTAACACCTTGGCACCAACTGTTGTGGTTAATCCTGCAACTATACCCGGCGCTACGGTAGGTGCAGCCTATAACCAGACCTTTACAGGAAGTGGAGCTACATCGCCCTATATATTTGCCATAAGTGCGGGTGCTTTGCCGGCAGGGTTATCATTAAATAACACGACAGGTGTTTTTTCGGGAACGCCTACCTCGGCTGGAACTTTTAATTTTACGGTGAGGGCTACCGATGCCTCGGGTGGCGGAGGTTATGCCGGAACAAGGGCTTATACGCTTGTGGTGGCACCCCCAGTTATTGTAGTTGCACCAGCTACGCTGCCCGGTGGAACTGTGGCCGTTGCCTATAGCCAAACAGTAACGGCAAGTGGAGGCATTGGTGCTTATACATATGCGGTTACTGCAGGCTCATTGCCTCCAGGTGTAAGTTTGAGTAGTGGAGGTCTTTTAAGCGGGACGCCAACGGGTGGTGGCACTTTTAATTTTACCCTAACAGCAACGGGCACGTCAACAGGTACTGGTTCGCCACATACAGGCTCAAGGGCTTATGCTTTGGTAATTGCTGCGCCAACTATTGTAGTAAATCCGACCACACTGCCTAGTACAATTATCGGAGCGTCGTATACACAAACCATTACTGCCATAGGTGGTACAGCACCACGTACTTTTGCGGTTACGGCCGGCGCACTGCCTCCGGGTTTAAGCCTTAGTACCAATGGCACTTTAAGTGGTACAGCAATAGCAGGAGGCTCCTTTAATTTTACAATATCGGCAACAGATGCTTCTGCAGGTACGGGGCCATATACAGGATCGAGAGCATATACGCTTACTGTAGGTGCACCTACAATAGTAGTCAATCCCCCAACCTTACCTAACGCGGTATTAGGTGTGGCTTATAGCCAAAGTGTTTCGGCTAGTGGAGGTATAGCCCCTTATACATTTTCGTTGACTGCTGGAGCATTGCCCGTAGGTATGTCATTTAGCAGTGCGGGTGTTTTAAGTGGTACGCCAGCAAGTGCTGGTACTTTCAATATTACGGTTCTTGCTACAGATGCTTCAGGAGGTTCAGGGCCATTTACCGGATCTAAGGTCTACAGCTTTGTTGTTTTGCCTCCCGTTATGGTATTTAGTCCTGCAACATTGCCAAATGGAATGGTGGGAACTGCCTATAATCAAAATATAACAACCACTGGAAGTATTGCGCCTTATACCTACTCCATCATAGATGGCTCGTTGCCCATTGGCCTGTCGTTTAGCAGTGCGGGTGTATTGAGCGGAACGCCTACTGTTGGCGGAGATTATTCATTCTTGGTAAGAGCCACTGATTCGTCTTTAGGTCTCATACCTTATAGCTCAGACAAAGCCTATACTATTCATATCAATTTTCTGCCACAAACCATCGCTTTGGCTACAACAGCAACAGCCAACTACGGAGATGGGGATATCGACCCTGGCGCAACCAGCAATTCGGGATTGCAGGTTAGCTACTCAACCAGTGACCCAAGTATCGCAACCATTGTTGCCGGAAAAGTACATATTGTAGGCGCTGGAACAGTAAATATTTATGCAGATCAGGCAGGAGATGCTACTTATGCCGCTGCATCCCAAAAAACACTAGTGCTCACGATTAATAAGGCCACTTTAACGTATACTGCAACCGCGACAAATAAAGTATACGGAAGTGCCAACCCTGGTTTTACAGGAACGGTAACCGGGTTTAAGTACAGCGATAACTTGGCTGGTGCTACTACGGGTACCGCGGTTTTTGCGAGTACGGCCACCAACCTGAGTACTATTGGGACTTATGCAATTAACGGTTCGGGTTTAGCCGCAGTTAACTACGTCTTTGCGCAGGCTGCTTCAAATGCAACTGCATTAGCCATTACGCCAAAAGCAATTACAGCAACTGCTACAGCGGGTCAGGGTAAGATTTATGGTATTGGAGATCCAACCTATGCTTACAGTATTACTACGGGAGCTCCGCTAGTTGGCACCGATGCTTTTGCGGGCTCTTTAACTAGAGATGCAGGTGAAAATGTTGGAAATTATGCCATTAATCAAGGTAGCCTGACGTTAAATTCTAATTATACACTCACCTATGTTGGGGCCAGTTTTGCAATTACCCCTAAGGCGATAACTGTAGCAGCCAATACTGGTCAGGCTAAGATTTATGGCGCGTCTGATCCAACTTTTGCTTATAGTATTACTGCGGGTGCTCCTTTGGTGGGTACCGACGACTTTACAGGTGCATTGGGTAGGGCTACTGGCGAAAATGTAGGTATTTATGCCATTAACCAAGGTAGTTTGTCATTATCGGCCAATTATACCCTGAGTTTTGTTCCTGCTAATTTTGCCATTACACCTAAAGCAGTGACCGTTACGGCAAGTGCGGGTCAAAATAAAACCTATGGACAAACAGATCCAGCATTCGCTTATACCATTACAGCTGGTGGTCCGCTGGTAAGTGGCGATGCCTTTACAGGTATATTGGGTAGGGTAACTGGCGAAAATGTAGGGCCTTATGCCATTAATCAAGGTAGTTTAGCATTAAATGCCAATTATGCCTTAAGTTATGTAGGTGCTAATTTTGTCATTAATCCTGCAGCTTTAACCATTACTGCCGATAATAAAGAACGTTTCTTTGGCGGTACTAATCCAGCCTTAACGGCTAGTTATACCGGTTTTGTGAATGGAGAAACCAATGCCGTACTCACTACCCAGCCTACATTGGCTACTTTGGCAAACGCAGCGAGTCCAATCGGCGATTATCCAATTACCGTAAGTGGCGCGGCAGCACAAAACTATACCATCGCCTATGTAAACGGTGTGTTGAAAGTAAAAGCAGGTGCGCCAACCAATATCACCTTGGCAGGAGTTACCTTATATGAAAACAAGCCTGCGGGTACAAATGCAGGTTCGTTGAGCAGTACCTCAGATGATCCATCAGCTACCTTCACTTATTCACTGGTAGCCGGAGCAGGCGATACAGACAATGCCTTGTTCACCATAGCCGGAACCAATGTAAATAGTTTAGCTAGTCTTGATTTTGAAAACAAAGCCAGCTATAGCATCAGGGTAAAAAGTACCACTCAGTTTGGACTTTCCTTAGAAAAAACACTCACCATCGCACTTTCAGATGTAAACGAAGTGCCAACACTAGCAGCCATTAATAATGTAGCACATTGTTTCTCTAATGCTACGCAAGTCGTGTCATTATCGGGGATTAGCGCTGGACCAGAACTTGCGCAAACGACAACCATTAGCGTATCCAGCAATAATGCAGCTTTGTTCGAAAGCTTAACAGCTGTCAAAACTGGAGCTCAAGGTTCGGTAAATTATGTGGTTAAGAATGGTGCAAGTGGAGTAGCTACAGTTACCGTAACCATAAAAGACAATGGCGGTACGGCCAACGGGGGAGTAGATACCTATTCGAGAACCTTTACCGTAACCGTTAACCCATTGCCAATTGTAAACATTGCCAGTGATAAAGGCAGTAGCATTAGCAAAGGCGATATTGCCCGTTTAACGGCAAGTGGCGGAACAACATATGTTTGGACAGCCAATAACAGCATCATTAGTGGGCAAAATACGGCAGTACTTACAGTTAGGCCTCAGGTAAATACCACTTACACAGTAACGGTAAGCAATGCCAATTCTTGTTCGCAGAGCCAAAGCTTTACGTTAAGCGTAATAGAAGATTATGCTAAAATCAATGCCAAAAATATATTGACACCAAATAACGATGGTTACAATGACAAATGGATAATTGATAACATCGATTTCTATCCGAATAACGAAGTAACGGTATTTGATAGGGCTGGAAGGATTGTTTACAAGAAAAAAGGCTACGACAATAGCTGGGATGGTACGGTTAACGGCAGTCCGTTAAGTGAAAACACCTATTATTACGTGATTGATTTTGGGACAGATCGCTTAAGGCTTAAAGGCTATATTACGATCATCAGAGAATCGAAATAACAATCGTTTTTAAAAGATGCTGGATGAAGTCCAGCACGACGATACAGTAAACAATGCGTCACTTTGAATGATATTCAGGGTGACGCGTTGTTTTTAGACAGCTAATTTCCATCGGCCATTTGCCATCTTCAATGCTCCATTTTGCCTCTTCCCTAATTAAGATTCACTATCTTTGCAGGCTATGGCAAAATCATTCGAAGAATTCAAGCTCAACAGGCAGATTTTAAATGCAGTTGCCGATGCGGGCTTCACCGTTGCAACACCTATTCAGGAAAAAGCCATATCGCCAGTACTTTCTGGTCAGGATATTTTTGGCATTGCCGAAACTGGAACAGGTAAAACTGCGGCCTATGTGTTGCCGATGTTGATGAAGCTGAAATATGCACAAGGCGATTCGCCAAGAGCATTGGTATTGGCACCTACAAGAGAATTGGCCATGCAAATTGCAGAACAAGTAAAACTGTTTGCTACTTATACAGATTTGCGGGCCGTGGTTATTTTTGGAGGAATAGGCCCAAAAGCGCAAAAAGAACAAATTAAAGCTGGTGTAGACATCCTCATTGCTACCCCAGGTCGTTTCCTGGATTTGTATTTATCTGGAGACATCAATACCAAATATTTACAGTTTTTAGTGCTCGACGAGGCCGATAAAATGATGGATATGGGTTTTATAGGCTCTATCCATCGCATTTTGGAAGTAGTGCCTCGCAAACGCCAAAACCTGTTATTTTCAGCCACCATGAGCGATCTGGTACATAAAATTGCAGGCGACTTCCTTAAACATCCCACGCTGATCCAGGCTTCTGAGCAAGCTACTCCGGCAAGTACCGTTACCCAAGTATTGTACGAAGTGCCCAACTTTAAAACCAAGATCAACTTGTTGCAATATCTTTTGAAAGATGATGAGGCCTTTAATCGCCTGATTATTTTTTGTAAGACCAAAACCGTTGCAGACAATATCAACAGCAACATGGTTCGCCGTTTTGGCGAAAGCTCGGTGCGTGTTATCCATGCCAATAAAGGCCAAAATACACGTATCAATTCCATCAACGATTTTAAGGAAGGGAATATCAGAATCCTGGTGGCAACAGATGTGGCTTCAAGAGGGATAGATGTAAGCGATGTGAGCCATGTCATCAATTTCGATGTACCCATTGTTATCGAAGATTATGTGCATCGCATTGGTCGCACGGGACGCGCATTTGCCACGGGTGATGCCATTACGTTTTGCAACGAGGCCGAGAAATACTACCTCAAGAAAATCGAAAAGCTGATCCGCCAGACCATTACCAGGCTGCCTATTCCGGATGAAGTTTTTATAGAAGAAACGCCTTATGAAGAACGCCAGCAATTGGCGCGGGAAGTAGACAACCAAAAAAGAAAAGACGACCCGGATTTTAAAGGAGCTTTTCACGAAAAGAAAAACGCCAAACAGATCGAGGCCCGCGAAAGGGAGAAAGCAAGAGCAAAAGCTGGCAAAACACCGTTTAAAAAAGCCAAACGTTTTAAATAATGAAGTTCAGATTAACTCCCTTAAATATCATTACCGCCTTGGGACTTGCTTTGCTGGTGGCCAGTTTTTTTGAACCGGCTACAGCGGGTAGGGGGCAGATCAATTTTGGCGGTTTCTATAAATGGCTATTGCTGGCACTGGTGGTCGTCACTTTTATCAGCGATTTGGTATTCAGGTTTGCGCTTAAAAACCTCAAAAGGATTTGGATCATCGAATTGGTGTTTATCATAGCCACCGCCATTCTGATTTTAATATTACAAAAGTAAAACGATTCTGCGTCGGATATACTTGCTAAAATCAGCATATTTGCACGCAAAATTAATCGGTGAAAATCATCTAATCAGTGTAATCACCTAATCAATGTAATCATATTTTATAATGAGGAAAGCAGAAATAAAGATAACCGTAGAGTTAGACGATAAAAACATGCCGGAGCAAATTCTCTGGGAGAGTACCGATGCCGAAAATAAAGACCAGGTGCCGGTAAAATCGATGATCTTGGCTCTATGGGACCACAACTATAAAAATTCGATGCGCATCGATCTTTGGACTAAAGACATGCCGGTTGACGAAATGAAACGCTTCTTTTACGAAACTTTGCAAACCATGGGCGATAGCTTTTTAAAGGCAACGGGAGAAGAGAACATTGTAGAAGACCTGAGAGATTACTGTGCGCATTTCGCGGATAAAATGGGGATCGATACCAGGAAGTAATCCAGTTATCAGTTGGCAGTAATCAGTTAACAGTTGCCGGTTTTCAATAAAACGTTATTGCGAGCCCGATTTTTTATTGGGAGAAGCAATCTCTTCTCGATTATTTCAATTAATCAATAAGCAATTTACTTTTGGAGTTCTCGGTTTACGGTGTAACTTTATAGGGCTAAATCATCTAATAATCACTTAAATCAGTGTAATCACTCTAAAAATGTTAATCGTAAAAAAAATCAATGCTTATTTAGGCTTAATCTTGGCTGCTATAGCCATTACCATTGCACCGATGTTAAAAGTACCCTTTAAAGGCAATTGGAATTTGTATCAGGCAGATCCTCGTTTGCTTTATATCTCTTTGGCTATTGTAGGGATAACCGCATTGCTTCTCTTTGTAAGAGCGCTGGGAGCCTTTAGGGTGATGGCCATTGTGACCATGATTTGGAGCGTATTGATGGCTGCTGCGGTTTGGTTCAAAGTGAATAATTACTTCGGTTCAAAGTTCTTCGATAAAATGCTGTCAAAAACCATCCACTTCCAATGGGGATGGATCGTATTGCTGGTAGCTGTGATCTTATTGGCCACCAGCGTAAAGAAAGAGCGTTTGGAGGTGAAATAACTGATTTAGAGGGTCATCTTAAGCTTTGCCGTGAAACCGTTTGTTTTGTAAAATCCATCGCAATGGTATTGGCAGAAATGATAGACTGTAGTTGTTATACATTCGTTTGTATGATGATTATCTTTTTAATTTCTCTAAATAGAATAAATAACTATCCAAACCAGATCCATAGATATATGTTTTAAACCGGATTTTTCTGCCCCTAACTAAAATTGAAATATAATTGCCAATGCAAGCATGGCACATTTCTTCGCCTTGAGGAACTTGAACCAAAATTCGAGTGCCTTTGGATATGCCATCTCCTTTATTTTCGTAAAAACCTGTGTTGTCTTTGGTTATCTCAACTTGAATTTCTCGAATATTATTTGGCAGTTTTGAATACAAGGAATCCGTATAATAATGAATTCTAGTAATAATTCCTTCCAATTCGTAATATGATTTATTTTCAATAATATGATTTAATATATCGCTATTTTCTCCTTTCGTTAAATGAAAATCTTCTGGAGTAAATATGGATTGGGTTCCAAAATCAATATCATCATCTGCCGGTGGTGGTGGGGTAGCAAAAGTATTGTTAAGTTGGATATTGGTTCTATTCCAACCATTTGTAACCATTGCAGCCCTACGTTCTACATTGGGATGAGGGCTATAGTCGTCGATAGAGGATATAAAACCAAAAGTAACTGCTTTTACTGTTGCTTCTAAGGGAGCTCCAAGTCTGCAAAGCACGGATCCGGCAAAAAAATCAGCTTGAAGTTCTTCATCTTTTGAATTCAGACTATCGGGAGAAAAATGATTGCTCAAGTGATGCCCAATTTCATGAGCAAGTACAAACATAGAAGACCAATATTCGTTGCCTCCAACCCTGTCCATTCTTCTAAGCAGATCCTTCCTAAAAATAATAATTCTCCTTCCATTTACGATAGTTGCCATTGCATTACGCACATCCCCCTTATAAATCCCAAAGTTTTGAGGTAATCCAATAAAATCTGTAATTTGTTTAATCTGTTCAATTTCTCTAGTGTTCGGGAGCTCTATATCTATTTTTTTGATCTTTTTTATTGAATCTGCCTCTTTCTGTGATGAAACAAAAAAACATGCTTTTTTGAAATGCATTACAGATCCCTTACCACTTTTTGTTGGTGCAATAAAAATTTCTCCCTTGTTTTTCTGCTTACATGAAATGTAGGGCAAAATCCAAAGACAGGCAATAGCAAGGATTAAAAATCTATACATGAGTTATTTTGGATATATAGCGTAAATAAATTTTTTATCGGTTTCAGATAGCTTATTAACTGAATTTAAATGGTACCCATTTGTTGTGAATTCAGATGGCAGTGAATATTGCATGATCGAAAGGGGATCAAATTCAGTACCATTGTATTCGTTTGAACTATATCGCATGAAAAGATTATAATCTATTTTTTCTTTGCTCCAATTATTTGGCGGCCCCATATAATATTGATACACTACTGGTTTGTTCCATTCAATGGGATTGTTTTTGCCGTTTTGGTGTTCATGATAAAGACCCAAAGCGTGTCCAAACTCATGTAATACAACCCTGTCATATTCAGATTGGGGAGTTTCTGCTGTAAGCCAGCCATAATTCATTGAAGGAATCATGCCTTTAGAGCTTTTTCCTAAATATGACCAAGAGCCTATTTCTTTAAATGATATGGTAATATCGGGATTTGGATCATTACCAAAACTAAAGATGATGCCACAGTGTTTTTCCCATTCCTTTGCTGTATTTATGATTCTGGTTTGAACTTTAGGATCTCCATCAATAAACTTTACTTTGAGGACTTTGGTATTTTCAGGCCAAAAGAGATCTGGTTTGCCAAATGCATTTTTGCTTGAATCGATTACATGCGTTTCACTTATTAATGCTGTACATACCCGTATTTTTCTTAGCGAATCTTCTGGCAGTTTTGCAATTTCTGCTGTCTTAGTGGAGTCAGATTGGCTTGTGTCTTTTTTGTTTCCACTATTGTTGCATGAAACGAAAATAGTCAAGAAAAAGGAAACAATTAAAGTTGCGTAAATCGATGTAGTTTTCATATAGTTTAAGTTTTATCGTTAAAATGGTGCCGAACTTAAAGCTTGGCAAAATGAGTAAGTAGACTTCAGTATTTGGAAATCCAAGAGCCCTAGCTGGCTCGTCGGTTGAACTTTATTTTTATATCACATTCACTGCTTATTTACAATACTGTTTATCAACCTTGCAAGCCTTTTTAAACCATTTTTCCGATTTGTTTTCATTCTTTTCTAGGTTAGGCCCTCCTTTTTCATAAAGCTGCCCCAAGTAGTACATGGCTTTTGCGCCTTTCTTTTCTGCGTCTTTTTCGTAATAGGCCTCAGCTTGTTTCCAGTCTTTCTCTACGCCGCCCTCGCCAAGTTCATACATCACACCTACAGCCGTATAGGCGCCTGTATAACCCTCTCTTACGGCTTTTAAATAGATTTCGATAGCGAGTTTACCATCCGTTTTTCTAACCGAATTGCCATAATTATATAAAAGCGTAGTGTACTTGCTGTCAAACCAATTGCTTTCTCCCTTGCCAATATCGAGCTTGTTTTTAGGGTCGTTTTCCATCAGTTTAAGGGTGCGGGCAAGCCATACCGCCGCGCTATCTTTTTTGTTCAGCCTTTCTTTGTTGTAATAGAGATCGGCTATTTTCTCGGTCAGCCAATAAGTTCTTTTTTCTTCAGGGGTATTGTTGTAATTGATGATGTAATATTTAACCGCATTATCATAATCTTTCATATCCTCGTATTTGCTCGCGATGAGATAAGCCTTAGCGCCCGCGTTTTCGGATTTCAGGAGTCCTGAAATTTCATCTAATGCACGTGCCTTGTATTTGTCTATTTCACCTGATGCGCCTTTGTAGTTTTCGGTTTTATAGCCTTGGAGATACAGGTTTGTAAACGGCTGGCTTTTATCCAATCCAAACAAGTCTGAAAACCTATACCAATAATAGGTAGTATCGCCTATTTTGGTATTGCTGCTGTTATAATTGCTGTAGCCATTGTAGTTGTAAAAATGAAATTGTTTCAAGAAATCAATGAGCTGAGAATTTGCCAAATGATTGCCATGCACCAGATTTTTCGCGCCAAAATATAATGTATACAACATGTCTCCATCACTTAGCCTCGTGTGCCTGATTTCCGTTTGAATATTATTGGCAAAATCAATGGTAACGGCTTTTCCTTTCTCGTCTTCTTTGTATTTTGATATTTTGGAAAATGAAAAACCAATGGCTTCTACATTTGCCACGATAAAATCACAATAGGTTTCAAAAAACTTGGGGTCTTTGAGTGTGTTGATCTGTCTTTCTGCTTTTTTCTTTGCTTCTAGAGCTGCATTTTGAGCTTCAATTATTTTTGCTTCTTTACGTCTTTGGGCATCGGCCTGGATAGAAGAAATCAGGTCTACTGCTTGTTGGCCCAGCTGGTTAATGGCTTCTATCTTCCTTTGGGTGTTAACAGCACTTTGATTGCTGTTGGTATTTGTAGCTGGCTGATTGGAATAAGTAGGGAGGGTAATCGGTGTGTTGGTATAAACCGTACCCGAAGTGTTGGTAGGAGCAGGGTTGGCGTTTTGGTGGCTTGGAGCAGTTGAACCAGCATTATTTGTTGAGGGATTGCTTTGCGGATTGCCGGCAGTTCTTTTAGGATTGATCTTATAATTTGGCGTTCCGTTATCACATTCGGCGTAATTTGGGTAACCCTCAAGATTGGTGCTGCAACCACCATATCGCTCTGAGAAACAAACCTTGGTTACACGAACGGTAAAATTGACAGCGCTCGATTTATAAGGAAGAGAAGTATAGGTCTGTGTCCCGCCAGGCTGTATGTTTCCAAAACCACCGTGTAAAGAGTTCTCGCCACCAATAATTACTTCGCCATCAAAACTTACGGCCTTTGAATAATTGTTTTTCCATCTCACATTCCACCAATAACTGTTTGTGCTTTTGTTAAAGCCTAGGTTCATTATGCTATACTGGATGCCTTTATAGCATGAAACAGAGGTCCATGGTCCCCATTGAGCTGTTTGTCCAAAAGCGGACGACAAGTAAAATAAAAAGGTTAGGATAAGTAAGAGCTTTTTCATTTTTGAGTATTTGGATGGTTATGCTATCAAATTTATACTTGCTGTGCTGTTTTAAAGGGCTAATTGAGTGAGGTATAGTCTTTTGGGTGTAGAGTGCGATTTGTTTTGAGTGTGGCTGATTGCCATAGACAGTGTAGCGGGCAAAAGGAGAAGGCCAAAGGTTAATGTCGCTCCAAATAGGTAAGTTGTTAAACTGTGGCTAAAATTGCGGTATGGCTGTTGTTTTAAATCGGAAATGCCAAGCTTCACATTGCTAAAGCCCAGCTTCACTCAATTTTGTTTTTTTTAATGCTTTTTCTCGTTAGCTTTAGTCAATAGCATTTCCAGTTTATTTTATATAGTGCTAATGAAAAGCGCATTTTTAAGGCTCTCGATATTTTTTTGCTTTGCCATTGTGGCAAGCTTCAATGCCCTTGCACAACAAATTGTTAGTCCTATTTCTGTCACGGCAAATGATAAGAGCATCAGCCTGTTAAATCAAGCCGATTACGCCCTCTCAAAAAAGAACAACAAAAAATTGGCCGATCTGAACGCGCTAAATTGGAAAACCCTAGACAGTAACTTAAAGGCGCAACGGGAATTTCCAGACACGATATTGCAATATTGGATCCGTTTTAGTACCCAAAACAGCTACTTAAATGACACAACGTTGTTGCTCAAAATGGCTGTTAAAATGCAGCAAACCGTTCTTTATGAACATGTAGGTAAGCAATTGAAGCTGGTTGGCCAAACCGGTTTTGGCTCCAGGATAACAGGTCTCTCCATCAATGGCGACTATTCGCGCATTAACCTGCCTTTAAAACATGGGCAAAAGCAGGATTTTTACCTGCTCAATCATAAATACATCTATAACATTATTCCTCAATACCCGCAGATCGAAACTCTTGATGTGGCCTATCAAGAGAAAAACCAGGAGCAGCTCTTTTCTCCGCCAAGTTATAGGAATGTGAAGTTATGGGTAGCAGGCTTCTATTTTGCAGTTTTTATCTATTGTTGCCTCAAGTACTTTTTTCAGCGCAAGGATGTGGCTTATTTATATTATGCCTTGGCCTCAATCTTCCTTTTTTTAAGGTATTCTCTGCAGGTAGATGCCATTGTGCTGGAAACAAGCTGGTTGCCTCAGCTCAATAACGACTTTATCTTTCTCTTGTCCTTTGTCCCCCAGAATTTTTTCTACATCCTCTTTTTAACCAAGTTTCTAGAGATCAAGAATAACAGGTTTTTGAATGCGTTTTCGAATTTTTGTTTGTTGCAGTGGGTTTTGATGATCGTAGTGATGTGCGTCCATTACGCCTGGCCAGCACTTACGCTCATTACCAAAGTAGTATGGATTTACAGTTCATTACCCTTTTTAATTTTTACCCTTTTGTTGAGCTACCATACCCGGCCCAAGCCGAATAGGGGCTACCTGCAGTTTGCCTTTATTGGCTTGCTTACTATTTCTGTTGCATTGATGTTCAGTATGTTGCCCAAGTGGTTTAATCTTTACAGTTATCTTCCCCGTTGGTATACTGAGATCAGCAATTATGTAGACTTGGTAACCATTGCGTTCGTAATCGATACCATTCTTTTCTTAACCGCGTTGGCCTATCGGGATAGACAAAGTGAAGTAGAGCGGATCAATCTTAAAATAAAAAATGCCGAAAACGAGCATAAGATCTTGCGCCTGCAGATGAACCCCCATTTTATTTTCAATTGCCTCAACTCCATTAACCTCTATATCGAAAAGAACGACAGCGATTTGGCATCTAGTTATTTGAGCAAGTTTTCGCAGTTGATGCGCCTTTCCTTGGTCCATTCAAGAAAGGAGAAAATCGTATTGGCCGAAGAGATTACGGTGCTCAAACTGTACCTGGAGATGGAAACCATGCGCTTTAAGGGCAAGCTCAACTATGTTTTCGATATCGATGAAAAAGTGGATGTAGATTTTATAGAAATACCGCCGATGTTGATCCAGCCACACCTCGAAAATGCCATTTGGCACGGATTGATGCATAAAAACGAAGGTGGTAAAATCATGATCAACATCAGTCAGAACTTTGTGGCTCAAACGCTCAATATTACCATCGAAGACAATGGCGTGGGCAGGGAAAAGGCCGCAGAGCTGAAAAGCAAGGCAGCCGAAAAGGAAAAATCCTATGGTACGCTAATTACCAACGAAAGGATTGCTATTTTTAATCAGAAATTTAACGCCAATACCATGCTCTATATTGAAGATTTGTATGATGATAACGGTCCTGCTGGTACCCGCGTTACGATAAACATACATTTGATATGAAATTGTTAACTGCGGTAATTATCGACGATGAAGAGGATAGCGTTAACCTGCTCCGTATCCAGTTGGAAAAATATTGTCCAGAAATAGGCGATGTATATACGTTTAACAGTCCTTTGATCGCATTGCAGGAAATAGGGCTTCTGAAACCTGATTTGGTTTTTTTGGACATTGAGATGCCAGAGCTCAACGGTTTCCAGTTTCTCGAAAAGCTGATGCCAGTTGCATTCAGCATTGTTTTTATAACCGCCTACAACGAATTTGCCATTAAGGCGTTCAGGTTTAGTGCGCTTGATTATTTGGTGAAGCCAATTTACATCAACGATTTGATCGAGGCCGTTAAAAAGGCAGTTCATATTGGCAAACCTTCAGAAGGGCAGCTAGACCTTTTTCAAAGACAGATGCAGGCAGAAAGGGTGAATAAAATTGCCATCAGCTCGCTCTCGGGCATCGTTTTTATTAACCTCGATGATATCCTTTACATTGAAGCCAGCAGCAATTACTCGATCCTGGTTTTGCTCGATGGCGAAAAAGTAATTGTTTCTAAGACTTTAAAAGACGTGCAGGAAATATTGGAGAACAGAAATTTTTTCCGCATCCATCGCCAATACATCATTAATTTGAACAAGGTTAAACACTTTAACAAGATCGATTGCCTACTCACCATGGAGAACAACAAACAGTTGCAGGTAGCCCGTATCCAAAAAGACAAACTGATCGAGAGATTTGGAGTAGTGTAGAAAGGCCTATTCGTTTAGCCCCAAAGTCTTATGTACTTTTTTGCGCTTGAAATGGGTTTGTTTGAGGTTTTGCGAGCCCGAAATGATACTGATGTTGCCATCAACCTCAAAAATGGCCAATTTTACATCTTTGTAATGCTCAACCCCATGTTCGCGCATGGCTTCCTTAAGCTCTTCGTCGCTGATGCCCAAATGGCTTAGCTTGTCAAAGTTCAGTTTGCCATCGTGGATCAATATTTCAGGATGTTGCAAAATGAGATCTCTTAACCTTCGGCTTTTGAACAACAGTTTTTTTAACGTGAAATTGAGGATGAAAAGCACTGCAGCAGCTGCCAATCCGCCCAACAAAGTCGTATTATCGCCCACCATAGCATTTTGCACCGCATTGCTAATGAGCAAGATCAGTACTACATCTATGGTGTTCAGTTGCGAAAGTTCCTTTTTGCCGGTCAATCTAATGGCAACCAGCATAAATGCATAAACTGCCAAACTTCTTAATGCGATATCTAAATACGGGTTCATAATTAAAATTTAAGGCTCATTTGACCTTTGCCGAGTATTGATCTTTCATGCTCCAACAGCCATTGCTTGCGCCAAAGCTCGCCCGCATAGCCTACCAGTTTGCCATTGCTGCCAATTACACGGTGGCATGGAACTACAATGGCGATATTGTTTTTTCCATTGGTTGCCGCAATGGCCCTAATGGCTAAGGGATTGTTCAGCTGTTCGGAAAATTTGAGGTAAGAAATGGTATCGCCATAATTAATGGTACATAAGGCTTCCCAAACGTTTTGCTGAAATTCAGTACCTGTTTGTGCCAAAGGGAAATCAAATGATTTTAAATTGCCCTCAAAGTAGGAGTGGAGCTGTTGCGCGGCATTTTCGCTCAGGGCATTGGAACTTAATCCGGTGATATCCTTTTCGGCAAAAGTAATTACGTTCACAGCCTCGTCGTCTGCAAAAATAAGTACATCGCCAATTGGGCTTTTTACTACGCTACAGTATTTGTCCATATACAATATTACGAGTTTTAATGATTAGTTCATTAGGGTCATTAGTTCATTGGCTTAATGTCATTCATTCAATCGTCATCGCGGAGAGAAACGATGAAGCAATCTCATTACATTAAAATTATCGACCATAAATTTCCGACTTCGGACTCCTGACTTCCGATTAATATGACTAAAGCCTCAAATTGTTATCTTTGCCCCATGCAGCTCATCCAACAGGTTAAATGCCTCATCAAAAAAGAAATTCTCTTAGAATGGCGTTCCAAATATGCGCTTAATGGTGTTTTGCTGTACGTGGTTTCAACTGTTTTTGTTTGCTTTCTGTCATTTGTTACGATAGATAAACTCACCTGGAATGCCTTATTCTGGATCATCATGCTTTTTGCATCAATTAATGCCATTGCCAAAAGTTTTATGCAGGAGAGCAAGGGCAGGCACTTATACATTTATACTTTGGTAAGCCCTTCGGCCCTGATTATTGCAAAAACCGTTTACAACAGCTTGTTGATGATTGGTTTAACACTGATTGCACTCTTGTTTTATAGCTTGGTGTTCAACTTTCCAGAAAAAGCAGATGTGTTGATGTACCTTGTTGCAACCGTTTTAGGCAGCTTGAGCTTTGCAACTATATTTACCATGGTATCGGCCATTGCTTCGAAGGCTGGCAATGGAGGCATGTTAATGGCTATTTTGAGTTTTCCGATTATTATTCCGGTGCTCATTGTATTGATCAAGCTGGCCAAAAATGCCATTGATGGTTTGGATCGAAGCGTGAGTTTAGACGATATCGGGATGATGTTGCTCATCAGCGTACTCGTAATGACAGCTTCTCTGCTGCTCTTTCCTTATTTGTGGCGCGATTAATCGGGCTTGTTGTCAAATAATTGATGATCAAACGATTGCGTTGTTTTAGTGGTGAACAGCTACTGTGTTTTTCCAAATGCTTCCATAAGCTCTTTCTCATTTGCCTGAATAGCATTCAAGTACTTGCCAAACAATAACTTAAGTGCAAACGATTGTGCGGATATATTTTTTTATTCTTGGTTAATTTTTCAAATCTTGTTTAGGCCAAACTATCGATGGCTAATCATCACATCATTCACCTAAACCCCTAAAAAAATGAAAACAACAGCCCGTTACCTTGTATTGGCCATGGCATTTGCCGTTTGCCTGTTTAGTAGTTTTAAATCGGAAGTGAGCCAGCCAAAGCGTTTAACTAAAGTATTGCCACCCGTTGTAAAGACCGAAAATTTTACGGCAGATAATGGCGTGCCGGGAACAGCGACCATTACTTATACACCAGGAAACATCTATACCATTGCAGCTACGATCCAAGGGCTTGGGAATGTAACTCTAACCAGTGTTTCGCATTCACCAGGCACCATTAATGTAGACAAGTTTGAAGGTTATATCGCAGGTTCCTATTATGAATATTATGTGTATATCACGGTTTCTGGAAGTCCAACATTGGGTTGGAGGATAGATTCGGCCACGGCAACCTCTATCGTGATCTAATTTTAGAAAAACCTATTAAAAATGCAGGCCAATTATGTGTCTGCATTTTTTTTGCGACCACATTTGAGGTGCTATGGTCATTTTAAAGTATTTTATGTCAAATGTGAATGGCCAATGGACCATTATAAACAATAGATTATTAACTTTGCCCGATAAATAAAATGACAAAAAGAGGTGATGGATATTATTTGAAGGATTTTATTCAAAATCTGGCCGTTCAATATTCGATCATTAATTAATCCTCTCATTTAAAATTAAATTATGCGAAAAACCTGGTGGAAAATTTTGGGAGCCATTTTGGTAGTTTATACGGCAATTGCCGGATTGTTGCTTGACGTTCCACATCTGAATATCCTTAACGAGACCGTCAGGAATCTCTACTTTCATGTACCGATGTGGTTTGCCATGATCACCCTGTTTTCCATTTCTGTTTTTTATAGCATCAAAAGCCTGAGTTCAGGCAGTGAGCTTGACGACTTAAGAGCTGTAGAAAGTGTGAACGCTGGAATTATCTTTGGCGTTTTAGGTCTGATTACAGGTGCTGTTTGGGCCAAATATACCTGGGGCCAGTTTTGGAGCTTCGATCCTAAGCAAAACTTCGCCGCCATTTCTATCTTATTATATTTTGCCTATCTCGTATTGCGCAATGCGATAGATGAAGAACAAAAAAGAGCCAAAATTTCGGCCATATTCAATATTTTTGCGTTTCCAATGATGGTTGTGCTCCTTTTTGTGCTGCCGCGCCTGCAATCGTCTTTGCACCCAGGCAATGGCGGCAATCCCGGTTTTAACAGTTACGATCTAGACAGTCGCATGCGTGCGGTTTTTTATCCAGCATGCTTGGGCTGGATCATTATCGGCTATTGGGTTTACACCATCAAATTCAGAATTCGTTCGCTAGAAAACAAACAACTTTAATCTCATGAAGAAAATAACTTTCACTTTGTTAATGCTATTGGCTACCTTAAATCTGTTTGCCCAAGGCAATGATGTAGAAATGGCCGATGCCTTGCGCAGCAGCGGAAAAATATATGTTGTGGTAGCTTGTATCGTGATAATTTTGGTTGGTTTGTTGATCTATCTCTTTTCGCTCGACAAAAGATTAAAAATGTTAGAAAAAAAATCTTCTGACAAAAACTAATTTTAAACGTCATAAGCCTAATCTTTTAGCCCTTTTACTAAGGTGTTTTTAATACACTAAGCAAATTTCTGTTTGCAATAGTGGTTTATTTTGATGCAATTTTGCACCCATAAAGAAGAAAATTCAAATTTTTTAAAGAAGTACTAATGGCTAATAAAGCAAACGAGACAAGTTTTTTTGCAGATGTCTGCATGAACTTTGACAGTGCTGCCCAGTTTACCTCACATCCTGAAGGTTTATTGGCCCAGATAAAAGCGTGTAACAGTGTTTATCGTTTCCAATTCCCTATCCGCAGGGGAAACGGTTTTGAAGTAATCGATGCTTGGCGCGTAGAGCACTCGCATCACATGAGCCCAACCAAAGGCGGTATCCGTTACAGCGATATGGTTAACGAAGACGAAGTAATGGCTTTGGCAGCTTTGATGACCTATAAATGCGCAATCGTTAACGTGCCGTTTGGTGGCGCTAAAGGCGGTATTTGTATCAACCCTAAAAACTATTCGGTTGCAGAGTTGGAAACGATTACCCGTCGTTATACTACAGAATTAATCAAAAAGAATTTTATTGGTCCCGGTATCGATGTGCCTGCTCCTGATTATGGATCTGGCGAGCGCGAAATGAGCTGGATTGCCGATACCTACATGACCATGAATCCAGGTTCTTTGGATGCTTTGGGTTGCGTTACCGGTAAGCCAATCGCTTTGCACGGTATCCGTGGAAGAAAAGAAGCAACTGGCCGTGGCGTAGCTTATGCCGTGCGCGAGTGCGTTTCGGTAGCCGAAGACATGCAAAAAATTGGTTTAAAAGCTGGCTTAGGCGATAAAAAAGTAATTGTACAAGGTTTAGGTAACGTAGGTTACCACTCTGCTAAATTCTTGGCCGAGTTTGGTGCAACCATCGTAGGGATTTGCGAGTTCGAAGGCGCGATTTACAATGCCGATGGCTTAAACATCGACGAGGTTTTTGCACACCGTAAAAACACTGGATCGCTTTTGGGCTTCCCAGGTGCAACGGATTTCAAGAATTCTAGCGAAGGTTTGGAGCAAGAATGCGATATTTTAGTTCCAGCTGCATTGGAAAACCAAATTACTGGTGCAAACATCCGTAACATCAAGGCTAAAATCATTGCCGAAGGTGCTAACGGTCCATGTACGCCAGAAGCCGAAGAAATCTTTACCGAAATGGGTGGTATCATCATTCCAGATATGTATTGCAACGCTGGTGGGGTAACTGTTTCTTATTTCGAGTGGCTAAAAAACCTTTCGCACGTAGCATTTGGCCGTATGGAAAACCGTTACGCAGAAAACTCAAATGCAAACTTGATCAATACTTTAGAGAGCTTAACCGGAAAAACCATTCCTGCAGAGCACCGCTTGATGATTGTGAAAGGTGCCTCGGAAATGGAATTGGTAAACTCAGGTTTAGAAGACACCATGATCCATTCTTACCACGAAATTAGAGAGACCTTGGTAAACAAACCAGCTACCAAAACATTAAGAACAGCTGCTTTTGTAAACTCGATCGATAAGATTGCCATCTCTTACATGAATTTAGGTGTTTGGCCATAGGCTGAAACAGAATCATACATTAAAGCCTTCCCGAATAATCAGGAGGGCTTTTTTATTGTTTAAAGATGACAATCGGATGCAATACAGTAAAGCATTTAGCTCGTATATTGGTGTATTGCGTTTGGGGTTTTGCGTTAGGCGTTTAACATGTTTCAACGCGCTATACGCTCTACGCTATACGCTCTACGCAATACGCTATACGCAATACGCTATACTAAAACAAGAAGCACATGAAAAAAATATTAATAGGCTTAATGCTGTTATCCGTTTTAGCAGCTTGTGGCAATGGAAAGGATCAGAAGCCTGCCGAATTGCCGAAACCAACAGCCAAGCAACAGGTGGCTACTTTTGCGGGTGGCTGTTTTTGGTCGATACAAGAGGGATTCTCAGAATTGAAGGGCGTGATCAAGGCAACCAGCGGTTATGCCGGTGGCAAGGTGGCCAATCCAACCTACGAGCAGGTGGGAACCGAACAAACCGGACACGCAGAATCGGTACAAGTAGTTTATGATCCAAGTGTAATCAGCTTTTCGCAATTGTTGGATGCCTTTTTTGTAATGCACGATCCTACGCAATTGAACAGGCAAGGACCAGACATTGGCACGAGTTACCGTTCTATTGCTTTTTATAGCAATGCCGATGAGAAAAAACAGATCGAAGCTGCCATTGTAAAGTATAACCAATCGCAGTTTCATCCCGGTGAAATCGTAACGGAAGTAAAGCCTTTTGAAGCTTTTTATCCGGCAGAAAAATACCATCAGAATTACGTGCGCCTTAACCCTAACCAGGCCTATGTAGCCAATGTTTGCGGACCAAAGGTAGAAAAGCTGAGAAAAGCCTTGCCAAACCTTATTAAGGATGAATTTAAATAGGGGCAGAACTATCAATTAATTGTCACGTTGTGCATTACCAATAGCCCGCTGGCGTAGTTTTTTTATCTTTGTGGTCAGGATTTTTAAATTGTTGAGCCCACATGAGAAAAAGTGCTATTATTGGTCTGATTACAATTGCCATTTGTATTGGCTTTTTGGTTAGCTTAAATGCAGATACCGACAGCTATTCTAATTTCAAAGAAGCTGCTTCATCACAAAAAGAAGAACATGTAATAGGCCATTGGGAAAAAAGCAAAGGCACCTATTACGATGCCCTTAAAGATCCAAATCACTTTGCTTTTTACATGCAGGATGAAAAAGGCGAAGTAAAAAAAGTAGTGCTTAACGGCACTAAGCCACAAGATTTTGAACGTTCGGAAAAATTGGTGCTTATAGGTTCAATGAAAAACGATACCTTTTATGCTTCCAAAATACTCATGAAATGCCCTTCTAAATACAATGACAATCTGGTTGAAGTGAATAAGGACGGTCAGGTAAAACAATACAAAAAATCTTAATGGACATACAATTTATTGGAGAGAATCTCCTTCCTGGCAAAATTGGCCAATTTTTTATTGTGCTGGCATTTGCCTCATCGCTGCTCTCTGCAATTGCTTATTATTTCGCAGTTAAAAACAAAGACCTTCAAGACAAGTCTTGGGTTAAGATTGGCCGGATCGGTTTTTTGATCAACTTGGTGAGTGTAATCGGTATAGGTTCTATTCTGTTTTACCTTATTTTAAACCACTATTACGAATATAACTACGTTTATAACCACTCTTCTAAAAGCTTGCCGGTTTATTACATCGTGTCGGCTTTTTGGGAAGGGCAGGAAGGAAGCTTCTGGCTATGGGCTTTTTGGCAGTCTATTTTGGGAACCATCTTAATCTGGAAAGCCAAAACTTGGGAAAACGGCGTAATGACCGTGGTTGCCTTCTCTCAGGCTTTTTTAACTTCGATGCTTTTGGGTGTTGAAATTTTTGGCCAACGCTTTGGCAGTTCGCCTTTTATCCTGTTAAGAGAGGCCAAAAATCTAAAAGAATTTGCACCAATGGTTTTCAATGATCCCGAAAACTATAAAAACTATTTAAAATTCATTACTGATGGCAAGGGCTTAAATCCTTTGTTGCAAAACTATTGGATGGTAATCCACCCGCCAACCTTGTTCTTGGGCTTTGCCAGTATGGTGGTTCCTTTTGCCTATGGCATCGCAGCCCTTTGGCAAAGACGCTTCAAAGATTGGGTTAAACCTGTATTGCCTTGGACTCTATTCGCTGTAATGGTGTTGGGAACAGGTATCATCATGGGCTCGTTTTGGGCTTACGAGGCATTGAACTTTGGCGGTTTTTGGGCTTGGGATCCAGTAGAAAATGCTTCTATCATTCCTTGGTTAACCTTAATTGCTGGGGTACACGTGTTAATTGCGTATAAAAATACTGGTCATGCTTTCTTTACCGCTATGGCATTGATCCTCATCAGTTTCTTATTGGTGCTTTATGCTTCGTTCTTAACCAGGAGCGGTATTTTAGGCGAAACTTCGGTGCACTCGTTTACCGATTTAGGCATGTTTGGACATTTGATCACTTACAATGTGGTATTCCTGATCATTGCGATCTATTTTATCGTAACCCGCTGGAAGGAATTGCCAATTACCCATAAAGACGAAGAAACCTACTCTCGCGAATTTTGGATGTTTATTGGTGCACTAGTACTTACGGTAGCTTGTTTGCAAATTATATTTACCACTTCTGTACCGGTGTTCAATAGAGCTTTTGGAACTAATTTTGCCCCACCTAAAGTAGGTTTTGTTCAATACTATAATCAGTGGCAGGCTCCTTTTGCGGTATTGGTCACCTTAATTTCGGGTTTTTCTCAATTCCTAAAATACAAGCGTACCGATCCGCGCAAGTTTTACAGCAGCCTAATTTCTTCTATTGTATTTTCGATGGCAATTACCGGAGGCTTTGTTTGGCTAACCGGAGTTTATACCAATTTAATGTACATTTTGCTCACTTTCAGCTGTGTTTTTGCAGTGCTTTCCAATGCCAGGATTTTATCTGCCGCATTTGTGGGCAAGGGCACCAAGTTGATTGGTTCGGCAGTGGCGCATATCGGCTTTGCCGTTTTGTTGTTGGGCGCATTGGTAGCGGCGGCAACCAGTAATCCAATCTCGATTAACGAAGCCAAATTTATTCCGGTTAGGGATTTCGAAAAAAACCAAAAGCCTGCCGAAAACATCATGCTGTATAAGAACGAGCCTAAGAAAATGGGCAAGTACACCGTTACTTACATCAGCGATACAACCATAGCGCCAAATACCTATTACAAGATTAATTTCAAGAAAATCGACGAAAAGACCGGAAAGATCAAAGAAGATTTCGATTTGAACCCGAACATACAGGAAAATGGCAAGATGGGAATGGTAGCTTCGCCAGATACCAAACACTATTTAACTACAGATATTTATACCCACATTACCAGTGCGGCCGAAAAGAAAGAAGAGCATGGCGAGCACGAAGGCCACTCTGAAGATGAAAACTACAAAGCCCCACGTATAGTAACCTTGGGCGTTAATGATACTTTGCATGTAGCTGGTAGCGTGTTAACGGTAAAGCCAATCAATAGCAATCCAACGGTTAAAGACTTGACCATTGCTCCAGGCGATTTGGCTGTAGGCTTGCCATTAGAAATCAATGTAGGTGGCAAGATTTATAAAACCGAGCCCTTGTTTATGGTGAAAGGGAATAATACTTTCGATTTTGCCAGAAAGATTGACGAATTGGGATTAAGGTTCAGGTTCACCAAAATTTTGCCTGATCAAGGCAAATTCGAATTGATGGTGTACGAAAGGCCGCAACAAGCCAAAGATTGGTTGGTATTTAAATCAATCGAATTCCCTTACATCAACCTATACTGGGTAGGTACCATTGTGATGGTGATCGGTTTCTTGATTTCTATTTTTAGAAGAAAGAAGGAGCTGAAGACTAATTAATGATAGCCATCATGGGTTTGCAATTGTAGTCATCATGCAGCTCATGATACTTGTTAAAAAATGAGCTGAATGAATGTTGTAATTATAGGTTCCGGAAATGTTGCTACCCACTTGGCGCTGGCTTTAAAGGCTGCTCACCTGCAGGTGGTACAGGTTTGGTCTTATCATTACCCTAATGCCATCGAGTTGGCTCAACAGGTAGATGCACAGGCCATAACCGAATTAAACGAAGTTGATCCAAGAGCCGATATTTGCTTAATTGCGGTTAAAGATGATGCGTTGGCCGGCATTGCGCAACAATTGACAGGGTTTAAAGGCTTAATTGCCCATACCTGTGGTGCAGTTGCCATGGACGTTTTTGAAGAAGGATTTGCCAATTACGGCGTATTTTATCCATTGCAGACTTTCTCTAAAAACAAGGCTCTTAGCTTTAACGATATTCCGCTTTGCTTAGAAGCCAATAATGAGGTTTCGATGCAGGTATTGAAGCAACTGGCCAACAAATTAAGTACCCGCGTAGTTGAAGTGGATAGCGAAAAACGCAAAATCCTACATTTGGCTGCGGTGTTTGCCTGTAATTTTACCAATCACCTTTATGCTTTGGGCGAGCAAATTGTAAATGCCAACGGAATGGATTTCGATATCCTACGCCCGTTGATCAATGAAACTGCAGCTAAGGTACAGCAGGCCTTGCCTTTAGCAGTACAAACAGGACCTGCCATCAGAAACGATGAACAGACCCTAAAAGCGCACCAAGAGCTGCTGGTGCAACATCCACATTTGTTAGAAATCTATAAAACATTAAGTGAGAGCATTAAAAAAACAAAATCATAGCATGATTGCGGTTTTCGCTACTTACTTTTGCAACTAAATTATGAGTATTTTTAAATTAAAGATAAATTTTGAAGAAGAGGGCAAGGAACCAGTTGAATTGCCAATAGCTGCCGGCGAAGACGTTTTAGATGTAGTTCTTGATAACGGAATAGATTTGCAACATAACTGTGGCGGCGTTTGCGGTTGCAGTACCTGCCATATCTACGTGAACAAGGGCATGGATAATATCCAAGAGATATCAGATAAGGAAGAAGACTTTATTGATAGGGCAGTAAGACCGAAAATTACTTCTCGCTTGGCCTGCCAATGTGTAGTAATTGATGGTGATATTGAAGTAACTATTCCGGATCAGTCTGGATTTTTGGGACACTAGTCAGTTAACAGTTTTGAGTTAGCAGTTAGGTATTAAGTAGCGAGTATCAGGTATCAAGACCGAGAGCTAACCAATTTAACCTTACAACATTAAAACTTTACAACAATATATATGAACAGCGATAAATTTGCATTGCCAATATACTGGAAAGACCATGAAGATATAGCTCAAGAGCTGTATGAGAAATTTGGCGATGAATTTAACGAAGCCAAAATCTACCGTATCCGTTTTACCGAATTGATGGACTGGGTATTGGGATTGCCTAATTTTAAGGGAACCCGTGAAGAATGTAACGAAGGGCATTTGGAGCAGATCCAATCGGCCTGGGTTTATGAGTGGAGAGACAACCAATAATCAATTGTGAGTTAACAGTTGTCGGTTTGTAGGTATCGTCATTGTGAGCCAGCGAAGCAATCTCAGGTGAGTTTCTAGCTACATTTCGTAATGCCAATAAACATCGATAACCTTCATCCGTTTACCCTTTTACATCTTACCTCAAAAGTATGTTTCTAGAGAACCTTAAAAATATCACCACTTTTGTTTTCGACGTTGATGGTGTGTTGACGAATGGAACCGTAATTGCTACCGAATCGGGAGAGCTTTTGCGCTCTTTTAACATTAAGGATGGTTATGCCCTGCAGCTGGCGGCCAAAAAAGGCTATAAGATCTGTATCATTTCTGGAGGCAAGGGCGCAGCGATGAACAGGCGTTTTGATGGACTGGGCGTTGCCGATGTTTTTTTAGGCGTAGGCGATAAGGTAGAAGTTTACCAAAACTATTTAAATCAACACCACATACAACCTGAACAGGTATTGTACATGGGGGATGACATACCAGATTATCAGGTTATGCAACTCGTAGGCATTGCAACTTGTCCAATAGATGCGGTTGACGAAATTAAACAGATCGCTCATTACATCTCTCCCAAAAAAGGAGGCGAAGCAGCCGTAAGAGATGTCATCGAAAAGGTATTAAAAGTGCAGCACAACTGGCACGATCCTAAACCTTCTGCTGCCGATTCGAGCAAATAATATTTTATTTCTTTGTGTGTTAAGGAGTTGAGTGTGCAACAATTAAGTTACCACATTGCAATTAAACTTTGCAATGGGTTTCTTGTTCTAAGAAAGCATAAACAACATAAGGCTGATCAACAGCCCAGAAACAATTAAAACAAAAACAAAGACATGAAAAAATTAGTAATGATTTGCGGGTTATTATTCAGTGTAGTAACTTTTGCTCAGGCACAGCAAGGTGGTCAAGGTGGCGGCAGACGTATGGCAGCTTCTCCAGAAGAAAGAGTAAAACAATTAGATGAGAAGGTTAAATTAACCGACGACCAGAAAACAAAAGCTACAGCTGTTTATACCGAAGCGGCTGAAGCTATGAAAAAAGCACGTGAAGAAATGCAAGGTGGCGGTGGCGACAGACAAGCCATGATGGAAAAAATGCAAAAAATGACTGCGGATACCGATACCAAAATCAATGCATTTTTAACTGAAGATCAGAAAAAAGCCTACAAAACTTGGCAAGACGAAGTTAAAGCTGCCAGAGAGAAAATGATGAAAGAAAGACAACAAGGCGGTGGCGGTAAATAATTGAACCACAGTATTTACAACAACAAAAGCGGCTTATAGGCCGCTTTTGTTGTTTAATGGCTTTGCATTTTCCTATTTTAGTGCAAATTTTAGCAAGATGTACAAACAGCAAAAAAAGATCATATTGGCCTCTAAATCGCCTCGCAGGCAAGAATTGCTTAAACTCATGGGCCTCGATTTTACGGTAGAACTTAAAGAGGTAGACGAAAGTTATCCCGAAGACTTAAGTCCGGCCGAAATTGCTGTTTACATCTCCGAACAAAAAGCCAATGCTTTTGGTGCTGTACCAGGCCAAATCGTGGTTACTGCCGATACCATTGTGGCTATTAACGGAGAAATTTTGGGCAAACCGAATGGCCGTGAGCAGGCGCAGGAAATGCTGGGAAAACTATCAGGCTCAAAACATGAAGTCTATACCGGTGTGAGCATCATCAGCGAAAATGGATTGCAATCGTTTTACGACCTCACAGAAGTTTATTGCAGGGAAACAACAAGAGAAGAAATAGATTTTTACATAGACAATTATCAGCCCTTTGACAAAGCTGGCAGCTACGGTATCCAAGATTGGTATGGCGTTGCCGTAGTGGAGCGTATCGAAGGCTCCTATACCAATGTAATGGGTTTGCCAACTGAGAAGCTGTATCGCGAGCTAGCTAAGCTAGAAATGTATTTTTAGTCGATAGTCCATGGTCAATAGTCCGTAGTCGGGAAACAAGAGATAAATCGCCTGAGTTAGATCCCAATTGATCATAAAAAATCATTTTCCTCTTGTGGAATTTTAATAATGCCTTCATCATATATCCAAATGATGAATATGAAAAGCTCCATAACCAAAATCAGCATACACGAACCTTGTTCCCAAAATTGGGAATTGATGGAAAAAAGAGAAGGTGAAAACTTTTGTTCAAGCTGCCAGAAATGTGTAGTCGATTTCTCTACGGCTACCAATGCCGAAATCATTCAAGCCTTATCCAATGCAACCGGTGAGGTTTGCGGTCGCTTAACCCAAACACAGCTTGATCAATTGAATTATCACTTGGTTTTAGCCCCTGCGCAAAGAAACTGGATGAAATATGTAGGCGTATTGGCCATTGGCGCCAGTATTTTTGCGCAAAATGTAAGCGCTGCCGTACCCAGAGCTGTTGCGCCAACGGAAATTCATGCCCATTTCAAAGCAACGGATAAAAAACTTCCGGAAGTAAAGAGAATTTATGGCTATGTAGTTGATAAAAACAAAAAGCCAATGGCCGGAATTAGGGTTTACATAAGCAATAGCAAGCTTTTTGCCCTAACAGATGAGAATGGACGTTATGAAATTAACTTAGGCAATCGCTTTAATCAAAAAGACAGGCAGCTTTTTGTAGAAAGTGTGCGTTATGAGGGAGGCTTAACGATTGATTTTTCAAAACCGCAACAACAAAATTTGACGGTACGGTTAGCTGAGATGGTGATGGGTTTGGTTATTATGAATTAATAGCCCCAGAAATATTAAAGACTGGCTAAAACCCCCATTTTCAAATCGTATGTAGAAAGCTTGATCTGTTTGATGCCTAGCTCGGCCAAAACATAATCGGTCAACATACTCGCCATTACAATCATATCAACTCTTAAGGAAATTAAACCAGGCATAGTAGCTCTTTCTTCGTGCGTAGAATGAATCAGCTGATGTGCTAATTTTTGATAAGCTTCTAATGGGATAATTGCTGTAGCGATTCTATCTATATCTATTGTTGGATCGACCATCCCCACAAAGGTTTCGAAAGCGCCAGCAGAACCAATAAGGGTTTTGGGTTGGTATTCTTCGCAGATCACCTTCAATGCTTTTAATTCATTGTCTAGATGAGCTAAAATAGCTTGTTTATCGGTCTCGTTAATCGGGTCAGATTTAAAGAATTTTTGCATCAATCGGGCTGCGCCAATGTTATAGCTCTTTTTCCAAACCATTTGATTGTCATCACACAAAATAAATTCGGTACTTCCACCGCCAATATCCATAATCAAGGATTTGCCTTTGATCGCCCCGCTCCATTTTACACCTTTATAAATGTATTCGGCCTCTTCTTCGCCATCAATGATTTCTATTGTTATCCCCGCCTGTGTTTTGGCTTCATTTACAAAACTTAAACCATTGTTTGCACTGCGTACACCTGAAGTAGCTGTTGCCTTGATTTGATCAACTTCGTATTGATCGGTTATGGCTTTGAACTCTTTTAGGCAGGCTATGCCCCGTTCAAACGCACTTGGAATAATCAAATTGTCTTTGGTAATGTCTTCGCCAAGCTTTACAGGTTTGTTGGTTTTAAAGAGAACATGAGGCACACTGCCATTTTTTTCGGCAATAATAAGATGGAAAGTGTTTGTGCCAAGATCGATTACAGCTATTTTCATGTGTTGAGGGATATTGTAGCTAATTTAACAATACGCTGGATCAAATTACAAGCGCTGGTAGATAAACCTAGGTAACATTTTAAATAGTACTGCAATCAGCGTCCAGCGTTTGCTTACATATTTAACGTTCTTTTTCGATCGTATTGCATTAAAGAGCTGTTTGGCGGCTTTTTCTGGCGATGCGACCCAAAACAACTGATCGCCCTTAGCCATAGCTGTATTGACAAAGCCTGGCCTGATGTCTGTAATGGTGATAGACAGTTTTTGCTTGGTCGCTTTTTGGCGTAAACCTTCCAAGTAATTGATCTGATAAGCTTTGCTGGCATTGTAGGCAGGAGCGAGGGCAGCACCACGCAGGCCCGCAATAGAACTGATCGCAACAATATGCCCACGCTTTTGCGCTTCGAAATAATGATAGGCCCAAAGCATTACTTGGTTAAAAGCCTTTACATTAACGTCAATGGTAGCCATTTCGAGCTCGATAGCCAGATTGGCATTCAATTCGCCAATGCCCGAACTGAAGACCAGCAAATCCAGTCCGCCCAATTGCGCAACCAATTCATCCAAGTGCTTGTGCAAATCCCTGGCCTCGGTTACATCAAAAGCCGAAGCCTTAATTTGCGCTGGATTCACGGCTTGCAACTCGGCCAAGAGCTCACTTCTGCGCCCGGTTACACCAACCATATAGCCATTATTGGCCAAAAGTAGGGCCAAAGCCCTACCAATACCCGAACTGGCACCAATTACGATTGCTTTTTTCATTTTAGTTCATTGGCTCATTAGTTCATTGGCCATTTAGCTATGGACTAAAAACCGTGGACTTCCGACTTCAGTCCTAATTCCTATAAGTAAACCACTTGAACATTTCCTTAAAAGTGGTTTTCTTGCCGTACATTAAAATGCCGACCCTGTAAATTCTGCTGGCCACCCAAACGGTACCAATAAAACCGATTACCAATATAGCCATAGAGAGGATGAGCTCCCAATTGGATACGCCATAAGGCATACGAACCACCATGGCAATTGGCGAAGTAAAAGGGATCATCGAAAGCCAAAAGGCTACGTTTCCATAAGGATCGTTGGTAACCACGCTTAACGAAAGCGCGTAGCCCAAGAGCAAGGGGAGCATTACCGGCATCATAAATTGCTGGGTTTCGGTCTCGCTGTCTACTGCAGAACCGATTGCGGCATAAAGGGCGCTATAAAACAAGTATCCTCCCAAAAAGAAAAAGATAAACACAGACACGATTTTGCCGAAATCGAGACCAGCCAAACTTTTTTGTACATCGGCCATTGGCCCCTGCGCTGCAGCTACACTTGCTACTTGGGTTCCGGTAGAAATTTGGCTATTGGCTTGTGCCGAAGCCGCGATCTTTTTCACATCGGCTTTATCAACAAAAACGCTCACCGCAATGGTACTAATGGTAAAAGTGAGGATAATCCACAAAATGAACTGGGTAAGGCCTACCAAGGCGATGCCTACAATTTTGCCCATCATTAACTGGAAAGGTTTAACCGAAGAAATCATTACCTCGATAATTCTGCTGGTTTTCTCTTCAATTACACCGCGCATTACCTGTACGCCGTACAACATGATGAACATAAACATCAATATACCGGCAATAAAAGCAATAACGGTGCTCGCGCCTGCACTGGATTCTTCTTCGAGACCAGTTTCGGCAATTTTTTTGGTCGAGATATCAACCGTGGTCTTCAGCTGGTCCAAATCGCTTTGCGCAATGCCCGATTCTTTGAGTTTTTGGTTGCGGATCAATTCTTCGATATCTCCAGAAATACGATTGCTTAAGGATAGACCTGCCTGTTTCGCACCAAAGAGTTCGATCCCCTTTGGCTCTTTTAAACTAAACTCTGGCAAGTAAAGGATATAGTCGTAGTCGGAATTTTTAAGCGATTTTTTCATCTGCTCCAGCGACTTGTTCTCGTACACATAAGTTACGTTCTTGTCTGCCGCCAGTTTTTCGGTCAATGTTTTATTTTGGCTGATTACGGCAATCTTATCATGCGTATCACTAATCCCTTTATAGGTAAAATAGCCAATCAAACCATAAATCCCGGCAATGAGCAGGGGAGTTAAAAAGGTCATGAGAATGAATGACTTTTTCTTTACCCTTGATAAATATTCTCTACGGATGATGAGTAAAATCTTATTCATGTACTTGTCCTTTCACTTTTTCAATAAAAATATCATTCATGGTTGGTATCACCTCATCCAAACGGCTAATGGCCACATGAGGCAGAAGGGCAGCTAAAACCTCATTGGCGGTTTTGTCTTTTTGCAACTGGATTTTGATCAGGGTTTTGTTTTTTGCCGTTTCTGTTTGCAAAACATCAAAGATATTGGCTGTTGAGGATGGATCATATTCGCCTTCATATTCTACCCAATAGGTATTATTGCGGTAGCTGCTCTTGATTTCGTCGACGCTGCCATCCAATATTTTTTTGGAACGGTGAATAAGGGCAATGTTATCACAAAGCTCTTCAACGCTCTCCATGCGGTGCGTAGAAAATATAAACGTGGCACCCTGTTTGTTCAGTTCGAGGATTTCATTTTTGATGATGTCGGCGTTTACCGGATCAAAACCAGAAAAAGGCTCATCCAGGATAATCAGTTCTGGTTGGTGCAAAACCGTAGCCACAAATTGTACCTTTTGTTGCATTCCCTTGCTCAGGTCTTCCACCTTTTTGTTCCACCAAGTAGCCATGTCCAATTTTTCGAACCAGAATTTGATGCGTTTGGTGGCTTCGGCAGTACTTAATCCTTTTAGTTTAGATAAGTACAACACCTGTTCGCCAATCTCCATCTTTTTGTAGAGACCTCTTTCTTCGGGCAGGTAGCCAATTTGCGAAATATGATCCGCATTGAGGCGTTGGCCATTAAAAAGCACTTCGCCACTATCGGGAGCCGTTATTTGGGTAATGATTCTAATCAGGGATGTTTTTCCAGCACCATTTGGGCCCAGCAGACCGAATATTTTGCCTCTTTCTATTTCAAGGCTCACTTGGTCTAAGGCGCGGTGCGTGGCATATTGTTTAACAATATTCTTTACGCTTAGCATTTTTAATGTTTAGTTTGAGTAAATATAAGATGCGAAGGGCTAAGAAATGTTACGTTGCCAATAAAAAACATATACGAAAGCTAAAAGTCGAGTTTCGTCTGTTCCAATTCTGCCAATAGGCCGGTAGTTAACTGTTGCAGCTGTTTGGCATTGGTTAGTGCTCCGGTGCCCCAAGTATTGTTGAAATAGATGAATGCTCTTGTTGTGGGCGGCTTCAGCTGCTCAATAAGCTTTTCGATGTCGGCTATCGGATAAGTTGATTTATAAAGTACGGGCTTGCCATGAAAACGGTAATAAATGGTCGGATTGTTTTTGATGACCTCATCAGGCAAGTTGGAAGGATAGCTTTGCCCACAAAAGATGATGTTTTTCTTGGCTAGTTCTTCGTAAACCTTTGTCTGCCACCAAGAGGAATGCCTAAACTCTACCACATTGGTAAATGCAGGATTTAAAAGATGGAGCAAAAGTTCCAGGCGTTGTTCGGTAAAATCAAATTTTGGCGGAAACTGGAAAAGCACTGCACCCAGTTTTTCCTTTAGGCCATCGCTTATGGCCAGATAAAAATCGGATATGAGCGATTGACAGTCATTTAACTGTTTATAATGGGTAATTAGCCGTGGCGCCTTAATGGTAAAGAGAAAATCTGGTGTGCTTTCATCGTACCATTTCGTAAAAGATTTTTGGGTAGGCATTTTATAAAAAGTCGAGTTGATTTCAATGGTATTGAAATATCGACAATAGAAGGAAAACCAGTTTTTCTGCGCCAAATCATTGGGATAGAAAACACTTTTCCATTCTCTGTAATAAAAGCCTGAGCAACCTATGCGCCAATCCATGTTATTGAAACATCCGGTTGCCCAAAATGTTCTTGCCTTGGTTAACTGCTCCTCAAAATCCTCGTTTTTTCCTCATCAAATTCGGCTTGCGATAGAATTCCTGCGTCTAACAGTTCTTTTAAATTGAGCAAGGCCTGTTTTTTAGCGTCCATATCTGCCAAATTTAGAGGAGCTTGCGGAGGTGTTTCCGCTGGAGTGGGCACGGCTGCGTTGGCCGGACCGAACTGTAATAACAAAGCTGTAATTTCATTAAATCCTTTAATGTTCGAATAGTCGATGGCTTTTTGCTCTTTCACATTCACAATGGTGGCATCGGCCTGCTGTTCCAACAAGTATTTTACGATGTCCTTTTTACCATTGGCTGCAGCATAATGCAAAGCTGTATTCCCGCTTTCATCTTGCGCATCTATGGTCGCGCCTCTTTCCAAAAGCAGTTTTACCATACTTAAATGGCCACTTTTTGAGGCTACATGCAGTAATCTTTCACCGCCGTAGCTGTAATCAAAAACAAAATCGTTGGCGCTGGCAAGGTTGTTGGCTGTTTCTACCCAATTGAGGTAAGAACCCATGGCAGTATCGTTGCCAGTTAATGGCTTTGCATAATTTACATCAACTGAATGGTCTAAAAATAGTTCGACTACATCCTTCTGGTTATGCGAACATGCGTACCAAATAGGCGATAGGCCATCTTTTGCCGAAGTAAATACATCTGCTCCATGTTCAACCAGCAATTTGGTCAACATCCTGTTCATGTCAAAACAGGCGATAAGCAAGGCCGATACACCGGCATGGTTTACCTGATTAACATCGGCTCCATTCTTCAGCAAAAGCTCTACCATTGGCATGTTTTTCGATTTTACCGCATACAGCAATGGCGAATTTCCTTGTTGGTTGGTGGCATTGATGTTAGCGCCTTTGTTTAACAAAAGCTCTACAATCTGTTTGTTGCGCCAGCTAGTGGCAATGAGTAACGGAGTTTCGGCATCGTTGTTCTCTGCATCGATATTCATTCCCGAATCGAGTACCTTTTCAAATACTTCTATCTGGCCCGTTTGGGCAGTAAGGTGCAATAAACTATTTCCGTTATAATCTTTGATATCGGTTTTAGCACCCTGTTCCAGTAAATACAGGGCCGTTTGCTTCTGCTTTTGCAGGCAGGCAAAATAAAAGGGCGTTTCTCCCGCATGGTCTTCATAATCCAAATCTGCTCCTTGTTCGATCAGGATTTTAACCAGATCTAAAAAGCCATGATGAGCCGCATAGTGTAGCGCTGTTCTGCCTTTTTCGTCGGTATAGGCAATATCTGCCTCTTTGTTAGCCAATAAAAGCTCGGCTATTTTCCTTTTTCCGCCCTCACAAGCGAGAATAAATGACATTGACATGGTGATGTTAATTAGGTAGGCAATTAAATGGTTGATTTCGTTAATAGCTCAACAGTCTTTATTTTAAGGTTATCGTCTAAGGCCAACATCACCGGCGTTTGTTCATTGTTGTTGGTGATGCCTACATCAGCTCCATTTTCCAATAGCAGTTTTACTTTCCTGTACATGTCTTTTGCCTTTTCTGTTTCATAATTCACATTATAGGCACAAATCTTATGCAGCAAAGTGTTGCCGTCTTCGTCTTGTTGGTTTACGTTTAAAGCGCCACTATTGAGCACTGTTTGCAAAACATCAACGTTTTTTTCGGCAAGTAAGTCTATTGGAGTGGTTTCGCTTCCATAATAACTACTGTTTTGATATAAGTCTGCACCATCGGCAATTAATTTGGCCAATAATTCAGTCTCTTTGGGTGAGGGATGATTCAACATTCTAATGTATTCGAACAACAACGATACTTGGTTTTTATTGATCGTATCAAATTGCGGGGTACCGTACAAACTCAGCTTGTTGTACAGTTCCAGATCGAATTTTTCTGCAACAGCATAATAAAAGGCACTGTTGCCCTGCTTGTCGATGTGATTTACATCAGCGCCACTGTTTAACAGAAGATCGATATACTCGGGTCTGTTAAACGATATAGCCAATTGTAACGGGGTTTGTTGTACAATATTTGGTTCATCAACGGCTAGACCTTCATCGATGAGCAAAGCAAGGTAAGCTAAAGAAAGTTCAGGCGTCCTTGTGTAGGTTTTCACCACCTGGTGGATGAAGTTCTCTTCGGCATTGTTCTTAAAGCTGGTACTGGCTCCAGCAGCGATCAAAGCTTTTACTTTTTCAATGGAAGCTCCATTTTCTAAAAAAAAGCCGAGTAGGGTTTTAGCCTCTACCTCGTCGCTAATGTTCTCAAATTGAGCAATAAAATCCTCAAAAAACTTAATAGACTCTTCATCGTTTGGCAAGTAGCGGACAATGCTTTCGAAGATGCTCCTGTTAAAACTATCGTATTCATAAATATCTGTTTCGATGGTTTTATCCTTGATAAAATGATGGAGAATTTCAAACTGTTTGGCGCGTAGCAATTGATCTAACAGCTGTTGCTTCTGGAAATCCTGCAAAGTATCAGGCAGTTTTTCGTTGTTGGCCAATAGGGCCAGTGCTTCTGTGTAGTTGGCAGATTGTAAGTGTTGTACTAGCATTTAGACGGTATTTGGTATGTCTATAATTCAATATCCATACCAATTAATCGTTTTATCATTAATTAATTTTTTTTCTGAACAGTTGAAATAAAAAAATCCCCTTACAATTCTTGTAAAGGGATCGAAATTATTTATTTATAAAATTTTGGTTACCTCACGCGACCTTCTTCTTCACTGGTACCAGTTCTGCGATTACGGGCAGTTTTGATTTTCATGTTTCCAAATTTGTAGGTGATATTCAACGATATTTTTCTGTTCTCCCATTCGTTTTGCCAATAAGTATTTACGTTATTGTATTGAAGTCTGGCCCTGAAAACTCCCGTTGCAAATACATCATTTAACTTCAACGAAACAGTTGCGTTTTTCTTCCAGAAGGTTTTTTTAACAGCTACGTTTACTGCATAACTTTCAAGATTGCGGAATAAGCCCGAAACTGAAGGTGAGTTATAATAAGCGTAAACCCCAATTACATAATCTTTTGGAAGCGTAAAGTTGTTGTCTGAACTTACACCCCAACTCCATTGCGACGAGTTAAAGCCTACACCTTGTACCGGAGAGCTTAGTTTATTGTAGGCTGCATAAATCTCTGAATTGTTGTTCCACCATTTTACCACATCAACAGGTGTACCGGTAGCGATGTATAAATTGGTTTCGTTGTTCAGGTTTTCTGCACGGGTAATGCTTTCTTTAGTTACGCTGTTTTGGTAAATCACTTCAGAAACAGATCCTTTGGTAGTTGCATAACTCACGCTTAATAAACGCATGTTTTTAAAGTTGTAGTTAAATTCGAAATTGTCTGCATAAGAAGGCTGCAACAAGGGGTTGCCCTGTAAGGCTGTGTAAGGATCGGAATAGAAAGAAAAAGGATTAAGGCTGCTATACGACGGGCGGTTGATGCTTTTGCGATAAGACAAAGTAAATTGGTTGTTTTCGGTAGCTTTAAAAGAGGCTGCCACGTTTGGAAACAATTTCCAATATTTACGATCGATAACGGTATTGGTGCCAGATGATAATCCATCGCCCAAAGTCTGTTCAGCCCTTACGCCAACCTTAATGTCTATGTTTTTAAACGATTGATTTAGTGAAAGATAAGCTGCATTGATGTTTTCTTTATACTGGAAAAGATTAGTACGCCTTTGGTCGTTTATCCAGCCAGCTGTTTTAAGCGAATCGAAACGCACGCCGCTGCTGGCATCAACCCAGCTGCTTTTTAAACCGGCTTCCATTTTTAGCTTTTTGGTAAAAGGATGAACATAATCCACTTTTAAGGCATAAATGTCAATGTTTCCATCAGCTTTGTTGCGCATGTTGATAGGGTCGCTTTTTAGTTGGTTGTTGGCGTCAAAATAGCTGTTTACAAAGCTTTCGTTCTGGTAGCTGTCGTAATGAACATAATCGGCATCAAAGCTTAATTCTCTACCCAAAGTGTCCATTTTAAAGCGATAATTGAAGTTCAATGCGTTATTGCCCACGCTGTTTTTTTGTGGATTGTGCATAGTAACCGAGCCTAATTTAACGCCTTGGGCATTGTAGTTGGGCGAGTTGCTGGTTACATCGGTATTGGCTGGCGCGCTAAAGCCTTTGAACATCAATCCAATCGTATGTTTGTCATTGATGAAATAATCGGCACCAGCTGCATAGTTTTTACTATTGGTTATCGGGTGCCAATAATTCACTTGGTCATATCGTTCATTGCCAATGGTACGGTTAAGGGTAAGGCGGTTAAAAGAATTCATATGCTCTGTACTGAAGCGTGCATAGGTGCTGATCTTGCCGATATTGTAGTTAAGGTTGGCGCCGCCGTTTAATTTCTCATATTTGCCATAGCCACCACCAAGATTTACGTTGCCGTTCATGCCCTGCATTTTATTTCTTTTAAGTTTGATGTTGATAAAGCCTCCCGTTCCGGCTGCATCAAAAGAGGCAGGTGGATTAGTAATCAGCTCGATTTTGCTGATCACTTCTCCAGGCAGCGACTTGAGATAGGTTTTAAGTTCTTCGCCACTCATATAGCTGATTTTGCCATCGATCATTACAGTTACATTTTGTTTGCCTTTTAAAATCAGGTTATCATCTTTGTCTAGCCTCATGCCTGGTGCACGGGCCAGTACCTCAAGGGCATTATCGCCTGTGGTGTTCATCTTTTCTACGTTCACAATGGTACGGTCTGCCTTTTGGTCTATTACGGGCACTTTCGAAACAATGTTTACTTCATTCAGGTTTTGGCTTTGGCTAAGCAATGCAATTTGAGGCACTTTAACATCAGTATCTTTTACTTCGAAAACAGCAGATGAAAGCTTGCCATAGCCCATCATTAAGGCTTTGATGATGTAACTGCCCGGTTTAACCATCTTAAATTCGTAAACGCCCTGCTGGTTGGTGGCCTGTAGCACGGCAACAGAATCTGGAAGGTGAACCAATGCAACAGAGGCAAAATCCAGAGGCTGTTTTTTGGTTTGGTCTATTATGGTGCCGCTTACTTTAAAGTTTTGCGCCTGTGCCGTTGTAAAGCCTAAAAGGAAAAGAGCTGCTAAGAGTTTAAAAAGAGTTTTCATGATGTTAAGATTTGTATGTCTTTGGTTTGCTGTCCAAAGGTTCACAAAGCGATGCAGCTGCTCAATTATATAATCCCAACCTCCTAAAATATTATCCCAACCCAAATTTTGCCCATAAAAAGGTTTCGTCCCTAAAAACAAGGGGTTGGGATAATTTATGTCGGGATTGGCATAAGAAACTATGGCGTTGGAAAAGCTTTTTATAGTTTTAGGGCATGAAAGCATTATGATTTTAATTACACAGTGAAATCCACAACATCATAGCAGTTCATCAACATTGAAATATATATACACATGAAAAGAATTCCCCTCGTTTTAATACACATCCTTTGCTGGCTTTTGGTACTGGGCTACCGATATGGCGCTTACCTTTTGAAGATAACCAGCTTTTATAATGTTGCCTTCGATCTTTCGATGACCATTATCCAGATTATAGAATTTTATGTTTGCTTTTTATGGGTCTATCCCAATTTTTTGAAGCATGGAAAAATGCTTCAGCTGATAGGTGGCATGTTGTTGGCCATGGTTGTTTTTATCGGTTCTAGGTATCTGATAGAAGAGGTGATTTACCTGCATCTTTTTGGCTTTCATAATTATTCAGAGGGCGTTACGATTGATTATTACATAAGAGATAACATCTATTATGGACTGTCTTACATCTTTATTTCTCTTGGAGCCTATAGCGTACAACAGAATTACAAAGGCGAACTGGCGAGACGTAAATTGAAGGACGAGGTGGTAAAGGCCGAATTGGCTTTTTTGAAATCGCAGATCAATCCACACTTTTTATACAATACGCTTAATTATGTATACTCTTTGGCTATCCCGGTATCGGAAAAGCTAGCCAATGCGGTTTTGCGTTTATCTGACCTGATGCGTTATACCTTAAACGAAAGTCCCGATGGCAAAGTGCTGTTGAGCAAGGAAGTAGAATACCTCGAAAGCTACATTGCACTCTTTAAAATGCGTTTTGAACCCAATTTTTACGTCGAATTTAAAACCGAAGGTTTAACTGACGAGCAAAAAATTGCATCGCTGGTTTTGATTCCTTTTGTAGAAAATGCCTTTAAGCATGGTGTGATTAACGATGAAAAGCATCCTGTTCGTATCTCCTTAAAAATGCAGGCCAACAAACGCCTGGTTTTTGAAGTGAGCAACAAAATCAACCATGGCCAAAAAGACCATTCGAGCGGAGTGGGACTGGTTAATGTGCACCGCAGGCTAGACCTTATTTATCCAGATAGCCACGAGCTATTGGTTTCTAATAATAGCAATACCTATAAAACTACATTGATTGTTAACTTATAGATTGGCCAAATGAAAAATTTCAAAAATCAATCCTACAAATGGATGTTGTTGAGCTGTTTATGCCTTTGCATTGCCTATGGCTGTGCACCGCTAAGGGCCACACGTTGGCGCGAACCTGATCTTAACGACAGCTCGAAATTTAAATATGCAAGACTGGTAGCTAATAAAGAGCCGTTTAGGTTTGTTCAGGCAATTGGACAACCTAAATACGCCAAAATGAAAAAGTACTTGGACAGCATGTTGCTTCAAACCAATACCAATGCTTTTTTGGTAATTAAGAACGATAGCATTATTTACGAGAATTTCGCCAGCAACGTGAATGCCAATACCCTGCACCCCAGTTTTTCGGTGGCCAAATCCTACATCGGTACCTTGATGGGCATTGCCATTGATAAGGGAATAATCTCGTCGGCTAATGACTTGGTGATTAAATATATGCCAGAACTGGAAAAGAACGATGAACGCTTTCACAAATTAACCATTCAACATGTACTGGATATGCGAAGCGGTTTCGATTTCGATGAAGACAGCGTTAGTCCCTTTGGCAGTATTGCGAAGCTTTATTATGGCAATTCCTTAAAAAATCAGGTTGCCAAGCTGAAGATGAAAAAAGAACCTGGCCAAACCTTCGAATACCAAAGCATCAATACGCAGGTTTTGGCTGCTTTATTGGAACGTGCCAGTGGCGAAAAAATAGAAGTGCTAATGGCCAAACACCTCTGGCAGCCTTTAGGTGCAGAATCTGACGCCATTTGGAGTCTGGATGGCCGAAAAACCATTAAAGCCTTCTGTTGCCTCAATGCTACGGTTACCGATTTTGCCAAACTCGGGCGTCTCTACCTTAAAAAAGGAAACTGGCAGGGAACGCAATTGGTTTCCAATCAGTGGATCAATAATACGGTAAATCCTGATTCATTGGCCAAAAGAGGCTACAAAAACCAATGGTGGGCTTGTAGCAAGCTGAGCTATTTTAAAGATTCGATCAGCGCCAGCCAACAATTGGCTAAGCTCAACCTAAAAGCCCCAATCAAAAAGATGAGCAACGGAACCTATTATTTTCAAACCCTAGCCAAAGATTACAGGGCCGAAGGAATTTTGGGCCAAATCGTGTACGTAAATCCTGATAATAATGTTATCATTGTTAGGATGGGAAACTATCCCAATAAAAGCCTTTATTTTAATGGTTTTATCCCTGCTGTGGGCAGAGAAATTAATTAAGAACAAAATATGATGATCCGTTGCCTTGCTGTTGATGATGAAGCCTATGCTTCAGAAATTATTGCCACTTATATCAAAAAAACGCCTTTCCTCACGCTCATCGGCACCACTACCAATGCCTTTGAAGCCTTAAATATGGTGCAGGAAGGGAAGGTAGACCTGATTTTCTTAGATATCCAGATGCCAGAACTCACCGGGATCCAGTTTTTAAAGATCTGTGGAGGCAAATGCAAAGTGGTTTTGACTACGGCTTACCCAGAATATGCCTTAGAGGGTTTTGAATTGGATGTGATCGATTACCTGTTGAAACCGGTATCGTATGAGCGGTTTTATAAAGCAGCGCTAAAAGTACAGCAACTCTTAGATAAGCCGATTGCAACGCCTGCAGCTTCAGAAGCAGTTGCGCCAGCCAGCACAGCCGATTTTATTTTTATCAAGGGAGATACCAAAAACAAGTTCATCAAGATTAAATACAGCGATATCCTCTATATCGAGGGGCTCAAAAACTATATCTCAATTTTTACGGCCGATCAGCGTTTGATTACCTACCAATCTTTGCGCGAACTGGAAAACATATTGCCTAAGCAGTCTTTTTATCGAATCCATAAATCTTACATCGTATCGGCTGAGCACATCAAAATGATAGATGGAAATACGGTTTTTATCAAGGATCAGGCCTTGCCGATTGGAGAAACCTATCGCGATGATTTTTTTAAAATGATTAGGGAAAGCAACTGATTTTGAACAGATTGTTGCAGCTTTTTTACACGATTTGAGCACACAAACGTTTGTGTGAAATCCGTTTTATGTTCTGTTTCTATTTTAAAATGGGGTAATTTGTTGTTCACAACAGCTAAACCACATTGAACCTATGAAATTGAAGATTTCCCTATTCGGCATGGCTATTTTGCTATGCGCGACAACATTTGCGCAACAGCCCGCCACACCATTATTTAAGATACCAGCTAACAAAGGCTATGTAGAACCTTTTGGCGCAGGAAGACCTGGCGTTTCGGTACCTGTTGGCTACCCGGAAAACAAAGGCATCGTTTCCAATTGGCGCGATAAAAGCAAGAGCGTAGTTTGGTACCTTTATCAAAAGCCGGGCAGTTATGAGCTTTCTTTTAACAACACGGTAGAACAGGGGAAAAACCTGCAATTCGAATTAAAGGTAAGTGCTACTTATGCCAATTCAGGCTTTAAAACATTTACCAAGAAACTCACGTTTAAAGGCACGGGCCAAGCCGATAGTTTGTTTGCAAGCAAAATTGAGATTCCGCAAACTGGATACTTCAGGTATGAACTGAGGCCTATTTCTGATCCAGAATCAGCCATTAAAATAAAGGAATTGACTTTTAAATCGCTTAAGCCAGGTGGCCAGGTTAATCAAACCGATTACCAGTCATCGCCTTCGGTACACCTTTCGTTTAGTACAACTGATCAAACTACAAAGGCATACAACTGGATTTATGAAGAGATATTGGTACCCGAGGGAGGCGATCCTTTGGCAACCTACTACATGAGTCTGGGTTTTTTTAGGGGTTATATGGGTATTCAAACCAATAGTGAAAGCGAACGGAGGGTACTGTTCTCGGTTTGGGACAGCAAAGATGCCGAGCATGATCAAACCATCACCCAACATGATTATGTTTCTTTGGTGGATAAAGGCGAAGCTACCACCGTAAATAGCTTTGGTGGTGAGGGTACTGGCGGCCAATCGTATGTAAAAACTGCCAACTGGCAAACCGGAAAACCCGTTAAGTTTTTGATGAACATCAGCAAACAAGCCAACAACTCTGTGGTTCTATCAGCCTGGTACAAGCTTGAAAGTGGCGACTGGCAGTATGTGGCTACTTGGCGCGCGCCAAAAGAACAGCGTTTGTTTGATGGCTTTTATTCGTTTATAGAAAACTATGGCTATACCAATGGCCAACTGAGGAGGGAAGCTTATTATTACAATGCCTGGGGCAGGGAAGAGGGTACAGGAAAATGGATCAATTTTAATAAGGTAAGGTTCTCTAATACCGATGGGAAGGAAGGACAGCGTGTAGATTATGAACAAGGCGTTTCGCCAAATTATCCAGATCGCTTTTATATGGCATCTGGCGGCTATACACCTACTTTGAAAACCAATAATCAAATTCCGCTGTCGGTAAGTAAAATGAACCTTGATTTGAAACCTTTTGAAGACCGTATAGCTGTGGCGCTCAAAAATGAAGATTCCAATAAAGACAAACTAAAGAAAAGCAAATAGATTATTATATTTGAGTAAATCCTTATTTCAATGAAAAAATTTTTATTCGTTTGTTTCCTGCTTTTCACGGTAAGCATTGCCTGTAAAAAGGAAGGTATTGGCGGAAAATTGTGTGCTTGTTCACCAATGCCCGGACCTACGCTACAATTGGTACTTAAAAATTCTGCTGGCCAAGATTTGTTGAACTCAGCGACAAGTGGTTCATTCAAGGCAGACCAGATACAACTCTATCAGAAAGGCAGTGATGGAAAGATTACGCAAATTCCGTTTATTATACGTCCGCCGTTTTCATATGGCAACGAGAAGTATGAATTTAGCCAGATCTTTTCTCCCCAGATTGCTGAATTAGCCTTAAGGGCGAATCAGACTTTCTATTTGAAGTTAGGCGATAAAGCACCTATGGAAGTGGATATAACAGTTGATAAATCGTATGGTAGATTAGAAAAACTGACGATAGACAAGAAAGAGGTAGGGATTGAAGCAGGAAACGTTGCCAACTATGTAAAACCGCTATTCTATCTTACCATAGCCTAACTCAGAAATTTAACATCAAACAAAAAGCATGAAATAAAAAAAGCACTGAAATTTTCAGTGCTTTTTTTATTTATTCGAAATACTCTTTCATTTTATCGAAAAAGCTTTTGTCATTTTTGCCAGGCTGCGGCTTAAAGTTTGGAGATTCTCTCAGTTTCTCTAACATGGCCCTCTCTTCGCTGCTTAGCGCTTTAGGAGTCCAAATGTTCACATGGATAATCTCATCGCCACGGTGGTATGAATTTACTTCTGGAATACCTTTTCCTTTTAAACGCAACAATTTGCCGCTTTGGGTTCCAGGATCGATTTTTATCTTGGCTTTTCCATCAATGGTTGGCACTTCAACACTCGCACCAATGGCTGCATCGATAATGCTTACATGCAGATCGTAAACAATGTTATTGCCTTCGCGTTTCAATGTTTCATGTGGCAATTCTTCAATCAATATAATCAAATCGCCCGGAATGCCTCCATTTGGGGCGGCATTTCCTTTGCCAGCCATGCTCAGTTGCATGCCCTCGCTTACGCCTGCAGGAATGTTGATGGTAATGGTTTCTTCGCCACGTACGGTTCCTTCGCCATGACATGAATTACATTTAGCTGTAATCTGTTGCCCACTGCCGTGACAAGTTGGACAAGTTGCCGTAGTTTGCATTTGGCCCAATATGGTATTGGTTACCCTGCGCACCGCGCCACTGCCACCACAGGTTTTACAGGTACTTACCGATGATTTGTCTTTAGCGCCGCTGCCATCGCAGGTTTTACAGGTAATCTGTTTGTTAACCTTGATTTTTTTCTCGGCACCATTGGCAATTTCTTCGAGGGTTAATTTAACCTTGATGCGCAAGTTGCTGCCTTTAGCTACCCTGCGGCCACCGCGCGATTGGCCTCCGCCACCGCCAAAAAAGCTGTCGAACGGACTGCCACCACCACCGAAAATATCGCCAAACTGGCTAAAGATATCTTCCATGTTCATGCCACCGCCACCATAGCCTCCTCCGGCTGCGCCACCCACACCCGCATGGCCGTATTGGTCATAACGTTGTTTCTTTTCTGGATTGCTCAATACCTCGTAAGCTTCAGCAGCTTCCTTGAACTTTTCTTCTGCCGATTTATCGTCAGGGTTTTTATCAGGATGGTATTTAATAGCCAATTTGCGGTAGGCTTTTTTAATTTCCTCCGCCGAAGCGCCTTTGGCTACGCCAAGTATGTCGTAATAATCTCTTTTGCTCATTTTTACTAATGATTGAATCTTGAATGATTGAATTTTGAATGTTTTTATTCAATCATTCGCTCATCCACAATTCATTAATTTATTTTTTATGCTCCAACTACTACTTTGGCGAAGCGGATTACTTTATCGTTTAAAGTATAACCTTTTTCCAATTCATCTACTACCTTGCCTTTTAGATCTTCTGTAGGGGCAGGGATATTGGTAATGGCTTCGTGTATATCTGTATCGAAAACGGTATGCATGCTTTCCATTTCCTTTAAGCCTTTTTGGCTTAGGATACTTTTCAGCTTGGTTTGTACCAATACAATACCATCGCGAATAGCGCTTACTTCTGTAGCGTTTTCGGTTGCTTTGATGGCACGTTCAAAATCATCTAAAACCGGGAGCAAAGAAACCACCACGTCTTTTCCGGCAGTTTGCAACAATTCTACGCGTTCTTTTTGGGTACGGCGTTTGTAATTGTCGAATTCTGCAAATAAACGAAGGTATTTATCGTTCAAGGCTGCGTTGTCTTGTTGCAGTTTTTCTTCTGCAGAAAGTTCTGCTACGGGTTCTGCCTGAGCTTCCGTTTGTGTTCCCTCAGCCTGTGTATCTTGCACTTCTTGCTCCGCCTGATTTTCGTTAATCGGTTCTTCTTCCTTTTTCTTCTTATTAAACATGTTGTATACTCGTGTTTTTTGTGTTTGAACTCAAAAGCTTTGCCAATACAAAAAAATCAGCCATGCTGTCAGTTTTAACTGGGAGTAACCGAACAGAATGGCTGAAATCTAATTTTTTGTCAGCATTGCACTAGGCAATCTGGGCGTCTTCGTGCATCACGCCGCTTTCGCATTTGATGATGCGAGAAGGGAAGGTGCGGATGATATGGTAATCGTGCGTGGCCATTAAAACAGCAGTGCCGCTTTGGCTGATTTGTTTCAACAGCAACACGATTTCTTCTGAAGTATCAGGGTCTAAGTTGCCCGTTGGCTCATCGGCCAAAATAATCTCTGGGTTGTTAAGCAAAGCCCGCGCAATTACCACGCGTTGCTGCTCGCCACCCGAAAGCTCATGAGGCATTTTCTTGATTTTAGAACGCAAACCCACTTTTTCAAGTACGTCTTTAATGCGTTCGTTAATCAGGTTTTTATCGTTCCAGCCTGTAGCCTTTAATACAAACTCTAAATTCTGCTCAATGGTTCTGTCGCTTAGCAATTGGAAATCCTGAAAAACAATGCCCAGTTTCCTGCGCAGGTAAGGCACTTCTTTTTCAGCCAGGTTTTTAAGGTTGAAACCCGCTACGCTGCCATTGCCATTGCCGATATGCAAATCGCCGTAAATGATTTTGAGCAAGCTGCTTTTTCCAGAACCCGTTTGGCCAATTAAAAAGACAAATTCGCCTTTGGCTATATCAAGATTTACGTTAGATAAAACCAAGTGCTTCTGTTGAAAAACATCTACATTCTGTAGGTTGATTACTGCGCTTTGTGTCATGTTCAAATATCTAGTTTGGTAACCTGTCCAAAGGGAAGGTCATTAATAATGTTCATAATTTGATCTAGCTTATCGCCAAAGCCCAATTTTTCTAAAGATTTATCGGGTCTGTCGACTCTGAAATAGGCCAAGAGCGTAAATTTTTCATCTCTTAGTTGCACATAGTCGGGTATTTTGGCAATGCCTTTTACTTTTATGATATACATCTGCCCAAAAATAACATTTCTAGCCGAAATTTAGATTGAAATAATGGATTTTATCTGGCCAATAATACCCAACCAGAATAGGCTTTTTTATCGTCGTTGAGGTAAAGGGTATAATAATAGGTGCCGGCAGGTAAAACTTTGCCATCTGATTTGCCATCCCAGGTATGTTTGGCATCCGTTGTTTCAAATACCAATTGTCCGTAGCGGTTAACCACTCTCAGCTTTACCTTATCATAGCCTTCTATAGATGGAATGAGCCATTTATCGTTTACACCATCGCCATTAGGTGTAAAAGTATTCGGGATTTCTACTTTCGGGTAAACTTTGATAAAGACTTCATCGGTAACTGTATTGCAGGGCGACTGAACGGTTAAAGTATAGGTAATGTCTTTTAGCGGACTTGCAATAGGGTTAAGCTTGGTGGGGTCGTCCAGGTAATCGGTAGGAAACCAACTGTAGGTTAAATCATCGCCACTGGCTTGGCCATCCAATACAATGCCTTGTCCCTGCACTATTTTTTTGTCGGGCCCAGCATTTGCATTTACGTTTTTCAATACACGGACGGTTATCGAAGCTGTTGCCGAACAGCCATCTCGACTTATACTAACGGCATAAGTTGTGGTTTGGCTCGGCGAAACCGTTGGCGTTGCGCTGTTCAAGTCACTTAAGCCATCAGCAGGTTGCCATGAATAGGTAGTGCCTCCAGAAGCTTCCAATTGTATGCTTTGGCCTTCACAAATGGGGCCGGTAAGGGGCTTAATCAGTGCGTTAACCTGAGGGAGAACGCTAACCGTGGTTTGCCTAATTTCTTCACAGCCGTTTTTGGTGAAAGTAAGCCGATAGGTGCCTGCTTTATTGGCATCCATATTATTGATTGCCGGATCTTTTTGCGTAGAACTGAAGTTGTTCGGTCCATCCCATTTATAGCTCACCACATCTCCTGTAGCAACAGTAATATTGGTGGTGGTTAGTTGCAGGTTGCCTCCAAAACAAATGGGGCCGTTGTTGCTAATCATAGGATTAGGCCTGGCATTTACCTTAATGGTGAGTGGGGCAGAAGAAACCCTGCAGCTTGGCGAGTTGATATTGGCCCTTTCCGCTGCTATCAATCTATATTCGTAAGTGCCTGGCAAGGGATTAGGCGTAATAATGGTTTGCGTGTTGGTTTCACCCGGCAAGTCTGTCCATCCGCTGTTGGTGTTAATTTGCCATTGGTAAACAGCATCGTTATAGCCTGCCGAAACTGTTGCACTTAAAGTATAATTCGTCGTAGCATTTTCACAAACATTGATCGTTGTGCCAAAATTGGTAGCAATATCATTAATAGAAGGCGTAATTACAGGTCCACATGCCCTAAAGGTAATGTCATCCAAGGCAATGTCGTTTCCGATGCCACCTGGGCCGTTATTGATCATTTTCAAAACAATGCTGGCATTGCTCGAAGTAGTAAACGTCATGGCATACTGTTTCCAAGTGGCTTGGGTGGTTTCGAAGATATCGCCGGTATCGTAGGTTTTTAAAACTGTGCCACTGGTGGTTTCAATGGTAAAAGTTACGTTGGGCTTGTTGCCCGAATAATTCAGGATATTGACAATCCAGGCCGAAAACTCGTAGGTAGTACCCGGACAAAGGCCAGAAATCGTTTCTTGGTAAAAAATTCCTGGTGTGGTAGAGGCGTTCACCACCATCATATAGCCATTGGGGTCGTTAGGAGTATGGTTGCCAATTTGGAACCAGCCATTCCCCGGACTGTTGTGCATGCCGTTTGTGCTTTGGGCAATGGTGTATTGGCCGTCGTTGGGGCTATCGGCTATATAGGTATAATTGGTTTGCCCATTGCTTAATTGGGGTCCAAATTGGCTCGATCCCTTTCCAAAATCGATATTGATTACCGGATCGCCCAGTGCGCCATTGCAAACCTGAGCCTTTAATCCAGTTATGGAAAAGAGCAGTACGAATAAAGACCAAACAAAACTTCTAATTGCTGTCAAATGGACGCTTGGGGATAAAGCGTCTACAAAATAGGGATAAATTTATAAGCTACAAAGCCAATAGGAAATCAACTGTATTTATATTGTCGGCATAATCCCAAAGTTTTGGGTTTTGGCTTTGTCCAAAAGCGATAGACGCTCTGGTTAAAGGCAGGTTCAAATGCGAAACCACACATTGGATCTGTTCTTCTTGAGTATTGATTTTTTCGGCCAGTTGGGCTTCGTCTTCATAAGTTTCATAAAAGAGCACTGCCAGTGGCGAAGTAAGCGATTCATCTTCCTTCACTAGCAAAAAGCCGTTATCAAGATGTTTGACCAAATTTACCAGGTATACAGATTTGTTGTAGTCGTAATTGTTGTTGTATTTGAAGTGGTTGATGATGTCGTTAAAAGATTCTACCGCTTCAAAAAAATGGTCCAGTTTATAGCCTTTGGGTACATAGATTTTAGAGACGTTTCGGCAACCCAATCCAAAATAATCAAAAATATCATGACCCAGGCTTTTAAGTTCTTCACTGCTTTCTTGGCCACTTAAAACGGCTACGCTATTTCTGTTTTTGCGGATGATATTGGGCACGTTGCCAAAATAAAACTCAAAATAACGCGAAGTATTATTGCTGCCGGTCGCAATAATGGCATCAAACTCTTTTAGCCTTTCGGTATAAACGATGTGATCGTGAAGTGCAGGCTCAAATTCCACCAGTTTTTTAAGCAGTTCGGGCAATAATTTATCATCAGAAGATGACAGTTTGATCAGCGCGATATTGCCTGTAACCAATACGCACAACACATCGTGAAACCCTACCAAAGGAATATTTCCGGCCAAAATCAGCCCAACTTTCTTTGGCGTATTGCTTAAACGGATGGATTCCATCCAAGTTTGGAGGTCTTGGATATTGAGCATATTGCCTAGCGAAGAAAGTGCTTTTTTTACCTCTCCAACGGTAAACCATGCATTATGGCGGCTTGCCGAATCGATAACGGCTTCGAAAGCTTGGTCTGGTTGAGACATGAACCGACCGAGTTTTTCGAAGGCATTAATAAGGCTTTCTTTGCTAAGTGATGACATATTTAGAATTATTATAAATGATTATGTGTTATATTTGCACTGCAAAGTTAAGCTTAGCAATAGATATAGACGAAGACATGGCGATTAAAATAACAGACGAGTGTATTAATTGTGGCGCATGTGAGCCAGAATGCCCAAATAATGCAATTTACGATGCAGGCACTGCCTGGAGATTTTCGGATGGTACCAATCTAGACGGCATCATCGACTTTGGTGACCAGCAAATTGATGCTGGATCTTCTCAGGAAGCACTTTCTGACGAAGTTTATTATATTGTTTCTGATAAGTGTACAGAATGTAAGGGTTTTCATGATGAGCCTCAATGTGCGGCAGTTTGTCCGGTAGATTGTTGTGTGGATGATGAAGATATCCGCGAAACCGAAGAAGAATTATTGGCTAAAAAAGCCTGGTTGCACCAAGAAGGCTAATTAAAAGCTCAAAATAAACAAAAGGGACGCGGTAATCGGGTCCCTTTTTTGTTGCTATAGTTTTGGTTAAACGTCGCTTCTGTTAGGAACCACTAATACGGGGCAAGGCGCTTTTCTGGCCACGCTTTCGGCTACGCTGCCCATAAAAAAATGATAGAGGCCTGTTCTGCCGTGTGTGCCAATCACAATCAAATCGGCACCCCATTCTTCGGCCTGCTTTAAAATGCCATGACTGGCGGTATCCAAACTGGTGAGGTAAGTGGTTTTTATATTGTTGCCAAACTTGCTTTCCATTTCCTTGAGCAGCACATGGCTGTTTTCTTCACTGTTATCATACATCTCCATAAAAACCGGTGCCAATGTAAAATCCGGATTAACGGTTGCGGGTGCAGGTTCGATGATATTTAACAAGGCAATTTCTGCGTCGAATTTACTGGCCATTTCATAGCCGGTTTTTGCTGCTTTTTCAGAACAAGTACTGTTGTCTACAGCAATGAGGATTTTTTTGTAGTTCATGATTTCAGCATTTAAGTTTGTCTGTTAAAAATAACAATTTTCGTCCATAAATGTTTGGTAATGCACTTTTTAACTATTAATCCTTATTTTTAGGGCTCATGTTTTAAAAATGGAAAACTACCAAATTTGCAGGGTTGCCATCGCGCCTTTAAGAAAAGAACCATCAGACAGAAGTGAAATTGTATCGCAGCTCTTGTTTGGCGATCGGGTGAAGGTACTCGAGCAAACCGAAAAGTGGTGGCTGGTTCAAAATTTCGACGATGGCTATGAGGGCTGGATGGATTTTAAACAACTGCGAAAATTGAGTGAAGCGCAGTATCTGGATGGCCGTTCTTATACCTATTTGGCTCCAGCTGCGGTAAATAATACCCTGATAGCTGCCAACGGAAGTGCCTATTATGTGGCAGCGGGCAGTACCTTGCCTTTTTATGAAGATGGTTTTTGCTTTTTGGGCGAAGAGAAGTTTGAAGTTAAATTTGAAGCCCAATTGGCCAGCACTCAATCTATAAAAGATCAAATAGAAAACACAGCGAAATTTTTCGAAAATGCACCTTATTTATGGGGTGGCAGAACCTTGTTTGGTATCGATTGTTCGGGTTTTGTGCAGACGGTGTTCAGGTTGCATGGCATCCAGCTGAGAAGAGATGCTTCGCAACAGGCAGAACAGGGTGAATTGGTCGATTTTTTATCTGGCGCTGCTGTAGGCGATTTGGCCTTTTTTGATAACGAGGAGGGCAAGATTACCCATGTGGGGATGATGCTGGGTAACGACAAAATCATCCATGCTGCGGGTAAGGTTCGTATCGATCCTATCGATGGACAAGGTATTTATAATGCCGAATTGGGAAGGTATACACACAAGCTGCGGATTGTGAAGCGATTTTTTTAATAAAAGGTCGTCATCCTGAACTTGTTTCAGAATCTGCCAAGTTGGATCCTAGATTATGTGCGGATGACGAATGGGAGAGCTAACAACTCATCAAATACTAGGTTCGATGCTAAACACCCAGTTCTTTCATCAATTCCTCTAATTTGGCTTTGAGTTCGGCCAATTCTGTTTCTACTTTGCCCAAACGTTCTTCCAATTCGCTGTTCGATCTGCTTGGCGTTTCTTCCGAAGTAATGTATTCTTCTTCAAAAGTCTCAATATCGCCGGCAAATAAATGCATGTAGCGCTGTTCTTTTTGTCCAGGTCTGCGTGGCAGTTGTTTGATGTAAGCGGGTTCTTCGCTAGCCAGTTTCTCCAATACGCTTTGTACTTCTTCTAAAGTTTCGAACTCGTAGAGCCTGCCCGAGTTAGTATTGATTTCTCCAGGCGTTTGCGGACCGCGTAAAAACAAGAGGCACATCACCGCTACTTCGGCCGGAACCAAAGGATAAACAATGGCAAAATTATGTTTGTATTTGATGTTCCTGATCGAACCACCTGTAGCTGTAGAAATCAGCCCTGCAATTTTTAATGAATTCAGTGCGGCAACAATAGTCGATTCGTCATATTGAACAACAGGTTTTCTGGATGTCTTTTGGTTACAGGCTGCGGCCAGTCCATTTAAGGTCATCGGATAATAATCTGGCGTGGTCTTGCATTTTTCCATCAAAGCACCCAATACTCTGATCTGTTCGGCATCTAATGTAGGTAGCGGTTTTAGTGTGTCCATGGCTAAATATAGGGCAATTCATTAAATTTCTAAATATTGTGGTAAAATTTGATTTTTAAGTATGGAATTCTAATCCAAAAAGTATCTTTAAGTAAATCCCCGTTTTATGAAGATACGCTTACTCCTTTTTTCTTTTCTTTTTCTTTCTACCCTCGCAGTTGCACAGCAGCAATTAAATAAAAGTCGCCAAACCAGTAGCCATACTTATATCTATCAACTCACAGACAAAGAGATGTTAGCTATTGCCGAACATTCCGTTTTGGCCATCAATGATAGCTTCCTGCATACACTTGTAGACAGTTTCGAGTTTGCTAAAAAATACAAAAAGGAGAGCTTGCCTTACGGAAACTACCTTTATGTGAGCGCCATCAAGAATAAACTCAATTATTCGTTGATTGATAAACAGAACGTATCCATTGCCATGGTCAATAACCTGCACAACCTGCAGTTTTATGTAAAGGATGTCAAAGGCAATTTGATCAATAATGCCAAGGTAGAATTGGGCAATGGCCAAAAGGTAGCTTATAACCAGCAAACCCATCTTTATCAGACCAGCTTTAAGAAAAAAAGCCAAGTAATTAAAGTGAGCTACGAGGGCGTAAGCAATTTTTTTAGTTTCGAAATAGACGATGAGCGTGAAGATTGGCCGTTTTTTAAGAAAGTAGCCTATTCATTTCCCATTAAATATACCTGGCAACCTTTTCGGAATCTTTTTAAGAAGAAATACCGCTATAAAAATGTGCCACCAAAATATACAGGCTATCTGGTTTTTAGTAAGCCTAGATATAAGCCATTAGACACCGTTAGGCTCAAGGCTTATGTGTTAGATGCGAAAGGCAGTTTGATCAATAATATACCTGTTGATGTAATGTTGGCTGGTCGCAATAAACAGAAAAAAATAGGAACTATCCAGCCATACAGAAATGGGGGCTACGATTTTGATTTTGTATTGAGTGATAGCCTTGATTTAACACTAGACAATCACTATAATGTAAGCTTGGTTAAACAAGACAAGGAAAAAACCATGTTGATCGGTTCAAGCTTTAAGTACGAAGATTATGAGCTCAAATCCTTGAATTTTCAGGTAAGAACCGATAAAACCACACATCAGAGCGGATCGCCACTTGCCATTTTTATGAAGGCCAGCGACGAAAATGAATTGGCCGTTCCCGACGGCAGGGTAGAAATACTGGCCACAACCTCCAGGACTAGGGCTTATTTTGATCAAAAGGTGTTTATACCTGATACGCTTTGGAAAAAGGAAATGAAGCTTGAGCCAGTGGGCGAAACCAAACTGATCTTGCCCGATAGCATTTTCCCAAAGGCAAATATCGATTTTACGCTTGATTTTACTTTTCGGAATAGCAACAATGAGGTTAGACGAGAAAAAAGGCAGCTTGATTATGTCTATCAAAAAGAATTAAAGCTACGGGAAATAAAAGGATCGCTACAAAAAGACAGTTTGCTGGTCGAGTATAAAGAAAATGATAAATCATTAAACCAAAAGGCTTTTGTCCTTGCTTATTCTTCAAATGATATTTTGCTTGATTCTGTTCCTGTGGATTTGCCTACTCGTTTAAAAACAAATTACAATGCCGAATATTACGAAGTAAAATTGCCTAATGGTTACGAGGAAACGATTTACCTTGCCGACTTTACACCCAAGCTGAATATCAACGCCCTGCAAAGCAAAGATTCGTTGAGGGTAGTGGTGGATAATGAAAATAAAGTGCCTTTTTGGTATACGGTTTTTTCGGGTAATCAAATTCTATTGCAAGGTTATGGCAGCCAGTTAGATACGGCGATAAGGCATGGCGTAAGTAAAGCTGCTCATATCCGGATCAATTATTTTTGGGACGAGAAAGAAAAAATGCAGGAGCTTAGCGCCGTTTACAATCCAAATTATTTAAATGTAAAGTTGATTGCGCCAGCTGTTGTTTATCCTGGACAGGAAGTGAAAATGCTGGTTAAGGTTACCGATATAGCCAATAAGCCTGTGAGTGCTACCGATGTGACCGCGCAGGCCTTTACCGCCAAATTTGGAAATGTGTCTACGCCTTCTTTGCCCAATTTTATCAAGCGCTATTATGCCCGAAAAAAGAAAATCCAATTGGAAATAGAAGATATCACGGCTTCTGGCAGTCTAAAAATGGACTGGCAAAAATGGGGAAAGGCTTTGGGACTAGATACCATAGAATATTACAAGTTTACTCACCCTAATGAAATTTATACATTTGTAGAACAAACCAAGGATACTTTAGCTCAAATTGCCCCTTTTGTAATGGATAAGGGCGATATAGATCCGGTAAGTATTGTTTACATCGATCAGGTTCCGGTATATTTTAGTCAGGCAGACCAATTGCAGCGCTACGCCTTTGCGGTAAGCCCGGGCAAGCATAGCATTTATTTACGCACGGCTACCAAAATGGTTCACCTATGGGAGGTAGAAGTAGATAAGGGGACCAAAAAGGTAATTAGTATAAATGCCGCTATTACAAATGCCGACATGACCACGGGAAATGTTGCTGTAATTCAGAAAGCTCCAGTGTTGGATGAGGAGGAGACACTCAATTTACAGAAGTACATGCTGAAGATCACAGACAATTTCCTGTCTGAGAAAACCACTTTGAAAGCAGATAGTACTGCCATTTTGTTAAATCCGCCACCAACGGTTTCAAAAAACAGGGAACTCTTGGTAGGGCCGATCAAGGAGAATATACTCCGTTTTGAGACCACTGGTTTTTCGCATAATTTTTTAAAAGAGCCTGGTTATACCTATACTTTTTTACCAGGCCTCATTAAACAAAAATCTTTTGAAAGTTTGCAGGTGCCGAATTACATTAATGCCAGAAGCATGTACAAGCCTAAAAACACAAGAACACCGGCTCCTCCCTCAGGCTTGGGCTTGGCCAGCACAGCTCAAAACGGCAATGATGATTTTAGGCAATATGAACTTAAAAAGGGCGAAATAGACAGCATCTGGAATGAATATTTAAACCTGAGGAGTTATACTACCGCTTTGTTTACCAATGAAAGTACACGAACTGCTTTAAGGGGGAAATTGAGCATGGACATCGATACTGCCTTTAAAAACAAGCTTCCTTATATTAAAAACATCATTGTTTATAAAAACGATGAGCCAGATTTCATCAGGATTTATCCCGGTAACCATACCAATTTCGGGCCGTTTGATCAGGGAAGTTATCGGATCCTGTTTTTGCTTAAGGACAACCGCTATTTTATGGCAAATGACATCAACATTAAAGCCAATGGGTTAAATTATTATAAATGGCAAAGCTTTAAGGTTTTGCCTGCCGATCAATTGAGCAAAGAATTGGATACCTATGTGAAATCGGCCAAAAGTGGTGTGTCGAACACCATTGAGGATAAGGTTTTATACACTTTTAACAATAAGAATTTTGATAAGGGCTTATTGCTTGATCAGATGACTGGAAAAGTAATTGCAGCCTCAGATAAAGAACCGTTGCCCGGAGTTTCTATTCGATTATTGGGTTTTGAACAGGCCACTTTTACAGGTCACGATGGACGGTTTAGTTTGACTGTCCCAAAAAACGGAAGAATTGTAATCGCTATGGTAGGCTATGATGCAAAAGAGATAGTGGCTACAAACGGCGATGTTGGAACTATTGCCCTTGAAGAAAGTACAAATTCTCTGCAAGAAATAGTGGTAACGGGATATGGAACTGTTAAAAAGCAAATGCTTTCTGCTTCAGTATCCAGTGTTTCTGGTTCGCTGTTGGGAAGCACCCCAGGTTTAATTGCGAACAAGGATGGGGTCCGTTTGGTGTTGAGAGGAAGCAGAAGTTTAGAAGGCAATAATAAAGCCTTGGTAGTGATTGATGGGGTGGTGGTACCTTATGAAATCATGGCCAAATTAAATCCCGAAGAAGTAGATAACCTCACCGTGTTAAAAGGCGATGAGGGCGCTGCAATCTATGGCGCAATCGCGGCCAACGGCGTAATCATTATCAAAAGCAAGAAGGGAAATACAGCCATTGCCGAAACGGGAGAATTGGCATCGCAACAGCAAACCATGCGTACTCATTTCTCTGATGTTGGCTTTTGGCAGCCACGTTTGTTTACCGACGAAAATGGAAACGCAAGCTTTACGGTTAAATTTCCGGATGACATTACCAATTGGAAAGCAAGGGTAATTGCCATGAACGGCAACAAACAGAATGGCTATGCCGAAACAGCCATCAAATCTTTCAAAACATTAAGTGCCAATTTTGTATCGCCAATGTTTGCCGTTACCGGCGATAGCATTAAGGTATTGGGCAAACTGATGAATTATACGCCGCTCGAAGAAAAAGTTGTCCGCAGGTTTATATACAATGGTAAGGAATTGGCAAATGGTCAGGTTAGCTTTAAAAATTCCCATATCGATATGCTTGCTGTCGCGGTAGTCGGAAAAGACAGCCTGAACTTTGAATACACCCTGAAGCAAGACAATGGTTATTTTGATGGAGAAATCAGAAAAGTGCCCGTAGTAGAAGCAGGGGTAAAAGAAACCAAAGGCTATTTTTCGGCTTTATTGCGCGACACAACCATCAGTTATGCATTTGATAAAAAATTGGGGAACATTACTTTAAGGGCAGAAGCTTCTGTTTTTCCGACTTTGCTCGATGAAATGACCAAGCTCCGTAACTACGAATACCTCTGCAATGAACAGCTGGCCTCTAAGTTAAAAGCACTTTTGCTCGAGAAAAAGGTGAGAGCCTATCTTAACGAGCCATTTAAACATGAAAAAGACATCAGTATTATACTTAAAAAACTGCAACAGAACAGAAAGCCACAGGGTACTTGGGGCTGGTGGCAAAATAGCAATGAAGAAATGTGGATCAGCCTGCATGCAGTAGAAGCTTTATTAGAAGCAGAAAAAGCAGGCTATCAAACCAGCCTTGATAAAAGGGCGCTTTATACTTATCTAACGAAGCAGCTAACAGCGCGTACAGATTACAGCCAAGTGGCAACAGTTAAGCTGCTTCATTTGCTCGATGATAAGAACTATATCAAAGATTGGGTATTGGCCATCGAGAAAACCAAGACCGATCCAAAACCCTCTTTGTACAATCGCCTGCAGCTAATGCGCCTTAAACAAATGGCGGGCTTAAAAATAAATGCGGATTCATTGTTGGCCATTAAAAAAGAAACCATGTTTGGCAACCTGTACTGGGGCGAAGAAAACAACCGTTTCTGGGATAACAGCATCCAAAACACCTTGTTGGCTTATCAGATTTTAAAAGCGGCTGGCAAATCCATTGCCGAACTCGATAAGATCCAGCGTTACTTTTTAGAACAGCGCAAAGATGGACAATGGCGCAATACTTACGAATCCTCTTTGATTTTAGAAACTATTTTGCCTGAGTTACTGGTTGACAATCAGAAAGGAACACCTGCGTCCATAACGGTTAATCAAGAAACCATTAGCAAATTTCCTTTTGCTAAGACTTTGGTCAATACAGAGGCGGTTGCCTTGTCGAAAACAGGAGGAATGCCAGTCTATTTTACGGCTTATCAGCAGTTCCAGAATTCAAAACCTGAAAAAATGGGCAAAGATTTTACGGTAAGTTCGAGCTTCGTTCAAAAAGGAGCGACTGTGCGCCAATTAAAGGCTGGAACTTTGGCCACCTTAAAAGTGGAAGTAGAAGTAAGGGCTGATGCGGATTATGTGATGATCGAAATTCCCATCCCGGCAGGTTGTTCTTACGAAAATAAACTGCAATCGTTTGGGGGCGTAGAAACCCATCGCGAATATTTTAAAGAGAAGACTTCTATTTTCTGTACACAGCTTAAACAGGGCAAATATACTTTCACTATTGACTTGATGCCACGCTATTCGGGCAATTATGTGCTTAATCCGGCAAAGGCCGAAATGATGTATTTTCCAGTGTTTTTTGGCAGGGAAGGAATGAAAAAAGTAGGAATAAATTAATTCGGCTTATGGAATTTGTAACAACGTGCATCTTATTTAAAAATTAACGCTGATGTCTCAAATTAGAATCTCCGTACCTGAACCTTGTACTCAAAACTGGGTAAATATGACACCTTCCGAAAAGGGAAGATACTGCAATTCCTGCGAGAAAGAGGTGATCGATTTTAGGAATTGGACAAGTGAAGAACTGAAAGATTGGTTCTTAAATGATAAAGGAACAACATGTGGCTTGTTTTTTCAGGAACAAATCACTGTGGGTAGCCCACCTGTCAAAAAATCACGCTGGAGCTTGGCCAAAGGTGTATTTGTGGCCTCTTGTCTTACCTTGTTTGCTAGCTCAAAAGCTTATTCAAAACAAGCAATAGCAACCGTATATGAAGAAAATAAAGCATCCAAATCTAATTTTACAGTTAAAGATTCAAAAACAGATACTTTGGTGACGATTAGTGGCCGAGTGAAAGATTTTAATGATAAAATAGATTTGCTAAATGTAAAAGTGTGGACATTAAGCGGGCAAAAAACAGTGACTGATGCGTATGGAAGATTTACGATGCAGGTTAAAGCTAAAAAGGACGGTAAAGTGATATTGTTTTTCGATTATACTGGATATAGAACTAAAGAGCTTGTGCTTAATCCTGGAGAAACCGAAGAGCTAAAAATAGAATTGGGTAAACCCGAAGAACAAATCATACAAGTTTTAGGCGGTGCAATTGTTTGTGTAACTGCAAAACCGTCTTTTTTCAAACGAGTATGGAACTTTATGAAAAGTCCGTTCAAATAGTGTATTTTGTGATTAATACTAACGCTTATGCCACAACTTAGAATCTCCATACCCGAGCCCTGTACCCAAACCTGGGCAAGTATGAGCCCATCTGAAAAAGGGCGCTATTGTAGCTCTTGTGAGAAAGAAGTGATCGATTTTAGAAGCTGGAGCACAGATCAGTTGCAAGATTGGTTTAATAACAATAACGGACGTGTATGTGGCCATCTTTCGCAAAAACAATTAGATTACTTTCAGCCAGAAGAAATACAGCGTTCGGGTTGGAATTTTAGCGCTAAAATTTTGTTGGCTTCTTGCTTGGCTTTGTTTACAAGTTCAAATGCTTTTTCGAATACTTTTGTGAAAAACGATTCTGCAATACACGAAAACAATAATCCTAAGGAGTCAAAAGTCAAAGAAAATTTAAAACCATCAGATAGTCTAATTACAATAACCGGTCGAATTACTGCTAGAGAGGATAAACTTCCTTTGCCTGGCGTAAGCATACGTTTAAAAAATAGTAGTGTATCGGGCAGTACCGATGCCGATGGCAAGTTTACGCTTCAGGTAAAAGCCAATTCAGATAAGAAACTATTATTGGAGTTTAGTTGTCTTGCTTATGAAACAAAACAGCTAGAAATAACACCTGAATTGAATAAACATGAACTTGAATTAGAAATGGTTTATAGTGAGAAGGGTTTAACACTGGGTGCTGTAGTGGTTAGCGTTAGACGCCCTTTCTTCAAACGCATCTGGAATTTGATCAGAAGTCCTTTTATTAGTCATTAAAATCCCAAACCATAATCTTTTTATCGTCGCCCGTTGAGATGAGGTGCTCGCCGGTTTTAGACCAAATGATTTTATTGATCGAATGCGTATGGCCAATGCCGGCTTTGTCTATATTTAGGATTTTGTAGAGCTTAAAGTTTTCGGCATCCCAAAGTTTAATACTCTTATCTTGGCTTCCCGTGGCAAAATATGGAAACTTGGGGTGGAAAATAATATCGTAGATGGCAAATAGATGGGCAGGAATGGTTTGTTTCAGTTCATAGTTGGGCAAACTCCAAATACGCAATTGGGCATCACGGCCACCGGTAATCAGGTATTTTCCTTCCGGATGATAAGCCAGCGAAGTTACTGGTAGGGTATGGCCGTCCAGCTCTTGCTTGGGACTGTAATCTGTTAAATTATAAATCCGGATCAAGCCATCTTTGCAGGCAAAGGCTACTTCGGTTTGGTTGGGTGAAATGGCAATGGCTCTAACGGTATCTTTTGCTACCTGAAAACGATAAATTTCTTTAAATGCAGCTAACGACCAAACGGCAACAGATCCATCTTCGCCTGTGGTGAGCAATTCATTTTTGCTTTTTACGGTTTGGATATTGAAAATGGGCTTGGTATGGGCATTAATGCGTGCAACAACTTCCTGTTTTTCAAAATCGAACACGCTAAATGCACCGCTTCTTTCGCCAATAAACAATTGGTCGTTATAGTAGTGCATACAATAAACCGAGCTTTGCACCGGCATCTTCACCATGATAAAAGCCAGTTTTTCTAGCGACCATTCTACCACGCCCTTATCATTTCCTGCACTAAAAAATATTCCTTCCTTACCCGAATTGGATAAAGCATATACCGGATTTTGGTGACCAGAAAGGTTGCGGAGGTGTTTGAGCATTTTAGTTTTGAGTTCTGGGTTGAAAGTTCAAAGTAGAAAGTTCAGGGTTCAAAGTTCAAGATGGAAAGTGAAACATATAAAACTTTTAACTTTAAACCTTTAACCTATTTATGTCTTTTCTCTAGGTTAACCGCAATATCCTCTAGCGTTTTTCCTTTAGCTTTTAACAAAACCAAGAGGTGGAATACCAAATCGGAAGCTTCGTTTACAAAATCTTCATCTGTTTCGTTTAATGCGGCTATTACGGTTTCTACACCTTCTTCACCTACTTTTTGTGCAATCTTGTTGAGGCCTTTTTGACGAAGCTTGTTCACATAAGATTCTTCAGTTGGGTTTTCAAACCGATCTTTGATGATGCTTTCTAACTCAAAAATAAAGTTTTGATTGTAAGTTGTATTGAAACAGCTGCGGCTTCCCGTGTGGCAGGTTGGTCCAACCGGACTTGCTTTAATCAGTAAGGTGTCTTTGTCGCAATCGGTATCAATGGATTTGACGAAAAGAAAATTGCCACTTTCTTCGCCCTTGGTCCACAAGCGGTTTTTAGTACGCGAAAAGAAGGTAACCTTGCCTTCTGCCTGTGTTTTTGCCAAGGCTTCGGCATTCATATAGCCCAACATCAGCACTTCCAATGTTTGCTCATCTTGGATCACCACCGGAATTAATCCATTTGTTTTTTCCCAGTCAAGTGAATTGATATCGATTGTCATTTTATTTTCTAATACAATTAATGCTTCCAGTTTCTTGAGTTCAGTGCGGTCAATTTCATCTACAGCTTCCAAAACAGGACCATAAGCGAGATCAAATTTAACATTAAACCGCTTGTTTTGATAGCTACAAAGTATAATATCAGCTTCTGCAATAAAAATCTCCTCTATGATCTCAATCTGATGAACTTTCCTGAATTGCTGCAATGCACGTAAAATTTCAGCATAAGTCAAGTCATCAAACGTTTTTCTCATGGTTTAGATTCTTACTGGAATATGGTGTTTTTTTAGTTCTTGTTTCAAATCTGGGATCAAAATCTCTCCATAATGGAAAACCGAAGCTGCCAGTGCCGCATCTACGCCCGCTTTTTGAAAAACTTCTGTAAAATGTTCGGTTTTTCCTGCACCGCCCGAAGCAATGATTGGGATATTGATCATTTGGTTGATTTTGCCTAATAACTCGCAGTCGAAGCCTTGTTTGGTGCCATCATGGTCCATTGAAGTCAATAAAATCTCTCCAGCACCTAAGTTCTCGGCCCTTTTAATCCAGTCTTCTGTTTCGAGGTCGGTAATCAATCGGCCACCGTTTAAATGTACCCTGTTTTTGCCCTCAAAATGCTTGGTGTCTACAGCTAAAACCACAAACTGAACCCCAAAAGCTTTGGCCAGGTCTTCAATCAGCTGCGGATTTCGCACTGCAGCAGAGTTGATGCTGATTTTATCTGCACCGGCATTGAGCAAGGCTTCTGCATCGGCAATTTCGCTTATGCCACCGCCTATGGTAAATGGAATGTTCAATTGTCTGGCTACAGATTTTACCATTTCGATCATGGTTTTTCGCCTTTCATGCGTAGCCGTAATGTCTAGAAAAACCAATTCGTCGGCACCTTGCTTGGCATATTGTGCTGCCAGTTCAACAGGATCACCAGCATCACGAAGGTCGACAAAATTGACACCCTTTACTGTGCGTCCATCCTTTACATCAAGGCATGGAATTATTCTCTTAGTTAACCCCCCGCCCACTGAAGGAATATTTGTGAATTGCTCGTTCAAAGTATTATTGTTTAATAGAAGGTTTTTTTCTTCTTCCTATGCCAACACCTGCCAGAACTAGACCAAGAAGAAGGGTAGGGCTGCAAAGAAAAAACGAGTATTCTCCAGTTACCGACATGAGTTTTGTGTAATCTCCCCTATAAGTAAACATGTGGATTCCCCATAAGCACATCGCCATGCCCGAAAGAGTGATAAAGATGCCTATTGTTAGCAGGTTGATGAATTTCATTGATTAGGATTTTATCGTAATTAGATTGCTTCGTTCCTCGCAATGACGACTAAATTGAGCTCAATGCCTTTAAATTCCATTCTTTGATTTCTTCGATGGAGATATGGCCTTCATAAATCGCTTTGCCTACTACTACACTTCTGATATCAAGTTGGGCCAATTCTTTAATGTCGTCCATAGAACTTACACCGCCTGAGGCAATCAGTTTAATAAAAGGGGAGTGGTCTAACAGCTTTTTGTACAGGTCTACTGCAGCGCCACCCAATTTGCCGTCTTTGTTGATGTCGGTGCACAGGAACCTGAAAAAGCCCAATTGTAGGCATTTGTCAACATAATCCATCAATTTGATTGGCGAGCTTTCCATCCAGCCCGAATATTTGATTACCTCGTCTAATACATCGATGGCAATGACGATGCGATTGGCGTAATCGTCTTTCTTTGCAAAAGCTGCACTTAAATTTGGCAGAAAATCAGGGTTGCTTACCGCTTGTGTACCTACAATTACCCGGTGGATGCCGGCATCGAGCAGATTGGTTACCTGTTCTATGGTTCTGATGCCACCACCGTATTGTACGCGCATCTCGGTTTTTTTGATGATGCTGAACAATGCTTTTTGATTGCTGAAATCACCTTTGGCACCATTTAAATCGATAATGTGGATGAAATCCGTGCCGTTTGAACGGTAACGCTCTATCATTTCTTCAATAGAAACCTCATATTCTGTTTTTTGGTTGTAGTCGCCTTCGCGTAAGCGGACAACCTTTCCGTCTAAAATATCGATTGCTGGGATAATGTACATACTAGGATCTTAAGTTTGAGAAGTTTTTTAATAGGCGCTCACCTGCTTCGCCCGATTTTTCGGGGTGAAACTGAACACCAAAGAAGTTGTCTTTTTGTATGGCAGCCGAAAATTTATTTCCATAATTAACAGAGGCGATATCAAAAGTAGGGTTATATTCAATAAAATAAGAATGTACGAAGTAAAACTGTGTTCCACTAGGAACATTCTCAAATAATAAATTGTTTTTAAAATCTACGGTATTCCAGCCCATGTGTGGGATTTTAATGCCCAAATTTTTGTTGAAAAGTTTCGTTCCTAAAGGAATGATATCCAGTAGATTGGCATTGCCCTCTTCAGAATGCGAAGTTAGCAGCTGCATGCCCACGCAAATGCCCAGTACAGGTTTCTGCAATGCCTTGATCGCTTCCACCATGCCCGTTTGTTCCAATTTGTGCATCGCTGCACCTGCATGGCCAACACCTGGGATGATAATGTGGCTGTATTTTTCGAGCTCGGCTTCGTTGTTTACCATGCCATAGGCGATGTTTTGCCTTTCTAGCGCTGCAGTAAGCGAAAAGATATTGCCTGCTCCGTAGTTGATTATTCCAATCATTTTTAGTTGTCAGTTTTCAGTTGCCAGTTGTTAGTCAGTAGTGATTTGTCTATGGTTCATAGCCATTGCGAGCCTGCGAAGCAATCTCTTTCAATTAGGTCTTAGTCAGTAATTTCTGATTGCCAGTTTACATTTAGCAATTTAACAATTAGACAATTGAACAACTTCATCTTACAATAATCCCTTGGTACTTGGTAAGACCAATTTTTCGGCGTCGCGTTTAACGGCTACTTTAATTGCCTTAGCAAAAGCCTTAAAAATTGCTTCTATTTTATGGTGTTCGTTGCCGCCTTCGGCTTTGATGTTCAAATTGCATTTGGCTGCGTCGCTAAAAGATTTGAAAAAATGAAAAAACATTTCGGTTGGCATATCGCCCACTTTTTCGCGTTTAAAATCGGCCTCCCAAACAATCCAGTTGCGCCCGCCAAAATCAATGGCTACCTGGGCTAGGCAATCGTCCATTGGCAAGCAGAATCCATAACGCTCAATCCCCAGTTTATTGCCCAAAGCTTGTGCAAAAGCTTCGCCCAAAGCAATTCCGGTATCTTCAATGGTATGATGCTCGTCGATATGCAAGTCGCCTTTGGCAATTATTTCCAGGTTCATGCTGCCATGTCGGGCAATCTGATCAAGCATGTGATCGAAGAAATTCAAGCCGGTTTTAATGTTCGCCTTGCCCGTACCATCCAAATCGAGCTCAATGCTAATGTCTGTTTCGTTGGTTTTGCGTCGGTGGGATACTTTTCTAGTTCCAGCCCTTAAAAAGGTATAGATGTCTTCCCAGTTTTTGGTTTCCAGACAAATGATAGCTGCTAGACTTTCGAGCTTGTCCATACCTTCATTGATGCCTAAATTATCGTTCTGACGTAAGAAAATAGCTTTTGCACCAAGGTTTTTAGCTAAGATTACATCATTGAGCCTGTCGCCAATAACAAAGGAGTTCTGGAGGTCGTAACCCCCGCCCAAATATTTTCCCAACAATGCCGTGCCTGGTTTGCGGGTTGGCGCATTGTCTTTGGCAAAGGTCCTATCGATAACCACATCGCTAAATACTACACCTTCGCCAGCAAAAGTATTGATCAGGAAATTATGGATAGGCCAAAAATTTTCTTCAGGGTGCGAGGTAGTGCCCAAGCCATCCTGGTTGGTAACCATTACCAATTCAAAATCGAGCTCATTGGCAATTTTAGAAAGGTAATACAGTGCTTTTGGATAGAACTGCAACTTGGCAAAGCTGTCTACCTGTTCGTCTTCGGGTTCTATGGCTAAAGTGCCATCGCGGTCTATAAATAATACTTTTTTCATAAGTTTAATTTTGAATGATTGAATTTTGAGTAATGAATTAGCTGCCTGTCAGCCGGCATTCCTTCATTCTATTATTCCTTCATTAATTCATTTTTCTCAATAGGCTAATCAATTGGTCGTTTTCTGTGGCAGTGCCGATGGTGATTCGTAAACAGCCTTCACAAAGCGTAACCTTCGAGCGATCGCGTACAATAATGCCTTGGTCTACCAGCGCATTGTAAACGTCGACGGCATTTTCTATTGCTGCCAATATAAAGTTGGCGTCCGATGGGTAAACTTGCTTCACCATAGGGATTTTGGCCAGTTGGGCGCTTAATCTTTCCCTTTCGGCTACTGTAATTTTAATCCATTCGTTTACCTGCTGGATATTTTCCAAAGCGGCTAAAGCCAAATCCTGTGTAGCCTGATTGATGTTGTAAGGAGGTTTTACCTTATTCAAAATATCGATAACCGGACGTGAAGAAAAAGCCATGCCCAAGCGCAAGGCCGCTAAGCCCCAGGCTTTCGAAAAAGTTTGCAACACCACTAGGTTTACATATTCGGTTAACTCTTGGATAAAAGTCTTTTGCTTGGCAAAGTTGATGTAAGCCTCATCAATCACTACCAATCCCTTAAAATTGGCCAAAATGGTTTCGATATCGGTTCTGTTGATCGAATTGCCGGTAGGATTGTTGGGCGAGCAGATAAAGATAATTTTGGTATTGGCATCTATGGTTTCTGCTATTTTCTCTAAATCCAGTTGGAAATTAGGCAATAGGTTTACTTTTCTTACTTCTACATCGTTGATGTTGGCCGAAACCTCGTACATGCCATAGGTTGGCGGCAAGATGATCACATTGTCTTTGCCTGGATTGCAAAACGCCCTAAACAACAAGTCGATGGCTTCATCGCTGCCATTGCCCAGAAATGTATTTTCGATGGGAACGCCTTTGATTTTGCTGATGGCATCTTTCAAATCCAACTGCAAAGGATCAGGATACCGATTGTAATTAGCAGGCAGGGGAGAACCAAAGCTGTTTTCGTTGGCGTCTAGAAACACGCTTGCTTGGCCCTTAAATTCGTCCCTTGCTGTAGAATAAGGACGTAATGTTTTTATATTTTCTCTCTGTAAGTCTTTAATGTCCATTGTTTATATTTTTGAGGTAAAAGAACAAGGAGCAAAGATGAGGCAATGCGCCTAAACTACATTGCTAAATACTTTCCTCTAATTTTTTGTCTTTGTTCTTTTATCCTTTATCCTTTGTCTTTGCTCCTTTATTCTTGTTCCTTTATCCTTGTTCTCTAATCCTTCTTATCGTAATCGCATTTTTATGGGCCTGCAATCCTTCTGCTTCAGCCAGATCCTCTACAGTTTGGCCGATGTTTTCCAAACCCTGTTTGCTCAGGTGCTGAAAGGTGATTTTCTTTAAAAAAGTATCAACCGAAACGCCGGAGAAAGCTTTGGCAAAACCACTTGTAGGTAAGGTATGGTTGGTGCCCGAGGCATAGTCGCCCGCACTCTCAGGAGTTAAGTTGCCCAAAAACACTGAGCCCGCATTGCTGATCAATGGAATAAGCGCTTCGAAATGCTCGGTGGCCAAAATCAAATGCTCCGGCGCATAGGTATTGCTAAAGGCCATGGCTTCTGCTAAATCTGTTGCATAAACCGCATAAGAATTGGCAATGGCTTGAGTTGCAATGTCGCGTCGAGGCAGTTCTGTTAGCTGTTGTTCAATAGCCTCAAGCGTTGCTGCAATCATTTGTTGCGAAGTGCTCACCAATATGGCTTGGCTGTCTGTTCCGTGTTCGGCTTGTGCCAATAAATCGGCTGCTACAAAACTCGGATTGGCTGTTTCATCAGCAATGACTAAAACCTCTGACGGACCCGCAGGCATATCGATGGCCACTCTATTTTGCACCTGTTTTTTAGCCTCGGTAACATAGCGGTTTCCAGGTCCAAAAATCTTGCTCACTTTTGGAATACTTGCCGTTCCATAAGCCATGGCCGCTACGGCTTGCGCGCCGCCCACGAGGTAGATTTTTTCGATGCCCAAGAGCGTTGCCACGTAGGCTAAATAGGTGTTCACCTTGCCGTCGTTTTGTGGGGGAGAGCAAACAATAATTTCGTTGCATCCGGCAATTTTTGCAGGGATGCCCAGCATTAAAAAAGTGCTTGGCAATACGGCTGTCCCGCCGGGAATATAAAGGCCGACACGTTCAATAGCACGAGCTTCCCGCCAGCAATTTACGCCAGGCATGGTCTCTATTTTTGCTTCGCTTTTTAACTGCGCCTCATGAAATTTATAGATATTTTGATAAGCTACATCAATGGCGTTTTTTACGGTTTGAGGAATAGCTTTGGCCAAAGCTTCAAGCTCTTCCTTGCCGATGAAAAGTTGTGCAAGCTGCACTTGGTCAAACTGCGATGCAAAGGCAAATAGGGCAGGATCGCCTTCAGTTATTACAGTAGAAATGATGTCCTTTACGCGCGTTTCAACTAAATTATCGTCAGTAAGCTGTCTTGAACAAATTTCTTCTATTTTTTGTTGAGATAAATCTCTATAACTATAGATTTTCAATTTCTTATGTTTTTGATTTAACTATTAGTTAATATGTTTTTATGCTATTTTGAGTCGAAAATATTGAAATTACGTAATAATTTTCTCAATTGGCATTACAACGATGCCCTGTGCGCCAGCCGCCTTTAAGCTGTTGATCTTTTCCCAAAAATCCTGCTCGGCAATTACTGAATGAACAGCTACCCAGCCTTCTTCGAACAATGGCACAACGGTAGGACTTTTTACGCCTGGCAATAGATCGACTACCGCCTGCAGGTTTTCTTTGCTTACGTTGAGCACCACATATTTGGTGGCTTTTGCCCTTAGCACCGATTGAATTCTTTGCACCAATTCTTTCACCTCGGCATTGAACTCGATGTCTTTATTGCAGATGAGAACAGCCTCCGAACTCATCACATCTTTGAAAGGTTTTAGTCCGTTATTCTTCAAAGTTCCGCCAGTAGAAACGATGTCGAAAATGGCATCGCTCAAGCCTAAGCCCGGACCAATTTCTACCGAGCCAGAGATGTTTCTGATCTGCGCTTCGACGTTGTTTTCTTTCAGGTATTTTTCGAGGATAACCGGATAGGAAGTGGCAATTGCCTTGCCGTTTAACTCGGCCAATTCGGTGATGTTGCTCGTGCTTTGGACAGCAATTTTTAAGGTACATTTGCCAAAGCCAAGCTTCTGCAAATAGCAAACATCGGCACCTGCTTCTACAATTACATTTTCGCCAACAATGCCCAAATCGGCTATGCCATCTTGAACATATTCCGGAATATCGTCATCTCTTAGAAATAAGATTTCTAATGGGAAATTGGTAACGGTTGAGATAAGGGAACTTTTGTAGTTTTCGAAATTTAAACCACAATTTTTAAGGATTTCTACTGACTTTTCGTTTAACCTACCCGATTTTTGGATAGCAATTTTAAGTGTTTTCACTTGGTATAAAATTAGGAATAAGAAATATTGAGTCTATTGTTAAAAACCGTTTTGCGTACAAAACATTTATCTATCTATCGCCGCAATGGCGATGATGGTGTAAATGTGCACAATGGTTTAAAACTTGGATCATATATAACTTTCTTTCCGTAATTTTGGTCAGAAGATGTTGCAAATATAACCTTGTAAATGTAAAATCAAAAAAATATGGCATTTTATTTGCCGTGTAACTGCCAAGCCCTTAGGCCGAATGACACACTAAATCTTACAAAAAATTGAAAAAAACGCTCCTATTTGTTGCCGTATGTTTGTTTTTGAGCTCTTGTGGCTGGTTTGGCACCAAGCCGGAGATCGCAACTGTTTTGGCCAAACATTTCGATAATAAACTTTACAACAAGTTCGACACGCTTGCCTACGATTCGGTATTTACCCAAAAAATGGACGAACTGAGCAGTAAATTGTCCAATCCAAAAGTAATCAAGGGCTACTATAAGCACAACGAGAATAAGCCTTTGCTGGTAACCCATTTCTATGTAAACGGTGGGCTTGATTCTTTAAGAAACTATATTCAAAGAAGCAAAGCCGATGGCTTCAATCCAGAAATATTCAGGATAAACGAATTAGAAGCCTTGCTGAAAACCTTAGGTAGCAATAGCTTTAAGCAAATTGACGAGGTTTATCCGGTAATCGCCGATCTGGAGATCAAATCGGCCGATGCCCTTTTAAAGTACAGCACGTTTACCAAATACGGCAGCATCAATCCTAGAAAGTTTTTTAATCGCTACTACATTTCCAATAAGCGCCCTGATAGCCTCAAGCTCGATTCGATGTTGAATACCACTGACCTGGTTGCCACACTTAAAAATGCACAGCAGACCTCTAAAAGCTACTTGGACCTGAAAAAGGCCTTGGCGTTTTATCGAGATAGCTTAGGTACGGATGAAGATCCGGCTATTAAAGCCATAAAGATCAATATGGAACGCATGCGCTGGCAAATGCCGATTAAGACCGATGAGGTGGTGCTCGTTAATATTCCAGATTTTTCATTGACCTGGTTTAAGCAACAGGATACCTTGGCGCACATGAATGTTTGCGTTGGCGGAAAGCGTGAAGAAGGCTATTTAGATAAGATGAAAGTCTATCTTAAATCAAAAAACTTAGACGACAAGCCTAAAAACCACGAAACACCGCAATTGGTGAGCGTATTTAATTCGATACAGGTAAACCCTATCTGGAATATTCCGGTAAGTATTGCGCAGAGCGAAATCTACTGGCAGGCCATCAGAGATCCTTATTACCTTTCGAACAACAACATTAAAGTCTATTTTAAGGGTAAGCCGGTAAGTGATCCGGATACCATCCAATGGAATAAATATTCAAGAGAAAAACTGCCGTTTCAATTTAAGCAGGGTTCTGGCGAAGGCAATGCCTTAGGCAAGTTCAAGTTTATTTTTGACAACAGCTCAAGCATATACCTGCACGATACCAATAATAAAAATGGCTTTAAATTGGCCAATAGGGCAATTAGCCATGGCTGTGTGCGTATAGAAAAACCATTGCAGTTTGCCCAGTTAATGGTGAGGGACAAATACCAATACGATCAGTTGCGCATGGAAGTCAATCTGCCACCGGTAGATTCGAACAGAATGAAACAATTCCAAAAGCGCCAGGCGAAGAGGGCAGATACCCTGAATGTGTTTCAGTTAAAGCCGAGCTGGTTTGCCACGCGTAAAAATGTGGCGGTTGTAATCGGTTATTTCACCGCTTGGGCCGAAAATGGCAAGGTTCAGTTTAGGCCAGATGTTTATGATTATGATGAAACATTATGGCAGGCCATTAAAAAATACATGTAGGCGTTTTGCAGATAAGCTAAACCCTAAGCGCTTAACAGAATTACGGATTAAATGATGATATTAGTCGTTCCTAATCTGTTGCATGTCTTTATGAATATTAAAAATGGCTTAATTTTATCTGTATTGTTCCTCGGTTTTTTAGGGGCTTGTCAATCTCCTGAACGTAAAGAACAGGTTGCTGAGAAAAAGAAAATAGACACGGCGATTGCGACGAAGCCTACTTTTGTCGCTGCCAAAGTTCCATTAGATTTCAATGGATTCTGGAACTATTACACTAGATATATCAAGTTTTATGAAAACTTTGTACCACATGATTTAAGTGGTAAAGTTATCGCCAAAGACGATTTCTTAAAGCTAATGAAATCGGAGCTTTATTTTCCTTTATTACTGGGGTCAGATGATTCTCGTCCACATTATCAGTTGGCTAGGATTCCAAAAGGTACCGATCCGAACATAGGTGCCTATATGAGGCAATTTGCTGCCGATGAATTGAAATACACCGACATGAAAGGCAAAGCAATTCCAGTCTTTAGTTTTAAGGACATCAACGGCAAGCTGTATACTTCGGCCAATACCAAAGGTAAAATTGTATTGTTTAAGTGTTGGTTTATCGGCTGTGTAGCTTGTGTACAAGAAATGCCGGCGCTTAACGAGCTGGTTGAAAAGTATAAGGATCGGAACGATATTTTGTTTGTCAGCCTCGCTATAGATTCGAAACCCGAGTTGCAAGCATTTTTGGCTAAAACCAAGTTTGATTATGCTACGGTTCCCAATCAAGAGCATTACATGGCCGAACAGCTTCGCGTAAATGCCTATCCTACCCATTTTTTAATTGATAAAGAGGGCTTATTGGTTAATGTGGTAAACGAAGAAACTGCAATTGCCGATTTGCTCGCTCGAGAAATCGGCAAAAACTAAGCATTCTAGCCTTTATCTGTTAACGCGGGCTTTAGGTTTGATGTGGTATTTTTGCTTTTTCTGTACTTGCTCAGGTTAATGAGCAAAACGCTTCCTAAAATAACCACTAGGCCGAGAATTTGTAATAAGCTGATTTTCTCATCGGTAAAGCAAAGGCTCAGCAGTACAGCCACTACCGGATTTACGTAGGCATAGGTACTCACTTGTGTAGCCGGACGTACTTTCAGCAACCAAACATAAGCGCTAAAGGCGGCAATAGAGCCAAACAGCACCAGGTAGCCTATCGAAAGCCAGGCATCTAAGGGAATGGTTGTCCAGTTAAATTTCTTGAACTCGCCTGTAAATAAACCACCTGGAATAAATGCGATACCAGCGGCGAGCATTTGCCAGGCAGTACCTACCGAAACAGAATCATCAGGATTAGATTTGTGTTTAGAATAAAGCGAGCCAGCTGCCCAAGCTACCGGACCTAATACTAAAAGTATAATTCCTGCAATTTGGGTTGGACTTTGGCTGGTGCTCAAAATCTGGATCAATTGTTCGCCAAATAAAAGGATTACACCAATAAAACCAACAATAAGTCCCGCAACGGTAGAAGTGCTTCCGAAATTCTCTTTCCATTTCGGCTTGTCTAAGATGACGAACCAGATGGCTGCCGATGCTACCATAATAGCCACCAAGCCACTCGGAATGAACTGTTCTACCCAAATCACAATGCCATTGCCTATGCCCAGCATCAGGATGCCCGCAACAGCTGCATGTTTGATTAGGCGTTTGTTAAAAATCTGCTGTCCTGTGAGCTTGCACCAGGTGATAAGGAGCAATCCGGCCAAGATAAACCTGAAAGAGCCCAATATAAATGGTGGAAAGCCGGCCAATGCTTTTTGAATGAAGAAATAAGTTGAGCCCCACACAATGTAAACAATGGCAAAGGCTAGATAGACGATAAATAGGGGGGCTGTTTTTTTTACGTTTGCCATAATTGTGTTATTTAATGTTAATTTCTGGGATGATTAATTGTTGGTCTTCTTTTACGGTTTCGAGCACAATGGTGGTGCGAACCGAAAGGATGTTCGATATTTTGCTAAACTCGTCGCGCATGAGTGCCATTAAGGAAGCCGAATCTTTGGTTCTTACTTTTACCAGGTAGCAGTCTTCGCCGGCAATAATGTGGACTTCCTGCACTTCTTTTATCTTCGAAAGTTCTTCAGCGGTAGTGGTACAGCCTACGGTATTCGAAGTTTTCATAGAAATGAAAGCTAATAAACTCATGTCTATAGATGCCGGATCTATTTTTGTAGTGTACTGCGTAATTACTTTTCGCTGCTCTAGTTTTTTTACCCGCTCCAGCACTGCCGAGGGTGCCATTTCTAATTCTTTGGCCATGTCTACATTCGATATCCGCGAGTTCTCCTGCATCAATCTCAAAATAGAAAGGTCTATCTTATCTAAGTTCATATTCTGATTTTAGTTCAGTAAATTTAATATTAAAAAGAATAATATTCATAATTTATTTGTAATAAATGTTTTTTATTCTGTTTTGATTTGATTTTTTGAGTTGTGATTAAGTTTGTATACAAACTGAGTAAGTTTTCAATTACTGGTTTAGTAATCTCCATAATTTTTCTATCTTTGGTTTTTAATGAATTTCCTTTATCCGGGCTTTCTTTTTGCACTTTTAACGGTCGCTATTCCGGTCATTATCCATTTATTCAATTTCAGGAAATTTAAAAAAGTCTATTTCAGCAATGTTGCATTTTTAAAAGAGATCAAAGAGCAACAATCATCCAGGGAAAAACTTAAAAATCTGCTTATCCTTTGTTGCCGCATTTTGGCCATTGTGTTCTTGGTTTTCGCTTTTGCCCGTCCGTTTTTGCCCTCAGGTAGTAAGATAGACCAAAGCAAGGGAAATATTGTAAGTATCTATATCGACAATTCTTACAGTATGGAGGCGGTAAACAAAGAGGGTAGCCTTTTAGACGAAGCCAAGCGCAAGGCGAAGGAAATTGTAAAGGCTTTTCAGCTCAATGATCGTTTTCAGTTGCTCACCAACGATTTTGAAGGCAAACATCAGCGTTTGCTCAATGCCGATGAACTGATCCAAGCTGTTGATGAAGTGAGAATCTCTTCGGCAAGCCGGGCTTTGCAACAGGTAATCAATCGCCAACAAAGCGTTTTTACTGGAGCGAGCAATCGCTTTGCCTATATCATATCCGATTTTCAGATTGGTTTTGCCGGTAGCCAACCCATTAAAACCAATGCAAATACCAATGTCTCGCTCATCAAGCTCAATTCAAATGCCCTGCCCAATGTAGCAGTTGATAGTGCTTGGTTGCTCTCGCCAACCCATCAGGCTGGTGCCACAGAAAAACTGGTGGTGCAGCTGCATAACTATGGCGATGAAGATGCCAAAAATATTCCGATTAAGCTGAACATCAATCAGCAACAAAAAGCCATTAGTAGTGTAAATATCTCTGCAGGAAAAACCCAAACTGATACTTTGGCCTATAGCGGCCTGGGCTTGGGCTGGCAAAAGGGAGCGATAAGCATCAAGGATTTTCCATTAACTTTCGATGACCAGCTGAATTTCAGTTTCAAGGTCAATGCCAGCCAAAAGGTGTTGGGCATTAACGGACAAAGCGCAGAAAAATACATCAAGGCATTGTTTAGTGCAGATCCTTATTTTCAGCTCACCGAAATGCCAGAGTCCAATATCAATTATTCGACCTTATCCAATTACAGCTTAATTGTGCTTAACGACTTGGATAATCCTTCTAGCGGATTGGCCCAGGAGCTCAAAACTTATATTGACAATGGTGGATCGGTAGTTATTTTTCCTAATGTGAAGACAGAGAAGAATATATATTCATCTTTTTTAACCGCGCTAAACCTTCCGGCAGTAGCCGATGTCAACACAAGTGCCACCAAGGTTAGCCACATCGAACTCAAGCACCCTTTGTTTAAGGGTGTATTCGAAACCTTGCCCCAAAACATCGATTTGCCTCAGGTCAATCGTTATTTTAATTTTATAGAACGCAACCAGAGCAACAAAGAAGATCTGTTGACGCTGCCAGCCGGAAAATTGTTTTTTGCACGTTATCCAATCGGCAACGGACAGGCTTATTTAGTGGCTACCGGTTTGGACAACGAAGATGGCAACTTGGCCAAGCACCCCGTTTTTGTACCCCTGATGTATAAAATAGCTTTTGCAAGTGCCAAAGAGCAGCCTATTTATTATACCGCAGGGCGAGACAATATGCTCGAAAGCCAAAAAATAGCCTTGGGGGCGAACGAAACACTTAAATTGGTGGCCGATAATTTCGAGGTCATTCCCGAACTGCGCCAAACCAATGGCAAAACCTTGCTGTATGTAGCCGATCAGGTTAAAAAAGCAGGTTACTACGAACTTAAAAAGGCTGATTCGACCTTGGCAGTAATTGCTTTTAACGATAACCGGACAGAATCGGATATGCACTATAGCTCAGCTTCGGCTGTAAAAGAACTATTTGGAAAACAGCAGGTTGCGTTTTTGGATCCAAGGTCTGATAGCATTGCCTCGGCTGTTTCTTCAAAAAATAATGGAACCGAGTTATGGAAACTTTGCCTAATTTTGAGCCTGGTTTTCTTAGCCATTGAAATTTTATTGGTCCGATTTTATCATACTCAAAAACCGAGCTTGCAAGCTCATTGATACAAATATTAATATAAGCTAATCAATAACATATAAATTCATGAACCTCTTAGTAAAGGGAATCACCATTGCCGATCCTAACAGCGAGTTTAACCAGCAAAACTGTGATGTACGCGTTGAAGACGGAAAAATTGCCGCTATCGAAAAACAGCTATCGCCTTTGAAAAACGAAACTGTGGTAGAGGCCAAGGGCGCTATACTTTCGCCTGGTTTTTTTGACCTTAATTGTATGATTGGAGATCCTGGCCTTGAAACCAAGGAAGATCTGCAAAGCGGAACGGCAGCAGCCAAAGCTGGTGGGTTTACCGGCATTGCCGTATTGCCTACCACCAAACCCGTGGTACAATCGAAAGGAGAGATAGAATACATCCTAAACAGGGCTAAAAACAATTTGGTAGATGTTTTCCCGATAGGTGCCATTAGCCACAACTTGGAAGGCAAAGAACTAGCCGAGCTTTTCGATATGAAAAATGCCGGTGCGGTTGCTTTTTCCGATGGAAGCAAGGCAATTACAGACGATGGTTTCATGAGCCGTGCCCTGCAATATGCCTTAGGTTTTGAAGGTTTGTTAATGGTTTATCCAGAAAACAAATCCATTGCTGGCAAAGCCCAGGTAAACGAAAGCAAGAACAATGTGCTTTTGGGCATGAAAGGCATTCCGGCATTGGCCGAAGAAATGCAAATTGCACGCGATATTTATTTGGCGACCTACCATAATGCACCGATCCATATCAGCCAGATTTCTACTGCAGGCTCCGTAGCGCTGATCAAAAGAGCCAAAAAAGACGGCGTTAAGGTTACTTGCGATGTAGCGGCCCATCAACTGGTGTTTACCGAAGACTTATTGAACGATTTTGACAGCAACTATAAGGTAAAACCTCCTTTAAGAAGCAAAGCTGATAATAAAGCCTTAATTGCCGGACTGAAAGACGGAACCATCGATGCCATTACTTCTCAGCACCGCCCGCATGAAATAGAATCTAAGGACGTAGAGTTCGAAATCGCTTCGTACGGTATCATTGCCCTGCAAACGGTATTGCCTTTGTTGGTACAGGCCGGTTTAGATGCCAATCTTATTGTAGAGAAATTGGCTATCAATCCACGTAAGCTGTTAAAGCTCGAAGTTCCGGTAATTGCCAAAGGAAGCAAAGCCAATTTCGTCGTGTACCAGCCGCAACAGGAGTGGGAGTACAATGTAAATAACAACCGTTCAAAAGCGATCAATTCACCCTTATTGGGCAAAACACTAAAAGGAAAAGTACAATTGGTGTACAACAACAAACAATTCGAAACTTATGAATAACAAAATCGAAAAAGCATTAGCGGTCTCTTTAGACGCATTTGGTGCTGCAAAAGGAATTTCCACAAAAGAAGTAGAACAAAAACTGACTGAGGTTTTTGCATTGGATATTAACTTTTTGGATAAAGTTGCCCAATTTGATGAGGTTTTTGATGACAATCCTGCTTTTGAGGAATTGCGCGAAGTGTATTTCGATACCCTGATGATCAATTTCTTTACAAGCGATGTAAATAAGTTGGAAGAAAACTACCTCGAATCGAAAGAATGGGAAGCCATTGAGGAAGAAACGATAGACCGTGGCACCGAATTGCTGAACCTGTTGTTGTACATTAACGAATGCCATGATGAGGAAATCAAGCCAGAGCTGGATGATTTCTTAAAAGAATTCTTATTGGTTGATGAAGATGAATTCCAGGATGAATTCCACATCTATGAAGATTTGATCAGCAACCAGCAATTGGCCGAAAGCAGCGTAGAGGATATTTGCAAAAATGCCAAAACAATAGACCTGAAAGAAGAAATGGAAGAATTATTTGTGCCTTTCATGACGTTTTTCTTGCATCCGAACGGCGGAGAGAACGTACAAGGCGAATTATTGAAGTTTAGCAGTAACAAAAGTTATGATGTTGCAGTCTACAGCTTAATTGCTAACTTTAATAAAAATAACTAAACCAAAACTAAATCTAATGGAAGCAACAAAAACTACGGTTAACCTAAAGAGGGAGGCCTTAAAGAATGGTGCAATTTGGGGTATTATCAGCATCATAATATTCCTTGTAACTTGGTATATAATGCCAGATTTGATGAGTTCTTATATCTATGTGGGACTTACTTTTGTAGTTGGAATTTCGCTAGCTATATTTTTCTGCCTTGATATGAGAAAAAAGGCAGGAGGCTATTGGACGTTTGGTGAAGCTCTTTGGAGTATTTTTGTAATGTTTATCATGTCTACTTTAATCATTTACGCGTTTACGCTCTTCTTCGGAAAAGTTATAGACCCAACTTATACAGTGAAAATGAAGGAGTTGACAATGAGCAAAACGGAAGAAATGTATAAGACTTTTGGACTAGATGATGCTAAAATTGCTGAAGCAAGAGCAGAAACAGAGAAAAGATTGGAAAGTCAATTTAATCCAACATTTAGTCAAGCAGTTGTAGGCTTTGGTATAACAGCTGTTTTCTATTTTATAGGTGCTTTGATTTTTGCTTTGATTTTTAAAAGAAGTAACCCTAATCCATGGGCGGGTCAACAAGTTGAAGATTCAGATCCACAATAAAACTAAATAACAGAAGTTAATGTAACGTGCAGGTTTTGTCATTTAATTTGATGAAATTTGCACGTTGTTTTTTAAGCGTATGCAGTCATAGGCAAATCGTTGCTTGATACTTGATACTCGCTACTTGATACTAAATTAATGGATATATCAATAGTAATTCCACTCTATAACGAAGAAGAATCCTTGCCTGAGCTTATCGCTTGGATAGATAAGGTAATGATCGAAAATAACTTCTCTTATGAAGCGATTTTTGTAGACGATGGCAGCAAGGACACTTCTTGGGCTGTAATTACGCAGCTTAAAGAAAGCTTTGGCAGTGTAAAAGGCATTAAGTTCAGAAGGAATTACGGCAAATCTGCAGCATTAAATGTAGGTTTTGAAGCGGCGCAGGGCGATGTAATCATCACTATGGATGCCGACTTGCAAGATAGTCCAGATGAAATACCAGAACTGTACAGGAGAATTAAAGAAGAAAACTTCGATATCATTTCTGGCTGGAAAAAGAAACGCTACGATCCCATTACCAAAACCATCCCTACCAAACTCTTTAACGCGGCTACCCGCAAAATGAGTGGCATCCACCTCAACGATTTTAACTGTGGCCTAAAAGCCTACCGTAAAGATGTGATCAAAACCATCGAGGTTTATGGCGAAATGCACCGTTATATTCCGGTTATTGCCAAATGGGCAGGTTTTAGCAAAATTGGCGAGCAGGTGGTAGAACACAGGGCCAGAAAATATGGTGTAACCAAGTTTGGCTTAAGCCGCTTTGTAAATGGTTTCCTCGACTTGCTGTCTATCTTTTTTGTGGGCAAGTTTGGCAAAAGACCAATGCACTTTTTCGGCTCCTTGGGCGTATTGAGCTTCTTTTTAGGGATGGTAATGGCCGTTTATATTCTTTTGGAGAAAAAAATATTGATTTGGAAGAATTTGCCTTATCGAGATGTAACGGAACAACCGTTATTTTACCTGTCTCTTGTGGCTATTATTGTCGGTTCACAAATGTTTTTAGCAGGTTTTATTGCAGAATTGTTGTCACGCAACGCACCAGAAAGAAACCAGTACTTAATTGAAAAGGAGCTTTAAGGCATAGGGTTTAGGGCGTAAGGTAAATCGACGCCATAAACCTTCTTCCTTCTACCTTCCACCTTTTACCCCAACCCATGTTTTTCTCCATCATCATTCCGCTTTATAACCGTCCGCAAGAAATAGACGAGCTGTTGGCTACGCTAACCAAGCAAACCTATACGCAATTTGAGGTATTGGTTATCGAAGATGGTTCAGTAAACGATGCCAAGGCTATTGTAGCTTCTTATGCCAACCGTTTAGATGTCAAATACTTTTTTAAGCCTAACGAAGGGCAGGGCTTTTCGCGTAATTTTGGTTTTGAAAGGGCCAAAGGCGATTATTTTGTCATCTTCGATTCAGATTGCCTGATCCCGTCGGATTACCTCGAAATTGTAAGAGATTACCTATTTGAGCATCAGCTGGATGCCTACGGTGGACCAGATGCTGCTCACGATACTTTTACGCCGATACAGAAAGCCATCAGCTATGCCATGACCTCGCCATTTACAACAGGGGGCATCCGTGGCAATAAAAAGCATATCGGCCAATTCCATCCGCGCAGCTTTAACATGGGCGTTTCTAGAGAGGTTTGGGAAAAAGTAGGGGGCTTTATCCTCACCCGTTTGGGCGAAGACATTGAATACAGTATCCGTATCCACGAAAACGGCTTTAAAATCGGACTGATTCCGGCAGCCAAGGTTTTTCACAAAAGAAGAACCAGCTTTAGCCAGTTTTACAAGCAGCTGCACTTTTTTGGGCGGGCTAGGATCAATATTTACAAACATTTTCCATCAGAACTCAAACCGGTGCACTTCTTTCCGGCATTTTTTGTGCTTGGATTAGGCGGTACCTTACTATGCAACTTCATTTATTGGCCATTGGCCTGGGTAGGCAATTTCTTTTTGCTGCTGTTTTTTGTGTTGATATTTTTTCATGCTTGGCAAGCCAATAAATCAATAAAAATTGCATTTTTGAGTGTTGTTGCATCGTTTATACAATTAACAGCCTATGGCTTGGGCTTTATACAAGATTTTTTTAAGCGAATTATATTTAAACAATCATGATAGATTATTTAAAGGAAAGCTCGTTTGCGGTTAAAGATGTAGTGCTGCAGGCTTGGAGGGTAACAAAAGACAATTATTTTTCTATTGCTACGCTTTGCTTCCTCATTTTCATTACCGCATCTACCTCAACCTTTATGGCCTTTTTTATGGGCGAACTGCATATTGGCATCAGGATCGTAATGCTGCTCATTTTTATCATGAGCTATTGCGTGGTGGAACTTTGCATGATCAAGTACATTTTCCGCCTGCTCGACGATGAAAACGCCGATATCAAGATTATTGATACGTTGCCAACCAGAAGAGAGATCAGCCGCTTTTTGTTAGGGACCATTTATTTTGGCATCAGTATTTTCTTTGTGGGCATTCTGTTAATGCCAGTTTTGTACATTTTAGATTTGATCTTAAAATTCGCCGTTAGTCAGGGTATTATCGATGGCTATGCAGAAACGGGAAAAATCATCGTTAACATAGCAGTAGTCATTGCCATGTTGAGTATATTTTTTACGTTTATCCGCATCATTTTCTTTCCGTTTTTTATCATCGACAAACATTCTCCGCCATTCGAATCCATCAAGTTGAGCTTGGCTACAACCAAGGGCAATTTCATTAAGCTGTTGTTTATTTTGTTGGGATTGGTTATTGTACAGGCCATTGTTTTTGGCTTCTTTTATGTAGTGGTGATGACGGGCTTCCGTTTGATCAATTTCTTCTTCGATTACGATATTAATCAATACATTTCGTTAATTGTAGTGGTATTTAGTTCGTTTGTTATCGTTCCTTTTACTACGGCATTTTTCGCGGTAGCTTATCGCAAAATCATGAGCGAATACAAAGGAGATGAACATCCTGATATCATCCATAACATTGTTTAATCCAAACTGCCTACTAGCAACTAACAACTGGCAACTAATAACTAGCAACTGACAACTGGCAACTGAAAACTGAAAACCGAGAACTGAAAAAATGGGATTAAAGGCAACATTAAGTAAGCCATTTGCGGCATGGGTAGTTAAAGGCATAAATAAGTGGAAGAAAGATGCCGTTAAAGCTCAGGATGCCGTTTTCCATAGCTTGATCCAAAAGGCCTCAGCTACCGTTTTTGGTCAAGACCACGATTTTGCTTCCATTAAAAACTATAACGATTTCAAAGCCAAGGTTCCTATTCGCGATTACGAAGCATTAAGACCTTATGTAGATAGGGTGGTAGCTGGCGAAAAAGATATTCTATGGAAAGGAAAGCCTGCCTATTTCGCCAAGACTTCGGGTACAACCTCAGGGGTAAAGTACATTCCGATTTCTAAAGAATCGATGCCTGAACATATCAAAGCGGCTCGCAATGCTTTATTGACTTATATCCACGAAACAGGCAAAGCCGATTTTGTAAACGGCAAAATGATTTTCCTGCAGGGGAGTCCGGTTTTGACTGAAAAGCATGGTGTTAAGGTAGGACGTTTGTCGGGTATCGTGGCCCATTTGGTGCCAGCTTACCTGCAAAAGAACAGGTTGCCATCTTACGAAACCAATTGCATTGAAGATTGGGAAGAAAAAGTTGATGCAATCGTTAAGGAAACCACCAACGAGGATATGACCCTTATTTCGGGCATTCCGCCATGGGTGCAGATGTATTTTGATCGCTTAAAAGATCAATCAGGCGGAAAGAAAATCAAGGATGTTTTTAAGAATTTTAGCCTTTTTGTTTACGGTGGTGTCAATTATGAACCTTACCGCGCCAAAATAGAGGCCAGTATCGGTAAAAAGATTGATTCTATAGAAACCTATCCGGCTTCTGAAGGTTTTATTGCCTATCAGGATAAACAAGAGGAAAAAGGTCTTTTGCTATTGGCCAATGCGGGTATTTTTTATGAGTTTGTTCCGGTAGACGAATATTACAATGACAATCCAACGCGTTTAAGTTTAGCCGAGGTAGAGCTGGATCAAAATTATGCCCTGATTTTAAATACAAATGCAGGCTTATGGGGCTATAGCATTGGCGATACCGTAAAGTTTGTTTCAAAAAATCCTTATAAGATTTTGGTGACGGGCCGCATTAAGCATTTCATATCTGCCTTTGGTGAGCACGTGATAGGCGAAGAAGTAGAACATGCGCTGCTTTCGGTAGCTAACCAAGAGGGAGTAGAGATCACAGAATTTACAGTGGCGCCACAAGTGACTGCTCCAGAAGGGCAATTGCCTTACCATGAGTGGTTTGTGGAGTTTGGTGCAGCGCCTAAAGACCTGCAGGCCTTTGCCACAAAAGTAGATAAGGCTTTGCAAGAGAAGAATATTTACTATTTTGACCTCATTGAAGGAAAAATCCTGCAGCCTTTGATTATCCGTACCTTGCAGAAAGACGCGTTTGTAAACTACATGCGTGCGGCTGGCAAACTCGGGGGGCAGAACAAGGTGCCACGTTTAAGCAATGACAGGAAGATTGCGGAAGAGCTTTCGCAGTATATTAAGCAGTAATGTCATCCTGACGAAGAAAGGATCTACGATCTTCGCGATGCGCAGAATGACAAATTAAAAAGGAATGAATTGAAGAATATATCGATATTAGGCAGCACTGGTTCTGTGGGTACGCAAGCTTTAGAGGTGGTTCGGGCTAACCCTGAACATTACCGCGTAAATGCCCTTACTGCCCAGAACAATGCCAATTTATTAATTGAGCAGGCATTGGAATTTAAGCCAGAACTGGTAGTGATTACCTGTGAAGATCATTACCAAACCGTTAAAAATGCCTTGCCTCACACCAAAGTTCTTTGTGGCGAAGAAGCCTTGCTGGCTGCGGTTCAACTGCCCCAAACCGAAATGGTATTAACCGCCATTATGGGTTCGGTTGGTCTTAAGCCTACTATTGCCGCTATTCAGGCCAAAAAGGATATTGGTTTGGCCAATAAGGAAACCTTGGTCGTTGCCGGCGAACTTGTCATGCAATTGGCCAAAGAAATTGGCGTAAAAATTATCCCCGTTGATTCGGAACACTCAGCCATTTTTCAATGCTTGGTGGGCGAAGAAAACAATGCCATCGAAAAAATCATGTTGACGGCTTCTGGTGGACCTTTCAGAGGGAAAGACTCTTCTTTTTTAGCGCATGTAACCAAAAAACAGGCCTTAAAGCATCCTAATTGGGTGATGGGGGCCAAAATCACCATCGATTCGGCTTCGTTAATGAACAAAGGCCTAGAAGCTATTGAAGCCAAATGGCTGTTTGGTTTAACAGGTGAGCAAATCGAAGTAGTGGTGCACCCACAATCTATTATCCATTCGTTGGTGCAATTTACCGATGGTTCTATCAAGGCTCAAATGGGCGTTCCAGATATGAAACTGCCTATTCATTACGCATTGGCCTATCCAAATCGCATGGCCAGTAATTTTGAGCGCTTCAGCTTTTTGAACTATCCAGAGCTGAGCTTTGCCCAGGCTGATACCCAAACTTTCAGAAACCTCGCCCTGGCTTATCAGGCAATGGAAAAAGGCGGCAATATGCCTTGCATCATCAATGCGGCCAATGAGGTAGTGGTAGATGCATTTTTGAAAGACAATATCGGTTTTTTGGAAATGAGCGATGTAATTGAAGCCTGTATGCAAGGCATCTATTTTATCGAGCACCCAACGCTCAATAATTATTTAGAAACCGACAAGCAGACACGTATATTTGCCGGCGAACTCGTAACAAAACAAAATTTAACCAATCTAAAAACAAAAACATACTAAATACGATATGAATGGACTGATTATGGCGGGCCAGCTTTTGCTGGGTTTATCAATACTAGTAATCTTACACGAGTTAGGACATTTTTTGGCGGCGCGTGCCTTTGGAATAAAAGTAGAGAAATTTTACCTTTTCTTCGATGCTTGGGGAGTGAAGCTGGTAAGCTTCAAAGTAGGCGAAACAGAATATGGAATTGGATGGTTGCCGTTGGGCGGCTATGTAAAGATTGCAGGTATGATAGACGAGTCTATGGATACCGAACAATTGGCTTTGCCTCCCCAGCCTTGGGAATTCCGTTCAAAACCGGCCTGGCAGCGTTTAATCGTGATGCTGGGTGGTATTATCGTTAACATCATTGTAGGTATCTTCATTTTCTGGATGATGACCTTTAAATACGGCGAAAGCTATACCCCTAACGATCAGTTGACAAATGGCATATCGCCAGGAGTTATCGGCAAAAGTTTAGGACTACAAAATGGCGACAAGATTTTGGCGATCAATGGACAAAAAGTAATCCGTTTCGAAGAATTGATGAGCTCGAAGGTACTTTTGGGTAGCCCTAAGCTTACCATCGCCAGAAACGGCAAAGCCATGGACTATAAAGTGCCAGAAACCGTATTGGATAGCATCAGCGAGTATGGAATAAAAGAATTTGTAGCACCGAGGTTTACGGTAAAAAACATCAATCTTGTATTTAAACCATCTGATAATAAGGTGGATCCAAAAGGTCTTATCGATAAAATCAAAAATCTTTTTGGCAAATATAAACAAGTACAATATTCTACTGCTGCATACGATGCCGGAATTAGAACTGGCGATAGCATTATAACGGTCAACGGCAAGACGCTTCCACTCAGAGATCAGGTGATCACAGAAGTCAAGGCATCGGTTGGCAAAACAATTGCAGTTAAAGTATCAAGAAAAGGAAAAATCATAGATTTTAATCCTAAAGTTGCCAAAGACGGCACTATCGGAATTGGATTTGCAGTTTTCGACTTGCCTGAAAAGCATGTAGATTATAGCTTTTTAGAGTCGTTTTCAGTTGGTACCAATAAAGCATGGTCTACTTTCTCTGATAATGCAAAAGGCATTTGGAAAATGATCACAGGCAAAGTGAGTGCCCGTAACATCAGCAGCCCGATTGGTATTGCACAGGTTTACGGCTCTGAGTTCGACTGGGAGAAATTCTGGGGCTTAACAGGCTTGATTTCTATTGCATTGGCTTTTATGAACTTATTGCCAATTCCAGCCTTAGACGGTGGTCACGTGGTATTCTTGATTATTGAAATGATTAAAGGCAAGCCGCTAAGCGATAAATTTATGGAACGTGCCCAAATCGTAGGTTTTGTAATCTTGCTAAGTTTGATGGTTTTTGCCTTCGGTAATGACATCCTCAAACTATTTGGTAAATAAATAAGTCTTTGAGCTAAAGGTTTGAGGAGATTACTTTAAACCTTTGGCCTTTAACCTTCCGTCTTCAACCTCTAACGATGAACTACTTCGAGTTTTATGAGTTGCCAGTGAGCTTTAATCCAAACCTGCAATTGGTGAGGCAGAAATTCTATGAACTCAGCAAAAAATACCATCCTGATTTTTATATCAACGAAGACGAGGCAAAGCAAGAAGAGGTTTTAGAACTTTCTACGCTGAACAACAAGGCTTTTCAGGTATTAAAAGATCCGCAGAAAAGGCTACATTATGTGTTGAGCCTAAAAGGCCTATTGCAAGAAGGAGAGAATTATGTGCTTCCGCAAAGCTTCCTAATGGAAATGATGGAGGTGAACGAAGCACTCATGGAGCTGGAATTTGAACCTGATCCTCAAAAATTGGAAGAGGTTAAAAGCGAAATTGCAAAAATAGCGGAGGAGCTTAATCAAGAACTGGAGACTCTAACATTAGCTTTTGATCAGCAGCAGGGCGAAGAAGAGGTGACGCTCAAGGCTATCAAAGATCTTTACTATCGAAACAAATACCTGCAACGTTTAGCAGAGAGCCTAGCCAAGTTTAGCTAGTAAAATTTTACCTGGCATTTGTTCGGCTTTATGATTTAATCGATAATTTTGAACAGATGCTGTCTTTTAATCACCAGGTTTTTATTGAAGTGGCCAAGCACTTGAGCTTTACGAAGGCTAGTGAAGTGCTTTTTATCAGCCAGCCAGCCATCAGTAAGCATATCCATAACCTGGAGGAACATTATAAAACCCCTTTGTTCGAACGCAAGAAAGGTGCAGTTACGCTTACCTTAGCCGGCAAAATACTGCAGCAACATTTGCAAACAGCCGTTTCTTTGGCGCAGCAGATCGAATTTGAGATCGGCAGCGCCTACAATCAACAACTACTAAAAGGCGAATTAAAACTGGGTGCCAGTACTACTATCGCTTTATATCTGATTCCGGCAGTGCTTTCGGCTTTTAGAAAGCAAAATGAAGGGGTTAAGATCAGTTTGCTGAACCGAAATTCTGAAAATGTAATGACAGCCTTGCTCAATCATGAAATTGATTTGGCCATTGTAGAGGGCAAGGATAAGATGGCCAATGTAAATAGCCAATATTTCTTGGCAGAAAAGGTAATTGCCGTTTGCGCTAGCAAAAGCTACCTGGCCAAGCAACAACATTACAGCCTGAGCGAACTTCAAAATATCCCGCTTTCTTTGCGCGAACGTGGTTCGGGCACTTTGGTAGCTATTGGTCAGGCATTGGCCGAACATGGGCTAAAAACGAGCGATCTAAACGTATGCATGCGCCTGGGCGGAACCGAAGCCTTAAAGAATTTTATCTTGGCAGATGATAGTTTAGGTTTCCTTCCCTTAAAAGCGGTAGCTAAGGAATTAGAAAGGGGGGAACTGCTGCAATTGCACATTGATGGCCTCAGCATCGAAAGGCATTTTTATTTTATCCAGCGTTTAGGCGATGAGAATAATGGCATGAACAAGGCCTTCATCAAATTTGCTAAAACACACTATAACTTTTAGTTATACATCATCCAAAAACGGTATTGGCTATCGATTTTCTTTGACGCTATTTTAGCGCTATGAAAACGAATACTTTCTTGGCAGGACCAATTACCGCAACTTATTCCTATCAGTTGAAATGCAGTTCTTGCCACGCCGTTTATGATAAAAAGCAGCTACAGACCTTTTGCGCCCTTTGTGGCCAATCGCCGATAACAGTCGATTTTGAATTAGGTACAAGTTTGCCCCAACACCTGATCGATTTTGAAGAACGATCGATGTGGCGCTACGCCAGCGTATTGCCATTGCGTTCGAAGCAAAATAGGGTGAGCTTAGGCGAGGGCTTTACACCTATTTTACAGCTCTCTAACTTGAGCAATAGCTTAGGGATGGATAGTTTGTTGCTTAAAGACGAATCGCTTAACCCTACAGGTTCATTTAAAGCCCGTGGTTTAAGTATGGCGGTGTCAAAGGCTAAAGAGCTGGGCGTGGAGGCTTGCATCGTTCCTACAGCCGGAAATGCTGGCGGAGCGCTCAGCGCCTATTGTGCAAAGGCTGGAATTAAAGCAACGGTAGTGATGCCTAGGCATACGCCAGAAGCTTTCAAAAAAGAATGCCTGGCCTTTGGAGCAGAACTGATTTTGGTAGATGGCCTGATTAATGATTGTGCACAAAAAGTAGCCTCCCTTAAAAAAGAGCATGCTTATTTTGATATTTCTACCATGAAAGAGCCTTACCGATTGGAAGGCAAGAAAACCTTGGGCTATGAACTGGCTGAGCAACTCGACTGGACTTTGCCCGATGTGATTTTATATCCGGCAGGTGGAGGAACTGGATTGATTGGTATATGGAAGGCATTTCAGGAAATGTTAAGCATGGGTTGGATCAAAGCTATTCCAACACGGATGATTGCCGTACAGGCAACCAATTGTCAGCCTTTGGTGGCAACGTTTACAGGTTTGCAGGGAAGTTCGGCAAATTACCAGGGCCGGGCTACCGTAGCTAATGGCCTGGCCGTGCCACGTCCATTTGCAGAGCGCATGATGCTCGATGTTTTGGCCCAATCTAAAGGTACCGCTTTGGCTGTTAGTGAAGATGAAATTACAGCCAGTGTAAAGGAAATGGCACGTGCAGAAGGATTATTGGTGGCGCCAGAAGGAGCGGCTTTATTGGCCGCCTTAAAGCGACTGTTGAAAACGGGGCAGGTTAGTCCACAGGAAAATGTACTGTTGCTCAATACCGGCTCTGGCTATAAATACTTGGATAATTTTGATTTTTAACGGTTAAAGGATTGTCAAAAAGGAAAATCAAACCGTTTGGTGTAGCTTGAATGGTTACTTTTGGAACAAACACCTCAGATATGACCTCTTTACATATTTTTAGAAAAGTAGCCGTTGCCGAAGGAATTTCCTATCTCTTGCTCTTATTCATTGCCATGCCTCTGAAATATTTTGCAGACCTGCCTTTGGCGGTTAAATATACAGGCTGGGCCCATGGGCTTTTGTTTGTGGCTTATGTAGCCTGTTTGGTAATGGCTTGGCAGGAAACCAAGTGGAAGTTTGGCAAAGCCGTATTGATTTTTTTAGCTTCTTTGTTGCCGTTTGCTCCATTCTTTGTAGATAAAAACCTAAAAAACGAAGAACCACAAGCGCAATAATGGCACCAAATATCGAATTTGTAAAGATTGATGTTGCCGCAGTTGATGAATTGTTGGCCATCAGTACTCAAACCTTTGTAGAAACTTTTGCGCCAACCAATTCGGCCGAAAGCATGGCCCAATATGTAGCCAATAACCTCACTGTGGCCAAGCTTCAAAAAGAGCTCGAATGTTTGGATTCCGCATTCTATTTGCTAAAGATCGACTCGGAAACTGCAGGCTATCTTAAGCTGAATTTTAACGATGCCCAAAGCGATGTGAAAGATGCAGATGCGATGGAAGTGGAACGCATTTATGTCAAACAATCTTTTCAGGGACAGAAGTTAGGTCTTTTTCTCATCAATAAAGCCATTGAAATTGCCAAGCTTGAAGGCAAGGCTTATGTATGGCTGGGTGTTTGGGAACATAATGGAAAAGCCATTCAATTTTATCAGAAAATAGGTTTTGTTCAATTTGATACCCACGAATTTAAGCTCGGCGATGAGATACAGCTGGATTTGATGATGAAACTCTCGGTTTAATTACAAGGCCGAAGATAAGAGGTGGAAGGTAAAAGGTAAAATGGAATAGGGAAGATGTTTCCTAACCACAAAGAAAAGAAGCTTGGCATACTTCTCCCTTTCTTTGCGGTTAAAGCCTTGCGCCTTACGCTAAACTCACTACACCCTCCAATTTTTTAAACATTTTAATCCAGCTTTGGTAAGCCCCGGTTTCTTTTGCCTGTGCTTCTGCAACTGCCTGATGCAAGGTTAGTTTGGTCTGGTTGCCAATCGCTTCGAAAGTAACCGTAGTTAATATTTCTTTGGGCCAATCTTCTGGCTTGCCTGCACTAAGCGCTTCAACCGAGCTGCCCTTTTCGTCTGTAAGCACCATAGAAAAAACCAGTTTTTCTGGATGATTCACTTCATTGTAATTTCCCTTAATCCAGCAATCTCCATGTACGGGATCGTGCACGCAGGAATGAAAATCGCCACCTTGTACGGCATTGATCGCCTTAAATTCGATGGTACAACCATCAGGCGCATACCAATTGACCAATAGTTTGGGGTCTGTCCAGGCTTTAAATACCAGCTCACGCGGCGCATCAAAGAGGTGTGTAATTAACAGCTCTTTTTCTTTTGTGTTATTTTGTTCCATTTTCTTGTTGGTTTTCTTTTAATTCGATCAAATAATTATCCAAAGCCTCAAAACGGCCAACCCAATGTTTCTTATACTGTTCTACCCAGCTGGCCACTTCGTTTAATTTGCCCAGTTGGGCTTCGCAAAAACGTTCTCGACCTTGTTGCCGCATGGTAACCAATCCACACTCAGTTAAGATCTGGATATGCTTGGAAACCGCCTGCCGACTGATGTCGAAAGTTTCAGCTACCTCGTTGAGCGAGAGGGGAGCCTGTGCTATTCTGTGGATAATCTCCCTGCGGGTAGGATCGGCAATGGCCTGAAAAACGTCTCTTCTTGTAATCATGTTGTGCAACTATATGGTTGCAAATATATATGCAATCATTTGATTGCGCAAATTTATTTTAAAAAAAATGCCTAGTAAAGAAAAACCCCTGATCAATGGCAATGACCAGGGGCTTAAAAACAAGACAGTAACTCCTTAGGCAACTAAATCGATGGCTGCGCCAAAAGCATGGTCGATAACAATTTTCCAGGTTCCATCAGCCTGCTGTTGCATTACTTCGATACCTTTTGCACTGATTTTTACCTCATCGCCATCGGTAATGCTCCATTCTGATCTTCCTACGGCAATGTTGCCAGTTTGGATGCAGTAAACAGTTTTGATTTCCATGGTTCCCTTGATGGCCAAGATAGACTTAATGGCTTCTTCGAATTTTTCTCTGCCAGATACTATACTTCCAGGTTCGGGAACAATAATGCCATTTACATCGTACATGTTCATTACGGTGGCTACATCGCCAGTGTTAAAAGCTGCTGCTAAGGTTGCGTGTGCTTCGGTTGCACATTTTGGTAGGTTCATTTTTTTAAGTTTTAAGGATAAATAATTGAATAAATTGATTTTAGAAAAGAGAATTGAAATTTTGATCGGTATTAATGGTTTTTGCCAAATCGCCAGCATGGGCATAAGCTTTATTGAAAAGAAAAGGACCCATGCTAATTCTCTTTACGCCCAATGCCTGGAGCTCCGCAAAATTGGGTAGCGTTGGCATGCACATTACGTTAATGGGCAGTTTTGTAGCGGCAGTAACCGTTTTAATGTCATCGCTTTGGGTAATGCAAGGCACAAAAATACCATCTGCTCCTGTGCTTTCGTACCCTTTAATCCGATTGATTGTTTCGGCCAGCGCATCAGCCTTGCCCAAAAGAAAAGCATCGGTCCTGATATTCAGGAACATTTTCAGGTTGTTTTGGCTGAGGTATGTGGCAATCTGGGCAATGACTTTTTGAAAGTTGGTAACCGATTGAAACTGGCGTGAGGCGCCCATTACAGTGTCTTCGAGGTTAATACCAACCACCCCGGCGTCATGCAGTTGCGAAATGTGCTCGATGATGCCATCAATCGTACGGCTGTAGCCTCCTTCCAAATCAACAGAAAAAGGAATTTTAGTGTTGGCCGTTACGCGCTTAGCCAATTGGAGCAGGAGCTTGAAAGGAAGGTTTTCTCCATCTTCGTAGCCAAAGGCATTGGATACCGCCTGACTAGATACACCTATCGCCTGATAGCCATTGGCTTCGAATACTTTAGCGCTTTGTACATCCCAGATATTTCCTAATAAAAATGGAGCTTCGTTTTGGTGCAAACGCACAAATGTTTCGTAAGAATTCATAACTATAATCTTTTTGTGTTTAACAATTAATTTTAAACAAAGCTATAGCAGCGGGAATTCTGAAAATTGTATAAAACGGAAGTGCGCTTTAAAGTTGCAATAATTGATTTACGGGCGTGATATTGGCCAGGTAGGCCGAAGGGGTGAAGCCGGTAAAAGATTTAAAATCCCTGATGAAGTGCGATTGGTCAAAATAGCCACATTCATAGGCGATTGATGTAAGTGGCTGTTCATTTTTGGAGATGAACTTAAGGCTTCGCTGAAAGCGATTGATCTTATCAAATGATTTTGGCGACAAACCCGTATGCTGATAAATGAGCTGATGCAGGTAACGTGACGTAATGCCATGTTTGGAGGCAATTTCGTTGATGTTGCTAATGCTGATATTGGTCTTGATGCTCGAAAGAATGTGGGCAACCTTATTGATTCCAAATGATTTTCGCTCGTTTGCAATCAGTTTGCTGAGCAAAAAGTTTTCAAGTAGGGTAATTTGATCTGGTAAGTTGACGGTTTCCTGCAGTCGTGCATGCAGGTTTTTAACACTCGTTCCGATGATATCTCCAAAATTAGAAACCTGGTTGTTAAACAGTCCAATCTCCTCATTAAAAAAATAGGCCAGCGAATGGGTAAAGAACTTGATGCCCAGCATGTGGTGCCTGCCTTTTGATTTGATGGCTAGGGGCTTGGTAATTTGCCCCCAAAGCTCAATTTCTGGATTTTTTACGAAACGATCCGCTACGTTCGCTTCCCAAATGCCATTGCCCAGGTTGAAAATCACTTCCATATCTCCGCTTGGAAATACGGTATCTTCAAATTCGATATCCAAATCAGATTTGAAGCTGTAATAATGCTTAATGAAAGGCTTTAAGCGATCGGAAGGGGCGAAGTACTTAAATTCCATAGCTTAAATTTAAGGTTATTTGGTAAAACTAAGGCAAAGCCTCCTTTTTTAATTGTACAAATCGGAACTAAAGATTAAAGCTGCAAACCATCGCTGTCTGTGGTTAATACATCGCTCATATAATCGAAAAATGGGCGCATATTTCTAAAAGTAAGGGCGGCTTGTTGCAGAAAATCATCACTTAAAACCTCTTTGTCGGTGAATTTTCTGCCTAAAAGGAATTGCTTATGGCGCAATAAATCAATAGCTGGATGATCTGAATCGTAACCTTTAGGTGCGGTTTTTAATTGTTCGCCACGTAATTCTCCAAAAGTATTCACAAATGTTGGATCGCTCAGGATCTTCCTCAATGGAGCATCGTCAAAATCGATATCCGCTCTAACCCGTTTCAGGTCGTCGGGAACCGGACCCCAAAAACCGCCGGCAATGCGGCTGTTGCCTGGTTCTATATGAAAATAGTAGCCCCCACGGCGATATTTAGTAGCGCGTTTAAAACTGCCGCTCCAATGTGTTTTGTATGGTGTTTTGTCGGTCGAGAAGCGGGTATCACGATAAATCCGATACAAGCTCTTTTTGCCTGAAGGCGTTTCGATCACATCGTTCAAATTCAATTCGGCAAGTAATGCATCGGCAAAGTTTTCGATCAAGGCCAGCTCTTTCAAGTAGGTTTCCTTGTTGGCTTGGAACCAATCTCTGTCGTTGTTCTTCTTGAGCTCGTTTAAGAAAGCAAAGCTGGAGGGATGTATGGTTGGTTTTGACATTTTTTATTGATGAGGTAAACAAATATACCGCTCATGCTGGCCAAAACTCAATTGCTATTCTAATTTTTGTGTCTTTTTTAATGTGCCTAGCTGTCTTTATTTTTTAGGCTTTGGCAATTTGGCACCTTTAAAGCAAATCCCAAGTTTGCAAAATAAGCGATAAAGCCACAGGTTGCGGTGCAGAGTACAGCGTATTGGGTACAGCGCCTTGTGATCCGTACAGCGCGAAACAGCCGCAACCTGTGGCTAAACTATTTATTAGTTACTGATTTTATTCACTACTAAATCATCAAAATAGATGTAACTGGTTTGGCTCGAACCCCAAACAGCTACGTCTTTTCCGCCCCTAAAGTTGTGGAACGACAGTCTTTTGATCAGTCTTTGCGTATCATTAGTTGTCCAACGGATAGATTGGTCTAGCACGGTATTGCCATCGATTTTAACCTGTACCCAACCGTTTTTGGTAGAACCTGTATTGCTTTTTACGTACATATGCACGGTATAAGTTTGGCCTTTTACCAAGCTGCCGCTGGTAGGATAGGTTTTGCCAAAAGTGTCGCCACAAGGCCCAGCCATATCTCTGTGGTAAACATAAGGCTGAAAATAAACCCTGCTTCCACTATTGTACCACATGAGGCGCAAGCTGCCGCCATTGCCATCGGTTGCGATATCACAGCCTGTATTGCCTTCGCCTATCAAAAAACCGAAACCTACTTTTCCGCCTCGGCTCCAGTCAAAAGTACTATGGAAACGTACTTTCCAAGTGGCTTCATAAGCAGAGCCATCAGAAAGGTCTGCACCTGCAATTAAACCATTTGATACAGAATTGGGTGCCAAGGTGGCACGGGCCCAGTTTCCAGAAATCCATGCACGGCTTTCGTTCCAGCCGGTGAGGTTGGCCGAGCCCATATCTGCACTCGCCTCGGCATAAGTGTAGGTGCCATCGGCATGGGTAAATCCGGTATTGATATTGCTGGGATAGGCTGCCGCAACAATTGCCGATTTTGCGGCTTCTACTTCTAGGTTCGGTACTTCAGCTTCTTCCTTATTGCCCTCATTGTCTTTTTGGCATGCGCCAAAGCTTATCGACAGTAAAAGCACAGCTAGTCCCGTCAGTTTTAACAGATTTAAATTTTTGTTCATCGTAGTTTTAGTTTTTGGTTACAATTTGGTTAGTTTTTTAGGTGCAAGTTCCTGTCCTAGACAAGCCTTTGCTGCTGAGTTTGCTTATCTGTTTCGTGAAAATAAATAGGAATTGAGATGTATATACGGTTGGTTAATTGCCGTAAACGGGAGCAGGGGCAAAGGGATGGTCCCAATGATTGCGGAAATGGAAATCTGAGAAAAAAATCTATAGATTTTCCCTAACATGCTAACGCGTAGACTGTTGCTCATACTTTTGAATATATCTGGTTACCTTATCCTAAAGATAACAGCGCAATGCGGATAAATCCAAATAAAATTTGATATAACTTATTGATAATTAATAAGTTATGATTATTTTGATACGTTTGTGCCGCAAATAGAAAACTTCTTAATCTATTGATTTACTGGGTTATAGGTTTTGGGTTCGGGCAAATGTTGATACGCTTAAAACACATCGCTTTTTTTCTAAGGAGAAGCTAGCCAATCCATAAAAAAAGCCTCCGATTATTCGAAGGCTTTTGGCACAGTTGTTTGAATTTTTTAATTGCTTGGCGTTAAAATAGCAGTGAAACCGCCTCCTTTTGCCATTTTAATCGGAAGAATAGTGGCTGCATCGGCTTGTTTATTGCTGATTTTGTAATCTTCGGCCATTTTAGCTGCATTGATGCCGTCTTCGAGCAACTCCACGTTGAACTTTCCAGTACCCAGAAAATCAAGTTTAATGTCTTTGCTAAAGGCATCCCAATTGGTAATACCACCTACATACCATTTGTTGCCTAGCTTGCGGGCCATAATCACCGCTTTTCCTGCATCGGCATAAAGTACTTTGGTGTCGTCCCAAATTGATGGAAATTGTGCCAGGTAACGCGTATACTTTTCATCTTGCTGGTAATTGGAAGGATTGTCGGCCAACATTTGTAGCGGACTTTCGAATAACACATACAAAGCAGTTTGATGCGCCCTGGTGCCCATGCTCATGGGCTGACTATACACGGCATTGAAGTTTGCTTTTATGGCATTGCGCATGGCTCCTGGGGTATAATCCATCGGACCGGCCATCATTCGTGTAAACGGCAGCAAGGCATCATGCTCTGGTGTAATCGTGGCTTCCCATTTATTGTTTTCTAAGCCATGCACGCCTTCGTAGGAGATGACGTTAGGATAGGTGCGGTGCAGGCCCGTTGGTTTGTAGGCACCATGAAAATCGACCATTAAGTTTCTTTTGGCACAGGCCTCGGCGGTACGCGTGTAAAAATTGACCGTGTATTGTTCGGCCCTGGCCATAAAATCGACCTTAATGCCTTTTACACCCCAGCTTTTATACAAGTCGAGTGCCTCGTTCATTTTTTCGTCCAAGGGGTTCCAGAGTACCCAGAGCAGTACGTCTACATTTTTCTTTTTGCCATAAGCAACCAATTCGGGAATGTCGATGTTTGGGTTGGCGTGCAGGATATCTTGAGTGGTTTTGGTCCATCCTTCATCTAGCATGATATATTCAAGGCCGTATTTAGAGGCAAAATCGATGTAGTATTTGTAAGTTTCGTTGTTAATGCCCGATTTGAAATCGACGCCGTAAATATTATTGTCGTTCCACCAGTCCCAAGCAACCTTGCCCGGTTTGATCCAGCTGGCATCCTTAATTTTTGAAGGAGTGGCCAATTGATAAACGAGTGTGTTGGTGAGTAAGCCCGCATCGTTATCGTTGATCATCCAAACGCGCCATGGATAATTTCTGTTGCCATTGGTTTCGGCGATATAATCGGCTTCCTTTATGATTTTGATGCCACGGTCGCCAACTTTTTGCTGTTCCAGAATCACATGCGGAAAAACACCCTTGATGTTGTCTTTTTTCTGGATAAAAAGGTTGGGATAATCGAATAAATCGGCCTCAGAAAAAACAACTTTAGCTCCGTTTTTGGCTGTAAAATAAGTTGGCAAACCTACTTTTATGCTGTCGATGGCCGTATATTTTTGGGGCTTGAACAGGTATTCGAAATGTGAAAGAAACAAGTTGGCGTGCTTAGATCCTTCGTAGGGCCAAATGGCATTTTCGGCATCGCTTACCTGAAATGAAATATTTTCGTTATTGACCCATACCTTTTCATTTTTGAGCGTAGTTACAAATCTGTAGGCAACCCCATTGTTGTAAGCCCTAAATATGATGCTGTAATTTCCTTTACATATCAATTCAAGCTGGTTGTACTCGTCGGTAATGGTTTTGAACTTCACAGGAACATCTACGTTGATAAGGCTGTTGGCCTTGGTTCTTACTTCTTTGGTTACTTTGGGGTTGAGACCAAGCAAGCCTAAATCCTTAATATCGAGCACCAGCTGGGTTGCCGATATAATCTGGCTCCCTTTGTTCAGTACCATAAAGGAAATTTGCTTATCGCAAGTGATGGTGATTTTGTTGTTGCCCGACGGCGAGCTCAGCTCATAATCTTTGGCAAATAAGGGCTTGACGAATAAAATCATCAAGGCAATGAGGATAGAATTTTTCATTTTTGGGTGAGATGTAACGCTGGTTATGCAGCTATTGATCTAATTTATAACAAAAAATTAAAAGCCGAGAAGATGCGCTAATTTTCGTCTAAAATTGGCTAAAATAAGTTTGAATGCTGTTTACACGAGACCATAAGCCCTGCAAAGCAAACCCGATTGCAGCCTAGAACCTTGGATAACAATTAAAGTAAGCCAAAAATTACAGACTTAAACTGCTAACGTTTCTTTGTCGAGCGGACAGTTGATGGTTATTTTAAAGCCTTTACCCGGGCTGGTCTCCATCTGGTAAGTGGCATCTACCATTTGGAGCCTACTTACGATGTTTTGCATACCAATGCCTTTTCTTTCTTTCAGAATGGCTACATCAAAGCCTTTGCCATTATCGGTGTATCCAATTTCTATGGCCGTAGCGCTAGGTTTAAAAGAGAGGATGATTTGGTTGGCTTCGGCGTGTTTAAGCGAATTGGCTATCAGTTGCGTAATTACCCTAAACAAGGCTAATTCTGTTCTTTCGGCAAGCAGTCGTTCTTCAATATAAGGATCATGTTCGATCTCGATTTCTATTTTGCCGGTATTGTTAATGAGCGAAACAAAGGCTTCGATGGTGGTGTATAAACCAAACATCGCCAATCCGGGAGGGGATAAGTCGTGTGAAATGTGGCGAACATCCTTGATCATTTTATCGATCAGTTCCTTAATGGGCAGGATATTGTCTTCGCTCACCAAACCTTGTTGCTTTAAGGCGCCCAACATGAGCTTCATGGCCGACAAGGTGCCGCCAATTTCATCGTGCAGGTCTTGTCCGATGCGCTTGCGTTCGGATTCCTGCGATTCGATTACTGCATTGAGCAATTGCTTTTGCTGCTGTATTTCGGTTTCCTGAAACTGCTTGCGCTGTTGCCACACTACATTTTGATTGCGTATGTACAGCACCAAAAAAAAAGCAATCATCACCAAAACGGCTATAACGCTATAAAAAATGAGGATGTAAAGGTTATCGCCCATGGCCAGCCAACCTAAAGCCTCTTGCCCAAACTATATACATGAGCAGTACCAAGGCCGCATGAACGTTCCAAACAATGTTGTTCATGGCTGTGTTTTTACTGGCCATCATGTAATTGGAAAGCATAAAAATGATAAAAGCAGCGGGGAAATATATTAAAATCCCCGCGTTAAACCAGCTCGTAGGCTGTTTTATCCAATTATCGGCAAATCCGCTTTGATACAAATACAGCATACAGAAAAAGGTAATCAATATTGCTTCTAATGGCCTGGTATAAGTGTTAAAAGTGAAAATGCTTTGCAAAAAACTAAAATTGAGTATACAGAGGATCGGAAAAAGGATCATGATCAAGCCAATGGCTTTTTTGATCAAAGATTCTTTAAAGATCAATCTAAAATAACCCAATAAAAACACGGCTTCCATGATGGTGTACAAATGCAGCAAGGGCAAGTTGTTTTTGCCATACATGCTTAAAATGATACCCGCCAAATTGATTAGACCCGCTGTTATCAGGTAAAAAAAGAGTACTCGTTCTTCGGTTTTTGCAATTTTATACCGTGGCACAAATACCAACAAGGGTATGAGGATGCTTCCGGGAACTATAATGGTATAAAACAGGTACTTGAATGAGATCATGGAAGGTCGTACAATGGGCTGTTAATGTCGCACTCTGTAGGACAAGGTTTGGTAAAATCATAGATCTCTGTGTCGTCTGTGCCACCTAATCTTTCAGGATTCAACACAATGTCGTTTCCTTTCAGGTCAACTGGTACAATAAGGGCAGTAATGTCGTCTGGCAAAGCCTGGTCGGAGGCTTTTACGGCAAAATACGCACGAACACCCCTTAATGTATTGGTAATATTTCCTAGGTCGTCAACAGTTTCATACTGTTTGATAATTGCTAAAAGATCGTCAATAGGGATGAGGATTGCTCTTGGCATGTTTTCTTCAGGAACATAGGCAGACATCTGTGCTCTGTAGCGTTCAATTCTCGCTTGAGCATCGCGCAGGGGAATGGTTGGGGTGTTAATTTGAGATTTCATAATTTAACTGAGCTTTAAATAATTTAATTTCCCCGAAATTAAAAAAAATAAGGTTTTTGACGGCATTTTTTTCTACTTTCAGGCCTTGAAAATCTCCCGTTATGAATATTAATGTTGCAATAGCTGATGATCAAACACTTTTTAGGAAAGGGATGGCCGCTTTAATAGGTTCTTTTGCTCAAATGACCATGCTTTTTGAAGCAGAAAATGGCAGAGAGCTCTTAGAACTTTGCGAAAAAGCCGAAATTAAACCAGACATTATTGTGCTTGATCTTTCTATGCCCGAACTAAACGGTTTGGAAACATTAAAGATTTTAAAAGAGAAATATTCAGACATCAGGGTGGTGATTTTAACCGTACACGAGGCAGAAAACTTCATTCTAGCTACGATACAAGCCGGTGCCAATGGTTACCTGGCCAAAAATGCAGAGCCTGAAGAAGTAGAATTGGCCATAAGGGAAGTTTATAAGAACGATTTTTATTTTACCATGCCCATGCTCGAAATTATGCGTAAAGGCGTAGTTAGAAAAGCACAGACCGTAAATTTAGATCAGGAAAATAAAATAACCAGTAGGGAAACAGAAGTGCTTCAGCTCATTTGCAAGCAGCTCAGCAGCAGCGAAATTGCAGAAAAACTTTTCTTAAGCAACCGTACGGTAGAAGGACACCGCAATAACTTATTGCTCAAAACAGGCAGCCGCAACACAGCCGGCCTAGTACTCTATGCCCTTAAGCATCGCCTAATCGATTTAGAAGATTTTTCGAGTTAGTTAATTGTTAGACTGTTAATTGTACTATCAACTGAGAACTAACAACTAACAACTAACAACTAGCAACTGAGAACTGACAACTGATCCCCCCTTAGGTAAAAATACCTGTATGTTCAGTAAATCTACCCAATCGATCTTTTAGGCAAAACCACGCTAAAATTCTTATCAAAAAAACGGTCACTTAGCATTGCAATGCTGCTCCAAGCTTTAGCCTCTTAACCAGGTTCAAAAACGAGGTTTGCAAAAAGCAAGCAATTACATATTGTTAAATGATCAACCAAATGAACAATTCAGACAAAATTAAAGCAATACAGCGCAGTGCTGGCCTTAAGGTAGATGGCATTGTTGGCCCAAAAACTTGGATTGGTATTTACGACCTATTGTTTGAAAAACTGCCTATCGATACCGATGAAACATTATTGATAAAGGCCGTACAGCAAAAACTAAAAGTAAGGGCAACTGGAAAGTCAACTGCAAAAACACTGGCCTTGGCTTATCAGGCAATCTTTGGCACAGCGATTCAAAATCGTATAGAAAAGTACGAGGAGGCCAAGCCTGAAACCGAAGATTTTCATAACAAAACCATTTTGGAGCATATGCCGAAGGAAATGGCTCCTTTCGCAAAAGAATTGATCCATATGGCGGCAGATCAGGGTATTTGTTTGCGTTTAATTGAAAAGCCAAGCGAAGCGCCACTGCAACAAAAGATAAAAAAACATCAGCTTGCCCGACATATTTTTATGGATGCGCAAAGCAACTTCTCTAATTGCAATTTCGGCCTCGCCTTTGATATCGGAATTTTCGAAAAAAACACTACCGGTGAATTGATTTTTAAAGATCAGTCTCCTTTATATGCAAAAGTAGCTCAAATAGGCGAGTCTATCGGGCTAACCTGTGCAACTGGCGATAAAAGCAATATGACCCAAGTTCCTCATTTTGAACTGAGGCCAGCTTGGGCGGTAAGAATGCAGGAAAGCGAAATGATCAAAGAATTATACAGAAGAAAAAAAGAGAATATCAATTTGCTTGCCTTTATTTAAAAAGAAAACAGAATCATCCTTAATAGCTCTCCCGGGATTTTAACACACACAACAATAGGTTAAAGTCTTAAAAACAAGGCCCTCGATGGATGTTGGGGGCCTTTGTTATTTTCCCTCCTCTAACAGTTGCTTAAGTACGATGGCTTGGTTATGCTCTTCGTCTTTAGCGCCATAAAGCAAGGTAAGGGTGTCATGTGCTTTGGCAAGCGCCATTAATTGCTGCAAGGCCTCGGCATTTTTAAGCTCCTCCCGATAGCGCTCTACAAATGTTTTCCAATTGCTTTCTTCATGGTGGAACCACTTTCTTAATTGGTCTGAAGGCGCTACCTCTTTAAGCCAAAGTTCAATATGGGCACTTTCTTTCTTGATGCCTCTAGGCCACAGCCTATCCACTAAGACACGAATGCCATCATTTTGACCTGGTGCATCGTATATTCTCTTGGTTTTGATGTTCATAATTCTTCGTGAATGGCACTCAATTCGGTTAAATATTTGTCTATATACTGTTGCTTGCTCGGGTATTTATACTGCATGATAAACCTCGGATGTTCCAAGGCGACCAATTTTTTAAAAAACCGGTGTTTCTGGTTAAGCTTGCTCAGGTAATGTTCGTTTTTTCCTGTTCCCAAGCAAAAACACAAGTCGGTATTGATGCCCAAAGAGATGAGCTGGTGTAAAATTTCAACTGTATAATCACCTACGGCATCGAGCAATTCCTTGCTGTCGTAGTAATTATAATTTTTTTCTTTGCCCTCCTCGCTAACAGATGTAAAGCCCAAGGGGCAGGGAGAATTGATGTAAAAATCCTTATAAAAGGCGGTTGGGCCTCCATAGGCATTGATCATCTCATACATAAATACCGATGAAGGTTCATGGGCAGTTCGGCCGTTATATTCGATGTGAAGTTCGCTTGCCAATCTTTTCGGATCGGTAAAAGGGATGCCCGTTAGTCCTGCACCTAACCTGCTGGGGTTAATGCCCAAAATCAAGTGTCTTTGTTGGGTATCGTTATAATATTTATGGTAAAAAGTTTCCATAATGCCGATGGTTTGTTCAAACTCTTGAAATGGATTCATCATCCTGATGCCCTTAGGCAAGGGCTTACCGGTATAGCTGATGTTTAGGTTAAAATTGATTGCTTTTTCGGCAAAGGTCATGGCAGAAACTTTTTATGTGGTGAACTGTTCTTAAGATTTAAAGATAAACAATCAGACCAAATTAAATGGAACAGTTGCGATACCAATACCGCTTGGTTAAAGAATCGAGGGCCGTGGTGCTCCGGTTTTTAGCAAATGAGCTTGGTGAAGATATATTTAAACCGCTAAGTGTATTTAGTGACAAAACCATTGCCTGGATGATGGTGCATGTGGCCAATACCTACCTTTTTTGGTTGGCTAATTTTTCCTTAAAGTTGAACAGGCCTTTTTATGCCGATAGCGATATTCACTCAGTAAAAGATTTGGAACAGCTATTTGAAGAAATAGACACATTATTGCAGGATTTTCTTCAAGTTTTTGGTGAGCATATCGAACAATCGATCTCTGGTGTAAGTTCAGACAGCGTGCCTGTGGAAGCAAATGCATTGATGGTTTTTACCCATGTGCTTACCCATGAGTTTCATCACAAAGGCCAGGTGATGAGCATGTGCAGGTTACTAGGACATGTGCCACCAGATGCAGATATCATTAGAACCTAACAAAAAAGGCCCTAGCTTTTGCTAGGACCTACCCTGATATAATTGTTTTTTAGAAGAGAATGCTTTTAGTCAAAAATATAAGTGGCTTGCGCATTTATGCTCCCCTTTGAAGTCCCGGTTTTTGTCAATTTATCGTTTACATAAATTTCTACCGTTGCAGTTGCATTTGCGTCTTTTGCATTTCCACTTATCCCAAAGCTGATGTTTTTGGTAGGATTGTCTACGAATGCTCTCAATTCTCTTTCTGTTAAACTCACCTCTTTTGTCCAATTGGTTGTAGATAACGAAGTAGCTGGCGTTGAGGTTGTAGCCCAAGTTATCACGGCAGTTGTAATTGTAGAACCAGCACTTACCGTACCTACAAACTTTACTTTGTAAACCTTGTTAAGGTCAGTTCCGCCATCAGGACTATCGCCTTTTTTCTTACAGCTGCTAAATATTAAAGCGCTAATTGCTATTAAGCATATTACTAAGCTTAGCTTTTTCATGGTATTTTGTTTTAATTTAGACCTACTCTTTTAATCCAGTTTTCGGTATCCCTGTTCATCGAATCCAAAATTAGGCCTACTGGTCAATCGAGGCAATCCTAGCAAAAAGCGATTTTCAACTCACTGTAAAATGCGGATAGTTTTATAACTGTTTACAGTGATTTTTATAATAATATTTTTATGTTAACTTGATTATGCTTAAGATTTGCAAAAACCTATGAAACAAATTTTATATAGTTTGAGCCTTATTTTAACCTTCCCACTATGGTGCGGGGCGCAACAAAATACCGCAAAAAATTATAGAGATAGCCTAACTGGAGTGTTGAAGCAGAGAGCAACAGATAGCATAAAAGCAAGAACAAGCTATCTACTAGCCGAAGATTGGTCGTATACGGACGCAACAAAGTCAAAACAATACTTAGAGCAGGGCTATAAATTTTCAGGTAAGAATAAATACCTGTTAGCCTTGTATAATTATTATGCCGGACATGTTTTCTCGAGCCTCAACCAATCAAAAGCAGAGAAGTTTTTTCTAAAATCCGATTCCCTGCTTAACCCTTTTAAAACTAAGGAAGCTAATTTGTTTAGGGGCAGGGCATGGCTTGCTTATGGAGTGCAACGCGAAAAAGCACAAGATATTAAAACGGCACTCAATGCCTATATGAATAAGGCTATGTCCTTAATCATTAAAAGCGAGGATAAAAATGCTTTAGCTGGGCTTTATGGGACAACCGGGATGGCTTTTGCAAGACAATATGACTATAGTAAGGCCCAGCCTTATTTTGATAAAGCTCTTGCCATCTTAAAGCAAGTACCCCGACAGCCGAACGACAATCAGATTTATATTGATGCCGCTACCAATCTATTTTATTTGGAGCAATTTGATAAAGCAAAAAAGCTGATCGATCAGGTTAAGCCTTTGATTGTGCCTAATACCCAAAATGAAATAGAGTTTCTTTACTTGGAGGGTCTTTACCTTTTTCATGATAAATCCTATAAAAATGCTTTGAATGACCTGGAAAAAGGTTTGAAGAGCGCTGTTCAAGCAAAAAGCAGTTTTTATCAGTTTGCATTTCTTCGGCAACAGTACGAAGTATACAAGGGTATGGGTAATTATAATTTGGCCAAGAATACCCTATTGAAAGTACTGGCAAATAGTGCATTGACTTCTGTTAGAAATCGCCAAATCTGTTATTATGAACTTGGCCAAACCTATGCGAAACTAGGCGATACCAAACAAGCGAATGATTGGCAAAGAAAATATGCCACGTTGTACGATAGTATCAGCAAAAAGCGCTTTGAAGATGAAATGAATGGTTTAAAAATCAGTTTGAAAAATGCCGAAAACCAGAAAAAGATTGGAGAACTTAATGCCGCTAACGAAAAGGCAAAGCTAGCGGCTAATAACGATCGTTTGATGCGATGGTTCTTGATTTCCATAAGCTTGTTTCTTTTTATTGTTGCAGTTTTGGGCTTGTTCTTTTACCAAAATGCAAAGAAACTAGCCATTCAAAAAGAATTAAATTATCAGCAGGAGCTTAAAGATGTTGCCCAGCAACAACAGATGAAAATTGCGCAGGCGGTTTTGAATGGACAGGAAGAGGAGCGCAATCGGGTAGCACGCGATCTGCACGATGGCCTTGGCGGCATGCTTGCCAATGTAAAAATGAACCTGTCTGATTTTGCAAGCGATCAAGAAGCTCACCTTGGAAAAAGCCTACCCCAAATTGTAGATCAATTAGATGGTTCGATCAAAGAATTGCGTAGGATTGCCCATAACATGGTGCCAGAAATGCTGTTGAAGTTGGGACTTGAAACTTCGATAAAAGATTTATGCGAGTCGATCCCGGCAGAAAACCTAACCATAGATTTTCAATGCTTTGGCATCAAGGATACCCTGCTTATCCAAGAGCAGATTGCCATTTACCGGATTGTTCAAGAACTTTTGACCAATGTAGTGAAGCATGCCCATGCCAAAAACGTGTTGTTGCAATGTTCGCAAGATGGCTCGTTGTTTTTGATTACCATAGAAGACGATGGCAAAGGTTTTGATAGCAACCATTTAACATCTAAGCAAGGAATGGGCTTGTTTAATATCAGAAATAGGGTAGCCTATTTAAACGGAAAGTTGGAGATTTTATCAGCCAATAAGCAAAAAGGAACAATCATAAACATAGAATTGAATGTTACAGCTTAAAAAGTTATTGGCCATTGTAGATGACCACCCAATTGTAATCGAAGGTCTTGCTTCGCTTTTAGGCAGGCGCGATGAGCTTAAAGTAGTTGGGTGCTTTACTAGAGGCCTGGAATTTATTGAATTCTTGAAGCAAAACTCGGTAGAAGTGGTGTTGCTCGATATTTTTTTGCCAGACAGCAACGGAATGGACTTGTGCCAGCAGATTAAAAATATATCGCCTTCTACCAAGGTATTGGCACTGAGCAACCATGAAGAACGCGGTGCTATTATGAAAATGCTGCAAAATGGAGCCAGTGGCTACCTGCTTAAAAATTCGACTATTGAAGAGTTGGTTGCTTGCATTAATGAAGCTCTAGCCGGACAAATTACGTTTAGTTTAGCCGTAAAGGAAATCATTGCAAAACCCGAACTCAATGGTTTTCGAGACCTGCCTAAACTCACCACCCGAGAAAAGGAAGTGCTTCAATTAATAGCTTCGGGCATTACTACTCCTGAAATAGCGGCGGTACTTTTTTTAAGCAAGTTTACCATAGAAAGTCACCGCAAAAGCCTTTTGCAAAAATTTAAGGCCAAAAATATGGCCGAACTGATTAAAATGGCCACAGCACAGGGCTTTATTTAATTAAAAAGCCTTCCTGATTGGAAGGCGCTATTTTAATTTTCAATTCTGTGATCCCTTGAAATGGTTTGTCCAGACCATGCCTTTTGCGAAGTCCAAGGTGCTGGCGGATCTGTCCAAAATTTATTGTCGGCAGGCAGACCCAGAGCTAAAAAGCCCAAAGTAGCCATGTACAGGCTTCCGGTAGAGGTATATACATCGGCCACTTCGGGCTGATGTCCATTAAAACCCAATACCAGCCAACCGGCTGCGTCAAAATTTTGATTGCCTTCGTACATCAAGTGAAATACTTTTGTTAGCGCGCACCTCACTTGGCTCGGCTTTACTTCTTCGGGCAGTTTTTCCATCAATGCGGTTTGCGCCAATACCTGAAAAGCTGCGGTACGGTAGGTGATAGATCGGCCAAAAGCTGGGAAAGTACCATCAGGGGCAATGCTTCTTTCCAAGAAACTGGCATATCGTACCATCCGCTCTACGGCACGGTTATAATCTTCCGGTTTTGCCCTTTTCTTTTCTACCATACTTTTCAGCAAATCGACCATCATCGGGTGGATGACAAATGAATTGTAATAATCCATGCTAAAAGAAGAACCATCGCTGTACCAGCCATCGCCTTCATACCATTCGTTCAGTTTGTTAATGCCAAAACGGAGCCTTGCCGGATCGTATTGTTCGCCAATATTCCATAAAAAGCCTTCGGTAATAGCCGCAAACAATAGCCAGTTGTTGTAGGCTCCAGTTCTTGTTCTCAACGATTTAAATTCTTCTACATACCTTTTCTTGGTAGTTTCATCCAACTGTTGCCATAGCATTTTGGGCGCCCTTAAAAAAGCCTGGGCTACATAAGCGGCATCTACAATAGGTTGCGATTCTGTTCTGAAGTTTAAATAATCTGGATTTTGTGGATCTACCGCATTTTTAAGTGCCGTTAAGGTTTCGGTTCTAAAAGCTTTCCTTAATTTTCCTTCTTCGGTATCATCATCGGGCAGTTCGAGCCAAGGCGCAATGCCAGCCAGGGTACGGCCCAATGCCTCGGTATAAGTTACCGCTTTAAGGTTGAGGTTGTAATTATTGCCTTTTTCTAAAGGCATATTGGCTTTTAAAGTGCCATTGGCCAAATTATGGATAACGGGATACGAAATTTTATAAAGGCTCTTTACCCAAAAGGCACGGTCTTGTGCACCGGTGCTTTCTTTTGGTTTTCCTTTCTGAGCCCAAGCCTGCACAGCAAGAAAGAGCAAAAACAGACCAATTATATTCTTTTTCATCTTGTCAATTTTATAAGTACCATTTTTTATACCTGGCCAATGCTTCCAAAAAGTAGTAATCGGCGTAAACCAAAGGCACATCTATTTCGCTGTTTAAAGGCAATGCTCCGGTGCTGTGCATCAATAAAAAACCTCCATTTTCGCCCAGTTTGGCACGGTAGGCATCGCTTGATAGCGAACGCAACATCGTTTCGGCTGCATTTTGGAATTCTTTTTTGTCTTTGGCATTGTACTGGCCAAGCTCGAGCAGTGCCGATGCGATCAGAGCGCCTGCCGAAGCATCGCGTTTGGCATAAGGAATAAGGCCCGCATCAAAATCCCAGTATGGAATTTTATCGGCTGGCAGGTTAGGGTGGTTGAGGATAAAATGGGCAATGCCATTTGCCTGTTTCAAATAAGCTGGATTTTTGGTGAAGCGATACATCATCGTATAGCCATACAGGGCCCAACCTTGTCCGCGTGCCCAAGCAGAACAGTTGGCTGCACCTTGCCAAGTTGCTTTTTTAAGCACTTTGCCATTGTTCAAGTTATAATCTATCACATGGAAAGAGCTAAAATCTGGTCTGAAATGATTTTTTAAGCTAGTATTGGCATGCTTAATGGCGATCTCCTTGTATTTTGGATCTCCTCCATTATCACTGGTCCAGCTCAGCATTTCCAGGTTCATCATGTTGTCTATAATTACCGGACATTCCCAATATTTGTTTTTATCCCAGCTTTGAATGGCGCCGATAGATGGACGGAAACGTGTGGCCAGCGATTGCGAAGAACGCTCTATAATGGCCTTATAGGCTGGGTTTTTGGTAAGGCGGTAGGCATTGCCGAAACTGCAATACATCATAAAGCCTAAATCGTGGTTACCAGTAAAAGTTTGGTTCGGCTCTAATATTTTAAGTGCCTTTTCTGCATCTTTCCTGATTTCTTCGTCTTTGGTCTGCTCGTAAATATACCAAAGCGAGCCACTATAGAAACCGCTACACCACCATTTGACGCCCTGTCCAATAAATTTCTTTTTTTCGGCATCGTAGCTTTGCGGGGTTAATCCTTGCGGAATATTCGCATCCATGATTTTGTATTGCTGCTTGGCAAAATTGAACTGTTCTTCGATGAGCTGTTTCATCTCGGTTTGCGCAAAACAATAGGAAGATGCAAGCCACAGCAATGCACTAAAAATTAACTTCTTCATTAGAGGATGTTTCTGTTAGGTTTATTTTTTAATAAGGTTCAAACCAAATATATAGGAAATAGAAATAAGATGATTAACGCAAACGTTTGTTTGATGTAGAATATATGAAGCCTAGTGCGCATAACTGACACAAATCTGAACATGGTTTGGATAAAATTTGCTGAACTTTATAAACTAAAACAAAACGAGATGAGCACTAAGCAGAAATTAAGAATAGTAGTGATAGGCGCCAATGGCACCATCGGGCAACAAGTGGTAAAAAGAATACAAGAGAAGGGCCATGAGGCGATTGAAGTATCCAGAACATCGGGGAGTTTCAAAGCCGATATCCAAGATAAAAAGAGCTTGGACGAACTGTTCAAAAGCATAGGAAATTTTGATGCTGTAGCCAATGCCTCTGGCTCGGTTGTTTTCAAAACCGTAGATCAGCTAACAGATGAAGACCTTGCCTTTTCTGTAAATAACAAGCTCATGGGGCAGGTGAATATTGTAAGAGCAGCCTTGCCTTATATCGCTGATGGTGGCTCTTTTACCTTAATTTCAGGTATTTTATCCGAAGAACCGATATTGGGTGGTACGGCGGCCTCGCTGGTTAATGGTGCAGTAGAAGCTTTTGTAAAAGCTGCAGCCTATGAATTGCCGCGCGGGATAAGGATCAATTGCATTAGTCCAAATGTACTTACAGAATCTGAAGGCTACCACGACAGTTTTCCAGGTTTTATTCCGGTTGATGGCTGGAAAGTAGCCAAGGCTTATGAAAGCTCAATTTTTGGAATCATTACTGGCCGCGTGGTTAAAGTGTATTAAGCCCAGGATTTATTGCGCACTGAGTGCTTTGGTTCTTGCGTTCGAAAGATAGTAATGCCATAACAACATGGTTGCAATACTGCGATAAGGTTGCCAATTGAGTGAAAGATCCAACAAATCCTCCCGAGTGGCATCCTTGTTTAGTTTTTTAATCCTTTTTAGCGCATTTACGGCTGCCAAATCGCCGATAGGAAAAATATCGGTTCGTTTCAGTACAAAGATGAGGTAAATGTCTATGGTCCAATGGCCAATGCCTTTAAGGGTCAATAACTGCTGGCGCACTTCTTCGTCGGGTAATTTCGCTAAAGCATTTAAATTTACTTCTCCATTGATTAAGGCCAGTGCCAAATGCCTGACATACATTGTTTTTTGGCGACTGAAGTAACAAGCCCTCAATTCCTCATCGCTCAAGGCCAATACTTTTGCAGGCGTAATTTCTATAATTTTTTCTCGGAGCTTGTTCAACGTGGCTAAAGCCGATGCCAAGGATACCTGTTGTTCCAGAATAATATGAACCAGGGATTCGAAGGTATTAGGCCGGTTCCAAACTGGCGGGTAATGGTGTTCGCTGATGATTTGTGCCAGCTCCTCATCTTGGGCGGCTACTGCATCGCAGATGTCTTTAAAATTGGAAGTATTAAATTCTGGAAACATGGTTGAAATAATGAAATTAGCTAAAATATAAAGCATCGGCAAGAAATAACTAACACCAGGTTTTTTTTTAAAAATTCGCCTTGTTAATCAAAATATTGATGTTCAAATTTTTATCATGCTAGCTTCTTCTGTATTTTTTAATTAGCTTTAAATCAACAATTACGCTCAACTTCATCAGCTCGATAGCGCTCTAAATTTCTATGGCCTAATGTGGTTTAGCTTAATTTTTAAGGCTCCTCATCATGATGATTAAATTGCTCACCCTTATTTTCGGACCTGTAGTAACGGCTATTTCAGACATCAGGCTGGAAATTAAAGGCTTGGAAGAAAAGCTTGATTTCAGGTCTGCCATTGAAGATTTTTTGCATGTAGCCCGCAATACCGGCTTTGTGCTGGTGCCTGCCTTTTTATCTGGAGCCATTTACCTGCTGTTGCCACAGGGCAGAGATACCTTGCTTTTAGTGGTAGAAAAGATGGATTCGGGAGATTATAGCCAGTTGTTTTTTCTCCTGATTGGTATCGCATTGTGGAGCATGTTTTCTGAGCTCAGCGTGCGCTACGCCATTGCCATTACCGATAATTCTGGCAAAAGCCTTCGCGATGCAAGGGTATACTGGCGCAAGCTGTCTCAAAGGGTACTGGCTGGTTTTTGCCTTTTCTGGCCATCTATCATGATCTTGATGGCTTTATGCTGGTGCTACAGTGCAGCTGCGGCTGCAAAAATGGGCGTAAAGTCTATTAATTTCATTTTGTTCGCAATTTGTGTATATGTTATTTTCAGGCTGCTAAGCTTTTTTTATTTCAAAAGAAAGAAGAATGGAGACAAAATCATATTGCCTATTCGTACCAAGTTGGGTGCGCGTTCCTTGCCAAAATCGGAATACGATTGGGTAAATAGACTATATGGAATTTACAACGAATTTGTGTTTTCGTTGCTCAAGCCTTCTAATTTTAAGGGAGAGTTTAGAAAAGACCTCGAGGCATTTGCCGATCATATTGTAGATGCGGATGAAGATAAAAGGGCGAAAATCCCTCAAAATAAAGAGGTGATGCACAGCATTCGGGTACTACCGGCTGCCTTTCAAGTAATTAATAAAGAACTGATTGTGACAGATCAGGGAGATTCTTATAAATGGCGCTATCGCATACCGAATTCTTTCTTTAAGGTGCTTCACCAGCAACTGGCAATTATGGTTAGTACAGCCATGGTATTGATGATTGTATTTTCTGTAGTGCCAGCCAGTTATTCTTTTTTTGGAATTGTAGGGGCTCCGGCATTAATCTGCATTGCTTTTGCCTGTTATTCGGGCATCTATTCGGGGCTTTTGTTTCTCGATTATGGTGTTTTACGCCAAAGCTTTATTCGGGTAAGGTGGCTGTTAATTGTTTTAATAGTCGTGGTGTCTTTTGTAAATAAAGACCACCCGGTTGATATGAAGCAAACATTAAATGAGCCCCGTAATGAAGTAACCGAACAATTTAATGCCTGGTTTAGCCAGTATAAAAAAGAGATGGATTCTGTTCACGCCGGCAATACAAAATATCCGGTTGTGTTTATCTGTGCCGAAGGTGGCGCCCTGCGTACCGGCGCTTTTACAGGTATTTTTCTTACCCGTTTGCAACATCATTTGGAAAAACCAGCGTTTAAAAACATCGATTTTAAAAAGTCGATATTTGCGATGTCGGGAGTTTCGGGAGGCGCATTGGGACTAAGCTATTATAATGCAAAAACATTCGAAACAGTGAATAGGGCCGATAAAAGCGCGCAATTGCAGGAAGCCGTTCGCTTTTTTAAATACGATTGCTTATCGCCCATCGTAGGAAAAATGTTCTTTGGCGAATTCCTGAATTTATTTATTCCATGGCACATTAAAAGATTTGATCGGGCAATTGCATTGGAACAGACCTGGGAGAAAGCCTATCAAAGTACTTTACAGGGAGAGGAAAAGAACAGGTTTAGCGAGAATTTCATCGATGGCAAAAAACAGTTGAAAAAGCCTGTTTTGATCATCAATACCACCGAAATAGAATCGGGTTACCAATGCTGGATTGCGAATGCCAGGCCAGATAGCATGTTGTATCGCGAAAAGCGCGATCTATTGCAGAATAAAGTAAAGCAGGTTTCTTATGCCACCGCTATTAACTTTAGTACGCGTTTCCCCTTGTTTTCGCCTGGTGCACAAATCGATACCGTTAATGGCAGGCTTCATTATCTTGATGGGGGTTATGTAGAAAATACTGGAGCGGCTTCCACACTCGAACTGTTGCAGCAGCTTTATAAAAAACCTGACATGGTGAAAGGTATGGTGCCGATTGTGATCTATCTGCGTTTTAGCAACAACGATAATACTGCAACAAAGAATATCCGTGTCGGCAACGAACTGTCCGAAATTCTGATAGGCCTGTACGGTACCCGCATTGGCCGGAGCTTTACGGCCATTGCGCAGCTCAATTATTTTTTAAGGCATCATGAAGGAGTAATTATCGACGAACCTTTAAAATCCAACGAACGTGATGTGCCGATGAACTGGGTGCTTTCAGACCAGAGCATGAATTTTATGATGAACGACATCAATGAAAAGCTGCTGAGCACAAAGGATGACGGAATTAGTGTAAGACTGTTTCAAAAAGACCTGCGTTATTTGCCTATTAAACACTAGCTTATTGCTATTGGTCTAAAAATTTCAAATCGTTGTAGCGAAAACAACAAATCATGCGTATAGGTAGTAATCTAAACGAAAACCTAAACGATTCATGAAAAGAAACCATTACCTGTTTGTGTTCTTGCTATTGGGCACATTATTTACCGCTTGCAAGAAAAGCGACATTGCTTACGAAAACGATTTTGAGCGAAGCTTTAAAGCCTGGACCCAATTTAAGTCTTCCTCCAATAATTCCTATAAATACCAGGTAAATACTTCCTCTTGGACAGGCTATTCTACAGAAACCATCATTACCGTGAAAAATGGAAAAGTAGTTAAACGCTCCTATGTTTCTAAAAGCTTGGGAAATCCGCCTTCAACACAATTGGTGATCCATGAAGAATGGACGGAAGAGGGAGCCACGCTAAATACACATGCCAGTGGTGCAAAAACCATGACTTTAGATGAGGTTTACGAAAAGGCGAAAACCGATTGGTTGTTGAAAAGAAAAGAGGCCAAAACCTCGCTCGAAACCAAAAACAACGGTATGATTTCTGCCTGTGGCTATGTGGAGAACAACTGTGCCGACGACTGTTTCAACGGCATTTCGATTGCATTGATAGAAAAATTGCCTTAGTTCAGTTATCAGTTATCAGTATTCAGTTGACAGTTTTCAGTTTGTGGTATGCTGTTAAATGCAAAATGAATCTTTGAACCAATAAGACAAACGCGGGTACCGCGCAGGTACAACTTTGGTTAAAAGCCTCCCGATTGAATTGGGGGGCTTTTATTTTATTAAACGGTTAAGTGAAAACTGTTAACTGGATACTGTAAGCTACGAAGTGTTTATTTCATTTTAAATATTAGTTAATTTTTTTGTTACTTTAGCCTACATATTTATATCATCCCTATAACTATACATTTTATCTGATTAACGGCTTCTTTATGAGCTCACCGCTAAAAACAGGGGATGATAATACTTTGCTTCTTTTGCAATTAAAAGAGGGAAGCAGCAACGCCTTTAGCTCGCTTTATGGTTTGTACAGCAAAATGTTGCTCAGCAATATCCTGCACATGGTTAAAGACCAAGAAGTTGCAAAAGAATTGCTTCAAGACCTGTTTTTGAAAATCTGGGAAAAAAGAGCGCAAATTGATGTAGAAAAATCCTTTAAGTCTTTCTTGTTTACCATTGCCAAAAATATGGTATATGATTACCTGCGGAGAGTGGCCTTGGATAAAAGACTAACCCAAGAACTGATTGCCAATACCATTGAAGGCTATAGCCATACCGAAGAACTGTTGAGCTTTAAAGAAAAGAATGCCTGTTTAAGCCAAGCCATCGAAACCTTATCGCCACAGAGTAAACAAGTATATCAATTGTGTAAAATAGAAGGCTTAAGCCATAGGGAAATCAGCGAAAGGCTAGGTATTTCCATCTCAACGGTTAACAACCATATCGTAAAGTCATCAAAAGTAGTTAAAGAGTTCTTATACAACCACAGCGACCTTGCTGTAAGCTTAGTTGCTGTTTCTTTTGTTGCTTATCTGAAATAATTTTCTTGCTGATTATCAGTTGCTTATCTTTTGTTTCTTGATTTTTTAAGATTCGACTAGTTGTTGATTCTTACTCAAACGTATTACCATTATAACCAAATATTTATGGATTCGCTAGAACAGCTCTTTATCAAGTTTACGAATAACCAATGCAGTGTCCAAGAATTGGAATACCTGTTAAAGCATTTCGCCGAAGGTAAAGATGAAGAGGGCTTAAAGGAGAGCATTAAAGCGCAGCTGCACCAACAATACGAGGCCAATGCCCAACTCGACTCAATGGTTGAGGAAGTATTTGTAAACCTCAAAGAAAAAATAAGCAGCCAAGAAGAAAATCAACCCATCCCATTAAAGCCACGATTTCATATTTATCGCTATACAGCTGCGGCAGTGGTACTACTGGCTGTGTCAACTAGTCTCTGGTTTTATTTTGCGCCTGTTAAATCGATCGAACAACAAGCTAAGCAACAAACTGCACAATTGGCTATTAGTCCGGGCAGCAACAAGGCATTTTTGACTTTAACCAACGGTACTAAAATTAATTTAACCAGTGCTGATAATGGTACCTTGGCCAAGGAAGCAGGCATCCAAATTATTAAAACCGCCGACGGTCAGTTGATCTACGAAATCAGAGGACAGGAACATTTAAAAGGGGCATCGCTTTATAATACCATAGAAACTCCAAAAGGAGGGCAATATCAAATCCATCTGCCCGATGGTACCAAAGTTTGGCTCAATGCAGCCACTAAACTCAAATATCCATTAAATTTCATCGGTGCAAAAGAACGTAGGGTAGAGCTGAATGGCGAAGCCTATTTTGAAGTAGCCAAAGACAAGACGCATCCATTTAAGGTAATGTCTAACGGACAGGAAGTAGAAGTAATGGGCACCCATTTCAATGTAAATGCCTATGCTGACGAAAGTAATATCAAAACCACCTTGCTCGAAGGTGCAGTTCGCGTAAATGCTTTGAACAAGGGCAAGCAGGTGCTCAAACCAGGGGAACAAGCTGTGCTAAGTCCGAGCCAATTGAATGTAATTGCCGTGGATGCCGAAGCCGAAATAGCCTGGAAAAACGGAAGCTTCACCTTTGTTGATGAACCTATCGAAAGCATTATGCGCAAAGTGGCCCGCTGGTACGATGTAGAAATTGTATACAAAGGCGATATGAAAGAAAAAGTTTTTGCCGGTACGATCTCTAGGTATGACGATATCCAAAAACTGTTAAATACCATCGCATTTACCAATACTGTACATTTTAAAATTGAAGGAAGGAGGGTTATCGTTATGGATTGATGCTACCTCTTCATAAAGATAGACCAATAAAAAAGCCAGAGGTGCTTCGACCTCCCCCTGGCCATTAGTTTGGATCATATCTTTTAAATGTTGCGAAACAAATTAAATCAACAAACAAACTAAGACCAAATATATGAAATTCTATCCCATTCGAAACGGGGACTTCAATTGTGTTGTAAAAAAAATCGCTCGGCTCATGAAATTAATTACGATTATACTGACCGTATTTTTACTCAGGGTAAGTGCAGCTACTCAGGCACAAATCTCATTGAACGAGAAAAACACACCGCTGATTACGATCCTTTCCAAAATTAAAAAACAAACAGGTACAGATTTCCTGTATAACGTATACAGCCTTAAAAATGCAAAACCGGTAAGCATCAAATGCAATAATGCCTCTCTTCAAGAGGTATTGAATGCCTGTTTTGCCAATCAGCCATTATCTTATAAAATACAAGACAATACCGTAATTATCGTTACGCCGCCAGCTCAGTCGGCCGCACCACCCATACCCTTAAAAACAGCAAGCTTTATTAAAATTACGGGGATGGTAAAAGATACGGCGGGCTTGGCCATGCCCAGTGTTTCTGTACTGAACAAAACTACGGGCAAAATAGTAGGCACTGATGAAAAAGGCGCTTTTACCATCGATGCTAATGTAGGCGAAGTATTGGTGTTCTCTTTTATGGGCTACATTAAACAAGAAGTAACGATAGGTACAGCCACAACATTAACTATCGTGTTGCGGGAAGAAAAAAACCTGCTGTCAACAGTAGTAGTAACTGCATTGGGTATTTCCAAAGACCAGCGCAAATTAGGCTACGCCATGACCAGCGTAAAGGGAAACCTGCTTAACGAAGCCAAAGAAGCCAACGTAGCGAACAGTTTAACCGGCCGGGTTGCAGGTTTGAACGTAAGCGGGGTAAGCAGCGGCCCAGGTTCGTCGGCCAGGCTGCTCATTAGGGGCGTTTCCAACTTCTCGTCTACCACAGGCCCTTTATTTGTAATTGATGGCGTACCGATGGACAATACCCAAAAAGGTTCGCCTGGCGTATATGGCGGGCAGGATTTGGGCGATGGAATCTCGAGCATTAACCCTGATGACATTGAAGATGTCGTAGTGCTCAATGGTTCGGCTGCATCAGCACTGTACGGTACAAGAGCTGCCAATGGCGTTATCCAAATTACTACCAAAAGTGGCAAAGGCCAAAAAGGCTTCGGCGTAGAGTATAGCGGAAACTATAGCATTAACAGCATTATTGACAATACCGATTACCAAAAGGTGTACGGACAAGGGCTCAACGGCAATCGTCCATCAACTGCAAGTGATTTGGTTACCGCAAGCCTTAACAGTTGGGGAGCCCGGATGGATGGCACATTGACTATCGGTCAAGATGGAAAAATGCACCCTTATGCGCCGGTTGAAGACCAATTGAATAAGTTTTACAGAAATGCCCCGGTGTTTTCTAACACGGTTGCCCTGTTGGGAGCCAATGAAAAAGGAAACTTCAGGTTATCACTTTCGCAAACCAACAACCAATCGGTTATACCAAACAGTGGGTTAAAAAGATATTCTGGCAACCTCAACCTCAACCAAGAGATCATTAGCAAATTGAAATTAACTGCGATGATTAATTATGTGCACGAAGAAGTAAAACTAAGGCCAAACCTGGGCGATATGAGCCGTAACCCCAACTTTACCATGGGCTTATTGCCGGCCAACGTAAGTCCTGATTATTTAAAGGTGATTTACGATCCGATTACTGGCAATGAAAACCACATGGGCAATGGAGGCTATATTCCAAATCCCTGGTTCGTGGTAGAGAATGTGATTACCAACTCCAAAAGAGACCGGATCATTTCTTCAACTTCGTTGCGTTATGATTTTACCAAAGAGCTGTACCTGCAAACCAGATTGGGTTATGACCATATTACCGATAATGCGCTTCGCATCGAACCAACCGGTATTGGCTATAATCCAAACGGACAGCTAGAAGAACTTTCGAAGGCCCAAACTACCGAGCTTAACCTCGATGTATTGGCTGGCTATTCGAAAAAGCTCATCACCGATTTGACACTCGATGCGGCCATTGGAGGTAATATCCGCAAATTCAATTTCGAGAAAGTGGGTGTATCTGGTTCTCAATGGAAAATCCCATATTTCTATACGCCATCTAACTTAACTACATTAAATTCTATTTACCCTTCACCTAATAGGCTACAGACCAATTCGGCTTACTATACGTTGGATTTCAACTATAAAAATTACCTCACCATAAGCAATACAGGTCGCTATGATAAGTTTAGTACTACGACCAAAGGTATTTTTACACCGTCGGTAAGTGGAAGCTTCATCTTTACCAACCTGGTTACTGTGCCTAATCTCAGCTTTGGTAAGGTGAGGGTAGCCTATGCCAAAACCAGTGGCGAGGCACAGCCTTTTAAAAATGCAAAATACTATAGCATTGCTGCAGGCGATATCGGTGGCAAGACCTATGCAAACATGGCTACCGAAATTTTGCCAGAAGACTTGAACCCTTATTCGATGCGCGAATTTGAAACTGGTCTAGAATTAAAAGGCTTGAACGGCCGCTTAGGCTTGATGCTTTCTTATTTTGCCCGTAAAACTTCGAACGAGTTGGTGTCTCAACAGATCAGCGTGGCTTCTGGAGGCTACTTATCAACTTACATCCCTTTGGGCTCTACCCAAAACAGGGGTTTGGAGTTGACCTTGAACGGAACCGCCGTTCGCAGCAGCAAATTTAGCTGGGACGTATCCTTCAATTTTACCAGCATCAAAAACAAGCTCTTAAAGATTGATGGACTGACCACCCAAATCCAAAATTCTGGTGAAGGCCAATATAGGCCAACTGTTGGTCCTTATGCCAATGGGGCAGGTATTTATGGTGTAGTGGGTTTGCCTTTGGCACAGATTATGGCCAACGATTATAAGTACGATGCCAATGGCAATATCATTATCGGGGTAGACGGTATTCCGGTGAGAGGACCTTTCACCCCAATGGGATCTGGTTTGCCTAAATACTATGGTGGCTTAAACAATAGCTTTACCTATAAGGATTTTAACCTTTCTTTCTTGATCGATTACCGTTTTGGCAACAAAGTGCTTTCGGCAACAGATTTCTTGAGCGTTTACTACGGACTGAACAAAAACACTTTGGTAGGCAGGGAAACCGGCATTATAGCCAAGGGCGTTACCGAAAACGGACAGCCTAACGAGACATTGGTGGGCGCACAGGATTACTATCAGGGTTTGGTGAAGAACATTCCGGCAGTAACCGTGTTCGATGGCAGTTTCATCAAGCTTCGCCAAATTACCCTCAACTACAGTTTGCCCGCAAGCCTGATCAGTAAAACGCCATTCCGTTCGGTGAGCATCGGCTTTGCCGCACGTAACCTGCTTACACTGATGAAGCATACCAAAAATTTCGATCCTGAGGATACATTTTCATCGCTTACTGGCAATGCAGGTTTAGAGGGCGCAGGTTTGCCCCAAACCCGTAACTACGGATTAAGCCTAAATGTGAAGCTCAAATAGTTTAAAAAGATAAAAGTTAAAACAGATAACATGAAGAAGATAACTTTTTACCTATCGCTTGTAGCCATCCTCTTTGTTTTTGGATGCACAAAAGATTTTGACGAATTAAACCGCGACCCTACAAAAGCCAATGAAAACAATACCGACCCTAATTATTTATTAACCTCGGGTCAATTAAGCTATGGAAATATCACCGAACACCAGTTGTATGAACTGGCGCCAATGGTGCAGGTTTTGGCTAGCACCATTACCCAAACCTCTTACAGCGCCGGCGATAAATACAGTTCGCAGCTGTTTTCGTACAACGATCGCTTTTTTAGCGACGGACAAACCCAAGCTGGCCTCTTTGCCGAATCGATCAATTTGGCCAGCGCAAAAGACCCTGAAAAATACTACAATCTAATTCAGATAGCCAGGGTAATGCGGGTAATGGCCCTGCAAAGGGTAACCGATGTGTACGGTGATATCCCATACTTTCAAAAAAATGGAACCTTGTATCCGAAATACGATAAGCAAGAGGACATTTACAAAGACATGTTGGCCACTTTAGACGATGTTGGCCAAAAATTGGACAAAACCAAGCCTAAAATTACAGGCGATCTTTATTACGATGGCGACATTGACAAATGGCGCAAGTTTACCTATTCGCTGATGTTGCGCGTAGCCATGCGCCTCAGTAAAATAGATCAAGGTACGGCCAGGCTGTATGCAGAAAAAACCAAGGACAAGACCTTTGCCGATTTTGCCGACAATGCCATTTTAAGATTTAATGGCACAGCCGAAGAACGCAAGAACAAATCTGCAAATTCTTGGTTTGGCGATGCGGCTACTTTTGGACAGATCAGGTGGGCCAAAACATTTATAGACTACCTGAAAAACAACAACGACCCAAGGTTATATGTACTGACCGAAAAAGCAGATACTGGCTTGATCAACAATAACGATTTGAGCAAAAAAGCTTTTGGTTATACCAAGATTAACCCAGCACCTACCGGAAAAATATTCGAAGTGCCACAAGGCATGCCTAATGGTTACGATGTAAACGGCGTGCGGAGTATAGAAACCGCACCAGGCTATCCGGGTGCAACGGGTACAGGTGCCAATGCATCTCCTTTGGGTAATTATGCACGTCCATTGAGTGCCGTTTTTGCGGTGCCGACTTTTCCAACTTTCATTCTCACCTATGCCGAAACAGAATTGCTGTTGGCAGAGGCTAAGGCCAGGGGATGGGATGTAGGTGCTACGGCAACTAAAGACCATTACAAAAACGGGGTCACGGCGGCCATGAGGTCATTAGAGCAGTTAAATGGGATGTTAACGATGGGTTCCGAAGTGCAAACTTTTGTGGATGCACATCCTTTAGACGAATCGTCGCTGGAAAAATCATTAGAGATGATCAATTCGCAATATTGGGTAGCTACCCTGTTCGATTTCCCTGAAACTTGGGCAAATTATAGGCGCAGCGGCTATCCGGTACTCACGCCTGTCAATTATCCAGGCAACCGTACCAACGGCGTAATTCCTCGCCGATTGAATTATCCGAATAGAGAGGCTTCATACAATACCACTAATTACAATGATGCCGTGTCTCGCCTAGGGGGCAACGACCTCGATCTGACCAAAAGAGTTTGGTGGGATAAACCTTAAGTAAATGATAAAATGAACCAATGATAGAATTAGAGAATGAAAGGTTAAGGTAAACTACCTATTCAATCATTCAAATCTCAACCATTCAAAATTAAACTTATGAAAAAGATATTCTTTTTATTGTTAGGCCTGGCCATCGTAATTGGCGCCTGCAAAAAAGTAAAAACCGAACAAAAGTATCCCGACATTAAAAGTGATAAGGATACCGAATTGCAGGGATGGACAATTGCCAGAATTGAGCAGATTGCCAAACAAAAGGCAGATTCGATCAGGATTGTTGACTCATTGTCTAAAGTAACCGGACAAGTAGATCCTAATTCTTTATTGACGAAAAAGAACCTGCTCATTGCCTATGTAGAGGTTAATAACCGCTCTTTTAAAAACGTAACCTGTTTTTTGGGCGAAGACAACAAACCTGTAATCGACTTGGCTTGGATTTTTGCGCCGAACATCAATTTAGATGCCGCAACCGGAAAAGCTAAAATTACTTATAACAGGCAGGTGCAAGGCTTAATTAACAATGGCTATATCCGCTATGTGCAAAGCAAGGGCGTAAAAGTAGGGATGACCATTTTAGGTAACCACGACAATGCCGGCTTTATGAATTTCAGGAACCTGGAAGAAGCCACTGCCTTTGCACAGCATGTAGCTATTGAGGTTCGCCGATTGGGTTTAGATGCGATCGATTTTGATGACGAATATTCCGAAACGCCAGCATGGGCCAATAACCAGTCGTTCGCTATGGTGGTTTCGGAAGTGAAACGCCTGTTGCCCGATAAATTTGTACACTGCTATATTTTTGGTGGTGCCTCATCAACGGCTTACAATGGCAAGCGCATGGGCGATTATGCCGATGCTGGTTCTTCAGCATTCTATCCACAAATTCCAAGTGCAGGTAGTGCAGGTTTTCCTATTGGGAAATTAATTGCCAGTGCCAAGCCTTTTTCGCCTTCCTTTCAAGGCTTCGGCAATGCTGAAGCAACCTGTAAAGATTTAATGACTCAAGGCTATAGGGGCGTAATGCTGTTTGATTTCAACGCTTTTGTTACCAATTCTGTCGATTTGTTAAGGCCTTATGTAAAGGGCTTGAAGAATCAGGATGTGCATGAAATAACAGGTTGCGCCATCAGAACAGAAAGTGACGATGTGAACATGGTAGCTCCATAAGCAGACCATTTAAACGATTTTAATTTTTTAAACTTATTTGAGATGAACAAAAAACTCATAAGGTTAGCGCTATTCATATTGTTCTTGCTGCCAGCACAACTGTTGCTGGCGCAAGCCAATATCTTTAGGGCAGGAAATGTAACCATTACAGGTTCCACACCGATAGTATACGGCAAAATTGCCGATATCAACGACGGCAACACAGGTACTGATGTCGAATTTAGTAACCCTGCTTCGAAAAGCGTCGAATTGTTGATCACCTGCAACACACCAGAAAAGGTAGCAGAGTATTTCGTTAATTATTATTACACCAGTCAAAATGCAACAACCATTACCTTGTCTGGCTCTCAAAACAACAGTACTTGGACACAGATAGACACCCGAACCGTATCGGCCAGCGCCACTACCATTAGCGCTACTTTTACCAACGCAACGAGCTACAAGTACTATAAAATGGTATTCGCTAATATTGCCAGAAACTCGCTAGACATTAGGGAAATTGAGGCTTATGGCGATGGCCCTGTAGTAAGTACTTTAACGGCAACGCCAGGCCTAACCGGCGATGTGGTAAATGTATCATGGACCAAATCAATCCGCAACCAAGGCAGCTATGAATTGGAACGCTCGCTAAATGGCACCGATTTTACCTTGGCTTATACTGGCACTACCGCAACCGCCATTTCTTTTACAGATGATAAGCGGACAGCGGCAACAGACTACTGGTACAGGGTGAGGGCCATCATTAACCAGGTTCCCCAGCCTTATTCTACTGTGGTAAAAGTAACCACGGTTGACGATGTGTTGAAAAATGCACCTGTACTCACCGCTACACCGGGTAACTTAAGCCGTGAAATTGTATTGAACTGGAGCGGACTGAATATTTATACCGCTGGGCAATTTATCCTCGAAAAATCGACAGATGGCAGCAATTATACTTTGTTTCAAACCTTGGATAAAGCCATCCAAACCTTTACCGATACCACAGCCTTGCGCAGCACCAATTATTGGTACAGGATAAAAGGAGTGAACTATAAATCTACTTCGCCCTTATCTAATGTGGCAGTGGTTACTTCTGGCAACGATGTTTTGGCAAAAGCGCCAACATTAACCGCCGCGGCAGGCAACATTGGAACAGTGGCTAATTTATCCTGGGCTGGATTGACCATTTATACTGCTGGACAATTTCAAATAGAAAGATCGAATAACGGCGCAGACTTTACCTTGTTAAAAACCGTAGATAAATCGATCAGCACCTATGCAGATTCTACACTCACACAAGCCTCCGATTTCTGGTACAGGGTAAGGGGGGTGAATGCAGTAGCACCATCACCCTATTCGAATGTGGTAAAAGTTACTACCGTAAGCGATGTACTTACCGCAGCACCTGTCCTAAAAGTAATTTCACCAACTGGTACACAAGCTAGCTTATCCTGGGTATTTTCTTTTGCTACTGCTGGCGGATTTGAATTGGAGAAATCGACCGATGGAACCAATTTTATACTGATGGGCAAGGTAGATAAGGGTATTTTGAGCTATAATGAAGAATCGCTAAGTTCAAATACTTCTTATTGGTACAGGGTGAGGGCTTATAATTATGTTTCTAAATCGCCTTATTCGGCAGTCATAAAAATTACCACTAATGGCGTTACTTCAATGCCTGCAGATATAACCGACGATGGAGGAAAATTAACCGCAAGTGCCGAAAACTCTGGTGGAGTAGGTGCTAGCGAAGGTTCGCCTAAATTAATCGACAACAACATTGCCACCAAATGGCTGGTTTTTAACGTACAGGCCAGTGGCGATCTTTCGGCAACTTATGAACCCAAAGGCGCCTACATCGTTACAGGCTATAGGCTGGGCACGGCAGGAGATGCCCCCGGACGTGATCCGAAAAATTGGCGCTTCGAAGGTTCGAACGATAAGCTGGCTTGGACAGTTTTAGACACCAAAACCAATCAATTGGGTGCGGTGGCGGATAGAAATACGATTTATAATTTCGACATTCCAACGCCGGGCACAGTTGCCTTTAAGTTTTATCGCATTGTATTTACGGCCAATAATGGCGCCACCGATGGCGTTCGCTTCCAAATCTCAGAGTGGCAGATTATGGGTATCGATCCTAATGCACCAGATGTGCCAGGCAGCTTAACCGCTTCAAATTTCAAAGCCAATTCGATCGATTTGGCTTGGACTCAAAGCACTGCCAAACCAGCTACCCAGTTTATTTTGCAGCGATCGGAAGATGGTCTTTATTATAAACCAATTGATACTTTGGAAGGTACTGCGAAAAACTATACCGATGCCAATTTATACGAAGGTTTCACCTATTATTACCGCATCAGTGCCATTGGAACTACCCCAACAGCAATTTCTGGCTGGTCTAACGTAGCACAAGGCACTACACTGAGCGATAAAAAACCTTTAAGTCCTAAAGACCTGACCTTAAAAACTGCTGGAGAAACTACCATCAGCTTAACCTGGACAGACCGGGCAATTGACGAGACGGGTTATGTATTAGAAAGATCGAGGGATAACACCACTTTTACGGCCATTAAAACCTTGGCTGCCAACACCACAAGCTACACCGATGCAACGGTATGGCCGGCTACAGTTTTTTACTACCGCATCAGGGCCCAAAGAGATGCCAATTTCTCGCCATATTCGAATGTATTGAGCGTAACTACCGGAGGCATTAATACCCCACCTTCGTCGGCACCAATTATTTACAGAAAAATATGTACTGCAGTGGGCACCTATAAATTCAGCATTAATGGTTTAACTGGAGGCCCTGGGTTTGAAAATGTACAAAAGTTAAAAGTAACGGGTATTAGCAGCGAAGACTTAACAGTAAGCGATTTGACTTTCCAGCCAGAAGTAATTGATGGTACAGCCTACTACGGTTTCAAAACCACCAATGTGGCTAAAGTAGGTGATTCGGCTACTATTGTGCTTACCATAAAAGACGATGGGGGAACCTTGAATTTTGGGGCAGATAGTGCGCTCTTTAAGGTGAAGATCTATTTTGTGCCTTTTAAAATCAACATTACGGCAGATAAGGCAATTACCAATGTGCCAAGATATACTTTGGTTAACCTAACCGTAAATACAGATTATCCTTCCAATACCACTTTTGAATGGGATAAAGCCGAAGGCATAGAAGGCGCTACAAATGGCATTAAATTAAGGGTGAGGCCAAACAAGCCAACCACCTACACGGTAAATGCCACCACCGCATCAGGCTGTAAAACAACGGCAAGTATTACCATCGTTCCGCAAGATTCACTGGTGGTCTCTAACGTGCTCACACCAAATGCCGACGGCAAAAACGATACCTGGATCATCTACGGTATCCAGAAATATGAAAATAACCAGGTAAAGGTGGTCGATAGACAAGGACAAACCGTACTCAACAAGAAAAATTACAACAACGATTGGGATGGAACCTATAACGGCAGCGCATTGCCACAGGGAGGCTACTATTACATTGTGGAAACCAATGATGGCAGCAAACCGAAAACAGGGGTATTAATGATCGTTAAACAAAATAACCGATGAAAAGGAAAATAATTCAAAGTGTGTTATTGCTCGGCATTTGCCTGGGCAGTATGAGCAGCACAAAGGCACAGACCGCTAATTTTGGTACCGGCTATTTTCAGAACCAGTACTTGTTTAACCCAGCCATGTTGGGAACCAACGCCAATCAGTTAAATGTAAACGCCGCTTTTAAACGCGAATCGACAGGGATAGATAACGGGCCAAAAACCCTTTACCTTACTGCTGATTATGCTTTTGACAATGCCATGGGTTTGGGTATAAATGTACTGGCCGATAAGCTTGGCCCGCTAAGCACCACTAAATTCATGGCCAGTTATGGCTATCAGCTCAAGCTTGATGACAAACAAAAAATACAATTCGGCCTTTCGGCTGGTGGGGTGGTAGAGCGTTTCAATACCATTGATATTACCGGCGATGCTGCGGATGAGTTGCTGTACAATTACAGCGATCGAAAAATGCAGTTTGAGGCTGATTTTGGTATTGCCTACCTCCGCGATGGCTTAACTGTGCAGGCTACAGCACCCAATTTGGTGTCTACATTGGGCGATCAGGAAAGAAGTTCGCTAAACCTGGCCACTTTCTTTGCAGCTGCTTCCTATCGCTTTAATATAGGAGGTGGCGATCGCAATGCCATTAACCTCGAGCCCAAAGTAGCCTTTCGTAGCTTCAAGGGACTTAAAAATCTGATAGATGCAGGTGTAAATGCCGATTTCATGCAAAACCTGTTTAATGTATACGGCATGTACCATTCTAATGAAAGCTTTACAGGTGGAGTAGGCTTTAAGGCATTAGATGCGCTACAAATCGCTGCATCCTATACCTCGAGCAGCAATAGCTTTAATGGAGGCTCTTTAGGCAATGCATTTGAAGTAGGCTTACGGTTTGCTATTGCTGGAAAGAAAAAATAAATGGCTTGGATAGTTCATGAAATATTAAGTTTTCATTGTTGTTAATAAGCGCTGCTGAGCCTTGGTTGGTCTGCTGTTGTGCGCAGCAAGACTGGCCAGGCGAGGTTTGCATAAGGGCAAATTAATCTTCATCTAAAATTCATTTTTAATCGTAATATTTATGTTATATTTACTTGGCGCTCAAAAAATGTCATCGTTACTAAAACGTTTTATAACATTTGCCTATGTAGAATTTTACAAACTAGGTTCCGCCCAATGTGTATGCTGCATTGCGCCTGAGCCCAAGCGTTTTGGCAAGAGCCCGAACTCCTATGTCATATGTATTGCGCTTGATCATTCTCTTAAAAGAAGTTCGATTACTTACCAAATTTAAACCATGAAAAACAAAACCAAACTTGTCTTCGATAGCCATTCGAGGCTATTGATTGTTCAATTTACGACTCGGGAGCTCATGCAACCAAAACCCGTGTATGCCAAATGCTTTAGTTGTTGAAAGAATTTTAATCGGCTAGCTGGATATTTCTCTGGCGCGTTAATTTTTATCCAAATTACTAAAACGTTTTATTTGAAAGGAAACCAAGTATGAACTCAATTTTCAAAAATCGGCCATGTTTTGTATTTCAAATTTAAGGTCAGGGATAAGCCGTTTTGAATAGCCTTGCTGTTAATCCGACTTTACTCGAACCTTAAGAAAACTGTTTAATTAGCTAACCAAATTTTGTGAACTATGAAAATAAAGCTTTTATTATTGTTTTTTGCCTTGATATGCACTTCAAGCTTAATGGCTCAAAACAGGATCCTTACGGGTACCATTACCGATCAAAAAGACAAAAGCCCTATTGTAGGTGCTTCTGTTAGGGTTAAAGGCACCACCAACGGCACATCTGCCGATGCAGATGGCAAATTTAAACTCAATGTGCCTTCGGGTGCTTTGGTTATTGAAGTAATTTCAGTAGGCTATACCACCAGTACCATCCAGGTAGATGCCAATACAAATACCATTGAGGTTGCACTTGCCTCAAGTACTGCCGAGTTGGGCGAAGTAGTGATTACGGCGCTGGGGATTAAAAAATCAACCAGAGCCTTAACCTATAACGTTCAAACACTGGGAAGCAAAGCCGTAAACGATGTGAAAGATCCAAGTTTTGTAAACAGCCTAACGGGCAAAGTTGCAGGCTTAACCTTAACACACTCTTCAGCACCAGGTGGCTCAACAAAAGCAGTGTTGCGTGGCAACAAATCCATTAATGGAAATAACAATGCCCTTTACGTAGTAGATGGGGTGCCCTTGCCGAGCTTAAATAGCTCAAATGTGAGCGACGGCTTTCAGCTTTCCGACAGTGGCGATGGTATTTCTAACATCAACCCCGACGATATTGAAGAGATCAGCGTATTAAGTGGTGCCTCGGCTGCTGCTTTATATGGCGGTGCGGCTGCCAATGGGGTAATCTTAATCACCACTAAAAAAGGTAAATCAGGAAAAGCGTCTATCAATTTTAACTCAAGTGTAACCTTCGATAGGCCATTTGTATTGCCAGAGGTACAAACTACCTATGGCGCTGCAGCTAATGGGTTTAATGGTTGGGGCGCTAAAGCAGCTGGTTCAAGTGGCTATGATCCGAACGATTTTTTTAATACGGGAAAAACCTATACCAACGCTTTGTCTATCTCTGGCGGAACAGAAAAAAGCCAGTCTTATTTTTCGGCTGCGGCAACCAACGCCGAGGGTATCATTCCCAATAATAAGTTAGACAGGTATAATTTTTCTTACCGAAATACCGCTTCGTTTTTTGGCGATAAGTTGAGCTTAGATGCGAACATTGCCTATACCTATCAGAAATCGCAAAACATGCCGGGACAAGGCCAATATTATAACCCTTTAACCGGAGTATATTTATTTCCAAGTGCATCGGCAGATTTTAATCAATACAAGAATTTTGAAGTATTTAATCCGACAAGAAACATCAACGTTCAAAACTGGCCTTACGATCCTAGTGGTATCGCCCTGCAAAATCCTTATTGGATAGCCAACAGAAACCTGTTCAATACAGAACGCAACAGGATATTAGGCTCGGTTACGGCGAAGTATAACTTTACCAGTTATCTCAATTTGCAAGGTAGGGCAAAAATAGATCGAACTACCGATTTTGGCACAACCAAGCTCTATGCAACCACAATTCCGGTACTAACAGACAACAGCAATAATGGTAAGTACAACGAAAGAAATGCTTTAAATAGTCAAACTTATGCCGATTTATTGTTGAACTTCAATAAAACCTTTGATCAGTTTAGCCTAAATGCAACCCTGGGCGCCAGTATTTTAAATACAAAGATCCAAACCACAGATATTGGTGGCCCATTGGATCCATTCAAGGTGCCTAATTTCTTTAGCTTGTACAATATAGATCCAAGCAAGCTGAATGTCAATCCTGCTCCTTATGGCTCAGATCCGAGACCATTTTATAGAGAGCAGAACCAGGCGGCATTTTTTACGGGAACGTTGGGTTACAAAAACTATTTGTTCTTAGACGTAACGGCTCGTAACGACTGGAATTCGTCTTTGCCAAAATCATTTTTCTACCCTTCTGTAGGTTTAAGTGCCATCGTGAGCGATATGGTTAAACTGCCTGAAGCCATTTCTTTTGCCAAGTTAAGGCTGTCGTATGCAGAAGGTGGCAACGCCATTCCGCCACAATATGCTTATGCAGGCAATCCAACTTATCCTGTTACCAGCGGCGGTATTTCGCTGAATACGGGTAAATCTTTGGGTAATGCCTTGAAGTCGGAGCGATCAAAATCTTTTGAGGTAGGTGCAGACCTAAAATTCTTGAATAATAAGCTGAATTTAATGGCTACCTATTATAGAACCAATACTTTTAACCAGTTTTTCCGCTTGCCAGCAGCGCCTTCTACCGGATACACCTATATCGATTACAATGCGGGCCAGGTAAGGAACCAAGGTTTGGAAAGTTCTTTAAGTTACAATGCAGAATTTGGCGAATTCAAATGGACACCTACGGTTAATTTCTCTTTTAACCGTAATAAGGTCATCGAGCTTTTGAATACCATTGATCCAGCTACAGGCCAGCCGGTGCATGTAACAAGCTTAAGCTTGGCAGGTAGTTCTGTGATATTGGAGGGAAGTTCTTATGGAGACATTCAAGTAAAGGATTATGTGCGCGATGCGAGTGGAAACATTACATTGGATGCCAGTGGCTTGCCACAATATTCCAATAACCTAATCGTGGTTGGCAATGTTAATCCCAAATACCTGTTGAGCTTTAACAATAGCTTCAATTATAAAAATTTTAGTTTGAGCTTTTTGTTAGACGGACGTTTTGGAGGCAGTGTGGTTTCGAATACCGAAAAGGTATTGGATCAATTCGGCATGTCGCAGAGAACAGCCTTGTCGCGCGACAACGGAGGCGTAAAATTTAATGGCGCCGATATCACCAAAGATTATTACGGCAGGATTTCATCAGATTATGCACCTTATGTGTATAGTGCTACCAATATCCGTTTGCGCGAATTGTCATTTGGCTACACCATCCCTGGTAAAGTATTCAACAATAAGATCCAACAGCTTCAATTATCGGTAATTGGCAGGAACCTATGGATGATCAAAAATAAAGCACCATTCGATCCTGAGGTAATTACCTTAACTGGCAATAGTTTTCAAGGTTTTGAAGATTTTTCAGTGCCAAGTTTAAGGAGCATCGGATTTAGTTTAAAATTTACTTTATAATATTAAGAGCTATGAAATATTTAAATAAAACCTTCAAGTTAGCCCCATTTTTTGTGGTGTGTCTTGTAACATTATTTAGCGCTTGTACCAAGAATTACGATGAATACAATACCAATCCCAATGGATTGACGGATGCCGATTTATTAAAGGACAACCTAGGTGCCGGATCATTTATTCCGGCTATGCAGGTGAATGTTTTTTACTGCAAGCCACAAGATAACTGGAAATACCAAGTGCAACAGAACCTAACTGCCGATACCTATTCTGGCTATTTTGCTACTCCGGGCGGTTTTGGTGGGCCAAATACCACAACCTATGATTTTGTCGCCAAAAATTGGAACATACACGCATTTCAGATCGCTTATAGTGGTATCATGGGCAGCTGGAAAGAGATCAAAAATCGCGCGGCCAACGCACCACAGGTAGGGGCGGTAGCCGATATCATCAAAGTAGAAGGCATGCACAGGGTTACCGATATCTACGGACCTATTCCTTATACCAAATTTGGGGTCAACACCTTAACCACACCTTATGATGACCAGCAAACCATTTACACCGCATTTTTTAAGGAATTGGACGATGCCATCAAAGTATTGAGCGATTATGTAGTTAAAAACCCGGCAGACAATACGCTAAGCAAATTTGACCTCGTGTACAATGGCGATTATAAGCAATGGATCAGATTTGCAAACTCGCTGAAATTACGCTTGGCTATCCGCATTGTGTATGCCAACAAAAGCTTGGCCCAAACCAAGGCAGAAGAGGCTGTAAAAAATAGTTATGGGGTGCTAACCACAAATGCAGATAATGCTTTGGTTATTGCAGGCAAAGGTATAGCTACTTCCAATGGTTTATGGGTAGCAGATCAGGCTTATGACGATACCCGCATGAATGCATCAATCGAATCTATTTTAAAAGGCTATAACGATAACCGCCTGACCAAATATTTTCAGGTTTCGAGAATAACTCCCGGCGATTACAGGGGCATTAGGAACGGAATTACCATATCTGGCGATAAACCAGAAGGCTATTTGAAAGCATCTTCTACTACATTAAAAGAAAGTACGCCTGTACAATACATGTGTGCGGCCGAAGTTGCGTTTTTGCGTGCCGAAGGTGCTTTATGGGGCTGGGATATGGGCGGAACTGCACAATCGTTTTACGAGCAGGGAATCAAATTGTCGTTCGAACAATCTGGCGCAAGTGGGGTAGATGCCTATATTGCCAACAATACGGGCACACAAGCTGCTTATAAAGATCCAGCAAATAATACAGCGAACGATGTGGCTGCTGGCTCGCCTCTGTTAAGCAAAACAACCGTTAAGTGGGACAATGCCGCTAGCGATGAAGTAAAAATGGAAAAAATCATTACCCAAAAATGGATTGCTATTTTCCCTGATGGACAGGAAGCTTGGAGCGAATTTAGGCGCACAGGTTATCCGAAAATATTTCCGGTGGTTAATAACCTGAGCGGAGGACTGATAGATACCCAAAAGCAAATTAGGAGGGTGCCTTTTTCTTCTGACGAGTACAAGAGCAACAATGCCGAAGTAGTGAAAGCTGTTGCCTTGCTTGGAGGTCCGGATAATGGTGGTACTAAGCTTTGGTGGGATAAAAAGCCTTAAAAAATTAACTGTTGAGAAATAAATTTTATGTTCAATCTGCCGATTAATAATTCATTAATCGGTAGATTTGATCAACCAAAAATATTGCCTGTGAAAAATAATCTAATCTTATCAATGATCAGTAGATCGTTTACTAAAACGATTAACCAAATTGCCTGTGTAGTACTCTTAATTGCACTTGCACAAGTTTCCTATGCACAAAATGCCAAGCGCTTAACCCAATACGTCGATCCGATGATCGGTTCGGCCAAGCATGGACACGTTTTTGTCGGTGCCAACGTCCCTTATGGAGCCGTGCAACTGGGTCCAAACAACATTTTTGAAGGTTGGGATTGGTGCAGCGGCTATAATTACAGCAGTACCAACATTACCGGCTTTGCACACACCCATTTAAGCGGTACCGGAATTGGCGATTTGGGCGATATTTCGATCATGCCGGCTACCGGAAAAGTGATCCTCGAAAAAGGCAAAAAAGACAATTTGGAGCAAGGCTATGCCTCTACTTTTTCGCATGACAAGGAAGTGGCCAAGGCAGGTTATTATAGTGTTTGGTTAGACAGGTATGCCATCAAAGCAGAGCTGACGGCAACCGAACGCGTAGGTTTTCATCAATATACCTTCGAGCCGAAAAGTGAAAATCCGCATTTAATGCTCGATTTGGTGGAAGGCATTGGCTGGGACGCTCCCGTAGCTTCGAGCCTGCAACAAATAGATACCTATACCATTGTAGGCTACAGAAATTCTAAAGGCTGGTCTAGCGATCAAAGGTTGTATTTTGTGATCAAGCTTTCTCAACCTATCAAAAGCCTGAAGATTTACGACAATAACGATCTTCAAAAAAATACAAACGTAAAGGGAAAACAATTAAAAGCTGTTATAGACTTTGTTGCACTTCCACAAAACATATTGCAGGTTAAAGTGGCGCTTTCGCCGGTAAGTACCACGAATGCCATACTCAACCTTAAAACCGAATTGCCAGGCTGGGATTTTAAAGCCACGGTTAAACAAGCCGATGCCAAATGGGAAAAAGAACTGCAAAAAGTGCAGATTGAAGCATCAACCAATACCAAAAAGATTTTTTATACCGCGCTTTACCATACCATGGTGGCACCTTCCTTATTTAACGATGTAAACAAAGATTACCTCGGCACCGATAAGAAAGTGTACAAAAATGCCAATTTCAATAACCTAACCACCTTTTCTCTTTGGGATACCTACCGTGCGGCCCAGCCTTTGTTTACCATTTTACACCAAAATAAAGTGGCCGATGTAGTCAATACTATGTTGGCCATTTACAAACAACAAGGCAAATTGCCGGTTTGGCATTTGATGGGCAGCGAAACCAATACCATGATCGGCTATCATGCGGTACCTGTTATTGTAGATGCCTATTTAAAAGGCTATCGTGGTTTTGATGTGAATTTGGCTTATGAGGCAGTAAAGCAATCGGCTATGCAAAAAACGGAGGGCATTGAATACATTCAGGAACTTAAATACATTCCTGCCGATAAAGTAAACGAATCGGTGGCCAAAGCCATGGAATATGCCATTGACGATTATTGCATTGCACAAATGGCCTTGGCTTTGAACAAGAAGGAAGACTATGCCTATTTTACCAAGAGGGCAGGGCTTTATGCCTTGTATTTCGATCCGCAAACACAGTTTATGCGTGGCAAGTTGGCCAATGGCAATTGGCGGACGCCCTTTAGTCCATTTGCTTCTAAACATCGCGAAGACGACTATACCGAAGGCAATGCCTGGCAATACATTTGGTTGGTACCACATGATGTAGAAGGCTTGGTGAAGCTCTTTGGAAGCGAAAAATCATTTGTAACCAAGCTGGATTCGCTATTCAGTACCCCTTTTCAATTTAGCAAGGACAGCTCACCAGATATCTCTGGACTGATCGGCAACTATGCGCAAGGCAATGAGCCTGGTCACCATATCCCTTATTTGTACAGCTATGTTGGGCAGCCTTGGAAAACCGCCGACCTCATTAGAAAAATAGACAAAGAGTTCTTTACGGCTAAGCCAGATGGCTTATGTGGCAACGAAGATGTGGGACAAATGTCGGCATGGTATGTATTTTCGGCCATGGGCTTTTATCCGGTTAACCCAACAAATGGTGCTTATGTTTTTGGTTCGCCCTTGCTTAACCAAGCCAGTATTAGTTTAGCAGGCAATAAGAAATTCAACATCAAAGTAATGAACAACAGTGCAAGCAATAAGTACATTCAAAAGATTACACTTAACGGCAAACCTTATACCAAGGTCTATATTTTACACAAAACCATTGTTGCAGGCGGTAACCTGCAAATTTACATGGGCAGTACGCCTTCGTCAACATTTGGCGTAAGCGCTGCAGATAGGGCATCATCTCACCTCAATAAATAAGCAATGAAAAACATCTTCCTATTTTTAATATACTCCTTATTGGCATTGCCCCTTATGGCCCAGCAGCGGTACGAGCTTAATTCGGGCTGGCGCTGTGCCAATATTGGCGAGGTAAAGGCCAACGGCGAGGATATCTCGAAAACAAACTTCGCTATCAACGACTGGATGCCTGCTACCGTGCCGGGTACGGTGCTTACTACTTTGCTCAACAACAACAAAGTGCCCGATCCATTTTATGGCATGAACAACAAGCTGATCAAGGATATTTATCATACCGGCAACGCCTATTATACCTATTGGTTTGTTAAATCGTTTCATCAAGTTGCAAAAGGCGATGAGCAGATTTGGCTGCAATTTAGGGGGGTAAACTATAAAACCGAGATCTTTTTAAATGGCAAAAAAGTAAATGCAAAAATCCATGAGGGCATGCATTTGCGTCAGCAATACAACATTACCAAACTATTGGCAGCCAGTGGCGATAACCGTTTGGCCGTATTGGTTTATCCGCCAGATTTTCCCGGCGATCCGAATGGTGGACAAGGCGGAGATGGTACCATTGCCAAAGGGCTTACTACGCAATACACGGCAGGTTGGGACTGGATACAGCCTATCCGAGACCGTAATACCGGTATTTGGGATAAGGTAAACATCGAAAAAACAACAAGCATCAACTTGGAAAACCCGCATATCGTTACTTTGGTGCAAGGCAAGCGCATGGCTACAGGCGCTCAGGCTCCTGCGGTAATCCGAACTTCTTCAGAAATCAGCAATCCGACCACAAAAGTAGTACAAGGATTTTTGCAGTACAGTTTGGAAGGCAAACTGATCCGTACGGCGGTAACCTTAAAACCTGGAGAAAAAAGAGAAGTAAAATTGCCTGATTTTAGCTTGGTACAACCTAAGCTTTGGTGGCCAAATGGCTATGGCGAACAATACCTCTACCAAATTAATTTCCAGTTTGTAAATGCTGCCGGAAAAATATTGGATGAAGAATCCACACAGTTCGGGGTACGCCAAATCGGTAATGTTTGGAATGAACGCACACAAAGCATGGAAGCCCAGGTAAATGGCCAGAAGATTTTTATCAAAGGTGGCAATTGGATCATTTCTGATGCCATGTTGCGTTTTTCTGATGCCCGTTACGATGCCGAAATTCGTTTCCACAAAGACATGAACCTTAACCTGATCCGCATTTGGGGTGGGGCACTTACCGAACGACCAGAGTTTTACAAAGCCTGCGATAAATATGGCTTGTTGGTATTTCAGGATTTTTGGTTTAGTGGCGATTGCAACGGCCGTTGGGTTGATCCGCTAAAGAAAGAAGACCAATGGACCCGTCGTCAATATCCAGATAACCATAGTTTGGTGTTGGAAGCTGCGGCCGACCAGATTAAACTGATCAGGAACCATCCTTCTTTGGCTTTTTGGTGCGGAGGCAATGAAATTACGCCACCAGATGATATTCTAGAACCCCTTAAAAACAAAATATTGCCAGAATTGGATGGTACACGTTATTTCTTCGACTATTCGAATACCGATAGCATGTCGTACAATTCGATTGGAGGCAATGGCGACGGTCCTTATAATATTCAAGATGTGCGTACCTTTTGGGGACATAAGACCTATCCTTATAACTCGGAAGTAGGTTCGGTAGGCGTTGGCGATTACGCTTCGCTGCAGCGTTTTATCCCTGCCAAGAACCTTGTCGCCCCGCAAAATGACGGCTCGGCAGATTCGGTGTGGAGTTACCATCGTTATATTCCCTACTACCAGCATATCAATCCCTATGGGAAAGCAAAAGACGCTGCAGATTTTGCCATGAAGGCCCAATTGGTCAATTATGACCAGTACCGGGCATTGATGGAAGGTTTTTCGAGCCGAATGTGGGATTGGTACACGGGAAGCATTATTTGGAAAACCCAAAACCCTTGGACATCGCTTCGTGGACAGATGTACGACTATTATTTAGATGTAAATGCCTGTTTGTATGGCTTAAGAAAGGGAAGCGAGCCACTCCACATCATGATGAATCCTTTGGATAGCATGATCCACGTGGTGAACAACGGCTTTAAACTGGAACGCAACCTGATGGTGCAGGCCAACGTATATGATATTGCCGGAAAATTGCAGTTTAGCAATCAGCTTTTTTCGGAAATTGGTCCATCAATGGCTAAAAAGATATTTCCGATTAACGATCCGCTTAAAAAGGGCAACTATAAAGAAGGCGCTTTTGTAGTGTTGAGGTTGTTGGGGCCGGATCAAAAGATATTGAGCGAAAATTTATATTGGTTGGCGGGAAAGGATGGAACTTACAGTGGCTTACAAGACATGAAAACTGCCAATTTGAAGGTAACAGTTCAAACCGTAGGCAAGGGCAAGCTTGAGGTAATGCTCGAAAATCCGTCCAATGGACCAATTGCGTTTTTTAATCGCATTGCCCTGGAAAATGCAAATACCGGACTGCGTATTTTACCAGCTTTCTTTTCTGATAATTACCTGAGTATTTTGCCCGGCGAAAAGAAAATGATAGCCGTAGAATTCCCAGATCAAGGCACTTTGCCATTGGCCTTAAGGGTATATGGGTGGAATGTAAAAGACCAGCAGTTGCCCGTACGGTAATTGTAACAAAGAGATGGCAATGCAAGGTAGGAGGGCTGTAAAACAATTAGGGATGATTTATTATAGCGGCTTTTCCTACCTTCATTGCTTATTTAATAGCCTAGGCTTATAATGACAATAAAAATGAAATCAATCTACTTACCAAATGAATAAATATGTAATGGGCATAGACATAGGCGGTTCTCATATAACCGCGGCTATGCTGGATATGGAAAACAGAAGTATCTTAGACAACACCTACGTCAGAAGAAAAATCAATTCGAGGGCAGGGCATGCACAGATATTGGCCGATTGGGTCGATGTAATTGGCGAAACCTTGGGACAGGGAGGCTTTGAAGCCAGTAAAATTGGTATCGCCATGCCTGGTCCTTTCGATTACCAAACAGGTATTTCCTATATGAAGGATACCACTAAATACGAGTCCTTTTATGGACTAAATGTGAAAGAAATGTTGGCCGAGCAATTGAATATTCCTGCTGGCGATATTTTGATGCAAAATGATGCGGCTTGTTTTTTGGCCGGAGAAACCTTTGCCGGTGTAGCACAGGGCTTTGACAAGGTAATTGGCTTAACCCTGGGTACAGGATTGGGCACAGCAGTTTATGAAAAAGGCAAAGCAAGCGATGCCGATCTTTGGCGTTCGCCATTTTTAGATAGCTATGCAGAAGATTACCTTTCTACCCGATGGTTTTTGCGACACTATTATGAACTGACTGGCATTAACGTAATTGATGTGAAGGAAATGGCCAAGTTTTACGAAACTTCGTCTAATGTGCGCGAGGTATTTGATGAGTTTGCCATTAACCTAGCCAATTTTATCGATGAGTTTCAAGCAAAGGCCCAAGCCGATGCTTTGGTGATTGGTGGCAATATTGCTAATGCTGCCGATCGTTTCTTGCCACAAGTGGTTAAGCAATTGAAAAAACACCGCGAAGCCTTGCCGATATATGTTACAGAACTGAATGAGCAGGCCGCTTTAATTGGCGCGGCTAGTTGCTGGCTGGCTAAAGATTAGTTTTTAGTCCGTAGTGAAGAGTCCATAGTCTTTCCCATAGCCTATCTCAAAATTTTATACCCCGAACTTTGTTTCGGGGTTTTTCTTGTCCTACCAAACAAAAAGCCCTCGATTTTCATCGAAGGCTTTTTTGTTGTATCCTAAGTTACTGCCAACCTGGATTTTGTTTCAGGTTTTTATTAAGGGTTAACTGATCAAGTGGCAAAGGATATAAGTACATTTTATCATTCCAAACCATATTGTTGATATTGGCATATACCCTAACGTAGCCATTGGCATCTAAGGGAATATTAGCAACTTGGGCAGGAGGGTAGGTTGCTTTGTAGGCCGGAGTTAATTTCATCCCTAAAATAGTGGCAGGGTTTTCAATTAGTTTACCTGCTTTCCAACGCAATAAATCATTGAACCTGAAACCATCGCCCGCTAATTCTACCCTACGTTCCCTTCTAATTTCCTGGATAGGCAAAGGCAGACTTGGGAATATGGTATTTGGGTCTGCAACCAAAGTTGCCAATACCATGTTTGGCATACCAACCCTTGTTCTTAATTTATTGATAGTTGCATCGATCACTCCCTGATCGAGTTGACCAAGTTCGGCCTTGGCTTCGGCATAGTTGAGCAATACTTCGGCATACCTAAAAATAAACCTGTCAATATTGTCCTGATTCGCATTAGTTAAGGCTGGATCTGGAGATTTTCCCTTTATTAATTGGTAACCTGTAGAGGTAGAGGCTGTGCCAATAGCTGGCCTTTCTAAGATGATTTGAGTTCCATCTGGGTTCTGTGTTAAAACGTAACCAGGTGTAGCGATAGTTTGTGCATAGCGCGGATCACGGTTTTTCACTTCGTTTTCTGGCGTATCTTCTCCGGCATATAGTGGAGAAATGGCCGTTGGCAATCCATCCTTGCAGAGGTAAGAACGAACAAAATCTTTGCTGAACCCACCGCCTCCAGTTCGCGAATAATTGGTAGTAGAGATGTTGGTAATGTAAATGTTGGCTAAAATCGCCTCTTTGTTTTTTGTTAAATCATCTTGCAGAAATAGATTTCTATAATCTGTATTAGGATTACCCGTAGTGTACAAGATATAGCCACCTGTATTCATCAGCTGAAGCGATGCATCGGCAGCCGCTTGTAAAAATACCTGTTCATCGCCAAGGCTGTGGTATTTTCTGAATGTGCCTTCCCAAAGGCAAATTCTTGACTTTAGCGCCAAAGCAGCAAATTTATGAACCCTGTTTTCTGTAGTGGGATCGCCCAAATTGGCAATGGCAAAATCCAAGTCCTTTAATACAAAATCCATTGTCTCTTTATGGGTATTCTGGGGCGCATAAAGCTCTGGTGAAACTTCGTTCAGGTCTGTTTCGTAGATAGGAACTGCACCAAACCTAACTACCAGCTGCCAATAGATCAAGGCCCTAAAAAATCGTACCTCAGCGTTGTACTTTTTTCTAATGTTTTCGGGAACGGTTTCAGAAATGTTTCTTTTCAAAAAGAAATTGCAGGCCCTAATGGAGCCCCAGCTCCAGCCGCCGCCAGTTGCCGGCACAACATAAGTTCCACCTAAGAAAGTATCTATATTGTTGGGAACCATATTGTCTGAAGCATTGTCGTTGCTTGAAAACTCTACCGGTAAAGAACTGTAAAATTGATTTGCGTAAAGCTTTAAATCAGTTTCGCTTTTAAAATAGGTTTGTTCGCTAAACCTGTCTTTTGGAAAACGATCCAAAAAATCTTCCCTCTTGCAAGAAGTCGATCCAATTACAATTAGAATTGCAATGACTCTATATATGATATCATACCTTTTCATGAGTACTTTGTTTTAATTGTTGTAAATGATAACTGAATTAAAGGCCTACTTGAACGCCAAAAGATACTGCTCTGTTTAAAGCATATTCCCTGCGCTCAGTCTGTTCTGGATCAAAGTTTTTAAACATGTTTGTGAACTCGAATAAGTTTTGACCAGTTACATAAACCCTAACCCTATTAATTTTCGCTTTGCTCAATAACGATTGAGGTAAAGTAAAGCCCAAAGTCATTTGCTTCATTCTTAAATAAGCCGCATTTTGCAGGTATTTGCTTTGCGTTTGGTAGTTGCCACCACCGCTAAATCTTATCCTTGGGAAATAGGCATCTGTATTTTCTGGTGTCCAATATTGGCCAATATGTGCTTCGGTTGGAACACCGTATTGATTGGTAAAACCCCAAAAGAAATTGCCTCCCAACATCACATCTCTTTTGCCAACCCCTTGCATAAATACAGTTAAATCGAAGTTTTTGTACTGAACGCTGGCATTTAAACCAAACTGGTATCGAGGTGTACTGTTTCCAATTATTTTTAAATCGCCAGGATTTGATAAGGTTTGGTTGCCACGTGTTATTTTTCCATCGCCATTTAAATCTCGATACTTAATGTCTCCAGCTAACCATTTTCCACCCCAAATGTCGCTATTGTTTACCTTGGCCGCATCTGCGTCTGTAGCATAGAAACCATCCGTTTCAAAGCCCCATATTTCGCCAGACATTTGCCCAACATAAGGATTGCTAAAGACACCATTTGGATTTTGGTATTTTGTAATTTCAGCCTTGTAATCTGAAAGACCAAGCACAACGTTGTAAGACCAGTCTTTGCCAACCTTGTCAGCCCAGCCCAAGCTCATTTCAAATCCTTTGTTTCTTAAATCTGCTGCGTTTTTACTAGGTACGGCGGTACCCAAAACTGATGGAACTGGAGTGCCCGGAAGCACCATATCCTTGGTATCGCGTATATAGTAATCAAACGATCCGGTTAGGCGATTGTTAAACAACCCAAAATCAATACCAATATTTCTAGAGGTAACTTTTTCCCAGGTAAAATCAACGCTCACTAGACCTGGAGGCGATACTGAGGTTTGCTGTTGGTTGCCAAAAATATAAGCACCTATCCCCGCATTCATTGTAGCAATATAAGGGTAGCTGTTGCTCAATTGTTGGTTGCCCAATCTGCCGTAAGAGCCACGTATCTTTAATTCGTTAAGTACAGATTTTACGGGTTCAAAAAAACGTTCTTGCGAAATTCTCCAACCTGCAGATACAGAAGGCTGAAAAGTGTAACGATGGTCTCTGGCAAAGCGAGAAGTGCCATCATAACGGCCATTCACTTCTAACAGATATTTATCGTTAAAAGCATAGTTTACCCTGAAAAATGTTCCAGAAACGGCCCATTCATTCACACTGCCCCCTACATTTGGCTTGGCATCGCTGTTCAAATTGATGGCCGGGATGTCTTGGTTGATTAAACCTTTAACGTTGGCATTAAATCCTTTAGTTTGTTTCAGCTCTTGGTTGTAACCCAGCATAGCCTTCACATAATGTTTGCCGGCGAAAGTGTTTTCGTAGGTAGCATAAGAATTGAGCGCAACATAACGATCGTTCGAATTCGATTCGTAAACCCGAGGCGTTGCCGTCCAAGGATATGGGCCTAACAAAATACCATTGGCTCCATATTCGTTAAATGACTTGGTATTTTGGCTGCTATTCCAGGTGTAAGAATTCCAGGTGTAATCGCCAAAAACCTTCACGTTTTTAAGTGGCCTTAGCTCAAAACCGCCCGTAAGCCAAAGGTCATTAGATTTTGTAATCGTTCGACCGTTGTATTTTAATATGGCCAAATTATTGGTAAAGCCTCCCTGTCCCGAAAAATTTCCATCAGGGTGATAGATGGGCATCAAAGGTCGCAAATCGGACGAAAGTGTTTCAATGCCTCCAATATCTGTAGCGGCCGGGCTATTGTCGTCTATCCGGTTTAACAAAACCCGCATACTGAGGGTTAGCCAGGATTTTACATCTGAATTTACCCTGATGTTGGCATTGTACCTGTTAAAATCCTGTTTGGCAGGTTTAAGTATGCCCTCTTGGTTAAAGTAGCCAGCAGATGCAATGTAGGTGGTTTTTTCATCGCCACCGCTAATCGAAATATTGTGCTGCATTTGTGGCGCATAGCCAGGATAAAGTGCTTTTACCCAATCGGTATTTCCAACATAACGGTAAAAACGAGGATTACCAGGATCTATGTAAACCGCATTTTGAGGGATGGGGTTATTGATATAGGCTTGGGCTTTTTGTAAGTCCGTATCTGTAAATGGAGCATCGGCTGTTTCGCCACTTGATAACGCACCCGTTTTGTTGGCTTCCATAAAAGCATTGATGTAATCAACAGAATTCATCGTTTTTGGAAGTTTTGTTGGACGGGTTAAAGTGTAGTCGAAAGAATAGTTGATCTGTACAGGCGTGTTTTTCTTCCCTTTTTTGGTGGTGATCAATACCACGCCATAAGCTGCTCTTACCCCATAGATTGCCGAAGCCGATGCGTCTTTTAAAACCGTTACACTTTCTACATCGCTAGGATTAATTTGGTTGGGATCCATTTGTACACCGTCTACCAAAACCAAGGGACTAGCTGCATTGAGAGAGGTAATGCCACGCACATTAAATCCTGCACCGGTGCCAGGTTTACCGTTTCCAACTGAGATGTTCAAATTCGGTATTAAACCCTGCAAACCCTGTCCGAGGTTGGTTAAGGGTCTGCTTTCTAGTGTTTTGCTGTCAACAGATGCAATGGCTCCCGTTAAGTTGATTTTCTTTTGGGTACCATAGCCCACCACAACAAATTCTGATAAGCCGATATTTGAAGGTTTGAGTGTTATGTTTTGTGGCTTGTCATCTAGTATCTTTAGCTCTATAGGCTCAAAACCTACATAAGAAATGGTTAAAACATCGCCGTAATTCGGTATTTTTATAGTGAAGTCGCCATTTTCGTTCGTTACAACAGAGGTCTGCGAACCTTTAACCTTCACAGTTGCGCCAACTAAAGGCACTCCCTTTTCATCCACGACTCGACCTTTAATCGTTACGTCTTTGTAATCTTGGCTAATGTTTGGAGCTACGCTTTTTAATACTACTGTGTTCGACACAATATTAAATGTTATGGGCAAATCTTTGAAGCATGCCTTTAGCGCCTCATCAATGGTAGCATCTTTAAGGGAAACAGAAATAACTACTTTGTTCAGCTCTTTTTCATCGTAAAAGAATACATAACCAGATTGTTTTTTAATTGATCGCAGCACCTTTTCAAAAGGAGCATTTTTTTCATTTAAACTAATTTTTTGCGAGAACACTGCTCCATTTGCGTGGAGGAGGGTTATGATCATTAGAAGGGTAGTTAGCTTCATAATCAATAGCATTTTTTGAACAAGCAGAGGCCTGTCCATAACTTTGGTAAAAGCATTAATTTTCATACTTTTATGAGGTTTGGGTTGATACTTAAGTGATTAACTCGTCCCCTTAGGGGTGGGGTTGGCCCAGGCTTTATCCGTGTTCCAAGGCCAATTGGAGCACGGTTTTTAAATGCCTTATTGAAGAAGCTTATTCTTTTTGGATGTTTTTCATAGCTATAGGTTTAGGTTTATGATTAGGTTATTTGCTTAGGGAATGATGATGATTTTTCGGTCTTTGATCTTATATTTTATATCGGCATAATTTAAGATGTCTAATACCTGCGAGGCCTTTACATTTCGATCTATTTCGCCTGATAATTGTTTTTCAGGTATTTTGCCTTGATAGTCCACATCAATATCGTACCACCTGGAGAGTTGCCTCATTACTGTTTCGATGCTCGCTTTCCTGAAGTGAAATAATCCATTTTTCCAAGCAATGGCTTCCTCAGGATCTACTTCTTTTACCAAAATATTGCTTGTTGAAGGATCGATAATCGACTGTTGTCCAGGTTTTAGGATTGTGGAGACATGGTTTTCTTCTCGGGTTAATTTAATAGCACCTTCTAGCAAGGTGGTACGCATATCTGGCTCGTCGGCATACGCATTTACATTGAAATGAGTGCCTAAAACTTCTATTTTTTGTCCTTTAGCAACTACGGTAAATGCCTTGGTCTTATCTTTTGCAACTTCGAAATAGGCTTCGCCTGTTAGCACTACATTTCGAGAGGCCATGGCTTTAAAGCTCACCGGAAAGGTTAGCGAAGAGGAGGCATTTAGCCAAACACTGGTGCCATCAGCTAAATTGATCTGGTATTGTCCGCCTCTAGGGGTGGAAATGGTATTATAGGCAATTTCGCTAGAAGTAGAAGGCGGAACTTCATAAACGATCATGCCGTTTGGCTTTTTTATGATTTTTATGCCGCTTTGCAATGCGATTTGGCCATTCCCCAAATCAGATAAAGTTATTTTGGTGCCATTGGCCAAGGTTAAAACAGCTTTATTGCTGCCGGGAAGGAAATCATTGTTGACTTTTGCTTCTTTTGATGGCTTAACGCTTGGCTTGTCCAGCTTAAAAAGAAACAGGGAGAACAAAACAACTACAAGGGCGGCTGCAGTCATTAGTCCAACTTTAAGACCCCAGCTCCTGCTACGGAGCACTTTCTGATTTGGATGATGCACAGCATCAGCAGCATCTAATTTCTTTTCTAACCTGTTGAATAAGGCCAAGTCAGTCTCAGGCGATTGGCTTTTGTTTTTCTTTATGCTTTCATACTCGAGCATGATCTGCTCAACCTGAGAGTCTTCCAAGATTTCAATCAAGGAGATAAACCGTACATGCTCTTCTTCGGTATGTAAATCCGCGGCATATTTGACTAAGAAATTATGAAAGTTCAGGTCGTTCATATCTTTAAGACAAACGAAAGCCTTAAAAGACCACCTCTAATTTTGATTTTTTTTAAACGCTATAGTTTAGTTGTTCATCCCTATTAAGATAATCCACATTCCCATGGTTATTTCGCCGTATTTTTGAAGATAGGCTCTTACAAAATCCATTGCCGAGTAGAGCTGTTTTTTTACGGCTGATTTAGAAATGCTGAGTTTGGCTGCAATTTCATCAAGCGACAGCTCTTCTTGGGTGCGCATGATAAAAATTGCCTTTCTCTTTTCTGGCAATAATTCTATAGCGCTTTGGGCAATATTGATGTAATATTTAAAATCGATTTCTTCTTCGTTCAATTGAACCTCATCACGTTTATGCTGTTGCACCTTTAGAAAGATATTTTGTTGCAGCTGCGTCCTTCGGATGTAATTTAAAGCCATATTTCGATTAATTCGATAAATATAAGGCCTAAAAGAAATAACGGTTGTTAAGGACGCCCTGTTTTCCCATACTTTTACAAAAGCATCTTGCGCAATTTCCTTGCTTGTATCCTTGCATTTCAAGAACAAGTAGTTAAATCTGCACAAGTCTCTAAGGTAGAGCCTGTACAACAGAGCAAATGCCTTTCTGTTTCCCGCTGCACTTTCTTGCAATAAAGTCTTTTCTTCTATTGTGTTATTCATCATCCCCTACATTCTAAATTCAACCGCGTTAAGAAGACTTTAATATTTAACATCATAAATATCATCATAGGTAGCTGGCTAAAATAGCCAATTACTAATATAATTATAAAAAACGATTTGAGTATACCGAAAAGATTTAGCGATAGGAATAAAAGGTTTTTATAGGTTTCGCAACGGTTAACGGCTTATGAATAAAATGAATAGAAAAAAACAGAAAGTGCCAGTAACATTGTTTCAATTTTGCTTATCTTAGAAATAGAGGCAAAAAATCATCCCGCGAGTGTATCATTTATATCCATCCTTTAGGCAGTTTTTGTTCGGCTTTGCCCTTATTGGTGTTTTTTTAACTGCCTCGTGCAAAAGAAGCGTAGCGCCAGAGCAGAACCAAACCGCAAAAACAGATAGCGTTTTGGATGTGGCCAACGGATTGCTCAACAGTGGAAAAATCAACCGTTCTATTGCTTACCTCGATTCTATTTATGCTGCTTTGCCAAATCCTGGGCCCATAGATTTATGGCGGAAATATAATTTTTATAACAACTTTTACCTTAATTATGATGTAAAGCCATTTAAGGCAGAGCAATATGTTGACAGCATGTTTACCATGCTTAAAAATAGGGAAGGCCAATACGAAACCGAATATGCGCAAACGCTTTTTGCCAGGGGCGATGTGCTTAGGGCCCAGCGCAGGTACGATAAGGCTTTTGAGAGCTATTACCAGGGCCATTTGTTTGCTAAAGAAAATTTAGACAGTTGCCAGCTCTCCGATTTTTCGGCAAGACTTGGGTTGGTGCGGTTTGTTCAGCAGCATTACCTCAAAGCCGTGCCTTATTTTAAGCAGGCATTAAAAGAAATTAATCATTGCCCAGACAGCACAAAATTCGATAACCAGTTTATTACCCCACAATCGACCTATAACAGTATTGCCCTCTGTTTTGAAAGGGCAAATCAATTAGATAGTTCCCTGCATTATTATTTGCAGGGCTTGGCCTTTATCAAAAGAATAGAACCCGCTTATCCAACAAGAAAACAATACATCGAAACGGCAAAAGGGGTTTTTTACGGGAATTTGGGTGGCCTATACACCAAAATGAAAGATTATGCCAATGCCGAGAAGTACCTTAACCTGAGCATAAGCATTAATGATAGGCCTGGATACGCAGTAGAGGATGCCCAAACTGCAAAAGCCAAGCTGGCCGATTTGTACCTGCGCACCAATCGGATCGAAGCCGTAAAAGGCACCATTGCAGCTTTAGATACCGATTTGGCTTTAAGAGAGGGAGACAACGATGCCAGTTTGAACTTGCGCAACTCGCTCCATCACCTCAAAAGCCGTTATTTCGAAAGTATTGGCGATACCAATCAAGCTTACCGTTTAATGCTGAAATACAATGCAATCAAAGATTCGATCTCGGCGGTAACCAGCGAACTGAAAAGTACCGATATGGATGCGGCGTTTAGGCATGCCGAACAGCAACATTTTTTGGCCTTGGCCAAACGAGACCAACACTTAAAAACAGTGTACTTGGCCGCTTCTGCGATTATTTTGGTTATGGCAGTAGTTATCTTGCTCATGGTATGGCTCAGTCTTAAGCGTTCGAGGGCCAATGTGGCCAATCTCACTTTGCTCAATAAGCGTGTTCTGAAGCAAAATGAACAATTGGAGAAAACACTTTCCATTTTGGAACAAAGCCAGGAAGACAATGCACAGTTGATGAAGCTGGTGGCACATGATCTTCGGAGCCCTATAGGTGCAATTGATATGATCATTTCGATGATGTTGGAGAAAAATACACTCAATGAGGAGGGAAGGCAATTGGCCGGATTGATGAAGCAATCGGCCGAAGACTGTTTGAATCTTGTTGGAGAACTGTTACAGCCTGCAGCGATTGCCGAAGAGCTCAACAAAGAGCCAGAAGACCTTTACAGTATCCTCAATTATTGTATTGATCAGCTTAAGCTCAAAGCAGACTTAAAAAACCAACAGATCCTGCTTCATGGCACTTCGCTTATTCTCTCGGTAAATGCGGTAAAAATATGGAGGGTCATCAGCAACCTCATCGGCAATGCCATTAAATTCAGTCACGATCACTCGATGATTGAAATCAGTCTTACCCGAACTGCTTCTAGCGCCTTAATTGCTGTAAAAGATAATGGGATTGGAATTCCAGAGGATTTGAAAGAAAGCGTATTTGATATTTATAGCGACGATACAAGATTGGGCACAGCGGGCGAACAGACTTTTGGCTTGGGTTTAGCCATTGCCAAGCAGATCATCAGGGCGCACAATGGCAAAATCTGGTTCGAGAGCAAAGTAGGGGTGGGTACCACTTTTTATGTGGAGTTGCCCCTAGATAAATCAACGCTGGTGCCAGCTCAGGTAAAAAACGAATTGCATACGCCATAGCACATTCTCAAAGAATTGCGCTACCTGCCGAAAATCTCTTCATAACGTTTCAGGTCTACCCCGTTTGCGCCCTTCCAGCCGGCCAAAGGCAAAACGATATCCGACCGATGTGAAGTGGTGAGCTTTTCGCTCGCTTTCCATAGCTCTTGTTGGGTTGCAAACGCATCGTATTTAGGCTTGATCAAGGAGTTGGGCAAAATGCCACATTCGGCTAAAGTCTGCAAAATTCCATAGCGTTTATATTTATCGGTTTGCTCCAAAATTTTATGGAGAGCCATTCTTTTTTCTAGCTGTCCTGGTGTTTCCGTTGGTTCGGCTTTTGCGATAAAGGCTAGTAAATCAGCTAATTTGTCCTGATCGGCTTTGGTGATTTCGGGTTTATCAAAAGTTATAGCCTCTTCTAGTTCAATTAAAAAATGGAGCGGTTGTTCATTCCACGAATGGCCTAAATAATAAGTATACAGACTGTGTGTTTTGTCTTCGCTTTCCAGTTTGGGCAATCCGCAAATCTCACAGGTTTTTTCACCCACAAAAGAATGTGGATTCAGGTTTTTGAGGTATACGAAACTCATTAAGGTTTGCCTTGCTCTTGGCATATCTCCGCTCAGCCCTTTTAAAAATAGAGAGGTGGCAAAATCTAGGGTCAGTTTTTTATTAGCTCGGAGCTGTAATAGACGGTCTAAGGCCTTGTCGTGGTCAAAGGTTTCAAAATTATTGGGTTTAAGGTTCTTGCTCTCCAATAAGGCCAAGTCTGCCTGGCTAAGCGTGGCTGGGATTCGATGTTCGTGCCTTTTCAGTTCGGGATTGTAAAATCCATTTTCGTAAAAATAAACTTTCTTGAGTAACGCAACTACTTTCTTGTCCATCATAAATTTAAATTTTATTGCTTCTTCGTCATGAAATCGTTCAATACGGCTTTGGTACTGGCCAATTCAAGATTGCCTTTAAAAATAACATTGTCGATGCGCCAGCCTTCTTGTTTGATTAAAATAACCTTGTCTTTCCAGCTTTCCTTGAATTTGGAGTTGCCAAAAGTTAGGCTAACTGTTGCCTTTTCTCCATCTAATTTAATCATTCCGATTTTAAATTGATCCTGTCCTTCATACAAACTGGTAAAAATATCGCTTTCTATCATTAAGGGCTTGTCGGTTGGCGAATCGCTATTAGCCACTTTGCTTGCTTCCAACTTCTCTTTGGCGATGGCTTTGTCTAGCAGTGCCGCAAGATCTTGGCTGATTAAATTGCGGTTGATCTTTCTAAAATCGCCCTTATAGTTTTTGAAAAAGGCATTAATTGTTTGCTGGACTTCCTTTTGATTTGCATCGGTTTTACAGGCCTGGATCGTTAAGAACAATATGGCTATAAACATGATGCATATTGATTTTTTCATAATTCTATTCCTCCTCTTGCTTATAAAGGTCGAATGCATTAAATGGTACAATGCCAAAATCTTTGGTTGTTGTTGTTCTTTTGATATCCATTATTAATGCCTCTGCATTTGGATCGTTGTTTGTGTTTAATTTATACGTGACGTAGCGCTCTTCGTTCAAAAACCAAGTTTGCTTTGCTTTATCATATTTGAATATACTCACCCTTTCCCAATGCTCGCCTCCGGCAACGCCATGTTCAATAGAAAAGGAATTGTTTTTTATGGAAATAGTCATAAAAGGGTCGCCACCAATTCCACCGCAGTCAATGCAATAAACCGCATTGTCGTTACGTAAGGCCAGTTTGTAGGCGCCATCGGCTTTGCCCAGTAGAATCAATAAGGGGCGTTTGGCAGGTTTGTTTTCGGTATAATTTGAAGTGGTACCCTCATCGTTTCTTTTCAGTACCAAAATCCTGTCTGTTATTCCGTCCAAATTAACATCCCCCTTTGCCTCGTTAATTGCCGAATAGCCTTTCGGAATGAATGCGCTTAGAGCCTGCGGAATATTGGAAATGGTTTGATTAAATGTTTGGTGCTTTGTTGCCTGCTTTTCATAAGCTTCCCTCAGGTCTTTATCAGGTTCTGGTACCAATGCAGTCCGATCGCCTTGATCAGCTTTTTTGCTTTCTGGACTATTGCAACTTGATAAAACCAAAATGACCAATAGGGATAGCATAACCTGTTTCATTGTTTTTAGATTAATGGAGACATTTATATAACTTATCGATATCGGCTCTTTTTTTGACGAGTTTGAGCTGGTACCTGATGTCGCTTTGGTTAATTGTACTGTTTTTGGGAAAAGTGGTCTTTTGATTTTCGATTTGCTTAATTAAACGATTGCCCACAAAATATTGCCTGTTTTCTTCCTTTACTTCCTGATTCTTTTCATTGTCTAAGTAGCGCTTGGTTTGATAGGAGAAAATCAATATGCCATTTTGAAAATAGTATTGATAGTTCCATGAGGCAGCGGCCTTATCGTCGTCTCCAACCCCGATATCACTTATTTTTTTGATCTCGCCGTTCTTGCTGTAGATTTTTAAGCTTGCCTTGAGCACGCCGCATTTGTTGCTATAGCTGTAAGATGTTGCATCTAGTTTAGAAGCGTTGATCAGCTCAAATGCTTTCCTGATTTTTTCTACCTGCTCAGCTGCATTTTGTGCAGACGCAATTAAGGCTAATGAGCCGAATAAAATAACAAGTAGGATTTTCATGGGTCAATGATTGGGCTTTGTTTCGTATTTGCTTCCTTTAAGGGCTATTGCCATTGCTTTCCAGTAATAATTCTTTCCAGAAAAGCGATAAAATGGCGTTCTCAATTGTTTCATGGTCAGCACATCCCACAAACCCAAATAAGTCCATTCCAAGGTTCCAAACAGTGTAGGTTCCAATTCTTTGCTGATGGCCTTAAATTCGTTCTCGTCTATTCCAACAGCCCTTAATTGTTTGTTTTGGTCACTAATTGTTTCTAAGCTCAGTTCAGTGTCGAGGTAGTCTCTGGTTAATATCGCCCATGTATCAATATGCGTAGAGAAAGGAATATCGTTTCTTGAGGCAAATTCTGCTAACGATTGAGTGTCGTTATGATTGAAGAAAATAACCTCGCTATTGTCGATAATCAACGAATGGGGCGAAGTGTTAAGGTCTACGGCATTGATTCGATCCAAGCTTACCTTTCCGTTTTCATGCAAGGAACTAAAGAACAGGTTGTACCATTCAAATTCAATGTGGCGATCCAATATTTTATAAACGCTTTCTTTTCTCATAAAAGACTTGACATAGCTACTTGTTTAGTATCAGTAGTACCGATTGAAATTTTGTTATTTTATTGGCTATATAATTTTCAACGTTTGATAATCCGATAAACTTGTGCCTAAAGGCCTGGGATGTTTTCTCCAAACCATGGTTCTATTTTTTGCATCGCCTGCTGTAAAATCTTTTCGGATAAAAGAAAACAGGTAGATATTGTTTTCTTGAAACACAAGTTCATCATCTTTAATTAAAGGGTTTTCCTGCAGGGCAGCAGCCATTTGTTCTATTAAACTTAGCGGGTTCGAAAAAATAGGAGTACCTTCAAAATGAAGTTGTTTAGCCCTGTCATCGGCAAAAAATTCCGTTAGTTTACCATCCTCGTATTCCAGTGTTAAGCCTGTCGACCTGTATTCTGTTTCTATAAACCCGCGTTGTGCGCCTGTTTCATCTAAAGCTTCCATTACCGTTTTTAGATCCTCTTCGGTAAAAAAGTCGTTAAGCATATGATAAGTAGCCAGTAACTGTTCTTTTTGTGCCAATGAATTGCTTTCGCCAGTAATTTCCCCCAGAACATCTTTAAACGCATTTACCTCTAGCCGGGTCATTTCAAATGCCGCTTTGCCCAGCCCAATGCCGGGCAGCAACGCCCAATTGCTATCGTATTGTTTATTTGCCGATTGATGCGCCATGATATGGATTTTTATGTGCTGTAAAGCTGCTGCTATCTAATGTTTTATGGATATCCTTAATGCTTTTTTATTTTCTGCTCAGGTCTGTTATCAATAGGGGATTATCCTTTCGCAGGTTGGCTATTAAATTTTCTACAGCTGCTATACTTGGACTTTGTTTCAGCATTTCTACTTCTGTATTGGTGATCCCTACCAGCTGCAGAAAGCTTACTTCGCCATGGGGTGTTTCGATTTTGCCCAATTCGGGATCTAAGGCGAAAACAAAACCGGTTATTTCCGTTTCCGTATTTAATCTTATTGGTCCGTTGGCGGGGATGAAATGATTTTCTTCGAACCATTTGCCACTTGAAAATACATACCTCGCTAAATTGTTCATGACCTGTATGGCCCAGGTGGGATCGTTGGCATCTTCTTTAAAAGGAGCCAGCCTGAATGTAAACTCAAAGCCCCATTTGCTGAATTCGCCACCAGCTTTCTCTTCGTCATAATACAGTTCGCTCATGCCATAGCTTACGATATGCCTGTGGAATGATTGGTGGTTGCTGTCGTAAATGCTGGCGCCATCAATGGGGTCTGTTCCTCCGGCTGCAAAGTGAATTCCGCAAAGTGGGCCATAATGGCGGGTTGGGGCATCTCCATATATTTTTTCCAATTGATCGTCTATCGCTTGCCATCCGGGCGTATCCTCAGCCGTGAACTGTTTTTTATATGCTTCTGGTGTCATGATAATTATGTATTAGCTTGTCTATTCTTAATTACTTTTATGCCATCTTTTTGATCCGTCTTCCATAAATGGATTTCATAAAAATCTTCTCCATCAAGTCCATCTTCACTTATTTTGTCGAGGTTTCCATAATAGAGGCGTGCCCTGTAAACCCCATTTTTAAGTTCAATTCTTTTCGCAGCTGGGAAATAGTCTGTACATCCTGCAATTACAATTTTACCCGAACTCACTTCGATGTCGCACTCGTTTATTTGGTCGATCACTTGTTCATCATCATTCAAAAACGGAGGTTCGTTGGCAAATGTTTTTAGCGCTACCGGAACATTCATGTTTCGTGCGGTCCCAATTCCAATTGTTCCATCGCCTGTTGCCAAAAGCAGGTCAACGGCTTCGTTTGTCCATTTGTCACTCAAATCGCCAACTGCTTTTTCATCTTGTATATAAAATTGAAAGTAGTCTGCAAAAAGCACCAATTTAATCTCGTTTGTTGTCATATGCAGTTCGTTCTTTGCTTTTAAGAATTATTCACCATTCCGTAAAATCTGTTTGCTAACTGCTTTCCAACGTTACAAAAACATTGCCGAAATCGCCTTTGGTCAGATCGCTTTTATGGATGATAAAAAAGAGATCGCCGGCGTCGCCCCATTGGAAATCGCCAGATGAACTTACCTTCAGCAGGATGATCCAATCTTCTGGATTTCCCTTGAGCTTTAATGAGGCCTGCAACTCGGGCGATTCGTGTTGCGTAAAACCATAGGCATTTATACTGTGCTGGTATGCTCTGTTGCCTGCGCCCGTTTCGGTCAGTTCCTCAAATAATCCATTTTCAAAGCCTTCTTCATCTTTTAAAGGTTCGGCATCGCCCTTAAATAGATACCGATTTGTATAGCTGGCATAAAATGAGGGAAAGGAGATTTCTTTTACAGCATCAGCCTTGTTGGCCTGATAAGTGGGATCGTACATCTCAAAATAGTCCTCGGTGCTGAACTCGAATCGGCTCCCGCTTTGTAGCGATGCGGTATCGGCTATATAAATCACTTTGCAGGGATTGTGGGCAGACCGGTCATAAATGTTGTGGATGGTTTCTAGGAAAAAGAACAACATGCCTTTGCGGGGCAGGTAATCCTGCAGGGCAGAAACTTCCCCGCAATTTACCTGTGCAATAAATTCGTAGTGGTATTGTTGCTCGCCATCGCGGGTTTTATCCATAAATTTTGGATAATCCATCTCGGCAGGTAAATCGGGCATGCCCCCAAAACGATGATTGCCAATGCGGCTATAATCTTCTTCATCGCCTAGTTTAAAAGCGATGCTTTTTTTAACCAGTGCCGACAGTGCCTTTTGATAAGTATCAATATTATTTTCTTTAAATACCGCAGTAATTTGGGCAGCTAACTCGTTATCGCCTTTGGCAAAGAAGAGGGTATCGTTCCATTGACCAATGCCTTTTCCATCGGCGCCTTTGTAATTGAAATCCATCAGTCTTTTTTTATCATCGATGGATAGTTTTACGTTTTTGATCTTATTGATTTCGGCGGGCAGGCTTTCCCATGGGTTTTTCTCCAGGTCGATGGAATTTAAATTTCCCTGTTGCAGCAAGCCTTCGGATAGGGTTTTAAGCTTATTGTTCGAAACATCCAAAGACTTCAGTACCGGTAGCTGCACCTGTTGGGGCAAGGTTTCCAGCTGATGGCTAGAGAGCATCAAATGTTCCAATTTGGTTAATTTAAACAGGCTAGCTGGTATGGTTTTTAATTGCCCATTGTTCATGTAAAACCGAGTCAGGTTTTTGAGTTGGCCTATGCTTTCGGGGAGTGTTTCGAATTGTGTACCATTAATAGAAAGCTGCTCCAGTTGCTGCAGACTGCCGATTTTATCGGATAGCGACTTTAAGGGCAATGCCTGCAGGGGATATTGACAGGCAATCACAAGCTCTTTAAGCTTGCTAAAGTCGAACAGCCTATCCGGCAATTCTTCAACATCCGGATTGGTTAAATAGAGGTAGCGTACAATTTCTGGCGGTGCCTGCAATGTTTCTTCATAAGCAGTAAATTTATAGTTGCTCCAATCGAGCGCTGTGGCATCAAATTGCTTGTATATTTTTACCGGAAAACAAGGCTTGTCGTCATAAGGAGGTTTTAAGTAACCATTGTAGGCCACCCAGTTGTCTTTAAAGGTAACGGTGCCAAAAAAATCAAGGCGATATTCAAATCCCTCTTTGCGCACATAAGTATAGGTAGGTTCGCATTTGTCTTCTTTAATTTCGAAAATTCCATCAGGCACGCCATTTTTATAAACTCCGATACCGGGAAAATCAATATGCACTTTTAGCTCGTCTTCTTCTATATCATCATCAATCAACTTGGCTTTTATGGCTCGTTTTACTTCGCTGGTTTTGGCTACAATATGCGTATCTACTACTTTGCTTAAAGCAGGTATTTCCCATTTCGATTCTTCTTGTAAAATCTCAAAAGAAAAATCGCCGATTTGGAAAATATCTTCACCATTTTTTGGCAGTTCAAAGGGTAGGATTTCTGGTGTCTTCATCGTTTTTCCATTAGATCAATAATTAACTGCTAAGGTATTTTCTAATTAGAGGCTCTACATTTTGCTCATTACATAGGTTTGCTTGTTTTCGTAGGTAATGCTATTCTGGGTTACGGTTTCACTTTGAGAGAGCTCCAATTGGGTGCCTGAGCTAAACTTATACTTGAAAAATGAAGCTTCGCTATTATTTCTGATCATCAGCTCGTCGCCTTCTACGGTAAAGAGGTAATCGACCGTTGTTTTGCCGTTTTCATTTAGTTTCAGCTTATTGCCTGCAAAATCGAATATCAAAAGGCCTTCGGCTTCTTCTTGGGTTTCTACCACCTGCCCATTTTTTAAACTGGTATTTTTGACATGGGTAACTTTCCATTTGCCCTGAAACAGCCGTGTATTAGTTTCTGCAAGGGTTGATTTATCTTTTTTACAGCCTCCAATCGTGACAGCAGCCACCAATAAGAGCAGGATATATTTTTTCATTATTTTTAGGAGTTAATTTCTTTAAACGATTATTTTTTGTTGTAATAGGTTTCCGTTACTTCTTTCATCTCCACTTTGTTGCTTGTATAAGTATATTCTTCGGTATGAGAATGTTGCGTATCTGAATAAAACTTCAATTGAAAGTAAGTACCTTGGTTGCCCTCCCTCATGCGTATTTCGTTGCCAATTATGGCATAGGTGTAGGTATTTCTCAACACTCCCTTGCGATAGTATAGGATTTTATTGTCTTGATACGCTATGGTTCTTTCGTTGGCAGGGTAGGGTTGCGTGGTTTCAGAAACCAGCTTGTTGCTTTGTACTTCGTATATCTTTTCGGTAATTTTTGTAGCTTCCCAATTGCCCTGTAGCTTGGCTACCATGGCTTGGCTGTTGTCGGGTTCTTTTTTGTCTTTTTTGCAACTGGTCATGAAAAGTGCAAAAGCTACTGTCAGCATAGGTAATATTAGTTTTTTCATGGGTTTGTATTTTAAAGGTTTATTGCTTATCTGCTTAAATTAAGTGTCTGTTTAATGGTTCTGGTTGAGCTTGTCCTTATTTCTTCGAAAGCCAATTTGTGATCGGTTAGTTCCTTGATGGTGTAGACTTCTCCGCCACCAATTGTCAATTGGTTATTCGTAATGGTATAGGTACTGCTTTGTTCTTTTTGGCCCTCTATTACCGAATAAACCTTTCCGTCGGCACGAAAATCGAAATAATCGCCCGTTCTGGCTTTTTCAGTGCCCTTTTGAACAGGCTTTGAGGGTTCGGTTATCTCGAAGTCGTATGAAATCAGGTTCCATTTGCCAATTATTTTTTCCTTGTTCATTTCGGTCGGTGTTTTTTCAGGCGCTTTGTCTTTTTTGCAACTGATAAAGGAGCAAAAGAAAACTGCGAAAAATAGTGTTGCGATTAAGTTTTTCATGGCATTGTTTTAAATGTTTTAAAGACTATTTATTAAATGTATAGGTATAGGTTTCGGTGTCTCCATTGTATATCGTCTCATAGCTGAGTACTAGTTTGACATCGGTTAGTTTTTCTATGTTATAGTTATTCCCGTCAAACGTAATCCCGTCTTCATCGATGTTATAGTTCATACTTTTTATATTCCCATATAATACATAGGTTAGTTTTCCGTCGTTGTCAAAGTAGATATAGTCGCCAGGTTTGGCATAACTGGTTGTGGGATAGAGCTGAGTATCTGATTTATATTCTATGGATAGGAAATTCCATCGGCCCAATATTTTTTCGCGGATGCTCTCCACTGGCATTTTATCTTTTTTGCAGGCAACTGTCATCATAATTGTAGCTGACAGAAAAAGTATGCTTAGTTTTATTGTTTTCATGGGTTAAATTGGTTATTGCATTCATCAGCAAAGCTTATTGCCTGTTGAGAATTATGGTAAACCTTACCGTTGTGGTGTCATTGCGCTGTAGCGACTCCAATACAAGCCTAGTGGCAGTAAGCTCTTTAATGGTATAGGTATAATCTCCTATCTGAATAGTGGTACTGCTTTTTAATGCATAGGGCTCTTCTGTTTCTCCTTCCAGGTTGTTCTTCGAAATCCCATCTGCGCGAAATTCAAAATACATGCCTGGCCTGCCGGTAAGATTTTCTGTTTTTTCGGGATTGGGCGGGTTTGTAGTAACGATTGTCCCTGATTCGAAATTCCATTTGCCCAATATCTTTTCCTTGGTCTGTTCTGTTGGTGTTTTTTCTGGTGCTTTGTCTTTTTTACAGGCAGTAAAAGCAAATAGAACTGCAACCAATAGGCTCATCATTTTTAGTGTTTTCATGGGTATAAGGATTAATGTGCTCAATTAAATAGGGATACACAAAATTAAGTCCATCAGGAGCAGGAGCCAAGAAAACAGCGACTACCTAGCGACTACCTGTTGCCAGAAAAGCGTCTACAACGCATCTACTTAAAATGATTAATTAGCTGTTTTTCAGTTGTTTGTCTGTCTTGTTCGTTGATTTGAACTAGTAGAGAGCTACGGCTTTTGGAGCTAGCTGCACAAATAGGAAAAAGCTGGAACCTTGGCCTACCGTGCTTTCAAAATCTATTCTTCCGCCTTGGTGCTCGATAAATTCTTTGCACAGCATCAAACCCAAGCCAATGCCCTTTTCGTTATTGGTGCCATAGGTAGATTCGGCCTTGATGGAGAAGATTTTTTCTTGTTTTTCTGCTGCAATGCCATTTCCATTGTCGCTGATGGTAATCTGGCATTCATTAAGCAATGGTTTGGCACTGACTTCTATTTTTCCGCCGTTTGGCGTAAACTTTATGGCATTGCTTATCAAATTGCGCACCACCAGTTGCAGCATGTCTGCATCGGCAAAAACCTGGAGCGTAGGGGAGATGCTTACATTTAGGGCAATGTCTTTTTTAGTAGCGTTTACATTTTCCATTTCAATGGTGCCCCGTAAAGCCAAACCAAGGTTTATAGTGGTTAAATTGGCGCTTACGCCATCCATTTGCGATTTTGACCAATGCAAAAAGTTGGATAGCATTTGTACGGCACCGTTGGTCGATTGCATTAAAGATCTTTCCAATATTGGCAGATTGATGTCGTCGACTTGGCTTTCGTTCAGCAATTGCAGGTAGTTTTGAATGTTGATGAGGGGCGAGCGCAGGTCGTGGGAGATGATAGACATCAGCTTGTTCTTTTCGCTGTTGCTCTTTTCCAATTGTTCGTTTTGGACCAAAATCTGGGCTTTGCTGTTTTCTACCGCCAAGGTTTTCTCTAGGGCCACCTGTCTTTCGGTATCGTAGCTTCTCCTGATGAACCTAATGATGATGTAGACGACGAAAACCGGGATCGGGAATGCGGTAACACGATCAATGAATTGCCCTTGGCCTGCTACAAAAGGATGCTGTACCCAATCGGGATAGCGGAATTCGAGAAAGTGGATAAGAATGAAACTTACCAAATAAATCAACAGCCACCTCAAATGTTGCTAATAGGGAGAAATGGCCAGCACCAAGAGCAAATAGGCTGGCCAGATCAAATCTGTAGAGCCATCGATGCCCGAATTGGTAAAATAATTAACACCAAAAATAACCAGGCCCGCCAAGGCAAACAAGGTGGTGCTATGCGTTTGGGCTTTAAATCGCGAACGATAGTATTGATAAACAAACAGCACGCCGAATACCAAAGCTGAAAAAGAGCCCACATATAAGCCCGCATATAGGTTGTAGGGAATGTAGACGGCATCTAAAATAACCAGTGCGATACAAATTGAATGAAAAATCCTGCTCTCTAAGGCAAACAAGCTAGGACTTCCTATTAAATCTGTCCAAAGTGTTTTATTCTTGAGAGACTTTAGACCGATTGCAATAAGAGATGGTTTAGGCATGTTGAACTGTTCGGATTGTAAAAGTAAATTTTTTGAACTATAAAATTACTGCCTACCTCAACATATCATTTTCATTGCCATCTGGCTGTTGACATCTGTTGATAGAAAAAGTCTAAATGTTCAGTGGTGATGTATTTGTTCTCGAATAAATAATAAGATCATTATAATTTTAATAGGTTTTTGTATACGGAAAATAAGACTTTTATTTTAGGGCATTGACATTTTTGCCCTTGGGGAAATGTAGACAATCATTGAACACACTTTGTTCGAAGTTAAATTCCTGGCAAAAGTTTAAAATCTGTTTTTCATTCTATCGCAACCTAATATTGAACGAATGTAAATGGTGCCATTGTCCAGAACAAGAACCTAGGTGACAATGTCCGGAAATTTCCGAAAATGTCTGAAAATGTCTGTTTTTTGGCTGGGTTCTTCGAGTCTCCTTCGAGAGTTGTTCGGAAAACTGCCCTTTAAACGCACTTTTCCCGAAGAAGAGTCGGACAAGAGTCGAAGAAGATGTTAATATTAACAAAAAAGCCTCCGATTTCTCGAAGGCTTTTAAGCGTACCCAGAGCCGGAGTCGAACCGGCACGGTTTCCCACAGGTGTTTGAGACCAGCGCGTCTACCAATTCCGCCATCTGGGCATTGCTGTTTAGCGGGATGCAAATATAGCAAGGGCAATATTGATTTGCAAACATTATTTTTATTTATCATTTAACTGCCTTTAAAACAAGGGCTTCTCTACTCCAAAAAAGAGACGTTTTATACCTTTTCGCCCAAAACAATGCTGTTTGGTTGCTTGTTGTTGTAGTATCTCCATCAAAATGATGCGCTCCAGCAATTAATTTTTGATAATAATTGATCAATACCCTAATTATTTTATTTCGAATATGAAAATAGCATACATTTCAACCTATCCTCCCAGAGAATGCGGTTTAGCCACTTTTAACCAGAACTTGATCAAGGCCATCAATGCCAATTTGAGCGACCAAACCTTTGCACAATCAAGTTTAGTGGTAGCATTGAACCAATCAGACGATGTGAACGAATACGCATATCCCAAAGAGGTGAAGTTTGTAATCAGACAGAACCTGCAGGAAGATTATGCAGCCGCTGCCCAATTTATCAACAACAGCGATGCTGATGCTTGTATCCTGCAGCACGAGTTTGGGATTTACGGAGGAGAAAGCGGGCTTTATGTACTGCCTTTTATCAATCAATTAGAGAAACCATTGGTTTCCATTCTGCATACCGTTTTAAATTCGCCTACTTTTCTCCAAAAATCGATTATTAGGGAAATAGCCAAACGTTCTACCAAAATTGTGGTGATGAGCAAAAAGGCCATCGATTTTCTCATTCAGATTTACCAGATTCCCAAAGAAAAAATCCAGTTTATAGAACATGGAGTGCCAGATTTGGAAGCTCCGTTGCCAAACCCTATTAAAAGTCTGCCTCAACTAAAAGGCAAACGCCTGTTGCTTACTTTTGGCCTGATTAGCCGCAACAAGGGGCTGGAAACCGTGGTAAAAGCCTTGCCACAAATTGTAGCCAAAAATCCAGATGTGGCTTATGTGATATTGGGCAATACGCATCCAGGTATTTTAAAGCATTCGGGCGAAGAGTATCGTGATTACCTTAAGAACTTGGCCGAAGAATTGGGCGTAGCCGATCATTTGGTCTTTTTAAACCGTTTTGTAGAGGAAGAAGAACTAATCAATTATCTTTCGGCTGCCGAGGTATACATTACACCTTATTTTAACGAAGCCCAAATTACCAGTGGCACGCTTTCTTATGCCGTTGGTGCCGGTGCGGCGGTAGTTTCTACCCCTTATTGGCATGCACAAGAATTGTTGGCCGATGGTCGTGGCGAATTGTTCAACTTTAAAGACCATGCCAATTTAGCCCATTTAGTTAATCGATTGCTCGAAAACCCTTCACAGCTACAGGCTTTAAAAAGCAAGGCCTATCAGTATGGCTTACAGTTGCGTTGGCCAAAAATTGGTCAATCTTATATTCAATTAATAGAAAAAGCCGTGAAACACCCTGATTATAGTGATAAGATTCTCCGTCAGATTATTGATCCTGGATTAATGCCAGAATTTAGCCTTGATTATGTTAAACGACTTACCGACGATACCGGAATTTTTCAGCATGCCAAATATGGAATTCCCAATCGGAGGGAAGGCTACTGTTTAGATGATAATGCCCGTGCCTTGCTGATGGCCTTAATGGCTTACCAAGAAACCGGAAGTAAGGAAGCATTAGACCTGATGCCGATTTATTTGAGCTACATCCACGATATGCAGCTGGAAAATGGAGATTTCAGGAATTTCATGAGTTTTAGTCGCCAATATTTGGATGAGCGTGGCTCAGACGATTCTTTTGGCCGTACGATTTGGGCCTTAGGCTATTTAATCAACGCGGCGCCTAACCGGTCTTTTGTAGAGCTTGGGCAGGAACTTTTCTTTAAAGCTATCCCACACCTCAAAGAACTGGTGCATTTAAGGGGGATGTGTAATTCCATTATCGGCTTAAGCCATTACCTCAAAGCCCATCCTTATGATGAACGCATCCTGGTGGAAGTTAATGCTCTATCAGAAAAGCTGATCAAGGCTTATAAGGATACCAAAGATGAAGATTGGCATTGGTTTGAAGACCATATGACCTATGACAATGCCTTATTTCCTTTGGCCTTGCTGCATGTGGCAGAAATAACCGGAAATGCCGAGGTGAAGCAGATTGCTTTGGAATCATTGCTGTACCTGGAAAAATTGACCTTTAACTTGAGTACCATTAATCCTATTGGAAATAACGGATGGCATGCCAAAGGGAAGAAAGATATACCCTTGTATGACCAGCAGGCCATTGAATTGATGGCCATGGTACTGATGTACTGCCAAGCTTATGTGGTTACGAAAGACAACGACTATCTTAAAAAGATGTACTCGTGCTACATGTGGTTTCTGGGAGAAAATTCTTTACGTATTCCGCTTTACGATTCGGAGACCAAAGGCTGCGCCGACGGCTTGCATCCGGGTAGCGTAAACAGGAACCAAGGGGCAGAAAGTACATTAGCCTACCTAGTATCGCATTTAGTAGTGGCGCAAGCCTTTAAATTTGATCACGATCTTAATTTGGTTAAAAGAAAAGAGACTTTGCTGCTGAAATAAAGAGAATAACAATCAACCCTATTATTGTTAGCAAGGCTGTAAAAAGCCAAAGCCGCCATTTTAAAAATGACGGCTTTTTTATTTGGCTATTTTCTGGTTGGTGGAGACACCAACCAGGGGGACTATACAAGTTTTATCAATTAGAGGGGCCGTAAAAATTGTAGATGAGCTTTATTTGGCAGGTGAGACACCAGCCGATAGACGGTATTACTGGTTGGTGGAGACACCAACCAGGGAGACTAGCATGCATGGTTGCGATAAATCAGGCGTCTGGCTGATTTTACTGGTTGGTGTCCCCATCAACCAGGTAGACGATATGAATTGGCCGGGTCATGAAGTTATAGATGAATTTTTATTTGGCAGGTGAGACACCAGCCAATAGACGGTTTTACTGGTTGGTGTCTCCACCAACCAGATAGATAACAGACAGTGGGAGAATAGTACACGAGGTGGCGCTCACGCTGGGTCAAACCAGGTGTCTGGCTTCACAAATGCTTAATCCATTAAATAGCCGGAGATGTTTTTAGGCGATCCAGCAAGCTCTTCAAATCAACCGAGGCAAATGATGATGAATAATCAGATAAGCCATAAGGAATAATCAATTCGCCATTGTTAATGATGCCGCCACAAGAATATACCACATTAGGCACGTAGCCCTCGCGTTCATCTGGATTTGGAATGAGCAATGGCTCAGACAAACGGCCAATTTCTACAGTTGGATCTTCCAGGTCGAGTAAGCAGGCACTAAGGCAATAGCGGCGCATCGGTCCAACGGCATGGGTAATAACCAGCCAACCATCTTCGGTTTCTATCGGCGAACCACAGTTGCCTACCTGTACAAATTCCCAGCTATATTTAGGCTCCTGCAATTTGATCGGGTTTTCCCAAACATTGATTTTGTTGGAGTACATGATGTAATTGTTTACCCCATCAATGCGCGATAGCATGGCATATTTGCCATTAATTTTACGCGGGAAAAGCGCCAGGTTTTTATTTTGGGCACCTGCACCAAACAAAGGTCCAATGGCGAAATCGTAAAAGTCTTTTGTTTTGAGCAGTTTAGGGATGATAATCTGTCCGTCGTAGGCCGTATAAGTGGCGTAATAGGTAATGGAACCATCGTCACTGATGAATTTGGTAAATCGGGCATCCTCAATGCCTTTGCGTTCAAACTCCGAAATAGGGAAAATTACCCGATCGGAAATATCGGTATCCATAGAGAAAATGATTTCGTAATAAGAATCCGATAGCCACAGTACTTTTTCCAATTCTACATCTCTGGCTGGATCTGGCTCTTTGTCTTGCGTTTCGGCAATTACCTGTTTAAGGGTAGCATAATCAAATTGATCAGCCAGCTTGGTATTCAGCTCTGCCAAAACCTCTTTATCGATAAGAGAAATAAGCCCCTTGTCTAAAAAGAGTTTTTTATTGTAGGTGGCATTCCTGATGATTTCTGCTTCATCGATGTAATTGCCTACGGGGATGACGGTAATGTTGTTGTGCCTATCGATGAGCGCACGCCTAAAGACAATCGACGAAATGTGCCCTTCGCCAACGGCCCTAAAGCTGATGATCAGTCTTTTCTCTCCTTCTTCCAAATCGCTCTGGTCAGGATCTTCAATGATGGAAGGATTAAAGAAGGCCGCCGATTCGATTGAATATTCGTGGGTAAAATAAGAACCGATTAGCAAGCGCCGGTGCTCTGGCAGTTCCCGGTAATCGATTTCCATTTTTTCGAACAAGGGCTTCAGCTTTTTGCAATGCCTCAGCAACAATTTGGTAATGTTGCGATGTCGTTTGGAGTATTCTTGCAGCAATGGCGATATAATGGTAAAAACCTGCTCATCGCTTAAGGTCATAATTTTGTTAATCACATCTCTGCCTCTTTCGTCGCCATTAAAAAAAAACCTTGCAATTACTCTTTTAGGATCGGGATAAACTTTAACGTGTTTACGTTGAATAGGGAGTCTCATCATGCGTATGATATTTAATTGTTGAGGTAGATGCGGTGATGAAGTAGGTTAACTATTTGAGCATTTTAAGGGTGAGCGCAGTAACCAAGGCCCCAAAAACATAATAGCCGATGGTAAGCGCCTTTACCTGATTGTTACTGGCCACAGGCTCATCGTTTAAGCCAAGTTTTCCGGGCAGGTTAATGGCCCCAATGCCTGCACTTAAGCCAAGCCCTAAAGCTTTTGGCCAAATGTATTTCGATTTGCCCGAACCAATCAGGCTATAATAAAGTCCATTGCTGATCACATCGGTAACCAAGGTAGCCTGATACAGATCCTCTTCGTTTTCAATAGGCTCGCCAATGGCGGTTAAGCCTTTGCTTAGTGCATCTTCGCCTAATAAATGGATATGGGGCACATTATCGCCCTGTTTCCTGATGGCCTCATGTAAAATGTTTAAGGCGATGGCTCCGGTAAAGCCTGCAATTAAGTTTCTGATCTTTCCCATAGGTTATTGTTTTAAGCTCACCCAGGCAATGGCCGTTTCTAACGCTGCCAAGTTAAATCCTTTGGCTTCGCCAGGGGTAAGGTAACTAAAAAAATCTGTGAATTTTTCGACTGCTTTCTGATCGGTTACAATGGCAATTTTTTTCCATTGCGTAAAGTGCTTGATCCCGGCAATCATATCTTGTATCCAAGCACCGGCCGTAAAATTTTCTACATCGGTTTCGAGCACCAGAATGTAATAGATTTCTTGGTATTGCTTGGTTAAGGCTTCTAAACCTGGCAACAAAACTCCCTTAAGGTCATCGGCTGTCACTTCGCCCTTGGCTTTAACGCCAAATACATAGGGGGGAAGGTTGTTCATCGGACTTAGCATAATTTGTGAGTTAGGTGGTTAAATAACAATCCGGACCATGGAATGTTTGTGCCTATTTGCCGGTTTCAAGGTGTGGCGCATCTACCGGCTTTGACTCTGGCGATCCTTTTTGGCGCAAGTAGATGGTTAAGAACACAATGCTGGCTACAGATAGAAATTCGCTCTGCCAATTTTGGAAAGATTCGAACCAGAACCGTGCGGCGAACAAATAATCGAACATCGACTGCTTAGGTAATCCCTTTAGGCTTTGCTCGATGTTGTTTTCTTGCCAGCTGCCATAAAAATGGAAATACCAGCTCACCAAAAACAAAAGTAGAAAGCAGCTAGAAAGCGAATTTTGGTATAATTTTAAAATCAGGCCACCTTTTCTAACGGGCCATGGGGCGTCCTTCCCTTTCTTAGGCGCTCTGTCAACTTCCTCTTTGTCTGAAAGCGATTTCGACTCTGCTGAGCCGACTTGCCTTAGCTTGATGGTTAGCATTACATACAAGGCCATTTGGAGGAATTCGCTTTCAAAATTCTCGAAAGTAGCGGCAATGAAATGGCCTGAACATAAGTAAGTGCCGAAATTCAATTTTGCCTGTCCGGCTTCCTTCAGGTCTTCGTTGTGAACGTTAAAACCAGTAAGGGCCTGTGCCCACAAAGCGATCATAAACAGGGTGATAAAAACGAGCGTAAGGCCATTCCTATACCAAAAGGAATATTTTTTAGGGATTGTCATTTGTGCTTTAGGTTAGTAGCGGGTGGAGTGTATAATTTCTGGCATTTGGTGCAGTAGAAAGTTCGGCGATTGGTTTTGCCCAGGTATTCTTTATGGATTGGATGCCCTTTTGGACATTCTTTCTTGGTATGTGCCAGCCAATGCTTTTTGAGTACAAATGCCTTTTTCCATTTTAAAAAATCGAAACTATAATTTCTCGCCTCCTTAACCAAAGCCTTTAGTTTGGTCAAGGGCAAGGTCTTAACGGTATTTAAGGGATGTACACCAATGCGGTAAAGCACCTCGTTTTTAATGATATTGCCAACGCCAGCAAAAATATGCTGGTCTAAAAGCAGGTCGCATACCAGCGTATCGCCTTTTTCCTGGGCCTTTTTCAATGCCAGTTTGGCGTCCCATTCATCGCTCATTACGTCGGCTTTCCAATCGTAAACCTCGTCAAGATCGCCCTCGATGAACTGAAGCGAGCAGGTATAGAAGTTGAGCTCATCTCGATTAAAAACAAGGCTGATCCGTGGCTGGCTTTCTTTTCTTTCGTTGATACGGTAGGTGCCGAAAAGCATAAAATGAACCCTGAGCGTGAGGTCTTTGAAACAGATTAAAAAATGCTTGCCCCAGCTCTTAAAATCGACTATTTTTTGGCCGATTAAGCGATCCTTATCCAGTTTGGTATTGCCACCAACCTCAATTACAGCTTTGCCCTTTAAATGTAACTCCTCTATAAGTTCCTTTAAAATAACTATGGATGGTCCCTCTGGCATAACTAATCGTTTACTTTTTTAAACTTGAACTTATCCTTGATGTAATAGTTAAAATAACGGCCTTTAGAACCCGCAATCTTTAGCATTTGGAAAACTTTTTCGGGCACGTTTTTATAATGGTATTCCATGCCCGTTACAAAAATGATTTTGAGGGTATGCGATTTTTCGTCGTAATTGAAATGCTGGATAACTGAAGAAGGCATTTTTTTAAGTCCTTTAGGCTATGCTTGATGGTTCACTCAACAAATCGTCATCCCGGACTTGATCCGGGATCTTATTTGAAGAATAACTAACCATTGAGTAATTGAGACAATTTCCCATGGGCTAAGCCTTCTTTTTTTCTTTTGCTACTTTATCCATTCCTTTTCCCGATTCGTTTGGCGTATCGCCGGCTTGTCCGTATTTAGGTGCGTCGCCTTTTCCATTTTGGTCAAAACTGGCTTTGCCCTTGGCATCGTGCACTTTTTTTGTACTGGTTTGTTTTTTATCTTTTTCCATGACTGTAATTTTAATTTAAATCGTAATTCTTCCACCTGTTACCGGGATAGTGGCACCAGAAATATAACTGGCCTCATCTGATGCCAAAAACACATAAGCCGGGGCTACTTCAACCGGCTGCCCGGGTCTGCCCATGGGCGTATCCATGCCAAATTTTTCTGGGTCGGGCATGGTGGAGGGGATGAGCGGGGTCCAGATAGGACCAGGCGCCACTGCATTTACCCGAATGCCTTTGCCTGCAGTGAGCAAGATCTGGCTCAAATTGGCTGTAAAGTTCTGAATGGCTCCCTTGGTTGCCGCATAGGGCAATAGTACAGGAGTGGGGTTATAGGCATTTACCGAGGTGGTATTGATGATATTGCTGCCCTTTTTCATGTAAGGTTCGGCTGCTTTGCTCAAATAAAACATGGCGTGGATATTCGTTTCGAATGTTTTTATCCATTCTTCGGTTGGGATATCAGCTAAGCTTTCTCTAGCCATTTGAAAGGCTGCATTATTAACCAGGATATCAATTTGCCCAAATTCTTTAACAGCCTTTTCTACAATTTTTTTGCAATGGCTTTCCTTTCTGATATCACCTTTAACCAGCACTGCTTTTTGGCCGGCCTGTTCTACATAGTTGGCCGAATCTTGTGCATCCTTGGTTTCCTCATCACTCAAATAGCTGATCAGTACATCGGCACCTTCGCGCGCAAAGGCAATGGCAATTGCTTTTCCAATACCCGAATCGCCACCTGTAATAATGGCTTTTTTACCTGTTAACTTACCCGATCCTTTGTAGCTTTCTTCACCGTGGTCGGCCAAAGGTTTCATGGCCTGCTCTTTTCCAGGCGGGCTTTGCTTTTGTTTGGGAAAAGGCGGCACATCGTATTTGGTGTCGGGTTTCTTTGGCGGTTCTTGTTTCTTTTGTTTCTTCATCTGTTTATGTTTTTCAATAGCCTTTATTGCTTTGTTTTCCTCAAGCTCCCTTCAGTGGTTCAACGCCCATCTTTCATGCTTGGGATTTTTAAAGAGAACAGGTTGGTTCTCAAAAAGTTTTGCCTAATTTTTATTGCTCAGCTTGCCTAAACATTTTAAAAAAACAATTGTTACACAAGAGATTAAAACCGATGACCATGAGTTTAGTAGCCTATAAAAAGAAACGCTCTTTTTCAAAAACTACCGAACCTAAAGGAGGCAAGGGTAGTGGCAAAGAGTTGCGATTTGTGATCCAAAAGCACGCCGCGTCGCACCTGCATTATGATTTCCGTTTAGAGATGGATGGCGTACTCAAAAGCTGGGCGGTGCCCAAAGGACCATCAACCGATCCTGCCGTTAAGCGATTGGCCATGATGGTAGAAGACCATCCTTATGACTACCGTAATTTTGAAGGCATTATTCCGAAAGGCGAATATGGCGGTGGCACCGTAATTGTTTGGGACGAAGGCACCTACGAACCCGTAGAGCTGGAAGGTGCGGATGTTAAAAAACAAGAAAAGGAGCTTTTGCATGAGCTGCATGCCAAAAAAATAAAATTCAGGTTGAAAGGCAAAAAACTAAAAGGCGAATACGCCTTGGTTAAAACCTATGGCAAAGACGAAAATGCCTGGCTTTTAATGAAGCTCGAAGATAAATACGCCAGTACCGATGATATTTTGAAAAAAGACAAATCTGTTGTTTCCAAAAAAACAGTGGAGCAGATAGAAAAAACCAGCACCAATATTTATGGCAAAAAGACCAAATCGTCTGCCAAAGATCCCATTAAAGAAGTGAGCAAGAAAGTAAAGGCAGCGCCTCAGGCTGCTCCGACAAAATCAAAAGTGGCAAAGCCGAAGGATGCGGAGCGAACACCGTTTTATAAATCGGTAAAGCCGATGCTGGCCACTTTGGTTGACAAACCTGTTGACAGCGGAGATTGGCTTTATGAAATTAAGTGGGACGGTTATCGGGCTTTGGCCTTTATGAACAAAAAAGAACTGGAACTGAAATCGAGAAACAATAAATCTTTTAACGAAAAATTTTACCCGGTTTACGATGCCTTAAAAGAATGGGGAATTAATGCCGTAATTGATGGAGAGATTGTGGTGGTGAATGAAAATGGCATAGCCAATTTTGGCGCGTTGCAAAACTGGCGGAGCGAGGCCGATGGAGAGTTGCGCTATTATGTATTTGATGTTTTATGGTATGATGGCTACGACCTAAAAGGCTTGCCCTTGTACGAACGAAGGGAAATATTGCAACAATTGGTGCCCGCAAATACGATTATCGAGTTTAGCAAGGCATTTGAAACTTCGGGCAATGAATTTTTAGAGGCGGCCAAAAAGATTGGGCTCGAAGGAATCATGGCCAAGCGAAAAGACAGCTTGTATGAACTTAACCATAGAACCACCAATTGGCTAAAAATTAAGGCCAACCGGCGACAAGAGGTGGTAATTGGTGGCTATACCAAGAACGAGGATACCGGCAAGCCTTTTAGTGCCTTGTTGGTAGGTGTTTTTGAAAAGGGAAAATTTGTTTATACCGGTAAAATAGGCACGGGTTTTAATATCAAAACCCAAAAGGAAATGTTGAGGCAGTTTGAACCTTTAGTGGTAGAAAAACCACCATTTAGTACCGAACCCGATGTAAACAAGCCCAGTCGCTTTAGGCCAAATCCGCCTCATGCTACTGCAACCTGGCTTAAGCCCGAGTTGATCTGTGAAGTAAGTTTTGCCGAAATGACCAGCGATGGTGTAATGCGCCACCCTTCGTTTGAGGGTATGCGTGAAGATAAAAAAGCGAAGGAGGTAAAGTTGGAAAAGGAAGAACAAATCGAAAAAATATTGGATAAGGAAGTGAAAGACACTTACCTTAAACCGGTGAAGGAGCATAAAAGAAAAACATTGCTCAACCCGACAGAGCAGACGCAGTCGAAAAAAATAGGCAAGCATGAACTGCAGTTTACAAACCTAAAAAAGCTGTACTGGCCCGTTGAAAAGATCAGCAAAAGAGAGCTCGTTAATTATTATTATCAGATAGCACCTTACCTCTTGCCTTATTTGAAAGATCGACCACAATCATTAAACCGTTTTCCGAATGGGATTACCGGACACAGCTTTTACCAGAAAGACGTGACAGGCAAAGTGCCTGATTGGATGGATACCTATTTGTACCATACCGATGGAAGCGATGAAGACAAGCACTTTTTATTGGGCAATAATGAGGCTACGCTGTTGTACATGGCCGGATTGGGTTGCATAGAGATGAATCCCTGGAACAGCACGACTAAAAAGCCAGATCACCCTACCTGGTGCATCATCGATTTGGACCCCGACAAAAATTCCTTCGATCAGGTAATCGAAGCAGCTCAGGTAACCAAGCAAGTGCTCGATGAGATGAAAGTGCCCAGCTATTGCAAAACAAGTGGCTCAACAGGTTTGCATATTTATATCCCTTTGGGTGCAAAATATACTTATGAGCAATCGAAAGAATTTGCACGCATTATTGTAAACCTGGTACACCGCGAAATACCTGCCTATACCAGTTTGGAACGCACCGTGGCAGATCGGAAAGGAAAAATGTACCTGGATTTTCTGCAAAACAGGGCGCAGGCTACCATTGCAGCCCCTTATTCAGTAAGGCCCAAGCCTGGGGCTACGGTTTCTATGCCTTTGCATTGGGACGAGGTGAAGAAAGGCTTGAAAATGAAAGATTTTACCATTTTTAATGCGGTAGAAAGGGTAGAGGCCATGGGCGATATCTTTAAGCCGGTATTGGGCAAGGGGATCGATTTGAAGAAAATAATCAAGGACCTTAACAAGGGGGAATAGGGTATTGCGTATTGAGTAATGCGTATTGAGTAATGCGTGTGGCGTGTAGCGATGAAAATGCCAGGCCCTAATCGCGTATCTTAAGCCCTTTTTTTACTGCCTAGGCTTTTCATCAATTGATCATAGAGGTTATCGCTTGTTGCTTTTTGCGGTTTCATTTTCTTAACGACCACGCGTTTGCCTTTGGCCTTGGCTTTGATGATTTTGAGCAGCTCTGCACTGTATTCATCTTTAAAGGCACTGATGTCGAAATTGGAACTGTATTGTTTGATCAGTGCCAGGCCTACGTCCATTTCTTTTTTGGTGATTTTGCTACCGTCTACTTTCTTGATGTCCTTCATGTCTCTGATTTCTTCCTGGAACCTCATTTTGGTGACCACAATTACACCATCCATTGGATGGATGACACAGAGATTTTCAGTATTTCGAAGTACAAAACGGGCAATGCCAGCCTTTTTCGATTTTTCTAAGGCCTTCAACAAAAGGGCATAGGCTTTGGTGCCTTGTTTTTCGGGTTCGGTATAATAGGAAGTTTCGTAATAAACCGGACTGATGTCTTGAAGATCGACAAAGTTTTCGAGTTCGATCACTTTGTTTTTTTCTGGTGCGGCTTCTTCAAAATCGTGTTCATCTAAAATGATGTAGCGGTCTTTTAAAAAATAGCCACGCACAATTTTTTCATAGGGCACTTCTTTATGGGTATCCTCGTTTACCCGGTGAAACCTGATCTTGGCGTGATCGCGTTCATCAAGCATATCCAAATCGAGATTGCTGTTTTGCACACCAGAATACAGTTTAACAGGAATATTGACTAAGCCAAAACCAATGGCACCTTTCCAAATCGATCTCATCTTTTCTTTTTTATCAAAACAAGCTACATCGCTTATTGTTTGCGTTCGCAGATTTTGTAGCCATCTTGCTCTAAATGAAACTATTGCTGAAATTAAGTAACAATAAAGTTAGAATATGGATAAAACATAGGTGTTTTTACCTGTTTTTTGCTAATTCGTTGTCAAATTGAGCGCCTTGGGCCAAAAAAATAGATTTTAATTAATTCGAAATTGTATTTTTGCCTTACATCCTTAATATTATGCTCAATCTTACTTACCCTAAGTGGGTTCTCCGCCTAAACCGGTGGGGGAACGACTTTCGTTTAATTACCACCTCCATTTTTGTACTCGGCATTTTCAATATTATTTACAAATTCGACTGGGTTGATGGTGAGGTCAAAGCTGCCGAAAACATGTGGAACCCAAGCTGGCTCCTGTTTGGTCCTTTGTTGTATTGCGCCTATCGCTCGATGGTGAACAAACCTTTGAGAATTAATGTAAAAGATTGTTTGCACCTGGTTCCTTTCTTTGCTTTCAGCATGTTTTATTTGATTGTAGCGCTCACTACTGATATGACTAATCCATGGGAGAACCTTGCATTCATCTGTTACCAAAATTCGTATGGTGCAATTATTTTATCGCTTATTCCCTATAGCATCCACATCCTGACCAAAATTTGGCAGGGAAGCAGCAAGAACAAACCTGATGCCGATATTTTGTTAGTTACCGTTAGCGCCCTTTATATTTTGATCTCTATTTTAATTAGCCTGATGCTCATTGGCTGGGGCATTGCCAAAATAGATATGGGTTTTGATTACCGCTACTTTGCTTACGGACTGTTGCTATTTATAAACATTGCCATTAGCTGGTATTGGTTAATGGGCGATAAGAAAGTGACTAGGGCAGAATTGACAGTGCATGAAAGTGATTCGCAGTTGAGGAGCTATAAACATTCGGCTTTGGCCAATGAACAGGCCAGCATGTATAAAGAGCAAATCGTCGAATATTTTGAAGATACCCAAGCTTACCTGGAACCGAGCTTGTCGCTTGATTTGCTGTCGAGAGAATTGGGCATCCCCAAACATTATTTCTCTCAGCTGTTTAATGTTTATTTTGAACGCAGCTTCCATAACTTCGTAGCCGATTATAGGATATTATATGCCATAGAATTATTGAATGGCAACCAGGGAAGGTTGAAAATAGAATCGCTGGCCTATTCTTGTGGCTTCAATTCTAAAACCTCTTTCAATAAGTATTTTAAGGAACGTACCGGTTTTACGCCTTCAGAATACCTGTTGCAACTGGAGAGACAAAGCGCTTAAGATTTTTTCGCTCTTTTTTATGATGCCGATGCGCTTGCTTATTGTATTGCCGTTTCCCTTAATACCTTTGGTTTTGTTTAGTGTAAGCTTGGTGGCTGCCGTTACCTTTTACCTGGCCTACCGCTCGCTCAACAAAAATCTTTTTAACAGGGTACTGCTGTGGACGATCTTCTACGTTTTTCTGAACAGTTTTTATGCTTTTTGCGTAGATGTTTTCTATGCACAGGAACCTTGGAAAGACCGGATTGCTCCCTTTATTCTCATGTATGGTCCCATTTTATACTTTGGGATTGTAGCGCTTAGAGACAGGGTATTGCCACTTTGGAAAGTGTTGTTGCATGCAACTCCCTTTATAGTTTTCTCTTTGCTCTTTTTGGCTTTGCTTTTCAATATCCTGGAGAATAACGAAGAAATGCATCGAAATATATACAGGCAGCTTTACCGTATTGGTCCGCTGTCTTTTTTAAGCTATACTTTGTATTCGGTGTTTTCGAGCCGGAAAATGTTTGCCCATTTTAGAGACAAGCTTCTCATGTTTGTTTTTGGAAGGGTATTCTTGCTGTTTTTGGCTACCATTATTATCGTGTTGTCTTTTTCGGGACGGGTAGCTGGGAATCAAAATGCAGTTTATTTGTTGAGGATGGTTGTGTATTCGTGCATGCTGATTTTTATCCTCATGATTTTTAACTATACCGTAAACCGGATGCTAAAACATGCCGGAAGATTGGGCAAAGCGGTGGCAATCGGGGCAGGGGAGCAGGAAAGCATCAAATACGAGCGTTCGCCACTTACGGAAGAGCAGTTGTTTGCCTATCGGGAAAAACTGATTGCCATAGTTGAAGATGAAAAACTCTTTTTGGATGCTTCTTTATCGTTGAGTAGTTTGGCCCAGCATTTAAAAATTCCAAACCATCACTTAACACAAGTATTCAATATGCAGCTGAAACAAACCTTTTATCAGTTTATCAATGGTTGCAGGGTAAATTACGCCTGCAGGCTATTGGAAGATCAACAGCTGAATATGAATTTAGAGGAGCTGGCCGAGAAAAGCGGCTTTAATGCCAAGGTTTCTTTTAACAGGCAGTTCAAGCAAATCAAGGGCTGCACACCTTCAGAGTACAGGGATCGGCTTAAAAGCTAATTATCTTTTCTTCCCTTTTATTGGATTTTTCTTGCCAGATGGAGAACAATCTTTTGTCCTATTTATTGTTTCTGGTTTTTAGCTGCTCGTTACATCGATGAGGTGGTTCAATTACACCTCATTCGAAATTATATTGTTGCGGTCAACTAAAAATGACAATAAAATTTCTTTATTCCATCAGGCTATCTTGGCAATTCTCCTTAGTCGATCGGCTATCCAACCACCTGATACAAGCATGAAACCATAATTGAGGCAAACATTAGCTTGTGTAAAATCAAAAGCTCCATATTTTGTTCTTAAAGCTTGTTTTAAGCCTCTGGGAGGGGTGAAATGTATCATGTGTCATCCGTGCGGCATGACGTCCACGCCGCACGGATGACTCTTTTTTTGTGCTTTTAGGCTTACATATTTGCGGCCGAGTTTACAATAGATATAAAACAACGCTGTTTGAATATGATACAACTTTACAAACGAATTCTCTATTCAATTATTTTCCTGCTGGCTACTTTCTGTTCAACGAATGTTTTTGCAGATGGGTCAAAGGATCTCTACCCTTTAGGTGCTAGTGGTAAAAGAGCATTACTTTTAAGTTCGTTAAATAATACTAGTTCTATAGCGAGTTGGCCATTTCAAAGTCTTGGCACTATGAAGGTTTTCGTAAAGAATAACGAGTATATCTTTATGGGTTCAAGTGCCCAAGGCGTAGGAGGTGGAACGATCCACGTGTTTAATCCTAATACCGTGCCTAATGCGGCGAGAACTAACTTTAACAGTTCATCGGGCAACAGCACAAGTGTTGGGCGTATTAGCAATAGGGCGCAGGAATTAGCGGGAGCATTACCGGCTTCAGGTGGTTATACACCCTTTGTGATACAGAATACAACTGGCGCTGATGGTATTTTTGAGATAGATTTTGTTTCTCCAAATGCTGGTTTTAATGGAACGCCAGACGTGCCAGATGTGGGTGCGAACACTAGTTGGACTGCTACAAATACTTCACACCAGCCTAATGATCAACCATTAATTTTAGCTTGGGATGTAACTGTAAGAGGTGCAGCCGCCAGTCAAACTGATTTATCTGCATTTCCATTTATATCAGGAAGAGCGTATGCAAATGTTCTTAATGCCCATGTAATTGGCAATTTTACGGCAGCTGCAGGTGGATTTTATGGAAAGCTATATGTGCTCACAAAAGATGGATTTGCTTATCAAGTAAGCGGAAACGGACAAGTTGGAGTAGGTTTTACTTTTTTTGCAAACAATAGGGGTTATACTACAGGAACCAATGGTACTGGAAATTCTACGCGTAAAAGTTTGAATACTTCAACTAACCCCAATGTCAAGAATCCAAACGAAACAGATGATGCGCTCAATATTACGCATAAGTTGTTTTATGCAAAACCTGCAAACGATTTACCCGAAAATTCCATTGCAAAAGGAGTGTCAACTTGGGTAAAGGCGGCTAGCCCTCAATTTCCTACAGTATCCAATATCTCGTTTATGGGGGTAGAGGGTTCGGCTACCTATGTGAGTTCTAAGGGAGCTTACGTCAATTTTACTTCCAATTTGGCAGGTTCCTATAAAATAACAATCCCAGGCAATGGTAATTTTATCGATAGGGTAATAATTGGGAACTGCGTAGCTGGAGCCAACCAAGTTTTTTGGGACGGAAAAGCAGGTGCTTCTGTAGCCGATCCGATTACAGCAGGTTTGGCTACGCCGCCAGGAACAGTTCTGAATAGTATTAAAGTACAACTGTTTGGTGCAGAGGTCCATTTTCCGTTTATCGATGTGGAGCTCAACCCTAAGGGTATCGTAATAGAACAGCTTACTACCGACGGCAATTATACTGTCGTTGCAGGTAAGGATGTGGTTTATTGGGATGATAGTGACGTAAATAGCACAGGAAATAGTGCTAGTTCAACACCTTCTTCACCAACTAAGCCAACCTTTGGCGTAAATGGTGTTTCGAGTAATTCAAACGGACATAAATTTGGCAAATATAACGAAAATAGCGGGGCTGGAATTTCAGACTGGGGAAACAACAGGGCTATCGATACCTACTCTTTTGTGGAGGGTAATGAGGTTACGCAAACCATTAGCGCTACCATTTATCAGGCAGATTTAGAAGTAACCAGCATCACGCCTTCGGTTACTACGCAACAGGTAGGCAATACTATCACCTATACCATTGTAATTAAGAACTTAGCTAATGCCCAAAGCGTAAGCGATGTAACCGGTGCCACTTTTGGTTTCGAGTATCCAGCTGGTTTTACCATCAATTCGGCTGCCTTAACGCCGAATACAGGTACTGTGGGAGTAACTTTTCCACAAGTTACACCTACAAAATTCACGTCTACATTGAGCATGACCAATGGTTCTCAAGGTACCTATGTAATTACGGGTACAGTTGGCGCAACACTAAAAAATACAACCATTAATACTAGGGCAACCATTTTGAGGCCTGCAGATATTGCCGATCCAGATGCGACCGATGAAAGCACACCAACTTTCTCGGGAAATGTGGATACGGAGTGTAATGGTAATCCAAGTGGGGGAGGCTGTAATAACATTAAATCGGCTACAGGTGTAGTTATTTCAAATTCGGCACCTATAGCTAATCCTGAGGTGAATAGCACCAATATGAATACCACCTTAACCGTAGCAGATAATGCTGCGGGTGATATTCTGCTAAATGATACTGATGTAGATGGTGATGCTTTAACCGTAACCAAATATACCATTGGTGGAATTGATCATGCTATAGGAAGCTCATTCCTGATCCCTGGTAAAGGAACAATTACTGTTCGTGCCAATGGAAGCTACACTTTTGTTCCCCTAACTAATTTTACGGGAGCAGTTGATGTAATTACTTATACCATTACCGATGGCGCAGCTACTGCAACCAGTACGCTGACTTTAAATGTTATTCCTACTAACGTAGCTCCGCTAGCTAATCCGGATACAAATTCGACCAATGAAGACGTAACCTTAATGGTAAGCGCTGCTAATGGAATATTAGTTAATGATACCGACGCAGATAGCGATCCGTTAAGCGTAACCAAATATACAATTGCAGGTATTGGAGGCGACCAAGCTGTAGGAATACCTGTAGTGATTGCAGGAAAAGGAACAATTACCATCAATGCCGATGGCAGTTATACTTTTGTGCCGGTAGCCAACTTTAACGGCGCAGTGCCGGTAATTACTTATACCATCAGCGATGGCACGGTAACTGCCACAAGCACCTTAACCTTAACGGTTAATCCAGTTAACGATCCGCCATCCGCGCTTCCAGATGTCAATTCGACCAACGAAGATGTAACCTTAACGGTGAACGCTGCGAATGGAATTTTGACTAATGATACAGATGTTGAAAATAGCGCTTTAAGCGTAACTAAATATACCATTGCAGGCCTAGCAGGCGATCAGGCTGTAGGTACGCCTGTACTGATTGCAGGAAAAGGAACGATTACCATCAATGCCGATGGCGGTTATACTTTTGTGCCGGTAGCCAACTTTAATGGTGCGGTGCCGGTAATTACCTATACGGTTACCGATGGTACAGCAACGGCAACAAGTACTTTAACCTTAACCGTTAATCCGGTTAACGATCCGCCGGTGGCTAATCCAGATACGAATTCGACTAACGAGGACGTAACGCTTACAGTGGACGCAGCTAATGGCGTATTAAAAAATGACAGCGATGTAGATGGTGACGCCATCTCGGTAAGCAAGTTTACTGTAGATGGAATTATAGGAGACCAAGCTGTAGGTACACCATTTCTTATTCCTGGACAAGGAACGATTACGCTAAATGCAAATGGCAGCTATACTTTTGTACCTGAAGCCAACTTTAACGGTACGGTTTCAGAAATCAGCTATACCATTACCGATGGTACCACAACAACAAAAAGCACGTTGAACCTAACGGTTAATCCGGTTAACGATGCGCCTATAGCCAATCCAGATGCCAAAACAATATTAGAAGATGGCACATTGACCGTAGTTGGATCAGGCTTAATAACTAACGATAGCGATATAGATGGGGACATACTAGCCGTAACCAAGTATACTATTGCAGGTATCACTGGCGACCAGACTGTAGGAACACCAATTTTGATACCTGGACAAGGAACGATCACTATCGATGCCGGTGGCTCATATACTTTTGTACCTGTAGCCGATTTTAATGGTTCGGTTGCCGAAATTACTTATACCATTAGCGATGGCCATTCAGGTACGGCTTCGAGTACATTAAATATTACGGTTACGCCAGTTAACGACGCGCCTGCATTTACCAAAGGTGCAAACCAGTCGACCAACATTAGTGCAATAGCTGTAGTGAAAACTGTAACCGGTTGGGCAAGCGATTTAAGCAAAGGTCCGGCTAATGAAAGTGGCCAAACGCTTAATTTTATAACCAGCAATAACAATAATGCTTTATTTGTTACGCAACCAGCTATTGATGCTGCTGGCAATTTAACTTATACGCCAGCGCCTAATCAATATGGCAAGGCAACTGTAACCGTCAACATCCATGATAACGGAGGTACTGCAAATGGAGGTGTGGATACTTCGCTTCCGCAAACTTTCGATATTGTTATTAAGCCGGTAGGTGCTACAGATACTGATATTACACCTGTAAACACCGCAGTAACTACAACAATAACTACTAACGACGGTGCCAGTGGCATCGGAACAACGGTAGTAAAAGGTACCGATCCAGGTCACGGAACGATTACCGTAAATCCTGATGGAACCATTACCTATGATCCTGAGCACGATTATGTAGGTGCTGATAGCTATACTTATATTTTAAGAACACCAGATGGGGTAGATTCTGACCCAATTACGGTAAACATTACGGTTTACAAAGCGGCTATTACTGTAGCTAAAGATGGTGCCTATTTCGATTTCAATGGCGATGGCAAAGTAAATGTGGGCGACCGCATCAACTATACCTTCGCAGTAACCAACGCGGGTACAGCAACAGTAACCAATATTACCCTTAACGATATCAATGCGACGGTAACTGGTGGCCCAATTGCCTCATTGGCAGCAGGTGCGAGCAACAATAGCACATTTACTGGCTATCATGTATTAACACAAGCAGATTTAGACAACAGTGGGGTTTATAATTCCGCTACAGCTGCAGGTAAAGACCCTAAAAACAATAATGTAACAGGTACATCTACAGACCCAACACCGTTGGCGCCTGGAGATCCGAATTACCCAATTACACCGCCAACACCTGCCTGTCCAACTTGTACCATTACCCCAATTGTACAAACTGGCAGCATTAGCCTAGCCAAAGAAGGCGTATATAATGACACCAATGGCGATGGCAAAGTGAACATTGGCGATAGAATTAATTACACTTTCGTAGTAACCAATACCGGCAACGTAACTTTAACCAACGTTACCGTAACCGATAACAATGCAACCGTAGCTGGCGGACCGATCGCTTCATTGGCGCCAGGCGCAAGCAACAACAGTACGTTTACAGCCTTCCATGTATTGACACAAGCCGATTTTGATAATGGTGGCGTGTTCAACTTGGCTACGGCTAAAGGAAAAGATCCTAGAAACAATGATGTAACGACTACATCAAACGATCCAACTCCGTTAAATCCTGGCGATCCAGGCTATCCGGTAACGCCTCCAACACCTGCTTGTCCAACCTGTACCGTAACACCGATTACGCAAGCAGGAAGCATGAGCTTGACTAAGGAAGGCGCATACAGCGATTTCAATGCGGACGGCAAGATCAATGTGGGCGACCGTATCAACTATACCTTCGTGGTAACCAATACAGGCAACGTAACATTAACTAACGTAACTGTAACGGATAACAATGCAACCATAGCTGGCGGACCGATTGCCTCATTAGCAGTAGGCGCAAGCAACAACAATACATTTACAGGATATCATGTCATCACACAAGCCGACATCGATAACGGTGGCGTATTCAACTTGGCCACGGCTAAGGGCAAAGATCCGCGCAACAACGATGTAACGACCACATCGAATGACCCAACTCCATTAAATCCTGGCGATCCAGGCTATCCGGTAACGCCTCCAACACCAGCTTGTCCAACCTGCACCGTTACCCCAATTGTGCAAATTGGCAACATGACATTGGCCAAGGAAGGCGTATATAATGATACCAATGGCGATGGCAAAGTGAACATCGGCGATAGAATTAATTATACTTTTGTAGTAACCAATACGGGCAACGTAACCTTAACCAACGTTATCGTAACCGATAACAACGCAACCGTTGCTGGCGGACCGATTGCTTCACTGGCACCAGGCACAAGCAACAACAATACCATTACTGCTTTCCACGTATTAACGCAGGCCGATATTGATAATGGTGGCGTGTTTAACTTGGCAACAGCTAAGGGCAAAGATCCACGTAATAACGATGTAACGACCACATCGAATGACCCAACTCCATTAAATCCAAGTGATCCAGGTTATCCGGTAACGCCTCCAACACCAGTTTGCCCAACTTGTACCATTACCCCGGTAGTGCAAACAGGTAGCATGACTTTGGCTAAAGAAGGACTTTATTTCGACTTTAATGGCGATGGCAAGGTAAACGTGGGCGACCGCATTAACTATACTTTCGTGGTAACCAATACCGGCAACGTAACCTTGACCAATGTTACGGTAAGCGATATCAATGCAACCGTAGCTGGTGGACCAATTACTTTGGCACCAGGTGCAAGCAACAACAGTGCTTTTACAGCCTATTATGTGTTAACACAGGCCGATCTAGATAATGGCGGTGTGTTCAACTTGGCAACAGCTGCTGGTAAAGACCCTAGAAACAATGATGTAACGACGACATCAAACGATCCAACGCCGTTAAATCCGGGCGATCCAGACTATCCGGTAACGCCTCCAACACCAGCTTGTCCAACCTGTACCGTTACGCCAATTGTACAAACAGGCAGCATGAGCTTGGCTAAGGATGGAACTTATAGCGATACCAATGGCGATGGCAAAGTGAACGTAGGCGATCGTATCAATTATGCCTTCACGGTAACCAACACGGGCAACGTAACCCTGACCAATGTTACCATAAGCGATAACAATGCAACTGTAGTTGGTGGACCAATTGCCACCTTGGCGGCAGGGGCGATTGATAACAGTACGTTTACTGCTTATCACGTATTGACACAGGCAGATATCGATAATGGTGGAGTTTATAACTTGGCAACGGCTAAAGCAAAAGATCCACGTGATAACGATATCACCACTACTTCTAATGACCCTACGCCATTAGCGCCAGCTGATCCAAATACCCCGATTACGCCTCCAACACCAGCTTGTCCAACTTGTACCATTACCCCAATCGTACAGACCGGTAGCATGAGCTTGGCCAAAGAAGGTACTTACGATGATACCAATGCAGATGGTAAAGTGAACATAGGCGATAGAATCAATTATGCCTTCGTAGTGACCAATACGGGCAACGTAACCTTAACCAATGTTGCTTTAACAGACAACAACGCAACTGTTGCTGGCGGACCGATTGCTTCACTGCCAGTAGGTGCAAGCGATAACAGCACTTTTACGGCTTACCATGTATTAACGCAGGCTGATATCGACAACGGTGGCGTGTTTAACTTGGCTACAGTTAAAGGAAAAGATCCAAGAAACAATGATGTAACAACTACATCTAACGATCCGACCCCAGTTGCGCCAGGCGACCCTAACTATCCGGTAACGCCTCCAACACCGGCTTGTCCAACCTGTACCGTTACGCCAATTGTACAAACTGGCAGTATGACATTGGCCAAAGAAGGTGCCTATAACGATACCAACGGCGATGGCAAAGTGAACATTGGCGATAGAATCAACTACACTTTTGTAGTGACGAATACCGGCAACGTAACTTTAACCAACGTAACGGTAACCGATAACAATGCAACCGTTGCTGGCGGCCCAATTGCCTCATTGGCAGTAGGTGCGAGCGATAACAACACCTTTACTGCCTTCCACGTATTGACGCAGGCCGATTTTGACAACGGTGGGGTGTTCAACTTGGCCACGGCTAAAGCAAAAGACCCTAAAAATAACGACATCACCACCACTTCAAATGACCCTAGTCCTTTGAATCCTAGCGATCCAGGTTATCCGGTAACGCCTCCAACACCGGCTTGCCCAACCTGTACCGTAACTCCGATTACGCAAACAGGTAGCATGAGCTTAGCTAAGGAAGGCGTATACAACGATGCCAATGGCGATGGCAAGGTAAATGTAGGCGACCGCATCAACTATACTTTCGTAGTAACCAATACCGGCAACGTAACTTTAACCAACGTAACGGTAACCGATAACAATGCAACCGTTGCTGGCGGACCAATCGTTTCGTTGGCAGTAGGCGCAAGCGATAACAGCACATTTACTGCCTTCCACGTATTGACACAGGCTGATATCGATAACGGTGGGGTATTTAATACCGCAACTGCCAAAGGCAAGGATCCACGCGATAACGATATCACCACGACTTCAAATGATCCAACTCCATTGAACCCGGGCGATCCAGGTTATCCGGTAACACCTCCAACACCGGCTTGTCCGACCTGTACGGTTACTCCAATTGTACAGACTGGCAGCATGAGCTTGGCTAAAGAGGGTACTTACGATGATATCAATGCAGATGGCAAAGTGAACGTAGGCGATAGAATCAATTATGCCTTCGTAGTGACCAATACCGGCAACGTAACCTTAACCAACGTAACTGTTACCGATAACAATGCAACTGTAGCTGGCGGACCGATTGCTTCCTTGGCTGTAGGCGCAAGTGATAACAGTACTTTCACGGCTTACCATGTATTGACACAGGCTGATATCGACAACGGTGGCGTATTTAACCTGGCAACTGCCAAAGGAAAAGATCCAAGAAACACTGATGTAACAACTACATCAAACGATCCGACTCCAGTTGCGCCAGGCGACCCTAACTATCCGGTAACGCCTCCAACACCGGCTTGTCCAACCTGTACCGTAACTCCGATTACGCAAACAGGCAGCATGACATTGGCCAAAGAAGGTGCCTACGATGATACCAACGGCGATGGCAAAGTGAACATCGGCGATAGGATCAACTACACTTTTGTAGTGACCAACACGGGCAATGTAACCTTAACCAACGTAACGGTAAGCGATAACAATGCAACTGTTGCTGGCGGACCGATTGCCTCATTGGCAGCAGGCACGAGCGATAACAGTACCTTTACCGCTTATCACGTATTGACACAGGCCGATTTTGATAACGGTGGTGTGTTTAATACTGCAACAGCTAAGGGCAAGGATCCACGTAATAACGATGTAACAACCACATCAAACGATCCAACTCCATTAAATCCAGGCGATCCAGGTTATCCGGTAACGCCTCCAACACCGGCTTGTCCAACTTGTACCGTAACTCCGATTACGCAAACTGGTACCATGAGCTTGACCAAAGAGGGTACTTATGATGATACCAATGCAGATGGCAAAGTGAACATCGGCGATAGGATCAACTATACTTTTATAGTGACCAATACCGGTAACGTAACCTTAACCAACGTAACCGTAAGCGATAACAATGCAACTGTAGCTGGCGGACCAATTGCCACATTGGCACCTGGAGCTAGCGATAACAGTACCTTTACGGCTTATCATGTATTAACGCAGGCCGATATTGATAACGGTGGCGTGTTTAATACAGCGACAGCTAAAGGCAAGGATCCGCGCAACAATGATGTAACAACCACATCAAACGATCCGACTCCTTTAAATCCTGGCGATCCAGGCTACCCAGTTACGCCTCCAACACCGGCTTGCCCAACCTGTACCGTAACTCCGATTACGCAAACTGGTAGCATGACCTTGACAAAAGAGGGTGCATATAACGATACCAATGGCGATGGCAAAGTAAACATCGGCGACCGTATCAACTACACTTTTGTAGTAACCAATACCGGTAACGTAACCTTAACCAACGTAACCGTAAGCGATAACAATGCTACGGTAGTTGGCGGACCAATTGCTTCGTTGGCAGCAGGCGCAAGCGATAACAGCACCTTTACAGCTTACCATGTATTGACACAGGCCGATTTTGATAATGGTGGGGTGTTCAACACAGCGACAGCTAAAGGCAAAGATCCACGTAATAACGATGTAACGGTTACTTCGAACGATCCGACCCCAGTAAATCCAGGTGATCCAGGTTATCCGGTAACGCCTCCAACACCAGCTTGTCCAACCTGTACCGTAACTCCAATTACGCAAACAGGCAACATGACCTTAACTAAGGATGGAGTATACAACGATACCAATGGCGATGGCAAGGTGAATGTAGGCGATCGTATCAATTATACCTTTGTGGTAACCAACACGGGTAACGTAACCTTAACCAATGTTACCGTAAGCGATAACAATGCAACCGTAGTGGGTGGACCATTGGCTTCATTGGCTGTAGGTGCAAGCGATAACAGTACATTTACAGCTTACCATGTATTAACGCAGGCAGATTTGGATAACCGTGGCGTATTCAACTTGGCAAGCGCTTCGGCAACCGATCCAAGAAACAATACCGTTACCGTTACTTCAACTGATCCTACACCAGTGGCACCAGCAGATCCTAACTATCCGCTTACGCCACCAACACCGGCATGTCCAACATGTACCGTTACACCAATTGTACAAACAGGCGCAATTGCCTTGGTAAAAAAGGTAACCAATGCTGGAACTGGAGTAGGGGGTGCATTTGTACTGAATAACTCAATTGAATATACATTTACCATTACCAATACCGGTAACGTAACCTTGGGCAATATTGCCTTGACCGATCCGCTATTAGGTGCGGGTGTAATTAATGTAGCCGGTACATTGGCTCCAGGCGCATCAACTACGGTAGTAAGAACCTATGTAATTACTGTTGCTGATATTGCAAAAGGCAATGTAACCAACCAAGCGGTGATTAATGCAACAGATCCGGCTAACAAATCGGTAAGCGACCAATCGGGTACAACAGCTGGCAACGATACGCCAACAGTAACCACATTGGCTAAACCACCGGTAGCTAACAACGATAATGCAACTACCCGTCAGAACGATCCGATTAAGATTTCAATCGAAACCAACGATGTGGCAGGCAGTACGCCAATTGTTCCGGCAAGCATCGTCATTACGGTGCCACCTAAACATGGTACGGTAACCATTAATCCTGACGGTACAGTAACCTATACGCCAAACGCAGGTTATGTAGGTGCGGATGACTTTACTTATACCGTAACAGATACCAACGGACAAATTTCAAATCCGGCGGTAGCAAACATCACGGTAGTAGCCAGCAATCCGAAAGCGGTTGATGATGCCGATAAAACTCAGTTCAACAAGCCTGTAGTTATTCCGGTACTCAAAAACGACGTAAAAGATGGAGCCGAGCTAGACCCAACCAAGATAGAGGTGATGAGCCAGCCTAAAAACGGAACCATTAGGGTGAATTTAGATGGTACCATTACTTATACGCCAAATAGTGGCTTTACCGGAAAAGACAGCTTCACTTACCGCGTAAGAGATGCATACGGCAACTGGACCAATGTAGCCAATGTTGAGGTAGCTGTTGAAGGCTTCTTTATCCCGAACGTAATTACGCCAGATGGCGATGGCAAAAACGACTTCTTCGTGATCGTTGGCTTGCCAAGCTATGACAGGGCCGAAGTAGAATTCTACAACCGTTGGGGCAACCAGGTTTACGTGAGCAAAAACTACCAAAACAACTGGAGTGGCGAAGGCTTGAACGAAGGTACTTATTACTATACCATCAGGCTGATTAAGGGCAATACCAGCAGTACGATAAAAGGATGGGTTTTAATTAAACGTTAATCAGAAATTTTATCATGAGGTATTCAAGAGTAGAAATTATGAAAAAGCATTATATCAAAACAACAATCATTGGCTTAAGCTTCATCCTTGCGGGTTTAACACCTGCAAGGGCGCAGCAAAATATCCAGTTTACCCAATACATTTTCAATGCATTGAGCGTAAACCCGGCCTATGCGGGTTATAAGGAAGAATGGTTTGGCCAAATGGCCTTGCGTACGCAATGGACAGGCCTAAACGGAGCGCCAAATACCGGACAGGTTTCGATAGATGGAGTGGTAGATCCGGTAACCAAAAGAATGGGCGTGGGTTTGCAGCTTTCGGCCGATAAACTTGGTGCACAATCGTCGGCATCGGCTTATGCCAATTTTGCCTATCGTTTAAGGCTAAATGCCGAAGACACCGAACGCTTGAGTTTTGGTTTGGCTTTGGGAGTAACCAATTATTCCCTTGATGGCACCAAACTAAATCCGGTAGATGCCAACGACCCTAATTTACCAAGCGGACAGATCAACAGCTACATTCCCGATGCACGTTTTGGCGTGTACTATTACAACGAGAACTTCTATGTAGGTGCTTCTGTAATGGACTTGCTTTCTGGCGATAATTCCAACAGCATATTTAGGTGGGATGCCGGAACAACCGATAACTTGAAGCGTAAACGCCACATGTATATTATTGCAGGGATGCTAAATAACCTGTCTGATAATGTGAGGCTGAGGCCAAGCATTTTAATCAAGGAGGATTTTAAAGGGCCAACCAGTTTAGATTTAAGTGCGATGTTCATTTTTAACGATAGGGTTTGGTTAGGCGGTTCGTACCGTACCGGCTTAAACCTATGGAACAAAGATTACAGCAAGAACATTTCGCTAACCAATGTAAACTCGATTTCGGGCGTAGTGCAGTTTAATGTGAGCAACCGTTTGAGGATTGGCTATTCTTATGATTACATGCTGAACAAGCTGAGCTCGGTACAATCGGGTTCGCACGAGCTGACTTTGGGCATTACCTTCCCTAGATCGCTTAATCGTTTGCTAAGTCCAAGGTTTTTTTAAAGGATGTTATTCCGTATAAATAGAATTATGAAGAAGAAATATATCATCATTGCCACTTTGATTGCCTGGGGAGCCAGTTTAAATGCTTCATTTGCGCAAGAACAGTTCAACCTTCGCGATCGAGCTAAGAAGTTATATAATGAATATCAATATTTTCAGGCTGCCGGACTTTTTCAAAAGCTGGTAGATGTGAAAAAACCTAAGCTGGAAGACTTGGAGAACCTGGCAGATTGCTATGTGAAACTGAAAGACTATGAAGCTGCCGAGAATTGGTACGCAAGGGTAGTAGCGGTTCCCGAAAGCAAGCCTGAGAACCTGATGTTGTATGGCGAAGCCTTAAAATCGAACCTTAAATATGCAGAAGCCAAAAAGGTATTGCAACAATATGCAAGCACCACCGGCGATCAGGCGCGTGTAAGCGTAGATATTGCAGGTTGCGATTCGGCAGTAGTATGGTTGGCAAACCCTACCACACATCAGATCAAAAACCAGGCAGGTGTAAACACGCCGCTTTCTGAGTTCTCCGTATTTCCCTATCAAAAAGGCGTATTTTTTACTGGAGAACCTAGCCGTAAATCTTTAAAAGACCTATATGGCCGTACCGGTCGCCCTTATCTGCGCATTTTTACAGCCAACAAAAACGAGGAGAACGACCTATCAGGCGCAACCATTGATTCGATCATCTATAACAAAGGCGAATACCATATTGGTCCGGTGGTAACCAATAAATTAGGTTCGGTACTTTACGTAACCAGAACTACAACCGGCAAAACTTTAGAAGTAAGTACCATTGGCAAGAACAAGTACAACACCAATAACCTAGAGCTGTATTTCTTTAAACAATTGGCCGGAAAATGGGTTGAACAGCCTTTTGCTTACAACAATGTAGAGAAATATTCGGTTGGACATGCGGCTTTAAGTCCGGATGAAAAAACCTTGTACTTTGTATCTAACATGCCGGGTGGGCTAGGAGGAACAGACATCTGGTATGCTGAACTGCAAGACGACAAAACATGGGGGCAACCTAAAAATGCAGGTCCGAGCATCAATACTGCAAAGGAAGAGATGTTTCCTACGATTGCTGCGGATGGTACCTTGTATTTCTCAAGTACAGGCTGGCCGGGCATGGGTGGATTGGATATTTTTAGTGCCAAAGGCAGTAAAGAGAACTGGTCAAAGCCTCAAAACCTCAAATACCCGTTAAACTCGCCTGCTGATGATTTTGCTTACCTAACCATTAGCAATAGCGACGATTTAACAACAGGCTACCTTTCATCCAACCGTAAAGGTGGTGCAGGTAGAGACGATATTTATAGCTTTAGCCACAGGGGAGAGCAGCCAAAAGTGATTTTGGTCCTAAAAGGAAATGTGGTTAATAAAAAGTCTGGAGAGATCATCCCAGCTGCTGCAGTTACGTTATTTAGTGCGGGTCGCCAAGTGGTGGCCCGCCAAAGCAGCACCGAACAAGGTACCTTCTTGTTCGACCTAGAGCAGGGTAAAGATTACCAGTTATTGGCACAGAAAGAGAAATTTTATGCAGATTCTACAACTATTTCTACTAAAAGTGTTACAAAATCTCAAACTTTTGATGTAAAATTGCAACTGGAACCATTGTATGAGGTAGGCAAAGCCATCGCATTACAAAACATCCATTATAATTTTGACAAGGATAACATCAGGCCTGATGCTGCAAAAATTCTCGACGAATTGGTGCGCACCATGAGAGATAATCCAACGTTGGTGATCGAATTAGGATCGCATACCGATAGCAGGGGCGTAGATAGCTACAACCTAGACTTATCGCAACGCAGGGCAAGATCTGTAGTGAATTATTTAGTAAGCAGGGGCATAGCCAGAGACAGAATGGTGGCAAAAGGTTACGGAGAAACCCAATTGCTTAATAAATGCAGTAACGGCGTAAAATGTACAGAGGCTGAACACCAAGCCAATCGCCGTACCGAATTTAAAATTTTGAAATATTAATACAATAGAAGATATTAGCAGCGCCTGGTTGAGCTCGGGCGTTTGTTAATTTAGCTGTCATAATTGGATCTAAGAGCGTTTATTAAGGATGAAAGCTAACAAGATGAAGATTCTTGCCATCGCAGTTATAGCAATTGCATTCGTGGCATTAATTCTTATCGTCATTGACAAATTATCAGGGGATAATTTAAAATGAGACAATTAGAAACAGCCACAAAGCCCGACGCAAGTCGGGCTTTGTTGTTTATAGTGCCTTAAAATAGATTCAACCTTCTGCCTTCAACCCTCAACCTTCCACTTGAACTTTTCAACCTTGAACCTTGAACTTTCAACTTTGAACCCTCAACCTTCAACTTTGAACCTTCAACTTTCAACTTTGAACTTTGAACTCTCAACTTTAAACTCCCCCTTCCCTCAAGAAACCAACACTTTTTTATGGTACTTGTTGCGGTAGTCGATAGGTGTAAGGCCGGTAATCTTCTTAAAAACATCCCTAAAGGCCTTGGTATCTGTATAGCCCACATCAAACATCACTTCGGTAATGTTTTTCCTGCTCGATTCAAAACTGCGTTTAGCTGCCTCGATTTTTACTCGTTGTATGTATTCGATCACCGTATTATTGGTGGCTTTTTTAAAACGGCGTTCAAAGCTTCTTCTGCCCAGCGCTACCATATCGGCCAGTTGATCTACCGTTAATTTGTCCTGGTAGTTTTCGTCGATAAATTCCTGTGCCTTTTTAATTTCCTCGTCATTGTGTTTTTTCTGACCTTGAAACATCATGAAAGCCAATTGGCTTTCCCGGTCAATATCTATGGCAAAATATTTAGAAGCCAAAATCGCAGTATCCCTATCGGTATATTTTTCTACCAGGTAAAGCAAGAGGTTCCAGTAAGAATTGGCGCCTCCACTCGAGTAAATGCCTTTTTCTTCAGTAATGATACTGCCATCCACCAGTTCTACAGCGGGAAACATTGCCCTGAAATCTGTTGATAGATGCCAATGGGTAGAACATTTTTTGCCATCGAGTAATCCTGTAGAAGCCAATAGAAATGCACCTAGACACAAAGAAACCACTTCTGCACCTTTGTGGTATTGCTCTACAATCCAAGGTTGCAGTTCCTTGTTCATTTCTACTGCTCTAGCCATATCGCCGCTTAATGCCGGAATAAAGATCAAGTCTGTTTTGGGAAGTTCGCCGATTAAGGCATCGGTATGTACCGAGAAAAGATTGTTGTTCAGCCTCATCTCCTTCTTCATGCCCACCAATTGCACATTGAACAATGGAGCCTTCCCTGATGCGGTTAGAAATTCGTTTACCGTGGTAAATAAATACCTGGGGTCTGCAATAGCTTCTATTACAGCAGTTTCGGGTACAAGTATAGAGATGTGCTTCATTGGGGGATATTGGTTTTGCCGAAACAAATATAGTGCAACACTTTGTCGCAAACAACCCCTGCAATTGTCTTTTCTGCACTATTCGAAACAAGGCTATACCCGCTAATTTTGTGGGGTAAATAGCAGTATTAAACTGCGTTTGAGATCTAATTAAGAGGTTTGGCAGATGGCACAGCTTTATTCATATTTAACTTTTAATGGCAACTGCAGGCAGGCCATGACCTTTTATCAAAGCTGTTTGGGAGGCGAATTAGATTTTCAGACCGTCGGAGAAAGCCCCTTAAGCGACCCGCTGCCCGCCAATATGAAGTCTTATATTATCCAGGCTACCTTGCGGAAAGATAATTTGGTGCTCATGGCAACGGATATGGTTGCTAATGAAGGTTTAACTTCGGGCAATGCGGTATCGCTCATGCTCAATTGCCAATCAGAGCAGGAATTGGAAGAGTACTATCAACAACTGGCCATAGGAGGCGAAGCTACGCAACCCTTGGAAGCTAATTTTTGGGGAGCGGTATTCGGCTCGGTAACCGATCGGTTTGGCGTGAGGTGGCTTTTGAATTATGATAAGCGTTAGTTTTTCTTTAGAAGCGTCATCCTGAATTTGACTCTGGATCAAGTCCAGTATAACGATCATTGGGGAGTATAAAAGAGAATTTATCGAAAGAGATTGCTTTGTTCCTCGCAATGACGATTTATGGACTATGGACCAGCAACTGCTAACTGGCAACTCAAAACTCAAAACTGCCAAGCCAAACAATTTCCAAATACTTTCGTTTACTTTGTAGTGCAAACGATCGGCAATGAAACATAAACCTTATCCAATACCAGAAGAAGATGTGATTAAGGTGCCCAAATTTGAGGAAAGCGCAGGATTTTATACCACAAAGCAACGGAGTAAAACCATGTCTAAAATTAGGGGCAAGCACAGTGTTCCCGAGCTTTTACTCAGAAAGGCCTTGTGGGCAGCCAACATTCGTTTCCGTTTGCACCGAAATGATTTGCCAGGTAAGCCCGATATTGTGATAGACAAATACCGATTGGCCATTTTTGTAGATGGCGATTTTTGGCATGGCTACGAATGGGCAAAGCGAAAGCCCAAAAGCAACCTTGGTTTTTGGATCCCCAAGATAGAGAGGAACATGCAACGCGATAAATTTGCCAATGAAAACCTTAACCTGATGGGCTACAATGTGATGCGTTTTTGGGAGCATGAAGTCAAACAAAACCTAAAAGCCTGCGTAAACCAGATCATGCTGTATATTGAAGCAGAGCAAACAGGGCGGGTTCCGAGCAATGAATAATGAAGATTGCTTCTTTCAGACAAAATGTTGAAAAAGATTGAAATTAAAATTTTAATTTAGGCGATTGCCAATCGACCTGATTGGTTCCCCCGAACAATATGAGCAAGAAATTTAAGGTAGGTAGCCTTTACGCAGGCGTTGGTGGCATTTGTCAAGGATTTATAGATGCAGGAATGGAGTTGGCATGGGCCAATGAATTTGATAAGTATGCCTGTATCACCTATCGCGAAAATTTTAAGCATAAGCTCCATGAAGGCGATGTATTTGAACTTGATCCTAAAACACTTGATCCTATAGATGTATTGGCAGGTGGTTTTCCTTGTCAGCCATTTTCTATTGCAGGCTACCGCAAAGGCTTTGAAGACCAGCGTGGCAATCACTTTTTTAGGATTATTCAATATGCCGAAGAACTGGCACCTAAGGTTTTATTACTCGAAAACGTAAAAAACCTCACTTCGCACGATAAGGGCAATACTTTTAAGGTAATTATAGAAACACTTCGAGCCCTAAATTATACCGTGTTTACCAAAGTGCTCAATTCTAAAGACTTTGGAAATATTCCTCAGAATAGAGAGCGGATTTATATTGTAGCGTTTAAAAACAACGAGCAGGGCGAAGATATTTATGGAAAATATTTCCAGTTTCCAGAACCCTTGCCTTTAACGGTTAAAATCAGAGATTTGATCATTTCTGGAGAGATCGCTCCTAAATACTATTACGGACCAGATAAAATGATCCATAACGAGTTAGCGCAAAATATCAGGTCGAAAGCTACGGTTTATCAATGGCGCAGGCATTATGTACGTGAGAACAAACAGAACGTTTGCCCTACTTTAACCGCCAACATGGGCATGGGTGGACACAATGTGCCTATCATTTTAACAGACGAAGGGATAAGGAAGCTGACCCCAAAAGAATGTTTCAGGTTTCAGGGTTTTTCCGAAGATTTTAAGTTGCCCGCCATTTCAGAAGCACAATTGTACAAACAAGCAGGTAATTCGGTAACCGTACCCGTTATCGCCAGGATTGCGGCCAATATTAAGCAGGCATTAGTGCAAGGTTCTCCAGATGCAACAGGTCAAAAAGCTAAAGGAAAGAAAAAAGCAACTATTGCTTAGTCGAGTTCAGTTTTTTAAGCAACTGCTCAAAAGTATGCATATCGCCACTTTGCACATAATAGTTGCTGGCGTCCATAGGTATTTTGCCATTGAGTAGCGCTTTTTGGGGCAGGATAAAGCCATCTTTGATCAATTGTTGCAACTCGCCCTTTCCAATACAACCAGCAATGTCGAATTGCCAATTCTCAGCAAAAACGAGCTTTTTTAAGGTTTCGTAGTCGACCTTCTCCTTGTTTAAAGTTTTGCCCAGCAGTGTTTTTCCATCGGGCTTAATACGGCATAAAATGAAGAAATCGTAGCTTGAACCATCGGGAATGTAATTGCCTTCTTCATCCCAATCTTTGGTTTCCAAGAGCATGAGATTGGCAAAATGAGCGCCCGATTTAATGCTGAGTTTCTTTCCGTAACATTCAAAATCGCCATCGTCCCAAACTCCTTTGCCGAAAACGTGGAGGTCTGGTAACGGAAGGTCTATTCCATGGGTCTTAAATTGTTGGTAGATGCCAAATTCAGCTAGTTTCCCTTGCAGGGTATTAATAAAAAGCTCGCCTTGGCTCCGTTGGGTTTCGCCTCCAGATCTTGTATTTCTGTGGTGACCTTCATTGGTAAAGCACATGGTGTAGGCAAAATCGAAAGCTTGGGGTAAAAACTCATTCAAGCTAAACAAAGAATCAAATATCCTTTTACGATTAGTAGTATAAGTTAATGGGGGAGTAAAAAGAAGTTGTTGAAAGTTGGGCATCTCATTAGGCTAGTGCTCCTAAAGATAAGCCAAATTCAGAAAACACGTAAGCGCCAGAATAGATTAAGCTGCCAATAAGCCTTTTTTGCTGATGTAGAAAGCACCAAGACCACCAACTACTAGCAAGATTGCCCAAGTGTAATCGTCTAGGGGAAGGTTCATTGGAGTACAGGTATTTACAGTGTAATGAACATATGTACCATAACCACCAACACCAGTGTCATTATTGTTTGGGTTTACGAAAGTATTAACCCAGCATTGGCCACCTGCACTAGAAATGTTGTAATCTTCAACCCAGTCACATTGCTGGCCTGGATTGTAATCAACATTATATTTTGTGCCGTTTCTGTTGTAAACATCATAATTTGTACCATACCAATTTGTAGTGCCCATTTTGTCTCCATATACAGCATCGCCAATTCTACAACCATATGCACTGATAACAGTAGCTGAAGCAGTTTGGCTTAGAGAAGCAAAAAGAGTAATGATGGCTAAGTATTTTAAAAATTTCATGACTGGGGATGTTACGTGTTGTAACACCCAATAGACAACTTATAGGCCAGCGCAAATAAGACCTTAAGCTAGTTTGTCATGGGATTTTCAGCTAGGGCTTCTATTCATGTTTAAACATACATGTAGGGTTAAAAAATTGCTCAAAATATCTTTTTATGATAATTCCCCAACGAGTTTTCAATTTAAATAAACGGGGAAATATGGGGAATTATTTACTCGATGTGGATTCCACAGTTTGGGGAAATTGAAGAGTTTTGAGAAACATATAATATGATGTTTTAAGATATTTTGAAGTAAGTTTTTCAGCTCTATCAATTAAAAAATTTATATTTTTAATGCGATTTGTCTAGCAGTTTTTAGATATGTATTTAAAGAGTAGTATTGGGCAGAATGGATGATATTTAATGAGCACACAGAAAAAAGTAACTAAAGGAAAAAAAGCAAAAGATTTTAAGTTTATAGATTTATTTGCAGGTATAGGTGGGTTTCACTTGGCTATGCATAATATTGGAGGGAAGTGTGTATTTGCTAGTGAATGGGATAAATATGCTAGAATTACTTATGAACATAATTTTAAAGAAATATCACCAGAATTATTTCAAGAAAATAATTTTAATTCTGATATAAATGATGCAAATGTGGATTTAATTCCTGATTTTGATGTGCTATGTGCAGGTTTTCCGTGTCAGGCATTCTCAAATGCAGGATTAAGAAAAGGTTTTGATGATATCAGAGGGACTTTGTTTTTTAATATAGCTGATATAGTTAAACATAAAATAGATAAGGGATGTCCGCCAAAAGTACTTTTTTTAGAAAATGTAAAGGGACTTAAAAGCCACGATAAGGGTAAAACATTTAAGAAGATTTTACAAGTACTAGATGACCTTGGATACAACGTTCGTTCTGAAGTTTTGAGTTCAAGAAATTTTGGAGTACCTCAAAATAGACAGAGAATATTTATAGTGGCATGGCTAAAGGATGAAGAAGATACTTCTGAATTCAAATTTCCTTTTGGCTTAGATAGACATAATCATGCGATCTTTGAAAAAGAAAATTTAGAGAAGATGGCTAAACCTGTTAAGGTTGGGGATGTGTTAGAATTTAAAGTGGCGGATAAATATACTATATCTGATCGCTTATATGCCGGTCATTTACGAAGATTGGCTGAACATAAAGAAAAAGGAAATGGTTTTGGTTTCTCCTTATTTAATGAAGAAAGCGCATATACTAATACAATTTCAGCGAGATATTATAAGGATGGAAGTGAAATACTTATCGAGCAAAATGGCATGAATCCTAGAAAACTAACGCCAAAAGAAGCAGGTTTGTTACAAGGTTATCCAATTGATGATGGTTTCAGTATCATTGTTTCAGATGTGCAAGCCTATAAACAATTTGGAAATAGTGTATCGGTACCAGTCGTTAAAACCATTGCTCAAGAAATAAAAAAGCAACTTTTATGAATTTAAAAGACTTAAACAAAATAGGATTAGGATCAAAAGAAGCTTTTGACAAATATTTTAATCAGGAAATAATATTAAGTGAGAAATTTAAAGAGGAGTTTTCAAAATCTTCTGCCAATAAGGTATTTTACAATAAATTTACATGTGTCATTAAGACGCCCAAAAATCTTTCAATAATATTCCCAAACCAATGGTTTATCGTTGCTAGTTATTTTGTAGATTTTTTAATAGAGCTTAAGAAATATAAACAAATAGCAGAAAGAGTATTCATATCTACTAATGACAAGAAAGTATTAGCAGAAATAAAGGAAAAGTCAATTATATCCGATTTTTTTCTTTTAAGAATAAATGACGTTTTGAGAGAAACTCTAGATAGAGACTTTTTCAAGAAATTTCTATCTGACTATTCTTGGTGGTTTGGAAGTAAAACAATAGATCGAACTGATTATTATGTTTCTCCAATATTACATCTTTCAGGTCTAGTAAATGTTAGTCAATCATATGTTGCTGATTTAACCTACCTGTTATCTGATCATCCAGAATTAATACCTTTATTAAAGGAAAGCAAAATTCATGAGGAAAAGCCTAAGGAAGCATCTGAAGTTCTTCTTGTTGACTTTAATTATGAACATTTTCATAAGGCTACCGAAGAAATTGGACTTCAATTTAGTGAAGAATTGGTGGCTCGTTTTGCATCTGCATTATTAACCAAACCCTTTGTTATTCTGACAGGTTTATCAGGATCTGGAAAAACCAAACTGGCACATTCGTTTGCTGCTTGGCTTTGTGAAAATGAAAGTCAGTACAGTATAGTTTCTGTCGGTGCAGATTGGACAAATAGAGAGCCCTTGCTTGGATTTCCTAATGCTTTAGACAATGAAGGCTACGTAATGCCCCAAAACGGAGCTTTAAGCCTTATTCTTGAAGCCAATAAACCAGAAAACTCACAAAAGCCTTATTTTCTGATCTTGGATGAAATGAACCTGAGCCACGTTGAAAGATACTTTGCGGATTTTTTAAGTGCAATGGAGTCGGACTCGTGGATTGATTTGCATTCTAATAAAGAGATTAAGCCAGTACCTCAAAAAATTAAGCTTCCAAAAAATCTATATATCGTTGGGACTGTAAATATTGATGAGACTACCTACATGTTTAGCCCAAAAGTACTAGATAGAGCAAATGTTATCGAATTTAGAGTAACAGATGAAGAAATGAGAAGATTCTTAGGCGAAGCAACAAAAATTGAATTAGGCGATTTATTGGGCAATGGGTCTGGAATGGCTGAGTCTTTTGTAACGATTTCACAGTCGACCCCTCTTGACGTAATCAACAAAGACATGCTTGTTAAGCAATTACTCCAGTTCTTTAAGGAACTGAAAAAGGTAGGGGCTGAGTTCGGTTATCGTAGTGCAAGCGAAATACTTCGTTTAGGTTCGGTTTTGCAACACTTAGATAATGACCGTGAATTGAATAGTATTATGGATTTGGCGATTATGCAAAAATTACTTCCTAAGGTTCACGGTTCACGAAAAAAAATAGCGCCAGTTTTGGAGAATTTAGGTTCCTTATGTTTGCTTGAAGGTAATAATATCCTTGATGTATTGAACTCGAAAAATGATATTAATTATAATGAAATCGCCAAATTTCCTATCTCATTAGAAAAGATCGTAAGGATGTATCTTAATTTAATGGATAACGGGTTTACCAGTTATGCCGAAGCTTAATATAGAATGCTATCCCATTTAGATTTTGATATAGAACTGCAAAATAAATCAGCTATAAAATTTAGTTTATGGAGTGAGAACGAAATGCAATCTATTATCGCAATTGGACAGGAGGAAGCATTTGAAAACGGGGAGGCAAGAATTCAAATAAAGGAAGGCCAAGCTTATGAGTATCTTTTGCCAAAAGGGTATGAATTATCGAATAATCCTTTAATTAAGAATTCAAAACATCATCCAAATTGTGGCCGAATAGTGCCAAATATTTACGTAGGTACACTTGTTGTAGATATTTGTTACGCTCAGCAAATAGTAGGTGTACTTAAATTAGAGGTTCAGTCTGTAAAAACAGCGTATAGGGAAGATTATCGGACAATGTTAGAAGACATCACCGAGCAGTGTGTTGATCTAGTATTCATGCACTCGTCACCTGTAAGTCAGAATATAACTGCTGATTTTGTTCAAGATTGGAAAACGATTTATCAACGTTTTGCTTTTATAAAATCGGTTTTAGATTCAGATGAATTTAATGAGGCGATCCATAAAATTTTAATAAATCCTGTTGCAAAATGGATAGCAACCGAAGCAGAGAAAGACATTAGGAGCTGTAAGAGATTAGATCATAAAAGTATAAGGCAACTGGCTGGTTCATCAAACAGGATAAACTTGTCTAATAGTCATAGGTTGTCAGAAAAAAATATAATTCATTCAGTTCCTCAAAAGATCATTGGCTTAAACCAGAAAGAGTCAATAGATACTTCAGAAAATAGATTCGTAAAGTATGCACTTGAATCCTTTCTAGATTTATTAGGCAAAATAGTGCTTAATGCTACTCCTAATTCGAGATTGAGATCGGAAGCAACTTTTCTTGTAGACAAATTGGAACAACTGCTTAATCACAGTGTTTTTAAAGAGGTATCGAACATGAATTCTATTCCGCTTAATAGTCCAATATTACAGAGAAAAGAAGGCTACAGAGAAGTATTAAAAGCTTGGTTAATGTTTGAGCTTGCCGCAAAGCTAATTTGGAAGGGTGGGGATGATGTATATGCTGCAGGAAAACGTGATGTGGCAACCCTTTACGAATATTGGCTGTTCTTTAAACTTCTTGATTTGGTTAAAGAGTTGTTTAATATTGAGCCTAATGAATTAAAAGAGCTAATTAAATCTACAAATGATAATTTAGGGTTACAATTAAAACATGGAAATCATATTGCAGTTAAAGGTGTTTTTAAAAATGATATTAGAAACCTAAATGTTGAATTTAGTTTTAACAGATCATTTACAAGCGGAGACGTATATCAACATGCCGGAAGCTGGACTAAAAGCATGCGTCCGGATTATACGCTTTCAATTTGGCCTGCTACCATAAGCCAAGCGAAAGCGGAAGAAGAAGAATCGATCGTTCATGTTCACTTTGATGCAAAATACAGAGTCGAAACCCTTTCTCAGCTTATTGGTGATGACTCTTTAGAGGAAGGTCATGAATTCAATGATAAAAACAAAAGCTTTAAAAGAGAAGATTTGCTAAAAATGCATGCTTATAAAGATGCAATAAAAAGAACGGGGGGAGCTTATGTACTATATCCCGGGAACGAAACAGAGCCCTATCGTAGAAGTGGATTTCATGAGGTCTTGCCTGGTTTAGGCGCATTTGCAATTAGGCCAGACAAAAGATACGATGGGACATTGGCTTTGAAAGAATTTTTAAGCGAAGTAATTAGGCATTTTTTAAATAGAACAACCCAACGCGAAAAAATAGCCTTTACAGCCTATAAAACTTATCTGCATAAGCCAAATGATGAATTATTAGAAGCTCTGCCAGAGACTTATGGAATAAATAGAGGGTTGTTGCCTGAGGAAACTTCGGTTTTGGTAGGTTTTTTTCAAGAAAAGCAGAAAGATTGGATATTTGAAAATGACCTTTACAATATTCGAATTGATGACAATAGGGGAAGTATAAGGTTGAGCGCGATTGAAACTGGTGCCAAATATCTCTTGCTTCATGGTCCTAGTCAGCTAAAAACGGGTATGCTATTGAGATTAAAAGAAGAGGGGCCAAAGATTTTTTCGAAAGCAGATATGTTGCAAAGATCGTATCCAAATCCAAGTACAGACTTTTATTTAGTTTATACGATTGAAAAAAATACGGATAGTGAATTTAAAAACCTTGTTTGGGACATTTCACAGCTAAATGGATATAAAAAAGGCAGGGAATCTTCCATGCCTTTTTCTACAACTCTCGCTGAATTGATGAGAACTATTGTAAAATAGTATACTTATATCTTCTTTGTCATCTCCTTCAAAAATTCCCTTTCTTCTTCGTTCAACAAAGGACTTAAAGAATCGTAAACCCTTTCATGGTAAGCATTAAGCCAATCAATATGGCCTTGTTCTAACAGTTCTTTCTTTACAATCGTAGTATCAATAGGAGCCAAGGTTAATGCTTCAAAAGCATAGAACTCATTAAACTCGTTGGTTTGGTCTTTGATGGTCAGCACTAAATTCTCGATGCGGATCCCATGTTTGCCCGGACGGTAAATCCCTGGTTCTATCGAGGTGATCATCCCTAGTTCAACAGGAATGGCTGTTGCCGTGGCATTAAATACCTGCGGACCTTCATGCACGTTTAAAAAGTAGCCTACACCATGGCCGGTACCATGCCCATAGTTCAATGCATAATCCCACATTGGCCTCCGGGTAATTGCATCAATCTGGTAGCCACAAGTGCCTTTAGGGAAACGTGTTTTGCAACCTTCAATCATCGCTTTCAGTACCAAGGTATAGTCTGTGCTTTCTTCATCAGTAATATTGCCCATCGGGATAACGCGGGTAATATCGGTAGTGCCATAACGGTATTGGCCACCTGAATCTACCAAGAACAAGCCTTCGGCCTTAATGGCTACATTGCTTGCTTCGGTTGAAGCATAATGCGGCAAAGCGCCATGCGCTTTGTAAGCTGAAATGGTATTGAAACTTTCACCAATAAATCCTTCCTGTGCAGCCCTGAATGAGCTTAGCTGAGCAGCGGCCGAAAGTTCGGTCATTTCGATTTTGCCTACGTTTTCTTTAACCCATTTTAAGAATTGGGTTATCGCAACGCCATCTCTGCGCATTACCTTACGTGTATTTTCTACTTCAACCTCGTTTTTCATTGCTTTGAGGTGCGTTGAAGGATTGGTTTCCAATACACGCTTAACCGATTTCGGGATCAGCTTATACAAAGCAAAGCAATTACGCTTTGGATCGATCAAAATAGTGCTATCAGCAGGTAAAAACTGCAGGTCTTTCGCAATGGTATCATAGCCTAATAACTCCACGCCATTTGCACTTAACGTAGCTTTATCGCTTGCATTTAATTTATCATGCTGTATATATAAAGTGGCTTGGCTAGGTGTGATCAGCGCAAAACCCAAAACCACCGGATTGTAACTTACATCAGCGCCACGAAGGTTGAACAGCCAAGCCAAATCATCTAAGGAAGAAATCAAATGGCTGTCGGCATGGTTTTGTTTTAAGCTAGCCCTCACCAAAGCTAGTTTATCGGCTATCGATTGGCCTGTATATTCTTCGCCAATTAAAAAGGCTGGTTCTTTAGGCAGTGCGGGCCTGTTTTCCCAAATTGGGTTCAGGTAATCCTTATTTTCAAAACGGATTCCCTTGTAGGCCAGTTGCTGCTGCAGCAATTCGCCCAGCAAAATAGAAACGAGCTTCTCGTCAAAAGCAATCGTAGCCCCTTGTTTTAGGGTGCTGCCCAGCCACTGGATGTATTCTGGGGCATGTTGTACCTTCAACTTCACTAACTCAAAGCCACTTCCCTGCAATTGTTCTTCGGCTTGCTCAAAATACCTGAAATCTGCCCATAAACCAGCAAAATCATGGGTAATGACAACCGTACTTACCGAACCTTTAAAGCCGGTAGTAAAAGAAATACATTTGTAATGATCTGGCAGGTATTCGCTAATGTGCGGGTCTGCCGATGGAATAATGTAGGCGTCAACACCGTCGGCCTTCATCTGCTGGCGGATTGCATTCAGTTTTTCAGGATATGTCATGCGCAAATCTAAACGAAAAAGAATTGAATTGAAATTAAAAAAAGAGTTTATGGCATTTATCAGCGGATTTTTGACATACTGCTTTCAATTATTCGACAAATTTTAACCTTTAAATATGATTTTTTAGATTTTTTGAGGTAATATTGATTTTTGATTGCAGATGAAAGTCCTCCAGTTTACCATTCCTGTGGCGCATGATCGTACGGTAATTGTACAGGAAGACGATATGCCCCATTTTTATCCTTACCTGCACCGCCATAGAGAAGCGCAACTCATTTGGATCAAGCAGGGAGAGGGAACCCTGATGGTGGCCAACAACATGTATGCGTTTAAAAAAGACGACGTATATCTCTTGGGTGCGAACCAGCCGCATTTGTTAAAAAGCAATCCAGAGTATTTTGAGGAAGAAAGCGGGTTGAAGATCCAATCATTAATGATTTTCTTTGATCCAAAGGGGAAATTGGCACCTATTTTAGCTCTGCCCGAAATGCAGTGGCTGGCTACGTTTTTACAGCAACATCAAAATGGATTTAAGGTTCCCGTTGCCCATCAAGCGAGTATCATCGAACAGATGAAGGTTGTTCAACATGCTGGAAATATAGAGATTATGGTCAGGTTCTTTAACTTGTTTCAGTCTCTGCAACAATGGAGCGGACAGTTGGAACCATTGTCTACCTCCATATTATCAAGCTTTTCAGAAAGTGAGGGACTAAGAATTGGCCATATCTTTAACTTTTTGATGCAGAATTACCAGCGAAACATCAGTCTGGAAGAGGTGGCAGCCGAAGCGCACTTGACGCCACAGGCATTTTGCAGATACTTTAAAAAACACACCCGTCAAACCTTTATTACCTTTTTAAACGAGCTTCGAATTAACGAAGCTTGCAAGAAATTAACGAGCAGCCAATTCGAAAACATCGCCACGGTAGCCTATTCTTGCGGCTTTAACAATATCACTAATTTTAACCGTGTATTCAGGTCGGTAAAAGGCCAGGCTCCAAAAGCCTATTTTAGTCGGTTGTTACAGAATTTGAATTGAAATTATCTCTATTTTAAATTCTAATTGATTTTTTAGGTTAAAATTCGTCAATCCTTCATCAAAACCGGTTAATAATTGTAGGGTATTGCTTCCTACTTTTGAATGAAGAAGTTGCAGGCGTAACAGCAACTTCCACAATCAAATTTAAACCGAAATTATAAACTGATGAAAAACGTAGCTTGGCAAGGTGTTTATCCTGCACTTTTAACCCCTTTTAAAGAAAACGATGAAATAGATTATCCTTTGTTTCAGAAAAACCTCGATGCACAGCTTGCCGCTGGAGTTGATGGCATTATCATTTGTGGTTCTTTAGGCGAAGCCAGCACATTAAGCAGCGCTGAAAAGCTCGAGCTATTGGCTTATTGTGTAAAAAGCATCAATGGCAAAGTGCCGGTGATCTTGAACATTGCAGAGCAGGTAACCAAGGATGCCGTAGCCATGGCGCAACAGGCAGAACAAATTGGAGCAGATGGCTTGATGTTGTTGCCACCATTACGCTATAAGGCCGATGACGAAGAAACACTGACTTATTTTAAAAGCGTAGCCAGTGCAACGGCATTGTCTATCATGATTTATAACAACCCGGTTGATTATGGCATTAAGGTTTCTGTAGAAATGTTCGAAGAATTAGAGAAATTCGAGAACATCCAAGCGGTAAAGGAAAGCACACGAGACGTTTCAAACGTAACCCGAATGATCAATCGTTTTGGTGATCGTTTCAAGATCTTATGTGGCGTTGATCCTTTGGCCTTCGAATGTTTGGCCTTGGGCGCGCATGGTTGGGTAGCGGGATTGGTAGATGCCTTTCCGGCAGAAACCGTGGCCATTTATCGTTTGGTAAAAAATAATCGTTATGCAGAAGCCTTGGAGATTTACCGTTGGTTTTTGCCGATATTGGAATTAGACATCCATGCTAAATTGGTTCAATACATTAAACTGGCCGCACAAGCTACTGGAATAGGTTCTGAACATGTGAGAGCGCCACGTTTGGTTTTAAAAGGCCAGGAACGTGCCTATGTAGAGCAGGTAATTAACGAAGGTCTTGTAGCCCGACCAAAATTGCCCGCATATTTGGATTTAGAAGTAGCAGTTCTTTAACTTAGTTTAAAGTAAAAAACAAGAAATATGTATCAAGATACCAGTATAGCCATGCTCGATGGGCTGTTGGCCAATTCGGTTAAAGCTTACCATCAATACAAAACCTATTCGCTTAAGCAAAGGGCGGATTTTATGCGTGCCATTGCCAAAGAAATCGAGCTGTTAGGCGAAGAACTGATTGAAACTGCCAGTGCAGAAACCAATTTGCCAGCTGCGCGTTTAATGAACGAAAGAACGCGTACCATTTTTCAGTTGAACAGCTATGCCGATGCTGCAGAGCGAGGCAATTGGTTGGAGGCCAGCATTGATACGGCTTTGCCAGAGCGTACGCCACCAAAACCCGATTTGAGAAAAATGCTGGTTCCCTTGGGCACAGTGGTCGTTTTTGGAGCGAGTAACTTTCCTTTTGCCTATTCTACGGCTGGCGGAGATACCGCTTGTGCGTTTGCTGCAGGTTGTCCTGTGATTGTAAAAGCCCATCCAGCACATGCCAAAACTTCTACTTTGGTGGCCAAGGCTATTGATCAAGCCGTTCAAAAATGTAAAATGCCAGAAGGGATCTTCTACCATGTATATGGCGCAGGCTTTGAAACTGGCGAATATTTGGCCAAGCATCCAGCGGTGAAGGCTATTGGTTTTACAGGTTCTTATAGTGGCGGAAAAGCATTGTTTGATTGGGCCAATCAACGTAAAAGTCCAATTCCGGTTTTTGCCGAAATGGGAAGCGTCAATCCTATTTTCTTGTTGCCCGAAAAATTGGCTACAGAAACCGAATCGCTGGCCAAGCAATGTGCTGGTTCCATTACCTTGGGTATGGGTCAGTTTTGTACCAATCCGGGTTTGTTAATTGCCGTTGATGGCGATGGTTTAGACCGTTTTGTGCAGCAACTCAGAAAAGAAATCAAAAATGTGGCGCCAAGCAAGATGCTGCATCAAGGCATTGCCAAAAACTATAGCGATAAATTGGCCAAGGCATTGGCACAAAAAGGCGTTCAATTGTTGACCCAAACAGAACAGAATATCGCCGATGGGGAAGGGTTGATTAGTATTGCCACCACAACAGGCGCTACGTTTTTGAATAATCCGGTACTGCATGAAGAAGTATTTGGCCCTTATTCTTTGATTATTCAATGCCAAAATGAAGCAGAGATGCTCGAAATTGCCAAAAAACTAGAAGGACAACTAACAGCTACTTTAATGGCGACGCCAAAAGACCTGAGGCAACATAGGGAATTATTGGATTATGTACAGGAGATCTGCGGTCGTTTTATCATTAATAACGTACCAACTGGGGTAGAAGTAAGCTTGGCTATGCAGCATGGCGGCCCTTTTCCTGCCAGTACCGATAGCAGATTTACTTCGGTAGGGGCTGATGGCATCAAGCGCTTTGCCCGTCCGGTTTGTTTCCAGAACTGGGATGATGAATTTTTGCCAGCCGAACTCAAAAACGATAACCCTTTGCAGATTTGGCGAACCGTAAACAATGAATTAAGCCAAAATCCAATTTAATTTTAATGAAAAAAACATTCAGCTGTATAGATGCGCATACCTGTGGCAATCCGGTGCGGGTAGTAGCAGGTGGGGGTCCGATACTATTGGGCAACAGTATGATGGAGCGTCGCTTGCATTTTTTAAAAGAATACGATTGGATTAGAAAAGGACTGATGTTCGAGCCTCGTGGGCATGATATGATGAGTGGCAGCATTCTTTATCCGCCGATTGATCCTGCAAACGATATCGGCGTGTTGTACATTGAAACCAGTGGCTGTTTGCCCATGTGTGGCCACGGCACCATTGGTACAGTTACCATTGCCATAGAAGAAGGCTTGGTTATTCCGAAAGTGCCCGGAAGACTGAGATTAGAAACTCCAGCAGGATTGGTTTTGGTAGAATATGTACAAGAAGCAGGCAAGGTAAAATCGGTTAAGCTCATTAACATCAAATCTTATTTAGCTGCTGAGGCTTTGGAAGTAGATTGCCCTGATTTGGGTAAAATAACCGTGGATGTAGCTTATGGCGGGAATTTCTATGCGATTGTTGATCCTCAAGCCAATTTTAAAGGCATCGAGAACCATACGGCCGATCAGTTGATCAGTTGGAGCAGGGCCTGCAGAAAACAGATGAACGAAAAATACACTTTTGTCCATCCAGAAGATGAAAATATCAATGGTTTAAGTCATTTCTTGTGGACTGGTGCGACAATTTCGCCCGAAGCTAGCGCTAGAAACGCCGTTTTTTATGGAGATAAAGCCATTGATCGTTCACCTTGTGGTACTGGAACATCGGCTCGAATGGCACAGTGGTTTGCCAAAGGGAAGCTTAAAAAAGGGGATCAATTTGTTCACGAAAGTATCATCGGCTCACAATTTATTGGCACCATAGAGGAGGAAACCACCATTGCTGGTAAACCCGCTATTGTACCAGGCATCGAAGGCTGGGCCAAGGTTACTGGCTATAATACCATTTTTATCGACGATGATGACCCTTATGCACACGGATTTCAGGTGATTTAGGGGTTAAGAATCAAGTATCAAGTATCGAGTAGTAAGTATCGAGTGGCAAGACTGGAGTAATGATAATCGTCATTGCAAGGAACGAAGCAATCTCTCTCGGTAGAATTTAATAATATAGCAATTTAATAATATAACCTTTCAACTTTTCAATCAACAAACCCTACATCTTCCATATTCCCTTTCCCATCATACATTAAATGAATTCGTCTCAAGAAAAACCTACAGTAACAATTATCGGTGCCGGCATTATCGGCCTCTGTTCGGCCTATTACCTGCTTAAACAAGGTTATCAACCAACATTGATTGATCAGGGCGATTTGCTGAACAATTGTTCTTCGGGCAATGCAGGCATGATTGTGCCCAGCCACTTTGTGCCTCTGGCCGCGCCGGGAATGATCAGTCAGGGGATTAAATGGATGTTCGACAGCAAAAGCCCTTTTTATGTAAAGCCTTCGCTCAATCCGGCATTGCTTTCTTGGGGAATAAAATTTTGGAAACATGCCAATCTGCAACATGTAGAACGCTCAGCCGTACCGCTTCGCGACCTGCATCTGCTGAGCAAACAGCTATATGATGACCTGGCTAAAGAATCCGAACTCGATTTCGGGCTCGAGAAAAAAGGAATTCTGATGCTGTACAAGAATTATGAAACGGGTAATGAAGAAATCCACATGGCAAAACAGGCACAAGAACTGGGCTTGGATGTGGGTATACTCAATGCGCAACAGACACAAGATTTAGAGCCTGATACCGAATTAAATGTATTGGGAGCGGTGCATTACCGTTGCGATGGACATTTATATCCAAATGCTTTGGTGCAGCAACTCATCAGCTACCTGCAAAATAAGGATGTAAAAATTATAAGCAATTGCAAAGTTGAAGGGATCGAAGTAAATAATGGCGAAATTAAATCGTTAAAGACCGAAAAAGGGATTTTTATTTCAGATTTGGTAGTGATGACCGGAGGTGCTTGGTTGCCCGAATTGGCTAAACTTGCCAAGCTCAATATTCCAGTGATGCCAGGCAAGGGCTATTCTTTTATGGTCGATCCGCAAGAAAAGAAAATTCATCATCCTTCTCTGTTGCTCGAAGCCAGGGTAGCCGTAACCCCAATGAATAATCAGGTTAGGTTTGGCGGAACCATGGAAATTGCGCCAATTAATGCACGAATTAATCAAAAAAGAGTACAGGGGATCGTAGATGCCATTCCGCAATATTATAGAGACCATCAGGTTCCAATGCCTCAATTGGATAAGATTTGGTATGGCTTTAGACCTTGTTCGCCCGATGGCTTGCCTTATATCGGCTATAGCCAAAAACTCAAAAACCTGATCATTGCAGGTGGGCACGGCATGATGGGACTGAGTTTAGGTCCAGCCACAGGCAAATTAGTGGCCGAATTGGCAACACAGCAACGTTTATCGGTATCGGTTGATGCTTTTAAACCTGAACGCTTTAATTAGTGTCGAGATATTGCTTTCTACAGCAAATAAATCCTATTGGCCTAGTCAGTTGTTAAATAATAGTCCATTTAATAACGATTTGCAGGTTTATTAAAATTTAGAATCGCTGATGCCAAATCTGTATTTTCTCGAAATAAAATAATAACCCAAACTCGCCATAAGGATCATCAAAATAAAAGAATAACTGTCTAATGGGCAATTGTCTATCACAAAGCTTGATTTAACGCCACAGCTGGAATTGATAATACAGTTTCTGAAATTGCTGCTGATCACCAAGCTTAAGGGGTTTGGGGTTACCGTACAGTTAGGGCTGAAATTGGTGTAGACGCCCGGATCAAACTGTTCTACATTGCTGTAGCCATTGCAGGTGGTAAACGTACCTAAAGCTTTGGTATAAAGCCGAGTGTCAGAGCTTGTAGCGCTGAACACGATAATGCAGCCGCTTTGCGCGTAACTGGATAGGTTTAGAAAGAGAAGAACAAGGAGAGAGAGCTGTTTAATTTTTTTCTTGGAACGGAAATTAAAAAGCATAGGAATGATGGATAAGGGTTTTTGTATAGGCTAAAAATTTCATTTGATCGAAAGGTTAATTTCCCAAATATTAGGGTTTGATTTTGAATTAAAGATTAATATTTCAATATGATCAATAAATAACTTTAAATGAACCCAATCTGTTTGAAACAGGTTTGATATTTTTATAATATATTAAATCTATAGATTTAGTAGTATTTATTGAAATTATTGTTACTTTTGGGTGAGTTAAAAAGAAACCCATGCAGTTATCATTCACTTCTACTTCAAATGTAAATGCTACAGGAAGCCTGGCTAAAGGCCGGCCCATTATATTGCTCCACGGTTTATTAGGCCAGTTGAGCAATTGGAAGCATGTAAAGGAACGTTTTGAATTTAAGCACGAGGTATTTGCGCCAGAATTGCCTTTGTTCAACGGCCTGTTTGGCAATAACCTAGATCGTTTGGTACAGTTTCTCGAAAACTATATCGTTCAAAACCAGATTTTTCAGCCCGTACTCATTGGCAACTCTTTAGGAGGGCATATTGCATTGCTGTACACGCTGAAGCATCCCAGTAAGGTATCAAAACTGGTGCTGACCGGTAGTTCTGGTCTTTACGAAAATACTTTTGGAGGCAGCTTTCCAAGGGTAAAAGACTATAGTTACATCAAGGGCAAAATAGAAGATGTTTTTGATAGGAAGGAAGTGGTAGACGAGGCTTTGGTAAATCATATCTTCGAAATCGTGCAGCAAAAATCGAAAGCCATTTCTATTATTGGCTTGGCCAGAGATGCCCAGAAGCAAAATTTAAAAAACGAATTGCCTCAGATCAAGGTGCCTACCTTATTGCTTTGGGGACTGCAAGACGTGATTACCCCGCCAGCTGTTGCCGAGCAGTTTAAACAACTGTTGCCACAGGCAACTTTGCATTACATTAACGATTGTGGCCATGCACCGATGATGGAGCAACCTGAACTTTTTAACCTGCATTTGAGTAATTTCCTAGCCAGTAGCTATGCCAATTAATTACCTGGCTTTTGCCATTCCAGCTTTCTTCCTTTTCCTCTACCTCGAGTACCAACTAGCTGTAAGGCTGAAGAAAAAGCACCTGTTCAAATATGAAAGCTCGGTATCTAATGTAAGCATTGGCATTGCCGAGCGCCTGCTTAACCTGTTTATTGCAGGCAGTTTTTACGATTTGTTTCAGCATGTTTATAAAAATTATGCCTTGTTCAATATCCCCAATACCTGGTGGGTATGGATATTGCTCATTTTGGCAACCGATTTGGTCTGGTATTGGTACCATCGCCTGGGCCATCAGGTTAACTTTTTATGGGCCGCACACATTGTTCACCACCAAAGCGAAGAATTTAACCTGAGCGTATCGGCCCGGATTACTACTTTTCAGGCATTGATCAGGAATGTGTTTTGGTGCATTTTGCCTTTTGCGGGATTTCATCCTGCTTTGGTAATGATGATATTAACCGTTCACGGCGCCTATTCCTTTTTTACGCACACGCAACTGATAGGCAAATTGAGCTGGCTCGAACATATATTGATTACGCCATCCCTACACGGCGTTCACCATGCCAGCGATGATAAGTACCTTGATAAAAACTATGGCGATGTGTTTGTGTTTTGGGATAAGCTCTTCGGCACTTTTCAAAAGGAAGAAGAAGCACCTAAATACGGATTGACGCATCCCATTAAAAGCTATAGTTTTTTGTGGCAGCATTTTCACTATTATTTAGAACTCGACGAAGCCGCCAAAAGGGAGCGTGGACTTAAAAATAAGTTAGCGATCTGGTTCGGTCACCCGGCTAGACTGGACCAAGACATTAGACTTGTTTTAGAAAAACGCTTTTTGCAGCATAAAGCCGATGACCATTATCGCTTCAAGTTTAAAAAGTACCTTAATTTTCAATTGGTAGTATCTATTCTGCTCCTGACTTTTACTACGGCTTGCTTTGCCTGGCTGGGTTTTGACGATAAATTATTCGTTTTGGGTTTTGTGCTGATTACCTTGGTCAATTGCGGTGCTTTGCTTGAACAACGCAAATGGATCTATTACCTGGAATGCCTGAGGCTAATGATGCTGGTGGCCTATGTATTCTGGAAATTTGATCTTTTTGCCTTGATTTTTATTCCGGTATTGATTTTAATCCTCTTAGAAAGAACCTTTTACCTCAGCCATTTATACCGAAACTATGTTTTACAATACGAAAAGGTAGAAAAAATGTCTTGAGCTGGTGTAAATAGCTTGCATTTCTAAATCTTTTATTAGCTTTGTTTCTATGCTTTCTAAAAAAACAAAGTATGCCATAAAAGCATTGGTAGTTTTGGGAAAAAACATCAATGAACCGCCGATGCAGATTGCACGCATTGCGGAAGAAGAGCATATTCCGAAAAAATTTTTAGAGCAGATCTTGCTAGACCTGCGCAACGCAGGCTACCTGTACAGCAAAAAAGGCGCTGGTGGTGGCTACAGCCTGAATAAAAACCCTGCCGATATCTATTTGGTAGACATTTTACGCATTACCGATGGCCCTATTGCCATGGTTCCTTGTGCCAGTCTCAAGTTTTACCACAAATGCGATGAATGCCATGACGAAGTAACCTGCGGCATCCGCAAGGTATTTATCGATGTTCGCGATGCAACGCTGAAAGTATTGAGCGAAACCAGCATTGCCCAGATCATCGAAAAAGAAAAAATGCCTTTGCTCAACCTCGAATAAACCGTTTGTTGGCGGGACGCCAACGAGTTAAATATCCTCTAGTTGGCAGTTTTCAATTAACACTTACCTCGCAAAGAATGAAAGCCTAGCGAATCGTCATTGCGAAGAACGAAGTGATGAACATCTCTTTAGAAGTTTTGTCATCCAGAACGCAGTGAAGGATCTGTTAACCACAGAGAATAGCTATTCACCACATAGATACATAGTTTTTAGCTGAGCTTAAATGTCTGATAAGATAAAAATTCACCCGTTTTCATTTTCCAAGCATCGTCATTGCGAAGAACGAAGTGATGAAGCAATCTCTTTAGAAGCTTTGTCATCCAGAACGCATTGAAGGATCTGTTAACCACAGAGAATAGCTATTCACCACATAGGCACATAGTTTTTCGATGAGCTTAAATGTCTATAGGATAAAAAGTCACCTGTTTCATTTTCCAAGTATCGTCATTGCGAAGAACGAAGTGATGAAGCAATCTCTCTAGGCGATTTTGTCATCCAGAATGCAGTGAAGTATCTGTTCAACCATTCTATTGTTGGGCGCCCGAGCCAATAATTTTAGAATACAACCTCATAAGGCTACAGTGTGGATTGCAAATCCACAGTTATTAGGGTCGAGATGACACATCCCGACCAGCTTGATGAGGCATGTTGCTTCGCAAAGAACTACTGCCTTTATTCTTTAAACCTTATTGGAGCGAACACGAAATACAATGGAGTAAAGCGGAAAGAAGGGCCGCGATTGCCGATAAGCATTGACATTGTTTTTCAAATAAAGATATCTCAGTTTAACCACAGGCCATGAAGGTCTCACAAAGAATCGGGGGTTCAATGTTCACCACATAGGCACATAGTTTTTTGACGAGCTTAAATGTCTGATAAGATAAAAAGTCAACCGTTTTTATTTTCCAAGCATCGTCATTGCGAAGAACGAAGTAATGAAGCAATCTCTCTCGGCGATTTTGTCATCCAGAACGCAGTGAAGGATCTGTTTCAAATATTCCATTGTTGGCGCTCCTGCCAATAATTTAAAACCACGACCTCGTTAAACTGTAATGTGGGTATTACAAATCACAGTTATTGGGGTCGAGATGAGACATCCCGACCAACGATGAACATGATTTTTTTAGAAAAATTCAAAATAAATTACTACTAAATCTATATACTTTATATATTTGCTAGAATTAAGACTCCTGTTTTGGCCTTTCAAGAGGGGGCAAGGAGTGGATAATGAATACCATAATACCTAGAAAAACATCGAATGCAGAGCTTTAGAACAGAATTAGAAAACCCGATTGTTGAACAAGACATCATCGATCTAGAAAAAAAGATCTATGATTTTCGTGCAGGCAAAATCCATGATGAGCGTTTTAGGAGCTTGCGTTTGGCCCGTGGCATCTACGGACAGCGCCAGCAAGGCGTACAAATGATCCGCATTAAATTGCCTTTCGGAAAGCTCAGCTTTAAACAACTGTTGCGGATCAGCGATATTGCTGACGAATATGCGAGCAGCAACCTGCATTTTACCACCCGTCAGGATATACAGATCCATTATGTGAGTCTCGACCGCACGCCAGAACTGTGGGCCAAACTTGAACAGGATGACATTACTTTGCGCGAAGCCTGTGGCAATACGGTAAGGAACGTAACCTCATCGCCAAATGCAGGGATCGATCCTGAAGAACCTTTTGATGTTTCGCCTTATGCGCATGCCGTATTCAGCTATTTCTTGCGCAACCCGATTTGCCAGGAAATGGGCCGGAAAATCAAGATTTCGTTTTCTTCGAGCGATAAAGATACGGCCTACAGCTATATCCACGATTTGGGTTTTATTCCCAAAATAAACGAGGCTGGAGAAAGAGGATTTAAAGTAATGTTTGCCGGTGGCTTGGGAGCACAGCCATTTTTGGCCAGTGCCGTACACGAGTTTTTGCATGAAGACCAGCTTATTCCTTTTACCGAATCGGTTTTGCGCGTTTTTGATCGCTATGGCGAACGTACCAACAGAAACAAGGCCCGATTAAAATACCTGGTTCAAAAATTAGGATTGGAAGAGGTTTTGCGCTTGGTAGAGGAAGAGCGTTTGGCCAATAAAGTAAAGAGCTTTAAGGTTGATCGTACCGTGGTAGAACAGCCTGAACCACCCTTGGCACAAGATCTTCCTGCAATTGAAATCGCAGATCAGCTTCGTTACCAGCAATGGCTAGATACCAATGTAGTAGAACAAAAACAGCAGGGTTTTTATGCGGTTTATGTGAAAGTGCAGATTGGCGATATGAAAACCGATCAGGCCAGGGCCTTTGTAGCAGCGATTAGGCCATATGTTGCCGATGAAGTCCGTGTGACGCAAAACCAAGGCCTGTTGCTCAAATTTGTACGCAAAGAATCCTTGCCCATACTTTATAGCAATTTACATGAACTCGGCTTAGCCGAACTCGGCTTTGATAGTTTGGCCGATATCACGACCTGCCCTGGTACAGATACTTGTAACCTTGGTATCTCGAACAGTATGACTTTGGCCAAAGTATTGGAGCATGTGATCCTGCACGATTTCCCTGAATTTATTTACGAGAAAAATATCAAAATCAAGATCAGTGGCTGCATGAATTCTTGCGGTCAGCATGGCTTGGCCGAAATTGGCTTTCACGGAAGTTCGCTTAAAGCAGCGGGCAAAGTGGTGCCAGCCGTACAGGTAATGCTGGGTGGTGGCACCGTAGGCAATGGCGTGGGTCGTGTAGCCGAACGTATAATCAAAGTGCCTTCTAAAAGGGCGGATCAGGTATTGCATGTACTGCTTAACGATTTTAAGGCAGACGGGAACGGAGAAAGTTTCCATAGCTATTATGACAGAAAAGGCAAGGATTATTTCTACCAGCTCTTAAAGCCATTGGCAGATTTGAACGAACTGCAGACAACAGATTTTGTAGACTGGGGCCACGAAGAAACCTTCGAAACAGCTATCGGCGTTGGCGAATGTGCCGGCGTAGTGATTGATTTGGTGGCTACATTATTGGTAGAAGCCGAAGAAAAACTGGCTTGGGCCGAACGTGCCTTGGCCAATGGGGCTTATGCCGATTCGATTTACCATACCTATAGCGTTTTGGTGGGTGCGGCCAAGTCGCTGTTATTGGACAAAGGCATTAACAGCAGTACACAAATTGGAGTAATTAAAGAATTCGATACACAATTTGTGAGTACTGGCGAGTTCAGTTTTGAACCAAGCTTTCAGGAAACAGCCCTGCAAATCAATAAAAATGAGCCTAGCCAAGTTTTTGCCGAAAACTATTTGGCTACTGCTCAACAATTTCTAACACTCATTAAAGCCAAAAGGAGCTTTACAGCATGAACAATCCAAAACTAGATAAAGAACCGAAAATAACCCTTTTAGGTGCAGGTCCGGGCGACCCAGACTTGTTGACTTTAAAAGGGGTAAAAGCCTTGCAAACTGCAGATATTGTATTGTATGATGCCTTGATCAACGAAGCTTTGCTTACCTATGCACCTGCAACGGCCATCAAAATATATGTAGGCAAGCGTTCTGGAGAACATTCTTATGAACAAGATGCCATTAATCAACTGATGGTTGATTACGCTTTGAACTATGGTCATGTGGTACGCCTTAAAGGAGGGGATCCCTTTGTTTTTGGCAGGGGCTATGAAGAATTGGACTTCGCCGATTCTTACAACATTCCGGTAACTGTTATTCCAGGTATTTCGAGTTCGATTGGTGTACCTGGCTTGCAACAAATTCCGGTGACCCACCGTGGTTTGAGCGAGAGTTTTTGGGTCATTACAGGTACTACTACTTCGGGCGCAATTTCTGCCGATATCTATCAGGCAGCCCAGTCGAATGCAACCGTGGTCATTTTAATGGGCTTAAAGAAATTGGCCAAGATCGTTGCCGTTTTTGCGACAGCAGGCAAAGACCAATTACCCGTAGCAGTAATTCAAAATGGCTCTGCTGCCGACGAAAAATTTGTGGTGGGCAAGGTAGATACGATTGTAGATATCGTAAAGAACGCAAAGATCGAAGCACCAGCCTTATTGGTTTTCGGCGAAGTAGTTTCTTTACATCCGGCATTTAAAACATTGATCCAATCTTATGCAGACATTGCCTAACCTTCAAGAAGATAATGCCGTAGCTCAAGAAAAGGGCAATCAGCTGTTTCCGGTTTTTGTAAAACTGAACCAGTTGCGTACATTATTAATTGGGGGAGGAAATGTAGGCCTGGAAAAATTAAATGCCATTATCGGCAATAGCCAGCAGGCACAGGTAACCGTGGTGGCCGAAGAGGTTTCGCCAGCCATCGAAGCACTTCAAAGCAAACATCCTTACCTAACCATTAAAAGGAAGTCTTTTGAAGTGGCCGACTTGGAAAATGTGGATATTGTTTTTGCAGCCACCAACAATTACGAGCTGAACCAGCAGATCAGGGCAGCAACGCACCAAAAGGGCTTGTTGATCAATGTGGCTGACCAACCATCGCTTTGCGATTTTTATTTGGGTTCTATTGCCAAAAAGGGTGATTTGAAAATTGCGATTTCAACCAATGGCAAATCGCCTACCATTGCCAAACGCCTGAAGGAAATTCTTAATGAGAGCTTGCCTAACGAGCTGGAAGAAACGCTGATCAACATGAATGCCTTGCGCCAAACGCTAAATGGCGATTTTGCAAAAAAGGTAAAAAAGCTCAATAAGGTAACCGAGATTTTGGTGAAGCCCCGCAAAAGCTTTATGGAAGCCAATATCAAATGGATGATTTGGGTGACCATTGTATTGCTCATTGGTACTGCCGGATTAACCTTGTGGAATACCGAACCGGCTTTTCAGCATTTCCTGATCAATATCGATCCGCTGTTTTACTGGTTTTTGGGAGCCGGATTTGTATTTGCCATGGTAGATGGCGCCATCGGCATGTCTTATGGCGTAACCTCGGCCTCGTTTTCTTTAACCATGGGTTTGCCACCGGCATCGGCCAGTATGGCCATCCATATTTCTGAAGTGCTAAGTAATGGCATCGCCGGCTGGATGCATTACCGTATGGGCAACGTAAACTGGAAATTGTTTAAAATATTGATTATTCCCGCAGTAGTGGGCGCCGTTTTAGGGGCTTATCTATTATCGTCTTTAGAGCATTACAGCAAATATACCAAGCCGGTAGTAGCGGTTTATACCCTGATATTGGGCGGAGTAATTTTAATGAAAGCCTTTAATATCAAAAGGAAAAAGGCCGAACATAAAATCAAAAAAATCGGAATTTTAGGCTTTTTTGGAGGTTTTATCGATGCCGCATTTGGTGGTGGATGGGGCTCTATCGTACTTTCTAGTTTAATTGCTGGTGGCAGGCACCCTTTGTTCTCTTTGGGAACGGTAAAAATCAGCCGCTTTTTTATCGCTACGCTAAGTTCGCTTACTTTTTTCACCATGTTGGGTGGCAAATATTGGGAAGCCGTTGTAGGGCTGATTATTGGCAGTGCACTGGCATCGCCCATTGCAGCTAAGGTTTCTAACCGTATTTCGGCCAAAACAATTATGGTGGCCGTGGGCATCATCGTAATGGCCGTGAGCTTGCGCAGCGTAGTATCGTTTATTTTAAAGTTGATTTAGTGAGGATGGATTTAATAGAGCTAAAAAAACAACTGATTGGTTTGGAACCGGTAGCGCAATTAAGCCTATTGGCCGATCTGTTTCCAGGGAAAATTGTGTTTTCTACCAGTTTTGGCTGGGAGGATCAGGTGGTTACCCATTTGATTTTTGCGAATAATCTGCCCATTAAGGTTTTTACCTTAGAAACAGGTCGCTTATTTCCAGAAACCTATTATGTATGGAACAGGACTTTGGAAATCTATCGCAAGCCAATTCATGCGTATTATCCGCAAAATGAATTGTTGCAAGATATGGTGAATACCAGAGGACCAAACAGCTTTTACGAATCGGTAGAGAACAGGAAAGAGTGTTGCTACATCCGTAAAATAGAACCACTTAAAAGGGCCTTGGCTGGAAACGAAATCTGGATTACCGGAATTCGCGCCGAGCAAAGTGCAAACCGGGAAAACATGGACAATATTGAATGGGACGAAGGCAACCAGTTGGTTAAATTCCACCCGATATTCAATTGGTCGCTGGAAGAAGTGAAAACGTACATCAAACAGCACCACATTGTGTACAATACATTACATGATAAGGGCTTTCCAAGCATAGGCTGCATGCCCTGTACACGTGCGGTAAGGGCCGGCGAAGATTTTAGGGCCGGCAGGTGGTGGTGGGAAGACCAATCGAAAAAGGAATGTGGCCTGCACGCTGCGTCCTAAAAGCGTATTGCGAGCATACAAACAATCTGATCTTGAGGGAAAAGAATAAAAGAAGAATAATGGTTTGTGGGACACAAACCATGGAATATGAGTGGGAATGTGGGCTAGATAAAGCTGTGAAATGGAAGATGTGAGATAGAAAATGTAGAGAAGATCATAATTGCCAGTTTTCAGTTAAGCAATTTAGTAAGCTAAACATTAGCACATTTCAACTTTCAAACCTTTTAACATTAAAACAATAAAACAAAATCTACCAATATAAAAAACAATACAAACAAAAACATGAGTAGGTATAATTTAGATTATTTAGATGAGTTGGAGGCCGAAGCCATTCACATTTTGCGTGAAGTGGCAGGCCAGTTTGAGAAGCCGGCCTTGCTCTTTTCTGGGGGGAAAGATTCGATCACCCTTGTACGTTTGGCCGAAAAAGCCTTTAGGCCAGGCAAATTTCCTTTTCCATTGGTACATATCGATACTGGCCATAATTTTATAGAAACCATTCAGTACCGCGATGAAATGGTTGCCCGAATTGGCGAAAAACTGATCGTGGGTTCTGTGCAGCAATCTATCGATGAAGGCAAGGTGGTAGAACAAACCGGCAAGAATGCGAGCAGAAATGCCTTACAAACGGTTACCTTGTTAGATACCATTCAAGCACACGGTTTCGATGCCTGTATTGGTGGCGCACGCAGAGACGAAGAAAAAGCTCGTGCCAAAGAACGTATTTTCTCGGTAAGAGACGAGTTTGGCCAATGGGATCCGAAAAGACAGCGTCCGGAGCTATGGAATATTTATAATGGAAAGATCCACAAGGGCGAAAACGTAAGGGTATTCCCGATCAGCAATTGGACAGAGCTGGATGTATGGAACTATATCCGTAGAGAGAATATCGCTTTGCCTAGCATTTATTTTGCGCACCAACGCGATTGCGTAGTGAGAAATGGTCAGCTGATGGGCGCTACTCCATTTCTTAACCTAGATGAAGAAGACGTGATCGTGAACAAACAGGTTCGTTTCCGTACCGTAGGCGATATGACCTGTACCGCTGCGGTAGAATCGGGAGCAGACCATATCGACGATATCATTGCAGAAATCGGCAATTCGAAGGTAAGCGAAAGAGGTGCCCGCATGGACGATAAAGTTTCGGAAGCGGCCATGGAAGACCGAAAAAAGGGTGGGTATTTTTAGTCGATAGTCCATAGTTAATAGTCTATGGCTTTGGTTTATAACTTTTAGGCTTTGAACATTTAGATTGGCTTATCACAATACGCCGATCGCAATACTGATTACTAGATAGGCATTTTGCAAAATCGCAATACGCAATATGCCGATTGCAATACTGATTACTAGATAGGCATTGTTACAAAATCGCAATACGCAATACGCCGATCGCAATACTGATTACTAGATAGGCATTTTTGCAAAATCGCAATACGCAATACGCCCATCGCAATACTAAAAATATGAACATATTAAAATTCTTTACAGCAGGCAGTGTTGATGATGGTAAAAGTACCCTCATCGGACGTTTGCTTTACGATACCAATTCTATTTTGGCCGATCAGTTGGAGGCTTTGCAAAACGCCAATCGCAAAAACGACGACGGCACCATCGACCTTGCCATTTTAACAGACGGATTGAGGGCAGAAAGAGAGCAGGGCATTACCATTGATGTAGCCTACAAATATTTCCAGACCGAAAAACGGAAATTCATTATTGCCGATACGCCCGGACACATCCAATACACCAGGAACATGGTTACAGGTGCCTCAACGGCAGATCTGGCCATTATTTTAATCGATGCCCGCAATGGCGTAGTAGAACAAACCATTAGGCATACCTATTTGGTTTCCTTGCTTGGCATTAAGGAGGTAATAGTGGCGATCAACAAAATGGACATGGTAGGCTACAGCGAAACCGTATTCAATGCCATTGTAACCAAATACAAGGCACTGGCAACACAGTTGAACCTGAAACACATTACCTATTTACCGGTTAGTGCTTTAAAGGGCGATAACATTGTGCATCAATCGAGCCAGATGACCTGGTACGAAGGGAAGAGCCTGATTGAGGTTTTAGAAGAGGTAGACACTGAAGAGCAAGCCAAACAAGAATCGGCACGCATGCCGGTACAGTGGGTAATCAGGCCACAAACCGATCAGTTACACGATTACCGCGGTTATGCAGGCAGGGTATTGAGTGGCAGTTTTAAATTGAACGACAGCGTAACGGTATTGCCTTCTGGAACAAGATCGACCATTAGCAAAATCGAGTTTTTTGAAAATGAACTGCAGGAAGCCTTGGCTGGCCAATCGGTAACGATCCACTTAAAAGACAATGTAGACATGAGCAGGGGAGATACAATCGTCAATTCTTCGGCCGTACCCCACGAGTCAAAATTAATTGAGGCCGATTTGTGCTGGATGGATACCCGCGCCTTAGATACCGAACTAACCTATCTCATTCAACATAACAGTACATTAACCCGTTGCAAGATTTCAGAACTCATTTATAAGGTAGATATCAATACCCTAGAAAAACATAGTGCCTCTTCTTTTGCGCTAAATGATATTGGCAGGGTGATATTGAAAACAGCGGCCGCTTTAGCTTTCGATTTGTATGATGAGAACCGTAATAACGGCTCGGCCATTCTGATTGATAGCCGGACAAATTTAACCGTTGGCGCCTTAATGTTCCGCGCTGCAGTAGAATAACTAAAAAAAAATGTCATGCCGGACCCCAATCCGGCATCTCAAGTTCAAAGTAACTTTCTTTATGCTGGTCGGGATGTGCCATCTCGACCTAAATAGTTTTGGATTTGTAGTCCAACATATATCTTCTTGTTGGCGAGGACTCCAACCAAGTAAACTTTTTCTGGATTTTATTGGTTACCTTATGGAAAAGAACTGAAGTCTTCATCCTATTTAAAAGAAGAAAAACACCTCAACTCAAAACCATGAAGAAGAACATTTTATTTCTCGCCCTTGCAGTTAGTGCTTTCGTAGCCGGCTGTGGCCAAAACAACAACCCAAAAGAAAATGCTAGCCAAGGAAAAGATAAGGAAATCAGCGAAGCCTGCTATGTTGCCAATTTTGAAAGCGAATCAGCCAATATGAAGCTTAAAACCTTTGAATCGGGTAAGTTAAGTGGAACGCTAGTGATTAATTATGCCGAAAAGCCTAAAAACGACGGCTTTTTTACCGGTGTATTAAAAGGTGATACTTTGTTTGTCGATTACAGCTTCAAAGTAGGAACCGACAGCGTGGGTACCTATACCAATCCGCTGGCCTTCTTGAAAAAGGATGGAAAACTGATCATGGGCATCGGCCAAATAGAAACCACTATGGGCAGGTCATATTTTGTAAAAGACAAGCCAATTAATTTCGAAGCTGGGAAGTTTACATTCGAACCGAAAGATTGTAAGTAGGGCGTTGAGCGAAAAGCGTTTGGCGTTATGCATTGAGCACACTTGCGATTTTCTTAAAACTTGGTAAGCGATCCCGCGATGCCGTCACCCTGGACATCGATCCAGGGTCTTTCTTGAGGCAGATGCTGATCAAGTCCAGCATGACGATACATAAAATATAATAATGTAATTTATTGTAAATCAATATTTTATAAATATTTTAAAATAAATACTACTAATTCTATAGATTTTCTGTAGCTTTGTCTTGTCGAACATCAAACCAAAAGAAAAAATGATACTTAGTCAGCTAGAGAGAACCACAATCGAACCTAAAATCACCTTAGTAGGTGCAGGTCCCGGCGACCCTGATTTGTTAACTTTAAAAGGTGTAAAAGCATTAAAAACTGCCGATGTAGTTTTATACGATGCCTTGGTTAACGAAGCCTTGCTAAACTATGCACCTGCAAATGCCATTAAGGTTTATGTAGGTAAGCGTTCTGACGACGAATCATTTTCTCAGGATTTGGTAAACAAACTGATGATCGATTATGCTTTAAATTACGGGCATGTGGTGCGTTTGAAAAGTGGAGATCCTTTTGTATTTGCCCGTGGCTATGAAGAAATTGATGTGGCCGAATCTTATAGCATTCCTACAGAAATTATTCCCGGCATTTCGAGTGCCTTGGGCGTACCTGGCCTGCAAAAAATCCCGATGGTGTACAGCAAGCTCAGCGAAAGCTTTTGGGTGGTAACCGGAACCAATTCTGGGGGTGAGATTTCGCCAGATTTGTATGTAGCCGCCAAATCCAATGCAACCATTGTTGTGTTGATGGGCATCGAAAAAATTAGAGAAATTGCAGGCATATTCAAGGCCGAAGGCAAAACCGAATTGCCGGTAGCCGTTATAGAAAATGGTTCTTCTGCTCAAGAAAACGTAGTAGTAGGAATTGTAGATACAATTGAAGAACTGATAGAAGAAAAGAAAATCAGTTCGCCGGCGCTTCTCATTTTTGGCAATGTAGTATCATTGCATCCGCAGTTTAATGCAATAAAAGACTTTTATGCCACGCTCGTAGAAGAAGGCTATTAAGAGCTTAGGTAAATTCATATTTATTTTTTGTTTGGTTGTTAGGGCTGAGGTAAAACTCAGCCTTTTCTTTTGTTGAAATAAATTTTCCTTAAACAACAATATTGAAATTATTTTATCCGAAATGTTTGCAATACTCAATCTATTGCCTATTTTGACTAAGATTTTTCAATGCCACATTTATGGAAATTATACACTTTAGTGCCGAATGCTATCCTGTTGCAAAAGTTGGCGGACTGGGCGATGTAGTAGGCGCTCTGCCAAAGTATCAAAACAAGCTTGGTCATGTGGCAAAAGTGGTAATGCCAGCCTATCATAATAAGTTTCTTCAGCAAAACGAATTTGAAGTGGTTTATGATGGTTGGGTACGTTTAGGCTCCAACAATTACCAGGCTCGTATTTTTAGGGAAAAGACCAATAAACTGGGTTTTGATCTCTTTCTGGTACATATCGGGGGGTTGCTCGATCGCGAAAAAGTGTATGGCTATGATGATGATACGGAGCGCTTTTTGGCTTTTCAGATTGCGGCTTTAGATTGGATCGCCCAATGGCAGCATCGACCAGATGTAATCCATTGCCATGACCACCATACCGGATTGATTCCTTTTATGCTGGGCAATTGTCACCAATATCGTCACTTGAGTTATATCCCAACCGTACTTACTATTCATAATGGACAATACCAGGGCCAGTTTGGCTGGGAAAAACTCTATTATTTACCGGCATACGATCTGCGCAATTCGAGCAAGTTAGATTGGGGTAATTCCATCAATCCGCTGGCTTCGGCTATTAAATGTGCTTGGCGCGTAACTACCGTATCGCCTAGTTACTTAGAAGAGATCCGTTACAATGCCAATGGCTTGGAAAGCCTGTTGGCGCAGGAGCGTGGAAAATCGGTTGGTATCTTAAATGGCATCGATAATGAGGTATGGGATCCGAATAAAGATCCGATGCTGAGCAAAACATTTTCGTTACGAACCGTAGATAACGGAAAAAAGGCAAACAAAGAGGCCCTTTGTACTGTTTTTAACCTCGATAAGGAGAAACCGCTATATACTTTTATCGGACGTTTGGTTGGTGAAAAGGGAGCTGATCTGTTGCCAGACATTTTTTACAATGCGCTGCAGCAAAGCAATCGAGAAATCAATATTTTGGTGCTAGGTTCGGGCGATCCCCATGTGGAAGATCGATTAAACGAATTGAAAGACCATTTCAAAGGCAGTTACAATGCCTATATTGGCTATAACGAGGTATTATCTCACCAGATTTATGCAGGAGCTGATTTTCTGTTGATGCCTTCGCGGGTTGAACCCTGTGGCCTGAACCAGATGTATGCATTGCGCTACGGTACCATCCCTATTGTAAGGCGCATTGGCGGATTAAAAGATACGGTTATTGATATAGGCGATGGCGGATTCGGCATTTGCCATGACCAAACCAGCGTTTGGGACGTAGGCCATGCCATTGGAAGGGCTTATGAACTGTTTTTAGACCAAAAGAAAGTAAAAGATATACGGAAATATATCATGTCTATAGACCATTCGTGGGATAGGGCAGCGCAAGAATATATAGACTTGTACCAAATGTAAACATAAATAGATATGACCGATAAAGTATTGGGAGTAATCCTTGGCGGGGGCCAAGGTTCGAGATTGTCGCCATTAACGCAGACCCGCTCCAAACCGGCAGTGCCGATAGGTGGTAAATACCGCCTTGTTGATATTCCAATTTCTAACTGTATGAACTCGGGCATCCACCGTATGTTCGTGCTCACGCAGTTTAACTCGGCATCTCTAAACAAGCATATTAAAAATACCTATCACTTTAGCCATTTTTCTAAGGCTTTTGTCGATATTTTGGCCGCAGAACAAACCCCAGACAATCCAACCTGGTTTCAGGGAACTGCCGATGCCGTTAGGCAATGTATGCACCATATTGTAAACCACGAATTCGACTATATCCTTATTCTTTCGGGCGATCAGTTGTACCAGATGGATTTTAGGGAAATGTTAAAGGCCCATATTGATAAAGGCGCCGAAATTTCTATTGCTACCATTCCGGTACATGCCAAAGAGGCAACCGAATTTGGTATCCTAAAAACCGATGAGGAAAGCTTCATCACGTCGTTTATTGAAAAGCCAAAGGCAGAGCTATTGCCAGATTGGACTTCAGAAACCAGCGACGAGATGAAGAGCGTAGGTAGAAATTACCTGGCCTCAATGGGTATTTACATCTTCAATCGCGATTTGCTGATTAAAATGCTGAATGAAAATCCTGAGGAAAAAGATTTCGGCAAAGAGATTATTCCACGTGCCTTAACCAGCAACCACGTGTTAAGCTATCAATATGAAGGTTATTGGACAGATATTGGTAATATCTCTTCTTTCTTCGAAGCCAACTTGGGCCTCACAGATGAATTGCCTCAGTTTAACATGTTTGATAGCGCACACACCATTTTTACGCGTGCGCGCATGTTGCCACCATCAAAAGTATCGGGTACAACACTCGAGAAAACAATTGTGGCCGAAGGCTGCATTATTCAGGCCAGTAGGGTAGAAAGGGCCGTTTTGGGTATCCGATCGAGGATTGGAAAAGGAACAACCATTGCCAATTCTTATATTATGGGCAGCGATCATTACCAAACCTTGGAAGAAATACAGGAAGCTACTATTGCAGGTAAGCCATTATTGGGCATTGGCGATCGTTGCTATATCAATAATGCTATTGTTGATAAAAACTGCAGAATTGGCAATGATGTGCGCATCAATGGTGGTGCTCATTTAGCCGAGGGCGATTATGGCCTTTACGTAGTGAAAGACGGCATTGTAGTGATCAAAAAAGGCGCATCAATTGCCAACGGAACCGTAATTTAAAAGCATTGTATTCATAAATTGACAAAGCCTCCCGTCCCGATTACATCTGGATTTGGAGGCTTTTTTGTAGCTTGTAAAAAAGATCATATTGATGAACGTACCCTACGCATTGATTTTACTTAGGTTGTTGCTGGCACCAACGGTAGTGGCTTTGGCCTATTTCTTAAAAGAACAAAGCGCTTACCTCATTTTGGGCCTGATGTATGTAGGCCTATTTTCAGATATTTTTGATGGGATCATTGCCCGGAAACAGCAAATTTCTACAGAGAAGATGCGAAGAATAGACAGTCAGGTTGATTTGGTGTTTTGGCTGTGCATTGCCCTGAGCTGTTATATGATCTATCCCGAACTGATAGAAGAGAACAAGATTGGAGTGATATCGGTTTTGGCCATGGAAGGGCTTTGCTACCTGTTGAGCTTTATCAAATTTGGCAGGGAAACCTGTACGCATGCCTTTCTTTCTAAAATGTGGGGCCTAACTTTATTGGCTACTTTTACGGCGTTGTTGGGCTTTGCCCATAACGGTTGGATATTCAAAACTTGTATCATCTTGGGATTGGCTTCTCAGCTGGATGTAATCCTGATCATCTTGATCTTGCGAAATTGGGCGCATGATATCCCAAGTTTTTACCATGCTATTCTCATCAGAAAAGGCATTGCTTTCAAAAAGAGCAAGTATCTCAATAGTTGAAAGTGGAAGATGTAAAATGGAAGATGAATTTTTCTTTGCTTGCCAAAAAAACATGCAGTCGATCTGTGAGTAATGCGCACCATTAGGCGCTTATATATTCCCACTATCCAAGAAGAACTTTTTTACATCATTCTCTTTTAATACCGATTTTATATACTCATTAATGTTTTCAAATTCGGTTAAGGGCATTTGAATTTGCATGGAGCGAAGGGAGCCATCTTTTTGTGGCGCAATTAAAATCAATCTTCCTTGGTCCAAATCAAACAACCTTAAGTTTACCAATGCAAATTGCTTTCTATCGCCGGTAAGGAAGGCAGTATATTCGATAGAATTGTTTTTTGTTTTGAGTATCCCGTTGCCCAATTTATCAGGATAGTTTCTTGAAACGACGTTATAAGACATATTATACTTCTCGTTAGAAAAATTCAACGTGTCTGTTAAAATAACGATAGTGAAAAATACCTCGCTCTTTTTATCCTGAAGGTATTCTTGATTCACTACGTTTTTTTCGCCAAAAAAATAGTTCCAATAAAGTGTTTTGCCAAAATAATTGCGCTCTGAACCTGTTCCGGCACCTAAACCTTGCTTGTACTTGGTTGCTGGAAATATTCCGAAATTCATGCCGTCTTGCTCCAGTTTCGGTCTTACCTGTTTTAAATCGCCCTGTAGCATTTCTTTGTCCCATTGGGCGCTATCCTGCAGATTTTTTAATTTTTTTAATTTTTCCTTTTCGCCCCATACAAACTTGGCCGACTGTGCATACAGCAAACTTATACTAAGGAACATTAATAGAGAGAATAAACAAATTTTACTTTTCATTCGGTATCATTTAAATTTTATTAGGCAAAAGCGACGACAAGATGCTTAATGCTTTTAAATATTTCTATCCACAAGTTATCATTTTTTTTGTGAGATCAAATTCGATGATAATTTATAGGTGATTATGATTTCGATGGTATTCGTGGGTTCGCAAGCTCAATTACTTGGTTAATTTCTCATCAAGGAGAAATTGTGACAACAATATTGAGCACAATTAAAAAACATTTACTGTGGTGCGAAAAACGACTAGCCCCGCTGGCTAGAAGACGAAAGAATGTATTTCTTGCCCTCATCCAGAGGTGCCTTTTGCTCTAGGCTTACGCTCAACAGCAAAGCAGATCGCTTTGTTCTGCTGTCTTGCGTATAACAAACATCAGTGGATGAACAACGCAGAACCGCTTCGCTGAAGGCTCGGTAATGCAAAATCAATGTAAGTGTTGCGCTTTTACCGTTTTGCAGGCACTGGCCAGCGGGAGGCGTACTATTAATGCAAATCGTTTATGAACGGTAGCTAAGGCAGTGCCCTGTAGCAGAAAAAAGTGTAGGGCACAAAACGGTGTTGCTTCGCCGTACGGCCTGCAAAGCTTTGGAAGCAAAGACAAACTGGAGCTTTGCAGTTCCTTTGATTTAGCACAAGCCAGCAGGGGCGCAAAAGTGTTGCACCCGCATTAATTAAGCTTTAACAATCGCACGGCTTGGCCTTGCGCCATCAGAGAGGAAGTTTGGGATTTGCAACAAAGGTTTGAAGCCTTGAATTTTTGGTTCCTTTTGTTTCAAGACAAAAGGAATTAACCCCCGCTGGCTAGGAGGCAGAAGAGTATTTTCAGTAGTAAAAAATAACTTATTGACGAAGAACACCAACAAGAGCCCAGTAGCTTACTAAGAATAATTGAAAACCAGCGAGAAAGTAGTTCTTTCGTTTGGTATTGAATCTACCTCTAAGCTGCCACGATGCATTTTCATGATATTACGGGTAATGGTGAGGCCAATGCCCGAGCCATTTTTACGGGTAGTGTAAAAAGGCACAAAAATCTTATCAATACTATCAGGATCAATGCCCTTTCCATTATCGGTTACATCCAGGTACACCTTGTTGTGGGCCAAGCGATAGGTAACTTCAATCACAGGCTTTTCAGAATCTTCCAAGGCATACACGCTATTGGTAATCAGGTTAATAAGCGCTTGTTCTACCAATTTAAAATCGACTTGGATAGATATTTTAGAGGAAGTCTGCAACACCTGCAATTTAATGTGCTTGGCGCTTACCATAGGTTGCATCAGTACTTTTACGTGTTGCAGAATTTCGCCTACGCTATGCAGTTCTGCGTTTGGAGTAGGCAGTTCGGCAATCAGCCTGTAGTCTTTTACGAAATCCAATAAACCTTCAGAACGCCTTTTAATGGTTTGAAGGGCTGGTTTAAGGTCTTCCAGGTCCTCGGTATTTAAACTCGATTTATTGCTGATCATTTGGTTTACGGTATCAGACAGGGAGCTGATAGGCGTAATGGAATTTAAAATTTCATGGGAGATTACCCCAATTAAGCGGTTCCAGGCTTCGGTTTCCTTTTGTTCGATTTCATCCTTAATGTTTTGGAAAGAAATGATCATATGGTCGGAACCATAAAGATTAAGCGGAATAACCTCTATAGAAAGCTGGATAAACTTGTCTTGTATTTTGAGTTCCAGAAAGCGTTTGCCACCCGTATCAATCTTGTCGATTTCGTGGGCAAAAATAGGCAAGTGTTCCTGAAACCTATGCCAATAGCTATAGGCAGGTACATTGAGCAAATTGCTGGCCGCTAAATTGAAAAAGGAAATTTCTGATTTCTCGGCTTCGCTTTTTGCCTTTTTTACAACAATTACGCCAACCGGAACCTGTTCTAAAATGGTTTTGATCAACTGGAATATCGCATCTTGCTCCAACTGAATGTCTTTATGGATTTGGATGATCTCATTAAAGGATTCGTAGAGCTCTGGAAAGCTGCCTTTGGTTACCTTGTTTCTAAAATTAAGCGTATGGTCTCTTGTTTTTACCGCCAAAATAAAACGCTTAATATCTTCCCTGATTTGGTTGATGTAAACGTAAAGAGAAATAATAGCTCCCAATAAAATCAGGCTGATGCCCGTAATGGTAAACCATAATTGGGTATTACGTATCAGATATACCAAGAGCAGGCCCAATACATTGATCAGTAACAGCCTGCTAATTAAACGGAAGGTAAATCTTTGGTAAAACATCTATAGTTAAAAGTGGAAAGTTAAAAGAAAAATGGATAATATATTTATATAAGTATGGGATTTTGGCATTAAGCGTTGTTCTGTTTTTATATTCAAAAAGCGCAATCATGGCAAATCTGGCAAGAGGTAGTTAAGCTTAAAACTTTTAACCCTCAACTTTTAACTCTCAACTTAAAGTCTTCAACTTTACAATCCGAATTTTTCAATTCTCCGGTATAATGCTGCACGGGTAAGGCCCAGTTCTGCTGCGGCCCTCGAAATATTTCCTTTGTGCTTTTCAATCGCCTTGTTCACCATCATTTTTTCCATTTCGTCTAAAGGCATGTCATTTTGTAAAGTAGGCTGATTGCCAAATTTTTGTGGAGACAGTTGCAGGTCGTGTTCGGTAATTTCAAACCCATCGGCCATAATTACGGCTCTTTCCATTACATGTTGCAGCTCACGTACATTTCCTGGCCAGCCGTAACCCAGCAATGTATTTTCGGCTTTCGGTGTCAGGTTTTTTAAGGCTTTATGATATTTGTTACTAAAGATCTGTAAAAAATGTTGGGCCAAAAGTACGATGTCGTGTCCGCGCTGGCGCAATGGTGGCAATACTAATTCTACCGTATTGATGCGGAACAATAAATCCTGTCTGAAAGTCCCTTTATGCACCATTTCATCTAAAGGCATATTGGTGGCACTGATCAATCGAACATCGATTTTTCGCTCTTTGCTTTCACCTAGTCTGATCACGGTGCGATTTTGCAGTACGCTCAGCAATTTGGCCTGTAGAGGCAAGGAAAGGTTGCCGATTTCATCCAAGAAAATCGTGCCTCCATCGGCCATTTCAAAACGTCCGGGCTTATCTTCTTTGGCATCGGTAAAGGCGCCTTTGGCATAGCCGAACAGTTCGCTTTCAAATAGATTTTCATTCAAAGAGCCCAAATCAACATGCATGAAGAGCTGTTTGTGCCTAAGCGAATTCTTGTGCAGTTCGTAGGCAAATACCTGTTTCCCGGTGCCGTTTTCACCTAAAATAAGCACATTGGCATCGGTAGGAGCTACCTTACTCAGTGTTTTCTGTAATTGTTGCACGCCCTCGTTATTGCCAACAATATGCTCAAACTTACGGGCCATATCGCTTTGCATCGAAGTATGGATTTTCTCCAGTTTCTTAACTTTCTTGTTCGATTGCCTTAAGCGAGAAGCTGCTGAAAGCGTAGCAAAAAGCTTTTCGTTTTCCCATGGCTTGAGGATAAAATCGGTAGCACCCTTTTTAATGGCTTGTACCGCTAGTTCCACATTGCCAAAAGCCGTCATGAGGATAACTACATAATCCTTATCGATAGAAAGGATGTGTTCTAGCCAATAAAGGCCCTCTCGACCATCACTGGCTCCTTTTTGGTAGTTCATATCCAATAAGATAATATCTACCTCGTTTTTGCTCAGCAGTACATTAATTTCTCTTGGCGATTTACAGGTAAGCACTTGATTGAAGTGTTGCTTCAAAAACAACCTCGCACTCAGTAGAATGTCGTCGTCGTCGTCAATAATCAGGATATTCGCGTCTGTCATCAGTTTAAATTTGTAGGATTAAACCTTATATCTCGAAAGCATATAGAGATGGTGTAAGGCAAATTTAATCGAAACTGTTCGATGGTGTACAGCTACTGTCCGATATCGAACAATTATTTTTTGGAATAAAAAATAATTATCTGTAAATCAGTTAATTAAAAAATATTTTCTGCTTGGCACAAACTTGGCAATTGCCAGTGCATTAACACAATATTCCAAATGGACAAAGTCATAAAGAAAAAGAGATTTAATAAGAAAACCATCCTGATTATAGTAGGTACGGTAATATTTTTAGGATTAGTAGCCTATGGTTACAGTCTATCGCTCAATAAAGTTTATAAAGCTGATCCTGATAAAGTAACCGTTAGCAAAGTACAATACGGCGATTTTGAAGACGTGGTATTGCTCAATGCCAGCGTAGTGCCTTTAACCTCCGTAATTGTAAGTTCATCAGAAGGGGGTACAGTAGCCGAAATCTTTACCGAAAATGGTGCATCGGTTGTTAAGGGAACACCTTTGCTGCGAATTGCCAACTCCAATGCCATGTTAGGCTACACTTCGAGCCAAACAGCTGCTACAGAACAGATTAACCAGTTGCGCAAATCGAGGTTGGATTTAGAGCAGAACCAAAGGGTGCTTAACCAAGACCTGCTTGATGTAGAAAACAACCTGAGAACGGCAACCAGACAATATAAATTAGACAGTTCGTTGTTTGCCAAAAAAGTAATCACGTTGCAGGAATTTAATAAATCGAGCCAAGATTATGAATATTACCAAGGCAAGCGCAAAATTGTAAAACAAGCAATTTTGCAGGAAAACCAAAGCCGTAAAATGCAATTGGCTCAAATAGACCAGTCGATGGGCCAAATGAACGAAAGTTTAGAAATGATCCGCAAGAATATCGAAAACATGACCATTAAAGCGCCCGTTTCTGGAAAACTGTCATCTTACGATCCGGTGATTGGAAAATCATATACCTCTAACGAAATGATTGGAAAAATCGATGTATTGCAAGGCTATAAGCTACAGGCTGGCGTGGATGAATACTATGTTAACCGCGTAAAGGAAGGACAGACTGCACAGTGCGAATTTAATGGCAAAACGTTTAAACTGACTGTAAAAAAGGTAATTCCAGAGATTACGGCTGGCCAATTCCAAGTAGAGCTGGTATTTGAAGGCAAAGCACCAGATGAATTGAGAAGAGGTTTGTCTATGCAGGTGAAATTAACGCTTTCGGATAACAGCAAATCGCTTTTGTTATCTCAGGGACAGTTTTTCCAAAGCACCGGAGGCAGTTGGGTGTTTGTGGTAAACAATGGCAAAGCCATCAAGAGAAATGTGAAAATTGGCCGCAAAAACTACTTGTACTATGAGGTATTGGGAGGATTGCAAAAGGGCGAAGAGGTGATCACCTCGTCATACGACCAGTTTAACCAATACGATGTAATTGAAATTAGTAAATAGGGATACAGATGAAAAAATTAATAATAACGGCAATTTTTGCCCTGAGCATAGGCGCTGTTTCGGCACAAGAGCAATCTAATTCTACCTCCAAATGGAGAGAAGCTAGAAATGGAAAATACTATACAATGGAAATCGAGGCGAAAAGCACGAACAAGAAGACCGTTGGCAATTCGCATTTGGCTTTTACGATTGATGGCGATGTGGCACAGTTAACAAAACTTTCGCTTACACAGAAAAACCAAATGATGATCAACCTGCCTCTAAGCAAAGAAACCCAAGACATCAAGGCGGAGCCTGGCTTGTATACTTTTAAGCTTTACCACAAAAACATAGGCGAAAAGGAGTTTGAAGTAGAACTAAAAAAAGGCGATGACAAAACAGTAATACTGACTTTAAAATAAATTGAAAATTTAGGTTGGGTTAGCTCTGTATCAGGTGCGTTGATCGGAGCACCAACCTTTTAAAAATATTAAACCGAAAAAAATAGAACTATGATTAAGATCGAAAATCTAGAAAAAGTTTACAAAACCGAAGAAATTGAAACTACCGCTTTAAATGGGATCAACCTGAGCGTGGCAGAAGGTGAATTTGTTTCTATTATGGGGCCATCAGGCTGTGGCAAATCAACTTTGCTTAACGTAATGGGCCTTTTAGACAAGCCTGAAAGCGGAAGCTATAAATTTATCGATACCGAACTGTTGACTTTAAACGATAGGGAGCGTTCAAACTTCAGGAAAAGAAACATGGGCTTTGTGTTCCAGAACTTTAACCTGATTGATGAATTGACCGTATTCGAAAACATCGAATTGCCTTTGATCTACAACAAGGTACCAGCTGGCGAACGCAAGAAAATGGTAAATGAAATCATTGGCCGTATGAACATCGTAAACCGTAGTGGCCACTTTCCGCAACAGCTTTCTGGTGGTCAGCAGCAACGTGTAGCCGTAGCCAGGGCTTTGGTCACCAAGCCTAAATTGGTTTTGGCCGATGAGCCAACGGGTAACTTGGATAGTACACACGGTAACGAAGTAATGGAATTGCTTTGCGAACTGAACGAAACGGGAACAACCATTGTAATGGTAACCCACTCTAGCCACGATGCCAGTTTTTCTAACCGTATCATCAACCTTAAAGATGGACATGTGATTTCGGAGAAAATCAATAAGGGCAGAACGGAAGAGTTGATCTAGTTTTCAGTTTTCAGTTATCAATTATCAGTTTTCAGTTTTGGGTGCATTGTCATTGCGATCCCGTTCCGATAGCTATCGGAATTTTATCAGGAGAAGCAATCTCTTTCGATAAGCCTTCAATTGAATACTAGCAGATTAATAAGCCCATAACGACACAACAAACAAATGAACCCATAAAACCAAAACCATGTTTCGATTAAACCTTAAAATCGCGTTGCGAAATTTATGGAGAAATAAGGGCTTTACCTTCATTAACGTTGGTGGCTTGGCTATTGGTTTGGCGAGCTGCATGGTATTGCTGCTTTATGTGTACTATGAGTGGGGTTATGACAAGCAATTTGCAAATTATGATAAAACTTATGTGGTTTATACCAACTTTAAGGAAAATGGAGGGGTTTTAAGCGGAGGTTCATCGCCCAATGTGATGGCCGCAGCAATTAAGGCACAAATACCTGGGGTTGCCAATGCATCGCTTGCTACATATCCAAGCGAGATATTGATTAGTTATGGAGATCAGAGATTTAAAAAACAAGCGGTTTTTGCAGATCCAAACTTCATTAAAATATTAGACTACAAATTTATAGAGGGAAACCCAAATAGGGTTTTACAAGAAGCAAATACTATTATCTTAACCAAAACTCTGGCAAAAAACTTATTTGGAAACGAAAGCGCCATCAATAAGACTGTAAAATTCTATAATCGTGAACCCTTAAAAGTTGAAGCAGTTATTGAAGATTTGCCTCTTAACAACAGTATTAGGTTTGATTACCTGGTGCCATGGACACTTGCGGAAAAGATAGAACCGAAACTAAAAGAACCAGCTTGGGGAGATAACATTTGCCTAACGCTGGTACAGTTGCAAAATGCCAACCTTTTTGATAAAGCAAATGCTGCAATCAAGGGAATTTATGAACGCAATACAAGGGATATTAACAAGGAAGCATTTTTGCATCCTTTGGCAAAATGGCATTTGTACAGCGAATTTGAGAATGGAAAATCTGTAGGTGGCAAAATTACCCAGCTAAGGATTTTTCTGATCCTTGCCTTTTGTATTTTACTGATCGCCTGTGTAAACTTTATGAATTTGTCGACTGCCAAGTCTGAAAAACGGGCGAAGGAAGTCGGTATCCGTAAGGCGATCGGGTCAGATAGAAAATCGCTGGTTGGCCAGTTCATATTAGAGAGCGTATTGCTTTCTTTGCTGGGGACCATTGTTGCATTTGTACTGCTGGAGGTATGCCTTCCTTATTTTAATGGCTTATTAGGCACAAGTTTGGTTATCGAATATCAAAATTGGAGGTTTTGGATTGGTATTTTATCCTTAATGGTGCTTACAGGTTTGCTGGCTGGCAGCTATCCCGCATTATATCTCTCATCATTTGAGCCTATTAAGGTGCTGAAAGGTGCCCAATTTAAGGTTGGAAACTCATTCTCCGTGCGCAAAGTACTGGTGGTTTTTCAGTTTGTTTTTGTGGCATGCCTTATTGTTTGTGCCACGGTAATTTATCAGCAACTCAACTATATTAAAGATAGGCCAATTGGTTATAATAAGGGGAACCTGATACAATTGGCCGTTGAAGGAAATTTGGAGGATCTTAAGAAACTGGAACTGCTTAAAAGCCAATTGCTGGAAACGAGTGCAGTAAGCAATGTTACTTTTTTGAGTACAGATATCAATTCTGATGGGTGGAATACAACCGAAGTAAGTTGGCCACAGAAAAACCCAGACGAACAGGTAAGATTTATCTACCGAGGTGCAGGTTATGACTTTGCAAAAACCATTGGAACAGAAATGGTATCGGGCCGTGAATTTTCAGCCCAGTACGCCGATAGCAACAGCGTAATATTAAATGAGGCGGCGGCAAAAGCAATGGGATTGAAAAACCCGATCGGTACAACGGTCAAGCTTTGGAAAGACGAGCTTCATGTGGTTGGCGTAATGAAAGATTTTGTGAGTGCATCTGCCTACCGCAAAGTTGCTCCGATAATTTTTCGGCCGATTGACAAGTTTGCTGCTGGAGTGGTGCTGATCCGATTAAATGAAACACAAAATATCAGTAGTTCGCTGGCCAAAATAGATGCTACAATAAAGAGCTTAAATCCTGATTTTCCAGTAGACAGGGTATTTTTAGACGAGAAATTCAAAGAAAAACTAGCCAACGAACAGTTGTTAGGCTCTTTAGCCAATTGGTTTGGCGGATTTGCAGTTTTTATTTCTTGTTTAGGGCTCCTTGGTCTCACCCTGTACATGGCTGAACAGCGTAAAAAGGAAATCAGCATCCGTAAAGTACTTGGTGCAAGCAACTATAGTGTGCTCGCTCTGCTTAATAAAGATTTTATAAAGCTGGTACTGATTGCCAATGTAATTGCTTTTCCATTGGCTTACATCATTGTCAATAAGTGGTTGTCGACTTTTGATTTTAGGGTGGATATTTCCGTTCTGCCTTTTGGAATAGCAATCCTATTGTCGCTAATCATTGCCATTATTACCATCAGTACACAATCAATAAAAGTTGCCAAGGCTAATCCGGTTGATGCTTTGAAATATGAATAAATGAAAAAAACACGTCTTGCAGGACCAGATCCAGCCTGATGATTTGATAAATGAACCAATAAGCTATTTGACACACAAATAAACCAAGATAAAATGTTTCGATTAAACCTTAAAATTGCCTTGCGCAACCTTTGGAAGAATAAAGGTTATGCGTTTATCAGTATAAGTGGCTTGGCTATTGCTTTGGCCATTTTTGTTTTAACCATGATATATGTCAATTATGAGAAGAGATACGATACTTGGAACACTGATTACGAACATATTTATCGTGTAAATAATAAAGATGCTACCGAAAATGTTGCTTTGAGTACTGGAAACATGGCAACGGTAAGCAAGGAAAAAATACCTGCTGTTGCCGCTGCTACAAGGATACAATCTTACTGGTTCGGCGATTTATTGTTAAAAACCAAACAAAAGAGCTTATATGCCAAAGATGTATTGCTGGCAGATAGCAACTTCTTAAAAGTATTTAATTATCCCCTTGTGTATGGTGATTCTGAAACTGCTTTTAATAAACCTCAAACCTTGCTTTTGAGCAAAACCATGAGCGAAACGCTTTTTGGAGCGGGTGTGAACCCGGTTGGCGAAACAATAATGCTCGACAATGAACTGCCTTGTGTGGTAACCGCAGTTGTAGACGAAGCCCGGTTTCCATCACATTTTCGTTTCAGCATGATCAGGAGGTTTAAGAAAAGTGCAAGCGAAGATTTTTACACCAACAATTATTATACTTATGTAAAGCTTAACCCGCATGGCGATGTCGCGCAATCGGAGCAATTGTTAAACACAGCCAGAACAGAATTGTTAAGCGCAGAACTGGCTAAGGTACCCAATGAGGAAAAGGCTAATTTTTCCGACTATATCCGTTCCAATAAGCTGTATCTGCAACCTATTAAAGACATTCATTTAACTAAGACCAATGTCGAATATGAGTTTCAGGGAAATGGCATAGGTCGGTATATGTATCTTATGCTGGTGCTGGCCGTATTGGTTTTGGTTATTGCAGCTGTTAACTTTACTAATTTATCCATTACCATTGCAACCAGACGTGCCAAAGAAACAGGTGTACGTAAGGTATTAGGTGCACAGAAACTACAGATTGGCGCACAGCTGATTTTAGAAACTGCAATGCAATGTTTGTTAAGTCTAGCCATGGGGCTGGCAATGGTAGAACTTTTTCTGCCAATGTTTAATCAAACGGTTGGCGCATCGATTTCGTTGGGAAATATTTCAGACTTTACGGCTATTATCGGCCAGTTGGCATTGCTGTTGTTGATCTTGACGCTATTGATAGGTGCCTATCCGGCATTGCTCATTAGTAAGGTGGTGCCTGCGAAAGTGCTGAAAGGAAACTTTGGCAATAGCAATAGAGGCTATATGATCAGAAATGGATTGATCGTGCTTCAATTTGCCATAGCAGTTCTCTTTATTTCTGGGATCTGGGTAATCAATCGTCAGCTCAACTACATGCAAGAAAAAGATTTAGGCTATAAACCGAAACAGGTAGTAGCCATAGCTATGCAGGATCTTACTGATGCGCATTTCAGATCGGTTAAAAACACGTTGCGGAATATTCCAGGTATAAATAGCGTGACTAGAGCAGATCATATTCCGGGAGAAGACATGGGCGGAAATACCTATGCGAGCAATGGAAAATCGTACAACGCAAATTTCATGGCAATTGATGTTGATTACTTCAATACAATGGGAATCAAAATGCTGGATGGAAGAGGATTCGATGCCGCTAATTTAACCGATACCCTAAATTCTATCATATTAACCGAAACGGCCGCCAAAACATTTGGTCTCCAAAATCCAGTGGGCAAGGTTATGCAATTTCATGGTAGGGATGTAAATGTGATTGGTTTGGTAAAGGACTTTAATTATTACAGTCCAGAAAAAGACTTTCAGCCCATTGTTTTTCAATATGCGAATGGAAACGCGCTCAAGTACGTATTGATAAACGTTTCTTCTGGAAATTTTGCACAAACTCTTGCGCAAATAGAAGGTGCCTGGACAAAATTGGAACCAAATTTCCCTATTCAATATACATTGCTCGACCAGTCATTTAAAAAACTCTTAGAGAAACAGATCCAGCTCAGAAGCATTATCGGATTTCTTTCGCTGGTAACCATAGTGTTGGCCTTGATGGGAATATTCGCCATTGCTGCATTCACCATTCAACGCAGAAACAAGGAAATCAATGTGAGAAAGGTATTAGGCGCATCAATTATCGATATTTTGGGCCTGCTCAACAAAAGTTTTGTAAGATTGGTCGTATTGGCAAACCTAATCGCTTGGCCAATTGCGTACCTGGTGCTCAAAAACTGGTTGAACACCTTTGCCTTTAGGATCGATATGCCGATTTTGCCATTTGCCTTATCTGGAATAGTCACACTTTTTTTAACGGTTTTAATAGTAAGTCTTCAATCTTACAGACTGGCTACAGCCAATCCTGTAAACGCGCTGAAATACGAATAGATCATTTGCAATTTAATAATACAACAATAACCTATTTGACACACAAATAAACCAACATAAAATGTTTCGATTAAATCTTAAAATCGCCTTGCGTAACCTTTGGAAAAATAAGGGTTATACTTTGCTCAATATTTTTGGGCTTTCTGTCGGGCTAACAGGTTTTATCATGATTTTGTTATTCTCTAATCATGAAAAAAGCTATGATACCTGGAACCCAAATGCCGATGATATCTATCGCATTTCGATAAGATGGGCACCTGACGAAGAAGAATACTCGTCGAGTCCAGCCGAATTGGCCCCGGCCTTAAAAGAAGCATTGCCCGAGATCCAGGATTATGCCCGTTTTTATGTGTGGGACATTGGTCAGCGCCTCGTAGCCAAAGATAAAAACGAAGCCTACATCGACCATATTATGGGAGTAGACAGTACCTGGTTTAACCTGTTTCCTTATAAATTTATTTACGGAGAAGCACCAAAATCGTTGATGACTTCCGATCAGATTGTACTGAGCAGCAAAACCAGTGAAAAGTTTTTTGGCAAAACCAATCCTGTTGGACAAACCCTAACCATCAATAACAATAAACGTTATACCGTGAGTGGAGTTTACCAAGAGCCTAATACACCAGAGCACATGGATTTTGATGGTTTTATAAAGAAATCTTCTGCCGGCGATGGTTGGGGCAACGGAAATTTCTATACTTATCTCTTCCTGAAGAAGGGAGTGGATGGAACGTTCTTCCAAGACAAAATCAACAAAGCCTTTAAAAAACTGCCGATCCTTAAAAAGCAGGAATGGCTAAAAACGGCTAAAATATACGTTACTCCGGTTAAAAATATCTATTTGAAAGCCACAAGTGCACAAGATCCGGCAAAAAGGGGCAATGCCAAAACGGTAACGCTGCTCTTGCTGTTTTCGGGTTTGTTGTTGGTCATCGCCTGTATCAATTTTACCAATCTTTCTATTGCGCAATCGGTTAAGCGAGCCAAAGAAACAGGTGTGCGCAAGGTTTTGGGTGCAAAGCGAAGCAGTTTGATCAGCTATTTCCTAACGGATACCGCCATTCAATGCGTATTGGCCTTATTGCTTTCGTTTGCATTGATAGAAGTTTGCCTTCCGGTGCTCAACAACCTGATGGATATGAACCTTACGTTGTTCGGCTATGCCCATCCAGCAGAGCTGATTATTCAGCTGGGTTCGGTAATGGTGCTGGTTATTTTATTGGCTGGCGGCTATGCTGCATTTTTCTTGTCAAACTATGAGCCTGTTAAAGTGCTCAAAGGAAACCTTTCGAGAGGCATGGGCAGCTTGTGGATGCGTAAATCTTTAATTATGGCCCAGTTTGTAGTAGCCACTGTATTTATGGTTTCGCTGATTATTATAAAGCAACAGGTAAACTACATCAAAAACAAAGACGTAGGTTTTAATAAAGACCATGTTATTGTATTTAAGATTAGAGATTGGAAAACCAGACAGAATTTTGCACAGGTTAAACAACGACTGACTAAAATAGATGGCGTGACCGCTGTGAGCAGGGTGAATTATTATCCAGGGGTAAAATCCATGCAGGTAGTTGGCCGTGAAGTGAATGGCAAAAGCATCCAGAACCTGAGTATGGTTACAGTAGACTACGATTATTTTGAGGTAATGGGCATGGCCGCGCGTATGGGCCGGACATTTTCTACCCAGTTTGCAACAGATAGCACTGCCATTGTAGTCAACGAATCAGCAGTTAAAAAATACCAGTTGCAAAAAGAAGTTGGGCATACTTGGATAGACAATAGAACCATTGTTGGCGTGGTGAAAGACCATGTTCAGAAAGGCATGGAAACCAGTGCAGAACCTACAGCTTTTGTAATAGAGGGCCCACATACCAATGGCGCCGATAATGTGATCTTAAAGATCAATGGGGCAAATGCACAACAAACTTTAAATGAAATTAAGGAAGTTTGGGAAACTGTAGAAGCTTATCCTTTTCAGTATAGCTGGCTCGACCAGAGTTTTGCCAAGGTATATGAACAATATGTAAGATTGGATAAGCTGTTTAATATTTTCACCTACGTTACTTTGTCGATTGCCATACTAGGCTTATTTGCTTTGGCCTCTTTTACGGTTCAAGAAAGAACAAAGGAAATTGGCGTAAGAAAAGTGCTTGGTGCCGAAACCAAAGACATTCTGCAAATGCTGAACAAGAGCTTTTTGGTGCTGATTGTAATCGCAAACCTGATTGCTATTCCGGTGGCCTATATCTTGTCGAGCAATTGGCTGGCAGGTTTTGCCTATCGTACCAATATTACCATTTGGCCGTTTGTAATTGCCACCTCTATTTCTGTGCTCATCACCATTATAACCGTAAGCCTGCAGGCCTATAAAACCGCAAATGCCAAACCGGTTGATGCGCTGAAGTATGAATAGGTCTCGAGTGAGATCCCGGATGACGATTCGATGGATGAACTAATGACATGAATGAACTGATGAACCAATAAACTCAAAATAAGATGTTTAGATTAAACCTTAAAATCGCTTTGCGTAATTTATGGAAGAACAAAACGGCTTCTTTCATCAACGTAATTGGCCTTGCCATTGGTTTGGCAGCTTGTTTAATGTTGTTGCTCTATGTAACCTACGAGTGGAATTTTGATAAGCAATCAAAAAATTCGGCTAATGTGTACACCACCATGACCAATATTGCCGGAGAGGGCGAAACCATTTCTGGAACTTTTGAAGGATCTACCACGGCATTTGGACCAGCCATTAAACAAGATGTACCCGAGGTAAAATACGTGGCGAGACTAGATTATGGTGGTAAAGTCCTCATTGCAAATGGAACCAACTCCTTTAAACGCAAGTCTAAATTTGCAGAGCCAGATATCTTTCATTTCTACGACTTCGAATTTATCAACGGCAATCCGAAAACGGCTTTAAACAATCCTAATTCTGTTGTATTGACCGAAACTACTGCAAATATCTTATTCGGTACTACTGATGTATTGAACAAAACCGTCCGTTTTCAGGATAAATATGATTTAAATGTAACGGCCGTAATCAAAGACCAGCCAGATAACAGCTCCAACAAGTTTGATTATTTGATGCCTTGGTCGCTTTACGAAAGTATAGATCAAAGTGCCAAAGACTTGAATTGGAATAATTATAGTTTTCTGACATTGGTGATGCTGAAAGAAAATGCCAATCTGGATTTGGTAAATAAAAAAATCAAAGCGGTAATTAAAAAGAATACAGCTGTTGATTTTCAAACACAGGCTTTATTTCCGTTAAGCAAGCTTCACCTTTATGGCAAGTTCGAAAGTGGCAAAAGTATAGGTGGCGCCATCGAACAGATTTGGCTGTTTACCGGCTTGGCTTTTGGTATTTTGCTCATCGCCTGTATCAATTTCATGAATATGGCCACGGCCAAATCAGAAAAAAGAGCAAAAGAAGTAGGCATTAAAAAAACCATCGGCGCCAATCGTTGGTCGCTCATTACTCAATTTCTTACCGAATCGATGGTGCTGGCTTTTATAGCGGTAATTTTAGCCATTGCACTGTTAGAAATGTTCTTGCCAACTTTTAACCATTTGCTCAACATCAAATTGAATATCGGTTATTTTAACGGCAACAGCTGGGTTGGCATTTTGGGAATTGTATTCGCCACCGGATTAATTGCTGGAAGCTATCCTGCTTTTTATTTGTCGGCATTCAACCCGATCCAAACCTTGAAGAGAAAAATTGGAGGGGGGGGCTTCTTCGCCATCAGCTTAAGGCAGGTGTTGGTGGTGGGGCAGTTCTGTTTTGCCATTATCCTGATTATCTCTACTTTGGTTATTTATCGTCAGATCCAATATGTAAAAAATAGGCCTGTTGGTTTCAATATCAACGCTTTAGTAGAAATGCCCCAAGACGGCCAGTTGAGACCGCAATATGAGGTGTTGCGAAGTGAATTGTTAAAGTCTGGTGCAGTTACATCCATGTTCCAATCGTCGGTGAGCTTATCGCATCGTGGCTCAAACTTTATGGACATTAGATGGGAGGGGATGACCAAAGCTGAAAACACACAGCTGTTTAACCAGGTGGCCACTACTTACGATTTCATCAAAACCAATGGCATTAAGCTATTGGAAGGAAGGGATTTCTCCGAAAAATTTGCTTCCGATTCTGTTGGGGTAATGGTGAGTGCTTCGGCCGTTAAGACTTTTGGCTATACAAATCCGGTAGGAAAAACAGTAACCGTATTTGGTGATAAATTTAATATTATTGGCGTTTTTGATGATTATGTATGGGATTCGCCTTATAAATCTAACAACCCGATGGTCGTTTTCTTCGATCCGAGACGTAAAGGTACCATTACCATGCGTTTGAATGATGCCAATACGTTAGAACAGAACATCAATACCATTACGCAAATCACCAAAAGGATTAATCCGGCTTATCCGGTAGAAATTAACTTCTTGAATGCTTTATATGCCGAAAAATATAATGCCGAGAAGACCTTAGGCATTTTATCGAACCTGTTTGGCGGACTGGCCATTTTCGTATCCTGTTTGGGCCTTTTCGGATTGGTAGCCTACAGTGCCGAGCAACGTACCAAAGAGTTTGGCGTGCGCAAGGTATTGGGTGCTTCGGTAGCTAATTTGATGCAGCTGTTATCGGTGTCGTTTGTGAAAATGATTGTGGTAGCCATCGTAATCGCAGTGCCGATCAGTTATTATGCCATGAACAAATGGCTGAACAAGTTTGAATTCCATACCGAATTTAACTGGTGGCTGGTGCCTATTGCAGCTTTCGGAACCTTGCTTGTCGCTCTGGTTACCATTAGTTTTCAGGCCTTTAAATCGGCCAAGGCAAACCCGGTACAAGCGCTTAAGTACGAGTAGTTGTCAGTTATCAGTTATCAGTTGACAGTTTTTAGTTATCAGTTATCAGTTTAACAATACAACCATCTAGCAATTGAGTTTACAGTTAACCGATTAAGTAATACAACAATTAAACAATTAACCCTAAGTAAGATGTTCAGGCTTAACCTTAAAATCGCGCTCCGTAACCTTTGGAAAAATAGAAGCATCACTGCTATCAATGTAGGAGGCTTGGCTATTGCCCTGTCGGCTTTTATGCTCATCATGATTTACGCCACTTACGAGACGAGCTTTGACAAGGATAATCCGAATTACGAAAATATCTATTTGGTGGGCAGGAAGACGCCTTCTTTTACTACCAATTTCACACCGCCACCACTAAGCAAAGAGATTAAAGATAATTTTCCTGAAGTAGCAGCTGCGGGTAAAGTGAAGCCTGGTGGATTTGAGCTAGCCGTTTCTAGCGATCATAGTACGGTATTTGTCCAAAAGTTTTTGTTTGTAGAGTATGAAGCGGCTAAGCTATTAAATATTAAGCCTGTCCAGGGACTGCAAGAGCCAAAAGGAGGCGAGTTTATGTTTTACCTCAACGAAGCTAACATGGCCGCTTTGTTTCCGGCCAAAAAAGACCAAAAGCCAGAAATGGTGTTTTTGGGTAATAAGAGTGAGAATCAAACGGGTAAAATAAGCGGTGCCGTATTTGCCAATCCACATTCGAATATTAGTTTCGATGGAGTTTCGATTACCAATGAGATCGGAATAGGAGAAAACTATGGTAACAACAATTACTTTACCTATATCCAAGTAAAGCCAGGTACAGATGTAGATGCCTTGGCCCAAAAAATAGAAAAAATGTACAGGGCCAATTTGGCCAAAGACGATAAGGATCCGGACTGGAAATACATCAATGCGGCACACATTTTTTTAGACCCTCTGAAAAATCTCCACCTTAGGCCAACTGCAGGTACCGATTCCAATTACAAGGTATTGATAGCGCTTTCGGTATTGGGCTTTTTAATGCTCATTATTGCCTGTATCAATTTTACCAATTTGAGCATTGCCCAAGCTACAAAAAGGGCAAAAGAAGTAGGCGTAAAGAAAGTGATGGGTGCTTTTCGTACGCACCTTACCTTCCAATTTCTGATCGAAATTTTGATGCAGTGTTTGGTAGCCACAGTTTTGGCCTTGATTTTGGCCGAGCTTGCATTGCCTAAATTCAATAACCTATTTGAAGTGAACTTGGCCATTTGGGAGCGTGGCAGTGCCTTGTTTTGGCAATTGCCGATCATACTGCTGGTACTTACCTTAATTGCTGGTGTCTATCCTGCAATGGTGCTCTCAGGTTTTAGACCGGCTTTGGTGCTCAAAGGCAACTTTCAGACCAGCAGACAAAACTATTGGCTCAAAAATGGATTGTTGGTACTCCAGTTTAGCATTGCTGTTATTTTTATCATCGGCTTGCTAATCATCAATTCGCAATTGAAATACATGCGTACCCAGGATGTAGGTTTTAAACCGGATCAGGTAGTACACATTAAAAATATGATGATTTTTAATGATGCCGCTGTTTTTGAACCCGTACGCGATCAAATTATGCAAATTCCAGGGGTCAAATCGGTTACGGTGGCCAATGGAATCCCAGATGGTTCTAAAACAGGTGTCAATAGCTACACCGCTGAGGGCAAAAAAGAAAGCATCGGCATGTTAAACGTAGGATTCGATTACTTTGAAACACTCGACATCAAAATAAAGGAAGGACGTACATTTTCAAGAAATTTTAAAACCGACACGGCTAATTCAGCGATTTTGAACGAAAGTGCAGTGGCCAAATACGGGTTGACTAATCCGATAGGGAAAACCATTAGAGGTTGTGATACCGAATATAAGATTGTAGGTGTAATTAAAGATTTCAAATCTGAAGGATTTGAAAAGATCGTAGAGCCAACCATTTACACCATGAAAGATGCTTGCGCCAATCCGAAATTGGAAATTATGATTAAAATTGAAGAAAGCCAAATGGCCACTGCTTTAGCTACATTAAAAGCCAAATGGTCAAATATTAACAAAAGAGATGGCGACAATTTTCGTTACAATTTCCTCGATGAGCTTTATGGCAGGCTGTTTAAAAAGCAAGAACAGTTGCAGTCTGTATTTTTTGCAGCTGCTATCTTAACCATCTTTATTGCGGTATTGGGCTTGTTTGCCTTTGCCAAATACATTACTGCCGGAAGGATGAAAGAAATTGCCGTGCGTAAAATTTTGGGCGCCTCAGATCTGCAGATTTTAAAGCTTTTAAACAGTTCGTTTTTCATCATCGTAGTTATTGCCAACCTGGTAGCATGGCCTTTGGCTTACCTGCTCACCAAAAAATGGCTCGAAACCTTTGCTTACAGGGTCGATATACCAGTGCTTCCATTTGTGCTCAGTGCTTTAATTACCATTGTTTTGGCCATATTAACTGTAAGCTTGCAGGCTGCTAAAAGTGTAAAAGCTAACCCGGTTGATGCCTTGAAGTACGAGTAATCAGTTGTTAGTTGCCAGCTGTTAGTTGCCGGTTGTTAGTTTTCAGTTAATGAATTCAGCGAAATAGTAATTAATCAAGCGGCTAATAGTCCTTGCTTGTGTGTGGGGATGCTCAAAATGCTGGGTAATTTACAGTTTAACAATCCTAGTAATCAGCTAACCCTTTAATGATCAACGAACCGAATACACTTGCGAAGTTTTCAGAACTTCGTAGGTGTTCGTTCATAAGCGTACAACCGATTGTCCGATAATGAACAATTTTTAAATTTTAATTTGTATAACTATTTGATTATTAGGTTTTTGAATTTTAATTTTTGCTTGGTATAAAAATTGGCATAAGCTAGTTGTAAAAAAATAAGATATGTTTCAGCTCAATCTCAGAATTGCTCTTCGTAACCTTTGGAAAAATAAAGGCTATACTTTAATAAATGTTGGTGGCTTAGCCATCGGCTTGGCCAGTTGCATGCTATTGCTCATCTATGTAGCTTACGAGTGGAGCTTTGACAGGCAATCACCCAATAGTGATAAAACCTATGTGGTATACAACAATTTTAAAACCGATGCTGAAACATTTAGCTGGGCATGGACACCTGGCGTAATGGCCAGGGAAGTAGAAGCAACCATCCCCGGTGTTGCTCTTGCTTCGCACTCTAGCTATCCACAAGAACACCTGGTTGGTTTTGAAAAGAAACAATTCAAAAAAAGCATGCTCTTTGCCGATAAACAGTTTTTGAAAATATTTGATTACAAATTTTTGCAAGGCTCTCCTGAAAAAGCACTCACTGATATCAACTCCATTATTTTAACCGAAACCCTAGCCAAAAGCTTATTTGGCAATGAAGATCCGATCAATAAAACCCTAAAACTCAATAATGACGAAGTATTAAAGGTCGATGCTGTAATTGCAGACATTCCGTACAACAGCAGTATCCGTTTCGACTATCTCTTGACCTGGGACATGTACCTGAAACTTAATCCATGGGCCAAAAACAACAATTGGGGAAGCAACCATTGCTTAACCGTGGTGCAGTTACAAGATAATGCCTTGTTTGACAAAGCCAATGCGCAAATTAAAGGAATATATGCGCGCAATATAAAAGAAGGAAATTTAAGCACTGCTTTGTTGCACCCCATTACCAAATGGCATTTGTACGATAAATTCGAAAACGGCAAATCGGTAGGCGGACGCATAGACCAGATCAAGTTGTTCTTTATTTTAGCTTTCTGTATCTTGCTCATTGCCTGTGTTAATTTTATGAACCTCTCTACTGCACGTTCAGAAAAACGGAGCAAGGAAGTAGGGGTACGCAAAGCAATTGGTTCATCTAGAAAATCACTGATCAACCAGTTTATGCTCGAATCGACACTGCTGGCTGTAATGGGGATGGCGGTTGCCTTTGTGCTGATTGAAATCAGTTTGCCTTATTTTAATGGCCTGCTCAACATTCATTTGGTTATTGATTATTCCGATTGGAGGTTTTGGACAGCTTTGGTAGGCTTAACCTTGATTACTGGCCTATTAGCAGGAAGTTATCCGGCATTCTATTTATCGTCTTTCGAACCCGTTAAAGTACTTAAGGGCTTTACCATGCCGGGCAAGGCCTCGGTGTCTATCCGAAAAGTATTAGTGGTATTTCAGTTTACTTTTGCAGCCTGTTTAATCATCTGCACAGCTGTGGTATATCAACAGCTAAGGTTTGTTAAAGATAGGCCTGTTGGATTTCAAAGGGCAGGTCTGATCGAAATCCCTGTCCAAGGAAAGCTCACCGAAAGAAGCAAACTTGATTTGTTAAAGCAACAACTCCTCAGCTCAGGAGCAGCTACCCATGTAAGCACTTTTAGCACCAGTTTAAACGATGGTGGCAATAATACCTTTGGTCTACAGTGGCCTGGAAAAAATCCCAACGAAAAAATATTGTTTAATACGCGATCGGCAGATTTGGATTTTGTAAAAACCATTGGTTCTCAATTGATATCGGGCAGAGAGTTTAATGTGAGTGATAGCAGTGGCAAAAATATTATAATCAATGAAGCTGCGGTTAAGGCAATGAAACTAAAAGATGGATTGGGCGCTACGATTAGCTATGACGAAGATCGTTTCACCGTAATAGGGGTAATCAAAGATTTTACGAACGAAACCCCATACCAAAGTGTAAGGCCAATGATGATGTATCATGATGCCAGAGACTATAATAGAATATTGATCCGTTTAAACCCTAAGCAGAGCATCAGTGCCTCCATAGCCCAGGTAGATGAGGTTGTAAAGTCGGTAAACCCTGATTTTCCGGTTGATAGGATCTTTATAGACGATAATTTCGAACAAAAATTCAACAACGAAAAGCTGTTGGGCACTTTAGCGAACTGGTTTGGAGGCTTTGCTATTTTTATTTCTTGTTTAGGCTTATTAGGCTTGGCGCTTTTCATGGCCGAGCAGCGAAAAAGAGAGATCAGCATCAGAAAAGTGTTGGGTGCCAATACCACCGATATTCTTACCCTGCTGAACAAAGATTTTGTAAAACTGGTAGTCATCGCCAACCTGATTGCTTTTCCATTGGCTTATATCATTGTAACCAAATGGCTTTCGAGCTACGAATTCAGGGTCGGCATTTCGATCTTGCCTTTTGCCCTGGCTATTTTGCTCTGTTTGTTGATCGCCATACTTACGGTAAGCGTACAATCGATAAAAGTAGCCAAGTCTAACCCAATCGATGCTTTGAAGTACGAATAAGGAAAGTTTAAAGTTTAAAGTAAAAAGTTTAAAGTTCAAAGTTTAAAGTGGAAAGTCAAATGGCTGATGAGTCAATGACTAGTAAACCAAAATTATAATAAACCAGACAAACTACTTAGTTAATACATCAAAGCTATGTTCAAACTCAATTTAAAGATCGCCTTAAGAAACCTTTGGAAAAACAAAGGCTATACGCTCATCAATATTTTGGGCCTTTCTATCGGGATGGCCAGTTGTATTTTGATTTTCATTTTTGTTCGTTATCAAATGAGTTTTGATCAGGGTTTTAAAAATGAGGATAGGATTTATCGGGTAGTTTCTAGCTGGAAATATGCCGACGGCAACGACTTTTATTCACAGGGTGTGCCCAGGCCACTGGCACCGGCCATGCGCAATGATTTTTCCCAACAGTTGGACAAGGTTTCGGCCATCCAAAGGGGTGGGGGGATCATTAAAGTCAATAATGCAAACGGCGTAGAAAAGTTGAAAACTACTGAAAATGTATTCTATATTGAGCCTGATTTCTTTGATATCTTCGATTACAAGTGGTTGTCTGGAAATCCTGAATCACTGGCTGCACCAAATACCATGGTGCTTTCAAAAGAAATGGCCATTCGTTTTTTTGGCGACTGGAAAAATGCGGTTGGTCGTAGTGTAAATTACCAAAATACAGATACTTATAAAGTAAGCGGCGTAATTGACGATATCCCCGAAAACAATTCCATTCCCTTGAAGATCATTTTATCTTATAAAAATTATAAAAGTCAAGATTTGGAGCGTTGGGGATCTTGTTCCTCTTCTTCTGAATGTTATGTGCTGCTAAAAAAGGGTTTTGATATAAAAAGTTTGGATGCGCCACTCGATAAATTCATCAAAAAATACTATACAGAAAATGGACCAGGCAAAGAAGGCCATGCATTTCAAGCTTTGAGCAATATCCATTACAACGATCGATTTGGAAATTTTTCGGGCAATATAATGCCAATGAAACAACTTTATGGGCTGATGATTATCGGGGCCTTTTTAATGCTCACCGCCTGTATCAACTTCATCAACCTGGCAACCGCACAATCGGTAAGCAGATCAAAAGAAATAGGCGTAAGAAAAGTAATGGGCAGTAGGCGCAAACAATTAATCACTCAATTTTTAACGGAGACTTTTGCCATCACTATTATTGCCTTGCTGATTGCCTGCGTACTCACCGAGGCTGCTTTGCCGGGGATGCAAAACCTGTTCAAAGAGAAAATCTCGTTTAGTTTGCTTGATCACCCGATTATTTTCGTTTTCATGATTGCGCTTACGATTGTTGTTTCTTGTTTATCTGGATTCTATCCAGCAATGATCATGTCTGGTTTTAGTCCGGCATTGGCTATCAAAAACAAGATCAAGGCAAATACAGGCGGTTTAGGCCTTCGAAAAGTATTGGTGGTGGTACAGTTTGCCATTACCGTGGTGCTCATTATTGGTACACTGGTAGTACTCAAGCAAATGCAATATGTACGAGAACAGCCGATTGGTTTTAATCCTTCGGCTATTGCCTTAGTTGATGTGCCAAGCGATAGTGTGAGCATACAAAGATATGATAACCTAAGTGCACGGATACAGCAGATTCCGGGTGTGCAACATGTAAGTTTCTGTAGTGCCGCGCCTTCGTCTGGCAACAATAACGAAACCAATTTTTCTTATAATAGTTCAAAAAATTCTGACTTTCAGATAAATACAAAAGTGGCAGACGATGCCTATTTTAAAACATTTGGACTTAAAATGATTGCAGGCAGGCCATTGGCCAAAAGCGATACGATTAAAGAGTATGTAGTAAACGAAACGTTGCTTAAAAAATTAAATGTAAAGGAACCAAGCCAGGCGCTGGGCAAAATAATAACCATAGGCGGTAGCCGTAGGTATGCGGGGCCTATAGTTGGCGTAGTTAAAAATTTTAACAATTCTAGCCTACGAGAGGACATATCGCCAATCGCAATCATGAGCCGTAAAACCTCTTATAGTACTTTGGCCGTAAAAATGGACACTAAGTTAATTATGCAAAGCATGAAGGCCATAGAAAAAACTTGGAACGAAGTATTGCCAGAATATGTATACGGCTCTTCTTTTATGGACGATCAGATTGACAGCTACTATGAAGGCGAAGTGATTATGGGTACTTTGTTTAAAGTATTTGCCAGCGTTATTATTTTTATTTCTTTTATCGGTCTTTTCGGATTGATTTCTTTTGTAGCGACCCAGCGCACTAAAGAAGTGGCCATTAGAAGGGTATTGGGAGCTTCGACCTTTGAGTTGGTAAAAATGTTGAACGGTTCATTCCTGTTAATGGTTTTTATCGCCAATTTGGTGGCTTGGCCTTTGGCTTATCTCTTTGTTTCGAATTGGCTCAAAGGCTTTGTCTATAGAATTGACCTTAGTATTTGGCCTTTTGCGTTAGCCATGCTCATATCTATGCTCATTACCTTGATCACGGTAAGCATCAGGTCATACAAAGCTGCAAGAGCAAATACAATAGATGCTTTGAAATACGAATAGGAAAAGTTTAAAGTAAAAAGTTTAAAGTTTAAAGTGGAAAGTCAAATGGCTGATTAGTCAATGACTAGTGAACCAAAATTATAATAAACCAAACAAACTACTTAGTTAATACAAAAGCTATGTTCAAACTCAATTTAAAGATCGCCTTAAGAAACCTTTGGAAGAACAAAGGCTATACGCTCATTAATATTTTGGGCCTTTCTATCGGGATGGCCAGTTGTATCCTCATCTTTATTTTCATCAATTACCAGATGAGCTATGACAAGGGCTATAAAAACGGAGATCGGATTTATCGCGTTGTTTCCAAATGGACCTATGCCGATGGCAATGAGTTTGAATCGCAAGGCGTTCCGAGGCCTTTGGCGCCAGCGATGAGGAATGATTTTTCACAATACTTGGATAAGGTATCGGCCATTCAAGGGAGTGGTGGCATTATTAAGGTAAGCGATGTAAACGGAAAGGAAAAGCTAAAAACTGCAGAAGACGTATTTTATGTAGAGCCTGATTTGTTCAGCATATTTGATTTTAAATGGCTTGCCGGAAGTGCAGCAGCACTGAAAGATCCAAATACGACCGTCCTCTCTAAAGAAATGGCGACCAAGTTTTTCGGGGACTGGCAAAATGCAATTGGCAAATCATTCAACTACCAAAATAAGGAGGATTATAAAGTTGTGGGCGTAATAGATGATGTGCCACAAAACAACTCTATCCCATTAACCATAGTTCTGTCTTATAAAAACTATAAAAATAAGGATATGGAACGCTGGAGCTCTTCTTCTTCCAGTTCAGAATGCTATGTGCTGCTAAAAAAGGGAATAGCTATCAAAAATCTAGATGCTCCTTTAACCAAATTTATTGACAAATACTATACTGAAAGAGGGCCAGGTAAAGAAGGTCATGTTTTTCAGCCCTTAAGTCAAATTCACTACGACGACCGTTTTGGCAATTTTGCAGGCAGCATTATGCCAATGAAAGAACTATACGGCTTAATGGTAATTGGAGCTTTTTTAATGTTGACGGCCTGTATCAATTTCATCAATCTGGCTACCGCACAATCGGTAAGCAGGTCTAAAGAAATTGGCGTTCGTAAAGTAATGGGCAGCATGCGCAAACAACTGATTGCCCAATTTCTGACCGAAACATTTGCCATCTCTGTTTTGGCTTTGCTTATCGCTTGCGTATTGACAGAGGCGGCATTGCCAAGCATGCAAAACCTGTTTGGGGTTAAAGTTTCGTTCAGTATCCTGCAAGACCCGATGATCTTTGTATTTATGGCTTTGCTCACTGTTGTGGTGGCTTGCTTATCTGGTTTTTATCCGGCTTTGGTGATGTCTGGATTTAGTCCGGCATTGGCCATCAAAAACAAGATAAAGGCAAATACAGGCGGTTTGGGCCTTCGAAAAGTATTGGTGGTGGTTCAGTTTGCAATTACCGTAATCCTGATCATCGGTACGCTGGTCATCATCAAACAGATGCAATACATCAGAGAAAGGCCAATAGGATTTAACCCTTCGGCCATTGCATTGGTTGACGTGCCAAGTGATAGCGTAGCCGTTCAGCGTTATGAAAATTTAAAGCAACGTATGCAGCAGATTCCTGGGGTAAAAAGCATGACTCTTTGCAGCGCCGCACCAACATCGAGCAACAATAATGAAACTAGCTTTGCCTACAACAGTTCAAAAGATGCCGATTTTCAGCTCAACACTAAAATGGGAGACGAGAATTATTTCAAGACTTTTGGCTTAAACCTGGTTGCAGGTAGGGCACTGGCTAAAAGCGACACCATAAGGGAATTTGTGGTAAACGAAACCTTGCTGAAGAAACTCAATGTGCTCAACCCTAATGAAGCCATAGGCAAGATATTGAGGGTTAGCAATAACTTCAAAGGGCCAATTGTAGGCGTAGTAAAAGATTTTAATAATAGAACGCTTCGCGATGCCATTTCGCCAATTGCCATCATGAGCCATAAAAGGACTTATACTACTTTGGCGGTAAGGATGGATAGTAAACTGATCATGCAAACCATGAAAGACGTAGAAAAAACATGGAATGCAGTTTATCCGGAATATGTTTATGGTTCGGAGTTTTTAGATTCAGAGATCAATAATTATTACCAAAGCGAAAAAATCATGGGTATTTTGTTCAAGGTGTTTGCCAGCGTAATTATTTTTATCTCATTTATTGGTTTGTTTGGCCTCATTTCTTTTGTAGCAACACAACGTACCAAAGAAGTAGCGATTAGAAAAGTATTGGGCGCCTCTACTTTCGAATTGGTAAAAATGCTGAATGGCTCTTTCCTGCTTATGGTGTTTATCGCCAATTTAGCGGCTTGGCCTTTGGCTTATTTATTTGTATCGAAATGGCTAAACGGCTTTACCTACAGGGTAGACTTGAGCATTTGGCCTTTTGTATTAGCCATGCTGATTTCTATGCTCATTACCTTGATTACGGTAAGCATCAGGTCGTACAAAGCGGCAAGAGCGAATACAATAGATGCGTTGAAGTACGAGTAGTTCAGTTGGCAGTTGCTAGTTATTAGTTGTCAGTTGCTAGTTTTCAGTTTTTAGTTACCGATATATCGTCATTGTGAAGCAACCTCTATCGATAACTAATGATTGATAAATAAAATAACAAATCTCAAGATGTTTAGACTAAATTTTAAAATTGCGTTGAGGAATTTATTAAGGAACAAAACGGTTTCCTTGATAAATATAAGCGGTTTGGCTATTGGTCTAGCTTCTTGTTTAATGCTGATGCTATACGTTTCATATGAGTGGAATTATGATAAGCAGTATAAAAACGCATCCAATATTTACCAGGTGATGGTTAATTTTTATGGTGCTGATAAAAATATTGCTGCTACAGGCGATCAGACTGCCAATACCTTAGCGGCAGCATTAAAGAATGAAATGCCAGAGGTAGCGCATGTAAGCAGAATACTTTGGCCAAGCAAAAGGTTATTGGCAAACGGGAAAAACACATTCAAGTTTAATGGACGTTATGCCGACCCTGAAATTTTAAAGATTTTCGATTACCAATACATAAGTGGTAGTCCAGCGAAAGCATTAAGCGATCCAAATTCTATTATCTTAACCGAAAGTACGGCAAAACGATTGTTTGGCAGTAGCGATGTGTTGAACAATACTTTGCGTTTCGAAAATCAGGCAGACCTGAAAGTAACCGCAGTAATCAAAGATCTCCCTCCAAATACAACTTATGGTTTTGAATGCCTGGTGCCTTGGAAGCTATTTGAAAACCTAAACCAATGGGCAATAGAACCCAACTGGTATAATTATTCTTTCTATACCTTGCTTACCTTAAAGCAAGATGCTGATATCAATCTTTTCAATCAGAAAATAAAGAATATCATTAAAAAACATGCCGAAAGCAAAGTTACAGAGGCAGAACCCTTTGCCTATCCGTTAACAAAACTTCGCCTTTCGGGCAATTTTGCAAATGGCAAACCTGAGGGAGGAGCCATAGTAAAGGTTAGGATTTTTATTTCATTGGCCTTCGGTATTTTAATTATTGCTTGTATCAACTTTATGAATCTGGCTACGGCGAGATCGCAAAAAAGAGCAAAAGAAGTTGGGATCAAAAAAACGATCGGGGCATCCAGAAAATCGCTCATCCTGCAGTTTTTAATGGAGTCGCTTATCCTCACAACGGTGAGCGTAATTATTGCCGTTATACTTGTTGAGCTCTCCTTGCCGAAATTTAATAGCCTATTGGATATTAAACTAGAAATGGTTTATTCAAACCCGACAAACTGGCTTGTTGTACTTGCGGTGATTCTGCTAACTGGTTTATTGGCGGGTAGCTATCCAGCATTCTTCCTGTCGTCTTTTAGTCCGGTTAAGACTCTAAAAAAATCCGTATCGCTGAAAAATAGTTTTTCGTTGAGTTTGAGGCAGGTATTGGTGGTGATTCAGTTCAGCTTTGCAGTAGTCTTGATTATTGCTACGCTGATTATCTACAAACAATTGCAATATGTAAAGAACAAGCCAATGGGCTATAACGCCAATGCATTGATCGAAATGCCACATGAGGGGAATCTTTATCCAAAATTCGATCTTTTTAAAGAGCGGTTGTTAAAATCGGGTGCTGTTTTGGCGGTTTGTAAATCTTCAGGGAGCATCTCTTCACAGAATTCTAATAGCAGCGGTTTGGAGTGGAAAGGGATGTCGCAAAGCGATCTTAAAGTATCTTTTAATCAGATTTATACCACCTACGATTTTATCAAAACCAATGGGGCGAAACTTTTGGAAGGCAGGGAGTTTAAAAAGGAATTTGCCTCAGATACCACGGCTGTATTGTTAAGCAAAACCGCTGTAAACCGAATGGGTCTAAAAAATCCGATTGGCGAAAATGTTGTTTTTCAAGGTATAAAGCGACACGTGATTGGCGTTTTTGAGGATATCATTTGGGGAGCTCCATCTAAAACCGAAAAGCCCATGATTATTGCGTTTAGTCAAGATAATACGGATGTAATTACGATGCGTTTAAATGCCGATGGAAGTATTAAGGATCATATGGAGACCATCAGTAAGATTACCAAAGACATTAACCCCGACTTCCCGGTAGATATTCGATTTTTAAGTGTTCTGATGCAGGAAAAATTTCAGGAAGAAAGAACGCTCGCTTTGCTGTCTAATTTGTTTGGTGGCCTTTCTATCTTCATTTCGTGCATGGGTTTGTTTGGCCTGTCAGCATTTAGTGCCGAACAACGAACCAAAGAAATAGGCGTTCGCAAGGTCTTGGGTGCATCTGTAGTAAGTATAGTTAAATTGTTGTCGGTCAGTTTTATAAGGACTGTTGTTTTGGCTCTTGTAATTGGTTTGCCGATAGCATATTTTGCAATGGATTCATGGTTGACCAATTTTGATTACCGTACAACGATTACTTGGTGGTTGTTTGCCTTGGCGGCAGGCTGTACTTTGCTCATTGCTTTTTTAACGGTAAGCTGGCAAGCCTATCGGGCTGCAAAAACCAATCCGGTTGATGCGTTGAAGTACGAGTAGTTCAGTTGTCAGTTGCTAGTTATTAGTTGTCAGTTACTAGTTTTCAGTTTTTAGTTGCCGGTTACCGATTTAACAGTTAACCAATTCGACAATAAGCTAATCAGCCAATGACTAATGACTAATGACAAATGACCAATGAACTCTTTTCTAGAGCCGTCCGCTTACGTACATGTAACTGTCCGAAAACGAACATTGTAGGATTTGTTTAGGTGTTTAAATAATTGATTTTCAGCTATTTGAATTTATATTTGTACTTGGTATAAAATTGGCAAGAGGAGAGTAACTTAAATTTAACCTGCAGCTATGTTCCGTTTAAACCTTAAAATCGCGCTCCGAAACCTCTGGAAAAACAAAAGCTACACGCTTATCAATGTTTTGGGTTTGTCTATCGGCATGGCTTGTTGCATCTTAATTTTTATCTATATCAGCTTTCAGCTCAGTTTCGACAAGGATTTAGGAAACAGAGATCGTATTTATAGGTTTGTGACCAATTGGAAGTACAATAGTTTTGATGATTATTCCAAAGGAGTACCCATTCCTGTAATTGGTGCGGCGAAAAACGATATTGCCGGAACTGAAAAGGTAGGAGCCATTGCTCGCAATGGTGGAGTGGTGATTGTTAAGGATCAAAATGGCAAAGAGAAAATAAAAGAAGATAGGGCCATCTATTATGCCCAGCCAGAATTTTTCGATATTGTTAATGTAACATGGTTGTATGGCAGCCAGAAGAACGGATTGGCCGAACCGAATACCGTAGCTTTGGCAGAAAGCGAAGCCAAAAAATACTTTGGCGGTACCGACCAGGCCGCCAATCAAAACATTTCGATCAATGGCACTTTGTTAAGGGTGATAGGCATATTTAAAGACATGCCTAAAAACAGCAGTTTCCCTATAAAGATTGTATTGAGCTTTGAAACCTTTTTTGATAAGGACAATAAAGATTGGGATTCGGTAAGCTCGAGCAACGAATGTTATGTACTGCTGAGCAAAGGGACTACCTCGGCTGATTTGCAAGCCTCTTTGGCTAAATTTAATAATAAATACAATAAAGGCCATCAATTGCCTGGTGATCAGAGCAATAGTCTTCAGCCCTTAAATGATATACATTTTAGCGACCGCTACGGCAGCTTTGGCAATAACACCATTACTAAAAAAGAGCTCTATGGCTTGGCCATTATCGGGGCCTTTTTGTTGATTACCGCCTGTATCAATTTTATCAACCTGGCTACGGCGCAATCAATTAACCGTTCAAAAGAGGTTGGCGTACGCAAGGTAATGGGCAGCGATAGAAAACAGCTTATTTTTCAGTTTTTGACCGAAACTTTGGCCATTTCCATCATCGCCTTATTGATCGCATGCGTCATTTCCGAGCTGTCTTTACCATTGATGGAAAAAATACTCAACAACAGGGTACAGTTTAGCTTGTTCGAAAATCCTTTGATCTTTGTGTTTATGGGTGGATTGGTTCTTGTCGTAAGTTTCTTGGCCGGCTTTTATCCAGCTATGATCATTTCGGGTTTCAATCCTGCACTCGCTATTAAAAACAAGGTAGCCGTTAATACAAGTGGCTTGAGCCTGAGAAAAATTTTGGTGGTGATTCAATTTGCCATTACGGTAGTGCTCATTATTGGTACTTTGGTTATCATGGACCAGATGCAGTATGTACGAAAGAAATCGTTAGGCTTCGATACGCAGGCTATTGCCATGGTTAATGTACCTGGAGGCAAAGATAACAGCGCTAAGCAAAATACATTTAAGGAAAGAGCGCTGAAAATTCCGGGTGTAGAAATGATCAGTTACTGTTCAATGGCGCCAATGTCGAGCAATTTAACAACAACCAGTTTTAATTTTAACGGTAGAGAAAATAAAGACTTTGAAGTAAGGCTTGCTCCATCTGACGAGAATTACTTTAAGCTCTTTGGTTTAGAGCTTGTGGCCGGAAAAATATTCTTTAAAAGCGATACTGCCAATGGTTATGTGGTCAACGAAACCTTTGTTAAAAAGGTAAACATCGCAGATCCACAGCTAGCTTTGGGAAAAATCATTGATCAAAATGGCCGAAAGGCACCAATAGTTGGTGTGGTAAAAGACTTTAACGACCAATCGCTGCAACAGAATATTTCTCCGCTAATCATCTATCCAGAAGCTAGGCGCTATTATACCGCGGCAGTTAAACTGGATAACAATTCGTTGATGCCCGCCATGAAACAATTGGAGCAACTGTGGAACACTACTTTTCCTGAGAATGTCTATTATGCCGAGTTTGTGAGCGATAACGTGAATAACTATTACGAAGCAGAACAGACTTTGGGGCTTTTATTCAAGCTGTTTGCTGGCATCATTATTTTTATTTCATTTATTGGTTTGTTTGGCCTTATTTCTTTTGTAGCCTCGCAGCGTACACGCGAACTAGCTATCAGAAAAGTATTAGGTGCTTCAACAGGCGAACTGGTCAAAATGCTGAACGGTTCCTTTTTATGGATGGTTTTTATCGCCAATTTAGTGGCATGGCCATTGGCTTACCTCTTCGTGTCAAACTGGCTTTCGGGCTTTGCCTACCGGATTGATTTGGGTATCTGGCCATTTATTTGGGCAATGCTCATTTCTATGGTGATTACCTTGGTTACCGTGAGCATAAGATCGTACAGGGCCGCCATGGCAAATACCATCGACGCACTTAAATATGAGTAGGGGGGCAGATGGGAAATGGAAGATGTGAAATGGAATCGTCATTGCGAGGAATGAAGCAATCTCCTTTGATAAGTTTTCTGTTAACAATTATGTATCAAGTATCAGGTATCAAGTAGCAAGACTGGATGCCAATGATTAAACAATATAACCTTTCAATTTTCCAACTTTAAAACGTTACAACAATTAAATAATACAACATTAATTTCAATAATATACCCTAAAAAGATGATCGAATTAAAAAATATAGAAAAATACTATGCCAACAAAGGTGTAAAAAGTTACATCCTCCGCCATGTAACCACCAGTATCAAAGCAGGTGAATTTGTATCCATTATGGGGCCTTCGGGAGCGGGAAAATCGACTTTGCTTAATATTTTGGGCATGCTCGAAGAACCAACCTATGGCGAATATCATTTTATGGGCGAAGATGTGACTTCGTTGAACGAACGCAAGAGGATCGAACTGTACAGGAACCATATCGGCTTTGTGTTTCAGGCCTACCACCTGATTGACGAAATGACGGTTGCCGAAAATATCGAAGCGCCACTATTGTATAAAAAAATATCGAGCGGAGAACGTAAAAGTCGCATTGCCGATATTTTGGATCGCTTTAACATGGTAGCCAAAAAAGACCTGTTCCCTAATCAGCTTTCGGGTGGACAGCAACAATTGGTGGGCATTGCCCGTGCCTTGGTAGCTCAGCCTTCTATTATTCTGGCCGATGAACCAACTGGAAATTTGCAGTCGGCACAGGCAGAGCAGATTATGGACTTGTTTAAAAAACTGAACGAAGAAGAGAAAATTACGATCCTACAGGTTACGCATTCGGAGAAAAATGCACAGTACGGCAATCGCATACTGAACATTGAAGATGGCGTAATTAAAGAAGATGTGGCTGTTGTTGTCGAGTAAGTTTGCAATTACCAGTTGGCAGTTTGCAGTTCAATAATTAAGCAATTAAGCAATAAGTTAATCCCCTAACCATCCCAATGAACTAATAACCAATAAACCAAACCAATCAATCATATGTTTAGAATTAACTTAAAAATCGCACTCAGAAACCTTTTTAAAAACAAGGTTTATGCAGCAATCAATATCGGGGGGCTAGCCATTGGCCTTACTGCTTTTGTATTGTTGCTGCTTTTCATTAACCATGAGAATAATTATGATAAATGGGATTCTCAACTTCAAAAAGTTTATCAAATTAGAGAGAAACACGATTTTTTCACGCCAGACAACAAGCAGCATTGGCAGGATATCGGCGATTCGCGCATTGGTAACCTGTTGACTGAAAAAGTGCCCCAGTTCAAATATGTAACCAAAATCAGCAACAATTGGGGCAGTGGCTTCTATTCCATAAAAATTGATCAGAACGATCCCGTTTTGCAAAAGGGCTTTAGGGATGCAGATTCGTTGTTCTTTAAGGTATTTCCTTATCAGTTTATTTATGGCGACGAAAAAACGGCAATCAATAAGCCCAATACGGTTGTCATCAAGCAAAGCGTTGCCAAACAGTTGTTTGGAACAGACAAGGTACTCGGTAAGACTTTAAAAGTAGTGATCTGGCGCGGAGACCCGGGTACTTCATTTACGGTTACTGGTGTAGTGGCCGATCCGGCAACAGCCCAGAGCGTTCCTTTTAATGCCATTATCCACAGCGGAAATAGAGAAAAAGATCCCGATAACCCGGGAAGCTCTAATTACTGCCAGATCTATGCAGTAGCCGATCAAGAACTGGACACCGTTTCTTTAAACAAAACCTTGCAAAAAGTATATGTAGATTTTAAGAAAGCCAGTTTGGTGCAACGTAAAAAGGACTATGCAGAATATTATAAAGATGGCAAAACACCAGGACTAAAGGCCGTTCCTGTTCAGGAGGTACATGCCAATCCTGCGTTGGGGGCAACCTGGTTTAGCAAAATAAAACCTATCGTGGCACTTTCTATTTTCTTGCTGCTGGTTTCTGTCATCAATTTTGTTAACCTCGCCACCGCACAATCCGTGCAACGGGCCAAAGAAGTAGGGGTAAAGAAAGTATTGGGTGCCTACAAAAAACAATTGGTCACTCAATTTCTTATCGAATCAGGTATACAGACCCTTAGCGCTTTATTTATTTGCGTAATTCTGGTAGAGGTGTTGTTGCCTGCTTTCAGCAACCATTTTGAAGTAGAGCTGAGCTTTTGGCACAGCAAACAATTGTTTAGCCTGATACTTCAATTGTTGGGTTTGTTTGTGTTTATTACCTTATTGGCTGGTTTTTATCCGGCTTGGATCCTTTCAAAATATAATCCGGTAAAGGTACTTAAGGGTAATTATGAGACTGGATTTAAAGGTTTGGCCTTAAGAAACGGGCTGGTGGTCCTTCAGTTTATCATTGCGGTTACTTTTATTATCGGTATTGGCGTAATGCAGCAGCAAACCAGCTACATCGCCAATAAAGACCTGGGTTTTGACAAAAGCAAGCTGGTTAATATAGCCGCCAACTACGATGATAACTTGGCAGAAAGGATAAAGAAAATCCCTGGTGTGCAATACGTGGCTACAACTACCCAGGTAATGGGCAATTCTTTTAACGTACCCAACGAAATCAATTACAACAACCAGCAGTTCGATATGAATACGGTTACGGTAACCATGGATGCCCTGCCTGCATTGGGAGTACAGGTGGTAAGTGGAAGGATTTTCTCTCGCGAATACAAACAAGATACCGTAAATACTGCAGTACTGAACGAGACGGCTGCCAAGTTGTTGGGCAAAAATGTAGTGGGTACAAATTACAAAAGCGGCAAGGGCGAAGATCAGCATGTTTTCCAAATAGTAGGTGTAATCAAAGATTATAACAACGAGAGTTTTGACAAGGCCGTATTGCCTACCATTTACAAAGTAACCCAATTAGGCGGCAGTTCAAACACGAACAACTTGTTGGTTAGATTTAATACTGATAGTTATCAAAGTGCTATCAAAGCCATCGAGGTAGAATGGAAAAAACTTTATCCAGATTATCCAATGCAGTATAGTTCGGTAGAAGATGCTTTTCAGAAAGAACTGGAGTCTAGCCGTCGCCTCATGCAATTGGTGGTTTTGTTCAGTGTCATTTCGGTAGTACTTTCTTTATTGGGTCTGTTTGCCTTATCTGCTTTCATGGCCAAGCGCCGCACCAGAGAGATTGCCATCCGCAAGATTTTGGGAGCTTCAGATCTACAGATCGTAAACATGCTGAACCGTTCTTTTATGATTTTGGTGCTGGCCGCCAATATGATCAGCTGGCCGATTGCCTATATTTTTACCAATAACTGGCTATCGGGATTTGCCTATCGGATAGACATGCCAATTTGGCCATTTATCATCGCTACCTTGTCGTCAGTTGTTATCGCTGTGCTTACCATCAGCGTACAGGCGCGTAAAGCTGCGGTAAACAATCCGGTAGATGCATTGAAGTACGAATAGTGAAAGTTGAAAGTAAAAGGTAAAAAGTTGAAAGTAAAAAGTTGAAAGTGAAAAAGTAATGTATAAAATTGAAAATCGGTGGCTGTCACCCATTTCCTATTCTCAGTTATCTATTTCCTAACTAACCACCTAAAAAATGTTTAAAATTAACCTCAAGATTGCACTCAGGAACCTTTGGAAAAACAAAACCTATACGGCCATTAATATTTTTGGTTTGGCGGCGGGCTTGGCGGGTTTCGTGATCATCCTGCTTTATATCGCCAAAGAAACAAGTTACGACAAGTGGGATCCTGCCTTAAAAAGAACCTATATCGTTGCTGCCGATTTTACAAAAAACGGTGCGGAGAATAAAGGGACCAAGATCAAAGGCTTACTCTCTAAAGTAATCAGAGAACAAATTAGCGAGGCCGAAGTTGTTTCTATAGGAAGTCTTACAGGCAGGAAATTAGATGTAAAATTTGAAAAAGACGGAAAGACAATGAGTGAATTGTTGCCGTCGGCGTCTATAGATAGCAGTTTCTTCAGCTTATATCCCTTGAAAGCCATCCAAGGGCGAATGGAGGATATTTATACAGACAAAGATGCGATTGCGATCAGTGCCACTGCTGCTAAAAAGCTTTTTGGAAATATGGATCCAATCAACCAAGTTGTGATCGAAAATAGAGGCTTGAATTTTCCTCCAGGAAGATTGGTGGTAAAGGCCGTATGGGACGATAGAAGACAGGCTTCGGTTTTTGGCTTAGACCTCTTGTATCAGGAAAATTTTAAAGACTATGGCAACCAGTTACTTTCAACCCCATTTACAACCTTATTCAGGCTAAAAGAAAATGCAAACCAAGAGCAGGCCTTAAAAAAAATAAATGAGGCCTATATTGTTGAATTCGCCAAATACATTGCTCAAAATAGCGATGCTGGTTTTAGGCCATCTCAGCAGGAAGCTTTAAAAATCCTGAAGGAAAAAGAAGGGATTACCGCTATAAAACTCATCACAGAGCCAATTTCTAACCTTAACCTCAGTAATTTTTACTCAACCAATGCCAAACAGACCACCATTTATATCCTCTTTGCCCTCGCTTCGTTTTTGATCATCATCTCCTGCATTAATTATACAAATCTGGCGCTGGTGATGGCACAGGCAAGAGCCAAAGAAGTGGGCGTTAAAAAAGTATTGGGCGCCTTTAAGTGGACTCTGATCAAACAATTTTTTACAGAAACCGCAATCCAGTGTTCCATCTCCTTTTTGTTGGCACTCATCTTCGCAGAACTGTTGCTGCCACAAATCAATCAGATCCTCTCAGATAATTTAGAGCTGTTTAAGTCTTTCGATGTTTGGTTGATTCTGGGACAGGCATTGATCATATTGGTGGTGATTATGTTTTTGGCAGGTGCCTATCCTGCATTTGTCTTGGCTGGTTTTCTTCCGATAAAAGTATTAAAAGGCAACTTTAATACAGCCACACATATCGGAAACCTGAGAAGAGTACTTGTAGTTTTTCAGTTTACCATTGCCATTGCGCTCGTTATAAGTTTTGGGGTGATCTATGCCCAGCTCAATTTTATGAAGCAAAAAGATTTAGGGCTGAAGTCTAGTCAGCTGCTGTCTTTTAGAGTTGCCAAATACACAAATAGGGTATTGAATCCGGCAAATTTTGAGTCGATTAAAAACAGGTTGTTGGCCGTAAAAGGAGTAGAAGATGTAACCAGGGCAACAGAGCAGCCTATGAACGATTCTGGTTCTGAAGATAATGTGAGTTATGGAAATACTACTTTAAGTACTGAATCCAGGCATGTAGATCCCAATTATTTAGCAGTATTAGGTGCCAAATTAGTCCAAGGCAGAGACTTTTCTTACCAATTGCTGGCCACCGATTCGGTGCAAAGCGTGATTGTAAACGAGACAGCTTTCCAAAAATTAGGACTGGCCAAGGTAAACAGCCAAGTAGCTATTGATGGTGGCAATGGACCTGAAAAATTTAATGTAATTGGCGTGGTAAAAGATATTCAGGCCTACGGCTTTGATCAACCGATTATGCCAACTATTTATTTGGTGAGCAACTATCCATTGTATTGGCGTACAAATGTAATTATACGTTTAAGTACGCAAGATGTAAAGCAAACCACTTCAGACCTAAAGGAGGTTTGGAAAGAAATAGAACTTGGAGCTGCGCTTAACCTTGTTTTTGCAGATGATGTTTTTGCAAAGATGAACAGCAGCTACGAAGTAAGCGAGAAAATTATCTTCTCTTTCGGTACGATTACTTTTTTGGTTTCTGTTTTCGGATTGATCGGCTTTGCAGCCTATACGGCAAAAATAAGGCTCAAAGAAATTGCAGTAAGACGGATTCTTGGTGCATCTACCAGCTCTTTGCTGCAATTGCTGAACAAAGATTTTGTAAAACTGGTGCTGATAGCTAGCTTATTGGCTGATATCTTGGCTTATATCTACATGAAGAAATGGTTCGCCGGCTTTGCCTATCGAATTGATATGCCTTACTTGGTTTTTATTCTGGTTAATATCCTGATTGTACTGATTACCATAATTACAGTAAGTTTCCAGAGTATTAAAGCGGTAAGATCAAAACCAATTGATGCACTGAAGTATGAGTAGATTCCTTGAATCGTCATCCCGGACTTGATCCGGGATCTCTCTTGAACTGGATGCTGCATCAGTGTTTAGCATGACAAGATGCTAGGTGACAAAATGAGCTAATGAATCATTGAACCAACGAACTAATAAGTTAACTTTGTGCCATGCAAAGAACTTTTGTAGATCAGTTAGGCAACGAAATCAATATCAATTATCCGCCCAAAAGGATTATTTCTATTGTGCCTTCTCAAACTGAGCTCTTGTTCGAACTGGGGCTTGACGAGGAAGTAATCGGCGTAACGAAGTTCTGCATTCACCCAATAGAAAAATTCGCAGCAAGGGCAAAGGTCGGGGGTACTAAAAAGCTCAGGATTGACGAAATCAGGCGCCTGCAACCCGATCTGATCATTGGCAACAAAGAAGAAAACACACAGGCAGAAATAGAATTGCTCATGCAGGAATTCCCGGTTTGGATGAGCGATATCTACAACCTCGACGATGCCATGGCAACGATCCAGCAAATAGGGGAACTGGTTAATCGGGAGCCTGAAGCGGCCTACCTTAACCATTTGATCAATGCTGGCTTTACCGATCTGCAAACCCTGGCCTTAAGTAAAGGCATTAACCAAAGTGTGGCCTACTTGATCTGGAAAGATCCTTATATGTTTGCTGGTAGAGATACGTTTATCGATGATATTTTAAGAAGGATCGGTTTAAATAACGCAATCAGCCAAAGCCGCTACCCCTCGTTAACATTGGAAGAACTGCAAGCGCTAAACTGCCAATTGGTTTTTCTTTCCTCAGAGCCTTATCCATTTAAAGAAAAACATATCCAAGAGCTGCAGGCCGCACTTCCCCAAGCTAAAGTGTTGCTGGTTGATGGCGAAATGTTTTCCTGGTATGGCAGCAGGCTGATCAAGGCCGTGCAATACCTGTTCAATTTTCAGCAAAAACTCGCTGTACGCTAATTGCCTAGCGCGAACTCGCTCACTAAACCAATAGCTTTAATCAGTAAAACAGGCGCTTCGCTAACTGTTAAAAATAGCTTGCTAATGATGCGTTTACTTTGGATCTAATTCATCGTTTATTCATCTATTAATAAAAGTTATGAAAACTACAGACGTAAAATTTAATGCCTTCTGGCTGATGCTGTTCTTGTTATTGCTCATCGGCTTTTTCTTAGTTTCCTGTAAAAAAGAAAAGAAAGAAAATGATGGTGCTGGAACTGTTTCCTCAGCTTGGAAAACTGCCACAACATGGACAGTATCCACAACTTCAGTAGGAGCGGGCAAAAGCACTTTTTATTTTGATATGGATGCGCCAGATGTAACGCAAGAAATTATAGATAAAGGTACCGTTCTCGTTTATGCCAAATTTGTAGCCGATCCCGATGGGACAAATCAGGTAAAGTTATTGCCCAGTATCTATTACAATTTAGGTGGAGCAGCTACACAATATCGGTTTCAGCACAGCATTTCATTAGGCAAAATCAGGGTCATTTGCGATGTCATCCCAACAGGTGTACCGTCTGGCACTAATCAATTTCGCTATGTAATTTTACCAAAAGGCGCAAACCCAACAGCTACAGTGAATGTAAATGATTACTTAGCCGTAAAGAATGCTTTTCAGCTAACCGATTAATTCACTTTGAGTTAAGCTTTTTGAAACAAGGGACAAAAGCGTTCCTTGTTTTTTTATTGGTATTTTTTTTCAAAATAAAATCAATTCTTTTTTGAAAATTAATTGAAAACGCTATCTTTGCAATCCAAAATAAATCCTAACTGCGGAAGTGGCGTAATTGGTAGCCGCACCAGACTTAGGATCTGGCGCTTCACGGCGTGGGGGTTCGAGTCCCTTCTTCCGCACCAAAAGATAAGACCGTTTCGAGTAATACTGAAACGGTCTTATTTTTAAAAGGTAATTGGTAAAGAAATAAACATAAACCGATGTGGGCCAGAAAGGCGGTAAGTCTCAAATCTCATGTCTCATTACTCAGATCTAGAATAGAATGAACATCGCACAGGAAAAAGTTGACGATTTAAATGCAGTAGTAAAAATTACCATTGCACCTGAAGATTACAGTCCAAGAGTAGAAAAAGCCCTTAAAGAGCAAGCTAAAAAAGCAAACCTGCCAGGTTTCCGCAAAGGAATGGTTCCGGTTGGCCACATCAAAAGAATGTATGGCAAAAGCATTTTGGTTGAAGAAATCAACAATATGCTAAACGAGAACATCTCTAAGCACCTTACCGATAACCAAGTTGAAGTTTTGGGTCAGCCATTGCCAGTAATGGACGATACCGAATTCAAATGGGACAATACAGATACTTTCGAATTCAAATATGAATTAGGTTTGGCTCCAGCAGTTGATGTTGAAGTAACCTCTAAAGATAAATTTACACATTACAAGGTTAAGGCCGACGAAGAAACATTAGCTGCGCGTATCAAAAACATCCGCAAAAGCTATGGCAAAATGTCAAACCCTGAAGTTTCGGCAGAAGGAGATGTACTTTATGCAGAATTGGCACAACTTTCTCCTGATGGTTCGGTTTTTGAAGGTGGCATTACCAGCACGGGTTCTATCCGCTTAGACTTGGTTACCGACAAAAAGATCTTAAAATCTTTAACAGGTCTAAAGAAAGACGATGTAGTGGAAATTGACATCCAAAAAACTTTCGACAACAACGAAGCGGTAATTGCCAAATTGTTGAACATTAGTGAAGAAGATGCCAAAGAATTGAAATCGAAATTTAAGGTATCGGTTAAAAATGTTAACCGCCTTGAAGAAGCAGATTTGAATCAAGAGTTCTTTGATAAAATATTTGGTGCAGGTGTAGTAAGTGACGAAGCTGGATTTAAAGCTAAAATTACCGAAGAAGTAGAGAGCATGTTCAAACAGGATGCAGATCGTAAATTACAGAACGATATCTACGGCCAGTTGACTGAACAAACGAAAATGCAATTGCCAGACGAGTTTTTACGCAAATGGTTAAAAGCCACCAACGAGAAACTATCTGACGAGGAATTGGAGCAAGGTTATGCAGATTTTGCAAAGAACCTGAAATGGACTTTGATCGAAAACAAAATCATTAAAGACAACGATATCAAAATCGAGTACAAAGATGTTTTTGAATTGGCAAAAGAACGTTTAGATGCACAGTTCAAAATGTATAGCCCGCAAGCATTGCCAGAAGATCAATTGGCACAGTATACTGCCAATTTCTTGCAAGAAAAAGAAAATGCAAACCGTATTTTCGACGAGGTAAAAGCATTGAAGGTATTCGACTACATCAAATCGGTAGCTACTTTAAACGAAAAAGAAATAGCTTATAACAAGTTTACCGAGTTGAAATAGGCGTTAAGCGCTGGGCGTTGAAGCGGTAAGCGTTTTATTGTTCGATTGTTTATATTTAACAATGGCACAATCTAAATTCCAATCGCTCGAGGTTTGGCAGTTGTCGATAGAACTTACCGACCAATTGCTTGATATAGCTGACCAATTGTCAGCAGATAAAAGATATAGATTTGCAGAGCAGCTCAATGGGGCTGCTCTTAGCATATCTAATAACATAGCAGAAGGCTCTGGCTCAGTTTCTAATAAGGAATTTGCTCATTATCTGAACATTGCACATCGTTCTACATTTGAGAACGCAAATATTTTAGTGGTATTAGAAAGAAGAAAATTAATTTCCGACATTCAATTAACCTATTATCTGGAAGAATTAGATAAATTGGCACGGAAATTAACCAACCTCAGGAAATATTTATTAAAATTATAAATCCAGTTTGAGAGTCGAGCTGTCCCTAAACGCTTTACGCCAAACGCCAAACGCAAATAACATGAAAATAGATAAAGAAGAATTCAGAAAATACGCAGTTAAGCACCATAGAATTAACGGTTTAAACGTAGACAGGTTTATTGCCTCTACCAATAACTCGCCAAAATCGATGACGCCTTACATTATTGAAGAGCGCCAGTTAAATGTAGCCCAAATGGACGTGTTCTCGCGTTTGATGATGGACCGCATTATCTTTTTGGGAGATGCCATCTATGACCAAAATGCAAATATCATCCAGGCACAGCTATTGTTCCTGCAATCAACCGATGCCAATCGTGATATCCAGATTTATATCAACTCACCTGGTGGTTCGGTATATGCAGGTTTAGGCATCTACGATACGATGCAATACATCACACCAGATGTGGCAACTATTTGTACCGGTATGGCAGCCTCAATGGGAGCCGTATTGTTGGTAGCGGGCGCTAAAGGCAAACGTGCAGCGTTAAATCATTCGAGAGTGATGATCCACCAGCCATCAGGAGGCGCGCAAGGCGTAGCTTCAGATATGGAGATCAACCTAAGGGAAATGTTAAAATTGAAAAAAGAACTTTACGATATCATTTCAACACATTCTGGCCAAACTTATGAGTGGGTGGAGAAAGCCTCTGACCGCGATTACTGGATGAAAGCCGATGAAGCCAAAGGTTTTGGTATGATTGATGAAGTATTAGGCACAACTAAGTAAAATTAAATCAGTTGGCAGTTTTCAGCTAGCAGTTTAAAAACTGAGATCCGGGAACTTCCAATTGTAAACTGATAAAAATGGCTAAGCAAAATAAAGACTCACGTTGCTCCTTCTGTAACTCTCCCAAGCAGGAAACTTTAATGCTGATAGAGGGGATGGACGCATACATATGCGACAAATGTGTAACGCAGGCCAATGTTTTACTGGCTCAAGAACTGGGTAGCAGAAAAAATAAAGGTTTCGACGAATCGTTTAAGCTGTTGAAACCAGCTGAAATCAAAGCACACATCGATCAATATGTAATTGGTCAGGATGATGCCAAAAAAGTACTTTCTGTGGCCGTTTATAACCATTACAAGCGTTTGAGCCAAAAGTTGGAGAAGGATGAAGTAGAGATCGAGAAATCAAACATCATGCTGGTAGGCGAAACCGGAACGGGAAAGACCTTGTTGGCCAAAACCATTGCGAAAATCCTTCACGTACCTTTCTGTATTGTTGATGCAACGGTATTAACGGAAGCAGGTTACGTAGGCGAAGACGTTGAAAGTATCTTAACCCGTTTGTTGCAGGCTGCAGATTATGACGTAGCTTCGGCAGAAAGGGGCATAGTTTACATTGATGAAGTAGATAAAGTAGCGCGCAAAAGCGATAACCCTTCGATTACCAGGGATGTATCAGGCGAAGGCGTACAACAGGCTTTGTTGAAAATTTTGGAAGGTACCATCGTAAATGTACCGCCACAGGGAGGCAGAAAGCATCCAGACCAAAAAATGATCCCTGTAAATACCAACAACATCCTGTTTATTTGCGGTGGTGCCTTTGATGGGATCGAACGTAAAATTGCCAACCGTTTGCGTACGCAGGCTGTGGGCTACAAAGTGAAGAAAGATGATCAGGAACTGGATTTGAAGAATCTGTACAAATATATTACACCTCAAGATTTAAAGGCTTTTGGCCTCATCCCAGAGCTAATTGGACGTGTACCGGTACTTACCCATCTTAATCCCTTGGATATCGAAGCGTTGCGCAATATCTTAACCGAGCCAAAAAACTCTTTGATCAAGCAATACACCAAATTGTTCGATTATGAAAACGTGAATTTGGTTTTTGACGAAGATGTGCTTGATTTTATTGTAGGCAAGGCCATGGAATACAAGTTGGGCGCAAGGGGATTGCGTTCCATTTGCGAGGCCATCATGCTCGATGCGATGTACGACACGCCATCAGACGAAAGCATGAAAGAACTGCACATTACCTTGGATTATGCCATAGAGAAATTCGAAAAGGCAGACTTCAAAAAGCTTAAAGCAGCATAAAAAAATTAATCCCGATCCTTTCGGGATTTTTTTTAACCCAAAAAATCATCGTCAGGTTGAACTTGAGCGATGATGATAAATAGAATCATCGATTACTGCAAAAGTGTTGATGATATTTTTTAAATTTAAAGAAAGGAGTACAAAAAAATGAATGAAGAAAAAGACGTAAAAAAAGATGAAGCAATCGTAAAGAAAGCGAAAAAAGTAAAAGAAGTAGAAACTCCTGTGAAATCTGGTTTAAAATCAAAAGAGGATATTGTAAAGAACTGGTTGCCACGCTACACAGGAAGACCTTTAGAAGAATTTGGCCAGTACATTCTATTAACCAACTTTAGCAAGTACCTCAGCATGTTTTCGGAGTGGAATGACAATGCGCCGATTATGGGCTTAGACAAGCCTATGCAAAGCGTAACGGCAAATGGAATTACCATCATCAACTTTGGTATGGGCAGTCCATTGGCAGCTACCATGATGGATCTTTTAACTGCCATTATGCCAAAAGCGGTATTGTTTTTAGGCAAGTGTGGTGGCTTAAAAAAGAAGAACCAATTGGGCGATTTGATTTTGCCTATCGCAGCCATCAGAGGTGAAGGTACTTCTAATGATTACCTGCCTGCCGAAGTGCCTGCGTTGCCATCCTTTGCCTTGCAGAAAGCAATTTCTACCACCATTAGAGATCACTCAAGAGATTATTGGACAGGAACCTGCTATACGACCAACCGTAGGGTATGGGAGCACGACAAAGAGTTTAAAAAGTACCTGAAAAGTTTAAGGGCAATGGCTGTTGATATGGAAACTGCCACCATTTTTACCACTGGTTTCGCCAATAAGATCCCAACGGGAGCATTATTGTTGGTTTCAGATCAACCAATGATCCCAGAAGGTGTAAAAACCTCAGAAAGCGATAGCTCGGTAACTGCAAATTATGTAGAAACACACCTGAGAATAGGAATTGATTCGCTTAAACAATTAATCAATGGCGGTTTAACCGTTAAGCACCTTAAATTCTAAGGTAAGCCCTTTTATTTGGAGGCAGGAGGAGTCTGTTAACAGCAATGGATTCTTCGCTGCACGCTCCATTTGGGTTTGAAGTGAACAGTTTTCAGGTAACAGTTTTCAGTTGGCAGTTCAACTGACGACAAATCGTCATTGCGAGCTCGCGAAGCAATCTGTTTTGATAAATCCTTTTCCCTGCATCATCCTAGACCTAGAACAAAATTTGTCATCCAGAGCGAAGCGAAGGATCTACAAAGAAAACTTCTGAATTTGGATTCCTCCTGTCGTCGGAATGACAAAGGGGAGGAATGAAGACGATAACCTTCAACGAGTAATTCAACTGACGGCAAATCGTCATTGCGAGCTCGCGAAGCAATCTGTTTGATAAATTTCTTTTCCCTGTGTCATCCTAGACCTAGAACAAAATTTGTCATCCAGAGCGAAGCGAAGGATCTATAAACTGAAGATTATAACCTCCAGCTAGCAATTCACCAATGGCTAACCAGCCAGTAAACTAATCCTCTAAATTTTTCGGATAATCAAACAACAATACGTTTCCAGTATTGCTGCTGATCATTTTCCAGCTATCAAAAGGAAATTGAATGCTGATAACAGAAGCCGTAGGCATGTTTACAATGTGACCATTGCACAAGTAGTTCGCTAGGTCTGTCAAACCTGGGTTATGTCCGAATAGGGCAATTTGTTGATATTGATCGTCGAATTGGTTGATTACTTTCAAAAGCGATTTGACATGGGCTTCGTAAATATTGGGTTCCTGCTGGATGTTCTCTACAGGAATATGCCAGGCTGCAGCGAAGTATTTGGCCGTAGTAAAGGCCCTTAATGCTGGACTGCTTACAATTAATTCTGGCACGATCTGCTGCTTTACCAATCTTTCGGCCATTTCTGGCGCATTGCTTTTCCCCCTGCCATTTAAGGGCCTGTCAAAATCCCGTAAACCCGCATTTCCCCAATCAGATTTGGCATGCCTTATTAAAAGTAGCTGTTTTCCCATTTTAAACTTTAAATGATTAAACGAACAATTACAACAGAAATTATTCCTAAAATGTTTATCTCCAATAATCAGCCACCCAAGGCGCTGGTTTCACATAACGGTACCATTTGCCTCGGCCACCCTTAATGGCTTTGTGCGGATTGATCTCGCCATGAAAAATAATAATTTTTGCCCCTTTCGGGATGTGTGGCTTTACCCAAAAAGCCAAGGGAAACCTTGATACGCAATCGTACTTGTAGCTCGGGCACCATTCTTTTGGCCAATAATCCAATTTCCCTTTGTCGTAAATGGCCTGCGTAAGGTATTCCTGTTCATTGCGGTGTCGTTTCCTGATTTCGTCGAAGTTTTGAAGAAAATCATCAAAAACATAGCCGTGTTCACCAATTTCAAAACGATAAACAGATGAGTTTCCGGTAATGCGCCATTGTTTTTTGTAATCCTTAATAATGAGGAATTCGCCTTTGTAATCAAAAAAGCAATCAATTGGCGCTACGATCACAATATCAAGATCTAAAAAAAGAGCAGTGCCCTTTAATCCATATAAGTCTTCTTTTAGGGTAGAGAGTTTTTTCCACATCCTTTCAGGCAGGCCTCCAGGCAATTCCATCGCTGGAATTGGAAAGCACTGAACTTCAGGGATAATGCCTGTTTCATCATCCGTAAAACAAACCATCTTAAAAGGATAGCTAAGGTTTCTGTTCACCATAGCGTATAATCTGTTCACGTATTCAGGGCCATAAAGTTTGCCCCATTTCATGCAAAAAATATATTTTTCAGACATTAGAAGGATTTCCTGGTGTTGTTTTTAGTGAACCGGATAAAGTTATAAATTTATATAACCCTATTTCGGTTCATTTTGTTCAAAATAGCTTGTGATTTGTTCTAGCGTGAACGCATTGAGGCAAGAGCTGGCAGATAGCCCGCCTTTGCGCGCCACCAAAGTGCCGTAATGCATATCGTGGAACCCTTCTCTGCGGTGGGCATCTGGATTGATACACAACAATACGCCTTTTTCCAGTGCATAGCGATGCCAACGCCAGTCAAGATCCAAGCGGAGTGGATTGGCATTGATCTCAATCGCTACTTTATTGGCCGCACAGGCATCGATTACTTTTTTAAAGTCGATTTCATAGCCTTTTCTGCTCAATAGGAGCCTTCCGGTTGGATGCCCCAAAATGGTGGTGTATGGATTTTCTATTGCTTTGATCAGCCTTGCCGTTGCCTTGTCTTGGTCCATGCGCAAATTGCTGTGTACCGAGGCTACAACAAAATCGAAGGTTTTAAGTATATCGTCGCTGTAATCTAAAGAACCATCGTTTAAAATATCGCTTTCTATGCCTTTAAATATTTTGAATGGAGCCAATTTCTGGTTCAGTTCATCTATTTGGCGGTGTTGCGCAAATACGCGTTCCTCGCTTAAACCTTTGGCATAAAAGGCAGATTTGGAATGGTCGCAAATACCCAAATAGGATAGGCCCAAATTCTCCTTGCAATAAACAGCCATTTCTTCTAAGGTATGCACGCCATCGCTCCAATCAGAGTGGTTATGCAAAGTGCCTTTAAGGTCTTTATATTCGATAAGCTGAGGCAATTGGTGTTTTTTTGCCAATTCGATTTCATCCAAGTCTTCTCTGAGCTCGGGTTCGATAAAATCCAGTCCTGCTTTGGCATAAATTGCATTTTCACTGGCAAAGGGACCATCTCCGGCTAATTCCAGCACGGCTTTTACATGGTTTTCGTTGCCTGTAAGCTTAAAGTAGTTGAGGTAAAAATCTTCTTGGGCTACAATTTCCAAACGGATGTGCAAACCTGTTTCTGTAGTAGCCGAAAACACGGTATTGCTTATAACTTCAAATGCCAAGCCCTTGAAAGTAGCCAATTGATCTTCAGCAATTAAATTAGAACCAAGTATAAACACGGCCTCTTCGATAATTTCGCAATTGCGCCTATAATCGCCAACTACGCCCAATAAGGCATGCTGATCAACCTTGTTTAGCCAAACTGCCAGATCGGCTAATAACTGGTTAACAATTCCTTCTACCTGTGCATAAAGGAACTTGCCATTGGCCGCCATCTTGAACTCGATTATCCTTTTGATCTCCTCTTGGGTTTTTAAGCCAAAACCTTTGGCTTCGATCAAGCGATTTTCGTTACAGGCATAATAAAGCTCGCCAATATTCTCGATATGGAGATCATGCCAAATAATGCCAATTTTTTTTGGACCAATTCCCTTAATGCCCAACATTTCTACAATGCCGGGAGGCGTTTGCGCCAATAAGGCTTCAAGCTCTTTTAACGTGCCCGTTTCTAATAGTTCGATTACTTTGCTGGCTATGCTTTTGCCTATGCCATCTATTTTGTCTAGCTCTTCAAAAGGCTTTTGGGCTATGGCAAAAGGAAGTTTATCGATCTTAAAGGCCGCGTTGGCTACAGATTTGATCTTAAAAGGGTTTTCCTCATGTAGCTCCATCAATTGGGAGAGTAGTCTGAGGGTTCTGGCTATGGGTTTGTTCTCCATCGGTGTAAAAGTAGAAAGTAAAAAGGGAAAGTAAAAAGCTTTTGTGTGATAAAGCACAAATGAAGCAGTTATTTGTTAATAGGGTATGAAAAAATTAAATATAGTATTGATTTTGGTAGCCTTAACGGTAGGCGCCTGCCAGAATAAGCAGGTAAAACTACAGGCAAATGCAAATGAAGCCAAGCCGGCTGTTGCCGATAACAGCACTTTGATTGTAGCAGGCAAGCAGATCGGGAAGATTTACTTGGGGCAGGATGCAACAACATTGGCTCAAGTGTTGGGCAAGCCCGATGCCGGCGACGCAGCCATGGGTAAGGCTTGGGGAATTTGGTATGACGAGTCTGACAAATCAACTGAAACATATGCGGTGTACACCACTTATCGCGACAGTACCATGCAAGCTAAAGACGTGCAACAAATTCGTACGGCATCGCCAAAATATAAGGTCCAAAATGGTTTAGGCATAGGCTCTAGCTTTGCAATGCTCCAAAAGTCTTATCCGGCTTTACAAAAACTGAACAGCTACCTTAACAAAAAAACAAAGGATACGCTGGTTATCTATGATGAAGTGCAGCAAGGGATTGCCTTCGAACTGGTGAAAAACAAATGTACGGCGGTTACCGTGCATCCGGTTAACAAAAAAAGCAACGAAACCTATCTGACTTATTATCCCGACTGGAAATTAATCCAATAGGAACAACGCATAGATTTCATTGCTCTTAGGTTAGAAAAGGAGATTATCTGATCTTGATTTCGTAATCCATTCTGGTCTGAATGCCTGAGCTTGTAACTGCTTTCTGCATTTGTTTATAAAGCTGGTAGTTTTCGCCCAATTCTCTTTTGGTGAAATAAATACTGGCATTGTCTTTGGCATTGCCCAAAAACGATTTCCACGGATCGATTCTTTCAGGATATTCTACTACGGCATAATCCTTTAGCTTGGCTTTTTTGGCAGCGGCTTTGATGGCGTCGTTAAAACTGCCCAAGCGATCGGCCAATCCGTTTTTAACTGCATCGGTACCGATCCAAACATGGCCTCCGCCAATGCTGTCTATCTGTGCCTTTGTTTTTTTGCGGCCATCGGCTACACGAGTAATAAAACTATCGTAAACATGGTTCACATCATTTTGGATAATGAAACGCTCGCCCGGAGTTAAAGGACGATTGGTGCTCATGATATCGGCATATTGGCCGGTCTTCACTCCGTCGAAAGTAATTCCAAGTTTATTGTTAAGGAGGTTTTGAAAGTTAGGAATAATCCCGAACACACCGATAGAGCCTGTAATGGTATTCGGCTGTACAAAAATGCTGTCGGCGGCACATCCAATGTAATAACCACCAGAAGCGGCTACGTCGCCAAAAGATGCTATAACCGGTTTTGTTTTTTTGCTTAGCACAATTTCGCGCCAAATTACATCTGAAGCTAAAGCACTGCCACCACCAGAATTTACACGCAATACGATGGCTTTAATGTCATCATCTAAACGCGCTTTTCTAATGGCTCTCGAGATGCGTTCAGAGCCGATTTGCCCTTCTAAACCTTCGCCACCTACAATATCGCCATTGGCATAAATAACTGCTACCTGGTCTTTACCACCTGTTGATTCTGAAGGCAGGCTTTGTGCATATTTATTGAGGTTAATAGAAGTGATGGTCTCTTTTTTATTTTTACCGGTAATGGTTTTCAACTCATCGAGCACTTCATCTTTGTAACGCAAGCCATCAATCATTTTATAGGCTAAAGCATCTTTAGGCTGCTGTATTTTATAGTCGTTGGCCAAAATTGCCAAGCTATCGGTGCTGATTTTTCTGTTTTGCGAAATGCCTTTCAAAAAGGTCTGGTAAAGTCCATTTACATAAGCGCTCACCTGCTGACGGTTATAATCGCTCATTTTAGTATTGATAAACGGCTCTACAGCGCTCTTGTAATTCCCTACACGGATAATCTGTGCTTCGATGCCCAACTTATCGAGTGCACCTTTAAAAAAGGTAAGTTCGCTGCTAAAGCCCTTAAATTCTAAGGCACCTTGCGGGTTAAGATATACTTTGTCTGCTGCGGAAGCCAAATAGTAGGCGCCTTGGCTATATACCTCGCTATAGGCAATGATTGGTTTTTTACTTTCCTTAAAATCAATCAGTGCATTTCTCACTTCGAGCATGGTTGCCATGCCTGCATTTGGTGCACTTACATTGATATAGATACAGTCTATTTTATCGTCGGTTTTAGCCGCCTTTAAAGCTTTGATCAAATCGTAAAAGCCAATTCCTCTTTCTTCATCGCCACCAATAATTGGCAAGCCGGCAAGGGCGTTGTTAGGTGTACGTTCTGTAATGGCCTGATCCAGGTCTATATAAAGAACCGAATTGCTTTTCACTTCAACGGTTTTCTCTTCGCCGATAGAACTGATGGTGCCGACAATCACCGCTGTAAAAATAAGAACCAAGATCACGGTAGAGATGACAATTCCGACAACAGTGGCAAAAACGTACTTGAAAAAATCTTTCATAAACAGTGTAAAATATTAATTCGTAAAGATATAAAACCAATTCGCATCTTATAGTAAATTTGCAGTCGCGATTTAAAATTATGCAATTGGAAATATGAGTTTAGATATAAGAAAAGCGTATTTGTTACTGGGCAGCAATTTGGGTGATAGGCAATTATATCTAACTGAAGCCAAAGCGTTAATAGCCAAGCAGGTAGGTGAGGTTGTCGCACAATCATCTATTTACGAAACCGAGGCCTGGGGAAAGACGGATCAGCCTGGATTTTTAAATACGGCACTGGCTGTAGCCACCACTTTGAGCCCTTTGGAGCTGCTGCATCAGGTACTGGAAATAGAACTGGCTTTGGGCAGGGTACGACACGAAAAATGGGGCTCGAGATTGATTGATATCGATATCATTTTTTACGACAAAGAGATTGTCCAAATCGCAAATGAACTGCAGATTCCGCATCCGGAAATGCAGAACCGGAGATTTGTGGTGCAACCCTTGACAGAAATTGCGCCAGATTTTATCCACCCTGTGTTGCACAAAACCTTAACTGAAATACTCGCCGAGCTGGGAGATTCTTTGTCGGTAAAGATAATTTCTTAGCTTTGAAAAAATGATTAATCCGAATAAGAACAATGAGCCTTTAGACCTTTCGTACCTAAGGGAAATGTCTGGAGATAGTGCCGAATTTATTATAGAAATGCTCGATGCTTTCAAAAAGCAAACGCCGGTTTATTTGGCTGAGCTAGAAAAAGCTGTAGAAGCCGAAGATTGGAAAAGAGCATCAGAGTGTGCCCATAAAATGAAACCTACTTTTTACTATGTGGGTAGGGAAGACGTGAGAGACCATATGCAAGACATCGAGCGCAATGCACGCGAACTGATCGATATTCCAGGAGTGAAAGTGGCTTTTGTACAAGCTAGGGATTTCATCAATGAGGTGCTCTATGGGCAATTGGATGAGGCCAAAGCAATCCTAGAAAAAGAACTTTAAATTCAATTCTCTTTTACTGCAGCGCTTCTGAAATGAAAAATAGAAAGTGCGATGTAAATAACCAATACAAAAGGTACGGCCGCAAACTTTAAAAAGGCAATCAATATAGCCGAAAGGATCAGGAAGATAAACTTGAACTTGTTCTTCGCCCAGGTCAGCTGCTTAAATTTTAATGAAAAAATCTTGATTTCACTCACCAACAAAAAGCTGGTCATAGCGGTGATGGCCAATAGTAGGATACTCGATCCGATAACCGTTGGATAATCTATGGCGATAAAAGGCAAGGATACGATGAACAAGGTGTTCATAGGCGTGTTGAGCCCTATAAATTCTTCGGTTTGTCTTTCATCTATGTTAAACTTGGCCAAACGCAGGGCCGAAAATACCGTAATGAGAAAACCTAAATAAGGAAGATAGTCCGAGCTAAAATCGCTTGCCTTTAACAGCTGAAACATCACTACCCCAGGCAAAAAGCCAAAACTTACCATATCTGCCAACGAATCCAATTCTTTTCCGATGGCTGATTTAACATTGAGCAATCTTGCCACCATGCCGTCAAAGAAATCAAAAACTCCTGATAACAATACGAAATAGGCTGCGGTAAAGAGATCACCATTAAAAGCAAAGACAATGCCTATGCATCCAGAAAAAAGATTGGCACAGGTAATGGCGTTAGGGATATGTCTTTTCATGGTGAGGTTGAAGGGGTTGAGGCTGAAGGTAGATGGCTTAAGGTTTAGGGTATAAGGTAGAAGTTAGAAGAGATGTTTAATCCTCCGCCTTCTACCTCATGCCTTAATACCTCTCTAACTAGCCATTCATGGCCATTAAAAATTCTTCGTTAGATTTTGTTCCTTTGATTTGGGCCTGTACCAGCTCCATTGCTTCCTGGCTGTTCATGTCGGCCAAGTGGTTGCGCAAGATCCAAATTCTTTGCAGGCTTTCTCTATCTAGCAACAGATCGTCTCTACGTGTACTCGAAGCAGTAATATCGATAGCAGGGAAAATACGTTTGTTAGACAATTTACGGTCTAATTGAAGTTCCATGTTACCGGTACCTTTAAATTCTTCGAAAATTACCTCGTCCATTTTAGAGCCGGTATCAGTTAATGCAGTAGCCAAAATGGTTAATGAACCACCTTTTTCAATGTTACGTGCCGCACCGAAGAAACGTTTTGGCTTGTGCAAGGCATTGGCATCAACACCACCCGATAGGATTTTGCCCGATGCAGGAGCAGTGGTATTGTAGGCCCTTGCCAAACGGGTAATCGAGTCTAATAAAATTACCACATCATGGCCACATTCTACCAAACGCTTGGCTTTTTCTAATACGATGTTGGCAATTTTAACGTGGCGCTCTGCAGGCTCGTCAAAAGTAGAAGCAATTACTTCGGCTCTTACGCTGCGTGCCATGTCTGTAACCTCTTCCGGACGCTCATCGATCAATAAAATGATCAAATAAACTTCTGGATGGTTTTTGGCGATGGCGTTAGCTACCTCTTTTAACAAATTGGTTTTACCTGTTTTCGGCTGTGCTACGATCAAACCACGCTGACCTTTACCAATTGGGGTAAAAAGATCCATAATGCGGGTCGAATAGTTGCTGCTATCGGTAAATAAGTTGAGTTTTTCTGTTGGGAAAAGCGGCGTAAGGTAATCAAAAGGTACACGATCGCGTACATCTGCAGGCACGCGGCCATTAATCGAGATTACTTTAACCAAAGGGAAATATTTTTCGCCTTCTTTTGGCGGACGGATGCTTCCGTTTACGGTATCGCCTGTTTTAAGGCCGAACAATTTGATCTGTGATTGCGATACATAAATGTCATCAGGAGAAGACAGGTAGTTGTAATCGGCAGACCTCAAGAAACCGTAACCATCTGGCATGATCTCTAAAACACCTTCGTTGGTAATGGTGTTGTCGAAATCGAGGTTCGAATAGCTGGTTTCGTTTTGTTGTTGTTTATTGTTGTTCTGGTTAGGATTGTTTTGGCCTTTCTGAGGGCGATTGTCCTCTTTTGGCGCTTTTTCTTCGCTAGTTGGCTGTTGTGACTTTGCCTCTTTGCTGGCTTTGTTTACCTCTTCTCTTGGAATGCGTTCTCTTTTGCCTTGTTTGGCCTGTTTTTGAAGCTTTTCGGCAATGGTTTCCAAACGCTCCGGATCTTCTACGATAATTGGCTCGTTGGAGGCCTGAACAATTTGTTCTTCTTCTTGTCTTGGTGGGAGAGGTTCGTCAAACAAAGTGATGGCTTCGCGCTCAGGCTGTGCCGGCTCTTCGCCTTTGGCAGGAATACGAGCTCTTTTGCGTGCTGGCTTTTCGGTGCTGGCTTCTTTGTTTTCTTTTTCTTTTACAGCTTTGGGCTTGGCCTCTTTAACTGTTGCGGCAGCCGTAGGCTCGCTTGCAGTAGTTTTATTAGCCTGGTTTTGTAAGATTTGTTCGATGAGGTCGTTCTTGCGCAGTTCATCTGCACCTTGAATGCCTTCATTTTTCGCTAACTCACGTAATTCAGCAGTTAGCTTTTCAGTTAATTCTGTTTTATTAAACATTTATGTGTGTTTGTCGAGAAATTTTAAATAGGGTTTTTGTCAAAAGAATAAACGGAAAAATGCCTTTGAAACATTTATTGGAAAATAATTTGATTGAGGTTTTTCTGAGATATTCAGATCAACTTTCTGGAATTATGGCACAATTGTATGTATTTGAAAGTTAATCTGCAACAAAAATTTAAAATTGTTAATAAATAGTTTCGGAATTGTAAACAACTGAGCCTCAAAATGCCCCAAAAAATTGGCATATTTGCACCGTATTTCCCCGTTAAAATGAACAAACAGCAACTTTTTGAACAAATCCAACTAAAGAAATCTTTTTTGTGCATCGGTTTAGATCCGGTACTGGAAAAATTACCGAAACACTTATTAAAGTATGAAGATCCCATTCTGGAATTTAATAAACAGTTGATTGATGCCACCCACGACCTTTGTGTAGCCTATAAACCCAATACTGCATTTTATGAAAGCAGGGGCGTAAAAGGCTGGGAAACCTTGGTGAAGACTTGGCAGCATTTTCCAAAAGACCAATTTACCATTGCCGATGCGAAGCGTGGCGATATTGGCAATACCTCGGCGATGTATGCCGAAGCCTTTTTTAACGAACAAAGTTCTGGAATGAGCTTCGATTCGATTACCGTAGCACCTTACATGGGCAAGGATTCGGTTTCGCCGTTTCTCAATCATCCTGATAAATGGGTTATTTTGTTGGCTTTAACCTCTAATAGCGGGAGCCAGGATTTTCAGACTAAACAAAGCAACGATCATTTGCTTTATGAGCAAGTCATCAAAACTTCGGCTACTTGGGCCAATAGTGATCAGCTGATGTATGTGGTAGGGGCCACCAAACCCGAAGAATTTGAAAATGTTCGCCAGTTGGCTCCAGACAATTTCTTGCTGGTGCCTGGTGTTGGCGTGCAAGGCGGAGATTTGGCCGCAGTTTGCAAATATGGCCTCAACAAACAATGTGGCTTGTTGGTTAACGCAGCTAGGAGCATCATTTATGCCAGCAATGGCGAAGATTTTGCTGAAGCTGCGAGAGCAGAAGCCTTGGCCCTGCAACAAGAAATGGAACAGCTTTTACAGGCTGCACAATTGATATGAGTTCAAAAACCGACCTCAAGCTCGTTATTGCCTTATTAGCAGTAGCCATTATTTGGGGAACCACTTATTTGGGCATTCGCATTGCCGTAGAAACCATACCGCCTTGGTTTGTAACTGCTATGCGCCAAACCATAGCTTCCCTCATTTTATTGGTAATCTTGTTGCGCAAGAACGAATTGAAATGGATCGGCTGGCCTGCGCTAAGGAGACAGCTGCTTTTATCTATACTGATGATTGTAATAGCCAATGGTTTGACCACCGTGGCCGAACAGAGCGTACCCAGTGGGCTAGCCTCTTTGCTCAATGCACTATCGCCAATTGTGGTTTTTTTGGGAAGCGTGCTCATCGGTTTGCAAAAACCTAGCTTAAAGGGCTTCATTGGCGTAACCATTGGCTTTTTAGGCGTTGCCTTTATTTTTAGGGATGGACTGGGCGATTTGCTCGACCCAAACTATAAAACAGGGGTGCTGTGTTTGGCTATAGCTATTTTAGGCTGGGCATCGGGTACCATTTATACCAAAAAATATACGCACAAAAGCTCCAATATCTTTTTAGACCTTTTTTATCAGTTTGTGTTCTCGGCATTGATCCAGATTGTACTCGCTTTTATCTTTTCTGAGGAAATCAAACCGGCCCTGTGGACGATGAGAAGCGTTGGTGCAGTGTTTTATTTGGGGGTATTTGGCTCTGTGCTGGGTTATTTAGCCTATAATTATGCCTTAAAAAAGGTAACGGCAACAGAAGTTTCGATCCTTTCTTATTTCAATACGGTAATAGCCCTGTTTTTGGGTTGGCTCATTTTAGATGAGATCATCACTTTCGATCTGCTCATTGCCACGGTATTGATCATCGCGGGAGTAGTGATCACCAATTACAAAAAAAAAGAAGTCGCAGCCTAATCAGATTTTCTTAAAATGCAATTTATTTGCTCATTTGAAGAAGTAATTATTCTTTGCGGAAGCTCTTTTTGCTAATAGTTAAATTTTCTTAAATAACTGTTTTTCTTTAGGTTAATGCTTAAATTTCAGTATGAAACTACCCGAAGAATTTCTGCATTTTATTTGGCAATTCAGGTTATATGGTAGCCAGCAGCTGCAACTGGCCACCGGCGAAAACCTATGGGTGGTGGAGACTGGAACTTTGAATAAAAATGCCGGTCCAGATTTTAGCAGGGCGAAAATTCAAATCGGCAACACAATTTGGGTAGGCCATGTTGAGGTTCATATCAAATCATCTGATTGGCTTGTTCACCAGCACCAACTGGACGATGCCTATGAAAACGTAATCCTGCATGTAGTTTATGAAGATGACGAACCCATTTATAGGCGAGATGGCACTTTGCTTCCCGTATTAAAGCTTAAGGGGCTTTTTTCGATGAAGTTGCTGGAAAACTATCAGGTGCTGATTGGCTCGGTAAACCGTTTTCCCTGCGAAAAGCAAATCGCAACGGTAGATGAATTTTTAATCAATGGTTTTTTGTCTAGGATCCTGGTTGAACGGCTAGAACATAAATCGACCAGTATAAACGCAGAAGTAGCCAAGCTAAAAGGCAATTGGGATGAGGCCTTTTACAGGCTCATGGCCAAGAACTTTGGCTTTAACATCAATGCCATCCCCATGGAACTATTGGCTCAGTCCTTGCCTCAGCACTTGTTTGCGAAGCATAAAGACCAGCCTTTACAAATAGAAGCCCTGATATTTGGCCAGGCCGGCTTTTTAAATCAGACATTCGAAGAAGAATACCCTCAAAAACTGAAAAGAGAATACCTGTTTTTGAAAAAGAAATACGGCTTAGCACCCATTGATATTTCCCTTTGGAAATTTATGCGGATGAGGCCCCAGAATTTTCCAACGCTCAGGCTCGCACAATTTGCCGCACTCATTGTAAGTGCCAATCACTTGTTCTCGAAAATACTCGCTATAAAAAACCATTCCTCAATCCGAAAGTTATTTGAGAACCTGCCAGTAAATCCCTATTGGAGCACGCATTATCATTTTAATAAACAAGCAGATAAGGTAAGCCTGCAGCTCGGCAAATCTTCTTTGGATAATATTTTTATCAATACCATTTCGCTTTTCTTATTCGCCCATGGCAAGGCGATGGATCAATCTTATTTGATTACCCGGGCTTTTTCTTTGTTGGAACATACACCTGCCGAACAAAATGCCGTTATAGAAATGTACCGTGAAGCTGGCCTAGAAGTACAGAGCGCTTTCAACTCACAGGCTTTGTTGCAATTAAAAAAAACTTATTGCAATGAAAAAAAATGCTTAAATTGTGGTATCGGTATTAAAATATTAAAGAAATAGCCATGTTTCAGCGTGTAGTTACCTTTTTCGAAAAACAGAGTTTTGGGGTTTCGGCCTATTTGGCCAACAAACTGAATATGAGCACGGCCAAAGTACGCCTATTCTTTATCTATTCGTCTTTTCTGGCCGTTGGCTTTCCAATCTTATTTTATATCCTCGCTGCCATCGTGCTCGATATCAGGAACTACATGAAAAAAGTACGCTTGAGGGTGTGGGAGTCTTAAAGTTTATTGGTTCATTAGTTCATTAGCCATTGGTGAACTGCCGGTGGAAAACTGCCAACTATCTCTTAAGGAAAACACTGTTAGTGCCCATCGGTCATTGTAGCCCTTTTTTCCGCTTTACTCCATTTCATTCCGTGCCCGCTTCAATAAGGTTTATTTTACAAAAGACTGTGGTTCATTGTTGATGATGGGATTGCAACTCAAAACCGTCTTTTCGTCTTCTATTTGCTGATTGCGTCGTTCCTTGCAATAGCGATATACTGCAAACTCAAGACTAACAACTAACAACTAACAACTGACAACTGGCAACTGGCAACTAACAACTGGCAACTAATCATCATCCCTCAAGATTTCGGCAATTTCATGAAAACCTTTTTCTGCCGCTAAATCGGCTGGTAGTTTGCCTCCTTCCATGCGCAGGGTCACTTCAGCTCCATGTTCGAGCAATACAATAATCAACTCGATATTGCCCAACTGGGCTGCGGTATGTAAGGGTGCTGCACCAGATTTTTGGCATACGTTAGGGTAGGCACCGGCCTCGAGCAGCATTTTGGTAATGCTAAAATTGTTGGCTGCAACTGCCGAGTGGATAGGAAATACATTGAACCCGTTTTTGCTGGGTACATTCACCTCAGCGCCTTTTAATACCAAAAAACTGGCAATTTCTTCGTGTCCAAAGTAACAGGCCAAGCCTAAGGGCGTAAAACCATCAGCCGCAAATTCGTTAATGCTATCTGGGTTTTTAAAGACCAATAAGGTTACATCTTCAAATTTTCCGATTGCACAGGCGTCGAACAGGTTCAGTTCGGGCACAAATTCGGCAATGGCTTGGGCGATTTGAGGTTTTTTGTAATAACAGGCTAATAAAATAGGCGAAATCTGATGCGAAGTATTTTGAACCGCCAATTGTGGCTTTTGGCTTAGCAGATCAATGATTGCTGCCAACTGGTCGTTTTCGATCAAAGTTTCGAGATGCGTAATATCCATTTTAATTTTTTTGAAACCAAGGCCTTAAATTAACAAAAATAAAATGAGATCTATACAAAACAGGCTAAATGCTTAGGATTACGCTATAAAATTGTATAAAAAAATCCTGCTCAGAGTGACCAAGCAGGATTAACCTAAAACAAAACTATTTAAACGAATTTATTCAGTTTGTAAGTAAGACGATTGTTTTTTAAAAAAGTTTAATTGTGTTCAATTTTTTTACTTCGTTTTTGTCGAAACTTCGTTAACATCAAGAAATGGCAGGTTTTGGTTAAATGGAAATGTGCGATAAACATCTTTGCCACAATAGTTTAACTGATAGTGGTAATATTTGGGTATCTTGTTGTTAACAACCTAAAATAAAAATCATATGTTAAAAAACACGTTAAAAATCAAAAATGCTCAAGAGTTGAGCAGAAGTGAGCAAAGAGCTATTCTAGGCGGTGCCGGTGGTGGCACTACTCCTCCAGATTTGTCAAAATGTGGCTGTGATTGTGCAGGCAGCGTTACCGGTCCTGCTTATTGCTCGCTGTACATGGGATGCCTGCAGGTTTACAATTGCGATGAAAGCGATATTTAGAATAAGATAAGTAAACTAAAAAACTACCATCCAGACAGATGGTAGTTTTTTTTTGAGGAAAATCGGCCTGTCGTTTCGGCCAAGCTTTAAAATCAATTTCAGTAAATGATTTGTACTATCTGTGCCAGAAGCCCGTTATCATGGCAATCAAAATAAATTAATAATGCTTTTGCCAGTTCTAAATATTTTGTTTAAATCGTAGTGGTTTTGTACATGGCAAAACCACTATATGTTTTATATTTGTTGATTATATTTATTAACGAAAGATGTCGGTAAGGGGAAATCAATTTAAGACCAATTCATTTAAGCAAGGTGCTGAACCATCAAAAGATGGACAGAAGCAAACGACCAGCAGAGCGCCCCGTGCCAAAGTCGATATTTTACCCAAGTTTGACCTGCAAAACGGTCGGGCGGTAAAAATTGTAGGCCTTTTCTTTGTCATCATTTCCATCTATTTTTTGGTTGCCTTTACTTCTTACCTGTTTACTTGGCAAGAAGACCAGAGCTATGTAATTGATGCGAATGGTGGCTGGGGCAACCTGCTTAAATCGGTTGAAGAGCTGAAGCAAAGCGGCGTAGACGATCCGGTAGTGCAAAACTGGCTAGGCAAAGTTGGAGCCTTGCTGTCTCATCAATTCATTTACGAATGGTTTGGGGTAGCTTCTTTCTTGTTTGTCTTTGTGTTTTTCGTAATCGGCTATCGCCTGTTGTTCAAAGTGAAGATCTTTGCAGTAGAGAAAGTATTGGGCTATGGCTTTTTCTTTTTGCTGTTTACTTCTTTAACCTTGGCATTCGGACATTCATTCTTGACTCGTACGCCACATTTCTTGGAAGGCGAATTTGGTTACTGGACCAATAAATTATTGGTAGCCCAAATTGGCCAGGCTGGAGTAGGGGGGCTGATTATATTTTTAGGCTTAACTATTCTAATCATCGCTTATAACATCGATTTCAAAATACCGACACGAAAAACCGATGATGGATTTGTTCCAGATGTGCCAGAGCATATCGAATTGGTAAACGAAGACAAGTCTGAGCCTGTAGAATTTAGCCTCAACGATCGCTACAAAACCCCAAATCAGCCAAAAAGAGAACAGAACATCGTGTTAACGCCTAGCCGTTTCGAGCCTAAGGAAGAAGAAGCTCCCGAAGAAACACCATTGCCTTTGCCAACCAACGTGATGCTGAGTCCAACAGTTACGCCGCCCGTTGCTCCTGTAGTTGCGCCTCCAATTGAAGTGGCACCGCACAGCGAACCTAGCTTTACAATAGAAAAAACAGAGGAAGAAACCAAGGCGGAAGAACTGGTAGAACAATTTGGAACTTATGATCCGACGTTGGATTTGGCTTCCTATAAAAAACCGCATTTAGATTTATTGGAAAATTATGGTTCGAACAAAATTTCTGTAAATGCAGATGAGTTGGAGGCCAATAAAAATAAAATTGTAGAGACCTTAAATCACTACAACATCGAAATTGACAAGATTAAGGCTACAATTGGTCCAACGGTAACCTTGTATGAGATTATTCCTGCACCCGGTGTAAGGATTTCTAAAATCAAGAACCTGGAAGATGACATCGCCTTAAGTTTGGCGGCCCTGGGTATCCGTATCATTGCCCCAATGCCAGGAAAAGGTACCATTGGTATCGAGGTGCCGAATATGCATCCCGAAATGGTATCGATGCGCAGTATCTTGGCTACAGAAAAGTTTCAGCAAACTACCATGGATTTGCCGATTGCCTTGGGTAAAACCATTTCTAACGAGGTTTATATCGCCGATTTGTCTAAGATGCCTCACTTGTTGGTGGCAGGGGCAACCGGTCAGGGTAAATCGGTAGGGATCAATGCCATTTTGGTATCGTTGCTTTATACCAAGCATCCTGCTCAGTTAAAATTTGTATTGGTCGATCCTAAAAAGGTAGAGTTAACCTTGTTTAACAAAATTGAGCGCCATTTCTTGGCCAAGTTGCCAGGAGAAGCCGATGCGATCATTACCGATACCAAAAAAGTAATCAATACCCTCAACTCGCTTTGCGTAGAGATGGATCAGCGTTATGATTTGTTGAAAGACGCGCAGGTGAGGAATTTAAAGGAATATAATGAGAAGTTCGTTAAGCGTAAGCTGAACCCGAATAACTCGCATCGCTTTTTGCCTTACATCGTACTGATTGTGGATGAGTTCGCCGATTTGATGATGACGGCAGGTAAGGAAGTAGAAACACCTATTGCCCGTTTGGCGCAATTGGCCCGTGCAGTGGGCATCCACCTGGTGCTGGCTACGCAAAGGCCATCTGTAAACATTATTACGGGTACGATCAAAGCCAATTTCCCTGCCAGGCTGGCATTTAGGGTATTGTCTAAAATCGATTCGAGAACGATTTTGGATAGTGGCGGTGCCGACCAGCTGATTGGTCGAGGAGATATGCTTTTATCTACAGGAAATGACTTGATTAGGCTACAGTGTGCGTTTGTAGATACACCAGAGGTTGATCGTATTTCAGAATTTATCGGCAACCAAAGGGGCTATCCAGAAGCTTATCAATTGCCAGAATACATCGACGAAAATGCCGAATCTGCTAAGGCCGATTTCGATCCAGATGATAGAGATCCTTTGTTTGAAGAGGCCGCACAGTTGATTGTAACCCATCAGCAAGGCTCTACTTCGCTCATTCAGCGCAAAATGAAATTGGGCTACAACAGGGCAGGTCGTATTATCGATCAACTGGAAGCGGCCGGGGTGGTTGGTCCATTCGAAGGCAGCAAGGCAAGAGAAGTTTTATTGCCAGACCAATATGCTTTGGAACAGTTCTTGAATAACTTGAATAACAAATAACAGATGGATTTTTCGTTAGCCAGTAAATGAGTGTTGCTAGCGGATTTTAAAAGAAGATTATGAAAAAGATAGTATTAGCATTAATTACAATAGGTGTATTCGGTTTTACAGCCAATGCGCAAACAGACCCTAAGGCAAAGGAAATCTTAGCTGCCGTAAGTAAGAAATATCGTTCTTACGATGTGGTAAAAACCGATTTTACCTTTACCCTTAACAATGCACAGGCTAAAGTTAAAGAAACGCAGCAAGGTACGCTTTATGTGAAGGCAAATGCCAATAAATACAAGGTAGCCATGACCAATCAAGATTTGATTAGCGATGGCAAAAGCCAATGGACTTACCTTAAGAACGATAAAGAGGTTCAAATTTCGAATGTAGACAACAGTGGCGATGCCATCAATCCGGCCAAAATCTTTACCATTTATGAGAAAGGCTTTAAATATATCTACACTGGCGAAACCAAAGCAGCTGGCAAGGTTTTTCAAATGATCGATCTATCGCCAATTGATGCCAAGAAAAACGTATTCAAAATCCGTTTGAGCATTGATAAAGCATCGAAACAAATCACCAACGTAGTTATTTTCGAGAAAAACGGAAATACTTATACTTATAACGTTAAAACATTCTCGCCAAACGTAAAAGTGCCTGAAACCACTTTTGCTTTCGATGCCAAGAAATATCCTGGCGTTGAAGTGGTAGACTTAAGATAATTGAACTGATCCGATAGTTATCGGGATACATGTTAAAAGGGTTTGGACTAAGGTCTAAACCTTTTTTTTGTGGGTGATTTAGGCAAAATTGTTTATGAAAAGGTTCAGATTTGTTTAGTATGTCTACACAAGAAAGCCTACTTTTAAACCTCTAATCCTCCTCATATGAAAAATAAATTTTATGCTTTCTTAACCGCATTCGTGTTGTTGGGCCTCAGTGCTTTAGCCCAGAAAAGAGTAGTAGTTATTGGTCTCGATGGTTTTAGTGCCGAAGGATTTAAGGCCATCAAACACCCAAATATCGATAAAATGGTAGCAGATGGTGTACTTTCGTTAACCACCAGACCTGTAATGCCTTCGGTAACCCTGCCCAATTGGACGAGCCATCTCACCGGATCTGGCCCTGAAGAGCATGGCGTAACCAGTAATGCCTGGACAGTTCAAAAGCATGAATTACAAGCCATAGATACCGATCAGGATGGTTATTACCCTTCCATATTTAAGGTGCTGAAAGACAAAGATCCCAATACTAAAATTGGCTATTATTATAACTGGGCAGAGCTGATCAATTCGATCAATAAAAAATATTTGGATGAGGTTTCTTTCGAAGAAAATGATGGTTATGCTTCAAACTATCAAAAGGCCTTCGATTTTGTGGTGAAACATCAAAAAGAGCCAACCTTGGTTTTTCTATATAATGTGAGTACAGACCATGCCGGGCATAAGTATAAATGGATGTCGCCCGAGTATATCAAAGCAGTAGAAGATGCCGATGTGGCTATTGGAGGCTTATTGGATAAGCTCAAAGCAGAAAAATTATATACAAGTACCCATTTTATTTTAATGACCGATCATGGAGGCATTGGCAATGGCCATGGCGGTACAAGCATGAACGAAATGCAGGTGCCTTGGGCAATAACCGGTCCGCAGATCAAAAAACTGGGGCTTATTACAGACCCCAACAGCAATAAGAATACAGCTTTGGTCATCGCACATATCTTTGGCTGCAAAGACCTTCCAAAATCATGGACAGGTGTAGCCTTAAAATCGATTTTTAAGTAATTTTTCCGTTTTGTTTTAGAATATAGCCTGTATCTGTTTGTGGAACGGGCTATTTCTTGTTTTAGTTTTGCCCGATTTTTAGTAATATTGGTGGAGGCGGAGAAGATGACGAATCGATGGATAAAAATTGGTCCAAATATTTGGTAAATAAGCCAGAGATACTGAGCTTAGCCTATAGCTAAATTTCACAAGCGGTTTAAATTTTGAAAATTACATTTTTAGGTACGGGTACATCTCAAGGCATTCCGGTAATTGGTTGTGGCTGCGAGGTTTGCCAATCTACAGATCATAGAGATAAGCGATTAAGGGTTTCGGTATTGGTAGAAACCGGTGACAAGACCATTGTGATAGATAGCGGTCCGGATTTCAGGTACCAAATGCTCAGGGCAGGTGTAAAAGACCTTGACGCCATTTTGTTTACCCACGAGCATAAAGACCATGTGGCCGGATTAGATGACATCAGGCCGTTTAATTATTTGTTGCACAAGCGAATAGATATTTATGCGACCACAAGGGTGCAAGATGCTTTAAAACGTGAATTTTCCTATATTTTTGAAGACACCAAATATTTTGGCCTGCCCCAAATCAATCTGCATACTGTAGCTCAAGAACCTTTTCAGGTTGGTGCAACTACAATTACGCCCATAGAAGTGATGCATTTTAGGTTGCCTATTTTAGGCTATCGAATCCACGATTTTACCTATATCACCGATGCCAAAACCATTTCGGAAGAATCATTTGAAAAAATAAAGGGCAGTCGATATTTGGTGATTAATGCACTACAGAAAGAACAGCATATTTCGCACTTTACCTTAGAAGAGGCTATTGCTTTTGCCAATAAAGTAGGAGCAGAGATGACTTACCTTACGCACATGAGCCACAATTTGGGCAAGCATGCGGCTATTGAAAAGGAATTGCCAGCGCATATTCGCTTAGCTTACGATGGGTTAGTACTTGAAATAGAATAAATTCAGTTAACAGTTTTCAGTTGGAAGTTAACAGTGGATCGTCATTGCGAATCCGATTTTTCATCGGATGAAGCAATCTCTTTTGATTAATTTCAGTTCAGCTCTTTAAAAATTCGAGCATTCCATTATATTTGCAGCATCATACCCGGGTGGCGAAATTGGTAGACGCACCATCTTGAGGGGGTGGCGCTGGCAACGGCGTGGCAGTTCGAATCTGCTTCCGGGTACAACTGGACTTTGAGTTATTCAAAGTCCAGTTTTTTATCTGCCATTGATTATATCGATTAATCTTTTCAATTGAACATCGGTACCTTTTAAAATCTGCTCTTCATCTTCTGGAATATAGATATCTGGTTTTGTACCATTCCCGTCTAGTGTTTTTCCATTTCTTTGAAATGATAACATCGTAGAAAGGCTAAGCTGGATATTTGAATGTCTTAAGTTCATCTTTGTTGAGTTGCCGCTAGAACCATCTGTGGTAACTCCCACTATCTTAACATTTGGCAAGCCTTTAAAAGCACTTGCAAAAACGGTAGCAGCACTAAAACTATGCTCATTAACCAAAATATAAATCGGTTTTGTGTAGTGTTTATTCCCATTTTTTAAAACCATATAATGAGGATTACTGAATTTGGTGGTGTCAGATTCTTTTTCTTTTACAAAATTTCTAGAAAACACAGCTATAGATTTTCTATCTAAATCATTGAATTTGTTTGAAGAATAGGGATACAGTAGTCGGTCAGACATAGAATTATGAAGAGCGTTTCGCTCATCAGTACGTAAATAAGCAATATTTGCAACCCAAGGGGAATTTGATTTTGGAATAAGATAGGGAGCAAATTTTTGAATTAAATCTCTACTTCCACCTGGATTAAACCGCAAGTCTATAATAAGTGCCTTAGTATTGTAAAAAGAAGTAAGCGTTGATTCCATAAACTGCTCTAAACCTCTTACTTCATCGAAACTGTACATTTCTGGTAATGTTATTAAACCAATGTTCCCCTTCAATAAGGTGGAAATACTTTTAAAGATCCCTTTTTTGATAGCTGCGGATTTTAAAAGCGTGTTTCGCTCTAATTTGGACTGGTAAAGCAATGGTTCATTTTGTAACTGAATACACTCGGTCGTATCTGTTTTACCATTGGTAAAAGTAATTTTAAATTGCTTTGGTAATTTTAGGTTATTAATAAAATAGAGCTTTCCAAGTTGTTGTATTTCGGCAATACCCCTTGTAAACTTTGCTTCTTTTGGGGCTTTTTTAGACTTGTATACGAATGAATCAATCAATGAATGGACAGAGAGGTCATTTATTGATTTTACAAAAGGAAAATCAGTATTATAATATTTGTAAACGCCATCTTTTCCATCGCTTTTAACTGCTATCGCTTTTTCGTTTAGTGGAGCTATTGAAAAGGGCAATTGTAGTGAATATGTTGAATAGTTGTCCTTTTCAAATGATTCGTTCTTCACGCTGGAATGACGATCTCCAATTTCGGCCATTATTTTTGCCAATTCGTACACTAGATAATCGACATGTACTTCATTTGTTGAGTTTTCGACAATCGCTTTAAGTGAATCTATGGCACTTTTATAGTTATAATTTGCTAAATGTATGTAGGAGGATTGTGCTTCAAGCAACTGTTGGAATTCTGAGACATCTTCAATTGCTTGTTGGATAGTTAATGTTTTTTGCTCCCTTTTATTGGTTTTGGCATAAGCCAAAACTTTCTGTCTGTTTTCCAGCGTATAGGTTCCTATCACATTTTTTTGTTGCATGGCGTTAGAAAGGAGAAGCCTTACCTTTTCATCAGGAGGGGAACCCATTTCCTTTAATACCTCAATTAGATCTTCTGAAAAACGCTTTTGCCATTTATCACCAAATTTCTGTTTGCAAAAATCTAGTAGTTGCTTAGTGGTATATATATCCAGTTTTTCTAAAGTGTACCATTTGTTGTTGAACTGTACAATCGGCAAGTGGTTCTCCCATTTTACCGCTGTAAAAGGCGATGCTTTTTCAAGTTGTAATTTTTGGCCAAAGCCAAACAAGGAAATGAAACATAAAGCAAATAGGATAAAGTAGGTTTTCATATTTTTATTGATTTAATCCATTAAACTTATCTCTATTTGCACACGCTCAAAAATGTTATCGACAAACATGGCCTGGCAATAGATAATCACTAGCTGTAGCTAGATTTAACTAAATCGCATTTATCTATATTTACATGGCAGATTTTTAACAATAGACAATATGGTGAAGCTTTCTAATCATACAATAAAAGGAATTAAACTTTTTATCGGTTTTGTTTTTATAGCGATCCTATTTATTCAGCTTATTTATAAAGCCATTAATACTTTGCCAGACGATTGGTTGTTTTTTATGACCAGCGATGCGATAGAAAATTTCACAGGTGCCGTTATAGTTTTTACGCTATACTATTATGTTTTTAAATCAAGAAGCATTTGGCAAAGAATAGCATTTGTTATGTTTTCTGTCTTTGTGCTTGCAGTATTGGCATTATTAAAAGATTTTAGAATCCACAATCTTAATACCCTTGATCAGACGTTTGAATATTTTACCAATTTCCTAGGAAAAACATTATTATTTTATTTTTTCCTGTATGGTGTAAATAAATTAGATGCAATTAATCAATATGATCAACTAGAACGTGAACTTAACGATGCTAAGGAGCAACTGTTGCGAAACCAAATGCACCCCCATTTTTTGTTTAATGCATTCAACTCCCTTTATAGCTTATGCCTAAAAAATAGCAATGAAGCTGCTGGATATGTATTGAAATTATCAAGTATGATGCGTTATTTGACCGACGAGACCCATCCTAGCAAAGTGCCATTGACAAGGGAACTAGATTTCATTAAGGGGTATATTGATATTGAAAAAATGCGATTTGGAGAAGACGTATCCATTCAACTAATTACGAATGGAAATATAGATGGTGATAAGTTAATAGAGCCGTTCCTTCTGATTGCACTTGTTGAAAATGCTTTTAAGCATGGGTTTTACACCAATGCCAAGAATGCTTTTGTTAATATAGCATTAGAATTGAAAAAAAACGAACTTTGGTTTTGTGTTGAAAACAGTGTTTTTGCGAAACAACATTTCCAAGAAAGTAGCCGAAAAGGGAAAGGGCTTAGCAACTTAAAGCAACGTTTGCACTTGTTGTATCCCAAAAATTCAAGCTTTGAAATAAGCAATGCAAATAACAAGTATAGAGCACAACTAAAAATAACCTTAAGCTAAATGAACTTATATAAAGCCATAATAATTGATGATGAACATTTGGCTATTGATGTGATCACTCATCATTTAGCTAAGTTCACCAATTTTGAGGTAGTTAAGACATTTACAGATTCGGTTGAGGCCTTTAATTATTTAAAGGAGGGCCATCAAATAGATATTGCTTTTACGGATATTGCGATGCCAGAGATATCAGGTATTGAGCTTGTTAAGCTTTCAAAAGGCAGTGTTATGTTTGTTATGACGACTTCTTATAGTGAATATGCAGTTGAAAGTTTTGACCTTGAGGTTATTGATTACCTTTTAAAGCCTATATCTTTTGAACGTTTCGCAAAAACCATTAATCGCTTTGAAAAACTGAACGTAAAGAGTAGTGAAAAAAAATTAGAACCTTCTTTTTTTATTAAAGAAGGCGATGAATTTATCAAGATTCTAATAAAAGACATAGATTATATTGAGGGTCTAAAAGACTATGCTAAAATAGTTACTGGCAATAATTATGGTCTGGTTTTAAAAACACTGAAATCAATCGAAGCCATATTAAATCCTTATGATTTCATGAGGATTCACAAATCCTATATTGTTCCTTTAGCTAAAATAAGCCAGTATAACGGAAAATGTGTATTCATAAACAACGCTGAAATCCCGGTAGGCAGTAACTATAGGGAAGCGCTGATGGTTTATTTAAATAATAATAAACTCTAACGGTATTATATCACAAAGCCATTCCTTTTAGCTGTCAATTTTTTGTTCCAAAGTATTCTTCCCATACAGTTAAGCTTTAACTATTAGGTAAACAGAATTCCTACAGATTTCCATCCTAGTTTGGTGCCAGTTAAAGGATTAGGGCGAAGAATGGGAATCTACCTTAGGAAAGTTTTGCTGGGAATTTTACTGGCCGGAAATGCCTTTTATGCAAATGCGCAATCCGATACCGTTGCGGTTGACAGTCAAAAGATTGAGATTGGAAGACCGAATTTTTTGAAAAAGGCTATAGTTCCAACGGGATTGCTGGCCTATGGTGCACTTTCGCTGGGAAACAGCAACCTAAGGCAATTTGATCGCTATATTAACAATTCTGCAATCGGCCAGCATGGATACTCTGGTTCTGCCGATGATTACCTGAGATACGGCCCAATCGCCGCAGTTTACGGACTTGACTTGGTTGGGGTAAAGGCAAATCATAATTTTATCGACCGTTCAGTAATGTTGGTAATGTCGATGGCACTAACCAGTTCTGCAGTTGCTCTTACAAAAAATAATATTTATCGCGTTAGACCAGACGGCTCAGGTATAAGCTCTTTCCCTTCGTCGCACACGGCAATGGCATTTGTGGCAGCTGAATTTATGAACCAGGAATACGGCAAAAAATCAGTATGGTTCAGTATTGTCGGATATGGCACGGCCACCGCAACGGGTGTACTACGTTTGTACCACCATGTGCATTGGTTTAGCGATGTAATAATGGGTGCTGGCTATGGAATATTGGCAACTAAATTGTCCTATTTGGTCTATCCGTATCTAAAGAAAACTATATTGCGGGTAAAAAATGATAACCTTATCCTATTGCCAGCGCTCCGCGATGGGCACCTAGGATTTTCAATTCACTATCTATTCAAGTAAGAAAGCGGAGAGGACCTATCTACTAAGAAGGTGATTCGAAGACAGTGCTTAATAGCTAAGTGAACGAAATTTTAAAACAATGCTGGTTATCGTGATAGGTATAATTGATATCCCATCCGTAAATTACGCAGATCTGCTTTACAATGGGCAGACCAAGTCCGTTGCCCTCATTGCCTGACAGTTTCTTTCCAAATCTGGTAAACATTCTGGCTACATCGAAATTTAAAGGGCTCCCGCTGTTGGAAAAGGAAAGCTCCTTGTCTTTCAGTACAATATGGGCCTGCATAGCTTCTCCAGTATGGTTAATCTGGTTTGAGAGCATGTTGGTAATCAGCGTATCTAGTAAAAATGGGCTGATCAGTATTTCCTTTTTAGTCAGTTCTGTGGTTAAGGTAAGCCGCCTGAAATCATAGAGGTCTTCCAATTGACCGATATGTTGTTTGATGGATGAGCTAACTTCGACCATCTGTTCATCTGGAAAAGATTTATTATCCAATTTAGATAGAAGCAATAATCCTTTATTGACTTTGCTCAGCCTGATTACTGCATTTTTGATATCTTGGATGTAAGATGACGATGTTTGGGTCAGCTGCTCTTGGCTAATGCGTTCCAACCTGCTTTGGATAATAGATAGCGGTGTTTGTATTTCGTGGGATGCGTTTTCTGTAAACTCTTTTAATGTCTCGTATTCTGTTTTTGCTTTCTTGGTGAGTTCGCTGGCTACCTTGTTAAGTTCGGTAAATTCCGAAATTTTGGAACTTTCCAGTTGCAGCTCTTTTCCGGCACTAACCGAATAGCGCTTCAGTTGCGCAAGATTAGTAATGAATGGCGCCCAGATTTTTCTATTCATGAAATAGTTGATCAAAGAACCGATGACAACCAGCATAATGGCGATAAATGCAAAAATGATGATAATTGTGCGATAATATCCATCCCAGCCGATATGAGTTGTCATTACCTGGAGGATGTAAAACTTTCCGTTAATTAATTTTCGTTCGCGAAGCAGGTAATAGCCCTCTTCTTTCTTTTGGATTTTATCGTAGAGCAGGGTATCCTTAAAAACAGTTTTAAAAGCCGAGTTTTCAAATTTATCTTCGGTTATTTTTGCAAGAGGGAAATTTACGGATCTACCAGCCTTTATCTCTGCCGAGATCATTTCGTTTTGAAGCTCTAATTGCTCCTCTATCTCCATAGAGACTTCTGTATAGATGAAAAGAAAAAGTAATGAGCCGCTAACTATAAGGACAGAAATTGTTAGCCATACATAGTTCAGGCTCATCTTTGTGAGAAGTTTCATTATTCCGAAAACTTGTAGCCCATTCCCCAAACAGTTTTAATGTAATCTTTGCCATTGGCTTTGATCAGTTTTTTGCGCAGGTTAACCATATGGACATAAATTGCATCAAAATTATCGGCTTCGTCAAAATTATCGCCCCAAATGTGTTCTGCAATAGATGCTTTGCTCAGCACCCTGTTTTTGTTGACCAGAAAATACATTAATAATTGGTATTCTTTATTAGTTACATTTACCGGGGTTCCTTTATGAAGCAACAATTTGGCATTCACATCCACCACAAATTCATCAAATAGGAGATGGTTTTCGCCATTGAATGCTTTCCTTCTATGCAGCGCATTTATTCTGGCACTGAGCTCCTCAAGGTAAAATGGCTTCGTTAAATAATCATCGGCCCCTAAATTCAATCCGGCAACCTTATCTGACAGTGAATTTTTAGCAGATAAAATGAGAATTCCCGTGTCATTCCTTTTGATTTTAATCTCTGTAATCAGATCGATACCGTTTCCATCTGGAAGCCCAATATCAAGGATAACGTTATCATAGGTATAGGTGCTGATCTTCATGGCAGCTTCATCAAAACTCTTCGCCTGCTCGCAAACCCAGCCATTGGAAGAAAAGTAATCGACCATTTCTTCCAACAATATATTTTCATCCTCTACGAATAAGAGTTTCATACAATAATTAGCTTAATTTTTTATTTAAAGGTCTTTCTTAAGAATTTCTTTAGAAACGTTCTTAATCTTTGCGGTGCAGTCTGTATTTAGACTTAATATAAATAGCTCTATCAAATATCATAAAATAAATTAAAAAATGAAAATTAAAAACCTTACCCTTAGTTTAATTTTAGGTGCTGCCTTTTTAGGTGCTTGTAAAAAAGATAAAGTTCAAGAAGAAGTTATCCAACCTTATGATGTACCTGCAACTTATAATTTTAGCGATGCTAAATATGCCTCATCAACCGCACGTGTTAGAATGTGGGTAGAATTAACTGGCTATACAACTACTGGTAGTGCTGGTACTGCAACTTTGGATGCTACAAAAGCCAACGATTTATGGAATAACACCAACAATCCATTTGCTGACGCTACATTAAATACATCTGGCGTAAATATAGCTGGCAAAATTACTGATGGGGCGACATTCAAAACTATTGTAGATAATTTGGTTAATGCAAGTAAGTCTCCTGCAACCGTAGGCAGCGATGGTACTGCGGGCTATGTTAGCCGTACAGCTACTGGAAAAGTGGCGGTTGATGCCAAAGGCTTTGAATATCAGCAAGGTATTGCTAAAGGTTTAATGGGTAGTCTGTTGTTTAAACAAGCTGCTGATTTGTTAGCGGCGGTTAAAACTGATGCCAGCATCGAATTACAAAAACAACATTTCGATGAGGCTTTCGGTTATTTGGGAGTTCCCACAAATTATGATCCGACTAAAACTTATCCTAATACACTTCCTTTAGCCGAAAGACCATTGGCATGGGGAGGCTATTTGACCGAAAGAGGAGTAAACATTGAAGCTGGTAAAACTATTTTTAATGCCTTTTTAAAAGGCCGTGCAGCTATAGGTGCAAAAGATGTTAAAGTACGCAATGAGCAAATTAGCATTATTTTAGAAAAATGGGAGCAGTTAGCTGCTAATGCTGCATATGCTTACGTAACCACACCAACCACTAGTCCAGAAGTTGGCATAGGTGCATTTCCTGGAGCTAAGTTGCACGCATTATCAGAGGGATGGGGATTTATTGCCAGCTTAAAATATCGCCCTGCAAACAGCAAGCTTACCGCCGCAAATTATACTAAACTAACCGAAATTATTAATACCAGTTTCTATACGCTATTAAATGAACCAGGTTACAACAAGTTAAAAGAAGCGCAAGCAATTTTGAAAACAACATATAGCCTTCCAAACTTGTAAGCCCAACTCAACAAGATTAAAAAATACTCCCTATGGTGCAAAATCGCAGGGGGTATTTTCCATTTATAATAATTGTATCAACATGAATAACGGTGCCAAAATAAAAACAGCTTTTTTATCTCTTTTAATTATCCTTTTTTACATTTCGTGTTCTAAAAAAGATAAACCCAACAATGATGGTAATGCAAACGGCTTCGATAAAACAGCTATGCTTACTAATTATGCTGATAATTTGATTATACCTGCATACGAGCAAACGCAACAAAAATTCGCACAGTTGCAAACCGCAGTCAATACTTTTTTAACTACGCCAACTATTGCTAACCAAACTGCCTTAAAAACGGTTTTTAAGGATACCTATTTACAGGTGGAACGTATTTCGGTGCTTGAGTTTGGCCCATCACAAATCAATTCTCTTATTGGCTTCATTAATACTTTGCCTGCCAATACCATGAAAAAGATAAATGAAAAAAGCGATTTAGAAATCATGGAAGAGAATATAGCGAGCGGCAATTGGAACTTGGCAAGCTACTCAACCATACATCAGCAAGGTTTTCCAGCCTTAGACTATTTGTTTTTCTCTGATAATGCCGTAGCTAAATTTGGCGATGCCAACAGTGCCAACCGCAAAAGATATGTTAACGCCTTAACGGAAAGGATAAAGAGTTTGTTAGACAATACCTTATCTGCCTGGAAAACCACGTACCGTGCCGAGTTTATTGGCAATACAAAAAGTAATACCGGTAGCCCAATAAGTTATTTGCTTAACCAGTTTTCTTATGAAATGGATATGCTAAAAGGCCCTAGAATTGGTTGGCCTTATGGTACACAATCTGGTGGCGTGCAATTTCCTCAGCTTTGCGAAGGATATTATTCGGCCATATCGCTTGATTTGGCCATAGAAAATGTAGAAAGCCTTAAAAAAATGTTTTCTGGCAATAACAGTGGCAAAGGAATTTCAGACTTATTGGTTGCACTTGGCCATACCCAATTAACAAGCGATATAACAACGCAGTTCAATGTAGTGCTAAGTAAATTAAAAGCTATTCCAGCTCCATTATCAACGGCACTTGCCAACAACAAACCCGCTATTGACGATGCCAACAAAGAGATCCAGTTGCTGCTAAGGCTAATTAAAACCGATGCTACTTCTAAACTAGGGGTACAAATTTCTTATGTAGATAATGACGGCGATTAATAAAGCCTCAAAATATATACAAAGCCCTGTTTCTATTACGCCCCTAGCCAATTTTAGGATACTTTTTGGGGCGATAATGTTATTTAGCACCATTCGTTTTTGGGCTAAAGGCTGGATAGGCATGCAGTACGTAAAACCATCATTCCATTTTACTTTTATGGGATTTGACTGGGTAAAGCCGTTAGGCAATGTTGGCATGCATTTGCTATTTATGGTTATGGCGATAGCAGCCTTGTGCATTGCTATAGGTTTCTGCTATCGTTGGGCCATCATTGCCTTTTTTATTGCATTTACCTACGTTGAGCTTATTGATGTAACTTATTACCTCAACCACTACTATTTTATTAGTGTGGTCAGTTTTTTAATGATCTGGCTTCCTGCTGGAAAATACTTTTCTTTAGATGTAAAGCTAAATCCTTCGTGGCAGCTAAGCGAAGTACCCCGATGGTGCATAGGGGCCATTAGGTTCCAATTGGCCCTTGTATATATTTTTGCGGGACTTGCCAAACTCAATTTCGACTGGATGTTGCAGGCCCAGCCCATGAAAATTTGGTTGCCTACAAAAAGCCATTTACCCATTATTGGTAATTTAATGTACAAAGAATGGGTGGCTTATTTTTTCAGCTGGTTTGGCGCAGTTTACGATTTGTTTATCGTTTTCTTTCTCCTTAAAAGAAAAACTCGTGTCTGGGCCTATTTTGTGGTATTGGTATTCCATATCGCTACGGCTATATTTTTTCCGGCAATAGGTATGTTCCCGTACATTATGCTGGCCTGTACGCTAATATTTTTTAGTGGCGATTTCCATTTAAAACTCATACGCTTTTTTAAGGGATTTGATAGCGATCTACACTATGCCTATCGTTCTACTTATCAAAAACCAATTTTATACCTTTTGGGCGTCTTTTTTCTGTTGCAGCTTGTAGTGCCCTTTCGATATATTTTATATCCAGATAATCTATTTTGGAACGAAGAAGGATATCGGTTTTCATGGCGTGTAATGTTAATGGAAAAAGTTGGAATGGCAACGTTTTTTGTCCATGATGAAATTGCAGGCAAGACTTATGAAGTGGATAACACAAAATTTCTTACTGCCCAACAAGAAAAAATGATGAGCACACAACCAGATATGATATTGAGTTATGCTCATTTTTTAGCCAACTATTACAAAACCAAAGGGATAAAAAAGCCACAGGTGTTCGCTGATGTATACGTGACCCTGAATGGTAGAAAATCGGCACAATTTATTGATAGCAAAGTTGATTTATCCAACCAACAATTAAGTTTTAAACATTACAAGTGGATCTTGCCATTTAACACAAAATATTGATTTTATGAAAGCAACCGGCATTTTTATTCTTTGCCTCTTATCTTTTTTTGCTAAAGCCCAACAATTTGAACTATCGGGAAAAATCTTTTATAAAAATGAAATTTTACAGGGTGCGACGATAGTTTTAAAACCTCTAGATAAAACTGTGATCAGCAATGCAGAAGGGAAATATAGTTTTATCGGTTTACCTGCCGGAAAATATAGCCTTTCCTTTTCATACCTGGGCGCTAAAAGCATAGTCAAAAATGTATCCATAACGGATAAAAATATTGATATCGACATCATGCTTGAAGAAGAAATTGCCCTGCAGCTGAACGAGGTTGACATTACTAAAGTAAACGACAAGGCAGCAGATAAACTCATGCAGGTAGAAGGTACGGCGATTTATGCCGGTAAAAAAACTGAAGTAATCAACCTGAAAAACATAAATGCAAATCTAGCTACCAACAACGCTCGTCAGGTATACGCGCGCATTGCAGGACTAAATATTTGGGAATATGACGGCGGTGGGCTACAACTGGGCATTGGTGGACGAGGCCTTAATCCAAGTCGGGTTTCAAATTTTAACACGCGCCAAAACGGCTACGATATTAGTGCCGATGCGCTTGGCTACCCCGAAAGCTATTACACGCCACCTACTGAAGCTTTAGATAGGATTGAAATTGTACGTGGTGCTGCAAGTTTACAGTACGGAACGCAGTTTGGCGGAATGATTAATTTTAAGATGAAAAAAGGTCCTGTAGACAAGGAATTTGAATTCCTCACTAGGCAAACAGTCGGTTCATTTGGCTTTTTTAATTCCTTTAATAGCATTGGTGGCCAGGTTAAAAAATTAAATTATTATGCCTTTTATCAATATAAAAAAGGGGATAGCTGGCGACCAAACGGTCATTTTAACCAAAATACAGGCTACGCGCACTTAGACTACGCCTTTACCGATAAATTGAAGATTACTGCCGAATATACCCATATGGATTACTTGGCCCAACAGCCTGGTGGTTTAACCGATGAGCAATTCGACATAGACCCTTCGGTTTCGGTGCGAGACAGGAACTGGTTTAAAGTAAAATGGGATTTATTTAACCTCAGTCTCGATTATCAGTTAGCTCCTCATACCAAACTAAATTGGAGGAACTATCATTTGCGGGCCAGCAGAGAGGCACTAGGCATCTTAAGTTATATAAACAGACCCGACCCAGGGGTAGGCACACCAAGAGATTTAATGGCAGATCAGTACAATAATTATGGTTCCGAATTAAGGGTTTTACATCAATATGCATTGCTAAAAGGCGAACGGAACAACAGTTTGCTTATAGGTGCAAGAGCATACCGAGGAAGAACAGCTAAGAAACAAGGTGATGCAGATACAGGTTCTGGCGCCGATTTTAATTTTATAAATGGAGAGGCCAACAAGTCAGATTTCCGCTTTCCTGGTACTAACTACGCGGTCTTTGCAGAAAATATTTTTCAAATTAATAACAAGTTAAGCATAACGCCAGGTGCTAGGTTTGAGTACATAGCAACAGGCTCTGATGGTTATTACATTCAACGCCAAATTGGTGTGCCGGATTTGAAAAAGATCGACCATAAAAATAGTCCTCGTTCATTTGTGCTTTTTGGTATTGGCGCTTCTTATAAACCTGATGAAGCCATTGAATTATACGCAAATATCTCACAAAACTACAAATCCATAAATTTTACCGATTTACGTGTGCAGAACCAAAATGCAAGAGTGGATTCGTTACTGAAAGACGAAACGGGATATACCTTGGACGGGGGAGTAAGAGGTAACCTGCAAGATTGGCTTTATTACGACTTGAGTTTGTTTTTCCTAAAATATAATGATAGGATAGGCTCTATATTTACTACAGATCCTTCAAATATGATTTATCGTTTGCGTACCAATGTATCGGATAGCCGCAATTTAGGTTTCGAAAGTTTAATAGAAGCTGATTTACTTAAAGCGTTTAGTAAAGGCGAAAGCAAATATAAGCTGGTCTTATATACCAATTTTTCGCTGATAGATGCGCAATACATCAATTCGAAACGGGCGGAAATTAAAAACGGCAACAAAGTAGAATTTGTACCACCGGTGTTGTTCAGAACAGGCTTATCGTTCGGGAATAAGAAATTCAATTCTAGTTTACAGTATTCAAATGTAGCTAAACAATATTCTGATGCCACTAATACAGAAATTACCCCAACAGCGGTAGATGGGGCAGTTCCGGCTTATCAGGTCGTAGATTTTTCAACCAGTTACAATTGGAAATGGTTTACCTTATCTGGAAGTATCAATAACCTGCTTAACGAAAAATATTTTACCCGAAGAGCTGATGGCTATCCAGGGCCTGGAATCATTCCTTCAGACAGCAGAACATTCTTTTTAACATTGCAAATGAAGCTCTAGTATTCCAAGATATCAAAATTAGGGCTATTCAGAGGTAATTATGTTTAAGTATGGTATCTAAAAAGCGATAAGAAATGCTTTAATCCTCTTAATAGATACGGGGTCTTGGTGATTGCCAGGGCTTTTTTATGCGTTTTTCTTTAACTTTGATTTGCTATAATAACAATCAACGACTATGAGAATGTAGGTCGTGATATTTTACAGCTATTATAATGATAAGACAAACAATCAAAACTAATTATTTGCAAACCATTGATTGGCTTGATGGTAGCATCATAGATTGGGTTTCGGCGGGAAAATTGTATGCCGTTGATGGGCAACAAAAGCAAATTGGAAAATACAATTACCCTTTTAGTTTTGATGCTTCCATTACCTCTCAATGCGGGCAATACGCCTTCATTTATAAGCGCCTCGGAACAAAAGGACTTTTGTTAAAAAATGGTGAAATCATAAGAGAGATCAATAGAACTTATTATCATGCCGAGACTTATGAATTTCCTGTAGCATTTATGACTGTTGACAATGTAACGTATTTAATTCATTGCCCAATTGATTATTGTCGGCTTGACTTTGAAAATGTAGAAACAGGTGAAATTGTTTCAAACATTCCAGGACGAGAACCATCAGATATTTTTCACTCCAGACTTTCAGTTAGTCCAGACAACAAGTATTTAATGGTATGTGGATGGGCATGGCATCCTATTGACACGGTTGAATTATTCGACATTGCAGCATGTTTGAGAAATCCTCTGTTGCTTGACAAGGCTTTCTTATCTCCAAAGTTTGGAACGGAAATCAATTCTGCTAGTTTTATAGACAATGAGCGCATCCTTATTGCTTCAACCGATGAAGAGCCTTTCGATGATGAAATGCCGCCGATATTACCACAAAAGCATCTTGCAATTTGGAACTTTATTAAAAATGAAATTATATCACCGGTAAAAGTTAAGGGCGAATTCGGAAACTTATTTGCTATAAATGAACAGCAAGCTTGGGACATGTTTAAGTACCCTAAGATTATAAATCTTCAAACTGGCGAAATTGAAAGTAAATTAGAAGAAATCGATTCGGGTATCCAAACTTCATCGATTATTGGAAACATAGAAAAATCGCCACAGATTTGCTTTAATAAACAGACATCCCAAATTGCAATTCGAGTAAATGATACGACTATTGAAGTGCTTAGTCCAGGGTAGCAAGCCCTAATAGCTTTGTCTAAACATGTAGCCACAATCCGATCTGGTTCACCGCTAGATTAATCAATGCATTTATAATGCTCAGTACGATAAGGGCAAGCATGCTTCGCAAAACCAATTGCGTTTTGGTGTAGCCAAAGGCCGAGAAATATTGATAATGGAACCAATAGAGGTAAATGAAACTTAAAATCGGCGTAATTACCTTTACATAATATAAAACTTCGCGATTGGTGTAAACTAAGGTAATCAATGGAAATATCATGCCCAGCAGCAGGAGTTCGGCCACCATGTAGGTATAGGCTACCAAATATTCGCTGTAATTCTGCCTGCTTCTACGAAACAGACAGAAACCAGCAAGAGCATATAAAGGAATAGCTGAAATGATAATAAATTTATAGTAGTTGCGTGCTACATGTATATAACCTTTGGTTTGCGAAGGATCAGTTATTTCGGCCATGTCTACAGTCGAGTACTTCGTAACAAACAGACTGGCTGCCAATGCCAGCAAAAGCGTAGAGATCACATTGAAATGTTTCATGCGCTTTCCCTGAACATACTCCCTCACACTGTGTCCCGGACGTATAAGCAGCTCCTTTATGGTATAAAGCAATCCTTTATCAACATGCCAAACCCCATGGATGACGTCGTGTGCCAGGAAATGTTTGAACGAATAGCGATGGGTCGACGTTTTTTGCCCACAATCAGGGCAATAGGCAAAGGCCTTAATGTCACTTCCGCAATTGAGGCAGTTTTGGTTCACTTGTTAAATGATTAGCAATCTGAGCTATTTTTTAGCTTGGTCACGGATATTTTTTATCGATAGGTAGAGTGGTATCAATGTAGCGATGGCTACTGGTATAAAAACCGCTGGCTTTCCCTTCTTGGTGATGAGCATAAAAACAATAAGAGCAATCCAAATCAAGGTAAGTGAGATGACACCTATGACCATGCCTTTATATGTTTTTTGGAGCTTGGCGATCTTTTCTCCGCCTTGATCCGTTGTTGTTGTTTCTTTATTGTTCATATGATTGAAGCAGTAGGCCTATTGCCTAGGATATTCTCCAAAAATCAAAAAAAGATATCGCATAATATTTACACTTTTGTGTAATTTGAAAAAAATCCCACAAGCTTTACGAATGGACAAATCTGGATTACTAACCAAGAATGTGATAGGTGCAGTTGGCAAACAGGATATGGCGCAATTGAATAATTACCTCGAAGCGGTAAAAGCATTTTCCAGGTTAACCTACGAAAGCATTTACATCATCGACTACAAGGAGATGAAGTTTGATTATGTATCTCCGAATCCTATTTTTCTGGTGGGCTTTACGGCAGAAGAAGTTGCGCAATTGGGTTATGATTTTTATTTTCGGTGTGTTCCAGAACAAGATTTAGAGTTGCTTACGCTAATTAACGATTTGGGGTTTGATTTTTTAGAAAAAGTACCTGTAGAAGAGAGGAAGCTATATAGCATTACTTACGACTTTCATTTGGGGACCAGCAAGTCCAAAAGCGTGCTCATCAACCATAAACTTACGCCGCTTTTTTTAACCGAAGAGGGCAAAATGTGGAAGGCCATGTGTGCCGTATCGATTTCTCACAACCAGCGTGCCGGAAATGTAGAAATTCACAAAGAAGGCTCCTCAACAAAATGGCAATTGGATCTCGAGCGAAAAATTTGGGTTAGCCAAGACAAGCAACAATTAAGCGAGCGAGAATTGCAGGTTTTGCAACTCTATGCGCAGGGGCTTACGATTAACCAAATTGCCGATCGCCTGCACGTCGCCATGGATACCGTTAAATACCACAGACGAAAGATTTTTGACCGCCTTGCGGTTAAAACAATGGTGCAGGCCCTGGCTTATGCCGTTAGCAACAAGCTGATTTAGGCATAACTACTGATTATAAATTACCTACACCAAGGCTTCGGCTTCCATAATGGCTTTGAGTTGAGGTGCAAAGCCCAATCCCCATTGATCAAGGGCTACAGCTAGGGGCAGCAGCGACTTTCCCGATTGGGTTAATCGGTATTCAACTCTCAAGGGAACTTCATGGTAGATTGTTTTTTCTAGAAGTCCGTGCAGTTCAAGTTCCCTGAGCTGATTTTGCAATACCCTTTTGGTGATTCCGTTCACCGCATTAACCAGGTCTCGCGGACGCTTGATGCCTTTTGAAATTTCATCCAACAAACAAAATTTCCATTTAGAACCTACTACCTCCATAGCCACCGTGAGGCCACAGTTATAATCAATCGGAATTTTTCGCTGATACATAATTTCTTTTTAGACCTACAAAAGTAAGTAAACCGATCTTACTTCTACTGGTGATTAATTTATCACCTGATGATTAATCGACCCCTTATTGTTTGGTGCAGGGAGCTGGTCCATCTTTGTGCCATTAAATCAATAAGATATGAAAACACTGATCATTGTTATCCATCCCCATCTCGAAAACTCGGTAGTAAACAAAAGATGGATCGAAGAATTAAAAAAATATCCACAACAATACACCATACACGACTTGCATGCCGTGTATCCAAATGGACAAATAGCTGTAGCAAAAGAACAAGAATTATTGACTGCCCATGACCGAATCGTCTTCCAATTTCCTTTTTACTGGTTCAATTGTCCACCCTTTTTTAAGAAATGGCTGGATGAAGTATTAACTGATGGCTGGGCTTATGGAAAGGACAGTGGATTTAAGCTGCAGAACAAGAAAATAGCATTAAGCATTTCTGTTGGCATCGATGAGGAAGCTTATCAGGCATCAGGACGATGCAAATATACCCTGCAACAGCTTACCGCTCCTTTTGAACTTACTTTTGATTACGTGAAAGCGAGTTATCAATCGTTCTTTGCTTTTTACGGAATAGAACACCATAGTACCGCCGAAAGAATTGAAAAAAGCGCTTCGGATTATATTTCGTTTTTGGAAGGGCTGGGTTAGAAGTGGAAAGTTGAAGGTTAAAAGTTGAAGGTTAAAAGTTGAAAGTTAAAAGTGATAGCTAACGATTATAGACTAATAACTATATACTATTAACCATCAACTACAGCCTATTAACCGTCAGCCTGGTTTCATCTAATAGTTCGATGATTTGATTTGGCTTTAAGGCGAGATGACTAATAGAGAGTTGCGCCGATTTCCCATTTTTAAGACTGAGATGGAGCTTTTTGTTAATGGTATAACCGCGCCCTGCTTCTTCAGATTGGTATTCTTCCTTTTCTTCTGTGATACGATAGGACTTAATCTCATCCCATTCAAAGAACGTTTTGTCTTCGAATTCAAGGCCCTTATCGGAAATGGTTAGGTAGTTTTCCAATCTTGAAAAGACAATCACGTAAATCGAAATGTATAGCACAAACAATATATATAGGATCAGCAATATGAGCACAATGAAAGGAAGATCATATCCAGTGATAAAATAGATCGGGATGAGGAAAACAAAAGTATTGATCAGCTGTAAAGGCAAACCTTTCCATGATTTTTTAAGGTATATGGTTTCCATTAGGTTGGCAGTTTTAGTGCTCGATTGATAGTTTTCAGGCGCAAAATATCTTTTCCTAAATATACGCAATCCTTGATTAGAGATCAAAGGCTAAAGGTGGAAGGTTAAAGGTTGAAGGCTGGAGGTTGAGAACAAAAATTGGAGACTGTGGACTATGGACTAACGACTGTTGACTGTGAGCAAAGAGTGACCAATATTTTTACTTATTGTCATAAAATTTTATTTGTACTACATAATAATTAAAAAATATCTCATTTTTGAGCGATATTAGATTTTATGGATATAAGCGATTTAAGTAAAGATCTGGCGCCAATTGTGTCGAACACCATGGCCGATGTGGTAGAAGTGAGGTTGAGGGAGTATTTAAAGAAGAAGTCTTTTAGGCCAGGCGATGCATTGCCCAAAGAACTGGAACTGGCCGAAGCCTTAGATGTGAGCAGGAATGTGCTGAGGGAAGCCTTAAGTCGCTTGCGCATGTTAGGCATGATCGAAACCAAGAAGAAGAGGGGCATGGTGCTGGCTCGTCCGGATATTTTGGGCACTTTCGAGCGTGTACTCGATCCCCTGATTATCGACCAGAATACCTTACAGGATATCTTCGAACTGCGTTTGGTACTAGAAATGGGCATCGCCGATTTGCTGTACATTAGAAAAACCGATAAGGATATTCAGGAATTGGAAAATATTGCCAAAAAAGAAGTAAACCACGATAACTCCTTCCGCATTAAAAACGAAATTGCTTTTCATGGCAAATTATATGAAATGTCTGGCAATGATACACTCAAAAGATTCCAGATCATGCTGCTGCCCATATTCGATTATGTAGTTACTCTCGAGCAGAAGCCAACCCGTGGCGCAGTTACGCATTTAGACTTGGTAGAGATCTTAAAAACCGGAACAGTAGAAGATTTTAGAAAGGGAATGCAGGCGCATTTGCAACCACATTTCAATAGGCTAAAGTAAATTTAGTTTTATCTTTTAATTAAATAAAAGCCCTTAATCAATCATTAAGGGCTTTTTTAATGTGCTTTTTAGCTAATAATTAATTTGTTACATCAAATTTGTTTGGATTTATAAAAAATACTTCACACATTTGATATGTCCTACATAAAGACTAAATACCAAAATATAAAAACTGTTATGAACAAGAAAAAATCCATTTGGCTAATGGCCATATTTTGTCTTTTTGTGCTCCAATCCCTGGCACAAAATACTGTCTTAGTTTCTGGTGTCGTAAAATCTGGTAAAGACAAAGAAACTGTTCCGGGTGTTGGCGTTAAGCTGAAGGGAACCAACGTAGTCAGCATAACCGACGTAAATGGTAAATTCGCCATTAATGTACCTGAAGGCAAAGGAACCTTGATTTTTTCTTATGTTGGCACCAAAAACAAAGAAGTAGAGGTAAACGGCCAAACCAATTTAGAAGTAGTTTTAGACGAAGATGTAAATAGCCTTACCGAAGTGGTGGTAGTAGGTTATGGCGAGCAGTCGCGATCAACCGTTACCAATTCCATTACCCGCGTTGGTGCCAAGGAATTTGAAAATGCACCTGCGGCCAATCCATTAAACCAGCTGCAGGGTAAAGTAGCCGGACTTTCATTGCAGGTATCTAGCGGACAGCCGGGCGCTAATCCACAAATATTTATCAGGGGTGGTGCTTCTACTTCGCCAGAAGGAGATTCTCCGCTTTTTATTGTCGATGGGATTGTAGGCAGCATGAGAAACATCAGCGATATCAATTCAGACGATATTGAATCGATGCAGGTATTAAAAGATGCAGCCTCCACCGCTATTTATGGAGCCAGGGCGGCAAACGGGGTAATCATTATCAAAACCAAATCGGGCAAGCTCAACGCTAAGCCGAGCATTAATTTCAGGTACACTTCTGGCTTGGAGCGCCAAGGCAAAGATTATGATTTTACTAGCGCAGCCGATTATATTTACGTAAGCCGTTTAAATACGCAGAAATTCAATACCAGCAATCCTAATCTTTTCCTAACTGGTGGTACCTATGGGATGTCTACAGGCAATCCGAGGAACAGCAAAAACACCTTAGAGTTTTTAGATACCTATATCCTTAATTATGGCAATGACTATGTGAGGGATTTAATCGATAACCAAGGCTGGACCACCATGACCGATCCAGTAACCAACAAAAAACTGATTTTTAAGGAAACCGATTACCAGAATGAAACTTTTCAGGATGGCATAAGAAACGAATACGATTTTAACGTAAGCGGTGGTACAGAAAAATCTACCTATTATGTGAGTTTGGGTCACCTCAAACAAACCGGTATTGTAGCAGGCACCGATTACAAAAACTATAATTTCTTGCTCAATGCTACCTATAAGCTGAGCGATGAGTGGGAATTGAATACCAATATCAATTACCTGTTGCGCCAAAGCAATGGCATCGGCAACATCCAAAATGTGCTTTCCAGATCGGTAACCATGCCTTTTACCTACCGTTTAACCTACGAAAATGGTTTGCCGGCTCCGGGAGAGGGGGTAACTTCGTTCCGAAACAGGAACCACGAGATTTATTACAGAGATCAATATAACGACAATAAGGTTTACCGCTCTACCTTTAATTTGGGCGCCACTTGGAAAATTATTCCGGGCTTAACCTTTAAACCTGCAGTTTATTGGTTCACCACCGAAGGCCTAACCAATTCTTTCGAGGCCTATAACGAGGTGAATATCAACAGAAATGCGGCCGCCGAGCATACGTTTATCAGGCAGGCACAGGTTGATGGGGTATTAAATTATGTGAAAGACTTCGGCAAGCACCACACCAACTCGGTGTTGGGTACCAGTTACATCAACAATTATAATTATGGAGTAACTGCATCGGGTTATGGTGCACCAACCGATAACATCAGAACGGTAAATGCCACGTCCTTGCTGACCCAAAGAAGCAGTTCAGATATCAGTTCTGATATTGTAATGAGTTTCTTTGGTCGCGTAAATTATGATTACGACCGTAAATATTTATTCTCAGCCAGTTTAAGGGAAGATGGTTCTTCTAAATTCTCTGAAGACAATAAATGGGCTTTGTTTCCGGGTGTTTCTGCCGGATGGAACGTGCACAACGAAAAATTCTTCGAACCGATTAAAAAATACGTCTCTACTTTCAAGCTCCGCTCGAGCTGGGGCCAGGCTGGGCAGAATGAATTATCAATTTTCGACACCCAAGGCCAATACAGCATAGGCAACAATTACCTGGGCGAAGTGGGTATCTTAAATACAAAATTGGCTAACAAAGACCTGATTTGGGAAACGACTACTTCTTTTGATGTAGGTACGGATATCGGTTTGTTCAATGATAGGGTAACGCTTTTAGTAGATTATTACAGAAAAAGAACTTCCGACAGGATTTTTAGCAAGCCCCTAGATGCCACTTCTGGTTTCAGCTCGATTACCAGTAACTATGGCACCATCCAGTCGGCAGGTTTCGATTTTGAGCTAGCTACCCGCGCCGTTAAAACCAAAAACTTTTCATGGGATATCAATTTTACCTTGTCATTTAATAAATCTATCGTAATTGATCTGCCAGATAACGGCGAAATCAAAAATAGGATAGGTGGAAACATCGTATTCGACAAAAACCTGAACGATTACGTAAAAGTAGGCGGTACTGCAGAGGGCGAAAGATATGGTGGCCGTTGGGCTTATCACCAGATTGGAGTTTATGCAACAGATGCGGCGGCCGCCAATGCGCCAAAAGACGTAGAAGCCAATAACAGGGTTAAAAAAGGTGGCGATGCCATTTGGGAAGATGTAGATGGCAATGGCATTATCGATAGCAGAGATATGGTTTTCATGGGCTACATCAGGCCAGACAAAACCGGAGGTATCGTGAATACTTTTAGCTGGAAAAACCTCTCGATGCGCGTAGTGGCCGATTTTGCAGTAGGCCATGTGATTGACAATTCATTCAGGGGCAGGTCTTTGGCCAGTGCCAGAAACAACAACATGACTTTGAGCGATGTAATGGGCGATCAGATTTGGAGAAACCAGGGAGATATTGCCACCATCCCGAAATACACTGTACAAAGTGATGCCGACTACAACTACAGGAACCATTTGCGCAATGGCAATGGATTGGCTTCCTCATCGGGTTATGTAACCGCAAATTCGGCTTACCATTCTAAAGGAGATTTCTTGGCTTTCAGGGAAGTATCATTCAGCTATAATTTAAGAGCTGCCTTCCTCAGAAAAGCACGTATTGCAGGCATCAATTTAAATGCAGGCGTCTACAACTTGGGTTACATTACTAAATACGATGGTTTAATGCCTGAAATATACACTGGAAACGACCAAGGTTCCTACCCGCGTCCACGTCAGTTCAATTTTGGCGCAACTGTTACCTTTTAATCAATGATATAAATTAAAAATATAATGAGAAAGCAATTCTATACCTATACGCTTATTTGTAGCTTGATTATTTTTTCAGGTTGTAAAAAAATATTAGATGCGCCTCCCGTATCAAGTATTACCAACGAATCTTATTGGAAATCGGAAGGCGATGTGACGGGTTATTTAACGGGCATGAATGCCGATTTTAGGAATCTTTTAAATACAACCCTGTATTTCGAAGACAGAAGTGATGTGTTTGTATTAGGCCTTGAAGGTGCAACAAGTACGGCTTGGGCCCAAAACCTAACCAGTACCAATGCACCTAACTGGATCAATTTTTATAACCTCATCCACCACTGCAACCTGGTGATTAAATATGCGCCAACCATAACTACGGGTACAGCTGCTAACATTAACAGGGCCATTGCGCAGGCCTATTTTATCAGGGCGCATACTTATTTTTCGTTGATCAGGATTTGGGGCGATGTGCCTATTGTACTGCAACCTACAGAAAGTGCAGATAGAGAATTGCCTGCACGTGCGCCGGCCAATGAGGTAATGGCCTTGATCCTGTCTGATATCGAAGAAGCCATCAAGAAATTTCCAGAAGGTGGCTTTGTCAACAAAAACAAGATTTCTAAACCGGCAACTTATGCTTTAAAAGCAGATGCCTTGCTATGGAAAAACAAAGTACTGAATGGTACGACCCAAGATTTGGAAGGTGCCATCGCCGCTGCAGATTTGGCTTTGGGTTCGGGTGTTTCCTTATTGCCTGATTTTAGCAAAATCCACGCAACCGATAACAGAAAGAATGCTGAAATTATCTATTCGCTTTATTTTTTGAGAGATGAAAAATCTGACCAATACGGAAGCCGATTAAAGCCTAGGGATATTTTTGTAGCCTCGGCAACCAATGTAGCTTTGCTGCCTTTTTCAAAAAATGGGGCACGTAGCGTATATGCGCCAAGTGCTAAAATCCAAAGCATCTTTGCCAATAACGATGTGCGCAAAGCCAATTCGTTTATTGCTTCTGTAGATGCGGCAAATAACATCACTGGGGTTTTCGATAATAAATTTAGGGGTACGGCTTATCCAGACGACCGCTATTTTGAAAATGAAATCGTATTGTATCGCGCTGCGGAGATGATTTTGTTCAAGGCAGAAGCCTTAGCGGCTCTAAATCGCGTTCCGGAAGCTAAAACAGAGCTCGACAAGGTTCGCGTGAGGGCAGGAATTGGAGTTTACACCGGTCCTTTAGACAAACCAACCTTCGAAAGAGAACTTTTAAATGAACGTGCCCGAGAATTTTGGCTCGAGTTGAAACGCTGGCCAGATCTGGTAAGATTTCACTTTGGCGGTACCATTAACATTTACAATGAGGTGCCAAATCTTTTGGGTAAGACTATTCCATTGTTCTCGCCGATCCCAAATACACAAATATTTATCAATCCTAACTTAAAACAGACTGAAGGTTATGCCAACTAACAATAAAACAGCAATGAAATTTGGATCTTTTTTGAGCTTATCCATTCTGGCTTTAGGCCTATTAAGTGGCTGTGGCAAAGAAAGTCCGCCGATAGCAGAACCTAAAACCGTACCGGCACCTGTTGCAGGAAACGCCAGCTATACGCATATTTATAAAGCCAATGAAGGAGGCTACTCTTGTTTCCGCATTCCTGCCATTATCAAAACCAAGCAGGGCACTTTGTTGGCCTTTGCCGAAGCCAGAAAAAACAGCTGTGGCGATGAGGGTGATATTGATATGGTAGTCAAACGATCGACAGACAAGGGCAAAACCTGGAGTGCCATGAGCATTATTTGGAGCGATGGCGAAAATACCTGTGGCAACCCTGCTCCGGTAGTAGACCAAACCACTGGAAAAATCCACTTGCTCATGACTTGGAATTTAGGAACCGATGATATTTCGACCATTAATGCGGGAACCAGCAAAGACACCAGAAGAGTTTATAAAACTGCCTCGGTTGATGATGGTGTAACTTGGGATGCACCCAAAGAAATTACCACTGATGTAAAACTGGCAACCTGGGGTTGGTACGCTACTGGTCCTTGCCATGGCATCCAAATTAGTCAGGGCACCTACAAAGGACGCTTAGTTGTGCCTTGCGATAACATCGAAAAAGCACCAGGCAAAAAAGGCTATTCGCATGTGATTTATTCTGATGACAATGGTGCCACCTGGAAGCTGGGCGGAGTTACGCCACCGATTTCGGTTAATCCTAACGAAAGTACCATTGCCGAACTGTCAGATGGGAAACTGATGCTCAACATGCGTGTTTCCAATAACAACAATGTGCGGTTGAAAAGTGTAAGTGCTGATGGCGGCCTGACTTGGAGCACACCTGTTAACGCCGTATCGTTGGTAGATCCGGTTTGCCAGGGAAGCTTGATCTCGTCGGTCATTAACGGACAGCATACTTTATTCTTTTCTAATCCATCGAGTATTACCCGAACCAATATGACCCTGAAAATGAGCACCGATAACGGCGAAAGCTGGCCCAAAACCTATTCTGTTTACATCAGCAATTCTGGTTATTCTGATCTGGTAATGATCGAACCCAATGAAATAGGTATTCTCTACGAAGCTGGTGCAACTAAATATACCGATGGAATTGCCTTTAAAAATATAAACGCAGCCGATGTTAAATAAAATGATGATGAATAAGATTAGCTATTTTGGTTTGTTGTGCTTGAGCCTCTTCTTTTTTGGGGCAAAGGCACAGCAAATTACCCAACAGAAATACCAATTGCCATTGTTGATTGGCAAGGAGATTAATCCTGTGCTCAAATTAACCATTGTGGCAACTGCAGAACAGGCTTTAAGCGGATTAACCGTAAACATTCCAGCCAATGCCAACGATATTGAAAATGTGCAGTTGTACGCGCTTGGTCAGGATTCAGCACAAATTACCGATGCCAAACTGCAGAAAGCGGTTCTTTTTGCAAGTGAAGCAGCAAAAGCTAAGGAAACCCAGCTCAATGGCAACCTGAAGCTCAAACCAGGGCAAAACTATTTTTGGCTTACCCTAAAGCTGAAGCCCAATGCTGATTTGCAACACACCTTAAATTTGACTGTAGGCGCAGCTGTAATTGATGGCAAGAAGAGCAAAGTTGATGCACCAAAAAAAGCAGTTAACCAATACGTGGGTGTAGCGGTTCGTCAGCATAACCAGGAAAATGTACACACCCATCGCATTCCGGGTTTGGCAACAGCCAAGGATGGTACTTTATTGGCTACTTACGACGCTAGACGAACCAAGGGGGGCGATTTGCAAGGCGATATTGATATTGGTTTATCAAGAAGTTTAGATAAAGGCAAAACCTGGCTACCGATGCAGGTGGTGTTGGATATGGGCGCTTGGGGTGGTTTGCCACAAAAATTCAATGGCGTGTCTGATGCCTGTGTATTGGTAGATCAGCAAACCGGAACCATTTTCGTAGCAGGTTTATGGATGTATGGGGTGATCAACAAAGACGGCAAATGGCTGGAAGGATTGAACGAACAAAGTACTGATTGGAACCACCAATGGCGCGACAAAGGCTCGCAACCTGGTTTCGATGTGAAACAGACTTCACAATTTATGATCACCAAAAGCACCGATAACGGCAAAACCTGGAGCCAACCTGTAAACCTCACCAAAATGTGTAAAAAGGAAGAATGGTGGCTATGGGCTCCTGCACCAGGCAAAGGCATTACCTTAAAAGACGGCACTTTGGTATTTCCTACTCAGGGAAGAGATGCCACTGGTAAGGCTTTTTCAAACATCACCTACAGCAAAGACCATGGCGCAACTTGGCATACCAGCGTGGCAGCTACCACAGAATCGACTACCGAAAACATGGCTGTAGAACTTTCTGATGGAACGGTAATGCTAAACATGCGTGCCAATTCGAACCGAACAGATACCAGCAGTAATAATGGGCGGGCAATTGCGGTAACCAATAACTTGGGCCAAAGTTGGAACATCCATCCAACTTCCCACAAGGCCCTGCAGGAACCAACTTGTATGGCCAGTATCATCAGACATGATTATACCGAAAACGGAGCAAAAAAATCGATTCTGGTTTTTTGTAACCCGGATTCTAAAATAGCTAGGGATTACATTACGCTCAAAACGAGCAACGATGATGGCAAAACTTGGCAAAAGAAAATCATGATGGACGAATGGAAGGGCAGGGGCTACTCTTGTCTTACCACCATCGACAACGAAACCATTGGCGTATTATACGAAAGCAGTCAGGCAGATCTGGTCTTTCAAGCCGTAAAAATCAAAGATCTGCGCTAATAAGGATATCAAACATGAACAAAATAACAGGCTTAATTGCGGCAACATTTGCGGCATATAAAGAAGACGGGAGCATCAATTTAGAGCTCATTCCCGCGATAGTAGATAAAATGATCCACGACGGTTTGTCGGGCGTATTCATTTGTGGCACCAATGGAGAAGGACCGAATTTAACCATCCAAGAGCGAATGGATATTGCCGAAGCCTATGTAAAGGCAGCCAATAAACGCATTTTGGTATTGGTTCACGTGGGGCACAGTTCTATTGCCGAGTGCAGAAAACTGGCTGCGCATGCAGAAAAGATTGGTGCTGATGCCATCTCTTCGGTAGCTGCATTCTATTTCAAGCCCAATGGGGTGAAAAACCTGGTAGAAAGCATGGCAGAAATTGCTTCGGCAGCGCCAAATACCCCTTTCTATTATTACAATATTCCTACGTTAACCGGTGTAGCGATGGATATGATCGATTTTCTGGAACAAGCAGAACAAGCCATCCCAACTTTGGCGGGCATCAAATATACGGCTTCAACCCTGCACGAGTACCAGGCTTGTCTCAACTACAAAAACGGCAAGTTCGATATCTTGTTTGGTTACGATGAAATGTTGTTGCCGGCATTGGCCGTAGGCGCAAAAGGTGCCATTGGAAGTACCTATACTTTCGCGGCGCCATTGTACCTCAAAGTAATGCAATTGTACCAAGAGGGCAAGGCCGAAGCAGCGGCAGCGATGCAAATGAATTCGGTGAATATGGTACGTTGTTTGGTAAAATATCCGCCTATTCCTGCGCAGAGGGCCATTATGAAAATGGAAGGATTGGAACTGGGCAAATGCCGATTGCCACTTGTACCCTTAAGTGAGGCAGATGAAGCCCAGTTTAAGGCTTCGCTAGATGCGATCGATTTTTTTAACGTAGTAAATAATGCAGTCATTGTATAAAATTTTAGCATATGAAATTTAAACTTTTACCCCTAATGGCTTTGTTGCTATTTGTGCTGAGCTGTAAAAAAGACGATTTGTCTGATACGCTGAAGCCTAATTTTACGGCTTCTACCAAAGAGGTTTTGGCAGGAGAAAGCATAGTTTTTACTGATGAATCTGAGGGACAGCCTTCTACCTGGAGCTGGGAGTTTGAGGGCGGTACTCCTGCAAAATCAAATTTGTCTGGTCCTAGCGTAACTTATAATGTGCCTGGTACCTATGCGGTTAGCTTAGAGATCAAAAACAATAAAACTTCGGCAATTGAAAAGAAAACGGGCTTTATTACCGTAAGCTATAGAGATGTGGCAGCCGATTTCGAAGCCAGCGCTACTGCAATTAAACAAGAGGAAAGTGTGACCTTTACCGATAAAAGTTTGGGAATGCCTACGCAATGGGCCTGGGAGTTTAAATCTGGCACAACGGTACTTACTTCTACGGTGCAAAATCCAGTAATCAAATTTTCGGTTCCAGGTGTATACACGGTAACTTTGGTGGCTACCAATCCGAAAGGCTCACATACGGTGACGAAAACTAATCTGATTTCTGTGCTGGATATTACTTCGGTGGAGGCAAACTTCGAGAGCGACCAAACGGCAACGTATACAGGTGGTTCGATCAGTTTTACCGATAAATCAATTGGTACTGCAACGGCTTGGAGCTGGACTTTTGAAGGAGCTTCAGTAAGCAGTTCGACCAGTCAAAATCCTACGGTAAGCTATCCTACAGCAGGCCGATATAAAGTAAAATTAGTGGCTTCCAACACTGCAAAATCATCTACCATCGAAAAAAATGCCTATATTCTGGTGGTTCCGGGCACTTCGCTAACTGCATTCTATCCGCTAAATGGAAGCATTAATGATGCAGGACCTTCAAAATTAGCCTCAACAGCAGTAGGTACGGTTACGTTTGGAGCAGATCGCAATGCCGCTGATGGCCGTACCGGTGTATTCAATGGTTCTGGAGGCTTTGTAGTACCAGATAACGAGGCCATGAATTTTGGGACTGGCGATTACTCGGTTTCTTTTTGGATGAAGACTTCTACTCAGGTGAGGGGGATGATTTGGCAGGAAAGCGGTTCAAAAGGCAGTGGCGATAACCAGACCTGGGTGCGTATATTAGGCACAGCTACCAATTTGACTTCTTTTTCTACCGAAGATGCAACCGGCGGCTCCACCATCAATTTAACAACGGCAGCTGATGGTTCTGTAGCAACTACCAATGATGGGGTGTGGCATCATATTGTAACCACGCGCCAGGGCACAACTACCGTTATGTATATTGATGGCGTTAAAATTAAGCAGGCTACGGCCACCGGCATTAAAGTTACATCGAACAATAACGGATTTAAAGTGGGCATGCAAGAGGGCACGGCAGGTTATAGCAACCAATTTAATGGTTTGATAGACGATTTGATCATCTACAAAAAAGCCCTGACCCAAGCAGAAGTAACCGCACTTAAAAACTTATAATGAACAGAATAGCCATCTTCCTATTTCTACTTTTTATGCTAACAACCTTGAATAAAAGCTTGGCGCAAGAACATGCTGTGACCCTCAAATGGGAAACACTGTCGCCCATCCCAGACCAGATTGGTTTTGCTGGTTCCTTTGCCGGCGTAGCCAACGATGCGCTGATTGTGGCTGGTGGCGCCAATTTTCCAGATGGCGGTGCACCATGGACGGGCGCTACAAAGGCCTGGTCTGATCGGATCTTTGTACTCGAAAAACCAAACGGACAATGGAAAGAAGCAGGCAAATTGCCCCAAAGATTGGGCTATGGCGTATCGATTAACTGGAAAAAATCAATGATCATTTTGGGAGGAAGCAATGAAAAAGGGCATTTGAGCGATGTGTTGATGTTAAGCTATCAAAATGGAAACATCCAAACCGAGCAATTGCCACCCTTGCCTCAACCCATAGCCAATACCTGTGGTGTATTGTTGGGGGATGTTATTTATGTGATGGGCGGGATCGTTGCCCCGGATTCGAAAACAGCTTCCAGTAATTTCTGGGCCTTGGATTTAAGCTCCGAACGCAAAGAATGGAAAATATTGGAAGCTTGGCCAGGCCCTAGCCGCATGTTAAGTGTGGCGGGTGCTTTAGATGGCTCGGTTTACCTTTTTAGTGGGGTAGAACTGATAGATGGCCAAAGAAAATACCTTACTGATGCCTACAAATATTCACCTGCGAGAGGTTGGAAGAAAATTAAGGACTTGCCTCATTCGGTAGCCGCGGCGCCAACACCGGCATTTGGGAGCGAACACCGGTTGTTGATTTTTGGTGGAGATGATGGAGTGGAAGCGCCAAATGCAGCTACCTTAAAAGAAAAACATCCCGGATTTTCTAAGCAGATTTTAAGTTATAGCACCAAAACAGATGCATGGATAAATGCAGGCGAAGTATATACCGATAAAAAGGAAGATGCCATTGCTCATCCAAATCGCAGCATTTGGGCACCAGTAACAACTACCTTAACCATTTGGAACGGCAATGTGGTATTGCCAGGTGGCGAAGTAAGGCCAGCAACCCGAACACCAAATGTGTTAATGGCCAAACCACAAAAGCATTGATCCATAAAAAACAAATAGATGAATAAATCATTACCCGTTGCTTCCCGTTACTCCTGGCTCATTGTAGCCCTGTTATGGATCGTTGCTTTTCTCAATTACCTCGACCGCATACTGATTACCTCTATGCGCGACCCGATTGTGGCCGATTTCTCTTTAACAGATGCGCAATTTGGTCTGCTTACGGCGGTTTTTTTATGGTCTTACGGTATTTTAAGCCCCTTTGGTGGTTTCATTGCCGATAAGTACAGCAGAAAAAAAGTAATCGTTTTTAGTGTAATGATCTGGTCGGTGGTAACGCTGTGGACAGGTTATGCTACTTCTTTTCAAGAAATGTTGCTCACCCGCTTGCTGATGGGCGTGAGCGAGGCCTGCTATATTCCAGCTGCCCTGGCCCTCATTACCGATTACCATAAAGGCCGTACACGCTCGCTCGCCACAGGCTTGCACATGAGCGGTTTGTATGCTGGCTTGGCGCTGGGCGGTTTGGGTGGCTATATTGCTACCTTATGGGGTTGGCGCTTCGGTTTTCATGTTTTTGGCGCATTTGGCATTCTTTACTCTTTCGTATTGCTCTATGTGCTTAAAGATCATAAAGAAAAACCAACTGAAAATACAGAAGGAGAAACCTTAGCTCCAAGTGATGAAAAAGTTACGCCTTTGGGTGCCTTAAAAATGCTTTTCGGAGAATTTTCTTTTTACATTTTGCTATTTTACTTCGCCATATTGGGCATGGTTAATTGGTTGGTATATGGTTGGTTGCCTACTTTCTTAAAAGACCATTTTAAATTAAATTTGGGCGAAGCGGGAATATCGGCTACGGGTTATATCCAGATCGGTTCTTTTATCGGGGTAATTGTGGGCGGTATTTTGGCTGATAGATGGACACGCAAAAATAAAAAAGGCCGTTTGTACATGCTTATCATAGGCTTTAGTCTAGGTGCTCCGTTCTTGTTCCTCATGGCGTCTACCAGTATATTCAGCATCGCCATTATGGCCATGTTGGTATTTGGCTTGGCGAGGGGCTTTAATGATGCCAACTTGATGCCGATCTTGCGTCAGGTTGCTGATGGACGTTATATTGCCACAGGTTATGGCCTGCTCAATTTTTTGAGTACTATTGTGGGCGGATTGATGGTTTATGTAGGTGGCGCACTTAAAGATGCCCAAATAGATTTAGCCATTATTTATCAGGTTGCAGCAGCGATTATGTTAATTGCCACTTGGAGCCTATTTGCAGTAAGAATAAAAAACAACAGTTAAATAAACATGAACAGATTATTGATCGTACTAGCCGTTATTTTAGGTGCAATTGTAAATGTGCACGCCACCGTTGTATTGCCGGCCATTTTTGGAAATGGAATGGTTTTGCAACAAAAAGAAAACGTAAGGGTTTGGGGCAAAGCCAAGGCAAACAGCAATGTTGTCATCATTTCTTCTTGGAACAACAAGACCTATACTGCAAAAGCCGATGCCAATGGCAATTGGAAAACCAACATCGCTACGCCGGCAGCGGGCGGTCCGTATTCATTGAGTTTTAACGATGGCGCCAAGCTCACCCTAAGCGATATATTAATTGGTGAAGTTTGGCTGTGTTCGGGCCAATCGAACATGGAAATGCCTGTAAAAGGCTTTCCCAACCAACCGATATTAAACTCAAACGATATCCTGCTTGATGCAGATGAACCCAATATCAGGTTGTTTCGCATCCCAAGAAACATGAGCCGTACACCAGTTAATGAGCTCAATGCCAAATGGGAACCAAGCAGTATAGCAACAGCAAAAGAATTTAGTGCCGTAGGTTATCAGTTTGCGCGCTTGCTGCAACAGAAGCTGAAGGTTCCGGTAGGTATTATCCAATCGGCCTTTGGGGGTACTGATATAGAAGCCTGGATGACCAAGAATAGCCTAACGGGATTTAACGATTTTAAGAATCCGCCAGATACGGCTAAAATCATTAAAAATGATCCAGCGGTATTGTTCAATGGAATGTTGAGTCCAATTGTGGGCTTTCAGATTAAAGGTGCATTGTGGTATCAAGGCGAAAATAACCGTGTTAATCCGCTTACCTACGATAAAAAGATGGCAGCCATGGTAAAAGAATGGCGTACGCTTTGGGGCATTGGCAATTGGCCATTTTACTACGTACAAATTGCGCCAAACTTATACAAAGACCATAAAGAAGATGTTGCCTTATTGTACGAGGCACAAACCAAGGCCATGTCATTGATTCCCAATTCGGGTATGGTGGTAAGTGTAGATGTAGGGAGCCAAACTACCATCCATCCACCAAACAAAACCATCATCAGTAGACGTTTGGTATATTGGGCGTTGGCCAATGCCTACGGCAAAACGGGGATAGCATTTATGGGGCCAACTTATAAATCATTAAAAGTAACCGATAATAAAGCAACCGTTACCTTTGATAATGCCCCTCTTGGCTTAACCAGTTACGACCAAAAAGTGATTTCTTTTGAAGTAGCGGGAGAAGACAAGGTTTTTTATCCTGCCGATGCGGTGATTAGCGGCAAAACAGTAGTAGTGAAAAGCGACAGCGTAAAAGTTCCTGTAGCCGTGCGTTACGCCTTTAAAGATACATTAGCTGGCAATTTATACAATGTAGAAGGCTTGCCTTTGGGTCCGTTCAGAACGGATAGTTGGTAGGTTAGAGAGTTGTTGATTGCTAAACTGTTAATTAAACTTAAAAAGAAAACACATACTTAACCAGCAAGGTTCTTCGCCTCAAAGGCATTTCAAAAACCGATAATTGATTGGCGCTAGTGTTAAGCTGCTGATACAGGTCTTGGTTGAGCAAGTTAGTGCCTTGCAATTCGAAATAGCTTTTCCACTGGGCCGGCGCAAATTTGACATTAAAGTCTAAGAAGTTGTTTTTGATGACAGGTTGCAGCGATTGTCGATAAGCAGTAAAATGATAGGCAATAGCATAAGACAGCTCGTTACTGATTTGATGCTGGTACGTAGCTTTGATTTTTTGAAGCCAATTTGTGTTGCGAATCGTCGTACTGCTTAATGTTTGCTGCAAGTTTATGCCCCTGCTAAATTCTCCGCTTAAACTCAAGGTGATTTTTGTAAATAGTTTTTTTCGTGCCGTAAGCGATGCATTAAAGCGATAAGCCTTAAAGGGCGAAATTTCGTTGTTGTAAAAAACATTGCCCTGTTGAAGGTTCAGGCTGCCATAGGCCGAAATTTGGGTAGCCATAAAAAACAGGTATTTCGAAAAGCCGGTATTGAGCGTATAGTTATCGGCTGTGTTTGCAAAATTGATCGCCGTCGATCTGGTAATGCCGTTAGTAACGAGGTAAGAATTGATAAAGTTCTGCTCAGTTCTGTCGTAATTGAAAGAAATGTTGTAAAAGAACAGTTGCAGAGGCTTTCGATAGGAATACCTCAGACTAAAGGAGTTTACATCTGTTTTAGGCAAAGGCGTTTCATTGTAATTGAGCTGCCTGTAATTGATCAAGATCGTGCCCGAATAAATATCATTGATTCTTCCAAAAGTGGTTCTTTGGGTATACCTAAAGTTGAACTCGCTATAATTGCCCAAGTTTTTACGGAATTCGACAAGTGGATTAGCTAAAAAATAGTTGTTTTGATGGGGCGCTGCGTTTGGAGAGCTGTAATCAATCATGCTATAGGTTGGGCTGGCTTCTACCAGTATCGATCCTTTGGGAATGAGGTAAATGGCCGAAGCCTTGGCAAAAACCGAGAGTTGATCAAACTTAAGGTCGTTTATGAAATTCGGTCCCGCCTCGTTAACGGCAGCTGTGCTGTCTGTTTTAAATAAATGGCTGTTTAGCTGGTTATGTTCAAAAAAGGCACCTGAGGAAATAGATAGTACAAGTCGGTTGATTTTTGCCTTATAGCTAACACTCTGGTTGATGAAAATGTTGCAGGTACGTGCCTGTTGCTGCAATTGGAGATAGCTCAAACTGTCATTAATTATGTTTTTCTGGATCCCAGGCGAGATGATCAGGTTTTCATTGGTTTTGTAATACTGGACAATAGAGTTGTATTGGAGGATGTGGTTAATACCCAAGGCTTTTACCAATTGCGTTTCGTTACTTAACGATAGGTAATCTGTCGGTTGTTTTTGATCAAAAGCCTGTGTGTTTTGCACGGTATTTCCAACCCTGTTCCACTTGGGTAAATCTAATTTGGTAATGGATTTTAAATACACCGATGAACTGTTCTTTTCTACCTGCGCCTGTAATTTCCAATGGTTGAGCCTTTCGCTGTGATCCTGTATTTCCTCGTAGCGGATGGTGTCGGCATTTGCCAATAGATAATTAACCGAATTACGGTAGTTGAAGTCTTTTTTGAGTTGAATAGAAGCTGCATTCAATCGCCAAGACCAGTCAGACTTGGATTTGAATAGGGTATTGATATTTCCAGAAAAATCATGGTTCATGAGGTAGTATTTCTCATCGAGCGTGGGCAATACTTCGCTGGCCATCGAAAGATAGGGCAGAGGCGTTTTTAGTGCGATATCATCATTGTTAAAAGAGGCGCTGATGTTTTCGTTTTCGCCTTGCAGGTTCTCGCCAATATTGTTGGCTTTAAGGCTGTTGATGCTCTTGATTTTCTTCTGAAAAATAAGGTTGTTCAACTCTCCAGTATAGGCCTTATTGCCCAAGCCAGCGTAGCCATTGGTAGTAATGGTCGTACGTGCGCTGTCGGTTAGTTTAAGGTTAAGCGAAACATTGTTCGTGGTTACATAGCCATTCAGTGCTTTAATGGGCTGGTCGCGCTCAATTACCTGTACCTGCTCAACCGAGCCTACTGGAACCTTATTGGTGGCTAACCTGTAATTGCCGTCCAATAGGTTGTCGCCATCGATATACACATTGGCAATACGCTTGCCGTTATAGCTGATACCGCCTTTATCGTCTACTTGTATGCCTGGCAACCTGTTGATCAGATCGGCAATTACTCGATCATTTTGATCTTTAAATGCCTTTACGTTGTATTTTAAAGTGTCGCTAGAAAGGGAAATCTTATTGTCTGATTTGATAACCACTTCCTGTAACTGCGTCACTGTTTTTTTGAGGATGACGATTAAAGGAGCAGAGCTTGCTTCAATAGGCATACTCTGGGATTTGTAGCCCAAAGCATTTACCTTAATGGATAGTTGTTCGCCATTGCTTTGATACGTGCAGCTAAAACCTCCCTTTTCATCTGTTTTTGCGAAGGCAATTCCGGCACCATTAACTGTAATCACAGTTATAGAGGCCGCCACAACCGGATTTCCGATACTGTCTTTTACCAAGCCTTGCACACTGGCTTTTTCTTGGGCCGACAGCGAAAGCACTGCAAAAAGCAATTTAATAAATACGAACAGGCGCTTGGTACCCAAAGCAAAAGGTTTAATTGCTCAATTCGAGCGGATAGTTTACAGCGAATTTCTTGCGTACAGGACTTGCCGTATTGCCATTTAACGTAGCCTTATCTATCTGTATGTCTTCGCCACTGCTGGTACCTATATCTAAGCCTTCTTGATAGGCCTTTTCCATACGGCTATATTCGTTGGATGTAGTTGCAATCGCCGTTGCAGGCAGTTTGAGGGATAGCGCTTGAGGCAATGCACTGCCTAGGTTTACCTTTGTGCAGGTAAATTTGATGCGTTCTTTAAGATCGTAGGCCTCTAAAATCAATCCAGGCAGGCCTTGCAGTTTCCATGGCCCCGCACTTGATGGAATATCGGTAGTAAACCATGCGGTATAAGCCCTGCCTTTGCAAATCCCCGTGGCCTTTTGGCAGGTGTAGCCTAATAGGGTTTTGGTTTCGGTTCCTATTTTCCAATCAATGGCCTGTAAAGCCTCTTTGATCAGGTAACTGTTCCTGTTGAAATTCTTGTTCACATATAGATTCTTTTCTTTTTCATAAACGTAGATGTTATCTGTGGTGGTGCGCATGAAAAGACCCATGTTTACATTATTGCTTCCCGATTTGATGGCCTGTTCAAGTTTGGCCTGTTGCATCGAATCCTGGCTGATCTTGGTGTAGCTCGTATAAAGACTTTGCTCGGCATCGAATGCCAATAGAAAATCCTCGTTCCAAACACGGGCAGGGTTGGTGGTATCAGCGATATGAGAAAAATGAAAAATCGCAATACCTAAATTTCCTTCGGGCATTTGGCTGGTTTTAGTGCGGAAAGCATAAAAAACAAAAAGCAATAAAACGGCAGCAGAAAACTTAAAATAATAACGCATATAAATGACTTGCTAAGTGAATTTAAAAATGAACCATCCTCCAGATTCTATTTGGCTGTTAGTAACAGCCCCAGCTTAATTGGCTTTGCGAATATTCTAAAGCTGTATGCCACAAATCGTAGTTTGAAGCACTGCTTGGTCCAGAAACCCAAACCTGCATGGTTTGTCCGCACAAATCGGTAAAAGTAAAGCACATTTGTCTTCTGAAGAAGTTGCTTTCTTTTATCTTGCTGAGAGAGATGTTGATTTTGCTTTTGTTGTCGCCTTTTTTGGCTATTGTCTTGGTTGTTGCAAGGAATGCTTTTTTTGGAGTTAAGTCATTGGCAGAAGCGCCAACGGCTATAAATAAGCAAATGAATGCAATGAGTAAATGTTTCATGATTTTTTGTTTTAATAAGTAAATATTGATGGCTTAGAAGAAACAACCTGTTGCCATGTTCATGTGGGCTTCTGCATAGGCTGCAGCAGTATTGCACATCGAAACATCAGAAACGCTATTGCCGGCAGATACATATACGATCATAATCTGTCCGCATCCATCGTGAAATCCGAAGCCCATTTGTCTGCGGCGGGCATTTTCGGTTTTGGTGGTTTTAACTTCTATTTTGTTCCCGGCTTTTTTGATTTCGGCTCTGGTTACTGTTGGTTCGTCTTTTTTAGGTTTAAGGTCGCTGGCAAATGTGCTAGCTCCTACAAATAAGCAAATGAATGCAATGAGTAAATGTTTCATGATTTTGTTTTTAAGTAAATAATCAAAATTTTATCAGTTAGAAATGGAGGATGGTTCTAATAAGAGCGTTCATTCTGATGCTAAACTCAGGCTAAATAACTGCTTCAACAATGGCCAATCCATATTTGGCCATTCCTTACCGATATTCGTAGCCTTTAAAGAAATATCTGTATTTGCCGTTTTTTGGAGCGATTGATTAGGTGGCTATTGGCATTTGTTGAATAAGATGTGCAAATATTTGGGCGATGTTAGCGGATATCAATGAAAACCGGCCGAATATTGATCCACTATCAGCAAAAAGAGCATAAAGCGATATTTTTAGAAATTATTTTTAATAGTGCTGGTCTTAAAAAACGGTGCTATTTTTGTTGTTTCAGCTATCTTTTTCTACATGCGCTTAAAAACTACTTTTGCTAGCTATTCGTTTTTTGTATTGTTATTCTTGGCTTCTTGCACCAACAGCCAAAAAGAGAAGCAGGCCAGTCCCGAAAAGGTTGATCCCCAAAAAGATTACCTCTCGCATCTAATTTCGCTAGATACACTTTCTTCCGATGAACTAAAAAAGGCGACCTTCCGTGAATACAATTTATTGAAACAGCAGACAGATAGTAATTCCAATCCCTTTTTTCATTATTTCAAGGCCAAAAAATACAACTATGAAAAGCAACGCGATCTTGCTTTGGTCGAGTTTAATCAAATGAAAAGCAAAAAGCCCAATGATGAGGTCGATATACTCAAACGTAACAGCATACTCGACCAGCAATCTGGAAACGATGCTGTAATAAGGTCTACCTTAATGGACAAGATGCTTTTAGAAATGCAGGTTGCAGAAAGTTTGCACAGCAAGCTGACCTATCGCTACTATGATTTGATAGCCAAGGCCTATTACCTCAACAACAACTTTAATAAATCTTTAGAATATGCCAAAAAGTATTACGAAAGCCATCCTTATAAATTGCATCGGGTAACCAAGCAACGGTTTTACGATATTTCTTTTCTGTTGGCTGCCAAGATGGGCGATTACCCCATGATGTTATCCAGCAATACCAAGGCAAGAAACCTGGCCTTTAAAATTGGCGATAGCATTGCTATTGCCAGAACCTATGATAATGAATCACAGATTTATGATAAGCAGGGCCGATACGATAAAGTACTCGAATGTAGCCGGGTGTATTTCAATTACCTTAAAAGAACCAATAACCTTAACCATATAGCCTATAATAATTTGTCGGCGAGCTTTTTAAGGAACAATCGGCCAGACTCGGCCATTTATTATGCCAAAGAAGGCATAGCATTTTATAGAAAAAAACTACCGGGAAAACATAAAAGCTCTTTGTACGTGGGCTTGGCCGAAGCCTACAAATTGAAGGGAAATTATGAGCAGGCTTTGGTGGCGATTGATTCTGCACACGCGATCGAAATTAGGGACATTAAAGAAATAGAGGCGGTAAAGATTGCCGAATTGGAAGAGAAATACGAAACGGAAAAGAAAGACCGGAACATCATCGAGTTGAACAATAGGAACGAGCTCAGCGAAAAAATCATTAGGCAGCAGCGGTGGAGCCTTGGTTTATCGGTACTGGTTTTTCTGGGCCTACTTTATTTTTTATACTTCATTTACAAGCAGCAACAATTAAAGGCAAAAAACAAATTGCTGCAATCGGAAAACAAGCGTTTAGAAATAGAACAAAAATTGTTGCAAACGCAATTAAACCCACATTTTATTTTTAATTCTATTGCCAATTTGCAAGGTTTGATGTCGGCTGGTGATACCAAGGGCGTTTTGCTTTACCTTGGTGCATTCTCTAAATTGCTGCGGAGCATCCTGGAACAAAGCCGTAAGGAATTTATCGATCTCGATGAAGAAATCGCTACTTTGGAGAACTACCTACAGTTGCAGCAAATGCGTTTTACCGGCCTCTTCGACTACCAGGTTAATGTTGACGAGAACTTAAACCTGGAGCAAACCCTGATACCGCCGATGCTGATACAGCCCTTTGTGGAGAATGCGATAGAACATGGTTTCAGGAATATCTCTTACAAAGGCATTTTAACCATTAATTTCAAGGCTGAAAATAAGGAACTGCATATCACAATAGATGATAATGGCCGTGGACTTGGCCAAAAGGAAGCTAACGGTCCACAAAAGCAATCACTGGCGCAGGTGATCCAAAAAGAACGGCTCGATGTACTCTTCAAATCGAAGGGACAAGAGGCAAAATTTGAGGTAGCAGCCAAAAGAAGCGAGGGGTCGAAAGGCGTTTTGGTACAAATAGCAATCCCATTGATTAAAGATTAACAGTTATGAAACTTTATATTCTCGAAGATGAAGCGAACATTCTGCAGCATATTCTGCAGGTGGTACAACGGTTTGATTACTTGCAGGTAATTGGACATTCGGCTGAAGTGGCCAAAGCAGCCATAGAGATCCCTGCATTAAAACCAGATCTGGTTTTGGCCGATATCAGGCTTAAAGACGGCGATAGCTTTAGTTTGTTTAACCAAATCGGAATAGAAGACTTTCAGGTTGTTTTTTTAACGGCTTACGACCAATATGCCGTACAGGCACTTAATTTAGGCGCATTTGGCTATTTGTTAAAGCCATTAGACGAGACAGCGTTAGAAACCGTATTGGCTAAATGCCATCGCCACAACGAACAAGAACATTTCAATAAGCAACAGCTTGAAATTGCCCTCAACCACTACCTAAAAGGAAATGTAAGCACCAAACGGATTGCCTTAAAAAGCCTCGAGTATATTGAAATTGTAGAGATTGAAGATATTGTATATTGCCAAAGCGATAAAGGCTATACCACTTTTTTCCTAAAAGATAAACGTGAAATCCTGGTATCGAAAGGTCTGAAGGAATACGAAAACATCTTGATTCCCTTAGGCTTTATCCGTTGTCACCAATCGTACCTGGTTAATTTTAAATATGTAAAGAAATATTACAGAGAAGGCTACTTGGAGTTAGAAAATCATGAAAAAATACCAGTATCCAGCCGCAAGCGCGACGAAGTACTGCGATACCTGCAAAATATCTCGTAAATGCTATTGCTTTGTGGTAAAGCCATCCAAGAGCTCCATGGTTTTAACCGCTTCTTCTCCGCTACATGGGTTATTGCCCTGATTTAAAAAGTAAGCAACAACTTGCTCAATCATGGGTTGTTCTACATGTTGCAGTGGCTGAAAGTCTAATGTTTCTTCTGTTCCGTTAACCGTAAGTTTAACTTGATGACCAAACATCGGGAAGCTGATTTTGCCCTTACTGCCATAAATCTGGCATTCGTCTACTTGTTGGCCCTGAGCTACCGAAAAGCACCAAGTGCCGTTAAAAACCACACCATTTTCAAATAAAATATGCCCTGTTACCAAATCATCAACTGGGCTTTGGCCTGTTTGGTTGAGTGAAATGCCATCGAAGCGCTTAATTGCTCCAAAGTAATACAGCATCAAATCGATTTGGTGAGGGGCAAGATCGTGAAAAAGACCACCGCCAGCAATAGTTGGATCCATGCGCCAGTTCTCTTCCGAGTTGGCAATGATGGCACTTTGCTGAGGCTGCAACATCCGCAAATCTACCAAACGAATATCGCCAATGGCATTTTCGGCCAATAACGATTTGATCTTCAAAAACATCGGCTGCGCTCTGCGGTAATGGGCTACACTCAGTTTGGCGCCATATTGCTGGCTAGCTTCCACCATGCGTTTGGCTGCTGCGGCATTTAAGGCCATTGGCTTCTCTACATACACCTGTTTGCCCGCTTTTAATGCCTGGATGGTATATTCCTCATGTTGTAAAGGCGGAGTAGCCACATAAATGGCATTGATTGCTGGATCATTGATCAGTTGCGAGGCATCATTGTACCATTTGGGCACGCCATGACGCTGGGCATAATCGGCCGCTTTTGCAGCGTCTCTTCGCATCACGGCCACGAGCGATGAATTGGCTACTTTGTTAAATGCCGGACCACTCTTTACTTCGGTAACATCGCCACAGCCAATAATGCCCCACTTAATTTCTTGCATTGATCAATAGGTTACTTGTTCTGCTGCTAAATTAAAAAATCTAACAAATAAATTGTTTAGGCTAGGGCTGGAGTGGTATGTTTTTTCTTTTTGCTCTTCTTCTTTTTGTTCAGCCAGATGATAAAGCCTGTTACAGGCAAGCTGGCAGCGATTAAGCTCACCAAAAAAGCGATGATCTTTCCTGGCAGGCCAAAAAGTGCGCCAATATGCAACTCGCGGTTGGTCGCCTCAATCAGATCGGCTTTGTTAAAATCCTTGTATAGTTTTTGTCTCAGCAGCAATCCGCTTTTCTCTTCATAAAAGAAAGTGTTGCTTTTGCGGTACCATTTATAAGGGTAGATCAGTCTCAGACGCAATTCTCCGGTTTTGCGAACCGTTAAATTGCTCGATACCACACCCGGATATTGCACAAGCGCTTTGCTGTAGATATGTTCGTAGCGCAAAGCTTGTGTTTCGGTTGCAGGAGCCACTTGGTCCTTCATTTTTTTGCCGTCGGTCAGTTTGTCGCCTGTCACAAAGCTTACCATATTCTTCACCTCCTTAAAAGCGAAAAAACATCCTGTAAGCACGCTGATGATCAAAAACCAAGACGCATAAAAACCCAACACCTGATGCAGGTCATAATTTACACGTTTAAAAGAAGCGCCCCACTTAATGGTGAGCGATTGACGAATCAGACGAATTTGGTTCGGAAACCAGATAATAATTCCAGTGATGAGCATGATGCCAAAAATGACTACGGCCCAACGCTGGATGAACTTGCCGGTTTCGCCCATCAACAAACTGGTATGGATCTCTTCTACGGTATCCAACCAATCGGCTTTGCCTTTATAAACCAGTTTGGCATTGTAGGGGTTAAAAAAATAGGTTTGGTTTTTGGTCGCTACTTCTACGGTTGCATTCGGGACTGATTCGGTAATCCTGATTGCCGTTATTTTTTCCTTTGGAGCCAGTTGCTGTAAACTGGTCACAATTTGGGCCATCCCCACAAAAGGCTTTTGCGCTGCGGTCACAAATAAACGGTCGTGCTCGGTCGCCTCTCGTATTTCTTCCTCAAAAACATAAATGCAACCAGTTATGCTAATGATAAACACAATTAGCCCGGATGCAAGTCCGAGCCAAAGGTGTATTTGTCTGAAGATTTTTTTATTGTTTTTAGTTTTCTTAGCCATGGTGCTGTTGCGATCAGAATTTCAAGGTTACATTGCCCGTTATCCTGGTCGGATTTTGTGCAGCAAGCCTAAACGAATAGTATTTCTCGTTGGTCAGGTTGTCTACTTTCAAACCGATCCTGAATTTAGGTCTGTCGTAAAATAAAGAAGCATCCAATACCAGGTACGAAGGAATGGTAAATGCAAAGGTAGTCGTGTTGGTTTGAAACGATTCGCTACCGTAAATACCACCAAAACCAATGCCCAATCCTTGAAGTTCGCCTTTTACCAATCTGTAGCTGGCCCAAAGGTTGGCATAAGTTGGCGATCCTGCTGTTGCTGGTCTCAGTCCTAACATGTTTGATCTGTTCTTGGTATACTTGCTATTGTTGTAAGTATAGCCGGCCACAATGTTCAAGCCTGGAAAAGGGTTGGCAATGATTTCAGCCTCGATGCCTCTGCTCAACTGTGTACCGTCTTGTACAGAGAAATTAGCATGTTCAGGGTTAGGATCTTGATAGATAACATTGGTTACGCGCATATCGTAATAGCTTAAAGTAGCCGTAATTTTCGACATGTCGACTTTTATTCCGCCTTCAAACTGATTGGCTTGCTGAGGCTTAAAGGTGTTTCCATTAAAATCAGAGCCACCCACGTTGCTAAAACCATTCATGTAGTTTCCGAAAACCGATAATTTGTCTTTCAGCAATTGGTAAACCAAGCCAAATTTGGGCGAAAATGCAGTTTGCTTATAGTTGCCAGTGGTAAGGTTGGTGCTTGGGGTGAAAGTACCGTTGTTAATGTATCTGTCCACACGTAGACCGGCCATTACCAATAAACGTTCTGTGACGTTAAATACATCAGAAACATAAGCGCTGTAGGTTTCCTCATCGCTGGATATGATATTGGTAATAGGAATAGCAGGGTTAGCAAATAAAGGCTGCACTCTTTGCAGGTTAAAGTTATTATAAGCATCTCCCGGCTTTCTAAAATTGAGGGCAGGCATGTTTACAATCGCATCGTTCCTAACGGCACGCAGGTTGTAATAATCCAATCCGGCTACAATCCGGTTTCTCATATTGCCGATTTTAAACTCACCGATAAAGTTCTGTTGGATATCCGTTCCGTAAAAAGGGGAATCCTGATAAGTTACTTGTTGTCTGAGCGTAGAATCTGTTAGTCCCGTTAAAGCAACCACATAACCTTCGGATGAAGACCTCGTTCTCGAAATCACAGTTTGTGAAGTCCAGGCATCTGATATTTTATATTTCAGCTGAGTAAAAATATTGTATTGTTGGGTAGTATAATTGACGGTGTTATTGGCAAACGACAGTTTGTAAGGCATTTGCAGGTCTGCAACACTTCTGGCTTTTCCGCTTGCAGCAGGCGTAAAACGAGTGGGCGAAGTGGCTTTGTAGGCGCTTAGCTCTACATCGACCAATAAAGTCAACCTATCGTTAATGGCATACGAAAAACTTGGTGCAATGATGTAGTTTTTGCTGAAACCGGCATCCTGAAAGCTTCTTTCGCTATGCAGTGCTGAATTAACCCTGAGCAAAGCAGTTTTGCTTTCGTTTAATGGCGTGTTTACGTCTAAAGTTAAACGGTTAAGGTCGTAACTGGCAGCCGAGTAAGACAATTCGCCTTTAAAGGTTTCGAAAGGCTTTTTGGTTACGCGGTTAAACAAACCCCCAAATGAAGATAAGGTACTGCCAAATAAGGTTGCAGAAGGGCCTTTGATTACCTCAACACGTTCCAAGTTCACTGGGTCGACGGTAGAATAAGTAAAACTGCCCACACCATTACGCACCACTTGCGGAGTAGGGAAGCCCCTCGACATGGAAGTGGTTCGGCCTTGGTTACGGATTTCGGCTACACCTGCTCCCGGAACATTTTTAAAAGCACTGTTGTAATCGGTTACAATTTGCTCTTTCATCAGCTCTTTGCTTACAACGGTATAAACCTGTGAATTTTCGATGTTTTTTAGAGGCATCTTAGCTACATCATCGCTTTCCTTTTTGGCAAAGCGGTTTCCTCCGGTTTGGATCACAACTTCTTCCAGGTTTTGGCTCGAAGAATTGAGTTTGAAATCTATTTTTCCAATGGGGTTGGCTACGCTGATTTCAACTTCCTTGCTGGTGCTTTCGTAGCCCATCATGGCAATTGCTACGGTGTATTTGCCAAAGGGAATGTTTTTGAATTCGAAACCACCTGCCGAGTTGGTGGTGGTAACCTTGTCTTTTTCTTTCAGTTTTACGGTTACGCCTTGTGCCAAACTCCCATCATTGGTGGTGATCAGTCCTGAAATATCTCCAGTTTCTGATTTGGTTTGTGCGGTTGCTGACTGTAATTGACCCCAAAATAAGGCAACGATAAGGATGACGGCTAGTCTGATTGATGTTTTGCAGTTGGCCCAGCTTTGAACAGCTTTGGTGTGCAGGCGAACTGAGTACGCTAAGTTCATTTGTTTTTATTTAAACTGATTATAAATTGAGCGCAAATGTAAGGCATTTAGCTTCTTAAAACCAAAGGTTGTAGCTCTTTTTATTGAAAAAAAATAGATTTTTAAGTGTGGGGTAAAATTTGTTTATACGTCAAATTTTGCCTGAAGGTTGCCGCTAATTATTTTTTGGAATGTCTTGTTGGTCGAAACCTCAATCACTCAGTTGTTTAAATGATAAAAAAATCTCTTTTGCAGTTGCTTTATGTTTAACGGCAGATACAGTCTTCGCTCAAAAGAAATCAAAAAAAAGTCCTGACTCTCGGTTCAGCGCTATCTTTGAGCTTGTGCAGCCCAAACCAGCCGCATTGCTGTTGGGCATTTTCCATTTCGCCAGGCTAATAATCGGCAAGCCATATCATGAAACACCTGAACTAAGTTAAGGCATTGCCACAGGCATTTCATTATTTGTACACTTGTTGTAAGATCTGATTTTAGGTGATATATTGCAGAAAAATTGTTATCCTGTTCCATGATCTTTCAATACCAAAACAGCCAGGCCAGTTCCGAATTCAGACTCATTATTGAAGAACCGACTTTTGACAGGGTATTTTTCGGACGCGACAGGAAAGACAAGCTTTTAACTATCGCCTGGAACAGGGGAGCTATGCAGCAAATTACCGTAGATAAGGTAGGCTACGATTTTCCGGCAAACAGCATTCTTTGCCTAATGGTAAACGAAACTTTCAGCTTTAGTGATCCGGCAGCTATTGTAGCCTGGCAGTTTAACCGCGATTTTTACTGTATTGTAGATCACGACAAGGAGGTAAGCTGCGTTGGTTTTTTGTTCTTTAACACTTCGCAGCGAATGTTTGTAGCCTTAAACGAAGCTGAACAAAAACGTGTAGAACTGTTGTTGAGCGTTTTTAAGGAAGAATTTGAAACTGCCGACCAGGTGCAGGGCGAGATGCTACAGGTATTGCTCAAGCGCCTCATCATTATTGCTACCCGTTTGGCCAAGCAACAATATTTAGACGGCAATTTGAACGACGATAAATTAGATACGATCAGAAAATTTAACCTTTTGGTAGAAAACCATTACCGCGATAGCCATCAGGTTAAGTTTTATGCAGATAAATTGAATAAATCGCCGAAAACACTGTCTAATCTGTTTGCACTCTATAATCACCAGTCGCCGTTGGGAGTGATCCAAGAACGGGTATTGCTCGAAGCCAAGCGGCTGTTGCATTATACCGATAAATCTGCCAAGGAAATAGCCAATGAAATAGGTTTTGAGGATGCCGGCCATTTTAGCAAATTCTTTAAGAAACATACCTCGCTTTCGCCAACAGAGTTGAGGAACAAGGGATAAACGATTCGTCACCCTGGCCCTCGATATCGTGTCTGAAGTTTGTAGCAATCTAATATGACTATTCAGCTAATGAACCAATGAGCTGATGACCCAATAATATACTGCCTCTACTCATTAAACCTTATTGGAGCGTGCACGAAATGCAATGGAGTAAAGCGAAAAGAAGGACTGCAATTGCCGATGGATGGTTCCCTTGTTTTTCCAATAAGCCACAGATTAACAGGTTTCGCTTCTTTCTAATAACACGTGGAACCTGATCTAAGGGTTTCTAGCAATGAAGACTACTTGGACGCTATGTGCCTATGTGGTAAATATCTATGCTATTTGTAGCAATTTCTTCTAATAGATTGCTTCGTCACTAACGTTTCTCGCAATGACGACTACTTGGACGCTATGTGCCTATGTGGTAAAATATCCATGCTATTTGTAGCAATTTCTTCTAATAGATTGCTTCGTTACTAACGTTTCTCGCAATGACGAACCTTGGCTATTGACTATCGACTATTAACCATCCGCAAAAAATGCAACTCGGGAAATTACAACTACTCCTCGGGAAATCCTTCCATTGTTCGGCCTCGCTATTAACCTGACCTTTGGGATATCAAAATAAATTGATCAACAAAAAATAGCAACAATGAAAACTTTCACCATCCCAACCAGAGACCAAGTAACAACAGAAAACCAAGCCATCTTCGATAATTTGACCAAAATGGTAGGCCACGTTCCAAACCTATATGCCGTATTTGCAAATTCTGACCACGCCTTAGGAAATTACCTTGCCTTTGCCAATGGCAAATCTTCTTTACGTGCCAAAGAGAAAGAAGTAGTGAATTTGGTAACCAGCCAAGTCAACAACTGTGTATACTGTTTAAGCGCCCACACTGCATTAGGCAAATTGCAAGGCTTTACTGATGAACAGATCATCGAAATCCGCAAAGCCGCAATTACTTTTGATGCCAAATTAGATGCTTTGGCAAAAGTAGTAAAAAGCCTAGCTGAAAATAAAGGTCATGCAACAGCCGAAGCCTTAGCCAATTTTTATGAAGCCGGTTATACCGAAGGAAATTTGGTAGACGTAATTTTAGTCATCGGCGATAAAACCATTACCAATTATTTGCACGCTGCAACAGATATTCCTGTTGACTGGCCAACTGTACCTGTTTTGTAATTCAGACTTCACGGTTTTATGTCAAAATTTAAAGGGCTGCCAAAAAGGGCGGTCTTTTTTTATTTATTTTCAGTTAAGTTTGTATAAGCCCGATATTGATCTTACGGAAATGTCTAAAAATTACACCCCAAATGATTTGGCCAATTTTGTGTTTAGGGAGCTTGCGCGCTCTAAAACCAATAAAAAGCCCTCGAAAAGGATATTGGAACAACTGTTCAATACCTTGTACTATACCAGCTTGCAAACCGAGGAAGGCCAATTTATCAAGGTAACCATTACGCTGTACGATCACCTTTCGGCCAATAAAACAGTAAGCCACAACGACGATTGGAAGTTTTTTCCATTTAGTGCACCGATGGAGCTGAGCGTAAAGAACTTGGTTAAGCTTTCGAAGGCTGCAGACCCATGGAGTTCGAGCCTCTCGGTTTATTATGATGAAAATGAACAGCTATTTATCCATGGCATGATAGACCAGGCCGTTCATTACCAGAATTTTCTAAACTACGAACGCGATAATGAGCCTTTGTATCCCGGCATGATCCAAACGATGATCACTGGAATCGGTATTTTGAACGTGATGCACGAGTATCAGCCATTGGCGGCCCTGAACCAGAATTATTTGGTAAGGCATTATCCGAATGTGTTCGAGTACGGACCGGTTTCCGATTTTATTGTGAGCAGTTCGGCCTATACCAGAAAAGAGCTGGAAAAGGCCATGAAAGAAAAACTGGACGATACGGATGTGGAAGTTTTTAACGATTTTATTTTCGAGTATGTCATACAGTCGATCAGTAGGATTTTGCTCAAAATCAAGAACTATCACCATGGCGGGGCCATCTTGATTACCAAAGATTTTAAACCCAGTACCGACCTTAATATCAAATACAAATTGGAATATAACCGTATCCAGACAGCTGTAATGAATATTTTGAGTACGGTAATGGACAATGAGGCTTTAGAAAAAGTAATCAAATCGCTCAAAAGAAGAGGCGAAGATATGCCAATCGAGCTCCATGAAGAATACGATTTGAGCGAAATAGATATCGAAGACAGTTTTAACGAACTAAGCGGTGCCGTACGCTTTGTATCCTCTTTAACTTGCGTAGATGGATTGGTACTGCTTTCTCCACAAATGGTAGTGCATGGCTTCGGAGCTGTGATTTCAGAAAAGGGACATCCTGATTTTGTGTACATCAGCAATGCTTCCAAGCCGGCAAATAAACTGGTTAAAATAGCGCCATCGCATTTTGGAACGCGTCACCAATCGATGTTCTCCTATTGTTTGAAACATCCCGAGAGCTTGGGTTTTGTGGTTTCGCAGGATGGGGAGATAAGGGCGATCAAAAATGTAAACGGCAAAATCATCGTATGGGAAAACATTAAGGTCTACCAGTTTTTGAAGAGCAACAAATTGGCCAAGGTGGTGGGGTGGAAGCCTTAGGGAGAAAGTTTGGAGTTTGGAGTTCAAAGTTTGGAGTTCAAAGTTTGGAGTTCAAAGTGAAAAGTTCAAAGTGAAAAGTTTAAAGTGAAAAGTTCAAGGTGAAACAATTAACCAATTCTGTAGTTGCCCAAATAACCAATTCAATAGTTAACCAATCGAAACAATAAACAAGCATGGATCAGCAATTATTCGAAAAAGTAGACCAGTACATCAGCAACCTGGTAGCAGCAGAAGACAGCGTTCTTCAAGAAACCATACAGTCTTTAGATGATGCTTCCATGCCTCAAATCAGCGTAACGTCAACACAGGGCAAGTTTCTGCAACTGATGCTGCTCATGTGCAAAGCAAAGCGTGTGCTGGAGCTGGGTACTTTGGGCGCCTACAGTACCATTTGGATGGCAAGGGCAATTCCGGCCGATGGTCAAATAATTACGGTAGAATTTGATCCCCATCATGCCAATATTGCCAGCCAGAATATTGCAAAGGCCGGGCTTTCGAATAAAATAGATTTGCGTGTGGGCAAAGCCATGGATATATTACAACAACTCATTGCCCAAGGTGAAGAAGCTTTCGATTTTGTTTTTATCGATGCAGATAAGCCACCTTATGCCGAATATTTTGAACTGGCGCTGCAACTTTCGCATCCCGGAACGGTGATCATTTGCGACAATGTAATTCGAGAAGGCAAAGTATTGGATGAAAATACCGATGATGAAAGGGTGAAAGGCGTACAGCGTTTTAACCAGGTGTTGGCCAATAATCCAAAAGTTACCGCTACTATTATGCAAACGGTAGGGGCCAAAGAGTACGATGGAATGGCAATTGCCATTGTTAAATGAGCAGCCATAGTAATTAGTTGGTTTTTATTTTCGTAACGTTTGCATGACGAAAACTTAACCAAAAGGTAACGTCATTTATACCTTTGCGCAATGCCTGTAGACTAATATTGCTTTTCTATTAAAGCATTTTTCATGTCGAACAGAAGGTCATTTTTGAAAAGCAGTATGGCCACTGCAATTCTTGCTGGGATTTCCCCATCAATTTCTGCCCTGGCCAGTGTGCCACAATCATCATTAAGCAAATCGGCCAGAAACGTAAGGTTGCGCTTTGCCATTGCTTCAGATGGCCATTATGGCCAGCCAGATACCGAATACAAAAAAAATCACGATAATATTGTACGCTGGCTCAATGAATCCCATGCCCAAAACCCTTTAGATTTTGTGGTGATCAATGGCGATTTGGTGCATGATAGGCCTGATTTGTTGGCCGTGGTCAAAAAAGAGCATTATGATCAGCTAAAAGTTCCTTTTTACGCATTGCCCGGCAATCATGACCATGCCGATACCAAATTATGGAAATCGGTTTTCGGTTACGAAGATAATTTCACTATCCAAAAGAACAATGTTGGTTTGGTCTTGGCCAATACCTCTAATACCAAAGGCGAATACCTTTGCCCGAACAATAATTTCTTAAAACAGGAGCTGGATAAACTCAAAAGCCTAAAAACAGTATTTGTGGTGTTGCACATCCCGCCACATTTTTGGGTGCCCGAAAGCCCTTTTGTAGAATGTGCCGATACAATAAACCTCTTGCACAGTTACCCGAATGTAAAAGCGGTATTCCATGGCCACGACCATAGCCTCGATTCGGTTTTTTATACAGACAAGCTGCCTCATTTCTTCGATGCACACATCGGTGGCAATTGGGGTACTGCCTACAAAGGCTACCGCATAGTAGAAGTTGACGATAATGACAAGGTGTACACCTATCAGGTAAACGCCAGTCAAAGTCCATTATTAAACGAAACAAAATTTTAATTCAACCTTATTTTCCAAATGAAACGTTTATTGCCCATTCTTGTCTTAAGTTTAGGACTTGCCCACGCAAATGCACAAGAAAAAACCGATGTAAAACCTACATTTTCTACTTCTGGCGAAGAATTAGCCCAACCCTTTCTGTTTTCTGTAAATACATTAACGGCTGAAAACGCAAGCTGGAATATTCATTATTCTGGCAGCTATGCCGAAAGAACAAGTGGCCAATTTGGCTACGATGGCTTAGGACAGCAGTTTGGCGTAAAAGGATATTTAGGGAGCCGATTCACCTTATATGCCACGGTAGCTGTGGGTTTTGGTAATCATGGTGGCGTAACTTCGGCCGAGCAGGCAGAAGTAATCCGCGATTTAATAGGTGGAAAACAACTTTCAGGGTTTAGGTTAGGTGCAGGCTTGGGTTTGAGCAGAGATTGGTCTAACGTAAAATCAGCATTGAGCCGCATTGCAGCCTCATTTGATCAGCCGAATTGGCGATTGGCTGCTAACCTGCGTTTTGAAAAGGCATTTGAAAAAACCAGGGATAAACTTGATTTTATTTCGAGTTTGGGCTATCAGCACCGCATCGGTAAGAATTTTTACTTAGGCTTTGAAGCTTTAGGACAGGATTTAGAAGGCTTTTGGGAAAAAGACGAAGCGGAGGGTGGAGCCAAGCTGATGGTTGGTCCGGCAATGAGTTTAGTGCCCAACCACTCTAAATTTTCTTTTTCGCTTTCTGGCGGACCAGTTTTTTATGCAACCAGGAGCAATGTAATTCCATCAGAAGCCATCAGGGAAATCGGTTCGCTCAGCAATGGCTATACGCTTAGGGCATTGGTTAATTTTAACCTGCATAAATAGTAAATTTATATACAATTGTTTAACATGAAAAAAATATATATCCTTTCTGCTTTTATACTTTGCTTAACTGCCAATGCCTTTGCACAATGGCCAGGAAAAGTAGAAAACAGCAAGCAGATTCTCTTGCCAAACGGTTGGAAAATCAGTCCTGCAGGCCATTCTTTAGATTTAGGCGATTTGCCTTTGAACATTCAGCTCAGCCCGTCGGGCAAGTTTCTGGCAGTTACCAATAATGGCCAAAGCACCCAATCGCTGCAGCTGATCGATCCTAAAACAGAAAAGATCATTGATGAAAAAGTGTTGACCAAAGCTTGGTATGGTTTGGCATTCAGCAAAAACGAACAACACCTTTATGTTTCTGGAGGCAACGATAACTGGATATTGGATTTCAACATTGCCGACAATAAACTGGCCAAAAGCGATACCATCAAGCTTGGTCCGATTTGGCCAAAAGGAAAAATCAGTCCGGCAGGTATTGCAGTAAACAAAGCCAACGATAAGCTATATACTGTTACCAAAGAAGATAGTTGTTTGTACATCATCAATCCAAGCGAAAAGAAAATACTCAAAAAGGTACAGCTACCTGCTATCGCCTATAGCTGTGTGCTTGCGCCCGACGAAAGCAAACTCTATGCTTCGCTTTGGGGAGGAAAAGCTGTTGCGGTAATTGACTTGAAAACAGAAAATATTGCGCAATTGATCAAAGTTGGCGATCACCCCAATGAATTGTTGCTCAGTAAGAAAGGAAATTATTTATTTGTGGCCAATGCAAATGACAATACGGTTTCAGTGGTTAACACAACTACCAATAAGGTAATAGAAACCATTGCAACAACCCTGTATGCCACCCAATTAACGGGTTCTACCACCAACGGGCTGGCTTTAAGTACCAATGAAAAAACACTTTATATTGCCAATGCCGACAACAATTGCTTGGCTGTGTTTGATGTAGCCAAACCAGGCAATAGCCAAAGCCAAGGCTTTATTCCAGTAGGTTGGTACCCAACCAGCGTTAAGGTTTTGGGCAGCAAAATATTGGTGTCTAATGGTAAGGGAAATACTTCTATGGCCAATCCGCAGGGACCTCAACCCATTTCGAAAGCTGACAATAGCGGCTACCAAATGGGCAGCACGGCTAACAACAGGTTGCAATACATCGCAGGCTTGTTTAAGGGATCATTATCGTTTATTGAAACACCGAAGCCAGAAGACCTTAAAACCTATACGAAACAAGTATATGCAAATACGCCGTTCACCGCTCAAAAAGAACAACAGGCTCCAGGAGAGGAAGGCAATCCCATTCCACGTAAACAGGGCGAAAAATCGCCAATTAAACACGTATTCTATATCATCAAAGAAAATAGGACTTATGATCAGGTATTAGGCGATTTGCCAAAGGGAAATGGAGATTCGTCGCTTACGCTTTTTGGAAGAAAGGTAACGCCAAATCAGCATGCCTTTGCCGAGAATTTTGTGTTGCTCGACAACTTTTATGTAGATGCAGAAGTGAGTGCCGATGGACACAATTGGAGCATGGCCGCCTATGCCACAGATGTGGTTGAAAAAACATGGCCGACCAGTTATGGCAGTCGTGGCGGCACAACCAATTATGAAGGTGGCCGTCCGGTTACCTATCCAAAAAATGGCTTCATTTGGGACTATTGTCAAAGAGCTGGAATTAGCTACAGAAGCTACGGCGAGTTTGGCGAATATGGCAAAGCAAATATTAAATCGCTACAGGGGCATATGAGTCCAAAATCTCCAGGTTTTGATATGGATATCCCAGATCAGGTTCGTGCCGATGCCTGGGAGCATGATTTCGATTCGCTATTGGTGGCCGGTGCAGTACCGCAATTCAGTACCTTGCGTATTTCTAACGACCATACCAGTGGACAGAAAAAAGGAAAAATATCGCCACAGGCAGCGGTTGCCGACAATGATTTGGCCGTAGGACGTATTTTAGAGCATTTATCTCACAGTCCGATCTGGAAGGAATCCGTTGTATTTATCCTTGAAGATGATGCCCAAAATGGTCCAGACCATGTGGATGCACACCGTTCGCCAGCTTATGTGGTAGGCCCTTATGTAAAAAGAAATGCTGTAATCCACACCATGTATTCGACCTCTGGTTTTTTAAGAACCATGGAACTGATTTTAGGCCTGCCGCCGATGAGCCAATATGATGCGGCTGCTATGCCTTTGTTCGAATGTTTTACCAATAAGCCAGACCTCACCCCTTATAAACTGATCCAACCATTAATTAGCTTGGAAACCCGTAATGTGGCGGTAAATGAAAGCAGCCGACGCTCAGAGTTTTTTAATTTTGCCAAAGAAGATTCGGTTCCCGACTTAGATTTGAACGAAGTAGTTTGGAAATCGGTTAAAGGCGAGGATTCGGTAATGCCGGCACCTAAAAGGAGCGCATTTGTTATTCTGGAGAAGAAAAAGAAAGACGATGATGATTAGTTGGGTTTAAAGTGTAAAGTTCAAAGTTGAAAGCCAAAAGAAAAAGACCAAGTCTATGGACCATGGACTATCAACTATGGACTATAGACTATAGACCATGGACTATCAACTATCAACTATGGACTATAGTCTATTGACCTCAGGCTTCCGACTATGAACAATAATCCCTAATATTGCTTTATAATTAGAATATATGGGGTCAACCGTACTCATCATCGACGATGAAATCAAGATTCGCAGCCTTTTGGCTAGAATTCTGGAGCTTGAGGGATTTACCGTTTTACAGGCGCAAAATGCAAGCGAAGGCCTCAAAGTACTCGCGCAGCAAGAAGTTTTAGTAGTGGTAAGCGATGTGAAATTGCCCGATGCCAACGGTGTTGAACTCGTTAAAAAAATCAAATCGCTAAAATCTTTTGTAGAAGTGATCAACCTTACCGCATATGGCACCATTGCCGATGGGGTACTGGCCATTAAGAACGGTGCTTTTGATTACCTCACCAAAGGCGACGATAACGATAAGATCATCCCGCTGGTGTATAAAGCCATAGCGAAAGCCGAACTGCAGCTGCGTGTATATGAGTTAGAAGACAAAGTAAGCAACAAATACAGCTTTAAGACCATATTGGGTAATTCCAAGGCCATTAAAGAAGCTATCAGCCTGGCCGAAAGAGTTGCCGTAACCGATACCACGGTGCTTTTGCTGGGTGAAACCGGGACCGGAAAAGAGGTATTTGCCCAAGCCATCCACTACGAAAGCCAACGCAAAAACAAACCCTTTGTAGCTTTGAATTGTAGCGGTTTTAGTGCCGAATTGCTCGAAAGCGAATTGTTTGGCTACAAGGCTGGTGCCTTTACTGGAGCCAATAAAGACAAAAAAGGACTGTTGGAAGAAGCTAACGGCGGTACCTTGTTTTTAGATGAAATTGGCGAGATGAACCTCGATCTGCAGGCCAAGCTCTTGCGCGTACTCGAAAACCAGTCGTTTATCAAAATAGGAGCCACCACCACAAATAAGGTAAACGTACGCATTTTGGCCGCCACCAACCGCAACTTGAAAGAGCAGGCCGAAGCCGGACATTTCAGGCTCGATCTTTACTACCGTCTTTCGGTTTTTATTATTCCCTTGCCAGCCTTGAGAGAGCGAAAGGCCGACATTCCTATGCTGGCTGCATTTTACCTTAAGGAGTTTGCGAACAAAGTCAATCGTCCAGCCTTAAAAATGGACGACAAACTGATCGATGCCTTGACCAAACACAGTTGGAAAGGCAATGTGCGGGAGCTTAAAAACGTAATGGAGCGCTTGGTTATTTTGGCCAACGGAGATACTTTGGCAACCAGCCAATTGCCTTATGAGTTTTTTGCAGATGGCCCAATAGCCAATGCCTTCGATTTGCAGAGCGTAGAAAAACTACATATCCAAAAGGTACTTGCCCACACCAAAGGCAATAAAACCGAAACCGCACGTTTATTGAATATCGGACTAACCACCTTGTACAGAAAAATAGAAGAGTATAAAATTGTTGATTAAATTGCTCTTCGTCTACTTAACCTTAAAAAACATATGATTAAAATCAGTTTAACGCTTTTATGCTCCCTATTTTCAATTGTCGTTTTTGCACAGGATGCCTATTGGCAGCAACAAGTCAATTACAATATTGATGTCAGCCTAAATCCGGCTACCAAAACCCTCACAGGTTCAGAAACCATCGTTTATAAAAACAATTCGCCATCTACATTGGAATTTATATGGTTTCATATCTATCCTAATGCCTATAAAAATGAAACAACGGCCATGTTTCAGCAAATCAAGAATGACGAGTCGCGAAAAAAGAAACTCGATAAATACACCTATGGAAGCATCGATGGCCTCAATTTTAAGGTGAATGGCACAGAAGCCAAAACAGAGGCACATCCTAATCCGCAGTACATAGATGTTGTTAAATTGAATTTGCCATCACCTTTAAAACCTGGAGATTCGATCAGCATTAGCACCGATTTTAAAGTATTGCTGCCCTCTTATTTTTCAAGATCAGGTTATGCTGATGGCCAGTTTATGGTTACGCAATGGTATCCGAAGCCAGCAGTATTTGACAAAAATGGTTGGCATGAGTTCCCTTATTTAGATATGGGCGAGTTTTACAGCGAATATGGCAACTACAATGTAAATATCACCTTGCCGGCTGATTTTATTGTGGGTGCAACAGGTGTTTTGCAAAATGCCGACGAATTGCAGGCCTATAAAACCATTGGATCAAAAAACACTTTGGAACGTGGCAACAAACCTGTGCTTTATGGAGAAAAGAAAGGCACCAAAAAACTTAGCTACAAAATGGACAATGTTCCAGATTTTGCTTGGTTTGCAGATAAAGACCTCGTTATTCAATACGATACCGCCAAACTGGTTTCGGGCAAGGTGGTAGATGTATTCAGCTATTACCATAACAAGAAAAATTCGCTTTGGGTAAACAGCATCGATTATGTGAAAGATGCGGTTAAGTTTTACAGCAAATCGGTAGGAGAGTACGAATATCCGGTAGTGCAGGCTATAGAAGGGCCAAAAAACAATTCGAGTGGCGGGATGGAGTACCCAACCATTACGCTCATTACCAGTCCGGATGCCAAAAAAGAAACCCTTGATGGCGTAATTGCACATGAGGTTGGCCATAACTGGTTCATGAGCATGTTGGGCAGCAACGAGCGGATGCATACTTGGCAGGACGAAGGCCTCAATACCTATTTCCAATTTAGGTACGAAGCCGAAAAATACAAGTACAACTCTATTTTTGGTGATAAAATCCCAGATAACGTAAGAGCCTTGCCTACAGATAAATTTCAGGCAGCTATTTACAATGCCCTTTCAAATATCCCGATGAACCCGGCCATAGAAACACCGGCAGCAGATTTCAAAACCTCTGATGATTATGGACTGGTGTCTTATTTTAAAACGGCTATTTGGCTATATCTGTTAGAATCTAGTATTGGCAAAGAAAAAATGGATAAGGCTTTTCAGGATTATTTTGCGAAATGGAAAAACAAGCACCCACAGCCAGAAGATCTAAAGGCTTCTTTCGAACGCTCAATTGGCGGCAAGCTCGATGATTATTTCAAGTTGCTTAACCACGAGGGATCGTTTAAATAGCCATAAATTTTTATAGAAAAGCAGGCACAACATTCCAATTGATGGTTTTTCCTGCCTGCTTGCCGCAGGCAGGCTTTTTGCAAAGCTTTTCGCTTTACGTTGCACAAGCAAGATGGCCGAAGCAAAAAGCACTAACAATCATATAGCACAATAGTACCGCGTCTCCATATTGCGCTGTTAAAGATCAGCACGGCTAGCGCAATGAACATGCAACAGCCTGAATTTTTGGTCACTTTTGTTTCAAGACAAAAGGACTTTCCCCGCCGGCTAGGAGGCGGAAAACCATCTCTCTTTCTGCAAAGAAAGAGATCCCGGATCAAGTCCGGGATGACGATTTTTCAATAAGAGATTCCTGAGACAGACTCCCATTTCAATAAAAACCCTTTCATTTTGGAAGGGTTTTTTTATGCCCGTTACCTCAGCCAAAAGATTTTTTAATTGGTTTCTGGGCAATATCCCAAGCTTTTCTCAAAGCCCAAATATTAGGCACAGCAATTGAATTGGCCGTTTTATTAATTGATAAAAATGGAAAACCAACTAATTTTTGTACGTATTGCTACTACCCAGGATATACGATACGTTAGTGAAATTGTAGAAGAAACGGAAAGATCTGCCATAGCCAGAGGCTCAGGCATCGCCAAGCGCTCGCCCTTAACCGTTGCACAAAAAATGCGCGATGGCAAAGCCGTAATCGCATTAACAGAAACTGGCCTTTGGGCTGGCTTTGCCTACATTGAGGCTTGGGACGAAGGTGCCTTTGTTTCCAACTCGGGCCTCATCGTTGCCCCGGCATTCCGTAACTCGGGAATAGCCAAAACCATTAAAGATCGGATCTTCAAATTGTCGAGGTGGCTTTATCCCGATGCCAAAATCTTCAGCATTACATCCGGAACCGCTATTATGCACATGAACAGCGAACTCGGCTTTAAACCCGTTGCTTTTGATGGCATTGCTAAGGATGCACAGTTTTGGGAAGGTTGCAAAAGCTGTGTCAACTACGATATTCTGGAGCGTAAACACCGATGCAACTGCTTGTGCACCGCCATGCTTTTCGATCCAAAACTAGCGGAAAATAATCTTTCTGTAGCCAACGATCTCCATATCCCTAAAAAACTAACCTGTAAAATCTAAGAAAATGAATGCCGATTTTTTGTATAAACAAGCAATTCCTTTGCTTGAAAAACTGATCTCAACCCCCTCATTTAGTGGCGAAGAAAAACTAACAGCCACCCATATCGAAACTTTTTTAAACGCACATCTTGTCCCTGTTATCAGAAAGCACAATAATATCTGGTGTTACAACAAGCATTTCGACAGCAGCAAACCTACTATCCTGTTAAACTCGCATCACGATACCGTAAAACCGAACGAACAATACCATGTAGATCCTTTTGAGCCCGCCATTAGAGATGGTCGGATTTACGGTTTGGGCAGCAATGACGCTGGCGGGGCCTTGGTGGCTTTGATCAGCACCTTTCTGTACTTCTATGAACAAAAAGGCTTGCCTTTTAACCTCTGTTTGACGGCAACTGCCGAAGAAGAAAACTCGGGAGAGAAGGGCATCAAATCTATCCTTGATGACCTGATGCCTATTGCCTTTGCCATTGTGGGGGAACCTACGCTGATGCAAATGGCTATTGCCGAAAAAGGATCGATGGTGCTCGATTGTGTAGCCACGGGAAAATCAGGTCATGCCGCCAGAGAAGAAGGCATCAATGCCATTTACAAGGCAGTTAAAGACATCGAATGGTTTGCCAGCTACGTATTTCCTATCGAATCTGACCTTCCAAACCCAGTTAAAATGACGGTTACCCAAATCAATGCGGGTATGCAGCACAACATTGTTCCAGGCGAATGCACTTTTACCGTCGATATCCGCTTCGACCATAGTTATACGGCCAAAGAAATCATCAATGTAATCTTAAACCATACTTTTTGTGAGTTCAAGATCAGGCCTAATGTGCTCACTCCATCTGCTATAGATTTGTTGCATCCTTTGGTTAAAACAGGCATCGCCATTGGCCGAAAAACTTATGTTTCGCCAACGAGTTCTGACCAGGGTTGGCTAGAAATGCCTTCGGTTAAAATGGGGCCTGGAGATTCGGCGCGCTCGCATATGGCCAACGAATTTATCTTTTTGGCAGAGATAGAACAGGGAATCGCCATTTACATCGAATTGCTCGAATCCATTAAAGCCTATCTGCGAGTTCCAAAAGAGGAGAAAGCGCTGTTTAGTGCCGAACATAACTAGCAAGACCAATTCCCATTTTGATAAAAACCCTTCCAAAATGGAAGGGTTTTTTTATAGGTTAAATTTAAAATTTTTAATTAAAGTATTGTAAGTCAGTTATTTGTGTGTTTTGTGTTTCTGATGGAACAGCGATTGGTATAAAGCTTAAAAATTAATAAACATGATGACTCTAGTCTTATTCCTCACCCTCGTTGTCTCTTGCTGGATCGTTTACAAATCCATCGATTGGTTCGAAAACATTTAATCCCATGATTGCACTATTTATTACATCAGTAGCCGTATTCCTGTACATGGTTTACGTACTTATCAAACCAGAAAAATTTTAACGTTATGAACACTGAAATCCTTGGCATCATCGCCACTTTCCTGCTCACCTTGGTTGTAGCCGTTCCTTTGGGAAAATACTTGGCCAAAATGTTTGCCGGAGAAAAAGTATGGACCGACTTCTTGAAGCCTATCGAAGCTGGTATCTACAAACTTTCGGGTATTAACCCCAAAGAACAAATGAACTGGAAACAGCACCTTAAAGTATTATTGCTGATCAATACCGTATGGCTTTTTTACGGTTTCTTCGTACTGCTTTACCAAGATAAGCTTCCTTTTAATCCAGACGCCAATCCGGGCATGACCCCCGATCTGGCTTTTAATACCATTATCAGCTTTGTAGCCAACTGTAACCTGCAACACTACTCGGGCGAAACTGGCGTGAGTTACCTTACCCAGCAATTTGTGCTCATGTTCTTACAGTTTGTGAGCGCGGCCACAGGTATTGCCGCTGCGGTAGTGCTCTTCAAAGCATTTAGAGATAAAACCACACAGCAATTGGGCAATTTTTGGGAGTTTTTTGTGAAATCAATTACCCGTTTATTATTGCCATTGAGCATTGTAGTAGCCTTGATTTTAACTTTTAACGGCACACCAGCCAGTTATGAAGGCAAAGACCAATTCATTTCTGTGCAGGGCGATACCGTTAATGTTTCAAGAGGTCCTGCTGCGCAGCTCATCGCTATTAAACATTTAGGTACCAATGGCGGTGGCTATTTTGGTGTCAACTCGGCACATCCGTTTGAAAATCCAAATTACTTGACCAATATGACAGAAATGATGGCCCAAACTATTATTCCAATCGCCATGGTGATCTGTTTTGGCTATTTTATTAGGAGAAGAAAACTAGGCTGGATGATTTTTGGAGTAATGACCATAGGTATGCTGTTGCTCATGATCCCATCCCTAACTTCTGAATTAGGTGGCAATCCAGCGATCGCAAAAATGGGCATTTCGCAGGCTACAGGGGCCATGGAAGGTAAAGAGGTGCGCATCGGTCCGGCAGCAACTGCTTATTGGAGCACGCTAACTACCGTTATTTCTACCGGATCGGTAAACGGAATGCATGACAGTACGATGCCTTTAACCGGATTGTGGCAATTGTTGGCCATGATGATCAATGGCTTTTATGGTGGTTGCGGTGTAGGTATCCTCAACTATTTTATCTACCTCATCATCGCCGTATTTATTTCAGGTTTAATGGTAGGCAGAACGCCAGAGTTTATGGGCCATAAAGTTGAAGCGCGAGAAGTGAAAATCGCAGCGATTATTACTTTACTCAGCCCATTCCTGATTTTGGCCGGAACAGCCATTGCCTCTTATGTATTTACCAATTTCGGAGAGGCCGCCTGGACCGTACAGCCTAAAAACTGGTTGAATAACCCAAGTTTCCATGGTTTTTCGGAGATGCTTTATGAGATGACTTCATCTAACGCCAACAATGGTTCAGGCTTCGAAGGCTTGGGCGATAATAATGCTTTCTGGAACATTTCAACCGGACTGGTAATTTTCTTAGGTCGTTTCTTGCCGATTATCGGTCCAGTGGCTATTGCAGGTTTATTGGCCAGAAAGAAACATATTCCAGAATCTGCCGGAACCTTAAAAACAGATACGCTCACCTTTAGCTTGATGACTTTCGCTGTGATCCTCGTACTCAATGCATTGTCGTATTTCCCGGCACTGGCTTTAGGTCCGTTGGCAGAGTATTTTACCATGCGCTAGGCTAGTTGATAGTCCATAGTCAACAGTCCATAGTCAGTCAAGCTATTAGCCATCGACCATGGACCATTAACCAAGAAAAGAAACTCTCTCTCTTGAGAAAAATTAAAATAAAATGAAATCCAACAATAAATTATTCGAGCCTGCTTTAGTGAAAAATGCACTGAAACAGTCGTTCATTAAACTCGATCCGCGCTTAATGGTTCGTAATCCCGTAATGTTTACGGTAGAAATCGGTACCGCCGTAATGGCTTATGTGACCGTTTATTCGATCAGCCATGCAGGTCAGGGCAGTGCGCTTTATAACTTTTTTATCTTCCTTATTCTGTTGCTTACCGTACTGTTTGCCAATTTTGCCGAGGCTATTGCCGAGGCAAGGGGCAAGGCTCAGGCCGATAGCTTGCGCAAAACCCGTGAAGAAACACCTGCCAAAGTGGTTTTAGCTAATGGAAATTATGAAATCCGTTCTTCTAATTCCTTAAAAAAAGGCGAGGTTTTTACTTGCGAAACAGGTGACATCATTCCAACCGATGGCGAGATTATCGAAGGGATCGCTACCATCGACGAATCGGCAATCACCGGAGAATCGGCACCTGTAATTAGGGAAGCTGGTGGTGATAAATCGTCGGTTACTGGTGGTACAAAGGTACTTTCAGATCAAATTAAAGTTAGGGTAAGTACCCAACCTGGCGAAAGCTTTTTAGACAAGATGATTGCCTTGGTAGAAGGTGCCAGCAGACAGAAGACTCCTAATGAGATTGCCTTAACCATTTTATTAGCCAGTTTTACCCTGGTGTTCATCATCGTATGCGTAACGCTAAAACCATTTGCCGATTATGCCAATACGCCAATCACCATTGCCGCATTGATTTCGCTCTTTGTTTGCTTGATTCCAACAACCATCGGAGGTTTGTTGTCTGCCATCGGCATTGCTGGAATGGATAGGGCTTTAAGAGCCAATGTGATTACCAAATCGGGTAAGGCAGTAGAAACTGCCGGTGATATTGATGTGCTGTTATTGGATAAAACCGGAACCATCACCATCGGTAACCGTAAAGCCACCAATTTTTATCCTACCGAAGGTGTTGCCCTGGCTCAATTTGTAGAAGCCTGTGTATTGAGCTCCTTGGCAGATGAAACTCCAGAAGGCAAATCGATCATTGAACTGGCTAAAGCCGACAACAAGATTATCGAAACTACTCCAGAGGGCGCTGTATTTATCAAGTTTACAGCCGAAACTAGATCTAGCGGCATGGACACAGCAGATGGTCGCCGCATTCGTAAAGGCGCATTCGATTCGATCCGCAATTTGGTTCAACAAGCTGGAAACCAATTTCCATCAGATATTGAAGCACAGGTAAAAACCATTGCTACCAATGGGGGAACGCCTTTGGTGGTAGCCCTTAACGAAAAAGCATTAGGCGTAATCGAATTGCAGGATATCATTAAACCAGGCATCAGCGAACGTTTTGAACGCTTGCGTAAAATGGGCGTTAAAACCGTAATGGTAACGGGCGATAATCCTTTAACAGCCAAATATATAGCCGAAAAAGCTGGGGTAGACGATTTTATTGCCGAGGCAAAGCCCGAGGATAAAATGAACTACATTAAAGAAGAACAGCAGTTGGGCAAACTGGTAGCTATGATGGGCGATGGTACGAATGATGCACCCGCTTTGGCACAGGCCGATGTAGGCGTGGCCATGAACAGCGGTACACAAGCCGCCAAAGAAGCGGGCAACATGGTTGATTTGGATAACGACCCTACCAAATTGATCGAGATAGTTGAAATAGGCAAACAGCTGCTCATCACCAGAGGAACGCTCACCACTTTTTCTATCGCTAATGATGTGGCCAAGTATTTTGCCATTGTTCCGGCCTTGTTTATTGCTTCAATTCCTGCTCTGCAAAGCCTCAACATCATGGGCTTGCACAGTCCAGAAAGTGCCATTCTTTCGGCCGTAATTTTCAATGCCATTATCATTCCTATTTTAATTCCGTTGGCTTTAAAAGGGGTGGCTTATAAACCAATTGGAGCTACCGCACTGCTTCGCCGAAACCTGTTTATTTATGGTATTGGTGGTATAGTAGCACCATTTATCGGTATCAAAATTATCGATTTGGTAGTAGGTCTCCTCGTTTAATCACAATCAGAAATTCATTTACATAAAATTATATCACGATGAAAAGTTTAATTCAATCCATCCGCTTAACCTTAGTGCTTTTAGTATTGTTATGTGTGCTTTATCCCCTTGGTATTGCTATCGCTGGCAAATTGAGTAAAGGCCAAGGTGGCGGTGAAAAAATAACCAGAAATGGCAAAGTTGTAGGCTACGTTTTGTTGGGCCAATCGTTTACCAAACCCGAGTATTTCTGGGGCCGTCCGTCGGCAGTTGGCTATAATGCTGCAGGTTCAGCTGGCTCGAACAAAGGTCCAAGCAATCCCGATTACCTCAAAGAAGTGCAATCGAGGATAGATACTTTGTTGAAATACAGTCCTGGTTTGAACAAAAATGCCATACCTGCAGAAATGGTGACCGCATCTGGCAGTGGCCTCGATCCGAATATCTCTGAGCAAGGCGCGATCATGCAGATCAGAAGAATAGCAAACTACCGTAAAATAGACGAAAGAAGAGTTGCTGAATTGGTAGTTAAACATACCGAGCAACCTTTTTTAGGCCTTTTTGGACCGCGTAAGGTTAACGTACTCGAACTGAACCTAGCCTTGGATCAATTGAAATAATTATGAATGTCGTCATGCTGGACGCGATCCGGCATCTCACTCGAGAGTGACCCTGTATGGCGTGCAGGATGACGACACTAGAGAACAAAAAATAGAATAAAACAATATAACAAATGAAAAAACTCATCTCAACAATTGCCGTATTAGCCGTAGCAGTATCAGTTAAAGCTCAAGATGCTCCGAAAGTTAAATTTTCGGGCTATTTAGAAACCTATTACGGTTACGATTTCAATAAACCAACTAATAACAACCGTCCTGGCTTTGTATACTCGCACAACAGGCACAACGAAGTAAACCTGAACTTGGCTTTTATTAAAGCTAATTACGATAACGATCAAATAAGGGCCAATGTAGCTTTGATGGCAGGTACCTATACTAATGCCAATTTAGCGGCAGAGCCTGGCGTGCTGAAAAATATATACGAAGCCAATGCCGGTGTAAAATTGAGCAAAAGTGCAAACTTGTGGATTGATGCCGGTATTTTTGCATCGCACATTGGTTTTGAAAGTGCTATTTCTAAAGATTGCTGGGTGCTCACCAGAAACATCGCCTCAGAAAACACACCTTATTATGAGTCGGGTGCCAAGCTAAGTTACAGCACAGCTGATGGCCAGTTCGCCGCAACTTTACTTTATTTAAATGGTTGGCAAAGGATCAATCGCCAAGATGGCAACAGCAAACCAGCAGGTGGTGTACAGCTGACTTATAAACCAAGTAGCAAATTGACTTTAAACTACAGCAACTACATCGGTTCTGAAGGGCAAAATGCCACTCGTGTACATCGCATTTACCATAACTTTTATGCGATTGCCCAATTGAGCGAACAATTTGGGTTAACCGCAGGCTTTGATTATGGCACGCAGCAAAAAACAAAAGGACAATCGGCCAAAAGCGAAGTGCTTTCGCCAGTGTTGATTGCTCAATACAAGTTTGATCCAAAATGGGCAATTGCAGGCAGGGCAGAATATTACAAAGACAAAAACGGAGTATTTATTGCCACTGGAACACCTAATGGTTTCAAAACCATGGGCTATTCGTTAAATTTAGATTATGCGCCCATCAGCAATGCAGTGGTACGTTTAGAAGGCAAGGTTTACGATAGCAAAGACAAAATTTTTACACGCAACAGCAGTACAGTTAACCAAGATGCGGCTTTAACGGCAAGTATTGCGGTATCGTTTTAATAAACATCCAATAATGAATAATACTTGCATTCTTGATACCTGATACTCGCTACTTGATACTAAAAAGATGGAAAACAAGGTAAACGAATTTATAGCACTGGTTAAGAAAAACCGTCGAGGCAAGCTCAAAATCTATATGGGCATGAGTGCTGGTGTAGGCAAAACCTATCGGATGCTGCAAGAGGCCCATGCCTTGTTGGCGAGTGGGGTAGATGTACGCATTGGCTACATCGAAACACATTTGAGAAAAGAGACCCATGCCTTGTTGGATGGTTTGCCGATTATTCCACGTAAAAAAATCTTCTATAAAGCCAAAGAGATAGAAGAAATGGATATGCAGGCCATTCTCAATTTGCATCCAGAAGTGGTGATTGTAGATGAACTGGCACATACCAATGCCGAGGGTAGCAAAAATACCAAGCGCTGGCAAGATGTTTATGATATTTTAGAAGCGGGTATCAGTGTGATATCGGCGGTCAACATCCAGCATTTAGAAAGCATAAACGAAGAAATAGAACAAATTACAGGCATACCGGTTACCGAGAGAATTCCTGATAAGATCTTGGAATTGGCCGATGAAATTGTAAATATCGATTTAACGGCAGATGAGTTGCTGACTCGTTTAAAAGAGGGCAAAATTTATCAGGAAAACAAGATTGCACAAGCTTTAAATAACTTTTTTCAGTCTGAGAAAATCCTCCAGCTGCGAGAATTGGCCTTGAAAGAAGTAGCCCATCAGGTAGAAAGAAAGGTAAACAGAGAAGTCCCTAAGCAGGTCAAATTGCGCCAAGAACGTTTTTTGGCCTGCATTTCTTCCAACCCCGATACGGCAAAGGTAGTGATTAGAAAAACCGCCCGACTGGCTTCCTATTACCACTCGCCCTGGCTGGTTTTGTACGTGCAAAGTAATAATGAGCAGGCCGATCGAATCAAATTGGATAAACAGCGATATTTATTGAACAATTTCAAGTTGGCAACCGAATTAGGTGCCGAAGTGATCCGAATAAAAAGTGATGAAATTACAAAAACCATTATCCAGTTGGCAGCAGAACGAGAAGTGACCACTATTTGTATCGGGAAGCCACATTTTAACCTGTTCCAATTGATCTGGCGCACCAGCCTGTTTAACCAATTGTTAAAAGCCATGGCCGAAAAAGATACAGACCTGGTTATTTTGTCTTAAATGAATTTAAATTTAAAGTGATGAAGATAAAAACAAAACTTCGACTTGGATTTGGTTTTTTGTTCCTGATTGTAATCAGCTTCGGAGCCATTTCCCTTTACCATATCAACGAAATTGCATCGCGTTCAAAGATTATTTTGAAAGATAATTATAAATCGCTGGTTTATGTAAACGATATCCGGACCGCACTCGATGCGCAAAACGGAACGATCAATAGCGCCAATGCTTCACAAATCGAAAAGGCTTTGCAGCTGGAAGAAGCGAATGTTACAGAGGCTGGCGAAAAAGCCGCGGTTTCGGCCCTGAGGCTTGCTTTTGATCGGTTAAAGCAACCGAATGTAATCTTTGTGCAACAGCGTGAAGCCATGAGCCAAATCCACTTGCAGCTGCGTAACATCGACGAGCTGAATATGAATGCCATTGTCAGAAAAAATGAAAAGGCACAACAGGCCACCGAAAGAGCTACGCTTTTTTTGGGCATTACCGCCTCGGTTACCTTTATCATTCTTTTCAGTTTCATCGTCAACTTTCCAGGCTTCATTGCCAATCCATTACGCGAACTTTTGGAGGGGATTAGAGAGATCAGTCGCAAAAACTACAAGCAACATCTCAATTTTAAAGGACATGATGAATTTAGCGAACTGGCTTTGGCTTTTAACAAAATGGCTGTAGAACTGAAAAATTGGGATAACAGCAATGTAGCCATCATCAAGTCGGAAAAACAAAGGATAGAAACCATTATAGAGCAAATGCAGGATGCCATTATCGGCTTAAACGAAAAGCAGGAAATCTTGTTCCTTAATAGGGTAGCCGGTCAGTTGGTAAATTTGGATTCGGCTCAGGTGATAGGTAAAAGCGCCGAAGAATTGGCGCAAAAAAATGAGCTGCTCAAAAGGATTTTAGCCGATAAAAATGGCAAGGAACCCTTAAAAATATACGCCGATGAAAAGGAATCCTATTTTATGCTCGAACAAAGGGAAATCACCATTCCTAATTTTGACGAGCCAAACGATACTGCGTTAATCGCCGTTGGCAAATCCGTAGGAAAAGTTTATGTACTTAAAAACATCACCCAGTTTAAAGAGCTTGATGAAGCCAAAACCAATTTCATTGCAACGGTTTCGCATGAGCTGAAAACGCCGCTTTCGTCTATCAAGATGAGTTTAAAACTACTTAATGATGAAAGGGTGGGCACCATGAATGAAGAGCAAAGCGAACTGGTGAAACACATTAAAGAAGACAGCGAACGTTTGTTGAAAATAACCAGCGAGCTCCTCGACCTGGCCCAGGTAGAAACAGGAAACCTGCAACTCAACTTTGTACGCACCAAACCTGCCGATATTGTGAACTTAGCCGTTGATGCGGTAAATTTTCAGGCTACGCAAAAAGAAATTCATTTAGAACTGAATGTGCCCGAAGCATTGCCAGCCGTAAATGCCGATGTACAGAAAACGGCTTGGGTGCTGGTTAACTTCTTGTCGAATGCCTTAAGGTACAGTTCGGCAAAAGCTAAGGTACAGGTACAGGTGAGCGAACAAAATGGCTTTATCGAGTTTTCTGTAAGGGATTTTGGCAAGGGGATAGAAGAAAAATACCAAAAGAAATTGTTCGATCGCTATTACCAGGTGCCAACCGATGGACAAAACAAATCTGGCTCAGGCTTGGGTTTGGCCATTTCCAAAGATTTTATCGAGGCTGAACAAGGCAAAATTTGGGTTGAAAGCGCCATTGGCGAAGGCAGCAGGTTCTGTTTTGCTTTGCCGGTCATCTATTAGCTTTAGGCATCATGCTATCCCCCTTTGGAGAGTTAGGGGGAGAATAATAATAAATAGTTATTGCGAGGAACGAAGTAATCTTTTAAGCACCATGCTATCCCCCTTTGGAGGGGGCAGGGGGAGGAAAATAATAAATCGTCATTGCCTGCCTATAGCAGACAGGCGATGAACGAAGTAATATTTAAGCACTATGCTATCCCCCTTTGGAGGGGGCAGGGGGAGGAAAGGAACGATTTACCTCACCTGAAACTTCTCCCGGTACTGCGACGGGGTCATCCCTACGCTTTTCTTAAACACTTTTCTAAAGGCCTTGGGATCGCTATAGCCCGAATTGAAAATAATCTCCGACATCTGCTGGCCGGTTTTGACCAATAGCTTTTTGGCCGCTTCGATACGGGTTTGCTGCAGGTATTCGATAGGAGTAATGCCTGTAATCTGTTTAAATCGCCTTACTATATTGCGTCGGCTTGATGGAATATCCTTAATCAGCTCTTCAATGGTAGCTGCATCGTGGTAATTGCTTTCTATCTTCTCTTGCGCCGAAGCCACCAAATCGTCATTATGGTCTTTAGAAGGCTGAAAAGTGCTAAAATAAGACTGTTTGTCCCTGTCCATATCTATGGCAAAAACCTTGGCAATCTTCACAGCCATTTCCTTTCCACAGTATTCATGAACCAGGTGCAACAGCAAATGGAACGAAGAAGTAGCGCCGCCACTGGTGTACAATCGGCCATCTTGCGTTACGGTTTTATCGGCCTTTAGTTTTACCGATGGAAATGCCAGCGCAAAGCCATTGCTTGCATCAACGTGCGTAGTGGCAATTTTTCCGTTCAGCAAACCGCTGGCACCCAATAAAAATGCTCCTGTACAGAAAGTGCCTACACAGGCGCCGTCATTATACTGTTTAATGAGATGGGGGATGCATGTGTAATTGGCCTGTAGGGTTTGTGCCATATCATCGGAGGTAAAAGCTGGAATAAGGATAATTTCCATTGTTTCGGCATCCTTTATACTTTGCAAGGTATAGCCAAACGCTTCTTTTTGGGTAGACAAGGTTTCTTCAGATGTTAAAACATGAATCTGAAAAGGCAGGGGCAGACCATCTGTTTCATAAAACTTGTTAACGGTTTCAAAAACCTCCAAGATGGCGGCAATACTCAATAATTTATAGTTTTTGCTTAATAAAACACCGATTTTTCGCATAAAAGGAAGAATTGTTGGAGAACTAAGATAGCTATTTTGTCTCATATACCCCCTAAGGTTGACTTTTTTAGCAATCAATTACCAATAAGGGATACGGTAACTTAGCCTAAACAAAAAATAGATTATGGAAACTCAACCACAAAGTAACCGCATGTTCGCCATTGTTGTATTGTACGACATGCACAGTACCTATTTTAACAGCGTGTTAGATGGTATTTCAGATGCCGATGCTCACGATCGCTTGGCCACTAAAGCCAACCATGTAGCCTGGCTTGCCGGCAGTATGCTCGAAGGCCGTTTTGAATTGGCCAATTGGTTCGGTGTAGAAGCGAAATCGCAAAGCCACGAATTTTTCAAGCACAACAAAGGCATTCAGGATGATGTGCAATATCCATCGCTTGAATCGTATAAAAAAGACTGGGCACACATCTCGCCAATCTTAAGGGAAAAAATGATGCAGGCCAGTGAAGTAGAGCTCGACAAAATCCTTGATTTTCCGGAAATGAACATGAGCTTCCCATTATACGATATGATTACGTTTAATACCTATCGCGAAGCAAATTGCATTGGCCAAATTGCCTTATGGCGCCGCCTGCTTGATTATCCAGCAATGAAATACATGTAAATTTTAAGATCATGACAACTCAAACCACCCTACAAAACGAATTGAGCCAAGCTTTTACCAATTGGACAAAAGCCGTTCAACAATTTGACAACAAACAGTATAATGCCATTCCTTTTGAAGGAAGCTGGACACCAGGACAAATTGTGCAGCACCTTACTTTAGCCAATGGCGGATTTGCCGAAATGCTTTACGGACCAACAAAAGATGCCGAAAGACCTGCGGATCAAAACGTAGCTATGCTTAGGGGCATTATGGAAAACCTTGAAAATAAAATGGACGCACCGGATTTTGTACGACCTGAAATAAAGGATTACGAAAAAGATCCACATTTGGCTAAAACAAAAAACATTGGCGAAACGCTTACAAAAGCAGTGGCCGATTTGGATTTGGACTTGACCTGTACTTCTTTCGAATTGCCCGGCCTTGGCCAGATCACCCGATTAGAAGCCATCCACTTTGTGATCGGACACACCTTAAGGCACACCAATCAATTGCACAAGGCTTATCAGCAATTGGCTAATTAAGCCGATAATCAACAGCCCATTAACTATTAACTATGGACTATTAACCATAGACCATTAGCTATTAACCATTAACCATTGGCCAACTGTCTTAAATCCCCCTTCATATTGACTTGTTTGGCAAGCGTGGGGGATAAAACAACAGCCTAACTTAGCAGTAACAAAAAAACTTAAAAAAGATGGCAACATTAAACACCTACTTGAACTTTAACGGCAATACCGAAGAAGTATTCAATTTTTACAAATCAGTATTTGGTGGCGAATTCTTAGCCCTAATGCGCTTTAAAGATACTCCAGGTTGCGAAGGAATGACAAAAGAAGAGCAGGAAGGCATTATGCATGTAGCGCTTCCAATCGGGAAATCAAGTATTTTAATGGGTACCGACGTGCCAGGCAACATGGAGCAGGTAAAACCAGGAACCAATATGTCTATTTCTATCCAAGCCGATAGCGAAGCAGAAGCCGAGCAACTATTCAATGGCTTAGCCGAAGGAGGCAATGTGCGAATGCCTTTGCAAAAAATGTTCTGGAATGCCTACTATGGAATGCTGACCGATCAATTTGGTGTTCAATGGATGGTAAATTACGATTACAATCAAAAATAAGATCATGGAACCATCATGAGCATATCACTCAAAAACCGTAATGAATAGGCTCATGATAGCTTCATAACCATTAAAAAAACAACTATATAACAATGGAAAATCAAACGAAAAAAACGAGCAAAGCAGTAAAAATTACGTATTGGGTTTCTACGGGATTATTAGCCCTATTTATCCTGCCAGGCATATTTTTTATGAACAGTCCGGAGGCAGTTGAAGGCACCAGACATTTGGGTATCCCAACATGGCTAGCCATGGAAATCGGTATCGGCCACTTTATTGGCGGCTTGATTTTGATCCTCCCCTTCATTGGCAAAAGAATTAAAGAATGGGCTTATGTAGGCTGCGGAATCAAATACCTTTCGGCTTTAATTGGTCACTTGGCTATTGATGGGCCAACAGGAATGTCGTTCAGCCCACTAGTTGTATTTGCGGTATTGCTCTGCTCTTACATCAGTTACCACAAAATGATTAAACAATAGCCTTGCAGATGAGGCAATATTATGGTAGAAGTTTTTAAAACAAACGTAACCAGTAGCGGCGATGCCAAAAACATTGTCGATCAGATACATCAGGATTTTAGCGAGTATCAGGCCAACTTCGATTTAGAAGATTGCGACCTGATTCTTCGCATTAAATGCCAAAATGGAATGGTTTGTCCCAATTCCATTATCAATCTTCTTCAGGCAAACGGTTTCGAAGGCAGTGTGCTTCCCGACGATTTTCAGCCCTTGGCCACACCCTTTACCAGACGCTGATTTGTGGTAGTCTTATTTGGGTTTTCTGCTTTTTTAGCAACTATTTAAAAGAAACCTGAATGTAAAATTCGGATGGGTTAAGGCCTCCAAAGTTTTATTTTCCATTCCTAATCGCTAAATTAGCATAGCTAAAATGCATGTTATGGTTAAGAAACTATCCTTTTTGTTTATACTGACGCTCTGCACACTTACCGTTTTTGCCCAAAAAAACGATGATATTTTAGGCAAATGGGTAAACCCTTCTGGCGAAGGCCAAATAGAAATCTATAAAAAGGGAGAAAAATATTTTGGCAAACTGGCCTGGATCAAAGAACCCAATGATGCAAACGGCAAACCCAAAACAGATGTCAAAAACCCTAATGCCAATCTCAGAACCAAGCCTTTATTAGGTTTGGAAATTTTAAAGGATTTTGTTTTTGAAGATAAAAAATGGACCGATGGTACCATTTACGACCCTAAAACAGGCAAAACCTATAGCTGTAACTTGACCTTCAAAGAAAACGGACAGCTCAATATCAGAGGCTATATCGGCATTTCGCTAATTGGCAGATCTGAAAGCTGGAAAAGAGTAAAATAAGCCCTAAACGCCTCAAAACCCTATCATGTTTAAAAAACTCCTGTACATTTTTTTGCTGTGCCCTGTTGTTGGCTTTGCTCAAAACTACACTTTGAAACAATTGGCAGCTGGCAAAAACACCAGTATGCGCGGCCTTTCCATCGTTACCGATTCGATTGCTTGGGTAAGTGGCAGCAATGGCTATGTGGGCAAAACGCTTGATGGCGGCAAAACATGGGAGTGGACCCAGCCAAAGGGTTATGAGAAACTCGATTTTAGAGACATCGAAGCTTTTGATAAGCTCAAGGCCATTATCGTAAATGCAGGTTCGCCAGCTTATGTGCTTTCTACCATTGATGGTGGCAAAACCTGGCGCCAGGTTTATAAAAACACAGATTCGGCCATATTTTTAGATGGAATGGGTTTTTGGGATGCGCAACAGGGAATCATCTTTGGTGATCCCATCCAAAACAAAATGCAATTGCTCAAAACCGTTGATGGTGGCTTGACATGGCAGGATATTTCGACCAAATTAAAAAAAGAGCTGAAAGTGGGCGAGGCAGGCTTTGCCGCAAGTGGCACGACCATCAGGACTGCTGCCGATGGAAAAGTGTGGATAGCCACAGGTGGCTCAACCTCCAATATCTATTATTCGCCTAACTATGGCCATCGCTGGAAAGTTTACAAATGCCCAATTATACAGGGTGAAAACAGCACTGGGCCATTTTCCATTGCTTTTTTTAACGATAGAAAAGGTATTGCAGTAGGCGGAAACTACCTTAAGGATAAAGAAAATACAAATAATGTGCTCCTCACCAAAAATGGTGGAAAAAGCTGGTCTAAACCAGAAAAGCCGGTGTTGGGCTATCGCTCTGCGGTAGAGTACATAAACGAGCAGCTTTGCTTTGCTACAGGCTCTTCAGGCACTGACGTATCAACTGACGGGGGCAAAACTTGGAGGAATATCTCTACCCAAAACTTTAACGCCTTGCAAAAATCTAAAAAGGGCAGTTTGGTATTGCTAACAGGTAACAAAGGCCAGATTTATCAGTTGATTTATAAATAAAGCCGGCTATCAGTTTACAGTTTACAATTCTCAGTTTACAGCTCTCAGTTTACAGTTCTAGGTTGGTGTTCTTCGCCAATAAGTTTAATATGCTCTTCCTTTAGAAATGGATGACTGCAAGCTAGGTTGGTGTAGCGCAGTGTCCAAGTAGCGATTTAAGGCAATCCAGCTTTTCGCTATATCTTTTTAGCTGAAAAGCTAAAAAAGGATGCCGCTTCAATCTGGGCTATTTTACCAAGGTTAGTGCAAAGAACATGTCCCAATAAACCGTTGTTCCCCTAAACCTGATTGAAACGAAAAGCCCAGAGGCGAGGACTTGAAGTGAAAAGCAGGACTGACAATGAGATGAAATGCCAGCTTTGCTTTTCTATTTAGCCATCAAATACAGCAATTGCTATTTTTTTTGTAAATTCTTGTAAGGAATGCTTTGTCTTGGCTACTAAACGAGTAATGATGGTAGCTCATGGCCTTAGTGCACATTTATTAAATGGAAAAAACGATAGCTAATCCCGCGTTGTGGGTAGAGCAATATGCAGATCAGTTGTATGCCTTTGCTTTAAAAAATGTTTTTGAAGAAGAATTGGCAAAGGATTTAGTGCAAGAGACTTTTTTGGCTGGCCTACAGGCAAGAGCTGGTTTTAAAGGCCAAAGTACAGAATTGACTTGGTTAACGGCTATTCTCAAACATAAAATTGCCGATACTTTTCGCAAGAAAAAACGTCGGCCAGAAGAGTTGAGTGGTGATGAGTTTTTTGATGAGACAGGGCATTGGAAAACCAAGCCATTGGGCATAGGCATTGATGATGGAAATCCATTAGAAAATAAAGAATTAGATCAAATTCTTAAAAAATGCATGGAAAAACTGCCTGCGCTATGGTTAGCTGTTTTTAGCTTAAAATATCTTGAAGACAGCTCTTCTGAACTGATTTGTTCGAACCTGGGTATTACGGCGACAAATTTTTGGGTAATTGTTCACCGAAGCAAGCTTAACCTCAGAGCCTGCCTGCAAAAACATTGGTTATAAGATGGGATTAATGGAAAAAATAGTATCCGATTGTAAAAAAGCTACTCTTTTAATAGAAAAGCAACAATTTACGCCGCTTGTATTTAAAGAACTGGTCATGCTGAAAATACATTTGGCTTCCTGCTCATGGTGCAGGATTTACGAAAAACAAAGTAAAAACATACAATTGTTAATGACAAGTGTCTTTAAGCAATCGGCCATTAGAAGCAAAGAACTGGATCCGAAATTTAAAGACGACCTCAAAATTTTGATTACAAATAAACTAAAAGATGAATAACATGAAAAGAAACTTATTAATCGCATTGATTTTATTAGCTACAACGGCTGTATTTGCCCAAAAACCATTAAAAGTAGGAGAGCAGGCGCCACAGTTTAGCGCAAAAGACAATACCGGTAAATTGGCAGACTTGAAACAAATCTTAAAAAGCCATCAATCTGTAGTGCTGTTTTTTTACCGTGGCCAATGGTGCCCGTTCTGCAATAAGCACATTAAAGATTTACAAGACAGTTTACAATTGCTAACCAGTAAAGGGGCGTATGTGGTTGGTGTTTCGCCAGAAACTGCAGCGGGAGTAGAGAAAACAGTAGCCAAAACAAAAGCATCCTTTAGCATCATCAGCGATCGCAATTACGATATTATGAAAGCCTATCAGGTAAATTATGTAATGGAACCAGGTTTAGCCGATAAGTATAAAAAGGGTGGATTGGATGTAGCAATGGCCAATGGCCAAACAGATTATGTGCTTCCTGTGCCTGCAACTTATATTATTGGCAAAGATGGAAAAATCAAATACGTTCATTTTGATGCCGATTACAAGAAAAGGCCATCTGTAAAAACCTTAATGGCGAATCTGTAATTGTTAAGCGACAAACGGATGGGTGCCTGAAAGATGGGATAGTTTTTTACCGCTTGCCATGCGGGACCAATTCTTTAAAATAGGATTAGCCCGAAATTCCATCCAGCCCAGCTGCGCAGGTTTTTTCCCGCTTTGGGAGGTTTGAGCCAATCGTAGCCCTCAAAAGGCATCCGTTGTTCCGAATAGTAAACGTTAAATGCTGGTCCGGCACTAATGGCCAGCCAAGAATTGAAGCGGTAATTGAGGTTAATATCGGCTCTGTTTAAGAGGTTGGTATATTTCCAATCGCCTTGGTAAATGTATCTGGTGCTCAATTCGGGGCTCAACGAAAACTGTTTGCCCAATTGGATTTCCTTGCCTAAGCCAAAACCAATCGCAATTAATTTTCTATTGGAACTCAAATTTTGTCCATAAAGCAACTGTGTATAAAACTTGGAAGTTCCTGTTTTTAAGGCCACATTCAAATCGATGCTTTCGTTGCTGCTGATGCTCAATTTGTGATAGCCCTTGCGGATGATGTTGAGCAGGCCAACACTATAGCCAGCAGAAGTATCGGCGAAATTAACAAAACCTAACTGTAGCCCCTTTACCTTTCGGGCGCTGTTAATGACTCCAATTTGTACCCCATTCAATTGTTGGTTGTTGCGGTTATAGCCAGATCCAATTTGCAGTCCAGTGAAATTGCCTGCTACACGGTTAAATAAACCCCCAATCTGTAAGCCTTGCATCGATTGTTTATTTTGATTGTAGCCTACAGAAATTTGTATGCCTTTAAAATCGCTATAAACCTGATTAAACAAGCCACCAATCTGCCAGCCGTTAAATTTGCCCAGTACGTGGTTGTAGCCAACCGAAACCTGAAGACCCTTAAAATTTTGAAGCACATCATTATGAAAGCCACTGATTTGTAAACCGGTAAATGAGCCTCCAACTAAATTAAATACGCCACCAAACTGGAAATAACGTGCGTCTTTTTTATCGATATTATAGAAAAAGCCAATTTCTGCTCCGTCAATGCCCGCATTGTAATCGCCAGTTACATTGAGAGAGAATTTGTTGACCACCTGTCCGCTTAGGGAGCCGTGTGTACCCAAGCCTGGCCCCAATGAAATCTGTGCAGGTGCATTGGCAATAAATCCACCAATGTTACGGGTTTGCGTACGTTGTTTTCTGGTAATGAAGGTCCTCCCCAAAAAGGTGTTTTCAACTTTTGGCAAATCTTCGCCGGTATAAGTGCTTTGGCTTTTTTTAGGGTCCTTAAAAATGACTACTTCGGGCAGAAAATAAGAGGAAATATCTTTATAGCCTTCTTTGCTCGTGGTGAGGATAATGGTGGTACGTACATTTTTTAACCTCAGGCTAAATTGACCGTCTTTATCGCTCAAGGTAGATTGAAGCAGGTTTTTTTCGTATACACTGGCACTGGCAACGGGCTTGCCATTTTGTTTATCTACTATTCTTCCCTTAATCAAGTATTGTTCTTGGCTACCGTTCGATTCCTGCACCACCATGTTCATCTCTAAAGGCGCATAGCGGATGATGACAAAATTGGGCGTTTCTCGGTATTCGTATTGGTTTTTGAGCAAGAGGTTGAGACTCTCTTTAACATTAAGGTTGCTCGAATCGAAATCAACCAGGCTATCTAAGGGCAGGATATTGCTATTATAAGAGAATTTGAATTTTCCCTGCTCTTCCAAAAGAGTGAGAACATCTTTGAGTTTTTGTCCTTTAACGCGAATGGAGATAGGTTTGCCCAAGTTTTGCGCATCGACATCATTGTTTCCAAGAAACAAAATGGAGATAAAGAGCGCAAAGCACTTAAGCCATAACTTCATGTTACTTCAATAGAATCTGGTTGCCTTTATGCTCAACGTTAACTTTAAAAGTTTCATGGATTACCGTTAAAATTTCGTTGAGCGAATTATTGCTAAAGGTAGTACTTATTGGCAAATCTTCCAGTTTTGGGTTGCTGATTACAATGTTCGCCTCAAATTTTTCGTTGAGCACCGTTACCAGTTCATGCAAAGGAGTTTGGTCGCATACCAATTCGTTGCTGTAGTAATAATTGTAGAGCTTGCCTTTATTCGTCTCTTTAGTCAATACATTGCTGTTGTCAGCCACATTAACCTTTTCGCCGGGCAAAAGGGTGATGCTTTTTTCATGCCTCTTCACTTTTACAATTCCGGTTTCTACAACTACCAGGGTTTGGCCTTTGCTGCTTTTAACGTTAAACGAAGTACCTACTACTTCTACGGTAACGCCATTGGCTTCAATAATAAAAGGTTTGGCCTTGTTGGCCTCTACCTTGAAAAAGGCTTCGCCATCCAATTTTACGGTTCTGGTTTGTCCGTTAAATTTTGCGGGATAAGAAAAAGACGACTGCTTGTTTAATATCACGGTTGAACCGTCAGGAAGGTTTTGGGTCAATACATTGCCTTGGCTCTGTAAATCGATCGACTTATTTTGATTGAGTAGCGTATAAGCCAGCCACGAAGCTACTACTATAATCAAAACCGCTGCAATGGCTCTTGTGCGGGTGAATAAAGATCGGGTAGGTACCACTAATCTTTCTCTTTCCATACGGGCGTGCAAACGATCTAAGGCTTCATAGTCTTTTTCCTCAGCAGCATTTGCCATTTGGCTTTTTTCAATGATCAGTCTAAAATCATCCAAGTACTTTTGGTGACTGGCATCGGCTGCTAGCCAAAGTTCTACTTCCTTCCGTTCGACCGTAGTGGCCTCGTCCAGCAAGTATTTTACCAGTAAATCATCATCTATAGTAGCATTCGGGGTCATAGGCCTTTAGTTAAATAAATTAATAAAATGGGCAGAAAATCAACCAGTTTTAAGCGCAATGTTTTCAGTGCTTTTCCCATTTGGTTTTCAACGGTTTTAATAGAGAGGTTCAATTGATCGGCTATCTGCTGGTATTTGAGCTGTTCTATTCTGCTCAACTGAAAAATGGTACGGCATTGGCCAGGCAGTTCGTTAATGGCCAGGTGAAGCTGTTTTTCGAGCTCAAGGGCCGCCATTTCTTTTGCCGGATCGCTCGCCACGCTGGCATTTTCCTGTTGGTAATTGCTAAAAGACAGCTTCACGTTTTGGTGCTTTAAATAATTTAAACATTCGTTATGTACGGCTCGGTACAGGAAAGACTTTAATTGCCCGTTGGTATCGAGCTGTGTCCTTTTTTCCCATATCCGGCAAAACACATTTTGTATAATTTCTTCGGCTTCGTCGTTGTCTTTGGTAAAAGTATAGGCATAACGCTGCAACTGCTTAAAATAATTGAGGTAAGCAGTATCAAATGCCGTTTGGCTTCCGGCTTTGATGAGGTCGATTAAATGATTGTCGTTACTTTCCAAATTATAGCTATTCCGATCGAAGATAAGCTTTTAATAAAGTTTTTTAAAGGTTTAATTAGCCGGTTGTCCCACGGTTGCCGTTAATTTTCTTTTAATGATGAATTCTTTGATAAAGCTGGGCAGCAATACATCGAAGGCCACCAAAATCCTGTTGATCTGTCCCGGAATGATCTCTTTCTTTCCCCTGAGCAGTCCATCAATGGCGGTTTTGGCCACTTGCTCAGGTTCTAAAATGGTAGCCTTGGAAATTCCTTTTAGCGAATGGTTCAATACCAATAACTCTGGCTTGGTGTTTATCCCCCCTGGACTTAACAGGCTTACCCTAACCATCGTATTGGCCTGTTCCAGTTGCAGGCAACGGGTAAAATAACTGATAAACGATTTGGTAGCCCCATAAACCAATTTTCTCGGTACCATAAAGCGGCCACCCAAACTGCCTACATTTAAGATATACGAAGGTTGTTGCTTATCGATCTGATCTAAAAAAAGGCGCGTAAGTAACACCGTACTGGTAATGTTCAAGTCGATCTGTTTTTTGTAGAAATCGATCTGTTTTTCTTCAAACCACGACCAGTTGCCCAAGCCTGCATTGTTGATGAGCAAATCGGCCGTGATTCTTTCTTTTCGCAGAGAGTTGAATATAATTTCACAGTTTTCGGTTTGGGTAAGGTCGAGTTCAAATTCGGTAACCTGAATATTGAAATTGATGCGGATAAAATTAGCCAGTTCAGGCAAGCCCGATTTAGGTAATGAAACCAAAACAAGATTGATATCCCTATGGGCGAGCTCAAAGGCGAAAGATTTGCCTAACCCTTCGCTGGCTCCAGTAACTATAGCGGTTAATGATTTCATGATGCGTGTTTTTGTAAGTAATGAACGGTTCTTGTTAAGGCTTCGGCAAAAGGGGTAATGTGGTAATCGAATTGATTGATGGCTTTATTGCTGCTGTATTTCTGGTCGTAGCGTAGTCTATCGGCAAATTCGGGCAAGAACACAGGTGTTAAACCGGTTAAAGCAGTTTTCAGCCTTTCGATATGGCTATAAAATTTGATGATTTTTTGGGGCACCCTAAACATTTTTTGGTGATGTCCGGAAATTGCGCCCAAAATGGCAAAAAACTGGTTAAAACTAATGTCTTCGCCTCCCAAAATATAGCGCTGACCGGTTTCGCCGTTTTGCATGGCGGCCATATGGCCATCTACTACATCATCTAAAAAAGCATAATTGGCTACATTGTCGCCGTTACCGGGAATGATACGCCATTTGCCCTTTAAATAGCCACGGACCATTTTGCTTACCGTATTGCTATCCGTAACTGGGCCTTCGCCAAATACCCGCGATGGATTAACCGTAACCACATCCAATCCGTTCTTTACGAAATTATTGACCTCAAGCTCGGCTAAATATTTGGTGCGTTCATAGTCGATGGGAAAACCCATGATCCGCGGATCGCTTTCTACCATGGGATGGCGCAAGGTGGGCCCCCATACCCCACAGGTTGAGGTATAAACCACTCTTTTTACACCTTGATTAAGGGCAGTTTGCATTACGTTTTTGGTGCCGATCACATTCACGGTGTAAAAATCTTCTTTGTTTTTGCACCACATTTTGGCCATTGCGGCCGTATGGTACACCTGTTCGCATCCAGTCATAGCTACTTCCAAGCTTTTGATATCGAGAATATCTCCTTCAAAGAAGCTGATGTTTTTGTGTTGAAGCAGATAGGGATGAGCGGTATTTCTACACAAGGCATGAACCTTAAAGCCTTTTTCTGCTAAATCAAAGCATAATTTTCGGCCAATAAAACCAGAAGCACCACTTACAAATATTTTCGTTTCCATTTTTTAAATTTTGAATGATTGAGTTTTGAATGATTGAATGGATTGAGGTCGTTTATTTATTCTATCATTCAATCCTTTATTCATTCTGTCATCTCTTTTTAAACCAGTTCCATAGTGATAGTGTACAAGGAATGATGAACTTCTACTGTTTTGCAAACACCATTTTTGAAGTAATAGGTGTTGTAATTGCCATCGGGAAGATCTATTCTGTAGTTATTTGCACCGATTTTTTTAATGGCCAGCATCTTTTGGAAATTATCTGAATACACCTGCGAAATATTGGTGGGCTCTTGACAATAAAGCAACATCATGTTATAATTGATATTCGAATTGAGCAAAGTGCTCTTGTTGCCTGCCAAAAGCTGATATTGTTGTTGAAATAGCTTGGTTTGGCGGTTTTCTTTTTCCTTGCCATTTACTTTGCGGTAAACGCTAGAGTATTGGAGCTGCCCATTCTTAAAAAGCGATTCGTCTGTGGTTTGTACATTGATTTCGAAAATGAAACGGGTTTTGACATTCGAACTCATCTTTAAAAATGTTTCGGCACCATTATTTTTCTGTTGCAGCTGCATTTGCCCGATTACGGTGCCGTTGCGCTTGATCTGATAGGTTGTCATCTTTTCTTCGGCCTTTGCAAATAAGCCAGTGCCGATCAATAACAAAAGGATGGTTTTCTTTTTGGTAAGCCTTAACAGATTGCCATTGCTGAGCTGGAGATAAAATTGGTTAAATGCTGGTCGTGCATATTTTTTGAACAACCAAAATAAAAGTGCTGGTATCATGATCTAATGTTTTGCTGTGTGTTAATACTGTTTTTATAGTAATACAACCCAAATTGATTTTACCCCTATGTCTTTTGAAAAAAATATTTCAAGTGTCAAATGGCTGATTAGCTGATTAGTTCATTGGTCCATTAGAAATTGTAAACTGAAAACCGAAAACTGCTAACTTGACACTGGCTTTTGTCATTCCGAGGCACGAGGAATCTATTAGGAACAAGTCTTATTTACGGATGCTTCGCTATGCTCTGCATGACAAATCGGTCGATTAAATCCTTTTCCAGATTAGCCCATTGGGAATTGCAGGCTGCCAACTGCAAACTGAAAACTGCAAACTTCAAGCCTTCCGATATTATCAACCATTTGTCATAAATCAGCTACTTTTTTGATAGGGATTATGCAGGTTAAAATAGATGTCTACATTTGTTTAACAAAAATGTTAAACAAATTGTAAATGGGGCAGAGAGATACGGGAACAGAACAGCATATTAAAGATACCGCCAAGCGGATTTTTTTTTCTGAGGGAAAGTTACATGCTACTACACAGGATATTGCAGATGCGGCCGGCGTTAACCGGACACTATTAAACTACTATTTTAGAACAAGGGATATCTTATTCGAACAGGTAGCTACCGAGGCACGTTTGGAAATGTCGAAAGAGATGGATGGCGTATTTGCTTCGCAATTGGAGTTTAAGGACAAGCTCGAAAAACTGATCAACGTATTTATGGATCAGGCCATGCAGTATCCCTACCGCGAGATGTATATTATTACAGACCTGAACCGTAACGATCGGCAGGTTCCTGAAGAGAAGAAGACCAGGGTATCGGCCTTTTTAAAAGAGATAAGTGCAGAAATGGACAAAGGCAAGATCAAACGGATGGATCCTCGCCATTTTTGCATGAATTTGTTCGCCTTAATGGCTTACCCTTTAATTAATAAAAGCTTAAACAAATCACTTTATAGCATCAATGATGCAGCATACCTTGAACTAATGAAAGAGCGTAAAAAGCTCATTTTCGAAATGGTTTATCAATAAAAATCAACATGAAACACAAAAGCAAACCCCATATTAATATGAAAACAACAATTCGATTATCGCTTATTTTATTTCTAGGATCCGTACTTGCTTCATGCGGTGGTAAAGACGATAAGGCGGCAAAAGCAGCGGCAGCAGCCAGTCAGCCACAGCCTTATCCGGTTTTTGCCGTGAGCACCCAGGCTACTACCCTAGATCAAGATTACCCGGCTACCATAGAAGGTATCCAGGATATAGACATCAGGCCAAAAGTTGACGGATTTATTGAAAAGATCTATGTTGACGAAGGTGCTGTAGTGAAGAAGGGGCAATTGCTTTTCACCATCAATGCGCCGCAATACGAGCAACAGGTGAGAACGGCTACAGCTGCCATCAGCAATGCCGAAGCTAACGTAAGTGCCGCACAGCTACAGGTAAACAAAACCAAACCTTTGGTTGATAAGGATATCATCAGCAAATACGAACTTGAATCGGCCCAGCTGACTTTACAAAGCAGAAAAGCTGCATTAGCACAAGCAAAGGCCGATTTGGTAAATGCGAGAACCAATTTAGGCTATACTTCAATTACCAGTCCGGTTGACGGCGTGGTAGGCAGTATTCCTTACAAAACGGGTACTTTGGTAAGCAGTACAAGTGCACAGCCACTAACTACAGTTTCAAATACGTCGAGGGTTTATGCTTACTTCTCGCTTAACGAAAAGCAGTTATTGGATTTTTCTAATACCTACAAAGGCAAAACCTTGGCCGAGCAAATGAAGAACATTCCGGCTGTAAGCCTGGTATTGGCCGATGGCAGCATTTATGCACAGAATGGTAAAATAGAATCTATTAACGGACAAATCAACACGAGTACAGGTTCTGCCAGTTTAAGGGCAACTTTCCCTAATCCGGTGGCTTTGCTTAAAAGCGGTGCCAGTGCATCGGTACGCATTCCGCAACACCTGCAAAACGTAATCCTGATCCCTCAAAAATCGACTACCGATTTGCAAGGAAAGAAATTTGTATATGTTTTGGGCGATTCGGCTAAAGTGGTAAGTACCGAGATCCAAGTGATGGAATTGGCAAAAGGCAATTTCTACGTGGTTACCAAAGGCTTAAAAGCAGGCGACAAAGTAGTATTGGAAGGTTTCCAATCGCTCAAAGATGGCATGGCCATTAAGCCAGAAGAACAAAAAGCCGACTCGGTATTAGCCGATATTAAAAAATAGGATTCATTTAAATACTGGTTTCGTCCAGAAGAATTAGAATTTATGTTTAAAAAATTTATAGAGAGACCGGTATTATCAACGGTTATATCCATCATCATCGTCATACTGGGTATTTTGGGTTTGGTTACCCTGCCAATTTCCCAATATCCAGAAATTGCACCTCCAACCGTTCAGGTTTCGGCTTCGTACCAAGGTGCAAATGCCGATGTGGTAATGAGCAGTGTGGTTGTTCCACTTGAAGAACAAATAAACGGGGTAGAGAACATGACCTACATGACCTCTACTGCGAGTAACGATGGTACAGCCACCATTACCGTAAACTTTAAACTGGGAACAAATCCAGATTTGGCGGCAGTAAACGTACAGAATAGGGTGGCAAGGGCTACGAGCCTATTGCCTGCAGAGGTAACGCGTTCTGGTGTAATTACTGCAAAAAGACAAGCAAGTAACCTCCTTATTTTTGCCATTTACAGTGATGATCCATCGTATGATCAAAAGTTTTTGCAAAATTATGCGAACATCAATATTATTCCCGAAATCAAAAGGATTAATGGAGTAGGTGATGCCACTGCATTTGGTACCTTAGATTATACCATGCGTATTTGGCTTAAGCCTGATGTAATGGCGAGTTATGGTTTGGTGCCAAATGATATCAGTGTGGCACTAGCAGATCAGAATATCGAAGCTGCCCCAGGCCAGTTTGGTGAACAGGGAAAACAATCGTTCCAATATACTTTAAAATATACCGGTCGTTTAAAAAATGAAACCGAGTTTAGCAATATCATTATCAGAACGGCTGCCAATGGTCAGGTGCTTCGTTTAAAAGATATCGCAAGAATAGAACTTGGTGCCCAAAGTTATGCCAGTTATGTGAAATTTAATGGCAAACCAGCCTTGGGTATCGCCATTAGTCAAACAGCAGGCTCAAACGCTAAAGAAGTAATTGAAAATTCAATTAAAACATTAGATAAAGCCTCCCTGACTTTTCCAAAAGGAGTTCATTATGAAACAGTTGTGAATGTAAACAACTTCTTGGATGCTTCCATAGAAAAGGTACTCCATACTTTGGTAGAGGCTTTTATTTTGGTGTTCCTTGTAGTGTTTATCTTCTTACAGGATTTCCGTTCTACCTTAATTCCGGCAATTAGTGTGCCGGTAGCTATTATTGGTACCTTTTTCTTCTTGAGTTTATTTGGCTTTACCATCAACTTGCTAACCCTTTTCGCTTTGGTATTGGCCATCGGTATTGTGGTAGATGATGCCATTGTGGTGGTAGAGGCCGTCCATGCCAAGTTAGACCATGGTTATAAATCGGCCAAACAAGCTACAATAGATGCCATGGACGATATCAGCGGTGCGATTATATCAATTACCTTGGTAATGGCAGCGGTATTCGTTCCAGTGAGTTTTATCCAAGGTTCATCCGGTGTATTCTACAAGCAATTTGGTTTAACGCTAGCGATTTCAATTATTTTATCGGCCATTAATGCCTTAACCTTAAGTCCTGCTTTGTGCGCAATATTCTTAAAGCCACATAAAGAGGAACACGAAAAATCGAAAAATTTTATACAGCGCTTTTACGCTGCATTTAATACCTCATTCGATTTAATGACAAACCGATACAAAAAATCGGTTGGGTTTTTGGCCAGAAAAAAATGGATTGCAGGTTTAGGCATCGTCATATTTGCTGGAATATTAATCTGGACAATGAACACCACGCCAAAAGGCTTTGTGCCGAGCGAGGATTTGGGAACTGTTTTTTCTGATATTTCCTTGCCACCTTCAACCTCACAGGAAGAAACCGATAAAATTATTGTACAGATCAATGATGCCGTAAGTAAAATACCTGAAGTAGAAGCAACATTTAGGGTTGTTGGCCGAAGCTTAATTAGCGGTTCTGGTAGTTCTTACGGGATGGTTATTGCCAGGCTTGCCCCTTGGGATAAGCGTAAGCGAGATGTTCAGGCCATCATTGGCGAACTATTTGCCAAAACAGCCGGCATAAAAGGAGCAAAGGTTATTTTCTTTGCGCCACCAACCATCCAAGGTTTTGGTACCGGTGGAGGATTTGAGTTTCAGCTGCAAGATAAAACAGGTGGCGACATCAATAAATTCAATACCATAGGAAACGGATTTTTGGCAGCATTAAATAAACGCCCTGAAATCCAGTACGCAGCTACTTCATTTAACCCTAATTTCCCTCAATACCAAATTGATGTAAATGTGGCGAAAGTGAAACAGGCAGGTTTAAATGTGAGCGATGTCTTAAATGTGTTGCAAGGTTATTATGGTGGGGTTTATGCATCCAACTTTAATAAATTTGGTAAACAGTTTAGGGTAATGTACCAGGCCGATGCACAGTATCGTGCAAACCAGCAGAGCTTAACCAGTATTTATGTGCGTACTTCTAACGGTACAATGGCGCCAGTTAGCGAGTTTATCAACTTGGAGAAAGTTTATGGTCCACAGGCCATTTCTAGGTTCAACTTATATACCTCTATGGCGATTACAGGTAACCCAAAACCTGGCTTTAGCTCGGGTGATGCCTTGAAGGCAGTACAAGAAGAAGCGGCGATACACTTGCCAGCGGGTTATGGCTATGAGTTCTCGGGTCTTTCCCGCGAAGAAATGAGCAGTGGCAGCCAAACTATTTTTATCTTTTTGCTTTGTGTGATCTTTGTTTACTTCCTGCTTTCGGCACAATATGAAAGTTATATCTTGCCTTTGGCTGTATTGATTTCCTTGCCGATTGGTTTGGCGGGAGTATTTATCTTCGATAAGATTTTAGGTGTAGACAATAACATCTATACCCAAATTACCCTCATCATGTTGGTAGGTCTATTGGCCAAAAACGCCATCTTGATTGTAGAATATGCAGTAGATAGGCGCCGTAAAGGCATGAGTATCGTCAATGCGGCCATTGATGGGGCAACAGCGCGTTTGCGTCCGATTTTGATGACTTCCTTTGCCTTTATCTTGGGTTTATTGCCATTGATGGTTTCTACAGGTGTAGGTGCTGCGGGTAACAAATCTATTGGTACAGGTGCAGTAGGCGGGATGTTGATCGGTACCCTTTTCGGTGTTTTCGTGATCCCGGCATTGTTTATCGTTTTCCAAACCCTGCAAGAGAAAGTAAGTAGTAAATCGCCTTTTGCCGAAGGCTATGATGCGGAACAAGCAGCCCTGGAGTTTCCAGAAGTTGATACCCGTGAACATTAATAGAATATTGAATTAGAAAATTATTGAATGAGAGAATGGCTTGGTTAGCGAAAAGGTAGGGGATAAGGTTTGACCATTCTTTCATTCAAAATTCAATCATTCAAAATTAAAAATACAAACAGATGAACATTAGAAATAAATATTCGTTATTAACCATAGGTATCATTGTATTGAGCCTGAATGCCTGTGTGACTAAAAAGTACACGCGTCCGGAGGTGATCAGCGATAACCTGTACCGCAACCAATCAGGTACAGATACCACCACCATAGCCAATCTGCCATGGAAAACCTTGTTTGCCGATACAGAACTGCAGGCATTGATTGAGCAGGGCTTAAAAGAAAACCTTGATTTAAAACAGGCTATCGAGCGTATCAAAGTGGCCGAAGCTACCTTGTTGCAAAACAGAATGGCCTTATTGCCAAGTTTGCAGGGCGATGTTTCGGTAACCGATGCCAGACAGTCGAGGGCTGCATTGAACTTTCCTCCGGGCATTAACATCGATTTGGAAACCCAAACCTATCGTGCACAATTGAGCACCAGCTGGGAAGCCGATATCTGGGGCAAATTGAGCAGTGCCAAACGTTCGGCCTATGCCGCTTTATTGCAAAGCGATGCGGCTAAACGTGCCGTACAGACCCAATTGATTGCCAATATTGCCAATGCTTATTACAATTTATTGGCTTTAGACCAGCAATTGGCCATTACCGAGCAAACGGTTAAGGTGAGAGAGAAGAGCGTAAACACCATGAAAGATTTAAAAGAAGGTGCAATCGTTAACGGGGCTGCGGTAGTGCAAAGCGAAGCCAATTTATATGCGGCTCAAGTAACTATTCCCGATTTGAAAAGAAGCATTAGAGAGGCCGAAAATGCATTGAGCACCTTATTGGGAAAAGCACCAGGCGAGATTACGCGTACCAACTTGGATAAGCAAGTGCCTTATAGCGATTTGCAAACCGGTATTTCTGCCCAATTGTTGCAAAACCGTCCAGATGTACAGGCTGCAGAGTTTGGCTTGCGCTCGGCTTTCGAAAACACCAATGTAGCTAAAACCTATTTTTACCCGGCTTTAACCTTAACAGCTTCTGGAGGTTTATCGAGTTTACAATTGAAAGATTTCTTTAGCCATTCTATTTTCTATAACCTGGTTGGCGGCTTAACACAGCCAATTTTTGCCAAAGGCCAAAACAAAGCCCGTTTAAAAACGGCACAGGCACAGCAACAGATTGCATTCTTTGGTTTTCAGCAGAGTTTGTTAACTGCCGGACAAGAAGTTTCGAATGCCTTGTATGCTTATCAAACGGCAACAGAAAAAGAAGGTACCCGTGCTAAGCAAATCGCTTCTTTAACCAAAGCAGTTGATTTTACACAGGAATTGTTGCGTTACAGTTCAACAACCAATTATACTGATGTACTAACTTCTGAGCAAAGCTTATTGGCTGCGCAGTTAAGCAGTGTGAATGATAAGTTGCAAAAACTACAAGCCGTAGTGAATCTGTATAAAGCCTTAGGTGGCGGCTGGAAACAGTAAATAAATGCGTTATGTTGGGCTTGATCCAGTACTCATTCGAAACAAACCCTGACGCATAATAGATAAACAAAAAAGGCCTGCATCAGCAGGTCTTTTTTTGTTATAAACGCTGTTAGGCCAAATTTTGTCATTCCGAGTGTAATGAGGAATCTATCTCGAGAATAGATCCTTCCCTGCGGTCTGGATGACAACATCCTTCTTGATTCATGCCGGACAGCTTTGAAAAAATCCTAAACACCCTTGACTATGGACTTAAGACTATGGACTATAAACTATCAACCATGTACCATCGACCATCAACCATAGCCCCTCAACTAGACTAAAAATCCTTTACACGTTCGCCCAAGATGTAAATTTTCTTACCCGTAAAAGAAACGGCCAATTCTACTACATCCCACGAATCTACCACACCTGATTCCCAGCCTTTGCCCTTGTTCTTTTCCTTGATTTGATACCACAGGCGATACTTCGCTCCGGCAGGACCTTCTACTTTTTTGGCTTTGCCCTGCGCATCAGATTCAATGCCCCAAACCATTTTGGTGGGCTGTGCCTCGTGAAGCTGAAAAAGGCCGGTTCCATCTGCATTAAGCTGTACTATGGGTTCGCCGGTGCTGCTATTGTATTTGTAAGTGCCTACAATTGGGTAGCCGATTTCCTTGGTTAGGTAATAGGTTTCGTTCTTGATGGTTACTTTAGTCGCATTTTGTGCAAAAGCACTGCCTACAATCAGACATAGGGCTAAAAGCAATAGAGATTTCATTTTCATAATCGGTTAATTGTTGTTTAGGCAATAATCCGCAAAAGAGATTAACGAATAAATACCTAGTTTTAAGTATTTTATCGCGCTAGCTAAATCTTTAATTTTCTCGAAAATTAAGCAAGAGTAAAGCACTGGTCATGAGGAAATTTCTGTTCCTATTTGTAGCGTTGGTAATGTTTTTCGAATTCGCCTTGGCACAAAAACCTGTGCTTACCATTCCCTCCGGACAAAACTCTTGGATTTCGGCCTTTTCCATTACACCTAATGGACAATACCTGGTTTCGGCAGCTATGGACAGGTCCGTTAAAATCTTCGACTTGAAAAGCAAGCGCGAAGTATTTACTTTTTGGGGCCATCGCGATTACGTACAGGCCATCGCTATCACACCAGATAACCGTACGGTAGTTAGTGGCGATCAATATGGAGACATCGTTTTTTGGGACCTCAACTCCGGAAAAATCCTAAAAAGAGATACCGTAGCTCATACCAGAAACGTCATGTCGATAGACATTAGCAGAGATGGAAAATATATGGTTAGTGCCGATTGGGATGGTACCGTCGCCAAATGGGACCTCAAAAAAATGGATACGGTTTATCGCTATCAATACCATGAATACCCCATTACCAAAGTAGGTTTTTCGGCTACCGGAAAGTATTTCATGAGCATCTCGCCAGATACTTCCAAAACCGATACCCTGCATAATATCGAATTCGTAAATGTGGCAAATGGAGAGACGGAGGGAAGCACCTATTTAAGTTCGGCGCTATTTCGCTCGGCATCGCTGTCGCTGGATGAAAAATACATCTACTATGTAACCGAAAAGCCTGCCGAGATTAGGAAGTACGATGTTTTTGAGGCAAAAGGTGTATTTAAAAAACCGTTGAGCGAGGGTTTGCCTTTGGATATCTTGACACTAAATACGAAAACGGTAGCTATCGTGTGCAGAAATGCGGATCGAAAAGCTGTATTTCTGGTCTATGACATGGAACAACAACAGATCCTGAAGAAAATCAAAACAGACATCTTTGTGTCGAATGTGCTGCAGGGAAATGTTGTTTTGCAGCAATATCCAGGCAAACCCAATACAATCGCATTCATTACTGGCTTTAACCTGAGCGTTTACAGTTTGGATCTCCAAACAGAAAAAATAGAGCGCTTAAACGCCAAGCAAACGGCCTATCAGGGAAATCCTATCCTCATCAATAATCAATTGTACCTGGGCGGAGAAGATAATGTTTTGAAGAAATGGGACCTCAAGAGCAATCAGATTACTTCTTTGTTTAGGGATACTTCGCATATTTATTACCTGGCCAATTTGGGTAAACATTTGTTGCTGTCGAGCTATGAGAAATGGATGGTTTGGGATAAGGAAACGAACAAGGTCATTAAAACCATTCCAGAACCCGATGCAGCGAATGCCGTCAAGATTTTCCTGAATAGTAATCATCAATATCTTGCTATTCCTTTAAGCAATAACAAGATCAACATTTATCGAACGAGTGATTACAGCCTTTATAAAGTGCTTGATATTGGTTTTGAGCCTAGCGCTTTCGATATGTTGTGGCATGATGAACACACCCTGGCCTTTATCGCCAATAAGGATGGTGGCAAGGTCATCTATTTTTATGACCTGGATAAGGGAATGCTCAAACAACAGATCAACTCAAAATATAGCATTGCTAAGCTGGCCAAACTGAGCGATAGCATTTACGTAACGGGTATCAACGGTGGAGTAATCCGTCTGTTTAATAAGGAAACCAATCAAATGATCAAGGAAAGGCGCTTAAGGCCCAGTGGCAATTTTCAATACCTGGCTTATGAGCCCAAACTCAGGCAAATTATTGCCAGTCCAGACGATGGCGTGATCTATTTCCTCAATCCGGTTACCTTGGCCACAGAAAAAGTATTGGTCGGTCATCAAAGCTGGATTGTGGGCCTCGAATTTAATGAAGATTATAGCAGGCTTTATTCTACTTCTTATGATAATTCGATAAAAATTTGGGATTTTAAACAGGCCAAGGAAATCAGCACATTTGTGATTTTGAATGAAAAAGAGTGGGCTACATTAGGCAAAGACAATCTTTTCGATGCTTCGCAACAAGCCATGAAGCTGATGTATTATGTGGTAAACGACAGTGAGGATAGCACCATGCCTTGGAAAATCATTGAACTGGAGCAGCTGAAACATCGCTATTATCAGCCTGGTTTATTGCAGATCCAATTGGGCTATAACAAAGAGCCTTTACGTGTGGTACCTGCCTTAGACCAAATTGAATTGGCGCCTCAATTAAAATGCAGCATCTCTAATCAGAATTTGTTAAGTATTCGGCTGAAAAATCAGCGTGGTGGCCTAGGCAAAGTGGCGGTGTACCTGAATAACGCCGAAGTAATTGCTGATGCAAGACCCAAAGGCAATGCCGATAAAAACCTCTCAGAACTCCAAATTACTGTCGACTTGAACCATTTTAGTCAACGATTTTTAAATGAAGACCAAGTGCAGGTGAAAGTGGTGGCTTGGAATGGTGCCAATTGGCTGAGTACGGCTCCAGATACGATTAATCTTAATTTAGCAAAGCGCAAAGGCACTGTTGTGAAAAATACATCAGTTCAAAAAAGTACCGAAAAACCTCGTTTGTTTGCCTTGGTATTTGGTACATCAGATTATAGCGGCAACCAGATAGACCTGCGTTATGCAGGCAAAGACGCAGCCGATTTCGCGGGAGCTTTAAAACTGTCGGCGCAAAAACTGTTTGGCCTTGGCGAAGTAGAAGTTAATCTGTTTAATTCAGAAGCTACGGAATCAAAGCAGCCTACCAAAAAGAACCTGATAACAGCCCTGCAAGAATTGGCGAAAAAAATGAAACCTACCGATATTTTGGTAGTTTACCTTTCAGGCCATGGTGTGAATTTTGGCGGGGCCGATGGCGATTTTTATTACCTCACCAAGGAGGCGGCAGGTGCTGATGCTGTTTATTTGGCCGATCCGGCTATCAGAAATACGACTGCAGTATCGAGCGCCGAGCTTACCCAATTGCTTAATCAGGTTACTGCCCGTAAAAAGATGCTCATTCTCGATGCCTGTGCATCGGGCAAAGCGACCGAAACCATGTTGGCAGCAGCGAGAGATGTTCCTTCTAGTCAGGTGAGGGCTTTAGACCGTATGCAAGACCGTACCGGATTTTATATTTTATCGGGTTCAGCTTCGGATGCGGTAAGTTACGAATCTTCAATTTATGGCCAAGGTTTGTTGACTTATTCGCTGTTAAAGGCCATGCGTGGAGCTTCTTTACGGATTGATGGAGCGGAGGAATATGTAGATATCCAAAAACTCTTGCAATATGCCGTTGATGAAGTGCCCAAATTGGCCGAAGGCATTGGTGGCATTCAAAAGCCTTTATACCGAAGTCCAGATAACCAGCAAAGCTTTGACATTGGGAAAGTAGACGAAGAAGCCAAGAAAGCCATTATTTTGGCCGAACCCAAGCCTGTTTTTGTAGCGGTTGGATTGCAGGATCCAATAGAGCTGTTTGATAAATTGAACCTGTCTGAGAAAATCAATGCAGCGCTTAGGGAAAATACCACCAAGGGCAAAACGGCCGATTTTGTGTTTACCGAAGCCAAAGACTATCCTGGAGCCTATCGAATTTCTGGAACCTACGAACTGAAAGAGACTCAGCTTACTTTAAAATATGTGCTGATCAAAGATAAGACTAGGGTAGGCGAAGTGCGTACTTTTGTAGCGAATTACAAAGATGCCACAAGCTTTGCCGATGGTTTTATTGCCGAACTGAAGCAGACTTTCAAAAAGTAAATATTGGCTATATTTGTGCCATCATGGATATTTTCCCCACCCAGTATTCAACGCTTTCTTCTCGCGCCTTAAAAGATTTCTTAGAACAGCAATACGGCTTCTCCCAAATGAAATGTCGTTTGCTTGTGCACAATGTGAGCGATACCTATTTGTTGGAGAATGAAAATGAAAAGTACATTTTTAAGATCTACCGCGATGCGCATCGAAAATTGGATGAAATTAAGGCAGAAGTAGAACTGCTCAACAGGTTAAAGGAGAGCGGAGCCAGTGTTTCTTATCCGATTAAAGCTTTGGATGGAGCACAAATCCAATCTTTCAAGGCCGCAGAAGGTACACGCTATGGGATTTTGCTAAGCTATGCCTTGGGCAAACCTGTATACGATCTTAACCAGCAGCAACTAGAAACCTTGGGTGTGGAGATGGCTAAAATCCATCAGCTGACTTCGGTTATTGAACTTGAAAATCCAAGAAAAGCCTATACCATAGCTACCATGATTAAGCAACCTCTACAATTGCTTGAACCTGCTTTTGAAGGTATGGAACAGGAATATGTCGAACTGGTTCAAATGGCAGAAGAGGTGATTCCCAAAATAGAGCAACTGGACCTGACTAACTTCAGCTATGGCTATTGCCACTATGATTTCCTGCCCAAGAATTTTCACTTTCAGGAAAACGGCCAGCTCACCTTTTTCGATTTCGACTTTGCTGGCAAAGGACATTTGATTAATGATGTCGCCTCTTTTAAGATCCATTATTTTTTTGAGTGCTACCATAACAAGATGACGAAAGCACAGGCCGAAAAATCGTTTGGAACATTTGTGGAGGCCTATCGAACAGTAAGGCCTTTAAGCGATGGGGAATTAGCAGCTATTCCTTATTTTGGCTTCGGCTTTTGGGTGTTTTACCTCGGCTTTCAATATGAAAACTTCGATGATTGGTCGAGCATTTTCTTTGGCCCGGCTTACCTTAAACAAAGGGTAGGACTGATTAGGCAATGGCTGGAGTGGAGCGCTAATGTTGGCTGATTTGAGAATTAGCTTATTGCTCAATTACTAATCGGCAAAGCCAATTGAAAACCAACTATTGTTTAAAGATTTTCCCGTCTTTCATTACAAACAGCACTTGCTTGGTTTTTTGGATATCGGTTGTTGGGTCGCCTTGTACCGCAATGATGTCGGCCATTAAGCCTTTGCGCAGGCTCCCGATCTTTTCGCTGTAACCAAAAACTTTGGCATTAACAGATGTTGCCGAACGCAAAACGTCGATAGGTTTCATGCCATAGGCCACCATCAATTCCATTTCGCGGGCATTGGTGCCATGTGTGAAAACGCCTACATCGCCACCCATCAAAATGGTAACGCCATTGCGAAGGGCCGATTCAAAACTTTTCTTTTTGTTTTTAATGCGTTCGGGTTCGGGATCTATCCCCTTTTTCCAGCCATCGTATTGCGAAACGGCATCGCCTGCAGCCAAGGTAGGGCATAGGGCTACTCCTTTTTCTTTCATCAGCTTAAATATTTCATCATCGCCATTATCGCCATGCTCAATGGTAGCTACACCACCCATAATCGCCCTTCGCATTCCTTCTTTGGTTGATGCATGTGCAACGGTAAGCCTGCCACTGCTTTTGGTGATAGCGCTTGCCGTGGTAATTTCATCGATGTTAAAAGTTGGTGCAGGCTTGCCATCTAATCCCCAGCGGTAATCGGCGTAGAGCTTGATCAAATCGGCACCCTTACTAATCTGCAGGTAAACCTCTTTGGCCATTTCATCGTTGCCGGCAACTTCTGCAGCGCCTTGTGGCAAATCCAAATCGGCATTTTTATAATTAGGACCATAGCTTCCTCTAGCCACAATAGCCTTGGTGGCAATAATCATCCTTGGTCCGTTAATAATTCCTTTTTCTATAGCCTGTTTCAAGCCCACATCGTCAAATTGCGAACCTTCGGTGCCTAAGTCACGCACGGTAGTAAAACCAGCCATTAGGGTGGCTTCCGCATGCTTAACAGCTCTTGCAGTTCTTTCGGCACGGCTTTCTTTGAGCACTTGATCATTCCAGCTTACTTCATTATAGGGGTGGAGAAACAAATGCGAATGCCCTTCGATAAAACCCGGCAGCAAAGTAGCGCCTGGCATTTCTACAATTTTGGTATAGGCAGGCAGTTTAAAAGTCATGGGACCAACTGCCTCGATTTGTTTGCCTTTAACCAGCACTACCCAATTGGCGTGGAGGTTCTCGCCATCAAAAACCTGTGCAGGCTTTAAAAGAATGAGTGAATCCTGCTGGGCAACTGCCGATAGGCCAAAGAAAAGCAATATAATGGAGAGAACCGATTTCATGAGTTCAAGATAAGAAAAAAGGGAATGCCTAAGTGGCAATTCCCTTATTCCAGTCGAGGTGTAATCACAAATTTACCTTAACGACTTGCTGAGGCAAGATTTGAGCCTATTATTTTAATGGCGTAGCTGCATTTGAATTGCTGATGAACAAAAAGGCATCAAAGTGATTGCTGATATTGGTTTTATCGTTGCTGCTAGGACCGCTTTTGGGTGCGTAGCCAATAAAACGCATCGGTTTAACTTCGCTCTTGCTGTTGTATTGATCAGGATAAATGTAGAAAGCTGGTTTGCCCAAGCCTACAAATTGGGTTTCCCAAGAGTCGGCCACTGTTTTTTCTAAAGGATAGGCTTTCATCGGGTTGGTATACGTATCTCGCGATTGTTCGGTGGCTGCAAAAGTACCGCTAGCCGTTCCGGTACCCATTACAAAATATTGGTTGGGGAACAATTTGGCAATTTCTCCGCCCATGCCGCCAACAACATTGTCGTAAATGCCCATTTTGGCAACATGGCCATTATGCGCCCAAATTACCATTTTATCGGTTGTTCCCTTTAAAATTTCGGCCACATTATGGGCCATGTTTACATCGCGACTTGGTTCTTCTTTTTTAACGGCTTCGTAATAGAACGGCGCAAAACCTTGTTTAATGTTTGAAATGATCAGACGGCTTTCCGCTTTTATTTGTGCAGGTAGCGTTGATTCTTCAATTTTTTTGTCGAGGCTATCGGCTGTTAAATAACCTTTGTAGCTGCTTTTGCTCATGGCAGCAAAATCTATTTTGCTGTCTTTAACATTCATGGCTTCCCAAGTAGCATCTTGAAAAGCAGCAGGTGCTTTTAGTTGTGCCACGCCAGCTAATAAGGCAGACTGATTGGCCAATGCTTTTTGCAGGGCTTCTACATCTACATTCATATAAACATAGTCGATGCCATCAACAATTACTCTTTTTTTGTGGGTTTGGTTATAGCTTTTTACCCAAGCCAGCAGTTCTTTGGTTTCTTCGTTCTGCCAAATGCTCAGTAATCGTTTTTTCATCAAGGCATTCAAATCTGTGTTGCTGCTAAGCTCTTGGTTCAATAACAGGCCATCGCTTAAGTCATTTTCAAAGGCAATATGGGTAAAGCCTTTTTTCTCGATCAGCTCGCGGGTAATCCAGTAGCGTACTTTGTAAAATTCGGCGGTTCCATGGGTGCCTTCGCCTAATGCTACTATTCTTTTATCGCCCATTTTCTCGATTAAGGATTTGGCGTCTTTTATAAATACCTGCCTGTTTGCGAGCTTAAGTTCTTGTACAGGAGCCGATTTTTGTGCCGAAGCGTTGAAAGATAAGGTCGCAAATGCGATAAGAAGTTGAAGTGTTGTTTTCATGTCGTTGTTCTTTGATGAAGCAAATCAACACACAAAAAGCAGTTCTGCTATTCATTATTCGACCAAGCATTAGCCTGGCCCTATTAAATGTCGGCAGGTTCTTTTAGTCGTGCAAAAACAGGTCTTCGTCGAAAACAAGCCGGCAATAATCAATTAATATTGCGAATTTAGTCCCATCATGAAGAAGCCAGTATTCACCTTTCCTCTTTTTTTCGAGCTGATCATTTGGCTGCTCTATGTTGCCGTCTATAAATATTCGGTCTATCTGGAAAGCGTGAGACTACCTCATATCCCCAACAACGATTTTCCTTACCTGCAGATTTGCCTGTACAGCATTTGTTCAACTTTGTTGGTTATCCCTTATTATCGTTGGCTTGTGCCGTATTTTTTGCAGCGCCGTGGATACCTATGGTTATTGTTGATTACTGTAGCTTTTTTCGCATTTCTAATTCCGTATTACAACTTTGGCCTTTCGTGGATTTTTGATCAGGCTACAAAAGGCATGGAAGTGAATAAGTTTCTAAGCCATGCCTATATGCACTGGGATTGGAATATGTTGCTGACAGATTTGATCGCCTTCTTTTGTATTGGCCTATCCAGGTTCTCTTACCAAAACGAAATTAAACGCCACCAGTCTGAAACCGACAACCTGCATTTGCAGTTGAATATGCTCAAAACCCAATTGCAACCTCATTTCTTATTCAATACGCTCAACAGTTTATATGGTTTGAGTTTGGTGGGATCAAAAGAAACGCCGCGCTTTATATTGTTGCTTTCGCAAATGATGCAGTATATTTTGTACGATTGCGATAAGGAAGAGGTAAGCCTGCAAGAGGAAATAGACTTTTTGAAAGGCTATTTTGAATTGGAACAACAGAAATTTCCAAAAGCTAATATTTTCTTCGAGGCACCAGCAGTAGATGAAACGATTAAAATTCCGCCTTTGCTGTTCTTGCCCTTGGTAGAAAACAGCTTTAAGCACGGCCGGCATAAACTGGAAGACCATGCTGGTGTAAAAGCCGATTTGCAAGTAACAGCTACAGCAATCAAGTTTACCATTCAAAACGACAAGTTGCAGAATGTGCCTGGTTTTGGCGCAAAAAAGCCTGGAGGGATTGGTTTGGTGAATATTAAAAAAAGACTGGAACTTTACTATCCTCAGCAGCACCAACTGTTATTTGAAGAAGAGAACGACCAATATAAGGCAACTGTAATTTTGAATCGAAAATGAACTGCATAGTAATAGACGACGAGCCAATGGCGCATCAGGTATTGGAACATTACATTGGTCAAACACCCAGTTTGCAACACTTGGCTTCTTTTAGAAATGCGGTAGAGGCTTTCGAGTACCTGAGCAAGCACCAAGTGGATCTGCTTTTTTTAGATATCGAAATGCCCTTGGTTAATGGCTTACATTTTTTAAAAGCCTTAAGAGTAAAACCCAAGACTATTTTTACCACAGCTTATAAACAGTATGCTTTTGAGAGTTATGAACTCGATGCTGTTGATTATTTGTTAAAACCATTTTCGTATGAGCGTTTCATGAAAGCGGTAAACAAGACTGGGTTGTTGAATGCACCAACGGAAGAGGCCCCTGTCAATCACCTGCTGATTAAAGATGGCCATAGCCTGCTTAACCTTAAGCAACAGGATATCATTTACATAGAGGGGAGCAAAGATTACGTGAAGCTTTTTACGCAAGATAAGTCCTATCTGGTTTACCAAACCCTAAAAGGCATATTGGAACAGCTTAATCCTGATCATTTTTTACAGGCCCATCGTTCGTATATTGTTAACAAAAACCATGTGCAACGTATTGTGGATAATAAGCTGATCCTTAGTAATCAATCTTTTATCCCGATAGGCCCTTTGTATAAAAAGGATTTGCTAGGAGCGATTAATCGCTGATCAACGTAGTTTAACTCCAATTGTTTTCATCAGGTCAGGCTTTAACTAAAAGGAAATTTCTAAATATGCTTTGATTCCACTCTGCTAAGCGTATGTAAAGGCAATGATTCTTATTTTTCTTTAAGCGCTATTTAGGGCTAATTATTCATAGGATCGTATGAAACAGCTTTTTGTGTAATGTTTTTGTTTCAAAGGGAGTTTGTCCTTATTCGTCGAGCTTTTGTGCCTTTCTACCCCGAGTCTGTTTCCAAGACCATTGCTTCAAGGTAATTTTGTGTCGTTGTAATTAATCTATTAAAATTATTCATTAAAAAATAAGACATGAAATTATTCAGAAACATCATTATCGTTTTGCTTTTATCATTGGCAACTCATGTTGCCTTCGCACAAAAAATGAAGGAGCCAGTTCGCATCAAGCTTAAAAATGGAGCTACCCTAATTGTGGCGCAAAATGAGGGATTAGGCAAAGTATATGCTCGTTTAACGATCGAAAGCCAAAATACACCTGTTGAAAAAGACGTACAGCTTTTCCAGAGCTTCCTCAATCAGAAAAGCATTGAATTTAATAAGAATGCAGCTACAGCTAAGGATGTTGTGCCTCATGTAGAATTAACCAGTACTGAAGCCAATGTAGGAAGCAATATTGCCGATTTTGAGCAGACCCTACAATATGTTGCCGATAATTTCTTTAGTCCACAGGCAACTCGTATCAAAAACGCCGATTTATTTATCACTATTGCTGGCGACATTAATGTGGCAACAGCTAAAACAATGGTCAACAAAATGTTCGCTCAGCGCACATTGACTTCTTTATAAACCCTACCTACCCATGAAATATATGGCCAAGCCTGGAGTGTGAACTTCGGGCTTTGTTATTTGTTTATAGTCTTGCACTAAAATCTATTATTCTTCCATGTCAAGCAATTGCTTGATAATTGGTCTAAAATTTTTGCCAATAGGCAATTCCTGCTTGTTTTTAAGGTAAATCGTATTTCCTTCTATGTAGTGCACAAATTTTTTATTCAAGATGTACGATTTGTGGATACGGACAAAGCTAGAAGCAGGCAACTGCTCTTCGAAGCTGCTCATGGTTCTCGGTGTTAACAGAAAGCCGTTTTCACGCCAAACCTTTACATAATTGCCCAAACTTTCCAAGTACTGTATTTCGTCTATTTGCAACAAGATGGTTTTCTTGTCGGCCTTAATGGTAAGTTGCGTATTTTCGGAATCAGGGGCAATTGGAGCTGTTGTTATAGCTTTTGAAGCCTGTTTTTTGAGGTTATGGATTTCCAAGGCCCTATTGGCCGCCTTGAGCAACCTATCGAACCTAAAAGGCTTGCGCAGGTAATCGCAAACATCAAGATCAAAGCTTTCCAATGCATATTCTTCGTAGGCAGAAGTAATGATGATGATGGGCTTATGGTTCAAGGTTCTGATAAAATCCAAGCCGTTGAGCTTAGGCATGCGGATATCCAAAAAAATAAGGTCGATTTCGTTGTTGCTTAAAAAATCAAGAGCTTCTGTAGCCCTGTAAAACTGGCCCGCGACCTCAATAAAGGGAATATCTTCCAAATAGGTGAGGATAATGTCGTGGGCCAAAGGCTCATCATCGATAATTAGGCAACGCAAACTCATGACAAATGGAGGTGTAACTCTGCTTTAAAAATAAAATTATCTGAACTTATAATCAAACGGTGTTCCTTAGGATAGAGCAATTCTAGGCGTTTTTGGAGGTTCTCGAGTCCGATACCGGTGGGTTTTCCAGGCTCGTAGCGTTCAAAAGAATTTTCGCAGCTGAAATAGAGCTCCTTACCTTGGCAATCCAATTTCAGTTTTAAAAATGCACTTTCTTCAGCAGGCTCAATACCGTGTTTAAAGGCGTTTTCTATCAAAATAATGAGCAGCAAAGGGGCAATGGTTAATTGATCATCGCTTATTTGCACTTCAAAATCTAGATCCAAGGTTTTTCTCAGCCTGATTTGTTGCAATTGGATATAATCTTCCATGTACCTGAGCTCCTCAGCCAAACTCACCTGTTTTTCCTGTCCTTTGTAAATGGTGTAGCGCATCAGTTCGGCCAGTTGTAAAATGCTCTCAGATGTTTTTTCAGATTTCTGCAAACTCAATGCATACAGGTTATTAAGCGTATTGAAGAAAAAATGGGGATTAAGCTGCTGTTTGAGCAAATCGAGCTCGGCCTGCGATTTCTCTTTTTCCAATGACATGATTTGGTTATTCTGCTTGCCCCACTGCAGGGAAAGTACAATTGGCAGGCTCAACACCATAATGCCGATCACACTAAAGGCATTTTCTAAGTCGAATGGGTTGGCAGAGAAAATATCGCGACCAAAAATCTTGTTAATAGGCAAGAACAATAAAAGCTGCGCAATAAAAGGATACAAAATCGCTACGGTAGCGAGCAGGCTTAAGATGTAGCTGATCAATCCCTTTTGCTTTAAAATTTTGGCAACCAGAAAGCGATTGTTGATGTAAAAAAAGAGGTAGCCTGACAAATACATCACTAAAAATTGCGCGAAAAAGCTTAGAAAGGTTCTGAAATGAAGGATAACCTTAAAAAAATCGAACTCCAAACCTACCAATAAGTTGTTTTTCTGCTCATACCTGGGGTTGCCCATGCTTGATACCGCCATGATAGAAATGGTCAATGCAAAAAGCACTATGCTGATAAACACGGCGTTTTCCAACCCTATTTTTTTGATCCATTTGATATGCCTGATCCTATTCTGGTAATAGTTATTGATGCTCAGCAACAGCTCCAAAGCCAGACAAAAGCCAGCTGTAAGCGTAAATAGGCCAATATAGGTAGTAGGAAACAGCAAACTACATAGCGCCGTGATTGCCGGAACGCAGATCAAAAAGCAGAACAGCCAATAGCGCAAGTATTTTTTTCGGCTGTTGTTGATCGACAGATTGGGCTTCAGCCAGGAGAAAATGAAACAAGGCAGCATGATCGGAAAAGTAAGCGACAAATAGTTGAAATAATTGCCCCAAACAGGTGTGCCCTTATCCAGTAGGAAGAAAATAGCTATCCAAAGCCAAAGTCCTATAAAAATAAAGAACTCCTGGTGTTTGAAAACTGCATTTAACCGAACCGATAATTTATTCATTGCTTTAAAAGTAGCTAAAGAACGGCAAATTGTATAGATCCTAAAATCTAAATGATGAAAGTAAGGTTTTTGGTGATGAAAGGATACAAATGATGCGTCATGCCGGGCACCGATCTGGCATTTCAATGAAGAAACCCTGAATGGAGGTTCAGGGTGACGATCTCCGAGCGTTCGTCATCATTTTCTTCGCCTTCGTCATTAAAATTTAACCATGCGAAAAGGGCATGCTTTCTTTGTGGCATCTTAATTCAGAAACAACATGGAAAGACTTCATATTCAAAACCTTAGTAAAAGCTATGGCAACGGCGTAAAGGCATTAGACGATGTTTCGCTCAGTATTGCCAATGGCATGTTTGGATTGCTTGGCCCGAATGGCGCTGGCAAATCGTCGCTGATGCGTACGCTCGCCACTTTGCAATTGCCAGATAGCGGACAAGTTTATTTCGACGGACAAGACATCTTCAAAGACTCGCAAACAATGCGCAGCCAGTTAGGCTATCTGCCTCAGGATTTTGGCGTATATCCACGAATTTCGGCAGTAGACCTGCTAGATCATTTGGCCATTTTAAAAGGATTGCTGAACAAAAACGAAAGAAAGGAACAGGTGATGTCGCTCTTGCAGCAAACCAATCTTTACGATGTGCGCAAACGTTCGGTAAGCAGCTATTCAGGTGGTATGCGTCAGCGTTTTGGCGTGGCACAAGCCTTGTTGGGCAATCCGCAGTTGATTATTGTAGATGAACCTACAGCAGGACTGGATCCCTTGGAGCGCAACCGTTTTCACGACCTGTTGAGCGAAATAGGCGAACAAAAAGTAATTTTGCTTTCTACCCACATCGTGGAAGATGTACACGACCTTTGTCCTGAGATGGCTGTTTTGGCTGGCGGCAAGGTGATCCTAAAAGGAAAACCATCGGTCTTAACCGAAGGCCTGAAAGGCAAGATCTGGCGCAAAACCGTTTCTAAAGAAGCGTTGAGCGAATATCATTCGGCATTAAACGTAATTTCTACCCGCAGGCTGGCCGGTAAAATCCAATTGCATATATTGGCCGATCACAATCCCGGAGATGGCTTTGAGCCTTTCTATCCTGGTTTGGAAGAAGTTTATTTTTCGGCCTTGTTCGATGCCAAACAAGTACAGGAGGAGGCATCGTTATGATCGGCAAGCTCTTCAAATTTGAACTGAAATACCATTTTAGTCAAATTTCCTTTAAAATTACCGCAGTACTGTTTTTTGTATTGGGTATGGTGATTATTAAAGGCAGTTTTGGAAGCAGCGACGTGTACAAAAACTCGCCTTATACCCTTACTTCGGCCATTAGCTTTTTGTCGTTGCTAACTGTTTTTGCCAGTACTTTGTTTTGTGCCAATGTGGTGTTAAGAGACAATGTGCACAAAATGGATAGCGTTGTATTTACCACTTCGGTAAAAAAGATGCCTTATTTTTTGGTGAGGTTTGCTGGTTTGGTTACCGCTACTTTCTTTGTACTTGTTTTAGCTTTGCTGGGTATGTTGCTAGGAGCCAATATATTAACTCCCGATCAGTTAGGCCCATTCAAGCTAAGTTATTGTTTGCAACCCTTATTTGTTTTCGGCTTGCCCAATATATTGTTTGCTGCGGGGATTATTTTCTGTACGGCAATGTTGACCAAAAACACCAGGGCCATTTATGCATCGGGTGTGTTGCTGTACATTTTATACATGGTAGCATCTATTTTAGGCAATTCGCCTTTGTTGGCTACCTCTGCCTATAAAACGACCGATTCGTTGGCTGTTCCCATTTTGACTGACCCTTTTGGCTTGGCTGCATTCTTTTCGGAGGTGAAAACCTGGACAGACCTGCAGCGGAATATGCAACTGTTTCCGATCGAAGGCCTTTTTCTCCTCAATCGCTTATTATGGCTCGGCTTTACCTTCATATTGCTTTTCTTAAGCTATAAGCTTTTTAATTTCAGGTTGGGCTCATCGGTTAAAACCAAGCAACAAAAAACAGCAAAGAGAAAGTTTGTTCTTATTCCTTTTAGAAATTTCAAAACAAACCCTCAGGGTTTTGGCTACAATTGGAAGGTGTTTACCTCCCAATTTAAACTGGAAACGGCCTCTCTGTTTAAGCATATTTCGTTTATGGTGCTGCTCTTGTTATGGATTTTCATTTACACGATCGAGCTCAAAGAAAACATCTTTAGCGGGCAGTACGGCACTTCGGCATATCCTACAACCGGACTTATTGTAGAGCAGTTGAGATCGATGCGTTTTTCTTTGATTTTGGTGATATTTTTTGCAGCCGAATTATTGGGCAGCGAGCGCACTAGCAATATCCATGCGTTAATTTATGGTACGCCTGTGAAAAATGTCTCGATATGGGGCGCCAAAACTTTGTCGCTGATGGTTTTAGTGTGGGCATTGACTACGGTTAATATTGTAATCGGCATTGCCTTGCAACTTACCCACGGCTATTTTAACCTCGAGCCATTAACTTACCTATCGCTGTATTATTATAATGCGGTTCCACTCTGCTTGTTTGTAGTACTCATTGTTTTTGCACAAAACCTGAGCGCCAATAAATATGTAGGTATGGTGTTGGGCCTGATCGTAACCGCAGTATTTGTTATGGCACAGCGATTTGGCTTAGAACATTACCTGTTCCGTTTTGCCGGCGTTCCGGACATGGAATTTTCAGATTTTAACGGATTTGGCCATTATGCCAAAGCTTTCAACTGGTATATGGGTTATTGGTTTGGTTTGAGCCTTTTATTGGCAGGTCTGACCATCGCTATGTGGCAAAACCAGCTTAATTTAAACCTTTTGCAACGTTTTAAACGTGTGGGCAGCTACATCATGGGCCATAAATTGTTGTTCGGTTGCGCCATCGTAATCTTCCTAACCAGTGGAAGCTATATTTACGAGCAAACTAATGTGATTGGAGGCTATAAAAACAAAAAGGCTATGCTCGATTGGCGGGTAAGCTACGAAAAGAAATACAAGGCAATGGATACCTTGCCTCAACCAAACGTGAAATCGATCAAAGTAAATGTCGATTTGCTGACTGATGAGGCTAAATACCAGGTGCAGGGCAGTTACGTGCTCAAAAACGAAAGTCAAAAAACCATTAACCAAATTTGGATAGACATTGATCAAGAGGTAAGTGCTTTTGAGGCAAAAGTGGATGTTAAAGCCAATTCTACAGTTGATGAGGAGTTTAAACAACGGTTCATTACGCTGGCCGAACCTTTGAAAGTAGGAGATAGCATTAAGCTCGATTTCTCTTTTACCGTGTTTACATCAGGCTTTAGCCCATTTAACAAAGAGAATTCGGTGGTTGAAAACGGATCTTATATTGAACTCGAAAAATATGTGCCTCATTTTGGCTATGATTCGGGATTGGAGATTGAGGATAAACGCGCCAGGGAAAAAGCAGGGCTGGTACCTCGCATTGTTGGCAATTCGACAGACAGTGCCTACCACCTGATTAACCTGGAAACGATTGTTTCTACCGCTGGCGATCAGCAAGTGGTTACGGTTGGCGAATTGCAACGAAGCTGGACCAAAAACGGACGTAACTACTTCCACTATAAAACCCCAAAACCAATTGATTTTATGTTCGCGTTGAGTTCGGCCAGATACGAAGTAAAAAAGGAATTGTGGAAAGGTGTTGAATTGAAGCTCTATTACCTCAAAGGACACGAATATAATTTGGCTGATATGATGCAGGGTATGAAAGACGCATTGGATTTCGGCAACGACAATTTTAGTCCTTACCAGTTTAAACAACTGAACTTGGCCGAAATACCGCAGTATAAAGGAGCGGCAACTGCTTATCCGGGCGTAGTATTTAGTGCCGAAAGACTAAGCTTTGTAACCAATTACAAGGAAAGCATGATCCAGCATAGTTATGCCATTGCTGCGCACGAAGTAGCACACATGTGGTGGGCCAACCAACTTGATCCCTTACCACAACCAGGTAGTGCTATGCTTACCGAATCATTGGCCAAGTACACCGAAGCGGTTTTGGTAGGCAGGCGCTACGGATTGATGAACCTCCGCAAATACCTCAAATTCGATAATAACCTTTATTTTGTGTACAGCAGTACCGATGATGAAGAAAAGGCTTTGGCTAAATCTTACGACCAGCCTTATATCTATTACCAAAAAGGTGGGCTGATCATGTATGCCTTGAAAGAAATGTTGGGCGAAGACAAAATGAATGGTGCCTTGAAGCAGTTCTTGGCCAAGCATAGCTATCCGAATAAGAGGGCTGGAGCACAAGATTTGTTCAGCGAACTGTATCAAACCGCAAAACCGGAACAGCAACAGTTTATAGCTGAAAGCATCAACGATATTGTAGTTTATAGAATGAAGCTCGATGTATTAGAGAGCCAAGCGCTTCCAAATGGAAAATATAGCCTGAAAGTAAGGGTAACTATAGTGCCAAAAGAAAAGGGAGCCAAGTATTCGCTTAATCCAAATATCGAGCTCGATTTGGCAGTTTTTGAACAGCTGAATGAAGATTGGACCGATGAGACTAAACCTCTTTATTTGAAGAAATATCATTTTGTTAAACCCCAAACAGACATTAATCTCATCGTTAATAAAAAGCCTAAAGCGGTTGCGATAGATCCTTATGCCTATGTTTTAGACGATGATCAGTCGGATAATATACAAGTTGTAAAATAAAAGAAAAAGCTCCGATAAGGAGCTTTTTTGATTAATAGGGGCTCTTTATTCCTTTTAGTTTTAAGTAAATATTAAAATCTATTTAACAAAAAATAATAATTTATTAGTTTAGTATTTATAAACATAGTAAAGTACTTGTAAATTATGAGTTAGTGCATTTTAGTTAATCTCTATTCAAACCTAAAAACCTATGAAAATCTTAAAGAGAACCACTCGTCTTTTGTTAATCGCTACTGCTATTTTGGCAATGGCCTGTAAAAGAGAAGAAAAAGAGCTTGCCGTTTCGGCCAATGACAAATTAGGTACGGTAAAAAACCTTTTGGCAAAGCCGAAAAAAGTATTGTTTATAGGTATTGATGGCTGTGTTTGGAAGGCCATTACCGCAACTAACGCCCCAAACCTTAAAACCCTGATGGATCAATCGTGGACAAGCACAAATGCCCTCGCACAAATCCCTACATGGTCGGCAAATGGCTGGTCGGCTTTGTTTACTGGGGTAGGCGTAGCCAAGCATAAAGCTGCCGATAACAGTTTTTCGGGGTCAGATTTTGTAAACTATCCTTCTTTTTTTAAACCAATTAAAACAAGTCTTCCCAATCTGAGAACAGTCTCTGTGGTTACTTGGTCGTCTATTAACGATTTTATTGTAGCTACTCCGGATGTTAGTCTCAAGGTAAATAACGCTTCTGATAATGCAACCGAACAAAAGATCATTACCGAGCTTACGACCAACAATGCAGATGTTTCTTTTTGCCATTTCGACGATGTGGACCATGCCGGCCACGCCAGTAATTACCGAACAACTACCCAAATGTATATGGATTCGGTAAAAGCGGTTGATGCAAGGGTGGGTAGGATTTTGGCTGCCGTAAAATCAAGGCCTACCTATAACAATGAAGATTGGCTCATTGTAGTGGCTACAGATCATGGGGGAGATTTAAGCCATGGCGGTTCAAGCTATTTGGAACAGAATGCTTTCATCATACTCAACAACTCGGCTATCAGCCCTCAATTGATAAATACCCTGCCTAGTACAACTATAGAAACTCAACCTAATTCAATCACAACTGTAGATTTTAAGCAAAATGTTTATGCCCAGTTGCCTAGTCTAAGTAATCTTGATCTTTCGGCAAGTGGAAGCTTTACGATCGAGTTTAGGGCCCGTGCAACTTCGCAAACAAGCGATCCTGTGATTATTGGAAATAAAAACTGGGCAAGTGGCTATAACAAGGGCATTATCATTTCCAATAGGAATGGAAAAATCAGGGCTAATTTTGGAGATGGAACACATCGATTGGATATTGATGGGGTAGACCTTAGTGACCAAAATTGGCATCAAGTTGCTGTAGTGGTTAACCGAAGCACGCAAAAGGCCATACTTTACGATGGTGGAATTCAAGTTGCAGAAGGGAATATTTCGGCAGTTGGAGATATGCAAAGTGGTGTAACCTTTAAGCTTGGTCAAGACGGCACCAGCAATTACAATCCTTATTTTACCGGCAATATAGCTGAAGTTAGGATTTTTAAATCGGCTTTGGCACCAGCAACCATTAGCAGTTATAGTTTTACATCAATTACGGCCAGCCATCCCAACAGTGCCGATTTATTGCTTTATACCAAAGGAAATGACGGTTCTGGAACAGTTTACAATGGCAACGTAGTAACGGGTAACATCGGCATTGCTGTTAAAAACGGCACAACGGTAACCTGGAGCGCATTAACAGCACCTCTATTTTATCGTCAAACAACAGATTACCATGGTGCGCCTTATCTTTATTCGGTTGCCCCAACTATTTTGAGGTTTCTTGGAATTACGCCACCATCTAATTACGATGGACAAAGCCTAGTGAATTTCTGATTTTAAACAATAACAAAAGCCACAGATTAACAGATTTAGTTTTAGCAAGCATGCAGGAAACCTGTTCTTGACCAAATCTTATGCATAAGCTGTTAACCTGTGGCTATGCTTTATGTCCGCGTCAAAGGTGATGATTTGTGATAGCTAACTATACCAATGAAGGCGCAATCCCATACTGTTTTTTAAAGGCAAAGGAAAAGTGGGAGAGGTCTTCAAAACCTAAATCAACATAAATATCGGTTGGAGCCTTGCCTAATTCCTTAATCAAATAATGGGCTTCTTTTAAACGGCGTTGGATGAGCCACTTGCTTGGCGTAAGGTGAAAGATCTTTTCGAAATCCCGTTTAAAGGTCGATAAGCTTCTTCCCGTAAGGTAGGCAAACCTGTTCAAATCTACATTGAAATGAAAATTCTTGATCATGAATGCCTCTAGGTCTATTTTGCCGGGTTCAGAAAAATCGAATAGGATATTTTTCAGCTCTGGCTTTAATTGCAACAAGAGCAATAGCGCTTCTTTTTGCTTAACCGCTACCAAAGCCCTGTTTTCGTTTGCGTTAAACAACGATTCATAGGTTTTTAGCGTTTCCATGTAATTGGCCAAAATAGGCAAGTGCCCCAAACCAATAAATGCTGGCGTTTGTACAGGCTTGTTTGCTTTCTGGCTATATTCCACGCTAAAATTACGCAGGCTATCTTGATCGAAATAAATAGAAATGGAACGGTATTCGCCATTCTCTGGAGGCTGTTTGGCATATTTGGCCAAATGGTTGCGGCTACAGAAATACAAGTCGCCTTCCTTAAAGTGCTGACTATGGTCGATATCGATCATTTCTACGCTTCCCGATACCAAATAGCACAAAATGTGCTCTGGAATAAACTGTTCTCCAGATCGGCTACGGTGAAAATAGCAGGAGTATTGAATGGGAAGACGTTCTGTTGTATGGCTCATGGGTGATTAAAGCTAATAAACTCTAAAGAAATAAAGCAAGTCTTGCTGTAATTGATTTGTCACAACAAGACTGCGTTTGATTATTGGATGATGGTTTTAGGTTCTAAATAAGCTTCCAAACCATAAACACCTAGCTCACGACCCAAGCCCGACTGCTTAAAGCCACCAAAAGGTGCCATCGGATCATGTTTAAGACAGTTGATCAGTACACGGCCGGCATTGATTTGTGCGGCAACACGATTGGCCCTTTCTTCATCGCTCGAACTTACGTAAGCCTGCAGTCCATAATTGGTATCGTTGGCAATGGCGATGGCCTCATCTTCGGTTTTGTAGGTAAGAATAGAAAGTACAGGACCGAAGATTTCTTCTTGGGCAATACGCATTTTGTTGTTTACATTGACAAATACGGTTGGTTTTACAAAATTTCCGGCTTCCAAGCCTTCAGGTTGATTTAAGCCACCAACCAAAAGCTCGGCACCTTCATCAATGCCCAGTTGGATATATGATTGCACACGGTCATATTGTTTTTGGCTTACCATTGGTCCAATAGTGGTATCAGCTTCGCTTGGTTGGCCAACTTTCACTTTAGATATACTTTCTTTGACCAGGGTTTTAACTTCATCCAAACGATTTTCGGGCACCAATAAGCGGGTTCCGGCTACGCAGGCCTGACCACTGTTCATGTACGAGGCACTAATTGCCATCGGGATAGCTGTGGCAAAATCAGCATCATCAAGGATTAGATTTGGCGATTTGCCACCCAATTCTAATGTAACCCTTTTCATGGTATCTACCGCACCTTTGGCAATGGTTTTTCCCACTAGAGTAGAGCCGGTAAATGAAATTTTGGCAATGCCGGTATTACGGGTGATTTCTGCACCTACAACCTGGCCAAGGCCATTTACAATGTTGAACACGCCTGCTGGTAAACCTGCTTCATGCAAACATTCGGTAATAATTTGCGTTTGCAGGGCGCTCATTTCGCTGGGCTTGATTACTGCGGTACAGCCAGCTGCAATGGCTGTAGAAAGTTTGCTGCAAATGAAGCCATTGCTGGCATTCCAAGGTGTAATGATGCCCACAACACCAATAGATTCTAAACGCACTTTCGATTGGCCAACGGTTTTTACAAAGTCCATTTGTTTAAGCACTTCAATGTTTGCCAATATGCCGTCTAAGGCAAATTGTGTACTCATGGTGCAAAACTGTAAGCTACCGCCATATTCTTTTACCATTACCTGGATCAGTTCTTCTTTTCTTTTGGCTACAGCATCGTGCATTTTTTGCAAGTAGCTGATACGCTCTTCTTTAGTGGTTTTAGAGAAGGTCTTAAAAGCCTCTTGAGCAGCGTTAATGGCATTTTGGGTGTCCACTTCGTCGCCTAAAACTACACGGCCAATCAATTCGCGATTTGAAGGGTTGATCAAATCGAAGGTATCGGTGCCATGAGGTTTTACAAAGGCGCCGTTGATATAAATGTTTTCTATTGTTTTCATCTTATTTTCTTTTGATACCACAAAGATCTGCACGATTTTAAGCCAAGGCTTTGCTGAAACGTTCAAGTTAACTTTGTTGAAACGTTCATGAAATGGGAGTAGGGATTTTTGCCATAACTAAATCCAATTCTCGCATAACCAGTACGAAACCCGCACGGTTAGACTGAACCTGAGCTACAGCTTTTGGAGTACCAAAAAAGTACGCAACAAAGCAAGGGAGCCGACGAAGAAAAGAATAGGTCTGCGGTAAAGGAGAACTGATCGTTTAAGTTCTTCGCTAGTTAAACAATTAAAAAGGTAAGATCAATTAGATCTTACCTTTTGCTTGCTTTAAGATATAAAACTGAAAGAAGATTAATTATTTACCAATTTCATGGCACCTTCTGCATAACGGGCACCCACATTTGGATACTTGTTCAATACGGCTTCTATTGCGCTTAAATCTGCACTTGATAGCTGTACCTCAACGGCACCTGCATTTTCTTCGAGGTATTTTCTTCTTTTGGTGCCCGGAATAGGGATAATATCATCACCCTGTGCCAATACCCAAGCCAAAGCCAGTTGTGAAGGCGTACAATTTTTGTCTTTAGCTAGCAGGGCAAAATCTGCCACGAGCTTGGCATTGTTTTCGGCGGCTTCTCCCTGGCTGCGGGGTAGAGTTTTCCTAAAATCGCCTTCTGGCAGTGCATTTAAGTCTAAGGTGTTAGAAACCAATCCTCTTGCCAATGGCGAGTAAGGTACCAAGCTAATGCCCAATTCCCTAACAGTGGCCAAAATTTCGCCTTCTACATTTCTGGTGAGCAAAGAATATTCGCTTTGCAATGCCGAAATAGGGTGTACGGCATGTGCCTTGCGTATAGATGCCGGAGAAGCTTCGCTCAGTCCCAGGTATTTTACTTTGCCTTCTTTTACCAATTCGGCCATGGCGCCAACAGTTTCCTCAATAGGAACGTTAACATCCACCCGGTGTGCGTAATAAAGGTCTATGGTGTCGATTTTTAGTCTTTTTAAACTGGCTTCAACTGCTTGTTTCATCCATTTTGGCGAGCCATCAAAATAGGTGCCTACGGCATTAGCCGTACCTGCATCTTCTTTAAACCTGAAGCCAAATTTGGTAGCGATGAAAACCTTGTCGCGGTTGGGCACCAACACTTTCGACAGGAGCTCTTCATTGATTCCGTTGCCGTAAACATCGGCGGTATCCCAAAAGTTGATGCCTAAATCTAAGGCTTTGTGCAAAGTGGCTATGCTTTCGGTATCGTCGGCAGGACCATAGGCAAAGCTCATGCCCATACAACCTAGGCCAATGGCCGATAGTTGCTCATTTGTTTTTCCAAGATTTCTATATTTCATAACAAAGTGAATTTTAATTAATATAAGTTGGGGTATAATGAAAATGTTTTAAGCCATTGCTGTTTTGGTTCTTGTTGCTGGTTTGATCAAAAATTGGAGCAGGAAAAAAGCAATGAGGCCTATAAATAAGTAGCCATAGCTTAAATCTAACTGAGATTGCGGATGCAAAATGCCAACCACCGTATAGCTGCAAACCGAAGTGATGATGAAGTTGGCGCCACCACTCAATCCACTGGCTACGCCTGCCATTTGTGGAAACCTGCCCAAGCAGTAGGCGAAGTAATTATTGAAGATGAAGCCTACGCAAACATGGATCAAAAAGGCAAAAAAGATCAAAGTATAAATGTTATTCAGCCATTGTGCACTGATCAGCATGCCTCCGATAAAGATGAGCTGCAAAATGTTAGCTACGCGTATCTTAGGAATGAAGGGTTTTTCGATAAGCGCCTTGCCAATAAAACCACCAGCCATCCAGGCGAGGCCCATCATTAAGGCGGCGTAGCCAGCTACCACGGGTGAGTAATTAAACTGATGTTCGATGATAAAAGAACCTGATAAGCCAAAAACCATGGTTGTGCCATAACAAAGGCCAATTACAAAGATGCCGTATAGAAAAAGAGGCGTACTGAGCATGGTTTTATAGTCTTTAATCATGGATGGGAGACGGAAAGGACGGTATTGAGGTACGGTTTCGCCAGAAAAAATGGCTTCCAATACTAAAACGATGATTCCGTAAACGGCCAATACATAAAAATTGGCCTGCCAATTGAAATATTGCTGCAGATAGCCACCAATAAAAGGAGCAATAACAGGTGCAGATGACCAAACAATAGACAAGGAACTCAGGTATTTTTTTCTTTCTTCGCCCTCGTAAACATCAACAAAATAGGCTCTTTTGGCTACCACAATAAAACCTGTGGTAATACCTTGTACAATGCGCATGGCGTAAATCACCTCTATTTGTTTGGTTAAAACGATCACAAAATTGCTGGCAATAAATATAACCAGTGCAATTAAAGTGGGTTTATAACGGCCATAACTATCAACCAGGCTGCCGGTAATAAATTGGGCAAGGCCATAGCTCACAAGAAACAAGGCCAAGGTTAATTGTATGGCATTTTCTGATTGGTGCAATTCTACAGCCATGTGTGGCATAGAAGGGAGGTACATATCGGTAATTAATCCAGAAAGCGGAATAAGCAAGAAAGAAATAAAGGTTGCTATCTTTTTGTTTTGGGGTAGTAGTTTTTTAGATAAGATTGCCATAGTAAATTTTTGTTATACAAAGCTACAGGCGAAAAAAACTCTTCAATTATAGTTATCAAACCAATACTTATAAAAATCAAACAGCTGGTTAAGCCATTTGTAGACGAACTGTATTTGGGGTAATGCCTGTATTCTTTTTAAAGAAGTTGGTAAAGTAGGCAGGTTCCTGAAAGCCTAGGCTATAGCCAATTTCGGAGATGTTCCAGTCGGTATGCTGCAATAAGGCTTTGGCCTCCTGTGTAATGCGCGTGGCAATATGCTCGGTAGTGGTTTTGCCCGAAATCTCTTTTACCGAACGGTTTAAATGGTTCACGTGTACCGAAAGGCTATTGGCAAAATCCTGCGCGGTTTTAATCTGAAGGGAAGTCTCGGGTGTGTCAATTGGGAATTGGCGCTCGAGTAATTCTAAAAACAAGCCACAGATTCGGGTAGAAGCATTGATTTGTTTTTTGAACTCCTCGGTTGGCGAAAGCTTCATGGCCTGGTGGATGAGCAAATGCAGGTAGTTCTTGATTACGCTGTATTTATGCGGATAATTTGATTGGATCTCGGCCTGCATTTTGATGAATATTTCAGACACTTCTTTCAAGGCCGGCTCATCTAAAAAGTAAACAGGATTGGCACCAAGGCTAAACAAAGGCGATTCCTGTAAGGTTCCCTTACGTTCGCCAGGCTCAATAAAAGCATCGGTAAAGAGGCAGAACCAGCCTTCCTGCTGCACCGATTCGGCTTCCCAAGAATAAGGGACGATAGGGTTGGAGAACAACAAGGCAGGTTTATTGATGTAGATCCACTTATCTGCGTAATGCAAAGTGCCTGTGCCAATGATCAATGATACTTTATAGTAATCACGACGGCTATAAGGAGAAATCGTGGCGCAATTGTCTCTCGAAAAAATGTTTACATGACCAATTCGGGTATTCAGATCAGCCAGGTTTAGGCAAGAATTTTTGAGGATGCGTTTGTAGAAGTCGTTTATTGTTTCATGCTGGCTCATGAAACAAAGTTATAAAAATCAAACGCAAACAATTATCAGTATAAAATCATTAATTGTGAAAAGAGACAATAAACTAGCATTTTATATAAGCTTTGGTTCTGCTCCACGTCAAATAAGCTTTGTGTGCAATTAAAATACCAAGAATGGTCATAAAGCCCAAGATCAACCATTTTCCGCCCAATTTGTACATCAGTTAAAAAGGCGATGTAGTCAATTTAATGCTGTTATCGGCTGCATATACTTTGGCCAAATCCCACAGCTTATTGTACTTGGTTAAAAAAGTAGCATAGTATTTTTCGTCGAAGGCAATAATGGCATTGCTGATGGTTTCTTCAGGCTGTTTTTGGTCTATCATTCGTGCTATTTTGAGGTGTTCGTCCTTATAATGTTGCAACACAAAAGTGTATAAGTCTATCGAAGCCTCAATCATCGGTTTGGTTTCCTTGGTGGGATAAAGCTCTTTTACTTTTTTTAGGGAATTTTCTGCGGTTGTTATTGAATAGTTTTTGATATATTTCTCACAGGTATTGTAAAGGCCTTGAGCATTGCCTCCTTTAATGTACTTGAGATAAGTATTGAAATAATCGCCGCCAAAGCGTGATATGGCATTCGAATTTAAGGCGGCCCGATCAAAATATTCTTCAGGCGTATTGCCAAAAAACTGACAGGCGATCAGACTGATACCAGCGAATGCCAAAACAATAAATCTGATGGTTTTTGAAGGGGAAGTAAATGGGGTAGGTTTCATAGGTTTCTGGGATTATCTAGGGCAAAACTCTGCATCATGTGGCTCTTATGCAAGCTTGTCTATCCTACAAAACATCTACAGTTTTGAAATAAATTAAAATATGCTCAGGTTTTACAAAAAAAGCCATCCGTAATGAATGGCTTTGATACTTTTGAAGAAACAATCCTTACTTGCTCAAGGTAATCGTCATTTTTGTGGTTCTTGTTGAGCTTTGTTCAATCTGCTCAAAAACAAACTTTTTCTTGTTAAGTTCCTTAATGGTAAAAGGATCTTCGTTAATATTGATGGTTGTTTCGTTGACAACGGAATAGGCTTCCTCTTCAATTTCCCCATCAATTTGATAGGTAAATTTGCCATCGTTACGGAAATCAAAATAATCGCCTTTTGCTACAGGTATGTTTTCTGTTTCAACGGGTTTAGCAGGTCTTGTGGTTTCGGTTGTCCATGAAACGATGTTCCATTTGCCCAGCACCATTTCTTGTGGCGTTTTTGGCTTGTCCTTTTTGCATCCTGCGATTAAGCAGATTGCCACTGAAAATAAGATCAGGGATTTTAGTGTTTTTATCATTTTGTATTAATTTGATTATCGACTTAAGTTGATGGTTATCTTATAAGTTTCATTACCGTCTTTCTCCGATTGGCCAAATGAGAATTTACGGTCATTGAGTTCGAATATGGTAAACGTCTCTCCATCAATCAACAGTTCTGTATCGCTTTTAATGCTATATGCTTCAACTCTTTCTTTAGATCCGTTCATGACATAGTAAAATTTGCCGTCGTTCCGAAAATCCAAGTAATCACCAGCTTTGCCCGCTTCGGTATCTGTTTCGGGTGGGTTTGGAGGATTGGTTGTTTCGGTGATTTGTGAAATGTAAGTCCACTTGCCTAATATCTTTTCCTGGGTGGTTTTTTCAGGTGCTTTGTCTTTTTTACAACTGCTAAAAGCAAGTATGGCTAGCGTAAATAGCAGGAAGATTTTTATTGTTTTCATGATTTTTCTTTTTAAAAGTTAATAGCTCGTTTTAGTGTTTTCGCATGGCGGAAAAGTTGAAGCTTTTATCTGGGGAGGAGAAAATTGGTTTGTCGCCCGGTTTTAATACTACTTTGTAGGTTTGCTCTTCATCAAATGTGCCTGGATTGGTGTCCGAAGAAAGGCTTTGTGAAATGGCTTTATCTACAGCAACAAGGTAAGATCCGCTTTCCTCTTTTACGATTTTAAGCCATGTCCATCCCATCCTTGCCGCAAGGCCATTGGAACTGAACTCCGTTAAATAGCCATAGTATTGATCGCCTGTTGTTGGTGTGGCATTAAATGAAGCTTTTGCTGTATTTTCCTTTTTTACCGTAGCCATGCGTTTACCAATAAAATAACCAGTGGCTATAATGCAGAGGAGCAACAAGACCATAATGGCTTTCCCGAAAATGCTATAGCGTACTTTTTTGGGCTCACGTGACACCGTACTTTCACGCATTCGGGCGTGTGCTACCATCTCAGGCGTCCAATGCCTGCGTAAAATTTCCCGACCATCAGTTTCATCAAAAAAGGCACTGCTTACTTTGTTGTATGTTGCATCGCCAAAAATCGTACTGCTGTGCAACTGATAAACTACAAAACTGAGTTGCGATCTTGGAAAACCATCGAGAATTGCGCTATTGTTCAGCTTTTCTTCAAAGATGGGCTGTTTAATCTCTCTAACAAAAATGATCATAGGTTTTGCATTAGTTTCCGGTAGATTTGAAAATGGTAATGCCATCTACCGAAAGTGTTTTAACGGTGATGCTGAACTGCGTAGAAGAATTGATGTCGTAACTCATAAAGCTCTCCGAAGAGCCTGCCACGGCGCCTCCGGTAAAGACAAAGCTTCTCGGCTTTTTGGTGCTGCTTACTGGAATAATATTAATTTCGCCCTTTGCATCTTTTATCTCGCCCGAAATCCATTTTAATATGAATGGGTCTACGTCTTTGGTTAAATCGAAGCTGAGGCTACAATTTCCCTCACTCATCACCTTAGTCTCGCTTTGCACATCATATGGATTGCTCAGCATATAATTGATGCTGTTGAGCAAGTAGGTCTGACTTTTTTGAGTAGCCGGATCAGTAAGCTTTAACTCGATTTGTCGCTTTGTCTCTTCTTCTTGAGCCACAGCATGAAATTGTGCAAATAGCAGTACTAAAAAGAGCAATGGATAAAAATACCTGGTTTTCATGGTTCTTTTGTTTTAGAAATGAATTAGATAAACAGTTTTTAAGAAGCAAAATTGAATTTGCCTTCAAATAGCTTTCCTACCAATGGCACTGGTTTTTCTACTTCGTTATTGGCCGCAATAATGCCCAACAACAAAAAGATCAAGGGAATCAGCATGGCCAGAGAGAAGATAATTGCCAATCCAGGGATGATGGCTAAAACAACGCCACATATGATGCTGAGCACAATGCTGAGTATAAATATGCCTAAAGCTTGTCCCAAATGATAGTTAACCAACCTGCTTTTATCAGGAGATTTTTTAAATTCAAGGTAAGAAATTACCCAACCGATAATGGTGATGTAGGCAACAATAGCCATGGTCTTGTTTTTCATGAGTTTGTATTTTATGGTGAAACTTTGATTGCTGTTCGCTCAAAATATTGATCATGGTTTAATTCGATTGAACAACACAAAATTACCCCCACATTGCTCCTCAACCAAGAAAACAGAAACTACGCTGCGACTACGGGCTGTAGTCGAGACGTCTACAATGCATCTACAAAAAATGCTTAAATGCTTTTATTTCAATTATTTAAGGTAATTTCTGTTTTTTGAAAGCATTTCTTTTTTCTATTTTTGAATCATGCAGCTACCACTGAAATCACTATTGTCTATCGCATTTTTCCTGTTGGTTTTTTTTAAAGGTGCCGAAGCGCAACATATTTATCTCGATTCGCTCGACAATTTGTTAAAACAAGGCAAACTCAACAAACCAGAACAGGTAAACGCACTCTGCAAAATGGCCAGGGCAAACTTTGAAATGAATTTGCCACTTGCATTCAAGCAGGCCAATGAGGCCTTGGAACTTGGAAAAAGTATGCAGGATGGACGGGGAAAGGCAATGGCTTTTGCTACGCTTGCTCATCTGTATGTATGGAAAAAGGAGCTGAAGCACGCCTACGAAAGCAGAGATAGCGCCATTTATTATGCGGGACAAACAAAAGACCGGGTAACCATTGGTTTTGTATGGTTGCGAAGTGGCTGGCTAGACCTGGTAAATAACGAAAATGATAAATCTATAGGCAAGTTGCTCAAAGCACTCGATTATTTTAAAGGAGAGCGGGCCTATGATTACGAGAGTACGGTATACCATTACCTCGCCAGTTTTTATGGCTATGGAAACGACCCGGCTAAACAGAAAAAATATGCTGATTCCTGCTATTCAACTGCGCTAAAAAGTAAGCAGATAGATTTGTTGAACAATGCCTATTTTACGGTTGGTCAGGCTTATTTTGACCGTTTTAAACTTGCTCCGTCCAATCGAAGCCTGCTCGATTCGGCTTTACATATTTTTAAAAAATCGTTTCCGCTTTCCGAAAAACAATCGGGACGTCTATTGGTACGAAGCAATACAGCCGCTGTTGCCCTCAACACTGCCTATGCCTATTTTCAGTATTTCCCGGTGGCTTATCGCGATAGTGCCGAAAAGTATGTGAATATAGCCATCGAAATTTCATCAAGAACCAAGTTAATGGAAGTGCTCTTGAACTGCTATGGCTTGCGGAGCGAATATGCCTTGCGCGATGGAAATTATGACGAAGCGGAGAAGTTATTGCTCACAGGCTTGGCTGCAGTTGAAGGCAGTGCCATCAAAATGCCCCTCACCAGGGCCCGAATGTTTCAGGGGCTGGCAAATATTGCCGAAAAACGAGGCGATAAGGGAGCCGCATTGAATTACCTGAAACAGTATATCCAACTCAACAAAGAGGCCTTTGACGAAGAGAAGGTCAATAGTATCCAAAGGGTAGAGGCCCAGTACCAGTCAGAAAAGAAAGAACAGGAAATTGCCTACCTTCAACAAGAAGCAAGCTTTGTGAAGAAAAGAAATGTTTTTTACATCGTATTGGCGCTAACCGGTATAGTGGCATTGCTTTTTCTGCTTCGGTCTTATAATTACAAGCTAAAGGCATCGATAAGGAAACAGGAGCTGGTAGACAAGGAAAAACGAGAGGCTGAATTAAAGGCGCAACTTAAAGAAGTAGAGGCCATACAACTGCAAACTGAGCAGGTTTTGCTCAAGGAGCGACAAGAACGCTTGCAAAAAGAACTCTTGGCGGGAACACTCCAAATTGAAGAGAAAAACGAGCTGTTAGCACTCTTATCCGGCAAAGTGAATAATGAAAGCCACCTCTCTGTTGACCAGCAAATTAAACGCATTGTTAACCAACAGAAAAGGATGGACAAGGATTTCGAAGAGCACAAAACAGACTTTTTTGAAACCAATCCGGCTTTTTTTGAGCGTTTGCAACAGAAAGCCAGCCACACACTTACCCGTTTAGACTTGAAATATTGCGCCTATATCCTCATGGGATTGTCTAACAAGGAGGTTTCGGCTCGTTTAGGTATTGAACCGAAGAGTATTCGCATGGCACGTTACAGGATCAAACAAAAATTCGGTTTGGACAAGGAAGAAAACCTCGACAACTTTATCAGATCTCAGGAATAGCATAGGAATTTGCCGGTTCCTCTATTATGTATTGGCACCATCGTCTCCGCCAGTTAAACAAGCAAAACGGCCAGGCAAAGTCAATTGATGAATGGAAACTTGTTCTTATTTAGCTTTGACGAGCCAGAGATCTATCGCTTCTTGAAGTTCGTTAAAATCAGGCTCGCCATCCATAGCCCAGCAAACGATGCCATCAGGACGTATCAATATGGCGTTTAAGCCTAGCTGATCTTTCGCTTGGCCTGAAACATACTTGATGCTGTCGCTATAGCTACCGGCTAAAGTTTGAAGCGAAGAATTCATGGTAAAATCAAGGATGAGTCCCTGTCCATCGTGCATCAATTCGCCAATTTTAGTGCCGTCTTCAAACTCAAAATTGGGAACGCTGTAGCCCATTAGCGGATGCTTGCCACCGAGATCATAATGTGTATGGATGCCCCAAATCCGTCCGGCAATATAGGTGGCTCCATCATGGGTATCCATAAGGTCTCTAAAAACAGCATTCAATGCGCGGGCTTCTGCACTAGGGTTCATAATGGCTACCTGTGCCCTTGACCAATCTAGCACTTGCACGCCAAGAGGATGGCGTTCGGTATGATAACTATCCAGCAAAGACGCTGGTGCTTTGCCTTGGATAATTGCAGCGAGCTTCCAACCCAGGTTCATGGCATCGCCAAGGCCAAGATTGAGCCCCTGACCTCCCAATGGCGAATGGATATGTGCGGCATCTCCTGCTAAAAATATCTTTCCGTTGCGATATGCTGTGGCCTGCCGTGCCCGGTCGGTCCAAGTGGTAGCAACTTGCAAGGCATTGATCGTTACATCGGTATCTGAAACGCGACGTAACACTTCCTGTACGTGCTCAAGCGTAATTGGCTTTTTAGAGTCGTGAAATGCACCGCCATCAAAGTCTTGGATGGCTAGGTAACCTGGTTGAGATTGTAGATACATGCCTTTTGGAGTAAGGTTTCGGCCTGGTTTGAGCTTCTCGGGATCGGCAATAGCAACCTGAACCGTATAACCGGTAAATTCGGGCTCCGTACCAGCAAATTCGAAACCACCAATCTTGCGGACAGCACTACGGCTCCCGTCACAGCCCACCAGCCATTTGCCTTCAAAGGTCTGGTCGCCGGTTAGAACAGTAACACCCTTATCGCTTTGGTGGAAGCTGTCAAGGGCCGATCCGTATTTGATGTTTACACCCAAGGCAATTGCGCGACGGGTTAGTATCGTTTCCAACTCTGCCATTTCAGATATTAAGCTGGTTTCGGTTGAACTTGACAATCGATATTTCCACTGAGAGGTGTCGATATTGCTTTCGTAAAATGGGATGCCGGCAAAATGACCTGCTTGTTTACCTTTTTCAGGAATGGTGGTCATGTGTGGATTTTTAAGACGTTTATGTAGTTCAAGCTCGAGAAACAAGCCCCGACGGTAAAGCGCTTCAATAGTAGGAGCTGAGAGGCCACGGATCCCGAAAGGAAGCTGTTTCAACGCTGAATGCGGATTTTCGGCCTTCTCGAGCAGGAGCACCGAACATTTGGCCAAGGCCAGTTCGCAGGAAAGGAATAAGCCTACAGGTCCAGCGCCAGAAATGATCACATCATAGAAAGGATGGTTTTGTGTAGTGTTCATATGTAATAATTGAACCACAAAATTCAGAAAGGCGAGGGGCTTAGGCTTGTACAAATGCGACAAAATCATTGCTCGCCGCCTCTTGTCTTTTCTTTGCTTTTCGGGCGAATGCCGCTGGCGTAGTGCCACTGTAGCGTTTAAATTCCCTGCTTAAATGAGATTGATCGGTATAGCCCAGTTGATAAGCCAAGCTGGCAATGTTGCAGGCCGGTTCGTGCCACAGTCGGTTTCTGACCTGTTCAAAGCGCATCAGACCGGAAACATCTTTGACTGTATGGCCAGAAGATTGCTTGAAATTCCTTTCCAACGTACGAATGGTTGCATGCGCCGCTTCCGCGACTTGGCTTACGGGCATGTTCCCTTTTGCTTTGCTCATGGCTAGTCCCGCTTTGAATAACATGCTGTCTATTGCAATCTGCGATCGGGCCTTCAAGAAATATTGCCTGATCAGTGCCAATGCTTCCTCTATTTGGCCGTTGTGGATACACTTCTCCAATGGAGGCTGTAGTTGGGCGATGGGATGTTCGAATACCTGTACGCTATCTTTGCCGGCTGGTAGTCCGAGCAAATCAAATACAGTCCAAGGGAAACACCTAACCGCAATAATTTGCAACCTATTTTTGCTATGAAAACGAAGGGGCTGGTTGAGTAGGCCTATCAGGAATGGTGATGGCAAGGGTTGCAGGTCTCCATTTTGGGCATGGAAGAGGCTTCCAAAATAAAAAATAATCTCGGCATAGCCATCCGGCACTACTTCAAAACTCGATGGCACTGCGCCAAAGTCTTTGCTGTTGTACCAAAAGCATTTAATGCTATCCCGTAGCTCTTCAGGAGGTTCAAATTCTTGATGATGCATGCCGAAAGATAGGGAATTTTGAACTGTAAATTATTGAAATACATTTTCATCATCTACAACTAAACAATTCAATTTCATTTACAATTCTCGTTGCCCAAAGTAAAGTATGGTATAAATGAGATGTGACATTTTTTAACAGAACAAAATGTTCGTTTTTTTTTCATCCGAGTTTTTGAGCCTTTCGTGGAGTTTACAAGCCGCTTTAACGCCTTTTCATTTGATGGAGTAGCGCCCTTAATTAGCTTAGTTAACATATTAACAGCATATCGATAGTCTGAACCAATTAATCAAAGCCCTGAAGACGACGACGGTTTCTTCAGTCATTTACCCTAACTACCTATGAAATATGACGAATTATTACTTAACCAAAACAAGGATTTGGGTTAAAAGCCTTGCAAAACTTGTGCTATTAACCATGTTAATAGCCATTACTGTTGATGCACAAGCAGCAGTAATCAAAGCACATAAAGTATGGCCTGTTAAAGGAGGCGCTAATAGCCAAATAGCAAATGCAGATATTGTTGTAAAAGGTACGGTTACCGATACAACAGGGAATGCATTACCAGGCACATCCGTGTCAGTTAAAGGCGTTAAAGGAATTGGCGTGTCAACAGATGCCGAAGGTAAGTTTACGCTAAAAGTGCCGGAAAATTCAATCTTGATTTTTTCTATTGTCGGCTACGAAACGATTGAAAAAACAGCCGAAAGCACGATGACGGTTGTATTGAAAGCAACACGCAACAAATTAGACGAGGTTGTAGTGATCGGCTATGGTACCAGTACCAAAAGAAAGCTGAACAGTACGGTTAATACCTTGGATATGACCAATGTTGCGCCTTTGCCCGTACAATCGATCAATGATGCTGTTGCCGGACGTATAGCAGGTACCATTGTAACCAGCAGTTCGGGTATACCTGGTGCCAAAAGCCAAATATCAATACGTGGCGGAGCACCTCCATTATTTGTAATTGATAATCAAATCAGGAGCCAGTCAGATTTTGAAAACCTGAACCCCAACGATATCGATTCTTATTCGGTACTAATGGATGTAGGCGCCACTGCGCTGTACGGGCAACAAGGAGCCAACGGAATTATTCTTGTGACCACAAAAAAAGGCGCACAGGGAAAAACAAATATCAATTATTCGTTTAACACCGTTTACTCACAGCCTACGCTCTTGCCGAAAGCGATGAGCTCTTATGATACGAAGAAGGCCCAAAATGATGTTTACATCGCAGAAGGGCGTACGCCACCTACCAGCGACGCCATATTGGAATTGTACAGAAACCAAAGCCAGCCATACCTCTATGGTAATTCAGATTGGTTTAAACTAGCGCTAAGAGATTTTACGCCTGAAAGTCGCCATGACCTGTCTGTTTCTTCAGGCACAAAAGCATTAACCTATTATGCATCCGCTTCCTATTATGACCAGGGAGCCATGCTGAGAAGCGACAGGGGATATGATAACAAGCGTGTCACTTACCGACTGAACACCGAGAGCAATTTCGAAAAAATAAATTTAAAGGTGTTAACAGGTATCGATGGTTATGTAGAGGCAAACCATTCGCCCACTACTCCTTATGGAACCATTTTTGATCACGTGCAAAGATCACCCGCTTCACTCCCTTCAGGCAACGAATTTGGCTTGCCCGTAATGGGCGATCCTAGGGCAGATTTTTCTGCCGGATACAATAAGGGAAATACGCGTGTTTTTAATGGCATTCTTACCTTAGATTATAAAGCCCATTTTTTAAAGGGACTTGGCTTTAAGACAACAGGTAGTTATAATATGGGTAATTATAACCAAAAGATTTGGGCAGAACCTGGTCCTTATTATGACTTGGGAAGTACAACACCTAAGTATTTCTCTACCCCATCACTAGAGGTTGGTACTTCAACAAACAGAACCTGGAACATACAGGGCTTTATTACCTATAACAGAGTTTTTGGCAACCATACCATCGATTTCACCGGCGTAGCAGAGCAGGCTCAATCTATCTCATCTAATTTGATAGGAAGAAGAGTCAATTATCAGATTTCGTTTGACCAATTTGTAGCAGGGCCAACAGTAAATCAGTTTTTAGATGGGGGTGAGGGAACCGCCAACCGTGCTGGTTATGTAGGGCGCTTATCTTATAATTATTTAGCTAAATATTTTGTAGATGGCACAATTAGGCGTGATGGTAATGATGTTTTTCCAAGGGGGAAACAATGGGGCAATTTTTACTCTGCCTCTGCAGGCTATATCATTTCTGAAGAAAAATTCATGCAAAAATTAAAAGACAAGCACATTATCGATTACTTAAAAATTAGGGCATCAGTTGGGCAGGTAGGTAATTTGCCCGGTAATTCAACCAAATTTTATATACCGGGTTATGGTGTAAATACTGATGTTTATGTTATCAATGACATACCTGTGCAAGGTACATCAGAACCTGGCATTTTACCAAGTACCAATTATACCTGGTTTACAGACAATGAAAGGAATTTTGGTTTGGATATTGCATCGCTAAGGCAGCGTCTCAACGTTACTGTTGGTTACTTTTATAAAAGAACAACAGGCTACACAGTTTCCGATCCGCGATTTGCTGGCACACTTGGCATTGGCTTGCCACAGATTAATTTTAAAGAAGGGGCAACGAGAAGAGAAGGCATGGAGTTTAAAACAGTTTGGAACGATAAGTTTGGAGAGTTCAACTATAAATTGGGCGTAAACTTTACCTACTTCAATACACTAACAGAAAGAAGTCCAGGTGAAAACGAAACAGCCCTAAAAAATCCATATACCCGCGTATCAGGGACTACATCAAACCCACTGCAAGCACAGGGTTATCACAGTTTAGGATTTTATCAGAACAATGCTGATCTATTAACTGGAGCTCGTCGTATTGCTTCCATCAATACCGTAGCTGGCGATTTGAAATATGCTGATGTAAATGGTGATGGTAAAATAGATGCTTCCGATTATAGGTCAATAGGCAACAATTCTATGCCAAGGATCAACTATGGTTTCACCTTCGATCTTGATTATAAAGGTTTTTTCTTGAGCGGCGTAGTTATGGGATCAGGAAATAGAGACCGCTATATGGGAGCCCTACTTCAAGGACTCAATCCTAACGCATTTCTAGCTTATGACATTCAACGAGACTATTGGCGCCCTGACAATACAGATGCACTGTTCCCTCGCCAGGTTTCAGCCAGTGGGGTAAATGGACAGAATAATGACAGGGTAAGCGACTTTTGGGTAATTAAATCCCGCTTTATTCGCTTAAAATACCTTCAGCTTGGCTATGATTTTAAAAAAACATTGTTGAAAAAATTTCCGTTACAGCAGTGCCGTCTGTTTTTATCGGGTACAAATCTGCTCAGCAGCTCAAAAAGCCAGGATTATTTTATCGATCCCGAATCTGATTCTAATTACAGCGGTTATCCTATTCAGCGTACAATTGCTTTTGGTCTTAATGTTGGGTTTTAATTCTCTTAAATTGATATAAAATGAAAAAATATAAAATAGTTGTAACAGTAGCACTGGCATTTACGATGCTGGTATCCTGCAAAAAAACATTGGAAGAAGGAACCCGATACGATCTTGTTACCGAGGATGTGGTATGGGCAAACAAGGCCAACGCCGAAACCTTTATATTTTCTACCTACGCTACTATAATGGGCAGTTTTCAGAATGGTCCTCAAACAGATCCACGAACCGTTAATACTTTAGGCTTTGACGATATTTACAATGGGAGCCAACAGGTATTTACAGAACGAGTAGATCGTAATACAGATTTGGGATTTAACAATTGGGCAGCTGTAAGAAGATGTAACCAGATTATCGAAAAAGTAGCGGCATCAGCAGGTATTGCATCAGCAGATAAAGGGCCACTGATAGCAGAGGGCAAATTTTTAAGGGCCCTATCTTACTTTAATATTGCCAGAAGTACCGGCCGCATTGTTTGGATAGATAAAGTATTAACACCAGAAGATGAGCTGTTGCTTTCGAGTACGCCCAACCCCACAGAATCTTATAAATTAATTATTAAAGACCTGGAAGATGCGGTTGCAGGCTTGCCCGCTACTAAAATTATAGATAGAGCGAACAAATATACCGCGGCTGCTTTTTTAACCGAAGTGTGTTTACAGGCCCTGGCTTATGAGAATTATCCCAATGCCGCCAATGTGAGCGCAAGCAATCCTTTGCTGCAAAAAATAATTGATAATGCGCAATTGGTAATTAATGCAGGCTATACTTTAGAGCCTGATTACGGTCAAATGTTTACCAATGAAAAATCAAGGTCTGCCGAAACAATCATGGGAGTATATAGAAAGGCTGTAAATACTGTTGTTGGGAATACGCCTATGCAATTGTATGTGCCATTGCTGGATAATGGGAGGATTGCAGCTTCTGGCGGAAGCCCTTTGCTGCAAAGTACCGCCGTGAACAAATTATTTTGCTGGGTACAACACGGACCAACCCAAAATATTGCCGACGATTATTTGGTAATTGACAAAGCCGATCCTACGAAAGCCTTGCCTTGGAATCAGACTTCGCAATATATAGCCGCCATAGATGAAACAGCGGCCATACCTACAACTAAAATTCCTGTTGCTGGTGGCGAAACCTCTGTCAAACACGGCATGATCAAAGCAGGCAGTACCGAAACCATTTGGACACTGAACAACACCAATCGCGATGCCAGGTGGCATTCGTCTATTGTGAGCGACTCTACCAAAATGAACGGAGAAACCTTAACTACCTGTATCAATGGCAATGCCACCCGTTGGATGAAAATTAATTTCAACAGCATTGCCTATTACGAAAGTATTAGCAATATGTATTGGAACAAAGGAGTTTATACCAATGTATCGCCAAATTTAACCGTTGACGTAGCAACAGATTATCATTATGTAATTACACGATTAGGCAGGGTATATTTAAACTTGGCCGAAGCCTATTTGTTAAAGGGAGATATTGGCAACGCTGTGGCCACCCTTAATAAAACCAGAACCATACACGGAAAGTTACCTGCATCTATGGCAGGTTCATCAGCCGAGGCTTGGAAAGATTACAAAAGAGAGCGTAGGGTAGACCTGGTGCTAGAGAACGACTATTACTGGAGCCTTTTGCGTTGGGGCCGTTACGGTGGCGATGCCAATTATGGCCGTCCATCGGGCGCTGTAATTCCCGAACTAGCGGAAGCGCCAAGGGTAATGGATATCAGTAAAGACAGAAAATATTACTCTATTGTTCAGGGTCCGTTTTTCTCTTCCAACAATGTAAGGGTGTTCGAAACCAGAAGGTACTTGTTCCCCATTGCACAAGGTTATATAGATCAAAATCCAAAATTTGGCCCACAAAATCCAGGTTGGTAATCCTTAATAAATTAAATCATGAAAAGACAAATTCAAATTCTTGCCAGTACCTGTCTACTTACATTGATAATCATGTTGACAGGCTGTCTTAAAAAAGACCTTCCCGAATATCCGCTATTTGATGGTACCAATATAGATAATGTTTATCTGGAATATCGCTATAATACCTCAGCCGTTTACAATGGCCAGCCGGTAGTTGGTTACCAAAGACTTACGGTTACCAAGAATGTAGATGAAGCGAGTAGCAAAATCAATCTGACAGTAGTGGTACCGGCCGCCAACGGAACATTTACCAGTGCAGAGCGTGATAAAGTTGTACAAACCAATCTTTGGATGTATTTTGATATCTCTACTGCGGCTACGGTTTCGCCAACTGGCGGAGCTCCTAAATTGGGAGATCCTACAGATATGACTGTTCCACGTCAATATGTGGTAACGGCTGCCAATGGTAAAACACGTACCTGGACAATTGAGATTACGAGTTATACAAAATAGAAACATCTATAATCACCTTATGAAGAAAAAGCAATCTTACCTTTCGTCGGTATTTAAAATGCATAAAAGAATAATTTTACTACTCCTGGCTTTAATTGTGCAGGGACCAATCCATGCACAAACTTCGGGCACAAATGCAGCGAAACAGGTACTCACACGAGCACTGGGTAATAAAGCGCAACACATAAGGCTTGAATTATTAAATAAGGACGGGCAAAACGACTATTATGAATACCAAGCTAAAAACGGTCAGCTTGCTGTTAAAGCCACTTCGGCAAATGCCTTAACCAGAGGCGTTTACGATTACCTAAAAAATAACCATTTGGGCATGGAAGATTGGGCAGGCAACAATTTCAATGTGCCTGCTCAACTGCCTGATGCACCAGTTATAAAGGTTATTTCGCCATTTAAGATTCGGCAGGCTTATAATGTGGTTACATCAGGCTATACTACGCCCTTTTGGGGCTGGGAACGTTGGGAACAGGAACTAGACTGGCAGGCGTTGCATGGTTTTAATATGCTGATGGCGCCAATTGCCACCGAAGCTATTGCCGCCAGGGTATGGAAAAGACTGGGACTTACGCAAGCCGAAATTGATAGTTTTTATGTGGCCCCGGCCTTATTGCCTTGGCAAAGGATGGGCAATATCCAAGGTGTGGGGGGTACTTTGCCACAAGCGTGGCACAAAGATCAAATCGCCTTGCAGCATCAGATTTTAAAGAGGATGAAGGAATTGGATATGGAGCCTATCGTTCAGTCTTTTGCAGGGTTTGTGCCAAAGGCGATTAAACGGATCTATCCTGATTTAAAACTGCATAACACCTTGTGGAATTCAGGTTTTGCACCATCTAAAAGGCCCGTAATGCTGATGCCTAAAGATCCATTGTTTAAGAAAATTACGAAGCTGTACATGGAAGAATGGCAAAAAGAGTTTGGTCCGGCCAAGTATTTTTTAGTAGATAGCTTTAATGAGCTGGAACTCCCCAAATCTGAACAAACCCCAACAGAATTATTGGCCGATTACGGCAAGTTCACTTTCGATGCCATTGAGCAAAGCAACAAAGACGCAATATGGGTTATCCAAGGCTGGATGTTTGGTTACCAACGGAAACAATGGCCTCCTGAAAATGTAAAAGCCTTATTTAGCAAGGTGCCCGATGATAAGATCTTGATTTTAGACTATGCAAATGATTATGCCAACAGTTGGGAATTTTTAAATGCTTTTAGTGGCAAGCAATGGGTTTACGGATTTGTACCCAACATGGGCGGGAAAACAGCTTATACCGGCAAATTGGATCTGTATGCAACAGGCGCCGCCAAAACGCTGGCATCTGCCAAAAAGAATAACCTCATTGGTTTTTCTATTTCGGGCGAAGGCTTGGAAAACAACAGTGTGATTTATGAACTATTAACAGATGTTGCATGGTCAAAAGATTCTGTCAATCTTGATGATTGGATTAAGGATTTTTCCATTAACAGATATGGGGCATATCCCGATTCTATAAAAAAATCGTGGGATTTGTTGAGAAAGAGCAGCTATAGTTATTTGATAGATCACCCTAGCTTTAACTGGCAGTTGGGGAAATTTCAAATAGGCAACATGAATAAAACTGATGATTTTTTTAAATCTGTCGAACTGTTTTTAAGCTGCCGCAAAGAATTGGGCCAATCTAAAAACTACCAGGCCGATGCGATTGAACGTGCTGCATTGGTATTGGGCTTAAAGGCCGAAGGCTATTTTAATAAAGCGGCAAAAGCTTTTGAAAAGAAAGATGCCTTTAATGGCGACAAATACGGAAAGCAAGGACTCGATATACTCGCCACATTAGATCGGTTGCTGGAATCCCATCCCTTAAACAGATTGGAAAGATGGGTTGGCTTTGCTTCGGCACATACCAATGATCAAAAACTAAAACAGCTATACGAGCAAAGTGCACGCAGGATTGTCACTGTTTGGGGCCCTCCGGTAAATGATTATTCATGTAGAGTATGGAGCGGGCTGGTGCGCGATTTCTACCGCGAAAGAATGAGGCATTTATTGGAAGCAAAGAAAACCGGTAAATCATTTGATGTAAAAACTTGGGAAGAGAATTGGGTCTTAAATTCGAAAATAAGCCAAATTAAGCCCTTTGAAAATCCTCTCGAAACTGCGGCAAGCCAAATTGCCAACTACAAATAAGGTAATTTAAGGCCCTTATTATCAAAATATTATTCAACAGTACGGAAGATTGTTTTCCTTCAGTACTGTTGATTTTGCTCAGCTTAAAGGCAATTCAATAAAAAAGGTACTCCCTTTTTCCATTTCGCTTTCAAACCATATTTTTCCATCATGGGCTTCAACAATCTGCTTTGATATGGCCAAACCCATGCCAAATGAATGTTCTTGCGAAGTGCCCAATCTCTTGGCTTCAGAGAACAGCTCGAAAATATTGTCCTTTAGCTCTGGAGGGATGCCAATGCCATGATCTCGAACACTGATGACAACGCTATGTTGTCGTTTTTCCATTCCAACCACAGTTTTGCTTCCCACATGGCTAAACTTTATTGCATTGATGATCAGGTTATTAACAGCCCGCCATATTTTTTCCCTATTCGCCAATACGATTACCTCTTGCGTTTTAAGCTCTATGGCTTGTCCTTTTTCTTTTGCCCTGAACTTTAAAAGCTCAACACAATCGTGTAAAAGAACATGTAATTCTATAGGTTCTTTTACAAGCCCTTCTTTGTTGGCATTGATGTTGAGCAGGTCGGTGATCATCTCCAATGAATTAACGCTCGATGCTTCCAAAACCTCGAGCAAGCGGATGTGTTTGGCGGGAAGAGCTGCATTCTTAATGATCCCGACAATGCTGATGACAGCTGCCATAGGGCGGACTCGATGTATTCAAAGCGCTACGTATATCGGATAAATTAGGTAAGCCTGTAAACATGGGCTATCCGATCAATTCGCCACAAGATGATTTTGCCTACAATTTAAGTGATGCTACCACTGGCTACCTGTCTTCAAATAGGGTAGAAGGCCTGGGCGATGATGATATCTACAGTTTTAAAGGTCAAGAACCGATTCTATTTAAATTGACTGGGGTGGCTTATAACAAACAAACAGGCGAGCCATTGGGCAATACCATCATTAGTTTGGCAAAAGTTGGTGGCGGAATAATAAAAGTGCAGACAGAGGCTGATGGCAGGTATAAATTTAATCTTGAAAAAGCAGCTGACTACAGCCTAACTGGAGAAAAAACAGACTTCCGTAGCGATGGTGCCACCGTTAGTACCCAGAACCTGACCGTTTCTACAGAACTGAGGCAGGACCTGCAGCTGGAGCCGATCGTGATCAACAAAGCCATCAGGATCGAGAACATCTACTACGACTTCGACAAGTCGAACATCAGGCCAGATGCCACTAGGGAGCTCGACAAGCTGGTGAAGCTCATGCAGGAGAATCCGACGATCTGGATCGAGCTGGGATCGCATACCGACAGCAGGGGCAACGACCAGTACAACCAGTGGCTGTCGCAGAGCAGGGCAAATTCGGCCGTCCAGTACATTATTGACAGGGGCATTGGCAAGAACAGGATAACAGCCAAGGGTTACGGCGAAAGCCAGCTGACCAACAGGTGCGCCAATGGGGTAGTCTGCTCGGTAGCCGAGCACCAGGCCAACAGAAGAACAGAATTTAAAATAGTGAAATACTAATAATGTGGTCTTGGTCGTGCTTTCTTATAGAGGGCTAACATTTAGGGGATGATTTGTCTGGCCCTCTTGCACGACCATTTATGAAATATAGCGCTCAACTTTTGGGCTGATATGATTTTAAAAATGGGAGAACAATAGACATGAAGGAAAATTCAGTAAAAAGTATTGTTAGCGCTATAGAAGACTACTATAGCGGAAAAGAAATTGAACTCATTCTTGAGGAAAACAACATTGAAAGGGAAGAGTTTGATGTTTGGCTGTTGGATTATAAGCAGATTACCTTTGAATTGATGGAACTCAAGCTAGAAAATTCAAATCTGCGGAATATGATTGTCGATTTTAGCCTGAAGAACTGGCTGCTCAACAACAATAAAACGACAGAAGGCTAAGTTAGCAGTAGCGCTTTAAACAAGATAGATATAAGTACAACAAAACAAGATACAATGGTAGAAGATACTGGCCATGTTCATTGGGAACAGTATCATTAGGAGTAATTTTTACATCCTATTGGCATGGCGATAATATTAGCAATTAAAAGAAGACAAAGCGCATGGATACTGTAGAAAATTCGGTAAAGGTGATCGTCTATAGTATTGAACAATACTATAAAGGCAGGTCGATAAATGAAATTTGTGAGGAGCGGCAGATAGAAAGAGATGTATTTGAAACATGGCTGGCACAATATAAACAGATCGCGATGGACCTGATTGAGCTAAAGCTGCAAAATGAACAATTGAGAAATATTTTGGTGAAACTAATTGTAGAACAACATGAAAAGACCTGATCTTGATGATAGTGCGGTCTTCTTTTGAAATGTAAAGACCAAGAACGCTCTTGCTAAACCCTATAAATGGGGGAAGGCCAAGCAGATTAACGGTTGAGAGCAGTTCTGTTTAGCAAATTACCAATTCATTAATCGGGATATAAAAGATATTTTGCGCGGATAGCCTTAAACTTTTGTAAGCCCGGTTCCCAGCTTTTTCTGATCTCGGCCTCAGATACTCCGGCTATGAGTTGCTTCCTCAGTTGATCTGTACCAATACGTAAATCAAAGGGAGAAACACCTGTATTGGCTCTTTCTTGACCAAAGAAATGGGCTTTGTCTGGATAGGCTTTGTAGAGTTCAATTACCCATGATAAATTAAGCTGACGGCTCTTCCGTAAGTTGCCGATGTCATAGTTTCGGAGGTCGAGCCCATAACAAACAGAGTCTTTTTGATTTGGCCGTTCGCTCATTCCAGGAATACTTACTGGTTTGTAGGAAAATGAATACTTGCCCTTCAATGCGGGCGCTCCCAAAATCGTAAATGGCATATAAGTTCCCCGGCCTTCGTTGATGGCTGTTCCTTCAAACATACATAAGCTCGGGAAAAGCAGCACAGCTTGTTGTGTATTTAGGTTCGGCGAGGGATTTACCGGTAGTACGTAAGGCAGGTCATGACTGTAATTGGCAACTTTAATGATCTTTATTTTGCATCGCTCCTTAAGATAGCCTTCGCCATTAAGGTATTGTGCAAATTCTCCTATCGTCATGCCATGGGTCATAGGCGTATAATGTATCCCAATGGCCGATTTAAATTTATCATCGGTCATTACCGGTCCATCTATTACATAGGCGTTAGGATTAGGCCGGTCGAGAATGAGCAGTTCCTTGTTGTTTGCTGCACAGGCTTCCATCACGTATTCTAACGTATTGATATTGGTATAGTAGCGGCAGCCCACATCCTGGATATCAAAAACCATGAGGTCAACATCAGCCAGTTGCTCTTTTGTTGGTTTCTCATTCTTGCCATATAGGGAGATGATTGGAAGACCGGTTTTGGCATCATTCTCATTGCCCACTACAGCTCCATTACTGGCATTTCCTCTAAAACCATGCTCTGGTCCGAATACTTTTACAATTTTAATTCCAAGGCTCAATAAGCTGTCTACACTGCTTTTCTTGCCGATAATAGAGCTTTGGTTTGCCACTAGGCCAATTCTTTTTCCTTTGAGGTAAGACAAATATTTTTCGGTCTGGTCGGCACCTGTAATAATTCCATTCTTATTGGACGTACTTTGGTTTGACGATGCAATTTGCGAGGTACCTCTAATGTTGCTGACTGCCAGAAGCATTAAAATAAGTATAGGGATAAATCTCATTGTTTTTAGATTTTTTGATGGCAAGCCTAACCATTAGTATTGCCTAGGCAATCAAATATAACTAATTCAATAAAACATATTTGTATGAATGTTTTTCTAAAAATGCTTTTCAATGAGGATGTCCGGAAATTTCCGAAAATGTCCGGGAATGTCTGTCTTTTAGCTGAGTTCTTCGAGTCTTCTTCGAGAGTTGTTCGGATAACTGCCCTTTAAACGCAATTTTCCCGAAGAAGAGTCGAACGAGAGTCGAAAAAGATATTATTAATACATTGTAACTGAAGAATGTGTAATCGCTATTCCAAGTGCCGATTTGATGGGAAAAGCTGAACCAGCGGGTTGATGCTGGCTAACATGTTGTGTGATGGAATAAAACTTTCACATGCCTGCTATTGCGCGTTGGCTTAGTGGCAGATGCGGATCGAATTGTTTGAAATAGAATAAATTCCTAAGGTGAGTAATATTTTAAAACCATTGTTTCTGAATTTGATTAATTATAAAGTATTTTGGCTAGCCAAAAACAAATGCTAAGAAATATGATAAAAATGAATTAAAGGGTGAATGAAGGTCGTTTTGGTGATTCTAGAAGTACAGATTTCAGTTATTGTTAATTTAAGACCTGACAGTTGACTGTATTTTGATAAAATTATAAATGTCTATTTTATTTACCCATAATATTCTCCGATTTTGATGAAAAAAATATTATATATCGTATTGATTATACCGTTCTTTATAAGTAGCCGTAATGAAGCTAAGCAGGAACAAAAGGGTTATGACTATACGGAAAAAATAAAAAAAACTTATTTCGCAACTTATGATTTTAGCGGTCGCTTCGATATAATTTTTAATGGCGTAAGAATGGTTAGCAATAGAAAGGATGGAGTGATCAGCGGGAACGAGTATTTAAATCCATATATATCAAAATCTGGGGTTCAAAATATAGTGCTTATTGTAAAGCCTTTGAATCCTAATTCAAAAATATTGCCTAAAGACGTAAAAGACTATTTTATTGATATTGTATATACAGAAAATGCTTCAGCTGCGCCGGTTAAAAATGTGAAAAGATGTAGCTTTCCAGCTATTGATAAACCTGTAGACTCATTGGTTTATACATGGACATTTGATGCCGATGTACCCTATGAGCTGGAAGGGTTTACAAATTCGTTAAACTTAACTAAAGAAGATCCTGCTAAACTGTTGTCTGAAGTGCTTAAATATTATCAAAATGTTCATAGCATAATTAATCAGGGAAATTATGAATCCTATCTCCAATTGTACAAAAAATCTCGTGAAAGGGAAATGGTTTCAGTGTATATGGACGAGAAGAAACGAAAGGATTATTTAGAATCCTTAGAAAAGCGCATCTCGTCTTCTAAAGGCTATATGCAACCTTTAACCGACTATAAATTGTTTATCCACCCCAATGGGAAACTGGTTGGCCTAATTACATCAAATGGAGTTACGCCTTTATACTCGAAGGATGAGGAAGGGAAAAGAAAACAATATGGATTGGAATTGCATAGGGTGAAAGGGAGTAATAAGTTAGAGATATACTAATTCATAAGCAAAGAATTGGCTTGTGTATTGATAGAAAAATAAAATCTACCCTTTAATAACCCATGAGATGATGCATTCAAAATATAAACTTATCCTTTTTCTCATTTGCCTTTTGCTTTGTAATGGCATGCTTGCAGGTAAAGCTCAGGTGCCACCTTTTTATACGGTTAGCCCATTTGCAGAAGAAGGATATTTTACAAAAACCGTTTTTCCATTCAATCCGGCTTTTATAAAGGAAAAAAAGGTGAAAAGTATTGTGTTTAAAGATGATGCCGAGGTAACCATGAGCTATTTTTATGATTTTAATACCGATGGCTTGGTAACTGGCACTACCTTCATACGCCACAATAAGGAAAAAGCAGATACAGCCTTTTATACAAGAAATTACTACAATGCAAAGGGTTTGATAGATAAAAAAGCCAAGATTGATTATCATGATGGCATTGTACGTATCGACTGTTACCAATATGATGAAAAGAATAGGATTGATAGGATCAGAACCTTTACGCTAAATGCTCAAATGCCAAACAGGCCACAAAACAACGATTGGCAAGGTGTACCTGTGCCGGGCGTTGATAAAACGATAATACAAGGTGATTTGCTAGACGAAAACCTGTTGAACAAAATGATCGCCGAAAATAATTTTTCTTCCTGGCGTTACCGCTATTATACAAAAGACAAGTTTGAGGCAGAAGAGCGGACAGCATACTACGATTTTAAAAAGCAATATGGAGAAACAGATACCTGCGCGCAGAAAATTACTTATTATTATTTAAACGGAGTTCCGGTTGCTTTGTTTTACCATAGCGACTGTGCCGAAGCCAAAACGCCTTCAGAAATGTATCAATACAAAGAAGGGCTACTGGTAGAAAAAGCCGATGTACCTACTGCGGCTAAGCCAAGAAACGAAAAGTACAGCTATAACAAAAGCAAGAACCTGATGTTGATGGAAGATATATGGAGTGGGCAAAAGGTGAGCGAATTGATCATGACCTATGACAAAAAAGGCTTTCTGGTAGCGATACAACGAAAATCCGCTACAGCAAAGGCTGCTCATTATTTTGAAGACCGTAACGCACTAAAGTTAACTTATACTTTTTATTGATTTTAGATACTCACTGCTCCAAATGCACTTCTTTGACTAACAGCTTTAAATACATGAAAATCTTTCCACTATGCTCCGCTTCGTGATAGTTAGCGGCTTGTAGTGCCTGGACATGATTTTTCACTTGAAATCCCATGGGTAACTCAAAGGGCTCATAGTTGACAAATAAGCTGGACTCCAGATCTAATTCAAGGCGGTTAACAGTATCAATCAACAAATGCTTCACCTCATTAACATCTGGAGTAATTTTCCAAGAACCTGGAGACGATCCTATTTTGAAGGACTCCATAAATTGTTGAGATATATACATTGGTAATCCGCTACGCATATACATATGCCGCTGTTGGGAAGTAATACAATGACCAATTTGCCAAATTATATTATTGTTAAAACCCTCTGGAATTTTAAATAATAGCTCGTTATCAATTGTTTCCATCAATTGCAATAGCCTAGTCCTGCTGGCTCTTAAAATCTCACATTCGAAACGTTCATTACTCATTAAAGTTGGTTTAAGTCCTTAGCGGCTGCAGAATTCATTGGGCTTTCTAAAGTAACCTTTTCACGTTAAAGTTCAAATTGATAGCTCATTTTTTAGGAGTCTAGGCGTAAAGACTATACTAATTCTGCTGTTAGGACACGCTTCACAAGCTAAGTCTAAATTCTAAAAATCAATTAATAATTTAAGTGATTTGAACGAGATTTTACAATGAGAATCGGAGAGAAGCGGTTGTATTTATAATACAAAAGCCTGTAAGTTAATTGCTTACAGGCTTTTGTTCATTTAAGGTTCTAATCCTTTTTACTGTTGTAACTACTTGATTTTAGTTAGTTACGAATTTCGTACTCAGAGCGGTGGTCTAACTTTATGCGTTTGCGCTCAGATATGACTGTTTTTCCTGTATTTTTTCGCAAGGACGCACGAATGACGCACGACTGAAAAAACTAAACAAAATAGGATCAATTACTACGTTCTAAATTAAAACCCGCAATACTTAAAACCATCGATTCGAAGTACTACAATCCTTTTATCGATACAAAGTTATTTAATTTTTTGTTACACAGCACAAAGAAACCACAGAAGAACAGGACTGTTCTGCATTTGAAACGGTTCGTTTAAAACGGATAAAAGGCTTTTCCATTCGGCATTGCTTCGCTCAACCTGTTCTTTAAATCCTCCATATCCCCCAAAACTTTGGTTTCGATCCAAAAGTGGCCACTTTTGGAATAACCCCCACAAATGTCTGAAAAGTATCCTAACACTAGTCATTATGGTTTCTGTCTAAATAATCCGATAGTATTTTTTGATCCTGAGGGAAACAAAGTCAAGCCTATCAACGGAGGCGCATTAAATATGATTAAGAAAGGGCTTGCTTCGGATGAAGCGAAATTTGTACGTTTGAATGATAAGGGCTTCATAAACAAAGACTACTTGAGGCAGGGGCAACAGCATTGAACAAAGTTGGTGGCAGCTATGCTGCATGAGGCAGGCAAAGAGCGACAAGATAATAGAAGCCTATCTGAAGGATAGCTTTACAATAACTGACGGTAATAAAAAATTTGGAGAGATGTCTCTCGAAAGCGAATTAGGTGTAATGAAAGAGATGAAACCCGCGCTTAAGGGAAAAATTGACGCGGAAATAGATAGATCATGTCCGGAATCTCAAAACAGCAACACTGGAGTGGTTTTATGGGCGTGACTGTTTAGCCGGATGAAGATAAAGGGCAGGTGTATAAGGTTATTTTATTCCATTCTACAGTTGAGCCAATTCCCTTCAATAAACAGTGCGACCATGTTGTTTTAGCTTGGGACAGGATAAAATGGCCTGTGGTGTCTGTACAGTCAAAAATATTCGTTGCCAAAAGGCGCATTGAAATCTATCTGGTTATTTTTAAATTTGATATATGTTTTACAATAGCCTCTCAATCTGCTGTTATCAAGTAGGCGGCAGGGGAACTAGTGAGAGGTCCAAGGGAATTCCCTATATTGGGTGCGAGCCTTGCGGCCTTTTCTCGATGCATTGGATGCAGCCAGTGAGAACTGGAGTCCGCCAAGGCTAAAGACCTAAGGATGGGTACGAGTCACTGGCTGCAAGGGAGGTCTTAAGCGCGTTTAAAATGGCTAGATCAAAAGACTGGAGGTTTGATTTCTTTATCGGCATAGACGTCTCGCGAAATGAACTCGACATTGCCATAATGAAAAGGAGCAGGTTGGTTTCGCATCACACCATCGTTAACAGTCCGGATGACATACTGGGCTTTATCCGGGAATGCAGGAAGGAACATGGTTTTACCAGTTCGAATTCAGTCTACGGAATGGAACAGACGGGCATCTACTGCAACCATCTGGTTTCCTGCCTGCAAAGGACGAAGTCCCAATTCCTGCTCCACAACCCGCTGCACATCAGGCGCACGCTTGGAATCCTAAGGGGCAAAACGGACAAGGCCGACTCAATCCGCATAGCGCGCTATCTGGTAAAACACAGGGATGAACTGAGGCTATGGAATCCCAAGCGGCCCGTCCTTGGGAAGCTGGCAAGGCTTTTGTCCCTGAGAGGCCGGCTGGTGAGCCTTCAATCGGCAATCGGGGCACCCCTAAAAGAAGAAAAAGGCTTTTTGGAAAGCAGGGCTTCGGAAGAAAACATTAGGTTATGCTCCAGGACGACAGAGGCGATGAAAACCGACATCAGGGAACTGGAGCTCCACATCGAACGTGTCTGGAAATCCGATGAAAGAGTCAGCCACCTCATGGAACTAGTAACCTCTGTCACTGGCGTGGGTCCTGTAACGGCACTGTTCATTCTGATATCAACAAACGAGTTCCGGGAAATCAGCGATCCAAGAAAGTTTGCCTGCTATGTGGGCGTTGCACCATTTTCACATAGATCTGGCAGTTCGGTAAAGATGAGGGCGAGGGTCTCTAGCATAGCCAACAAAAAACTCAAGAGCCTTATACATATCTGTGCCTTGTCGGCCTACAGGTATGCTCCCGATATAAGGGAGTACTATCTGAGAAAGATCGGGGAAGGCAAGCACAAGATGAGCGTCATCAATGCGGTAAGGTTCAAGCTGATCACAAGGATATTTGCCTGTGTCAAACAGGACAGGATCTACGATCGGGAGCATGCAGCTCCACAAAAAGAATGAACAAATACAGATTGGACAAGCCAATTTGAATGACCTCATCCGGCCAATTTTGAATAGTTTGATTATAAGACCATAGCAATTAGATTGTTTTTAAAAGGGCGGCGTCAGTGACTTTGGTTTTTCAAGTTTTGGCATATAATTAATCATGATTTGTGCCTTGGCTCTGCCCAGTTCGGAACTGGCTTAGGTCTCGCTCCGGAGAGTATCTGCAGGAAGGGGAAGTGAGAAGAAAAAGGTGCTTCCGTGTCCCAGCTTGCTTTCTGCCCAGATTTCGCCAGAATGCCTGGTGATGATCTCGTGGGAAAGATAAAGGCCTATCCCAAGTCCGGAAATATTCGGAGCAGCCTCATCGATCCTGTAAAAGCGTGTAAAGATGTTCGCCAGCTTGTCTTCGGGTATGCCCAATCCAAAATCCCGGATGCTGACTATTGCCTTGTCAGGTTGCCTCTGCAAAGCAACTTCGACACGGTCTGCGCCCGGGGAATACTTGATGGCATTGGAAAGCAGGTTGATGACGACTTGTTCTATCCGTTGGGCATCCCCATCGGTCATGCATGGCTGGGTATTGGAAGAGAAGGAAATTTGGTATTTCGGTGCACCTTGCCTGATCAGTTCTACTGCCTCCTCTATGACAGGTACAAGATCGAACCTTTCCGCGGCAAGCCTAAGCTTTCCGGCTTCTATCTTAGACACGTCAAGCAGGTCGTTGACCAGAGAGGTAAGCCTTGAAACCTGTTGGGATGCCTTTTCGAGGTATTTTTTCAGCTGGATATCTACAGAAAGCCGGTTGATGATCTGCAGGTAGCCGCTAATGCTTGACAGAGGAGTCTTCAGCTCGTGGCTGGCAAGGCCTATAAATTCGTCTTTCTTGTCATTCAAGGCCTTTACTTCTTCAAAAAGCTTTGCATTGTCAAGGCTGATGGCCGCCTGGGCGGCAATAGAAGAAACCAGTGTTTCGTGCTCTGCCGTGAACCTTGAAGGATCGGGATGGCCAAAGAACAGCCCGCCTATTACCTCGCCCGACCTTGACGTTACGGGTACCGCCAAATAGCTTACCACGGGCAGATGGCCCTTCGGCATGCCGAAGTGGGGATCGTTGCGGCCGTACCTCGGATCCTTGGTAATATCGTCGGAACGTACGATGCCTTCCCCTGAAAACGTAGGGTGGAAGACTGCCGTATTTCGAGGCATCCCGAATTTTTCGAATGCCTCGCGTGGGGCCCCTGAAAGCGTAAACAGCATATAGGATTCACCGAGATTATCGGTCCTGTTATAGAAAAAGGCGCCGAATTTCGCTCCGGTAAGCTCTGTCGTGGCGTCCGTTACCTTCTGCAGGATCTTGTTGAGGTCCAGTTCCTCGGACACGGCCCCGATGACCATGTTCATAATCTCCAGACGTTCGGTATATCTTTTTGAGGCTTGCTGCGAGGCTACCCTGGTGCCGATATCCCTTGCTATCTTGGAGGCTCCGATGATGGTGCCGTTATCATCTATTATGGGAGATACGGTAATGGACAGGTGTATGTTGCGGCCATCCTTGCCTATCCTTACGGTTTCGAAGTGGTCCACCTTTGCACCCTTTCGGATGCTGGACATGATATATTGCTCTTCCTGCATGCGGTCGGGAGGAATGATCAGGGTAATATGGCGCCCGACGGCTTCTGCTTCGCTGTAGCCAAAGGTGCGCTCGGCAGCGCTGTTCCAGCTGGTAATAATGCCTTCAAGTGTCTTACTGACGATGATGTCGTCTGAAGAGCTCACGATCGAGGCCAATCGGGCCTGTTTTTCGGCATATTCGGCCAAACGTATTTCGTCCAGCTTCTGTCGGGTGACATCGATTACTGATCCTATGAAGCGAACCGGTGTTTCCCCCTCGAAATAGACCTTTCCCTTTGCACGGACCCAGCGTACCTGGCCATCTTCTACACCAACCGTCCTATATTCGATATCGTATTCGCCGTCGCTTTGGCTTTTGTCGAACAGCCTATCGATCGTTTCGGTAACCCTACTTCGATCGTCGGGGTGAAGACCTGTAACAAAGTCCTTTTCGTAGCTGACCTCATGGCTATGGGAAATGCCAAAAAGCTCTCGGCACCTGTCGTCCCAGATCATTGTGCCCTTCCTCAGGTCCATATCGAAGGTTCCCAATTGGGCGGCCTTTTTAGACAGGGCAACCTGGTCATAGGCCTTTTGGACCTCCAGCCTTGCCTTTACCTGCTCGGTCACATCCAGCGATATGGCAAGCACTCCCTGTATATTTCCCTTGCCGTCGCGGTAGGGCTGGTAGACAAAGTTCTGAAAAACGGTGTCGGACTTGCCGTGGCGGATCAGCGATACGGGTTGCTCGTAGGCAAAGAACGGCTCTCCCGTTCTGTAGACCTCGGCCATTACATGTTCTAGGCCCTGTTCCCTGGCATCTGGAAGCGCATCGAAAACAGGCCTGTCCAGCACGCCATCTTTGGCCTTCCCCCAGATATCCAGCATTGCTCCGTTAACCATCTCTACAATAAAATCCGGGCCTTTGAGAAGGCTCATTGCTACCGGAGCCTGCGCAATCATGCTACGAAAGTTTTCCTCGCTGTATTCTGCCCTTTGTTTGGCCGTTACCAGATCGGAAACGTCCGCTGCGGTATTCATCACGCCGTATACCTTCCCCGATTTGTCGAAAAGCGGAGTGAAGCTATAGTTGAAATAGAAGTCCTTTAGCTCTCCGTTCATGTTCAATGTGATGCGCCGGTTCCTTGCATGGAACGGCTTGCCCGTAAGATAAACGCCATCCAGCTGCGAATAGATGTCCTGGTCTTCCAGCTCTGGCAGGAGTTGGAAATAGCTTTTTCCTATGACGTCGGGCCCCTTTCCCCAAACCTCTGTGATCGACCGGTTGGCATGGGTGATCAGCATTTCTCTTCCGGTATAGACTGCGATCGGGAAGGGCGCGCTTTCAACGATAGCCAAGATCTGCTGCTCGCGTTCGGAAATGGTTTCCAGAGATTCTTCAAGCTGTGCCTGGGACGCAGCGAATTCTTCGTTGACAGCCTGTAGCTCTTCGTTGGAGGAAATAAGCTCCTCGTTCACGGCAACCATATCGTCGTTGATGCTCTGCAGAGAGCTGCCGGCGAGTACGCGATCTGTTACGTCTGCCGCAAACATGGTGACGGCAACTGTTGTGCCGCTTGCATCGGTTACGGGCTCAAAGAACAGGTCGGCATAAATGCTGCCTTCGATGTTTTTTTTGCGAACCGAGAGCTGCTGTTCCTTTGAATGCATGGCCTTGCCGGTTTTTAGCACATTTGCTGCTGCCTGAACATAGTTCCCCTTGGTTGGACCCATGGCATCAGAAAAAGGTTGGTGTTCCATTTCTTCGCGTGCTTTGCCCATGATCTTCAGGAACCTGTCGTTTACTTCCTCTATGGTGAGGGAATCCCCTTTCAGTACACAGATTCCTATTGGCGCGCTGCTTATGGAATTACGGATACTCTGCCTGCTATCCCTTAGGCTGTCTGCAAGACGGATTTTTTCGGTTACCTCTATAAAGACTACGTAGACACCTCTCACATTCGCCAATTCGTCGCAAACGGGGCTGCAACTGATGTCAAAATATCTGTTTCCCGTACCAAAAGGCATGTTTTGGCTGGGGAGCAATCCTGCTTTTCCAGACAGGGACCGGATAAGTGCAGGGCTAATGGCTTCCCAGCTATGGGCAAAAGCCTTTTCCGCCTTCTGTCCGAGGAAATCCAGAAGAGACTTCGTGACGATTTGTGCAAAAGCATCGTTGCAAAGCAGGGTAAGGTCTTTGCCCCAGCAAATTAGAGAAGGTAGGGGGCTGGATAATAAGGTAGCGATCGATTGCCTAAGCGCGGAAGGCCAGGCATCGGCTGGACCAAGTGGAGTAGCTGTCCAGTCCAGCGATCTGATGTGTTCGGATGTTGTTCCCCCTCCGTGCAAAAACGGGAACTCCTTCCCATGGCTCCTATTGGTTTCCATCTGGATATGCTAAAAGTAGGTTTGAGTAAAATCTGTTGGTTTTCGGCCTACAACATATTAACAAATTGGCCGATCTATTGTTTTGCCAGGTTATCGGCGAGTTCGACAAGCGCATCGAAGTCGAACGGCTTTGCCATATAGCCATCTGCGCCTGCTTTATCGGCGAGCGCCTCGACGTCATTGTTGGCCGAAATATAGATTACGGGTATTGCCCTGAGCTCTTCATCTGCCTTAAGTAACCTGGTTGCCTCGATCCCACCGATAGAAGGTATCCAATTGTCCATCAGTATAACCGACGGGCGTGCAGCTTTTGCTTTTGTTGCCGCATTGTCGCTGGTTTCCGAGGTGTGGACTTCCCAGCCGTGCTCTTCGAAAAAAAAACGAAAAATAATCAAAAGGTCCTCGTCGTCGTCAAAAACCAGGACACGTTTGCCATCTGTTGCCATGGCCATAAATATAGGGAAGATTATCATTTAAAGAAATATTTTTCATCGCATTTGCCATGGCTAAAGCGTACCGGAGGCAGAGCAATCTATATGGGAATGCCCCTCATGCCAAGAAAAGGCGCTTTTATGGATTCATTTTCCAGCCTCGGCTTTTGTAGCGCCGTTAAAACCATTATCTCTGAAATTTGCGGCATTGCAAAAAACAAATGCCTCGGGCCCCGTGTTACATGGCATGAGCAAAAACTGAATCAGCTGCAAAACCCTAACCTCAATACCATGCCGTCATCTCCCTGGGCAATTGCTGCCAGTTCAGAACTGGCAAAAGAACTTTTCCCCCTGTTCGGTGCGGAATGTGCCGGATACAGGTTTGCCATATGCCTTGTTTCTGGTTCGCTTTGGGCTTCGGCTGCGCGCGGAAACGGAGATAAGCTTTGGTTCAGGCTCGCGCTCGCGCCGGCGGGGAGACTGGAGATGCTGCAAATCAAAGAAAATACAAACGGTGCGGAATTTACCATGTCTTTTGCCGGAGGTAAAATTATGGCATCCTTCAGTATCGTGGCTGGGAGCATGCCCATGATCCGTTATACAACAACGCTTTTCCCGGATAAAGATCTTTTTATGCCCTTTTGGCCACGCGATATCCTGGCTATTGCAGCAGACGGATGCCTCTCCGATGCCCCCAGACAGATTTATGCGCAACAGGAGGGAGGAAGGTCCGGCTTTCTCTATTTTGAGGCGCCTTTTGAGGGGAAAGTACTTTATATGCAGAACCTTACGGCTTTGGGCGAGTATTGCGAGCAAGGCAAGGCCAGTAGTTCGGGTTCGGTAGGCGGGTGCTGGCCAGAACTCGGCTTTGCCCTGCCGGCTGGAACGGAACCGTTGATCGGTGGCAAGAAGGTGGTCATCGCAGACGCTTTTGTAGCCTTCGATCCGGAAACGGCGAAGGATGTGGAACAGGTGGCTTCGGGTTATCTAGACCTATTGGCGCATGTCTATTTGCTGCTGCCCAGGCCGGAGACCCATTACCAAGACTGGCCTGCCATTTTGCGAAAGGGCCTGAAAGACCTGTTGGAAAGTCCGGGATGCTGGTCTCAGGTGGGGGGGCATAAATATTTCAACGCCTATGTAAGCGACTACGCCACCCCGCCCGAAATCATGGTGCAGCTGGCAGTTATGCTTCCGCTGACCGATTATGCCGAGTGGAGCGGCAATACGCTCGGTGCAATATCAACGATTAGGGAGGGCCTGCCTTCGTTCTATGATGAAAAGCTAGGCACCATCGTACGATGGCTTCCGGCGGCAGAAAATCATCTAAAAGGAGAAGAGGAGCAAAAAAAGCCCAACGTCATGGATTCCTGGTACCTCCACCACCCTTTGCTCAATCTCTCGCGCCTGGCACTGAAAGGCGACCAACAGGCAAAAAATCTGTTTTTTTCGTCGCTGAAATATGCCATTAAAGTGGCAAGGCATTTCAAGTATCAGTGGCCGGTGTTCTATAAAATGGATACGCTCGAAACCATAAAAGCCGAAACCGCCCCCGGGAAGGGTGGAGAAAAAGACGTGCCGGGCACTTACATCCACATCCTGTTGCAGGCCTATGAACTGAGCGGCAAGGCGGGCTACCTTAGGGAAGCCGAAAAGGCAGCGAAAAAGCTTCAAGGGCTCGGATTCGGTATTTTTTATCAGGCAAACAATACGGCCTTTGCCGCTGGTGCCCTGCTCAGGCTCCACAGGATAACCGGCAAGGCAAGATATCTGGACCTGAGCTATTCCTGTCTGGCAGGCATTTTCCGAAACGCAAAGCTGTGGGACTGCAACTATGGCAACGGCAAATACTTTCCTTCCTTTTTTGCGCTCTACCCCTTAAACGACGCACCATATACAGCTGTTTATGAGGAACAGGAGGTGTTTTGTGCCCTGCACGATTACCTATTCAATGCTGAAGGCCTGGATATCCTGCCCTCGGTGCGCCTGCTGGTTTCAGAGTACATCCGCTACCTGGTAAACCGGGCAGCATACTATTACCCACCCATGCTTCCTGCGGACATGCTGGAAAAAAAGCCCAAGACCGGAGAAGTAGATACAAAACTGTGGATTGCGCTCGAAGACCTACAAGATGGCTGGTGCTCTTCCGGAACTGTCGGACAAGAGGTTTATGGTGCTGGCAACGCCTTTGGAATTCTGCCGCGGCATTTCATCAGGATACCCAAATCAGATTTTATGGTGTATGTAGACTACCCGTTTGATGGAGTAAAAATAGGTAGGGGGTCGATCAGGTTTAAACTAAAGGGCGACGGGAGGCTAGAGTGTCGTTTGGCAATGGTCAAATCGGCCAGGGTGGCGCTGCCGGCCTTTGTTGTAACAGGTAGGGGAAAACACAAAATTAAGGGGACAAGGCTCGCCGGCGGACATATTGAATATCGCGTTGCGGGAAACGAAGAGATATCGATCGCCTGGAAGCTTAAGATGTAATTAAGAAACAACAATCGGCTATGGAAACATTTGACATCAGGACAAAATATGGCAGCGAGGATATCGTATTGACGATAGTGGAAGAGGATGGCTATTTTTTGGTTATTTATTATGGGAGCATATTCGGAGCGGTACGCAGGGAGTGCGGCCATTGGGAACGGGTACCCGATGAAGAAATAGCCCATGGACTTTTTCCGCGGTACGAACGCGGACAGCCGGGAGAACGGGTGGAAATTGACTGGAGCGACCAATTGGCCGACCGCATCGGCACGGAAATAGAACTTTATATGGAAGACAAAACCTAGATATCCCTAACATTTGCAAATGGACAAAAATATATTCGACTTTCACCACATGTTCTTTGGCGACCTGCCCTATGTTTTTTTGCTGGAGATTGTCTTCAGAACCGCGACAATGTATACCTATACTATTTTGCTTCTTCGATTTTTGGGAAAAAGGAGCATGGGCCAGCTCTCTACGCTGGAACTGGCCATTATCATCTGCTTCGGTTCTGCGGTAGGCGATCCGATGATGGGAATTGATATTCCAATCATTCATGGAATGGTCGTGATCACAACCGTAGCCCTTCTGCAGATCGGGACCGAATGGATCATCAACCGGAACAAAAAACTGGAAGCATTTATGGAAGGGCGACCGGATTGCCTGGTTAAAGAAGGGCTGATCATTACCGAGTCGCTTGACCGTAACAGCCTTAGCCACGAAGACCTCTTCCGTTTTCTTAGAGGCAAAGACATCGAGCATCTGGGCGAAGTCAAACATGCATTTTTTGAAACTTCCGGGATGATCTCCGTCTGGTGCTACAGCAAGGGGCATATCAGGCCAGGACTAGGTATAATGCCTGAAGAGCACCTGCCCGAATCAAGGTTCAGCAATGCGGACGAAAGGGTGGCCGATGAAGGCTGGTACAGCTGCACCAGCTGCGGCTATACACACGAATTCGGAAGGCATGGCCGTTTTGGAAGCTGCTCCCGATGCAAGGAAAAGGAATGGACGCCTTCGGTAGTACCCAAGCCAAAAGAAGAAAAATAAAATTCATCTTCTTATCACACTCAGAGCAGCTCCATAGACAAGCGCCTTATAAGGATGGACTGTTGCCCGAAGCTTTTTTCCAGGGACTTTCGCAGTCCTGTCCAATATGGCTTGTCTATTTCGCCGGCCATTACCTCAAACACTTGTAGGCAGTCTTTTTCCTGTCGCCCCTTACCGTTTTTCCATGTTCCCGAAACGGGAGACTGTCCATATGTGCTTACGCCTCCGAATTTTTTAGCCAGCGTTTCTTTAAGCTTATTGAAATGGCTTTCTGGATAAGGCTTTCCTGCACCATTGGCGAGCGGCAGGAACAGCTGAACCAGAAAGGACGGATCGGACGGATGGCCCAGCGCAGTATCGACGATGGACTGCGCCTGTTTTGCGGTGAGCCACTGCAGGAGCTTGAAGTTTCGGCCCTCCTGCCGATTGTAGTTTTCAAAGAATTCCAAAAGCTGTTTTTTGGTCTTCGTCGACAGCTGGCCCATAGATTTGGTTTTTGCATATTGGACCGATGCTTCGGGTACGGCAAGAAAACGGTCGTTGCGTACTTTTTTGCCGTCTCTGCCGGTCTGTTCCGCTTTGATGCCGCCGATCAGCCTGCATTCCAGCAGACAACCAGGGAAAGTCTGGATTTCGCTGATAACCAGCGCATCCAAAGGATCTCCGTCTTCGCCTTTTGTTCCGGGAATGTAGCCGAAGTCGTAGGGGAAGGCCAGGCCTACGGGCAACATTTTTCCCAGCTCAAATCTTCCCTTTCCCGGGTTGAAATCATATTTGGCTGTACTTTCGCTCGGCGTTTCTACAATGATATCCATAGCTTTAGCTTATTTTGTATTTTTTGATGACGCTGAGCTGCCCATCGCGTTCCAGATAGACAGTATCAACCTGTTCCAGGCTGTCTAAAAGGGCCAGTTGCCTGATGCCTTGGAGAATGTCTTCTTCACTGACCAATGCACGGCGCATATTCGCTCGCAGAAAATGGCCTTCCCTGTAAAGAACGATCTTTTTGCCGTTGACCATCTGTCCAAACCTTTCGCTTCGCACGGCCAATATAGCCGCCCCGCGGTGGAGCAGCACGATGGACAGACTGGCTACGGTGACCGGAACGAACGGCGAGGCTCCCACAACGCCCCTTGCCAGCATCGCGCCCAGCAGGATGGCGATGGTGTTATCCAGCGGCGTCCGGAAGCCAAAGGATCGCCGGCCGGAAATGCGCAGCAGCAGCCAGGCAATCGGAACGGCGGCCAGTGCCCTGACCGACATCTGGACGACGCTCAGCGTATTTCCGGTTCCCCATATGTATTCTAGCCATTCCATCTGTTTTTGGTGTCTTGTAACGTTTGCCCGTCCATGGCAACGGGCTTTGAATTGATAACCAGTTTTTACGTGAAAATGTTTGGAAAATCCATTGCAGCCTAAAAACTCCCATGGGGCAAACAAAGAGCTGGCTTTAATGTTAGGTTGGCATCTAGCGTTGATTTGTATGAACAGGAGATTAATTGAAGAATGCGGAACATTGCTTGCCGAAAAGGGCCTTTCTTTGGCATTTGCAGAAAGTGCAACCGCCGGAAGGATGGCTATGGAATTCAGCCTTGCAAAGGACTCCGGCAGGTTTCTCAAGGGCGCTTTCGTATGCTACGATGCGCTGTTAAAGGAAAGCATTTTGAAAGTGTCTGCAAAACTTATTGAACAATATACACCGGAGTCGGCAGAGGTAACCTATGCAATTGCTTCCGGGCTGATGCTTCTCATACCTGCCGATATTTATATTGGAGTAACCGGCCTGGTAAGCCCGGGGGGCAGCGAAACCGAAGAGAAGCCTGTGGGTACGGTGTTTGTATGCGCAATGCTTGGCGAAAACAAGATCTTTGAAGACCGGAAGGTATTTAGCGGCTCGCCCGAGCAGATTATAATAAAGGCTGTCGGCCGCGTTGCGCTGCTGTTAAAGAAATACCTGGTCAGCATTGGTTAAACCTGCATAATTTTTCCTGCAAAAAAAGCCGGGCTTTGCCCGGCTTTTTTTGATAACCATTTCTTTAGGCTGTCACCTCGTTTGCTCCCGCCATTGCGATTTCTGTGAGCAGGACATCGGTTTGTTTTTCCTCGTCGAGGGTACTCTGCAACAATTGCCCGGCATCGTCGTGCTCCATGAGCCTGGCAAAGGTAACCAGGCAGCCATAGCTGGCTATTTCATAGTGCTCCACCTTTTGCGCGGCTGTTATCAATGCCGCGTCAAGGGCCGGGTCGCCTCCGAAGCTCTCGATAATCTCGTCGGCTTCTTCAAGCAAGCCTTCCATGGCTTTGCATTTTTTTCCGCGGGCGGCCAGTCCCAGCGAATCGAAAACCTGCTTCAGCCTTTCGATTTGGCCTTCTGTCTGACCATAATGGGTTTTAAAGGCTTTTTTAAGCTCTTCGCCAACTGCGGCATCTGCCATTTTTTTTAGCCCTTTTAACAATTGCTTTTCTGCACCCAGGATATCTCTAAGTTCGTCTATAAAGAGTTCGTGCAGGTGCCCGTTGGGCATTTGCGGTGTTTGTTTTGTTGTTTTCATTTTTCATTGAAATTTGGTAAGATTTTAGACTAACACCCGATGTGCGTTAATGGTTTGCCGATGTTAGGGCTCCCAAGCAAAAAAAAACTCAAAATAGGGGTACTCAAATAAGCTATACTATATCGGGCAGTTGTGCAAACTATTTGAAAGGCGACAATGTTTTCCAATTGTTCAAGCCTTTCGATATGAAAAAGAAATCATACAGCCAGAAAATCAAAAGGGACAGCAGGACGACCAGTATTTGGCAGCTTGTCCGGCGGGAAACAGCTGGGCAAATGCCGTCAAAGGAAATGGTTTATGACGTAGTTGTCGTTGGTGGCGGCATTACGGGAATAACCACGGCACTTCTGCTGCAGAAGGCCGGCAGGCAATGCCTGCTGGCGGAAGGCCATCAGATCGGCTTTGGGACGACCAGTGGAACCAGTGCCCATCTCAATACTTTTTTTGATGCAACCTACCCGGAAATAGAAAGCGATTTTGGAATGGGAGCCTCGAAACTGGTTGCCAAGGCCGGCAGGGAAGCCATGGCGATGATCAGCGGTTTCGTAAAAACCTACAAGATAGACTGCGACCTTGAAACCAGGAACGGGTTTCTGTTTTCCCAAACCGATGAAGAAACAAAGCAACTGGCCAAGATCCTCGAATCGTCGAAAAATGCCGGCGTTGATGTAACCGAAACCGAAGAAAACGGATTGCCCATCAATTTCCAGCATGCGTTGGTGTTTAAAGACCAGGCACAGTTCCATCCCGTAAAATACATCTTGAAATTGGCACAGGAATTTGTCAGGCTGGGTGGCGTTATCGCCGAAAATACCTTTGTAAACGATGCCAGGTTTGAGGATGGGACCTATGAAATTGCCACCGGCAACTCCAGGCTGCAGGCCAAAAACCTGGTATATGCCACACATATTCCGCCTGGCATCAACCTGCTCAGTTTCAGGTGCGCTCCTTACCGGAGCTATGTTTTGGGCATTAGGCTCGCCGCAGAAGAGGCTTATCCAGATTGCCTTTCCTATGATATGCAGGAGCCTTACCATTACTTCAGGACGCATGTCGTAGAAGGAGAGAAAATACTCGTTCTGGGTGGCGAAGACCATAAAACTGGGCATGGAGATCCTGAGGCGGCATTTGCAAACCTGGAAAAATATGCACGTCAATATTTTAAGGTCAGGTCAATTCCCTATCGCTGGTCAGCCCAATACTATGTGCCGGTTGACGGCCTTCCCTACATCGGCAAAATGCCGATGGGCGATGGGCAAACCTATATTGCTACCGGCTTCAACGGCAACGGAATGGTTTTTGGAACGCTTTCGGCTAAGATCATTGCCGATTTGATCTTGGAAAAGGAAAACGAATATGCCAAACTGTTCAGTCCGGGCCGAATTAAGCCGATTGCCGGATTCAGCGAATTTGTAAAGGAAAACGCAGACGTCGCCTACCACTTTTTGGCGGATCGGCTTTCCTCTGAAGCCATAGGAACATTGAAGGAAATAAAACGGGGCGAAGGCAAAGTAGTTGATTTTGAAGGCGAGAAACTGGCAATCTACAAAACACCTACAGGCAAAATCAAAGCCCTGAACCCGATATGCACGCATGCTGGTTGCATAGTCGGTTTTAATCCGGCAGAGCGAAGCTGGGACTGTCCATGCCATGGCGGCCGGTTCGATTTGCATGGCCGGGTCATCTGTGGCCCTCCACAAAAAGATCTGGCTGTAGTAAAACTGCACTAAGGCATTCTCTTTTATTAGGAGCTTATGAAACGGCAGATTGAATTGATCAGCAGTTTCGATGGGGGACTATAGAAGATATCAGTAAATGCATAGTAACAGTTATTGAGCCATATAATAATGTCAGCAGATTGGTTCGTTTAAAACGGATTAAAGGCTTTTCCATTCGGCATTGCTTCGCTCAACCTGTTCTTTAAATCCTCCATATCCTGCGAAACTTTGGTTTCGATAACCTTTGCATAGTGTTGGGTCTGCCTAATTGATTTGTGTCCCAACATTTTGGATACTGTTTCTATAGGTACTCCATTGCTTAGCGTGACAGTCGTAGCGAACGTGTGGCGGGCGGTATGGAAGGTGATCCTTCGCGTGATTCCGCAGAGCAATGCAATCTCCTTTAGGTATTTGTTCATCCGCTGATTGGATAGGACAGGCAATGCCAGCCCGCTCGCCATGCACTTGGGATGGTGCCCATAATTGTTCAGGATCCGAAGTGCCGTTTTCAACAGGGGTATCTGGCAGGGCGAACCGGTCTTTTCCCGATTAAAGGAAATCCATTTTTTACCATCAATACCCAAGAAAATGTCTTGGCGCCGAAGGTTTTTGACGTCGGTATACGCAAGCCCAGTGTCGCAGCAGAAAACAAAGATGTCGCGCACGGGAGAGAGGCGTGTGCAAAGCAGCTCGCTGTCCCTTATCAGCCTGAGCTCGTTCGCCTTTAATGGGGATACCTGGATTTCCTTTGGGGAGGTCTTTATGTCGGCAAAAGGGTCGGCTTTTAGCCAACCCCTTTTCCTGCAGATAAGAATAATCCGCTTGAAGAGGCTCAGGTATTTGACAGCCGAATTGTAGGAACAGGAATTTTCCTTTCTCAGCCAATTGTAAAAGTCCAATACAAAGTCATGGCTTACCAGCCTAAGCTCAAAGTCGGTGCCAGGGAATCTGGATTCGATAAAGCTTAAAAGATGTTTGTATGTAGTTTGGTACCTCTGGACCGTCCTTGCCTTATGGGTCGTGCCAATCATTGCCCGGATCGATTCGATGTGCTTCCCGAAAATGTCCAGTACCATCCGGCTTTCCGGCTCAATCCCCAACAACACATTTACCAGGCTTTCTGAAGTCAGTTCCCTGTTGCTGTCAAAAAATGTTTTCTTTGTCTGGTAGATTTTGGCCCTCACGGATTCAATGAACGAATTCAGACTAACTGCATCTTCCTGCGCTCCGGAGGCCCGGCACTTTTCCTGGTTCCACCTGTCAGGGTCCCATTTTCTTTTTATGGACAGCTCCTTTGCCTTCCCATCAACTGTAATCCTTAGATACACGAAGCGGAGCCTTTTATTGGGGCTTTTGGACTGTTTTAAATAGAACCTTAGCCCGAAGCTTTTTTCCAACATCTTTCCAGCGAGTTAACCAGGATAAATATCGGGTTCCGAAATGGGATCAAACTACCGTTTTCAAGAAGAGTTTGTTATGAAATTAGTCATGATCCCTTTACTTCATGGTGATCTCTCAGTGATTACGGTTTGCCGTAACCATTTTCCCATTTCTCACTTTATATTCGTAAAATCCAAAAAAATAGATAAACAATTAAATCAATGGCAAACTCCTATTTATGAAAAAAACTATCGTGTTTTCCCTTTTGATCTCTCTTCTCATTGGATGCCAAAATTCAAATCAAAAGAAGGCCAATACAGCTAAAAGAGATATATTGATAAACAAGCAAAAACGGGAGAACTTTGAAATAATAGAAGAGGTGAAATCAGAAACAAGTGGCAAAGCGCAACTTTTGGAATACGTTGCGTATAAGGATAGTATCTATACACGAAATGCCTTAAAAGAGGTATTGCTGGATGTATTTGATCTCAGCCGTGGCAAAAAGATTTTTGAAAGCTATGATGTTGCTACGGTATTGGGAGTATATCTGTTTACTTCCAAAGATGCCTTTGAAGATAAATCCAATTGGATAGCAATGCTCATAAAGCGGCCTGGATATGCGCAACCAGAAATCACTTTCAATAATTTCAAGATTGAGGCATTAAACAATATAGCGGACAAGGTAAAAACTAAGGATGAAATCGAGTTGGAGAAATTGAAAGGATATTTAGGCAAAAGAGGACTGGACCTCTGCACCTTTTCTGATATGATAAAGAAAAACGAACTTGACAATATCCACAAGGCCGATGCCAGGTATCCAGATTATGGCGAAGAACATATGGCCATGATAAATAGGCTCGACGATGAATTTTATGGCAACCTGAAACGCAAATATAGAATTAGTGAAAGCATGCTCGGCAAGGTATCAGTATTCGCCATGTCATACTGCAAATAGATTAAACCTGAAGCTAATTTTAACGATCAGACCAAAGAATGATGAAACAAATATTAAGCGTGTTCCTATTTCATAAGCTACAAGCTTAATAAGCTGATAGTGTATTTATATGCCTCCCAATTATTACCGGATGACTATTTTTTAATCATATTTATGGCACTAATGATTTGAAACTGATAGACCTTATAAGGTTTGGATTAAATGTCAACATTGTAAAGAAACTGGAAAAAGACGACCAGATTAAAAATTTGGAACTGGACACAATGGAAATCTAGACTGCAATGCAGATTTTAGGACATACCTCTCTAGACAAAGCGAACTCTTTATGTTCGAAATCAATAAATTTCTTTAATTGATTAACTGGACAAATTCCAGCAGATAGTTGGAAAAAATAGGCCGAAAAGACGCTTGAAAATTTGTGTTTTATGAGCTGTTTTTTTAAAGAAAAAGCCTGTAAGTTTCTGACTTACAGGCTTTTATGTTTTTAGGTTCATACCCCTAATTTATTTTGTAACTGTCTGATAATCAGATAGTTACATCTTCCGTACTCAGAGCGGGAATCGAACCCGCACGCCTGTTGAGGGCACAGGATTTTAAGTCCTGCGTGTCTACCAGTTCCACCATCTGAGCAAGCTGGGTTAGCTATTTAATGTTAAATGCCTCCGGTTAGGAAGGCATTTAGAGCGAAAGACGAGATTCGAACTCGCGACCCCGACCTTGGCAAGGTCGTGCTCTACCAACTGAGCTACTTTCGCATGGTATAAATATCATCCGATATTTCCCCGAAGTTGGCCTTTTTTACAGTGCGTTTCTCCGTTTGGGTTTGCAAATATAAACAGATTTATATTCCCGTCAACATTTTTTTAATAAAAAATCGGCTTAGTCACTTAAGTTATTGGCTTTCAGTGCAAGAAAAATTAAATCTTTTTCATAGCCTTTGCCCATAAGGTAGTTTAACAGCTTATATTTCTTTTTGAAGGGATCTTTTTCGTTCAGCGTTTTTTCTTTTTTGAGCACGGCTTGGCATAAATCTTCAAAATATTTGTCGCCATCAATGCTATTCAACGCTTTTTGGATCAGTTTGTCTGGAACCTTTTTCAGTTTCAGTCCCTGCCTGATTTTGAGTTTGCCCCATTTTTTGATATTCGCCTTGCCCGAAGCGTAGGCTAGGGCAAACCTTTCTTCGTTTAAAAAATTATTTACAATCAGTTCCCCAATTACTTCTTCTACCTCGCTTGGCTTAAGCTCCCAATCGTAAAGCTTGTTGCGCACTTCCTGTTGCGAGCGCTCCTGATAGGCGCACCAGCTTTCGGCTTTGGCCAATGCTGTTTTTTTATCCAAAATCAATGGCTTTTCTTTAGGGCTTTTCATAATTAAATGTTGAAATTCGTAAAAAATAACAGCAATCCTGTATTTTTCTTCTACAATGAGTCAAGAACAATATTCTATCGCATATATTGCCCAGATTTTAGGCGCCCAGGCACATCTTTCGGCACCGGATACATTGATTACCCAATTGCTAACCGATAGCCGTACGCTGATTGATCCAGAAGCTTCTTTGTTTTTTGCGCTAAAGGCCCAGCGAGATGGCCATCAATTTATAGCGAATGCCTACCAAAACGGTCTGCGTAATTTTGTAGTGTCCGATCCTGTTGATTATGCAGCTTACCCCAATGCCAATTTTTTGCAGGTAGCCGATGTGCTTAAGGCCATGCAGCAGCTGGTCATCGCGCACAGGAAATCAAACGAACTCAAAGTAATCGGCGTAACCGGAAGCAATGGAAAAACCATTGTTAAAGAATGGCTGTATCAGTTGCTGGCGCCTGATTTTAACATTGTTCGGAGCCCGAAAAGCTTCAACTCTCAAATTGGTGTGCCCTTGTCGGTTTGGCAACTCAATGAAACCCATGATCTGGGCATATTTGAAGCAGGGATATCCAAAAAAGGCGAAATGGAAGTGTTGGCCAATATCATTGCACCAACGGTAGGCGTGTTGACCAATATTGGCGAAGCGCATGCTGAAGGCTTTGAAAACAGTACAGAGAAGCTCAAGGAGAAGTTGCTGCTTTTTAAAGATGTAGAGCTATTGGTGTATTCGCCGGCCTATACTGCCGGGATAAAGGAGCAGGATTTGCCTGGGAAAACCAAGTTTTCGTGGAGTACATCGCAAACTGCCGATCTGCAGGTATCGTTTATCGAACCGATAGAAGGCAAGAATTACATCAGGGCAGTTTACCAAAACAAAGAAATTGAATGCCTTATTCCCTTTAGCGATAGGGCTTCGGTAGAAAATGGCATCATTTGCTGGGCTACTTTGCTGGCTTTGGGCTATACCCCACAAGAGGCCGATCTGCGTTTGGAAAAACTTACATCGGTAAGTATGCGCCTGGCGCTGATCAATGGTATAGAAAATTGTTCGGTGATAGATGACTCTTATAGTGCCGACAGCTCATCATTGGCCATAGCACTCGATTTTTTGAACCAACAGAACCAACATCCCAAAAAAACACTCATTCTGTCGGATATTTATGAAAGTGGCAAAAGCAATGAAGTATTGTATACGGAAATAGCGGCTTTGTTAGCACAAAAAGGACTGAATAGGTTAATAGGGATTGGTCCAAATATTTCGGCATTTGCCGACCAATTTAAGCTGGAAGCCTCATTTTTTGAAAGTACACAGGATTTTATAGCACAATTTCCCACCCTCAGTTTTTCCAATGAAACCATTTTGGTTAAGGGCGCCCGTAAGTTCGGCTTTGAACGCATCAGTAAACTGCTTACACAGAAAATACATGATACCGTGCTCGAGATTAACTTGAATGCTATGCTGGGCAACCTGCAGTTTTATCGTTCAAAGCTTAAGCCAGGCATCAAAACCATGGCGATGGTAAAAGCTTTTTCTTATGGCAGCGGAAGTTTCGAAATTGCCAATCTTTTGCAGTATCACAAAGTGGATTATTTGGCAGTAGCTTATGCAGACGAGGGGATCGCTTTGCGCAAGGCGGGAATCAGTTTGCCAATTATGGTGATGAGTCCAGAACCTTCGGCATTCGAAGCCATGCTTAAGCATCAATTGGAACCGGAAATTTATAACCTGAGCGTTTTAAAGAGCTTTATGCATTTTCTGCCGGCAGCTGTGGCGTCATTTCCCATTCACATCAAACTCGATACGGGCATGCATCGTTTGGGTTTTGAAAATGCCGATTTGCCTGAGTTGATCATGTTGTTAAAGGATAATGCACAGCTTCATGTCGTTTCTGCCTTTACCCATTTGGTAGCCACCGATGATGCGCAACACGATGGTTTTACCGAAAAGCAGTTGGAAGCTTACCATTCGCTTTATGAAGAACTGGCAACAGGTATCAGCTATAGGCCCATCAGGCATGCACTAAATACTTCTGGAATTACGCGTTGGCCTGCTGCCCATTTTGATATGGTTCGCCTAGGGATTGGTCTCTATGGCTTCGATAGTGCCTTAAAAGACAATAGGGGCCTGCAAACGGTAGCTGTACTCAAAACTACCGTTACTCAGGTAAAGGAGCTGCAAGCCGGAGAAACCGTAGGCTATAGCAGGAGAGGGGTGATGCCTAACGGAGGAAGGATTGCAACCGTTAAAATTGGCTATGCCGATGGCTATACACGCAAATTTGGCAATGGGGTAGGTCAAATGCTTATTCAAGGGAAACTGGTGCCTACCATAGGCTCGATTTGCATGGACATGTGTATGTTGGATATTACCGGACTGGATGTGAAAACAGGCGAAGAAGTAATTGTATTTAACGAAATGCATAGTATTGTAGAACTGGCGAACCAAATTGGCACGATTCCCTACGAAATCCTGACCAATATCTCGCAACGCGTAAAGCGAGTTTATTTTTATGAGTAACTTTGCGTCATGAACAGGATTGGAAAAGCCATATTGAACTACCTTATTAAAGGTTTGTTAGTTGTTGTACCCATTGCACTCAGCATTTTTATTGTAATTTGGGCCGTAACCACCGTAGATAGCTGGTTAAACCTGAATAACTTTCTGGGCATTAACCCGGCAACGGGCGCCAACCGAAATATTCCAGGCTTGGGCTTGGCCTTGGTGATTGCCATCATTTTAGTGGCTGGTATTTTCGTAACCAATTTCGTAACCGAGCCTATGTACAATTGGTTTCAGCGCATGCTGAACCGTTTGCCTTTGATCAATTTTATTTTTAGCTCTATCAAAGACCTGACGGAGGCTTTTGTTGGCGATGAGAAAAAGTTCAATCACCCGGTGCTGGTAGAATCGGAAGGTGGCATGAAACGAATAGGCTTTTTAACGCAAAACGATTTAAGCAAGCTTGATTTGCCTGAGGATGTAATTGTCTATTTTCCTTTTTCGTATTCTTTTGCCGGACAGGTTTACATTGTAAGCAAGGAAAAAATCAAGCCTTTAAACATGAGCGCAGCCGATGCCATGAAATTAGTGGTAAGCGGGGGCGTTAGCCATTTTTAATGCAGAAAGATAGGGATAAAAATAAGCAGGATGATAAAAATAAGCAGCCTCGAATGATATTCCCTGATAAACAAACCGGCAAGTAACAGTACTTCGTCGTCAGTATTGGTGCTGATTACACCGCTGCTGCTGTTCGAGTCAAATGAGATCTGTTTGTCCTGAAAATTGCTGATCGTCCACCTAGAATACCAGCCATTGGTAAAATTCCACATGAATTGCTCACCCGATTTCATTTGCAAAGTGGCCTTTGTTTGGAACGAACTGTAGGTAATGGTGCCTATCAATTCCATTTGCTGGTTGAGGATGCTGGTAGTGGGATGCAGAAAGCCCGACGTCCTGAAATAATAATTTTGGTCGGTACCTATGCCCTGTGCTTCGTTTCTCCAGGTGTTAAAAAGCAAACTGTTTTTAATCTGCCCATTGCTAAAAATCTGGTAGTTGCTTTCGAAAAGCCCTTTTGTCCAAGTGAGTATCGCATCCATAACCTAAGGAATTTATATACCTAATAGACAATTTGAAGAGCAATTAGTTACAGGGGAAGGGATTTTTTAGTCTGAAGTCCTTAGTCAATAGTCTGTAGTCGATAGTCTATGGCTTGGTGTAGAAAGCCAAATCGATAAGTGCTGAGTTGACAAACTCCATTCCTTTGTCATCCAGAGCATAGCTAAGGATCTATCTCGAATGAAATCTACTAATCAACTAATCAGCCAACGAGCCGATTAAATATAGATTTCGCCTTTAAGATAAGTAACCGCCTTGCCAGCCATGTGCACTCGATCGCCTTTTAGGCTGCACCATAATTCGCCTCTTCTGGCCGATACCTGATAGGCATGGAGTGCTGTTTTGCCCAGTTTCGCTGCCCAATAGGGAATGAGGTTGCAATGTGCAGAACCCGTAACGGGATCTTCGTTAACGCCTGCTGCCGGAATAAAGAACCTGGAAACAAAATCGCTGTGATCGCCTTTTGCCGTGGCTATTACGCCCATCATGTCAATCTTGCTAAGGGCCACAAAATCAGGTTTGAGCGCCAAGACAACCGCTTCGCTTTCATAAACCAATAAATAATCCCTCGACTTCCAAACTTCGATCGGCGTTTGGCCACCCATGGCCGCCAATAAACCATCAGGTATTTCGCAATCGATTACTGGTCTTGAAGGGAAATCTAAAGTGTATAAATTGCCCTCTCTCGTTACAGTTAACGTGCCTGCCTTTAAGGTATGAAAATGAATGTGCGATTGGCGATGGCCCAATTCGGTAAAAAGAATGTGTGCGGTAGCCAAGGTGGCGTGTCCACATAAATCTATCTCCAGTTCGGGTGTAAACCAGCGCAACTCAAAATTTTCGCCTTGAGGAACAAAGAATGCAGTTTCGGCCAGGTTGTTTTCTGCAGCTATTTTTTGCATTTCTGGTGGCGAAAGCCACTCCTTTAAGGGTACTACAGCGGCTGGATTGCCACCAAAAAGATGGTCGGTAAAAGCATCGACCTGAAATATAGGAAGTTTCATTTTCTTAAAAGGAATAGGTGTGGGGAAATAGAATAATGTTAAGCGGGTATTATTCCTTATTCTCTGCTCTTGTAAAAAAAGAAAAATAGGGAATTTCAATGAAAAACAGAACTACTTTCTCTATTTCCCACATTCTATTCCCTATTCTTTATTCCCTGTTTTAATTAGTAATAAGTAAGCCTCACTACGCCAGCCAGTTTTTTGGCCAAACGGATCACCTGACGTGTATAGCCGTATTCATTGTCGTACCAGGCATACAATACGATTGATTTATTGTCGCGGGCAATAATCGTAGCCGGACCATCAACAATGGAAGCATGGCTGTTGCCGATCAAGTCGGTGCTTACCAATTCGTTTGAAATGGAATACTCCAACTGTTCAGACAGGTCGCCAAAAAGAGAAGCTTGTTTCAATACGCTTTCTACTTCTTCTTTAGAGGTTGTTTTGTCTAAAGAAAGATTTAAGATGGCCAGCGAAACATTTGGCGTAGGTACACGCACGGCATTGCCTGTTAATTTGCCACCCAAATGCGGAATAACCTTGGCTACGGCCTTATCGGCCCCAGTTTCGGTAATCACCAAATTGAGCGCGGCAGAACGTCCACGGCGGTATTTCTTGTGGTAGTTATCTAAAAGGTTCTGGTCGTTGGTGTAAGAGTGCACCGTTTCAATGTGGCCTTTTTCAATCCCAAATGCACTGTCGATTACTTTTAGAACTGGTACAATGGCATTGGTGGTACATGATGCATTAGAAAAAATAGTTTCGGTTTCGTAATTGAAGTCGGCATCGTTAATGCCAGTTACAATATTCGGGATATCGCCTTTTGCCGGAGCGGTTAGCAATACCTTGGTGATGCCTTTAGCATTCAAATGCCTGCCCAAGCCATCGCGATCGCGGAAAACCCCGGTATTGTCGATCAATAAAGCATTTTCAATACCATAGGCGGTATAGTCGATTTCTTCGGGTGTTTTGGCAGCAATGATGTAAATGGTTTGTCCGTTTACAATCAGCGCCTTGTTTTCAAAATCCTCGATGATGGTACCGTTGAAAGGACCGTGTATCGAATCGGTACGCAACAATTCCGCTCTTTTAATCAGTTCCTCGTCGCTATAGCTACGGGTAACAATAGCCCTTAAACGCAATTGTTCGCCTTTTCCAGCCTGTACAATCAACTCGCGGGCTGCAATGCGGCCAATACGGCCAAAGCCATATAATACCACGTCTTTCGGTTTTAGACTGATTTTGTCTTTGCCGATGTGGTTGCCCAGTTTGCTGATGATGAAATCGTGCATAGAAGAGTGTCCATTGCTTTCGTCAAGCCATTCGGCGGCCAAACGGCCCACGTCAATCCTTGAAGGCGCAATGTTGCATTTGGAAATGGTGCTGGCCAGTTCTAGGGTTTCGTAAATAGAAATGTCTTTTCCACTTACTTCTTTAGCGTATTGGTGATAAGCCAATATTTCGCTGCTTCCTACATCGAATAAAGGTTTACGAAAAAGGACAAGTTCAATAGACCGGTCAAACCATAGGTGTCCCACCGCACTGATCAGCTCGAGCGCTTTTTTCTCCTTTTCAATCCAGTTTTGAAACTCTGATTGATATTTGTTTAACATACAAGAAATTTGATTTGGTTAGAAAGGCACAAAAGTAAAAAAGATCGAGCGAGTACCCAATCTTTTTCTATTAATTCGTTATCCTTCAGGATTTAGCTTATCCCAAGTATGATTTTAAAATCTTGCTTCTTGAGGTATGACGTAAGCGTTGCAAGGCTTTGTCTTTGATCTGACGAACACGCTCGCGAGTTAAATTGAACTTTTCGCCAATTTCTTCCAATGAAAGCGGGTGATTAGTGCTTAAGCCAAAGAAAAGTACAATGATTTCGCGCTCACGCTCGGTTAGGGTAGACAATGAACGTTTGATCTCTTCGGAAAGCGACTCGTTGATCAAGTTGCTGTCTGTATTTGGCTCATGGTTTTCCAATACATCAAGCAATGTATTTTCTTCGCCCTGCACAAAAGGTGCATCCATTGATACGTGACGGCCAGAGTTGCTCAAAGTGTCAGAAATCTTATCAACGGTTGTTTCTAGAATATCTGCCAATTCTTCAGGCGATGGCTCACGCTCATATTCCTGCTCTAACTTAGAGAAGGCTTTGCTGATTTTGCTTAATGAACCTACTTGATTTAATGGCAAACGTACAATACGGCTCTGCTCGGCAATTGCCTGCAAAATCGATTGACGGATCCACCAAACGGCGTAAGAAATGAATTTAAAACCTTTGGTCTCGTCAAAACGCTTGGCGGCTTTGATCAGGCCCAGGTTGCCTTCGTTAATTAAATCGCCTAGGGTTAGGCCTTGGTTTTGATACTGTTTAGCTACCGATACAACAAAACGCAAGTTGGTTTTGGTCAAACGCTCTAAAGCGGCCTGATCGCCTTCGCGAATCTTACGTGCTAATATTACTTCTTCTTCTGCGGTAATTAAATCTACTTTTCCAATCTCGTGCAAGTATTTGTCTAATGATTGACTTTCGCGGTTGGTAATGGATTGGGTTATTTTGAGTTGTCTCATTTATGTGTTTTAGTCCTCTGAAAATATAGTATCGAAGCTGCAAAAATACAAAAATTTATACAGAACGAAAGGGTAAAATGCTGAAAATGTTAGGCTTTACGTCACATTTTTTAACAATTACTTGACTACAAAAATCATTCCAATTTATAAATGTCAGTAAATTTGACTTTTTGCCTTTACAGAACAAATATTTATTGATTTACAATAAAAACATTTTGATTTTTAATAAATATTATTTCTATTTGTAATGCAATATTTTTATTTAAGTATTTCAAAAATATTCGAAAGTTTAAAGCACACTGTCAAAGATGACAACAAGACAACACTTAGCTAAGTTTTTAAAAATTAAAAGTGGATCTGATTGTCCTATTTAAAATTTAAAATATGAATACACAGGCAAAAAAAATGCAAAAGATGGCGATAGGCGTATGGACCGTAGCGGTAGCTATATTCATTATCGAATCGATCATTAAGCTCTACCCGGCTTTTGCCCATCATTCCGCGCGTTCGCTGGTATTTAATGACGCACTTAAACAATTGGTGGTCACTTTGCTTTATGCGTTGGTGGCTTTTCATCTTTTTAGGCTGATTTACACCAGAAAGGGAGCTTTTATCAATTTGGTTTCTGAAGAGGGCCTTAAGCAATTGCGTAAGATTTTTACATCATTGTTTGCACTCTTGGTCACTAAATTGGTTTTCATAGAAATAATTAGGCGCTTCGTAATGCCAAAAGCAACTGATGCAAATTTGGCTGAACAACTGGGTTACTTCACTCACGGAGGCCTGAAATTGCAGCCACATGCCGACCTGATCATTGCCATTGTGATGGCATGGATATTTTTACTCGTGCTAGGCTATTCGGTACAATTAAAAAAAGAACAAGAACTAACCATCTAATTGTTGGCTGTTTTTAATGTTTAATCTTTTAAATTATTGGCCAGAGTGCTTAGAATTGCCATCTTTGTCCAGCCAGAAATCAACCGACAGTTTAAATGCCGATTATTGTAAATCTTGATGTAATGTTAGCCAAGCGCAAAATGTCGCTAACCGAACTGAGCGAAAGGGTGGGCATTACCATGTCTAACCTTTCCATTTTAAAGACGGGAAAGGCGAAGGCGGTGAGGCTGGAAACGTTAGAATCAATCTGCAGATCGCTGAATTGCCAGCCTGGCGATATCCTGGAGTTCAGGGAAGAAGAGGTTTAAAGCACATAAATCAAGTGGCGGTGTATTTTGCCCAATAGCAATTTTTGGCCATCGGCTACAAAGCCCAATTTTTTGTATAGTCTCTCCGCATTGGGATTTTCAACATCGACCAATAAGCCTACTTTCGAATGCCCCATTGTTTTTGCCTGTGTTAGGATGGCTTTAATGAGGCTTTTTCCAATTCCTTTGCCCTGATAGCTCGGATTCACACTTAGTGTATCTATATAAAATTCGCCGGCCTCGCTTTCCAGTTCCATCTGAAAGCCGTTTGGATGGTATTTTTCTTGGAGATAAGTAAAGAAGGGCTTGCGCAGGTTTTCAAGCTGGCCACCATCATAACCTGAAATAGAACCTGCAATTTGATTATCTATGAGGTAAACCAAAGCATTGCTGTAGCTGTACTGATTGCTTGGTATAGCCACAAATTGTTCAAATAAGCTTATGGCTTCATCGACATCGCTGGTTGCGCAAAACTGCTTGGCCAAATCTTCCATGGCGAGCACTGTCAATTTGGCAATGGCTTGTACATCTGCCTTGGTAGCTGGTCTGATCATTTGGTTTTAGAAATAGGCGCGTATACCGTAGCCCAATTTAAATATTTTATAGAATGGCGCATTGGTTCGGTTTTGGTACCAGCTTAACAGGTATAAATCGTTGGTGTTGGCTTCGGCGTAAACACTTATATATTTGATTTTGGAATTGGGTTTGGTCAACAGTTTAACCTCTGTGCCGGCGCCAATGTGTAAACGCAGGGCCGACGACCAAAAGTAATAGCCTTTCCTGTATTGCGGCCGCTCGAATTCGAAATCAAAATTTTGGCCTAAGGTATAAGAAGGAAAAATAACCGGATTAAAAGGGTGGATAATGATCTTGCTATTTTTGATAGGGATGGTCCAAGGCTTGTATTCAAACTTAATAGCCAAGATAGTGAGCTCGCCTCCAAGGCTTTCGGGCACATAGCCAACATGAAAACTCAATGCGGTTTTCTCCTTGAAAAAATTGTAGCCGACGCCTGCGCTCAAAAAACCAATGCTTCCGGCATATTGCAGGTTGGCCTGATCGGGTATCAAACCTTTCCAAAAAGAGTTTTGTGCCTTGCTGGCTACTGGCAAAGCCAGGAAGAGCATGATAATTAGGCTAGAAATTAACCTGTTGTGCTGTGATCTGTCCATTCTTGATGTCGATGATGGTATAGGCGCGTTTAACGATAGCGTCTGTAATGATAAAAGGTATGCCTGTGCCGTGGTCATAATAGGTTTGCAATTCATGGTGCTGGTGCGAGTGCAATGATCCTATTAGGCCAGGTGTTTGATTGAATAGGTTCATGTAGGCCTGGGCCAGCTTGGGGTCGAAATCTCCATCGATGGGAGGTACATGCGAAACAGCTACCGTATGGGTAATGCCGTTGTCTAATTTTAAGTTGTCCTTCAGCCAGATGAGGTTTGGGGTGCTGCCGTCAAAATCGTACTCGCGGCCATTGGTGTCATGGCAAACAAATTTGACGCCTGCATAATTAAAGGTGAAATTGAGCGGACCGAACATCCTGGTGTATACCGCCCGACCGTTGGCCACTAAATCGTGATTGCCAATTACGCTAATGAAAGGCACTTTAAGCTTGGAGTAGATATCGTGTATGCCATCAAACTCGAGCAATAGACCAAAATCTGAGATATCGCCATTTAAAATGACAAAATCGATGTCGTTGCGCTGGTTAACCAGGTTGACGAAAAGCTCGCTTTCCTTGTAGCTCCGCTGAGTGTCGCCAGAAAAAGCGATGCGGATAGGGGAGCCTGCAGGTTTTTTAGGCAACAATGCAATTTGTTTGGCATTGGTTTCGGTAGCGGTACGTCTATTAAATACTTGATTGGGACTATATTCGTCTGAATTGCAGGCAAAAAAAAGACAGGCTACCCATAAGCAGCTGAGGAGTTTTTTCATGAATGTTTAAACATCTAAATGTTTGAAAAAGTTCGAGCGCAGTTAAAATATTAGATTGCCGTGAGTTTAAAGGTGTCTTTTACCCTTATCCCTTTTTCAGTTTGCTGAACGGTGCAACATTCGTTAACAGGATCGTGCTCCAAGTAAAGAATGTATTCATTATTGGCTGCCTCTTCTAAGAACGCAGCTTTTTCTTTTAAGGTCTGCATCGGAAACATGTCATAGGCCATTACATAGGGCAAAGGCAGGTGGCCAACCGAAGGCAACAAATCTGCCATGTACACGATGGTTTTTTCTTTATAGCTCAGCTGAGGCAGCATCATGGCATCGGTATGGCCATAGGCAAATCGGATTTTGATGTCTTCATGAAAAACTACGCCATCTTGGGTAGGAATAAACCTCAATTGTCCGCTTTCTTGTATAGGAAGGATGTTTTCTTTCAGGAAAGAAGCCTTTTCCCTGGCGTTTGGATGTACTGCCCAGTCCCAATGTTGCTGGTTAGACCAATAAACAGCATTTTTAAAGGCGGGTACCAATTTATCGCCGACCCTTTCAATAGAACCGCCACAGTGATCGAAGTGAAGGTGCGTCAAAAATACATCGGTAATATCGTCTCTATGAAATCCATGCTGGGCCAAAGACTTGTCAATGGTATCGTCGCCATGCAAATAGTAATGGCCAAAAAACTTTTCGTCTTGCTTGTTTCCTATGCCATTGTCTACCAAAATCAAGCGGCTTCCATCTTCGATTAACAAACAGCGCATGGCCCAGTCGCACATGTTGTTGGCATCTGCGGGATTGCTCTTTTGCCAGATCGTTTTCGGAACCACGCCAAACATGGCGCCTCCGTCTAATTTAAAAAAGCCGGTATTGATGGTATAGAGTTTCATGCGATAAAGGTAAAAGGTTTAGAGATTAAGCAATGGTTTTTAGCCATAAACTGACCTAAAATAAACAAAAAACAAGGTGGAAGGTTTATGGTTGAAGGTAGAAGGTTTGAACTACTGTGGAGTAAAAACAAAAAAAACCTGTCGAGTAAATTCGACAGGCTTATATTTTTGCTTCAAAGCCTTAGGCCTTCAGTATTTTAGCTTTTGCCTTATAAGTGGATCACTTCTCCGTAGGCAGCTGCTGCGGCTTCCATAATGGCTTCGCTCATGGTTGGGTGCGGGTGTACTGATTTGATCATTTCGTGACCGGTAGTTTCCAGCTTGCGCGCAACTACGATCTCGGCAATCATTTCGGTAACATTGGCACCAATCATGTGGGCACCTAGCAATTCACCGTATTTTGCATCGAAAATCAATTTAACAAAACCGTCTTTTGCTCCGGCTGCGCTCGCCTTGCCCGATACAGAGAATGGGAATTTGCCGATTTTCAATTCATAACCTGCTGCTTTGGCTGCTTTTTCGGTATAACCAACAGAAGCAATTTCTGGCGAGCAGTAGGTACAGCCCGGAATGTTGTTATAGTCGATTGGTTCTACATGCAATCCAGCAATTTTCTCCACGCAGGTAATGCCTTCGGCCGATGCCACGTGGGCCAATGCTTGTCCGCCAACGATATCGCCAATGGCATAATAGCCTTTAACAGAGGTATTGTAGAACTCGTCTACCACCACTTTGCCTTTTTCGGTTTTGATGCCGGTTTCTTCCAAACCAATATTTTCGATGTTAGCTACCACGCCTGCAGCAGAAAGTACGATATCGCACTCTAAAGTTTGCATGCCTGTAGCTGTTTTTACCTGTACTTTGCAACCTGCACCGCTGGTATCAACAGATTCTACGCTAGAAGAAGTCATGATCTCGATGCCCGATTTTTTAAGGCTGCGCAACAATTGTTTCGAAACTTCTTCGTCCTCTACAGGAACGATGTTTTCCATAAACTCTACAATGGTTACCTTGGTTCCAAGCGTGGCATAAAAATAGGCAAATTCAACGCCAATAGCGCCAGAGCCTACTACTACCATCGATTTTGGCTGTTCTGGCAAAACCATTGCCTGGCGGTAACCGATTACTTTCTTGCCATCTTGCTTCAGGTTTGGCAATTCTCTCGAACGGCCGCCCGTAGCAATGATGATATGTTTTGCTGTTAATTCTTGTTGCGTTCCGTCGTTGCCTTTTATTTCTACTTTTTGGCCAGGCTTTACTTTTCCGGTGCCCATAATCACATCTATCTTGTTCTTTTTCATCAAGAACTGGATGCCTTTGCTCATGCCATCGGCTACGCCACGGCTGCGTTTAACGATAGCTGCAAAATCAGCTTTCGGCTCGGCTGCTTCAATTCCGTAATCGGCAGCATGGTTGATATATTCGAATACTTGCGCACTTTTAATCAAGGCTTTGGTGGGGATACAGCCCCAGTTAAGGCAAATACCGCCTAATGATTCGCGTTCTACAATTGCAGTTTTTAGACCCAATTGCGACGCTCTTATTGCAGTTACATATCCACCTGGACCGCTGCCGATAACAATTACATCGTAGTTCATATCTTTTAATAAAGGAATTAACTTAAAATAATGTGTCAAAATTAAAAAAAATGTTGGTTAAAATAAGGTTAGCAACTCAGTTGCCACGAGCTTTTGACAATTTGCAGAAGCTTGGTGTACGTCGTTAAAAACAAACACAAAAGTTGTTGGGCTCCAAAATGCTGAAAAACTGTAAGTTAAAGATAATTAGCCCGATGTTAAGTGTTGATAAGTTTTGGGATAATTAATAATAATTTAACATTGGAATTGTGAATCGCTCAAAAATTAATATTTACATTTGTGGCGATATTTTAACATATCATTAACAAAACGAAAAAATAAAAAGAGTATGAAGAAATCTTTACTATTAAAATTTGTAGTAATTGTCTTTGCTTTTGTGGGTTTGAGCGTTGTTGCCAATGCGCAGATTACCACATCTTCAATGACCGGTACCATCAGAGATTCTAAAGAAACTTTGCCTGGTGCTAGCATTAAAGCTACACACACGCCTACCGGTACGGTATATGGCGTAATTACCAATGCCGATGGCCGTTACACCATTGGAGGCATGCGTGTAGGTGGTCCTTACACCATCGAAGTAAGCTTTGTAGGCTATAAGCCAGAAAAATTCGAAGATGTAACCATTAAATTAGGTGAGCCTTTTGTACTGAACGTAACACTTTCAGACAATAGCAACACTTTATCTACAGTAAACATTGTAGGTACTGGAAGCAACCCTATTTTGAATTCGAACAAAAGCGGTGCAAATACCGTAGTGAGCAGACAGCAAATCCAAGCTTTGCCAACTATTACCCGTAGTGTGAACGATATTACGCGTTTAACGCCACAGGCAAATAGCACAAGCATTGGTGGTGGTAACTACCGTTCAAACAACTTTACGGTTGACGGTGCCAACTACAACAACCAATTTGGTATTGGTGCAAACATTCCTGCTGGTGGTTCACCAATTTCTATCGACGCGTTAGAGCAGATCTCTATCAACGTAACGCCTTATGATGTTCGTCAGACAGGTTTTACTGGTGCTGCTGTAAATGCGGTAACTCGTTCGGGTACGAACAACTTCTCTGGTAACATCTTCTACACCATGCGTGGCGATGATCAGCAAGGTCGTAACATTGGTGATTATCACATTGCTAATTTGCAGAACTTAGACGAGAAGAACTATGGCGCAAGCTTTGGTGGTCCGATTATCAAAGACAAATTATTCTTCTTTGTAAACGGCGAGATCAAAAAAACAAAAGCTCCCGGATCAACCAGAATTGCAGCTACTCCATCACTTCCTTATGGTTCTATTTCGACCATTACCAGAACTACAGCTGATTTCATGGAGACTGTGAGTGCTTTCTTAGATGCGAAGTATGGTTATAAAACGGGACCTTATCAGAACTATGAGAACATTAGCGATAACAACAAGTTCTTTGCTCGTTTAGATTGGAACATTGCCAAAGGCCATCACTTCAGTGTACGTTACAACCAAGTAGAAAGCCAATCGCCTAGCCCTGCCAGTACTTCTGTTTCTGGTTCGGCGGTTACAGGTAACTTGGGTTATGGTAACGTGAGATCTGGTAACGCCCAAACTGCAGGCTTGCCTTTTGCGAATTCAAACTATTACCAAGCGGCTAACCTTTATTCGGCAACTGCCGAGTTGAACTCTCAGTTCGGAAGCAGATTTACCAATACTTTGCGTGCAGCTTATTCGCACCAAAATGACCCTAGAACTTCTGATAGTACACCATTTCCTTTGGTTGATATCTTAGATAACACCCAAACAGCTACAAGTGCTGGTAACGTGTTAACTACTTTTGGTTACGAGGCCTTTACTTTTGGCAACTTGAGAGATGTGAAGACCTATACTTATAGCGATGATTTAGGTATTGCTTTAGGTAAACACAATTTAACTTTAGGTCTGCAGGCAGAATTCAGTACCACTAAAAACGGTTTCCAACGTTTTGGTACAGGTTTCTATACTTTCAAATCTTGGGATGATTTCGTGAATAACGCAAGACCATTACAATATTCAGTTACCTATCCATTAACTCCTGATGGTTCTCAGGCATTCCCTAGCTTTAAATTTGCTCAGTACTCTGCTTATTTGCAAGATGAGTTTACAGTTACCGATCGTTTGAAATTAACTGCAGGTTTAAGAGTTGAGCAAGCAAGATACCCAAGTACAGATGCCATCAGAACGCATCCTTTGGTAGCGGCTCAAACTTTTGCTAATGGCGTAAAAGTTAACACAGGCGAATTGCCGGATAACAAAATCACCTACTCGCCACGTTTCGGTTTTAACTGGGATGTAAATGGTGATCGCTCATTACAAGTAAGAGGTGGTACTGGTATCTTCACTGGCCGTGTTCCTTTTGTATGGATCGTTTCACAATCTGGTGATGCTGGTTTATTGCAATATACTCAAACTTACACAGGCAATGCTGTACCATTCTTTAGCCCTAACATTGCACCAAACTTAACTTCTCCAAAAGGAGCAGCTGGTACTACTATTCCAGGTACCATCAGCGCAATGTCTAAAGATTTGCGTTTTCCTCAAACTTGGAAATCAAGTTTAGCTGTTGATGCCAAATTGCCTTGGGGTATCGTAGGTACCATCGAAGCTATCTATGGTAAAGATCTTTATTCAGCGGTTGCAACGAACGTGAACTTGAAAGATCCTACTGCTTTAAATATTCCTGGTTACCCAGATAACAGACCTTTCTTTGCTAGCTCTGTTACCGACAGACAAGCGGTAAATACAACTTCTGCAGGTGTTCCATCTGCAACAGGTACATCATTTGTAAACGTTGTTAAAATGGGTAACGCCAAAGGTGGCTACAACTGGATGGCTACTGCACAATTGAGCAAACAATTTAGCAAAGGCCTATCGTTAATGGTTGCTTACACCCGTTCTGATCAACGTAATTTCGGTGATGGTTCAGGTGACCAATTGTTGAACTTGTGGTCGATCCCTCAAACTTCAAGCAATCCAAATGTTCCTACTTTGAGTTATTCAAGTAACTTAAACCCAGATCGTATCATTGCTTCTGTATCTTTCAGGAAAGAATACTTCAAAAACTTGGCAACTTCGGTTTCATTGTTTTATGAAGGTTCTCAACAAGGTAGATTTTCTTATACCTATTCTGCCGACTTTAACCGTGATGGACAAACCAACGACTTGATCTACATTCCTAGAGATCCATCTGAAATTACTTTTGTTAACATTCCTGCTGGTGGTGGTACTACTGGTTATGCAAGACCTTATACTGCGCAAGAGCAAAGCGATATTTTCTTTGCTTATATCGAGCAAGATAAATATTTAAGAGAGCACAAAGGTCAGTATGCCACTCGTAATGGTGCAAGTTCGCCTTGGAGAAATCAAGTAGATTTTAGATTAACCCAAGAGATCTTCAGGGATTTTGGCAAAACTAAAAACTCGATCCAATTCTCAGTTGATATCTTTAACGTAGGTAACCTATTGAACAAAAATTGGGGTAATGTTAACTTCGTAAACAATGCGGCAATTTTGGTTCCTCAAAACGTAAGCTCGATTAACGCTGTTACAAAACCAACATTTAAATTAAACAGTGCAAATGGTGATATTGTTAGAAGTACTTTTGGTACTTCTCAAACCATCTCATCTACATTCTATGCACAGTTTGGTTTACGTTACAATTTCAACTAATAGCTCATACCCTAAACAAGAAACATGAGTTCTTCTTGTTTAGGGTTAAAAAAATATTTATATGAAAAATTTAATTACAAAATTTGCACTTTTAGCAATGTTAGCTGTGTCGATTGCTTCTTGTAAGAAATCACCACTAGAAGAAGTAGAAGTTTCTGGTACCGGAGCTACGACTATTGAAATTGCAAAAACAGCCGGATTATCGGCTACTGGTACAACTGCAAGCAGCGTTGTTACATTAAATTACATTGTTGGCGAAAAATTATTTCCTAGCAAAGTAATTCCTAAATTAACTGTGTATTACCTAACAAATACTAAAACAGGCAATACATCAGTGAGTAGTTCGGTTAGAACTGTACTTTACACTGCAAATAATGTATCGTTAACTGCCACAGCTACTCCTGTAGCTGGAGCTCCTGTAGTAACCGCAATTGGTGCCTATGGCAATGCAAGTAATATTGTTTGGGGTTTAAAATATACTTTTACCTTAGACAAGGTAGGTACAGGTCTTTTAGCTGTAAGTAATGGAGCAGTTTCTAGTACAAGAGGCACAAGTATAATTGTTGTTGCACAAGATGCATCAAATGCTACACTTGCAGAATACACAATTACACTATCAGAATACGGAATGAGAACCATTTAGCGTTCGCTAAAATTAAAAGAAAAGCCGGTTCCTAAAAAGGAAACCGGCTTTTTTTGTTTTAAGCACAACTCTATGCAGTTTGGTACATATTGCAATTTGAACTTGCATTCATACACCTTGTCTAAATTCTTCCAGTACTTGTGAGCTGTGATTTTTGCCTCATAAGTAAAATTTGATCCGATAATCAGTATTTTAGAGTAAGATAAACCTTAATCCATGGATCAGAAAATAATCAACCTGTACGATTCGTACACCCACAGCCAGTTAAGCAGAAAAGAGTTCATGAAAAAGCTGGCCATTTTAACTGGAAGCACAGCTTTGGCCGCTAGTATCTTACCTCTGCTTGAAAATAACTATGCAAGCGCTGCTACATTTCATAGCGACGACATCAGCGTAGAAAATGTAACTTACGCGGGTGCCGATGGCGATGTGAAAGCAGTGCTGGCCAAGCCTAAAGGCAAAGAAAAGCTGGGCGCGGTAGTCGTAATCCATGAGAATAGGGGCTTGAATCCACATATTATAGAAGTAACCAAGCGCATGGCTGCCGAAGGCTTTCTGGCTTTGGGCGTAGATGCGCTTTCGCCTTTTGGAGGCACACCTGCAGATGAAGAGAAAGGCAGGGAACTGATTGGTAAACTTGATCCTGAAAAGAATTTGCAGAATTACCTAAAAGGACTGGAGTACCTAAGAAAACATAAAGATGGCAATGGCAAAACAGCTTGTGTAGGCTTTTGCTGGGGCGGAGGAATGGCCAATAAACTGGCCGTTAACGATCCGAAGCTACAGGCAGCGGTTGCCTACTATGGCGCACAGGCTAAGGCGGAAGATGTGCCTAAAATAAAGGCCAGCGTCATGTTGCATTATGGTGGGTTGGATGAAAGGATCAATGCAGGCATTCCGGCTTATGAAGAGGCGTTAAAAGCTAATCACATCGATTATAAGCTTTATATTTATGATGGCGTAAATCATGCCTTTAATAACGATACTTCGCCAACAAGATACAACGAGGCCGCGGCTAAATTAGCCTGGCAAAGAACGGTTGATTTGTTCAAGGCAAAAATTGGGTAAGCCATAGACTAAAGAGGCGGGTGTAGACACCCACCTTTAGCACTCGTCTAATGGTCGGTGTCCTCACCGACCATATATAAATTAACTTTTTTATAAAGAAACAGAAAAGGCCTCGAATCTTCGAAGCCTTTTTGTTATAGCAGTTAATGTTTAGTTATATACGAAAGTCCCCTTTTCACTGGTTAGGGTTACCTGTTTTTGCTCGCCTTTTTCTACGCGACCAATAATTTGCGCATCGATGTTAAAGCTTTTTGAAATGGCAATCAGGTCTTCGGCAATGGCAGCAGGCGCATAAATCTCCATGCGATGGCCCATGTTGAATACCTTATACATTTCTTTCCAGTCGGTGCCCGATTGTTCCTGGATCAATTTAAATAAAGGTGGCACTGGAAACAAGTTATCTTTGATTACGTGCACGTCGTTATTGATGAAATGCAATACCTTGGTTTGTGCACCACCGCTGCAATGTACCAAGCCGTGGATGTCTTTTCTATATTTATCTAACACCTTTTTAAGCACTGGTGCATAGGTACGGGTAGGAGAGAGTACCAATTTTCCTACTGTGATGCTGAGGTTTGCCGAAGCGTCTATTTCGATTGTATCAGTTAATTTTTTGCCACCAGAAAATACCAAATCCATTGGTACGGCAGGGTCAAAGCTTTCAGGGTAGCTGCTGGCTATTGATTTCTCGAAAACATCATGACGAGCAGAAGTCAATCCATTAGAGCCCATACCGCCGTTATATTCGCTTTCGTAGCTAGCCTGGCCATAAGAAGCCAAACCAATAATTACATCGCCAGCTTGAATGTTGTGGTTACTGATCACATCTTCGCGCTTTAAGCGGCAAGTCACCGTCGAATCAACAATAATTGTCCTTACCAAATCGCCTACATCGGCAGTTTCGCCACCAGTTGAGTAGATCGAAATGCCCAATTCGCGCAATTCGGCCAAAATTTCTTCTGTTCCGTTGATAATCGCTGCAATTACTTCGCCTGGAATGAGGTTTTTGTTGCGACCAATAGTTGAAGATAAAAGAATATTGTCAGTAGCGCCTACGCAGATCAAATCATCCAAATTCATGATGATTGCATCCTGTGCAATGCCTTTCCAAACAGAAATGTCGCCGGTTTCTTTCCAATAGGTATAAGCTAGGGAAGATTTGGTTCCCGCACCATCCGCATGCATGATATTGCAGTAGCTGTCGTCGTTTCCTAAAATATCTGGAATGATTTTACAGAAAGCCTGGGGGAAAATTCCTTTGTCGATATTTTTGATGGCATTGTGCACATCTTCTTTTGAGGCCGAAACGCCACGTTGGTTGTACCTATTGTCACTCATGTTGCTGCAAAGATAGGATTTTGAGGTGAGAGTCTAGTGAAGTTCAAAGTGGAAAGTGAAAAAGTTAAAAGTTGAAAGTGGAAGGTTGAAAGCTCAAAGTGGGGGGTGAAAGTTAAAGGTTGAAAGTTTAAAGTGGCAATCCAAGATTTTGTCATCCAGAACGCAGTGAAGGATCTACCTCGAGATCGATATCGCATCATGCCGGGCATGACGATGATGATATAAAAAAAGCGTCCCGATATTCGGGACGCTTTAACCTTAATGGAAGAAAATTCTATTTTAAAAAGAGTAATTCTCTGAATTTTGGCAATGGCCAAACGCTGTCGTCAACAATTTGCTCTAATTTGTCGGTATGGTAACGGATAGTGTCAAAGTAAACTTTAACTTTCTCGTCATAACCGATAGCCTTATCGCGTGTATCTTCGATAGTATTGGTTTTCTTACGCTCTTCTAGCATGGTATCAATACTGTTTTTAACAATGCCGATGTGCTCAGAAAGTTTGTTGATGATAGCCAATGGCGTAGCAATGGCTTCTTTGCTTAAGCCTAGCTCTTTTAGGCCTCTGGCATTTTCGATCAACGTATTTTGGTAAGCGATAGCTGCAGGCAAAATCTGGCTGTTGGTTACTTCGCCCATTACTCTGGCCTCGATTTGTAGTTTTTTGTAGAAGCTTTCTAGCAAAATCTCATGACGGGCATGCAATTCGCGTTTGCTGAAGATGTTGGTTTTTACGAATAAATCTGTTGATTTGTCGCTTACATAAGCATCTAAAGCTTTTGGTGTAGTTTTGATGTTTGACAATCCGCGTTTGGCAGCTTCATCAGCCCACTCTTGGCTATAGCCATTGCCTTCGAAACGGATATCTTTTGATTCTTTGATGTATCTTTTGATCACAGTTAACAAGGCAACGTCTTTTTTATCGCCTTTTTTGATTAATTTATCAACGTCGATCTTGAATTTGGTCAGCTGATCTGCAACGATTGCGTTCAGCACGGTCATTGGGGCAGAAGAGTTAGCCGATGAACCTACCGCTCTCAACTCGAACTTGTTGCCGGTGAAAGCAAAAGGAGAAGTACGGTTACGGTCTGTATTGTCTAAAGAGATTTGAGGAATTTTAGGAATGCCTAACCATAAGCCATTATCTTCTTTGGTTTTTTTGCTGATGCGCGAGTGCTCGATTTCTTCCAAAATCTCATCCAATTGTTGACCCAAGAAGATAGAAATGATTGCAGGTGGAGCTTCGTTTGCGCCTAAGCGGTGATCGTTGCTTACCGAAGTGATACTTGCTCTCAACAAATCTGCATGCTCATGAACAGCTTTAATGGTATTAACGAAGAAAGTCAAGAACATCAAATTGTTTTTAGGCGTTTTGCCCGGAGCCAATAGGTTTTTGCCGGTATCGGTAATGAGCGACCAGTTGTTGTGCTTGCCCGAACCATTGATGCCTGCATAAGGTTTTTCGTGCAATAACACTTTAAAGTTATGTCTAAGGGCAACTTTGTCCATCAAATCCATTAACAATTGGTTATGGTCGATAGCCAAGTTGATTTCTTCGTAGATAGGAGCACACTCAAATTGTGAAGGAGCCACCTCATTGTGACGGGTTTTAAGAGGGATACCTAATTTAAGGGCTTCGTTTTCGAAATCTACCATGTAAGCATAAACGCGCTCAGGAATAGAACCGAAATAGTGGTCTTCTAATTGTTGGCCTTTTGCAGACATGTGTCCGAATAAAGTACGGCCGGTTAACACTAGGTCTGGACGTGCATTGTAAAGTGCCAAGTCAACCAAGAAATATTCTTGCTCAATACCCAATGAGGCATTTACTTTGGTAATGCTTTTATCGAAATATTGGCAAACATCAACAGCTGCTTTATCCATAGCTGCCAATGCTTTTAACAACGGTGCCTTGTAATCTAAAGCCTCGCCAGTATAAGAAACGAATACGGTTGGAATACAAAGGGTTTTGCCTGCTTTGCTTTCCATAATGAATGCAGGAGAAGAAGGATCCCATGCGGTATAGCCACGTGCCTCGAAAGTATTGCGGATACCGCCGTTCGGGAAGCTTGAAGCATCTGGCTCTTGTTGTACCAAGGCGCTGCCTGCAAATTTCTCGATTGCACCATCGCTGCTTGGCTCAAAAAACGAATCATGTTTTTCGGCAGTTGAGCCTGTTAATGGCTGAAACCAGTGTGTATAGTGCGTAGCACCTTTGCCCATGGCCCAAGTTTTCATTGCCGACGCAATCTGGTTAGCATCTTCCTGGTTAATTAGTTCTCCCTGACCAATGGTTGCCATTAGTTTTTCGAAAACTTCTTTAGACAAGTAGTCCTTCATTTTTTTCTTGTCAAAAACATTTGAACCGAAAAATTCAGAAATTTTAGTAGAAGGGGCCTTAACTTCAGGCGAAACTCTGTTTTGCGCCTCTTTTAGAGCAATAGTTCTTAGACTTTTCATGGATTAGTTTAAAATTTTGTTCAAAAATATATTTTTTAATCTATTTTTTCAATGAATTTTAATTTTTGAATGTAAAAAAATGTTAATTTTTATAAAAATCTGATTTTTTTCTTCAAAATTTCTCAAAAATACTGGGATTTGATGTGGATAAGTATTTTCGAGAATTGGATAGACTTACGAAGTTTTGAAACTTTGAAGGTCTCGTCTACCCAACTTCACAAGCGCTAGGATAGGCTCAAAAAAAAATATTTTCAAAAGCTTTATGGAATTTAATATCAACTAACATCATAGTTAAAAAACCTAAAAGCTATGTTCAACAATTCATCAAATTTGTACGGAAGCGAGTGGCTCGCTCTCGTATTCAGCAACAGAAACAAAAATTACGGTGCTTATGCATTGAGGATGCAATCGTCGAGTATCTTGTTTAAGGCTTTCATGATTGTGGCACCTTTGTTTGCGCTATTATTTGTAGGACCTATGATTTATGCTAAAATGAGTAAGAAGGATCCAGTGATAGTGGAAAGAGAGGTTCCGGTAGCTCTGGCGGAAAAACCTATTCACGAAATGAAGAAAGAGGAGCCTAAAAAAGAAGAGCCAGCTAAAAGCGAACCGATCAAAGATCCGGCACCTGTTAAATCTGTTAAGCTAACCACTAACATTAGTCTTGTTGAAGAACCTATTGTAGAACCACCAACAACTGCGCAGGTGCAAGAGGCTGTAATCGCAAGTACTACGCAACAAGGAGAACCAGGAAAGGTAAATGCCGTTGAACCCAGCACCAATACTGGTGGAGGCGGTGGCACAGCAACAGAAGGGGCTGTTGATAATAGAGTACATGAAATTATTGATATACAGGAGTATCCTGAATTCCCTGGAGGGATGACTGCTTGGGCCAAATTCATTCAAAAAAATCTCAGGTATCCTTATATGGCACAAGAAGCCAATGTCCAAGGAAAAGTATATGTGAGTTTTGTGATAGAAACAGATGGTTCCATTAGCAATGTGAACTTGGTAAAAGGCATTGGTGGTGGTTGCGATGAAGAAGCGATGCGGGTGATTAAAAAATCTCCGAAATGGAAAGCTGGCAGACAAAATAACCAGGCGGTTAGGGTACGCTATAACATGCCGATCAATTATACTATCCAATAAATAAGGTACGCTCCCATACTCTCTAAAGGCGATGAAAGTTTCATCGCCTTTTTTTGGCTATTTTTTACCTGTAGCCGATGGTGTGTAGGAATGGCTTGTGAGACACAAGCCATGGGGTAGGACATATTAAATTCCCCTCTTTTAGAGGGGTGGTCGCAGACCAGGGTGTTGATTAGATGAATATTTATCCATTGCAGGTGTAACACTGGTTTATTGCAATGCTTTAAATGTATTTGTAGTGGTCCGTGAGACATGGTCCATGGAGGGGGCAATGTTTGGAATGGCTCGTGAGACACAAGCCATGGGTAGAAGGTGTTCAATTCCCCTCTTTTAGAGGGGTGGTCGCAGACCGGGGTGTTAAATTAGATGAATATTTTATCTGTAGCCTATTGCACATAGTACACTGATTTATCGCAATGCTTTAAATGTATTTGTAATGGTCCGTGAGACACGGTCCATGGAGGGGGCAATGTTTGGAATGGCTCGTGAGACACAAGCCGTGGGTGGGTGGTATTCAATTCCCCTCTTTTAGAGGGGTGGTCGCAGGCCGGGGTGTTAAATTATATAAATATTTATCCTTAGCATATGTCACTTAGAGCATAATTTATTGTAATGTTTGAAATGGCTTGTGAGACACAAGCCATGGAAGAAGGGGCGTTGATTAGGTCAATATTTTATGTATCCTATTGTACGTAGGGCACTACTATTTTAAGCCATCCATCTTTCATGCCACATCTGGAACTGCAAAAGCAACCAAACCTTTTGGGCATTATAGGCAGAGCTGTTGTTGTAGAAATTAGCTTTGATTTTCTGTACCTCCTTCAAATTGAACAAGCCATGGCTATTTAGCTTTTCGGCCGATAGGTAATTTTCTAGCAATGGCTTAAAAGTAGTCTTCAGCCAACCCGCCAAGGGGATGCCAAAGCCCTTTTGAGGCTTTTTCATATAGGTTGCCGGGATATGTTTATTGGTGATTTTTTTGAGCAGGTACTTTTGCTCCCCATCTTTAATGAACCATTTAGAATCAAGGGTAGAAAGGTATTCTACCAAATCTGTTTTGAGCAGGGCGTCGCGGTTGTCAATTCCGTAATGCGCAAAACACCTATCGCTTTTAAAAAGGATATTGTTGGGCAGGTAGTTGTGCAGATCGTAAATTAACAGGTCTTTGATGTTTTGCGCTTTTCTTTCTATGCCTTTGCTGGGCTCTTTTGTGGTGTTGAGCAACAGGTTGATCTGGTGATGGGTAAAGCAGGCGTTAATTTCGAGGTATTTGGCCAAGAGGTTTTCGGCTTCTATTACTTCTTTTAGTTGCGGACGTGTTTTTTTGAGCATCCCCAGTATGAAGCGTTTGGCCAGTTTTGGAACCCGTCTCTTTTGAAGTGCCTCAAATTGCAAGGCCCTCGAATAGGTTCTATACCCTCCAAAAAGCTCATCGCCACCCTCAGCACTCAGCAAAACCCTGTATTCCTTATTGATTTGTGAGGCAATGAAGATCAAGGGAATGGCTCCGCTATCGCCGATGGGTTCGTCAAAAACTTCGGGCAGCTGTTTTACAATTTCGCCTGCCTGGATTTTATCAAGGTATAATTCATGGTGATTGGTTTTCAGGTGCTCGGCAATTTTTCGGGCTTGGGGCACCTCGTCCAGTTTTTCGTCTTTAAAGCCAAGTGTATAGGTTTTTATCCTCTTGGTTTGGTTTTTCTGCAAAATAGCTGCGGTAGTCGCACTATCGTAGCCACCGCTGAGCAATATCCCTATAGGTACATCGGCGACATTTCTTTTCAGGATCGATTCGGTGAGCAATTCTTCAATCTTTGCCAGGATTTCTTCTTCGTTTTGCTCTTCGTTTGTTGCCTGAGGCGCTTTACGCATGGTTAAAGGACTATCGTAACTATTTCCACTATGAAGGTCAATTGTAGTGAGGATGCCTTTTTTAAATTTATAGATATTTTGGTAAATCGTTTCTTCGCCAATAAAATAGCCATACCTAAAATACGTGGCCACTGCGTGAGGGTTAATGGCTTTTTCAATTAAGGGATAATGAAGCAATGCCCTTATTTCAGAGGCAAAAGCATAACAGCCTTTCTGCTTAAAATAATACAGCGGTTTGGCGCCTATCTCGTCTTTGGCCAGCAACAATTGGTTTTGTTTCCTGTCGAGCAGGGCAAAGGCAAAGGAGCCATCCAGTTTTTCGAAGGCCTTGTAGCCCCATCGTTTATAGCTTTCTAGGATAACTTCGGTATCGGTGAGGGTAGAAAAAGCAATGCCATATTTGATCAAGGCTTCTCTCAGTTCCAGGTAGTTGTAAATGGTACCGTTAAAAGTAATGCTGTAATTGCCACAGGTAGAGGTCAGTGGCTGTTGGCTCCTCGGACTCAGGTCTATGGTCGCTAAACGCTCGTTGGCAATGGCCAAGGTATAATGCGCCTTCGAATCAATTATAAAGCCGCTGCCGTTTCCTCCGCGATGCGAGATGGAAGCAGATGCCTTTTTTAAATGATCCTCGGTTAAGGTTCCGGTATGATCGATAAATCCTGTTATCCCGCACATACTTGTTCTATATACAATTGGCGCAAAAAAAATGCTAAAATTTATATCTGATTAGTGCCGGCAGCCTGGCAGGGCTTGGCGTTGTTTGGTTCAAGGCTACTTGTCATTTACTGATGTTGAACCTACTCAAACATACAAATATTTGCTAAAATAATATCGTTTTTTGAGGTAATATCGCAATTTTTGATATTCCAGGTGGGAATGTGAGCTGTATGATTTTATAGGCCAATAAAAAAGCTACCTCTTTTGGAGATAATTTTGAGGAGCTGTTTAAAAATGAGGAAATGGTTTTATCGAGATTTTATTTGACGGAAATTTAAACATTTTATGGATGCTTTTTGATAATATTGGTCATCGAATCGTAAATCGAATTTTGTCAATAGATAATGCTGTCTATAATTATACCAGGTTTGCTTGCCGCTTTGCCGATTGGTGCTTTTCTTGCACTTTTCGTAACGGGCATATGGAAACGGTTTAAGCCAAATGTGAAATATAAGCCCGTAGCCACGATTTGTATTGTGCTTGTTTTTATACTGTCTTTTATGAGCATGGAGGTGGTGGGTGTAATTGGAGCAATATTGTTTATCGGCATTTTTGTGGTGGCCATAGCGCTGATGGTAAAAACGAAGGCCGATAATTTAAAAGAACACGCAGAGAATGTAATGACAACTAGTGATAGTCCAGACAGGCCAGTTGCGATCGTAAACTATTTTCCGGTAATCTATTACCTGTCGCTTATCATTTTGATTATATTTTCTACTTTTACCTTTTCTAAAAATAATATGCTAACCGAAGAACGCTTGGGTATTTTGATAGCCGATGTGTTTTTTCAGTTTACCAGTTCGATATTGCTGATCATCATCAGTGTTCTTAATCCTTTTTTGCCGATTTCTGAAAAACTGCTTGGCCTGGCAACTCGAATAGATGGTCAAAAAAAACCGTTATTAAAGAAGTGCCTGTCTACGCCAATATTTTGGAAGACTGTAAAATGTTTCCTCTGTATTGGGGTTATTGCCTATTTTATTTTAAAGAAGTACATCTATATCCCAAACTTTAATAAGAGTGATATTTTTATGAACGGTGCTTTCTTTCTGATTGGCGTATTTATTATGGTCAACATCTATCAATTGATCAAAGATCCAGAAATGTTGCGCAAGCAAAATTTGTTGCGGGTATCTAAAATATTCAACTCTGGCTTTGCAGGTCTTTTTGTTGCTGCGCTACTGGTTATTATTACTTTGTTTGGATCGGCCGTTATGGGAATTGACGTCGAAAAACTAAATATAAGCTCCGAAGCCCTATTGTTCTTGGGCTTTAATATTGTAATGGCATACAATGAGTACAACATCGTAAAAAAATCCTCCTAACAAAACAAGCTAAGTTTTTATAACCTAAAAAGTCTGTAAGAAAAGAGTAAGCCATTTAAATGGCTTACTTACCTTGTTGTTCAATCCATGTTCTGGCATTCACAAAAGCTTCCATCCATGGCGATACTTCATCGTTGCGTCCTTTTGGATAGTTTGCCCAGTGCCATTGGAACAATGAGCGCTCAATGTGAGGCATCATTACCAAATGGCGGCCAGTTTCGTCGCAAAGCATAGCGGTATTGTAATCGGAGCCGTTCGGACTTGCCGGATAGCTTTCGTAGCCATATTTAGAAACAATACGGTATTTAGATTCTTCGTAAGGCAATTGGAAACGGCCTTCGCCATGCGATACCCATACACCCAAAGTAGTGCCAGCCAGTGAAGAAAGCATCACCGAGTTGTTTTCTTGTACGGTTAAAGAGGTGAAAACACTTTCGTGCTTATGGCTTTCGTTGTGCAGCATTTTTGGCTTTTCGCTGTGGTTGCTGTTAATCAGGCCCAGTTCGATGAAAAGCTGGCAACCATTGCACACACCCACCGAAAGCGTATCTTCTCTATTAAAGAAATTGGTTAAGGCTACCCTTGCTTTTTCGTTGTACATGAAAGCGCCGGCCCATCCTTTTGCCGAACCCAGCACATCTGAATTGGAGAAGCCTCCAACTGCACCAATAAATTGGATGTCTTCTAAAGTTTCCCTTCCAGAAATCAGATCGGTCATGTGCACATCTTTCACGTCAAAACCCGCCAAATACATCGCATTGGCCAGTTCGCGTTCAGAATTACTTCCTTTCTCACGAATAATGGCTGCTTTAGGGCGTGGCTTGCTCGCATCAATTACAGGTTTTTTGCCTGTGAACTGTGTAGGGAAGGTGTATTTTAAAGGCTGGTTTTTATAATTGTCAAAACGCTCTTTTGCTTTTTTCGAACCGCTTTGTTTTTGGTCTAAAAGATAAGAGGTTTTGAACCAAACATCGCGCAGATGATCAATATCGAAGCTGAAGTTGGCACCATGATTCACGAGATTCAATTTAGCCTCGTTGCTTACTTCGCCAATTTTATGGTAAGTAACGCCATTGGCATTTAACACTGCTTCTGCATCTGCCGTTGCCTGAAATACCAAGCCGATATTTTCTGCAAAAAGTACTTTGGCGCTGTTTTGCTCGCCCAGGGCTGTCAAATCAATGGTTGCACCCAAGTCTCTATCAGCAAAACAAAGTTCTAGCAAGGTAGTAATTAAACCGCCACTGCCAATATCGTGTCCAGCTTGGATTTTGTTTTCCTTGATTAATTGCTGGATGGTATTAAATGCGTTTGTAAATTGTGCCGCATCCTTAACATCTGGTGTCGAGGTGCCGATTTTATTCAAAATCTGTGCAAAAGACGAGCCTCCCAAATGATAAGTATCGTTAGAAAGGTTGATGTAATAAATCGAACCGCCATCTTTTTGCAATACAGGCTCAACAACTTTGGTGATGTCGTTACAATTGCCCGCTGCCGAAATAATTACGGTTCCAGGTGCAATAACATCGCCATCTTTGTATTTCTGTTTCATCGAAAGCGAATCTTTTCCTGTTGGGATATTGATCTGCAATTCGATGGCAAAGTCTGAACAGGCTTTTACGGCTTCGTATAAACGGGCATCTTCGCCTTCGTTTTTGCAAGCCCACATCCAGTTAGCCGAAAGCGAAACGCTTTTTAAGCCATCTTTAAGTGGCGCCCAAACGATATTCGAAAGCGATTCGCCGATGGCATTCCTGCTTCCTGCTCCCGCATTGATCAAGGCCGAAAGTGGTGCATGACCTACAGAAGTGGCAATGCCTTCCTTGCCTTGAAAATCGAGTGCCATTACGCCACAGTTGTTCAAAGGCAATTGCAAGGGGCCTGCGCATTGTTGTTTGGCTACACGACCACCCACACACCTGTCTACTTTATTGGTAAGCCAATCTTTTGAGGCTACCGCTTCTAATTGTAATACCTGTTCTAAATAAGTGGTGATTTGTGAATCCTCATAAGCAACAGCGCTATATTTTCTGTCTACTTTCTGATCGTCCATGATCATTTTTGGCGAGCTGCCGAACATGTCTGCCAATTCCAAGTCCATTGGTTTGATGCCAGTACTGACCGATTGGAAAGTGAAACGATGATCGCCGGTTACTTTCCCTACGGTGTACATAGGCGAACGTTCGCGATCTGCAATTTTTTGTAAAGTTTCGGTATGTTCTTCGCTGATCACCAAACCCATTCTTTCCTGAGATTCGTTGCCGATGATCTCTTTGGCCGATAGGGTAGGATCGCCAACAGGCAATTTATCCAGGTCTATTTTTCCGCCGGTTTCTTCTACCAGTTCCGATAAGCAGTTCAAGTGTCCGCCTGCGCCATGGTCATGGATAGAAATGATCAGGTTGTCATCGCTTTCTACCATTGCACGAACGGCATTGGCCGCTCTTTTTTGCATTTCCGGATTAGAACGTTGGATGGCATTCAATTCGATGCCGCTTCCATGTGCGCCTGTATCAGCCGAAGATACGGCTGCACCTCCCATTCCAATTCTATAATTCTCGCCGCCTAAAATAACGATGTTATCGCCAGTAGATGGTTTTTGTTTTTGTGCCTGACTGGCCTTGCCATAGCCAATACCACCAGCCAGCATAATTACTTTGTCGAAACCTAACTTGCGGGCATCTTCTTCATGCTCGAAAGTAAGTACAGAACCAGTGATTAGGGGTTGGCCAAATTTGTTTCCAAAATCGCTGGCTCCGTTAGAAGCTTTGATCAGGATGTCCATTGGAGTTTGGTAAAGCCATTGTCTTTCTTCAACCGCTTTTTCCCATGGGCGATTTTCTTCCAATCGAGAAAGGGCAGTCATGTAAACCGCGGTTCCTGCCAAAGGCAATGAACCTTGTCCGCCAGCCAGCCTGTCCCTGATTTCACCTCCAGAACCTGTCGCCGCGCCATTAAATGGTTCAACGGTAGTAGGGAAGTTGTGGGTTTCGGCTTTTAGGGATATAACAGATTCGAAATCGCTGGTGGCGTAGTAATCAGGCTCGTCGGCACGTTTAGGTGCAAACTGCTGTACCACCGGACCTTTGATAAAAGCAACGTTGTCTTTATAGGCCGAAACGATGTCGTTTGGATTTTCTTCAGAAGTTTTACGGATCAGTTTAAATAATGAAGTGGGTTGTTCAACACCATCAATAACAAACTTTCCGTTAAATATTTTATGGCGGCAATGCTCCGAGTTGACCTGCGAGAAACCGAATACTTCAGAATCGGTTAGGGCCCTGCCCAATTTTTGCGAAAGAGAATTTAAATAGTCAACTTCCTCATCGCTTAAAGAAAGTCCTTCTTGCTTGTTGTAGGCGGCAATATCGGTAATTTCTAAGATGGGTTCAGGCTGGATGTTAATGGTGTAGATCTCCTGGCCCAGTTGATCGTATTTTTGGGAAAGCATGGGATCGTAATCGCTAAAATCAGCCACTACCTTTTTAAATTCTTCAATCCTGATGATGCCCTCTATGCCCATGTTCTGGGTAATCTCAACTGCGTTGGTGCTCCAAGGCGTAATCATGGCTGCGCGTGGACCAACAAAAGTGCCGTTAAGTACGGTGTCTTGCTGTAATTTGGCGTCGCCAAAGAGCCATTCTAATTTCGGAACATCAGTTGAGGGGAGCGATTGTGCTGTTTGTAAAACAAAAATCGTGTCGGATTGACTTAAAAAGAAATGAATCATGCTTTGTTGTTGATGCCGCAAATTTAGGTCTTTTTATACGAAAAAAGTAATGGTATTTAGTTTAATTTGTGCCTAAACTAATATCTGCCCTCATAGGTATCGTAGTCTTTTTGCCTGCCTTGTTCTTTATATAGATTCAATAGTTTATGATAGGAATTGATTGCGCCTGATTTATGGTCATCTACGGCTGATTTCCAACACTTTTCAGCATTTGCATAGTCTTTCTTTTCGTAGTAAGCCTGACCTAGCGGATCTTTAATGTAGACGCTTTCGGCATCCATGCCTAGGTATTTTATGGCATTATCGTATTGCTTTAACTTAAGGTAGGCAGACCCCAAGGCATAAGCCATTTCTTTGCTTCCTTTGTCTGCTAAAGGTTTAGCGTATTTTATCACGTCATCGTATTTCTCGTCTTTTAAACTCATGTTAGAAAGATATTGGGCGGCGAGTGAGTTGCCATTATTGAATGACTTGATGTAATAAACTTTAGCTTTTTCGGGCTGATGCTCGTTAGCGTACAGTAGCGCCAGCTTATTAATCGCCGTGGTATCTCCCTCGGCAATAGCCAGCTCGTAATGTTTGATGGCCTCTGGTACATTGTCATCTTTGTAAAATGCATCGGCTTTGTCTGCATTTGTCTTGCAGCTTTGCAACGCAAAAATTAAAATTGCTGCGGCCACTAGTATTGTTTGTTTGGCTGTATTCATAGCAGGCATGTTTTTAGGTATCATAAAAATAAAACTAAATACGCTAATAAATAACAAGGTGGTTTATATTTATTTCAATCTTTGTGGCATTGCAAAAGATATTCAAAATTTAATAGTTGCTTTTATGTTTAATCGAATCCATCATATCGCCATCATTAGTACGGCTTACGAACGCTCAAAGGATTTTTATGTCAATAAGTTGGGCTTTGAAGTATTGGCCGAAGTTTATCGCGAAGAAAGAAAATCGTATAAGCTGGATTTGGCCGTGAACGGACTTTACCAGATCGAATTGTTTTCGTTTGAAAATCCCCCAGCTCGACCTTCGAGGCCAGAAGCTGCAGGTTTGAGGCATTTGGCTTTTGAAGTAGATGATGTGCAAAAAGCAGCAGATATTTTGAATGCCAAAGGCGTGGTGACCGAAGCGATTAGAATAGATGAATTTACAGGCAAGAAGTTTACTTTTTTTACTGATCCTGATGGTTTGCCTTTGGAGATTTATGAGCGATGATTTTCTCCAATGTATTGTCATTCTGAGCATAGCGAAGAATCTGTCTTGCACAGATTTACTTTTAATAGATTCCTCCTGTCGTCGGAATGACAAATAAAACGAACTTTAGATGAGCATATTCAAATTCAAACAATTTGAGGTAGACCAAAGCGGTTGTGCCATGAAGATCAATACCGACGGGGTGTTGCTGGCAGCATTGGCCGAAAGCAATCGTCCGGTACGTATTTTGGATATTGGTACGGGAACAGGTGTAATTGCGATGATGTTGGCACAACGATTTGGGCAAGCCCAAGTACATGCGGTAGAAATTGACGAAGTAGCCGCCTCCACCGCACAACGTAATTTCGAAAACTCGGTTTTTAAAGAGCGCCTTCATGTGAGCGCTATTGCAATTGAACAATATAACAATACGGAACAATTTGATTTAATCGTATCCAATCCGCCTTATTTTGTAAACGATTTAAAAAATGCTGCCGAAAAGAAAGGCCTGGCCCGGCATACCGATGAAGTGTTTTTTGATCAATTGATTGCCAAGGTGGCTTCGTTGTTGAGCGGCAGCGGGAATTTTTGGTTTATTCTGCCCATTAAGCAAGCGGAACTACTGGTAGAAAAAGCCAAAGCACATGGTTTGTTTCTCAATAAACAGTTCCATTTGCATTCTGATGCACAAAAAACAGCGTTTAGGCGTATTGTTTGCCTAGGCAGGGCAAAAGAAGAGGTGGAAGACGAGCATTTCTATATTTACGAATCGGAAAAGGTGTATACCAAGGCTTATCAGGAATTGTTAAGGGATTTCTTTTTAGGATATTAGGAGAAAATCGTCATTGCGATGAGCGTAGTGAAGAAGCAATCTTTCTCGAGCTGAATTGCTTTGTTGTTGCTCCTCGCAATGACGAATATTTGCTGTGTGGTAAGCTATATCTAAGGTGGTGAAAAACTTTCCTTAACTTCGAAGGATGAAAAAAATAGGCCTGCTTTCCGATACCCACGGCTACCTAGACGATGCCATATTCAAGTATTTTGCAGATTGCGACGAGATTTGGCATGCCGGCGATTTTGGTCCGGGTGTGGCCGAGCCTTTGGCTGCGTTTAAGCCACTGCGTGGCGTTTACGGAAATATCGACGATGCGGCCATCAGGAGCGAATACCCAGAGCACCTGCGCTTTAAGTGCGAAGAGGTGGATGTTTGGATGACCCACATCGGGGGCTATCCTAATCGTTATTCTTCATTTGTAAAGCCAGAAATTTACACTAAGCCTCCAATGCTCTTCATTTGCGGGCACTCTCATATTTTAAAAGTTATTTACGACGAAAAAATCAAATGTTTGCATATAAATCCAGGTGCGGCCGGAAAACACGGTTGGCATAAGGTAAGAACTTTGATTCGTTTTTGTATTTCAGCAGAAAAAATCCATACCTTAGAGGCCATAGAATTAGGAGTGAGATAACGTAAATAATACACTAAGCTAAATATGTCCGGTATAAAAACATTAGGTCAATTTATAATTGAAAAACAGGCTGACTTCCCATACGCCAAGGGTGAACTTTCAAGATTGTTGAGAGACATCGGCATTGCCGCAAAAATCGTGAACCGCGAAGTGAACAAAGCGGGTTTGGTAGATATTCTAGGTGATGCGGGTACGATGAACATCCAGGGAGAGGGACAAAAAAAGCTGGATGTATATGCAAATGAGCAGTTTATATCGGCTTTAACCTCTGGGGGCGAATGTTGTATCGTAGCTACAGAAGAGGAAGATGAATTTGTGCCCATCGATTCGCCGGTCTCTAAAAATGCCAAATACATTATCTGCATCGATCCGTTGGATGGTTCTTCTAATATTGATTGCAATGTGGCCGTTGGAACGATCTTCTCGGTTTACCGCAGGAAATCAACCGAAGGCGATGCCACCATTAGCGATGTATTGCAAAAGGGAACCGAGCAGGTGGCTGCCGGCTATGTAATTTATGGCTCTTCCACCATGATGGTTTATACCACGGGCAAAGGCGTAAACGGGTTTACCTTGGATCCTTCCATTGGCGAGTTCTGTTTGTCGCACCCGAACATGAAAATGCCAGAAGATGGCGTGATCTATTCAATCAACGAAGGTAACTATGTACACTTTCCGGATGGAGTTAAAAAATACCTCAAGTATGCACAGGTAGAAGATTTGGCTACACGCAGGCCCTATACTTCGCGTTACATCGGTTCGATGGTAGCCGATATCCACCGTAACCTGATCAAGGGTGGTATTTATATCTATCCAACTACGGCAGCATCGCCCAATGGCAAATTAAGGCTGTTGTACGAGTGCAATCCAATGGCTTTCATTATCGAACAGGCGGGAGGTATTGCTTCTGACGGACTAAACCGTATTCTCGATATCGAACCTACCGAACTGCACCAGCGTACGGCTATCTTTATCGGGTCGGCCAAAATGGTGCAAATGGCCGAAGCCCTTATGGCCGAACATTCGCCGGTAAAGCCGCTTGCAAGTCAAAATGCTAGTGCCAAACTCGAGCAATTGGGGGTAATAGGGGGCATTGACTGAGAAAGGTGAATTAGCAGGTTTGCTTTGGAGCAATTCTATTTTAAAACATTAAATTCGTAATCAAAACATTGTGTAATTATGAAATCAATACTTAAATCAATTCCAGTTCTTCTTGCAGTTTTCATTTCGGCAAACGTTATGGCGCAAGATGCAAAACCAGTGGCTAGTCCGAAGGCTACGGCTACAGGCAAAATCAAAGATGCTACCATTACCATCAATTACAGCAGCCCATCGGTTAAGGGCCGTAAAATTTGGGGCGGATTAGAAGCTTACGACAAAGTTTGGCGTGCAGGTGCAAATGATGCCACCACATTCGAAACCGACAAAGACATTAAGGTAGAAGGCAAAACCTTGCCTGCCGGAAAATACAGTTTCTTTTTAATTCCTAAAGAAAGCGGTACCTGGACAGCTATTTTTAACAAAGAGGCCAAACAATGGGGTGCTTTTAAATATCAGGAAGCACAAGACCAGTTAAGGGTAAATGTGAAAACCAAAGCTTTGCCTGCTACGCAAGAAAGATTGGAATATAAAGTGACTAAAAATGGCTTTTCTTTAGATTGGGATAAGATTTCGGTTCCTGTTGCTATCAAGTAAGTCTATTAAAATATAAAAAGCCGTGTTCTATTTGGACACGGCTTTTTTTGTGGCTTATTTTAAGGCTAATAATTCCCTGATCGATCGCCTTAACCAGCCTGCATTTCTTTTGCGCAGGTATCTTGGCAGGAGCTTGATTTCGCTTCTCACGGCTTGAAACTGTTCGCGGGCCGCTGCTTTCTGGTCCTGTTTTTTTAGGAACAACCCATAATAATAGCGTGCTTCCAAAGAGTGGTGGATACGGATCACCCGACGGTAACCTTCATCGGGCAGTTCGGTTTGGCCTATGCCTTCTTGGGCACGTACATATAGGAGTTCATCTTCTACGATGCTAATTCTGGCCTTGTTTTTGGCATGGAGCTGATCAAAATACGCCAAGCTTTCCTTGTATTGGCCACTATAAAAGTATTGCCTTGCCAACTGCAACAAAATAGCCGGATCATCGCTGTAGTGGCCCTGCAGGCAGCTTAAGGAAAGCGCAATGGCTTTGTCATATTGTTTTTGATTGGCATAGGCGTTTGAAAGGCCTAATTTATTGGTAATACTGTCGGCAATCTGTACTTTTCTTTGCCATTCGTTAACCTCTTGGTTGGGAAAGAAGTATTTTTTAAAGCCTTTAGAAAAGTTACCATTGGTAATTTCGGGCATTATCTCCATAAAAAAATAAATGGCCGTACCGATCCCGGGTAAACATATCAAGAGAAAAAGCCAATTGTTTCTACCTGTTTTAAGGGCATGGATAATTGCCAATACTTGTAAAATAACGGGGGTGTAGTAATAGTTGCTCCAGTAGCCAAACATAGCGAGTGCTTAATTTGGCATTGAAATTAAACAATAATTTTAAAGTAGCGAAGTATTGTTGCGTTCGGCTTCAAAAAAGGCATCGATAGCCAATTCGCTTTTGTTTTGCGAGGCGGCTACGGCCAAACGGTCGCAACGTTCGTTTTCGGGGTGTTCGTTGTGGCCTTTAATCCAGGTAAACTTAACTTGATGAAGTTTGTGCAGGGCAAGGTACTGTATCCAAAGGTCTTTGTTCTTTTTGCCCTGGAAGCCTTTTTTTACCCAGCCAAATACCCAGCCTTTTTCTACCGAATCGACTACATACTTAGAATCGGAAAAGATCCTGACTTGTTGCCCCGGGCTTTTAAGGGCTTTTAAACCTACAATAACGGCCAGCAGTTCCATTCGGTTGTTGGTGGTCATTCTAAAACCGCCACTCAGTTCTTTGTAATGGGCACCCGAACGTAAGATTACGCCATAACCTCCGGGACCTGGATTGCCGCTTGCTGCACCGTCTGTGTAAATTTCTATCATTAAATATGTTAAGCTTTTATTTTGGAGCTATTTTCCTAAAACCCATTTAATTGCGCTAAATTAGTGCTATTCAAGGTTGCTTTGGCCAATAAATTCGTGTTCAAATATAGGAATTGTTTGGGCTTGCCCTTGAAATGTTGGTAAAACAAAAGAACTAAATCATGCTATGGAGAAAAATGCAGTAACATTTCGGTTTTTAACCGAACCCGGCGATGTAAATTTTGGAGGCAAGGTACATGGCGGAGCCGTAATGAAGTGGATTGACCAGGCGGCCTATACTTGTGCCGTGAATTGGAGCAGCAAATATTGCGTAACGGTTTATGTGGGCGGGATCCGTTTTGTAAACCCTATTTTAATCGGCGAAATTGTAGAGGTGAACGCCAAGATCATTTATACGGGCAGAACCAGCATGCACATTAGTGTAGATATCAACGCCATTAATCCTAAAACCAAGGCCGAAACTAAGGCTACGCATTGCATCATTGTATTTGCGGCTATCGATGATGAAGGCAAAACGGTGCCTGTGCCAGAGTGGGTACCCAAAACCGAAGAAGAAAAACAGCTGCATCAATACGCAATCAGGCTTGCCGATATGCGTAAGGAGATCAATGAGGAGATGAAGGCCTATTTTAGCGCGTAAGTTCGATTGTTGAATTGTTGTATTGTTGGAAGGTTGCAATGTTGGAAAGTTCTAGGCGCCAATTGAATCCGCAAACTGTCATGATACTTGATACTCGCTACTTCATAAATTCGATTGTTCTATTGTGATTGTTGAAAGGTTGGAAAGTTGTAACGTTGGAAAGTTCTAGGCGCGAACTGAGAACTGATAACCGGCAACTAACAACTGATAACTGGCAACTGATAACTAGCAACTGGTAACTGATAACCGGCAACTGATAACTAAAAACTAAAACATTGCCAATTAGCTTTTTAAAACAAAATTTGCAGTATTTTTCAAAAATATTTGACAGGAAGTAATAAAATTGTACTTTTGTAGCTCTGAAAAAACATGGTGGTTTTAGCTCAGTTGGTTAGAGCATCGGTTTGTGGTACCGAGGGTCGTGGGTTCGAGCCCCATATTCCACCCCGAAATTTTCAAAAGGTCAAAATCTTAGCGATTTTGGCCTTTTTTATGCTTATAACCAGCTTTTTATGGTATTCGATAATTAGTGCCATATTTTGTATTAAAACTGATTTTTATATAAGATTCTGTAATTGAGTATGTTATATGTTTTTTTTTGTGTTCGAGCTCCATTGTCCTCCTTTGTGGTACTTTTCGAACACCTAATATTCCTTGCTGCCATTTCAATTTCTGTTTTTACAGGAAGTTCAGATAGGTCATACATAAGCTCTAAAACCTTCTCAGCTGTTTCTAAATCTATGTCGTGGCCATATTTTTCAAAATTTTGCAAAACCATTTCTGGGGTTACTGATCTTTTCATAATTACAATATGGATGTTATTTATTTTGGAGTGGTGAAGAAGCCGTTCTTCCTGTTTGAAAATGAGTGAACTTGACGAATTTGCTCACCTTTACTTACCCCTCACATAATTATAGGTTCATTTCTTATTGATTTGTTTGAATTATATTAAAAAATGATGATATGATAATTGATGTGCAGTTACGGTTTTCCGTAAGTATTTGCTTGTTAATTAGATTATCTTGTGTCAATCAACTGCCATTTGTAAACAAGTTAACTGCATAAAGTGGCATTTTGGCAGGTGTTTGTTTATGAGTGAATTTTAAGTGTCAGTTGAAAAATTAACTTTTTAGTTAAATGTGTGATTAAATGTATATAAAAATACCGTAGAAAAATGGGGAAATTTTTACTCTAAATAGTTGTAAAATTAATTGTTAATTACTTTTTAATATACATAGCAAAAATCATACCCCGATGAAAATCTGTTTTCCCCAAAAGATATTCAGCAAAAGAATGTGGTGTAATGGCACGATTTTGATTGGAATGACAAAGGTAAAGTCCGCAAAAAGTTTGGCGACCGCTGCGGACCTACCTAATATAGTAACAATAGCTGGATAGCTATCATTTGGTTTTAAAACGCCGCAAAGGTAGAAATGTTTTTGATTCTTTCAAATGTTTCGAGTAATGTCTCTTAATCCTCCCAAATGATTCTGTCTGCTAGTGTTGATTTTGATTAACGCTGATGCTTGCATTGGCTATTACTAACCAAATATTAAGAAGGGGTGTTATGTCCGAAACGAAGAATGTATTTATTAGTCATCATCATAAAGATGATAAATCGGTAACAGATTTTACTAAACTTTTAGCTGGGAAAGATTATAGTATTAGGAATAGTTCCATAAGAGTTAATCCTAAAAATCAAGAACGATTAGACAAAAAACAAATACCTGAACAAACTTTAAAAAGACTTCTAAGAATGAAAATGCGTTGGGCAGGAACGGTATTTGTATTAATCGGATCAGAAACTCATTCAAGAAAATGGGTGAATTGGGAAATTGAACAAGCAGCTAAACTTGGAAAAAGAGTAGTTGGGGTTTTTATGCATGGAGGTAAGGATTCCGATGTGCCTGAAAATTTAGAAAAATTTGGTGATGGCTTAGTTGGTTGGAATTCGGATAAAATAATAGACGCTATAGAAGGTAAAGATGTAGGATGGTGCAACTCAAGTGGTGCTCCAAGAAAGCCGGTAAATAATGTTAAAAGAATTGAGTGTCAATCATGAATGTATACGCCTATAAAATCATTCGTGATTATGGCTTTGCCCCAAATCCATTTGGCGAATACTGTTCATTAGCCTGCTGTAAACCTCATATACGAAAGAAGGCTGTCGTTGGAGATTGGATTATTGGAACGGGTGCAGTAAAAAATAAGCTACTAAATCATTTGATTTTTCTAATGAAAGTGACTGAAAAAATAACTTTTCAAGAGTATTGGGATGATGAGAGATTTAGCTATAAGAAGCCTATTTTAAATGGAAGTCTAAAACAAATCCATGGAGATAATATTTACCATGAAGTAAACGGCGTATGGTCACAATTGGATTCGCACCATAGCTTAAATGATGGGCAACTAAATGAAGGAAACCTGAAACAAGATTTGAGCGGTGAATATGTTTTAATATCAAACGACTTTATTTACCTCGGAGATAATAACATAAAAATTTCAGATGAGTATTTAGAGCTATGTCCAGGTAAAAAGCATAGAGATTATATAACTGTCCGTAATGAAGATTTAGCTGAAAAATTTATACGAGAGATAATGGGTAAAGTTGATTTACATCTAGCTGGTTTGCCACTTAATTGGAAAGAGTATGGACAACAAAGAATGTTTTAATAAATGGCAGTAAATAGATATTATTCTTCTACAAAATATGAATCTAGAGCTAAATTAGTTGCTTTAGGTATAAAATGTGTATTCATCTCCCATCAGCAAAAGGATAAAGATGAAGCTAAAAAAATAGCTGACTATTTAAAAAATGCTGGAATTGATGTTTACTTTGATGAGTATGATGGTGATTTAAGAATTCATCGTCAATCAAACAATGCTAAAGCAGTTACAAACTCTATTAAAGAAGGTATAAATAATAGCTCTCATATGCTTGTTCTGATTTCTCCAAATACAATGTATTCAACTTGGGTGCCTTTTGAGATTGGTTACGGATATGATAAGACTGAACTTTTTGTATTGTGCTTAAAGGGGATTTCCAAAGGAGCATTACCCGATTATGCGAAAACTGCTACCACTATTCGTGATATCTATGACCTAAACAACTTCATAGGGAGGGTGTCTGAGTTGAAAAAGGAAATGCTTTTGGAAACCAAGATGCTGAGTGATCATAGTAGTTATAATAACCCACTATCAAATGTTATGGATAGTTTAATCGCTGAAAATTACTGATTATGAAATGGGCAGATTATTGTGTTAGTAAATTATCTTTAAATGAAAATGGCTTAATTGATAATATTATTTATTGTGAAGATTTAGGAAATTCTTTAGGTTACAACTTTGAAAGAGGTAGAAGCTGGATGATAGAACAGGTCTCGAAAGGTAAAACATTTTGTTCTATAGAGAGTAATGAGAAAGGTAGATGGAATAATCTTGGAGAGTTTTCGTATGATGGAAGCATCTTTAGTTGGAAGAAAGTGCCTAAAAATATTACTCAAAGAAAGACATTCATAAGCTACTACCACTACGAGGATCAAGATTACAAGGAGAAATTTAAGAATTTATTCGGTGATTTAATTATTCACAAATCTGTAGAAGATGGTGACATAGATTCAGATAATTCTGATGGATATATAAAGCATTTAATTCAGAAAGGTTATCTATCAGACACAACTGTTTTAGTTGTTTTAATAGGCATAAATACCAAACATAGAAAGCATATTGATTGGGAAATATCTGGAGCTTTAAATCCTAAAGTCGGGGATAAGTGTGCGGGTATCTTAGGATTAAAACTACCAAATCATCCTGATTATGGAACAGGTAATTATCATTACAATTTGTTGCCCAATAGATTGTCAGATAATCTTAAATCAGGTTATGCCATAATAAGAGATTGGACAGATGATAGAACAAAAATGCAACAATATTTAGAACTTGCTTTTGAAAAAAGAAATACTAATTACGAAGATAGAGATAACTCGAGAACACAAATGACAAAAAACACAAATGAATAGAATTAAATATCCATTAAATATATATATAGTTTGGCATCCAAATTTTGGATTTGGAAAAACAATTGCTGAAAATTTATATTCAACATTTTGTAGAGATTATAGTAACCCGTTGTCTAGAGGACTCAATATCCCTGTTTATTTTAGATTTATTAAACTCGAAGATGGACAACCATTGGATATTGATTTTAATGAGGCTGAAAAAAATGCGATTGTTCTATTGATAGATGAAGAATATTTTCTAGATGATGATTTCAAATCATATACTAGGCAAATTGTTGAGAAAGCTGATGATAATAATAGGATTTTTCCAATTAAACTTTTTGAATATGCATATTCTATCAATTGTGGTTTGGATAAACTTCAATTTACGGATGCTATTAAATATTTTGGAGAAAACCTTAACATTAATAAATCTTCAGATCAAGAGAAATCTTTAAATAAAATTAAAACAGAACTTCTACATGATTTAAGTCGCTTAATTTGGAATTTTCATGATAAACAAGAAGATAATAATAGTCAAAGAATCGGCTCACCAGTAAAATTATTCTTGAGCCACGCAAAGAAAGATGGTGAAGATTTGGCCGTTAAATTTAAAAGGTTTATTGAGAATAATTTAAAGCTTGATGTCTTCTTTGATACTGTAGATATTGCTAATGGCTATGAATTCGATGCTCAATTTGAGCAAGAAATACCTAAATCAGCTTTAGTAGTGTTCCAAACTGATGAGTATTCAAATAGAGAATGGTGTCGACGTGAAGTGTTACTTGCTAAGAAATCAAAATCACCTATTGTTGTGGTGCATAATATAAGAACTGGAGAGAAAAGAGCTTTCCCATACCTCGGAAATATGCCTACGACAGTATTATTAGAAGATGAACTTATCTCATTTTATAAAATAGTTAATTTGACATTATATCAAGTATTGAACAATAGGTATCAGTTATTACTACTTGAACAATATTCGAAATTAGTTGACAATAATAAATACATCATCTTCAGTATATCATCTCCTCCAGAATTATTTAACTATGTACATATAAAAAGCCTTCATATTAATACTAAAAAATTAATAGTTCTCTATCCAGATCCACCTCTTGGAATTGAAGAATTAGAAATTTTAAATGAATTAGATGATAATATAGATTTTACAACACCAACAAATTTAAACTGTTACTAAAATGGGAGAAATAAATGTTTCAGGCGTACAACCAGGCGTAATAGAAGAGATTGTATCAAAACAACATAAGAATAAATTTTTATATGGAAAATCTATTGCGATTTCTGTGTCCGAGAATGAAGATTTGGAAAAACTAGGGTTTACTATTCAGCATTTGAATGATATTACTATTGAAATCGCTAGGTATGTCATTGCTAACGATGGAAAGGCATTATATGGTGGAGATTTAAGACATAATGGGTTCACAAATCTATTTTCAGAATTATCTAATCAATACAAAAGAATGAATGATGATACTTCAGGATTTGTTAATTATTTTGTTTTTCCAAATACAAAACAATTAACACGAGATGCTAGAATACATTTTTTGTCAAAAAATATTGAAATAAATGAAGTAGAAGATCCCAAAAGTTTAATAATAGATTATAATATTAAGTACGATCCTACGACTAATATTATACATAGGCAAATTTATTCTGAATGTTTTAAAGAAATGAGAATTAAAATGGCTAAAGATTGTACAGCTAGAGTGTTACTTGGTGGTAAAATCAAAAATTATTTAGGTTACATACCAGGAGTTATGGAAGAAGCATTATGGTCTCTTAGAGAAAACAAACCTATTTATTTGGTAGGAGGATTTGGAGGAGCAACGTTACACTTAATTAATTTAATAAAAGGCGAAAATGTTACTGAGCTTACAAATGAAAGTCAATATAATAACGACTTTCTGAATAGCTTCCAAGAATTTGTAAAAGATAAATGCGAGTATTCTGACTTTGAAAATTTGAAAGCAGAATTTCAAAAATATGATTTAAATAAACTTTCAGAACTCAATAAACTTAGTGTTGAAGAAAATGAAATCTTATTTTCTAGTAAAAATATTCATGAGATAGTCTTTTTATTAATGAAGGGGCTAAAGGCTATTAAAAATTAACAATATTACAATTATGGAATTCTCATCATATCAAGAAGAAGCAAAAAAAACCATCCAAGAATATATTCAGGGAAAGGAAGCTAATAAATTAGTTCCTTTTTTAGGGCTAATAGGTGAGGCAGGCTCTGTTATTACAGAGCTAAAAAAAAGTTTAAGAGATGGAAAAGCTTATACTAGTTATAATAAAAAGCTTAAAGAAGAACTTGGAGATTTGTTATGGTATATAGCTACAATAGCTACTGAAAATGGCTTGAAGCTTGAGGAAATAGCATCGGGAAATCTCTTAAAGATTAAGGATAGATTTGATATTGATCAATCTGAGAATTTCATTATCTATGATGAACAATATCCAGAAAGTGAGCGTTTTCCTAGAGAATTCGAAATCCAATTCGATGTGATCAATGAAGGAGAAAAAGAAAAGGTTAAAATTACCAATAATACAACGGGCGAGCAACTCGGAGATATTATCTCCGATAATTCACATCAAGATGATGGGTATAGGTTTCATGATATTTTTCATTTTGGATATGTAGCTTTTTTAGGCTGGTCTCCAGTTGTAAGAAAACTAATGAAGAATAAAAGAAAAAGTGATAGTGATACAGACGAAATAGAAGATGGGGCAAGGGCAGCTATTACTGAAGAGTTAATTAGTCTTTATATTTATAGTTACGGCATGGATCATCAATTATTTAAGTACAGCAATAGTGTCGATACTGAAGTTTTAAAAACAGTTCAAAAGTTGGTGAGTGGTATTGAGGTAGAAAATTGCACACAAAAGCAATGGGAAACTGCCATCATAAACTCATATAAAGTTTATGATGAGTTAAGAAAAAATGGAGGTGGCAGAGTATTGGTAAGTATTAAAAATAGAAAACTTACGTATTTGGGGAAAAACTAAATTCCTACATTTGAATAAATTTCTATATACCGTTGATACTTAAGAAAAAATCGCAACCGAAGCCAAGTGTAGTTTTTGATACTTACTGGAAATTTACAACTGAACGTCAAAATATCTTTTTTAATAAGATTTCAAAACAAGAAGTTTTAACTAATGATCCAATATTTCTAAGGCACAAGTTCACGAATGCTTATAGAGCATCTGATAGAGTTAGTCAATATCTAATTAAAGATGTTATCTATAGAAAAGGCGATTACTCTCCACAAGACATTCTTTTTAGAATTATCCTCTTCAAAATATTCAATAAAATAAGTACTTGGCAATTACTGGAAGAAGAGATAGGAGATATTCGAGTTGAAACATTTAATTTTAGCAGATATAGGGCTATTTTAAGCGAAGCAAGAAAAGCAAAAGAAGCTATTTATTCTGGTGCTTATATTATGACCTCTGGTAAAAGTATTTTCGGCTATGATTTTAAGCACGAAAACCATCTAAAATTAATAGAACGATACATATTAAAACCTAGATTTTTAGAAAGTATTCAGAATTGTAAAACGTTAGAAAGTTTATATTCTCTGTTAAGAGACTTACCAACTATAGGTAATTTTTTAGCTTATCAATATGCAATAGATATTAACTATAGTGAACTGACTAATTTCAGCGAGATGGATTTTGTGATGCCTGGCCCTGGCGCCAAAGATGGCATTAGAAAATGTTTTATTAGTTATGGTGATTATTCAGAGGCTGACATCATACGTTGGGTTACTGATAATCAAGAAAAGGAATTTGAACGACTTGACTTGAATTTTAGAAATTTAGGCGGCCGATCTTTGCAATTAATTGACTGCCAGAATTTATTTTGTGAGACGGATAAATACTCTCGAGTTGCTCATCCAGAAATTATGGGCTTGTCTGATCGAAAACGAATAAAACAGATTTATAAAAAGACAGCAGATAAAATTGATTATTGGTACCCGCCTAAATGGAATATAAATACAGAGTTCTAGGTTGAGTATCAGTTATCCCAATTATACAAATTATATTTTCTGAAAAATGCCTCTATGAAATGGAAACACAGTGTTCGAGCATTTCCGTTGATTCTATCATTTTTTGTGTCTTCTGGACGATTTTCTTCTTTTTTGCAAGGTGCTTTTTTGTCTATTTCCTGGTTAGATTTTTGAACCATTTTCTTTGTTCCTGTCAACAAATTGAACTCTTTTATCCTAATATCCAACTCTGCAAAAGCCTTTAAATCTGATATGAACTTACTTGAAATTTGTACCATAGATGACCCGTAAGCCCTTTAAGATATCTTAAAGGCCTTTTTTTATTTTTGTCATTCAGAGCGAAACGAAGAATCTATTTCAAGACAAGATAAATCACTCTAATACTAGCAATAAGTAATTCTCAGGTTGCTACAAGTGAATGTTTGGAAGGATTTGCAAGGCGGCAAATAACAAAGTCGCCACTGCTAGTTATGCTGAAAGCCGCATCAGTTTACGGGATAAACGAACGTAATATCAATTATTTACAATGTTTACATTTTTATTTACAGCTTTTTATACTGTACCAACCCGCATATAGCATAAGTTTGTTTCCGATCAATAGCAAACTTTTTAAAATGTTTATCTAAATAAATTAAACTGATGATGAAATCCCTATACATTTTGTTCCTGATTTTCCTTTGTCAAGGATTATTCATGAGGCTCTACGCTCAAGACAAGAAATATGCCCAAGAAATCGAATTGAAAATAAAAGCAGTAGAAAATAACCTCGGTCTTCCAGTCCGCATTGAAGGTGAGCCTAACCAAACTCTGAAGGAAAGAATGAATTTTTATCATGTCAATGGTGTCACTATTGCTGTCATTAAAGACTATAAAATAGAATGGGCAAGAGGCTATGGTTGGGCTGATAGTGTTGAGCAACGTCGTGTTACCACAGGTACCTTGTTTCAGGCAGGTTCAATCAGCAAATCCCTAAATGGTGTGGGTATTTTAAAAATGGTGCAGGATAAGAGACTAAATCTCTATACTGATGTCAATGATTACCTAACAACATGGAAGTTTCCTTACGATTCATTAGCTAAAGGCAAAAAAATAACCCTTGCAAACCTGCTTAGCCATACGGCATGTTTAACCGTGCATGGTTTTCCTGGGTATGAAAAAGGAGACACCATTCCTACACTGGTACAAATACTGAATGGCGAAAAACCAGCCAATACACCTGCTGTCCGTTCCGCATTTGAGCCTGGATTGAAATATCAATACTCAGGTGGAGGAACTACGATTGCTCAACTGATCGTACAAGACATCGCCAAAAAACCTTATGATGAATTTATGTGGAAAAATGTATTGAAGCCCATGGGCATGAAAAATAGTTCTTATACCCAGCCTCCGCCAGGGGATAAACAAAAACTTTTGGCATCTGGATATTACAATGATGGAAAAGAAGTAAAAGGGAAATATCATATTTATCCGGAACAAGCCGCTGCAGGATTGTGGACGAATCCAACAGATTTGGCTCATTATATCATAGAAACGCAGTGGGCCTTGCAGGGGAAATCTAACAAAGTGCTTTCACAAGAAATGACCAAATTAAGGCTTACTCCATATGTTGACAAATCTGCAGCCTTGGGTGTATTCATTGTTAAAAGAGGCGAGCAAACCTTTTTCCAACATACTGGGGCTGATGAAGGATTTGTCAGTCAATATTATGGCAGTATGGAAGGTGGCAATGGCGTAGTTGTGATGGTAAATAGCGATAATGGAGCTATTACGGAAGAAATAATAAATAGTGTGGCAACTGTTTATGGATGGAAAGGTTTTTACAATCCACTACAAAGGCCTAAGATCATTACTGTTCCACAAACTATCTTAGAAACCTATGTAGGTGAATATAAGCGTAAGGCCGATGATAAATTTTATATCAAAATTAGCTTAACGAATGGGCGGTTTCTTTATTCGGAGCCTGGTTGGGACGGATTTGAATTGTACGCCGGTGCCGAAAACGATTTCTTTTCGAGAGAATTCCCTGTTGGGATTACCTTTATAAAAGATGAAACGGGTAAAGTTGTTGAATTCGAATATCATCTTGGTTCCAGGAACGAAAAATTTAAAAAGACGAAGTAATTGATATTCGTCTATTCATTGAGGTTCCAATTTCGATCAAAAACAGTTTGAATTAGGTACTGCCAATTTAGGTCCATTGCTCAAAAATTGAATTCGAACCCTGTTCCCCTTACCGTTTCCAGTATGATGCTGGAGTCTTTTGAAAGGTACTTGCGCAAACGGCTCACAAAAACGTCAAGGCTCCTGCCCGAGAAATAATCGTCGCTTTTCCAAATGTGCAAGAGCACTTCCTCGCGTTTGACCAGTCGCCCCTTATTCTTAAGGAAAAAATAGAGGAGTGCTGTTTCCTTTTCAGTTAGCCGAACGCTGGTGGAGGCGTGAAAGAGCAGGAGGGTGGCAGGTTCAAAATTATAGGTGCCAATGGCCATGCGCTGGGGTGGTAGGGCCTCAGCCTGTTCGCTTCTTTTGAGGATGTTCCTGATACGGAGCACCAATTCCTCCACCTCAAAGGGCTTTACCACATAATCATCGGCCCCAAGGCCCAGGCCTTTTAGCCGGTCTTGCTTTTGGTTCCTTGCCGTAAGGAAGATAAAGGGTGTTTCGGGCGACAGGCGAATGAGTTGTTCGGCTAGGGAAAAGCCATCCATCAATGGCATCATGACATCCAGTACACAGATGTCGGTGGTATGTTGCCTCAAGTGTTCCAGGGCCAGCGCCCCATTGCTCTTCCAAATTACCTCAAAGCCAGCAAGTTGGAGGTACTGACTAAGGATACTCCCGAAATCTAGATCGTCTTCTGCTAAAAGTATACGTTTCATTGCAATGGAATGATAAGGGTAAAGGTGCTTCCTTTGCCAACGGTGCTTTCTACCTCTATTCGGCCATTGTGCGCGGCTGCTACCCGGTTGCTATAGTACAGGCCCAGTCCCAATCCTTTTACATTGTGGATATCGCCCTTTTCGATGCGGTAGAATTTTTCGAAGATGCGTTGCAGCTCCCTGTCCGCAATTCCCTGCCCATTGTCGGTTATGGCAATTTTATAGGTGCCGGTTTGCTGGAACAGCCTGCAGGTAATTTGCGTGCCACCATATTTTACGGCATTTTCCAACAAGTTTATCACTGCCGTTGTCAGTTGAAAACGGTCTACGGCCAAGGTGAGGTCTCCTGCCTCAGCGCATAGGGTTATCTCGGTATCTGGAAAGGCCAGTTGAAAGTCATCTATGATATTTGCCAATAGCACACCTAAGATCGTTTCTTCCTTACTTAAGACCAGTTGCTGGGAGCTAATTGTATGTTGCATCACCTGTTCGGTAAGTTTTTTGAGCCTATAGTACTGGCGTGATATCACTGCAACGGTATGATCCGTAATCGTGTTTGCACCAGGTTGGTTCTGCTCAGACAGTGTGCGGATGCCAATGCCCAGGGCGGCCAGCGGGGTGTTGAACTCATGAGTTATATTGTTGATGAAGTCGTTCTGCATATCGGCTATTTTTTTTTGCGTTACCAAGCTTCGGATGGAGAAATAGAACAGAAGTATGACCGTACCCAGCAGAATGGCAGAGAAGATCAGCAATGTAGCCATTTCCCATAGGATGCTACCACTCGTTTTACCGATGCTGAACTGCGATCGGGTCTTGAAGTTCCTCACCATGGCATTAGCCGATTCGCTGTCCATGCTAAGGTCGTGTATGACCAGTTGCATTTGTGGCGCCTGCGGGGTGCCAAACCAAGTGAAGTTGGTAAACTGTCTAGGCCTCAGATGGACGTCTTCAATGGTTACCTGTCTGATCACCACCCGGTAAGCTACATCAAATCGTGATAAGACAGCATTGCTGGAGATATAGCTGTTTACCCGTGAACTGAGCAGAGGTGATCCTTCGGTGACCAGCTTTTCCGCATCTTTGTACCGGCCAGCCTGTATCATACCCTCGACAGTGGTAAACCAGGCCGTGCGGAGCGAATCGATGTTCATCTCTTCTTCCATGCGTATCAGCGCATCCCTTACCAGGGTCTGGGCATCGCGTTTCTTGAGTATATAAGTATTGTAGATGAAATAGCCCTGTATGGTGGTAAGTGCCACTATGGCAATTGCGCAACCCCAAACCAGGTATGTTATCTTTCGTTTCACCCTATAAAGATAAGCCGATTTGGATCAATAATGCGATCTGTGATGACCATTAACATTGCATTAACCAAGCATTAACAAAAAGTTGGGGAAACAGAGCCAATCTTTGCGGTGAACCAATACAATAACCGATGTATAAAGCCATTTTCTTCTTTCTGTTGCTGCCATTTTTATCCCATGGCCAATTACTCAAGCTTTCGGGCAAGGTAAATGTTCCTTATGCCAATATCTTGTTGCAAAACCGTGCCGACACCTTGCAGTCTTTCCAAGGACTTGCTGCCGAAGACGGCTCTTTTGCCTTCTCCGGACTTGCCAAGGGCAGTTATCACCTGAAAATTACTGCATTGGGCTTCCTTTCCCATGGCCAGACAATCGTACTCGATGCTGATCTTTCCCTGACGGAAATTAAGCTGCAGGGAGAAGTAAATAATTTACAAGGCATTGTCATTAAGGGAAAAAGACCAGCTGTCGTGCGCAAGCTTGACCGCGTGGAGTTCAATGTTGAAAATACTGCACTCTCTTCTGCCAGTGCCTGGGAGATCGTGAAGCATGCCCCGGGCGTACAGTCGGGTGGCGACCAGCTTTCTGTACGGGGGAGCAAGGGCATTTTGGTGACCATCAACGATAAGAAACTGCTCCTATCTGCAGAGGAACTAAAGGTTTACCTGGAAGGCCTGAATGGCAACGAGGTTACCTCGGTGGAGGTGATCACCAATCCACCGGCAAGGTACGAGGCTTCTGGCGGTTCGGTAATCAATATCAAGTTAAGAAAAAATACTCAGCCCGGCTACAAAGGATTGCTTTCAGGCAGTTACCAACAGGGAAAATACGGTCGTGGCAACCTGAGTACCAGTCAGTACTATCATGCAGGTAGGTTTTCAGCCTCTGGCAGCTATACTTTTGGCAGGGGAATTTACTTTAACGAAATCAACGAAGTTACACGCTATGCCCTGCAGCAACAGACCTGGGAAGACATATTAAAGCGGAAGAATTACCGCGATGCCGAACATACCTATCGCATTGGGTTAGATTATGCCGATAGCCTGAACCAAATTGGCATAAGCGCAGACGGCTACGTGGCGAGGGATAACCATGCGCTCTACAGCGTGCCAACCTATGTATATGATGGCAACCGAAGCTTATTGCACTATTTCAATACCGAAAATAGTCGCCTCACACCAAACCATAACAGCAATTACAGCATAAACTGGCACCGACAGCTTAACCAAGGCCAAAAAATAACGTGGTCTGTCGATTATACCAATTACCGTAACCGTGCCGAGCAAGATATTGCCACGACATATTACATGATCAATCCACGAAACGAGGATTTTCAGACCAACACCGACCAGCATATCCGTTTAGTGGCTTCTCAATTGGATTACGCTCACCAAGGTACCTTGTTCAATACCGAGGCCGGAATTCGCTATGGCCATGTGAGGGCAACGCATCGGCTAGAGGCCATTAACCTAGATATAGACAATGCCTTTAACTATGGGGAAGCTGTTATCGCTGGTTACTTCAGCCTGAGTAGGGAACTTGGCCGCTGGAGCTTGAAGGCAGGGCTAAGGGGAGAATATACCACCATAACCAGCCAGTCTGAAAGCCCAAGGGAAGCAAACCAGCAGGACTACCTTAACCTTTTTCCAACCTTGTTTGCCGAATACCGGATTAAGGAAAACCATGCCTTGGGTCTATCTTATGGCAAAAGGATTGCAAGACCTCCTTATGGTTACCTTAACCCATCACGTATTTATTTCAGCCCTAATTCTTACTTGATTGGTGATGCCAGATTGAAGCCTGCCCTAACTAATCAGTATAGCTTTTCTTATCGCTACAAAAGCGCGTTTAGGGTAGAGGCTTATTACATTGACGAAAGAAACCCGACCATACAGTTGCCCTATCAGGACAATACGGGTAACATGCTTATCCAAAAAGTAACCAATGTACCAGGCAACAGCTTCTACGGACTGGATTTAAGCTCTAGTTTACAGCCTGCCCCTTGGTGGAGCATTGAGCTGCAGGCAGGGCCTGGTTACATGGAAAGCAGCTTTGGGCTAAGTGATGGACGTATCTTGAAGCAAAGCCGTTTTATCCTTACCGGCAGCATGGCGAGCCAATTTACCATCGATAGCAAATCGGGTTTCATGGGAACCCTTAGCTATAGCATGAACGGAGGAGGATTGCAGGGGCCTGCCCAGTTGAGCGGAACGAGTAGCCTGGGCGCCGGTGTACGCAAAAAGATCTTCAGGGAACGAATGGAATTTTCTGTCCTACTATCAGACCTATACAGGGGCGAAAAATTTAAGGTAAGTTCAGTCTATGCCGATCAAAATAATTATTTTACCTACTTTGGCGACACCCAGCATATCCGCCTCACCTTGCGCTATAATCTCGGCAATGTGGGGATGAAGGTAAAAGGAGCTAGGGAGAAGACCGCAGAACAGAACCGTTTATAGCAACCTATCATTCTAAATCATTGCAAAATCCCTATTCATAGGAGCCTTATCTAACTGCCACACAAGCAACGCTGTGCTTAAGACTTTTTAATCTATTGAATTTCTTGAGTAGAGCTTGCTTTAATTCTTTTGTTGATCACCTCTCTGAGCTGTTGTTCGTTTTCATCGCCCCACTTGCCCAAGGCACCAATAATTGGAATCAAGGTTTTGCCAAATTCGGTCAGGCTGTACTCGACTTTTGGTGGCAATACGGGATAAATCACCTTAGTAATCAGTTCGTGGGCTTCGAGTTCATTTAGTTGCACATTCAGAATCCTTCTGGATGCTTCCGGAATCTTGCGCTGCAGCTCGCTTGGGCGCTGGTGTCCATTGTTGATAAACCACAATAGGCGGATCTTCCATTTGCCGTACAATACCTCGCCAATTAGATCTAGTCCGCAATTCAGGTTCACTGGTATTTTCCTTTCGTACATGGTACAAATGTAAGGCTATGGAACAAAACGGCAAATAGGGGATAAATTTATCCCTATCTGATTCGTTCCTCCGTACTTGCGGGGCTTGTCTGTATGCTTGAAATTTGCCCTAAATAAATGATATGATGAAAGTATTTAATTTCGATAACGAATTGTTAGGTAAAATAGCGCTGGTGACTGGTGGCACCAAAGGTGCGGGTAAAGCGATAGCAGAGCGATTGCTTAGGGCAGGAGCAACAGTGATCATCAGTGCAAGGAATAGGCCAGAAGAGCCTGACCATGAGCTACATTTTATTGCAGCCGATCTTAGTACGCCAAGCGGAACAAATAAAGTGGTTGAGGAGATTTTGCAGAAATTTGGTAGACTTGACATTCTGGTGAACAATATGGGCAGCTCAGAAACCCCTGGTGGTGGATTTGCAGTGCTGACAGACGAGCAATGGGAAGCTACCATCAATGCAAACTTGCTTGCACCTGTCCGTTTAGATAGGGGCTTTCTGCCACAAATGATCGACCGGGGAAATGGCGTCATCATCCACATCGCCAGTATACAGGGCAAACTGCCTTTGTACGACTCTACCTTGCCTTATGCTGCGGCAAAAGCGGGATTGATCAACTATAGCAAAAGCCTTTCCAACGAGGTTTCACCCAAAGGTGTCCGTGTGCTAACGGTTTCGCCTGGATGGATCATGACCAATGCTTCAATACGGATGATGGAAAGGATTGCCGCAAGCTCAAACGGTACAGTTGAACAGGCCACCCAAAGCGTGATGGATGCCTTAGGTGGCATACCTTTTGGCAGGCCAGCCGAACCGGATGAGGTGGCAGAACTCGTAGGCTTTTTGGTTTCTCCACGAGCCGGCTATTTAACGGGAACTGAATATGTAATCGATGGGGGAACCATTCCAACTATTTAATTTATAACATAAAAACAAAAACAATGAATTTACCAGACCTTATTGCAAACTTTGTAGAGGCACAAAATGCCAATGATAGCGATGCCTATGTAGCTTGTTTTACACCAGATGCCGTTGTCTTCGATGAAGGCAAGAACCATCAGGGAAGAAACGAGATCAAAGCATGGAAAGAAGAAACAAGTGAAAAGTACCGTGCCGTTATGGAACCCATTGAATATGCAGATTCTAACGATATGGGTAAGCTCAGTGCCAGGATTTCTGGAGCATTTGAGGGCAGCCCGATACGATTGAACTTCCAGTTCAAATTTGCTGATGGACTGATCCAGTCTTTAAAAATAACCGACTGATTGGTTCGAATTACTTGCTTACTGACAAGTTTTAAAGGTCTTAGTTTACTAGGACCTTTTTATTTTATATTATCCAGTATTAGATCTTGGTTTAAAAGCCTCTCATCTCAAGCTATTGCTTTGCCAGCGCTTTTTTGCGCGGATGTACGCAGCCGATTCGGAGTACCCGAGTATAGCTGCAATATCATTTACTTTATAGCTTTTGTGTTGCGATAAGAAGAAAGATAGATCGCGATTCAATTCATCTACGATTTTTCGGTATGAGCTTTTCGAGCTTGCCAGTTTCCGTTGAAAGCTTCTGGGCGTTAGATTAAAATTAGCAGCTAATTGCAACAATGTCGGCAACTTAGGGGTAGACATGTGTAAGGCCATAGCTTTTACTTGCGAAACGAAATTATAGTGCTCCTGCTGCATATTTTCGATCAATTTTAAATAGCTAGGCACAAGCGTGGCGAGGTTCCAATTTAATTGCCGATGCAGCGATGCTGCCAATGTAATGTCGCTAGCCGTTAAACTATAGCTATTTCCCTGGCTCCAATTAGCTGGATAATTTATCTTATAGTTAGGGGAGGTACAGGCTACCTTAACTGGCCCTTTATTCATCAATTTCAATTCTTTCTCCATGATCGTTAGCAAGGCCTCACACAGCAAGCCGTAAGCAGTTGGTCTTTCTTCTGTCGAAGATAAAATGATATAAATTTGGCCAGAATTTTCCCTAATATCGAGCGCAACTACCGGTAAAGTGGCTTCGGTATAGGTTTGCAGGTAAAACAATGCCTCGCCTATGGTAGTGCATTGCATAGAGAGCTGGTATATCAACCCTAAAGCTTTAACGCTCATTGCCCGTCCGGCGTAAATCCCTAACAAGGCATCAGGCAGTTTAGCTTGAATAAGGCTTAAAACTTGCCAAAATTCATGCTCGGTAACTGTATCGCTCTCCGGATTTTTTAGGACTGATAGCAAATCTGCGGTACTAAGTCCCCTCATCAAAGCGTAATCGATAAAGGTATTAAGGTGGATCCGATGAATGTTCTTTTGTCGCAAAATGTCAATTTTATCAAAAATAGCAATTCTATCTTTACTTCATTAAATACTTGATATAATGGCAACAACAGATACACAGCAACTGGTACAACATTTTTTTAGCTGCTTAACCCAAAGGGACTTAACAAAATTGGCTGCACTTTTTGCCGAAGAGATAGATTGGTACATTCCTGGAAATGAAATGGTGGCTCCATGGACGGGCCGAAGAAACAATCGCGAGGAGATAAAAAGTTTTTTTCAATTGCTATGGCAAAATGTCGAACCCATTTCTACAAAGGTTGATCATATGGTAACAGATGAGGATGTTTCCATTATTACTGGAGAATTTTCGAGCAAAATGCTCGCCACCGGCAAAATTGTTGATTCGATTTTTTGCATACAGCTCACATTTACAGATGGATTGATAACCCGTTACAGGTTATTGGAGGATAGTTATGCAGTAAGCATAGCCATGAGCCAGTAAAACAGTTGCCAACTATAGAGCCGATTTAAAATATGGAGAATTCAATCCGTTATCCGTAATTTTTGATAAGCGATGCAAGTTTGTTTAAATAGAGATCGATCTTGGTATTCCAAATAGGGCAATAGTTTATTCTGATGTAATTGTCGTAATGCTGGGAAGTAGAGAAGAGTTGTCCCGGAAATATTCCAATTCCTTCCTTCAAAGCGCGCTTGGTGAGCTCCATTCCATCCATGTTTGCCGGAAGTTCAATCCATAGACTAAACCCTCCTTTTGGATTGGAGATATTGATTCCGGCAGGAAAATATTTATAGATAGAATGCAAGTAGCGGGACAGGTTTTTCTGGATGGCGATTTTCATTTTCTTCAAATGCCCATTGTATTGACCACTTTCGAGAAACCTGCCGATTGCATCTTGCAGTATACTGTTCGTAAAAAAATTGGCAGTGTATTTTAAACGTTTTACTTCTTCGTGAAAAAGCCCTCCTGAAACCCAGCCAATCCTAAATCCAGCTCCAAGCGATTTTGAGAAGGATGCACAGTACAGCACCCGGTTTTCTTTATCGTAGGCTTTTGCTGGTAATGGCCTTGGATGGGCAAAGGTTAAATCGCCAAGTGCATCATCCTCAATTAGGGGGATATCTGATTTGGCTAATATCGCCAATAGTTTGATAATGTTTTCTTTGGGCATCGAACCTCCAATTGGTACGCCACAAACTGTAGTGATTACACAGGCAGCTACTTTATGTGCCGAAACAGCCATTTCCAACTGCTCCAGATCTATGCCGTTATCCGGCGTAGAAGGTACTTCGAGGGCAAGTAATTTTCTGCTTTCCAAACTTTGGAGAATGCCATATGGAGCAGGCGATTCAACGATAATGATATCTCCAGGTTGGGCAACTGTATCCAAACAAAGGTTTATCGCCTCAATACAGCCATTCGTTACCAAAATATCATCCATAGAAAGAGGAACATCCCAATCAAAGGTCCTTCTTGCGATTTGCTCTGCCAGCTTCGGGTGTCCTTCAATTAATGGGTATTGGAAACTTTGCCCGTTAATATCTTTGAGTGCTTCGCGTATACATTTACTCATCGCAGCAATGGGCAATTGTTCATTTGCCGGAGCCACAATGGAAAAGTTTATCAATCCTGAGGCTCTTATGTTCCGTTGCATATTGCCTATCAGGTTATTTAAACTTACCTGGTTGGGTAGGGGAATATATTTTTCTGCTGATCTGGCTACTGAATGCTGATGTGGTACACTGTTTACAAAGAAACCAGACCTTGCTCTTGAACCGATGAGGCCTTTACTCTCCAAGATCGTGTAGGCATGAAAAACAGTGGTGGCACTTACATTTAATTCCTTGCATATCTTGCGTACGGAAGGTAGGCGATCACCTGCTTTTAGATTTAAATTAACCACAATTGCTTCAATTTTTTTGGCAATTTCTTGATACCTAAATCTACCTTGTTCCTGTTTCATCGTACACTTAAATTATCGGGCATATTTGCTGAACAAATTTGCCATTAAAATAATTTATGGCTCAGCTCAATTTCCCTAATATCGGTAATAATTTCCTGCCAAAAAACTAGGTGATAAAAGATGTCGGTATCAGGCTTTTGGATGGTTCGCTTTGCTTGAGGCTGATTGAACCTTAAGTTACCAGGAAGTGCCTATTTCTTTTACTTTTTCATCATCCCACATCCATAAAAGTATAACAAGCGATAGTATAGGCAACAAAAGGGAGATCCAGAACCATTTCCAAAAACTCCTGCCAATGCAGGTGGCAAGTATTCCTGCTGCCAGCTGAAAACAGCTGATGATAGAATATAAAGTGAAAATAAAAGCAAGTGCTAACATGGCATTTTGATTTGATATGATTTAAAATGTTTTTTCTGTTTTTTTAACCAGCCTGGTGCTCCAGACTCTCTTGTAGCATTGGGTGGTTTTTGGGTGCCAATGCCTTGAACCTGCTCAGCGTATAGCGTGTTAGGTAAATAAAAAGCCCCAGAAATCCCAAGAAAGCACTTATTTCAATAAGGCCGATTTCCGAATACCAGTGCTGGGTCTGTGCACCGGTTGTTCCTGGTATAATCATGATCCAATAATCCAACCAATGGCCAACAACAAGGATGATACAGGTAATCTTTAAGGTTTTGATTTTTCTTTTTGCATCCCGCGACATGAGCACAAATAGCGGCACAATGAAGTTGAGCGTCATATTAAGCCAGAACCAGTTATTAAACTGTGGTTCCAGTCTTTTGTAAAAATAAACCGATTCTTCAGGGATGTTGGAATAATAGATGAGGAGAAACTGCTCGAACCATAAATAAGCCCAGAATATAGAGAAACCAAATATTTGAATGCCTAAAGTCTGCAGGTGGCTTTCGTTTACCCACTTGAGGTAACCTGTTTCGTAGAGGTGGATAACAGTGAGCGTAATTGCAACTATGCCGGTCACAAAAAAACCGATAAAGTTATACCATCCAAAAAGGGTGGAGAACCAATGTGCCTCTAAAGACATTACGGTGTCGAAAGCAAATAAAGGAATGGTAAACCCAACAACCACCAAAAATATACAGGCCAGTTTAAAACTTTTCCTATGGTTTGCCAGCCCTCCAACCTGATCCTCATTTGTAGAATATTTTACAAATAGCCAGCCCATAAAACTATAGGCAGCCAGGTAGGATACCAGCCTTATAAAAAAGAAAGGGATGTTCAAGAATGTTGACTTTCCGGCAATTAAAGCATCATAATGTTCGCTACCAACGGTTGTGGCGCCATAGGCCGACCAAACTTTATACAGGTAAGGCAAAACCGATTCTTTCCCTTCTTCGTTCAGGCCTGTATGGGTAAGAAGAATGCCTGCACTGATGACAATAAGCAGTATAATTGCTGCAATGGGGAGCAATTTGGCAAAAACGTGCGGTATCTTTAGGATAGATGCCGACCAGCCTGCCTGGGCAACATATTGCATGGCACAAAAACACACTGCAAAAATGCATATGCCGGCAAAATAATAGGCCATAAGCAATAAGTTTGCAAAGGTGCGTTCTCCACTGCCTGTTGTAAAACCATAAAGTATACCAATTATTCCAACGGCAATCATCACTAGGCTCAAGGTTCTCGCTTTTCCTTTGAATATATACTGTTGGTCAAAATTAGGGGGTGTTGTCATTGTGAATTATTGTATTGGATGAATATTGGATAGTGTTTTTTTGAAAGCCCTAAGAGGCGATCATGTCTTTTATGGAAGAGCTCAGCTCAACTGCTGCTGTATATTTTAAAAGATTGCTGATGGTTTCGTCTGGAGTAACATGGGTTGATTTGATCACCACGAGAAAGCGCTGATCCCGAGGCTTAAGCCTGACTAACTTGGGAGGCTTAGTTGGGAACAATTGCAGGGTCACAAAAAAGGTGAGGGCCATCATAATCAGGTTTAACATAAGCCCTATAATATTTTCTTTATTCAAATGCTGGGTGAGGTCATGTTGAAATAGGTAGTATAACAAGGTGGTGGCTGTGGCTCCGCCCAAACAGCCAAATTTTAATATGGCTATGCCTGTCTTGATTTCTTTTATTCTTAATTTTTTGTCGAGCCCAGCTATGAATTTTGAAGAATAAACTTCGCTGATGGAAATTTTATGTTGCTGCAATACATCAATTCCGTGAAGTAAATCATGCTCACTTTCAAAATGCATGAGGATAGATTTGTTTTTTTGCATATCGGAAAATTTTTGAGTCATTATTTTGTGTAACCTTTATTGGATTGAGCTTTGCATGAAGAAAATCAGCAAACCCTAAACCCTAAGATTAAGAGCACAAAAATATCCTATAGGCGAACTCGAAAACAGATGCAGATTTTAACTAAAAAAGCATATCAGTTGAGTTTGTTTAGGTCAGGCTTTTGATAAAAGGCTATGAAAGATTGGATAACCTGGCTTTGTAGGGAGAGGAGCCATCTTTTTAGGCTAAAGTGATTATTCGCCTGCTCAAATTTGAGCCTTTTAGCAAATAAAAGCGCATTGACGATGTGCGGACGGTAGCGTGTTTGATTTTAAAGCTTATAGATCTTTGCTTGATTGTTGATCCTGTATGCGCTTCTTGATCCTGCTTAGCGATTGACTTTTTACACCCAGGTAAGAAGCAATATGAAAGCCCGCTATTCTTTCTACAATTTTCGGATGCTCTTCGAGCAGGTGGAGGTAACGTTTTTCGTTGTTGAAAAGCAACATGTATTCTGTCCGCCCCTGCGACTGATGAAAAAAGTGTTCGGCCAAAATTCTTCCAAAACGCTCCCAGGGCTTATAGTTCTGGTACAAGTGCTGCAGGTCTTGGTAGGAAAGATAGATCACTTCCGCATCTTCCAATGCCTCGATGTAATAGACACAAGGATATTGGTAAAGAAAACTGCGAAAAGAAACGATAAACTGCTCTTCAGAAAAGAAAAACATGTTTTTTTCTTCAGCGGTATCCGAATCATAATAATACACCCTGAAAATGCCTTTTACTACAATGCCCAGGTCTTTGCATACAATATTCTGCATGTTGTAAAAACCTCCCTTGGGTATTTCGCGCTTCCGCCAAAAAGGAAGACTGACAGAAATATCTTCTTCTGTCAGTCCTGCAAAAGGAGTTAATATGTGTTGCAAAAATCCTGATGTATCTTTTTTCATTTTTAATGTTCCAAATCGCAATGCTAGCCCATATAAATTTGCAAAATGTGATTTGAATCCCGAAACTTCTGCTGCAAAAATTGTTTACAGATGAATATTGGTTTTTCGTTGTTTGATGAACTGATAGGCCGAACCAGCTACAAACAGTACTAAAAGTAGCAACAGTGTTTTGGCGATCAGTGGATCAGTAGGGCCTTTGGCCAAGGGATGACCCAGCGGAACACGCGTAAATGTCTCGTTAACGGTAGGAATCAGTGAAAGAAAGAAACTGAAAGACAGCAGGAAATTTTCAAAATAGCGGGCCCTTTTGCTCTCCTTTTTTCTATAAAAAAGAAAAAACGCGATTAGTGTTAAAACCAGGATGAATACCGAAAAAATATGTCCGGCATTAAACCCGCCATGTTTAGAAAGCCCTAATGCAGTGAGCGAGGTGATAACTGTGCCGTAGAAATATATTTTTCCCGTTTGTTGTGTCAAATCGATTTTGCCATAACGTACAAAAGATACAAGTGCAGCAATGATGGCAATGATGCCAATAGCGGTGTGGAAGATTCCCAAATTAGATAGTCCCATGTTTTTTATTTTATTGTTTTTGTACGAATTTCTGTAGAAATAAAATGAGGAAAATTCACTTAAGTTAATTTTGGGAAAGTTTTTTTAGCTATTGGGAATTTTAGCAATAAAATGAATTAAGATGTGACTTCGCTCGCTATAATTCAGTCGCTTTCCTTTATCTTTGCCGATAATTTAATATTCCCACTTCGTGATTAATGTAAATAACATCTCCGTTTCATTTGGCGGAACCACCCTTTTTAGCGACGTCACCTTTTCGATAAACGAGAACGATAAAATCGCCCTTATGGGTAAAAATGGTGCAGGCAAGTCGACCATTTTAAAAATTATTGCTGATGTAGCCAAACCTACTTCTGGCAATGTAACTGGTCCAAAAGAAGCCGTAATTGCCTATTTGCCACAACATTTGCTTACAAAAGATAAGGTTACCGTTTTTGAAGAAACGATGAAGGCATTTGAAGAGGTAAACCAAATGCAAAAGGAACTCGACGAGCTGAATGAGCAACTTACTATCCGTACCGATTACGAGAGTGACGATTATATGAAGCTCATCGAACGCGTATCGGAACTGAGCGAAAAGTTTTATTCAATTGAAGAGACCAATTATGATGCAGAGGTAGAGAAAGTGTTAAAGGGCTTGGGGTTCGAGCGCAAAGACTTTACCCGCCAAACGTCTGAATTTTCGGGTGGATGGCGCATGCGCATCGAGTTGGCTAAGATCTTATTAAAGAAACCCGACCTCATCTTATTGGATGAGCCTACCAACCATATGGATATCGAAAGCATTCAATGGCTGGAAGATTTCCTGATCAATTCGGCAAAAGCGGTGATGGTTATCTCGCACGACCGTGCCTTTGTAGATAACATCACCAATCGTACCATTGAAGTGACCATGGGTAGGATATACGACTACAAAGCCAAATACAGCCATTATCTGCAGCTGCGGGCCGATCGTCGTGTACACCAATTGAAAGCCTATGAGGAACAACAACGTTTTATTGCCGATAACCAGGAGTTTATAGACCGATTTAGGGGAACCTATTCTAAAACCCTACAGGTGCAGTCGCGGGTAAAAATGTTAGAAAAGCTTGAAGTTATTGAGATCGATGAAGTGGATACCTCAGCATTGCGTTTGAAATTTCCGCCATCGCCACGTTCCGGCCAATATCCGGTAATGGTAGAAGAGCTGACCAAAACCTATGGCGACCATGTAGTTTTCGAAAAAGCTTCTATGGTGATCGAACGGGGAGAAAAAATAGCTTTTGTAGGTAAAAACGGTGAAGGCAAGTCGACGATGATCAAAGCCATCATGGGTGAGCTAGATTTTGAGGGAAGCTTAAAAGTAGGACACAATGCCAAAATCGGATATTTTGCCCAAAATCAGGCGGCATTGCTCGATGAGAACTTAACAGTATTCGAAACCATTGATCAGATTCCATTAAGCGATGGCACGATAAAAATCAAGGACCTTTTGGGTGCATTTATGTTCAGTGGCGATGATACTACTAAAAAGGTTAAGGTGCTTTCTGGTGGTGAGAAAACGCGTTTGGCAATGATTAAATTGCTGTTGGAACCTGTAAATGTGTTGATCTTGGATGAGCCAACTAACCATTTGGACATGAAAACCAAAGACATTATTAAAGATGCCCTGAAAGATTTTGACGGTACCTTGATTTTGGTATCGCATGACCGGGATTTCTTGGATGGACTGGTAACAAAAGTATTTGAATTTGGTAATAAACGCGTTCGTGAGCATTTCGAAGACATCAAAGGATTCTTAGCCTACAAAAAGATGAATAGTTTGAAGGAAATCGAGCAGGCTAAATAGATCCATATAGGCATACGTTTCAATGAGATTATGCGTGGGCAGGCATTGAACTTTATGCTATGCAAAATCCGTCGCATTTAGCCCCCTAACTTGTCGTTCTTGTGCGTTTGCAGGTGCATGGCGTTGCCGTACCTTTGAATAAACTAAATCAGAAAACAATATGGCAACTCAAATTTTTGTAAACCTATCGGTTAAGGACCTCAACAAGTCTGTAGAATTTTTCACCAAGCTTGGTTATACTTTTAACCCACAATTTACCGACGAAAAAGCAACTTGTATGGTCATCAGCGATACCATTTACGTGATGCTGCTGACAAAAGCTTTCTTTCAAACTTTTACCAAAAAAGAAATCGTAGACGCCCACAAAGCGATAGAGTGTTCTATTGCCTTATCTGCCGACAGCAAAGAGGCTGTTAACGAAATGGTAGACAAAGCGGTAGCAGCAGGTGCTACGGTGCCTAACGAAGCCAGCGATTACGGCTTCATGTATCAACACAGCTTTGATGACTTGGATGGCCACCACTGGGAATTTGTATGGATGAACCCTAACGGTATGCCTGAGCATCAGGGCTAACAATTGCTAGCTTCAAAAGGAAGGCAACTTCATATTTAAGCAGTTCTGGAAAGGACTGCTTTTTTTGTTTTAGCCCATGTTTTTTGTATACTTTAACTAATTGCCTAAATTTAGGCAGATATGGATTTTCAAACATTTGCGCCACCCGAAAAGCTTGCCCCATTTATTAAATACTTTTGGGCGCTAGAAAGCAAGGGCAGTGCCGATGCTGAGCATACCTTTAATGCTATACCTGACGGCTGTCCGGGCGTAATCATGGTACGATCTGAAAAAGACGTATTTTGCATGAACAAGGAGAAAAAATTGCCTAACATCTTTCTTTATGGACAAAGTGTGGTGCCCGCCAGCTTTTCATCCAATGGCAAGTTGGGCGCAATTGGCATTTGTTTCCAGCCCCATGCATTGAAATCCTTATTCGGAATGGATGCCGATGAATTGACTAATTCTTGTGTAGACTTGACACTGGTAGGCAAGAAGACAGATTTGCCAGAGCAACTTTTAAGTGCTGCAGACATTGATGAACAGGTCAAAATTTTGTCGTTCTATTTATTTGATCAGCAACAAAGTCATAACCGTCACCCTGACGAGTTGACCAAATATGCCATTTCACAGTTGACGGCATCGAAAGGCGCTTTGTCTATAAAAGAACTTCAGCAAAAGGTACGGATGTCTGAAAGAAGCCTGGAACGTAAATTCAAAGAATCCGTAGGTATCTCACCTAAGTTGTATGCACGTATCTTGCGTTTTCAGGAGTCGATGGACCAGTTGCGCAAAAGCGACTACGAGAAACTAGCAGACATTGCCTACCAAAATAACTATGCTGATCAATCGCATTTCATTCGTGTGTTTAAAGAATTTACCGGTTATTCGCCACTCGAATTTAAAAAGCAGTCGAACGAAGTGGTCGAAAACTTTCCAGAAATCAAACCTAAAGCCGTATAGTAATTTCATCAATTATTTGGCCACCAAAACAATTATGCTCTTTAAAACAGGAGACACCTTTTTGGCGGTTTTGTTCTATTTTTAGATTTCCGTCACTTATAATTTTGATAAAAATTAAAGATGACCATCATGGAAAATTTAAAAAACGAAAACACCATCCTGGTACTGGGTGCAACAGGCAAAACTGGTAGCCGTGTAATAGACAGACTTGAAAAATTGCAACATCCGTACCGTTCGGGTTCACGCACGGCCAATCCAAAATTCGATTGGGACGATCCTGCCACATGGACAGGAGCTGTGCAAGATATTCATGCCGTTTATATCGCTTTTCAGCCAGATCTGGCCGTGCCCGGTGCTGTAGAAACCATCAGGGATTTTGCGTCCTTAGCAGTTAAAAATGGCGTTAAGAAACTGGTTTTGTTATCTGGTCGCGGAGAAGTAGAAGCCCAATTATGCGAAGAGGCAGTAATGAGTGCTGGTGTCGATTGGACCATCGTCCGCGCCAGCTGGTTTAACCAAAATTTTAGCGAGGGCAATTTCTTAGAACAAGTATTGGCGGGCTATGTAGCATTGCCTGCCGGCGACATTGGTGAACCTTTTGTTGATGCCGATGATATTGCCGATGTGGCTGTAGCCGCACTTACTCAAGAGGGGCATGTAGGCAAAATTTATGAAGTTGCCGGTCCGCGCTTATTAACCTTTAAAGAAGCTGTTGCAGAAATAGCTGCTGCTGCCGGAAGACCTATTCATTTTGAGCAAATAGCCATGCGCGACTATGCGGAGGCGCTTACCCATTATGGCGTTCCGGCTGAAGTGGTCTTATTGATCACCTATTTATTTACAGAGGTACTGGATGGCAGAAATGCAAACGTGACCGACGGCGTTAAACAGGCATTAGGCAGAGAAGCTACTGATTTTTCTGAATATGCACGCAAAGTTGCTTCTAATGAAGGGTGGAAAGCTATACCCATAGAAACTGACGCACACATTTAGGCATCGATAATCATTATTAAAGCAGTTCTGAAAAAAGCTGCTTTTTTGTTTTAGGCGGTTAACGTTTCCGTTAGCTGCCAGAATTGCGATAATTTATTTAGCGCTAATCTAGTTGATGATTTGGCCTATAAGGCAGAAGAGCGATTTGTGCTTGGTGTGTAAATTTAGTGTTACTAACCAGATATCACATCATGAAAACAATTAAACCAGTAATGTTAGCGCTTGCCTGCGCAACTGTAATGCAGTATGGCTGCAAAAAACAGACCACAGCCGAAATCTCGGCCAATGAGCTTAAAGCCATTCAACAAACTCAAAACACATCATCAGGAGGGGTGGGGATCATGTCAGTACTCTTCAACGGCGATGCCTCCAATGGATCGGCCAATGTTTGGAAAGACATCAACATTGAAGGTACAGGAACGGTAACCACAGTAAACGATGAAACGGGCACGCTCACCTGGAAATTTTTGAAGCCTGCAAACAGCCATCGAACGGAGGGGCATGGCGCCGAAAACTACGAAGCCCAGGATGGAGATGAAATATACATTGGCTGGACCAGTAAAATCTATATGCCAACGAGCTTAAAAACAGAGGCTATATTTCAATGGAAATCTTACCCAACTGCCGGATCGCTACAAAACCATCCCTTAATGCTCAGAACCAAAAACGGAAACCTGGAGCTCCAACATTTCGACGATAACCATGTAGCCACAGTGCCTTGGTCTACCACGCTGTCGGTGAACACCTGGCTTAAATTTGTGATCCGCATGAAAGTATCCCGAAACCCTGCTGTAGGTTATATTGAGTTCTGGTATAATGGCGTTAAACAAACTTTATCTAATGGTAGCCAAAGACTCTATTGCAGAACCCTTGATGTAGATTACTGCGATCCTAAATGGGGTGTTTACGGAGGAGATGCTTCGCAGGTGACACATTTTGTAAAAAAAATAAGAATAGCCAATACTTACGCGGACGCTGCCCAATAATAGAAATACCTCGTTTGCTTTTGAGCAGTTCTGAAAAGAGCTGCTTTTTTATTCAGAGGTTTATAGTTAGTTAATTTCCTTCGGGTTCGTATGTTAATGCTTCAGGCAGATCATACTTTTGGTTAACCCAGGGAATAATGGTTCTCCGGATTACTTTTGTTTGATCAGGAATGAGGCAGCTGTTCAGGGTAATTTGCAGGTCGTAATTCTTCTTTTCCGATTTGATGAAATTATAGTCTCTCTGGTTGCATATTTTAACATCCTTTTCATAATCAGACCCAAACTCGCCATAGCGATGAAGCATAACAATAGAGGTGAGGGGGTATAATTTACCGGCTTCTATTGCAATAAGGTCATCGTATTCCATCAAATCGCCCATGTGCATCTGTCCGCCTGCAATGGCCAAGGCCACCACATCCTTGCCAGCCTGGAGCAGGCTTTTAAACCCGCCAGCATTGCCATACATGCCACCGCCACCAGCGTGCAGCTTAAAATCGCTAAGACGCCATTGCTGGTTCTCTTGTTCAAAAACAAAGGCATCACACCAGCCGATACTCATAGCGCCTTCTCCATAAGGCTTTGGGTTCTCTACCAGCACAACTGCATATATGCCACTAGGCGTTTGGAAAAACCGGGGATTGTTGACAATGCGCGTTGGATGTCCGTATTTCTTTTTATTCTGTTCTGTGTTTACGGTATCGTATATCGGCTTTAAAAATTGGTTTATTGTTGTCTTGTTGAGGCCAGGCAAGTCTATCGGTTTGAGGTTCCAGCCATTTGTTGCCCTGTCGGTTTGTAAGAGGCTAATGCGTTGGATCAGCCATTTGTTTCCTTTCTGTACCAAGGTAAAGTGTTGTATATACCTGCCATCGCCGTTTACCGAGTCTTTTACGAATACATCTACTTTCGCTTCCATGTTTTTAGAATCGGACGGCTTTTTATAAACAACCGATGACAAGGTGACCTGATGAATGCCACCATATCTTTCTGGACTAGCAAACTGTGCTAAGGTGCCCCATTTAGGTCCGGTGCACAAGGTATAGGCACTGCCAAAATCCTGTTTGCCCAAGGCACTGTAAAAATTTTCTACAAGGCCTTTGTAAGTCTGGCCATACATTAGTTGGGCTATAAGCAGGAGCGAGAAAAAAGGAATCAAAAATTTATTATTGTTCATTGCGCTAAAGGATCAGTTTCTCATTTGTTTCTTAAAGGATGCAGCAGGCTATCGAACAAAAATAAAAGCCAGAGGTCGATTATTTATCCCTGAAAGCAGGGAGTTTTTTGAACACATTCCATGGTAATTTTGTGAGATGCAATGGTCTGGTTTATTCACGAAGAAACACGGGGTTCTTTTTTACATTATCCTATTTGCAATGTCGCCAATCAAATTAAAGGCTCAATTGGGCAATCTGTATCGAATGGAGACAGAAGGTTTGTCGGGTAAAACTATTGATGGTGGTTTTAACGAAATGACAGTTCATGTCCTTCTTTTTAAGGCAGATAGCGTGTGCGAAGCTACTTATACGATAGGAACTGAAAATAAAGGCGAACAATATTTTACAACGCTAAGGTATTCTGACCAGCAGTACTTTAAATGGCAAAGACACAAAAACACGATTTTGATAGAAGGGTTGCCCATTGCTGAACAGGAATGGAGTACACTGCAAATAAAGGGAGATACTTTAATTGGTACTAAAAACAAGGGGATAAAATTTGTAAGTCAAAAACAACCTGTGCCCTTAGGTGTAATAATTGGAAGAAGCTATGCTGTAAATATTGGCGAAAACAGGTTTATGGCCTTAAGTTTTGATAAGGATAGTGTAGAAGCAGCGTATTGGAAAAGCATCGACCCCAATGGAACAGTGTTTGTGTATGATGAAACCCAACTGCGAAAGAAATACAAATGGGTGGGTTACGGAACGCAAATTCTTATTCCAGAATATGAGCAGTTTCAGGTGGCCTATTTTGGAGCAGACAACTTAACGGTGGCCTATAAGGGCAAACTCGTTGTAATGGCTAGGGCAGAGCTGTATCAAAAGCCATTTGCCTGCGTCCCTATTGAGCAGCAACCGACAAAAAAATCCCGTAAAGGCAAGCAGAAAAGCAAAAAACCGGTAGCTGTTAGGGTTTACCAATAAGCAAAGGTCCTATTGAAATGAAAAAAATGAAATTTAGGGTTACACTTTTTACCATTATTTCGATCATCAGCTTTGCAATTGCAACTTATTATTGGCTTAAACTCAAAATTAACTACCCTATTAATAATTATGAAGGATTTTGGGTATATGGCGCTGGCTTGGTGTGCTTGATTACATTTTGCCTGGATCTCATTTTTAGGTTTACTTTCAAAAGCCTCCAAACCATCTGGATTGTAGAAACAGTATTCGTTGTTATTGCCTTTCTCCTTCTTTATTTCGGCTTAATGCCAGCCTAAAATAATATAGAAATATGAAATTTAGAATTACTCTTTTTACCATTATCAGCCTGATATCACTAATAGCTACAATTTATTATTTACAAGATATAGCAAATCTACCCAAGGGCAGGTATGGGGGCTATGTTCCCTTATTAACAGGACTTTTGTTTGTAGTTACATTGATATTGGATGTAATTTTTAGGTTTGCCATCAAAAGTCTCCAAACCATTTGGATTGTAGAGGGGATATTGGTCGTTCTTGGCTTCTTTATCCTTTTAGCCTAAATTAAAGCTCTGTTTTTACGAAGGCATTTATTGTTTTCAGACGATCAATCCATATTTTGTGGCCAAACTGATTACTGCGGCCATACTGGTTACCTCAAATTTTTCAATCAGGTTTTTACGATGGCTTTCTACCGTATAAGGGCTTATGGCTAATTGGCTTGCGATTTGGGTGGTGGTTATTCCGTCGCCTATCAATTCTAATATTTCTTTTTCCCTCCGTGTAATACGTGGTATTTCTACAAGATCGCCTTTTTGGTGGCTATACATAATTTCTTTTGCCTTGGCACAAAGGTATTTATGTCCTTTTAGCGTGGCCTGAATGGCTAAAATAATCTCTTCGCCTACAGAATTTTTAAGCACATAGCCATTGGCACCACCTTGCATCACACTTCTGATTACGGCACGTTCATTATACATGCTCAAGGCAATAATACGAACTTTGCTATTTGTTTTTCTGGTCAACCTGCATATCTCTATGCCACTTAGATCAGGAAGGTTAATATCCAATAATATCACGTCTGGCTTTAGTTTGCTAATGCCTGCCAAGCCTGCCTCTCCGTTATCGTAGCGGGCAATCACCTGCATGTCATCTTGGGTAGAAAGCAGGTTTTTCAGTCCGTCAGAAATGATCGGATGATCGTCTATAATAATTATTTTGATCATGAGATTCGTTTAATTGATTAAACATTCAATTGTAAAAGTGGTGCCTGTTCCGTTTGCGGTTTCCAGTCCGATTTTGCCATTTAGCATTTCTACACGCGCTTGGATGTTCGCAAGTCCTGCACCTCTCAAATCGTTCATCAGCGCCTTGTCAAAGCCCTGCCCATCATCTTCCACCGTAAGAAACAAGCGATCGCCACTTTGTTGCAGCTGTACCAGGATCTGTTGGGCTTTGGCATGCTTTGCGGCATTGTTTACCAATTCCTGTATAATTCGATACAAGGTAACCTGGCGACTGTGGTTCATGTCGTTTTTGTAATTGTAAACTTGACAGCTGATGGGCAGGCCTGTTTTTTTTAGGCTGTTACAATATTCTTTAATTGCCTCGCCCAATCCGTAAAGCAACAGCACTTCAGGCATCATGCTTTTGGCTATTCTTCTTAACTCGTCTATTGCGCTATCCAAATGATTTAAGGTATTCGTTACAATGGTTTGCTGAGGCGAAGCTGTGGTTAAGGGCTTTAGCCCAGATAAGCCGATTTTTACACCCGATAACAGGCCACCCAGTCCATCGTGCAGGTCGCGGGCAAGGCGGGTACGCTCTTGCTCTTGTCCATCGAGCATTGCCGATAACATAGAAATGCGATGTCCCTGCTTTACCTTTTCCAGCTCCAATGCATATAATTTCTGCTTTTGTACCAGTGTCTTAGAGCGTTGCTGATAAGCATATAAAAGAAAAATGACTGCCAGAAAACAGACAAAAGCCATCGTGGCATAAATCTTTTTTAGCTTATTGTTGTAGGTTGCGCTTTGATTTAGGGCTTTTAGCTCTTGTTCTCGCTGGGCAGTTTTGTAGCGGGCGGTGGTTAAGGCCACATCCTTTAAGCCAGTTTCATATTTGGCAAACGTGAGTGCCTTGTCTTTTAGCATAGCCGCGTACTGAGCAGCCAACAAAGCCTGGCTTTTTTGTCCAGATTCCAACCTGGCCCTGATGAGGTCTTTATCCTTGAGTTCTGCCAGGTATTGTATTTCGAGCAATGTCTTTTCCTTTTTGGCTATTTCATATTGCATCTCCAGCCGTTTGGCCGCATTCATTTTTTCTGTATTGAATAATTCTTTGTACAGCTTGAGGTGTTCTTTGTAATTGCTCAAGGCAAGAGCCATATCTCCTTTGCCTTCGTAGGCAACAGCCAGCCCTAAATAAGATTCTGAAGTATTGAATTTGTCGTATAGCAGATCTTTCGCACTGGTAGCAAGCGCTTTATTAATGTAGCTGATGGCCTTGTCATAATCTTTGCTTTCAAAAGCCATATTGCCCATTGCCATATAAACACCAGATTCTACAGCAAACTGTTTGGTAAGCTTTCCTTCTTCCAGCGCTATTTTATTATAATAATCAATACTATCTTGGTATTGCTTTGTTCGCGGAAAATATTCGAGGAATATATTGGAGATGCCAATAGCCGAAAATGGAATATCGCTGGGTATGATCAATTTAGTTCTATTGGCCTGAGCTATATTCATCGAGCGACGCATGTAATAAAGGGCTGAATCTAAATTCTTCTGATCAGCATTTTCGCTCCGATATACATTAATGAAATAGGCACCTCTGCCCTGATTTGCAGCAATAATCTTGTCTAACTTGCCAAGCTTGTTGGAAGCGTTAAGTGAAAGCCGAGTATACTTTTCAACGTTAACCAAATCGTACCAATTGAAGTAGACACTGGCCAGTTCCGAGTAGATAGGCTCTTGGCGAAGCAATTTATCCGGCTCTTTTTCATAGATATCCAATACCTGTTGAAAGGTCTTGATGGCGGCGGTTTCCTGATGCGTACGCGCTTCGAGCCAACCTTTACAATAGTAGACGAAGCCTTTCATCCGGTTGCTTTTGGTCCGCTTTACATAATAAAAAGCACTGTCTAAACATTTTTTTGAAGCCAGGCTATCACTCATAATGTAATATGACATGGCCAGCATCCCAAACGTATGTGCCCGGTATTGGCCGTCTTTTAGCTTTGCCGACATATCCAATGACTTGCGGTATTGCTGGATGCCTTCGTTCCAGCTTTTGTTAAAAAATAGGGCCTGTCCAAGCCGGTCCATGGCATCCATCCGTTGAGCAAAGGGCAGGTCTTTTGTGGCCAGCGCCTTTCGCAACGAGTCCTCAACAGACTGGGCTTTTAGACGACCTGTTACTGATAACAAGAGTGCAACAACAAGAAACAACACTGCAAAAAACTTTTTTTGCCCCTTTATGTTGCAACATAGGCTGTCACATTTCATCAATTGTAAAAACTAGAGAAGTCAAATCCAACATATAATATTCCATATGTAAAACTACCACTCTAAACAAAGTCAAAAAATACCTGCTTTCCGTGATATGTAAGCGCCTAAGAACCTATTTTCTCTGCACTGAGCAATTCGCCCAATTCGCCTTTTTTATCGACCAGGTAAACCAGGCGAACCTTATCTCCAGGCGCAAAACGATCATCGTCAACATTTCCCGATAGGATTTGCGTACCCACTCGATACCAATACATTTGATGAGTCGGGCCTTCTCCTCCGTCAAGTCTCGAAATAAACACTTCGGTAATGATGCCAGTAATTGAGATTTTCTGTTCGGCGTTTTGTATGTTGCGGTTAAATAGCCTGAACGACGCCACAAAATAAACAGCGAATGCTATAACAGGAATGAGCATGAACAATATGGTTTGTCTATTCCCTTCAACTGCTAACAAACAAATTGCGATTAAACCAAACGAAGGAAAAAGCCAGATTTTAAGCAACAGGTTGATACTGCTTGTAGGCGTTATAAAGGGCTGTTTCTCCATGCTATTAACCAGATCCGTCATCTTGGTAGCCTTGGGGGTATCCGCGTAAGTTATGCCCAGCAGGATGTTGCTTTGTAGGCTAAGCGGAAATACTTCTAATTGTATCGGTGCTTGAGACAAGTACTGGCACTGGTTAGCTCTATTTAATGGTTCAGGTGCGTTGATTTTTGTTGTATATCCATTTACCGTATATGAAAGTATATCTTCTTGTATGTTCAAGGTTAAAGCCTCTAGTGTACCGGTAATTACTCGTTTGGCAGCAACAGACAGCCCACGGTTGATCCTTCTCAACTGTTTCAGAGTGGCAACTAGTTTCCAGCTAAGAATGAGTGCAATAGGCATAAAACAGACTATTGCCAGTAAGTAAACCAGCAATATTTCTTCTTTGTCCACAGCGCTAAATAGCCATGCCAAACAGGCCATGAGTAAGATCAACAAAGCAATCCAAAGCGCCATCGATTTGGTATATTTTCTTCTCCACCAGTAGATCACCTGTTCGTCTGCCAGGCTAATCGGTACATTTTGCAACAGCTGATTAAAATGAAGAGTTTCTTTGTTTCTCAATTAATTCTCTATTTCCAGTTCTTGATTAAAGCCGATTTTGCTTATACTGATGAATGCCCCACGTTCGCCCTTTTTATTAGCCCAATGCTCAAAACTCACCTTGTCGCCAGGTAAGATCTCATCTTTTGCTTTCCCTCCAGGCAAAACATCCCTGCCCAGAACCATTTCGTTGCCTAACCGGTACCAGCTGCGGGTGTAGGTTGGACCAAGTAACCTATCTTTATGATGGATGACAATGATCTCGCTCACCGTACCTGTGGTTATCGCTTTGTGGGTGCCTTTGTAATTCATGTTATTTACAAAATAGATGGCAAAGCTCATGATCAAAAAGAGTATAGCCCATATGATCAATAATGAAGCCCATTCTTCGTAAGGAAGCGAGATAAATGCCATCACAAGCGCCAGCAAAGCAATGCCTATCCATACACCCCACATTACTCTGGAGTTCCTTTTATGTTCTTCTTCTTCCTCTACAGTAAAGGGTTCTAAGCTACTGTTTATAGGTTGGGCGTTTGTATAAACCGCATACAAGAGGATATCTTTTGTGGCTGAGAGGGGAAGGATATGGAGCCTTACCGGTATATTTTGCAGGTTTTGGACGCTCAGCATGCGCAACTTCCAGGTAAAACTTTCCTGTGCGGTTACTGCTATGATTTCGTTGTCAATTTGGTATTGCAACTCGTTGTGCTGCTTTAGCTGCAAGTCTCGCAACTGGCCAGCAACAGTCTCAATAAAACCCTCATTCAAAACAGTTTTGAGCTTACGGTTGTATTTTAATGCCTTTATCAACTTCCAGGCACATCCTGCTAGTATTGTGCCCAAAATGAGTACTATAATTGCCAGCGCAGCTAGGGGCAACGTTACCGAAATGGGAATAAAGATTAAAGGCAATACCAAGGCCAAAGCTAGGGTACACAGAACGGTTTCTTTTTGATAAATTTTGAGCCAATAGCGGATGGCTTTTTCATCTTCGGCGGTAATGCGTGTTTGAGCTCTCATTTAAGGGGCTGATGTTTTCTCATTGTTCAGTATATTGACAAAAATAGCTCGATACTATTTTGATACATATACCTGAAACCAACCATTTTTTGACTGCCAATGCTAAAGTATTTTTTAAATTCGTTGATAAGGATAGGAGTGTTCATGCTGCTTATTTATTGTAATTTTACAAAGAGGTTCCTTTGCAACTATTGTCAAGCAACAAAACTTAAAAATGTATTAGATTAAATGTTATCAGACACCAATCAATTTCCAACGCTTTATTCAAAAACGACTAAGGGTTTAACCTTAGCCATTAAAGCTTTTGGAATGTTTTTCTCAATTGCCACGCCAGTTGCAACCATACTAATGGCAGTATTGGTAATTGATTCGGACCGAATCAAAATAGAATATAAAATATTCATTTCTGTATTGGCAATTTTGGTTACATGGCTTTTCATAGTAGTGTGGACTAATCATTTTAAGCAGAAAAAGAGGAGAAAAATAAATCTTGTAACTGTTGATAGCGAAGGGATTCACCATTATTGCAATCAAGACATTATGCAAACTGTCAAATACAACATGTTGTCAAAGCCTGAAAATGAGAAGTATGATGTATTTCTGGTTATGCCTGACGAGGGGGCTTCATACATGTGCGTATACTTGCTTGATCAAGAATCAAAAAAAGTAAAAACTAGAAGTATTGATATAAATACCGATTTGGTAGTAACTAATGGCGATTCCTTGATCGCTCATTTTATAAAGGGAATAATTCTTTTTCGACCAGATTTGAAAATAGATCCAGGCCTTTTAAATTTCTATCGCTTGGATGGATTTAAAGGCTATTCATCGCATTAAATTCGATCTTGCATATCCTTGTTTTCGGGTATTTTTTTAACAGTTTTATCGGCTAATATTGCATGATTTGTATGGTTAGCTTAGCTCGAAGATGAAGAAATTGTTTTTTACGTTGTTGTTGGTCTTTTTATTGAGCTCATTGATGAGCCAGGCACAAACTCAAGCGCTTAAAATAAGCCGTTATCTTCCGGCGCAGGCCAAAAAATACGAACAACAGACTGATCTCGATTACAATTATGGAGACGACAAGTATGGTGCAACAGAACTCATTATTCATTGTGAAACCGATCGAGGCCATTACGAATTTGTATTTACCAAAAAGATAGGTAGTCAAACGCGTTTTACGCATTACAAAGACGGCCGTAGTGTGCAGGAAACCTATAATGCTAAAAGCAAGAAGTGGGCGTATGCAGCAGGAACCCCCAAGCATAGCGATATGAAAGCTGCGGTAGATACGGCTTATGTTACACTTACTGCTTACGAACTCTATGCATTTGTATTATTGCAAGACCATGGAGGTACCGTAGAGAAAGCCGTATTTAAGGATTTTGGGAACGAAGTCTTTTATCCCAGGTTTGAATATCCGCTTTGTTCAGTGAGCGATGAAGACAAGGATGGCAGGCCCGAATTTTACCTCAGCTATTTTGATATTGCCGATGGCAACGACGACAAAGAATTTAAACAGCTTGTTTATACCGCTCCACTGGTTCCAGCCAAAGGGAAGAGCTTTATCAAATCGAAGGCAACAGCCTACTATCCCGTAGAAGATACAGGAAACGTTTACCGGCTAACCTATGATGACAATTGGAAGCGCTTGCCCGATGCAGTAAAACGCAAAAGCAGGGCCTTGCTAAAAGAACATCAGAAACATTGGCTAAAAGGCAGGTAATGAACTCCATATAAATTTCGGGTTTTGTCACAGTCTAAGGTAGTCGAAATGACCCCAATGCTGCTCGGAATTGCCTAGGCACTGGCTGATGGAAGGAAATTGACTAAAAAATGATTTTGTTTAATGTGTTGATTTATAGTTATTTATATATTAATCTTGGCTTCAGATTACTTCAAAGCCAAAAGATGTATGCTGTTTGTTTGATAAAATAGACCGAATGGTTTATTTTTGCCCATCAAATTTGAAACATGAGCAAGGCAGAGCGCACAAGAAGGTTTATTGTAGAGCAATCGGCACCCATCTTTAATAAAAAGGGGATGGCTGGTACTTCGCTCAATGATATCATGAGTGCCACTAAACTGGCCAAAGGAGGCATTTATGGAAATTTTGAAAGCAAAGACGAAATATGCTTCGAGTCTTTTTCCTACTTGTGTAAAACGCTTGCCCAACCTTTAGATGAAGCCGTAAATCAAGGTAAAACGGCTAAAGACAAATTCTATAAATTGCTGGATGCCTATAAAGGCAAAAAAAGGATTGAAGGCGGTTGTCCGATGTTGAATTTTGGGGTAGAAGCCGATGATACGAACCCCCAAATGAGGGCACAGGTTAAAAAAGCAATCCTGGCTTCGCAACAAAGGATTTTTGAAGTGTTGACCAATGGAATTACAAGTGGTGAAATCCAAGTTAATCTTGATCCCAAGCAGTTTAGCATCAAGGTTTTTGCAATGATCGAAGGAGCCATTTTGTGCAGGCGGGTTATGGAAAGCGAAGAGCAAATGGATATCGTGATGGAAGCCATCAAAAATGAATTTGAAACCTACCTCAGCTAATTTTTTTTGCTTAATAAAAGACCGATTGGTCTATTTTTAAATCTACAAATAAGGTATTAACCGAACTCAAATGAACAAACCAAACAAGAGATGGCTCTCATTGGCCATTGTATTAAGTGCTCCATTGCTTTCCGTAATCGATGTATTTATCGTTAATGTGGCCATTCCTACCATTAAACATTCCATTAAGGCAAGCGATTCGCAGGTACAATTGGTCATTGCCGGCTATTTGCTGGGCTATGCCTCTTTTATGATTACCGGGGGCAGGGCAGGCGATTATTTTGGCAAAAAGAAAGTGTTCTTTTGGAGCATGCTTGCTTTTGGAATTACCTCCTTTTTATGTGGGCTTTCGCAAACGCCCGACCAACTGAACATTTTTCGTTTTCTACAGGGCATCAGTGCTTCCTTTATGGTGCCACAAACCATTTCCTATATCCAGGTGCTTTTTAAAGACCAGCACGAACGGACCAAGGCCATTGGCTTTTTTGGAATGACCTTGGGTATTGCCGCAACGCTCGGACAGTTTTTAGGAGGGTATTTTTCGTCAGGCCATTTTTTCGTTGCCGGCTGGCGATTGATTTTCCTCATCAATATTCCCATTTGTATTCTAGCGCTTTGGGCGGTCAAAAAATATCTCCCAGAAACCGAATCGAACAAAGAAGAAAAGTTTGATGGAAAAGGAACGTTTTTACTTACCCTGGGACTTATCGCTTTTATTTATCCCTTGGTGCAGGGCAGGGAAAAGGGCTGGCCTATTTGGTGCATCTTGCTGTTGGGCTTTTCGGTAGTGTTGTTCTATCTTTTTATCAAGGATCAAAAAGAGAAGACAAAACTTCGCCAGGCGCCACTCATTAATGTTTCTTTGTTTGCGCTCAAAGACTTTAACATTGGCATTATGGCTGTAGCCTGTTACTTTATTTTTCACACCTCTTACCTGTTCATTACTACGCTACACTTTCAGGAAACGCTTCGTTTTTCGGCTATGGAGGCGGGTTTGTGCTTTATCTTTTTTGGCTTTGGTTTTACCACTTCATCCCTGCTTTCTATCCGTTTGGTCATCCGTTTTGGTAAAAAGGCGTTACAGGTAGGCGTGGTAGTAATGCTCGTAATGATGGCGGTGCAGGCGATACTTTTACAGAAAAATATCGGAACGATGCCAATAGATGCCTTGCTGATTATTCAGGGTTTTGGCATGGGGTTGGTATTGCCTTCCCTGCTCAATTTTGCTTTAAGGAGTGTTCCTGTCCATTTTGCAGGTGCAGCATCTGGTGTTTATGCCACTACCCAGCAGGTGGCTTCGGCAATTGGTATTGCTCTGATTGGAGGTATCTACTTTTTCCTCTTCGACTCGTCTCCGAGCCTGGCCAACAAAATAGAAAGCTACCGTGTGGGCATGTATATCGATATTGGTTTTTTGGTGTTGCTGGGCATTGCCTTGTATCTGTTGCCAAATCCCAAAAAAGTTAATCCAGAAGTATTGACCATGATTAGCGAATAGGGTTTGCATTCAAGAAAAACCTTTTTGTAATTTTTAAGTCGTTGAATTGGTTCATTCGTTACCTTTTTTAGTGGGAGGGATCTTTACTGGCTTTGTTTTTACTGGCGGAGACATTTCTGGCTCCTCATATTTGGTATAACCATTGTATTTGTAAGAACGCTCAGAACCTTCACCACAAACGGTGAAAAAGATGCTTTTGTTGTTAGTGCTCTTTACCTCGGCAACGTGCTGTTTTGTTTCGGGCTGGAGCTTTACATATTTTCGAAGACGCCTGTCGTCGTTGTATTGGTTTTGCTTGTAGTATTCGTCGTTATCGGTATTGGCCTTATCGATATATAGATTTGAGGCTTCATCATATTGATAAGCTGCAGCATGAGATTCAGAAAAAACCTTGTAGTGTTTATTGGCAAAAGCCACATTCTGCTCTTCTCCCTTTGATTGGTCATATTCTTGTTTCCACTGCAGCACTTCTTGCCACTGCTTGTCTGCTGCTGTTGTTGGGTGCTTCGCATACCCTTCGTCTCCGCCATAGTTGGAGAGTTTTAATACTTCGCCATCCGCAGTGCTTGCAATTATTCCTTTAAAATCTTCATACTCACGTTGTGGCGCATTGCAAACCAAGATAAAATCGTTGTAACCCTTTCCATTTCTATAGCGCCAAGAGTTTTCTAATTTGCTATGGATGAAAGGATATTCATCCAGCAACAACGAGAGGGTGAAGCTTGTCGCTTTGCCAGGCATCTCATCAACAAAGGGTTGAGAAAAACAGTTGGCATCCTCATTAAAAACCCTTTGCACTTTGTCTTCGCCAAACTGTACAAAAGCTTTGCCTTCCTTTTCAAATCCTTTGAAATTTATCCGTGTACTATCGCCAATGCTATTGTTTTGATGGGCAAATACCTGAAATAGTTCTGGTTGATCAGGATAGAAAAGGAGGAGCTCTTTTTCTAATTCATAATGGCCAAATACAGCAGTCGCATAGCCATACATTAAAAACTTCCCATCATCAAAAAGGCAGATGCCCGAATTGCCACCATAACGGCCTGTGTATTTTTTATAACTCATTACTTTGTCGGTATTTTGGGCTGAAGCACTTGTAGCCAGAAGCAGCCAGGTAAAAAAGATTAGGGATGTCTTCATTCGTTAATTTAGGATAAGCCAGAAATAAATAGCCGATACCATCATACAAATTTAACGCTTGCTTTGTTTGATGGGGGAATAAAATAATGGATAAATTGCAACCAATTCTCCCTTTTTTCCGTCTTTGATTTATGAAAAGAATCCTACTTTGCGTTGCCGCTATTTTGAGCGTGTTGTTCAGCCATGCGCAAGTGCTAACCCATTCTCAAGCCCTAGCTGATATCGATGAATACAATAAGGTATTACAGGAAGTGCATTATAATCCCTATTTGTACATTTCGCAAAAATCTTATGCGTATAAAGTAGACAGTTTAAAGCAAAGCATTAAAGACAGCATCAGCATAAAGGCATTTGTGCTCAAGGTTGCCGAGCTAACGGCAGCACTGAACGACGGCCATACCATGCCTGCGGTTGTACAGCCTCCATTTCAATCAGATTTTAGAAAACCCATTTATTTCCCCTTGGCGCTAACCGCAAATCAAAAAGGGCAATTGCTTGCAGGCGAAAATAATTTTGGCATTCCGGCAGGGGCAATCGTTCTTTCTGTAAATGGCAAAAGCATGGATCAATTTTACCGCAAGGCCCAAGGCTTTTATGGCGGACTTCCGGCATTTAAAAAAGAAATGTCGGCACGGCTTTTAAGCAATTCACTCTATTATGCAGGCATATTGCCCCCGTTTAAAATCACTTATTCCGAAAAAGGCCAAACAAAAAACGCGATTTTGAAAGAAGGTGTAATTTTAAAAGAAAGCCTCGCCAAAGCTTTTCCGCAAATTGCAGGCACCGATTACGGTTTTAAAATTCTCAATAATAAAATTGGTTATATCAGCCTCATATCCATGGGCGATGACTATCAGCGTTACGCTAAATTTTTCGATTCCTGCTTTACAACGATGAAAGCCAGCAAGATCAAAACGGTAGCTATCGACCTGCGCAATAATAGTGGAGGTAACGCCATCATCGCACATCTGCTCATCAGTTATTTCAATACCAAGCCTTATTCGCTTTCTGGAGGCAGGTATTGGCGAGTAAGCCAACGGTACAAAGATTACTTGATTAAGCGTGGCGATACTGGAAACCTGTACCTTAAGCAGCCGAATGGAACTATTATTGACCAGCGAAAGTGTGGGCCTCAAGAGCCTATGTTTGTTGGCAACGACCTTTTGTTTGATGGAAAGATCTATCTGATTACAGGTCCGGCTACATTTTCGAGTGCCATGCAATTGGCTGATGCTGTAAAGCAATACCACATGGCTACCATTATTGGCGAGCCTACAGGTGAAAATACCAACGATTTTGGCGAAACCTATAAGTTCGATCTGCCCAACAGCAAAATCCAAATACAGCTTACCACTACATTTGATTTAGGCGCTGATTGCAATTCGCAAAAGAGCCATCCGGTAATGCCTGATCACCTGGTTAAATCGGGAACCACTGATGCTGCGATCCAGTATATCTTAAACCATACCAAGTAATCTGTATCAACTCGATTAATCTACTTTGGAATTATTTCTCAGCTAGTTAAAAACGTTGCAATTCTCTATATTTAGCCCATGAATTCTAAATTAACTTTCTCTTTTGTTCTATTTGTCTTTGCTAGCACAGTTGTTTATGGACAAAAAATTGATACCACTTTTTTCGATTCGAATTGGAAAGCAAGCACAAAAGATAAAAGCTCTTTCTATCGCATAGCCAAAAAAGTTGAAGAAGGTAAAGCCTACACTGTTGAAGACTATTTTAATTCGGGTAGGATCCAGATGAGTGGTGTATTTTCTTCTCTAAAACCAGAAGTTAAAAACGGAGTTTTTGTGTGGTATCATGAAAACGGAAACAAAAAAACGGAGTCGATCTACGAAAATAATCAGATTAAATCTACAAAACGTTGGACTGAAGACGGAGAAATAGATACAAATGTATACCTGGAAAAACCACCTGTATTTCCGGGAGGAATAGAAAAGATGTACGCATACATTTCGAAGCGTTTTAAATACCCGAGAGAATTAAAGCAACGCATAAATGGAAAGATAGTGCTAAGTTTTGTTGTTGAAAAAGACGGCAGTATTGTGGAGGCAACAATTAAAGAATCAGTGCACCCATTATTGGATGCAGAAGGCGTAAGGGTTTTGAAATCTATGCCTAAATGGGAGCCTGGCATGCAGGAAGGAAAACCGGTAAGGGTAATGTATACGGTACCAATTTCGATTGATTTCAATTAGGAATTACCGGAAAAGCATATTGCAAGTAAATAGGCAACTAAACTATGAGCTATTGACTATCAGCCATGGACTAAAAAATATTTATCTTCGTTATTATTCCTACATATGTTAAAGAATCCTTTCAAAATCGCCCTATTGGCCATTGGCTTGTTATTTGCCGGCCTTACTGTAACTGCTCAACAAGTAAAAGAGCCTACGGGCACCGATCCCGATTGGGCTAAGCCCTACAAACCTTTTCAAATTGTAGGCAATCTCTATTATGTAGGTACTTACGACTTGGCCTGCTACCTGGTTACAACGCCAAAAGGACATATTTTGATCAATACGGGTTTAGCTTCATCGGCCCAACAAATCAAGGCAAATGTGGAGGCGCTGGGCTTTAAATTTTCAGATATTAAGATCCTGCTTACTACCCAGGCGCATTACGATCACATGGGAGCCATGGCGACAATTAAGAAAATTACAGGTGCCAAATTGATGGTAGATGAAAAAGATGCTCCAGTGTTGATCGATGGTGGTAAATCTGATTATGCGCTCGGCAATGGTGAAGTTACTTTTGCGCCTGTTAAAGCCGATAAATTGTTGCATAATAACGATAAAATAACATTAGGCAATATGGAACTCACTTTGTTGCATCATCCTGGGCATACCAAAGGTTCATGCAGCTATTTGTTCAATGTTAAAGACAAAACCAAAACCTATCGCGTACTTATTGCGAATATGCCGAGCATTGTAACCGATAAAAAGTTCTCAGAAGTGCATACTTATCCTACAATTGCCAAAGATTATGCCTATACATTAAATTCGCTCAAAAAACAGACTTTTGATATCTGGCTTTCTTCACATGCGAGCCAGTTCGACTTACATACAAAGCATAAACCAGGAGATGCCTACAATCCTAAAGCCTTCATAGACCGCAAAGGCTATGATGAAACACTGGCTGATTTGCAGAAGGCATACGATAAAAAGCTGTCCCAAAAATAACGGACCGATTTGGCTTTCAGATTGCCTTTAAATTAAATTCTATCTTTGGGTAAGTAATCATCTGCTTTTTGGTGTCCTATCAGAAAGTGCTTGCAAAATACTGGATTATATTCGCCCATGGCTGAAGGAGCAAAAGAGTTAAAAGGTTTATTCGAGGCAATTGCTTTAGGCGATAAAAAGGCCTTTGATGAATTGTTTAGGGCTAGTTACGAACTGCTGTGCAAGTTTTCATCATCTTATGTCAAACAAGAGGAAGTAGCCGAAGAAATTGTTTCCGAACTGTTTGTTAAGCTTTGGCTCAAGCGATCGAGCCTTGATCAAATTGCGAATCCTAAAGTCTATTTGTATGTGTCGGTAAAAAACGCCTGCCTAAACGCTTTGCGGAAATCTGGTAGGGCCGAACTGGTGAACCTCGATGAACGCCCATCTCATGAATTTGAAACTCCAGTACAGCATTCGCCAGAAACCATGCTCGAAAACAAGCAGTTGCAAGCCAAATTAGATCAGGCGATAGCCAACCTTCCTGCACAACGCCAATTGATTTTTGCCATGGTTAAACAAGATGGCTTGAAATGCAGGGAAGTGGCCGAAATCTTAAATCTTTCTGTGCGAACGGTAGAAGGCCAGGTATACAAGGCAATTAGAGCTATAGCTGATGAGTTGACAAGCTATTTGGGCTATAACCCGACCGCTGTTCCCAAAAACAAGCTATCCAATCCTATATTTTCCATTTTATTTTAGTCAGGATAGGTAGTTGAGCATTTGCCGTTGTCCTTTATGTAATTAACGATAGAATCATGGAAAGAGAAATCTTTTTAAAATTATTGACCCGTAAACTTACTGCCGCTATTTCGCCTGCCGAAGAACAGCAATTGGAGGAAGCAACAAATGCGAATCCGGAATTTAAGCAGCTGGAAGAGGAGTTGACACAATATTTTAAAGCCAGGCCACATCAAACTATGGATGTAGCTCATCAGCTCGAAAAGGTATGGGCAACCATAGCCGTTCAGGAGCGTGAGCCACAGCTTACAAAAAAACTAAAGATTAATCATTTTAATGGCCGTAACCTGCTCAAATATGCAGCTGCGGTATTGCTCTTGTTCATTGCCGGTTTCGCTATAAGAGGTTTCTACCAAAAAACACCCGGAGCGCAATTACTTACGCTGCAGTCGGGCAACCAGAAATTATTCGTTACCCTTGCCGATGGCACCCAGGTTTGGCTCAACCAACAATCATCCATCAGCTATAATTCTGATTTTGGCCAAACACAGCGAAAAATCATACTAAAAGGGGAGGCCTTTTTTGATGTAGTTAAAAATGCTGCAGTACCCTTGACGGTAGAAGTAGGTCATATCAATATCAAGGTGAAAGGAACGGCTTTTAATGTAAAAGCAGTTGAACCTGCAAAGAAATTAGAAGTGGCCTTAATTAGGGGGCTGATAGAAGTAACCGACAGTGGTCAATCAAAAAGCATTTTGCTGAGGCCCAACCACAAACTGGTTTTTACGGCTGGAGCCGATGTTGGCCATGCCAAAATGCTAGCCATGAATCCGGTTACGGAAAATGCCGTCATCAAGTGGACACAAGATTCGCTGGTCTTCAAAAAAGAAAAACTGAAAGACTTGGTATTGCAAATGGAAATCAGGTACAAGGTGAAAATCGAAATCCAGAACGAGCAGCTCAAAAACAAAAGGTTTAGTGGTTCATTCACCGATGAACCATTGAAAGATGCCTTGGAGGCCCTAAGGCTTTCATACCCTTTTAATTATCAGATTACCGAACAGAAAGTTGTAATCAAATAAGCCGATGAACTACAAAATAATAGCCATTACCTGTATGGCAATGCTCGCATCGGTTGTGGCAGTGGCTCAAAACAAACGCATTTCGATCAAGGCACAGGCTCAGCCCATTAAAAAAGTACTGCAACAGATACAAGATGCCAGTCGGTATAATATCGTGTACAGTGATGATGTAGTGGCCGATTCTATTTTCGTTAGCATCGATGCGAACCAAAAAACAGTGGCTGCCATATTGGATGAAATCCTCATAGATAAAAAACTCTTTTACAAACAAATCGCCGAAAACCTGATCGTTATTGGCAGCAAAACCTTAAAATCAGCCGATCAAAAATCAGAGGTCTCTATTTCTGGCAGGTTGATGGATCAGCACAACAAACCGGTAACTTTTGCGTCAATTGGCCTGCTAAAAGACAAAACCTATGTTGCTGGAAGCACGAGCAATGAAAATGGCTATTTTCAATTGGCTTATGCTTTCGAAAATAACGTTCAGTATGAACTGAAAGCCTCTTCTTTGGGCTATGAGAATTTAGTGCTCGGCTTTGTTTATCCGGATACATCGGCGCTGAAACGCATTGCCATGAAGCAGGAAGCAAAAACATTGGCTACGGTAAACGTAACAGGAAACCGTCCTTTGATTGAAAGAAAAGCCGATCGTTTTGTGGTAAATGTAGAAGGGAGCGTACTTGCTTTAGGGAATAATGCTTTAGAGGTTTTGCAGAAATCCCCGGGTTTGTGGGTAAGCGCCGATGGCGCGATCAAATTAAGAGGCAACCAGTCTGTTATGGTAATGATCAACGATGTGGTGCAGCGCATGTCGCAAAGCGATTTGGCCGATTACCTGCGTACCTTACGTTCTGAGGATATCAGCAAGATCGAGATCATTTCTAACCCGCCATCAGAGTTCGAAGCAGAGGGATCTGGAGGTATTGTCCATATAATTTTAAAGAGATCGAGGCAAGATGGATTATTAGGTTCCGTTTCTTCGCAATACAGGCAGCAAGTGGAGCGAGGCGCTTACAGTGGCAACGCAACACTCAACTATAAGGTAAAAAGCCTATATCTTTTTGGTAATGTTTCTGCCGGTAAGGATGAAAGCGATTATATAGCAAGCACAAAAATCAGCTATGCAGACCAGAGTCGTTATGAAAGTTTTACCAATAGATACAATAACAATAACAGGTTTTTTTATCGTGTAGGCGCAAGTTACGATCTATCAAAAGACCAGTTTATCAGCATACAAAATATGCAAGGCAATAGCAAGTTGAACCAGTATTTTGATACCAATATCGATGTAAGTAACAGCAACCAGCCTTTAACCGGGGCGGCCAGGTCTGAATGGTACAGGAAGCCGCAACAAAACAATACAACCATCAATTATTCCTTAAAACTCGATACTTTAGGCTCTTCGCTAAAAGTAATTGGCGATTATATTTATAGCACCAAAACCGAGCTTAACGATTTTGTTTCGGTTTATACGGTTCCAGAGAAAAACTCTACTTTTCGAAACAATACCCCAAATACGACCAATTTGTATAGTGTGCAAACAGATTTCACCAAAATGTTTACCAAGAATTGGGAGTTTAAAACCGGATTGAAATTTGTAGCCACCAAAAGAGATAATGAAGTGCTCAACGAAGACTACATTGCTGGAAATTGGGTGGTTAACACCGGCTTGAGCAATCGGTTCATCTATAAGGAATACCTTTCTATGGGTTATGCTTCGATAGTGCACAAGATGGGCAAAACCAGTATCAAATTGGGTTTAAGGGCCGAACAAACTCAAATGAATGGGAATTCGATCACAGCCAATGAAGAGTTTAAAAGGAATTACCTCAGTTTTTTTCCTTCCCTGTTTATCATGAGGCAATTGAACGAAGAAAAAGGTACTTCAATTTTTCTCAATTACTCCCGCAGGCTGCAACGCCCTTCTTTTGCCGACCTTAATCCTTATCGGGTTCAGTTTGATGATTACCTCACACAGCTGGGCAACCCTGATCTTATGCCCGAATACACGCACAAGGTAGAGCTGGGAACAACTTTTGTAAAAGGAATTTTTGCTGATGTATATTATTCGCTCACCACAGATAAGATTGCCCAATTGGCCAATCCGGTAGCAAATAAAACCATCGAATACCAAACCCGAAATTTTAACAACAGCTATGAATATGGCTTTTCGCTAAATGTACCCCTCAAAATAAATTCATTTTGGTCTACAAATAATGGCTTTTCGGTTTATGATCTTTCTTATCGGCTCAATGACTTTAAAATCAGGCAAACGGCCATGTTTGCACGGTCGCAACATACATTTGTTTTCAAAAATGTATTTGATGTAGACGCTTCATTTGATTATCGATCGCCTTATGTTGCGGCAAATACCCATTTTGCCTACCTCTTTATAACTGATGTTGGCCTAACTAGGCGGTTCTTGAAAAAAAACCTGCAGGCCCGTCTTTATGCTTCAGATGTATTCAATACGTTCAGAGAAAAAAATGTTACCGAATATGCAGGCACACGGATCGATTTCTATCAAAAGAGACCAACGCGAACGTTCAGTTTAACGCTTAATTATAATTTTAGTGTAGGTAAGAAATTTAGCAACAAGAAAATTGAAGAAAGTAGCGAAGACGAAAAACGAAGAATTGGCAATCAATAGCTGGTTTGTCACATAAAATAGCTCAGTCAATTGCAGATTAGTTGTTCAACTAACAACCAACAACTAAAAACTAACAACCGACAACCAGCAACTAACAACTAAAAACTAACAACTAACAACCAATAACTAAAGCAACTCAATCCCTTTTTTCTTGAAACTTAAAGTAAGTTCTTCCTGCAGATCGGTGGCATCGGTAATGAGCATATCCAAATCGGTAACCGGGCAGATGAAAAATGCTTCTGCGGTATTCATTTTATTTAGAGTAGCCAAGCCAATCACTTTTCTAGAGGTTTTGACCATTGTTTTTTTCATCAAGGAATCTTCATACTGGCGACTGGTAATTCCTACTTCGGCATGGATACTGTAAATGGATAAGAAGCAGATGTCGGCTCTGATGCTTTCAAAAGCCTGCATAGTTTCAGGTCCAGAAGTATTAAAGCCAGGTTTAATTAAACGACCACCAGCAAAAATAACCTCCACATTCGGATGGTCTTCCAGGACATTCACTACCGGAAAACTATTAGTAATTACGGTAATTTGAAGCTCTTTGGGCAGGTTCATGGCAATAGCCAAGGTAGAGGTACCTCCATCAAAGAGCACAACCTGGCCGTCTTTGAGCTGAGAAATCGCCTTTAAGGCAATCTGCTGCTTGCCACTGACATCATATTTTTCGCGATCGCGAAAATGGACAGGGATAGGAGAGTGTGCAATGGCACCTCCACGCGTAGCCTTTAACAATCCTTGATCAGCCAATTCCTTAATATCCCTTCTAATGGTATCGGTAGATACCGAAAGCCTTTGGCTCAACGATTTCATGTCTGCCTTACGGGCATCAGAAACCTGCTCTAAAATAACCTGTTGGCGCTCTTCTTTGCTTAAACTTTGCATAGTAATGCAATATTAGTAAAAATAATTGCAAATAAATTGCAATATTTCTGCTGTATTATGCTATTTTTGTATGTAAATATTGCAAATTATTGCAATCTTAAAATTAAACACACATGAATAACAATCCTCAAATTGCCGTTATCTTTGATATGGACGGCGTTATTGTAGACAGTAACCCACTGATTACGGCTACCTGGAGAACTTTTTTCGAATCGCATCAAATTGCATTAACCGACGAACAGCTGAACCATTATGTATTTGGCCGGTTGGGAAGAGATACTTTGCAATTGGTATTTGAACAGGGCTTAAATGAAGAACAATTAGGCGCTTATCTGCAAAAAGTAGGTGCTGGTGTTTTAGAAAAATACAGATCAGAGGGAGCCATTGTAGCAGGTTTTAAGACCTTTGTAGAAGATTTGTTGAAGGCTGGAATTAAGATTGCCATTGCTACTTCATCGCCAATGGAAAATGTAAAGGTAGTGTTGGAAATGGCAGCGGTTACGCCATATTTCACCTTGATTACCGACGCTTCACAAGTACAAAATTCAAAACCACACCCAGAGGTTTACCTTAAAACAGCCGAACGTTTAGGAGTAGATGTAAATAACTGTATCGTTTTTGAAGATTCTTTTTCGGGTATCCAGTCGGCTAAAAGTGCAGGGATGCGTGTAATTGGCGTAACTACCACACATACCGACGCAGAGTTGGCTCCACTAACCGATTTAACAGTGGCTGATTTTACCAGCATTAACGCAAACCGGATCAAAGAATTGGCTCAGGCAGTTTCTTGTTAGTTCGTTTTAAAAACCTAAAACATTTTCCCCGTTTAATTCCTTGTTAAGAAGCTGGCATGCATAAAGGCATGTTGGCCTCAGCGATGGAAAAGCAAAAGAAAAAACTACCACAGCAAGAAGAACAAGTGCCCGATGCATTAAACCGTTCTCACGAAAATGAACATCCAACAGGAGCCAGGCCAACTGCTTATGGCAGTTCTACCCAAACAGATGGTCATGGCAACCGCACAAGGCCAACAGATCCGCAAAAGCAAAAGCCAAAGAAATAGGCGAATAGGGCTGATTATGGTTGCGTACATTGCCAGCATTTCATTATTTTAGTGGCCAAACCCTAAAACACGGAAATGAAAAAACTACTGATTACAGCCCTTTCTATTGTTGCTTTGCAACAAGTTAATGCCCAAAGTTTGGAGAAGATGCAATGGTTTAACGAGCCCAGCAAGTGGGAAGTTAAAAATAATGTGCTTACCATGCAGGTAACGCCTCAAAGTGATTACTGGCGTATTTCGCATTATGGCTTTACTGTTGACGATGCGCCATTCTATTATGCCAACTATGGGGGCGAATTCGAAACCAAGGTAAAACTAACCGGTGCCTATAAAGCCAGGTTTGACCAAATGGGACTGATGATCCGTACCGATCACGAAAATTACATTAAAACGGGTGTCGAGTTTGTAGATGGCAAGTTTAACGTAAGTGCCGTAGTTACGCATACCACCAGCGATTGGAGTGTAACTACCTTAGATAAAGTGCCACCATTTATTTGGATCAAGGCGATCAGAAGGCTTGATGCGGTTGAAATTTATTATTCGTTAGACGATAAAACCTATACCATGTTGCGCAATGCGCCTTTAAAAGACAATCATCCGGTAATGGTGGGTTTGATGGCCGCCAGTCCTGATGGAAATGGCTTTGAAGCAAAATTTGAAAATTTTACCGTTAAGCATTTGCCAGATCAGCGCAGGCTGGAATGGCTGAAGAAAAACGGAGGATAAAATTTTTTATTTTAGACAAAACCAGATGCAACAATTGGGTAGGTAGGCGTGTCTTTTGGAAAAAGACAGACTTTAATGAAAATCTACAAATCTATTTTAATGATCTTAATCGCCCTTATTTGGGGGCAGCTGGCAAAGGCTCAAAGCCAGCAAAAAGTATTTACCACTGATATTGACAATTTTTGGAAAGCCTTTGATAACGCAAGAACCACTACCGACAGTGTTAAACAGCTTGATTATATCCAAACGCTCTACGTTGATAAAGCCTCCCAAGGGCTAAAAGCCTTTATGAAGGCGAGAGATTACGATGCGCCATTATATGTATCGCTCATTCGCAAATATCCCAAGTTTTGGAATTCCATTCGTCCAAATACCCTCACCATTAAAAACAAAGAAAAGGAAATCGAAAAAAGCATTAACCAATTCAAGAAGCTCTATCCAGAACTTAAAGATGCCAAAATGTATTTTACTATAGGTGGTTTGCGTTCGGGTGGTACCGTAAGCAATGGAATGGTGTTGGTAGGAGCCGAAATAGCCACTGGAAATCCTCAGACAGATGCATCCGAATTTCCAGACAACTGGTTGCGCGGGGTGTTTCAGGCAAATACCGATGCAAATTTGGTTCGATTAAATGTTCATGAATATGTGCATACCCAACAGACTGGTTATTCGGGAAGCCTTTTGGGACAAAGCATTAGGGAAGGAGCCTGCGATTTTATCACCGAATTGGTAACGAATAAGCCTTTAAGTGCCAATTATGCGGTTTATGGTGTCGCAAATGAAAGCGAGTTGAAAAAACAGTTTAAAGAAGAGATGTTTACCACTGCTGTTGGGAATTGGCTGTACAATGGTGCCGGCGTAAAAGTGGCCGATTTAGGTTATTTTATGGGCTATTCCATCTGTAAAAGTTATTATAACCAAGCTAGCGACAAGAAAAAAGCCATTAAAGAAATCATAGCGCTTAACTACAGCGACCCTAAGGTTTTAAGCACTTTCTTAGAAAAATCTAAATACTATGCCGAAGGTTTTAATGTAGAGGAACTATTGAAGGCTTTTGAAGCCAAGCAACCTTATGTATTGAGGTTGGAGCCTTTTGCCAATGGCGACCAGAATGTAGACCCCAATGTAAAACAAATGACAGTTGTTTTTTCAGAATTGATGAGTACCAAACGCTATTCCATAGATGGGGGTAAGCTAGGCGATGATCATTATCCGATTACAAGTATGGGCAAATTTGCCGACGATGGAAGCAGTATTATCATCAACCTTGATTTAAAGGCAGGTACCGAATACGATTTCGTAATTACAGGAAGAGGCTTTAAATCGGCCAAGGGCTATCCTTTAAAACCTTTATATGTAAAGTTCAAAACAAAATAAAGCAATTTAAATTGGCAAGATTGGGAAGCATCGTTTTCCCATAAAGAAATTTCCTTCCTGAAGGATTAATCAAATCGTTTTAATTAAAGAAACCACCTTCCAATTGATTTGTAAGGTGGTTTCTTTTTGTTTGAGGTTAAGAAATCATTAAAAAATGGGCATCAATCAAACGTTTGTGTAATGTTAAGCCGGGCTAAACTTAGCGTAAATGGGTATTATTGAAGAAAGAAACCTAACCAAACCAAAATCAACTGATGCTAAACATCAAAAGACTTTTATTCTCCTTATTGCTTGTTGTGATGGCAATGAATGCAGTGGGACAAGCTAAAAACCAAACTTTCGCCATTGGCACCGAAGCCTTTGAACTGAATGGCAAACCGTATGTGATCCGCTGTGGCGAAATGCATTTTGCCCGTATTCCTAAAACCGAATGGCGCAACCGCCTACAAATGGCAAAGGCCATGGGCCTAAACACGGTTTGTGCTTATCTTTTTTGGAATATCCATGAGAAACAGCCCGATCAGTTTACCTGGCAGGGGCAAAGCGATGCTGCTGAGTTTTGCAGATTGGCCAAAGAAGAAGGCTTATACGTTATTTTAAGACCAGGACCCTATTCTTGTGCCGAATGGGAATTTGGCGGTTTCCCTTGGTGGTTGCTCAAAGACAAGACCATTCAATTGCGTACCCAGCACCCTTATTTTTTGGAGAGGGCAAAAAAATATATCAAAGCCGTAGGTAAAGAATTGGCACCTCTGCAAATTAGCAAAGGTGGTAATATCATCATGGTACAGGTAGAAAATGAATACGGCAGCTATGGCAGCGACAAGGTTTATATGAATACCATTAAATCTTACCTGCAAGAAGCGGGCTTCAGTGTACCTTTGTTCCATTGCGATGGACCTTCGCAACTCAAAAACGATCATCCCGAAGGACTTTTCGCGGTGGTGAACTTTGGAAGCGATCCGGCAGCCAATTTTAAAGCCTTAAGAGCCATTCAGCCAACAGGTCCTTTGATGTGTGGCGAATATTACCCGGGCTGGTTCGATAGCTGGGGCAGGCCACACCATAAAGGCGATACCAAAAGAATTGTAGATGAGCTCAAATACATGCTCGATCAAAAAGCTTCATTTAGTATTTATATGGCTCATGGCGGTACAACTTTCGGTACTTACAGCGGAGCCAATGCGCCACCATACCTGCCACAAACCAGCAGCTACGATTATGATGCACCGATAGATGAAGCAGGTAATCCTACAGAGAAATTCTATGCCATTAGAGAGCTGTTCGGCAAATATCTCCAAGAAGGAGAGACGCTGCCTGCCATACCGGCAACCCATCGCTTTCAGCAACTGGCACCTGTAAAATTTACGGCCATTGCGGCTTTAAATAAAAACCTGCCCAAAGCAGTAAACAGCGATACAACTTTATTAATGGAAGACCTGAACCAAGATTTTGGAGCAGTGCTTTATCAAACTAATCTCAAAGCGGGTGCAAAAGCGTTGCTAAGCTTTAAGGATATCCATGATTATGCCTTGGTCTATGTCAATGATAAATTGATTGGAACTTTAGACAGGCGCAAAAACAAATTTAGCATCGAAATTCCCGCACGTGCTAAAATGTCTGTGCTAAAGGTTTTGGTAGAAGCCACTGGAAGGGTAAATTATGGCTATGCCATGCACGATCGTAAGGGAATTCACGGAGCGGTTGTTTTAACAGAAAACAATAAAAAAACGGTATTAAAATCGTGGAAGAACTATCCGATCAGGCTGGGAGAAAATAACATCCCATTAAAGTACGAGCCTTTTAAGGCACAAAAACCAGCTGGTGCTATTTTCTATAAGGGCATTTTTACCGCAAATAACCTACTCGATACTTATTTAGATGTAAGCAAATGGAACAAGGGGCTGGTTTGGATAAACGGAAATTGCCTAGGCCGCTTTTGGAACATTGGTCCAACGCAAACCATGTTGGTGCCAGCCAGCTGGTTAAAGAAAGGACAGAACGAAGTCGTTATTTTTGATTTGGTTGGCTTGGCAAAACCATCACTTTCCTTTTTAGACCATCCGATTTTAGACCAGGTAAACGAAAGCCAGCAGCAAGTACATCGAAAAGCCAATCAGCAATGGATACCAGCAGCACAACAGGCTGTTGCCACTGGTACTTTTGAAAACAACGCGAAATGGCAGAACGTAAATTTTAAACCTGTTAGCGCCCGCTATTTTTGTTTAGAAGCCCTAACCGAGCAAAGAGGCCAGCCTTATACTTCAGTGGCCGAAATTGTATTGCTCGATGCCAAGGGACAAGAAATTCCACGAACCAATTGGAAGGTGGTATTTGCTGATAGCGAAGAGTTAAGCGGCGACGATGGCAGTGCCGTAAATGTTTTCGATTTACAGTTTACCAGCATTTGGCATACCCAATGGCAGGACAAATCGCCAAAACCACCACATCAGATAGTGATAGACCTGGGCAAGGAGTATACCATTGGCACCTTAAAGCTTTTGCCAAGGCAGGATGGTCCAAACGGGCGGATCAAAGACTATAAACTCTATTTTTCTAAAACGCTTTTTAAAGGGCTATAAGGATTTAGAAGCCATAATCAAACGTTTGTGTAATGTTGCGTTCCTTTAAACAATTGAAAATCAGTAATATTGGAATACCGAATAACCGAATTTAAAACTGGATGAGATCAATTAGTCTAAAGACTTTATTTCTTGCTATCCTTCTTGTGCCCACGCTAACTTTGTTTGCCCAAAAGCAAAGCAAACAGGTTAAATCAGGTCGGCTGCCTAACATCATTTACATCTATGCAGATGATTTGGGTTATGCTGAGATCGGGGCCTATGGCCAGCAAAAAATAAAAACACCTCATCTTGATCAAATGGCCAAAGAAGGGATGCGTTTTACGCAGCATTATACCAGCACACCGGTTTGTGCTCCTGCACGATGCATGCTCTTAACCGGCAAACACGGCGGACATTCCTACATCAGGGGTAATTATGAGATGGGCGGTTTTCCTGATAGTTTAGAAGCAGGGCAGATGCCATTGCCTGAAGGAACTTTTACCATTCCAAAAATGCTCAAACAGGCAGGTTATGCTACCGCGTTAACTGGCAAATGGGGCTTGGGCATGAACAATACCACAGGTTCGCCGCTTAAACAAGGTTTTGATTACTATTATGGTTACTTAGACCAGAAGCAGGCCCATAATTTTTATCCTTCACATTTGTGGGAAAACGACCAGAAAGCGCCTTTAGATAATCCATATATGAACGTTCACCAACGTTTGGATTCGACAAAGGCAACTGCTAAGGATTTCGATTATTTTAAAGGCAAGGAATATGCCCCGGCGTTAATGACCCAAAAAGCGGTCGAGTTTATTAACGGACACAAAACCAAGCCGTTTTTCTTGTATATGCCTTATACCATTCCGCATGTGTCTTTGCAGGCACCTGATGAATATGTAAAGCGATACATTGGCCAGTTTAAGGAACAACCTTATTACGGTCAGCAAGGATATGCATCTACCCAATACCCATATTCTACCTATGCGGCCATGATTACCTATTTGGATGACCAGATAGGTATCATCATGGACCAGGTAAAAAAACTGGGGCTGGATGAAAATACCATCATCATGTTTTCGAGTGATAATGGAACCACTTTTAATGGTGGGGTAAATAAGGATTTTTTTAACAGTGTGGATAGCTTGAGGGGTACAAAAATGTTTGTATTTGAAGGAGGGATCAGAGAGCCTTTTATCGCCCGCTGGCCAGGGAAAATTCCTGCAAATAGCACCAGCGATTATGTTTCGGCCCAATTTGACCTCATGGCTACCTTGGCAGAGCTAACCGGAACCAAAACCAATGCTACCGATGGAATTTCGCTGTTGCCAACCCTGTTGGGCAAAAACAAGGAACAAGCCAAGCGTGAATACATTTATTGGGAATATCCTGAAAATGGCGGTCAGTTGGCGATTAGAATGGGCGATTGGAAAGGCGTAAAGCTAAACCTGCGCAAAAACCTGAAAAATCCATGGATGATTTTTAACCTGAAAGACGATAGAAACGAAACGACCGATCTGCTTGCACAGCATCCTGAACTGGCTAAGCGGTTTGATGAGATCGTAAAGAAGGAGCATCAGGTGGCACACCTCATCGAATGGGAGTTTTTAGAGAACAAGGCACCCAAAAAAGGCGGTGGAGCCGACATAAATTGAACAAACTAAACACAATAGATAAATATCAACCCAAAAAACAGAAAACAAATGGAACGTAGAGATTTTATTAAGAATAGCGCAATGGCTGGAGCCGCCGCTTTTAGCATCTTACCTACAGGGCGATTGTTCGCTGCCGATAATGGCAAGGTAAGGTTAGGCTATATCGGGGTAGGAGCAAGAGGCATGAGCCACATCTCAGAAGGCTGTCTTCGCGACGACGTAGAAATTGTAGCTATTTGCGATACTCAAGAAAGCTCTCTAAAAGGCTGCAGGTCGTTTATTGCCAAAAAAGGAAGACCTGCTGCGGTAGAGTATACCGGTGGCTTAGATGCCTACAAAAAGCTATTGGAAAGAAAAGACATCGACGCTGTGATCATTGCCACACCTTGGCAGTTTCACAGAGACCAAGCAGTTGATGCCATGAAAGCCGGTAAATATGTAGGCTGCGAGGTAATTGCCGGATTAACCGTTCAAGACCATTGGGATATTGTAAATACCTCTGAGAAAACCGGTATGCCTTACATGACCTTAGAAAATGTTTGCTACAGAAGAGATGTGATGGCCGTACTGAATATGGTTAGACAAAATCTGTTTGGCGAAATTGTACATTACGAAGGTGGCTACCAACACAACTTGCGCAATGTGCTTTTTAACGATGGCAAAGGCTATTATGGCAATGGAGTAGAATTTGGCCCAAAAGCCTTGAGTGAAGCCCAGTGGAGAACCCAGTTCAATATTGATGTTGATGGCGATTTATATCCAACCCACGGCGTAGGTCCAATTATGCAATACTCTAATATCAATAGGGGCAACCGCTTTACCAACTTGGTTTCTTTCAGCTCTAAAGCTCGTGGTTTGGCTTCTTATGTAAACGATCTTTCGCCGGGCCACCCGAATTCGAAAATCAATTATAAAAATGGTGATGTTACCACTACATTGATCAATTGCGCCAATGGCGAAACCGTATTGCTCAGTCATGATACCCACTTGCCAAGACCTTATTCCCTAGGTTTTAGGGTACAGGGTACAGAAGGGATCTGGATGGATGTAAACAAATCGATCTACATTGAAGAACAGGCCAAGAAAAACGATGTTTGGGAGCCTGCACAACCATGGTTAGAAAAATACGACCATCCGCTATGGAAAAAATACGAAAAAGAAGCTGTAGGTGCCGGCCATGGTGGAATGGACTGGTTTGTGTTTAACGGCTTTGTACAAGCAGTAAAACTAAAGAAACAAACACCTATTGATGTTTACGATTCGGTAACCATGAGCGTAATCACCCCATTATCTACCAAATCATTGAAAGAAGGAAACGCTCCTCAAAAGTTCCCAGATTTTACCAAAGGCAAATGGGCCGACAGGAAAAATACTTTCGCTCTCGACGACAGCGGTTTTTAATACCCTACCTCTACTTATGAAAAAGAAAAAGGCACCGAATTCGGTGCCTTTTTTCATTTGGTAAATTTTTGGGAGAGTTTTTTTGTGTTTTAAAAGATCGTCTAAAGACAGATTTTAGGCTGTTTTTTGGCGCAAACGTTTGATATTTTAAGAGATATTGGTCAAATCGCTGATCTGTTCTATCATCGAATGAAGTTCCTTACTGTTTTGCGTATATTCTTCTAGCAACTTGATCTGGTTTTTGGCGCGATCGAGGTTATGGGTTTCATAACGTGCACCATAATAAACATCGTTGTTGAGGTAATCGGTTAAAAAGCGAACGGCTTGCATGTAGATAATGAATTGGCCGGCATAAATAAACAGTTCTTTCTCCGTAGGGCTCAATATATCGGCCATTTCAGACATATAGCCTTTGTAAATTGCCATAAAGAAGACCTTTCTGATTTCGATCTGGTCAAATTCAACCGATTCTTCTGATAATGGAGAAAGATAGGTGCGCATCATATCGCCAATATCGCTAATGTAATAGCCTGGCATCACGGTATCCAGGTCTATTACGCATAAGCCTTTGCCATCATGGTCAAAAAGTACGTTAGAAATCTTCGTGTCATGGTGGATTACCCTGAGCGGAACTTGCAGTTTCTGGCTAAGGATGTCCAAATACTTCTGAAGGATCTCATTGCGTTGCTCAACGGCATCAATCGCAGTTGCAGCAGTTTTTAACCTCTCGGCATTTGCACTTTCAAGTGCGGTTTTAAATTGATTATACCTTAACTGTAAGTTATGGAAATCTGGTATGGTAGGATGTAGGGTACTCGCGTCAAATCCAGACAGCAACCTGCTGAACTTGCCAAACTGTTTGGCAGCTTCGTAAGCCTGTTGCGCATTTTCGGCCGTATTAAGGGTAATGGAGTTTTTAACGAAATCAAAAATCCTAAACGCACCTTCACTGGTTTCAACCAATGTGCTTCCGCTTGGGGCCTTTAACGGCGCAATAAAAATATAATCTGGGAAATGTTGTTCGAGAAAAGATTTGAGTTTGTTGAGGTTCTCATCTATGATCTTTGGATCCTTGAAAACATCAGTATTTACCTTTTGTAAGATGTACTCCCTATTGTTATGGCTAATTTTCCAAGTTTGGTTAATTAATCCATTGCCAACGGGTAGCACAAGGCAATCTGAGATATCTAGTCCAAATTTGAGCAGTACAGTTTCAAGCATTGAATAAGTGGTTCTTATTCTTCAAACATAACTAAACGTTAGATGAAGTTTGAACGCAAACGTTTGCTTGATTTTTATGCCCCTGATAGCCTGTATTCCTGCTATTTAAATGTTAATGCAAAATTAGCTCAGGGTCTATCGTAATGTGGTAATAGGCCTCTTTTTCCTCGTTTTCTGATTTCTTTTTGGTTAGCAGGTCTAATAAGATTTCTGATGCCCGGTAACCCTGTTGGTAAGGGTTTTGTTCTACAGATGCAATTGGATAATAATCCATGTAATGAATAATCGGCAGGTTGGCATAGCTGACGAAATCAATTTCATCGTTGATTTTGATCCCCAATAACCTGGCATATTTAATCGCGTATAGCGCCACATAATCGTTAAAGGTTACAATGGCGGTCGGCTTTCTCTTGTTGTTCAGCAGTTTGTCCATGGCTTCCTGTGTCGATTTTTCTGTCAAATCACAGTTCACGATCAGGCTTGGATCAAACTTCAGTCGGTTTTTAACCATGGCTTGGATATAGCCATCCCTACGTTGGGTAGAAGCATTTAATGTTTCCGGGCCATTGATCATGCCGATGGAACGGTGTTTTTTCTTCAGTAGGAAGTTAACCGCATCATAAGTGCCGTTTTCCATGTTACAGGCCACATAGTGGATGTTTTTAACCGGAGGAATACGGTCGAAAAATACGATTGGGATATTGAGATCTTCGAACTGCTTAAAATGGTCGATGTTGAACGTGGTTTTAGCCAATGACACCAATAAGCCGTCTACACGGTGGCTTTTGAATTTCTCGGCCAGTATGATTTCTTTTTCAAGGTCATCGTGCGATTGGGCAATCAGCACACTGTAGTTTTTTTTAAGGGCATAATCTTCGATTCCGCTTACGGCTTCAGAGAAAAAAGATTCGGATAATTCTGGAACGATTACACCTAAAGTAAAGGTTTTGCCTTTTTGGAAAAAAATAGCCTTTTGGTTTGGCACATAATTCAGTTCTTTGGCCAATTGCTTTACGCGCATACGAGTGGTTAGGCCAATGCTCGAGTGATCGTGCAATGCCCTCGATACCGATGAGGCAGATAGATTTAAAATTTTTGCAATCTCTTTAATTGTAGCTGGTTTATTGCTCATAGTTCAATTTTAAATGTTTCTATTATAAGGTCTCGCCCGTACGAAGGTCCTTTATGCTTAGGTTTTCGGCTTTTCCAACGCCCGAAAATACGATTTTAATGCCCATTATTTTACCAATTGTTTTGCCATAAGTGGTTTGGAATATTTTTTTTGAATTAATGTAGAAACCTACATTTCGTTTTTCTATCCGGAGCTTTACCTGTGCGCCCGTGCTCAAATCATAACCTAATGCCCTCAAATCATTTTTTCTACCTTCTTGTTGGCGTTCTGAAAACTTATACGAAGTCCAAGCTACGCATTCGGGCTTAATAATGCCTAAATAATGTTTGTCTTTTTCTCCGTAAATGGTCAAATCAGCTTCTGAACATCTTATGCCAGGCCGTACGGCTGATCCTGTTAGCTTGGCATTCAGTTCAAAATTATCTCCATCTATGGCGGTAGGCCTGATATTGGCGAAGGTTACAAAAAAGGTTTTTGTGGTATCGGCACCGGCATTGCCAATTGCCTTGGCATTGATGTAAAGTAATTGTCCGTTGTTAAAGCCGCTTTGCGCAATGGGATAAACTCTTGTGGTATCCAAAGGGAGAGAGGCGGTGGCCGTCCAGCCCTTGGTTTGCAAGTATACGCAGGCCGTATCTAAAACTTTATCCTTGTAGTAAAGCATAGGATAGTAGCGGCCTGGTATTTCATAGTAGTGTGCCAATACCGTATCGGTAAAATGAGCGGGCTTGGTTCTCGCATCTTCGAAATCAATTGTGAAAAGCGAGAGCGGACCAGGCAGATTACCCTTGGCATTCAGTTTGAAAAGTGCCGAATGCGGTGTCTGTCCCACTGGGTTTAAACAGTTTAACTTGATATTTGGTTCTTCTTTCTTCACGCGCAAAATAAAAAACAGGCCACCCAACACAACAATGATGAACAGTGCCAAATAAGGCAGGAATGACTTAAGCTTAGAGTGAAAAGCCGTATCAGGGTTTAGGCCTTGGTTTGTTTTTTGTGTATCATTTATGGGATGCAGCAATTCAAACTCGTACCAATCCCTATACCCTATAAATTGGGCAAGCGCATCACGGGTAGCTTTTTGTGGCTGGTACCGATCAGAAGTTTTTAATTTTCCGAAGATCCTTTTGAGTGTATTTTCGCTTAAATTAATTTTTGTTTTTCTCAATAAAGCGCCACTTAGCCTTACATAATCAGCATTTGTCCACTCATTAATAGACTTATCGCCCATCTTTTCCGCAATCTTTTGGCAACAAATATCCAGTTGCCGAAAAAAGTTGAGTTTGATGGCTTGTCCATAATTAGTTTTCATTGCTTGTAAGTAGTTGTTTTGTAGTTGCTTAGCTTGTCAAAAATATTGATGCATGTTTTGTACAGCCCAAATCAAAGGCCTATTCCTTTTCAGCGCCTAATTTTACTAAAACTAATAAATTTTCCAATAGCCCTATGGAGAAACCGTTTGAACCCGTAAAGGCTTTGATCATTCATCCATCCTGCATCAACTTATGAAAAAAACTAAAATTCTAGCCTATCTCCCCCTGCTAATAACAGGGTTGCTCTTAAAGCCTGCGGTCTCGTTTTCGCAGTCCCCATTAAAAATAAGTGGTGTTTATCCGCATTTGGCTGTGTTTAACGAAGGCAATGGTCTGCCTTGCAAGGGAAATGGCGCAGAAGGAGGCATAGGTGCCATTACGCCATGGACTGGTCAGCTATGGATGGTTACCTATTCGCCACACTGTACCTTGGGTAGCTCAGATAAGCTCTATAGCATCAGTTCTGATTTAAAGTTGAACATCCATCCAGAAAGTGTGGGTGGTACGCCAGCTAACCGAATGATCCATAAAGAAAGCAACCAGCTAATTACGGGGCCTTATTTTATCGATGTGAATGGCAAGGTTCGGGTAATTGAACCTAAAGTTATGCCTGGACGGATGACGGCTACTGCCAGGCACTTGAGCGATCCGGCAAACAAAGTCTATTTCTACGATATGGAAGGCATGCTTTATGAAGTTGATGTACATAGCTTGGCCGTAAATAAGCTGTTCCATAAGCCCGTGCCGGGTTGGCATGGCAAAGGAGCCTACACCGCTCAAAATCAACTAATAGTGGCCAATAATGGCGAAGATGCTGTTTTTAAGCTGAGCAAAGACAAACTTGAGGCTGGCGATCTGCCCAAAACAGCTGAAGATAAGGGTGTATTGGCCAGCTGGGATGGGAAAGCCTGGAAAATTATCGAACGCAGGCAGTTTACCGATGTTACTGGTCCCGGAGGGATTTATGGTTCGCCCACTAACCAAAGCCCATTGTGGAGCATAGGCTGGGATAAACGTTCGGTTATTTTAAAATTGCTTGATGGAGGCAGATGGTATACTTACCGGTTGCCAAAAGCTACCCATACCTACGATCATTGGGGTGGATGGTATACCGAATGGCCGCGAATTCGCGAAATAGGAAACGGCAAAATGCTGATGGATATGCATGGCATGTTCTACGATTTTCCAAAAACTTTTAGCCGTGCAAATAGTGGCGGGATCACTCCAATAGCAAGCCATTTGCGTTATATTCCAGATTTTACCTATTGGAACGGGCAATTGGTGTTGGCCACAGACGAAACTACGATACTGGAAAATCCCTTGGCCGGAAGAGCCCAATCTAATCTTTGGTTTGGACAGGCCGAAGACCTCAAAACATGGGGTGGTGCCACAGGCTGGGGTGGTTTATGGCTGGCCGATACGGTAAAGGCGAATGTGGCATCAGATCCTTTTTTGATGCACAGCGATGGCAATAAAATCATTCATTTGGCTCAAAAATCGAGCAAAACAGTAAAAGTTGCTTTAGAGATAGATGAACTGGGAAACAACAAATGGAAGCTTTATCGAACAATTTCGGTACCTGCCGACGGTTATGTGAATTTTGTTTTTCCAAAAGGATTTTCGCCAAATTGGATGCGCTTAAAAGCAAGTGATAATTGCATTGCAACCGCTTTTGTGCATGTTTTTGGTCAAACAAGGCAAAAAGAAGAATCCTTGTTTCGTGCTCTTGTAGATGCAACAGCTCCGGATGCGATCAATGCTTCTTTAATTAGGCCGGCTTCGGCCAATAAAAACCTCCAGGTTCTGCCATTAGGTGGCTCAAATGCAGCTTATGCGGAGGTTAATGAAAAGCTTGATTTTGTGAAGCCTGATACGGATCGTACTGCCGAAATTTCAAAATTTGTTCTGAAAAAAGATTTTGAAATAGACGAGCTCTCGGTAATCGTAAAAGACAAAACCGGAACTTTCAGATTGCCTAAAACATCGGCAATTTACGACCAGCCTTTTGCAATGGGTTGGCCTCGTGCCTTAAGAGAGCTAGAATCTGAGCGGATTATGCTCAATGCGCATGGTACTTTCTATGAAATAGGGCGGGAATCCGGTTATAAAGCCATCCGTCCAATTGCTACGCACCTTAAAAAGATCGTTGATTTTTGTACGTGGAGAGGCTTGTTGGTGCTCAGCGGAACTTCAAAAAATGCAAAAGCTGATGGCCATTATTTTGGCAATGCTACAAAGGGACTTTGGTACGGGGCAATTGATGATATTTGGAAAATGGGCAAGCCCATAGGCGAGGGAGGGGTTTGGAAAAATACCGAAGTGCAGGCCAATGAAGTTTCCTTGCCTTATTTGATGACAGGCTATGACCATAAAAAAGTAAGCCTGAGTGCCGATAAGGATGTTGATATAACGTTAGCGATCGATTTTGACCTGACAACGGGTTGGCATGATTATAAAACTTTTCATGTAAAGGCCGGAGAAACCTTAAACTATGTTTTTCCAGCTGGTTTTAGTGCCCATTGGACCCGCGCTAAAGCAAATAAAGCTTGTAAAACCACCGTTTTATTCAGCTATCAATAAATTTTGAACATTGTGGACCGATAGGGTAGAACTACTATTGTTGAGGTTTGGGGAATCCCTAATGGAAATTTGTGTGCTGAGTGGGGATTTTTAATGTAAATGGCTCTTTTATAGCTGGCTAGATTTGGGCTTGAGCTAAACTGGGTATAAATTTCTACACTTTGAGGAATCTCTCATTTTTGATTGGGGAAAATAATCAACTAAAGCATTTTGCACTGGTTTGTGGATGTGGATGTTGAAAGATTTTCATTGACTTAAAAATAGCTTAAAACATGGATTTTTAGATGTCTAAACATTGATTCCTTTTCAGCCACCACTTTATGCTCTAGGTGTTGCGAGCTGAGTAGGTAATATGGCTTTTCTTTTGACTTAGTGCGTACGGTTACTTGACATTCCCCTACGCAATATGATCAAAAATTTACCTCTTGCTTTTACCAACCATCTCAAAAGACAACTTTCTTTAGGTTTTTTGATTTTGATGGCAATTATAGCCTTTTGCATCCTCTTATCTAATCCGGTTCAGGCCCAAACATACAAAACGCACTATATCGCTCCAGCTCCTTGGCAATATTGGAGTGATGCGAATGAATTAATTGTTTCTACCAATACAGCGGGAACAACGGTTACGGTAACCAAAAGCAATGGAACAGCGGTAACCACTTTAACGCCAAGTCCAGGAAATCCGGCAGTTTATCGTTTTTCAGGTAGCCCGGTTGGATTAACCAGACATGCACTAAATACCGTTTTGAACGATGCAGGTATTATCGTTTCGGCGAACAACCCAATTTCGGTTAACATCAGAAACGTAGCATCAGATAACCTGAGTGGTGGGAGTAGCTCAGATCAGTATATCAAGGGAAATGCATCATTGTTCAGTTTTGGAGATCCGGCGATAGGCACATCATTTAGGGTGGGCTATTACAGGGATGGCAGTTTGAATGGCGTAGCTTCAACTGTTTCTACCAATACACCGGTTTACTCGGTAATGGCCGTAAACAACGGAACAACCGTTAAGGTAAATGGAACGGCTACTACAACTTTAAATGCTGGCCAGAGTTATCTTTTTACAGGCACTTTAGGAGACCTGGTAGAAACTTCTGGTCCTGCGGTAATGAATACCGGGGTAAACGTAGATGCGCCAGCAGGTTGTGGTGATGGTACTTTTAATCCAGTACCACCTGTTACTTCTTTAGGGAGCGAATATATTGTGGTACGTGGAAAAGGTAACAATGTTGCAGAACAAACCACCATTATAGCTACAGAACCGAATACCAACGTTACGATTTATAATTTTACCTCGGCAGGGGTGTTGCAATCGTCGGTTACCCACAACTTGATAGCAGCAGGTAGCTTTGTAACCTTTGCCAATGGTGTTGCTGGAACCGGAACCGATGCTAGCCAATCGGGCGATATAGGTTCAGGCTCACGGATCGTAGCTGATAAAAACATCGTGGCTTACTCGGGCACAGCCAATAATTGTGAGGTTGATGTGGCCACCTTGGCACCAATTTCGTCTTGTGGTGGTTCGTTAAGAGCAGAAACTTACAAGTTTAGAGCCTATAATTCAAGCGATCTTCCTTATTTTGCCTATGTCATCACCAAAAGCCCAACAGAAAAGGTTTATTTAACCACTACTGGCGGTTCTCCTGCTTATAACAATGTCGATCTCGAGACTGTATCAGGTATCCGCCGTCAGCTGGGTAGTTCTGGCGCCTATGTAATTGATTTTACAGACGAAAATATCGGAAAACCAAACTCTTTCATTTTAAATAGTGATTCGAGGCTAACCGTTGCCATGGTGCAATCGGGCGGTGGTTTCTCCATGTCTAATTTCTTATCGCCTTTGCCAGAACAGGCTTTAAAACCTACTTATACCCAATCAGATTGTGCTTCGGCTACGTTGAAGGCCGATCCTTCCAGTTTGCCTCCTTTTCAATGGTATTTAAATGGCAGTCCGATCAGTGGCGCAACCAGCAATACTTACATAGCAGCAGTTTCTGGTTCTTATACCGTAACTTCTAAACTAGATTGTGGCTATAGCGCACAATCTATTCCTGTTGTTTTGGCGCTTTGTAACGTTGATTTGTATGTGAATAAAACGGTGAGCAATGCTACACCAGCTACAAACTCAACAGTAGTATTTACCATCAAAGCTACCAACTCTAATGTGCCTGCCGGAACAGTAACCGGAACTGGAAATGCCATAGGTGTTTCGGTAACCGATCTTTTGCCTTCTGGTTATACTTATGTTTCGAGCAATCCAGCGCCAGGTACATCTTATAATGCAACTACTGGCTTATGGTCTATCGGCGCGATGAACCCAGGTCAAGAGCTGACCCTCACCATTACTGCAACTGTTAAAAGTAGCGGGACTTATACAAATACGGCTACCATTAGCGGTCCGCAGGCAGATCCAGTTACTTCAAATAATACATCATCGGTTACGCCAACCCCTGTTTCTATCGTTTTAACTAGTGGCAGCGATGCCCAATCTATTTGTAAAGGCAGTGCGATTGGCAATATTGTATATACGTTAACAGGCAGCACTAGCGCAAGCTCTTCGGGTTTGCCTGCTGGTGTAACAGGAACTTATGATGCTACTGCAAAAACATACACCATTGCGGGTACGCCAACTGTACCTGCAAGCGGAACGCAAACGTATACTTATACCGTAAATTCAATCAATGGCTCTACTACGGTATCAACTACCGGAACCATTACAGTAAATAATGCAGTAGGTACTCCGACATTTACAGCAGGAGCAACAACATCGCGTTGTCAGGCGCCTGGTACAACTACCTATACAGCTACGGCAGCTAATAGCACAAGCATCAGCTATTCGATTAGTCCTGCGACAGCTGGTGTGATCAATACTTCTACTGGTGTAGTAACCTGGTCTTCTACATTTACAGGTTCAGCTACCATTACGGCAAAAGCAACAGGCGTTTGCGGTATGGCAACGGCTGATCATGTGGTAACAGTAACGGCAACAGGTGTTATTACTGGGTCGTCTCCAGTTTGTTCAGGTTCAAACGGAACCCTTACCTTGGGCAGCACCGGAGCTGGCGTAACCGTGGTACGTTGGGAAGCTTCAACAGACAATGGCGCTACTTGGTCTAACATTGCAAATACTACTACTACTTATAACTATACCAATATTCAGGCTACTACTATTTTTAGGGCGGTAGTAAGCGGGGGTGGTTGTACAAATGCTTATTCAACTACAGCAACCATTACTGTTACCCCAAGACCAGTAATCGGCAATCAAACATACACCATTTGCAAAACTGGCAACTTTACTTTTGCGCCTGTAGATGTGCCAAATGGTACAACTTACACTTGGTCTGCACCAACAGTTACTGGAGGTACGGTAAGTGGTACAAGTGCTGGAACCAACCAAAGTTCGGTGAGCCAAACCTTAACCAATACAGGTACAAGCGTAGCTACTGTAACTTATACCGTTACGCCAACTTATGCTTCTTGTGCTGGCAACTCTTTTACCATTACAGTTACAGTTGTTCCTACTTTAACAGTTACTGCGAGCAATCCAGCTGCTATTTGTACAGGTTCTTCATTTAGTGTTAGTCCGACTAGCAATATTTCGGGTACTACTTATACTTGGACAGCCGCTTTGCAAAGTGGTACGGCAACTGGTTTTAGCAATCAGTCTACTCCGGTAAGTTCGCCAATTAGTCAGACTTTAACCAACACTACCGCTGTAAATGCAGTAGTAAGGTATACCGTAACCCCAATTTACAATGGTTGCAGCGGCAATGCTTTTACTTTTGATGTAACTGTTAATGCCGCTATTGGAAATAACACGGTTTCAGGCGCACAAACCATTTGTACTGGAAGTACAGTCAGTTTAACAGGTACAACTCCAACTGGAGGCAATGGTACCTATACTTATTTATGGGAACAAAGTACCAATGGCACAACTTGGACTACAGCTGTTGGAACAAGCAATGACCAGAATTATACAACGGCCGGATTAACCCAAACTACGCAATTCCGCAGGGTGGTGAGTGCTGGTCCTTGTGCTTCGAATACCAGCGCTGCTGTTACGGTAACTGTTAATGCTGCACCTACTTTGGTACTGACCAGCGGTACGGCAGATCAGCTCATTTGTGGTGGAAGCACGATCAGTGATATCGTTTATACTTATGGCGGATCAGCAACTGGTGCGACGGTAACAGGATTAGCTGCGACCAACTATACCATTAACACCACTAGTAAAACCGTAACCATTAAAGGTGCGATAGCCTCAACTTCAACTTACAGTATTGCCACTACAGGTCAGGCTGCGCCATGTAATCCGGCTACTTTAAGTGGAACGATTACCACAAATCCAATTGCAACTTTAAGCTTAACCAGCGGATCGGCCAATCAAACCATTTGTGCTAATGGCAATATCACCAATATCGTTTATACTTATGGTGGATCGGCCACTGGTGTAACTGTAACTGGATTAAACGCAGCAAACTACAGTATTAATACCACCAATAAAACGGTAACCATTAACGGTGCCTTTGCTTCGACAACAAACTATAGCATTGCGACCACTGGCCAAACTGCTCCATGTAACCCGGTTTCATTAAACGGAACCATTACGGTTAATCCATTGCCAACAGCGAGCATCTCGGGTACTGCAGCCGTTTGTCAAAATGCAACTGCTCCAGTCATTACTTTTACTGGTGCCAATGGAACCGCTCCTTACACTTTCACCTACAAAATTAATAACGGTAGCAATCTTACGGTTACTACAAGCAGTGGCAATAGCACAACTGTTGCACAGCCAACAGGTGTAGTAGGTCCATTTATTTATACTTTGGTAAGCGTAAAAGACGCCAGCTCGACTACTTGTACCAATGCACAAAGCGGTACGGCTACTATAACGGTTAATGCTTTGCCAACAGCAAGTATCTCGGGTACAGCAGCTGTTTGCCAAAATGGAACTGCTCCAGTAATCACCTTCACAGGCGCCAATGGAACCGCTCCTTATACTTTCACCTACAAAATTAATAACGGCAGCGATTTGACAGCCGTAACCACCAGTGGAAATAGCATAACTGTTGCACAGCCAACAGGTACTGCAGGTCCTTTTGTTTACACTCTGGTAAGCGTGAAAGATGCAAGTTCTACTACTTGTACCAATGCGCAAAGTGGCACAGCTACCATCACAGTTAATGCCTTGCCAACAGCAAGTATTTCTGGTACGACAGCTGTTTGCCAGAATGGAACTGCGCCAGGAATCACCTTTACTGGTGCCAATGGAATTGCTCCATATACTTTTACCTACAAAATTAATAACGGTAGCGATTTGACAGCTGTAACCACCAGTGGCAATAGCATAACCGTTGCACAGCCAACAGCTGCTACCGGAACATTTATTTACACTTTGGTAAGCGTAAAAGATGCCAGTACTACCACTTGTAGCAATGCACAAAGCGGTACGGCGACCATTACGGTTAATGCAACGCCAAAAGGTTTTAATGATGCCCTTACCTTAAATTGTACTGGAACCTTGGCTTATAATCTTCAAGGTAACGTAAACAATACGGCCAATGGTGGCAATTCGGTACCTTCTTCATTCACTTGGACAGTGGGTTCAAATGCCAATGTAATAGGAGAGAATGGCGGATCTGGAAATTCAATAAACCAAACTTTATATAATACAAGTACGACAGCGCAAACCGTAACTTATACGGTAACACCAACTGCATCGGGCAGTGGTACTTGCGCTGGCAGTACTTTTACGGTTACGGTAACCGTACCTGTTTGTTCTTCGATTACTATCAATAAAATAGCTAATGTAAGTTCGGTTACTGCTGCGGGCAATGTCATCAACTATACCATTACTGTAGCTAATACAGGTAACGCCAACCAAACTTCGGTGGTGGTGAGCGATCCTTTGTTAGGTGGCGCTTTAAGTTCGCCTACCAAAACTGGCGGTAACCAAGATGCGGTTTTAGAAAGGGGAGAAACCTGGACTTATACCGGGAGCTATACCGTAAGTCAAGCCAATTTAAACAATAATGGTAATCCAACCAGCAACAGCGGAAAAATTACCAATACGGCAACGGTTAAAACCACAGAGCTTCCTGCCGGACAAACCGCAACAGCAGATGCCACTTTGACTTTAAATCCTGCTATTACCTTGGTAAAAACGGGAGCGCTTCAGCTTAATGGCAATACCATTACCTATAACTTCACGATTAGAAATGCAGGTAACGTTACTTTAAACAACATCAGCCTTACAGATACTAAAGTTACCGGTCCGATTACGGTTACGCCTAGTACTTTGGCTCCTGGTGCAACGGCTACCGCAAGTGCAACTTATAGCATTTCAAATGCAGAAAAGATAAGTGGCAGTGTAAGCAATAGCGCTACGGTTACTGGTAAAGATCCTCAAAATAACAATGTAACCGATATCTCGGGTACAGCTACCAATAACAATACCCCAACCGTTACTTCAACAGGTGTTTATGCAGCAGACGATTCAGGTTCTGTAAACGCGGTTTCGGGCGGTGTTGCCATAAACAATGTATTAATTAACGATAAACTAAACGGTGCCCAGGCTACTTTAAGCAATGTTAGCCTGAAACAGATTTCAACCAGTGATCCTAATGTTACTTTAGATGTAGCTACCGGAAAAGTGAATGTAGCGCCTAGCACGCCAGTTGGCACTTATACTTTGGTTTATGAAATCGAAGACTTGGCGAACCCTGGAAACAAGAAACAAGCAACCGTAACCGTGAACGTGGGCAATGGCGATTTGATTGCTTCGAACGACAATGGTACTTCGAACTCGGTGGCTGGCGGTATTGCCGTTGCAAATATTTTAGCTAACGACCTTTACAATACTTCGCAAACGGCTACAACCTCAAATGTTACCATTGCTGAAGTTCCTGGAAGCAATACCAGTGCTGGCAAGGTTACGCTAAACACAGGCGATGGCAGCGTATCTGTAGCTGCAAATACACCAGCAGGTACTTATTACATCGATTATACCATTACCGATAAATTGGATAACACCAAAATGACTACCGCTAAAATCGAGGTGGTGGTTAGCACCGGTGCCTTGGTGGCGACTGATGATGCTGGTACTTCAAATACGGTAAGCGGCGGTGTGGCGATTGCCAATATTTTGGCCAACGACAAATACAATGGCACTTCAACAGCCCCAACTTTGGCCAATGTAACGATTGCCGAAGTTCCGGCCAGCAATACCAGCGGTGGCAAAGTAACTTTAAATACAGCAACCGGCGTAGTAAGTGTTGCAGCAAATACTCCCGCAGGTGTTTATAAAATTGATTATACCATTACCGATAAATTAGATAACAGCAAAACCTCAACAGCTACCATTAGCGTAACCGTAGGTTCTGGTGCAATTGTGGCAACTGCCGATGCAGGTACTTCAAATACGGTAAGCGGCGGAGTAGCGATTGCGAACATCTTGGCTAACGATAAATACAATGGTACTTCAACGGCGCCAACTTTGAGCGATGTAACGATTAGCGAAGTTCCAGCCAGCAATAACAGTGGTGGCAAAGTAACCTTGAACACGGCTGATGGCAGCGTAGCAGTAGCGCCAAATACTCCGGCAGGTGTTTATACCATCGATTATAAAATCACTGATAAATTAGACAATACCAAAACTTCAACAGCAACCATTACGGTAACTGTAGGAGCGGGAGCTATCGCAGCCACAAATGATGCCGGAACATCGAATACGGTAAGTGGCGGCACAGCAATTGGCAACGTTTTGGCCAACGATAAATACAACGGTACATCAAGCGCTCCAACTTTGGCCAATGTAACCATAGCCGAAGTTCCGGCTAGCAACACCAGTGGCGGCAAAGTAACCTTAAATGCAGCAACAGGGGCAGTAAACGTAGCTGCAAATACGCCAGCGGGTACTTATACCTTGGATTACAGGATCACTGACAAATTGGATAACAGCAAGACAGCTACAGCAACCGTTACGGTAACCGTGGCTTCTGATCCATTGATCGCTACTAATGATTCGGGTACTTCAAATACGGTAAGCGGTGGCACAGCAATTGGCAATGTTTTGGCCAACGATAAATACAATGGTACATCAAGTGCTCCAACTTTGGCCAATGTAACCTTAACCGAGGTTCCGGCCAGCAATACTAGCGGAGGCAAAGTTGTCTTGAATACTTCAACGGGTGCAGTAACCGTAGCGCCGAATACGCCAGCAGGCACCTATACTTTAAACTATACCATTACCGATAAATTAGATAACAGCAAAACTTCTACAGCTACAGTAACTGTAGTGGTAGCTGCAGGAGCTATTGTAGCCACCAATGATTCGGGTACTGCAAACACGGTAACAGGTGGTCAGGCTATTTCAAATGTATTAGGTAACGATACTTACAATGGTGGCGTTGCGGCAGGCCTAGGTAATGTAAGCATAGCCGAAGTTCCGGCCAGCAATACCAGCGGTGGCAAAGTAACCTTAAATACAACAGATGGTTCGGTAAATGTGGCACCAAATACACCAGCAGGCATTTACACTTTACAATATACCATTACTGATAAGCTCGACAACAGCAAAACCTCAACCGCATCGGTTACGGTAACTGTAGCATCGGGCGCTTTAGCCGCTACCAATGATTCGGGTACTTCAAATACCGTAACAGGTGGCGTGGCTGTTGCTAATGTTTTAACCAACGATAAATACAACGGTACTTCAGTTGTTCCAACATTGGCCAATGTAACTTTAGCCGAAGTTCCGGCCAGCAATACCAGCGGTGGCAAAATCACCTTAAATACAACTGATGGCTCAGTAAACGTGGCATCAAATACGCCTGCAGGTGTATATACGCTTGATTACAAAATCACTGATAAATTAGACAACAGCAAAACCTCAATAGCAACGGTTACCGTGACTATAGCATCAGGTGCTTTAACCGCAACCGATGATGCAGGTACTTCAAATACCGTAACAGGCGGTGTTGCTGTAGCCAACGTATTGGCCAATGATAAATACAATGGTACTTCAACCGCACCGGATTTAACCGATGTAACCATTAGCGAAGTTCCAGCCAGCAATACCAGCGGTGGCAAAATCACCTTAAACACAACAGATGGTTCGGTAAACGTAGCGCCAAACACCCCAGCAGGTGTTTATACGCTTGATTACAAGATCACTGATAAATTAGACAACAGCAAAACCTCAACAGCCACCGTTACGGTGACTGTAGCATCGGGCGCTTTGGTGGCTACCAACGATAATGGCACGGCCAATACCGTAACAGGCGGAGTTGCTGTAGCCAGCGTATTGGCCAATGATAAATACAATGGTACTTCAACCGCGCCAGCTTTAACCGACGTAACGATAGCTGAAGTTCCAGCAAGTAATACCAGTGGTGGTAAAGTTACTTTAAACACCTCAACCGGTGCACTAACCGTAGCACCAAATACGCCAGCAGGTACTTATACCTTGGATTACAAGATCACTGATAAATTAGACAACAGCAAAACCTCAACAGCTACGGTTACCGTGGTAGTTTCTTCTGGAGCGCTATTGGCCTCTAACGATTCGGGCAGCGCCAACAGTTTGAATGGTGGTACGGCGATTGGCAATATTTTGGCCAACGATAGCTATAATGGTACATCAACAGCACCAGCTTTAACCGATGTAACCATCACCGAAGTTCCAGCCAGTAATACCAGTGGTGGTAAAGTTACTTTAAACACTTCAACAGGAGCCGTAACTGTGGCGCCAAACACCCCAGCAGGTATATATACGCTTGATTATAAAATCACCGATAAATTAGACAACAGCAAAACCTCAACAGCAACGGTGACCGTTACCGTAGCTTCGGGTGCTATTTTGGCTTCGAACGATTCGGGTACTTCAAACTCGGTAAACGGTGGTACAGCCATTGCCGATATCTTGAATAACGATACTTACAATGGAGGCATAGCGGCAGACGTAACTAAAGTAACTATTGCCGAAGTTCCAGCCAGCAATACCAGTGGTGGTAAAGTAACCTTAAATACAGCTACCGGTGCGGTAAGCGTGGCCCAAAATACGCCTGCAGGTACTTATACCTTAAATTATACCATTACTGATAAATTAGACAACAGCAAAACTTCTACTGCAACAGTTACAGTAACTGTGGCTTCGGGAGCTGTTTTTGCTGCTAATGATGCAGGCGCTGCAAATACAGTAAGTGGCGGTACGGCTATTGCCAATATCCTAAGCAACGATACCTATAACGGTGGTGCCAGTGCAACTTTAACAGATGTAAGCATTAGCGAGGTTCCTGCCAGCAATACAAGCGGTGGCCGTGTTACCTTAAATACAACTACCGGCGTAGTAACTGTAGCGCCAAACACACCAGCAGGAACTTATTTTATTGATTATACCATTACCGATAAGCTCGACAACAGCAAAACTTCAACAGCGCGCATCACGGTAACCGTAGCTTCGGCTAGTATTGCCGCAACTAACGATGCAGGCAGCATTAACGGTTTAAATGGTGGTACCGTATTGAATAATGTATTGGCTAACGACACTTACAATGGCGGTACACAAGCTACTTTGGCTAATGTTAACCTCGCTCAGGTTTCTTCAACCAATAGCAATGTTAGCCTCGATCCAGCTACAGGCAAAGTAAACGTAGCACCAAATACGCCGGCAGGTACTTACATGTTGGTGTACGAGATCCAGGATAAATTAGATCCTTCGCAAGTTAAACAAGCTACGGTAACCGTTACGGTAACGGCTCCTGTAATGGTGGCATTAAACGATGCAGGTGCCATTAATGGAGTAACTGGCGGAACAGCGATTTCTGATGTATTATGGAATGATAAATACGATGGCAACCAAGCTACTTTGGCCAATGTAACCATCTCACAAATTTCATCAACTAGCCCTAATGTAACGCTTGATCCAGCTACAGGAAAAGTAAATGTGGCTGCAGGAACTCCAGAAGCGATTTACACTTTGGTTTACCAAATTACCGATAAATTAAATCCGACTTTAACCAAGCAAGCTACCGTTACAATTAATGTAAGCGCTGCACCAATTATTGCTTCAGACGATGCAGGTTCGGTGAATGGCTTGGTAGGAGGTACCCCAATCAACAATGTATTGGCTAACGATACCTATAACGGTAGTACTGCAACTTTGGCCGATGTAATTTTAACAGAAGTTTCAACCACCAGTCCTAAAGTAAAATTAGATCCAGCCACAGGCAAAGTAAATGTAGCGCCAAATACGCCAGCAGGTACTTATACTTTGGTTTATCAAATAGAAGACAAGTTAAATCCAGGCTTAACCAAACAGGCAACAGTAACCATTACGGTTGATGCACCTGCTTTGGCAGCTTCTAACGATAGTGGCGCGGCAAATGGCTTGCCTGGTGGTACAGCAGTAGCCAACGTATTGGTTAACGATAGCTACAATGGCGCACCTGCAACATTGGCTAATGTAACCATCAACCAGGTTTCGTCGACCGATCCTAAAGTAACCATCGATCCGGCAACTGCGGCGGTAAATGTAGCGCCAAATACGCCTGCAGGTCTTTATACCTTGGTTTATCAAATAGAAGATAAACTGAACCCAGGATTGACCAAACAAGCGGCGGTAACAGTTACGGTAACTGCTCCGGCATTGAATGCCCTAAATAACAGCGGTTCGGTAAACGGTTTAACAGGTGGTACGGCAGTAGCAAATGTATTGAACAACGACTCGTACAACGGTGCTCCGGCAACCTTGGCTAATGTGGGTCTTAAACAGGTATCAACCAATAACCCTAATGTGAGTTTAGATATCACCACAGGTAAAGTTAATGTAGCGCCAAATACGCCTGCAGGTATTTATACCTTGGTTTATCAGATTGAGGATAAATTAAATCCAGGTCAAACCAAACAGGCTCAGGTAATGGTTACGGTTACGGCACCACCAATGCTTGCCTTAAACAACAGTGGTTCGGTAAACGGATTAACTGGCGGAACAGCTGTGCCTGACGTATTGAACAACGATACCTACAATGGGGCAATAGCTACATTGGCAGCGGTTAACCTGAAACAGATTTCGACCACCAATTCAAATGTAACTTTAGATGAAACTACAGGCAAAGTAAACGTAGCACCAAATACGGCCGCTGGAACATACACCGTAGTTTATGAAATTGAAGATAAATTAAATCCAGGTTTAACCAAACAGGCTTCGGTTATTGTAACCGTAACTGCGCCATCGTTATTGGCTACCAATGATAGTGGTTCCGTAAATGGTCTAACCGGTGGTACTGCAATCAGCACCGTGCTATGGAACGATGCCTACAACGGAAATGCGGCTACTCCTTCGGATGTAACCATCAGCCAGGTTTCATCAACCAGTGCAAATGTTACTTTAGACCCTGCGACTGGCAAAATAGAGGTAGCACCAAATACACCTGCAGGTACTTATACCTTGGTTTATCAAATTGAAGATAAATTAAACCCAGGCCAAGTTAAACAAGCTACAGCCACTGTTACAGTTACAGCACCAGCAATGTTAGCTACTGGCGATAGCGGTTCGATAAATGGCTTAACTGGCGGAACAGCCATCAGCGATGTATTGTGGAACGATACCTACAATGGCAATCCGGCAACTTTGGCTGATGTAAAATTGACTCAAGTGTCAACCACCGATCCAAAAGTAACTTTAGATCCAACTACAGGAAAGGTAAACGTGGCTCCAAATACGCCAGCCGGAACTTATACCGTAGTTTACGAAATAGAAGACAAGTTAAATCCTGGCCAAACCAAACAAGCTACCGTAACCATTACGGTTAATGCACCAGCAATGCTTGCTGTAAACGATGGTGGTGTGGTAAATGGCTTAACTGGTGGCACGGCAGTAGCCGATGTATTGGCAAATGATACCTACAATGGCAATCCGGCAACTTTGGCTGATGTAAAATTGACCCAAGTGTCAACCACTGATCCAAAAGTAACTTTAGATCCAACTACAGGCAAAGTAAATGTGGCTCCAAATACGCCAGCAGGTACTTATACCGTGGTTTATCAGATCGAAGACAAGTTAAATCCAGGCCAAACTAAACAGGCTACCATCACCGTTACGGTTGATGCGCCAATAATGGCAGCAAATGATGATTCGGGTACTGCAAACGGCTTAACAGGAGGCACTGCGGTTGCAAACGTATTGGTAAATGACACCTATAATGGCAACTCTGCAACTTTGGCCAATGTTACTTTAACTCAAGTATCGACCAGTAATCCGCAAGTAACTCTAGATCCAGCTACTGGAAAAGTAAACGTAGCGCCAAATACGCCTGCTGGAACTTATACCTTAGTTTATCAAATTGAAGACAAGTTAAATCCTGGCCAAACCAAACAAGCTACAGTGACCATTACCGTAGATGCACCAGCAATGGTAGCGACTAACGATAACGGAACGGCTAATGGTTCAATAGGCGGTACGGCGGTAAACAACGTATTGGCCAATGATACTTACAATGGCAATCCAGTTACCTTGGCTGATGTGAAATTGACCCAAGTGTCAACTACTGATCCAAACGTAACTTTAGATCCAACAACTGGTAAGGTAAATGTAGCACCGAATACTCCTGTAGGTACCTACACAGTAGTTTATCAAATCGAGGATAAATTAAATCCTGGTCAAACCAAACAAGCTACCGTTACCATCACCGTAACCACTGGCGCTATTGCAGCCTTGCCAGACAGTGGTATAGCCAATGGGTTTACAGGCGGTGTTGCCGTAACAGACATCTTGACCAACGATACTTACAATGGAGGTGTTGTTGCGACAACCAATACGGTTGAAATTGTACAGTTATCAACCAGCAATCCAAAAGTAACCATCGATCCTGCAACAGGTAAGGTAAATGTAGCTGCGGGTACCTTGCCAGGCACTTATGCCTTAAGCTATCAAATTACCGATAAGCTCGATGCTACTAAGAAAGCCACCACTACGGTAGAGGTAAATGTACCGAATTGGGTAACTGACCTGTCTATTGTTAAAGTGGCCAACAAAGCAGGCGTAGAGCCAAATGAAAGCATCAGTTATTTGTTAACCATCAAAAACATCGGCCCTGCAACATTATTGGCCGGCAAAGTAATTGGCTTAACAGAAAACTTGCCTGCAGGTCTAGAAAACATCACTTACAGTGCAACAGGTGGCTCATACGACGCAGCTGGCCATACCTTTACCGTGGGTACAGACTTATTGGCCAACCAAACAGCAACCGTTACCGTAACCGGTACAATTGCGCCTAATTTTGCACAAAATGCGATAGTGAACTCAGCGAGTGTGAGTTCAAGTTCGGATGCTACAGATCCAGATCCAAGCAATAATACCGCAACTTCAAGCACGCCAATTCTAAAAGGTGCTGTTAACTTGGTAAAATCAGGGGTAATCACTGCCGATAAAAATCAGGTAACTTACACTTTCACCATTACCAACACCGGTAATGTAGCTTTAAGCAATATCGTGCTTAGCGATGCCAAACTAGGTCTGAATAAAACCATTCTTGGTACCTTGGCTGTTGGTGCAAGCATCGTGCAAACCGAAACTTATACCTTAACCCAGGCAGATAAAGATTTGGGTATGGTAACCAATACGGCTACAATCAGTACCAAATCGCCGGCTGGCAATACCATTTCAGATATTTCTGGAACAGATGCAGCCAATAACGATCCGACCATAACACCAATTGTAGCCACATCTGCAATCAGCTTTACCAAAGTGGCCAATAACACTGTAGCCAACGCTGGCGATGTGATCAACTATACCTTGGTGGTGAAAAATACTGGTAACGTTACTTTAAGCAATGTAGTGGTAACTGATGCTGGTGCCGATGCCGGAAGTATTGCTCCAGCAAGCATTGCATCGATCTTGCCAGGCGCAACAGCTACGGTAACTGCGAAACACACGGTTACGCTTGCCGAAGTAAACAGTGGCAGCTTTAGCAACCAGGCCAATGTTACGGCAAAAGATCCAAAAGGAAATAACGTAACCAAGGTATCCGACGATCCGAATACACCTGCAAGTGACGACCCTACCGTGGTAAACATTGGCCCAATCGGCGCCATGACTTTAACCAAAGTAGCCAATAACACAGGCATCAAAGCAGGTGATGTAATCAATTATACCTTGGTGGTGAAAAATACAGGCAACGTAACCCTAAATAATGTGGTAGTTACCGATGCTGGTGCCGACGCAGGCAGTATTTTGCCAGCAAGCATTGCTTCGATTTTACCAGGCGCTTCGGTTACGGTAACTGCAAAACATACGTTAACGCAGACCGAAATTAATGCGGGTACTTTCAGCAACCAAGCAAGTGTTGCCGGAAAAGATCCTAAAAACAATACTGTTGCCGATCCGAAATCAGATGATCCGAACACACCTGCGGTAGATGATCCAACCATTGTGGTCTTGACACCTAATGCGAACATCGTAACCGTAAAAACGTTAAAAAATACAGCACAAACCTCATACATTCCGGGCAGCGAAGTATTGTACCTCATTACGGTAACCAATAATGGTCCAAGCGCAGCCAGCAATGTAAGAGTGGTTGATAACGCACCTGCAGGTACAACCATCAGCAAATGGAAAGCTACGGCTACGGGCTTCAGCTTGGTAACTGCTTATGGAACAGGCAACTTGGATCAAACCATCGCACTGATGCCAAACAATGCAGAGGTTGTGTATGAAGTAACTGTTAAAACCCCAACTGGGGCTACTAATCCAACATTGGCCACACAGCCATTGTCAAATACCGTACAAGTAACCAGTGCTACACCAGATTTAACCAGGGTAGGCGACGTGCCAACTACTCCGGCTATTCCAGCCATGATATTGAACGACCTGTCGATTACCAAAACTTCAGATCACAATACCCCAATTGGTACAGATACGCCGTTTGATTATACCATTACGGTTAAAAACAACAGCTTCTTTACCGCCAACAGCATAGTAGTTACCGATGTATTGCCAATAGGCCTAAGCTATGTGGCCAACCAAACTACTACAGGTACGGCAAACTACAGCAATGCAAGCAATACCTTAACCTGGAACATCAGCACTTTGGCTGCAGGCAGCACAGCTGTACTTACCCTAAAAGTGAAAGCAACCGTAGCAGGTGCCATTAGCAATACGGTTACCGTAAAAGGCTTAGAAACAGATCCGAATACGGTGAATAATACCGCGACAGATTTAAGGGAAATCTTCGCGCTCAATACCAAGCCAAACGTAATTACGCCAAATGGTGATGGTAAGAACGACACCTTCGTGATTGATGGTTTGGAGCTTTATCCAATCAACAACATCAGCATCTTTAACCGTTGGGGCAACGAGGTTTTCCATAGCGATGGTGCTTATAAAAACGATTGGAACGGCAACGGACTAAAAGAAGGTACTTATTACTATCTGCTAAAAATAAAAGATCCAAAAGGTAACTGGTCAGTATCAAAAGGTTACATCACATTATTAAGAAATAACTAAGATGATGAAAAAAGGTCTAATCTTATTTGCATTGTTGTTGGCTGCTTTGGTGGGCAAGGCACAGCAGGATGCACAGTATAGCCAATACATGTTCAATGGCATTTACATCAATCCTGCCTATGCGGGATATAAAGAGCAACTGAATATCCATAGTTTTTACAGAAACCAATGGACCGGTATTACAGGTTCGCCTAAAAGCATGTCGCTTGCGGTTGATGCCATTGCCAATCAAGGCAACGTGGGCTTGGCCTTTCAGGTATCAAGCGATAAGCTTGGCGCCGAAAGCAACGTGTCGGCCTATGGCAGCTATGCCTATCGCTTAAGGGTAGGACAGTCTGAAGATTCTCGTTTGGCATTTGGTTTAGGTGTTGGCGTAATGCAACAGGGCTTAAACGGAGAGAAATTAAATGCCAGAGACGAAGGCGATAATTACATTCCTGTAAACAACCAGAACGTAATTGTGCCTGATGCCCGTGTTGGTGTGTTTTATTCAGACGATAGGTTTTATGCCGGTTTCTCTGCCGACAACCTGATTGCACAGTATATAATTAACAAGAAAAACCTGAGTATTTACTTCCAAACGCCAAAAACGCACTATTACCTTACCGCTGGGATGTTGTTGCCGATAAACGAAGAAGTACAACTTAAACCGTCGTTTTTGCTGAAAGACGATCGTGGTGGACCAACCAGTTTGGATTTAAATGCATTTGTGCTTTTTGGCAACAGGTTCTGGATTGGCGGAAGCTACCGTACAGCCGTAAAACTTTATAACAAAAGCTATCTGCAAAACGACCTGCAAAAAACGAACTCTGTGGTAGGCATGGTTGATTTCTACGTAACCGAAACCATCCGTGTAGGTTATGCCTATGACCAGTCGATCAGCAAATTGGCAGGTTACAGTGGCGGTTCGCACGAAATTTCGGTAGGTATTACCATCAGGCCAAAAGAAATTATCAGAATGCTTACTCCAAGATATTTTTAAGCAGATGCAACAAAAGAAAGACCATACTACAAAATACCGAATAATGCAGAAGGCAAAATGGCTGTTGTGTGCTTTGCTGGCGCTTGGCCTGCAGGCAAAATCACAATATGTACTGGTAAAGGCCGATGAAGAATTTAAGCTTTTCCACTACAGCAATGCCATCGGCCTTTATACCGAAGCCTACCAGAAAAAAGCCAGTACCCATGCCATTGAGCGTTTAGCGGCTTGCTATAGGCTAACTAAGGATTATCCACAGGCCGAAAGCTGGTATGCGATGCTGGTTAAAGAAAAAGGAGCAAAGCCAGAAGCTTATTTGTACTATGGCGATGCCCTGCGCAACAATTCTAAATACGCAGAAGCTAAAGTACAATACCAAAAATATGGCGAGCTGAATAAAGCCTTGCCACCAGGACAGCGAAGCATGCTCATTTTGTCTTGCGATTCGGCATTGAGCTGGATGAAGAGCCCAAAAACAGTGGTGCTCAATAACGAGAAGAACATCAATAGCGTGAGTGAGGATTGGGGGGCAGTAACTTATCAGGGCGGCATTGTTTTTACATCCGACAGAAGAAATGCAACAGTGCAGGAAGAGGTGAAGAAGAATAGGCCATTTCTAAAATTCGATGAATCAAACATTGCGCCTGATAAGGTTACTTATGGCTGGACAGGCAACAATTACCTGAGACTGTATGTGAAGAAAGGTGCAGACAGCGCGGTGCTGTTTCCCTTTAATGCCGGATCTGAGTACCATGTAGGTGCAGCCACCTTTACAGCCGATGGCAGCGAAATGTATTTCACGCTGACCCGAATTCCAGAATTGATCGAACGCGAAAAAGGTGTGCCTAAAACTGTTAAGGTCGAAATTTATTCGAGCAAAAAAGACAGCAATGGCAACTGGGGACCAGTAAAGCCATTCAAATACAATAACGTAAACGAATACTCCGTTGGTGATCCTTTCATCAGCAAGGATGGAAGCGCTTTGTACTTCGTTTCAGATATGAAGGGCGGAAAAGGCCTAACCGATATTTACGTATGCTTTAGAACCGAAGGCGATGGCTGGGGCAAGGCAATCAACCTTGAAGAAATCAACACAGAAGGCTCCGAGCGTAGTCCTTTCTTTGATGATGAGAGCAATTTCTATTTTTCTACCGATGGCCGTATTGGTATGGGTGGCTTAGATGTGTTTAAAGCAAGCAAACGTGGCAACGGACTGGATCAGCCTAAAAACATGGGTTATCCGCTCAATTCGCCACAAGATGATTTTGCATTTTTCTTAAGCAGCAAAAAAGAAGGCATGCTTTCTTCTGATCGCTTAGGAGGCAAAGGAAGCGACGACGTGTACAGCTTCGTGCTCAATCCAAATCTCAACTTCAAGCTAGAAGGAATAGCCTTAGACAAAAAAACAGGCTTGCCTTTGGCTGGTGTGGTAGTGAGTTTGAGCAAAGCCGATGGAACCTTAATCAGCGTACAAACGGATAGCTTGGGCCGTTACAAGTTTAACCTCGAAGAAGATACCGAATATTTCATCAAGGGAACCAAAACTGATTTCCGCAATGCAGAAACCGAGACCATCAGCAATGTAGGAATCGAAAAATCGAAAGTGTTCAAAAAGAACATCTACCTCGATCCGATCGAGCTCTTCAAAGAAATCAAGTTAGAAAACATCTATTACGATTTCGATAAGAGCGATATCAGAAAAGATGCGGCCATCGAATTAGATAAGCTGGTGAAGATCATGAAAGAAAATCCAACCATTTGGATCGATTTAGGCTCGCATACCGATAGCAGGGGCAATGACAAGTATAACCTTCAATTGTCGCAGGCCAGGGCCGATGCCGCCGTTCGCTACATCATTAGCCGTGGCATAGACAAGGTAAGGATCAAGGCCAAAGGCTATGGCGAAACAAGGTTGCTTAACAAATGCGCCAATGGCGTTGAGTGTACAGAAGAGCAACACCAATTAAACAGAAGAACAGAATTCACAATTACAAAACAATAAGCAATAAACAGGAGTAAAAATATAAGCAAATGCAGTTAATGAACAAAATAATGATAGTGGACGATAATCCCATCGACCAAATGATAACAGCCCAGGTGCTGCGGACCAGCTATGATGATGTGGACATCATGGTTATGGAAAGCGTACAGCTCGCGATTGAATACTTGAATTCTAACCAGGAAAACTTGGCTGCAATTCCATCGCTTATACTTTTAGACCTGGATATGCCAGAACTCAACGGCTTTGATTTCCTCAGCCATTATAACAACTACTCCAATGCGGTAAAAGAGGCCTGCAGAATAGTAGTGCTTACTGCCTCTGAAGTGCCCAACGACATCGAACAGATGGAAGCTGACCCGAACGTATCAAGGCTAATTACCAAGCCATTAGACAAAAATGCCTTGATGCCCGTAATCTGAACTTTATAAGTTAAATGCTCATATTTTATCCCCGGAGCCTCTTATGCAAATAAGGGGCTTTTTTAGTTTTATGCCTTTGTTTTGTTACATTTAATTGGTGCAAGCATTTGTTTTAGTTGATACAGCTTCCTATTTTAGCCTTCATCTAATGCTTAAACCCATTCCATAATAGCCCTATCACTATTGAAATAAACAATAATCAGATGAAAAAAGTAGCCGTATTTATCCTTGTGTTAAGTGTTCACCTTGCTGTAAAAGCCCAAACTGCCGACGAAAAGGGCGTATTGGCTGCCGTAGAAAAAATGAGATTGGCCATGATCAGTGGCGAGCGCAAGGCACTGGAGCAAATTGCGGCAAAGGATTTGAGCTACGGCCATTCAAGTGGCAAGTTAGAAGACAAGGCTACTTTTGTAGAAACCATTGCTAGTGGCAAATCAGATTTTGTAGAAATTACGCTAAGTAACCAAACCGTAAAAGTAACCGGTACAACCGCATTGGTTCGTCACCAGCTGGATGCCAAAACCAACGATGGCGGCAAACCTGGCGAAGTACACTTAGGCATTCTGTTGGTTTGGCAAAAACAAGGCAAAGAATGGAAACTCTTGGGCCGCCAGGCTTATAAGTTGCCCTAGTTAGTCTTTAGTCCATAGTCTTGAGTCGATAGCCTCGTCATTGCGATGAGCGCTGGCGAAGAAGCAATCTACAAAACCAACTAGTCATTCATGACGCAGTGAAGGATCTATTCTCGACACAGATCCCAGATCGGTGCCGGTATGACGATTCTTTGGCGAACGCTAATGAACGAATAAGCCAATCCTCTAATCAGCCAATGAACCAACGAACATTTCTCAAGAATGGCAACGTTTGCGTAGTTATTTCCCTCGATTTTATTTTATTTGGTTGCAAAACTCTGTAGACTTGTTATTACAATAACCAAATTAAACTTTTGCTATCCCTAACGGAAACATCAACCTAAACATACATGCAATTTCCAATGCTTTAATCGCATAAGGATCATTGTAATACCAGAACAGTATGTTGAAAAAATATAAACAGATGAAAAAACATCCACTTTTAAAAAACATCGCAATAGCTGCCTTTGCAGGTCTAGCTTTTCAGGCAAATGCCCAAACCAAACCTTTGTCGCAACAAATGGCAACAACGGCTATGGAAATTTGGAAAGATTCGTTAAACCTCGATCCAGCCAAGCCGAAACCCGTAGAATGGGCTTATCAGCAAGGCGTGGTTTTAGATGGCATTGAAGGAATTTGGAAAAAAACGGCTAACAACGACTATTATAAATACCTGCAAAAAAGCATGGATTTCTTTGTCACTAAAGATGGGGCCATCAACCGCTACAAGCAGGCAGATTACAACATCGATAACATTAAAAACGGCCATTCGCTGCTCACTTTGTATAAAGTAACCGGACAGGCCAAATATTTTAAGGCGGCTACCTTGTTATGGGATCAGTTGCAGCAGCAACCAAGAACTAAAGAAGGTGTTTTTTCGAGCAAAGTAAACCCTTCACCAGATGCTTTATATATGGCTGGACCATTTTATGCAGAATATGCGGCCTTAGTGGGCAACCAAAAAGCATTCGATGACATTGCCAACCAATTTATTCAGACAGAAAAAGCGGCAGGCAAATCGAGCATTACATTGGGCTGGTATGGCGCTGCGCTGGTAGATGTACTCGATTATTTCCCGCTAGACAATCCTAAGCGTCAGGATTTGTTGGCTATTTTGGCACGCTATCCTAAAACTGTTTTAAATCAGCCACAGGCCAAGGGCAATTACGAGGAAGCTACAGCAGCGAATACGCTTGTATATACGCTGGCCAAAGCGGTACGCAATGGCTATCTGTCTTCTACTTATTTCACGGCAGCAGAAAAAGCATATGCCGGTGTCCAAAAAGAATTTGTAAGCCAAGGTGGAAATGGGAAAATCAACTTGAAAGGAAAAGCAATCACCAACGATCCAAAAGACGTAGGTACTTTCTTATTGGCAAGTAACGAAATAGAAATGGCGAATGCGCCTAAATTGGTTCCGGGCAAAACGGTATTGCTCGATTCTTACTTTAACAGCGAAACCAAAACCGATCAAAGCAACAATGTCATCTCTTGGCATTACAAATGGGATGAACAGGCCAATGGAGGTTTTTCGTTTTGGGGAACCCAATTCAATTTGGCCGGTTTTAAAACCCAAACCCTTTACCAGGCGCCAACCTTGGCCAATTTAAGAGAAGCTTCCGTTTACATCATTGTAGACCCTGATTTTGAGAAAGAAAACCCAAAACCTAATTTTATCGATGCTACATCGATTAGCAATATTACCGAATGGGTAAAAGCTGGTGGCGTATTGGTATTGATGGGCAATGATGCACCAAATGTAGAGTTGACTCATTTTAACGAGTTGGCCAATAAGTTTGGCGTTCATTTCAATGGCGATACCAAAGGAACCGTTCCTGTAGCTACAAATTTCGAAACCGCAAAAGTGGTAGTGCCTGCCGGAAATGAAATCTTTAAAACAGCCAGCAACCTATTTATCAAAGAATACAGCAGCCTGAAACTCACGGCACCTGCGCAAGCTGTCTTAAAGGATAAAGATGGCGACAACGTCATGTCGGTAACCAAATATGGCAAAGGCATCGTTTATGTAATTGGAGATCCTTGGCTGTACAACGAATACGTAGATGGCAGAAAATTGCCAGCCAGTTATGATAATTTAAAGGCTGGCGCCGAATTGGTAAATTGGTTGGCTAAACAGGTAAACGCGATCAAAAAATAAACTCGTCAATTGATGAACTTAGCGGAAACGATTGCGCAAATAATTGCACTGCAAACCCGTTTTTACTAACAATATTTATGTAGAATTGAGATTGATTAAACATTAAAAGAAAGAAAATAGCGTAATAAACCCATCATAGACTTGCAAATTTCATGACGGCTTTATTACTACCGAAAAACAATACAACAAAAAATGAAAATTATACAAGCAGTACATTCAGACGATTTTAAAACCTATCAGACCGAAAAAATCAGAGAACGGTTTTTATTGGATGGATTAAAGGAAAGAGACAAAGCGAATTTTGTGTATTCGCACTACGACAGAATGGTAACTGGCTTAATCACGCCAGAAAAGCAAACCGTAGCCTTGGGCAATTACGAAATTTTGCGTGCCGAATTCTTTTTAGAAAGAAGAGAAATGGGCATCATTAACGTAGGTGGCGAAGGTACAATCACTGCTGATGGCCATACCTACAGCATGTCTAAATTGGACGGTTTGTATTTGGGCAAAGGCGTAAAAGAAGTAAGTTTCGCCAGCAAAGATGCCAGCAATCCGGCAGTGTACTACATTTTGTCGGCTCCGGCACATGCTAGTCATCCCACCACTTATGTACAGAACAAAGAAGTTTTCTCGGCAAAATTAGGTGCTGTAGAAACGGCAAACGAGCGTACAATTATGCGTTACATCCATAAAGATGGCATCCAAAGCTGTCAATTGGTAATGGGATTGACCATTCTTTCTACGGGAAGTATTTGGAACACCATTCCGCCACATACGCACGATCGCAGGATGGAGGTCTATTTCTATTTTGATGTTGATGACGATCACCGCGTTTTTCATTACATGGGCGAGCCACAAGAAACCCGCCACATCATCGTGGCCAACCACGAAGCCGTGTTATCGCCAACTTGGAGCATCCATGCAGGCAGCGGCACAAAGAACTACAGTTTTATTTGGGGCATGGCCGGAGAGAACCTCGACTATGCAGATATGGACACAATAGCAGTAAAAGATATTAAATAATGGAACAATCATTTTCTTTAAAAGATAAAGTAATTATAGTAACCGGCGGTACCGGTATTTTAGGTAATTCATTCGTAAACGCCATTGTTGAAGCAGGTGGTATTGTTGGTATTTTAGGCAGAAACGAAGCCGTTGCCAATGAAAGAGCCGATGCCATTAACAAAAACGGGGGTAAAGCCATTGCTTTGGTGGCCGATGCCATGGACGAAGCCCAATTGATCGCCGCCAGGGAAAAAGTATTGGCAGCTTTTGGCAAGATTGACGGCTTAGTGAATGCGGCAGGTGGCAATATGCCTGATGGCGTGCTCCAGCCAGATGAAAACATTTTTGAAATGAAAATGGACGGTATGAAAAAAGTGCTCGACCTGAACCTTTGGGGTACATTAATTCCAACACAAGTATTTGGTCAAGCCATTGCCGAAACTGGAAAAGGCAGTATCGTTAACATTTCTTCCATGAACTCTAAAAAGGCCGTAACCAAAGTGTTGGGCTATAACATGGGCAAGGCTGCGGTTGATTGCTATACCCAATGGTTTGCCGTTGAATTGGCTAACCGTTATGGCGATAAAATCAGAATGAATGCCCTGGCGCCAGGTTTTTTCCTAACTGAACAAAACCGTAACCTGTTAACAACGCCAGACGGCTATACTTCACGTGGCGAGTCGGTAATTAGACAAACCCCGTTCAAACGTTTTGGAGATCCAGACGAATTAAAAGGCGCATTGGTTTGGCTATTGAGCGATGCTTCGCAATTTGTAACCGGAGCCATGATCTGCGTAGATGGAGGCTTTTCGATTTTCAGTGGGGTTTAATTAAACGTCATTGCGATGCGCGCTACACAAAAGTTTACCCATGGTAGACAGGCCATCTCAAGATAAATTCCAGCCATTAACCATGAAACATGGATTATCGGCCAAAAAATTAACAAACAACCCACTAATATGAAACTTATATGGTGTTGCGAACCAAATTAAGGAACCTAACTTAGAAAAATTATAACCACAGCGTGAAAAACTTTTTAGACGATAATTTTTTATTGCAGACCCAAACGGCACAAACCCTTTACCACGAGTTTGCCAAGCAGATGCCTATAATCGATTATCACAACCACTTAATGCCCGATCAAATTGCCGAAGACAAAAACTTTGAGAACATCACCCAGGTTTGGCTTTATGGCGATCATTATAAATGGCGTGCCATGCGTGCCAATGGCATAAACGAGCATTACATTACAGGTGGAGCTTCAGATTTTGAGAAATTCGAAAAATGGGCAGAAACAGTTCCTTATACCCTAAGAAATCCTTTGTACCATTGGACACACTTGGAGCTGCAGCGCTATTTTGGCATTAAAGAAACGCTGTCATCGGCCAATGCCAAAAAAATATACGACGAGTGCAATGCAAAGCTGCAAACCAAGGAATATAGCGTGCAAGGCTTATTGCGCATGATGAACGTAAAGACCCTTTGCACTACCGATGATCCTCTAGATACTTTGGAGTATCACCAACAGATCAAAAACAGCAATTGCGATATCCAGGTGTTGCCTGCATTTAGGCCAGATAAAGCCATGAATGCAGATGATGTAGCCGGACTGAACAATTACATTGATAAGTTGGCCAACATCAGCGGGAAGGAAATTGCTGATTACGACAGCTACTTGGCCGCTTTAAAAGCTCGTCATGATTATTTTGCCAGTAACGGTGCCTCTGTTTCAGACCACGGTTTGGAGCAGATTTACGCTGAAGATTATACGGAAGAAGAAGTAAGGGCAATTTTTCTTAAAATTAGGAAAAACGAAAATTTAACTGCCGAAGAAAACCTAAAATTCAAGTCGGCCTTGTTGTTCAGCTTTGCTTTATGGGATCATGAAAAAGGCTGGGTGCAGCAATATCATTTGGGTGCTTTGCGCAATAACAATAACCGTTTGCTTACCGCATTGGGTCCAGATACAGGCTTCGATTCGATCGGCGATTTTGTTCAAGGCAAACAATTGTCTAAATTCCTCAATAAATTGGATTCGGGCAATACCTTGGCCAAAACCATTTTGTACAATTTAAATCCGGCAGATAACGAATTAATGGCAACCATGATTGGGAACTATAATGATGGTACTGTGGCAGGAAAAGTGCAATGGGGTTCGGCATGGTGGTTTTTAGATCAAAAAGATGGAATGACCAAGCAGCTGAATACGCTTTCTAACATGGGCCTGCTGAGCCGTTTTGTAGGCATGCTTACCGATTCGAGAAGTTTTCTGTCCTATCCACGCCACGAATATTTCAGACGTATTTTATGCGACTTGTTTGGTACAGACGTAGAAAACGGTGAATTGCCAAATGATAAAGCGTGGTTGGGAGAAGTAATCCAAGCCATCTGTTATACTAACGCTAAAACCTATTTTAACTTTTAATATGGGAAAGGTACTGAGCTTTGGAGAGTTGTTGCTGCGTATTTGTCCTGATGGTGACGGCGAATGGCTAAAGGAAAATAAGCTGCCTTTTTATGTAGGTGGGGCCGAGCTGAATGTGGCCACTGCACTCGCTTTGTGGCAAGTGCCGTCTGCTTATTTTACGGCTTTGCCAGAAAATTTCATGTCGGAGCAGCTGATTGGCTATATGCAGAACTGCAACATAGACACCTCAGCCATTTACCATGGTGGCGATAGGATAGGCCTTTATTACCTGCCAAAGGGGAAAGACCTTAAAAATGCTGGTGTGATTTACGATCGGGCCAATTCGGCCTTTGCCATGCTTCAAACTGGAACCATCGATTGGGACAAAGTTCTGGATGGCGTCAGCTGGTTTCATTTCAGTACCATTTGTCCGGCCTTGAGCCAGGCAGCAGCCGATGTTTGCTTAGAAGCCGTTAAAGCAGTTAGCGAACGGAACATCAAAATTTCTATCGATCTGAATTTTCGTGCCAAATTATGGCAGTATGGTAAACAACCTGCAGAAATTGTACCTGAATTGGCTCAATATGCCGATCTGATCATGGGCAATATCTGGGCAGCCAACAAAATGCTCAACATCAGTCTGCCGGCTGGGATAGAAAATGCCGATAAGGAAACTTTGTTGGCGCAGGCCGAAAGAACTTCGCTAGAAATTACATTGAACTATCCAAAATGCCAATCGGTAGCCAATACCTTTCGTTTTGATTACTTAAAAGGCATCCAATATTACACTACCTTATACACCAATGAAGAGCTGTTCGTTTCTAATGAATATAAAGCAGAAGAGATACGAGATAAGGTAGGCAGTGGCGATTGCTACATGGCCGGTTTGATCTATGGTTTTTATCATCATCACCAAGCCCAAGCTATTGTCGATTTTGCAACAGCCGCCGCTTTTAACAAATTGTTCATTTTGAGCGATTGCACCACGGCAACTGTAGAAAAAATTAAAGAAACCCAAGCACAACATCAAGCACTATAACATCATGAAAAATAAAGAAGCTGCTATACAGGCCATCAAAACCCAGGGATTATTGCCCCTCTTTTATTATGAAGATGCTGAGATAAGCTTAGAGATTATCCGTACCCTGTACCGTGCTGGTGTAAGAGTTTTCGAATATACAAATAGGGGCGAGGCTGCGCTAGCGAACTTCAAGTTCATTAAAAAAGCATTGCAAACCGAGATGCAGGATTTATTCCTGGGCATTGGAACGATTAAAAACACTGCCGAACTCAATGCATTTTTAGCAGTTGATGCTGATTTTGTAGTTTGTCCGGTAGTCGATTTGGAAGTAGGCAAACTCGTTCATGAAGCTGGCAAGCTATGGATTCCAGGTTGCATGAGTCCTACCGAAATTAATTTGGCCCACCAAAATCAGGCAGGGATCATCAAGTTGTTTCCAGCCAATATTTTAGGGCCTAGCTATCTTTCATCCATCAAAGAATTATTCCAAGGACAATTATTTGTACCCACAGGTGGGGTAGAGATTGAAGAAAACAACATCGATAGCTGGTTTAAAGCAGGGGTTTGTGCCGTAGGCATGGGCAGCAAACTGGTCAGCAAGCAAATTCTTGAAAATAAAGATTACGAAACACTTTTCTCGCTAACTACAAAAACACTGGAAATCGTGAATAAAGTAAAACCTTAAACGTGTAACAACAGCAACCGTTGGTGTTCTTCACCAACGGATAGATAAATACCACAATTGGCTTGCTGGTGAAGAACACCAGCAAGTGCTTGAAAAAACAATAGCCATCATTGGGGTTCTTCACCAACGATTAAGCAACTAAAAAACTTAAAAACACAAATCAACCAACATAAACCAAATCAAATGAACCAAGTTAAAATCGGCAATTACAGATGGACCATTTGCGCCCTCCTGTTTTTTGCTACAACCGTAAACTACTTAGACCGACAGGTATTAAGTTTATTAAAGCCAACCTTAGAAGAACAATTTGGCTGGTCTAACAGCGACTATGCTGATATAGCTGCTGTATTTCAGTTTACTTATGCCATCGCCATGCTGTTTGCAGGCCGATTTGTAGATAAATTAGGAACCAAGTGGGGCTATGGTATTGCCATTATTGTATGGTCTATCGGTGCCATTATCCATGCCTATGCCATTACCATTGGTGGCAGTTTGGCTTCTTTGCTTACCACATTGGGTTTAACTGCGGTTCCGGTTTCTATTCTAGGTTTTATGTTTTCAAGGGCTGTTTTGGCCATTGGCGAAGCTGGTAATTTTCCAGCTGCCATTAAAGCCACAGCCGAGTACCATCCCAAAAAAGAACGCTCTTTAGCTACTGGTATTTTTAACTCTGGTGCAAATGTGGGTGCTATTTTGGCCCCGATTTCCGTGCCATGGATCGCATCGCACTGGGGCTGGGAAACTGCCTTTGAAATTATCGGGGCGATTGGCTTCTTGTGGTTGTTCTTTTGGCTGATTTTTTATGAAAGCCCAGAAAAGCAAAAACGTTTAAGTGCGGGAGAGCTGGCTTACATCAACAGTGATGAAGACCAAGTGGTTGATACGAGTAAACAAGAAAAAGTGTCTTGGTTCAAATTGTTGGGCTATAAACAAACTTGGTCTTTTACCATTGGCAAATTTATGACCGATGGCGTTTGGTGGTTTTTCCTGTTTTGGTTGCCAGGCTATTTGAAAGATCAATATGGCATGAAAGGACCAGATATTACCATCCCTTTGGCTGTATTATACAGCATGACTATGGTAGGCAGTATCGGTGGCGGCTGGTTTCCTAAATATTTTGTCAATAAGGGCTATAGCGTTTACGAAGGCAGGATGAAAGCCATGCTTATGATTGCTATTTTTCCTCTAGTGGTTTTATTGGCGCAGCCTTTGGGCCATTATTCGTATTGGATTCCAGTCGTGCTAATTGGTGTTGGCGCTTCGGCACATCAGGCATGGTCGGCCAATATATTCACCACCGTTTCAGATATGTTTCCTAAAAAAGCCATTGGTTCTGTAGTTGGTATTGGCGGTATGGCTGGTGGCATGGGTGGCGTATTGGTTACCAAAATTGGTGGCTGGATTTTCGATAACTATGCACATAAAGGAATTGACGAATCTTTTGCCAAGTTTAAGGCATTGGGCAACGGCGATTTTGTAAACCAAATCAGCTCTATGAGTTTGTTGAGCAAATATGGCGATAAGGTAAATTTAGCTACAATGGAGCTCAGTAAATTACCGGCAGAAGTGGCAGACAAGGTAAAGGCAATCAATCCAGCATTGTTCGATCAGCTATTGGCCATACAAAAGCCTTTGGTACAGTCGAATATGACTATTGGTTATACCATTATGTTTGCTTTTTGTGCCGTGGCCTATTTATTGGCCTGGTCTATCATGAAATCACTAGTTCCGAAATATAAAGTAATCAACGATTTATAAACCATGAGTTTTAAAGAACAACTAGACAACCTTTTCCTCACGGAAGAGGAGATACCTAGTGCTTTCAAGTTAGAAGCAGAGGTTAATCAGCGGGAGTACCTTTCCAATGGCCAAATGTTGCCCTGGAATGGCGAAGTACACACAGTTTTGTCGCCAGTATGCGTAAAAACGGCTAATGGTTTAGAGCGAAAGGTAATTGGTACCTATCCGCTATGCGAGGCGGCAGAAGCTTCGGCCGCGCTTGAAGCAGCTGTTAAAGCCTATGACAATGGCCGTGGCGAATGGCCAACAATGGGCGTTGCACATCGCATTGAGCACGTGGAGAAATTTACGCACCAGATTATCGAGAAAAAGCAGGAAGTAGTGAAACTGCTCATGTGGGAAATCGGAAAAACCTATGCCGATTCGGTAAAAGAATTCGACCGTACCATCGAGTATATCCACGCCACCATCGATGCTTTGAAAGATTTGGATCGCCAGTCTTCTGGCTTTACCATGGAGCAGGGCATTGTAGCGCAGATCCGTCGCTCGCCATTGGGCGTGGTGTTGTGCATGGGCCCTTTCAACTATCCATTAAACGAAACTTTTACCACCCTAATTCCTGCCCTGATCATGGGCAATACCATTTTATTCAAACCACCTAAACATGGAACTTTATTGTTTTATCCATTGTTAGAGGCATTTAAAAATTGTTTCCCAAAAGGTGTAGTGAATACCATTTATGGCCGTGGCAATAAAATTATTCCCGGACTAATGGAATCGGGCAAAATCAATGTGCTTACCTTGATCGGTTCTAGCAAGGTAGCCAATGAGTTAAAGAAAATGCACCCCAAAGTAAATCGTTTGCGTGCAATTTTAGGTTTGGATGCAAAAAATGCGGCAATTATTACGGCAAAGGCCGATTTAAAACTGGCCGTACAGGAAACTGTTTTAGGTTCGCTTTCTTTTAACGGCCAAAGATGTACAGCCTTGAAGATCATTTTTGTGCACCGCAGTTTGGCCGATCAATTTTTAGAAGAATTAACTGCTGCAGTAGCCAAGCTCAAATTTGGTATGCCTTGGCAGGAAGGCGTATCGCTTACGCCACTTCCTGAACCACATAAGCCAGCTTATTTGAAGGAATGTTTGGATGATGCGATTTCGAAAGGCGCAAAAATCATTAACGAAAACGGTGGTGCGACCAACGAATCGTTTGTGTATCCGGCAATCGTTTATCCGGTTAATGCCCAAATGAAATTGTACACCGAAGAACAGTTTGGTCCGGTAGTGCCCGTAGTGCCATTTGATGACCTGGAAGAAACGATCGAATACCTGATTGAATCTACACACGGACAGCAGGTAAGCATCTTTAGTAATGATGATCATGAAGTGGCCGCTTTGATCGATCCTTTGGTAAATCAGGTGAGCAGAGTGAACATCAATTGCCAGTGTCAACGTGGTCCAGACGTGTTTCCTTTTACCGGAAGAAAGGACAGTGCAGAGGGAACTTTGTCGGTTGTTGACGCTTTGCGCTCTTTTTCTATCCGCTCTTTGGTAGCCACTAAGCTAAACGAGAACAATAAACACCTTTTAAACGAAATAATTGACAGCAATAGCTCAAATTTTTTAAGCACAAAATACCTGTTCTAAGGCTTGAAAGGGCATTTTAGTTATAGATTAAGTATCATTTGTGTCACATTTACACTATAATTAAAAAAAGTATGTTTAAACTTTCTTTTTTAAGTAAATGTCGTTATATTTGGGCTTACCCTTTCGGGGGTATGTTTTTCATAGGTAGATGTAGGGTCAGAAATTTATTTCTGGCCCTTTTTTGTTTTTAAGCTTCGTATCTTTGGCTACGTATGAGTCAAAATAAAAAAATTGTCGTTGCCGTTACCGGAGCCAGTGGTGCCATTTATGCCAAACTCTTATTAGATAATTTAGTTAAGCTTTCCGATCAGATCGAAAAAGTAGGAGTGGTGATGTCTGATAATGCCAAAGAAGTATGGCGTTTTGAGCTGGGCAATTCGAGCTACGACAATTATCCTTTTACCTTCTATCCCAAAATGGATTTCAATGCACCTTTTGCTTCGGGTTCTGCCAAATTCGATACCATGATCATTGCTCCTTGTTCTATGGGTACTTTGGGCCGTATCGCCCATGGCATTTCCAACGATTTGATTTCTCGTGCAGCCGATGTGATTTTAAAGGAAAGAAGAAAACTGATTGCGGTAGTGCGCGATACGCCTTTTAGCCTCATTCATATCAATAACCTCAAAGCTGTAACTGAGGCTGGGGGCATCATTTGTCCGGCAAATCCCTCATTTTACAGCCTGCCTAAAACCATCGAAGAACTGGCCCAAACCGTAATCGACCGCGTAATCGACCTCGCCGGATTGGAGCAGCAAAGCTATAGGTGGAACGACTAAGGATGAAAAATGTAAGAGGGGAAATGGAATGATAAATCGTCATTGCGATCCCGTTTTTTGTGGGAATAATCAATCTCTTCTAATAAGTCCCAATTCTCATTAAACAATATAAAAATCTTTTAACCCTCAATGAAAACAACATTACTTTCCTTTATTCTTTTTTTCTGTAGTTTATTGATTACAAACAAAACGTTGGCCCAAAAAGACTATATCATTACGCTTACCGGTGATACCGTAAAGGGAAAAATTAAAAAATCGCTTTTCGGAGGATTAAAATTTAAGGCAGATGGAAAATCTGAAAATTCGGATTTAGATGCCAAAAGCTTAAAAGAGTATTTCAATTCAAAAGATAGTACTTATTATGTTTCGCTAACCATAGCAAAACAAACTCGCCCCGAATTTCTCGAACTGTTAGAAAATGGAAAAATCAAACTTTTTAAGTACATCGTTACCTACCCAGGAACAATGCGTCCGGGAGGCGTAATGAGTGGGGGTGGAAGTACTGTTACTTGGTACGCCAGCAAAGACAATGGGGAATTATTGGAAATAAAAACAAGCGCATTGTTAAGTGGCTCAAGAGAGGAAAGAGAAAAAAACTTCGATAGCCTGATCGAGAGTTATCCAGAGTTGCTGGAAGATTTTAAAAAAGAAAAAAGCTTCAGTTTTGATATGCTGCGAGCCTACATCAAAAAATACAATTACTATTTTAAACATTTGAAGAGTTAACTTGATAGCCTTATTAGCCTGTGTAAGGTAGGCTGTCAAATCTCTCGATAAAAATTGTCATCCAGAGCGAAGCGAAGGATCTAATTAAGAAAGTATCCCAAAAGAGATTCCTCGTGCCTTGGAATGACAACTCTATTAATAAACTAATCAGCCAATGAACAGTATTAGAATTGTTATCTAGCTGTCAAACCACGCAACGCCTAAGCCCAAACGCCCAACTTCTTAGCTAAAATTGCTATCTTTGCAAATTCAATGAAAAAGGTCGCATTTTATACGCTTGGCTGTAAGCTGAATTTCTCCGAAACATCAAGTATCGGTCGGTTATTTACCGATGCGGGCTACAGTGTGGTAGAATTTACCGACGCTGCCGATGTATATGTGATCAATACCTGCTCTGTTACCGATCACGCCGACAAAAAATGTCGGAAAGTGGTAAAAGAAGCCCTCAAATATGCGCCCAACGCCTATATCACTATTGTAGGTTGTTATGCCCAGTTAAAACCACAGGAAATTGCGGAAATTGAAGGCGTGGATATGGTTTTGGGTGCTGCAGAGAAATTTAGGATCGTAGAATTCATTACCGATCTTACCAAAAACCCAAAAGCGGTTGTTCATCAACAGCATATCGAAAAGGTAAATCATAATTTCATTGCGGCTTATTCTATTGGTGATCGGACACGTACCTTCCTAAAAGTTCAGGATGGCTGCGATTACCCTTGTACTTATTGCACCATTCCTTTGGCACGCGGAGGCAGCAGGAGCGATACCATCGAAAACGTAGTAAACCGTGCACAGCAAATCGCACAAAGTGGCGTAAAAGAAATTGTGCTTACCGGTGTTAATTTGGGCGATTTTGGCATTAGGGAAGGCAAAAGACAAGACAAGTTTTTCGATTTGGTAAAAGCTTTAGATGAAGTAGAAGGCATCGAGCGTATTCGTATTTCTTCTATCGAGCCTAACCTGCTCAGCAACGAAATTATTGAGTTTGTGGCTACCTCTAAACGTTTTGTGCCACATTTCCATATTCCGCTGCAATCTGGTTCCAACAAAATTTTGGGACTGATGAAAAGGCGTTACCAACGTGAGCTCTATACCGAAAGGGTAGCAAAAATTAAAGAGGTGATGCCCAATTGCTGTATCGGTGTAGATGTGATTGTAGGCTTTCCTGGCGAAACACAAGAAGATTTTCTGGATACTTATCAGTTCTTAAACGAATTGGATATCTCTTACCTGCACGTATTCACTTATTCGGAACGCGAACAAACCGAAGCTGCCACGATGAAAGGCAAAGTAGCCGGCAGTACCCGTTTCGAACGCAATAAAATGTTGCATATCCTTTCAGACAAAAAAAGAAGAGCATTTTACGAATCCCAAATTGGTGAAATTGGACAGGTTCTTTTCGAAGATGATCAGAAAAATGGCTACATGCATGGTTTTACCAAAAACTATGTGAAAGTAAGGGCTAAATACGATCCGATTATGGTAAACGAATTGAAAAACGTAAAACTGCTCAACATCTCTGCCGATGGCGAAGTAGAAGTAGCCGAAATCGAAACGTTGGTGCACAGCCACTAGCAATCAAACCAAACCACCGACTTCTCACTTTCTGCCAAAACCTATCAAAAGAGATTACTTCTTCGCTTTGCTTATCGCAATGTCGATTTTATGGTTCGGATCTTTGATTCCCGACTTCTGTCTTTCCGACTTCCCGACTAAAAACTAGCAACTTTTTCCTATCTTCGCCTAAACTACATTTGATATATGTTTCCAACCGTTTCGCATTTTTTATCTGATCTTTTTGGCATCAATGTGCCTCTTCCATTTAATACTTTTGGCGTTTTTGTAGCACTGGCTTTTGTGGCCGCCTATTGGGCTTTTACCAAAGAACTGAAAAGAAAAGAAGCGTTGGGACTTATCCACCCTGTTAAAAAAAGGGTGACCATCGGCAAGCCTGCATCGGCTGCAGAATTGATTACAAACGGTATTTTTGGGTTTATCATTGGCTATAAAGTACTTTACGCCATCCTTAATTATAAACTATTCGTAGACGACCAGCAAGGTGTGCTCATTTCTACCAAAGGCAATTTATGGGGTGGCCTCATCTTGGCCGCCGTATTCGTATACTGGGCATATCGAGAAAAGGAAGCCGCGAAATTGCCACAGCCAAAAGAAGTTGATGTAACCGTACACCCGCACGAGCTCATGAGCAATATGGTGGTTTGGGCTGCCGTATGGGGTTTCTTAGGGGCTAAGATTTTTGATAACCTGGAGCATTGGGATACTTTTATCCAAGATCCATTGGGTGGATTGTTCGCCTTTACTGGCTTAACCTTTTATGGAGGCTTAATCTGCGGTGGTGCAGCTGTATTGTATATTGCCCGCAAAAACGGAATCAAGCCTTTGCATATGCTTGATGTTGGCGGACCCGGCATGATGCTGGCCTATAGTGTTGGCCGTATTGGTTGCCATTTAGCTGGCGATGGCGATTGGGGCATTGTAAATCTAAATCCAAAACCTTTTACTTGGCTGCCAGATTGGTTATGGGCCTATACTTATCCAAATAACGTGGCCAGAGAAGGCGAACCTATTGCCGGTTGCGTGGGCAGGTATTGCAATGAATTGGCCAATCCGGTTTATCCTACGCCTATTTACGAAGTAATATTGGCCTTCCTTATCTTCTTGTTCCTTTGGAGGATCAGAAAACAGATCAAATCGCCGGGAATGATGTTCGGAATTTATTTGATGTTAACTGGTGTAGAGCGTTTCTTTATCGAATTGATCCGTGTAAACTCTAAATATGTGGTAGCCGGAGTCCCATTTACCCAGGCTGAATTGATTTCTTCACTATTGTTTATTGGTGGATTGGCGCTCGTTGTTTATTCGAATAAAAACAAAGAGAAACTAAAAAACTACTAACATGAATTACGAATTATTATGCTCGAAGGTAATAGCGGTTACCCGCTTAACGGGTAATTTTATTCGTAAGGAAGCGATGTCTTTCGACGCCAAGTCTATCGAATATAAAGGCTTGAATGACCTGGTTTCTTATGTAGACAAAAATGCGGAGAAACAGATTGTTAAAAACCTGACCAAGATCTTGCCCGAAGCTGGATTTATTACCGAAGAAGAAACTGAAAACAGCAAGGGCCAAACCTATACCTGGATTATCGATCCTTTAGATGGAACTACCAATTTTATTCATGGCATACCAACCTATTCGATCAGTATTGCACTTTATGAAGATGACAAGCCGGTAATTGGTGTAGTTTACGAAATCAATAGGGGAGAGATGTTTTCGGCTTATAAAGGTGGTGGAGCTTATTTGAACAATAAACCTATCCACGTTTCTCAGAACAACAATCTTTCTAAATGTCTGTTGGCTACCGGATTTCCCTATTACCAATTTGACAAACAGCCTCAATACATCCAGTTATTTACTGAAATGATGCAGAAATGCCATGGCCTGAGAAGGATTGGTTCTGCCGCGGTCGATTTGGCTTACGTAGCGTGTGGTCGTTTTGATGCCTATTTTGAGTATAACCTTAACTCTTATGATGTAGCTGCCGGCGCTTTTATCGTGCAGCAAGCCGGAGGAACAATCCTGAATTTTTCGGGCGGAGAGGAAATTTTCGAAACCCGGGAAGTATTGGCTACCAACGGCCAGGTTACCGAAGAAATACTGAGCACAATCAAGAAGTACTTCTGATTTTAATCCAATCCAATCAATATGAAAAAGCCGATTAGCATTTTAATTCCGCTCTTGATTGGCTTTGTTTTTTTTGCCCATAGCCAGCAAAAGATATTTAACCATTCTGAAGATAATTGGCAATATACCTACCCATTTGGAGATAAAAGCTATGTGTTAGCTGTTGAGCATTATGATGATGGGAACGAACAAAACATCAACATTTACTTTGGCAGGAAAGAAGGAAAAACCGAAGTTGTTTATTGGAAAGAAACCCAAAACTCTACCAAATCCAAAAGAGACTTTAAATATGTCGATTATAACAATGATGGCATAAAAGACCTGACTTTTTTTGTAAGAAGCGGTGTGCGTGGTGGCAATTCTTACCAGTTGCTCTATCTGATCGACCCCAAAAAACATACGCTCACCAAAGTGAAAGGCTTCGAAGAAGAAATTCCTAATCCTACTTATAACCAAAAGTATAAGATAATTGTGGGCTATGGTTTGGCAGGAGAGAATTATTATAGCCTTTATCGTATCAATAAAGCCAATAAAGTATACCAAATAGGGAAGTCTTTTGAAGATACAGAAGACCTGGACTTAGATGCAAAAATCAAGAAAACCCTGAAACAGAAGCAATAAAAAAGGCCCTAAATGGGCCTTGTATTTTTTTAAATTGTTTTAACAATTATTTTTAAAGTGCTTCAGAAACTACTTCTTTAACTTCAGGGACCATGCGTTGCAATAAATTTTGGATACCCGATTTCAAAGTAATGGTTGATGACGGGCAACCGCTGCAAGAACCTCTCAATTCTACAGTTACTACGCCCTCGTCAAAAGATTTATAGCTAATTGCACCGCCGTCTTGCTCTACTGCCGGACGAACATAATCGTGCAGGATTTGTTGGATCTTCACCTCGATGTCGCTGCCTTCAAAATTTGGCGCTTCTTCTGCGGTATTTTCTTTGATCTTCAGTTCTGCCTCAACCGCACCTTTTACAAATTCCTTCAAAATGGCTTCGATATCACTCCAATCCGCATCTTCGGTTTTGGTAATGGTCACAAAGTTGCTTGCAAAAAACACGCCGTTTACAAAATTAAACTTGAACAGTTCTTTTGCAAAAGGAGAGTGTTCGGCGCTTTCTTTTGTCGCAAAATCCTCGCTGCCATTAATCAAAAGCTTATTCACCATAAACTTCATGGTAGCCGGGTTAGGCGTCTGTTCTGTATATACGTTGATCGTCATTGTCTGTGAATTTAGATTACAAAAATAAATCAAATCCAGTTAGACTGTTGTCTGATTTAGGTCAATTTAAGCAAATTGAATTGATTAACAAAGAAATCGTCTATCCTTCGCCTTCAACCTTCTGCCTTTTACCTTAAAATATTCCAGTATAATTGAATGGCGTAATCTGTTTCAACTCGGCTTTAATAGCATCGTTTACATCCAACTCATCAATAAAAACGGCCATGGTTTCGGCAGTAATTTTCTGGTTGGTCCTGGTCAATGCTTTCAGCGCTTCGTATGGATTTGGATAAGCCTCTCTTCTTAAAACGGTTTGAATGGCTTCGGCAACAACCGCCCAATTGTTTTCCAGATCGGCAGCAATGGCTTCGTTGTTCAATATGATTTTGTTCAATCCTTTTAGGGTAGAACTGATCGCAATGATGGTATGTGCCATTGGTACACCCATATTTCTCAATACAGTCGAATCTGTCAAGTCTCTTTGCAAGCGAGAAATAGGCAGTTTGGCAGCGAAAAATTCGAACAAGGCATTGGCAACACCGGCATTTCCTTCGGCATTTTCAAAATCTATCGGATTTACCTTGTGTGGCATAGCTGATGAGCCTACTTCGCCAGCTTTGATCTTTTGCTTGAAGTAGTTTTTAGAAATATAAGCCCAAATATCGCGGTCTAAATCGATGATGATGTTGTTGATGCGCTTTAAGGCATCGCATTGTGCGGCAAACTGATCGTAATGCTCGATCTGTGTGGTGTACTGTGCACGGTTCAAACCTAAGATCTGATTAACGAAGTTGTTTGAAAAATCAACCCAATTGGTTTGAGGGTAGGCAATATGGTGTGCATTAAAGTTTCCCGTTGCGCCACCAAACTTCGCGCTGTGCGGAATGGCTTTCAGGCTATTGAGCTGTACATTTAACCGCTCTGCAAAAACCATAAATTCTTTGCCCAATTTGGTAGGCGAGGCTGGCTGTCCGTGGGTATGCGCCAATAACGGCACATCGGCCCATTCTTTGGCCAAGTCGCTTATTTTTTGGATCAGTTCGGTTAATGCAGGGAAATAAGCTTCATCCAAGGCTACTTTAAAACTATAAGGAATAGCGGTATTGTTTACATCCTGAGAAGTTAAGCCGAAATGGATAAATTCTTTATAGGCTTGCAGGCCAAGTTCATCAAATTTGGTTTTAATGAAATACTCTACTGCTTTTACATCATGGTTGGTAATGCTTTCGGTGTCTTTAACCACTTGGGCATCTACATCGGTAAATTGCTCGTGAATGCTGCGCAATTTTGAAAAAAGTGAAGCATCAAATTGCTCTAAGCCTGGAATTTTGGCTTCGCATAAGGCTATAAAATATTCGATCTCAACAAAAATTCGATATTTGATCAGGGCAGATTCAGAAAAATAAGCGGCTAGCTTGTCGGTTGTTTTTCTATAACGCCCATCAATTGGAGAGATGGCCTGGAGCGGAGATAAATTCATACTGATTTGGAAAATTGATACAGCCGCAAAGGTAGCATTTATCAGGCATTTATGATAGGCTGATGCGCTAAAAAATGCCTAGAATCAAAAAAGCCCTGGAAATTTTCCAAGGCTTTTTTATAATTTTCGCTATTGACTAGTGTTTAGCTTCTGCTTTAGCTGTATCAACTGCTGCTTTAGCTGAATCTACTGCTGCTTTAGCTGTATCAACTGCTGCTTTAGCTGAATCTACTGCCATGTTAGCTGAATCGATTTTAGCTGAATCTGCTGCGTCTGCTTTTTTCTCAGAGTTACAAGCTACAACTGATAAAGATAATGCTAGAGCTAAAAAGCCAAATTTGAATAAGTTTTTCATTTTAATTTTCTGTTTAAATAATTAATTAATTTTACATGTTAATACCGCAAAGGTAAAAAGGTAACCCGGCAAATGTAAAAAAAAGTTAAAATTATTTTTTTTCTGCGCTTTTCGCTGAATCAACAGGGGTTTTTAATGAATCTATTTTGGCAGAATCTACTTTTGGCGAGTCGATCTTTGTACTGTCGACAGGAGATTTTTCTCCATCTACAGGTTTGGTTTTTTCCCAGCAGGCGGTTAACGATACAGTGATAGCCAAGGCTAAAAAGCCGAATTTAAATAAATTTTTCATGTTGTTTTCGTTTAAATGATGAATAGGTTTTTGTCATTAATGCACGAAATTTTAAAAGGTGACCCCGAATTTTTTTTTATTTTTTTTATAGGTTACCATTGCCACAATTTGGTATTAAAGCTTGACGTTGTTCTGTTGTAGGCCAAGCGAAATTGATAAGAAAACCGTCATGAAAAGCCTATTTGAAAATTATTAAATGAATTTTAAATAGCCGCTAGGGACAAAAAATATTTTTTTTGGCTATCATTGGGTTACCATTCACGTTTAAATGTATTAATTGGTGAGTATTAAGTTAAGCAGTTCAGTTCCAACAGATAGAGAAGTAGTATTAGGTATACTCAATAACTCAGAAGAAGCCTTAAATAAGTTGTATGTAGCCTATTTTCCGATGGTGCTGCAATTTATTTTGAATAACAATGGTGACGAAGACGATGCGAAAGACGTGTATCAGGAGGCCATCATTGTATTATATAATAAAATAAAAACCGGCAACTTTGAGCTGAGCAGCAAGTTAAAGACCTATTTGTATTCGGTAAGCCGACGCATCTGGTTAAAAAAACTGACGCAGCAAAGCAAAAAGACTAATAACATCGCCGATTTTGAAGATGTACTGGCCATAGAGGACGACGTAGAGCAGCATGAGCAAAAAGACTTGCAGTTCGACAAGATGAAAGTGGCCTTAGAGAGTTTGGGAGAACCCTGCAAAACGATTATCCAGGATTTTTATATCCATAATCTGTCCATGCAGGATATCTGTGAAAAATTTGGCTACACCAATACAGATAATGCCAAAACACAGAAGTATAAATGTTTGCAACGATTAAAAAAGTTGTTTTTTCAACCATAATACACAATGAGAAACGAGATAGAATTAGAATCGATTATTGAAGATTACCTTAACGGCAAATTAACCGCCGAAGAGCGTAATGCCTTTGAGCAACTGAGAAGCAATGACCCCATTGTTGACCATAAAGTTGTTGCCCATAAGGTATTTTTGGATTCGATGAAGCAGTACGCGAATGTTTTGTTATTGAAAGAACAAATGGATGCCGCACACGCGCAAATTGATGTAGCAGCCATTAGCGAGAAAGTGAAACCTCATCCTTCAAGAATTGTAAGGATGTGGCGCAACAACAGATCAGCTATTGCGGTTGCCGCATCATTCCTGATTTTGGCTAGTATTGTAATTCTTGGACAAAGAAAACAAGACGGCAGTTTTGAAGCAATGAGCAGAGATGTGTCTCAAATCAAAGCTTCACAAAGCAATCTTATAAAAGATATTGCTAATGTTAAAGGCCGTAAGCAAAATGTAACACCCGCCAAATCTGGAGGTACCGGCTTTGCTATCTCTAGTAATGGTTACATTTTAACCAATTACCATGTAATTAAAGGCGCTGATTCGATTTATATCCAAAACAGCAAAGGTATTTCATTTAAAGCCAAAGCATATTATACAGATCCTATCAATGACATTGCTATTTTAAAAATAAGCGATAATTCTTTCAGAAACCTAGGTGCTTTACCATATAGTATAAAAAAGACTAGTACAGCCGTTGGAGAAATGGTGTATACCTTGGGCTATCCTAAAGACGATATTGTATTGGGCAATGGATATGTAAGTTCTAAAACAGGAATTGACGGCGATAGTTTGGCTTATCAAGTAGCCATTTCGGTAAACCCGGGCAACAGCGGGGGGCCTTTATTAGACAATAAGGGAAATATTGTTGGGGTAATCAACGGCAGAGAAGACAAAATAGAAGGCGCGGCATTCGCAGTAAAATCTAAATACATTATGGAAGCCTTAAACTCAATTCCTCAGGATTCTTTGAGCAAAAGAGTAGCTTATGGCAAAAAGAGCTCATTGCAAGGGTTGGAACGTGATAGACAAGTAGCGAAAGTCCAAGATTATGTTTTCATGATTAAAGGATATTAACAATCCCAAAATATTAAAATTTGAAAACCCCGAAACTTTAAGTAGTTTTCGGGGTTTTGTTTTTATTCTCACTGCGTCATTCTAAACCCCGATTCAGGGTCTCTTTCGAGATGAGGTACTGGATCAGGTCCAACATGACGTTTTAAATGAGCGTTTAGGCCGATTAATATTAGTAATTATGGAATTTGGAAGAGTTGCCGAAGAGGCAATCAATACGATAGATTTTACCTTGCCACCCGATGGCGAACAAACTCGTTTAACCTTTGCAAAGCTCAAACCAGTTGCCGATCCTCAGTTTTATGTAGGCTGTGCCAAATGGGGCCGAAAGGAATGGAAAGAACTCATCTATCCTAAAAAAACGAAAGAAGCCGATTTTCTAGGCGAATATGTCAAGCATTTCAATTCCATAGAGTTGAATGCTGTTTTTTATAGCATCCCCAAAGAAGAACAGATCTTAAAATGGACGGAACAGGTAAAAGCCAATACGGATGCCGATTTTATGTTCTGCCCCAAATTTTCTCGTACCATTACCCATATCAAGCGCTTAAAAGATACCGATTATCTCACCGACGAGTACATCAAGGCCATTAGTGCCTTTGGCCAATATTTAGGCCCTTGCTTTTTACAGGTCAGCGATAATTTCGGACCAAATAACATTGAGGTTTTGGCCAACTACCTAGAAAAGCTGCCTAAAGATTTAAAAGTATTCATTGAGGTAAGGCATCCCGATTGGTTTAAAGGCGGAGCTAGAAAAGAACTATTTAGTCTGTTGGCCAAATTAAACAAAGGGGCAGCCATTACCGATGCCAGTGGCCGAAGAGACTGTTTGCACATGGAATTGCCTACGCCAAATGCTTTTGTCCGATTTGTAGGCAATGGTGGCAAATATCTCGATTCGGATAAGGCTAGGGTAGATGAATGGGTAAAGAGACTAAAGAGCTGGCTAGACCAGGGCTTAGAAAATATCTATTTCTTTTTGCACCAGCATGATGAAGCCGATACCCCTTTGATAGCAGATTACACCATTCAGGAATTTAACAAACACTTAAAAAGCAGCCTGCCCCGCATAAAATTTATTACACAACAAGGAGGATTGTTTTAATTCAGTTTAGTAACTTCACTGCATACAATTAATTTTTTAACCTAAAAACCAGAACCATGAGTTTAAGAATTGGAGATACGGCGCCGAACTTTAAAGCTATAACTTCTATCGGCGAGATAGACTTTTATGATTATTTGGGCGATAGTTGGGGCGTGCTGTTTTCGCATCCGGCAGATTACACGCCGGTTTGTACTACGGAACTGGGCCGAACCGCTTCCCTCAAATCTGAATTTGATAAAAGAAACGTAAAAGTTTTGGCATTGAGCGTTGATTCGGCCGAATCGCACCAGGGCTGGATCAAAGACATTAACGAAACCCAAAATACAACGGTAGATTTTCCAATCATTGCCGATCAGGACAAGAAAATTGCCGATGCCTATGATATGATCCACCCTAATGCCTCTGAAACAATGACGGTACGATCACTGTTTGTGATCTCACCCGATAAAAAAGTGAAACTGATGATTACCTATCCGGCCTCTACCGGAAGGAATTTTACAGAGGTGCTCAGGGTTATCGATTCATTGCAGCTAACCGCCCAATATAGTGTTGCTACACCTGCTGATTGGAAAGACGGGGAGGACGTAATTGTAATGAACAGCATCAAAACCGAGGATATTCCAGCGAAATTTCCGAAGGGCCATCAGGTAATTAAGCCTTATTTGCGTACTACGCCACAACCTAATAAGTAATTTTCAAATAATATTTCTTTTTGAATTTTTTGTAATTAACTTTAATTCTGTAACTATTTAATAATCATCTTATACAATTACACAATTTTTATGAGTACCGGAAAAGTAAAGTGGTTTAATACCCAAAAAGGTTATGGATTTATCATCTATGACGGCAACAAAGAAATTTTTGTTCACTTTAAAGATGTTGTGGGGGGAATAGATGCGATTAAAGAGAATGATGAGGTAGAATTTGAAACCGCTGAAGGCAAAAAAGGTTTACAAGCTGTAAACGTTAAAAAAGCCTAGTCTGGTCTAAAAATTTTTTACATAGAAAAGCCTCCCGACTTCACGTCCGGAGGCTTTTGCTTTTAGCTCAAGCTGCTTGTAAATCGGGTTTCGTAATCTTTAAGTTGCTGTTTGAGCGTTTTATTCAGGTTGATTTGCTTGTGGTCTTCTGTGAGCTTGTCTAAGCTTTGCAATACATACATGCCTCGTCTAATATCATTGATAAAGGCCTGTTGTTCTTCTGGTTTTAGCGAAAGGATGTATTCAAATTCCTGTGCCAAGAAACTGGTGGTTTCTTTTGCTATTTTGTTAGCCTGTTCGCTATTGTTAACCATATAAAGATTTTGCACCAAAGAAACCTTGTTCAGGGTATCCATGATGGTAAAGTTTTGAAGAGGCAGCTCTTTTACACTTTTATTGATCACCTCTTTGGCTTGGGCAATACTATTTTCGCGTATTAAATTTGCGCTTAAGGTATTGGCATAAGACCAAGTGCCTTGCAAAACACGTCTGCTTTCTGGATCGATATATTTTGCCTTTTTAAAGCCGCTTAGCTCGAAGTTTTTATAATGCTTATAGGCTAATGCATTATTGGTTTGCTCTGTTTTGTCGGCATTAGGGTCGGTATTAGGCTTTAAGGGCAATAGGCGATAGGCATAGCCTTCCATGTACATGTATTTGTCTAAACCGATGTAGGTATCGTCAGAAACTGATGTAGCAAAATAGATGGGTCTTTTCCATTGGTTATGCACGATGATATCGAACATGGCCAAATCGCTTTTCAAAACATAGTTTTTCTTGAATTCCCATTCCATTTGTGGCGCAATTTTATCTTTATCGGCCAATGCCACGGTTTTGGTTGCTAAAATTTGGGCAGGATCTATTTTCAGTTTTAGCTTTTGCGTAGGCAGAAAATTTTCATAGCTGCCATCGTTCATCTGAATTTTGTCTTCTTGGCTATCCGAAGTAAGTATCGCTACCAAATCGCTCAGTTCAACACTGTCTTTAAGACCGTAATCCACATAAGGCAGGTAATCTCTTACGCCTTCTTTGTATTGGCTGTGCACCATGCTAATGGGCAGCGGGGCAGAGAGATTCTGTTGTTTTTTCATTTGGTCTAAAAAGGCATCAGATCCTAAAAACTGTAGACAAATCACCCTTACATCTGTGCGAATGCCTTCTACTTCTTGCGCATACCAAAGCGGATAGGTATCATTATCGGCATTGGTAAACAAAATGGCGTTGGGCTCGCAACTGTTCAAATAGTTTTTAGCCATATCCAAAGCCGTAGTTTTTCCGCTTCGGTTATGATCGTCCCAGCCTCTGGCGGCCATTAATACAGGTACGGCAATCATACAAATCGTACTCGCCAAGGCCAGACTTACCTTGCTGGAAGCTAAGCGGGCCAGCATATCTTTGACGGCCAATACACCAATGCCAATTAAAATGGCGAAGGCATAAAACGAACCCACATAGGCATAATCACGTTCGCGCACCTGCAAAGGATCTTGGTTGATGTAAAGGATAATGGCCAATCCTGTACAGAAAAACAGCAAAGCTACTACTAAACCATCCTTCTTGTTTTTTCTGTAGAGATAAACAATGCCCAACAAACCCAATATTAAAGGCAGGCCATAAAATAAGTTGTAACCAGCATTTGCGGTAATACTGGCGGGCAGTTTGTCCTGATTCCCTAAATGCAGGGCATCAATAGGTTTAATGCCACTGAGCCAATTTCCTTGGTGGATAGCGCCTTGTCCCTGTTCATCGTTTTGGCGGCCAACAAAGTTCCAAGAAAAATAGCGCCAGTACATGAAACCCATTTGGTAACTGTTCATAAAGCTGAGGTTCTGCCAAAACGTTGGTGTTTGTCCATCGGGAAGGCCCATCCAACTTTGGTAAAAGCTCACATGGCTTGGCTTATCGCTATAGGTACGGGGCAAGAGCGTATTTTTGTCATAAACCCTTTTATAGGTTTTTCCGCTTTCCTCGTATGTTCTATCGCCCTTTCTGTAGGTAACACCGGTTTCCTTGGTGTCAACAGGTTTTGAATTAAAAAATTGGCCATAGAGGAGCGGTTTATCTTCATATTGTTGCCTGCTTAAATAGCTGAACAACGAAACCGGGGTATCGGGATTGGAAAGATTAATATCTGTTTTGGCATTGGCGCGAATGATGATCATAAAGTAAGAGCAAAATCCGAATACCACAAAAGCCAGGCTCAACAAGCTCAGGTTAAGTTTGTAGAAGCCTTTTTTAATACTGTAATAAATGCCATAGCCCAAAACAAAGGCAAATAGGGCCAGAAAAAAGAGGGCACCTGAACCAAAGCTCATGCCAAAACTGTTCACGAATAAGAGGTCGAATTTAGAGGCGAACAATACAAAATATTGGATAACTCCAAACTGAACTATCCCTAAAATAACGCAACCAATAAGAAAAGCTTTAGTAACACCCCAAAAAGTTGGATTTTCTTGTTTCCTGAAGTAATAAACCAAACTGATTGCTGGAATGGCCAGCAAGCTTAACAAGTGAATACCGATGGAAAGACCGATCATATAAGCGATAAATAGGATCCATCTGTCGTTCATTTGCTGTTCCCATTTCAATATGGCCCAAAAAACGATGGCTGTGCAGAGTGTTGAAATGGCATAAACTTCGGCTTCTACTGCCGAAAACCAAAACGTATCAGAAAATGCATAAGCTAATGCGCCAATGGCACCTGCTGCAATAATGCTCCATCTTTGGGTAGCTTTAAGCTCTTCAGTGCCTTTTCTCACGATTTTTAAGGCAATGGCATTGATACTCCAAAACAAAAACATCACAGTCGCGGCACTTGATAACACGGAAACAAAATTTACCCAGTAAGCTATTTTACCCAAATCGCCAGTGGCAAATAGAGAAAACAACCTGCCGATCATTAAAAATAGAGGTGCGCCAGGCTGATGGCCAACTTGAAGCTTGAAAGAAGCAGCGATAAATTCGCCACAATCCCAAAAGCTTACGGTAGGCTCCATGCAAAGCCAATAGGCAATAACAGCAATTGTTAAGATCACAAAACCTGCAATGTTATTGATTCGTTCGAATTTCTTCATGAGTTGAGTTTAAGGTTTAATCAAAAATACCCTATCAATAAGAGCCAGCTTGTTAAAGGAATGTTAAAAAGTGTTAAAATAAGGTGGAGGGTAGGATGGAAGAGGTTAGATGGAAGATGGAATAGGTGAGATGGAATAGGGAGGATGCGTCTACCTACACGTCATCCAAAAAATTGTTATCCAGAACGAACTAAGGATATGCATCGAGTTAGATTCCTCGTAGCCTCGGAATGACAAATTGCGCCAACGAACGAATGATTAATGGGCTAATGAACAAATGAACTTTAGTAATGTTGCAAAATCTTCGCCTGAATGGCCCAATTCCCATCACCGTTCTGCGTAAAAATGATAAAATCGTCGTGGCTAGGTTTGATTTTGTATTTTTTGACCAGGTTTTCGGCCTTTTCTGGGAAATTTCTTACGATGACATTCCCTGTTAGGCTTTTTTCTTTTTTAAGCTCGTTTAAAGTGAGCCAAGTTTCGATCTTAAATATTCTACCAGGGAATTCTGACAGAAACAAATCGTTACTGTACAACTGGCTATGTTGATGCAGTTTATGCAAGCCAAATCGAGCGCCAATTAAGTTAAAGGCGCCACTTTTAAGCAAAGCTACATCAGGCTCATATAAATAAACTGGTGGTCTACGGCTGGCAATTGCTACTGGGTTATTGATTTCCCCTAATTGAAAAGAAAAGGTTTTTTGCTCATCGTTCAAGGTGCTGCAAATCACCTGGGGCTCGCCATCAAAGTCTTTGTCTATCACCCAAAGCAGTTCCTTGCACTCGTTTTTTACGCTTACGATATGGATTTCGCTTACATTTTTCAATTCAGAAAGTCCTGCACTGATATCGAGCAGGGGAGCCGTTTTTATGACAACACGATTGGCCTTTGACAACAATAAATCAAGATGTTCGGTTACATCTGGCGTGCAATCCTTTAACCTGAATACCTTATTGCTTTGGCTGCGCCTAGCCGGATCTAGGTATATGGTATCAAATTGTTGCGCTGTGTTTTTAAGGAATTCAATTCCATCAACAGCTAGAAATTCAATATTGTTTATGCCTAAGGCTTGCGCATTATGCGCGGTGATAGCAGAGAGTTCTGGGTTGATTTCGCAACTGTAAACCTTGGCCATCTGCTTTGCAAAATAGAAACTGTCTACTCCAAAACCTGCAGTAAGGTCTAGCAAGATATTGCCTTTTGCCAAGTTTGCCTTATATTTTGCCGTGTTTTCAGAAGAACATTGCTCAATTGACAGCAACGGCGGATAATAGATGCCCGTCTGCGCAAACCAAGTAGGCAGTTTATGCGTGGCTTTTTTCTTTGCTGCAATTTGTCCCGCCAGCTCTGCCGAACTAATTCCATTAAAAGGAGATTTCAGTAACGCCACTTTGCCCGCATCTGCATGCAAGTTTTGGTTGATGTAATCCTGAACCTCGTTATTCAATAGCTGTTCGTTCATCTTATTGCGTATTGCGTCTTGAATATAGCGTATTGCGTATTGCGATTTGTGTTTAACTTTCCGACTTCTATCTCCCGACTTTCGGACTCTAAGCCTTATCCTTCATCACCATTTGGCAAGTATGGCGGCTCTTTACTTCTAGCAGTACATCTTTATTAACCGTAACCCTGTCAATGGTCTGTTGGTTATAGTAACGGATGGTCACCAATTCTAAACCGCTGTTGTATTTTACTTTAAAACTCTCTGACAAATCGGCAATGAGCTGTTTGATTTTTTGTTCATCATTGTCAACGCTTACCGAAAAACTGATGGCCGAGTTGAGCATGGTATTCACTTTTACCCTGTTTCGATGCAGTACATCAAAAATATGGCTGAGGTTTTCTTCGATAATGAAAGAAAAGTCTTTCGGGAAAATCGAAATCAGCACTTGGTTTACCTTAAAGATAAAAGAAGGAATGGGTAAAGGTGTTTGTGTAGTGGTAATGGCAGTCCCCTCGGCTTCTGGTTGGATAAAAGACCGTACATAAAGCGGAATGCCTTTGTTTTGAATAGGTTTTATCGTTTTTGGATGGATCACCGTTGCTCCGTAATAGGTAAGCTCGATGGCATCGTGATAAGAAAGCTGGGCTATTTTTTCCGTTTCGTCGAACCATTTTGGATCGGCATTCAATACACCGGGTACATCTTTCCAAATGGTCATCGATTCGGCGTTTAAACAGGCACAGAAAATGGCGGCCGAATAATCAGAACCCTCTCTGCCCAAAGTGCTGGTAAAGTTCTCGCTGGTCCCGCCAATGAAACCTTGCGTAACCACAATGCCCTGGGCTAAAAAGCTGGGCAGGTGTTTTTGGATTTCCTGTTCGGTTTTGTCCCACAATACATTGGCCTCGCGATAGGTGTTATCTGTTTTGATGTAGCCACGGGCGTCAGTCCAGATACTAAAACAACCGATTTGGTTAAGGTAGGCCGCTACAATTTTAGTCGATACCAATTCACCGATCGAAACAATCTGATCATATAAATAATCGGGCGAATCGCTTGCCTCTTCTTCCAAAAGCCATTCAATCTCTACAAAAGTATTTGCTACGTCGTTGTAAATTGGATTTTTATGGTCTTCAAATAACTCATCGATGATGTTGAAGTGGAAGGTTTTGATGTCTTCGAAAAGCTGATGCGTATTTTCATCACCTTTGACAAAAGCCCAAGTGAGCTCTTCTAATTTGTTGGTTATTTTGCCCATAGCCGAAATCACGATCAGCAAATGATTGCCATTGGCATGATTTTGAACAATGTGGGCTAGATTTTTAACGCCTGCTGCATCTTTAACAGAAGCGCCACCGAATTTGAATACCTGCATTAATGAGTTGGAGTAGATGTTAGAAGCGAATTTGGTTTGGCAATAGCCTGTAGCTCGGCAAAGGGAATGGTTAGTGTCGTTCTTCCGGCCGCATAGGCATCAATTTCGTAGGCATTGTACAAAAATACCAGTCCTTTATCGCTTACATAGAAATTTTCTGGCAAGTTAAAGATGCCTTTTTCGAAGTAGAATTTACCTTCAAGTGTTTCAGTTGCCGTTAGTTTTTTGTCTTTTCTGAAAATGGCTTCGGCTACTTTAAGCAGTTCGGCCTTTTTTTGAGGCTCGATCAGCATATCCAGCGTAATCGGCAAATTTGTTTTCGGGTTGTAGTTGATGTACGAAACCATGGTATTGCCATGGGCGCCGCCTGAATAGTCATAATGTATATGTTCCAGTGCGATGTAATCGGCAGTTTGGCGCAACACCTTAATGTCGATCAATAAAGTCCACCAGCCAAGCATTTTAGGATCTTTTTTATAGGATTCGTCGTAGCCTCTCACAAAACTTGAGGCCATGTCTTGATAGGAGCTTGCCTTTTCTTCTTTTGCAATGTAATCGAATACCTGTCTTTTGATATAGTTATTCAAGCTGTCTTTTTTAAAAACAGGATATTTGATCACTGCTTTTGCTGTGTCGACCTGTCCGTTTTCAGGCGACTTCACAATGTTTTTGCTCAGCACTTTTACCGAATCATAAGCATAGGTTAAAGTATCTACCGGAGTAGCAGTTACTTTTTCCTCGGTTTTTTGCTGTTTGTTTTGGCATGAAGCGATGGCCAATGTGGCAATGAGTAATAATCCTAGTTTCTTCATCTGTTTATAATTGATGTATTTGTTCTTTAGAAAATGAAGCATTAAGCCATTCGTCTTCCAAACGGGCCTCATATTTATTGTAAAACTTAATGGCTGGCTCGTTCCAATCTAAAACCTGCCAGGTCATGCCGTTATAATTGTTGTTTTTGGCTTCTTCTATTACTTTTTCGAACAAAATCTTGCCAACACCCTTGCCTCTATAATTCTCGGTTACAATAAAATCTTCCAAGTATAAACGACAGCCTTTCCAAGTTGAGTATCTGGTATAAAATAAGGCAAAGCCGATTGTTGTTCCATCGTCTTCGGCTACAAAAGCTTTCCAAACGGGCTGCTGGCCGAAACCTGCATCAATAAATTCGGCAAGTGTAACAGTTACTTCTTCGGGCGCTTTTTCATAAACCGCCAATTCATTGATCAGTTCGAGCAAACGTGGACAGTCTTCTTTTACGGCAGTTCTAATATTGATATTCATTGTTTTGTGTTTTGGTGATGTTTGTTATCCTTGCAAGGAAAAACTACTTTTAGCAAAAGCAGATTTTTCGCTACGCTCTGAATGATAACTTAATTATTCAGCTTTCCAGTGCTTGATGATTCTTTTGCCAAATATATTGCTTCCAATCCTCACCATGGTACTTCCTTCTTCAATGGCTAGTTTGTAATCGGCCGACATGCCCATCGAAATTTCCTTAAAATAATCGTCTTTTCTAAAATAGCTCAATTTGATGCCATCAAAAAAGACTTTCAATTCGTTAAACTCAAATTGGGTCTGCTTTTCTGAAGCGTTGTTGGTGGCAATGCCCATTAAGCCCACAATCCTTACATGTTTGAGTTCGGCAAATTCATCAGAACGCAACAGTTCGATCGCTTCGTCAAACTGTAAGCCAAACTTGGTTTCTTCATCTGCAATGTAAATCTGTAAAAGGCAATCGATTACGCGCTCGTTTTTGGCGGCCTGTTTATCTATTTCCTTGAGCAATTTCAAACTATCAACCGATTCGATGAGCTTTACAAAAGGAGCAATATATTTTACCTTGTTGCTTTGCAGATGGCCAATCAAATGCCACTCGATATCCTGTGGCAATTGTGTCTGTTTATCAACCATCTCCTGCACCAGATTTTCGCCGAAAACGCGTTGTCCGGCAGCGTAGGCTTCTTGTACCGCTTCGGCAGGGTGGTTTTTAGAAACAGCCACCAGCTTCACCCCGTCGCTTTCTATCTCACTTTTATATTTTAATATTTTATCAGCAATGCTCATTTATCAGTATTTTTGGTAAAATTAACAACCTTAGCGCAATTTGGCTAAGAAATTAGAAAGGTTTTATTAATAATGAAAAGATTTATTGCCGTTTTATTGGCCTGCTTGGGGCTATATGCCTGCAAGCCAGGTATCCCCAAAGATATTATCCAGCCTGATAAAATGGAGAAGGTGCTGTTCGACATCCATGTGGTAGATGGCTACATCAGCACCATGTCTACAACAGCAGATAGTACCAAAAAGATAGCTTCTGCGTATTACAGAGGTGTTTATAAGAAATTTCAGATCGATTCTGTAGTTTATAACAGGAGCTTGAACTATTACTATCAGCATGCAGACATCCTCAAAAAGATATACGAAAACGTTACCACGCAACTTAACAAAACAAAAGAGAAGCAAATGAAGGCCTTGCAAAAGGTGCCCGATACTGTAAAGCCGACAAAACCGGCAAAACTTGAACTGAAACCTAAAAAGGATTCTGTAGGGCCAGCTAAAGATTCCGTTGGACTCTTCAAAAAGCGAAAGCCAGCCAAAGTGCCGGTACCAACGCCTTCAAATGCACCAATACCGAAAAAAGAAAATGCTATATCCAGATAATTGCCAAGAGAGGTTAGGTTTTAATGAAGTGAGGCAAATGGTGCACCAGCACTGCTTGAGTACCATGGGCCAGGCTTTGGTGAACAAGATGCAGGTAATGACCAAGCATGACCAAATTAACAGGTTCTTGCGCCAAACACACGAATTTAAGAGCATCTTAGAAAACCAGGAACCCTTACAGATCAGTACTTTTTTTGACATTAAGGTACTGGCCGATAAAATAAAAGTAGAAGGAACTTATTTAGTAGAGGAAGAGCTTTTTCAGGTTTATGCTTCCCTGCAGACCGTATTTTCTGTTTTGCGGTTTTTTGAAGAACGCGTTGGGGTTTATCCAAACCTGGAAGCGCTTTTTGAGCATCTGCCTATTGAAAAGAACATCCTCAAAAAAATAGAAACCGTTTTAGATGCCAAAGGCAAAATGAAGCCAAATGCTTCGCCAGCCTTGCAAGATATTACTTCGGCCATTGCTAAAGGCGAACAGGAAGTGCGCAAAAAGATGGATGCCATCTATAAAAATGCCATTGCCCATAATTGGGTAGCCGATGGCAGCCTGACCGTGCGCGATGGCAGGATGTGTATTCCAGTATTAGCCGAAAACAAGCGAAAACTTAAAGGCTTTATCCATGACGAGTCGGCCAGCGGACAAACGGTTTATTTAGAACCCGAAGAGGTTTTTACGCTCAATAACAAGTTGCGTGACCTCGAATTCGACAAGCGCCGCGAGATCATTAGGATCCTTATCGCGCTAACTACTGAATTAAGGCCTTATACGCCTTTATTATTGTCGTACCATGGCTTTTTAACCAAGCTTGATTTTGTACGCGCCAAAGCCTTGTTTGCTATTGATATACAGGCCACGATGCCGATTTTGTTAAAGGAGCCCAAAACAAAGTTGGTCAATGCACGTCATCCCTTGCTTTTGCTGTCTTTTGCAGCAGAAAAGAAAACGGTTGTGCCCCTCAATATCCATATTAATGAGAATTTGAGGATTGTATTGGTTTCTGGACCAAATGCCGGTGGCAAGTCGGTGTGCATGAAAACAGTAGGTCTTTTGCAGCTGATGTTGCAAACAGGTTTATTGGTGCCGGTTGATGAAGGCAGCGAAATGGGAATTTTTGATCAGGTTTTTGCCGATATCGGCGATGACCAGTCTATCGAATCGGATTTGAGTACCTACAGCGCCCACTTAACCAAGATGCGTTATTTCGTGGCCCATGCTTCGCCAAAAACCTTAGTGCTGATTGATGAGTTTGGAACAGGAACAGATCCGCAGTTTGGCGGACCAATGGCCGAGGCGGTTTTAGAAGTGCTCAATAAAAAGAAGGTGAGAGGCGTAATTACCACCCACTATTCTAACCTTAAGCTTTTTGCAGGTGATACCGAAGGCTTGGAAAATGCATCTATGCTGTTCGACAATAGCAAAATGAAACCGCTTTATGTGCTTGATATTGGTAAACCTGGCAGTTCTTATGCCTTCGAAATTGCCCAAAACATAGGCCTGCAACAAGAAGTGCTACAGTTGGCGAAAGAAAAAACAGGAGCTAGCCAAAATAGCATTGATAGTTTGTTGGTAAACCTCGAAAAAGAAAAGCGCCAAGTGCACGAGGCCAAGATTGCATTGGCCAATCAGCAAAATAAAGCCAAGAATCTGGTGGCCGAAAACGAGAAACTGAAACAGTTTTTAGAAGAGAACAAAAAGGTACTCATTAAAGAAGCCAAGCTCGAAGCCCAAAATATTATTCGCGAAGCCAATAAACTGGTAGAAAATACCATTGCCGAAATCAAGGAGAAAAAAGCCGATAAGGTAGTAACCCAAGAATTGAGACAGAACCTTAAAAAGAACTTGGCCAAAAACGAGGTGAAGGAAGAACGTAAACCGGTGGTAAGCTTTGACGATTCTGCTATCGAAGTAGGCGATTGGGTGCAATTGATCAATACTGAAACCAACGGACAGGTATTGGAAATCAATCGTGATAACCTGGTTTTGGCATTGGGCGATCTGCGTTCGGTGGTCAAAAGGAACAAAGTGCAAAAAATCAGCAACCGCCAGGCCAAAAAGGCTGTACAGAGTAATTCTTATGCAGGACGGATGAGCGAAGCCATCACCAATTTTAAACCGGAGCTCGATTTGAGAGGGATGCGCGGCGAAAACGCTTTGCAGGAAGTAGAAAATTACCTCGACAAGGCAATAATGCTGGGTTTTCCATCTATTAAATTGATCCATGGCAAAGGCGATGGCATCTTAAGAAAACTCATTCGCGACTACCTGAAAAAATATACCGAAGTAACCCGATTGGAAGATGAGCATGCCGATAGAGGTGGAGATGGGATTACCTATGTGTATTTAAGTTAAACCAAAAGTCCGTAACGTTGTTATTTCTAAAAAGTTACGGCCATGAAACCAATTTTATACAGCTTAGTATTTTTGCTGCTGTTGGGCAGTTGCAAAAAGAAATCTAATGTTGATGATACTGGAAATTTACCTGATGTTGATTTGAAAACAAGGGTAGTAGTATCTGGATTAACGCTTCCATGGGAGCTCGTTTATGGACCTGATAATTTGATCTGGTTTACTGAGAAGTCTGGAAAAATCAGCAAGTTAAATCCGCAAAACGGACAGGTTACGCCAGTTTTTACCATTCCAGATGTTCGGGTAAACGGCGAGGGTGGCTTGTTAGGCATGGTTTTGCATCCCGATTTTACAGCTAATCCTTATGTATATGTGGTGTACGATTATGGTACCACCTACAAAGGCAAAGTAGTACGCTACACTTACGGAAATGGTACATTAAGCAGTCCACTGGTGTTGTTAGATCAAATTCCGGCAGCTTCGATACACAATGGTTCTCGTTTGCTCATAACTGGCGGAAAGCTTTTCATTACCGCGGGTGATGCTTCCAATACTTCGATGCCACAAAATGTAAATTCGCTTTCTGGAAAAGTATTGCGCATCAATTTAGATGGATCAATTCCGGCTGATAATCCCTATCCAAATAATCCGGTTTGGTCGTTGGGACACCGCAATCCACAAGGGCTGGTTTTAGTTGGGAACAAATTATTTTCTTCCGAGCATGGCAATACAACTGATGACGAAATCAATATTATCGAAAAGGGCCGAAACTATGGCTGGCCTACTGTAGAAGGCATGTGCGATGGAACTGGAGAAAAAGCATTTTGTACGCAGAATAATGTGGTAGAACCGCTCATCAATTGGACGCCTACCATTGCGCCAAGCGGTTTGTCTTTTTACAATAACGACTATATTCCGCAGTTTAAAAACTCGCTGTTGTTGGCCTTGCTTAAAGATTCCAAATTGATGCAGCTAAAGCTTGACGAGGCTCAGACCAAGATTGTGGGCACAAAGAGCTTCTACATCAATGAATTTGGCAGGTTAAGGGCAGTTTGTCCGGCACCTGATGGAAAGATCTACATCTGCACCAGCAATGGCGGCAACGATAAGATTATTGAAATCTACAAATAACCTTGAGATTAGTCGCTGGTTCATAGCTTATGGCTCATAGTTAATAGTCAATGACAAAATTCTTCATTGCGAGGAGAGAAGCGACGAAGCAATCTCTTTGAATTTTCAGTTGGCAGTTATCAGTTTTCAAGAGAAAAATTAATTCCTAGCCGGGTAAAACTATTTAAAACTGCCTTCATCTGCTTTTTGATGCATTTTTATAGCCATACTTAGTGTAAAACTTACATACTTGTAATCGTTTAAATGATTTGGATGAAGGCCAATATCTTGCTAATTTAGCCCAAAACACACGATATATGATTAATAAAGTTGTATCCGGACCGGATGAAGCGATCAGAGATATTAACGACGGACAGACCCTCATGTTAGGCGGTTTTGGCCTCTGTGGAATTCCAGAAAACTGCATTGCTGCACTGGTTAAGAAAGGAGTAAAGAACCTGACCTGTATTTCTAACAATGCAGGTGTCGACGATTTCGGCATTGGCCTGATGTTGCAAACCAGACAGGTAAAAAAAATGATATCTTCTTATGTTGGGGAAAACGCCGAGTTTGAAAGACAGTTGCTCAGTGGCGAATTAGAAGTAGAACTGATTCCGCAAGGAACCTTGGCTACACGCTGCATGGCTGCTGGTTATGGCATGCCTGCAATTTTTACGCCTGCCGGTGTGGGTACAGAGGTAGCCGAAGGCAAGGAAACACGAAACTTTAACGGCAAAGATTACCTGATGGAATATGCATTTGATGCTGATTTTGCTTTGGTAAAAGCTTGGAAAGGCGATACTGCGGGCAACTTGATTTTCCGTTCGACCAGCAGAAATTTTAACCCCGTAATGGCCATGGCTGGCAAAGTAACCATTGCCGAGGTGGAGGAACTGGTAGAAGTAGGTACACTCGATCCTGATCACATCCATACCCCTGGTGTATATGTGCACCGTATTTTTCAGGGCAAAGCTTATGAAAAGAGAATTGAGCAGTTAACAGTGAGAAATAAGTCCTAAGTCGGTAGTCCTAAGTCGGCAGTAAAATAAGCGATAATTCAATCAACAACATACGTCATTGCGAGGAACGAAGCAATCTTAATTGATGAATAAAAAATGTTAGATAAAAACGGAATAGCGAAAAGAATCGCTAAAGAAATAAAAGATGGCTATTACGTAAACCTGGGCATTGGTATTCCAACCTTGGTGGCCAATTATATACCGAAAGGCATTAACGTAGTACTGCAATCTGAAAATGGCTTGCTGGGCATGGGTCCATTTCCTTTTGAAGGGGAAGAAGATCCAGATTTGATCAATGCGGGAAAGCAAACGATTACCACTTTGCCAGGATCATCGATTTTTGATTCGGCCATGAGTTTTGGAATGATCAGGGCACAAAAAATAGACCTAACGATTTTAGGCGCAATGGAAGTTTCGGAGAATGGCGATATCGCCAATTGGAAAATCCCAGGCAAAATGGTGAAGGGAATGGGCGGCGCGATGGATTTGGTGGCTTCGGCAAAGAATATTATTGTAGCCATGCAACATGTAAATAAGGCTGGAGAAAGCAAGCTATTGCCTTCGTGCACCTTGCCTTTAACTGGCGTAAAATGTATCAAAAAGATAGTAACGGAGCTGGCTGTTTTAGATGTACTGCCAGAAGGCGGATTTAAGTTGCTAGAACGTGCACCTGGCGTAAGTATTGATTTTATTAAAAATGCTACTGCTGGTAAATTATTCGCCAGTGATGATGTGCCAGAAATGGTGATAGACTAGTTCATGATTGCTCGTCATTGCGAAGAACGCAGAGACGGAGCAATCTTTCTTTGCTATTACGAACGATAGGAAAATCTATCCTAGACTCTTCGCTTCGCTCTGAATGACAATCAACTAATTATAAATCTTACTAGCAAAACTTCGCTTTCAGCTCTTCAGAAATTTCTTCGGTAATTCTAATGATATCCTCAGGAGTATCGAGGTTGTTTGATACGATCTTGTTGCAGGTTTCCCTGTAGGGCAACAAAAACTCCTTGTAGGCAGGCATTACGTGGTTGTTCCATTTGTAGAGCACGTCATCTTCAGGATAGCCTCTTTCCATGCCATCGCGCTTGATGCGGCGTTTTAAGGCCACTTTTTCATCAGCTTCGATAAAAATCCGTAGGTTAAGCAAATCGGCAATGGCCTTAAAATGCAAAATGAAAAGTCCTTCGACAATAATGATAGGAGCTGGATTAATTTCCAGGATTTTAACTACTGCTAATGGATTGTTAAAATTGTATTCTTTTTTATAAACCACATCGCCTTTGATCAACTTTTTGATATCGATCAGAAACTGTTCATCGTCAATGGTAGAAGGAAGGTCGAAATTATAAAGTTTGTTTTCTTCCTGCGTCATTTCGCCGGCAGGAATATAGTAATCATCTTGAGATAGGAGCGTTACCTCATCGTTTTTAAAATGATGAAGGAAACTGTTAAGGAAAAATGTTTTGCCGGAGCCGCTTCCTCCCGCAATGCCGATAATTAAAGGGCTTTTATTGTTCATTCTCTTGAGCGCCGTAGTTTATATTACAAAAAAATCTTTTATCCAAAGCACCAACAGCATCTGCTACTGCTTTTGTCATTACAATAATAACATCTTTTGTGGATTCATTCTCTGTAAATTTACCAACAACCTTTGCAAAGGCCGAACGGTTGCTCATAGGGTTTGTCACTTTAATAATGGTGCCCACAGGTGCGGTACGGTGCAAAACTAACATTTTGCTAGGATCTAAGTCGGTATCGGTTATCCAAAGTGCCGTACCTTTTTCTTCAAATTGGGTAATGCCAAATTTACTTGGCGAACCTTTAAAAGCAGGATCTTTGATGGTATTTGGATTGGCTTCGGTACCTTGTTCTTCATCGGCGGCAGTTGCTGTAACAGGTTTAGCACCCCTAATGATGATCTTTTGCCCTGTAGCCAAATCATTTGAGGTCAAGTTATTCCAGGTTTTAAGCTGGTAAGTAGTTAAGTTGTATTTTTTGGCGATGGTATAAATGGTTTCTCCGGCAATGACGGTATGCTCAAAACCACCTTCAACATTAGCGGTATTGCTTGGTGGAACAACTGCTTCCTCCACTTTTTTCGTTTTGCTTTTTACAGGAGGCGCTTCAACCACTTTTGGCGATTCTACAGGGGGTTCGACTGGAGTAACGGTGCTATTTGCCGAAGGAATTTTGAGAACCTGTCCAATTTGAAGGTTGTTGGAACTCAATCCGTTTAGGCGTTTGATTTCATCAACCGTTGTCCCGTATTTTTCGGCCAGCAGGTTAAGGTTTTCTTTGGCCTTAATGGTATGCGAGATACTGGCTGTATTATCCGTATTTGCAGTATTGGTTGGCGTTTTTGCAGGAGGAGTTACAGCTGCTGGAGTTTCTTCTGCAGCTGTATTGCCATTGGTCGGTATTTTCAGTTGCTGACCAATTTGCAGGTTGATGGAATTTAAGTTGTTTATCCTTTTGATTTCGTTTACGGTAGTGCCGTATTTCTCCGCCAGCATGTTTAGGTTGTCTTTGGCCTTAATCGTGTAGGTAATTAAGTTGGCCTCGCCAGTGTTCGCAGAGGCGGATGCAGCAACTGCCGCAAAAGGAGTTTCGGTAGGTACTTTTAAAACGACGCCAATCTGCAAAAGCTTGCTGTCGTTAAAAGTCATAACGTCCTTATAGTTAACGTTATAATGTTTGGCAATAGAATAGTAGGTTTCTTTAGGTTCTACTTTATGCAGGATCAGTTTTTTTCCTTTGTAATTCTCCACACCGATAGAATCAACAGCAGTATTGGCATGGGCAACAGAGACGTGAAGTAGAAGAGCAGCGATGAATAATTTATATATTTTATACATTAAGTCTTAGCAAATTTGAAACACAATTATACGAATAATAGCTCATAGGTGAATGAATGTTATAAAAACGGTACGATGACATTTCTATTGCCTCTAAAAAGTATTTTTGAAAACCATTTCAACAATGCTTTGTTTTAAGGGTACAAAAATTAACCTTCAAAAATAGAAAATACCATGGATGCAAAAGAAATAAGCCTAAACGAAAAACAAGTAAAACCTGTAGTTGATATGCTGAATGATTACTTGGCCAACTACCATATCCACTATCAAAAATTAAGAGGTTGTCATTGGAACATCAAAGGACAGAACTTCTTTACCTTGCATATTAAGTTTGAAGAATTATATACCAATGCACAGTTAACGATCGATGAAATTGCAGAACGTGTATTGACCCTAGGTAAACCGCCACACAGCCGTTTTGCCGATTACATCAAAGAATCACAAATTAAGGAAATCGACACCATTGGCATGAAGGACATGGACATGGTTGAGGCAGTATTGGACGATATGGCCAAACTGATTGAATTAGAAAGAGATTTGTTAGAGGCGACAGATAAAGCTGGAGATGATGGCTCTAATGATATGGTGAACCGCTTTATGCAGTTTAAGGAAAAAAATACTTGGATGCTGCGTTCATTCGCCGGCAAGAAATAAAATATTCCGTTTCATAAAAAATCCCCGTTTCAAAAGAGCGGGGATTTTTTGTTTACCTAGAGAAACGTTATGCCGGACACCGATCCGGTATCTCACTCGAGACAGATCTTAAATCAAGTCTGGAATGAGGTGTTAAATTAGACTGCAGACTATTAACTATCGACTATGGACTCTATTTCTTACTTTTGTACCAATGGGATATCGAAATTTAGCCGAATGCATAGCCGATCTGGAGAAACATGGCCATCTGGTAAGAATAAAGGAAGAAGTTGATCCGTATTTGGAGATGGCGGCTATCCATTTAAGGGTTTACGAAAAACAAGGGCCGGCTTTGCTATTCGAAAAGGTAAAGGGAAGCCCATTTAAAGCCGTTTCTAATCTGTTTGGTACTTTAGAGCGATCTAAGTTTATGTTTCGCGATAGCCTGCCTAAGGTAGAGCAATTAGTCGCTCTGCGTTCGGATCCTATTAAAGCCCTTAAAAATCCATTTAAATATGCAGGTTCGGGCTTAGCTGCCCTATCGGCTTTGCCTTTGAAACAGTCGCTTTTTAAAAATACATTTCAGAAAACGAGCATCAGCAATTTGCCTCAAATTGTAAACTGGCCTATGGATGGTGGTCCGTTTGTAACCATGCCACAGGTTTTTACCGAAGATATTGACAAGCCTGGCGTGATGAATGCCAATGTAGGCATGTACCGTATCCAACTGGCGGGCAATGATTACGTACAAGACAAAGAAATCGGCTTGCATTATCAAATTCACAGGGGAATTGGCGTGCACCAGACCAAGGCCAATGCCAAAGGACAGCCTTTAAAGGTGAGTATTTTTGTTGGTGGTCCGCCATCACATCCACTTGCCGCAGTAATGCCCTTGCCTGAAGGACTTTCTGAACTCACTTTTGCCGGTGCTTTAGGCAATAGGCGCTTTAGGTACTTTTATGATGAAGAGGGTTTTTGTATTTCGGCTGATGCTGATTTTGTAATTACTGGAACGGTTTATCCCCATGAAAACAAGCCTGAAGGTCCATTTGGCGATCATTTGGGTTATTACAGCCTTACACATACCTTTCCTTTAATGAAGGTACACAATGTGTACCATAAAAAAGATGCAGTTTGGTCGTTTACGGTAGTGGGCAGACCGCCTCAAGAAGATACCAGTTTTGGTGCATTGATACACGAAATTACAGGTTCGGCCATTCCTCAGGAAATCCATGGTTTAAAAGAGGTAAATGCAGTTGATGCAGCCGGCGTGCACCCCTTATTGTTTGCCATTGGAAGCGAACGCTATACGCCGTACCTTAACGAACGCAAACCTCAGGAAATTTTAACTATTGCTAACCATATTCTAGGGAAAAATCAACTGAGCTTAGCCAAATACCTATTGATAACGGCCAGAGAAGATGATGAAAACCTGAGCACCAATGATATTTCCGGCTTTTTGCAACATGTTCTAGAGCGAATAGATCTTACTCGGGATTTACACTTCTATACCAATACCACAATTGATACGCTCGATTATTCAGGCGATGGCCTTAATGCAGGCTCAAAAGTGGTATTTGCTGTTGCTGGTGCCAAAAAAAGAGAGCTTTCCAAGATAGTACCTGCCGATTTGAATTTGCCAATGCCATTTAATGCAGCTCAAATGGCTATGCCAGGAGTTTTGGTTGTTGAAGCTAAGCCTTACACGGATACTCAACATGCTAAACAAGAGATCAATGCGCTAAAAGAAAGCTTAAAATCAAAAGATTTGCAAGGCCTGCCATTGATCGTAATTTGCGATGATGCCCAATTTACGGCCGAAAACATAAATAATTTGGTTTGGGTAACTTTTACGAGAAGCAATCCGGCAGCAGATATAGATGGGGTTGATGATTTTATACAGCATAAGCATTGGGGTTGCGCCGGATCATTGATTATTGATGCACGTAAAAAGCCTCACCATGCACCCGAACTGATTAAAGATCCTGAGGTTGAGCAAAGAGTGAATAGGCTGGGAGAGAAGGGCGCTTCGCTTTATGGCATAATTTAGTGTGCAAACTCGGATAAGCATAAAAAAATCCCGATTGCGAACTGGCAACCGGGATTTTTTATTTAAACAGTATGCTACTTAGAATCTTAAACCTAAAGTCAAGAAAACATTGTTTTTGGTATCTTTAATCTCAGCAATAGGTTCTTTTCCATTGCTTAAATTATATGGGCTGAATTCGCTGTTGGTTTCTACTCTTTGATAAGTTAAGTCGACATAGTAGTTGTTCACGCGATAACCTAAACCACCACTGTACATTTTGGTGTCAAAATCAAGGTCTTTATTTTTATAAGGACTGCCATTTACACCATAACCTGCTCTTAAACTCAAGTTGTCAAGCTTATACTCGCCGCCAATTCTATAGTTAACCGCACCTTTATAATTGTTCCTTACTTCGGCGTTGTTGTCGATCATGATATCGTTGTCGCCATAGCTGCCGTCGTTATTGGTAGAAAACCTAATGCTAGAGTAGTCTACGTAATCAACATCGGCAGAAATTAAAGCTTGGCCAGCAATTACATAGCTTGCACCAAATGAACCTTTTAATGGTGTACGCAAGTTGTAACTGAAATCATAGGTCTGTTTGTCGGTAGTGCCTTTAATTGTACCCCTGTTGTCCAAGCCTTCTGTATAGCTGTCGTCAATTGCAAACCAAGTAGGAGTTTGGATGGTGGCACCTAGGCGTAAACCATCTACAGGTTTAAAAATTACACCTAAACGGCCATTCACACCAGAACCTTTGGTTACCTGGCTTTGATTGAATAACAATTTGTAGTTGATGTTATTGCCAGTTGGGACGCCTGCTGTGGTCAATTCCCTGGCACTGCCGCTTTCTTCAAATTGTGCATCGCTATTGTATTTTAAATCAATCAAGCCAATGCTTGCACCAATATAAAACTGGTTAGAGATATTGGCCGCTGCAGAAAAATTAAATTCAGACACCGAACCTGAACGCACTTCATTTTTGCGTTGGTTGTTGAATTGATTTTGGGTTCTGTCTACATAAGTCTCAGAAAAATAATTGCCAGCGGCAGGGTCAAAACTGATCAAGTAATTGTCGTAGGCCATTCTTTGCAAACTTCCCACTTCCAAGTTATTTGGGGTGGTAGAACCTCCCAATTCGGCAAAATAATCGGTAATTGAAGTGCTACCGTTTACGCCAGAATAATTTACTTCTGAGCCATAATCGTTGGTTCTGTTGTAACCGATACCAAAAACACCGCTAATCAAGCCTTTTGAAGTGTTTTCGCCTTTTTGCTTATAAGTAGGCGCAAAAAATACGGCGCCAATCTGGTTAATATTTAACTGACTTTTATTGGTATTGGTGTTTTGTCCCAAGAAATTTGCATTCATGCCACTTTGGTTAAATTCTGGCGTAAACCCAAATTCAGATTTGGTAAAAAGACCCAAACCGGCAGGGTTGCCACCAAGAGAACTCAAATCGCCACCGTTGGCAATTTGTGCATTTCCCATGGCTTTAAAGCGTGCGGTGCTGCCGTAATTTGTTTGAGAGAAGCGAAGCGCATCGCTAGCATATTGCGCGTAAGTATTGCTGGTAGTAGCTACTATAGCTACTACTAACAGAGTTAGAATTTTTTTCATTTGTGTTTAAAGCTAATTTAGATCGATATTACCTGCCACCTCTGGTTGGTCTGCCGCCGCCACCTCCGCCGCCGCCAGAACTTCCACTTGAACCACCACGACTACCGCCGCCACTTGATGGAGGAGGTGCACTTTGTTGTGGAGGAGGATTATAAGTAGGCTGAGCCCTTGGTGGAGCTTCGCTTCTTGTTGGTCTTGCATCAGTTGTTGAACCGCCTCTGCTTGGTCTGCCACCATCATAGCTGGTAGCGCCACCTGGACGAGAACCATTGGTTGCTGGATTATACATCTCCGCTCTGCTTCTGGTTACTGGTGTACCGTTAGGATTGGCATTGCCTCTTGATGGAACACCAGACGTACCGCCACCATAGTAGCTTCCTCTATTCGGACGGCCTACGCCGTTTTCGCTTCCTCTTGATGGCCTTGCGCCGTAATTAGGGTTGTAGCTGTTTCTGCCGGCATAATAACCTCCGCCTCCATAATAGCCACCGCCCCAGTAACCGCCACCATAATAGCCGCCGTAGTAAGAGTAAGGACCCCACCAGCCACCATAGTATGGATTTCCCCAGCCGTAATACGAATAAGGACTGTACCAATTGTAATAGGCATTAAAATAGCCACCTAAACCTAGGCCATATCCGTATCCATACCAAGAATTGTATCCATAATAATTGTAATACGGATCATAGTAATTTCTGTAAGGACTGCCATAATAGAACCTGTCTATACGCGAAGCATAGTCCATGTCATAATAGGGGTCACTGTTGGTGTAAGTAGAATTGTCCGAGTTGTCCGTTTGCTGTGTAGGTTGAACCGGAGCCGCCTGCTTGTATTCTTTAGCTTGGGCAGTGGTACCATACACATCATCGTCAATGGCAGCGTTTTGTGCCAATTTCGGAGTTGAGCAGGAAGCAACTAGCAGTGCAGTTACTCCGAGCAAACTGGTGAATAAATGGTTAGGTTTCATGATATGTGTGTTTTGTTTGTGTGCTCAATTAAATTGTAGCTATAAATTTATAGCTTTGTAAACAACTTTACAAGAAATTTAACACAAAAAACGTTCCAAACAGTTATGAGCAAAGGCATTACAAGCAAAAATGACGATTATTCGCAGTGGTATAACGATATTGTTATAAAAGCCGATTTGGCAGAACATTCTTCGGTAAAAGGCTGTATGGTAATTAAGCCATATGGTTACTCTTTATGGGAGAAAATGCAGGCGGTTTTAGATCACAAATTCAAAGAAACAGGTCACAGCAATGCTTATTTCCCCTTGTTCATCCCAAAATCATATTTTTCTAAAGAAGCTGCGCACGTGGAAGGCTTTGCTACCGAGTGTGCTGTGGTTACCCACTATCGTTTAAAAAACGACGGAAACGGTAACATTATTGTTGATGAAGATGCCAAATTAGAAGAGGAATTAATTGTTCGTCCAACCTCAGAAACCATTATTTGGAATACCTACAGGGGATGGATCCAGTCTTACCGCGATCTGCCTTTGTTGATTAACCAATGGGCAAACGTGGTGCGTTGGGAAATGAGAACACGCCTGTTCTTACGTACTACAGAGTTTTTGTGGCAAGAAGGTCATACCGCGCATGCCACTTCGGAAGAAGCGATTGCAGAAACAGAAAAAATGCTGGATGTATATGCCGATTTTGCAGAAAACTGGATGGCAGTTCCGGTAGTAAAAGGCAGAAAAACACCAACAGAACGTTTTGCAGGCGCTTTAGATACGTATTGCATTGAAGCATTGATGCAAGATGGAAAAGCTTTGCAGGCTGGTACTTCGCACTTTTTAGGCCAAAACTTTGCCAAGGCATTCGATGTGAAATTTACCAACAAAGAAGGCAAGCTTGATCATGTGTGGGCAACTTCATGGGGGGTATCAACCCGTTTAATTGGAGCCTTGATCATGGCGCATAGCGATGATTCTGGATTGGTATTGCCTCCAAAATTGGCACCTATCCAAGTGGTGATCGTTCCAATCCATAAAGGTGATGAAGAACTGGCTAAAATTTCAACTTTTGTAGATGAATTGCTTCCAAAACTAAAAGGATTAGGCATCTCGGTGAAATACGATGACAGAGATAGCCAAAGACCAGGTTTTAAGTTTGCAGAATATGAATTGAAAGGTGTTCCTGTACGTTTGGCCATTGGCGCCAGAGACATGGAAAATGGCACTGTGGAAGTAGCGAGAAGAGACACCAAAGCTAAATTTACGGTTCCTCAAGATGGATTGGACATCTACATTGCACAGCTTTTAGAAGAGATACAACAAAATATTTATAACAAAGCTTCACAATTTAGGGCTGAGCATATTACAGAAGTTAATTCGTACGAAGAATTCAAGGCTTTATTGGATACTAAGGGCGGTTTCCTATCAGCCCATTGGGATGGTACCGCAGAAACAGAAAAACAAATCAAAGAAGAAACCAAGGCAACCATCAGGTGTATCCCTTTGGATAACAAGCAGGAAGAAGGCGTTTGTATTTTGACCGGCAAGCCATCAAGCCAAAGGGTATTGTTTGCAAGGGCGTACTAGTTTTAGATTTTAGATCTGAGAGGTGAAATGTAAAACGCCAAACGCCCTACACTTAACGCTAGACACAAAGCATGAGCGAAGAAAACTATAAAGAAATATTAGGAAATTTAGAGAGCAAAGCCTCATTAAAACAGGCCATTTATCGCAGTACGGCAGAAGTATTTGGACTCACCAAGAGCATTCTTTCTAAAATAGCAGCTAGGCTGCATACTGATTATACAGCGGTAGATCCCTCTGTTGAGGTGAACTATAAAGAGAACAATCAGTTTGAGGCGCAACTCAAGTTTTCGGGAGATATGCTGATGTTGTCAATGCATAGTAATGTTTTTAATTTTGACGAAGCACATTCCATCTTCCAGACCAGTTACGTAAAAACCGATAAAAGCCTCAGCTATTGTGGCGTGATTTATGTACACAATTTTTTAGCTGATTCGATTAAATACAATCGCCTGGCTGATGAAGGTTCTTTAATTGCCCGCATTTTGATCAACAAAGAAAAACACTTTATGGTTGAAGGCGAGGGCGCACTTGGGTTTTTGTACGAAGATTTCGAGGCCAATACCGTTACCGAAGAAAAGTTGACAGATATTTTAGAGAGATCAATTCTCTTGTGTTTGAATACTGATTTGGTACTGCCTCCTTTTGCACAGATCAAAGATGTAACGCTTCATCAGAAACAAACCATGGTGGCTGGCAGCGGTTATCCAACTGGCAAGCGCCTGGGTTATTTATTTAGTTCAGAAATACAGCAGAATAACGGATAAGAGTTTGGCGTTAAGTTAATTAACCACATTCTTATCTTCATGTCAATATTAATATCAAGATGAAATTTGCAACAAAAGCTATCCATGCAGGTCAAGAGCCAGATCCAACAACTGGAGCGGTAATGACCCCAATTTATCAAACCTCTACCTATTGGCAAAAATCGCCAGGAGAGCACAAAGGCTATGAGTATTCTAGGGGAACAAACCCTACGCGCAAAGCTTTGGAAGATTGTTTGGCCGCTTTAGAGAATTGTAAGTTCGGATTGGCTTTTAGCAGCGGTATGGGTGCAACTGATGCTGTTTTAAGATTGCTGAAGCCTGGTGATGAGGTGATTACTGGCGATGATTTGTACGGTGGTTCCTATCGCATCTTTACCAAGGTATACGAAAAATACGGAATCAAATTCCATTTTCTAGACTTGTCGAGTCCAGAAAATATTGTGCCCTACATCAACGAACGCACCAAATTGGTTTGGATAGAAACTCCAACCAATCCTACCATGCGGATTATTGATATTGAAGGTGTTGCTAAAATTACCAAAAAGCACGATGTGCTGTTGACGGTTGACAATACTTTTGCTTCTCCATATCTGCAAAACCCTGCCGATCTGGGAGCTGACATCGTGATGCATTCGGTAACCAAATACATTGGCGGCCACTCAGACGTAGTAATGGGTGCATTGCTAACCAATAATGAGCAATTGTATAAAGATTTGTTCTTTGTGTACAATGCCTGTGGTGCAACACCAGGTCCGCAAGATTCGTTTTTGGTGTTAAGAGGGATCAAAACCTTGCACCTGCGCATGAAGGCGCATTGCGAAAACGGCGAGAAAGTAGCTCGTTACCTTAAAAATCATCCAAAAATCGATAAGATTTACTGGCCGGGATTTGAAGACCATCCTAATCATGAAATAGCTAAAAAGCAAATGCGTGGTTTTGGCGGAATGGTTTCCATTACTTTAAAAGATGCCGATTTGCAAGAAACTTTCAGGATCGCCTCACGTTTTAAAGTGTTTTCTTTGGCTGAGTCCTTGGGTGGAGTGGAATCTTTGGTGAACCATCCAACTACCATGACCCATGGCTCAATTCCGAAAGCAGAGCGCGAAAAAGTTGGTGTAACCGAAAACTTGTTACGCTTGAGCGTTGGGGTTGAGGATATAGACGATTTGTTAGCCGATTTGGAACAAGCGCTGGCTTAATAGATGGAATTTTTAGAACTGAAGGATTTTTTAGATGTGAAAGTGGCGCAGTATAACCGCCCCAATTTCATTACCAACGATCCGATCTGTATTCCACATCAATACCAAAAGAAGCAAGACATAGAAATTGCCGCATTCTTTGCGGCAATTTTAGCTTGGGGCCAGCGTAAAACCATCATCAACAAGTGCAAGGAGCTTTTTGAGCGGATGGATAATGCGCCCTACGATTTTATGCGCCATCATGGCGACGAAGACCTGAAAGGCCTGCTGGGTTTTAAACATCGTACCTTTAACGATACCGATCTGCTGTATTTTGTGGCCTTTTTTAAGCAACATTATGAGCAGTCGGATAGTTTAGAAACCGCTTTTTTGCCCCGTAATATCATCAATGCTGACTATTTGCCAGCCTTAGAAAGGAGCGAGGTAGAATTGGCTTCTTCGGCTTGCTTGCTCAATGAGATAGAACCGCTTAAGTTCACGGCAGAATTGGCGCTGAATCATTTTAGATCATACTTTTTTAGCCTACCGGATTTCCCAAGAAGGACCATCAAGCATATTTCATCGCCTTTGCAAAAATCTACCTGTAAACGCCTCAACATGTTTTTAAGGTGGATGGTACGCAAGGACGATTGTGGTGTAGATTTTGGCATATGGAACACCATTCCTGCAAGTGAGTTGGTATGCCCCTGCGACGTGCATGTTGACCGTGTGGCCAGAAAGCTGGGTATGATTGAACGCAAACAAACCGATTGGCTCACTGCCATAGAACTCACCTCAAAACTAAAGGAATTAGATCCTAAAGATCCCGTAAAATACGATTTTGCCTTATTTGGCTTGGGGATAGAGGAGCAGTTTTAGTTCATTAATTAACTCGTCATCCCGGACTTGATCCGATGTCTAACTCGGGATGAGATCCTTAAAGGGGCTCAGGGTGACGAATTATTGAGGATTTACCGAATCAGATTGCTTCGTTCCTCGCAATGACGGATACTTCTGACCCTAAACTTTTAACTTCGCTTCCCTGCGAAAACTCCGCACCCTTTGCTGTTAAATTCCATCTTCCATTTTACCTCTTCCATCTTCTTAAATCCTTGTTCTTTTATCCTCGTTCTTTTATCTTTAAGCCATGATCAACCACAAAGCCGAAATAGAAAAATTCGATGCCATGGGCGAAAAAACAGGCTGGAGCTATGTTTTTATTCCTCAAGCCATTGCGCATCAGCTTAAGCCAGGCGAAAAGAAAAGCTTTAGGGTAAAAGGTAAGATAGATCAGGTAGAAGTTGGTGGTGTCGCGCTACTGCCTATGGGCGAAGGTGATTTTATCATTCCATTAAAAAACGAATTGCGTAAGGCATTGAAAAAAGAGGAGGGAGCTACAGTAGAACTGAGCCTGGTATTTGATGCCGATTTTAAGATTGAAATGCCTGATGACCTCGAAATCTGCCTGGCTGACGAAGAACAGCTGATACAACAGTTTTTGTCGATGCCCAAATCTCACCAAAACTACTTTATCAATTGGCTAAATTCGGCCAAAACAGAAGCTACGCGTACCAAAAGGATCATCATGATTGTTGATGCCATGGCCAAGAAATATGATTACGGGCAGATGATTCGAAATTCTAGAGCTCAATCTTAAGTCTGTAGCCTTTTAATCTGGAATAAATCGACTCAGGACTTACGACTAAAGACTAACGACTGTACTTACGGAACCAGCTATTGATTTTCATTTGGAGCACTCCTAAAAACGCCTCCCTAAATATTCGAGTACTCATTTTTGAAGTGCCTTCTGTTCTGTCGGTAAAGATGATCGGAACTTCTACCACCTTAAAGCCATACTTGATGGCGGTAAATTTCATTTCGATCTGAAAAGCATAACCCACAAACTTAATCTTGTTCATCGGAATGGTTTCCAATACTTCCCTGCGGTAGCATTTAAAACCTGCGGTAGCATCCTGAATGCTGATGCGGGTAATGAAGCGTACGTACATCGAGGCAAAATACGACATCAATACCCTGCCCATTGGCCAGTTTACTACGTTAACTCCTTTTACATACCTCGAGCCTATAGCTACATCGGCACCGCCATTTACGAATTCCGAAACCGGCAAGCAGGCAGCCCTTAACCTTACCAGGTCATCAGGATTGTGTGAAAAATCGGCATCCATTTCAAAAATATACTCGTATTTGTGATTTAAAGCCCATTTAAAACCGTGGATGTAAGCTGTACCTAAGCCTAATTTGCCCTTGCGTTCTTCGATATGCAATTGGCCCGGAAAATCCTGTTGCAGGTGCTTTACAATGCCAGCAGTACCGTCGGGAGAGCCGTCGTCAATAATCAGGATTTCGAAAGGATGGTTGAGCGAAAATACCTTGCGAATAATTTTCTCAATGTTTTCTTTCTCGTTATAAGTAGGAATAATGACTAAGCTATCAGACACTTTTGGATTGGAGATTTCGGATTGATGATTTTAGATTGTTGGCAAAATTAGGTATTAAAAACCAAAAGCCCGAAATTTCTTTGCGGGCTTTTGGTTAAATGATGTTAAAATTGAGGAGTTTTCTCTTCAGTGTTCATCATCCGCTGCAGCCACTTGGTGAGCAGGAACAAAATTCCAGAGGCAATACCAGCCATCACCACAAAAATCATAAAGAAATCGTAGAGGTTATTGATTTTATAGCCCACAAAAGTTGGTTTTTCCGGGTAAAGATTGTAGATCTCAAGAACTGTACTTTTACCATTGTTTTTCGCGATATAAAGTTCATTTTGTTTTTCATTGATCCCCAATAAATACTTAGAAGGCTTTTCTCCTGCAGCTTGTAGTTTTTTGAGTTCTTTGGCATCAGGCGCTTTAGGAATTACCCTTTTCACTTTATTGCTGTCTAGTTTAATCGGAGTGGCAACTGTAGCAGCTACAACTGACAACAGCGTATCTGCCTTGCTAGATACTTTGCTTTTCTTGTCGGTTTTGATATCCAAATAAGCAATATTTGTTCTTTTGTTGCTTACGGTATCCCAATTGATAGCTTTATAATAGTCAAGCTGTCCTGCAGCTAATTCATTGGTTTTGCTTTCTTCTTCAGGATATTTCGAACTTAATTTTCCAGCCAAAACATTCGCACCTGCATTGGCCAAAAACCAAACCGCCATCAATAAAGAAGCAAATTTAAGTGGCGCTAATTTGTTTACCAACGATAGGCCAATAGGCGAAAGACAAAGCTCGCCCCAGGTATGTAAGGCATACATGCCAATCAACCAGATCATACTTACTTTAATGCCTGCACCTACATCTTTTACACCAGTAGCAATCCAAAAATAGCCAATAGCCAATAACAATAGACCCAAGGCCATTTTAGTTGGGGCAGAAGGTTCTTTTTTGCCTAATTTGATCCACAACCAGGCGAATACAGGCGCAAATACCACTACAAAAAGAGAGTTAAGCGATTGGAACCAGCTGGCCGGAAAAGTGAAAAAGCCCAAGTCGCGTTGGGTCTGTTCTTCGGCAAAGAAAGTTAATGAAGCACCAGCTTGTTCAAAAGCACTCCAGAAAAAGACCACAAAGAAGGATACGATGAAGATAACCGCTACTTTTTTCTTTTCGACCTTGGTCAGCTTTGGATCTAAAAATATCATTAAAGCAATACCAACGAGCGCTAGGAGCAGTAGGTAACTGAGGTAGCTAAATACTTGAGCCTCGATATAAAGCAATCCGATACAAACGGCTGCAAAGAGCAATAAACCTAAATAAACCAAGAATGGAGGCGTTTTTTTTGCTGATTCTGTTACAGGTTCCAATCCAAGCGGGTTGCCTTGAGGATCGCGTACATATTTGTCTTTGTAGATAGAAAAAACAATTACCCCAAGAACCATTGCTACTGCTCCGCAAAGGAAAGCCCATTTGAAATCGGCCGGATTGCCGGTATCCCCAAATAAGCCACAGAAAAATGGCCCTAAAGCACCACCAACGTTAATTCCCATGTAGAATATGGTATAGGCTGCATCTATTCTGCGGTCTTTTGCCGGGTAGAGTTGGCCCACCATCGAAGAAATATTCGGTTTGAAAAAGCCATTTCCTGCGATCATAAAACCTAAACCAGAGAAGAACAGAAAGGTAGAGGCATCTGGCGAACTGCTGTATAAAGAGCCACAGCCAAAGAGCAGCAACTCTCCAAGCGCCATCAGTAAACCACCAGTAATGATACTTCGTCTGTTGCCCCAGTATTTGTCGGCAATAAAGCCACCGATAAGCGGCGTTAAATAAACCAGACCTGTATAGCTCCCGTAAAGGTTAGAGGCAAATGCTTTATCAAACAATAAGGCCTTGGTCATAAACAAAACGAGTATGGCCCGCATACCGTAATAGTTGAAACGTTCCCACATTTCGGTGGCGAACAATACATAAAGGCCCTTTGGATGCCCCTTGGTGGCCGGAGCTTGAATTTCTTCTGAATTCATGATTGATTTAGTTTTTAGTCTTATAAATTAGTTTATTTAATATTTTGATGGCTATTTTACGCCTACTTCTTTCATAATTCCATTGAGCCATTTGAGCAATACGAAACCTATAATGGCCGAAAACAGCAATAATACAAAGTTGACCCAAAAGAAATTGGATTTATCGCCGTAAGTATCCCACATCGTGGCCAATACGCCCGAAAGCTTGTTGCCGATTGAAGTGGATACAAACCAGCCGCCCATCATGAGCGAGGTAATCCTTACCGGACTCAGCTTGGAAACCAATGATAATCCCATCGGACTTAAAAACAGTTCGCCTATGGTAATTACGCCATAACTGCCCATGAGCCAGAGTACCGATACTTTTTCGGCACCATTGCCACCTGCATAAACGGCAGCCACCATTACCAATACCGAAAGGGCTGAAATAAACACGCCAAATATGATTTTGGTAGCAGTACTTGGTTCTTTGTCTTTTCTCCTGAGCCAGGTGAAAAAGGCTACGATAAGAGGGGTGAGGATAATAACCCAAGCTGGGTTAATAGATAAGCTCAAATTGGTGGCCCAGAGTTCGATTTTGTCGCCTTCTTTTGGCAGTTGGGCTGGAGCTACGTTTTTAAAATAGGTAGGGTAGTTGAATTCTTTTTGAACAATGCCATCCTTCTTTTGTAGTCGGAAAGCTTCGTCATATAAGGCAATGCTGTCTTTTTGGTAGGTTACGTTTTGCGAGAGACTTAAGCTGGAGAAGGCCTGCTTAGCGGTAGGATTGCTCAGCTCTCTATCGGTATACCGGTCGGCCCAAGTGGTCAATGCCGTGCCGTTCTGCTTAAATACTGCCCAAAACAAAATTACCACCACAAAAATGGTCAATAGTGCGGCTATCGGTCTCTTTTCGGCTTTGCTTGCCTTAAAGTATAGGGAACCATAAAAATAGATAACGGGTATACAGGCAAAAATAAAGGCATCGGTAGAGTTGGAGCCTACTAGGGCGTGGCCTAAGAGTTTGGTGGGTACGATCCACCCGATTACGCCAGCAATTAACGAAGGAAAAATAATCAGGGCGGTTATCTTAAAGAAAGACATATCGCCTTCTTGTACGCCTTTTTTGATATCGAATGCCCGGTAATGCTTCAGGCCAACTAAGAACACGATTACGCCGATAAACATACCAATACCCGCCGCCAGGAAAGCATATTCCCAACCGAGCATGATATACATGGCTGCGCCAAAAAAGTTACAGATAAAGGCACCTACGTTAATGCCCATGTAAAAGATATTGTAGCCATCATCTTTCTTGTCCTGGTATTCGGGAGTAGAGTAGATATTGCCCAGGAGGGTTGAGATATTTGGTTTGAAAAATCCGTTTCCGATAATCACCAGGGTCATGGCTGTATAAAGCATGGTGAGGTTGTGTACACCCATCAGGCAATAACCCACGCCCATCATCAGGCCACCAATAATAATAGATTTGGTATAGCCCAAATACCTATCGGCGATTAAGCCACCCAAAAAAGGCGTTAAAAAAACCAATGCGATAAAAGTACCATATAAATCGGCAGATTCAGCCTCTGTCATGGCAAAACCGGCTTTTACATCCTTCAAATACAAAGTGAAAATACCGATCATTAAATAGTAGCCGAAGCGTTCCCACATTTCAGAAAGAAATAGAAAGGGCAGTCCCTTGGGGTGTTTTACTTTAGGGGTAGAAGGCATAAATGGTTAAATAATTCTTGTTCCAATGTGTGTATAACCCGCAATATAAGTACATGTAGGCATAGTAGCAAATTTTTAAGTTTGGCTTGGGGCCTGTTAGTGGCCAGATTTGGTAACGATAGTAGATGCTTTTACAGGTCGGCCGTAAAAGTCGTCGTTAGGGGAAGGGTCATTTTTAAGTTCTACATCCTCAACCAGCGAAAGTTTGCCCCAGGTTAATTTGTAGCCATCGAAGCTCAAATCGGCGCCGTAATATTCAAAATTGCCCACCATTTTAGGGTCGTAGGGAGCCAAATGGTCAAATACGATCATATTTACCTTGGCATCTACGGTGAGGGTCATCGAATTCAGTTTGTTGTACTCGAAAACAACACGGTTCTTGGTAGGTGCATTTTTTGCCACTTCAAAAATATTCTTGCCAAAAATAGGTTCGTTCTTTTCAAATGATAAAACCTCGATCACCTTTTTCGTTGTTTTTGACGTGTTGCCTTTCCATCCCAGCAGGATAAAATAAGGCTGCTTGCCATTTACAATAACAGGCACCATTTCATAATAACGTGCGCCAAACCAATTTTTGTTGTTGGTAATGGCATTGGCATCGGTAAAATTTGCAGTATTGTCTGTTAAGGGATATAATTTGAGCATCCCGTTTACGTGAGGCAGCTGAATGGTGCCATAATAACGGTAGCCACCATCTTCTGTGGGCACAAACCAAGTAATGATACGAAATGAATTGTCGGGCGATTTAAGGATGGAAATGCGTTTGAGCGAATCGAAACCATAATTAAAAGAACCATTGATCTTAAGCGCATTTACGAATTTCTTCACAAATTGTGCATTTTTCTCCAAGCGGGTTTCGTTGTCTTTGGCTGTGAAAGTCTCATCGCTCAAAATGCGCAACGAATCTTGGTAAGCATTTAATTTGGGATCGTTGTTAAGGTTATAGCTATGTTGTGCACTTAGCTTTGTAAATGCACAACATAACATAATGATTAAAATATAGGTCTTAATGGCGTTAAGCATTACACTCAATTATGGTTGATTAACGCAGATTTTCGATAACTATTGCACTTGCGCCACCGCCACCATTGCAAATACCGGCCACACCGATTTTGCCATTGTTTTGGGCCAATACCGAAAGCAGGGTTACGATAATCCTAGCGCCAGATGCCCCCAATGGGTGACCAATGGCTACCGCACCACCATTTACATTTACCTGTTCCTCTTTTAGTCCCAATGCCTGGTTGTTGGCCAATGATACCACAGAGAAAGCCTCGTTGATTTCAAAGAAATCTACATCGGCAGTAGTAAGGTTCGCTTTGCTCAATGCCAAAGGAATAGCTTTTGATGGAGCTGTAGTAAACCACTCTGGGGCTTGTTGCGCATCGGCATAAGCCAATACTTTTGCCAAAGGTTTAATGCCCATTTCTTTGGCACGTTCGGCACTCATCAATACCAAAGCTGCTGCGCCATCATTTAGGGTAGAAGCATTGGCTGCCGTAACCGTTCCGTCTTTTTTGAATACAGGTTTAAGGCTAGGGATTTTATCGAATTTTACTGCTGCAGGTTCTTCGTCATTGCTAAACAAAGTGATATCGCCCTTGCGGTCTTTGATTTCTACAGGAACAATTTCGTCGGTAAAATTGCCAGCGCTTTGAGCGGCTTGCGCTCTTTTGTACGATTCGATGGCAAAATTATCTTGTGCCTCGCGACTGATGTTGCAGGTTTCGGCACAAAGCTCTGCAGCCGATCCCATGTGGCAGTCGTTATAAACATCCCAAAGACCGTCTTTAACCAAGCCATCAGTTAATTGACCATGGCCCAAACGATAGCCGTTTCGGGCTTTGTCTAAATAATAAGGTACGTTGCTCATGCTTTCCATGCCACCTGCTACAATGATGTCGGCATTGCCTAAGGCAATACTTTGGGCGGCGAGCATCACGGCCTTAGTGCCCGATGCGCATACTTTATTAATGGTGGTTGCTGGCAAATCTGGCAAGCCTGCAAATTTTGCGGCTTGGGTAGCGGGTGCCTGACCCAGGTTGGCTGAGAGCACATTGCCCATATATACTTCCTGGATGTTTTCTGGTGCTAATCCGGCTTTCGCTACGGCTGCCTTAATGGTAATTCCGCCTAGTTGAGTGGCCGAAAACCCAGCTAAAGAGCCACCAAAACTGCCCACGGGCGTTCTTACGGCAGCTACAATTACTACTTCTTTCATACTGTTTATGTTTTTTTTCAGTGCTTATGAAGCTCCTATGATTTTAAGTATTACTAGCTGAATTGTAAAATCATAGGGGTTTCATCTAATGATATTTTTGATATTTGGTTGGCGCAAGTTAGCAATTTGGCCCCAAATTATGGCAACAGCAGCCAATTTTTGACCTTGAGATGGGCAAATGAAAGATTGGATCTGGCTTGGCTAGTCTTGATCGGTCGATTTCTTAGAACGGCCTTTTTTCTTGGCCTTGATGGCTTCGTTAAGCAGGTACTCGATCTGGCCGTTGGTGCTGCGGAACTCATCAGCAGCCCATTGCTCTATTTCTTTGAGCACAACGGGGTTTATTCTTAACACAAATGCTTTTTTATCTTTCTCTGACATCGGTTTCGATAGCTCCTATGTTGTATTGACGTTTAAAATTAATGAGGAAAAGAGAGAGTTCATCTGCTTTGGCAGTGCTGAAAAGAATGCGTTTGCGATGGCCCAATTCCAATTGCAGGCCTATGCTCTTATCGTTAAAGATATAGGCTTTGTCATTTCGCTTGAACCAAAGTTTGCGCCGGAGCCCCCAGCCACCATACTCGCTCAAGGCATCGTATTTTCTGATATACAGCTTGTCAACCTGCGTCCACGAAATAAATTTTACCTGGCGTGCAAAAGGCGAGAAACGGTAGGCTATGCCACATTGATCAATCTTAAGGCTCAACGTACTTTTGTTGAGCAAATAGATAATCAGATAGGGAAGAAGAATGGCAAAAATGGGCAAGAAGTACATGTTTTTTAATTCATGGAAACTCATGCCTTTTTTGTCGAACAGCAATGCACTGGAAATAATGATGGTCTCTATGCCCAATAAGACATAGAGCCACCAAAACCTAAGCTGTTGTTTTTCTTCAAATTCCATTAGTTGTATAAAGTACCGGTGTTTACAACGGGTTGTACGTGTCTATCGCCACAAAGTACCACAAGCAGGTTGCTCACCATGGCTGCTTTGCGTTCTTCGTCTAATTCTACAATGCCTTTTTGCGACAGTTTTTCTAAAGCCATTTCTACCATTCCAACGGCGCCTTCAACAATTAAGCGACGGGCGGCGATTACTGCAGATGCTTGCTGGCGTTGCAACATGGCGCTCGCAATTTCTTGCGCATAGGCCAAGTGAGAAATACGGGCTTCGATTACCTCAATACCGGCTCTTGATAAACGCTCATTCAATTCTTCTTCTAAAAGAACGCTTACCTTTTCGGCACCGTCTTTTAAGGTGATTTCGGCACTTTCATCTTCCATGTTGTCGTAAGCAAAGCTGTTGGCCAGGTGGCGAACGGCAGCTTCACTTTGGATATTTACGTATTGCAGGTAGTTTTCTACGGCAAAGGTGGCTTTGGCGGTTTCGTTTACCTGCCAAACAATTACGGCGGCAATCTCGATCGGATTACCCATTTTATCGTTTACCTTTAATTGCTGGCCGTTAAGGTTGCGTGCCCTTAACGAAAGCTTCTTTTTGGCTGTTAGCGGATTAACCCAGAAAAAGCCGTCGGATTTTACCGTACCAACATATTTACCAAAAAGGGTCAATACGCGCGATTCGTTAGGGTTTACAATAATGAGTCCAGGCAAAACCAGTATGAAATTAAAAATCAGGATGGCACTGCCGGCAAAGAAACTTTCTTGGATGAGGGCGAAGACGCCACCAGCAAGTAATACTAAAAACAAGACCAGGGTTAAATAGCCCGAAGGTGGTTTGATAATTTTTTCTGTATACATAATGATATTAATTTGATATCACAAATTGAAATATAAAATCTGAGATTTCCAAATAAAATGGAAAGAATGTTTGGCGCATAGCGATTAACGTGTTGCTTTTGGAGAGGATCCACTACAAGTTTTGTCATCCAGAACGAAGTGAAGGATCTAATTAAGGGGGACTAAACAGATTCCTCGTGCCTCGGAATGACAAGGAACTTTAACTTTCGGGCCTTAGTCATAGGGATTGAAAAAAATAATCTTAATTTTGATCTAATCAAGCTGTACAATTTTGGCCAAAATCAGAAAGAATTCGCGGAAAGTACTTTATCGAAAATATTCATCCAACATCAAGTATATCATGATGGTGGTGTGCGTATTCATTATTACGCTTTACCTGCCAAAGCAACCCCGTTTCAGGTACGAGTTCGAAAAAAACAAGGCCTGGCTTAACAAAGACCTGATTTCGCCCTTCAGTTTTGCGATCCTTAAAACCAATCCACAAGTAGCCAGCGATAAAAAAGATGCCCTAAATCATGTATTGCCCATCTATAAATACGATGATGAGGTATTTAAAGCACAAGCAGAGGCCTTCTTAAACGAGTTTGATGTCAAATGGAAAACAAATGCCTTTGCAGACGGCGAAAAGGAAACCGATAAAAAATCAGCTTATAAAATGCTGGAGGCCGTTTACAAAAAAGGAATCATTGGCTTGTCGGCCAAGCACCAAAAAGACGGCAGGCATTATGATTTTTCTATGTTGCGCGACCATATTTCGCAAAGGGCGAATTCGCAGGATGTATATACGACAGAAAGTGCACTAGATTACTTTAAGAATAATTTTAGGTCTACCAACCTTCAAATTAAGGAAGCAATTTTAGATTTGATCGAAAGCCATCTCAAACCCAATCTTATTTTTGACGAAGCATTAACGCTTACGGTAGAGAAAAATACGGTGAACAGCCTTTCTACCACCAAAGGAATGGTGCAAAAAGGAGAACTGATTGTAGCCAAGGGGAGTATCATCGATGAAGAAATCTATCAAAAGCTTTTATCTTATAAGGAGGCTTACGAAGCGCAGACCAAGACCATAGGAGATAATCGATTGGTTTATTTGGGGCAGGTGCTTTTGGTAGGCTTTATCATTTCTTTGCTGATGGTTTTCCTATACCTGTTCAGGAAAGATATTTTTGCTGATAACCGACAACTCTCATTGCTCTTGCTGGTGATCACTTCGATGTTGCTGGCGCTTACCTGGGCCATTAAGCTTAACATTACCAGTCTTTATTATATCCCATTCTGTATCGTACCCATCATCATCCGGATTTTGTTCGATACGCGTTTGGCGCTCAACCTGCATTTGTTGGTGATCTTGATTGCCGGTTTTTTTGTGCCCAACAGCTTTGAGTTTGTGTTTTATCAAACTACGGCAGGCATGGTGGCTATTTACAGCATCAAAAACTTGGTTAAGCGCGAACAGTTGCTCATTTCGGCTTCGTTTATCTTGGGTGCTTATTTTGTGTCCTTTGTGGGCATCGCCTTGCTAAGGGAAGGTTCGCTGGCACAAATAGAATGGGCCAATTTCTTGCCTTTCGTATTCAGCGTGCTTTTGTCGCTTTTGGCTTATCCTTTAATTTATGCTTTTGAACGTGTGTTTGGCATCACCTCTGATGTGGCTTTGATCGAGCTCACCAACACTAACAATAAGTTGCTGCGCGAGTTGGCCTTTAAGGCGCCTGGTACCTTTCAGCATTCTTTACAGGTAGCCAACCTGGCCGAAGCTGCTATTTTTAAGATCGGTGGCAACTCGTTATTGGTAAGGGCAGGGGCTTTGTATCACGACATTGGCAAGATGGAAAACCCGCAGTATTTTATCGAGAACCAAAACACAACTACCAGTCCGCATGATAAATTGCCTTATGAACAAAGCGCCCAGATTATTATCAAGCATGTGCACAAGGGCATCGAAATTACGCGTAAACATCGTTTGCCGGAAAGCGTGATCGATTTTATCAGGACACACCATGGCAACACCAGAGTCGATTATTTTTACCAGTCGTTTTTAAAAAATTCGCCAGAGAAGTTTGTAGACGAAAATATTTTCCGCTATCCAGGACCTATTCCATTTTCGAAAGAAACCGGTGTGCTCATGCTGGCCGATTCGGTAGAAGCAGCCTCGAGAAGTCTTAAAAATCCGGACGCGCAGAACATAAACGACCTGGTTGAACGCATCATTAACTACAAATTGGAACAAAATCAGTTAGACGACTGCGATTTGACGCTAAAAGATTTAGAAACTATAAAGCTGATATTCAAGACGATGCTAATGAGCATCTATCATGTGCGCATAGATTATTTGCAAACTGTGTAATTTTTTTTTGCAAACATCAATGAATTGCTATATTTGCAACCTCAAAACAACGATTTTGAGAAACGGAGAGGTGCCTGAGAGGCCGAAAGGAACAGTTTGCTAAACTGTCGTACTGGCAACGGTACCGCGGGTTCGAATCCCGCCCTCTCCGCCAGTAATTTGAAGCCTGACTTTTAAGTCGGGCTTTTTTTGTTGGCTAATATTGTGAAGCGAAGCTTCGGCATAAGTGGACAACAAAAAATGAGTAAGCGTAGCGAGTGGCTTCAAAGACTGAAGCCTCCCCCTTAACGGGATCATGGAGTAATCCCGCCCTCTCCGCAAAAGACAAAAGACCGCCCCAGATGGCGGTTTTTTTATGTCCTTTCGGATTTTCAGTGATGTGATGAATTTTATGCAATCGCAAGCCCGTTAAGGTTCGATCCAAAAAGGTAAAGCAGATCTAAAAGTGCGCTGGCACTTTCCGGAAAAGTTGAATATACATTCCGACTAATTTCCATACTGTTTTCATGTATTAATAATGTTCCTTTCATCTTTTGGAGTGTGAAGTTCTATCTGCAACCAGGCTGGCAAAAATAGGCTGCAGATTTATGGTTTCCATTGCGTCTAGAATAAATTGATACAAGTGGCCGAATAGGCAATAGCATACGCCTATTTTGCAGAAAGGCACATTTTTAAATCCATTTTGTTCTTTTCGTGGTGTACTTATGTTTCATTTATCCTGTGTTTAAAATTGGTGTGCATCCTATCTTGCCCTTATCAAAATAAACCAAATACCCATCGTTGTACATGATTCGTAAGTTCATCCTTTCTTTCTTTTTGCTCGCTATGGTTGCCCCGTTTTTTGCGCAGGCCCAAACAAGATTAATATGGTCTATAAACGACAACTGGAAATACCTGCCACAGGGAGCCGATTTTGCACAACGTCCCAAAGCCGACGATACGAAATGGCAGACCGTTAACCTGCCTCATACCTGGAATGCCAAAGATCCCTTCGATGATGACGAAACTTCTGTACGGGGCATCAGCTGGTACCGCAAAAAGATCATGCTCGACCAGCGTTTCAAAAACAAAAAACTCTACCTCAATTTTGAAGGGGTTGGCCAAGTAGCTGATGTCTACGTCAATGGCGTATTTGCCGGTCAGCACAAAGGAGGGTACACAGCTTTTACTTTTGATATAACAAGTTTGGTTAAGCTGGGCGATAAACCCACAGAAAACCTCATTGCCGTACAGGTAAATAATGCACAAAACGATTTTCTGCCACCACTGTCTATAGGCTATGCCTCTTATGGTGGCATCTATCGAGATGCTTGGCTGGTGGCGGTTGATCAGTTGCACTTTAACTTATTAGACCACGGTGCCAAAAGCGTATTCATTTCAACCCCTACAGTAAGTGCAGCTACTGCTTCGGTGCAGGTAAAAAGCACGATTGTAAACGACGGAACAAGTCCCAAGAAATTCGAAATCATCCATACCATTTACGATGCACAGCATCAGGTAGTTGCCGAACAAAGCAAAAGCCTAAACGTTTTGCCCGGTGCTTCGCTTAATGTTGATGTGAGCTTTGCCTCCATTCAAAAGCCTAAGCTGTGGTCGCCAGATGAACCCTACCTCTACCAAGTAAAAAGCAAAATTGTAGCCGATGGCAAAGTAATCGATGAATTGAGCAACCCGCTGGGCTTTCGCTGGTTCTCTTTCGATCCGAATACGGGCTTTAGTTTAAACGGCAAAAAGCTGGTACTTAAAGGCACCAACCGCCATCAGGATTTTAAGGATAGGGGCGATGCTTTGAGTAGTGAAGACCATTACCGCGATATGAAACTGATCAAGGAGATGGGCTGCAATTTTTTGCGCTTGGCGCACTATCCGCAGGCGCCAGAAATGTTGGCCTTGGCCGATAAAATGGGTATCCTCATTTGGGAAGAAATTCCCTTGGTCAACTATATGAATCCGGTGCCAGAGTTTCTGGATAACTCGCAGCAGATGATCCGCGAAATGATCCGCCAAAACTATAACCATCCATCGGTAATTATCTGGGGCTCGATGAACGAAGTTTTGCTATGGAGCGAAAAGGCCGAACGTATCCAGGTGCAGGAAAACATGGACTATATCAACAAGGTAAGAGCCTATGCCGTTAAATTAGATAGTACGGTGAGGGCCGAGGATCCTTCGCGCAAAAGCACCATGGCCATGCACATGAGCGACGATTATGACCGCTTTAAATTGTCGGATATCCCTGGCTTGGCCAGCTACAATATTTACAACGGCTGGTACAGTGGCAAGGCCGAAGAATTTAAGCCTACCATCGATGCCAAGCATACGGCTAACCCTAAGCAGGTATTGTTCATCAGCGAGTATGGTGCCGAGAGCGATAACCGCGTCAACACCGAACGTCCGGTGCGCTTCGATTTTACCGGCCAGTATTCGCGCATTTTTCACGAATCTTATTTAAGCCAAATCAAGCAAATGCCTTATTTGGCGGGAACCGCTATTTGGAACCAGTTCGACTTTTCGCAACCGAACGTGGGTGGGGTAAGCAACAACATGAACCAAAAAGGCATGGTTACTTGGGACAGGAAGCCGAAAGACGTTTACTATCTGTACAAAGCCAACTGGAACCCAGCGCCCATGGTTTATATCGCTTCGCGCGATTGGAAAAAAAGAGCCGGCGTCAAAGGTGCCAATTCTACCATCGAAGTGTATTCGAATTTGGCCGAAGTTACTTTAACCGTAAATGGCAAAAGCTACGGTGCCAAAAAGCCCGATGGCATACATAAATGTACATGGACTGTTCAACTATCCGATGGTGCCAACCAAGTTGTGGCAGCGGCCAAAAGCGGCTCGCAAAGCATTAACGATTATTTAACAATTACTTATAGCCCGTATCACGAAGATTTAAAAACTTCGCCTTTCAGAGAGCTGGCCATTAATGCCGGTGCGGATGTACAATATATAGATGGCGCCGATCATATCTGGATAGAAGACCGACCTTACAAAACGGGAAGCTTTGGCCATATAGAAGGCACACCGGCCATGCTCAACATTAAAACCGTAAAGAAAAATACAGAAGACAATCCGCTGTTTTATACTTATTTGGATAACATTAAAGGCTATCAGTTTGATGTGCCCGATGGAACCTATGAATTGGAACTCTGCTTTATGGAGAGCGATAAGCTGGCCAAGGGTGAAAGGATATTTGATGTGGCCGTAAATGGCGAAAACCTGTTGAACGATGTAGATCTCGCCGCCGATTATGGCTTTGGTGTAGCCTTGCGCAAAAAGTTCGTGGTGAGTGCCACAGCTGGGAAGGGGCTTCACGTTGCTTTCGAAGCCAAAAAGGGAAAAACAACCCTGAGTGGCATCAGACTTAAAACCGTAAATTAATCATAAAGAAACATGAAAAAATTAAGCCTATTAGCCCTGTCCCTTTGTTGCAGCCTTATGCTGTTTGCCCAAAAACCGGGCGAAAGAAAAATCGTCATCATTACTTTCGACGGCTTGCGCTGGAAAGAAGTTTTTACCGGTGCCGATTCTGCAAAGCTGTTTGGCGAATCAAAAAAAGCCAAGGATTCTGCACAACGCATTGCCAAGTTCTGGAGCAAAGGTGCACAAGAGAGAAGGGTGCAAATGATGCCGTTCTTATGGAAAACCATCGGTACCAAAGGCCAGCTGTATGGCAACCGCAACGTTGGCAGCAATGTAAACGTAACCAATCCTTATTGGTTCTCTTATCCTGGTTATAACGAAATATTTACGGGTTATGCCGATAAAAGGGTAAACTCTAACGACTATGGCCCCAATCCTAACGTAACTTTGCAAGAATATCTCAATAAGCAACCAGGCTATCAGAACAGTGTAGCAGCCTTTGCCTCTTGGGCAGCCTTTAACCGCATCATGAACGAAGAAAGGTGTGGCTTTCCGGTAAACGCAGGTTATGAAGCCTATACGGCAAAGACCTTAACCGAGCGTCAAAAGGCGCTGAACGAAGCCCAGTTTTTGTTGCCTAAAACATTTGGCCCCAACGAAAGACCCGATGCCATTACTTATTTTCTAGCTAAGGAATACATGAAACAAAATCATCCTAAGGTATTGCAGATCAGTTTGATAGAAACTGATGCTTATGCCCATCGCAACTTGTATACCGACTACTTGTCATCGGCCTATAACAACGATAAAATGCTTGAGGATATTTGGAACTATATTCAAAGTGATCCGTTTTATAAAGACCAAACTACTTTGTTTATTGCTAACGACCATGGGCGTGGAGACGACCAGAAAGACAATTGGACACACCATAACAGCAAGGAACCTGGGTCAGACCAGATTTGGTTTGCCGTAATGGGCCCCGACATTAAGCCATTGGGTGAAACCAAAAATGTACAGGTTTACCAGAACCAATATGCCAAAACCATGGCCGCGCTTTTGGGTGTAGAATTTAAAAGTCCAAATGCCATTGGCGAAACCATTCCAACGGTGATCAAAAAATAAAATCATGAACAGGTTTAACTTAGCTCTATTTGCATTTTCTTTATTCGCGCTTCAAGCCGGTGCGCAACAGGTTAACATTGCCTTGCACAAGCCGGTGGCCGTATCGTCTGAAGACAAGGCTTTTCCCGCCAAAAATGTAACCGATGGTGTGATTTCACGTAATTCGAAGTGGCAGGCCGGTACCAATAAAGCACCGCATATCCTCGAAATCGACCTGCAAAAATACTACAACATTACCGAATTGGTGGTGCACAGTGGTATTGCAGACCATGAAAAAAGGCCTGATGAAATGACACAGGCTGCCGGATTTTGGTCGGTAAAGAATTTTAAGATGCAATATTGGGACGATGCCAACTGGACGGACTTTCCGAAAGCCGAAGTACACGAAAACCGTTTGGTAGCCGCCAGCTTTAAGTTTAAGCCTGCAGTAACCACCTTCAAAATCCGCCTCATCTGCGACGACGGCGAAGCCATCAATGTGATGGAAATTGAAGCCTTTGGCGATGTGGCCCCGAATATGCCTGCACCGCCAAGCGTAGCTTCGAGCATTAAAAAAAACAATACCAACAGCGGACCGCAAAAAGCTACTGTTACCGTAAGCGATAAAACCGTGGGCAAAACCCTCAAATTTGTAGGCTACAACCAAGGCTATTATTTTCCTGGAAGCAATATTTCGGGTTGGCTCGAATATTCTAACGTAAACAGCCTCAGGGTTTGGGCCAGCTTAAATGCCTTTGTGCCCGAAAAATCTGTTCAGGTTGATAAAAACGTAAGCAGTGTAGAAGAGTTTGATAAGCGCAAAAACGAATTGCGCGCTTCGCCAGAAAAAAACCAATTCATCAAATGGGACGAGCTGACGCCATTGTATGACCTGCCTGATTCATCATCTACCAATGCCATGGTGTTTAACTATGCCTTGAGCGAGCTGAAGCGTTTAAAGATCCAAGTAATTTTGCAACTGGGCAGTACCGATTTCTCTAACGATTGGGAAAACAAATGGAAGCAGTGGCAGCGTTACTATGCCTTGGCCTATTACACGGCCAAAAAAGGTGATGTGGCCATGTTCGCCATGCAGAACGAACCCAATCACAAAAACTCGGGCCCGATGAAACTGGATCAATGGATTTCGGGCGAGCAAATTGTATCAGATGCTATCCATTGTGCGATAGCCGATGTGAACAAAAAATACGACAAACAGCTAGAAGCGAAGTTTGTGGGGCCCGTTACCGCAGGTCAAAATACCGACTGGTGGGCAGCGGTAGCCAAAAATATCCGTACCGATTACCATGGCAAAACCGTGCCAACCGATCAGGTAAACCTTTTCTCTACACACTCTTACAATTCGCCTGCTGCGGGCTACGAATCGCGCATTAGCAACATCCGTAAAATATTGGAAGAGAACCATCCCGAAGGCAAATCGTTGCCGATTATGTATACTGAAATCGGCCGTTGGATGAACGCCTATCTCATCGACAAGGAAGAAACCATGGATTCGCCATCGCTGTTTACAGAATGGGCGGGAATTTATGCCAACAACATGAAAAACGGAGGTTATGGCATGTGGGCTTTCAAGTTTGCCAATACTTCGAGCGGGCCTTATACGCGGGGCATTAAATCGGGCCACCATTACATTTGGCAGGGCAGGCGCATTGTAGAAGATGCCTATAAAAACCTGGCATTAAACAAGCCCGTAAAAGCAAGTACGGGCAACAGCATGGCCAAAATGGTAACCGATGGCAACAAGAGCGATGCTTCGGCATGGCAGTCGGGCGAGGAGGCCAGCGCCGAAAAATGGATCGAAATTGATTTGGGAGCCACGCAAGAATTAGGCAGCGCCGTAGTTTATACCGGATCGGCCGACGGCGTATACACCAGTCCCGATCGCATCAAGAATTTTAAACTTCAATACCTCAAAGGCAATGCTTGGGCAGATATTCCTGGCATGGCCGAAAAGGAGAACAAATATTCACAGGTTTTTGCGGTCTTTAAATCGCCGGTTAAAACCAATAAAGTACGTTTTGTAAGTACCGATAAAGGCAATTTAAAGGTACGCGAAATCAAGTTGTTTGCCAAAGGCGATGGTCCCTCTACAAAGGCCGATTTCGATATTTCGGGCATCCAGCGTACCGGTGAAGTGGTGCGTTTGTTTGCCAAAGGATTTAAGGAAGAACGTCCGCTGTTGGAAACCAAAAACTCGACAGAAGACAGTGATCTAGATACCTATACCTCTTTCGATGCCACCTCGGGCAACTACTACATGTGGCTGGTGCAGCGTGGTCTTTCTACCTATCAGCTGAGCATTGATTTATCTAGCCTAAGATTGGCCAATGGTACGCCAATTACAGCCGAAACCGTAAATGGTGTTTCTTATGGCGAGGTAAGCGATTTGATCAGCCTGCCCAGTACAGGGAAATTCAATTTCGATTTGGCACCACAAAGCGTGGTATTGCTCACTATTCCTTCAAAAGCTGGGGTGATGAATTCGCTGGTAGCTAAAGCCGATGCAAGCGTTAAAGGCGGCAAAAATGCCAACCTCAACTTTGCTGGCGAGAAACAGCTTTTTGTGCAGTTGGATGCTGCTGAACCATCGAAAAACCAGGTAGCCTATGTTCACTTCGATTTGCAGGATAACAAGCCCGCAGAAATCAATAGAAGCGTGTTGGCCATTAGCGGAAAAGTTGATGACAATGGTCAGCCTTATCGTCTGCATGTGTACGGCATTCCGCTTAAAAAGGGCTGGGACCAAAAGAAATTGAACTGGAACAATGCCCCATTGCTCGACAGCAAGGAAGCTTTAATCGGAAAAGTAGGAACTGAGGCTTTCGTCGCTGGAGAAATCGCGTTTACGCAAAAAGAGAAATACCATTACCTGGATGTAACTGATTTGATAAAAAACCATGCCGATGATGAGATTACCTTCGTATTGGTAAGAGAAACCAGGCAGCTGGGCGATGACGAAGACAAAGGGAGAAAAGTAATGATATCGACCCGCGAAACCGGAAACGAGCCGAAGCTGCAGGTTTGGAAAAAGCCGAACTAATTTGACAACCACGAATAAACCAAATAAAGCGAAATGAAAAAATTAGCACTTAGCCTATTAATGTTATTCTTTATGGCTCAGGTATGGGCACAAAAGAATAAAGCGCCTTTAAAAATTATACCTTTTACCGGAACAGATTATGTTCGTGTAATGGTTGATGCCGAGTACCAAACGGCAAAAAGCAACACGTTTAAGGTGATGATCAAATCTATCGCCGATGGCAAAACACTTTGGCAAGGTGCGGTGAACCCGGTTGAAGTAACCAATGCCGGCAAAAAGCAATTGGCTTTTAACATCAAAAATCTCAAACCCGTGCTTTGGACACCAGGAAATCCCTATTTGTACAGTATCGTTTTGCAACAACTGGCTGGCGGAAAAGTGAAGGATCAATTGCAGGAAAGAGCCGGTTTTCGCTTTTTTGAGCGTAGGGGAGGCAATTTATACCTAAACGGCAAGCCGATTTTTCTGCGTGGCATTGCCATCAATCCACCAAACAGGGGGATTCCTGAAAAGCTGGAAAAAAGCCGTGAGTTTGCCATGGATTACGTGAAGTTCATGAAAAGCATTAACGTCAATATCATCCGTATTCCTGATGCCGAAGAGTGGTTTGATGTATGCGACGAACTGGGTATGATGGTATTTGGTGGCAACTACAGTGGCAAGGTAGGTTCGGGCGAGAAAGTAGAAGCACAAGAAGCCGTAGGCGATGAAACCGATGGTGGCTTTCCGAAAGATTACGATCAGGGTGTATCGTGGTATGAACATAAAAAACTGGGCTTAATTGCCCATCACCCGAGTTTAATGGTATACGCCATGACCAACGAAACTCCCTTTGCTGGCAAAAGAGCCGAGCAATGGGAAAAATTTCTTTCGTATGCCTACGATAAGCTAAAAGGATGGGACGAAACCCGTGTGTACATTGCCAATGCAGGTTATGGCTATGGCAAGGCAGGAGATATTTGCGATATCCATAGGTATTGGGGCTGGTATTACAGTTCGCCTTTCACTTTCTTGAATATCCGTAACAACGCATCCCTTATTCCTTTTCCAAAAACTGGTCAGCCAATAACCTTCACCGAATGCGTGGGTAATTACACTGGTCCAGATGGCCGATACAACTTAACGCCTTGGCATAAAAATCCTTCTTCGCAATTGGCCTGGACAGGTCATGAACGCCAAGATTTGCAATCGCGTTTAGCTGATGAGCACCAAAAATTCACCATTCGCCAAGCTACAGAAAGCTTTAGGCAGTTCAGAAACATCAATCCTGATTTAAGCGGTGTATTTCCTTTCACCATCCTTTTCTACAACTGGGATTCGATTGAAAAATTCGATGATATGAAACCAAAGCCAGCTACCGAGCAGGTTAAAACCTCTTATCAGCCTATTCTGTTAAGTTGGGAATCATACACGCCAAATGTGTATGCGGGATCGAGCATCAAGTTGTATGCCCACGTAATTAACGACGACAATAATTTTGCCGACCTGAAGGATGCGAATTTAGTATACGAACTGCGCGATAAAACCCATGCCGTAATTTTAAAAGACAGCCTCAGAGTGGGCGATGTACCTTATTACAAAGCCATAAAAAACCAGATCAGCATCAAATTTCCCGATAACCTCAGCTCTGATACTTATGAGTTGGTGGGCACCTTGAAAAGTGGCAGCAAAACGGTATCTAAAAACAGTTTCAGGTTTTTTGTAGCAGATAAATTATTTACCGCTTCGGCCACGGCGCCAAGTACAGCCGTATTGCTTTACGATAAAGTGGGCGCAACCAAAAAAGCCTTCACTACCTTGAACATCAAATTTACGGAAGTGAATTCGTTAAAGGAGCTGCCACAAAACAATACCTTGATTATTGGCGAGAATTCTGCAGACCAGGATCTGGCCACCAATGCCGCAGGCTTGAAGAAATATGTACAAAATGGAGGTCGTATTTTAAGCTTCCGCCAGGATAGCGTACACATGAATTTACAAAATGCCATCCTGTCCAATCCTTTGGGCAACACCAATACCGATATCGATAATCCAATTTATCCAGTATCAAGCAACTCGCCCCGTAATGGCTATTATGTAAATCCAGAACGTCCTAACCATCCTGTTTTTGCCGGTGTTACCCGCGAAAACCTTAAAGTATGGTCTGATTATACCAATTGGGATGCAACCAAACCGGGCTTCCCTGCCAACAGGCCAGTAACCGATGGCTATACCTTTCAAAACAACGACGACGTGCTGAACACGGCAATTTTGGCCAACTACAGCTCAGGCTTAAGGGGCATTGTGATTGCCGAACAGTTCAGTGGCAGCGGCAGCGTGTTGGTATGCGGATTGGATTTGGCCAACCGTGCAGGCATTGACCCTGTGGCCAGCAGAATGTTATTGAATTTGGTGAGTTATACCAGTTCGCCAACAGGCCACGAGATGTATCAATTGATCAACAGCCCGATTGTTTGGGGCGAATACGAAACCGAAAAAGGTGTAGTAACCGATATTTACAGCGGCTTTTTGGTGAACTCAACACCACGTTTGCCAGATTCGTTTACCAAAGGCATTGCTGTAATGCCAGAAGGCTATCAGTTGGCTGGCGGAACGCGCTCTGGCTTTAACTCAAGACCAGGCATCCAATATGTAGCCAATGGTAGAAGGCCATTCGGACCTTATTTCCAAAGCTTCGGTGGGCAGCCAACCGTAAGCGACAAAAACTCGAAAGAAGGCGTAGGCAAATTCTGGTGCCGCATACCTGAGGGACAGAACAACGTAACTTCTATTGTTTGGAACCCTGCTAAGGACCCGCTCGAAATCAAGATCAAAATCAATGGGTTAAAAGAAGTAAGCCAAGTACTGAAAGCTGGCGAAAAACTGGCCATCGATTGCCCGGTTGACCGTACAGACGTTAATGTAACCTACACTGGCGACAGGAGATTGGTGGTACTGGAAACGGCTTTCAATAAAAAATAATAGTTATTGCCGATTTACAGTGGTCGGCAACTGGGAAAATATAGCAACCTAAACAACATGAAAAAACTATTTATCCTTGTGTTTTTATTGGCACCAACGCTGATTTGGGCACAAAAGATCAACCCGGCAAATGGCTTGGGCGAGCGGGAGTTTTATGTAAAGACCCTTACGCGCATTGCCGATCCGGTGTTGAATGCCCTGAGCAAAAACGAACTGAAGAAAACCATGCCTATAGAAGCCAAGGTAGCCAAAGATAGGGTTTACAGTACCTATTTAGAGGCATTTGGCCGATTGTTGAGTGGCATGGCGCCATGGCTGGAACTCGGTCCTGATGAAACGCCAGAAGGTAAACTGCGTAAGAAATACATCGATTTGGCGGTACAATGCATCAAAAATGCGACTGATCCGAAAGCGGCGGATTTCATGAACTTTAACCAAGGCAGACAACCCTTGGTAGATGCGGCATTTTTCTCGCAGGCCCTTCTTCGCGCACCCAAACAGTTATGGGGAAACCTCGATCCAGCCACACAAAAAAATGTAATCAATGCCATTCGCTCGAGTCGCGAAATTTTGCCTTCTTACAGCAATTGGCTCATGTTTAGCGCAACCGTAGAAGCGGCTTTGCAGCAATTTGATAATTCGGGCGACAGGATGCGCATCGACTATGCCATTAAGCAGCACCTGCTGTGGTACAAAGGCGACGGTGCCTATGGTGATGGACCAAACTTCCATTGGGATTACTACAACAGCTTTGTAATTCAGCCGATGCTGCTCGAGGTAACCAAGGTGATGCAGGATGCCAAGATCGATACCAAAAAATATTACGAACTCATGCTCGAGCGCGCCAAGCGCTATGCAGCTGTTCAGGAGCGCCTGATTTCTCCAGAAGGCACTTATCCGCCAATTGGTCGCTCGTTGGCCTATCGTTTTGGTGCCTTTCAGTTGCTGTCTAAAATTGCCTTGATGCACGAACTTCCAGAGCATGTGAGTCCGCAACAGGTACGCTCGGCTTTGTATGCCGTAATCAAAAGACAGGTAGAAATGCCCAACACTTTCGATGCCAACGGCTGGTTAACGATCGGCTTTGCCGGACATCAGCCTGAAGTAGGCGAGAACTATATCTCAACCGGAAGCCTGTACCTGTGCTCTGAAGCTTTCCTTGTACTGGGTTTGCCCACGAGCGATCCGTTTTGGCAGGCGCCTTATGCCGATTGGACAGCGAAGAAAGCCTGGAAAGGCGAAACCATTGAAATAGACCACGCTTTACCAGATAAAGAAAACTAACCAAAAACCTAATTGAACTTAGCAATGAAACTTAAATTATTATTCCTGGCCACTGCAATAGGCTCGAGCACTTTGTTTGCTCAAGCGCAAAAGGCGAACTTAAAGCCCAAGGCCGATCTTGTTAAATTGATCGATAAAAACCTGAAAGATGCTTCTGCACAATATAAAGTGCTGATGAAAAACGTACCTGCCGATAGCTTGCCCGAAACTTTCCAGAACAATAAATCTAAAAGCACAACCCCTAAAAACTGGGTGAGCGGTTTTTATCCAGGTACTATGTTTTACCTGTACGAAGGCACCAAAGACCAAACCTTGTACAATGCAGGTTTGGCCAAATTGCCACTCATGGAGCCCATCAAGTTTATTGATTCGCACGATATCGGCTTTATGATGTACTGTAGCTTTGGCAATGCCAACAACATTAAGCCAAGTGACGAATATAAAGATGTGTTATTAACCAGCGCCAAAAGCTTAACCAAACGTTTTAATCCAAAAGTTGGTTGTACCATGTCTTGGAGCTCTAAACCGGGCGAGTTTCGTGTAATTATCGATAACATGATGAACTTGGAACTGTTGATGTGGGCCACCAAAGTAAGTGGCGATTCTACCTATGCCAAAGTGGCCATTTCGCATGCCAATACCACCATGAAAAACCATTTTAGGCCAGATTACAGCTCTTATCATTTGATCAACTATAATCCCGAGACTGGAGAAATCATTAAAAAACAAACTGTACAAGGCTATGCCGATGAATCAGCTTGGGCCCGTGGACAGGGTTGGGGGCTTTACGGCTATACGATGATGTATCGCGAAACCAAAGACCCTAAATACCTGGAGCAGGCCAAGCACATTGCCAAATTTATATTGAGCAATCCGAATTTGCCTGCTGATAAGGTGCCTTACTGGGATTTTAATGCGCCAGATATACCAAATGCTTATCGTGATGCTTCGGCCGGTGCCATTTATGCTTCAGCTTTGATCGAATTGGCAGGTTATGTTGATGCTGGTTTATCTAAACAATATATGGATGTAGCTGAAACGATTATCCGCACGCTATCGAGCGACAAATTTAAGGCTGCGCCAGGCGAAAACGGTGGTTTTATTCTTAAACACTGTGTTGGCCATTTGCCAAAAGGAGCGATGATCGATGTGCCTTTAACCTATGCCGACTACTATTTTGTAGAAGCCATGTTGCGTTATAAAAACCTTGGTAAAAAATGAGAACGATTTTAAAAGTAAAGGCAGGCGTGGTTTCATTCCTGCTTTTATGTTTACAACAAACCTATGCGCAAACCAGGCTCATTAAGGCCGATATAAATGCAGTATCCGGTCCAAAAAACCAGGTATACAACGAGTGCATAGGTGCGGGTAGGGCAGCCGAAGGCTTGAGGGCCGATTGGCAGCAGCAGTTGGCCATGATCCAAAAAGACGCGCATTTTAGGTACATCCGCTTTCACGGACTTTTGCACGACGATATGCGGATTTATACCGAAGACAAAGCCGGAAATCCTGTATACAATTGGCAGTATGTAGATCGCTTGTACGATTTTTTGCTCAGCATCAACATCAGGCCTTTTGTAGAATTTGGTTTTATGCCACCTGATTTGGCTTCGGGAACCAAAACCATTTTCTGGTGGAAAGCCAATGTAAGCAAACCTAAATCGTACGAAAAATGGGATGCCCTGATTACCAACCTGGTGAAACATTGGCAAGAACGCTACGGCGAAGAAGAAGTACGCAAATGGTATTTCGAAGTATGGAACGAACCCGATCTGAAAGGCTTTTTCGATGCTACGCAAGCCGATTATTTTGAGCTGTATGCGCATACCGTTAAGGCGGTAAAAGGCGTTTCGCAGGCCTATCGAGTAGGCGGACCAGCTACCTCGGCCACCAAATGGATCGGTGATTTCCTAGGCTATTGCGAGAACAACAAATTGCCTGTCGATTTTGTGAGCACGCATGATTATGGCACTACTTCGGTATTGGATGAACTGGGTACCAAAAAACAGCAGCTCAAAAGCATCCGCGATACCATTGCCATCGATGTGAAAAGGGTGCGTGGCCAAATCGATGCTTCGGTTTATAAAAAAGCCGAGTTGCATTTTACCGAGTGGAATACCTCGCCATCGTCAAGAGACCCTATTCATGATACCTATCAAAATGCAGCTTATATCCTGCATGTGCTGAAGAAGGCATCGCTATATAGCAACTCCATGTCTTACTGGACTTTTACCGATGTATTTGAGGAAGCTGGGCCAGGCTTAACACCTTTTCATGGAGGTTTTGGCTTGATTAACCTGCAAGACATTAAAAAGCCGAGCTATTATTCGTACAAATTTTTGGAGGAGCTGGGCAAAACCGAGCTTAAAAATGCTGATGAAAGTTCTTACGTGTGTAAATCAGCCAATGGCGTACAAGCTTTGATCTGGGATTATACCGCCCCAAGCAGAAACTATTCTTTCGATCAGGATTATTTTAACAAGCTGCAGCCCGCCCTGGCCAAAGCACCAGCCAAGCTGCAATTGGCCAATCTCAAAAACGGGAAATACAAACTCGAAATTTATAAGGTAGGCTATCAGGAAAACGATCCCTATTCGATGTACTTGGAGTTGGGCAAACCTTCGCAGATCAGCAAGGCACAGGTGGCCAAATTCATGCAGGAATCGGTTGGAAAAGCCTTGAGCCAAAGTACGATCAGCGTTGCCAATGGCAGGTTCGAAAAAGAGATTCCCTTACGTGAAAATGATATCGTTTTCGTCAAGCTTGTCAAGCTCGATTGAGATTAAACAAAAAAACCGCTTATGAACGTATTATTTATCGGGTAACATGTACTTATGAACGATTAGTCCTGTGTAAATCATGCGTTTAAAGCCTAATATTGAGTATTGTTTTCTAAAAGTTAAAAAAATGAACATTAAGCTATTTGTTTAATTTTAAAGCAAAGCAAGAAAGAACAAACCAAGTAAAGAACAAAACCAAACCACCCAAAACCAAACAATGTATGAATAAAAATGTACGTCGCTGTTAGCGTTCCCTGCTTTCAATTAGCCCAGCTAAAAACAATTTAATTATAGGTTTTAATCGCTTGGTCTGTGGCCTAACCAACCATCCAAAGCGATATCAATTCTATGCTAATTTTTAAAACATTTCTATGTGTAATTACTACTTAAAAAGAGAAATAGTACGACTGCTTTTTGTAGTGCTTTTAATAGGTGGAGGAGGTACTGCTTTTTCGCAGACGGTAGATACCTTGGTCGCCAAGAGAAAGGCAGATAGCCTGCAGCGCTCCAACAGCATCACCCTGCTTAACAAGGTACAGCCCAAAGGCAGCCTGTTGCAGGCTACCGCTACTGTTTATACCGATCAGCTGATCACCACCCCGGCTCCTTCATTCTTGCAGGCCCTGCCGGGTAGACTATCGGGTTTATACACCCGGCAACGCAGCGGTGTTCAAGACACCGACGATCCTACTTCGGTTATCGATTTCAGGATTCGTGGCCAGGCACCATTGATTTTGATTGATGGCGTGCCGAGAGATTTTACTTCAATCGAGCCCGAGTCTATCGAATCGATCACCGTCCTTAAAGATGCGCTGTCGACCGTAACTTTTGGCCAGCGTTCATCCAACAACATTATTCAGGTGATCACCAAACGGCCAATAGCAACACCTTTTAAATTATCGTTCACGGCACAGCATGGTTTGCAGGAATTGCTCAATAATTCTAAAGTGGTTTCTGCAGCGGATTATGCCATTTTGTACAATGAAGCGCGCAATAACGATGGCCTAGCCCCGGTTTATTCGGCAGCTGATATTTTGGCTTATCAAAAAGGCAGCGATCCCCTGTTCCATCCCAACAACGATTACCGCAAACTATTTTTGAACAAAAACGCCACGCTTGATAGGTACAATGTGAACATCCAAAGCGGCAACGATATTGCCAAGTTCTACGTTGCACTGGATTACCAAAACGAGGGTGGATTTTTCAACACCGCCGACCTCAATACCTACAGTACCAATTCGAGTGTTGATCGTTACATTGTAAGGTCTAACGTGAGTATCGATCTGAACAAGACTTTAAACGTAGGCTTGAATATTTTTGGCCGCATCCAAGATTCTAATCAGCCTGGTGGCGGCTTGTCCGATATTTACACCGCCATTTTAAATACGCCAAACAATGCCTATAGCATTTTTAATCCAAATGGTTCTTTGGGTGGCAACGCTACTTTCTCTAACAATATTTATGGCATGCTGAACAATGCGGGCTATATCAAATCGACTGCCAGGGATTTGGCTGCCGATCTGGCCGTTACGCAGAAATTGGATAAATGGGTAGAGGGATTGTGGCTAAAAGGAGATATTTCTTACAATAATACCGCTGACCAAACCGTAGACCGTTCTAAATCTTTTGCGGTTTATGGCTTGAATATCAGTAGCGGTTCGCCGGTTTATTCGCAAATCGGAACCAACACCAATCAGCCAAACACCTTAAGCATCGAGACCAAAAGAACCTATACGTATGGTAAATTAAGCTTGGGCTACGATCACTCTTTTGGCGACAGCAAATTGAACGCTGTTTTGTTGGCCGACCGTCAGGCAACTACTTTGAATCTTTCGCTCCCTGCGGTTTACACCAACTTTGCGGGCAATGTAAGCTACAACTATAAGGAAAAATATTTTGCCGAAGGTGCATTGAGCTACGGTGGCTTTAACCGCTTCAGGCCAGGCGACCGTTTTGGTGTATTCTACGCGGCTGGCTTGGGCTGGAATTTGGCTAAAGAAAATTTTATGGCCGATACCAAATGGATCAACACCTTAAAGCCACGTGTAAGTTTTGGCAGTACGGGTAATGCCAATGTAGGTTATTATGTATACGATCAGTATTATAGCTATGGTGGTACTACGCCAGTTTATTATTTCGGTGCTACCCCAACTTCAGCCAGGTCGTACGCAGAGTTGGCCCTAGCCAATCCGAATGCCACTTGGGAAAAAGCCGATAAGCTGAATGTAGGTTTGGATGCCGAATTTTTTCGCAACCGCTTAAAGTTAACTGCCGAGTATTTTAGCGATAGCTATTCGGACCTTATGCAAACCCGTGGCACTTCGACCCAGATTATCGGACAAGCCTATCCACTTGAAAATGTAGGTAAAAACCGTTATTCAGGTTTCGAGACTAATCTTTCTTGGAATGGCAAATCGGGTGAGGTAGGTTATTTTGTGAACGGCAATTTCTCTACCCTTCAATCAAAGGTGATTTACCAAGATGAGGTATTGCGCCAATACGATTACCAAAGACGTACAGGCTTACCGGTAGGGCAGGCTTTTGGCTACATTGCCGATGGTTTTTTCCAATCGCAGGCCGATATCAATGCCAGTGCCAAGGTAGACGGCTACACGCCAAAACCCGGAGATCTTAAATACAAAGACCTCAACGGCGATAATGTGATCAACCAGTTCGATGAAACCGCCATCGGTACCCAGAAACCATTGATTTTTTATGGCTTAACCACTGGCTTTAACTTTAAGGGCTTCGATTTGAGCGTATCTATCCAAGGGGTGGCCAACCGCGATATCATTTTATCGGGTGCCCAAGAATACGAGTTCCAAGACAGTGGCAATGGACAGGCTTATGTACAACAATTGAACCGTTGGACGCCATCTAACGCCGCCAATGCTACTTACCCGCGTCTGTCTATCGGTACCAATACCAATAACCAGCGCAATTCTACTTTCTGGGTTCGTTCGGCAGCTTACCTGCGCATCCAAAACGTAGATATCGGCTATACGCTGCCTCGTTCGCTAACGCAAAAGATCAAGCTCGAAGGCGTACGTGTTTTTGCCAATGGCTTTAACCTGTATTCGTTTACCGATCTCGAGTATAACGATGCCGAAAATAATAATTCCATTTATCCGCTTCGCAGAACATTCAATGTTGGCGTGAATATTAAACTCTAAATTCTAAGCACATGATAAATTATAGATATTCATTACCCGTTCTCCTGTTGGCAAGCATGTTTTTTGTGGCCTGCCAAAAGATGGAAGACAGGCCTTTAGAACAGATTACCGAAGAATACCTTTGGGATTCGAAGGATTCTTTAGGTACCAATGCCAGCTATTTCCTGAACGATATTTATGCAGACCTGCCCAATGGCTACAACCGTATCGGGGGCAATCTGTTAGATGCCGCTACCGACGATGCCGTGGCTTCTGAAGACAATGCCACCATTGCTACATTCACAAATGGGGGATACAGCCAGTTGTCGAATGCCGATAACTCTTGGGAAGCCAATTATGCCAGCATCAGAAAGTGCAATCTTTTTGTGCAGAATTTTCCGAAAGTGAACCTTAAAAAAGACCTGCTTATCCAAGGGCAGTACTGGAAAGCCGAAAACCGCTTTTTACGTGCCATGTTCTATTACGAATTGATTAAAAGATATGGTGGCGTGCCTTTGTTGGGCGATAGGGTTTTAACCTTGCAAGACGATTTGAAGCTGCCCCGCAATACTTTCGATGAGTGTGTAAACTACATTGTAAGCGAGTGCGATGCCGTAAAAGATTTGCTAAGGCCAGATCCGATACCAAATGGCGATTACGGCCGCATTACCAAAGCCGTAGCCCTCACTTTAAAAGCCAAGGTGCTGTTGTTGGCGGCCAGTCCGTTAAACAATGCAGGCAACGATGTTGTCAAATGGAGAAAAGCTAGAAACGCGGCTGCAGATGTCATCAGGCTCAATGCCTTTTCATTAGAGCCAGCCTTTGGCGATGTTTTCCTCACCCGTAAAAACAACGAGGTAATATTAGCCTATCAACGTGCGGTAACCACCGATGTAGAATTGAACAATGCACCAATTGGATACCTCAGCGGCAGTACAGCCAGCAGAGGCAGAACCAGCCCCACGCAAGAACTGGTTGATGCATTTGGAACCAGCAAAGGTTTGCCCATTACTGTCGATTTGAAAACAAGTGGCAATCCCACTGGCTACGATGCCAATAATCCTTATGCCAACAGAGATCCACGCTTGGCGCTCACCGTATTTTACAATGGTACAACTTGGCTTGGCCGTGGTGTTGAAACCTTTAATGGCGGCAAAGACCGTCCGGGAGGTACCGTAGTCCAAACCAAAACCGGTTATTACATGCGCAAGTTTATGGGCAATTTTACTACAGGTACGGCCTATGCCAACCAAACCCATAACTTCCCAATTTTTAGGTATGCCGATGTGCTGCTAATGTTTGCAGAAGCCAAAAACGAGGTTGATGGTCCAGGTGGCGCAGCAGATTCTGTGTATACCTATTTGAGGGCCATCAGAAGCAGGGCCGGCATTAGCGTAGGCACCGCTCCAAATACCTATGGCTTGGCCGATGGCTTAAGCGTAGCCCAGATGCGCGATGCCATCCGCAACGAAAGACGCTTGGAAATGGCCTTTGAAGAACAGCGTTTTTGGGACCTGCGCCGTTGGAAAATTGCCGAAACGGTTTACAATAAGCCTTTGCATGGCATGCGCATTACCAAAATAGGAACAAGTTTAAGCTATCAGGTAGAAGCTTTGAATACGCCATTCCAGTTTTTTGCGCCACGCATGTACAGGTACGCCATCCCTTATAGCGAAGTCATTAAAAATCCAAACCTGGTTCAAAACGAAGGCTATCAATAAGATCAACAAATCATTAAATGATTATAGATATGAAGAAAATAATACAGATTATCCTCATCACCTGCGGTTTGTTGCCAAGCCTCGTGTTTGCGCAGACCGTGATACGTGGTACGGTAAAAGATAACATGGGCGGATTGCCGGGTGTGAGCGTGCAAGAGAAAGATGGTAGGGGCAATGGAACCACCACCAACGAAAAGGGAGAATTTCAACTTACCCTGAGAGGTACTTCGAACATATTGCAGATTTCGGCCATTGGCTTTGTGAAGCAAGAAGTGAATGTGGCAGGAAAACCCTCGATTACGGTTACTTTAAAAGAAGATTCGAAAGGATTGGAAGAGGTAGTTGTAGTGGGGTTTGGTACCACCAAGAAAATAACCAATACCGGTGCGGTAAGTACCATTTCTGCAAAAGACATTCGTAGTACTCCGACCCCAAATATCCAAAATACATTGGCAGGTCGTGCACCAGGTTTCATCTCGCAGCAACGCTCTGGTCAGCCAGGTAAAAGCGGTGCCGATTTTTACATCAGGGGAGTAAATTCGCTGGCGTCCGAATCGCAAAAGCCATTGATTGTTGTCGACGATGTAGAGTACACTTACGATCAGGTAGCCCAATTGGATGCCAACGAAATCGAATCGTTTACGATCTTAAAAGATGCTTCTACCACTGCTGTTTATGGTATCAAAGGAGCCAATGGCGTTTTGGTAATCACCACCCGCAGGGGTAAGGTGGGTAAGCCGATGGTTAATTTCAATACCGAATCGGGCTTGCAATCGGCGGTACACAAACCTAATTTCCTCAACGCCTACCAAACGGCGCAACTGAGAAACGAAGCCTTGAAAAACGATGGCTTGGCCCCCGAATTTACCGATGCCGATCTGGAGCACTGGCGTTTGGGCGATGATCCTTATGGCCATCCAGACGTAGATTGGTACAATACCATTTTCAAAGACAATGCCTATCAGATCCGCAATAATGTAGACATTTCTGGCGGTAGCGAAAAAATCAAATATTTTGTATCGGCCGGACAGGTTTTTCAAAACGGAATGCTGCGCGATTTTAGTACAGGAAGCTACGAAGCGCCAGAGAACAATTACGCTTATCAACGCTATACCTTCCGTTCTAACTTGGATATGCAGGCTACAAAAGACCTGACTCTGCGTTTAGATGTAACAGGACGTATCGGCAACACTACCGAGCCTCACATCGAAACCTCACCATTAAGTACAATATACAGCTTTCAGCGTTTGCCACCTTATGCAGAACCGATTTTGAATCCTGACGGCAGCTATCCTTGGGCCAAACGTTCGAGAAATACATTTTATGAAACGAGCTTGATTGGTCGCCTGGCCTTGCAGGGTTACGATAAAACCTACAGAAACGAGTTCAACATTTTGTTTAGTGCCGACCACAAGCTCGATTTCATTACGCCGGGCCTTTCGGTAATGGGCCGTGTGGCCTATGCTGGCGATGTGAGCTATAACAGAAGCTTATCGCGCAACAATATTCCGGCGTTTTATTATGATCCGAGTAACAATACCTATACCATCCATAGCAATGGCCTGTATCGGTTAGAGCCTTTAACCTTAACGAGCACGGCTGATGCGGCGATCTCTAATAAAACCATCAACTCTTTGGCCAAAATCAATTACGACAGGACATTTGGCAGCCACCACACTTATGGCTTCTTGTTATATAACCTGAACAAGGCTACTATTGGCAATACTTCTACGGAGTATCCGCCAGTATCTTCAGATGGTCTTACTTTTAAGGCAGGTTACGATTACAAACAACGTTACTTGATCGATTTTAGCGGTGCCTATAACGGAACCAGCCAATTTGTGGGCAAAAAAACCAAAGGATTTTTCCCTGCAGTATCGGTGGGTTGGAACATTGCCGAAGAGCCTTTTGTGAAAGACAAATTTAAATTCATTGACCTTTTGAAACTGAGGGGATCTTATGGTTTAACCGGATCTGACATTACCCGTGGCAACAACTACAAAACCGAGCAATTGTATGGCGCTGGACCAAGTTATAGCTTTGGTGAAACCACTAATACCTTTACCAGTATCCAGGAAGGTACTTTGGGTAACTACGACATTACCTGGGAAAAGTCGCGTAAAACGGATATTGGTTTAGATGCTCAATTGTTTGATGGCAAATTGAACCTAACCGTTGATTATTTTTATGATTACCGCTACGACCAGCTTTACCAAAAAGAAGATGTGCTTAAGATCATTGGCGTAGGGGTTCCTTTCACCAACTCGGCCATTACCGAAAATAGGGGCTGGGATGGACAGGTCAGCTACCGCAACGCTGTTGGTAAATTCAATTATTCTACAGGATTTACCTTCTCTTTTGCCAAAAACAAGGTGGTTTACCAAGGTGAGGCTCCACCACGATATGCCTACTTGGCTAAAACAGGGATGCCTATCGGACAGGGCTTCGGTTACAATGCCTTGGGCTTTTTCCAAAACCAAGCCGAAATTGATGGCTATGCCCACTTGGCCGATACCAAACCAGGCGACATCAAGTACGAAGACATGAACAACGATGGTGTAATCGATCAGCAGGATTTTAGGGCCATTGGCAAACCCAATTTGCCACAAACCGTATTGGGTGCCACTTTTGGCTTCAGCTATGAAGGCTTCAGCTTAAATGTGCTTTTCCAAGGCAGTTTCGATTACAGCTATCGCGTAGCAACCGCAGGTGTTATTCCTTTCCAAGGAAATTTGCAAGAGTCGACATTGGGCAGATGGACGCCAGAAACAGCTGCTACCGCAACCTATCCACGTTTAAGCAGCAATTTGGCCGGACCAAGCAGTCCATCCAACTTCTCCTCTTTCTGGTTGGTTGATGCCAATTATATACGCCTTAAATCAGTTGATTTGGGTTATACCTTGCCTAAAAAATGGCTGTCTGGCTTAAAGATCAGCACTGCGAGGATCTACCTCAGCGGCTATGATTTGTTTACCTGGGCCAATTTCGATCTCTATTCGCAAGATCCAGAGATTGCCAGCTTGGGCAGCGCGGGTACTTACCCAGTGCAAAAGGTATATAACTTAGGTATTCAGGTTGGATTTTAATGTAATAGGATGATGAACAAGAAAATATTTTTAGGAGCAATTTTAGCCATCGCCATGATGGCCTCCTGTAAAAAGGGTGGCGTACTCGATCAGGTAAAAACCACCGACCTGACCGAAGAAAGTACCTTTGCCGATAGTGCCCGAACCATGCAGTTCTTAACCCGTATCTATACCGATGTGGGTTTCAGTGCCGACCCGAAAAGATTCGGAAACAGCGTTGGTGTGTATAGCATTGGCGACGAAACAGAAAATTCGGCGCAGAGTGCTACCGCATATAACATTATTTTCCAAACTGGTGCAGTAAGTGCCATTAACATTCCCGACGATGCCTGGGTTACTACCTATGCCAACATCAGGAGGGTGAATGTTTACCTGAGCCACCTGCCAACCACGCCACTTTCGGGCGCCTTGCGTAGCCGTACCATGGGCGAAGCACGTTTTTTAAGGGCATGGTACTATTTCATTCTGCTGAAGCATTATGGAGGTGTACCTTTAATTGGCGACAAGGTGTTTGGAGCAACAGATGCTATTCCAGGCAAACGCAATACTTTCGAAGAGTGCGTCAACTACATCGAATCAGAATGTAATGCAGCTGCTAATTTATTGCCTCTGCAACAATCCACTTTAGATTATGGGCGTATCACCAAAGGCGCAGCATTGGCCTTAAAATCAAGGTTATTGCTGTATGCTGCGTCTCCATTATTTAATGCCAGAGGCGATTTGGGCGGAATTTTAGGTTATGCCTCTTTTGATGCCAACCGTTGGAACAAGGCCGCCCAGGCAGCTTTAGATGTAATCAACTTGAACCAATATAGCTTGGTGGAGTTGACTACCCAACCAGGTTATGGCTTTCAGAAAGTATTTACCATGCGCAAAAACAGCGAATACATCTTGGCAGCCATGGCGGGCAACAACCGTACCTTAGAAGCCATGTGGGATTCACCTACACGTACCGGAACTGGAAGTGCCACGCCTTACCAGGAGCTGGTAGATGCTTTTGGAACCATTAATGGCAAGCCGATTACCAGCGATATCAAATCTGTAAGCAACCCGAACGGATACGATGCCGCTAATCCTTATGCCAATAGAGATCCGCGTTTAAACTGGACCATTTTGTACAACGATGGCCAACGCCTGAATGTAAATAAAACCGTTTCGGCGGTTAACACTTACGTAGGCGCCGCACAAGATGGCTTTCCGCTTACTAAAACAGGCTACTACTTAAGGAAAATGCTGGACGACAATACCATTGCCAGTGCCACTTCGTCAACCACCGAACGTTGTTTTCCGTTGATCAGATATGCAGAGATTTTATTGAACTATGCCGAGGCCAGCAACGAAGCAGGCGATATTGACGAGGCTTACGATCAGTTGAAAATCATCCGCAAGCGCGCAGGCATTTTGCCAGGCAGCGACGGCAATTATGGCATGCCAGTTGGAATGAGCAAAGAAGCCATGCGCACGGTGATCCAAAACGAAAGAAGAGTAGAATTGGCCATAGAAGAGCACCGTTATTGGGATGTTCGCCGCTGGAAAATTGCCGAAAACGTATCGAACAAAACCTTGCATGGCATGAAGATTACCAAAACAGGAACAACTTATACTTACGAACAAGTGGATATCCGCACGCCGGTATTTGTGGCGCCTAAATGGTATTTGTGGCCAATTCCGCAAAGCGAAGTGAATAAATCGGTAGACCTGGTTCAAAATCCGGGCTGGTAATTGCTTAACAGAAAAAATTTAGATTATGAATTTAATGACGTCTCATTTCTCAACCCTAAAAGCGCGCCTGGTGATAGCCATTATGGCCTTAGGGCTATTGTTCCATTCTTGCAAAGAGGATGAACTGAGCATACCAACCAATGTGGGCACGGTGAGGTTCGCCGCCAATGCCTATACCATCGAAAATAATACGATCGATCCGCTGACGGTAACCTTGCCTTTGTCGCTGCCTTTAGAAAAAGAAGCAACGGTAACGGTTTCGGTTGATAACCAAAGCACGCTAGCTCCCACAGAATATACCATTACTCCGGCAATTCCAGCAACAGGACTTTTGCTTAAACTGTCGAAAGGTGCCACAGAAGCCTCGTTTAAGGTAAGCTCTTCGAATAACTTCGAAGGAGAGAAAACCTTGGTACTCAAACTTTCTTCGGCCACCGGGGGCTTAACGGTGTCGAATACCAATGCCACAACCACCATTACCATTAAAGGCAATCCGATTATCTTGCCAGAAATCAAATTATCAGAAACGGGTTTAGCCTTCGGCAATACCGTAGCAGGCACCAATTCGGCCTCAAAATCTTATGTGGTTTCGGGCGTGAAATTAACTTCCGATGTTACCATCACCGCGACCAACAATTTTCAGGTATCGCTTGATAATGCCGCCTTTAGCAACTCGGTAAGCATTCCTTTTGCTACAGCCAATGCTGCGCCGGTTACTGTTTATGCCCGCTTTATGGCAAATACAGGAATTAACCAAACTATTTCAGGTACCATTACCCATTCTTCGGGCACCGTACCTGATGCCAGTTTGAGCGTAAGCGGCGTTGAATATGGCAATGCAGCTCCAGGTGTGCTGATCATGAAAGACGATTTTGAATATGGTGGAACAGCAGGCAATCTAACCGCTGTAAGCGGGGGCAATTGGACGGTTTTCTCGGGCACGGTAAATCCGGTTAAATACCTTGCCACAAGTTTAAGTTTCCCTGGTTATGTGGGCAACGGTAAGGGCGGAAGCGTGATTTCTGAAAACGGAAGCGGCTCTAGAGAAGATTTGGCCAGAAATTTTACCTCTCAAAATTCAGGCACCATTTATATTGCGCAAACCATCAATATTTCTACGGCTGCTGCGGCAGGCGATTTCTTCATGTCATTGCGCGATCCGGCTGCGGCTTACTTTAACAGGATTTACGTTAAAGACAATGGCGGTACTCCAGCAATCGGTATTGCCAAATCATCAGCTACAGTAGCTTATTCATCGGCAACCTACAGCTATGGTACCACTTATTTGATGGTCAGCAAGTACGATTTTGCAACAGGCACTTCATCGCTTTATATATTAACGGGCTCGGTTCCTTTAATTGAACCACCAACTGCAGATGCGGTAACCACAACTGGTAGCGGACCAAGTTCGGTAACCAACCTCATCATCAGGCAAAATACAACAGCCTTAACCAGTGCTTTAGATGGTATTCGTGTAGCCACCTCATGGAAAGAAGCGGTGGGCTTGTAATTAAAGAATAGAACAACAAGGGTATTCTTGTAAAGGATACCCTTTTAAAAATTTTGATATGATAACGCTTAAGAAGAATTTTTTTGGTCTTTTGGCTATAGCCAGTCTCGCATTGGCCTGTGCAAAAAATAGCCCACAGCCTAGTATTCCAGAAATGCCTACCTTGCCTCCGGCAAACGGCGGCAATGCCTCATCGGTAATTACGATCGATTGTTCGCAGGCACAGGGAAACGTAATGCGCATAGAACAAGCCAATGTGCATTCGACCACCTCTTTATTGCCTGGCGAAAAAACCAGAACCTGGTTGCAATCGCTTGGCCATAAAACCATTAGAACCTGGTTGGCCCTGCGTACACTGAATAAGGAAGGAACCAATTACAAGTACAGCAGCAACGTACCTGCCGAAACCTCTTTGGCTTATTATTCTACCTGTGCCGATTCGTTATTGGTGGCTTTAACAGCCTACACGCCAACAGCCAGCGAGCCTTTGCCAGGGAATGGAAAGGGGGTGTTGTTCCAAAATTTCATCAAGCAAACGCTGATTTATTACAAAAATAAATTTCCAAAAATCAAGTATATCCAAGCTGGTAACGAGCCCGATTACAATAATGAAACTGCAGCAGATTACTACGAAGTTTACAAAGATTATTACAAAGCCATTAATGCAGCCAATGCCGAACTGGGTTTGGCAGGAAACGATAGAATCATGCTGAGCAATGGTGCTTTTACCAGTACCACCAATTTTGCTGGAATTTTGACTTATACCAATCAGTTTTTGGCGCTTTATGCAGCAGATACAGATCCAGGCAAAAGGCTCGATTTTTTTAGCATGAACTGCTATACCGATCAAGCCAATCCAAAGCTTTTTGAAACGGCCAAGCCACAGGTTACTGCTGCTTTAAATGCAAAAGGGTTAACGCCACGCCCGGTTTTTGTAACCGAGTATGGTTTGTCTGGCGGTAGTTTTATTCCGGCAGCTTGGGTACAGGCACAAGTCATGACCGCTTGGGCACCCGCACAATTGGCCAAAGCCTTTTATTTGTATGAAGGTGGGGCCGATCGCGTATTCAACTGGGCCATTAGCCATGGTGAAATATTGCACAAAAGCGAGCTCGCCGACTTGAATAATGCCTATCCCAATCCTTATGGCTATGCCTTGAAATTTGCCAAGGAAGTGTCAGATAGAGGGACAAGGGTTAAGGCTACTTCAACCAAATTATCGGCGCAAGGCCTAGGCATCAATGCCTTGGCAGCCATGGGCAACGGTAAGGGACTGGCTATTTTGGTGTGGAACTTTAACTATACCAATTTTACCCCTGATCAGGAAATCAAAGTGCAGGTGAACAACATTCCGCAAGGCTTATTTACAGGGAAGATGAATGCGAAGGTGTACATGATCGATTCGAAGAACAACAACATCTACAGCAACCCGAGCCAAAACGCGCTGACTGCTACTATTGACGAAGCTTATAATTATTCGGCAAGCTTATCCGTTCCGCTAAAGCTGGAAGGCAATTCCGTAGCGCTGATTGTGTTGAATCCCTAAAAGGACGTCATCGCGAGGAACGTGAAAAAGCAATCTATTTTAGCAAACTATGTTCCCCTTTTTGGTGGCAGGGAGAGAAAAACAGACTCGTCAAATTTTGCCTCTTTAATTTCTCCGCTGACGAGGAATTAAAGAGGCATTATTAATATGTTGCTTTAATTTTTGTAGATTCTTCCAAATAGGTAGTCCACAAACGGGCCCCTTCAATATTATGGCCAAGGGCAACGCGGTTTTTAATTGGTGATTCCTGGCCTTTGTTATTGATAAACTCACGCAGCTGCGTAAAAGAGCGATGGATGTTAAAAGGCGCAATCGTGGTCTTGATCCAGGTAGGCTGATACCATTTATCAAAAGGAGGCCTTTCGGCCCTTAAAATATCCACTTCTAGTTTTTCTAAAGGAAGCATGGCGTCAGCGATCCAGTTCCAGGCTTTTTCATCGTTGGGTTCTGCCAATGCTTTTAACAAAAGCAAGCAAGCTTCTACGGGTCTTTGGTCTACACGTAAGCCAAATGCTACATGTTCAAAAAAGAATTGCTTCTGTTCTCGGTTCAGTGTAGGCAATAGTTGCATCATATCCTTAAAAGCCAGCTCGTAATCGATGGCTCTCGCCTTCAGTTCGGCAGGTTTTACTTGGGTTGGCAAAGGAGCTGGTTTTTGGGTAAACCGCTTATGCAGTGCTTCTAAAATCAGCTCGAACTGAACTGCACCCACATAGGTTTTTTCGGAACTGTTGATGAGTTTGTAATAATGTTCATAAGCTTTGATCAGCAATGCCTGATTTGCTGCACTGTCAAAATATTCATTCGCCCACCAAGCCAAATAAGCACTAGCTGCATTTGGTTTTTCCAGCACAGCTTTGGCATCCCAACAAATATCGGCAATCATTCTCGCTTCCATTACATGTTCGCGAAGTTCAGAAACATTCACCAACATAAATTCGGTAGCACCGGCATCCACAATTTTTTTAAACTGTTCGACTATTCGCGCTGGAGTAATTACATGTGTGCCTTGTTTAGTAGGAGCCCCGCCAAAATAGGCCAAGTGGTAGTATACGCCGTGCTTCCATTTGCTGGTGCCTGTGGGCAGGTCGCGCATAAGGCCATCGTTGTTGTCAGTCCAAACTAAAATTACATCATCGGGTACGTTAAAATCCTCTGGATGCTTTTTATATTTCTCTAGCATTTCAGTGTACAAGGTAAAATGGAAAATCGGAGCTTCGGCCGATTTGCTGATTTCCTTTACCGTTTTCACTTGCGCATCAATCGCCTCCCTGAACACTTTGGCTTGTTCTTTCTCTGGCGTATCTTTCGGAAACTCATAGGCATGGTCGTCTGTACCACGCAAGCCCACCGGCCAAATGGCACTGATGTCTTTATTCTCTTCAACGCCACCACGCCAATATTTGATCATGTTGTTTTTATTCTTCAACCAATCCCATTCAGTACTCACGCCTCTTTTATCTGCCAGAAAAAACCGCTCAATGCCAAAGGGATTTGACAATAGGATATCGTAATGATGGGAAGTATAATAGAGGCCCCAATCGCTGGCGCATTTTTGCACTTCGTACCTGCGGTGTACGCGTACGTAGGGCGCTACCATATTCATGCGTAGGCGCAAGGCAGTTTCGAAAAAACGCTGGTACCATTCTAAAGGTACATCGCCTATGCGTAGGGGATACCCATACCTGTCAAAGGGCCTTGGCAAAACATCTTCGTCGTCGTGGAAAAAGCCACGGTATTTAACGGTGGGTTCATCGGCAAAGTAATCGGTTTTTTTGAGATGCAACTTTGGTGTTTTTACGGGTGAATATCCTGTCCATAAATAAAGTGGGTCTACCCCTAAGCGTTCGCTTAGGGTATAGACAGCATAAGCCGTGCCTCTAAAATCGGCACCCACCAACCAAACTGTATCTTTTTCTGTATAAATATGAAAGGCTTCTTTTTTGCCTTGCAACTGCTGTTGTTTAACACCAGTCGGGAAATCTGTCCTGCCTAAAGTGCTCAGCCTGATCTGGCTAATGTTGGTTTTTGGACTATCGGTAATTGTTGGACGTTGGCCAGTTAGTTTGAACAGGTCGATAGCCAAAAATTCAGCCGCTTGTTGCACTGCGCTATGTTCGTCCTTGGCCATAACAATCTGGCAGTTTTCCAGCGCAATATCTCCTGCTTGTATAGCCCCATGCCTAACCCATGAGCCCCTTATTTTGGCAGCAACTTGTGGATTGGGTTCATGACTTGCCTGATAAAAATTATCGTTTGCTGTTTTGGCCATCAATAAATCTGGTGCACCTACGGCCACTAGACCCAAGGCTGCCGAACAGTTTCTGATGAAGTTTTTTCTCGATAGCTGATATTTTTCGTCCATGTTAATTGATTGGGGATTCGTAAGCGCCTATACTCGGTTTTTTGCCCAATGGATAGCCATCGAGATCGTTATTATAGCCTAAATTCATGCCTTTTCCTTTGGCTGGTGTTTTTTCGCTCAGCCTAAAGTTTCGGTTAATGGCATCAATAAATAGGGGATTGGTTACCTGGTCCCCTTCGCCAGCTTTAATGCCAATGGGATCGATATTGCCAGGCGAATAATAAAGGTTATGGCTGTGCTTTTGTTCGCCAATGGCAACCCGCACATGGCCGGTTACTTTTTTCACCGGACCAAATACGCCTAAATCAGAAGCAATGTAAAAAATATTGTTGTGCACGTTTGCAAAGGTGAGTTCAGGATTAAAAGTCCAGAAAATATAGCGGTCTACATTTGGCTCGCGCGTGCGCACCACCGTGTTGTTGTAAACGTTTACCTTAAAGCCTCCGCCACCGATAAATTGGTTCTTGTCGTCGCTTAAATTATAGGCGACCGTTATACTGTCGACCCCACGAGCAGCAATCTCTAAAAAGCCATGGTTGTTGCGGGAGGTGTTGTGATGGATATTTACATTATTGGCTTTGAAATTATCGTCAACGCCATCGAGTTCGATTACGCCACCATCAGAACCATAAGGACCGCCGTAAGCACCGTAATTTTCTACCCTGTTATAGGCAATTTCGTTATTGCCGGCTACCACCATAATGGCTATCGGCCCCCATGAATAAGCCATCATGTTGCTGGCATCATGCAGATAGTTGTGGCTGATTAAATTATAAGACCCCTTGATTTTGATCCCAACAGGTGTTTTGAAAAATTCGCAGTTTTTAACCGTATTGTGATGGGTATTTAGCGCTAAATAAACCGCGCCCATTTTCTGTACGTTTTTATTGTTTTTGTCAGAGCTCGGCGGATTGGTATTGTCGTGAAAATAGAAACCGTCGATCACAATGTAACTGCCTTCTATCCTGAAGATATTTCCATTCAGCACATTCCAATCTGGATTGCTAAATGCGGGAGCAGGACCGGCACCATATTTTTCGAAAATGGGTGTAAGTTCGGTGCGGGGCGTTTTCAAGATTACATCGGCACCTACGCTGTAAGTGGAGAAGACGATCGGTTTTTCGGCCGTGCCCGATGCTTTAAAAATAAAGCCACCGGTATAACTCGATCCCTTGGCAAAAAGGATACTGTCGCCAGGCAGGAAAGCGTGCTTTTCCAAGTTGCTTAAACCTTTCCAAGGCAGCTCTTTGGTGCCACTATTTTCGTCGTTTCCAACCTTGCTGTTGATGTAATAGCAGTTGGCATTTGCCAGTGTGCCACAGAAGAAAAAACATCCCAGTATTAGTATGTGTTTAACAGAGATCATAAGGCCATTTGGTTTATACTAAAGTTAATGGCTCAGCCTAAAAATTGATTGAGGTATATCGTGCAATTGTGCAGGCTGATTGTATCGCCAAAAGCAGACTTATACTTATCTTGAACCTAATGTTGTTAATTTGACCTGTATTTATGAATTATTTAACAGGGCTTAATGTAGGCGGGTTTGAATAAATTGCCGATTGAAAAACAACCTAAAATACATGCAAAACCTAGAACAAACCTTCCGTTGGTTTGGACCGCAAGACGAGGTTACCTTAGCCGACATTGCCCAAACCGGAGCAACTGGAATTGTAACCGCCTTGCACCATATTCCCTGTGGCGAAGAATGGACTTCGGCCGAAATCAGCCAGCGTAAACAACTCATTGAAGCAGCAGGCTTAACCTGGTCGGTGGTAGAGAGCGTAAACATTCACGAAAGCATCAAAACCGGAGCGCCAGAAAGAGACCAATACATCGCCATTTATAACCAATCGCTCCGCAACCTGGCATCGCAGGGACTAAAAACCGTTTGCTATAATTTTATGCCGGTGCTCGATTGGACGCGTACCCATTTAGATTATCGCCTGCCAAATAACGCCAGCGCTTTGCGCTACGATGCAATTGCCTTGGCGGCTTTTGATCTCTTTATTTTAAAAAGAAAAGAGGCTGTAGCGGAGCATACTCCCGAACTACAAGAACTAGCTAAAAAATATTTAGCCAGCTTAACCCAAAGCGAGATCGATTTGCTTACCAACACCATCATGGCTGGCTTGCCCGGAACGGATGAAGTGTTTACGGTAGAAGAATTTAACGATCATTTAGATCGCTATGCCGAGGTAGATGCCAGAAAATTGAAAGAAAATCTGGCCTATTTTTTACGAGGAATTATCCCAACTGCCGAAGAGGTGGGCATCAAAATGTGTATCCATCCCGATGATCCGCCATTCCCGATTTTAGGTTTGCCAAGGGTAGTATCTACCGAAGCAGATTTGTGGGATGTGGTGAACTTTGTGCCCTCGCCAAGCAATGGCATTACATTTTGTACAGGTTCTCTAGGCGCAAATCCAGCGAACGACTTGCCGGGCATTGTAGCGCGTTTGGGCGAGCATATCCATTTCCTGCACTTGCGCAATGTGCAGCGTGAAGACAATGGCAGTTTCCACGAAGCCGAACATTTGAGCGGCAGTACCGATATGTATGCAGTAATGAAAAATGTAATCATCGAACAGCACAAAAGGGTGATAGCTGGTAGAACTGATGTGGCCATTCCGATACGGCCAGACCACGGACATAAAATTTTAGATGATTATAAGCGCAATACCTACCCAGGTTATTCGATTATTGGTCGCCTAAAGGGCTTGGCCGAATTGAGAGGCTTGGAGCTGGGGATTAAACGCTCGCTATAAAATAGCATCATTGCGAGGCACGAAGCAATCTGCCTCCAATTGAGATGGCTTACTGTCCTCGCCAACAAACCTTTGACAGTTTATTGTGTGTTTATCGCTAAGGCTGTCAAGGGTTTTCTCCCTTCGCGTTGCTGGCAAATTCCTTCGGTGTATGGCCAAATTCTTCCTTAAAGCAACGCCTAAAATAATCAATATCCAAAAAGCCAACCATGTAAGCTACTTCGTTTACGTTGAGTTTGTTTTGTTCAAGCAGTTGCGCCGCACGTTTCAAACGTACACTACGGATAAACTCTACCGCAGTTTGATTGGTTAAGGCTTTGATTTTGCGGTATAGGGTAACGCGGCTCATGCCAGCTTCCTTGCCCAGTTCTTCAACGCTGAGGCTTGGCTCGGCCATGTTTTTCTCGATGAAATTCATTACCCTTTCCAAGAACTTTTCATCGGGCGAAGTAATGGCTACATTTTTGGGTTGCAAAGTTATTTCCTTGCGGTAACGGTCGCGCAGCTTCTGCCTCGAATCCAATAAATTCCACACCCTGGCTTCTAAAATATTCAGGTTAAATGGTTTAGTAATGTAGTCGTCGGCACCAGTTTCTAAACCTTCGATATTAAAGATAAGCGGTGTACGAGCCGTAAGCAGAATTACCGGAATGTGGCTGGTCCGTGCATCGCTCTTGAGTTTGCTACACAAGGTAATGCCATCCATTTCGGGCATCATCACATCACTGATAATTACATCTGGAATAACGGCTGTAGCTTTCTCCCAACCAATGGCACCATTGGCCGCGGTATGGATTTCGAACTCGTTTTCGAAGTGCGACGATACAAACTGCTGTACTTCGGCATTGTCTTCAACCACCAACAAAATCAGCTTTTCTTTCCCTGCAGTGGCCAGTACATGTTGTTTTCTTTTTTCCATGGCCAATTTAGAAGTCACCGAAATTTCGGTTTCACGATAGCCCTCAATGTTTTCGCTGTCTCTATAATTGGCAATTACTTCGGTATCGCTTAAATGATTGCGACCCATTGGCATGCTGATGGTAAAAACCGTATGGCCCTGTTGTTGCGGCGTGGCTACGGTACTTTCCACGGTAATTTTTCCTTTGTGCAGTTCAATCAGTCCCTTAGAAAAAGCAAGGCCAATACCCGTTCCTGTGGTGTTGATTCCCTTCTCGTCAAAATGGTTAAATTGGTCGAAAATCTTATCAATCTGATGTGGCGGAATACCGATGCCATTGTCTTCAATGCGAATTTGCAAAGCCTCTTCTGGTTGTTGTGGATCTGGTGCAATATAAACGGTCACCTGTCCGCCTTCGTTGGTGAATTTTAGGGCATTGGATAACAAATTGTACATCACTTTTTCCAGTTTGTCGCGATCAAACCAAAGCCTGATCCGTTGCTGATCCACCACTAACTTCAGTTTGATGCGTCTGTGCAGGGCATAAGATTCGAAAGCCATCAAAATCTCTTTCACAAAGCGTACAATATTGCCTTCGGCGGCCTGCAAAGTCATATTGCCCGAATCGAATTTTCTAAAGTCGAGCAATTGGTTAATCAGGCGTACCAAACGCTCGCCGTTTCTTTGGATGAGCCTCAGCTGGTTCTGCGTTTTATTGTTGCCCTCATTCAGGCTGATGAGCTTATCGATAGGTGCTAAGATCAAGGTGAGTGGTGTTTTGATCTCATGCGAAATATTGGTGAAAAAGCTCAGTTTTCTTTGCGCCAGTTCCTGGTCTTTCTCGTGGATGCGGTTTTGGAAATCGAGTTCTTGGGTGAGCTTGCTCGTTTTGAGCGAGTGATAGTAAAAGAGGTAGAGCAGGCCACCCAGAGCCACCACATATAAAGTATAGGCCCACCAGGTTTTCCACCAAGGAGGCAGCACCACAACGCGGATGCTCTTGATTTCGTCTGTCCACAAGCCGTCGTTATTGGCGGCCTTTACCTGAAAAGTGTAAGTACCCGCATCCAAATTGGTGTAGGTAGCTGTACGCTGGTTGCCCACATAATGCCAATCATCGTCGGCAAAGCCTTTGAGCTTGTACACGTATTGGTTTTTCTCCGGATTGATATAGTTAAGCGCAGCAAACTTAAAGGTAATGTAAGCCTGATCATAAGTGAGTGTAAGCGTATCGGTCTCGCCAATAGGTTTAGTCAAAGGCGAATTGTCTTTGTTAATGGCTACCGGATTATTCTTGATCAGGAAATCGGTAATCACCACTTTCGGCTTAAAGTTATTGTAGATGATTTTATCAGGAAAGAATGAAGTAAGCCCGTTGATGCCACCGAAAAACAGTTCACCGTTTTCTCCGGTTTCGGCTGCGCCAGAAGTAAACTGGTTGCTTTGCAAGCCATCGGCCACCGTATAGTTCATAATGCCCAATCCCTCTTTGGTAAAAGGCAACCTAAAGTTTTTGAAGCCGATTTTTGAAAGCCCCTTGTTGGTGCTTACCCACAAATTGCCTTTGCGGTCTTCTCTAATGGCGTGGATAACCGAATTGGCCAGTCCTTGGTTGGTAGAGATGTTATAGAAACGCTTACTGGCTTGGTCGTAATAGTTTAAGCCACCACCCTCTGTGCCAACCCACAACCTGTTTTTTGAATCGGCAAAAAGTGATAAAATGGTATTGTGGGGGATGCTGTAAGGATCATTGTTTTGATGGATAAATTGGGTAAACCGATGTGTGCTGGCATCGTAATAGTTGAGCCCCCTTTCTGTACCCACCCACAAATTATCGCCGGTGGCTTTTAAAAGCGACAAGATGATATCGCCACTGATGCTGTTTTTGTCTTTGGCATTATGGTAGTATGAAGTGATTTTTCCTTGGCTATCACGAAACTTTAAGCCACGTCCATCTGTACCAAACCATAACCCGTTGTTCGCTACCAGCAAGGCATAAACCTGTTTGTTTTCGGGTTTGGTGTCGTTCTCGGTAATTTCGTAATTGCTGATGCGCCCTGTACTTGCATCCAGGTAACTTAAACCATCGTAGGTGCCAATCCACAGATTGCCTTTTTGGTCTTTGGCCAGTGATTTTACAATATTCTGCTGAATACTGTTGATGGTAAAGTTTTTGGTCAGGCCTTGTGTGCGGTTCACGAAGTTTAAGCCTCCGCCTTCGGTGCCGATCCACAAATTGCCGTTGTCATTTAAAATGGAGCTTACCACACGGTGGCTTAGTCCCAGCCTGTTGCCCGATTGCTGCCCGATGTAAGAGAAGTTGCTGCCACCGGTAGCCAAAAAGTTGATTCCGCCGGCGTAGGTGCCTAGCCAAATGTTGCCAGCTCGGTCTTTGGTAATAGTTCTAATCGAGTTGTGGCTAATGGTTTTGGCATCGTAAGGGTTATACCGGTAATTGGTAAAAGTATTGGTGTTGGTATTCAAAACGCTGAGTCCATCGCGCGTGCCAATCCACATTTCGTGATCGCTGTACGGAAACAAGGTACGAATAATGTTTACGGGCAAGCTGTTAGGATTGTTTAAATCGTGCTCGTAATGAATGGTTTGCTGTGTGGCCGGATTGTATTTGTACAGCCCCGTGCTCTCGGTACCGAACCAGAGCTCGCCATTTTTATTTTGCTTAATTGCGCGTACGTTGCCTCTTTTTAGGCCTGTGTTTTTTGCCAAGGCAGGTGGCAGGTCTATTACTTTTTTGCTCGTTGGATCAATACGCTTCAGGTCGTTGCCTATGCTTACCCAAAGCATGTGGCTATTGTCTTCGAAAATAGTTTGCACCCTGTTGCTCGCCGTGTTGGCAGCGCCAGAAGCAATGCTGTAGTTCACTATTTTTTTGTTGGTGTAATCATATCGTTTCAGGCCACCAAAAGTGCCGATCCACAAATTGCCTTTGCTGTCGTAAAAAATAGAGGTAATAAAATCGTTGGCACCCGTTTCATTGTTGGAACCGATATTGATTTTTACAAAGCCTTCGCTATGCCTGTCGAAAAGATTGAGCCCATCAGAAGTGCCAATCCAGAAATTACCTTTAGGATCTTCGAGCATGGCATTGACCTGGCTATGGCTTAGGCTTTTGGGGTTGTTGTATTCATGTTTGTAGGTGGTAAACTCGTAACCGTCATACTTGTTCAGCCCATCTTCCGTGCCTATCCAAATAAACCCTGTTTTATCTTGCATAATACAAAAAACAGTATTTTGGGAAAGGCCCTCGTTAATGGTTAAACGCTTAAAATTAAGCTGGCTTTGGGCAGGGCAGGGCGATAGGGTTATGAAACAGAGAAATACAGCCCCAAAAAGGGACAGGAAAAACTTATGGGCTTGGGGATGCAATGTCAAAACGGTTTTAAATTTGGATCATAAATATACTAAACTTTGGCCTTAATTGGCCAGTAAAGCATGTTTCCTTGTTGTTACAAAGGCATTTGAAGCATTTATCCCGTATTAATGATAGAAATAACATGGCCAATGCAGCGGGCTTAAAATTACCTTTAGCATTGGGACTTTAAGTTAACCCAATATCACCTTTGTGTGAAGGCTCCATCAAATAATAACCAAAAGATGAACAATACACTTCTTCTCAAACATTTTCGCAATGCGAGCCTTTTGGCTATCGCTTTGCTCACCTCCGTTCCATGCTTGGCCAAGATCAGTCTGCCAACTATTTTTGGGAGCCACATGGTATTGCAGCAACAGAGCCAAGTAGCCATTTGGGGCAAGGCCAATAGCCAGGCAACAGTGAGCCTGATTGCCTCTTGGGATAAAAAAACATACAGCACCAAGGCCGATGCAAACGGACAATGGCGCATCAAGGTGGCTACACCTAAAGCTGGCGGACCTTACGAAATCAGTATCAGCGATGGATCTCAGCTCGTTTTGCAGGATGTCCTGATTGGAGAAGTTTGGGTTTGTTCGGGGCAATCGAACATGGAGATGACCTTGAAAGGAAATTCATCGCCTATTTTAAACGCGAGCGAAATCATCATGAATGCCGATAATCCGAACCTGCGTTTATTTAAGGTAGGCAGAGCAGCCACCATCGCTCCAGTAAACGAACTAAAAGGCGATTGGCAGGAATCGACCTCAGAAACCGCGCGCAACTTTAGCGCCTTGGCTTTTCAATACGGACAGATCCTGCAAAAGAAACTCAAAGTACCTGTGGGACTTATCCTATCTTCAACAGGAGGTACCTTGATAGAAGCATGGATGAGCAAGGAATCCCTGCAAGCTTTTCCGGAAGTAGAAATCCCAAAAGCTTTAGATCCGGCACAGGCTGTGCATAAGGAACCTACCACTTTGTTTAATGGCATGATTTCGCCAATTATCGGCTATGGCATCAAGGGCTTTTTGTGGTTTCAGGGCGAAACCAATCGGCATAACCCTGAACGTTACGAGCACTATTTGCCAGCCATGGTAGCCGATTGGCGCAAAAGATGGGGCATTGGCGAAGTCCCTTTCTACTATGTACAGATTGCGCCTTACGATGGCAAAGACAAAACCCGAAGCGGTCCGCGCTTGCGCGAGGCACAGCTGAAAGACATGAAACTGATCCCAAACAGTGGCATGATCGTTTCATTGGATGTGGGCATGGAAAACGACATCCATTTTATGGACAAAACTACTTTGGCGCAAAGGGCCTCGTACTGGGCCATTGGCAAGACCTACGGCGTAAAAGGTATCAATTACCTATCGCCAGAATTGAAAAGCATGAAAATAGATAGTGGCAAGGCCGTACTTACCTTTGATAATGCACCTTACCTAACTTCGTATCGCAAGCCGCTAACCTTGTTCGAAATTGCTGGCGAAGACAAGGTTTTTTATCCGGCAAAAGCCGAAATCAAAACCAATCAGGTAACGGTGCAAAGCGATAAAGTGCCGAAACCGGTAGCCGTAAGGTATGCCTATAAAGAATGGGTAAAGGCAGAACTGTACAACAACGACGGTTTGCCAGCCTCTTCTTTCAGAACCGATGATTGGAAACTGCCTTATGAAAAATAGGTACTTCCCCAGATTTTAATAATTTTAACAACAGCAACAGATAACTCATGGATAAATTTTCTTTAAAGGATAAAGTAATCGTTCTCACAGGCGGAACAGGAATAATAGGAAAGTCGTTTATAAAAGGGATTGCCGAAGCGGGTGGCATCGTTTGTATTTTGGGCCGAAACGAAGAGGTGGCTCAGCAAAGGGCAAATGAAGTAATTGCCAATGGGGGCCAAGCTTTGGCCTTGATAGCCGATGTATTGAACGAAAAAGCTTTGGAAGAAGCGCGCGACAAAGTGTTGGCCACTTACGGTCGCATTGATGGATTGGTAAATGCAGCCGGCGGAAATATTGCCGAAGCAGTGGTACAAAAAGACGATGATATTTTTGCCATGAACATGGATGCCATGCGTCGGGCGCTAGATTTGAACCTGATGGGCTCGCTTATCCCAACACAAGTATTTGGCAAAGCCATTGCAGCAAGTGGCAGTGGCAGCATTGTCAACATTTCGTCGATGAGCTCGAAAAGAGCTATTACCAGGGTTTTGGGCTACAGCATGGGCAAAGCGGCGATAGATTGTTATACCCAATGGTTCGCTGTTGAGCTGGCCAACCGTTATGGCGATAAGCTGAGGATGAATGCCATTGCGCCAGGCTTCTTTTTAACAGAACAAAACAGAAATTTGTTAACCAATCCCGATGGTGGCTATACCGAGCGTGGCAATCTGGTAATCAAGCAAACACCGTTTAAACGCTTTGGCGATACAGACGAACTGATTGGTGCCCTGCAATGGCTATTGAGCGATGCCTCGGCTTTCGTCACCGGAACCGTAATTAATGTAGATGGCGGATTCTTTGTAAATAGTGGAGTATAGTTGCATGCTTAGGCGGAAGGCTTTTCAGTTCCAATAATAAATTGACTTAAAATAAGATCTGAACTATTGCTAGGGCACGGTCTTATTTTGTTTGTGCTTAGGTAAGTTTGTAAATAAATTCTTCTATTTCTGCTTGTCGGGCATTTGCAAAACCCTTGTCTTCGCCTATTTTTACAAAGCCGCATTTTTCTAAAACCCTTTGCGAGCCAAAATTGTCGAATGCAGTTCGCCCAAAAATAGGCCTTGCACTTTCAGTGGCCAGGAAATTTTGCAGTGCTTTGCCTCCAATTCCTTTTCCCCAATACTTTTTGTCTATCCAATAGGTAATTTCGGTATCTCCATGCATGATGAATTTTGCAATGCTTCCCACTATAATTTCGTCCAGCAAAATGGTCTGCATGTTGATGCTTGGATCGTTCATGTGTTTGGTGTACTTTTCTAAATAAGCTTCTTTGTCGGTCGGGTCTTTTGAAGTAAAGGCGGCTAGATAGTTGGCCTCTTCGTCAAGCTGAAATTCAAAGAAAAAAACCAGATCGGCCTGTTGGGTTCGCCTAAGTGTAATTTGTGCATGCTCCATGATCATTCTACTATTGGGTATTGGTGCCACCTGTTCAAATGGCTTCTAAATTTAACAATAATGTTCCAAATGTTTTACCGATAGGTTCTTTCGATCTGTTTTTGGAAGCCTTTTCTTAAAAATTTATCCCTTAGGTATAGCGTTGACAAAACAAATAAAAGAACTACCTGTTAAAGGGGACAGATATGCACCTTGTTAAGTTTTTTATGTCCTTTCTAAGCATTGATCAACGTACAAGATGTGAATTTGGATTAATCGTTAAATAAACAATAAAGACTATGAACACATTTAATATCAAAATAACATACGGAAAGGGCGAAGTTGTATTGACCGTGCTTAAGGAAAACCATTATTACCTGGTAATTTATTACGGTGGAATTTTCGGTGCGGTATACAAAAATGGTGGAGAATGGAAACGGCTAGCGGATGAAGATATTGTTCCAGGCCATTTGCCTTTGTACGAACCTGGCCAACCTGACGAAAGGATTGAGATCGAATGGAGCGATCATTTGGTAAAACTAATTGGGGCTGAAATAGAACAGAATGCGGCAAACGCTTAATGTTTGCCATGGATAGGGAGTTGTTGGTTTCATGATAAAAAATCCGGCACTTTGGCCGGATTCTATTGTTTAGGCGGCAGTCTCATTAATGCCTGCCATGGCTATTTCGGTGAGCAATACATCAGTTTCTTTTTCTTCGTCTAATGTGGCTTGCAATAATTTTTCCGCTTCGCTATGTTGCATTAGCTTGGCAAAGGTTACCAGACATCCATAAGTGGCTATTTCATAATGCTCTACCTTTTGCGCGGCGGTAATCAGTGCCGCATCCAAGGCTGGGTTACCTTCAAAATTTTCGATGATTTCGTCAGCTTCTTCCAATAAACCTTCCATCGCTTTGCATTTTTTGCCACGGGCAGCAAGGCCTAACGATTGAAAAGCTTGTTTAAGCCGTTCAATCTGTCCTTCGGTTTGGCTGTGATGCGTTTTGAAGGCAGCTTGAAGTTCGGTGCTTACGGCAGTATCGGCCATTTTTTTAAGCCCTTTTAACAATTGTTTTTCTGCGCCCAGTATGTCTCTCATCTCGTCGATGAAAAGTTCGTGCAGATGCTCATTAGGCATTTGTTGATTTTGTTTTGTTGTTGCCATTTTTAAATAGTTTAAGTGATTATTGACTAACAGGTTAAGGTTGTTTATGTTTTGTTTGGAGAGGACTCCTTAGCTAAAAAAAGGAAACAAAATAGGGGTACTCAAATAAGCTCTTGCTTTAATGGGATTTCTTAAAACATCATTGGAGTAAAGCCAAACTTTTCGACCTGAACAATTGTTCTTTTTGAAATCTTGATAATATGGAGAAGTTTGATGTTAACATCCGTTATGGCGCGATACGTTTGCCATTGTCGATAATGAATAAAGAAAATGGTCAATACATCGTTTATTATAACAACCTTGAACTAGGGACGATGTGTTTGGGAGTATTTGGTTGGGAAATGTCGGTAGCCCCGATAGCAACTTCTGGCGTCAATCTTGATCTGACGGATTTTGTAATAGATAGAATAGGTTACGAAATTGAAATCATAGTACAAGATGCCAACGAAGAATTGGGATATAGAATGTCAAGCCATTCCAGATTCGGATCTTTGACAGGCCTAGCTGATTACATTAGTTACAGCGCGTAGCTAAATAATCGTTTAATATCCATTATCTTCTTTATTATTGCACTTTCTGAGGTGCATTCCGGTGCTTGCCTCCCCATTCGCTCAACTGTTTGAAAATGGGGATGAATGCAAATGCAATTTCGGTCAGTTCATATTCAACTCTAACAGGAACTTCGGCATAAACGGTACGCTTTACCAGTCCATCTTTCTCCAATGCGCGAAGTTGCAAGGTCAGCATACGTTCAGAAATATGGGGAAATACCTGCTTAAGTTCTCCGAATCTCATTTTTTGGATGCCCAGTTTATCCAATATTAGTATTTTCCATCTCCCATCAATCTTTTTCACCGCATAGGTAAGATCACATTCTGTGATGAATTTTTCGTTGAGAGAGTAGGTAGAGTTATCCTTTCTGCTTGCCATCACTTACATATTTGTTCGTACCGTACAATTACCTGTATAGTCCATAAAATTAAGGGCTCCCCAGTACTTTAGCAAAATAATTACTTAATCATTTTCTTAATTACAAAATAACAACACTATGGATTTGTATTTGAAAGGTAAAACAGCAATAGTAACCGGTGCAAGCCAAGGAATTGGCAGGGCAATAGCCAAACAACTTTCGATAGAAGGCGTGACGGTTTTTGCGGTTGCAAGAAACCAAGACAGGCTTAACAGTTTAAAAGAGGAACTCATTGCTGCGGGGGCCGTAGCACCCATTACCTTCGTTCAGGATTTTACTGCAACCGAGAGCCCGAAAACCATCGCAGCTGCAGCCTTGTCTGCCTTGGGGCCTGTGGATATTTTGATTAACAATGCTGGTCAGAGCCAACCAGTAGAAATTACAGGAGCAGAAGAGCCTTGGCTTGAAACCATGGATTTAGATTTTAACAGGCCTCGGCAATTGGCGCAAGAACTTTTGCCACATTTTATCAAGCGACGGAAGGGAACCATACTTAATCTCGCGAGTACCTATGAGTTGCGCTCGATTAATGTATCTGCGGTGGCAAAATCAGCTGTTATTGCTTGGTCTAAACAGCTTGCAGGGCAGGTAGGACAGTATGGCATTACCGTAAATTGCTTGCAACCTGGTCTGATTGATACCAACAATATCCGGTCGTATTTTCCCGGCGACGAACGCAGAAAATATGCTGAACGCGAAATACCTTTGGGCGATTTTGGACAGCCGGAAGATATGGCCAATATGGCTGCTTTTCTGGTGTCTCCACGTGCAGCCTATGTTACAGGTACCGTTGCTGTGGTTGACGGCGGGATGCGCAGGTATCCGTTTTGATTGAAAAAGGCTTTTTAAGTACTGGATCAGTGGCTTTCTCCAATCTGGATCAGTTCTTTGGGAAGTAGACTGACTAATTTTGGTTCATAAATCAATATTTATGAACCTATTATCCGTTAAGAAATGGAGCATCCGAACAAAAGTGCTTATTGTATTCCTCCTATTGGCTTTTCCAATGTTTGCACAGGCTCAGCTCGAACTCTATGGTAAGTTTAATAAAGATGGGTCTGTTGAACCCATTATTAATTATGCGGGAAACAAAAAGCTCAATGATAAATTGGCGGTTGTTTTCTTTGGACTTATTCGCCAAAAGTGGAGCCAGGCTTTGATTGGTTTGTCGTATTCGCCTATTCATTCATTGAGTTTTGCAGCCTATGCCGGTATCGAACATGGACAAAGTTCGCCAAGGTATTCGGCTAGCGCCTCATGGAAAAATGGTAAGACATCTTTTCTTTTGCTTGGTGAATGGGGTAGTGGCAAAGAGAATTACCTATATAAAATCAATGCATTCCGCGAATTTTCGAGCAAGGTCAACATCGGAGTGATGGATTGGCGTTATCATGGACTTGGTCCTAACTTCAGGTACACAATTCCAGAGCTCCAGTCGACAATATGGCTGATGCCTGCATATGACCATGAGCAAAAAGTATACAGGGCTATGCTTGGCTATAGTTTTAAAATGTAGCTTGCATGCCCTGTATTTATGGAGAAAAGGATTTAGCTTTCCTTGTTTTTAAAGAGATTATCTATGCTCCATTTGTAGTTCGGCATATAGGAGAGCAGCAAGCCAGCTGCAGCAGCCGTAAATACACCGTAATTGATAGGTTTCTGAATTCCTACAGATAAGGTCATGAATACGATAAAAGTGAACGTAATAAGCGAAGCTCCGATAGCCGCATAGCGTGTCTTGAAACCAATGATCAGCGATAGGCCTATCAAAAGTTCGCCCACTGTAGCCACGCCACCCATAATGTTGACCATTGGTCTTTCGAAGATTGGCATTAATGTAGAAGTGTAATCAATAAAGTTGCTCCAGTTGCCCCATTCGATGTTTCCGGTGCCTGCTGGTCCGAGTAGGCCAAGCCTATCAGCTACGGGAGTTAAAAAAGTAATGCCTAGCGCATACCTTAAAAGGAGTTGGGGAATGTTGAATCTATTTTCCATAATTTCTTTCTTTGCCACAAAAGTAACTGCTTGCTGGACCTCTTTATTGATCCAGTTTGATCAAAGTAGATGGCCCAGGTAAGCGATTCATTTATGTAAAATGAGGTTTCAGGTCCACTAAAAGATGCTATTGAATAGGCTTATTGCGAATATCCTGTCAAAGCATTAAAAATATCCTTTAAAGTTTTCATCCAGATTTCTTTTTGCCTTTGAGGGTAGATTTTGAATATGGATAATCTAAAAAGTTGTAATGTGTGAATTATAACCGATTTTTAACTTATGGGATTAAAAAGTAGCTAGCTGTTCGTGAATAAGGTTATTTCTTGTTTCTGAAATTGAATAAACTTGTCGATAAATAAACTTAAATCGATATGAAAGTGAAAAATTGCTATCTAATGCTTTTTGTCATCATTGTAATGGCTTCTTGCAAAAAAGATGATAAGCCAGAAACACAAATAGGAGCCAATACATTTTCTTGTCTTGTAGACAAGCAACTATTTACACCAAAGGCATCTCTTTTTTCTGGAAAGGCGCTGTCGGCTAGTTTAAATAGGAATGGCAAATCCTTTGTTATTGGTGCATTTAATGCGGATACCAAATCACATATACAGATCACTGTTAACGACATATTTAAAGGCGTTGGCACCTATATGCTTGATCAGGATCATTCCAACAATAAAGCCAACAAAGCCTTTATAACCTTCAGTACCGCTAACCCGATTACTAAAAATTATACAACTGAGCTCACTGGGCAAGGTCGAATAACCATTACGCGAGCTGACAGTAATATTTTGTCGGGAACCTTTGAATTCGTAGCCCAAAATTTAGAGCGTACATCTGATATGGTTACCTGTACAAAGGGCCGTTTCGATATTTTAGATAGCGGTTATTAATTAATTGTCAATAGCTACAGGTCACTTTTTTGAGGATGTAAGAAAGCAAAAAGGCAAAAGCAACATAACCAACAAAGATGATATAGCCTGGTTGTAGCGAAGTGTAATTAACCGTTGTGGTGGTAAGGAATTCATCATTCATATTCAATCCGCTGAGCTGGCTTTTCAGGATCCCATTCAAACCGATATAGGTCATCAATATTCCGACTACCATTACATCTGCCATGTCCCATTTACCCGATTCAAAAGCGAGGTAGCGGGTAACCTTGTTCTCTGCGATCGGTGGTTTGCACAGCATATGGATTCCCCTTGCCGTCATGCGCAATAAGGGTAGAATGATCACGAAAAGAATGATGATGATCCCCACGGTTATTGAATCAGGTTTTGGCTGGGCAATGAGGACTTCGGCTATGCCCAAGATGCTCTTGCTTTGAAAGAAAAGAACCTGGTTTTCAAAGACGACTTTTTCGCCCATCATCAGAAACTCCAGCGAGCTGAGCCTTGCATCTACTTCGATAATGGAAACAGTTACACCTGTAATAAGCAAGGCAAGGGCAATGAGCAGCGACATTACAAACAAAGTAGTGTGCAGGTGTACCTTTTTCCTTAAAACCATCCATAAAAGTGCAGCGGCAGCCACGCAGCCCAACATCGCATAGGCATAGTCATAGGTAACCTTACGACTTCTTTCTAGATTGGTTTGGATCTGGTTATTAAAGGTTTCGGCATCTTTAACATGGTATTTGGCAAATAATTGTTTGGTTACCGAGTTAATGGCAACCTTGGTGCTGTCGTAGGTTTGGCCGGCAAGTTCTTCGAATTTAGTAGTAGCAATTTTTTTGAGTTTTTTGGTAGCTCTTGGACTGGTGATCCTATCGATAATGGTTTTGGCAAACGAGGGTACTTGCGCGTGCAGTTCCTTCGGATCGACAAATTGCTTAAAAGCGAATTTTTTGAGCTTGCCACCCAGGCTTTTTTGAGGTTTGTTAAATTCTTTTGTAACCTGATTGACCATGCCGTGCAGTTCCTTTTCGATCTGGACGCGCATTTCTTTTTTCTGCTCTTCAGTAATCTTGAAGCCCTTGATCTTTTGGGTAACGATATCCGATAGCTTCTCGCTCCATAAATCGACAGAAAATACGCCGAAAGTAATGCTGTTGACCGTGCTATAATCTTCTTTGATTTGCTCTTGCTCACGAGAAAGCGTGTGGAGCTGGTAGCCACAATAGCATTCGATAACCAAGAAAATACCAAGCCCTAAAATGAGCAGGATATTGGCGACGGTGCTTTTTTTTGTTTTTTCGCTATGCTGTTGTGTTGTCAAGGTATATGCTGATTAAGTTTCTTCTTCGGTTTGTTTTGGTATGCTGTTTTTTCTTTGGCTTAAGAAGCATCATTTGGGGTAATGAACTTCAAGATCGTGGAGAGCGCCAGGCCAAAGAGCACAAAGGCAATGAATATGATGTAGCCAGGCTGCAAGGCAGTATTATGGGTAGAGATCAGCGTGAGCGAGTTGGCAGGAACATTAAGTTTGCCAAGCTGGTTTTCTAGCAAGCCATTAAGCCCGATGTAGGCCATTAGTATAGCAATTACGATCACATCGGCCATGCTCCACTTACCTGATTGGAAGGCGAAGTACTTGATAACTTTGTTTTCGGCCAGTTTCTTTTTACCCAAAAGATGGATACCTGTAGAGCTGAGCTTCATTATAGGAAAGAGGATACTGAAGATGAGGATCAGGATGCCTACCAGGATCGAATCAATGGCAGACCCGCTGATGAGCACGATTACCACGTCTAAAATACTCTTGCTTTGAAAGAACAGCACTTGGTCATTGAAGGTTACATGCTGACCGAGCAACACAAAATCAAGTGAACTGATCCGTGCATCAACTTCGATCATCGAAGCGGTGAGGCCAACACCCAATAACATAAAGGCGAAGAGCAACGACATCACAAAAAGCGTTGCGTGAAGTGTTTTTCGTCTCCTAAAGATCCACCATAAGGTAAGTACAATGGCAATACAGATGAGCATGGCCACACAATAAGTATAAGTAGCTGTCTCTATGATTTTAAGCTCTTTTTTGATCTTGTTATTCAATTCATCGTTAGAGGTGACGTTGTATTTTTTGTAGGCTAGGTTGATCGCTTTGGCATTTGCGGTCAAGATGCTGTCAATAGCTTTGGTCTGCTCAAATTTGTCCAGCTCCTTGATGGCCATTACGCCGAGTTGCTTTTTTTTCTTCGGATCGTCGAGCTTTTTGATAATGGTTCTGGCAATTCCCGGAACCTGTTTTTTAATGGTATCGATATCAACAAAGTTCTTCACGGCAAATTTGGCCAGCTTGCCTCTTATCGATTTTTTCTCTGGTTTGGTTACCAGTGCCTCGGCCTTGTTGATCAGTGCTAAAATTACTCCTTCTATTTCTTTTTGGAGTTCTTTTTTCTGTTTTGGGGTAATGTCTAGGTTTTTGACCTGATGATCAACAATATCTTCTACCTTGTCGTGCCATTGGTCGATGGAGAAAAGGCCGAGATTGATGTTATTCATGTCGGCGTAGTCTTTTTTCAGGTGCTCTTGCTTTTCTGATAGTTCGTGCAGGCGATAGCCGAAATAGCCTTCGCAGGCAAGTAAAAGCACTAAACCAAGGATCAATGTGATTTTGGATATAAGAGATCCCTTGATCGGAGTTTGTTTTTCTGTTGTAGCCACGTGCGCTGATTTAGGATAGATTTTTATATAACGCAGTTTACTTCTAAATTGTTTGGAGTTTTAAAAGAGGCTTTAATAAAAATAAGAGACTTAACAGAAGAAAAAAAGACTAGAGAGTTTTAAGAGGCGTTTTCTTCTACCACCTTTTTGAGTGACTGGAGCATATTCTCCCAGTTTTTCTGAGACTCGAGGCGACCTTTTTCTGTGCGGTTTTGATCTTGGGTCAGGGTTACTTTGGTTTCATGCTGATCTCCGTCGAGTTCAATAGTTACCGTATGGTAGTTTTCGGGGCTGTCGGTTAAGCCAGAAAGGGGGCTGAAGTGGCTGTATTGCAATTTGCTATTGGGCTCGATTGCCAAAATCTCTCCCTTGTCTTCATATTTTTTGCCTTTCCATTCGCCCTGCCAAACAATCTGGCTTCCTTTTTTCCAATCTGATTTTACAATAGAGCCGAACATGTACTTTTTGATTGCTACGGGATCGACTAACGACTTCCAAACTTGAGCTGTGCCAGCTTTGATCAGTACGGTTGCTTTTGCGATTAAATTTTCTGTTTTCATGACTGTTTATCTTGCTGTTTATTAGTGGCTTGTCATAGCTAAGCCTGGCTAAAGAGCGCTGAGTTTAAATAACCCATTGTAACGGCAATTGTTTCAAGTGTTTTTGGACAAATCCTTCTAACTTCTATTTAGTTTTTCTAACCTAACTGCTTTGTTACCTTTTAAATGAGAGCTATAAGTTGTGTGCGTTTCTCTATTTGCAAAATGAAGCGGATAATTAAATGTTTAAACATAAGTGTAGTGTTAATCGTTTGGAAATGATTGGGGTGCTATATATATTTGACCGCAAATCATCCTTAAATTAATGAACGCTCTCAATCTCATAAGGCCCTACGCCAGCATGCGATTATATGTTTCAACATGTAATCTTGAAATTATCAATTCTTCCTATTCAAATTATCTAGTCGCAAGTAGCCCAACTATATAGCGTTTTGCGCTTTGGCAGCGCCTGTTGTGTGCTTGGCTTTTAATTGAGCTGAATATTCTTGAATCTATTCTCATTCCTATTAACTAACCCCATATTTATGCGAAATTTTTACCTTAAAAGATTCTTTCAAAGCTTCTTTTTTTTACTGGTTGCGCTGTTTTTTGTGAGCACACAACGTTTGCTGGCACAGACGACTGAAACGTTTGAGACTACTGCAGCTGGAAGTACTAGCTTTACCAGTAATGGGCAGGTTTTCAATATTACTACGAGCATTCCCAGTATGCCTTGGGCAGTTTTTGATATTTATTACGATCCTACTCCCCCTGTTCCTCCTAATCCTAGCCATTTAGGACTTGGTTGGAACGGAACGGGTATAGATGACAGATTTATCGATAATTCTGGAGGTACCTTTACACAACCGAATGTAAAGGCTGGGGTAAACGTTAATTTCAGTATAGCTACCCAAGGTGCGGCGCCTTTCCAGATGAAGAGCTTGTGGATTTATGCGAGTAAATCGGACGCGATTCTTGGCGCAGGCGGATCGGTAACCTTTACCGGAAGCCTTAATGGCGTTACACAGTTTACGGCAACTTCGAGTACAGGTTTTAATATCAACCCAACTGTTGCAAATGGATATACATTCATTGATTTTTCTAGCTATGGAGGTGCAAACAATGCCTCTAAAAACATAGATAAACTTACCATTAGTACTGGTGGTCAATTTGAATATATAGCAATCGATGCTTTCAGATGGAGTGGTGTTTCTGCCGCAACGACCGTAAACAGCGTTGCAGTGCCTTTAAATAAAACCTACAAAATTGGCGAAGTACTGAATTTTACAGTTAATTTCTCGGCCAATGTAAACGTTACCGGAACGCCACAATTGGGATTAACTGTAGGTGCGACTCCAAAAGCAGCTACTTATACAGGAGGTTCTGGCAGTTCTGCTTTGACCTTCAGCTATCCAGTCGCCAACGGCGATTTAGATGTCAATGGCCTAGCGGTTGGTGCATTGAGCTTAAACGGAGGTACCGTAAAAACTGGTACAACTGATGCAGTGCTCACACTTAACAATGTGGCGTCAACAACGGGTGTAATAGTTGATGGCGTATTGCCTACATTAAGTTCGATAGCTATTGCTTCTAACCACACCAATATTACTAAGGCAAGGACAGGTAGCCTAGTTACGCTTGCTTTTACCTCGTCAGAAACAATTGCAACGCCTCTGGTAAGCATTGCAGGGCATTCGGTAACGGTCACCAATACAAGTGGCAATAACTGGGTTGCAGCCTATACCATGGTGAGTGGCGATGCTGAAGGCACTATCCCTTTTAACATTGCTTTTAGCGATGTGGCAGGAAATGCGGGTATCGCAGCTACGGCCACCACGAACAGTTCTACTGTAACTTTCGACAAGACGGCACCAACAGTAACCATCACATCGGATGCAGGTGTTTCTGGTTCAGCTACTCAGCTTACGACAGTTAATCTTACGGTGAAATTCTCTGAACCTGTAACCGGGTTTACCTTGATAGATATGTCGCCGAGCAATGGCACCATTTATTCGTTTTCTGGTAGCGGAGACACCTATACACTTAAAATGGATCCAGCTACTACGGGTAACTTTGGCATAAGTATATCAGCCAATGTTCTTCAAGACTTAGCTGGAAATAACAATGCGACAATAACGCCATTTGTATTGGTTTATGCGCCAATACCAACAATTGGTGTAACCGGAGCCTTTTCGCCTCTGGTAACTACTTATGGTTTGCCTTCAAACTCTGGCAACATTAGTGTTTCGGGAACGAATATAAGTGGTGGTGGCATTACAGCTACAGCCAGCACCGGATTTGAAGTAAGTAAAGATAATGTTAGCTATGGTCCGTCGGTTATCCTAACTGGTTCGGGCAATGTATCGGGTACAGTATATGCTCGTGTAAAAGCGGGTACTGTACCGGCGACTTATATTACAGGCAATGTTCAGTTGACCAGTGGTGCCACAACCGAAACCATCAGCATCCCATTGGCTATTGTATCGCCGGCACCATTAACTATTACAGCTAATAATGCCAATAAAACCTATGGTCAGATTTTGCTAGGAGGTACGGGCTCAACAGCTTTCACGTCAACCGGCCTTTTTAGTGGAGAAACGATCGGAAGCGTAAGCATTGCTTATGGTACTGGAGCTGGAGCAACCGATAACGCCGGAACTTATACCCAGCAGGTAAGTCCAAGCAACGCAATTGGCGGTACCTTTAATCCAGCTAATTATAGCATTGGCTATGTCAAAGGAAATATTGTGGTAGCTAAGGCATCCCAAGCTATTACTTTTACAGCGCTTCCAGCCAAAACCTTTGGCGATGTGCCTTTTGCACTTTCGGCTACAGGTGGCGCTTCCGGAAACGCGATTACCTATAGCAGTTCAGATTTATCGGTAGCTACGGTAAGCGGTAATACGGTAACCATTGTTGGTGTCGGTACAACTACGATCACGGCAAGCCAAGCAGGCAATGCCAACTATAATGCGGCGGCTGATGTTCCCCAAACCTTAACGGTGGGCAAGGCATCCCAAGCTATTACTTTTACAGCGCTTCCAGCCAAAACCTTTGGTGATGCAGCTTTCGCACTTTCGGCTACAGGTGGGGCTTCCGGAAACGCGATTACCTATAACAGTTCAGATTTATCGGTAGCTACGGTAACCGGAAACACGGTAACCATTGTTGGTGCCGGTACAACTACGATCACGGCAAGCCAATTGGGCAATGTCAACTATAACGCAGCAGCCGATGTTCCCCAAACCTTAACAGTGGACAAGGCAACAGCCACGATTACATTGAGTAATTTAGCTCAAACTTATGATGCTACTCCAAAAACAGCGACAGCTACCACTGTTCCTGCGGGATTAAGTGGTGTTAGCATTACTTATGATGGTGTGGGCACAGCTCCTACAGCAGTAGGAACCTATGCCGTTGTAGCGAGTTTATCTAATGCAAACTATACTGCTACAGCTGCTACAGGTAGTTTGGTGATCAGTAAAGAAAATCAAACCATTAGCTTTGCTCCATTAACTGCCAAAATCTATGGCGATGCACCTTTTACCTTAGTAGCTACAGGTGGTGCCTCGGGCAATGCCGTAACTTATACCAGTTCGAATACAGCAGTGGCAACGGTTTTAGGAAATACGGTAACCATTGTTGGCGCAGGTACAACCAATATTACAGCCAGCCAAGCTGGCGGTCTAAGCTACAATGCGGCGACAGATGTGATACAAGCCCTAACAGTTAATAAAGCCCTTGCAACGCTCACCCTAAGTAATTTGACGCAGACTTTTGATGGTACCACCAAAGCGGCAAGCGCAACAACCGTACCTGCAGGATTAAGTGGTGTAGCCCTTACCTACGATGGTAGTGCAACCTTGCCTGTTGCTGCGGGAACCTACGCAGTTGTAGCTAGCTTAACAAATGCGAATTATACTGCCGTTAATGCTACCGGAAGTTTGATTATCGGTAAGGCAACGCAAGCCATCACATTTGCTAGCTTGGCTAATAAAACCTTTGGCGATGCTCCTTTTGCACTTACAGCTACTGGTGGCGCAAGCGGAAACGCAATCACCTATACCAGTTCGAATACGGCAGTGGCAACAGTGAGCGGCAACACAGTGACTATCGTTGGCGCTGGTACTACAACCATCACCGCTAGTCAAGCTGGCAATGCAGACTACAATGCAGCCACAGATGCCACGCAAACGTTAACAGTTGACAAAGCCGCACAAGTGATCACATTTACAGCCTTGGCAGATCAAACCTTTGGTAATGTGCCTTTCACACTTACGGCAACTGGTGGTGCAAGCGGAAACGCAATCACCTACGCCAGCTCAAATACAGCGGTAGCTACAATAAGTGGCAACACCGTAACTATTGTGGGCGCTGGCACTACAACAATTACGGCTAGTCAAGCTGGAAATGGAAACTATAATGCAGCCTTAGGTGTAGCCCAAACCTTAACAGTTGGTAAGGCCTCACAAGTTATTACGTTTGCAACCTTGGCAGATCAAACCTTTGGAGATGCACCTTTTGCGCTTACAGCTACTGGTGGTGCGAGTGGCAATGCAATAACCTATAGCAGTTCGAATACCGCTGTTGCAACGGTGAATGGTAACATCGTGACCATTGTAGGTGCAGGCACAACTACCATTACTGCAAACCAAGCTGGAAATGTTAATTATAGTGCAGCAAGCGCTGTGGCAAGAACACTAACCGTAGTGTCAAATAGCCAAGTCATTACTTTTAATCCTTTAACTGACAAAACTTATGGCGATGCCGCTGTAGCATTAACTGCAACAGGTGGTGCTTCTGGCAATGCGGTAACCTACAGCAGTTCGAATACGGCTGTAGCCACAATTAGTGGGAATACATTGACTATCGTAGGTGCCGGTACAACCACTATTACCGCCAACCAGTTAGGCAATACCAATTACTCGGCCGCCGTTGCTGTTTCTCAGGGATTGACCGTAGCGCCTAAAGCAATAACAGGTGCTTTTGTTGCATCAAATAAAACTTACGATGGAAATACAACGGCCAGCATTAGTGCAAGATCACTTGTTGGAGTGCTCACAGCCGATTTGGCCGACGTAAGCTTAACAGGTGGTGCCGCATCATTTGCTGATGCGAATGTTGGTACTGGAAAACCAGTTGCGGCAACAGGAATGGTTTTAGCTGGTGCTAGATCAGGCAATTATAGCTTGACCTCGGTAGCTGGAACAACAGCAACTATCAGTTCCAAAACAATTACGCTTACAGCTGATGCTAAAAGCAAAACTTATGGCGATGCAGATCCAGCCTTAACCTACACTTTGCCGGCAGGTTCGCTTGTTGGAACTGATGCCATTAGCGGCAGCTTGAACCGAAATACTGGCGATGGGGCAGGTACCTATGCCATTACCCTTGGCTCGCTTTCGGCAGGCAACAACTATAGCATCAATTATATAGGTGCAGATTTGACCATCAATAAAAAACTGTTAACCATCACAGCTGACAATAAAACCAGGCTTTATAATATGGCAAACCCGGCATTAACAGTAAGCTATAGTGGTTTTGTAGGTACGGAAAATACCAATGCACTAACCACATTGCCAACTGTCACCACTAATGCAATTATTACCTCGCCGGTGGGAACTTATCCAATTACGCCAAGTGCTGCGGTGGCTAGCAATTATGATTTTGCCTATGTAAACGGTGTACTCACCATTACCAGTAATTCGCAGGTGATTACTTTTGCCACACTTGCAGATAAACTTTCAACAGATGCGCCATTTACACTGGGAGCAACCTCTTCATCTGGTCTTATAGTAGCCTATGCCAGTAGCGATGCTACGATTGCCAGAATTATCAATGGCAACCAGGTAGAAATCTTAAAAGCGGGTACAGTGAACATTACAGCTAGCCAAGCAGGCAATGCGAACTACACAGCTGCTGTTCCAGTTGTTCAGTCGCTAAGGATTATCAATAATCCTGCACCTGTCATTGTAATTGCAAGTGATATGGGGTCAAGTATCAGCAAAGGCCAAACCGCTAAGTTAACTGCAACCGGTGCTGTTACTTATCAATGGAGTACTGCCAACGGAATTATTTCCGGACAGAATGGAGCGGTATTGACCGTAAGACCGTCGGTAACCACCACTTATACCGTAACTGGCGCCAATCAATATGGCAGAACGAGTACACAGTCTTTTGTATTGGAAGTTAGAGACGATTTCCAAGCCATCGAAGCCACCAACATCCTCACGCCAAACGGCGACGGGGTGAACGACAAATGGATCGTAGAGAACATCGACCAGTATCCGAACAGCGAAGTGAAGATCTTCGATAGAGCAGGCCGTGTACTGTACAGCAAAAAAGGCTACGACAACAGCTGGGATGCCACGCTGAACGGAGCGCCGCTGGACGAAGGCACCTATTTCTACATCATCGATTTTGGATCAGGAAAACTGAAGAAAAAAGGATTCATCACCGTTATACGCCAAAGCAAATAACAATGAAAAACAAATTGCATCAAATGAAGATATACAAGATTTTGGCCCTGGCAGGCATCGTCGCCTCGTCGCTGGCGGCCAAGGCGCAGCTCGACCCGTTGTCGTCGCAGTATTTCAATAACCGTTACCAGCTCAATCCGGCCTTTGCCGGAATTGAACACGGAACCAGCCTCAACCTGGGCTACCGTAGCCTTTATAACAACATTCCCGGCGCGCCGGTTACACAGGCCATTACCGCAGACCATGGCTTTAACAAGGTGGGCATTGGCTTAAACGTGGTGAATGATAAAGCGGGTCTGCAGCGCCAAACCAGGGTACTGGGCAGTTTTGCCTACCACCTGCCTTTAAGCGAAACCAATAAGTTGAGTTTTGGGGTTTCATTGGGTTTTGCCAATCAGCGCTTAAGTAATTCGGATATCAAGGGAAACCCGAACGATGTGCTGGTAGGCCAGTACAACGACCGAGAAACCTATATCGACGGCGATTTCGGCGCTGCCTATACCAGCAATGGGCTAACCGTTAACGCGGCATTGCCAAACCTGAACAAGCTTTTTAAGCGCGACGATACCAAATACGCCGACGTGGCAAGGTTCTATTCGGCAGTGAGCTACAAAATCCCATTGGGAACTGCATCGAACAGCGGTCTGGTAGAGCCATTGGTGGCCTACAGGGTGGTGTCTGGCTACGACAATATTTGGGATGCAGGCGGGCAGTTCTCCCTGTTCGACCAGCAGGTGCTGATGTCGGCAATGTACCACAGCACCAAGAACGCCACCTTAGGCTTTGGCATGGACTACAAGAAGAAGTACCTGATCAGCGGGCTCTATACCTCGAGCACCTCCGAACTGAACAGCTATACCAACGGAAGCTTTGAGGTGTACCTGAGGGTGAAATTCGGAAACAACAGGTAGCCATCAGCATTTAGAATAGAAAGGCAGCAATCAGAAATTGCTGCCTTTTTTATGCGCAATGATTACAGCCTAGCTTTTTGGCCTGCTAAAAATAACTCAACAAAAAGTTGTGCCACTCGGTGATTTGGAGCCTAAATCCTATTTTTGATAAATAGATGGAGCAGTACGAACCCATAATTATTGAGGCAAACGATGCAGGGAAGCTGTTGCGCAGCTATCCCGGTGAAACGCCTTGGCATAGCAACTGGAAAAAAGCTTTTCCGCTTGATTGTCGAGAAAAAACCTTTCTCAATCGTACAGCAGGCTATTACCACAGAGCAGATGTTTTTACGCATTGCGGTACTGCAATCGAATTTCAAAACTCGCCGATTACTATAGAGGAACTGAGAAGCAGGGAAGCCTTTTATCCGAACCTGATTTGGGTGGTGAATGGGGCAAAGTTCAAGGGGTTTAGCATTTTAAAGCATTTGCCAGATGTAGACGATAGCAGGCTTGCTGATTTTGAATTTACCCATACTTCAAATTTGACCATGGTGAGGAGGAGTGAGGTACTGATGGGTCTTTTTAAGCCTAGGCCAATGACTTTTCATCATCCAGAATTGCGCCACATTCCGATCACTTCGCACTATTATTCTTTTCGCTGGACACACCCGCACCGGGTTTGGTACGAAGCCAAATGCCCGATTATAATTGATATGGGTGGCTACTTCCTTTATCAGCTCAAACAGCGCCCACAGCTTAATGGAGATTATGCCTACTTGCACATGATCCCCAGAAAAGACTTTGTTGCACGTTACACAGCCCTAAAGCCCTGAAACTAAAAAGATAATTAGAAGCCTCCATCAAATACAAATGCAGAATTTTTGATTAAATTAGTCCCTTACATCAATTGAGGGATTTTTTTGTTTTGGAAGGAATGTTTCCTGTTTCGAAATGAAAGAACAGCCCCAGAATTGAGCAGGATATGATCAAATTAGAAATGAAATTTAAATTATTTAAGCATATGTTAGGAAGGTTGTCGTTTGTATTTTTTATTGGAGCGGTATTCGCCTGTAAAGCGACCCCAAAAGTACAACCCATAGTTGAAGGAATAAAGAACATCAAACCCGATTTGCAACAACAATTTGCAATGAAAGAAGTAGTTGGACTGATCGAAAGCTACAACTACAAGAAAATCAAGATCAACGATTCCATTTCTTCTATTATCCTTAACCGATACATTGATTATTTGGACCAAGGAAAAAACTATTTTCTGGCTTCAGATGTCAAGGCTTTTGAAAAATACAGGTACGAACTGGATGACGACTTTAAGAACGGCGATTTAAGCGCTCCATTCTACATTTACAATGTTTATGCGAAAAGACTTAATGAACGTCTGGATTATGCGATTGTTCAGTCTAAAGCCGAGATGAAATTCGGAGCAAATGACAAGTACGTTTATGACAGGTCGAAACTGCCATGGCCAGCCTCTACTACAGCACTCAACGATACTTGGAAGAGAAGAATTGCCTATGAACTCATTAACCTTAAGCTTTCGGGTTTGGCACCTGCCAAAACGATCGAAACCGTTAGCAAAAATTACCAGGATCTCAAAAAACAGGTAGGGGAGATCAATAGCCAAGATGTTTTCCAAATGATAATGGATGCCTTCACCGCTTCGCTAGATCCGCATACGAATTACTTTAATGCCTTAAATGCAGCCAGTTTCAATGAAGAAATGTCGCGCTCCATTGTGGGGATAGGTGCTATTTTAACAACCGAAAATGAAGTGCTTAAAATTGTAAGCATTGTTCCGGGAGGTCCGGCAGCTAAAGGCAAACAACTGAATCCCGGCGATCGGATAGTAGCCGTAGCACAGGGAGATGCCCCATTTGTGAGCATTGTGGGTTGGCGATCGGATATCAGCATTTCGAAAATCAAGGGTGCCAAAGGAACAAAAGTTCGTTTAAAAGTGATTCCAGATGGCAAAGAACTGTCTTCTGAGCCCGAAGTAATTGAATTGGTTCGCGATAAAATAGTTCAGGAGGCGCAATCTGCACAGAAAAGTGTCAAAACCATAAGCAGCAATGGCAAGGATTATAAAGTTGGTGTCATTTATGTACCTGCATTTTACCTTGATTTTGAAGCGGCACAAGCTGGCGATAAGAACTTTAAAAGTACCACCCGCGATGTGAAACTGCTTATAGATACGCTGAAAAACCTGGATAAAGTAGATGGCATCATCATGGATTTGCGCGGAAACGGTGGAGGAGCATTGTTGGAGGCCGTTTCTTTGGCAGGGTTGTTCATAGACAAAGGCCCAATAGTGCAGGTAAAAAACTTAAACGAAAAAACCAGGATCGATTCCCTAAGCGGAGGCGAACTGGCATGGACTGGGCCGTTGGGACTGATCGTAGATCGTTCAAGTGCTTCGTCTTCAGAAATTTTTGCTGGAGTGATCCAAGATTATGGACGTGGCATTCTGATGGGAAGCCAAACTTATGGTAAGGGAACCGTTCAATCGGTAATTGACTTAAACAGGTTAGTCAATCCGGAAGTATTGAGAAAAATGGCCGCCTTGATTAATGAAAACGATACGACCAGAGATAAAGCCACCAATCCTGTAGAAGTGAATTTAGGGCAGCTCAACCTCACCATGGATAAATACTATCGCATTACCGGAAGCAGTACACAGCATAAAGGGGTAAGTCCAGATATCGTCTTTCCTTCACGTTACCAGCTAGATAAGGTAGGCGAAAGCAGCGAACCTTCGGCTTTGTCATGGGATGTCATCAACGGTGCTAGATTTCAACCCTTTGCCAATCTTAATACCGTAAAGGCCGAACTGGCCAAAAGAAGCGAAAAACGTATGGCTCAATCTCTTTATTTTAAATTATTTGAGCAAAACCTGGCTGCAACTAAAAAGGAAGAGAATGAACGCTCGGTTACTTTAAACGAAGCGAAAATCAAAAAAGAGCGTGAGCAGCAAGAGGCAGAAAATTTTGCGAAGAGAAACGAATTGAGGGCTTATAGAGGACTGCCGGTACTCAAAAAAGGCGAAAAATCAACAAAGGATGATGCCTTTGACTTTATTGAAGACGAGTCGATAAAAGTAATGGCCGATTTTATGGGGCTTATGCCATCAAGCAGAAAGGCATAAATTTTCGATTGAAATCCTTCTGCCTATTTGAATGAAGGGACACATTTAGAAAGTTGCCATTGCTCACTTATATGGGCATTCGACATAATTACCATGGTGTTTGCTTTTCGGATGGGCTATATTTGGGCTTGTCAAAATCGTTAGGAAGAAAATTCTACTAGTTGCGATGGCGCTACGTCTCACCATTTTTTGATATGCCCAAGATCTTACCGGAAGTTGGTATGGCTTGCTCGAAATCCATGGGAACAAACTTCGCATCAGCCTTAACATTCAGGCAACAGGTCAGCATTTCACTATAACGATGGAAAGTCGAGATCAGGGCTAAAGGGGATGCCCACAAATAAAAACATTACTCATGGCAACGAATTAGTGATTGAAGCAGCTAAAAAGGGAATGGTTTCCAAAGCTTCCTTCAATCCAGAGCAATACTACTCTTTATGAAATATATTATGTAAGTAATTACATATTTAACATTTTTTAACAATTTTCCCTAATTGTTTTGGATAATTTTATAATGCGTCAATGAAACATTAATTAACTTTTTGCGTCTAATGTTTGATAAACCATTAATCTCGTTTGATGAAGACCAAGAAAATACTATCGATTTACTTTGTGTTATTTATTTATGTAAGTACTTACGTAAATTTATCCAGTGCACAAGAAAGGCAATTCTTTAACCTCAAAGGAAATTTTGTTGCCAATGGGCAGGCAAAGATAGAAGGATTGAGCATCCACCTTTTAAATGCCGACAGCAAGGCGTTGGTGAAACTTGAAATTGCAGCAACAGATGGCAGTTTTGCCTTTGACAAGATTCCGCAAGGCAATTATTTGCTGATTACCCAAAGCATGAGCTTTGAAAAATACCAATCCGCGCCAATTGCATTGATCCAAAATATCGATCTGGGCAAAATTGACCTTAAGGCTACAGCTACAAACCTAAAGGAAGTGGTGGTAAGCACAACAAAGCCCTTTATCCAGCAACAATACGATAAAACCGTATTGAACGTGTCAAGCTCGATTTCTGCAGTGGGCAGCAATGCATTGGAAGTATTGGCAAAAGCTCCTGGCATTACGCTCGACCAAAATGACAATATCGCCATGCGGGGCAAACAGGGCGTATTAGTGATGATCGATGGCAAATTCGTACCCATGTCTGGACAGGACCTTGCCAACATGCTGAAGAGCATGTCGGCAGCGCAGATCGAAAAAATAGACCTGGTCACCAATCCATCAGCCAAATACGATGCGGCCGGTAATGCGGGAATCATCGATATCAGGCTGAAAAAAGGAAACAATAATGGGACGAATGCGAACGCAACGCTCAGTTTCGGACAGGGCAAGTATAGCAAGCTCAATCCTTCGCTGAACTTTAACCATAGAACAAAAATTATGAATGTTTTCGGTTCGTACAATTATGGCCACAACCAGAACTTTAACGGATTAGACATTTTCAGGAATTTTTATTCGGCCAGCGACCAGCTCACGGGCAGCAACAATTACAACAATTATTTCAAATTCCTCTTCAACAACCACAACGCAAGGATCGGAAGCGATTTTTACATTAATAAAAACATTGTCATCGGCTTTGCAGCAAACGGCATTTACAGCAGGGGCGATGTCAGTTCTGATAGCAGGGCCAAATCGTACAATGGTGCTTCGCAGCAAACCGGTTCTTTTAATACGGTGGCGGCCAATACGCCGGTGAGGAACAACAACAGCATCAACCTTAATTACAGGCATACGCTGGATACTTCGGGCAGGGAGCTCTCTGCCGATTTCGACTATGCCAGTTTTGGTTCGGATGAAATCCAGCGCTACACCACCAGTTATTTTAATGCCGATGGCAGCCCAAACAGAAATCCTTATTTGTTAAAAGGCGATTTGGGTGGCAAATTGGATATCAAATCCTTTAAGGTCGATTACCAGCAACAGATTAAACCGCTAAAAACAAAAGTAGAGATGGGCCTGAAGAGCAGCTGGGTGAAAACGGATAACGACATCAAGTTTTTTGACGAAAGCAACGGTACTTCGGTATTGGAAACCGGCAAAAGCAACCATTTTATTTATGATGAAAATATCAATGCGGCCTATCTGAATGCGTCTAGGTCATGGAAAAAGTTCAGTTTGCAATTGGGGCTAAGGCTAGAGAATACGAATGCCAGTGGACAGCAGCTCACCGACAATACAACGTTTGAACGAAACTATACGCAACTGTTTCCAAGTGGCTACGTAGGGTATAAATTTACAGAAAACAGCGATTTGGGTGTTTCGTTGAGCAGGCGAATCAACAGGCCGTCTTATCGACAGCTGAACCCCTTTAAAAACTTCCTAGATCCGCTTACCTATTCTACAGGCAATCCTTACCTTAAGCCTGAGCTCACCAATTCATTCGAACTCACGCATACCTATCGTCAAAAATACATGACTAAATTAGGTTATAGCAGAACAACAGACAATATTTTGAGCGTATTATCTCCGGATAACGTAGATGCGAATTCGGTGATCCAAACCAATAGGAACCTGGCTAAGTTCGATTATTACAGCCTGAGCTTTAGCTTCCCGATTAAGGTGGGCAAATGGCTGAACAGCACCAATAACGCTTTGGCTTATTATGGATTGTACAGGGGGAACTTGGTGAATACAGACCTGGACGTGAGCAGGGTGAGCTATAATTTCACTTCCAGTAATAACATCAAGATCGGTCCTGCTACAAGCGCCGAAGCTATTTTTAATTACCAGAGCAGGTCTTATTATGGCTTTTTGGATATAAAAGGTAACTGGGGCTTGGCCTTAGGCTTGCAGCAACAACTGTTAGACAAAAGGGCATCGCTGAAACTAAGCGTGAGCGATGTGTTCTATACCACAAAAACCGATGCGTATACCAAGCTTACAGGCTATAGCGAGCAATTTTACCAAAGCAGGGATACCAGGGTAGGCACGTTGAGCTTTAGCTATCGTTTTGGTGGCGCACAGGTTTCAAGTTCGAGAAGAGTAGGCGCAGCCGATGAAGAGAAGAGGAGAGCGGGTTAATTTTGGCCTAATTTTTCTAACTTAGACCTATGGATCTGATACACGAATTGGGAGAACTGGCATTGGCAACTCGCTTAAAAAGATTAAGCGAGCGCCTTTCGGCCGACGTCAGTAAAATATACAAAGAATCGGATGTTGATTTCGAGGCCAAATGGTTCCTGATCTTGTCGCTTTTGCGAAAGGAGAAGGTAATGGCCATTACTGAGATTGCCGATTCTTTGCAACTCAGCCATCCGGCAATTATCCAGTTTGTACAGGAACTGACGCAGAAAAACCTTATCAAAACGGTTACCGATAAAAAAGACGGCCGGAAAAGAATGGTCTCCCTAACTGCTATGGGCAAAAAGACCTTGGTACAGATTGAGCCTATCCTCGCCAGCATTAAAGCGGAAAACAAAAAGTGGATTGAAAGTGCCAGTGCGAACATCCTATCTGTTTTAACGGAATTGGAACAGGCTTTAGACCAGCAGAGCATGTATCAAAGGATCAAACTTGACATTTTACAGCAAAAGCCTTAAAAAGATTTCTATGTAAGCTGAGCATGGCCCTCTACTAAAACAAATCGAATTGGCGAGTGTTCTATTGCAAAGAAAAGGGTATCATGGAACAGTTTGAAGTACAGTTGCTAGGTATAGCTTATACCATAGTACCGCAGAGCAATAGGACTTTCCTTGTTTTGGAAGGAAATCAAAAGATAGGAACAATATATCCAGATCCAGGGACGCTTGGTATTGAGTGGAAAGCAAAAGATGGATTGGAGCAGGGATTTGCAACACAGATTGGTGAGTTGATCACCGAACATGAGCTGGGGAAATCTACGCTTTAAGTATGCATTTATTGATGAAAACCTAAAATAAAAGCTCGCCCTCGCCCAAATGTTGACGGATCAGCCTCAAAATCTGTTCGCCATATTCAGCCGTTTTTCCCTCGCCAACATTTTTGATCTTTGCCAATTGTGTGAGCGTTCTTGGCAGTTTTGCCGAAATATCGGCCATCGCCTGATCAGAAATGATATGGTAGCCTAATGATTTCTTGGTTTCGGCTGTCTTTTTTCGCCATTCCAATAGTTCGGCATGTAGTGCCGGATTTTCGATTTTTATTTCGTTCGCTGTTTGTTTTTGCTTCCAGCCGTCGAGTGCTTTGTAATTGATCGCCGCATTTTTCATCGCCTTCGCAATTTCAGCTGCATTTGTGAGGTTAGGCAACATATTGAATACTTCGATTTTGCCCTCCAACAGTTCCAAGAGCAGGTTGAGGGTAGGAAAATAGTCGGTGTGATAAGGAGCGCCTGTAGCCAATTGGTGCAGGTCGATTACATGTTGGTGTAGTGCTGTGAGATTTGGGAGGAAATAGTGGGCAGCCTTTGCCAAACGCTCTTTTAGGTTTGCTAAAATTTGCGTTCCTTGAACTGTTTTAAGTTCTTGGCGAATAAAGCGCTCGCCAATGGGACCAATCTTTTTTTCTACCAACTGTTGTGTTATGGCGACCTTCTCCTTGATTAATGTTTCGGCTGGAAACAATTCTAATAATACAGCTTGTAGATGTGTCCAGGCATTGGCGATTGGAGAAAAATCAAAACCCTCTATCAAGGTTTCCATTTCAATAGCCAGTGTCGAATCTTCCAGTGTATCCCGGTTTGGAAACTGTTCTTGTGCCTTTTTCATAAATGTGGCTACCGATGGATCGGTAATGATATTCTTGCTGTCTACTTTTTCCTTGAGCACCAATCCATCTAAATTGCGGCAACGGCTGAGCGCTACATAGGCCTGGCCGTGGGCAAAAGCGCCGCCAACATCAATTACTGCTTTGTCAAAAGTAAGGCCCTGGCTTTTGTGGATTGTGATTGCCCAGGCCAGTCGAAGTGGAAATTGCATAAAAGAACCCGCATTGGTCTGCGTTACCTTTTGTTCGGTTTCTGACAAAGCATATTTTGTGTTTTCCCATATTTCTTGAGTGGCTTCAAAGGCTGAACCATCGTCAAGAAAGGTCAATCTGATCATTTCTCCATTAATGCTGTCTACCTTCGCAGTCCTGCCGTTATAAAACTGTTTCTTCCCTGAACTGTCGTTTTTGATAAACATTACCATCGCACCGGTTTTGAGTATCAGTTCTTCTTCGGCAGGAAAAGCCTCCTTTGGAAATTCTCCAGTTACCTTTGCCATAAAGCGATGGCTTTCGCCAGGAAGTTGGCCGAGCATTTCCTCGTTGATCTTTTTAACCAAGTGGTTATGGGTTGTGAGGGTAACATGATCGGCTAATATTCCATTTTCAGGGTTGGCCTGATAATGTTTATTGAGCGTTTCGAGGAGGGTTTCGCTAATGGATCCATTCCTGATTTCGTTCAGTATTTCAATAAAGGTGGGGTCGCTTTGCCTATGCACTTTTTCCAGCTCAAAAGTCAGTAGGGGATATTCCCTGAAAATCAGGCTGTCGAAGAAATAAGGACCTTTGTAAAACCTCCCAAGCAGGTGCCAATCGTTCTGAAAAACGGGAGGAAGCTGATAAAGATCGCCGATCATCAACAGTTGTACGCCACCAAAAGGGCGATCGCTTCCTTTAACAAACCTCAACACCCTATCGATATAATCCATCGTATCTGCCCGCACCATACTGATCTCATCAATGATGAGCAGATCGAGGCATTTAATAAGTTTTGCCTTTTCAGGTCCAAGGCTTTTGCCTGAGAATTCGGAAAAGGCTTGGGCATGAGGTACTGGTACAATCGGGCCGAAAGGAACCTGAAAAAAAGAGTGGATAGTTACGCCACCTGCGTTGATGGCTGCCACAGCGGTAGGAGCTACAACGGCGAGGTTCTTTTTGGTGTTCGACCTGATGTAGCGCAAAAACGTAGTTTTTCCAGTTCCAGCTTTTCCCGTCATGAAGATTGGTCTATTGGTTTTTTCGATAAAATCGATAATCAGTTCATGCAGGGGATCCAGGTTCATTATAAGTTCGGCAGCTAAAAATTTTGGTATGTTGAGGAATACAAATTTACAGTTTGGCCGGCTTGTTATGGTGTTTTACTTTTCAACAAGGCTGTTTTAACAAAATTGAGGAAATTTAAAAATGACATAACCATTAAATTTCTGCTGGCGATTAGTCTTATGTTTGCCAGCATACTAGTTAGTATGTAAATGACAAAGGCACAAGAAACCCGTACGATGATTTTGAACAAGTCATTCGAGCTGATCTACAAAAAAGGTTATCAGTCTACCAGTATCGACGAAATCATCGCCACTACACAAGTAACCAAGGGGGCTTTTTTCTATCATTTCAAGAATAAGGAGGAGATGGGAATAAGTTTGATCAAGGATGTTTTGTACCCTGGAATGCATAATACGTTGATTGGCCCATTGGAAAAAGGTTCAGATCCTGTTCAAGACCTTTATCAAATGATGGAAATGCTCCTTATGGATGAGCAATTTTTTAATGTAGCCTACGGATGTCCTGCCATCAATTTGATAGAGGAAATGTCGCCACTTAACGATACTTTCAAAAAGGCACTTTCAACCTTGGTGCTCCAATGGCAACAGGCTATTGTACTTTCGATAGAGAAGGGCAAATCGGCCGGTAAAATCAGCACCTCAGTTGTTGCCCAAGAGGTGGCCATTGTGATCCAGGCTGGATATGCAGGGGTAAGGAATATGGGGAAAGTACTTGGCCGAAGCAGTTATAAAACGTATCTAAAAGGACTTAAAAGCTATTTGTTGACACTCTGATTTTTTTTGACCAATAACATACTAATTAGTATGTTTTATATTTTAAACCATGCATCAAATTCTACTAACCCTACATTCAATTAACCGATGGCTTGTGTTGTTCTTCCTAGTCTATGCAATCTATCGCTCTGCAAGAGGTTACCTGCAATCCAAGGCCTTTACGCCACATGATAACCTGATCAGACATCTCACAGCTACCATTTCGCATATCCAGTTGCTATTGGGCCTCAGCTTATACATGATCAGTCCGGTAGTGAAATTCAAAGCTGCTTTTACCGATCCTCACTTGCTGGTGGATGAACAGCTGTTTTTCAGGTATATCCATATTTCGCTCATGGCCATCTCCGTAGTACTCCTTACCATCGGTTCCGCAAGGGCAAAACGCGTGGTTGCCGATAAACAAAAATTCGCTACGATGCTGCTTTGGTTTTCAATTGCACTTTTTGTGATTTTGATTGCTATTCCATGGCCTTTTTCGCCCTTGTCCAGTCGTCCATTTTTAAGAACATTTTAACCCATTCAATTTTATGTTAGCTCTTTTCAAAACGCCAATCGGAAGGTTGCGCATCATCGGTTTTCTCGAAGGAATTTCACTCTTGGTGCTCGTATTTATTGCGGTTCCGCTCAAATATTTTTTTAAAGATCCCAATTTGGTGAAGCTGATGGGCCCGATCCATGGCCTCCTTTTCTGCCTTTTTGTTTTCATCACGCTAAGCGTAGCCATTTCTTATCGTTGGGGGTTTTCAAAGATTACTTGGAAAGTACTGCTGGCTTGTATCATTCCCTTTGGTACTTTTTATATCGATAAGCGGATTCTTCTTCCAATAGCTATGCAGTTTAAAGGCCAAAATGAACCATTGGATTAACGGTTGGGCATGAAATTAAAAAAATACATGCTTATTCTTTCGGTTCTTGTCACGCCTGTGGTGTATGTACTTTCTTGCAACAACCGGAATAACGCCGATATTAAAAATCAGGTTATTTTTCAAAAGCGTCTTTCTTCCTATCAACTTTTTCAGAGGAAGCTCAATGCACTAGAGCCGGCAAAAGGAATAGCGCTTTATGAACTTTCTTCCACATTGTTTACAGATTACGCTGCAAAGCAACGGTTACTAAAATTGCCAAAGGGCAAAAAGCTTGTCCTAAATGGAAATGGCCTGCCTGTTTTTCCAGAAGGTACATTATTGGCGAAGACCTTTTTTTACCCTGATGCCAAAACCAAAGGACGAAGAATTATCGAGACCAGGCTGTTGCTTTTGAGTAACAATAAATGGAATGTGGCCACTTACAAATGGAATATCGAACAGAAAGAAGCTTTTTTGATTACCGAAGGTGCTACTGTTCCGGTTGAATTTACGAATACAGAAGACAAGCCAGAACAGCTGGCCTACCATATCCCCAGCAACACCGAGTGCGGGAGCTGTCACCGTTCTGGCGATGAGCTCATTCCGATAGGTCCAAAAGCAATAAACCTGAACAAAACGGTAGAAAGAAATGGGGAAAAGTTAAACCAATTGGTTTACCTGATGGATATTGGATTGGTAAAACCGACTGACATACATACGCTTGGACAACTGCCTAATGATCAGGATAAACGTTTTTCTCTTGAACAGCGGGCAAGAGCCTATATGGATATCAACTGCGCACATTGTCACCGTGCCGAAGGAATGGCAAGTCATACCACCATTAATTTGGAGTACCAGACCAAGCTGGAGCACACAGGCATTAATTTCAACAAAACAAATATTTTGGCAAGGATGAGCGAAATGGGCCAATACCATATGCCCAAGCTAGGTACAACCGTAATTGATAGGGAAGGCTTGGAGTTGGTCAAAAAATACATTGAAAACCTGCGTTAGTTTATAATATCGATGAAAGTGTCAGGTAACAGTCGGGTAAGAGTCGTGGTATAAGTGATTGATTGTATGGATATTTGGGTAACAAAAAATTACCTAATATGAAAAACTTGAAGCGTATTCTTCTTTATCAAACCATTTTTCTGGTGTGGTTTCTTCTTTTTGCATCTGCTGCTGTAGCGCAAGTAATCACCATCCAAAAGTTGGATGGCAGCAAAATACCTGTTAACGAAATTGACAACAAGATAAAAAAGCTGATGGATGTTGCCAATGTCCAAGGCTTAAACCTGGCTGTCCTGAATAACAACAAAGCTGTATTCGTGAAGTCGTATGGTTTTAAAAACAAACCTCAAAACACCTTGTTAGATACTTCGACAATTGTGTATGGGGCCTCTTTCAGCAAAGCTGTTTTTGGTTACCTGATGATGAAATTGGTGGAAGAAAAAGTAATCGATTTAGACAAGCCACTTTGCCAGTACCTCAAAAAGCCAATCCCTGATTACGAGTATTTTGCAGACCTGAAGAACGATGACCGTTGGAAATTGATGACGGCGAGAATGTGCCTAAGCCACACCACCGGACTGCCCAATGTAAGATGGTTTAATCCTACGGAGCAGGCGCCAGTATTTGATTCGCTTGGAGTAATCAAGATCTATTTTACCCCGGGAAGCAAATATGCCTATTCGGGTGAGGGGTTTAAGCTTTTACAGCTGGTGGTAGAAGAAATCACCAATAAAAATATAGAGGAATTGGCGCAGGAAAAAATATTCAAGCCCTTGGGGATGACAAGAACGGGTTTTACTTGGCACGATTCCTTTGGCGACGGCAATGTGGCTGTTGGCCACCTCAACAATGGCGAGATAGACCTCAAGGCAAAGCGTACGAAGCCTGTTGCTGGAGGCTCATTGGTGACCACCATTGCAGATTATACCAAGTTTATTGAAAATGTGATGCAGCTCAAGGGGTTGAGTAAAAAAAGGTACGAGGAGATGCTCTCGCCACAAATTGCCATTCATTCTAAAACCCAATTTCCGCCCATTACTACCGAAACCACAACCGAAAACGACGCTATCCACTTATCGTATGGACTTGGCTGGGGCTTACTGGATTGCCCATATGGAAAAGCATTTTTTAAAGAGGGGAACGGAGGTTCGTGGAGAAATTACAATATCAATTTTGCCGACAAAGGCACCTCAATCATTATCATGACAAATAGTGAAAACGGCGAAAAAATATTTCGGGAACTCTTAGAAACCTTGCTAGGCGATACCTGCATCCCCTGGAAGTGGCAAGGCTATGTTTCTTATAAGAACTAGTGCTAAACCATCCGCAGGATCAAGAAATCCTGTAGCAATTGTTGTTCCTGACGAGCCTGCAAAAGCAGATCTTCTTCACTTGGTTGCATAAATGCTATTGCCTTTGGATCCGGAAAATCTGGATAGTCCTCAATGGTTGGAAATTCTAGGTAAATAGACATATTGACAGCGATTTTTGACGTCATGGGCGGATTCGAACCGCCGTATAAGGTTTTGCAGACCTGCACCTCGCCACTCGGCCACATGACTATGTTTGTTTTTTATGAAGCCAGGGCATCGGATCGAAAATCCCTGGCTCGTTTTAGGTTAGTTAAGAGTTTTCCGTTATTTGGCTTTAGCCGATGTATTGAGCAATTGGGCAAGTTTTGCAGTCAAGGCAATTCCTCTTAGTCCTTTGGCCACAATTTTGCCATTCGGATCAATCAAAAAGTTGGCAGGGATAGACCTTACGCCATAGGCTTTGGCCACTTCGTTATCCCAGTATTTGAGGTCAGAAACCTGTGTCCAGTCGAGTTTATCATCAGCAATGGCTTTCACCCAGGCACCATATGCATCAGGCTTGTCGAGAGATACACCCAGCACGGTAAAGCCCTTGTCTTTAAACTGCTGGAAGGCGGCTACTACATTAGGATTTTCTTTTCTGCAAGGGCCACACCACGAAGCCCAAAAGTCAATCAGTACATATTTGCCCTTAAAGCTGTCGAGGCTTACCGGTTTGCCATTCACATCATTTTGGGTAAAGGCAATAGCTGGAAGTCCGATTCTGGTTTTTTGTCCGGCAATAAAAATACCTTTGGCCGTTTGGCCTGCTTTGGTATTCTTGATTTTTGGAGAAAGGGAATTAAACGTTTGCTCTGCATCATCTAAGTACTGTTCTTTGGCCGCCAATGGGGTTAGGGCACCAATGCTCAAATAAGAATCGGGATGACTTTTGGCAAAGGCCAACTGAATTGGATATAATTTTTCTGAAGCCTGAGCATAGCGCTCATAGAAAGCGTCCAAAACCTTCTCGTCTTTCTTTTGTTCATCGGTAAAAGTGCTGTATTCGGCGGCCACCTTGGCAATTTCTTGCTGTACCTCTTTACCCAATGCTTTTAGCGTAGCATCATCTGCATTTACTGGAGAACCAGAAATCTTGGTGTATTTCAGCGAATCGGCCACAGCCAAATTAATTGTAGCAGGTTCAATATAAAACTGCAATACATCTCTTTTAGCACCTTTGCTTGCAGACTTGGTATAAATAGTGGCCTTTAAAGGCTCAACAATATTTCCCGTAAAAGAAAACGAACCTGCAGTTGCCTTCACCGAATCTGTGATTGCTTTGCGATCCTGGGTGTAGGAGAGGTATACGGTTTCGCCCGATTTTAGGCCAGTGCCATTAATTTTAAAAGGCTGCTGTGCAAGAGCGGTAAATGGAAGCAACGAAAGTAAAAGTAGTTTTTTCATGTCAATAAGGGATTTGGATAAACAACATCACAAATGTATAAATAAATTATATATAATCTATAGATTTAATAGATTTAATTTTAGAACTGTCAATTTGTAATGAAAATGTCATAGAATTGGATTGTTGTTTAGAATTATTCTAAATAGTATAGATTTGCCCCAATCGATTTGATGCAAGGAGGTCATCATTTCACCTAGGAAAAGCCAAAAGATTGCTGTAAATAAATGTGCAAAACAAGAATACTCAGTTGCAAAGACTGTACAATAGTTAGCCAGTGTGTTGACTGCAAGGAGATCAATTTATGGCATAACAACCTGTTGTTGAACTTTAGTGTAGCTGATTTTATGGATTTTCAGCAAGTCATCAACAGCCATTCTTTTGAGGATTGCTGTATTACTTTTCCCGATGGTGAGGATAGAATCATTATCCGGACGCCCGATACGGCCATCTGTTTTACTTTTTACGAGGAAGAATTAGCGCTGTTTAAGGAAGCCATTGAAGAGGCTTTGCACATGGCCAGCGTCTATGCTTTATTAAAGTAGAGGTTTGGTCTAATAAAAATACATCAATACAGTTCACAACATTAAACAGGTTTATTATATGTGCTTAACTCGAGAATTAAGTAAAAAGGGACAAACAATTATCATGGGATGCATAGAATGCAATGCATTTTATGTTTTTCACAATAACCTGATGTTGAGCTTTAAACACGAAGAGTTCGAAGTTTTTAAGGCAGAGGTAGAAGATCTTTCCTTTAATGAGGGCTGTGTTCCATTTCCCGACGGAAGCCAGAAAATCATACTTCATACGCCAAATAGCGATATCAGCTTTTCTTTTGCCGAAGAGGAACTCGAATGGTTTAAGACAGCAATTACCGAATCCATTTTTATGCAGGAAGTGTATGCCCTAACCAATGGCTCCAGTAGGGATTAGCTTAGCTTCTCCTGTTGATGTCCAGTCAACAGTTAATAAAATCCTGTCAGCAATATTTTATCATTTCTTGTAGCGTTTTGCTGCTGCCCATCGTAAGAGTGAATAGTAATCCTCCATTAACTCAAAAATGAAAAGACTATTCATACTCGCCTTTATTTGCCTATTTCTGTTTTCTTGCAAAAAAGATAATGAGGTGCCCAGGATGGAAACCATAACTTATGGCAGCAAATGGAATTTGCGTATCGGCAGCTCCTTTGCTGAGGTTTATGCCAATCTTCAACAATTGGGCGCCGAAAAAAGCTTTTCTGATATAGCTATAGTGGGTCAGCAGACCATTGCTAAGCCTGAAGAGTTAGGCAATCGTTTAGTTTATTATCGTGCCATCAGCATCGAAACTACAGTGGGGGTGCTCGAACGTACGGTTATTGAATTGGGCAAGGATAAGGTAATGTCGGTTCAGGTTGGAGGTGCATTGCCTAACGCAACTGCCCAATGGCCACAAGATGTGCCCAATGAAATAGCCATTCATGACAACGACCCAATAAATACAATATATAACAAGCTAGTGGCTATTTATAAATATCCGCAATACAAAGACCGGAAAATTGCCCTTTCTGATAAGCCATTGGATAAAGCCTTTGATCCTAACATGGTCAATTATAATGAATGGGGTTTCTCATTCTTTACCGATACGAAGTCTCCTTCCAAATCGGGACGCTCCACAGTAAGGCTCTACTTCAAAAACGGCAAGCTGGATAGAATCAGGCATACCTACGAAGAATTTGATCGCTATTACTAGTCCGGCACCCCTTTGAGGCGTAGGCATTGTAAATAACAGGGATTCTGATACCTTTATATTTAAATCGGCATGACAGACCTTTCAAATATAAAGAGCGCGCTGTTAAAGATCCATTCTTTTACAGCAGATGAATTAAACCAGTTTACAGCTCGGCTTACTTTTAAAGAGTTGGACAAAAAGAGCCTCTTGTTAAAGCCTGGCCAAATTTCTGACGGGATCGCATTTGTGATGACCGGTAGCTTAAGGATGTATGCCAAATCGGAAGATAAGGAATTAACGCTGAGTTTTTTTACCGAAAATAGTTGGGTTGCAGATTCCGAAAGCCTCCTGAAACAACAGCCTGCAACAAACTTTATCGAAGCCATTGAAGACACCCGGATGGCAAGGATTTCTCTCAGAAATATGCATTGGCTGATGGAGAACCATCCCCGTTTCCGAATGCTGCATACATTGTTGGCCGATTTGACCATCTCGACCGCACACCTGCTTGCCATAAAGACCAAAAACCCTGATGAGCGCTACGAAGAGCTTTTGACAAAACATCCTGACTGGCTCTTGCGTTTTCCACAAAATCAACTGGCCTCTTATTTAGGAATGACACCCGAAACATTGAGTAGGGTAAGGGCAAGGCTCACATGATTTCTTGATTGCAATCAATTTTTAATCCGCATTATTTGTCTGAATTTAGACGCGAAATTAGAAGATCAAAAAATGAAAAAGCTTATCGACGATAAAGACTACAAAGGAATTGAAGCGGAACTTTCTGCCCAGCCAAATTTAGCCAACGAAGGAATTCCATACGATGAGGTGAATACCACCAAAGCTCATCCTTTGCACAGGATATGCGATGGCGTGTTTATAGGGAAATTTACAGAAGAAGAAGCGGTTGAAATGGCCAAGCTGTTTTTGGCACATGGTGCAAATGTTGATGGCAACGAGCTGATCGAAAAACAAGATACGCCCCTTATTGCGGCGGCAAGTTTACATGCAGATCAGCTTGCACTGCTGTATATAGATCATGGAGCAAATATTCATCATGCGGGATGTAGCGGCGGTACGGCTCTGCATTGGGCGGCCTGGTGTGGCAGGCCAAAAGTTGTCGAAAGATTAATTCAGGAAGGTGCAGCCATCAACAAGATTTGTGCAGATTTTGAGTCTACACCACTTTTTTGGGCGATACATGGCTTGAAGAATGGAGGAACCGAAAATGTAGACGATACCTTGGAATGTGTGAGGCTCCTCCTTGAAGCTGGTGCAGATCAAACTATTCCGAACCGCAACGGATACACGGTTTTTGATCTGCTATATGAAAGTGATGTAGCAATAAGGGCGCTGTTGATGGAATTTAGGCGCATGAAGTAATCTTTTCCTCAAAATTGTTTCTTAACTTAAGGTGATGAAACAAGGAAACTTCAATGCAATTTTGTGGATGTGCTTTTTGGCTATCGGTTTGCAGTCTACCGCCTGTTGGGCTCAACATAGTCCAGAGAAAAAGTATAACCAGGATCCATTAAAAATGGATACCGTTTCTAAGCTATACCGCACAACCTATGCGCCAAAAGTGCCTCAGGGGGCACCAAACGTTGTGCTGATTATGCTTGATGATGTGGGTTTTAGCACAGCAGCTACATTTGGCGGCTTGGCCGAAACTCCAGTGTTTGATCAATTGGCCAAAAATGGTCTTAAATACACCAACTTTCACACTACTGGTCTTTGTGCGCCTTCACGTGCGGCCTTGTTAACTGGGCGTAACCATCATAACGTGCATATGGGGCATTTTACCGAAACAGCTTTTGATGCCCCGGGCTATGATGCCTATATGCCTTTTGAAAAAGCAACCTTGGCCGAAATCTTGCGTGAAAACGGCTACAATACTTTCGCGGTAGGCAAGTGGCATTTAACACCCGTGCTTGAGCGTGCGGCTGCCGGTCCTTTTAACCGCTGGCCAACCGGCCGAGGATTTGATCGCTTCTATGGCTTTCATGAATCGGCTACCGATCAATATTATCCCGTTTTGTGGGAAGGCATAACTAGTGCGCCTATAGATACCGCTTTGGGCAAGCACTTGAATACTTATTTGGCCGATAAGTCGATCGCCTATATCAAAAACCAAAAACAGGCTGCCCCAAACAAACCATTTTTTCTATACCTCACGCCGGGTGCCTTGCATTCGCCTATGCAGGTTGACAAACAATGGATAGACCGCTATAAAGGCAAATTTGATATAGGTTGGGATAAATATCGGGAAGTGGTTTTGGCCAAGCAACAAGCAATGGGATTGGTGCCTGCAACTACTAAATTACCGCCTCGGCATGAACGCATCATGGCTTGGGAAACGCTTTCTGTGGCCGAAAAGAAGGTAGCGGCAAGGGCGATGGAAGCCCATGCGGGCTTTTTGTCGCAAACCGATCATGAAATTGGCCGTATCATCGAATTTATTGGCAGTATTGGTCAACTCGATAATACAATTGTATTGGTTATTATTGGCGATAATGGTGCTACGAAATACACGGAAGACATCCCCGGCGAACCTGAAGGGATGGAAAAAGCTAGTAGGGAAGAGCGTGCAAAGGCAGCTTTAAACAATATCGATAAAATTGGGCGTAAAGATTTTAAAGGCGATATCCCTTTGGGTTGGACTCAAGCTAGCAATACACCATTCAGGCTTTGGAAGGCCGATGCCAATGCAGAAGGCGGAACACATAATCCCATGATCTTTTTCGCGCCTAAATATGTGCAACATTCAGGCATTCGCAAACAGTATGTACACCTGATCGATATTTGGCCTACCATAGTGGAACTCAGCAAAGCTGTAGTGCCGAAAAGCATTAACGGTTATGCTCAATCGCCTATTGATGGGATCAGTTTTGCCTATAGCCTGAATAATGCGGATGCGAAAGACCGCCATACCGTGCAGTATTATGAAACAGGGGCTTCAAGAGCCGTGTATAAAGATGGCTGGAAAGCTACGGCATTGCACAGTTTGGGTACACCAGTTCAGAACGATGTTTGGGAACTGTACAATATGAATACAGATTTTAACGAGCAAGAAAACCTGGCTAAGAAATACCCGGCAAAATTAGCAGAACTGAAGGTACTGTTTGAGCAAACGGCACTCCGAAACAATGTATATCCTTTGCACGAAACCTGGTTTCCGAAAGATATTAAATTAAGGATTAGCGATAGTAGATATACGGATCAGGCTCCTAAGAAGTGATTTAAAAGACGAAAGCCTCTTTGCATTGCAAAAGAGGCTTTTGTTTGTCGGGGTGGCAGGATTGCCTTCACTGCGCTCGGTGATCCTTGATGGGGATGGATTCAAGCTCAAGCCTATTTTCTCCCTGTGGTCGAAAATACTTATTTGGCCCTTCAAGCGAAGCTTGGAATTGGCTTAAAACAAATAAGCCCCTTCTGCTTTCGCAAAAGAGGCTTTCGTTTGTCGGGGTGGCAGGATTCGAACCTACGACCTCCACATCCCAAATGTGGCGCGATACCGGGCTACGCTACACCCCGATCGGTATCTTTATACCCTTTCTTGTAAAGGGATTGCAAACATAAGAAAACAGTACAATAAATTAAAATAGAATAACCTTATTTTTTTGTGGTGGCAAATATGTGTGCTGAACAACAAGTAGTTAATTTTTATAAAAGGCAATTTAATTATTTTTTCTCTTAAGAAATGTAGCCATTGTCCAAAAAATTAGCGCGGGCAGATTTTAGTTGTTAAACATATTTTGGCAGAATCCATCCCCTAAGTTGTCGTTGTTGCACCATACCGAAACCTGAAATGGCTTGCATCTTTGTATGGTTAACCAAATTCAAACTCAAATTAAATAACAATATGAAAAATTTATTCAAAACAAATAAGTTTATTAAATTAATACTACTCATTGCAATTATTATGTCTACAGTAGCTCAGTCAAACGGACAACAACTTAAGCCTTCTAACAGTGGCTACGTACCTGTGAAAGACACTAAAGTTTATTACGAGGTATATGGTGAGGGTAGGCCTCTCATTTTGCTGCACGGTGCTTTTATGACAATTGAAATGAACTGGGGGCAATTGATCCCTGAACTGTCAAAAACAAGAAAGGTAATTGCCATTGAATTGCAGGGGCATGGACATACGCCGTTTTCGGACAGGAAATTAGCGCATGCTACTTTAGCAAGCGATGTAGAAGGGGTAATGGACTACCTGAAAATTGACAGCGCAGATGTAGTGGGGTATAGTTTTGGTGGTGCTGTGGCTTACCAGTTTGCCATACAGAGTCCTAAACGAATAAAAAAACTAGTTATCATTTCTTCTACTTATAAAAGTACTGGCTGGATGCCCGAAATAAACAATGCATTTAAAGGGATGAAGCCTGAATTGTTTGCGAATAGCCCAATGCAAGCAGGGTACGAAGCAGTGGCGCCTGACAAAACCAAATGGACAAAGTTCCTTGAACAAATGATTGCTTTCGCTGGTACGCCATTTGACTTCGGCTACTCGAATATTTCAAAAATTGCTGCGCCAGTATTAATTATATCGGGTGATAATGATGGCCTCGATAAAATTGAATTAATCAAAACCTATCAGCTATTGGGGGGTGCTGTATGTGCTGATTTCGGGGCAATGCCAAAATCTCAACTAGCTATCGTCCCATCGCAGGGACATGTAAGCTTGATGATGCAGACCAAAACAATATTAGGTTACCTAGATGGTTTTTTAAAGTAAGCTGCTGTAGCAGACAGCAATCGCTATGCGTTTAAAGTAGTCGATATTAAGGATTGGAAGCTTCCACTAATGATTTTGAAATAGCCATGGCTTTGATGATATTTTTCAGGCGTGCGTGGTGATAAGTGCCTTCTTCATATTTAACTATCGCCTTTTCGCATTTGATGATAATCGAAGCAATAGGTTTTAAGGCGGCTGTCAACGCCAGTTTGGTATAGGAGCCTAAAACATTTTCATTCTCTAGCAGCGATTTAGAAATATACATGGCGTTGATCCTGTTTTTAAGGAGGGTATGTTGAGCGGTGTTTATTGCAAATTTCGGCAGCATACCCTCGCATTTGCTGATGGTTTGATCCACAACCAGTAAGGCAACTTCCAATTCTTCTTTTGTATATTTCGGCATTAATAGATGCTTGTCTTGTATCGTTACGAAGATAGGCTGTCTTGTGTGAATATCAAAAATAGCCGGTCTCCATTTGCTTTAGATTTAATTGCCGGGTACTTGAGGCTTTCGATTAGTCCTTGCAAATCTTATATTTGGATAACATTGGTTTTTGGCTCCATCCTTGCTTAGCCTCATTAATGAAATGAATCACCTCAAATCTTAACATCATGAGCTACGACGTACAACTTTACCGCAAAGAAACCATGGACAAAGAAAAACAATCGGAGAACGAGGATTTCTTTGATGATGAATCTAACCTGGAACCTTTTACAGCCGAACAAAAGCAAGAACTGCACGAGCGCCTATTGTCATATAACTACGTGGTTGTTCGAACAGAATCTGACAACACTCAATATCGCTTTGAAGACAATGATTCCGTTAGTGCGATGCTTACCGATAGAGGGCTATATTGGCAAACTGCTTGGAACCAAGATGCTATTTTTGAAATAGGGATGACGGCTTCAGAATTTACCGATACTGGCGAGTTTGTAAAATACGATCCGCAAAATGGAGGCTGGGAAGAGATAGATTAACTAATTCCCATTTCTTGTGCCTTATAAAATGATCGATACACTTATGGATTTTTACACATTATATCGTACCTATTCCTATTTTTGATTCTATACCAACAAGAATCAATTCCTATGAATAAACTCAAAAACCTCTATTGCACTTTGCTCTTGATGCTGGTGCTGATCTCTGTAAAAGCGCAGACACTTCAATGGTATGATCCGGCAACTGCTCAAGGCGTAGGTGGTAGGGGCTGGCAAAGCAACATGGCCAATCCTTATGATCGCTTGCCCCAAAAAGCCGAGCAAATGGTTCGCCCTGCCGTATGGAAATTGGCACAAAACAGTGCCGGTCTTTATCTCGATTTTAAAACGAGTGCAAGCACCATTGTAGTGCGGTATAAGGTAAAAGGCAACCAAGCCATGCCTCATATGCCAGCTACAGGTGTTAGCGGGGTAGATTTGTATGCCCAAGACGAAAAAGGCCAATGGCAATGGTCGAGTGCCAAATACAAATTTGGCGATACCATAGAATATCGTTATACGAACCTAACTGGTGTACAAGAAAAGACCTTTAGACTTTATCTGCCTTTGTACAATAGCGTAAGCTGGATGCAGATTGGAGCCAATGCACGATCAGCTTTTACTTTTTTGCCACCCGATATGCAAAAGCCTATTGTAGCTTACGGAACTTCGATTATGCAAGGCGCTTGCGCAAGCAGACCAGGCCTCGCCTGGACCAATTTGTTAAACCGACAATTGAATAGACCGGTTATCAATTTGGGATTCTCTGGGAATGGCGAATTGGAAGAACCACTCATTAGCTTGCTGAATGAAATAGATGCACAGTTGTTTATACTCGATTGTATGCCTAATTTGGTGCTCGGTGCCCGGTTTAGCAGGGAAGAGGTGCAAAAGCGGATCAGAACATCAGTAAGTACATTGCAGGCCAAGCACCCCAAAACGCCCATACTATTGGCCGAACATTGCTGCGGTTTGCCTGGTACCAACCTGGATACGGCAATGGTGAATAAATATGCGATCATTAGCGAGGTAGTGGCTAGCACATTTAAGCAATTGCAAAAAGAAGGCGTGAAGAACATCTACCTGCTCACTGCTAAAGAAATCGGCTTTAATTACGAAAACACAGTCGACGGGACACACCCCAATGATTTGGGCATGAAAAAATATGCCGATGCCTACGAAGCCATCATCCGCAGGATATTTTAGTTCACAGTTTAACCGCTAAAGATAAAAGAATTGAAGCTAACGGCAGGCGGTTTACAGTTGGCAATTTGCAGTTTCTAATAAACAAATCAACCAATGAGCTAATGAGCCAATGTTTTTCTTTCTCTTGCGCCCATGATCAACAGCCACAGACAAGTGCCTATTTCGCCAATGCTAGCTGGCATGGAAACGTAGCGTTTTATGCCTAAACTATCGTAGTTGGAAAAAATAGTGCTGCCAAAAACATTAATCAAATAACCAAAGCAGCCCAGCATGAGCAGCATGCCGAAAAACTTTGGCAAGAGTTGAGAGCGGTAAACCAAATAGCCAAATGGGAATAGCCAAAGTCCCCAGAAAAGCTGTGCCATCTGAAGGCCGTTGTTATAGCTGTCGAGCGAGAACATTACGCGTTCTTGCAACTGTTGTAGGCTGAGGCCTTTAAGATAGTCGGCGCCACTGGTTAAAGTAAGCACGTCTAATTTATGTTGTAGGTTAAGCAGGGAGATAGGAACACTGACGATGGCCAGAATAACCATCAGCTTCGCGTATTTTTCATTTACCGATCTTAATAATTGGTATAAAACCAATGGTAAGGCCAAAAAAGCCAAGTAACAGATCATGCTACTGGCAATACCCAGCCTAAATAATTGCGTAGAATTGGAGATGCTTTGCAATGTTTTTGCCGAATCATTCCAAAAAATCAATTGAGCAGGCACATAGCCAAGGCTGAAAGTACCGGTAATGACTACAACCAAGTATAGGAATCCGGCTATTCGAGCAGTTTTTTTAATGGAGTTCATCATTCAGGATTTAAGTAGATGGATGAAGAGAGGAACTGCTTTGTTTAGGCCAGGCCCAGGCATGCTTAATCACCAGTAAGGTCAATATCACTTCTACTACGGCCAAATAGCCATAAAAAAGCATCCATTTGTTTACGGCAGTAGCCAAGATCAAGAGCATGATCAGGGTGAATAAGGAGCCTATAATTAGATTGAGTATGCGGTTTGCCTTTGGTTTTAAGGTTACAGAAAGAAAAATCATCAAGCTTGGAATGGTCATTAAAACAGCAAAGGCCAATAAAGAGTAGGGAGTAGTTGTACCCACACCAGAATGGCCTTCCATTAAATTCTTGATACGTCCGGGAACAAACAGCGAGAAAAAATCGCCATACACATAACAGAACATCACTGCAGTCCATAAGGCAGCGAGCTTGATTTTAACGTTTATCTTAAAGTTTTCAAGCTGGTTAGTTGAAGGTTGATTTGATGACATATTTGTTTGGTTTAGAGGTTGATATGCTTAATTGGGTTGCATACTCGATAGACGGTAATTAGATACAATAGGCAGCATCAAGTTACAGTTAAATGCAGGGGTGGTGCCATTTTGATGGAGACAGGGCAATGGATGTTGATTTATCTTTTTTTTATAAATGACTAATTATCAATTATTTAATGTAGATACTTCAACAAGATTGAGACGAAGATATTGTTAAAACTTAATTGTTTTTGTTGTAGGCTTTATTCAAGGTAGTAACAGCGGGAGCATTTGTTTCTTTGTCAAGCCTTTTTAAGAGTTCGAGCAGTTCGGCTGTTTTTTGAGGATTTTGCTTTGCGAGATTGTTTTTTTCGCCTATATCGTCTTTCAGGTTATACAATTGAACCGAGTTGTCTTCAAAGTAATGGTGCAATTTCCAATCTCCTTTTCTAACCGCTTCTCCGGGCCTTGTACGAAAAATAGGGTCGTTGGTTTCTTTGTTTCCGCCTTCCAAGTAAATAGGGAAATACCAATACAGCGGACGATCAATCAATTTTTGAGTGGTTTTTTGTGTCAACAGGTAATTTTTTAGGTTCATCCCATCTAGCTTTACGCTAGGTTTGCCCTGCGCGATTTCTATTAACGTAGGGTACATGTCTAAATTAGTGATTGGCAAATCAGACTGCTTCCCTGCAGCTATTTTTCCTTTCCAAACGAACAGCATGGGCACCCTGATCCCGCCTTCAAAATAGCTTCCTTTCCCGGCCCTTAATGGTTGTTGATAGGTAATGGGGTTTAGGCCGCCGTTGTCAGAAGTGAAAATGATGAGCGTATGATCAAGTACGCCTTTTTGTTTCAAGGCATGGAGCAATCTGCCGATATTTCGATCCTCATTATTGATCATGGTTGCATAGGCTTGGTTGGATTGACTTTGCCATGGCGCCTTGTTTTGAAATTTGTACATCAGGCTATCCACTTTTTGAATGGGAGTGTGTACGGCATAGCTGGCATAATACAGGAAAAAAGGTTGATCTGTTTGGCTCTCATTCACAAATTCAATGGCCTTGTCCATAATCAGATCGGTTAGGTATTTGTTGTTTGGACCATCTAATTTTACATTGCCATAGGGCGGATAATAGCTATTCGGACTGCCAGCATGCGAACCACCTATGTTTACCTCAAAACCATAAGGAATGGGATCTTCACTTAAATGCCATTTGCCTGCAATACAGGTACGGTAACCATTTTCTTTGAGGGCTTGTGCAAGCGTTTTAAAACGAGGTGCCAATGTTTCGTTATTTGTAATGGGCACCAATTTACGGTCGCTGCTTTTCCCTCTTGCCGATGTGCCTACGGTATAAACTCCATGCCTAGGCATCCATTGTCCCGATAAAAGAGAGGCCCTGCTTGGGGCACAGTTAGAGGCTGAGGCATAGGCATTGGTAAAAAACATTCCTTGCTTGGCCAGGCTATCAATTACAGGAGTTTCATAAAACCGCGAGCCCATAAAACCTACATCGCGCCAACCCATGTCATCTATGTTGATATAGAGGATATTAGGTCTTTTTTGTTGTGCAAAAACAGTACTGCACAATAAGCTCAACGCAATTGGCATAAATAATCTTGATTTCATAGGTCGATATTAGAATAGTCAAAATTATGATTTTAACATCGCCATCAAAATAAATGAGTTCGCCTGATTTTTAAGATACTTCAAAATCTCTACAGAATTAACTGCGATCTTGTGCGTTATTAGAAGATGAATTTTAACCAGCTCCTATTCTTGGTCAGTAGTTTTGTAGCTCAAACCCTAAAGGAAAAGCTAAGCGCAAAACTCTATTTTCATAATTTAACCCATACCCAAAATGTGGTTAATGCCGCCATGGAAATTGGTACTCATGTTGGATTGGAGGCAAAGGAATTAGAAACGGTACTGTTGGCGGCATGGTTTCATGATACCGGTTATACAGAAAACTATCAAAATCACGAATTGCACAGCGCAGAGATCGCAGTTGGCTTTTTAAGCAAACAAGGCATAGCTAACGAACAATTGGAAGCCATTACTGCCTGTATCCTGGCCACTCGTTTTCCGCAACAGCCATCCAATTTGATGGAAATGGTAATCTGTGATGCCGATTTTTATCACTTTTCGATGAAAGACTACCTTGGCTATGCCCAAGCCCTCAAGCAAGAATGGGAAGAAGTGATCGGCTTAAAACACCTGCCGGCACAATGGAACTCGATTAATTTAAAAATGCTCCAAAATCACCAATATTTCACCAGCTTTGGCCAGCAACAGCTGCAAACACAAAAAGAAAGAAACATCGAGTTGCTGCAACAATTGATAGGATTATAATATTGTCTTTTAATTTGATTAATTTGAGCTATGAAACTACTGGTTTATGTTCAAAATCATGGTAGCTTCACCAACACTAAACCGAGCCTTGGCGAGCTCTTGAATACCGTAAAAAATATTTAAACAGATGAAAATTTTGGTAATAGAAGATGAAAAGGCATTGCGAGATAGCATGCTCAGCTATTTTACCGAAGAAGGCAATATCTGTGAGTGGGCCGCTAATTACCAAATGGCTTCCGAAAAAATAGCCCTTTACAGCTATGATTGCATCCTGCTAGATCTCGGCTTGCCCGATGGCGAAGGCATGGAGATTTTGGGCAAGCTCAAAAGGCTGAAAAAGAAAGACGGCGTACTCATTATTTCGGCAAGGCATTCCCTCGATTCGAAACTGGCAGGATTGGATCTCGGTGCCGATGATTATTTGGTGAAGCCTTTTCACCTGTCGGAGCTCAAAGCAAGGGTGAGCGCCATTGTAAGACGCAAAAACTTTGATGGCGATAACCTCATTACCTATCATGAAATCAGTGTAGATGTTACGGCAATGACGGTAAAGGTAGCAGACAAATTGGTAACGCTCACCAAGAAAGAATTCGAGTTGTTAGTCTATTTCTTGGCAAACAAGGGCAAGGTGGTAACCAAAAATGCCATGGCCGAACATTTATGGGGCGATGAAATGGATATTGCCGATGATTTTGATTTTATTTATACCCATGTTAAAAACCTGCGCAAAAAGCTATTGGAAAATGGTTCTCCCGATTACCTGCGCTCCATTTACGGAATTGGCTATAAATTTGGCGTTTCATGAAATTAGCGGCTAGGTACAATCGTGTTAACCTGTTTACTTCGTTGGTGGTACTCATCATAACCGGAGTAATCTACTATACGGTAATCCATTTTATCCTAACAGAAAAGCTAGACAGGGATTTGGCGGTAGAAGAAGATGAAATCAGGCAGTATGTAGCCACCTACCATAAGCTGCCTTTAGCCACCAGTTACCTCGACCAACAGATCCGCTTCAAAGAAATAGATCCTGTGCTTCAATTGGTACGGAGTTTTCAGTATACCAGTTATTATAACGCCAACGAGCATGAAAACGAACCAGGCAGGAGTTTGATTACTTGGGTAAAGCTTGCCAACAAAACCTACGAAATCATCATCATCAAATCGAGGGTAGAATCTGAAGACCTGGTAAGGATCATCGTGCTGATTACGCTCGGCGTGATTGTTTTGTTGCTGAGTGTGATGGTATTGGTTAATCGTTTAATGCTCAATAGGTTGTGGAAGCCATTTTATAAGATCTTGCAACAGATGAAAACTTATGATTTGGCCAAAATGGATCATATTAACCGTCAAGATACTACAATAGACGAATTTAGGGAACTCAACGAATCGGCCAATGCAATGGCCGCCCGTGTTCGCCGCGATTACAACGAACTGAAGAGCTTTGCAGATAATGCTTCGCATGAGATGATGACTCCGCTGGCCGTGATCAATTCTAAATTGGATTCCCTATTGCAAACGGGCTCTTTTACGGCAGAGCAAGGCGAAATTTTAGAAGACATCTATCATGGCGTTGGTCGCCTGTTCAGGCTCAACCAGTCGCTGTTGTTGCTGGCTAAAATAGAGAATAACCTTATTCCCGACTTGCAGGAATTTGATATGCAGGAATTGATTGAAAGTAAAATCAGGCAGTTTCAAGAATTGCTCGAGAAAGACGAATTGAAATTGGAATACGATCTTGCTTCCTGTACAGTTAAAATGAGCAAATACTTGGCTGATATTTTAATAAACAACCTGTTTAGCAATGCCATAAGACACAATCACCATCAAGGTACGGTAACGGTAACCCTGCACCAAAATGTATTGCAGGTGTGTAATACAGGTAAAGACATTGCACTTGATCCACATCTTTTCGAACGCTTTACCAAAGGAGCTTCTTCCGAAGGCTTGGGACTTGGCTTGGCAATCACCAAACAGCTCTGTACCTTGTATGGCTTCACGATAACGTATGCCTATCAGCAAAACCTACACTGTTTTTCTATCGATTTTCAACCTAAAACCTAACTTCAGTTTTCCTTCATTTTAGCTACAGAATTGCTACATAATTAGGTTCTAGTTTTAATAGAAAATCAAGAAAATGAAAAAAGCAATTGTGTTATCTGTAGTCCTTGGCTTTGCAGTTTTGGCAAGTCATGCACAAAAAGTAAGTGCTGTTAAAATTCCTGCTGCCGTAAAAATGGCATTCGCCAAAAACCACGCCGGCCTGAACAAAGTGAGCTGGGAAATGGAAAAAGTTAATTATGAGGCCGGATTTACCTTAAACGGAAAAGAAACTTCAGAGGTGTACACGGCAACAGGTACATTGCTGGAAACCGAAGTGGAGATTGAGGTTGCCGAACTGCCTGAAGCCGTAAAAGCGAAACTGAAAGGCCAAAAAGTTGCTGAAGCAGCTAAAATTACCAAAGCAGATGGTAGGGTGGTTTATGAGGCTGAAGTTAAAGGAAAAGACTTGCTTTTCGATGCCCAAGGCAATCCAATTAAACCTTAGTCGATTTTCATGATGAAGAACATTTTTGCAGGTGGCCTGCTCTGGTTAGGCATGGCAAGCACCTGCTTTGCCCAACAGCAGGATTCGCTTGCCAACATGCAGGCGCAGGAAGCTGCTTTGAAAAACATCAGCCAAGAGCTTAAGCCCGTAAAATTTAAGCCTGCACAATTTATAGCACCGGTAGTTTTAATGGGTTATGGCTTTGCTGCGGTTTATAACCATGGCGCCTTAAAAGAGCTTGACCAGAGTACCAGATACGAATTGCAGGAAGATCATCCGCTATTCGCTGCCCATGTAGATGATTACATTCAATTTGCACCGGCGCTGGCTGTTTATGGATTGAACCTAGCGGGAATAAAAGGACAGCACAACCTGTTAGATGCTTCTATGCTTTATGTTACCTCAGCGGCGATTATGGGACTTTCTACACATTTTGTGAAGAATGGCGTGCAGCGCGAACGGCCTGACAATTCTGGCTTCAATTCTTTTCCCTCTGGACATACGGCATCCGCATTTGCAGCAGCAGAATTTCTGCATCAGGAATATAAAGACGTTTCGCCTTGGTATGGCTATGCGGGCTATTTTGTGGCTACTGCAACCGGTACCTTGCGCATGTACAACAACAAGCATTGGTTCAGCGATGTGGTGGCAGGAGCAGGCTTTGGGATAGCCTCAACCAAAATTGCTTACCTGGTTTATCCCTATATCAGAAGATTGTTTACAGGTAGATCGGTACAAAACTTTACGGTAATACCTTACGGCCAGGATAATGCCAAGGGATTGGCAGCTGTTTACCATTTTTAATCCTTAAAGCAGGATCACAATACTGCCCGAAACAATAAGTAGGGCGCCAATTAAGGTTTTTGCTTCTATGGGCTCTTTCAATATCAAAAAGGCTAATCCAAGGGCAATAGCTACACTTAATTTGTCTACGGGAGCTACTTTGGCTACATCGCCTTTTGCCAAGGCCTTGAAATAGAAAATCCACGATAGGCCAGTGGCAACTCCCGAAAGCGCCAAGAATAGCAGATTCTGCTTGGTTAAGGTTTTAAGTCCCTTGATTTCTCCGGTTGCCAAAATAATTCCCCAAGCCATAAACACAATAACTACCGTGCGTATGGCGGTAGCCAGATTGGCATTAATGCCCTTGATTCCAATTTTGGCCAGGATGGCGGTTGCCGCTGCAAAAAATGCAGAAAGGACGGCATATATTTTCCACATAAGTTCAATGCTGCTGATCGAATATCAATTTACACAAAATGTTGGCGACTACAAATTTCAAACAGATTTGTGCTTTAACTATGCAAAAAATGCAAACCAACTTAACTATGATGAATTTTAAAGGTGCCAAGCTGTTTTTCCTGTTTTTCTTGTCAGTTAATATTGTCCAAGCCCAAACCATAAAGACGACACTGTCTGGCTTATTAAAAGACGGTAAATCAAAAAATGCTATTCCTTACGCCAATATTGTGGTGAAAGCGAAAAGCGATCAGCGTTTTGTTACCGGGACCATTAGCGATGAAGAAGGACGCTTTAAGCTGGCCGATTTGGCAGCAGGCAATTATGTTTTGGAACTTGGCAGCGTTGGTCACATCAAAAAGACACATGAAGTTACCGTAGGAACCTTAAATGCTTTTCTAGATCTCGGCGAAATCTTTTTGGACGAGGATACGAAGAGCCTCAATACGGTAACCATTGTTGGTCAAGGCAATGCAGAGGGGTTGTCAGATAAAATGGATAAAAAGACCTTTACCTTAAGCAATAACATTGCACAGTCTGGAGGTTCGGTATTACAGGCCATGCAGAATTTGCCAGGCGTTACGGTTCAAGACGGCAAAATCCAACTGCGGGGCAATGATAAGGTGGCGGTACTGGTAGATGGCAAGCAGAATGCGATGACGGGTTTTGGCACGCAAACAAGCCTTGATAATATTCCGGCCTCGGCCATAGAAAGGATCGAGATTATCAATAATCCCTCAGCCAAATACGATGCCAACGGCAATGCCGGCATCATCAATATCATTTACAAGAAAAACAAGCAAGAAGGCTTCAATGGCAAAGTTGGACTAACCACAGGTCTTGGTGCTTTGTGGGTGCGTAAAGAAAACCTGCCGGCGATCAGGCCACAGTATACGGCTACCCCAAAAATCAATCCTTCTGTATCGCTCAACTACCGCAAAAATAAGCTGAATACTTTTGTACAGGGCGATTGGTTGTATACCCAAACCTTAAACCGAAACGAATTTGCCACCAGAACCTATGCTGATGGTACAATCATCAATCAACAGGTCAAACGCAACCGTACCACCACCTATACCACGGCAAAAACCGGTATAGATTGGAATCCCGATGAGCAGAATTCGCTAACCATATCAGGTTATTTTAATCGAGAGAAAATCTTGGATAGGGGCGATATTCCTTACTTCAATGCCGATTTGTCGGAACGTTCGAGACTTTGGCAGTTTTTGGAAGATGAGGTCAAGTATACCGCAACAGGCTCAGCCAGTTACCAGCATAAGTTTAAGCAGCCAGGTCATCTGCTGAATGCGGGTTTTAATTATACCTGGCATCGGGAAGATGAAAAGTATTTCTTTACCAACATCATGCCTACCTTTACTGGAGAGGATTCCTTCAAGTTGCTCTCTGATGAGCATGTGGCAGACTTTAACCTCGATTACATCAGGCCTTTAAGGCAAGGCAGGATAGAGATGGGATTGAAATTTAGAAGGCGTACCATTCCAACCAATATGCAGTTTTTTCCGGGACTTAACTCGCCCATCGATGTGAATGCGGGCGGTTGGGCCGATTACAAGGAAACTATTCCAGCTGCTTATGCCAATTATATATTGGAGACCAATCATTTCGAAGTAGAGGCAGGTTTGAGGTTCGAATATGTAAAGGTGCAGTATGATGTAAATCCAAACCATAACACTTACCAAAGCGACGGCTACGATTACGCGCGTCCGTTTCCGAACCTGCGTTTGGCTTACAAAATAAACGACAACAACAAAATATCTGTTTTCTTCAACCGTAGGGTAGATCGGCCAAATGAAGTTGATATTCGCATTTTTCCTAAATATGATGAACCAGAATTGCTCAAAGTCGGTAACCCGACCTTGCGCCCTCAATTTACCAATAGCCTAGAGCTTGGCTACCGATTGAACTGGAAAAAGGGAAATATATATGCTTCCTTGTACCACAAAATGATCAATGCCACCATTACGAGGATTGCAACTCAGGTTCCTGGCAGCACCATTCTTTACAATATCTTTCAAAACGCAGGGCGAAGCTACCAAACCGGAGGCGAGGTGGTTTTGCAACAGGAGCTGAGCAATTGGTTTTCTTTTAACAGCAGTGCGGCCATTTACAGAAATAAGATCAATGCTTTTAGCATCACCAATAAATATCCTGTGCCAACGGTTTATAACATGGCCGAAGAAAGCATCACATCGGGAAACGTAAAGCTGAATAACCTGTTTAAGCTGAAGGGCCAGACCCAAATCCAGCTCTCTGGGGTTTATCTGGCTAAAGATATTATTCCACAAGGCACAATTGGATCAAGGTTCTCCGTTGATATGGGAATCAAAAAACAGATCCAAAAAGGAAAGGGCGAACTGTTTTTAAATGGAACCGATCTTTTCAATACCTTAAAAACAAAAAGAAGCATTATTGGAAATGGTTTTACATATAACAGCATTGATTATTTAGAAACTCAAGTGTTTAGATTGGGTTATAGTTATAAATTTTAAGCTAAGATTTTTTGAAAAAGGTTCATTAGCAATGGGTTAAATGTTAAGCGCTAATTTTTTTAAAAATGTTGCAATCTTTTCTGGGTATTTTTATATCTTTGCAGCCTTAAGAATTTATTCTTTAGAAAGGTGATACCAATCGGGGTGTAGCGTAGCCCGGTATCGCGCCACATTTGGGATGTGGAGGTCGTAGGTTCGAATCCTGCCACCCCGACAAACGAAAGCCTCTTTTGCGAAAGCAAAAGAGGCTTTGTTGTTTTGGTCCAGCCTCAAGCTTGCTTGAAAGGCGTCGGGAAAAACAACAAAGCCAACTTCGACGAGGGAGGAGCAAAAGCTTGAGGATGTATCAACCCCTCTCCAAGATCACTGAAGCGTAGCGGAAGTAATCCTGAAATTGAGTCAACTTGGAAGTCGCCGGGAAAAACAATGAAACGCGCTTAGATGCAGAGAATCAAGGGTTTGAGGATGCTTCTAAAACCCTTTTCGGGATCCGCGAAGCTAATCTGGCCACCCCCACTGAAAGAGATGATCAATTTTGATCATCTCATTTTTATGTGAATAACTATTTGTTTGCCAGGTTGATGGCTAAGCGCTGGCGGTTAGAGAAAGCGTACCATTCTAAAAAGTACACACTGGAAAATCAGCAGCTAATAAAGTCTGATTATTGCCATAATCCTGCCTGTCTTTCGTTTTTTCTGTTTCCTGAAGTATCTTGTCGGCCACTGAATTAAACTGTTTTCTGTTATTACCAATGGTTAAAACTCTATCCAATATCATTTTCTCTACCCGAACCATGGGTGCGATGCTCTTAATCTATGCTTTTTCTATGGCCATGGCCACTTTTGTAGAGAACGACTACAGCACACCTGTAGCCAAAGCGCTGATCTATAACTGCTGGTGGTTTGAACTGGTGATGATTATTCTGATCCTGAATTTTATAGGAAATATCAAAAGATACCAGCTGACACAGCGTAAGAAATGGCCTCTGCTTCTGTTTCACCTGGCCTTTGTCGTGATTTTTGCGGGTGGTTTCATTACCAGGTATATCAGTTTTGAAGGCTCTATGCATATCCGTGAAGGCGAATCGAGTGATGCCGTGATTTCTGATGCCACATTTTTCAAGGTGCAGATAGGAAGAGGCGAAGATATTCTGGCCTATGACGATGTGCCTGCTATCCTGATCTCAAACAGGGTTCCGGGTTACCTAAAGATGTTTAAAAAAAACTTTAAATCTGAATACGACTTTCGGGGAGAAAGGGTAAAAGTGAAGGTAGTTAATTTCTATGCCAGGGCACAGGATTCACTGGTCCGGGAAGCATCAGGCCCATCGGTCTTGCATGTCGTGGTCCTGGAAAATGGCAAGCGGGTAAACAAATACATCCCTTCGGGCAATGTCCAGTTGGTTAACAATATGCTGCTGAGCTTCAATAAGCCAACAACTGGTGCAATCAATATTGACAATACTGCTGGTGCCTATCAGATTTCATCGCCCTTCGAGGGCAATTACATGATCATGGCTACCCAAGAAAGGAAAGTGGCGAATGGGGGTGACGTGGCCCAGCCCCTAAACCTAAGGAGCTTATACACGTATGGCGAACTTGCATTTGTAATCCCGGAACCTGCGATAAACGGGCACATTATGTATTATGAAGGCGACAAACGTACACACGAGAACGATCTTGACTTGGTAAAGGTAGAGGTAACAACTCCGACTGCTATTGATACGGTCTCTTTTTATGGGGGCAGGGGAATGACCAGTTTCCAGCATCAAAGTGAAGTGGGTGGTTTGAAAATCGCATTGGCCTATGGCTCTAAAGTTTATAAAACTCCTTTTGCGCTAAAGCTGGCCAAGTTTACAATGGAGAAATACCCGGGCAGTAACAGTCCGGCTGCTTATTCTTCGGATGTGGTGATCTTGGACGGAAATAGCGAAACACCGTATAAGATTTTTATGAACCATGTGCTTGACCATTCGGGTTTTCGTTTCTTCCAGTCCAGTTTTGATGGAGATGAAAAGGGAACCATCCTGTCGGTAAACCACGACGAATGGGGTACAAATGTCACTTATATCGGTTATTTGATGCTGTTTATTGGCCTGTTTGCCACCTTGTTCTGGAAGGGAACGCATTTCTCTAAACTTAACGAGCAATTGAAAACCCTGGCCAGATCGAAGGCCCTGTTCCTACTGCTTTTCTTTTTGCCCGTGGGCGTTGCTTTAGGCCAGGAGAAGATCGACATGCATGGCAAGGATGGAACAGATCATGTGCATCAGCCGGGTGAAGTGCATGAACATAAACCTGAACAAATGCCGATGGCTTCTGCCTCTCCCGCACAGCCTTTTAAACCTGTAGCCAATGCAAATGGGGCTGAGTTTGCGGCTGCACTTAAAATAGATAATGAGCACGCAGAAAAATTCGGGCACCTGCTGGTACAGAATATCGACGGCCGTATTGAACCTGTGAATACCATGGCGCTGGAAATACTGAGAAAACTGTACGGCAAGGATCGTTATTATGGCCTGAGTGCCAATCAGTTCTTCTTGTCTATCTCTACCAGTTCTTTTGCCTGGATCAACGTACCAATCTTTAAAGTGAATACCAAAGGTGGCAAGGAAATCCTGAAATTAGTAAACGCCAATGCTGAAGGCTATACTTCTATGGTCAACCTGATCCGCATGCACAACGATGGCAGTGCCGAATTTGTACTGAAGGATGAGTACATGAAGGCATTTGCCAAAAAACCTTCTGAACAGACCAGCTATGATAAGGACCTGATCGAAATGAATGATAAGCTGGAAGCGATGGGGCAGCTCATTTCGGGGGCTTACCTTCGTATCTTCCCGGTTGTTGGCGATAAAAACCATACCTGGGAGGCCATGGCTCCAATCAATATGGACACCACGGCTGCACCTACAGCTCTGGGCCGCTATATCCATGCGGTAAACCAGGGCCGTACAACGGGTAACTGGCAAGCTGCCGATAAGGAACTTCAGCAAATCAGCAATGCCCAGCAGCAATACGGTAAAGAGGTAGTGCCATCGGCAACCAAGATTGCTTTTGAGGTGAGTTACAACTCCTGGAATTTGTTCCTCAAGGTGATGATCTGCTATGCGATCCTGGGCACGGTCATACTTGCGCTGGCCTTCCTCAAATTATTTAAAACTTCTAAAATACTGAATAGGCTGGTCGGCTTTGTGCTCATCCTTATCGGTACGGCTGCTTTGTTGCAGGCGGCTGGTCTGGGTGTCCGCTGGTATATATCCGGCCATGAACCCTGGAGCAATGGCTATGAAGCAGTTCTGTTTATCAGCTGGATTGGTGTGCTCGCCGGCTTGCTGATGTACAGAAACAGCAATGCTTTTATCCCGGCTGCGGGCTGTCTGATTGCGGTGATCCTGATGGGTTTTGCACATGGCGGTTCGCAAATGAACCCGCAGATCACCATGCTGGTTCCGGTATTGAAGTCTTACTGGCTGATGATCCATGTGGCCATTATCACATCAAGCTATGGTTTTTTTGGTCTGAGCGCACTGCTAGGTACAGTGGTATTGCTGCTGTTCATCATCGATAACGACAAAATCTCCACTAAGGTAAAGGCCTCGGTCACCGAACTGGCTATCGTAAACGAGATGTCTTTGACTGTAGGGTTGTTTTTGCTCACTGTAGGGACGTTCCTGGGCGGTATCTGGGCTAACGAAAGCTGGGGCCGTTATTGGAGCTGGGACCCTAAAGAGACCTGGGCATTCATCTCGGTGATTGTATATGCATTTATATTGCATGTGCGCCTGATACCGGGGTTGAGGAGCAAATATTTATTTAACCTGCTTGCTCTTGTAGGCTTTTCAACCATCATCATGACGTATTTCGGTGTAAACTACTACCTCACTGGCTTGCACTCTTATGCGCAGGGCGACCCGGTGCCGATCCCTTCATGGGTGTACATCACCATTTCGGTGGTGGCTGTGCTGGCAGTGGTGTCTTATCTCCGGTATAAAGCGAGGAATAAAGCTAAGGCCTAAAAAGAAATAAATTTGTTCTCCAGCATTGAGATAGTTCCAAGAACAATAAAATCGAAAAATGAAAGTAACCATATGTGAGTTGAGTGATAACAGAAAGCAGTTTGGGCAGGATTGGAAGGGCCTTGAGCTTTATCTAGGCCAAAATCCGACTGATCATGAAAAAAAAGGTTCGAAATTTGTACAGGCAGGACGACAAACGAAAGCCTCTTTTGCTTTTGCAAAAGAGGCTTTGTTGTTTTGATCCAGCCTCAAGCTTGCTTGAAAGGCGCAGGGTAAAACAACAAAGTCAGCTTCAACGAAGCAGGAGCAAAAGCTTGAGGATATATCAACCCCTCTCCAAGATCACTGGAACGTAGTGGAAGTAATCCTGCCAGCCCGACTTCAGAGGACAAATCAAATTTAGTTTTAATTTATCCTTTTTTATTTTCTATTAACTCATTGTATTTCTGTTTGTTATATAAGTTCAACAACTTCATTTGTTCTAAGTGTTCGAAGTCCGCCATTTTCGATGCGCAATTTATCGGGACAAATCGCAGCAATTATCTCGCGTTTTTTATCCATATCGGAGATTTCGTAAGCATAGTCCAGTTTCAACAAATTATCAATACCAGCCTCCAGCAGTTCATCGATATCGATCTTCTCCATATTCAGCCTTGCCAACTGTGCATTCAGCTTGAGCATCCCCTCCTGGTTGCGCTGGGAATGGCCCTTGTCCGCCTATTCGTCGGTACTTACCCTGATGTATAAATCTGCTATTTTCATGGTTTTAACCTGTGTTCAAAATACAGCATTTCCAAGGCTTTTTCGGCTTCTTTTATGGTGGTTTTTCTACTTTTTTTTTCAAGCATTTCGGCCAGTTTTTCGTCGGTAAGCGTTCTTTTTTCTTGAATGGAATATCTTATGGTTGTGATTTGGACACAAGATGAAAAAGAGATGTTTGTTTAAAAGGGGAGTACTTCGGGAAGTTGTTATTTTAAGGCCGACTTGTATTTGAAATCTGTTATGGTATAATTCTCAACTTTGTTTGATTTACTAGTCGCCCGAAAAGATGAAATCAACGAGATAAAATCTTTTGAAAGTGCTAATTGTTAATGTTTTGAGGGGTGCAGTCGGGATGATGACATAAATAATTATCTTTATAGTTTGATTATAGTGATCAGATTGAGAAAAGACACCAAAACACTACGAAATAGAAAACACTTATGTGCCAAATCCATATCAGTACTTACGAAATTATCCAATCTATCGCCGGCGTAGCAATAGCAGGTACGTTTTTTCTGCAGTTTCGTTTGAATAAAATGCAGGCAACTCAGTTAAGATTTGCTACCCTTCCCGTAATAAATTTGGAATACAAATCGACTGAACCATTTTTCGACCCTGAAACCAAAGGTGCGGGACAGTTGGAAATAACCGTCAAAAAAAATGTGGCCTATGGGCTATGGTTCGAACCAGTAGATAGGAAAGATATGGTTTTTGATTTGAATGGGGCGTCGAGCGTTGTGGAAGGAGACCACTACATTAAAACATTTTCGCACAACAAAGGAGAACCATCCTACTTTATCGTCAGGGCAAATTTCGCAGATATAGCCGGTAATAAATACACTCAGGACTTCAAATATTGGGAGGGTAAGTTTCTTCCGAGTGCGCCAAAACTTGCTAATTCGGTGGAAAAGAGAAATTTATAGTGTCATTTAATTGAGCGCGCTAACTGCAAAAGGCGAATTGCAGGCGCTCTTTTTTATTGCCCCAACATGAGAATAAAACCAACATCTGGAGAAGAACATAATGCAATAAACGAAGATCTGCACAGACGGGTCGACTTGGGAGAAAGATTAAACCCTTTTGAGGCTGAGTATTTTTGCAATAGTCTAAGAAGAGATTTGCGTATCAACTTTTCCATGTGTGATGAGTATCGTTTCAGAGACTACTATTTTAGGACTTTCACTTACCGACCCTTGCCAGAGCATTATAAAATGACCAATGGAGAGCTGGGGGAACTTGACCGTTTTGCAGAAGAGTGGTTTGACAAAGTGGTATCTGTGACAAATCACTCATCTCAAACATTACAGCACATAGCAAAAGAAGCAAGACTGGAAGTAAAACAGATGTCGAAAGAGTTTTCACACAACGGTTTTTTGGTGCACAATAGATTGTATCAGGAAAAATTGAAGAAAATTATGTGGATGTCCAGATTTATCCATTTCAAAATAAGCTATGATTACTTTTTGGGATATGTACGGCCAGAAATTCTAGTCCCATCAAAATTCGGCGATGTCATATTTAATGATGTGTCGCTTTCCCATATCTACTCAAGGCATTACGCCGCGGGAGAAAAACAGTACTCTCCCAGCCAATCATTTTTTACAACCGACATCCACTTTAACTCGATTCATAGGATCATTGCTTTGGTCCTAGGCTGGATAACAAAACTTGACATTAAGATTGGTCAACATTTGAATAAGGCCATATCCTTTAAATTTAAGGATTGCTATTATCAACTTTATTTAGACAAGACATTTATACAGAGAAGAGGGCACAAGGGGAATATAGCCATTCTTAGGGTTAAAACCCTGTTTCCTGTAACCGACAATGAAATTCTACAACAGATTGCAGAATTAATGCCTCATCAGGTCTCTAAAGACCTTACCATTTATGAACAGTAAGCAGAACAAACCTAAAGACCACCACTACGTACCGGTTTGCTTTTTGAAAAATTTCTTGGGCGAAAACGGGAAGTTGTCAACTCTTAATCTCCAGAACGTAGCAAAGGGCTATGTTACAAAAGTTAAGTCGGTTACGCCTTCACAAGTATGTTATGTAGAGGATTATTATACAATTACCGAGGAATTAAAAAGCAAATATCAAGACTTAGCTATCCTGGATGCCCTATTTGTAGAGACTGTGTTGTTTCATAGACTTGAAAATGAATACCAGGTTCTTTTTCAGAAACTTACAAAAACAAGGCTGCTCGACGTTCAGGATGCAACCATGTTTGCGGATTTTATCATAAACCTCAAACTTCGAAACCCGTTTTGGCGGGACAATATCATCGAAAAGAACAAGATCGGTTGGCTTCAGGAAGCTTTAACCGACATTAAAAATGATTTAAGACAAAACACCTTATTTTCGCATATTCCAGATCCTGTAAAGCAGTTTTTTGTTGAAAAGCTTGGGGAAGAAAACCTAAGTGAGCAAGACTATGCTAAAAGGTACCAGTTGTTCAGCCTGATTGCCAGGGCATCAGATACCTCAGGCAGAAATAAAAAGATACGGGATGCCATATTGCGAAATGAATGGGTATTGCTGATAGCGTCTGGAAAAGAGAACTTCATTGTTACGGATAACCCTGGATTTAGTCTGTCCGGTGACAAAACCTATAACACCAAGTTTACCGGAGAATACCAGTTCTATTTTCCGCTTTCGCCAAAATACTGCCTAATGTTCGGCGACAAGACTGATACAAGGTTTTTGAAGAAAAGAAATAAAAAGGTTATCGTTGCCGAGCAGGTAGTTGACAATATCGTTCACAGTATCAATCAGTGTCAATTGGAATTGTTCCATAAATACGCTATAGGTTGCGATGACGCATTTATAGGAAAGATTAGAAAGATCAAATAGTCTAACGCAACTACCAAATTTAAAAACGGATAATTTGGGAAGCTGTTATGTAAAAGCAATCGTAAGTGTTAGAGGTTTTGCTTGGTTATATTTTTCGATTATAACTTTATGAATAGTTATATTGCTTTCCTCAAGAATATTTTTGAAACCTAAATTATCGCTCATGGAAAACACCGTTCCAAAAGAAAACGATAAGGGATTACTGTATCCCGCCTATCACAAATTATACAGCGCGTTGAGCAACTTGGATAAATTTGAAAAAGGAACGAACTTTTTCGATAACATCTCTTACTTGGACAGTTTCTTTACAGAGTATCGAAATGTGACATTTATGCTTCAGAAATCGTTAGCACATACGGAATACCTGAAAATTTATGAAGAGAACCGGCAGAAATATTTATTGAATGATGTCTGTAAATGGTTTATAGAAAAACGAAACGAAGTGTTGAAACAACAGCCCTTTGATCTGGAGAAGAAAATACGTGTTGTAATTTACACCACTAGTGATAACCTAGTTTTACCAGAATTGTCATTTACGATAGAAAATGATGTAGAATATTCTACTTTAATAGACTCGATGCGTGAGTTCCTTACAAAACTAAATCTGATTGAAGTGATGTTCTCAGCAGAATTTTCATTTTATGAACGGGGGGAATACGGAAGAACTTTATGACAACTTTATATCAGGCATAAATAGCATGAAGTTATTTATGAAAGCGATGAAGGAAGCTCTAAACGAAAATAGCTCTCTATCCGATCAGCTTGAAAAAAGAATAGATGAGCTGAAGTTCTATCGTATGCCAAAAAATATGTTGCTTACCGACGATTACGTTTTTTATACGAGAAAAAACCGGTTTGAAAAAGCTGCAAGGGCTGAATTTAGCTTTGGTGCGAAGGATCAAAAAGTTCCCGTTGCTAATTTCGAAAAAATGTTTCCGGGGTCAAAAGATCTATTTGACAATTTTGTAATGATGCATTTGAGTGTATTTCAAATGCAAAAAAAGCTTATGCCAACATGTTTGGTTGTTTACAATGATCAAAAAATGCAATTCATTTCATTTGACAGCTCGATAAAAACAACGATATATAGGAAACTATATGAAATAGCAAATCGTATCGAAGCCGAAGGAATTATTGGGGTATTTTATGTTGGGGAGATGTATAGTTATCCTAACACCGATCAGATCATCAATTTAGAGAGCAGGGAAAGGATAGAATTTATGAATTCTGAATCTTTAGTGTTTTTCAAGGCAGGCTATGATTTGATGACTAGATCCTATTCTTTTGATTCAGCCAAAGTAGATGATATAAAATATATCGCCTCTGTGTTTGTCAAAAATGATAATGAATACAATGACTTGGCATTCATGAAGCCAGTGATCAATGAATTCAAACGGATAAATAAAACAACACAAAATTCTTAAACATTGTTGTCATTCGCTGAGACTTTTGCAATGGGTGAGTATCGCAATTGACATTGATAAGTAACTGCTAAAGAAGTTTCGAAAATATTTAAACACCTAAAACTATGAAATTAATACCCGAAAGCCCATACTCGCAACTTTTAACAAATTTAAGGACTGCCGATGAAGTTTACAAAGCTGCAACCTATGGTGCTTTGAATATTGAAACGCGGACTTTACAGCTCTTGAATAAAACCGGCCTTGAAAGTGTTAGCCAGATTTTGGAACAAGAAAAATATAAAGAGGTTATTGAGGCTTTGAACACTGTTGCGGTAAATCAAAGGACGATTTCGATAAGTGTTTCCAATTCCGAACTTAAGCTGATTAGAGGGGTCATGAAGAAACAGCTCAAAATAGTAAAAGCTGTGCCAGCCCTTGCACGAGAGCAATTAGTTATAACTTATGCCACACTGGTGGAGGGATTTGTAAATGATGTAATTAGGGGTTTTCTTGCGAAATTTCCACATAGTTTGAAATCCAATAAGTCGACATTAAAAGACGAACAATTAATTGACTCGATAATTGAAGGTAATACTTTAGAAAAATTAATAGATTATAGGGTGCGAGAAATCATGTACGACTCAATTACGGGATGGATCAAATTTATCAATGAAAGAGGGCTTTCAGTCAAACAGAATGAAGATTTAAAAGAAATGTTTCTTCTTAGAAATGTCCTTATCCACAATAGCAAGAAAGTGGGTGTGGAGCTGGCCAAGGAAATCAATGATAAAAGGTACGTAATAGGAAAAACGGTTAATGTTACTGATAGAGATATTATCAGGTTCGGGAAGGCAATCGAACTGGTTTGTAAGGAAATCATTTCTGCGTTTTTAAAAAAAGCAAAAAAGATTGATACATAGTATCTAGGCCCATGTACGATTTGATTTTTCCATTTATCCTTTCGCTTTACGGATAAATTGTTTTGTCATCTATTTCATACGCTTTTAGCGTATTATCATTCTTTTCTTTTAAAAAAAAACAATGTTTTTAAATCTTGTAAAAAATGGTTCGAAAAATGTTCAGTCAAGTCGACAAACGAAAGCCTCTCCAAGATCACTGGAGCGTAGCGGAAGTAATCCTGCCGTCACGAAATTATCGATACCTGTCTCCAGCAGTTCTTCAATATCGATCTTCTCCATATATATAGCTTGGTAAGCTGGCTATTGAGTTTGTCCAATTTGAGGGCGTTTCGAAAACTGCAGGCAGTTATAGCTGGAACAAGTTTTTTTGCTCTATCAGGCTTTTTTATAGGTGAGGTTAAAGTCGTGCTCCCAGTTTTTGCCATCTACTGACTTCTCCCAATATCCCGAGATGGTATTTTTATCTTTATTGATTTCGCCTGTAAAGCGTTGTTCAAATTGAGGCCCATTGCGCCACATCTTCCATATCCTGTTTTCAAAACTCATTTCATATACACGGGAAGATTGTTTGTCGTCAATGTATAATACGGTGTAGTGCTGTGCATCTTTATCATGGCCAATAAACCATATTGCCCAGGGCGTTTCCTTGTTTTTTGTGCCCTGTCGCAAAATTAGAAATTCACCTTCTTCAAACCATTCGAAAGATGCTCCTGCCTTAATAACTGCATCGGCATCAGGTAAGAAAGACGCATTTGATATTTCCATTTCCCATGTCCCAATAAATTGCTTTAGCTCTTGTAATGCCGGATTGATGTTGTTTTTCATTGGAAATAAATTGATAATGTTTGTTTATACTTCTTGATTGATTTCTTTATTCCAAGATTCGCTCAGCTAGGTTGAGCGATCTATATACAAAGATCGGAACTCATATAGCGCCAAGTGATGTGCAAATTAGACTACGTTAGGGGGTTATTACGTCAAAAATTAAGGGGCTTAGGTGTGAACAAGTGAAAAAATATTTTAAGCCCTTGCCGTAAATCCAGTAGGATAATAATGAACCTTTGAAAAGGTTTAAGCATGGTTCCTATAGAAAAGCTGAACCAGGGCAACAACTAACCCTTACAGCTCCCCATTGATAAATGGCCTAACTTTGCCCTTGTTGGCCTCAGTCAAACTATTATAAAATTCAACCATCTTCGATTTGATATAGGACACCTTAATCACTCTGATGATTTTTGGCGCTTTATCTTTGTCGCTAGCTCTCACCATAATGCCCAATAGTTGCCCATCAGCATTAAATACACCGCCTCCGCTCATGCCAGCTATGGCCTGGGCTTCTACAAAGAACTCGACGTTCGAATTGTAGGTGATGTCGCCTTCGGTATCTCCAGCAGCCTTTAACTGATTGATGACGATTAACGCTTCTGCATCGGTTAATATTTTTCCATAGGCCACCGCGCCATTGGGGTAATTGTCTCTGTCTTGTGGATAGCCAAAAGCCAAAGCTTTTTCTCCGGCAACAGGTGTGTTCCAGGTTTGGCTTGCTTTGGTGCGGTTCTGAGGGTCGTAGAGTTGCAAAGGCGTATGGGTTTGCACAAGCTCGGGATATTTTGGCAAGGGTCCCGGTTCATTTCGTTGATTATCGACAATGCCGAGGTAAAAATCTTCCGCGGGCAATAGGGTGGTGTTGGTTGCGCCAGGGGAGATGTCGAAATGCATTAAGGGAAAATCTGCAATCTGCGTATTTCCTATGCTGATGTTTCCATTAATTGGCGGCATTTGCGAGGTTTCAAAAATTCCTAGATTTTGGGCAGTGAGATCGAAGAGTTGAGCATTTCGAGAACTCCATCCCGATAGGCCATATACGTGATTGGCACTGATATAGAGGCCTAGGCCGTAATCACCTTTTCTACTCCAAATTGTTTTAGAGGCTGGACCTCGTCGCCCAACGCTTCCTCTTATTTGATGCAAGAGGCTGATCAAACCTTGGTCGGTACCATTCAATACCTGTTCAATTTTGGGAACCTTTAACTCGTTTTTTGGAGTATTGGAGCCATTTTTCTTCTTGCAGGCTTGAAATGCTGTTCCAGAAGCGATCAATAAAACGAATAGTAATGTGCTTGCCTTTGTCATTTAACAATATACAAATTTCCGAAGGCTTATAGCTCATTAACCGCTCATCCTCAGGGCCTAGTCGATGTCCATTTCGCGGATCAGTTTGTCCACTTCAACAGCGCAAGCATTGAATGAAGCTGTTGCTGCGGTTAATTTTGGCTATAGACGCTGTGGTAGCGTCAATGTTAAAATCAAGGTGATGAAAAATTTGCAGCTTAATATCAGAAAACAATTGCTCACTGTTTTATTTGCCTTCATGTCGGCACTTTCTATTGCAATAGCTAGGTTCGAGCGCGATGCGCAGAGCTGTGGCATGTTGGTTACTTATGATAAGAAAAAGAAGGAGCGTTAATTGGAAGAGAGCCTTGTTATAGGCTCATTCCTCCATCCATTATCAATTCTGAGCCTGTAACAAAAGAGGAGGCATCGCTTGACAAATGAACCACCATTTTTGCCACATCGCTGGCTTTGCCCATATGTTGCAGGGGAACACGTTCAATAATCCAGCTTTTTAAACCGTCAAGTTGCTCATCACTCAAACCCTGTTTTTTTAGGATTTCTGTTTCTGTTGGGCCAGGACTTACTGCGTTCACCCTAATGTGGCGTGGTGCCAGTTCAACAGCAGCAATTTTCATCACCGAGTTTAATGCAGCTTTGCTTGAGGAGTAAATAGACGAATTGGCTTTGTTCATGCTGGCCGTGTTTGATGACAGGAATACAACCGATGCGCCATCATTTAAAATCGGGATGAAACGGCTGAGCGTAAAATAGGCGCCTTTGAAATTTACGGCCATTACCTGGTCAAAAACATCTTCTGTAGCCTGCTCAATACCCGCACCACCCAATATTCCGGCATTAATAAAAAGGATATCTACCTTTCCAAATTGTGCTTTTACTTTTGTAGCAAGTTCTTCGATGGCAGTTACATTTCCCTGATCGGCCACTAAGCCAACTGCACCGATTTCTTGGGCCGCTACTTCAATAGCGTCTTTGCGTCTTCCTGTAATAATTACCGTTGCACCTTGCTCTCTTAGCACTTTTGCCGTTGCATAACCTATACCGCTGTTACCTCCTGTAACTACGGCTACCTTGTTTTTTAAAGTTTCCATTGTAAAATTTTGTATTTGATGGCAAAGCTATGGTGAAAATGGTATAATTTTGTAACCAGTATAACGGATGATACCAGTATGAAAGATGAAAAACGGCTTGAATTGATCAAGAAGGTGCTTTCTGATCCCCGCAATCAAAAGGAGGAAGTACAGGCATTGCAAGATACCATCTATGTAATTGGTGGTAAATGGAAATTGCCGATCATTAATTCGCTTTGCAACGGCAACAAACGGTTTAGGGAAATTGAACGGAGTATTCCGGGCATTACCACCAGAATGCTTTCGCGAGAGCTCAAAGAAATGGAAGCCAACCAATTGATCAAAAGAACAGTAACTCCCGATATTCCGGTGATGGTAGAATATACACCTAGCGATTATTGCCGTTCTTTTGGCGATATCATCCTCGAAATGATCAAATGGGGCAAGGCACATCGGGAGCGGATCAGGGGCCTTTGATTTTTCAGGCAACGATCTGTCTAGTTGAAGGCGATAGTTGTCTGCTTGGGCCTTAAAATGGTTCGTAGGGTGCAATTGGAGCGGTAGTTTTGTGTTGTCAAATGATTATAAATCTGAAAAACAATACTAAATCCTAACCGCTATGAATACCAATTCAAACTTAAATCGACGCAGTTTTTTAGGCATGGCCACCATCGCATTAGCTGCCACTGGCCTTGGCAATATCGGTGCTGCAAAAGCAGATACATCATCATCAACAGGCATATCCAAAAAGTCGAACCCAATAGGCTTTAGCCAAATCAAACAGATCAAAGCTGGCGTATTAGATATTGGTTATGCCGAGGTGGGACCAGCAAATGGCCGCACGGTAATCCTCTTGCATGGCTGGCCATATGATATCCATAGCTTTGCCGAATCGGCTGCTATATTGGCTAAAAAAGGTTTTAGGGTAATCGTACCACATCTCCGTGGCCATGGAACTACCAGATTCCTTGCTTCCGAAATGCCACGTAACGGACAACAAGCCGCTTTAGCTACTGACGTGATTGCTTTAATGGATGCATTGCATATCAAAAAGGCCTTAATCGGTGGTTTTGATTGGGGAGCGCGTACGGCTGGCATCGTAGCGGCTTTATGGCCAGAAAGATGCGAAGCCTTGGTTTCGGTAAGTGGTTACCTGATCGGTAGCCAACAAGCCAATCAGGCACCATTGTCGCCCAAAGCAGAACTGTCATGGTGGTACCAGTTTTATTTCGCTACCGAACGTGGCCGAATGGGCTATGAGGCCAACCGACATGATTTTGCAAAGTTGATCTGGCAAACGGCTTCGCCACAATGGCAATTCGAAGATGCTGTATTTGAACAATCGGCCAGTTCATTAAATAATCCCGATCATGTGGCCATTGTGATCCACAATTACCGCTGGCGCTTGGGATTGGCCGAAGGTGAAGCAAAATACGATGCGTTAGAAAAACAGCTGGCTACTGCTCCAGCCATTACCGTGCCTACCATTACACTCGAAGGAGATGCCAATGGCGCCCCACATCCAGATCCGGCCAACTACGCATCTAAATTTAAAAGCAGCTATGTTCATCGTAATTTGAGCGGAGGTATCGGACATAACCTGCCACAAGAAGCACCACAGGCCTTTGCTGATGCCATCATCGATGTGGCCAAGTGGACAAAATAAACTCGTTTGTTAATCATTAATCTTATATAAAATGGAAAATTACACAGTTATCAATGCAGCAGGTGCTGCGGTCAGCAAAGTTTTATACACCGGAAAAGTAAACGTAACCGGAGGCAGGGAAGGAGCGGCAAAAAGTTCGGATGATCGTTTGGACATCAAGCTTTCTACTCCAGGAACTTCAGGTGGAGGCACAAATCCAGAGCAATTGTTTGCTGCTGGTTGGTCGGCCTGCTTTATTGGCGCCATGCAATTAAATGCGTCCAAGCAACAACAACCGCTTCCGGCCGAAACCTCGGTTAATGCCGAAGTAGATTTAGCCACTGGCGATGAAGGCTTTGCTTTACAGGCCAGGCTACAGGTAAATTTACCGGGCTTAACGATGGAACAGGCAAAAGCAGTGGTAGAAGCGGCTCATCAAATCTGTCCCTATTCAAAAGCTACCAAGGGCAATATCAATGTAGAAATTAGCATTACGGTTTAATCACCATCATGACCAATAGGTGATGATTGCTAAAGGCGCAAAGCTCGTAAGCAGCTTATGCGCCTTTCTGTTTTGCCTTATTTTATCAATACATTTGCGAACATCGTTTTTAATAAGCACTGAAAGAATATCCTTATTGATGAAGAAAACAGGTTTTAAGATTTCCCATGCCGTTATCTGGACCAGCTCGATTGTGCTGGGCCTGCTGTCGTCGGTACCGCAATTGGCTTCGCATCAGTTTAATGTGCTGGAGGCAGTGGTAAATGCCGGCATTACGGCAGCCTTTGCAGTAATGATGTGGTACTTCAATATCTACATGTTATCGCGCCCCGGCAACAAAAGCCGTAAGCAAAGTATTTCTTATGCCAAACTCTTGAGTTCGCTGTTGTTTGGCTTGGTCATTATGCTGGGCTTGGCTTATATCCAGCAGCTTATTCTGTCGCAAATTGATTTTGGTCCGGTCATGCTGATGGTAGAGGTGCGAGGCATACTCATCAACCTCGTGTTTTACATGTTCTTGAATTTGCTGCAGCAAAATTATGAGAACCAACATGTAAACATGGAATTAGAGCGTATCAAGAACGATAACCTGGGGGCACAATACGAATTGCTCAAGCAGCAGGTCAATCCGCATTTCCTGTTCAACAGCCTCAATACCTTAAAAGCAATGGTAGAAGACAAAGATGAAGAGTCGGTGGCTTTTATCCTCAAACTCTCCAATTTCTATCGTTTTACGCTCGAAAGCCGTAAGCTCGATCTCATTCAGGTAAAAGAGGAGATGGAAATCTTGAATGCCTATCTGTTTTTGCAGAAAGCAAGATTCGATGGGGGCTTTACCTTTGAAAGTTCGCTTGACGATGAAGTTCTAGGCACGCTAATTCCACCATTTACGCTCCAGTTGCTGGTGGAGAATTGCCTTAAACATAACATCGTTTCATTGCAAAGGCCCTTACACATCAGGATTTATCAAGAAGACGATAATATAGTGGTAGAAAATCAGATTCAGCCAAAAAGTGGCGAAGAAGGTTCGCTTGGCGTTGGCCTAAAAAATATCGAGTTGAGGTATAGCCATTTTGTAGACCAACAGGTAGAAACCATCAACGATCAACAAACATTTCAAATCAAACTCCCTTTAATTTATGAATATCGTCATCATTGAAGATGAGCTTAGAACAGCAAAATCACTTGAAAATATCATTCTCGAAATCAGGCCTGGTGCCAAAATCATCGGGCAATACCAAAGCATAGAAAGTACTGTAGAAGCACTTTCAGGTTCCCTGCAACCCGACCTGATTTTTATGGATATCCAGCTTGCCGATGGCCTGAGCTTTGAAATCTTCAAATCGGTAAATATTACCTGTCCGGTGGTTTTTTGTACCGCTTTCGACGAGTATTCGCTCGAAGCCTTTAAAAGCAACGGCGTTGATTATGTACTCAAGCCATTTTCTAAGGAAGACATTGCCGGCTCTTTTAAAAAAGTAGATGAACTGAAAAATTTCTTTCAGCAAAAAGCCGTTCCCGATTTGGGCGAGCTCTTGCTCAAAATGGTGCAACCAGCAGAAAAGACGAGCTTTCTGGTATTTAAACATCAAAAATACACCACTGTACAAACTGAACAGATCGCCTTCTTTTATATCCGCAACGATTCTACTTCCATTATGGGTTTCGATGGACAGGAGTTTGCGCTCAGTCAATCGCTAGAGCAGGTAGCCAGTGTCGTTTCGGCTAAACAGTTCTTTAGGGTAAATCGGCAGTACCTGGTCAATTTTAAAGCGATTAAAGAGGTGGAACATTATTTTCTGCGCAAACTCTATGTGAAGCTGGTGGTTGAAACTCCAGAAAAACTATTGATCAACAAGGAGAAATCAGCTGCTTTTTTAGCTTGGATGGAAAACCGTTAATGGTTTGGCTTGTATTTTAAGAAGTAGAATATAATATTTATGTACTGAATATCAGTTGTTTAAGTAGTTGTATCGTAATTTTACGATGGATTGTTTTGATCGACTTGTTTAATATCGTAATATTGCGATATATATTATGGGACTTACAAAGACAGAGATATTTACAAAAGAGCAAAATCAACTTTCAACACTTTTGAAAGCCATTGCCCATCCTGCAAGGATTGCAATTTTACAGCAAATCATAGCTGCCAATTCTTGTATCTGTGGTGAACTTGTAGAAGAACTTGGATTGGCGCAAGCTACCATTTCACAGCACTTGAAAGAACTAAAGAATGCAGGTATTATTCAGGGAACTATAGATGGCGTAAAAGTCTGCTATTGTATTGAACCTAAAGCCTGGGCACTTCTCGAATCGTTGCTTGGTGATTTTCTTAGTTCTTATAAGAATCCAGAAAGCTGTTGCTAGCTTTTTTAGGCAAATCAATCGTTAAATTGCAATATTATAATTATTATGAAATTATCAGAGATCAAAACAATTTTGGCCACAGCAGAGGCGGTTAATTTTCAAGTTGAAAATGGGGAAACAGTGCCTGAACACTTCCATGTTACCGAAGTAGGAATCATAACCAAGAATTTTATCGACTGTGGAGGTAAGGTACGTCATGAAAAAGTGGCCAACTTTCAACTATGGGATGCTGATGATTATGAACATCGTTTAAAGGCAGCAAAGCTATTGAGTATCATTTCTTTATCGGAAAAAGTATTAGGCATGGAAGATTTAGAAATAGAGGTAGAATATCAATCTGAAACCATTGGTAAATATGACCTTGGTTTTGATGGAACGAATTTCTTATTGCTTGCCAAACAAACCACCTGTCTTGCAAAAGAAGCTTGTGGAATTGAAGATGATCCGAAAAAAGGGATGGTTAATCTGGCAACTGCTGCAAATAGTTGTACGCCTGGTGGCGGTTGTTGCTAATTGGCAATCCAAAGGATAGGGAAAAGAAAATGGATTTTAGGGCTGAACGACAAATAGTATAGATGAAAAAAATACTGGTACTCTGTACAGGTAATAGTTGCAGGAGTCAGATTGCAGCAGGCTACCTAAACTATTTCGCAAGAGATATGGCACAAATCTATAGTGCTGGGATTGAAACGCATGGAGTGAATCCAAAGGCCATCGAAATCATGAAAAAAGATGGCATAGACATTTCTAGAAACACTTCAAATTCTATCAATGAATATATGCACATTGATTTCGATTATCTGATTACAGTTTGTGATCATGCAAAAGAAAGCTGTCCATATTTTCCCAGTGATGCGGTTAAATTTCATTATAATTTTCCCGATCCTGCAAAAGCAGTTGGTACCGAAGAGGAAGTTATGGAACAGTTTAGGGAGGTAAGGGAAATGATTAAAAAGTATATCCAAAACTTTGTGAACGAGAATCTAAATCACGAAGATATAGGGAAATAATTGTTCAAAAGGTTAGGCAGAAGAATGAACTGTCATTAAAATCTATTTGATAACATAACAGCCTCAAGAATTTGCTCTTGAGGCTGTTAAAATGCTAACCAGAAGTGATTAGCTAAATCGCAGATTTGCTTTTAGATGGCCGGATCGCTTGGCGTGTTGGCATTGTTAATTCGTTCCTGATCTGGATAAGGATAGAAAATGCGGTTGCGCTCCGTATTGTTGCTGGGAGGAGTAGGGCGATTGAATCGACGGGTGTCTTCCCATTTCAATCCGCTCAGGTAAAGCTCCGCGCATCTTTGCTTATAAACCTCTAACAGTAAAGCATCGGGCGTTGTAGCTCCCGAATACGCCGGTAGTCCGGCGTTTACACCAAATAAATCGCCAGCTGCCTGTGTCCTAACCGCGTTGATTTGGGTGAGGGCATCATCGGTAGAGCCATTTAACCTTAAAATGGCCTCTGCTTTAATTAGCTTGATCTCATCTGTGAGGTATACCGGAATGGCGGTAGTCTGTGCAGCTGCAAAGCCTGCCATGCTCACTACAACATCACCATTTATGGTAGCTTTTGGCTCCCTAAAGTAAAAGTTGTAGCGTTTATCATTGGCCTCGAATAATCCAGTCGGTAAGCCAAAGTTTTCCCTTGGACGATAAGAAATGGTTACGTTGTACAACTGATACAATGGATTGGGACTGAGCGTAGTATAGGTAAATTTTGAAGTTTTGGACAAATCTACCAGATTAGCATTGTCGAGCGCTTTTTGGTAACTGCCTGCCATGAGGCAAATCCTGGCCTGATAGGCTAATATGGTGTTTTTTAAATCGAAATCAGGACCTGCAACCGCTACATTGAAAGCTGAAGAAGGCGGGGTAGTGTTTACGGCAGTTATTGCCAAATCCAATAGACGGATGGCTTCTGCAAATACCTGTGCGCGGCTTACAAATTGTACCGGCGTACTGGTGCTGGTTGCAATATTGGCTTGTTCAAATGCCATTGCCAATTCACTGAGTGCCATAGCCTTAAATAAATAGGCATGAGCCATAACGCCACTTAGCATTTCTGGTTCCACACCCCCAACTTTGGGCGCGCTTTCGATGATGCTTTCGCACATGGCCATTTCGCGTTGCATGGTAGACCATAAGGATAAAATGTTGCCGTTTGCCGTTGGCAAGGTAGTTCCGCCGGCTTCCAATTCGAGCGTATTGGTAAAAGTAGCCACGCCTTTTACTTCCCTGGCAGTTACGCAGGGTGTTAGCATCGTGGTACTTAAGCCCGATGTAGAATAATATTGTCGCAAACCTACGCTCAAGGCAATTATTCCTTCTCTGGTGGTCAGTACCTGCTGATCTGTTGCATTGTTTGGATTAATTACATCGAGCTTGCACGACGAAATGGAAGCTAGAAGTACACAAACGATAGTTGCTATATTAAATTTATGTTTCATGATCATCTGTTTTGAATTAAAAGGTATAGTTTAGGCTAAGTGCAATGGTTCTTGGAATGGGAACTTCGGTGAAGTCGAAACCACGCACAGCAGTACTCTGACCGGCAGAGTTTGTTTCCGGATCCCAGCCACTGTAATTGTCAATTGATAGCAAGTTACGCCCTGAGACAGTAATGCGAAGCGGGTTATTGTTCAGCATTTTTAGGCGCAAGTTATAGCTTGCCGAAACTTCGCGCAGTTTTGCATACGATCCATTCTCAATAAAATTTTCGAAGATGGCATAGGTCGCTGCAGAATATCCTTTCGCAACTTCTCCTTTTAATTCGGCTTCATAACCGGCCAATCCGCCATAAATGTCGCGTTCGCCCACACGACGAGTGAAGTTGAAAACTTTGTTGCCATAAGAAACATCCCATTGCATGCGCAGAGTTAGGTTTTGCCCAAAAGTAAATTCATTGGTAAATGAACCGGTCCATTTTGGATTAGGATCTCCTATTACCTTTAACAGGTTCGAGCCTACAGGTTGTCCGTTGACATCGCGGCCTGCTTTTTCTGTTTGTGGAAACCCGGCTGCATTGAGCAACAACGAACCATCGGGTTTGCGTGCAAAATAGGTAGAGTAGAAGGCACCCAATGCATAGCCGTTCACTGCTGCAACTTGGCCAAAACCTCCAGGGAAAGTCACAAAACCACCTGGTACATCTGATACCTTATTTTTATTCGCAGAAAAAATGAGAATGGAGCTCCATTTGAAGTTTTTATGCTCAACAGGATTTCCTCTCAGTAAAATCTCAATCCCTTTATTGGTCATGTTTCCAATATTTTGATACTGGGTGAGGTATCCGGTAGATGGACGAAGTGTAACGGGCAATAACAGGTCTTTCACGCTTTTGTTGTAATAAGAAACTTCAAGCCCTATGCGGTCATTGAGAAAACCCATGTCTAAACCAATTTCCTTTTCGGTTTGGCGCTCTGGTTTCACATCGGCATTGCCCAATAATGAAGGTCCTGTAACACCAGGCAGACCCGGTAGTGAAACTGGTGTGTAATTACTGAAACGATCATAGGCGCCAATGGCAGTTAAATTGCCCGATTGCCCGTAAGAACCACGCAGTTTGAAGGTGCTTACCCAAGTGGCGAGTTTAGAATTTTTCCAGAAACTTTCTTCCGATAAAATATAGGTTCCACTGAATTTCGGATAATACTGCCATCTATTGGCTTCGCCAAAAGAAGAAGATACATCGTTTCTGATGGCCCCCGTTACATAAAGTTTATTGTCGTAGCCAAAGGTTTGTTGTACGTAGAAACCGAAAATGTTCAGCTCAGACCTATTTTCTAAAGCGGTAATGGCCGATGCGCCTGATGAAACTTGGCTCACGGGGCTCAATTGGGTTCCTGTTACCGAATTACTGTTGATGACCTCGGTTTGCGCGGTAGCACCTGCAGCGGTAGTGCCTTCTATTTTTTGGCCAAGCTTAAACTTATAGGAAATGTTCAAATCATTATTCAGCATCAAAGAAAGCTGATCGGCTCTTCTGGCAAATCCGGTATTGTAACTGGGTGAGGTATTGCCTACCGGAATAAATCCTGTTGCCAGTTGCGAAGTATTGTCATAGCCCAGGATATAGCTGATAGAGAGATCTTTTGCCGGGGTTGCCGTTAATTTTAGATCGCCGATAAAACGACTGGTCTTTTGATTGAAATCGAATCTGTTTACGGCTTCCAAAGGATTGGTTCTTAGCAGTCCTGTTGGAGCCAGTGATGGATAAATTCCCGAGCTAGGGTTTGGATAAGGATTGATAAAGTTATTGGCAAAAATAAAACCTGTTAAGGCGCCATAGGCTTCGTTGATACCTCCATTGGGTACCTCATGACTTCTGCTTAAACTATAGCTTATCCCTGTACTTAATTTTAACCAGCTAGCCAAGCGTTGATCTAACCTAAAACGGCTTGAATAGCGTTGGAAGTTGGAACTCTCGATGATCCCCTGATTGCCTAGATAACCGGCACTTACATAATATTGGGTGTTTTCGCTTCCGCCAGAAACAGAGGCATTGTTTTCAGTACCATACCCATTTTGAAAAATTAAGTCCTGAAGGTCGTATCGTTCTACCGGAACTTGGGTCAAGTCGCTTGGGGTGGTATTGGCAAAGCGGAAGGGATATTGGTTATAGGCCAGTTTTTTTCTTAACGAGTTTTGACGGAATTGGGTCGAAAGTGTAATTACGGGTTTACCTGATTTGCCTTTTTTGGTAAAGATCTGGACAACCCCGTTGCTTGCCCTAGAACCATAGATGGCGGCACCCGCTGCGCCTTTGATAATCTCTATGCGTTCAATATCTGCAGGATTGATGTCTACCAAACGATTTTGGGTATAGCCACCCAAGTCGATTAATTGACTGGAATTATTGTTGATGATTACGCCGTCAACGATATACAGCGGATCGCTCGAACCCGATATGGTGGAATTTCCCCTGAGCCTTACACTGATACCTCCTGCCGGATTTCCAGAGTTTTGGGAGATTTGGGCACCGGAGATCTTGCCAGCCATTGCTTGGTCAATAGAAGTAGCCGTGCTATTCTGGAGATCTTTTGAGGAAAGCGTGGATATTGCATTTCCCAATTGCCTTTTATTGGTTTCTACACCTGCTCCAGTAACTACCACCTCGTTCAAATTCATGGCATCTTCAACGAGCTCTACATTCACCACAATATTAGACCGGATGTCTGTTATCGTTTTAATGTAGGGTTTATAGCCTGTGTAACTGATTTTTAAGGTAAATTCGCTATTAACAGTTGCGGTAAAACTGTAATTGCCTTCTGCATCTGTAGCAACCGTGGTAGTAGTGCCCACTAGGTTTACAGCTGCCCCTGGTATGGTTATTTTATCTCTAGCATCTTTAACGTTGCCTTTGATGGTAACTTTGGTGCCTTGTGCCCTAGCTAGCTGTGCGCTTAGAATGAGGACAAATAAGATAAGCACACCATTTCTGGATCTTTGTAAGATTTTTTTCATTGATAAGGTTGGTTATGTTGTTAGGTTATTGTTTCTGTATTAAAGTTGTTCCTTTCACGAAGAGGAGTAGACAGACCTTTTCCGTTGAGCCTTATTGCTAAGGATCTCTGTTATTGAGCAAAGCATTTTTCAACTGGATTTTAAAGCAATCCTTATAGGTGTTGACCGTGAAATATGTAGCCTCGATGCATATAGCCAATAGCCCTATAATCGCTTGTGAAAGTTTGAAGGCAACCTGATGTACTTTTTTGATGTGCTCGTTCATGTTGCGTTAAAAGGGCTTGAATTTGGTTTTACTTTTACATTTTCGGTGATGAGGTTAATAGGAGGGGACTACTAAAAGTAATTTTACCAAATATGTTTTTTGCAGTCAAGTTTTTGGGCAGTTTTATTTTGAATAAACAAGCTCATCAACAAATCGATTCAATTGTTTTCTTTTTGGACAGAAAGCCGCTTAAGGTTCGGCTGTTGTTCTGTCCGTTTCGCGGTGCTAAAGGTCCATTTGGGCCTTTTTTCATTTAGCTTAGGGTGTTTTCGGAGATAGTTTTGGATCAAATTAAATATTCAAATTATGAAACCGATCCACATTTCAATCTTAAGCGTACTTGTTGTACTCATGTTATTCAGTGTTGTGTTAGCTGGCAGCAGTGCAGCTTCCAAATCATCAACAGACAGAACCATTAAAGGAGATGGCTTCGCCGTACTCGAACTGTTTACCTCCGAAGGTTGCTCAAGCTGTCCGCCAGCTGATGAACTCTTGGCGAAAGTGCAAAAGCAAATTGGCAATAAGCCCGTGTATATTTTGGCTTATCACGTCGATTATTGGGACCGTTTGGGCTGGAAAGATGTTTTTAGCAATGCAGACTATACCCAACGCCAATACGCTTATGCAAACCAATTAAAGGCACAGGTTTATACGCCTCAGCTGATCATCAACGGCAAAACAGAATTCGTAGGTTCTAATGAAGCCGCAACAAACTATGCCCTTAAAAGTGCTTTAGATGGTGTTGCAACAAGCACCTTATCACTCCAAGGTAATGTACAAGCCGGTAAAATGGTTATTGCTTATCAGGTAGCCGGAAATAGCGAGGGTAATGAACTGGTGATTGCAGTAGTACAGAAAAAAGGTGTTAACCACATCAAAAATGGCGAAAATGCAGGGCTTACCTTAGCTCATATCCAAATTGTACAGCAACTGAACTCTTTCAGTCTCGAAAAAGGCAAAAAAGGCGAAGTAACGCTTATGCTTCCCAAATCATTTAAGGCCCAAGGCTGGGAAGTAATCGGCCTATTGCAACACAAGCAAACAAAGGCCATCAGTGCTGCAACAAAAGCCGTGCTTACCGAAGCCACTAATAATAATTTATAAGCTAATCAATCCTTTTATTCATCATTCAAACAAACAGATCATGAACACAAAAACAGTAAAAGCAATTTATTGGACAGGTACACTATTAACTTGTTTATGGTTCGGAGCAAGCAGCTTCTTAGAATTGACTACCAACCCTATAGTATGGGATATTACCTTGCAACTCGGCTATCCAGCTTACTTTATCTACGTACTTGGCGTGGCCAAGGCGCTGGGAGTAGCTGTATTGCTTACGCCCAATAAATTCCTCAGGTTAAAAGAATGGGTTTTTGCAGGCGTATTTTTCGATATCATCTTTGCATTCGCTTCTAAAGTAAGTGTAATTGGGCTTTCAGCAGCTACTGATGCTGTAGTGGCCTTTGTAATGGTAAGCATAACCTATTTGATGTTCAGAAATCTTTATCCCGTAACTTATCAGCCTGCGGCAGCTGTTAATTAACCTCAACACAAATAACAAAACCTCTTTTGTTTGGCAAGAGAGGTTTTGTCACGCTCATCGGAGCTCAACTTATTTTCAACCGTTATCCTTTTTTTAATTTGTATTGAATAACTTCATGTCCGCTCAAGAAGCAGCTTAAAAGTATATTGAATATGTCGCCCAATCAAACAGTAGCAGCAAAATACCCTGGTTTTTATTTTTTTGATCTTGAACATTTAGGATTGTATTATGCATTTCAAGGCAGGGAAAAAGAATATGTGATCGATAAAAATGGAACTGTTGTTTATGAATTGCCTCAAAGCAATGACAGAGAAGCTTGGTGGACCAATTTTTACTCGAGCAACAATAGCAAACAAGATTTAGAGTTTTATCGTAAACTAAATTACTGGATAACAATTAAACATTCGGGTGGGGCAGCTATTTGTAAGATCTGCAGCTACAAAAATGAGCAGTTGTTTCATTTGTTAGACCACGAATTGATACTCAACGCCATTCCATTAAGTCCTGTAAAGCTGTTGCTCCAGGTGGCTATTGATAAAAACGTTCCCTTTTCCTCAGTTAAAATATGCATTTATGATACAGAAAGCAACGAATGTAAAGAAGTGTTGCGGGTAAAGTATAAAGAAGAACCCTTCATGGTTCATAAAATTTATGGAATGGAATATTTGTTTTCCGTATTTACAGCAGAAGTAAAAGATGAAATAGAAGACCATCCGCATAAGCTATTCCAGCTGTTTAATCACAATGGAGAACGCTTGGTCGATTTTGAAACTACAATTGGGCCACACGGAGAAAATACCTGGTTTGAACCTGAAAGAAGGGGCTTAGGCATTACCTATAAAATATTGGATAAAGTTTTTAGTCCATTATCCAGCTTCTATACCAGTGATTACAAGGTGGGCAATGTACTCATTGACACCAAGGGCAATTGTTATGGGGATTTCTTTCATATCGCAGGGCAATCGCCCGCTACAATTGGTAAATCTTCGACAAGATATCCCAAATATCTAGACAAGAAGCTCTTATGCCTTGCCTTGCCAGCGAGCGAAACTGCCGCGCCTTATTTGGTTATTATAGATGAAAATAACAATCAGGTATTTACCCAATACGAATACCCATGGATATTTGCCTATGCTTCGAATTCCATAATTAAGGATAAAAAGGTATTTGGCAAAACCTGCATTACTGTAATAAGCCCTGATGATTACGTGCGACTTATAGATTTAAATGGAACTGAAATTGAAGGCACCACACCAATAAAATTTAGTTCCTTGACCGTTAACTATGCTAAATTGTTTGCGCTTCAGGCAGCTGGACAATAACATCAAGACAAAAGATTTGGGTTTATTGCTTATGTTTTTGGTTTGAAATCGCGAGCAAACGTTTGTGTGTCGATTTATATGCTTGGATTGACTGTTTTTTGACTTTAATCCAATGGTTTTTGCCAACGTATAAAAACCTGTATCCAAAGCCTGTGATAGAGCAATGTAGGACAAGTTTTTTAAACAAACGTTTGCGTTTTGCTTTCCATGATTCTTCAGTCCTAATATCACGTTCTTTACAAAGTAGGAGCTAAATTTCTTGCTTTATTGGCTAGATTAGCCAGTTCAACATTGAAACCTATCTACGATAAATTGTATTGACCATGAAGAAAATCTTTGGGCTAAACCTATCCCAAAATGCAGCTATGCTTGCATTTGTGTTTCCCCTATTAATTACTGCTTCGCCCAATCAGGCCAAGGCCCAGCAAGCTGCTGCAGCTAAAGCCAGCGCTCCAACCGAGAAAATTGTAAGCGCAAAGCAGATCAACCCTACCACTGTAGAACTTTTGCTCACCAGCAATCAACGTCTCACCTTCGATTTTTACGGAGAACACATTTTTAGGCTTTTTCAGGATAATGCCGGTGGGTTTATCAGAGATCCAGAGGCCAAGCCCGAAGCCAAGATTTTGGTCGACAATCCGAGAAGGCCAGTCGCCCAGCTTACGGTTAAAGACGAAAACAATCAAATTACCATCGCCACGGCCCAAATTACAGTAATCATTGATAAAAATACGACCTTGTTTAAGGTAATTAATCAAGCCAGCAAAGCAGTGGTGTTAGAAGAAACGGCACCCATCCAATTTAACAAGAACGAAGTTGCCATCAGCCTAAAAGAAAATCCGCAAGAATATTTTTATGGTGGCGGCGTGCAGAATGGCCGTTTTTCACATAAAGGAAAATCAATTGCCATAGAAAACCAAAACAGCTGGACCGATGGTGGCGTGGCATCGCCAACTCCCTATTACTGGTCTACCAATGGTTATGCTGTAATGTGGCATACTTTTGCCAAAGGGCGATATAATTTCGGTGCCAAGGAAAAAGGATTGGTTAAATTAATGCATGAAACCGATTACTTGGATGCTTTTTTTATGGTAAGCGATGGTGCAGTAGCTTTGCTGAACGATTTTTATCAGTTAACTGGAAATCCGGTGCTTTTGCCAAAGTTCGGTTTTTATCAGGGACATTTAAATGCCTACAACCGCGATTTTTGGAAAGAAGATGAAAAAGGGATTTTATTCGAAGACGGCAAACGCTACAAAGAGAGCCAAAAAGACAATGGAGGCATCAAAGAATCGCTGAATGGCGAAAAAAACAACTACCAGTTTTCTGCTCGCGCGGTAATAGACCGTTATAAAAAGAACGATATGCCTTTTGGCTGGATTTTGCCTAACGATGGTTATGGTGCAGGTTATGGACAAACCGAAACTTTGGATGGCAATATCCAAAACCTGAAAAGCCTAGGCGATTACGCGCGTAAAAACGGAGTAGAAATCGGTTTGTGGACGCAATCTGATCTCCATCCTAAAGCATCGGTAAGTGCCTTGTTGCAACGTGATATCATTAAAGAAGTAAGAGATGCAGGTGTGCGTGTACTCAAAACCGATGTGGCTTGGGTAGGGGCCGGTTACTCTTTCGGTTTAAATGGTGTAGCCGATGTAGGCCAGATTATGCCTTATTATGGCCATAACGACCGACCTTTTATCATTTCATTGGATGGTTGGGCCGGTACGCAACGTTATGCAGGCATTTGGTCAGGCGACCAGACCGGTGGCGTTTGGGAGTACATCCGATTCCATATTCCTACTTATTTAGGTTCGGGCTTATCTGGCCAGCCGAATATCACTTCGGATATGGACGGCATTTTTGGTGGCAAAAATACCACCATCAATACCAGGGATTTCCAATGGAAAACCTTTACCCCAATGCAATTGAATATGGACGGCTGGGGCGCAAATGAGAAATATCCGCATGCCTTGGGCGAACCGGTTGCTTCTATCAATCGTACTTATTTAAAACTCAAATCAGAGCTGATTCCTTACACTTACAGCATTGCAAAAGAGGCGCTAACTGGTTTGCCTATCATGAGGGCCATGTTTTTGAGCTATCCAAATGCCTATACCCAAGGCATAGCTACCCAATATCAGTACATGTATGGACCAAGTTTCTTGGTAGCACCAGTTTATCAGGCAACCCAATCTGATGACAAGGGCAACGATGTACGCAACGGAATTTACCTGCCGGAAGGAATTTGGTTCGATTACTTTACCGGAGAAAAATATACTGGTAACAGCATTTTAAACAGTTTCGCGTCTCCATTGTGGAAGCTCCCGGTTTTTGTAAAGAATGGCGCGATCATTCCAATGACCAATCCAAATAACAATGTAACGGAAATTAATAAAGCCAGCCGCAGTTATGAGCTTTATCCTTTTGGCAAAACTTCGTTTACCGAATATGACGATGATGGCAAAACAGAAGCCTACAAGCTAAACCAAGGTGCATCTACCTTAATCGAAAGCGAATCGGATCAGAATGGCAAGGTAACCGTTGTAGTTAATCCAGCAAAAGGAGATTTTGAGGGTTTTGTAAAGCAGAAAACCACTGCTTTTACCATCAACGTCAGCCAGAAGCCAAAAAGACTGAACGCAAAAATCGGCAATTCTAAAGTTAAATTAACCGAAGCTGGCTCGATGGAAGACTTCTTGAAACAAGAGAATGTGTATTTCTACGATGCAACTCCAAATTTGAATAAATTTGCCACCAAAGGCAGCGATTTTGAAAAGGTAGCCATCATCAAAAATCCGCAGGTATTGGTAAAATTGGCGAGTACCGACGTAAGCCTGAATGCGGTTGCGTTAACGATAGAAGGATTTAAATTTGAACCGGCAGATAAGCAACGCATATCGGTAGGAAAGTTGGCAGCCCCAACTAATGCCCGCATTACCGATAAAAATACAGAAGCCTATAGCCTTAAACCAACATGGAACAAGGTCAGCAACGCTGATTTTTATGAAATCGACTTTAATGACATGCACTATACCACCATTAGGGATACTGCCTTGGTATTTGATGGTTTATTGGCAGAAACGCCTTATTCGTTTAAGTTGCGTGCAGTAAACAAAGACGGTTACTCTGATTGGACGGAAATTAAGGCAAAAACCAAAACTAATCCACTCGAATTTGCCATTCAAGGTATCGTAGCCGAAACAACAGCCGAAAATCAAGGTGGCGAAAACGTGGGAAATCTTTTTGACTTTGACGAAGGCAACATGTGGCACACCAAGTGGAGCACAAAAGCTGTTCCTTTTGACATGATCATCGACTTGAAATCGATTAATCAGCTTGATAAGTTCCATTATTTGCCACGTACAGGAAGAGGTAACGGGATCTTGCTCAAAGGAAAAGTGTATTACAGTAATAACAAAGAAAACTGGACAGAAGCAGGGGCTTTCGAATGGACGAATACCGGTGATGTGAAGATTTTCAGCTTTGGCAATCACCCAACGGCGCGCTACATTAAAATTGCAGTTGCCGATGCGGTGGGTGGCTTTGGTTCTGGTCGCGAATTGTACGTGTTCAAGGTTCCTGGTACTGAAAGTTACCTCCCGGGAGATATCAACAACGACCATTTGATAGACAAGAATGATTTGACTTCTTACATCAACTACACGGGTTTGAAAAAGGGAGATGCCGATTTTGAAGGTTACATCAGCAATGGCGATATCAATAAAAACAACCTGATTGATGCCTATGACATTGCCGTAGTAGCTACGCAACTGGAAGGTGGCGTAACCGACAGCAAACAAGAGAAAGTAGCTGGAAAACTCAGCATTAGCACCGCTAAACCAAGCTATAACAAAGACGAAATTGTTGAAGTTAAGGTAAAAGGGGAAGATCTTAAATCGGTTAATGCCTTGAGCTTTGCCTTGCCGTACAATTCGCAAGATTACGAATTTGTGGGCGTACAAGCATTAAACGTGAAGCAAATGGATAACCTAACCAACGATCGCTTGCACACCAATGGCGAAAAGGTTCTGTATCCAACTTTTGTAAACATAGGCAATAAAGAAAGCTTAGATGGAAGCGCAGATTTGTTTGTGCTGAAGCTCAAAGCCAAGCGAAAAGTGAAATTTGAACTGAAAGCGACAGAAGGAATCCTAGTAGACAAGAAGCTGAATACAATCAAGTTTTAGCTTTTATAAATAACGTGCAAAGCCTCCAATATTTTGGAGGCTTTGTTTGTTTTTGGACAATTTTTCTAAATATGAAACTCTTGTCTGCCTTTCTTGTTATTTATTCACTATCATGGAGTTATGGAATTAGAAAGAGAACTACTTTTGCATGCCGCCAGCGTGGGCAACCTACAGCTGTTAGATGAGTTGACGAAAGGCAATGCGAACCTAGACGTTAAAAATGAAAAGGGCAATACAGCATTGATGCTGGCAACGGCTAAAGGGCATTTGGCTTTTGTAGAATGGCTGATAGAACAGGGAGCGACACTTGATTTACAGAATGAGGCCGGAGAAACCGCCTTAGTTTTGGCCGTTAAGGCAGAACATGTAGAGTTGGTTAAATTGCTTTTGCTCCAGGGCGCAAGTGTAGAACCCTGCAACAATAGTGGCTTAAGAGCTATAGATCTCGCCCTTGAGATGGGCAATGAAACACTTGTACAATTACTGGAATCGTAGCAGCTTTTTGATGTTTTTGATAGCTTTCGATGTTTGGCTGAGCAGAAAGCATCGTTAATTATTTTCCCATTGTGGCCAATTGTTGAGGCCTATTTCCAGATTTATCTTATTTTTGGCCAAACAGGTTTGTTGCATATGCACGAAATTTTATTCACAAGTATTGGCTGGCTAGGAGTGGTGCTGTGCACTACAGGCTATCTGCTATTAACCTTAGGGAAAATAAAGGCAGAATCGGTTACTTTTCAGTTATTCAACGTAGTAGGATCTTTGTGTTTGGTAGCTACTGCTTTAGATACCAGCGACTTGCCCAATGCAGTGGCCAATCTGTTATGGATGTTTATTGGTTTGTATGCCTTGAGGCGTTGGATCAAAAACCAGCATGCCGAAAAAAAAGCTAAGCTGTAATTCCCAAAATGGCCAAAGCCTGGTCTTTATAAGCATTCAGCCGTGCAGTATAGGCATTTTTGTCCTGTTCCATCGAAAGGTAAAAATAGGCGCCGTCTACCAATACAAAAATATAATCAGCCACACTTTTTGGATCTGCTACCTGCGTTTCTTGTTGTGCATTGCATTGCTCTATCATATTGGCCAAAGCTTGGCGAAGCGAATCCAAAATGGTTTTGTATTTGGCTTTGATCTTCTTTTCCCTAAATGCCAAGGCATAAAACGTATAAAACAAGCCATCATCGAATAGTAGGTTCCATTTCTTGGAGAAAAGCGATTCAACGGTTTGCTGCAAATCTGTTTTAGTGATACTGCCCTTGCTTTTAATAGGGTAGATTAAGAGGTAACGGTCTAAAATGTAATCAATAAGTGCATAAGTAAGGTCTTCCTTGGTTTCGAAATAATGGATGATCAAGCTTGGATTGATGTCCATTACCTTTGCTATTTTGGCAATCGATGTATTTTCATAGCCTTCCTTTTTGGCAACCTTATAAAACATTTTTATAATTTCTAGCTGCCTGGTTTCCTTTAGGCTTTTTCTTCCCATGTTGTTTTAGTTGTTAGCGCAATTTAGTTTAAAATCTGGTGTTGCGAATTTCACATTTGTTAAATGTATCAATTTTTTTGCAGGCCAAAAGCATCATTTTTTTGACAATTTTTTGGTCAGAAATTCCTTCTGAAATCCCGATTAAAAAGGCTAAATCTTGATTTTTAAACAATTTTTTCTGGTTATTTATCTGGGGTAAAGATATGAAAACCTGTGTGTTGAATGTTAATATTTAATTAAATATAAATTGAATGAATGTTCAATTTATTTATTTAGATTTAACTTCAAAGTAACATCCGGAAGAGAAATTTGCCCCGTCTTAATTCGCCTTAGCTAAGAGATCTTAAAAACTTAACAAACTAAATAACCATGAAGAACAAATTACTTTTGATTTGCCTAATGCTCTTTGCATTAAATGGCTTCGCACAGCGTATCGTCTTGAAGGGACGAGTGCTCGACGCTGAAGAAAAGGGGCCCATCCCGACGGCCAACATCAGCGTAAAGGGCAGCAACCAGCGCACAGCTACCGATGGAGATGGCAGGTACCAGCTCAATGATGTGCCAGCCAATGCCACGCTGATTTTTTCGTATGTAGGCTACAAACAGCTCGAAATCAGTTTAAATGGAAAAACGCAGCTTGATGTAAGCCTAGAACCCGATCACGGCAAGCTTGATGAAGTGGTGGTGGTTGGTTTTGGTACCAAGAAAAAAATCAACATTGCTGGCGCCATTGATCAGATTTCGGGCAAAGACCTCGAATCAAGACCGGCAGTAAACGTGTTGCAAGGTTTGCAGGGCCTAAGTCCGGGCCTTAACATCCAGTACGGTGGCGGTTCGCCAGGTGCTGTTCCAAACATCAACATTAGGGGTTATACTTCGATTAACGGAGGCTCGCCCTTGGTGGTTATCGATGGTATTCCAGCTACAAGCTATGATGACCTGTTGCGCTTAAATCCATCAGACATTTCGTCGTTTACCGTACTTCGTGATGCGGCTTCTGCGGCAATTTATGGTGCCAGAGCAGCGTTTGGAGTAATCCTCGTTACCACCAAGCAGGGCGCTACGGGCAAACAGAGCATCAGCTATAACGCTTTTGTCTCCTGGGGAAAGCCTACGGTATTGCCAAAGCCGGTAACCGATCCTTATATCTTTTCGAGGGTATTGGAAACCTCAACAGACAATACACCTTGGGATTATGTAAACTATTCTGACGAATACTATAAATGGGCAAGGGAACGCTCTGATAATCCTTCATTGCCTGATACCAGACTCGATCCGGCCGATCCAACCAAGTGGGCCTATATGGGCAGCAATGATTGGTACGGCTATTTCTTTAACAATTCGAGCATCTCCCAAAACCATACCTTGTCTTTTTCGGGCGGTGCAAACCTGAACGACAAGCCATTAACCTATTACCTGTCGGCAGATTATGGAAGAGACAACGGCTTGAACAAATTGGCTCCAGATTTCTGGGACCGTTATACCATGAGAGCCAGGTTAGGCTTTACGCCTTTGAGTTGGCTGAAGCTAGATAATAACTTGAGCATTTACGAAACCAAACGTGCCTTGCCCAATACCAATATTACCGATTTGTATTACCTGAGGCCTACCGATGTGGCTGTAAATCCCGATGGAACTTGGGCCAATACAGATGCAGGCAGACTAGCGGCCAGATTGGTAGATGGTGGAAACAACCTCCAGAACATGTTTGGCTTTCAGAATATTACCAGTGCCGTTGGTACTTTCCTTAAAGGCGATTTAGTTGTAAATGGCGATGCTTCCTTTAAAAGGGAATTGTGGAAATACCATAACGATTCAAAAAAATACAAAATAGGCTTTGGTCCAAACGATATCAGGGAAGAAGGCGGAACTGGTTATGTAAGTGAGAGCAACGGCTATTTGTATAACAATGCCTACAACTTATATGCAACCTATAGAAAAACCCTGGGAATACATTCATTTAGTGCCATGATAGGTTATAACAGCGAAAATTATAACTATTCTACCGTAAGTGCACAGCGAGATCTTTTGCTTTCTTCTTCTTTGCCTTATTTGGGCTTAACTTCTGGCGAGGCAAAGATAGGTGCAGCTTATAGCGCCTATGCTACCCAAAGTGTGTTCAGCAGGATCAATTACACCCTAATGGACAGGTATATTATTGAAGGAACCGGGCGTTATGATGGTTCTTCGCGCTTTCCTACCCAAAGTCGTTGGGGCTTTTTCCCTTCAGGATCTTTTGCCTGGATAGCTAGTAACGAAGATTTTTTCAAGCCATTGGAACCCGTACTTTCTACTTTTAAGTTGCGTACGTCTTATGGCGATTTGGGTAATCAAAACGTAGGTAATTTTTCTTATATCCAAACTTTGCCAACGGGTAGCTCTTCTTATCTCATAGACGGAACCCAGCGCCAGGTCATTACAGGTTCTCCTAATTTGAGCATCGATCCAAATAGCTACACTTGGGAGCGTGTTTCTACCTTAAACATGGGTACAGACATCGGTTTGTTCAATAACAAGTTCTTGCTCACTTTTGATTATTATATCCGAGATACCAAAGGGATGCTTACCAACGGACAAGAACTGCCCGCGGTACTGGGAACTACTGTTCCTAGGCAAAATGCAGCAGATTTGAGGACAAAAGGCTGGGAGCTTTCGGTTACCTATAGAGACAAGTTTGATTTGGCCAGTAAGCCTTTCAATTTCTCTGCAAAGGTATTTGTAGCTGATTCGCGTTCTAAGATCACCAAATTTAAAAATGACCAAGGACTGTTCTCTTCTTATCGCATAGGCCAAGACATTGGCGAAATATGGGGATTGGAAAACGATGGCCTTTTTCAGAATGAAGCCGAAATCAAAGCCCTTGATCAAAGTGCCATTGTGCCATGGGGAGCTTTATCTGTAGTACCAGGCTGGCCAAAATATAAAGATTTAGACGGCAATGGCAAGATAGAACGTGGCTTAAGCGAAAAAGATTCGAAAGACCTTAAAATTATCGGCAACAGTTCCGATCGTTACAGTGTAGGCGCCAACTTGAACATGGATTGGAACGGCTTTGACTTGTCGGTGTTTTTGCAAGGCGTATTGAAAAGAGATTTTTATCCGCACCACTATTTATTCTGGGGTCCTTATCAGCAGCCTTATGCCAACGTATATCCATGGAATCTCGATTTTTATAGACCAACAGCCGATTCTCCTGAGCAAAGAGGCAAACATTCAGCCGCCTACCTTGCAGCTGGTCTGGCCGATGCCAATCCGAATTCTTATTACCCAGTATTGCAATCGTGGATGGCCGATGCCAATTATGGAGCTGGATTGGATATCCCACAGACCAAATATTTGTTAAATGGGGCCTATTTACGCATCAAGAACATTACCCTGGGTTATACCTTGCCTGTTAAGTTAAGTACGCGTTTAAGGGCAAGCCGTTTAAGGGTTTTTGCTTCGATGGACAATGTTTACGAGTTCTCGTCTATCAAAAAATACGTTGATCCAGAGTCGATTAACCAAAGCACCAGCGCTTGGGCCTATCCGTACCAAAGAAAATATGCTTTTGGCTTAAACTTAGATTTCTAATCACCTGATCATTTTAAAAATTTAGTCATGAAAAAAAATACGATATACATCCTTTTCGCAGCATTTGCCATTTTTATGGCTGCTTGTAAAAAGGGCGATTTAGACAGGTTTCCGCAAGATGCGATCTCGCCAAACCTTTTCTTTAATACTGAAGAAGATTTGTCTCTTTATGTGAATGGCCTTTTGTCGATGCCAGATAGAAATAGCTATTTGAATGACCAAAGCAGTGATAACGTAGCTACAACAGCTTCGGTAGAAGTGAAAAACGTAATGTTGGGCAATGCCAATTCGCAAAATATAACCGGTGGCTGGAGCTGGACAAGGCTTCGTAACATCAATTACTTTCTAGAGAACTATAACAAGGCAGGAGTGTCTGCAGAAATCAAAAGACATTATGTAGGCTTGGCCCGCTATTACCGTGCAGAGTTTTATCTAGCCAAGGTGAAGCGCTTTTCTGATGTGCCTTGGTATTCGAAAACGCTAAATCCAGATGATAAAGACCTGTACAAGGCCCGTGATCCCAGAGCGTTGGTAATGGACAGCGTAATGGCCGATTTAGACTATGCCTATAAAAACGTAAGGGAAAAAGTTCCCGTGGGCACACCAGGAAAATGGGCCGTAGCAACCTTGTATGTGCGTACGGCATTGTATGAAGGCACTTATCGCAAATACCATGACGAGCTTAACCTACAAGCAACGGCGGGCACATTTTTGCAAACAGCGGCTAAAATTGCCGATGAGGTAATTGCTTCAGGCAAGTTTTCTATCTATAATACTGGAAAACCAACATCGGATTATGATGCGCTTTTCTCCAGCCAAGATTTAACCACCAATCCAGAAGTGATATTGACGAATGTGTTCGATTTGAGCAAAAACAAAGGTCAGAACGTAAACAGCACGGTTTTTGGCGATTATGAACAGGCTGCCGCAAGAGATTTGGTACAAAGCTATTTAATGAAAGACGGCAGCAGGTTTACCGATGTGCCCAATTACGATAAATTTGGTTTTGTAAAGGAGTTTGAAAACAGGGATCCGCGCTTGGCGCAAACTTTGGCTTATCCAGGCTGGATCAATGCTGGCAACCCATTGCCTTATATCCAACGTTTAAACAAGAACTTTACCGGCTATCACCAATTAAAAGGCTACGTCAACAGCACCGATAATACCACCCTAAACAGTGTCGATTTTCCGGTATACCGTTATGCCGAAATTTTGCTAAGCTATGCAGAGGCACTGGCCGAATTGGGAACCTTGACCCAGGCCCAATTAGATAAATCGCTTAACCTGCTGAGAAAAAGGGCCGGATTGCCCAATTTGAACCTGGCGCAAGCGAATGCTTCGCCAGATCCTGTGATGAGTCCGCAATACCCTAACATTACGGCAAACAAAGGCGTTATTTTAGAAATCAGGCGCGAGCGCAGGGTAGAATTTGCCTTCGAAAACACGCGTTTTGATGATTTGATGAGGTGGAAATCAGGTCAGTTGCTAACCAAGAGCCCTGAGGGGATGTATTTTCCGGGATTGGGCAAATATGACTTAACGGGAGATGGGGTGGAAGATATTATCCTGATCGACAGGTCGCTTACCATTCCGGGAGAAGCCCAAAAGGAAGTTAACTCTTTAGGCGTGAAATTAATTTATTACCGCACGGGAGCCATTGGTACAGATGCAACCGTGTTCCTTAAAAATGGAGTTAACGGCGGTGCCATTGTTACCGAATCGACCACGCGTAATTTCGTAGAGCCCAAATACTATTACCGCCCGATTCCTAACCAAGACGTAGTGCTTAATCCAAGTCTTAAACAAATTTTCGGTTGGTAAAAAACGAAATCCCTAAATAAAAAACCAATGAAAATATCAAGAAGATCATTACTCAAAGCCGCAGGTCTGGCTACAGGCGCTACATTAACAGGCGGATTAGAGGTATTCGGCGCTACAGACAAAACCAAAGACAAGAAAGTAGTGCTCACAGTTGCCCACATTACCGATGTACACATCAGGTCTGGTGATGACGCCCCCGAAAGGTTTACCAAGTGCTTGGCACATATTGTTAAGGAACATCAGCCCGATTTCTTTTTAAATGGCGGCGATTCTATTAACGATGCCTCTTACGATAACGTAGTAAGAGAACAGGTAACCGAGCAATGGGCTTTGTGGGATAAATGCATCCAAACCATAGCCAAGTATGAAATATTCAGTTGCTTGGGCAACCACGATATGTGGTGGAAGGCACCTTCGCAAACAGATGAAATGTACGGAAAAAATTATGCCGTAAAACGATTGAAAATCCCGAATCGCTATTACAGTTTTAAAAAGAAAAACTGGCATTTTATTATATTAGATGGTAATAACAGCAAGATTTCTTTGGATGAAGAACAGTTCAAATGGTTGCAGAACGAATTGGAAAGCTTGCCAGCCAACACACCGGTAGTATTGATGTGCCATTATCCGATTTTGGGAACCACGCAAGTATTGGTTGGTGGCGGCCACTCGGATTGCAAAAAACTAAAGGATCTCTTTTATAAGCACAAGGATAAAGTGCGCATTTGCTTAAGCGGACACAACCATTTGTCTGACCATACCAGTTATAATGAAGTGCTGTATTGTTGCAATGGCGCCATGAGTGGCTTTTGGTGGGGCAAAGGCGATGCCGAATCAGCTGGAAAGGGTTATTATTTAGAAACGCCTCCCGGTTATGCCATCTTGAAACTGTATGAAGATGGGAGTGTAACCAACGAGTATGTCCCGCATTCGTATTAAAATTTTATTGCCTATAAAAATACAAAGCCTCCATAATTTTGGAGGCTTTTGTTTTAAATTTACAGTCGTAATCCCACACACAAATGTTTAAGCCAAACCAACTCCTTTTGCTGGCCATTTTCTTATTGGCTAGCCTCCAAGCTTATACCCAGCAACTTTATGTTAAGGCCTATGGCAACAAGGCCAATCAAGCCATCATATTTATCCATGGGGGACCACGGGGCAATTCGGTTCAGTTTGAAGGCACCACAGCCCAACAATTAGCCGATAAAGGATTTTATGTAATTGTGTACGATAGAAGAGGAGAAGGCAGATCAGTGGATGCCAATGCCAAAATTACTTATCAAGAAGCTTTTGATGATTTAAAAGGCATCTACAAAAAATATAACTTGAAAAAGGCTAACATATTGGGCTTTAGCTTTGGAGGATTGGTTGCCACGCAGTTTGCGGAAAAATATCCTGCAATGGTGCAATCGTTGGTGCTCGCCAGTGCCTTGGTTGCCCAGCAAAAAACATACGACCATATTTTAAGCGAAGCGAAGAAAAACCCAAATCCCGAACAACTGGCCAAATTGAAGGCAGTTGAACAATTGAACCGTCAAACAGCCGAGTACAGGAAAGGATGCTTTGATTTGGCCTCCTTGCTAGGGTTTTTTAAAGTTCCGCATCCTTCAGCCGAGGCTCAACAAATTTATCGAGCCTATGAAGCCGGCTTTTCAAAAAACGACGTAAGAAATGACAACGCACCTCAGCTTTTCTATCAAAACGAACCAAAAAAGAACATCGATGTGAGTCCGATTTTGAAGCAGCTAAAGAGAAGCAAAATGAAGATCTATGCCATTTATGGAAAGCAGGATGGTATTTTTTCTGCCCAACAAATCAGCGATTTAAAAGGGATTCTAGGCGTAAACAATTTCAGGTTTCTAGACAATGCTTCGCACTATCTTTTTGCCGATCAGCAAACGCTGTTTTTGCAGTGCATCAAAGACTGGCTCCTCGATGCAGATAGCTAAATTTCCTATCTTTAGGAACACAATCTTAATTTATATAGATATGAAAGTTGCGCTGGCTTCTCCACCTATTCCTACATCGTTGCAGATGGGGCTTTTTTGGCTCGAAAGTTTAACCAGAGAAGCGGCTGAATTACAGGCCGACATTATTTGTTTTCCAGAATCATATCTTCCAGGATATCCAGGTATGGGCTATACAGCCGAAGAGCGAACATCCGAAAATTTGCAGCTGGCATTGGATAAAGTTTGTACGATTGCATCCGAAAACTCAATAGCGATTATAGTACCCATGGATTGGCATACGCCTTTAGGACTATTGAATTTGGCTTATGTTGTGGCTAAAGACGGCAAGGTATTAGGGTATCAAACAAAGAATCAGTTAGATCCAAGCGAAGACCATATTTGGATTCCGGGTACAGAAAGAAAGCTATTTGAATTGGAAGGAATAAAGTTTGGAATTACGATATGCCATGAAGGATTTAGGTATCCCGAATCCGTAAGATGGGCAGCCCAACAAGGTGCCGCAATTGTGTTTCATCCACATTTTGTAGGCAGTAATGACCAGGGTGTGGTCCTTACAGAATGGGGAAGCAAAAACAATCCTTATTATGAAAAAGCAATGACGATGAGGGCTATGGAAAACACAATTTATTTCGCCAGCGTAAATTATGCTTCTAAATATCCAGAAGCGGCTAGTTCGCTTATTGGCCCTGACGGCACCTGTTTAGCACATGCTGCTTATGGCAAAGAGGGAGTACTCGTGGCTGATATAGATCCAGTTCAGGCAACCGGACTCTTGGCAAAGCGATTTAAGAATTATCTTTATTCTTAGCAATCGATCTAATCTTGTTTTTATTCTGCTTTGCTTCAAAGTCTGGATTTATTGTACAAGTAAAAGTAGGGTACGTAAATTTGATGCGATAAAACATCGAATAGGAAGAGAGTACGTATATTAGAGCTTCCATGAAAACAAAATCAAATCTATACAGCTTCATCTGTCTTTCTCTTTTGATCAGCTGTACAACGAACAAGAAGCCAACTGAAAATGCCAAGGAGAGCCAACCGCTCAATCAAATGGTTTGGATCAAAGGTGGCGAATTTGCCATGGGTACTGATGATCCCAGTTTTGCAGATGCCCAGCCCATCCATCAGGTAAAAGTAAATGGCTTTTGGATGGATGAGCATGAGGTAACCAATGCCGAATTTGAACGTTTCGTAAAAACAACAGGTTACCAAACTGTTGCAGAAAGAAAGCTAGATCCCAAAGATTTTCCTGGGGTGGCGCCCGAAGCTTTGGTGCCGGGTTCGGCCGTATTTACGCCACCAGACCATGCAGTGCCCTTGGATCAGCCCTTGGCTTGGTGGAGCTATGTCAAAGGAGCCAGCTGGCAACATCCCTTTGGTCCCGAAAGCCATACCAATGCTAACGAACCCGTAGTTCATATTAGTTATACCGATGCCGAAGCCTACGCCAAATGGGCCGGTAAACGTTTGCCTACAGAAGCCGAGTGGGAGTATGCAGCCAGAGCCGGGCAAGCTGGACAAAAATACTATTGGGGCAATGAGCTAAAGCCGGGTGGCAAATGGGTTGCCAATATTTTTCAAGGCGAATTTCCTCAAAAAAATAGCTTAGAAGATGGATTCAAAGACATTGCTCCGGTAAAATCCTTTCCGGCAAATGCTTTTGGCCTATATGATATGGATGGCAATGTATGGGAATGGTGCAGCGATTTTTACAGACCAGATTACTATGCGCAGAGCCCTGCCGATAACCCAAAAGGTCCGACAGACAGCTATGATCCCGATGAGCCCGGTATGGTGAAAAGAGTGCAGCGGGGTGGATCTTTCTTGTGCAGCGATCAGTATTGCATTCGTTACCGAGCGGGAAGCCGTGGCAAGGGCGAAATCAACAGTGGCTCTAACAATTTGGGCTTTAGGTGTGTTAGCGATGCTCCAGCCCCAAAAAAATAGCAGGAAGTATCAACAACAGGCCAGGTTTGTTGATAAGAAAATTTGCGTAGCACTATAAATAATGCAACTTTAGCTGCTCAAATCAAAAATAGTATGGAAGATTTAAATGCATTAAGCCAAGTTGCCGAATTTCATAAAACCTTTAAGCATCCCATTCTGGAGCAGGCTACGATTCCTGCCAAAGAAAGATGCCAGTTAAGGATAGACCTCATCGCAGAAGAATTAAAAGAGCTTCAAGATGCAGTTAATGATGGCAATATGGTTGAAGTTGCAGATGCACTTTGCGATTTGCAATACGTTTTGGCCGGTGCCGTACTGGAGTTTGGCTTAGGCACGCAGTTTAAAACACTTTTTGATGAAGTGCACCGCTCTAACATGAGCAAGGCCTGCAAAACAGTAGAAGAAGCCAACCAAACCATAGCGCACTACAAAAACAACAACAATGTAGATGCTTATTACAAAGAAATCGATTCTAAATTCTTGGTTTATCGCGATGGCGACCACAAAACCTTAAAATCTATCAATTATTCTCCGGCCGATTTAAAAGGCCTGCTTAAATAAGCTGTCTTATGATAAAAATTAGTAATTACAACGAATTTGAAGCCTATCTGGGGCAAGAATTGGGAGTTTCGGGTTGGCATACCATTAATCAGGAGCAGATCAACAAATTTGCAGATGCTACATTAGACCACCAATGGATCCATACCGATGCTGAAAAAGCGGCTACAGAAAGCCCTTTTAAAGCCACCATCGCTCATGGTTATTTAACCCTTTCCTTGGTTCCTTTCTTATGGAAACAGATTGCAGAAATCCATAACCTTAAAATGGAGATCAACTATGGCATCGAAAGCCTAAAATTTGGTCAGGCAGTAATAGTAGATAGCGAAGTGCGTTTAAGGGCAAAATTGAAATCGATCGCCAACCTGAGGGGAATTACCAAGGTAAGCATTGAAATCACCTTAGAAATCAAAGACCAGGCTAAACCAGCTTTTACTGGCGATGTGTTGTTCTTGTATCACTTTATAGCCTAAACGGCAGCTTATTGGCTCATTAGTCATTAGCTTATTAACCAATACATCATGCCGGATCTTGATCCGGCATCTTTTTTTTAAAAAGATTTGCTTCGTTCTTCGCAACAACGAATTTTGACTATTGATTATCAACCATCAACTATTGACTATTGACTATTGACTATTGACTATCGACTATTGACTATCGACTATTGACTACAGACTATTTATTCTCTAGCACTTCAGTTTTCGTGCGTACAAAGCTATTGTCTGAAATCTTATTGTCAAAAGGAGCAATGTTTTGCATTACTGGCGAAGGATACCTCTTGGTGTCAAATTTTCCTGTCCAATCTGCATTTTTGCTGTCGCCGATTAAAATACCCACAGTTGCATCGCTAATCTGGTTGCCTTTTAAGGTACAATTGCTGGCCGCAATGTAAAAGCCGACTTCATTTTTTCCTTTGGCCATGCCATACATCAATCTAATGGCCGTTTTAATGCCTTTGATTTTGTTGTTGCTAATGATATGGCCCGTACCGTTAATCCTGATGCCTCCCGTGCCACCATTAAAAACATTGTCGGCAATGATACAATCGTGACCGCCACGCATCACCAGCTCGCCATCGTTGTCTTCAAAATAGTTCTTTAGGTAGCTATTGCCGCTGCTTTTATTGCTGATGACTTCATTCTCCCCGTTACAGTGGATAAAACGGTTGTTGCTGACAATCGATTTGGCCTCCTTGTTGCCTAGCAATACAGGATCTTGTCCAATTTGCACACATTCGCCACCATTGCCGTTTTTCCAGCTCACTTTTGCTTTATCCCTAAATACATTGTTTTCAATTTTAGAGAAAAGCGGACAGCTCTCATTTGTAATTTTTACCTGTACATCTTGGTTGTCGATATTAGAAATAAAGTTGCAATTGTTAACACCATTGGCGTTGCCATTGCCTGAGATGATTACCAACGGCGTAAATTGTGCCTTTACGAGGTTGTTTTCGAAAGAACAGGCAGTAACTGCACAGTTATCGGTGCTTTTAAGTTCGATGAGAACACCATTGTTTCCTTCGCCTTTTAGCAGCTGGCAGTTTTTAAAGCTTAATCCACTCAAAATGGTGTAGGCGCCGCTCAACTTAAATAGGGTTTGTTTTACGTCTCCAGAAAAAGCAACTTTGCCATTGGTCTCGGCTTTAATGAGGATGGGCTTTTGCGCTGTACCTTGTGTTGTTATATCTACTGCCCAATTGCTATAAGCACCATTGGCAATGATTAATTCGTCTCCAGGCAGTAATTTGGGCAAAGTACTTTTAAATTCCTGTTCAGAACTTACTTTGTAGGTTTTGGCCATTGCAATTTGGCTTAACAGGAGCAACAGGTAAATAGGGAATTTTTTCATGGGGAACGGCTTATTTAAAAAGAAAGGATTGATTTGACTAAACGACTGCTGAATATTAATTATTTGTTAATATATTTAAGCTCCTAAAATAGAAATCAAACTGCAAACTTTTAGTAATTAATAAAGATTTTAGTTAGCGCAAACAGTGAATTAGCTGGCATGTTAAAAAGATTATTTCGACTCTCCATTTTATTTGTGTTCATATGTTGTTTTGAGCAATTGTATGCACAAAGAACAATTGTAATTAACGATACCGTACCCGAGCACATTTTTAAATCAGATGAGGTAGTATGTTTGGAAGACGCCAGCAATAAACTTACGTTTAACGAAATTAGTAGTCCTGCTTTTCGGAGCCAGTTTAAAAATAACATCAATTACTACCCTAAAAACTATAATCGTTCCTCGAGCTATTGGTATCGGGTAAAGGTAAATTTCACCAAAGACCTTAACCGTGCTACGGTAATCGAATTCTTTGACCAGATTACCGATCATATTGAGGCTTACATGCCCAACGACGATGGAACTTATACGCACAGCAAGGCAGGGGCCGATTTACACTTTACAGATAGGCTATACAAACATAAAAACTTCGAATTTTTGGTTAATACGACCAAAAAAGGAGAGTACTATTATTATTTCAAGGTAAAATCCAAAGATCAGGTTAACGTAATTATTGTTTTTAGAACGGTAGAACGTTTCATCCAATATGGCTTAACGGAGTATTTTACGTATGGCTTTTTCTATGGAATGATCGTTATTTTCAGCTTCCATAACTTGTTGATGTTCATAGCCGTAAAACGACGACAATACCTGTTTTACATCTTGTATATCTTGAGCGTGGGCTTGTATGAGATGTCTACTGATGGCATTGCCTTTCAGTATTTATGGCCAAATCATCCGGTATGGAACGAATATGCCTATGGTGTAGCTTTATATTTCATCAGTTCCTTTGGCCTTATCTTTACCAAGGAGCTGTTGCACGTAAAAGTAAAGGCGCCACGTTTAAACCAGCTCATCAACCTGTTGCTGATTGCCCGTTTGGTGTTTTTTCTTGTTTGCCTTTTCCATAACAACGATTGGTTCAAGTACAAATTTTTAGAGTTTATACCGCTTTCGGTTGGCTTTTATACCGGTATTTACATTTGGTGGAAAAAACAATACAGACCTGCCCGTTTCTTTGTATTGGGCTATTTTTTCTTGTTTTTAGGTTTTATTATCAAGGTAATACACATTTTGGGATGGGCGCGCCACATTCCGGGCGCACTAGGCTACTACAGTTTAACTTTTGGCTTCTTGCTGGAGATGGTATTGCTTTCGTTTGCCATTGGCGATCAGGTGCGGCTATTGAAAAAGAAGAAGGAAAATGCCCGTAAGCAGATCATCAAACAGATGCAGGTCAATGCCGATCTGAAAGATAGCATCAACAGGGATCTGGAAATCAAGGTGGCCGAACGTACCAGGGAAGTACAACAGCAATCAGAAGAGCTTTTGCAGAAAAATATTACCATTGAGCATCAGAACGAAGAATTGTTGTCTAAAAATACTTTGCTAGAGCATCAGGCTGAAGAAATATCGAGGATGAACATCCTTTTAGAAAAGGATAACATTACGTTAAAAACCAATATAGAAAAAGTAACGGATGCACGCGTAAATGCAACAGAACTAGATTTTGACGAGTTTAGTCAAAAATATCCGGATCGAGATTCTTGCTATAAGTTCCTGGCCGATATGAAATGGGAGCATGGCTATAAATGCATCAAATGCAACAATACCAGCTATTGCAATGGCAAGGTGCCTTTTAACAGGCGCTGTACCAAATGTGCGTATGAAGAATCGGTATTGCATCAAACTATATTCGAAAACAATCGTATTCCTATCAATAAAGCCTTTTACCTGGTGTACCTCATGTACAATCATAAAGGTGCCATCTCTTCGCATAAGCTTTCAGAAAAGCTGGGTATTAGGCAAAGTACCTGCTGGACCTATGCCGCTAAAGTTAAAAAGGTGATGGAAGAACGCAAAAAAGACCTCAAAGGTGTTGGAAAAGCAGGCTGGAGCAAGCTCGTGCTCGACAAGCAAGCCTAGCTTATTGTTACTTTTACACCAAGTCTGCTCGCTGTTGATAACTTTAAGTTAATTTTTTTTACTTTTTTTTAGTGCGGACAAAGCGTATTGCTCTTGTTTTGCTTGTGCTGTCTATTGTTCAGTTAATCAGTTGTTTAGCTTTTTGCTCTATTGCGCTTAAAGCGTATCAAAATTTTTGTAACTTACTAAATATCAGATATTTATGACTATTTAGCCCTTGCATTTGTTACAATGATTGCTCTATATTTACTCAACCAAATGTTTTGGTACTAATCAACTAAACCAAATTTTAACTGTATGAGTAAAATTCTATTAAAAAGGATTTTGCGGAAAATCTCGATGACACTGCTCTGGTGTCTATTTCTGCAAATGAATGCGTCTGCCAGTTCTGGCACGATTGGATCAAGTAAACTCTCGGCTCTTCAAACCAATGTCCATTTAAATGTAAAAGGGACAAAGGCCGGTTTTGCTACAATTTTAAAAGAAGGTGAAGCTCAAGAGGTTTCTTTGAAGTTTAAGTAATTAGTTATGGTACAATTGGCAGAAAAGACTAAACAGTTTCATTTTAAGTGTAAGGAGAGCAGGAGCAAAACGGCTAAGAATTTCAAACGTTTGAAACATGCCGCTAGCTTGTATTCCTATTCTTTTACAACTAAAGTCAATCCCTATTCTTTACGCTTTTTGTAACTTATTTGTTTCAATGTTTTTTAAAAACCAAATTTTAACTGTATGAGTAAAATTCTATTAAAAAGAATTTTGCAGAAAATCTCAATAACACTGCTCTGGTGTTTATTTCTGCAAATGAATGCGTCTGCCAGTTCTGGCACGATTGGATCAGGCAAGCTCTCGGCTCTTAAAACTAATGCCCGTTTTGTAGACGTAACGGGAACAGTAAAGGATGCCAGTGGTGTAGCCATGCCGGGTGTTGGTGTAAAAGTTAAGGGAACGCAGCTTTCGGTAGTTACCGATGCAGAAGGCAGGTTCGCTCTTAAAACAGACAATCCAAATGCGGTACTTGTATTTACCAGTATTGGCTACAAAACTAAAGAGGTAGAGTTGGCTGGTAAAACTAACATTAGCGTTTCTTTAGATGAAGACGATGCCAAAGGCCTTTCTGAGGTAGTAGTAATTGGTTATGGTACAGCGAGCAGAAAAGATGTAACCGGTGCCATTTCAAGTGTAAAAGCTACTCAATTAGAAAATGAAAACCCTCAAAGCGTTGCCGACATTTTAAAAGGCAACATTGCAGGTATGAGCGTAAGCTTAAACACCAGTGCAAAAGGTGGTGGCGATTTGTTGGTTCGTGGTAAATCTACCCTAACAGCAAGTAGCTCTCCTTTAATTGTATTGGATGGTATCATTTACAACGGTCAGCTGTCAGACATTAACCCTAACGATATCGAAACTGTCGATGTGTTGAAAGATGCAAGTTCACTGGCTGTTTATGGTGCCAAGGCGGCAACAGGTGTAGTAGCCATTACTACTAAAAAAGGTAAGGGTGGAAAACCTACTATTAATTTCAACACCAATGTAGGCTTTGCAGAATTGGCGCAGAACATGAGGCCTTATACTGGCCAAGCCTTTTTAGATTGGCGTGGCGATGCGATGAGAAGTGGTGCAACAACGCCTGCTTATTTGTACAATGATCCAAGAAACTTGCCTGCTGGTGTAACCATGACCCAATGGTTGAACGGACAAACTGGAGATCCGGTAGATCTTTGGTTAAACAGGTTAGGTTTGGTTGGTAATGAGAAAGCCAACTATTTGGCTGGCAAAACCGTTGACTGGTATGATGAAATCTTTAGAAAAGGTTTCCGTCAAGACCATACCATTAGCATCAGTGGCAATAAAGAAGACGTTAATTATTATATGTCTTTAGGTTACCAAAAAAACCAAAATTTAATTGAAGGTGGTGAGTTCAGTACGGTAAGAACACGCTTGAATTTAGAAAGCAAAGTGGCCAAATTCTTAACAGTAGGTGCCAACATTCAGTATGCTGATAGAGATGAGGGGGCAATTGAGGCCGATTGGAATCAATTGATCAATCTTTCTCCTTATGGTGACATGTATGATAATGCTGGAAAATTGCGTAGAATTCCTACAGATGATACCGGTTTAAATGCAAGAAACCCGTTTTTGGATATGACCTACAACGAACGTATGAACAGACAAAATACCTTGTTTGCAAGTTTGTTTGGTAAAGTAAACCTTCCATTCGGTATTACTTATCAATTGAACTTTAGCCCTGGTATAGATATGTACCGTACGTTTAACCATGCTTCAACAGAAAATCCAAACGTATTAACTCCGGGTGGTTCGGCAACTCGTGCGCAAGAAACCCGCTACAACTGGCAAGTGGATAATTTGTTGAAATGGAATAAAACCTTTGCCAAAATCCACAATATCGATGTAACCTTATTGGCTAATGCGGAGAAATATCAAACTTGGTGGACACAAGCAGGTAACCAAGGTTTTAGCCCTAGCGATATTTTGGGTTACCATAACATAGGTGCAGGTACTACGCCAACCGTGAGTAGCGAAGATAAAGTATATACTGGCGACGCCTTGATGGCAAGGATTAACTATAGCTTAATGAGTCGCTATAGCTTAACGCTATCATTAAGGAGAGATGGTTATTCGGTATTTGGTGTGAACTTCAAAAGAGCGACTTTCCCAGCAGCAGCAGCAGCTTGGACTTTCACTGAAGAATCTTTCATGAAAAACATTAGCTGGCTAAATTATGGTAAACTCCGTGTATCTTATGGTATCAATGGTAACCGCGATTTGCGTAACCCAGATAACAATACGGTAGATCCATATGCAGCTTTGGCTGTTTTAACCACCGATAAATATATAGCGGTAAATGGCAGTGGTGTAGCTTCTTCTATCAACACAGCCGCCAACAGTTCACGTATGGCCAATTCTAATTTGAAATGGGAAGAAACCAAAGCTTTCAACGTAGGTTTGGATTTCTCTGTTTTGAAAGACAGGTTGAGCGGTTCGGTTGATTTTTATGATAAAACAACCAGTAACCTATTGGTAAGACAAACCGTGCCGGATGTAACTGGTTATGGTTTTGTGTATTCGAACTTGGCTGAGATCAAAAATAAAGGTATGGATATCAGCTTGAACAGCAGAAACATGAATACCGAAAACTTTAAATGGAATACCAGTTTTACAATGTCTTTCTCAAGAAACAAAATTGTGAAATTGGCCTTCCCAGCTGATGATTTGGGTAATGGTTGGTTTATCGGAAAGGATATCAATGTAGTTTGGGATTACAAAATCTTGGGCGTATGGCAAGAAAACGAAATGGCTGAAGCTGCCAAATATACCAAGGCGGCAATTAAGCCAGGTGATTTCAAATTACAGGACGTAGACGGAAATTATGTTTATGACAATAATGATAAACAGTTTTTCGGTTTCTCTACGCCACGTTACATTTTTGCCATGAGGAATGAGTTTAACATTTTCAAGAATTTTGATGTGTCATTCCAATTGCTATCTAACTGGGGCCAGTACAAACAATATAATACCGCTAAAAATCAACCAGGTAGCGTAGGTTTTGCCCGTCAGAACTCTTATGTAGTTCCTTACTGGACACCAAGCAACCCGCTTAACGATTATGCAAGGTTAAACTCGGGAACAAGTGGCACCAGCTTTAACGTTTACAGAGACAACTCGTTTATCAGGTTAAACTCTGTTGCGGTAGCTTATACCTTGCCAAAAGATTTATTGGGCAAGATCAAGGTAAAAAATGCCAAAATTTATGCTAACGTAAACAACGCGGCCGTATGGTCTAAAGATTGGGATTTCTGGGATCCAGAAAACAATGGTCCAACCCCACGTTATTATACTTTAGGTTTAAATGTTTCCTTATAATAATTGAAGAAATGAAAAGAATACATAAAAAAATAACTGCAGTTTGTTTAGCATCATTATTGCTGGCAGGTGTAGGCTGTAAAAAATCATACCTCGATTCAGACATGCTTTCTGCTTTCGCGCCAACCAGCTTAAACACAGCTGACGCGATGAAAGCAGCGCTAAATGGGGTAGCTCTAGTGGTGAGAAGAGAGTATTTCGGAGACTCTGCACCAATGTTAACAGAATCTATTTTCTCTGAAGTTGCAGTAGAAGGTACGACCGATAAAAGTACGCCAGCTCAAGATTTGGTGAGCCGTATCACCCCAGATGCGAATTTGAACAGTGACGACTTCAATAAAATTGGCTGGTATTGGACCAACTATTTCCAAGGCGTTAGACAGGCGAATACCATCATCACCAATATCGATGTGCCAAAATATGCTTCAGATGCCGAAAAGAATGCCATTTTGGGAGCAGCCTACTTTTATAGGGCTTATTTCTATTATCGCTTAGTACACCAGTTTGGCGATGTGCCATTGTTGTTGAAAGACTTGGATGCACCGCGGGTTGATTTTTATTCGACCAAACGTGAAGTGATTTTAACCAAAATGAAATCTGATTTGGAGTTTGCACAAACTTGGGTAACCGATAACGTAAACAAGGGCGAAGTAACCAAAGGTGCAGTAAGTCACTTGTTAACCAAGGTAAACCTGTCTTTAGGCAAATTTGACGATGCCATTGCTTCTGCCAGCAACGTACTTAACGGTACTACCTACAGTTTAATGAAAACCCGTTTTGGCAGTACGGCAACAGATCCTGCCAAAAACGTAGTGTGGGATTTACACAGAATGGATAATAAAGCACTTACTGCGAATAAAGAGGCCTTATTCTTGGTGTTAGATAGAGATGCTTTCCAAAATGGTTTGGGTGCAACCGGATTAGGTTCACAACTGATGCGTAATACCGTACCAGCTTGGCACTTCGCCAATGTAAAAACACCTTCAGGTGCTACGGCAATGGTCGATTTGGTGACTGCAGAATTTCCATTAACCAGAATGTATGGCCGTGGTATTGGCAGGTACAGAGGAACGCCTTATAGTACACAATACATTTGGAGCGATAACACTACCGATTACCGCCACGCCAAAGGCATGTGGATGGATATGACCGATTTGGTTTATAACAACCCTGCTTTAAAAACATCAACAAACCCTGCAGATAGGGCCTTATATGGTCAGCCATTACAGCCTTATACCTCGGCAAATGTTGCACAACGTTTTCAAAATGGTGCCTTAGATACGATCCGTCATTGGTTTGGTTGGCCACATTACAAAGTGTTCATCAACTCTACCAACAACCTGGCGGTTGATCCTTATTGGAGCCCACCTCGTGGTACTAACACCGATTGGTATGTATTCCGTTTGGCAGAGACCTATTTATTGCGTGCTGAAGCCTACTATTGGAAAGGCGACTTGAATTTGGCTATGCAAGATATCAATGCAGTTAGAGGACGCGCAAACGCTACATTGCTAACCGATCCAAGCAAAGTGACTATTGGTACCATTTTAGACGAGCGTGCAAGAGAATTATACTGGGAAGAGCCTCGTAAAACTGAGCTGACCCGTATTGCCTATATTTTTGCGCAAACCGGAAAACCGGCCTACAATGGCAAAACCTATACCATGAACAATTTCTCAGATGATAACTTCTTTTACGATCGCATCATGGAGAAAAACGATTTCTATAAAAACCATGTACCAACATTGCAAGGTGTGAAATTTAGTATAGCGCCTTACCACGTATTATGGCCAGTTCCTATTTCGGCACAGAACTTCAATACCCAAGGCCGCATTAACCAAAACAAAGGTTACAGTGGCTACGAGAAGAATGTTCCTGCTAAGGACAAAATCGAATAGCTTGACGAAACTTAAAATATTTTAGCCGTTCCTTCCGTACATTTTAATTAGTAAACTAAAGGGCAGTCGAAAGACTGCTCTTTTTTTATGGCTTTCTTAGTGGACAACCAGCTTGCAATCAACCATTACTTTTTGATAGTTTTCCATGTCGATTTCTTTATCGATAAGCTTAAGGAGCAGGCTGATGGCGTTCTTGCCAACGGATTCTGGATTTTCCTCTACAGAGGCAATAGGAGGCAGGTCTAGGTAACTGATAAAGGAATTGTTGCCAAAGCCGATGCATTCTATCTGGCTCACTAGCGGATAGTTGATGCTTCTCAGGTATTTAATGGCATCGAAAAGGATAAGTTCCTTAAAAGCCACCAAGGCGGTAGGGGCCTCAGGGTGATAGACAAACAGCTTTTGGATAGCTGTCACGGTGTTTTCATTGTCAAAATCAGTATAGGCGACCAAGTTGGCATCAAAGGCAATGTTGTTGTCTTTTAGCGCGTTGATATAACCATTGAAACGATCGTGGGTAAAACTGATCATTTTAGGACCTCCCAGATAGGCGATTTTTTTATGCCCCCTTTTAATCAGCAATTCTGTGGCTTCGTAGCAGCCCTTAAAAGTATTGCCAAGTACTTTGTGGCAGTTCAGGTTAAAGCTTGGGTTGCGGGTATAATAAACAATCGGAATGCCAAGGCTTTCAAATTGATTAAAGTGCGAGAAATCCTGCGTGTTTTTTGAAATAGCCACAATCAATCCATCAACCCGGCTTCTTAGCAACATATTGGCCGAGATGATTTCTTCTTCCAGCTCGTCTTTTGTTTGCTTAATGATGATATGATAGCCATTTTGTGTGGCAAACTGCTCTATTCCATAAAAGCTCCGGGTAAAAAAGTGGTCGAGCAGATTGGGCAGTATCACTCCGATAATCCTCGATTTTCTTTCTTTGAGATTGATGGCCGATTTGTTGGGCGTATAATGCAGTTCCCTTGCCATTTCCTGAACATGTTTCTTGGTATGCTCGTTAATAGTGGGGTAGTTGTTGAGCGCCTTCGACACCGTAGATACAGACATTTTTAATTTCTCTGCAAGTAATTTTAGTGTTATAGGTGTGTTGCTCATCTTCATTTCCAATCTTCTGTACATATATAAGCAAAATCTGAAAGAATTTCAAACGTTTGAAATGCATTTTCAGCTTGTATTGTTGGTTTTCGAACCCTAAATCAGCCCTCTTCCTCTGTTTCTTTTCCTAATTTATTAAGCTAAATATTTCAGAAACCAAACCCACAACTATATGAACAAAGTCCAATCACCCAAAACTGCACACCAAGTTCCGTCAATAATCAAAAATCTCCTTTTCAATTGTAATAGGGTAGTTTTTTGATGTAACAAATTAGAAAAATTCAAGAATCAATTATGCGGATTAAGCGTATTGTTCTCTTTTTTTACATTTATTTCAAGTGTCAGATAATCAATTTGTTATCGATTAATGAGTTTGCGTATGAAGCGTATCAAATTTTTTATAACTACTTAAATATCAATTATTTATGATATTTATTTGCTTGGAACTTTGAAGTCTATTCATCTATATTTACGGCACCAATATTTTTTGGTACATCAAACAAACCAACCAAATTATAAACTGTATGAGGAAAATTCTACTCAAAAGAATTTTGCAACAAATTTCAATAACACTCCTTTGGTGTTTTTTGTTGCAAACCAATGCCTTTGCAAATGTTTTGCATGGCATCACTACAAACAAACATTTAGCTGCAGGCAAACGAGCTGAAGAAGTAACCGGTCGCGTTACTGACTTAGCCGATAAGCCCTTGGTTGATGTTGCGGTTCGTCTGAAAGGCAAGCCAAATACTACCGTATTTACCGATGTTGATGGTAGATACCTGATCAACGCCGATAAAGGCGACATCCTGGTTTTTAGCGTAGCTAGTTTTGAAAGTCAAGAAATTGTCTTTACCAACCAAAAACAGTTGAACGTTAAAATGCTGGTAGACAACTCGCCTTCGGATAGCTTTAACGTATTGTATACCAAGCAAAAGAAAGCAACCAATTTAGAATCCGTAGCCGAATTGCGTACAGATGATTTGACCAAAACCATCTCATCACCAATTAATGGCACTTTCACAGGCAGGTTGGCTGGATTAAGCACCTATCAGTCATCTGGCGAGCCAGGCAATGATGCAATTTCTTTAAGCTTAAGAGGTCAAACGCCACTGGTTATTCTGGATGGTATCCCTCAGTCTTTTACTTCGATCAATCCAGAGCAAATCGAATCGGTTACGGTGCTAAAAGACGCTTTGGCTACTGCGATGATGGGAATCAGGGGATCGAACGGCGTGGTATTGATTACGACTAAAAAAGGTTCGGAAGGTCCTCAACGTATCGGTTTTAAAGCAATGTATGGTTTTTCGAGACCTACCGAATTGCCGAGAACATTAGATGCCTTTAACTATGCAACTCTATTCAACGAGGCCTTGGCCAATGACGGCAAACCATTGGCTTATACACAAGCCGACCTGAATGCCTATCGTGATGGGACAGATCCATTTTACCATCCAAACGTGAACTGGCAAGACCAAATTTTGAGAAAAGAAACACCTTACAGCAGGTATAACGTCGACATTTCGGGTGGCAAACAGGCTGCCAAATACTTTGTGAGTTTAGATTATTTGGATCAGCAAGGTCTATTCAAACAGTCTAATGAAAACATCAACGGTACCAATTCAGATTATAAGCGTTATATATTCCGTTCTAATGTACAGTTAGACCTTAGCAAATACATTACTACTAACCTCAACTTGTTTGGTCGTTTGCAAACCGGCAATGAACCTGGTGTTTCTACAGGTACTTTGTGGAACAGTATTATCCAAACACCTGCCAATGCCTATCCCGTTTTTAACGCTAACGGTACATTAGGGGCCAGCCAGGATTTTCAGCAGAACAACGTTTATGGACAAAGCTTGAGGTCAGGCTACCAAGTTGGTTATACCAGAGATTTCAGGGTAGATTTAGGTGTTAAGGCCGATTTGCAAAAAATAACTCCAGGTCTTTATTTCAAGGCAACAGGAGCTATTAACACGTATTTAGATCAAACTACGATAAGGAGCAAGCCTTTGGTAACTTTTCAACAGGGTACCGATGTTTCAGGCAATGTAATTTATACCCAATACGGTACACCTGGTCAGCAATCTAATGCCTTGACCACCAATACACAAAACCGTGTATTTTATCTCCAAGGCGAATTTGGCTATACCAAAAGCTTTGGCAAACACAATTTAAATGCCTTGTTATTGGGTAGCAACGACTATCGCATGGCGGGTGCCGATTTGGGTTATAACGTAAACGGTGTTTCTGGAAGAGTAGCCTATAACTACGATGAGAAATATTTGGCTGAAATTGCTTTTGCCTATAATGGTGTAAAAGAAAGATATGCTGCTGGCAATGGCTATGGCCTTTTTCCAGCAATAGGCTTAGGCTGGGTAATGAGCAAAGAAGATTTCATGAAAGATCAAAAATGGCTGACCAGTTTAAAATGGAGGGCAAGTTTTGGACGTACCGGTAACTTCAACGCAAACGACTATTATAGCTACAGACAGTTTTACAATGGCGGTACTGGCTACAACTTCGGACAAGCCACGGGCGGAACAGTTTCAGGTATCGAGCAGGGCACATTGGCCAACCTCAATTTAACTTTTGAGAAAGCCAATAAACTAAATGTGGGCTTGGATGCTTCGATGTTCGGCGATCGTTTGGCTTTAGCCGCCGATTATTACAATAACGAATTTTATGATTTGTTGCAGGTAATTGGCCACAATACAGCCATTACAGGTGCACCTTATGGCCAGCGTAACATTGGTAAACAACGTTATTCGGGTGTAGAGTTGCAACTAACTTACAAAGATAAAATTGGTGATTTCAATTATTTTGTTTCGCCAATGTTCTCTACGGTAAAAAGCAAAGTCGTTTTTCAAGACGAGCCTAACCGTCAGTTCGCTTATCAAATCCGTACCGGATTGCCAGTTGGCCAATCTTTTGGCTATGTAGCCAGCGGCTTGTTCCAGTCAACAGCAGAAATCAACAGCAGCGCGAAGCCGGCTAATTTGGCTATCGTACCTGGCGACATCAAATATGTAGATCAAAATGGTGATAATGTAATCGACGAAAACGACCAAGTAGCCATTGGTAGGGGCAAAGCGGCCTTGAATTTTGGCTTGAACTTGGGTGCAAGCTGGAAAGGTTTCGATTTCTCAGCTTTATTGCAAGGCGTAGCCAACAACGATATTTTCTTAAGAGGAAATTCATATTGGGCATTTCAAGGTACAAGAGGTCAAGCTTACGAGCACAATTTAGACCGTTGGACACCAGCTACAGCTGCAACTGCCACCTATCCGAGGCTGAGCGTGGGTACCAACCCTAATAACGAGCTTAACTCTTCATACTGGTTACGCAATGGCGATTTCTTGCGCCTAAAAAGTGTAGAAATTGGTTACAACTTCCCGGTTTCACTGGTAAAAAGGGTGAAGATGTCTGGTGCAAGGTTATTTGTAAACGGAACCAATTTGTTTACCATCACTGGTTTAAAAAACCTCGACCCAGAAGATTATTTCAACAGCTATCCGATCCAGAAGATGTTGGTGGCAGGTATCAGTGTTAAATTCTAAACTTATGAACATGAAGAAATTATTTATCGCAGCCCTAACCGCTATTTCATTGGTAGGCTGCAGCAAGATAGAAGATGGACCGCTAGAAAGGATTACAGAAAACTATGTTTTCGATCCAACCGATAAAAACGGTTTTTATGCAGAGCAGTTCTTAAACAATATTTATTCAATCCTCCCTAACGGTTACAACCGTGTTGGTGGTGATTTGTTAGATGCCGCAACAGACGATGCAATGCCATCGCAAATCGGTGGCAGTATCGAGCGTTTCACCACCTCATCCCTAAGTGCATTGACTAATCCAGACGATCAGTGGGGAAAAAACTATGCCGGTATCAGAAAAGTAAACATTTTCTTGGCTAATATCGATATCGTGCCAGTTCCGGCAAAAATCCCTTTTTGGAAAGCCGAAGCCCGCTTTTTACGCGCCATGTTCTATTTCGAACTGGTGAAACGTTATGGCGGTGTTCCTTTGGTGGGCGATGTAGTATTGGATGCCGAAACGCCAGAAAACTTTAAACGCAACTCGTTCGAAGACTGCATCAATTACATTGTAGCAGAATGCGATGCCATTAAAGGTGCCGTAAGGCCTGACCCATTAGCCGCTGGCGATTATGGCCGTATTTCTAATGGCGTAGTATTGGCACTTAAAGCCAGAACCTTGTTGTATGCAGCTAGTCCATTGTACAACGGTGGCAACATAGGTGGCAGTGCCGAGCAAAAATCATATCAGGGCTATGCTTCGTTTGATAAAGAACGTTGGAACAAAGCCGCACAGGCAGCTGCAGATCTAATGGCTACCGGCAAATTCAAAATCGATGGAGTTGCCTATAACAATGTGTTCATCGTAAGAAAAAATGATGAGGTAATTTTAGGCTACCTAAGAAACAACGGTACCGATCTAGAAACCAGCAATGGTCCAGTAGGCTATGCCTTAGCCAGTGCCAATGGCCGTACAAGTCCTACACAAGATTTGGTTGATGCTTTTGGTACCATTAAAGGCTTGCCAATTACAACCGATATCAAATCGCCAACAAACACTACAGGCTATGATGCCGCTAATCCTTATGCCAATCGCGATCCACGCATGGCCAGTACCGTATTGTACAATGGGGTGGCTTGGTTAAGCAGGCCTTTGCAAACCTACGAAGGTGGTTTAGATAAACCGAACAAAAACACAACCCAAACCAAAACAGGTTATTATTTGCGCAAGCACTTGGGCAACTTTGCAACAGCTACACTTTACAGTGCACAGCCGCATAACTTCCCGATATTCCGCTATGCAGAAGTGATGTTAAACTATGCCGAAGCGCAAAACGAATATTTGGCTTCGCCAGATGCAAGTGTGTACAAAGTACTGCAAGACATCAGAAAAAGAGCTGGAATTACTGCAGGCACTACACCTGGCTTTTTGTATGGCTTAAAAAGCTCGGGCATGACCCAAGCCGAAATGCGCGATGCCATCCGCAACGAGCGCCGTATTGAAATGGCTTTTGAGGAGCAGCGTTTTTGGGACTTAAGAAGATGGAAAACTGCCGAAACGGCATTGAATACCAATTTAAATGGAATGATCATCACGAGAGATCCGGCCACTTCAGCTTTAACTTATCAAAAAGCAGTGGTAGGTAGGATCAATTTTGCTAATCCGAAGATGTATTTCTATCCAATTCCTTATAACGAGATATCCAAAAACACAAACCTAATTCAAAATACGGGTTGGTAATTAATTCCATTTAAAATGAAAAGATATTTATTAACGATATACTTACTACTGCTCTGTGGCTTTACTTGGGCGCAGCAGCAAACCGTTACCGGTACGGTAAAGGATAATGTAGAGACCCTGATCGGGGTATCCGTTTACGAGAAAGACCTGCCATCTAACGGCACGCAGACAGACGAAAACGGAAATTTTAAGATTAATTTAAAGACTGCAAGCAAAATCTTGGTTTTCAAATACGTAGGCTATTTAACCAGGGAAATAGCGGTAGGAACTCAAAGCAATCTAACGGTAACCTTGGCAACCGATGCAAAAGGTTTAGAAGAGGTGGTGGTTGTAGCTTATGGTACACAAAAGAAAATTACCAATACTGGTTCTACCAGTTCAATTTCTGGCGATGACATCAGGCAAACGCCTTCTGCAAGTTTGCAGAATACCCTAATTGGCCGTGTACCAGGTATCACCACGCAACAACGTTCTGGTCAGCCAGGAAGTGATGGTGCTGCTTTGTTGATCCGTGGTTTGAGTACCACCAATGGTAATGGTGCACCATTGATTATTGTTGATGATTTGGAGTATTATGGAAGCATTTCCGAAATAGATCCAGACCAGATCGAAACCTTTACCATTTTAAAAGATGCCGCAACTACAGCGGTATATGGTATCAAAGGGGCAAACGGCGTAGTGGTAATTACCACCAAACGTGGTAAAGACGGCAAGGCTCAAATTACGATAAGAACCGAAAACAGTATTCAAACGCCGACTTACATGCCAGAGTATTTGGATTCATATCGTTCGGCCTTATTGGTAAATCAGGCATTAACCAACGATGGACAGCCGGCAAGGTACACCCAAAATGATTTGGATTTGTTTCAGAACGGACAGGATCCTTATGGCCACCCGAATGTAAACTGGACAGATGAACTGTTGAGAAAATACAGTATCCAATCGAGAAACAACATCAATATTCAAGGCGGTATAGAAAAAGCGAAGTATTATTTGTCAGCTGGTTATTTGTATCAAAATGGTTTGATCAAGGACTTTTCTGGTCCATCGGGGATGAACAGCAACTACTATTACAAACGCTACAACTTTAGGTCTAACTTGGATTTGCAACCAACCAAAACTACTACTTTGAGCTTGGATCTTTCAGGTACTTTTAACGAAAGAAACAATCCAACAAACGGAGGCCGAAATACACGTAACAATATCTTTTTTGAGTTGAGCGATGCCAATCAGTTGCCTCCTTATGCTTATGCAATCTATAATCCAGATGGTTCTTATGGCGTAAACAGCAGTTATACCAATAACAACGTGGTGGGCCGTTTAACCTATTACGGTTACAACAGGTCATACACCAATGATATTACTGCAAACTTTAGGGCAAATCAAAAGTTGGATTTTATTACCAAGGGCTTATCGGCAAAAGGCGTGGTGGGCTTTAATGGAACCTATGGTTTCAACAGAAACATGAATAGGGGTACAGGAAACGATTTCCCTTCTTATAATTACAATCCTGCAAACGGAACCTATACCATTTACAATACCAACTTTTACCGAATTGCATTGCCAAATTTGAGCTATTCGAACAATGCGAGTTACAAACGCTTAAACTGGCAGGGATCGGTTAATTACGACCGTACTTTTGGCAGCCACCATGCCTATGCATTGGCTTTGTACAATCAGCAAAACAACATTAACAATGCCGATGAGCCAAGAGGATTTAAAGGTTTTACCTTCAGGGCTGGTTACGATTACAAAATGCGTTACCTGATCGAGTTTAACGCAGGTTACAATGGTTCAAGTTCTTTCATCTCAGACAGGCAATATGCACTTTTCCCTGCCGTATCGTTGGGCTGGAACTTGGCCGAAGAACCTTTCTTCAAAAACAATATCAAGTTTATCGATTTGTTTAAAATCAGAGGTTCGTTTGGTAGAACCGGAAGTGATGATATTGGCGGCTATGCTTATACTTACATCCCTAACTATATAAACGAAGGCAGCTATTCTATTGGCGAGAACCATACCGCTATAGGTGGCATTAGAGAGGGGGCTTTGGCTCAAACACCAACCTGGGAAAAGGAAGAGCAGGCCAATATCGGGGTAGACATCAATATGTTTCAAGGTAAATTAAAGATTGTGGCAGATTGGTTTGACCGCTACCGTTATGATATCCTCACTTCAAGAACGCTATCTAACATCTCTGGTATTTCGGCCGTGGTGCCATCAAACATCAATAGGGTAAGCAACAGAGGTTTAGAGGCTCAGGTTACTTATTTGGGCCGTATCAATAAACTGGAGTTCAACATCAGCGGAAATATTTCTATTGCCAAAAACAAGATCTTGTTTATGGATGAGCCAAAACCAGCTTATGATTATCAATCGTTGACTGGCAAACCGATGGGCAGTATTTTGGGCTATCACTTCTTGGGTTATTACACACAAGCGGAAATTGATGACCCAACCGTACCTAAACCAACTGTAGGAACAACAAGAGCTGGCGATTTGAGATACCAAGACACCAATGGTGATGGCATTGTAAACGTAGACGATAGGGTGGTGTTAAAATATCCAAACTTGCCTAATACCATTATGGGCTTAACCATGGGCTTTAATTACAAAAACTTCAGTTTTACAGTAACCGCACAAAGCGCATTAAACTTTGCCAGAAGATCGGCAGCTGAGGCTATCAGACCAGGATTGAACAACTTTAGGGCAATCCACGAAGATGCCTGGACGCCAGAAAACAGCGTAAACCCAAGTTTCCCGCGCTTGAGTTTGGCAGGTACCAACCTGAACGACCCGGCAGCTAACCCATCTGATTACTGGTTCAAGGCCAGCGATTATTTGAGGATCAAAACAGCAGAATTTGGCTATTCGTTCCCCAAAAACTTTATCAATAAAATCGGTTTGCAAGGCGCAAGGGTTTATGTAAACGGCTATAACCTGTTTACCTGGTCGCTTAAGGAGAAAAACATCTACAACACAGACCCAGAGAATACTTCTGGAACTGATGGAGCTGGTTTTTACCCACAAACCAAAGTTTACAATTTAGGATTACAAGTTTCATTTTAATGGATATGAAAAAGATAGTTATAGGATTATTAATGGTTGTGGCTGGGCTCATGATCTATTCATGCAAGAAGGTTGATATTCTCGATCCACAAAGCAATTCAGACTTGAATGAGGAAACTACGTTTGCAGATAGTGCCAAGACAAGCAATTTCTTGTTTGGCATTTACTCGGATATTTTCTTTGATTTCAGTTCGAGGTATTACAATTCGCCAAACGGAAGTGGCATTACCGCAGGTACTGCAGAAGCCTGCGACGAAGGCAATCACCGTTTGTTCGGGGTTACCCAGCCCTTTGTGGTGATTTATACGGGCAGTTTAGCTTCGGTGGTTTCAAGCGGAACCAATCAAAACCCATATATAGTGGCTTATAATAAACCTTACGTAAATATTCGCAGGGTAAATATATTCTTGTCAAACGTAGATAAATCGCCTTTTTCTGCAGCCATGAAAAAACAGACCAAGGCCGAAGCCCGCTTTTTAAGAGCTTGGTATTATTCGATTTTGATCAAGCATTTTGGTGGGGTGGCCTTAATCGGCGATAAGTTGTTTGGACCAAATGACATCATCGACAACCCACGCAACTCTTATGAAGAATGTGTAAACTATATTGTTTCAGAGCTAGATGCCATTACCAACGATCTTCCTGGCAATTATAACGCCCAAAATTATGGCAGGATTACCAGTGTGGCTTGCAAGGCTTTAAAATCGAGGGTGTTATTGTTTGCGGCCAGTCCTTTATTTAATGGAGGCAATATTGGCAAGAACGAAGCGCAGAAAAAAGTAGTAGGTTATGAATCTTTTGATGCATCACGCTGGACCAAAGCGGAAACAGCTGCCAAAGAAGCACTAGATGCAGCGACTGCCGATGGTTATGGCCTTTATGAAGACAATACAACACCAGGTTTAGGCTTTGGTAAAGTATTCACCATGCGTAAAAATCCAGAATTCTTGTTAAATGGGATGGCAGCTGGTTCAAAAACCCTAGAGGGTGCTTTGTTGCCGGTTTCGAGAGGAGTAACTACACCACAAGCCATGCCATCGCAAAACTTGGTTGATGCCTTTGGTACCATCAATGGTAAACCAATAACTAGCGATATCAAATCGCCAACCAATCCAACCGGTTATGATGCGGCCAACCCATATGTAAACCGTGATCCGCGTTTGGGCTACACCGTAATTTGGAACCAAATGTTATGGTTTAACAATGCTACGGGTAACAAACAGCCAGTGAGCACTTTTATCAATACACAAGACGGCTGGTCGACCAAAGCAGGCGAAGCAGGCTTAAACTACGCAACAGGCTATTACTGGCGTAAAATGATGGACGATGGTACCGCAAATAACGGCGGTCCAACTTTGCAACGTGTATGGGGCCTGATCCGTTATGCCGAAGTGATGCTGAACTATGCAGAAGCCAGTAACGAATCGGGTAACATTACCCCAGCTTACGATCAATTGAAACTATTGAGAAAAAGAGCTGGCATTTTAGCTGGTACAGATGGTTTATATGGCTTAAAAGCCAGCATGACCCAAGCCGAGATGCGCGAAGTGATCCAAAACGAGCGCCAAGTAGAGCTAGCTTACGAAGGTTTCCGTTTCTTCGATGTGCGCCGTTGGAAACTGGCCATGGATAAATTCAACTTTACCATGATGGGTATGCAGATCACAAAAACCGGATCTACCTACACGTATGCGAAAGTGCCAATTACCAACAACCCAGTTCGCATTTTTAAAGAAGCGAACTATTTCTTCCCTTTAGATCAAACTGAATTAAACAGGGTTCCGGCTCTGATACAAAACCCAGGTTATTAATACCCCATAAGTGTTTCGGTTTGCCTCGGTAAACCGAAACGCTATTTTATTTATTTGTGATAATGAGTCAATCTACCCGTTTGAAAATATATTTTTCAGTACTCTTACTAGCCAGTTGCTTTACTGCTTTTGCCCAAACCAAACAGGGCAATAAAGAAGTTAGACAATACATTAACTTGAATGCCAATTGGTCTTTTGCCAAAGATCCGGGCAGGCAAATTATAGCTGCCACTTTTGCCAACCTCAAATGGGCAACTGTACAAGTGCCCCATACCTGGAATGCATTCGATGTAATGGACGATGAGCCCGGCTATTACCGTGGCATTGGCTGGTACAGGAAAAAACTGAATCTCAAACCCGAATGGAAAAACAAAAAACTAGCCCTATATTTTGAAGGGGCCAATCAAGAAACTACCATTTACCTCAACGCCAAGAAAATTGGCAACCACATAGGTGGTTATACTGCCTTTACCGTTCCTTTAGAAAACCTGAAGTTTAACGGTACTGATGAAATTGCCGTAAAGGTAGATAATGCCTACAACGAAAGCATCGCACCTTTAACCGCCGATTTTACATTTTTCGGTGGACTTTACCGCAATGTATCCCTCTTAGTTGCTGATCCCGTACATTTTCAAGATGATCAGTATGCTTCAAAAGGTGTTTATGTACACGCCAACAATGTATCAGCCAGCAGTGCGGAAGTAATCGTTAATGGAAACCTCAGTAATGCCACAGCTGTTCAAAAGAAATTAAACTTGGTCTCCACGCTTTTTGATGCCAATGGAAAGAAAATAGCCGAAACCAAAACTATGGTTGAGGCCTATGCAAAACAATCGATTTCCTTTGTGCTGCCCACTATTTCGGTGAAGAACCCTAATTTATGGTCGCCAGAAAATCCATATCTCTATCGCACTACCACCAGTATCATCGATGCCAAAACAGGGCAAACGATAGATGAAGTACAGACCAATGTAGGCCTTAGGTTTTTTAGCTTTGATTCTAACACGGGCTTCTCGCTAAACGGGAAACCGCTCAAATTAATAGGCGCTAGTCGCCACCAAGATTTTGCAGGGATGGGTAATGCTGTACCCTCGAGTTTACAGGTAAAGGATGTCGAATTGCTGAAAGGAATGGGTGGCAATTTTCTGCGTGTAGCCCACTATCCCCAAGACCAAGCCGTACTCGATGCCTGTGATCGTTTGGGAATCCTAACTTCGGTAGAGATACCAATTGTAAACGAAATTACAGAAACTGATGCCTTTACGCGCAATTGTAAAAGCATGCAAGTAGAAATGATCAAGCAAAACTATAACCACCCGAGTATAATCATTTGGGCTTATATGAACGAGGTTTTGCTAAAGATGAAATTTAACAATGACCAGCCAAGAAAGCAGAAATACCTCGAAAATATTGCTGTTTTGGCCCAGCAGTTGGAAGACCTGACTCGTGCTACAGATCCAACTCGCTATACCATGATGTCTAACCACGGTGATGTAAATGGATATATGAGAGCAGGTTTGGTAAAAATACCGATGATTATTGGTTGGAATTTGTATCAGGGCTGGTACGGAGGCAAATCAGAAGATTTCGGTCCGAATTTGGATAAAATCCATCAACAGATCCCTGATAAGCCGATGATCATTACCGAATATGGCGCCGATGTGGATCCACGGATCCATGCCTTTACACCCATCAGGTTTGATAAAAGCTTGGAATATGGCATGCTGTATCATCAGATTTACATCAAAGCTATTGTGGACAAGCCTTTTGTAGCTGGTGCGGCCGCTTGGAACTTATCGGATTTTAACTCCGAAACCCGCGATGAAACCATGCCTCACATCAATAACAAAGGCTTATTAACGTTGGATAGGCAGCCCAAAAACACTTATTTCTTGTATAAGGCTCACTTTAACGAACAGCCGTTCCTTAAAATTGGCGATGGCTCATGGACCATCAGGGGTGGAGTAGCTTCGTCGGCCAATAGCACTACCTTGGTACAGCCCTTACAGGTAATTAGCAATACAGATAGCGTAACGCTTTTTGTAAATGGCAAAAACCTAGGTACCAAGACAGTAAAAGAAAGATTAAGCAATTGGGAGGTGCCTTTTAAAAATGGCACAAACGAAATCAGGGCTGTTGCAGTACATCAAGGCAAAAAATTGGAAGACAAAACTTCGATCAATTTTACCTTGCAACCTGATGTATTTGCGCAAAAGAATTTAGCCTTTAAAGCCATCAATATCTGCTTGGGCAGCCAAAGGCAGTTTATCGATCTGCAGAAAAAAGAAATTTGGTTGCCAAGCCAGGCCTACAAAGCAGGTTCTTGGGGCAGTATCGGTGGTGAGCCTTTTAAAATAAAAAACAGCGGTCGCCAAGCTTATGGCACCGACAAAAATATCCGTGGTACTTTTAACGATCCGGTTTATCAAACACAGCTCATGGGCTTAGACGGCTATCAGTTAGATGTGCCAAAAGGAAAATATGAGGTGGTGTTGCATTTTGCGGAGCTGATGGGCAACGGCATCCAATCGGTACTGCCTTATAACTTGGATAGCTTGATCGAAGTAAGCAAATCGGCCAATAAAGAAGTGCCTGAACAACGCATTTTTGATGTATATTTAAACGATAAGCAAATCATCAAGAATTTGAACCTGGCCTCTGCCTATGGAGTAGCCAATAGCGTTCAAAAGAAATTCGATTGCATAGTAGCCGATGATAAAGGTATCCGCTTGACATTTAAAAGCGTGAAGGGAAAGGCTGTGCTCAATGCATTACAGGTAAGAAAAATTGATTGATTTTTTAAGATATCATGCTGAACCTGATTCAGCAGCTCATAAATAAAATTTAAAACTGATGAAACATTCCATACGCATTTTGATCTGGCTGTTGGCACTGATGCCGATACTTGCTGCTGCGCAGCAAAAAAGCAGGTTTAAGGTATTGGTATTGTCAGAAAACGGAGGCAACCATGTCAAGTACTCTGAACGGGCTAAAGTTTGGCTCAATCAATTGGCTGTGGACAGCAATTTTACAGTAGATTACATTCAAAACACCGAAAAAATCAATACCGATTTTCTCCAACAGTACCGTTTGTTTATCCAATTGGATTATCCGCCTTATGCCTGGACACCAACTGCTGCCGCTGCATTCGAAAAATATGTAATGCAAAAGAACGGGGCGGGGTGGATCGGTTTTCACCATGCGACTTTGCTGGGTGAGTTCGACGGCTACCCGTTATGGAAATGGTTCTCTAATTTTATGGGTGGCATTACCTTTAAAAACTACATTCCAGGGTTTGCATCAGGTTCCGTTCGCATCGAAAAGCCACAACATCCGATTATGAAAGGCGTACCCAATCCTTTTGTGATCAAAAAAGAAGAATGGTATACTTACGATCAAAGTCCGAGGCCAAACGTAGAAGTAATTGCCAATGTAGACGAATCGAGCTACGAACCCGATACGAAGACTAAGATGGGTGATCATCCGGTAATTTGGTCGAACCCTAAAATTTTGGCTAAAAATGTTTATATTTTTATGGGGCATGGTCCAGACCTTTTTGATAACGAAGCTTATAAGTTAATCTTTAAAAACGCCATCTTCTGGGCAACGCAAAAATAACCGAACATGAAACAACTGCCTCAGCGTATTCTATCTATCGATGTTTTAAGGGCCATCACCATGTTCCTGATGATTTTTGTGAACGATGTTGCAGGAGTGGACCAAATTCCGAAATGGATTGAGCATACTGCCGCCGATTACGATGGCATGGGCTTTTCTGATTTGATTTTTCCTGCTTTTCTGTTCATCGTCGGCCTTTCTTTGCCTTTTGCGGTAAAAGCCCGTTTAAAAAAGGGCGATTCATATATGGCCATAATCTTCCATATCGTGGTGAGAGCCGTTGCATTAATTGTGATGGGATTTTTTCATGTAAACATGGAAAATTACAATGGCAGTGCGGCCTTGCTGAGCTATCCGGTTTATATGATCATCCTAACAGTTGGGTTTTTCCTGATTTGGCTCGATTATCCAGTTAAACTGGCCAAAGGCTGGAAGTATGGGCTAATGGTGTTGGGCGTTATCATCATAGCTGTAATGGCTTATTTATACAAAGGTGGCAACAACGAACATCCCAAAGGTTTAGAGCCGTCATGGTGGGGCATATTGGGTATTATTGGCTGGGCTTATTTGTTTGCAGCGATTGCCTATGTATGTACCCGAGGCAAGCTTTTGGTACTGTTGCCCGTATTCATCGCGTTTGCATTGATCAATATCGCCAGCCATATGGATTTGCTTCATGCAGATTTATGGATGATTGGCGACGCTTCTTCCATTACCCTGATGCTGGGTGGTGCATTGGCTTCCGTTACTTATTCTTGGTTCATCAGCAGAGAGAAAGACAATACGCTATGGTGGGTTTTTGCCTTGTCGGGAGTAGCCTGCATTGCATTTGGATTACTAATTAGGCCCTACGCTGGCGGTATTTCCAAAATTTATTCTACTCCAGCTTGGGTGTTCATCTGCATGGGAATTACCCTGTTAACGTTCGAATTACTCATTTTTGTAGTTGATGTGAAGGATAAGAAAAACTGGTTCAACTTCATTAAGCCGGCAGGTACCAGTACCTTAACCTGTTACCTGATTCCATACTTGCTTTATTCTTTGTTTAGCCTGATCGATTTTAATTATCCAAGCTATTTCAATTACAGCATTGGTGGTATCATCAGGTCTTTTTTTATTGCATTTTTAGTCATCCGTATAGTAGCCCTCTTGGAAAAGAAAGGTATCCGTTTAAAAATTTAATTCATGATAGCAATGATCAATAACAGAATTAACCAGGTCTTTTTCGTTTTAATATGCGTTGCATTGTTTGCAGCCATGAAAAACCCTGATAAAAAGCAAAAGCCGGTGGTAATTGGCTATGTAACCGGTTATAGCGGTTTGGTAGATCCGAGCCAAATTGCGGCCGAAAAGCTAACGCACATCAATTATGCCTTTGTTAACGTAAAAGACAACAAGGCTTTTTTGCAGAACCTAAAAAACGATACCACCAACTTTAGCCGTTTAAATACGCTGAAACAGAAAAACCCTGACCTTAAAATCTTGATTTCTATTGGAGGCTGGTCATGGAGCGAAAACTTCTCTAATGCAGTATTAACCGATTCGTTGAGAAAAGGCCTTGCCGCGAGCGCGGTCGACATTATTCGCAAGTATAAGTTAGATGGAGTAGATATCGATTGGGAATATCCGGGTATGCCAGGTGAGCAAGGGAACGTTTACCGTCCAGAAGATAAACAGAACTTTACCTTGATGTTCGAAGCCATTAGAAAGGAATTGGATGTGCTAGAGAAAGAAACCGGCAAAAAGAAGTTATTGACTACGGCTACTGGCGGTTTTCCTTCCTTTTTGAACAACACCGAAATGGGAAAAGCGGCTGCTTACTTAGATTACATCAACCTGATGACTTACGATTATTATTCGTGGAAACAAGCAGGGCACCATACCAACCTGTACGATTCAAAAACCTATCCCTTAGAAAACTCGGCAGATAAAGCCATTAAGGCCTACATGGCGGCCGGCGTCCCAGCTTCGAAACTGGTAATGGGTATTGCGTTTTATGGCCGTAATTTTAAATTGAGTCCAACTTCACAAAAAGGATTGGGCGATACCGTTGTAGGTGCCGGAAATACCTATGGCAGGGGCTATACCTTTATGAAAGACAGCTTGATCAATAAAAAAGGCTTTGTTGAGTATAAAGACGAAGATGCCAAAGCTCCATACCTATTTAATGCTGAGACCAAACAATACATCACCTACGATAATGAATGGTCGGTAGCCAATAAATGCGATTATGTGCTCAAGAACAAGTTGGGTGGCGTAATGTTTTGGGAATACAATTCAGACCGTAAAAATTACCTATTAGATCAGATTACTAAAAGTTTCAAATAAGTTATGTCCAAAAAGTTAGTTGCCCTATTGTTGCTCAACCTGTTAGGTGCCTGTTTGGTGCTCCAAGCCCAAACTTCCAAACGCCTAATCAATAATTGGGAATTTGTAAAAGAAGATTTAGGAGGGGTATGGGAAGCCGTAAGACCTGTTAAAGTAGGCAATCCGGAAGAAATGCCTTATTGGCAAAAAGTAAATTTGCCCCATTGCTTCAATGCTACCGATGCCGTAGATCCCGATGTGAATTATTACCAAGGGCCGGGTTGGTACCGCACCAATATCGAGGTGGCTAATCCTTATGCCAAAGGGCGGACTTTATTGCATTTTGAAGGTGCCGGACAAAAGACCCAGGTTTACATTTACACCACCAAAGTGGCTGAACATGTGGGCGGTTATGACGAATGGACCGCAGACATTACCGATGCCGTAGAAGAATTTAAGAAATCGCCTTTGTTTAAAAGCCAGTTCAAAGGCAAAGTTCCGGTAATTATCCGTTGCGACAATTCTCGCGATTTGGAAATGATTCCTTCCAACCTTTCAGATTTTAACGTTTACGGTGGCCTTTATCGCTACTTAAATTTGGTTTATGCCCCACAACTAAGCGCCGACAAACTGTTTGCACATGCTACGGTTGATGCAAAAGGAGCTTTGGGAAAACTGAGCATAAAAGCCAGGTTAGTTAATCCAGATGCAGTAAAAAATGCTGCGTTTAAAATAAGCATAACCGATCCCAATGGTAAAATAGTGGCCGATTGGAGCAAAGCCGTTCCAACTTTTCAAGGCGATGAGCTGTTGTGGGAAACCTCGATTAAATCGCCAAAATTATGGTCGCCAGATGCACCACAGCAATACGAAGTAAAATTAAGTATCGTAGCCAATGGCGAAACTTCGGTAAGTACTGAAAAAGTAGGTTTCAGGAATTTCGAATTTGTGAAAAAAGGGCCTTTTATGCTCAATGGCAAACGTTTACTGCTGCGAGGTACGCATCGTCACGAAGACCATGCAGGCGTAGCGGCTGCCATGACCGAAGAAATGATCACCACCGAAATCAAGATGATGAAAGAGATGGGTGTGAACTTCATCCGTTTGGGCCATTACCAGCAATCTCGCATTGTACTCGATCTGTGTGATAGCTTAGGGATTTTGGTATGGGAAGAAATTCCTTGGTGCCGAGGTGGCTTGGGTGGTCCGATTTATCAGGCACAGGCTAAAAGGATGCTCACCAATATGATTGAACAGCATTATAACCATCCATCGATCATCATTTGGGGGATGGGGAATGAAAACGATTGGCCGGGCGATTTTACCGAATTCGATCAGCAGAAGATCAGGACTTTTATGAAAGAACTGAATGATCTTTCGCATAAGCTGGATCCTTCTCGAAATACCGCCATCCGCCGTTGCGATTTCTGCCGCGATATCGTCGATGTATATTCGCCGTCTATTTGGGCTGGCTGGTACCGTGGCGACTATACCGAATATAAACAGGTTTCCCTAGACGAATTTAATAAATCAGAGCGCTTTTTACACGTAGAGTGGGGCGGAGATAGCCATGCGCGCAGGCATTCCGAAAATCCAGACAATGCTTTGAGCAAGATTAAAAGAGGGGGCGGTGCCGATGAACGTGCCGGCGATGCTTCGTTGTATGGTGGCGCAGCCCGGGTAAGCAAGGATGGCGATTGGAGCGAAAGCTATATTGCCAACCTTATCGATTGGCATTTGAAGGAACAAGAAACTATGCCTTGGTTAAGTGGTACGGCTTATTGGCCATTTAAGGATTTCTCTACGCCAATCAGGCCAGAAAATCCAGTGCCTTATGTGAACCAAAAAGGCGTAATCGAACGTGATTTCACTAAAAAAGAGGCTTTTTATATTTTCCAATCTTACTGGACAACCACGCCAATGGTGCACTTGTACGGCCATAGTTGGCCAATCCGTTGGGGTGCCGAAGGTGAAGAGAAAATGGTAAAAGTTTATTCCAACTGTGATGAAGCTGAGCTTTTTGTAAATGGCAAAAGCTTTGGGGTGAAGAAAAGAAACAGTCAGGATTTTCCTGCTGCTGGCTTGCGTTGGCAAGTGCCAATGGGCAAAGGCAAATACACTTTTAAAGTAGTGGCCAAAAAAGGAAAAGTTACGGTAACCGATGAAATTGTGCAAGAATACCAAACCGCTCAATGGGGCAAGCCTGCTCAAATGAGCCTAGAAAAAATCGATGAAAAAGACGGTATAGCAACTTTGGAAGTGAAACTTTTCGATGCCCAGAAAGTGCTTTGTCTTGATGCCATAAACCTGGTAGCCTTTGATTTAGTTGGAGATGGAGAACTCATTAAAGATCAGGGCACTTCTACGGGATCATCTAAAGTGCAACTCTATAACGGCAGGGCAATTATTAAAGTGAAATTGAACAAAGGAAAAAGCGTGACGAGTGTTCAGTCGAAAGGCATTCCAACCACATTTTTAAACTTATAAGCGAATGAGAAAAACATCCCTATTGTTTTTTGTAATTATGGCGATAACTGCAATTGCATTTGCCCAAAAACAGCCGATTGCTCAACAGGCAACTGCTGTTTTAAAGAAGCAAGTATTGGAAGAAGCTGCTTGGGCCATGCAGCAACAACCCATAACGGTAACCGCCGAAAGCTCGCCAAGAAGCGCTGGTGGCAAGCACGATTTCTTTTCGGAGGCCGATTATTTTTGGCCAAATCCGCAAAATCCGGATGGACCTTACATTAACCGTGATGGAGAAACCAATCCGAATAATTTTGTAGCCCACCGTAAGGCGATGATCCGTTTCAGTACCATTATTGGTGCTTTGGCATCGGCCTATAAAATTACGGGCGACGAAAAATATGCCCAACAGGCTTTAAAGCACTTAAAAGCTTGGTTTGTAGATCAGGAAACACTAATGAATCCCAACTTGTCGTTTGCGCAGGCGGTAAAAGGTTCTTCTACTGGACGCAGTTGGGGCATTATCGATACCATCCATTTCATGGAAGTAGCGCAAGGCATGATGGTATTGGAAAAAGCTAAAGCCTTTGATGCATCGACAACCACGGCCATCAAAAAATGGTTTGCCGATTATATCCTTTGGCTCAATACCAGCAAAAACGGAAGAGCAGAGAAAAATTCTAAAAATAACCACAGCACTTGTTGGGCTATGCAGGTAGCTTCCTTTGCCAAATTATGTAATGACCAAAATATGCTCGATTCGTTGCGTACCAGTTATAAAACGGTGCTGTTGCCAAATCAAATGGCTGTTAATGGCAGTTTTCCTTTAGAATTGGAACGTACTAAAGCTTACGGTTATTCGATCTTTAATTTAGATGCGATGGTAATGGTTTGCCAAATCCTGTCAACGCCAAAAGATAACCTATGGGAGTTTCAAACTGCCGATGGCAAATCGATCAAGAAAGGGATTGAATTTTTATATCCTTTTGTAGCCGATAAAAGCAAGTGGAACTTAAAACCCGACATTATGTTTTGGGAGAACTGGCCTGTAGCGCAACCATTTTTATTGTTTGGTGCCAATCAGTACCAAAATCAAGCTTGGTTCAATACCTGGAAAAGCCTCGATTTAAAGCCAGAGGTAGAAGAAGTAATCAGGAACTTGCCGATTAGGCATCCTTTAATTTGGTTGTAGGATGAAGCTGTTAAACACAATTCGTGATGCTAACAAGACTTGTCATCCTGAACTTGCTTCAGGATCTATCTCGAGTGAGATACCAGGTCAGGCCCTGCATGACGATTCTTTTTTACGTTGGTCGGGATGTGCCATCTCGACCGTATCTAACTATGGATTTGCAATCCATGCTAGAAAAGTTTGGCTTCTATGCTTATGTCTATTATCCATAGCTTTAACCGCTTCTGCCCAGCAAACTTGGCAATCCAAATACGTTAAAGTTCAAGGTGGAAAGCTCCAATACATTCCAGATGAGCAAGGAAATATCATCCCTGATTTTAGCAGGGTAGGCTACCATCAAAATCAAAAAGCCATTCCAAATGTAAAAGTCGTTACTACGCTTTCTCCAACTGGCGACAATGACCAGCAGCGCATTCAAAACGCCATTGACGAACTGGCCAAGAAGCCAGCAGATGCATCTGGGATTAGAGGAGCTATTTTATTGCAGGCAGGTGAGTATAAAATCCCTGGAAGTTTGCGTATTTCAGTTGGTGGTATTGTTTTACGTGGCGAAGGAGAAGCAACCAAGCTTGTTGCTACTGGCAAAGGCCAGCGAAAAACCATCATCGCCTCCGGTACCGGCAAAGCAAGCGAAGTTCCAAACACGAGAACTAAAATTACCGATAAATACGTGCCTTTGGGTGCTAAAAGCTTTCAAGTAAGCAATGCCACAGGCTTTAAAGTAGGCGATGCGATTATGGTCTACAGGCCAGGTACCCAGAAATGGATCACAGATTTGAAAATGGACCAGATTGAGGCCCAAGCGAATACCATCCAATGGAAACCAAGCGACTACAACCTCAATTTTGAACGTAAGATTACCGCTATTAAAGGCAATACCATTTTTATCGATAATCCAATTGTAATGGCTATGGAAGAGCAATATGGCGGGGGCGAAATCTACAAATACACTTTTACCGGGCGGATTGCCGAAGTGGGGATAGAGAATCTGTTGCTATCATCAGAATTTGCCAATGATACCGATGAAGACCATGGTTGGGATGCTATTTCTTTCAATAAAATAGAAAATAGCTGGGTCAGTGGGGTATCCAGTCATTATTTTGGCTATTCATGCGTAAACTTAGGTGGCGATAGTAAACAGGTTACGGTAAAAGACAGCAAATGTTTTACGCCGAAATCAAAAATAGAAGGTGGCAGAAGGTATTCATTCAATAACGATGGCCAACTGAACCTCTTTATGAATTGCTTCGCTTCAGAAGGCAGGCACGATTATGTAACCGGAGCCAAAGTCTGCGGACCAAATGTATTTTACAATTGCGTTTCTGAACAGGCAAAAGCCGACATCGGGCCACACCACCGTTGGGCCATGGGTACTTTATACGATAACGTGGTAAGCGATGGCGAAATCAATAGCCAAGATCGTGGCAATTGGGGCACTGGGCATGGCTGGTCTGGTGTAAATCAAGTGTTTTGGAACTGCAAGGCCTCCAAAGCTGCTATTCAAGATCCTTATGTGAGCGGTAAAAACTATGTGATAGGCATGGAGGCTAAACCTTATGAGGGCAGGCTGAAAGGCAGGCCGGCAAGCGTTTGGGATGGACAAACAAGAAAAGGCTTGCAGCCTGCATCATTATATTTAAAACAAGTAGAGGAAAATAAAAAACGATAAATTATGAAGTTAAAAACTAGTCTATTCGCCCTGTTGATCCCGGTTTGTGGAGTAGTACAGGCACAGAAAGTTAACGTGTCTAAAGCTTTTGCAGACGCAGCCAAGCAAACAGATGTACTGATCAAGAACGTAGATTCGGCCAGAAAAATAAAACCAGCCCAGGTTTCTCCAAGAACGGTAGAAAACGGACAATTCAAAATGGTAGGATCGAGAGATTGGACCAGTGGCTTTTTTCCAGCTGAACTGTGGTATTTCTATCAATATACCAAAGACAAAAAATGGCTTGAACTGGCTAAAAAATATACAGAAGACATTAAAAAAGAACAATTTAACAAAGGCACGCACGACTTGGGCTTTATGGTGTACTGTCCGTTTGGCAATGGTTACCGCTTAACTGGCGATCCGGCTTACCGCGATGTCATTATACAAGCTGCCAAATCGCTTTCCACTCGATTCAATGCCAAAGCTGGTGTCATCAAATCGTGGGACCATAATGGTGACAAATGGAAGTATCCTGTAATTATCGACAACATGATGAATTTAGAGCTGTTATTCGAGGCTACGAAGTTTACTGGTGATTCGTCATTCTATAAAATTGCTGTTTCACATGCCAACACTACCTTAAAGAACCATTACAGACCTGATTTTAGCTCTTGGCATGTGATTGATTACGATACTTTAACTGGTAACGTGCGCAACAAGCTTACTGCACAAGGTTACAGCAACGAATCGGCATGGGCAAGGGGCCAGGCTTGGGGCTTGTATGGCTATACTTTGTGCTATCGCTATACCAAAAACCCAGTTTATTTGAAACAGGCTGAGGCCATTGCCAAGTTTATCCTAAACAATCCGACCCAAAATAAAGACTTGGTTCCTTACTGGGACTACAATGCGCCAAATATTCCAAATGCACCAAGAGATGCATCGGCCGCTGCCATTACCGCTTCGGCTTTTTACGAATTGGCTAATTACAGCAAAGCTGCTCATTATAAAGACTTGGCAGATAAAATCTTGGCAAGCCTTACCAATAGCTATCGTTCGCCAATTGGCAAAAACTACGGATTTATTTTGGAGCACAGCACTGGCCACTTGCCGGCAAAAAGCGAGATCGATGTGCCCATCAACTATGCAGATTACTATTATTTAGAAGCTTTGTTGAGAAGCAAAGGTTATCAATACAAATAATATTTAGATTTTACCACCCCGCCTTTTAGGCACCCCTCCAAGGGAGGGGAATTGAATTCGCCATTCCCCTCCCTTGGAGGGGTGGTCGCAGACCGGGGTGTTAAATTAGATAAATGCTAACCTAGCTCAGAAAATACAACTTTACCTTTTACAGGCCCTTTCAGCATCGTTTGAAAGGGCCTGTTTTTTTGATTATTGAAAAGAATAGATATATTTAGTGTTTCAACACTAAATTTTTGAGGGCTTTCAGGCACATATTTTCTTTGGCTCTTTTATGGGCTATGGCATTTGTTATGGCGAATGCCCAATCAGTGCCTATCAAATTCAAGCATTTCTCTTATAAGGAAGGCCTGGTGCAGAGCCCAATTTCCAGCTTTTTGCAAGATGACAATGGTTTTATTTGGTTTGGCAACCTGAAGGGTCTGACTCGATATGATGGCTATAAGTTTAAAACTTATATTTTCGACCAAAAACAGCCCAAAAGCCTCAGCAACAATAGGGTAAATATCCTGTTTAAGGATATTGACAAGAATCTATGGATAGGTACGGCCAATGGCGTAAACCTATACAACAGCGACGATGATAATTTTACGGCAATAGATGTCCGCGAGATCAAGGGAGGCCGAAACTACATCTCGTCGATCGTGCAAGACCAGCAAAAGAACCTATGGATAGGCACTTTTGGCGGACTGAAGAAGCTCAACCGCAAGACCTTAAAGCTCGAAGACTTGGCTGTTGATCAAAATGATCCCGATTTCAGGAACAGTGCCATCTTTTCGCTCTTTGTTGATCGTGCCAACCAAATTTGGGTAGGTACCAAGGCAGGGCTGAAGAAATTTGATCCCAAAACCGGCAGGACAGTTCCTTTGCCAACGGTATTTGGAGTGCTGAATGAAATGCCTAAATCGAGGATTTTAGCCATTAAGCAAGACTTTGATGGCAACCTTTGGTTTGGAACAGAGGTTTCGGGCGTGTTTAAATACAACCCGAAGGAAAATACCGTTCAAAGCTACCTTTCATCTGGCAATCCGAATAGTATTTCATCAGATTGGATCAAGGATATTTTGGTTTACGACCAAAACAGCATTTGGTTTGCCACCAGAAACGGTTTAAGCACTCTCAATCTGCAAACGAATAAATTTACCAATTACAGGCACGATCCGCTCAACGAAAACAGCTTGAACGATGATGCCATTTGGTCGCTGATGAAAGACAAGACGAATTGCGTTTGGATCGGCACTTTTTCAGGCGTAATCAATTTCTATTATGCCGGCAATTCAAATTTTCAGAATATTGGAGAACGAATTGGCGATAAACTCGGTTTGAACCATATCCTCGTTAATGGAGTGGTAGAAGATAACGACGGTTCACTTTGGGTGGGTACCTCGGGCGGTGGATTAAACCATATCGACCGCAAAGCCAAAACCAGTTTGTATTATCCCATCGGGGCAAAAAACAATGCCCGGCCCAGCAATGGCGTCAAATCTATGGCCGATGATAAAAAGGGCAATTTATGGATCGGCTCTTTGGATGGGCTCAGCCTTTTTAATAAAACCAGCAAGCAATTTAAGTATTACGAGTTTCCGGTTAGGGATGGCAAGCTGAGCGAAAACCTGATTTTATCCATCCTGCCTTACAACAATGGCGCATGGATCGGTACCAATGGCGGTGGCTTGAGGTATGTGCTGCAAGATGGCCAATCGCCCATACTGCTCAGAAAAGATACCAGCGTAGGCACACATGGTGGGCAAGCCATTAGTGATAATTTCGTAACCGCTTTATTGGAAGATGAACAGCACAATGTTTGGGTGGGCACACAGAATGGCCTCAATTACTATGACACGAAGCTGGGCAAGATGACCAAGCTCTACCGGAAAATCAAAAACAGCAAAAAATACCAGATCAGCAACAGCAACATCACCACACTCTTTATCGATTCGAAAAAACAGCTGTGGATTGGTACAGAAGGAGGGGGGCTGAACTATTTCGACCAAAAGAGCAATCGTTTTTATGCCATTAGTAAAGACTTGGGGCTGGGAGACGATGTGATCCATGCCATTTTGGAAGATGACTTGAAAAACATTTGGATCAGTACCGATTTAGGGCTCTATAAACTTGTCTTCAAAAAACAATCCCTTCCTTTTACCAAAGAGAACGTGGTGATTACGAGTTATACCTCAAACGATGGATTAATCAGCAGCCAGTTCTCTACGCAGGCCGGTCTTAAATTAAAAACAGGCGAAATTGTATTCGGAGGTATTAACGGCGTTTCTATTTTTTACCCAGAAAGAATTATCAAGAACAACTATTTGCCAAATGTTGCTTTAACCAATCTCTTAGTCAACAATAAAGAAGTAGCTGTTAGTCCAAAAGATTCGCCTTTGAACCAATCCATTACCCAAGCTTCGTCAATTACGGTGCCTAATGACCAAAGCAACCTGAGCATCGAATTTTCGGCGCTTAATTTTATCAATTCCGAGAATAACCAATATGCCTATAAGCTCGAGGGCTTGCCGGCAGGCGATGAGTGGCAGCAGATTGGCAAGCAACGCGTGGTTAACTTTGCCAACCTGGCACCGGGCAATTATGTGTTTAAGGTGAAGGCAGCCAATAACGATGGCCTTTGGAGCAGTTTCGAAAGAACGATCAAGATTGAAGTTTTACCGCCTTGGTGGCAAACCTGGTGGGCGATTTTAATTTATGCGGCCATCTTATTTGTAATCGGCCGGATCATTTACAGTTTCCTGAAAAACAGGTCCAATTTAAAACGCGAGCTTTACTTGGAACAGGTGCAAAACGAGCGTCAGGAAGAATTGCACCAAATGAAAATCGATTTCTTTACCAATATTTCGCACGAGATCCGTACGCCATTAACGCTGATCTTAGGTCCGCTGGAGAAAATGGTGCTCAATTCTGGCGCACATACCGCATTCTATAAACAATTGCTCCAGGTACAGCACAATGCCAATAGGCTGATGCGCCTGGTTACAGAGCTGATGGATTTTAGAAAAGCCGAAAGTGGACACATGAAACTGGCCTTTTCTTGTTGCAACCTGGTTAAGTTTGCCGAAGAGATTTACCTGTCATTCCAAAACCTGGCCGAAGACAAACGCATTACTTACGAATTCGTATGTGCAGAAAGCGAAATCATGGTCTATTTTGACAAAGACCATTTTGAAAAAGTGTTGTTCAACCTCTTGTCAAATGCCTTTAAATTTACGCCAGAAGGAGGGAAGATCAGCTTCGTGATTAAAGCCCAAGCGAATTCGGTAAGTATCGAAATTACCGATAACGGCAAGGGCATTTCTCCTAAAAACATCGATAAGCTGTTCAATAAGTTTTTTCAGGTGTACAATGCCGAAGCATCCAATAATGGTTATGGCATAGGCTTGGCGCTTTCAAAAGGTATTGTAGAGTTGCATAAAGGCACAATTGAAGTAGTAAGCCATACCGATGGCCCTAAAAATAGCCTAACCACCTTTACCGTTTCATTGCCATTGGGTTCGGCTCATTTAGACGAAAGCCTATTGCTGCCCGAATACATGAACAGCGACAATCCGGTACATTATTATTTGCAGTCGCAGGCCAATACCATTTTGACTGCCGAAACACCAGTTGTTCAAGAGGTGAAATATACCATTTTGGTAATTGAAGACAATCAAGAACTGCGCAGTTTTATCAAGGAATCGTTTCACGACCAATATAAAATCCTGCAGGCGGCGAATGGGGCAGATGGTTTGGCTTCAACGCTTGAAAATATGCCCGATCTGATCATTAGTGATGTGATGATGCCCGAAATGGATGGCTTAGAGCTATGCAGGCGTGTAAAGAGCGACGAAAGGATCAACCATATTCCGGTAGTGTTGCTTACGGCCAGGGCGGCTTACATCCATCAGATTAACGGTTTAGAAAAAGGCGCCGATGCCTATATCACCAAGCCATTTAGCATTCAGGTGCTGGCGCTTAACATCAAGAACATTTTGGCCACCAAAGAAGCTGGCCGCCAGAAAATGATGCGCGATGTATTGCTCAACCCGCAACCATTGGAAATCGTATCGCCAGATGAAAAGTTCATCAGCAGGTTGATGGGCATTATAGAAAACCACCTTGACGATCCTGAATTTGATGTTTCCAAAATTGTGCAGGAAGTAGGGATGAGCAAAACAGTTTTGTACAAAAAGGTACAAGCCTTAACCAGTCTTTCGGTTGCCGACCTCATCAAATCCATCCGCCTCAAAAAGGCAGCGATGCTCTTAGAAAGCAATCAACTGAGCATTGCCGAAATTGCCTTTTCTGTAGGTTTTAGCGACCGGAAATATTTTAGCAAAGAGTTTAAAAAGCTCTACAATTGTTCGCCGTCGGAATATATTGCTGCGCATGCAAGCGCTAAGCCTTAATCGTAAAAACCCGGCTCGTGGTGCTAGCGACAAATATAATTCCCCTCTTTTAGAAGGGTGGTCGCAGACCGGGGTGTTAAATAATAATAGCGCTGTGTTTTGCACAGCCGAGCCCGAAGCGGTTCTGCTCCGCCAGTTGCTGGCTTTAATAATGCACTGACCTAGGTATTTTAAACCCGATTGGTGCGAACACGGAGCCGAAGCATGAGGCGGAGTAAAGCAGAAAGCGGGAGCTAATGTTCAAATAGAATACCATCTTTGCTTTGCTAAAAAAGCCAATACTAATGGAACATTTCAACTTGCAACCTTAAAATATTACAAGCTTCATTCAGGTTTTAACGCAGTTTAGTACAATTTTACCCCTATTTAAGGAAGAATTTGCCCCCCATTTTCAAAACGCGCTGCACATATTTGTTCAAACCAAATATTAAACGTCATGAAAAAGGGAAGAATCTCTATTGGCTATCCGAAGCCATTTGTCCAACGCTTAGCGCAACCCATCTGGAAATATTGTTTCCAACAACTCCAACACCATTTGCTTTAATTGTAAATGATAGCCATAAGCTATTGTAAGGTGTTTGGCTTTGTCTTAGAATAAACTGTAACCAAATATTTAATCCAAATTGAATGAAACTATTTTACAAATTGAAGAGTAGGTGTCTGCAAATTGCCCCGCACAAGGCAAGGCATATGGGCCATACGGTTTTGTTAACCTTAGCCTGTTGTTTTTTTGCATTGAGCACCTACGCCCAAAACAGAACCATTACAGGTACCGTTGTTGATAAGAGCCAAGGGCTGCCTATCCCAGGTGTATCTGTGAAAATAAAAGAAAGCCAAACGGTAGTGGTAACCAATGGCGATGGCAAGTACAGCATAAATGTGCCAGCCGGACCTGTAACATTGGTTTTCGCCTATATCGGTTTTACCCAGCAAGAAATTACGGTAGTCGGAAATACCCAAAACGTAATTTTATCAGAGGCCAAAACAGACTTGGAAGAGGTGGTAGTAGTAGGGTATGGTACCCAAAAGCGCTCGGATATTACCAGTGCCGTAGTTACGTTAGACAGCAAGGAAATTTTAAAATCGCCTACTTCAAACGTAACCAATAGCTTGGTGGGTAAGGTAACGGGTTTAACCGCCGTACAACAAGGCGGACAGCCTGGTCGCGATGCTGCCAACATCAATATTCGTGGTATTTCTACCTATAACAGCAGTGGTGCTATTATTATTGTTGATGGAGTAGAGCGTCCCGAGTTCGGTAACATCGATCCAAACGAAATCGAAAACATCAGTATTTTAAAAGATGCCGCTTCTACCGCCGTATATGGGATCAGGGGAGCAAATGGTGTAATTGTAGTGACGACCAAAAGTGGAAAAGAAGGAAAGCCAAGAGTAAGTTACAGTGGCAATTACAGCCTGCAGAGCTTTACGGGCTTGCCAAAAACGCTCCATTCGTACGATAATGCCTTTCTGATTAACGAAGCCAACCGAAACGATGGCTTGGCCGAGACTTGGGCGGCAGACGAACTGCAGAAGTTTAAAGACGGTTCCGATCCTTTGGGTTACCCTGATGTAAACTGGTTGGATTACTTGACCAAGGACTCTTACGGCCAAACCCAGCATAACATCAATGTGAGTGGTGGTACCAAAGTGATTAAATACTATGTTTCGGCAGGTTATTTATATCAGGATGGGATCTTTAAAGAATTCTACTCGCCATTTGGCATTAACACCACGCCTAATTTTAACCGTTACAATTTCAGGTCGAATTTAGACATTAACCTGAGCAAAGACCTCACCGTAGGGGTAAGATTAGGAGGAAGGCTTGAAAGGATCTATACGCCATCGGGTTTAAGGTCTGACGGTTTTCCTTACAATAACTTTGAGGGGATGATCTCGAGGGCATTACAAACACCCAATTTTGCCTTTCCGGTAACTTTGCCTGATGGCCGGATAGCACAGAACTCTTCGGTAGGTACCAACGTTTGGAATCCATTGGCCGTAATTTCGCGCTATGGTACCCGTAACGACGATAACAACACCATAGAAAGTACGTTTACCCTCAACTACAAAATGGATTGGCTCACCAAAGGCCTTTCGTTTAAAACAACTTTTGCCTACGATTCTTATTTTACCAGCAATACCGAACGTAATGCCAATTGGGCAGCCTACAAATACGACAGGAGAACCGGCGTAGTTACCTTAGAAGCCGATAAGCCACGCGATGAACCCTTGGGTGCTTTAAGCTCGTTTAGCGGCGGTAATATCGTGTCGGAACTGCAATCTGGTTTCAACTATCAGCGCAGCTTTAATAAGCATAACCTTACTGCTTTGGCCTTGTTTACCAGGCGTTTGGTGAATGTAGAAGGAGGAACAGCCAGGACATCGCCACCAAGAGCTGCACAAGGTTTGGTTAACAGGTTTGGCTATAATTACGATGAAAAATATTACGCCGAGTTTACCTCTGCCTACAACGGGTCTGAAAACTTTGCACCAGGCCTGCGCTATGGTTTCTTTCCTGCGGTTTCTGCCGGATGGAACATCCACCGCGAAAACTTCTTGAAAGACAGCAAAATTATCAATTACTTAAAATTAAGAGGTAGTTACGGTAAAGTAGGTAACGATCAGCTTGATTCACGTTTCCTTTACCTGACCGATTATGCGGTAACCAGCGGAGGCATCCAGTTTGGCTTGCCAACCTCTTTGGTTAACTATAGCACGGTTGATGTGTTGAACGGTTTGCCTGGAAATCCATTTGTAACCTGGGAAACAGGCATCAAGAGAAACATTGGTTTTGAAAGTAGGCTTTTTAACAGCGCCTTGAAGTTTAATGTCGACATTTTTGACGAAACCAGAAAAGACATCTTAACGCAAAGGGGATCGGGTTTTGCCACTTTCGGATTAACCTATCCGCGCTTAAATATTGGCGAGGTTTACAACAAGGGCTATGAAATTGAATTAGACTACGAGAAAAAGATGGGCGAAGTAGTTTTCGGAATGAATGCCCAATTGAGCTTTACCAGAAACAAAATCGTGAACAGAGACGAGCCTTTGTATGCGCCGGCCTATCAAAAACAGCAAGGCAATAGAGTAGGGCAGTTTTTTGGTTTCAAAACCGCAGGCTTTTATAGCTCGCAGGCCGATATCAATGCCTGGCCGGTTAACCAATTAGGTGCCGTTGTACCCGGCGATTTGAAGTTTGTAGACATCAATGGCGATGGCGTGATCAACAACGACGACAGAACAGCCATCGGCTATTCGAGAAATCCAGAATATACCTATAGTTTTTCTCCTCGCATAGCTTGGAAAGGCTTTGCGCTTTCGGTATTGTTCCAAGGCGTAGCCAATGTGAGCTCAGATTTGATCTTGGCCGAAAACAACAACGGTTCGCAGATGTACGAGTTCATGTTGGATAGATGGACGCCAGCTACTGCAGCTACCGCAACTTGGCCCGCTTTGCACTCTAGGGGCGTAACTTCTCCAAACTACAGCTTAAATGACTTTACCTTGCAAAACGCGGCCTACCTTAAAATCCGTAATGCGGAACTCTCATGGACGGTGCCAGATCGTTGGGTAAAAGCACTCAGGCTAAATGCGTTGAGGTTCTTCGTAAATGGCCAGAACCTTTACACCTGGACCAAGTTTAAAATGTATTACGATCCAGAGAATGTCAATACATCGGTAACCAATTTCAGCAAGCAGTCGCTTTACCCATCATCCAAGGTTTACAATTTCGGTTTAAACCTTACACTATAAGCTATACAGATATGAAACCATTAAAATATACATTAACCGTATTGGTCTTGATTGCAGCTTCATTCCTTTCGGCCTGTAAAAAAGACTTTTTAGAGCGTACGCCGGGTGTGGCTTTATCAGAAGAAGCGGTATTTGCCGATCCTGTTCTTTCGGCACAATTTGCAGACAAAGCCTACACTTATTTGGTAGATGATTATGTGCGCTTCGATACGCACAGGGGCGCAAGCTCGCAAGCATCAGACGAGGCCGTTTCAGGTACGTCTAACAGCTCGATCAGGTACCTTAACCAAGGTTTGTTCCATGACCATTCAGATCGCGTTGCCGCCATTAACGATATCCGTGATATCTGGTCGAGGGCTTATGCCGGCATCAGGGTAACCAATGTAATGCTCACCAAATTGCCTAATGTGCCATGGACAAGCGTACAATCGCCAATCAGGATAGAAGGTGAAATGCATTTTATTAGGGCCTTCCTGTACTTCGAGTTGATGAAGAGGTTTGGTGGCGTGCCTTTAATTGAACGGGCTTATGATGTGAACGAGAATTTGGACATTCCCAGAAACACCTATCAGCAATGCCTCAATTTTGTTTTGGCCGATTTAGACAAGGCCGAGCAACAATTGCCAGAAGATTATGACAATGCCAACTACGGTCGCGCTACTTTGGGCGCCGCCAAGGCATTAAGGGCAAGGGCTTTATTGTATGCCGCCAGCAAACTGAACAACGAAAGCAACGATTTGAGCAAGTGGGCTGCAGCCGCTGCAGCCGCAAAGGCCGTAATGGATATGAACAAATATTCCTTGCAAAACACCTACAGCGATATTTTGAACGTGGCTGAATCTCCAGAATATATCATGATGAAAATCAGAGGTCCTAGAGCCAATTCTGAAAACAAGATCGTTGATTTTTCGCAATCGCCGGGCTCTGGCTCTATTTCAGGTTCGATGAACCCAACCCAAAACCATGTTGATTTGTACGAAATGAAAAACGGCAAGGCCATTAGCGATCCAACTTCTGGCTATAATCCACAGGCACCTTATGCCAACCGTGATCCGCGATTAGGTTTTAACGTGTTGTACAACGACCAAACTTGGCAAGGCCGAAAACTGGAGATGTGGTATACCGAAACCACCAATGCCAGCGGACAAAAAGTAATTACCTACAGCAGAGACTGGAATGCAACCAACCCGATTTATACGGCTACGAGGTATTATTGCCGCAAGTACTGGCCAGAGCCTTATATCAGAAACGTGGCGGGTACAGCCTTGCTCAACTTTATTTATTTCAGGTATGCCGAAGTATTATTGAACTACGCCGAAGCACAAAATGAGGCTGTAGGACCTGATGCGAGTGTTTATGCCGCCATCAACCAAATCAGAAGCAGAGGTAGAGGTGTGGCTTCGGTGCCGGTTGCCGAAAGAGTTGATATGCCCGATTTGCCTGCAGGCCTAACCCAAGAGCAGATGCGTGCGCGTATCCGCAATGAAAGGGCTGTAGAGTTGGCCTTCGAAGATCACCGCTGGTATGATATCATGCGCTGGAAAGCCGGACCCGAAATCGTTGCCCAGCCCGTTTACGGCATGAATATCCTTAAAAATGCCAATGGAACTTTCACTTACAACAAAGTATTGCTGCCAAATACATTTCAGAAGGTTTTCTTAGACCATATGCATCGTTATCCAATCCCTCGCACAGAGATCAATAAGAGCAATAACATTCTTATCCAAAATCCGGGATGGTAAATCAAAATATTAACGATCAAAATTAACCGATATGAACTTGATAAAATTCAAATATATAAGTTGCCTCCTGCTGATCTTAACGCTCGGCATGGGGCAAATATGGGCGCAAACCCCTAATCAGACCATCACCGTGTCTGGTAAAGTGGTTGACGATAAAAACACGCCTATAGCTGGGGTGAGCATCCTCATCCAAGAAAAAAAGAGTGGTAACCTCACCGCTGCCGATGGTACCTTTTCTTTTGAAGCCAGTACCAACGATCAGATTATTTTTCAAATGCCAGGCTACCTCATCGTGAGCAAATCTGCCAGTGAGGTGAACAAAATTACCATCACTTTAACACCAGCCTTAATCGAGGCCGATAACCAAGACGATGTTTTTATCCCTTTTGGCGTAAGAAAAAAACGTCAGGTAAGTGCTACCATCAGTACGGTAAACGTAAGCGAATTGCCTCAGTTGCCATTGTCTACGCTTAACAATACCCTGTCGGGACGATTAGCCGGTCTGTACATCCAGCAAACGGGTACAAGGCCCGGTACCGATGATGCTACATTTTTGGTACGTGGACGTTCCTCGTATAACAACGGCCAATCGCCTTTAATTTTGGTGGATGGCGTAGAACGCGATTTTGTGGACATGGATTTAGCCGAGATCGAAAGCATTAGCGTTTTGAAAGATGCAGCTTCTTTGGCTTGGTATGGCATGAGCGGCAGCAATGGCGTTATTTATGTGCGCACCAAAAGAGGCAGTGCTACGAGCACCAAAGTAACTTTCGATGCACAAGGAGGCCTACAAACACCGGTAAACATCACCAGGCCATTGGATTCTTACAGCTATGCTACGCTTTATAACGAAGCTCAGGCGAACAGTGGCATTGCGCCTTTGTATAGCGCATCGGTTTTACAGGCCTATCGCGATAACTCCAATCCACAGTTATATCCAAACAATAACCTAGTGAAAGATTTCATGAAAGAGGCTTCTCCGGTACAACGTTATGTGGGTACGGTTAGCGGCGGTAATGCCTTTGCAAGGTATTTCACCATGTTTAGTTTTTATGACCAATCTGGTTTGTATAAGGGTGGAAGCAATCCGAGTTACGATGCCAATACCAATTTCCAGCGTATAAATTTCCGTACCAATTTAGATATCCATGTGAACAAAAGTTTGGATGTAAGCCTAGATGTTGGCGGACGTTCGGCAAATATCCGTTACCCAAGAGATGGCAATGGAAACTTTTTGGCTACAATTTTCGGTACGCCGTCAAATGCATTCCCTATACTAAATGCCGATGGCAGCTATGGCGGTACCTCTTTGTTTAGGAGTAATCCAAAGGCAATGCTAGAGTCGAGGGGGAACATTACAGATCTAACCAGAACCTTGCTGGCCAATGTAAATGTAAAGCAAAAGCTGAACTTCATTACCGAAGGCCTGTCCCTAAATGCCTTTTATTCATATGACGTAACGAGTTTATACACTTCGGGTTTTACCCAGAATTATGAGGTTTACGAATACAACCCAACCACGGCCAATTATGCTCGTTTTGGTACAAAAGCCATCTTGGATTATGCCGCATCAGATTTTAACGGAAACGTAAGGAGAAACGAGTTTTGGGGTGGATTGGATTATGACCGTACGTTCGGCGATCATGCCTTCAGTATATCATCGAGAGTAATGAGAGGCGTTGTGGCTACTCCGGGAGCTTTGTTAGATAGGAGAGAGCAATGGTCAAACCGTATTTCTTATGGCTTTAAACAACGCTATTTTGTTGACTTGATCGGAACCTTGGGCGCCTCAGAAACTTTTATGCCAGGTAAGAGAAGCGGTTTCTTTCCAGCGGTTTCTGCCGGATGGATTGCTTCGGACGAGTCTTTCCTTAAAGGCGCCAAGTTCTTAGATTATTTAAAAGTGAGAGCCTCTTACGGTGTAGTTGGCAATGATGCGATTAGCACCAGCAGAAGGTTCATGTTTAATACCTATTACAATCGTGGCGGAACTGGTTATTTGTTCGGAACAGGCTATACGGCCGGCGTAAATACCACAGAAGCCGAATTGGCTAATCCAGACCTCACTTGGGAGCGAGCCAAAAAAGCCGATGTAGGCATCGATGTAAAACTATTCAAGCAGATGATTTCCCTTTCGGCTGATTATTTTCATGAAAACAGAACCAAATTGCTGACTAATTCTTTGTTGCCGGCCATTATTGGTCAAACCAGCGGTCAGGTTAACGATGGCGAAGCCGAGTACAAAGGTTTCGAAACCTCGTTAAACTTTAACAAAAAACTGGGTGATTTTAACCTGAACGTTTATGGCAATTATACCTATGTAAAAAGCAATATCATCCGTTTAAACCAAGAACCGGGCCTGCCTGCTTACCAGAGGGAAATTGGCTTTCCGATTAGTGGCGTGGTTAACGGAACCGATTTTAACAGAAGGTTTTTGATCTCGCAAGGCTTGTTTCAAACACAGGCCGAAATAGATGCCGCACCAGTGCAGCGCTTTTCAGGTACGGTGAAGCCAGGCGATATCCGCTACAAAGATATCAATGGCGATAACGTGATCGATAACTTCGACTTTGTGCAAAAAGACTACAGCAATGTGCCTACCTCATACTATGGCTTTGGCGCTTCGGTAAACTACAAAGGCTTTGATTTGTCGGTGTTGTTTCAAGGTACGCAGGGCAGGAGCATCCAAATCAGTTCATTGGTTAATCAAGGATCGTCAAACACGGGTTACATCAACCAGTTTAGCGTAGACCGCTGGACGCCTGCTACAGCTGCCACGGCGAAATACCCGAGACTGGCTTTGGCCGATAGGGGCAACAATACCCAGGTTTCTGATTATTGGATCAGATCTGGCGATTATTTGAGGCTCAAACACGCTGAAATTGGTTATACCTTAAATTCTTCGTTCGTGAAGAAGATCAAGCTACAGTCGATCAGGTTTTATGTAAGCGGCTTCAACCTGCTCACTTTCGACAAGCTGGGCGATTTGCCGATCGATCCTGAAATTCCAGAATCGGGCTACATCAATTCCTATCCTTATTTGCGCTCTTATTCATTGGGCCTAAACGTTAAATTTTAATCGACTTTAAAAAACATAAAGTATGAAGACATTAAAAATTACAGCAGTCTTTCTTTTAGGCGCCGCCATCTTCGCGGGCTGTAAAGATTTTTTACAGGATGGCTCACTTGCCGAAGGGCCCATCACTTCTCAAGAAACCTGGGCAAACGATAATTATGCAAGAGGTGTGTTAAACAATGCCTATTTCTCGGTTCCCGATCGTTTTAACCTAGATGGCAACGGCGCCATGCAGGCATCGGGAAGCGACGAAGCGGTTAATTCTAACCTCAATTCGAGCATCAATACCTTTAACAATGGTACTTGGGGTCCGGTAAGAACCATCGATGACATTTATGGCAGCATGTACGAAGGCTTAAGGATTGTTAATCTTTTTATGGCCAATGTACAAACCAGTGGCATCACATCTCAGCCATCAGAACTGACTTCGCCTACGGCTGCAGATCAAACACAGCAAGCCCAAATCAATCGGTTAAAAGGTCAGGCCTTTTTCTTGAGAGCCTATTTTCATTTCGAATTGTTAGAGCGTTACGGCCGTATTGTATTGGCCACAAAAGTATTTGATCGCGATGAAAACCTTAACCTGCCGAGGAATACCTTCCAAGAATGTGTAGACCAAATTGCACTCGATTGCGATTCGGCCATTGCACGTCTCCCTTTGTGGACGCAAACCTGGTCATCGGCGCAAAGAGGCAGGGCTACGCAAACTGCAGCAATGGCTTTAAAAGCAAGGTTGTTCCTCTATGCAGCAAGTCCGCAGTATAACCCAAGCAACGATTTAACCAAATGGCAAAAAGCGGCAGATGCGGCCAAAGCATTGATTGATAAAAATGTACATTCCTTGCTGACCGATTACAGAAACCCTTTTTTGTTTGGGGGCAATCCTTATAACAACGAAGTGATTTTCGAAACCCAAACCCCAAACCGCAACGATATTGAGCAGAACAATGCCCCAATTAGTTATGATGGAGCCTTGGGCAGAACCAATCCAACGCAAGAACTGGTTGATGCCTTTGAAATGCGCAGCACTGGGAAACCGATTACAGACGCAACCTCAGGCTATAATGCTGCTGCTCCTTATACCAATCGCGATAACCGCTTGGCCTTTACTATTTTTTGCAATGGCGTAGTGTATAAAAGTCCGAAAACAGTTGATACCTATATTGGTGGCAAAGACGGAATTGGTGCTAATGTAAACGCTACAAAAACAGGTTATTACATGCGCAAGTTCTTTAACGATGCCGTTACCTGGAACCAAGCGTCGAACACCTTATCAAGGAGGCCTTGGGTTATTTTCCGTTATGCCGAGGTATTGCTCAACTATGCCGAAGCTTTGAACGAAGCGCAAGGACCGGTTCCGGCAGTGTACACCTACATCAACCTGATCAGGCAACGCACTGGTGTGGCCTTACCTGCCCTACAAAGCACTAATCCGGCAGGGAATGGTTATGTGCCAGCCACCAAAGAAGCCATGCGCCTGCGTATCCAAAACGAGCGTAGGGTAGAGCTTTGTTTTGAAGGACATCGCTTTTTCGATGTGAGAAGATGGAACAAAGGCGAAGAGTTCTTTAACAAGCCGGTAAGTGGCATGAGGATTACCAGAAACGCAACAAATGGAACATTCACTTACGAACGTTTTACAGTAGAAAACAGGGTATTTACCGCGAAGAACTACCTCTATCCAATTTCGCAAAGCAACTTAAACAGAGCGCCTGCCTTGGGGCAAAATCAAGGATATTAATAAGCAACTAAAATCAAAAACATGTTAAAAGTAAATTACTGGGCATTATTTATCGCGATCCTTTTTTGTTCAAGCCACAGCTATGCTCAAAATTTGATTCAGAACATCCAGGCCAGGAGCATCCAAAGCCTCAATGGAAAATGGAACTACATCGTGGATCCCTATGAAAATGGGTTTTATGATTACCGACATGAACCATTTGATCAATCGGCTTCTGGTACCGGAGGCTTTTACGACGACCGTTTGCCAAAAGACAAATCAGAATTGTTGGAGTACGATTTTGATCATTCGCCGGCACTAAACATTCCAGGCGATTGGAACTCGCAAGTGGAAAAACTGGAACTTTATGAAGGCTCGGTTTGGCTAAGGAGAAAATTCGATGTCAAGCCGGCGGGCGACAAACGCTATTTCGTGTATTTTGCTGCGGTAAACTACGAAGCCCATGTTTACTTAAACGGCAAGAAATTGGGCATCCACAAAGGTGGATTTACGCCTTTTCAGTTTGAGGTAACCGGTAAATTGAAAGAAGGTGCCAATTCAATCGTGCTTAAAGTGGATAACACCCGTAAACAAGACGAAATCCCAACCATCAACACCGATTGGTGGAATTACGGAGGCATTACCCGCGACGTGTTTTTAGCCGAATTGCCTAAAACCTATGTGGCCGATTATAAAATCCAGTTGCCCAAAGCGAAAGAGAATCTGATTGCAGGTTATGTACAGCTATCTGATAGTACTGCTGGTCAAAAAGTGACAATTAATATTCCAGAACTTAAGATCAATACCCTTGTCGTTACAGATGCACAGGGCAGGGCCGAAGTGAAAATTCCTTATAAGAATTTAACCTTATGGTCGCCAGAAAACCCTAAGCTTTATCAGGTAGAGTTGAGCACGGCAACCGAGAAAATAAACGATAAAATCGGTTTCCGACGCATTGAAGCCAATGGCAACAATATTTTGCTGAATGGAAAATCTATTTTCTTGAGAGGCATTTCCCTGCATGATGAAAACCCCTTGTTGGCAGGCAGGTTGCGTGGCGAAGGTGATATGCGCATGATGCTACAATGGGCCAAAGAATTGAATTGCAATTATGTACGCTTGGCGCATTACCCGCATAACGAAGAAATGATCCGATTAGCCGATGAAATGGGATTGTTGGTTTGGGCAGAAGTGCCGGTGTACTGGACCATTTCGTGGACTAACCCAGCTACCTATGCCAATGCCAAGCAACAGCTCACCGATTTAATTTTAAGAGATAAGAACCGCGCCAGCGTAATTGTTTGGTCTATAGGCAACGAGACCCCTTTAAGTGAACCTCGCTATCAGTTTATGGGCAATTTGGCTACTACGGCTCGTGCCTTGGATGATACCCGTTTAGTGGCTGCCGCTTTAGAAGTGCACCGTGAGGGGAACACCATCATTTTGAATGATCCATTAGGAGAGAAGATTGACTTGGTAAGCTTTAACGAATATGCAGGCTGGTATTGGGGCGGTACGCCGAAAGAAATCCTGCGCTACAACTTTAACATCAAATACAACAAACCCGTGGTGATTACAGAATTTGGTGGCGATGCCTTGGCTGGTTTTCATGCCGACGAAGATACCCGCTGGAGCGAAGAATACCAAGAAGCCTTGTATCGCAACCAGATGATTTTATTGGGTAAGATTGATGGCCTAAGAGGGATGACCCCATGGATCCTGACCGATTTCAGGTCGCCAAGAAGGCAACACCCCATCTATCAGAATTTCTGGAACCGCAAAGGCCTCATCTCCGAAACCGGAAAGAAGAAAAAGGCATTTTACATCCTGAAGTCTTTTTATGATCAAATGCAGTTAAAATACAAATAAGATGGAAAAGACAACACAATCTATCAAACGCACTACGCCAAACGCCAATCGCCGAACGCCAATCGCCAATCGCCAAACGCCAAACGCACTGCGCTATACGCTATTCGTACTACGCCAAACATTAAACGCCGATCGCTTCACGCCATACGTGGTAATTATCATTGCCCTGCTGGCTGTATCTGTCAAGGCATTGGCGCAGGATAAGGATAGCGTTGATTTCAAGCTGCAGGTAGAAACCAGAAAGGTGCTCAACAACTCAAAAGACAATGCTTCATTTACACCTTATAAACCATTTGCTACTAGAACCTTGTCTAGCTTGAGCGGATTTAAAACTAAAGCTATCAAAACCGATGTCTACGGAGGGCGATTAGACCGAAAAGCAAAGGCTACTGGTTTCTATTATGTGCAAAAAATAGATGGACGATGGTGGGCAATTGATCCTGCCGGACACTATTTTATCCACAATGCCGTAAATGCAGTGAGCATGGGTACATCGGATAGGAATAAGGCTGCATTGGCCAAGGTGTTTGGCAATGAAAGCCAATGGATGGATAAAACCCAAAGCCTATTGCACGAAAACGGCTTCAATGGAGCCGGAGCATGGTCTAACGCCAAGCTCATCGCCAAATCGCCCTTGCAAAAAACGAAGCCTTTGGCCTATACCGTTAACCTCGATTTCATGAGCGCCTACGGCGATAAAAGAGGAGGGACCTATCAGGTTCCCGGGCATAAAGCCTATCCCAACAATGTGATTTTTGTATTTGATCCTGCTTTTGAAGAGTTCTGTGATCAGCACGCCAAAAAACTGGCCGAAAATAAAAACGACCCCAATCTGTTTGGCTATTTCTCAGACAATGAAATGCCATTGGCAATCAAAAACTTAGATGGCTATCTTACATTAAAGAATCAGGAAGATCCGGGCTATTTGGCTGCCAAAAAATGGATCGATGAAAAAGGAATTAAAGCCGACCAATTGACCGATGCCAATCGATTGGAGTTTCTGCAGGTTGTAGCCGACAGGTATTTCGCCATTGTAGCTAAAGCCATCAAGAAATATGACCCCAACCATATGTATTTGGGATGCAGGTTTCATGGCAATCAAGGTAAGCTCGCCGAACTTTGGAAAGCCGCAGGCAAATATGTAGATGCCATTTCGATGAACTACTATAATGCCTGGACACCAGAACAGCCACAGATGAAAGAGTGGGCCGATTGGTCGGGTAAGCCTTTTATCATTACCGAGTGGTATGTTAAAGCCGATGATTCGGGTTTGGGCAATACTGCGGGTGCAGGTTGGGTGGTTAAAACCCAACAGGATAGAGGCTTCTTTTACCAGAACTTCACTTTAGGTTTAATTGAATCGAAAAACTGCGTAGGCTGGCACTGGTTTAAATACATGGATAACGATCCCACGCAGAAAGGGGCGGAACCATCCAATACCAATGCCAATAAAGGTATCGTAGACAATAACTATCAGCTATACCAGCCTTTAGTTGATCAAATGAAAGCACTGAATTTTCAAATGTACCAGTTGAGCGATTTCTTCGACCAGAAGAAATAGGACCAACATAAATGACCAAACATGAAAACAAAACTAATTATCGCATTAACACTAGCCAGTTTTTTTGGCTGTGCCAATATGGACCACACCACGCTGATGCCAGATCCAGTAACCACACCACCCACCAATACGGGCACTTTAAAAGATATGCCTTTTCCTTTTGGCGCAGCTGTAAATGCGGGGATCTTAAGAAGCAATGCCTCCTATAAAGCTTTGGTAGTGAAAGAATTTAGCAGCCTCACTGCAGAAAATGCCATGAAATTTGGTACGGTACATCCAGCAGAAAACACCTATAACTGGACTGATGCCGATGAGATTGTGGCCCTGGCACAAGCCAATGGCAAACGGATCCACGGACATACGCTCAACTGGTATAAATCGCTCCCAACATGGGTAACCAATTTTCAGGGCGATACCCAGGCATGGGAAAACCTATTGAAGACACATATCCAAACTGTGGTTGGCCATTTTAAAGGCAAGGTAGCCTCATGGGACGTAGTGAATGAAGCCTTTGAGGATGATGGCACCTATCGCAATAGCATTTGGGTACAAAAACTTGGAACCGATTACATTGCCAGGGCCTTTCAATATGCACGCCAAGCCGATCCAGATGCTCAGCTGTTTTACAATGATTACGGGCATGAATATAGCGCAGCCAAACGCACTGCCATATTAAATTTGGTGAACGACTTAAAGAACCGGGGTATCCCAATTAATGGTTTAGGTCTGCAAATGCACACACGTTATAATCAGACTGATGCAAATATTACTTTAGCCATTACTTCAGCTGCTGCCACAGGTTTAAAGGTACATATTTCGGAGCTGGATGTTGCGCTAAATCCAGATAATAACCAGTCGCTAACTTACACTGCCAGCTTGGCAGACCAGCAAGCCGCGAAGTATAAATCTATCGTAAAAGCCTATTATGCCATTCCCAAAGCCCAACAGTTCGGCATTACCATTTGGAATGTAACCGATGCCGACAGCTGGATCCCAACAGAGTACAACAGACCAGATTGGCCTTTGCCTTTCGACCGCAACTACCAAAGAAAAGCAGCTTACCAAGGTATTTTGGATGGGGTGAAATAGCCGCTTGGTCCACAGTCGTTAGTTGGTCCATAGCCTAAGTGACCAAATAATCAATTCCCCTCCTTTGGAGGGCGGGGTGGTCCTTTGGTAAATCGTCAGCGAGGAACGAAGCAATCTATCTCAAGTGAGATTGCTTCGTCCGATTGGCAATAAGCTAATGAACCGATGAACAGTTCTCAGTTGACAGTTCTCAGTTTTCAGTTGATAATTCTAGTAATATAACAATCAAGCGATGATTAATCTGCCAATGAACATAACACCCTGCTAGCAAGCTTGCTACAACGTTACTTAATCACCTAAACCAAATATAAAATGAACAAAGTAACTATTTACACCATGCTATTGGGCATATCGCTCGGTGCGTGTACAAAAGAAAAGACGTCGATAACCGAACCTGGATTTGCAAAACCAAACACTTTGATGGATGGCAATGCCGCTTTAGTGGTGAGCGATGTTTTGCAAGAAGTTAATCCTGCTGTGATGGTTGGAGCTGCCATTAATTCGAATAAGTTTAGCAATACAACTTATAAAGATTTGGCAAAGCTGCATTACAACAGTATCACGGCAGAAAACGACATGAAAATGAATAGCTTAAATCCTGCTAAGTACACTTGGGATTTCGGTATTTTAGGTAACGGGCTGGAAGAAAAAAACGAGAAGATTCCTAATCTGGCCAAAGATTTTGGCGCAAAAAGGATCCATGGTCATGCCTTGGTTTGGCATCGGGCCTTGCCCAATTGGGTAAAGGATGTAGAAACCAATACACCGGTTGCAGCTAGGGCCGATACCTTAAACGCCATTATGAAAAGGCATATTGATAAAACGGTGGCTTTTTACAGCAACAATTACAAAGCGGGCAGTCCGCTGTTGCCCTTGCTCACCTCTTGGGATGTGGTAAACGAAGCCTTTTATGATGACGGCACGCTAAGGGGAAACCTGAACCTGGATGGATCGGGCAATGATATCGGGAGCATTTGGAAACGCTATATGGGCGAAATCTATATTGAAAAAGCCTTCAGGTATGCGCGATTGGCAGCCAGAGCGAACCAAAATTGGAAGTTGAAACTGTTTTACAATGATTATGGACACGAATACAGCACTGCAAAATTGAACGCAATTTACAACAAGGTAATGCAGCTGAAAGCAATGACAGAAGGCGGAGATCCGATTATCAATGGAGTAGGCCTGCAAATGCACGTCAGGTACAATACTTCGCTGGTAAACATCAAGGCCGCTATTCAGAAAATGAAAGAAACTGGGTTATTGGTGCACATTGCCGAGCTGGATATTTCTTTATTGGGACCAAGCGAAACCACTGTGCCGGCAGGCGATTTAACCAATCGTCAGAATTTGCAAAAATCCTTGTATTACAATATTGCGAAGGCTTACCAGGAAATTGTTCCAACAAGCCAGCGCTGGGGCATTACCCTATGGAATATTGGCGATGCGGATTCGGCTTGGGGCGTAAATGCAGCTGCCACCTTGTTCGATACCTCTTATGCCAAGAAACAGACATTTTGGAATTTTAGGGATGGATTAACACCTTGACAAAAATAATTATACTTGTAGTGGTATTGATGGGGCGGTTTATTTTGAATTGCAACAGATTTACCACTACTTTTAGTGCTAAATTTCCAGCGAGCATTTTGCTCCTGCGTTACTAAAAAGTATAATAAAAACTTAACCATAATTTTAAACAACAAACCCACTGAGGTTTGCTTAACCACCAAACAAATGAATAAATTTTCTAGCCTTTCCCTACTGTTTATTTTCGGGCTTTTGCCGTTTTCCCATGCACAGCAACGCAAAACAATCGACCAAAGAGTTGATTCCTTAATGAAATTAATGACTCTGACCGAAAAAGTAGGTCAGTTGAACCAATATTCGGGCAGGGAAGTAACCGGCCCATCAAGCGATCGAAAAACCTACCTGCTCAACGATATCAAAAGTGGCATGGTAGGCTCTATGCTGAATGTAAAAGGAGTAAAAGATACCCGCGAAATCCAGGCGATTGCCCTACAATCGCGCTTGAAAATCCCTTTGTTATTTAGTTTGGATGTGATCCATGGCTATAAAACCGTATTTCCAATTCCTTTGGCCGAATCGGCTTCTTGGGATATGGAGGCGATCAGGGCTACGGCCCATGTGGCAGCCGAGGAAGCAGCCGCATCAGGTATACATTGGACCTTTGCGCCCATGGTTGACATTGCCCGCGATCCACGTTGGGGCCGTGTAATGGAAGGTGCCGGAGAAGATACCTATCTAGGCTCAGCCATTGCAAGGGCACGTGTTTTAGGCTTTCAGGGCGAAAAACTCGGCGGTGTGGATGCGATTATGGCCTGTGCCAAACATTTTGCAGCCTACGGCGCCGGAATGGCCGGTAGAGATTATAATCCCGTTGACATGAGCGAGCAAATGTTGCATGAGATCTATTTGCCTCCATTTAAGGCAGCTGCCGATGCAAAAGTGGCTACCTTCATGAATTCGTTTAATACCTTGAACGGCATTCCTGCAACTGGAAATTCGTATTTGCAACGCGATATTTTAAAAGGCCAATGGGGCTATAAAGGTTTTGTAGTGAGCGATTGGGGTTCGATTAGAGAGATGTTGCCTTGGGGATTTGCCAAAAACACCAGCGAAGCCGCCGAGAAAGCCATCACCGCCGGTAGCGATATGGACATGGAAAGCGAAGCTTATAAAAAAGAATTGGAAAAATTGGTGAAAAGCGGCAAGGTAAGCATCAAGCTGGTTGATGATGCCGTAAGAAGAATCCTTTACAAAAAGTTTGAGTTGGGCTTGTTCGATAACCCATACAAATTCTCAGACGAGCAGCGCGAAAGCAAAGTAATGCACGATCCGAAGTACAAGGAAGTGGCGAGAGTGGCTGCCCAAAAATCAATCGTTTTGTTGAAAAATGAAGCCAATACTTTGCCTTTACAGAAAAACTTAAAAAATATTGCCTTGATCGGCCCTTTGGTAAATGCCAAGAAAGATCAGGCTGGCAGTTGGACGGTTTATGCCGATACCGCTAATATTGTTAGTGTTTACGAAGGATTGAAAAGCAAATTAGGCAATGCTAAATTCAGCTATGCTGAAGGGACTTCGATTGACAAAACCAGTACTTCAGGCTTTGATGCCGCAGTTGACGCTGCTAAAAATGCCGATGTAGTGGTAATGGTATTGGGCGAGGCTGGAGACATGAGTGGTGAATCTAAATCAAGAACGGATATCAGCTTGCCAGGTCGCCAAGAAGAGTTGTTCAATGCCGTTAAAGCTACAGGCAAACCAGTAGTAGTGGTGTTAATGGCTGGTCGACCTTTGATTTTTAACAGTATCGCCGATAAAGCCGATGCTGTGGTTTATGCCTGGTTCTTGGGCGATCAAGGTGGAAATGCCATTGCTGATGTGTTGGTAGGCGATTTCAATCCTTCTGGTAAACTGCCGATCAGCTTCCCGAGAAATGTAGGTCAAATCCCGATTTTCTATAACCACTTAAACACAGGTCGTCCGGTTACCAAACCAACAGATATCCGCTACAAATCTGCCTATATCGATTCGCCAAACGATCCTCGCTTTGCTTTCGGTTACGGTTTGAGTTATACCACTTTTGCTTACAGCGATCTGAAATTGTCTAAACCGGCAATCCAAAAAGGAGAGACCCTGAAATTAACCTTTACGTTAACCAATATCGGAAAAACAGCTGGCGAAGAAGTAGCTCAATTGTACATACAGGATAAATTTGCCTCCTTGGCACGCCCGGTTAAAGAGCTGAAGGATTTCATCAAAGTGAAACTCAACCCTGGCGAGAGCAAACAGCTGACTTTTACCTTGACCCCAGAGAAACTGGCTTTTTACAAAGAAAAACTAGGCTGGACTACCGAAGCTGGTGATTTTAAAGTGATGATTGGCGGTTCGTCAGACGGCATTAAATTAGAGAACAACTTCGAGTTGAAATAAAATAAATACGTCACCCCGGACTTGATCCGGGGTCTTTTCTCGAGATAGATTCCTCGTAGCACTCGGAAGACAAATTATATGTGGCATGACGTTCGTCAATTCACTAATCGGCCAATGAACCAATAACCGAAGGTTACGCTAACGTTTCCGTAACTATTTTCGGCAAATCCCTATCTAGCGATTTTTTAATTCAGTATTATTGGGTATAGATTTAAATCATGAATACAAACAAGCATAAATTACTACAAGCTTGGCGCTGGTATGGTCCTAACGATCCTGTAAGCCTACAAGATGTAAAACAAGCCGGAGCAACAGGTATCGTTACTGCCTTACACCACATTCCGCATGGCGAAATTTGGCCATTGGAAGACATCAAAGAAAGAAAAGCCATTATCGAAGCCTCGGGCTTACATTGGGCGGTGGTAGAAAGCGTTCCTGTTCACGAAGCCATTAAAACCCGTAGACCAGGTGCCGAAAAATATTTAGAAAACTACAATACTTCGTTGAGAAATTTGGCAGCCTGCGGCATCAAAACCGTATGCTACAATTTTATGCCGGTATTGGACTGGACCCGTACACAATTGGATCTTGAAATGACCGATGGTTCTAAAGCCCTGTATTTCAACTGGACAGATTTGGCAGTGTTTGACATCTTCATTTTAAAACGCCCGAATGCCGAAGCGGATTATCCAGCCAATATTTTAACAAAAGCCAAAGCCAGGTTCGAAAGCCTGAACGAACTTGAATTGACAGAATTGCGCATCAACGTATTAATGGGCATTCCGAACGAAAAAGAAATCGAACTCGATACCTTGCGAGCCAGTATAGACGAATACCAAAACATTGGCAGAGAAGGCTTAAAGGCTAATTTAGCATGGTTTTTAGAAGGCATTGCCGCTACTTGTACGGAAACCGGCATTAAAATGACAATCCACCCCGACGATCCACCATACCAGATTTTAGGATTGCCACGTATTGCCAGCACTAAAGAAGATTTGGTTAACATTTTAAGAAGCGTAGACCAGCCTTTTAACGGTATTTGCTATTGTACAGGTTCTTTGGGGGCAGGAGTTGACAACCAATTGGTCGATATTTTCGAAGCCGTAAAAGAACGTGTGTACTTCCTGCATTTGCGCAATGTAAGCAAAGATGAAGAAGGCAATTTTTATGAGGCCGATCACTTGGGTGGCGATGTAAATATGTACGAAGTAATGAAAGCCATTACGATAGAAAATGCCAAAAGAGAGCAGCCAATGCCATTTAGGCCAGATCATGGTCACCAAATGCTCGATGATTTGAATAAAGTAACCAACCCTGGTTATTCGGCTATTGGCCGTTTGCGTGGCTTGGCCGAACTGCGTGGCCTCGAAATGGGCATTACCGGTAATTATTAGTCGTTAGTCTGAAGTCCTGAGTCTAGAGTCAATTTTGATTTAGACTTGGGACTTTTTGCATGTTGGCAAAAACGCCAAACTCCATACCCTTAACGCCTAAAATACCCACTTCTAGGTATTTCATCAGGTTGTGCTAAAGCCTAATTTTAAAAGGTCTTATAATCAACCTCATCATGAAAGCTAAGTTATTTTTTAGCCTATGTCTGTTGCTTTTGGCAACAAGCTGTTCTTATGCCCAGAAAAAGCATGCCTTGGTGTTTGCCATTGGCGATTATCCCGAAGATGGAGGCTGGAGCAAGATTTCGAGTGCACAAGATGTGGGCTATATCAAAAATACCTTGCTCAAGCAGGGCTTCCCCGATGCAAATATCAAGATTGTGGCAGATTCTGTAGCCACCAAACAAGGCATCGAAAATGCATTGAAAAACCTCATTGCCTCAGTTGACCCAAATGATGTGGTGGTGATCCATTTTTCATCACATGGCGAGCAAGTGGCCGATAATAATGGCGATGAAGCAGACGGCTATGATGAAACCATCGTTGCCTATGATGCTAAGCTCTCTACCAACAAAGATGCCATTGCCAGGGGAAGCGTAAGCAAAAGCGAATACGAAAAACTGCAGGCCAATTATTTTAGAGACGATGAATTTGGAAGCTATATCCAGCAGTTACGTGCCAAATTAGGCAAGGAAGGCGATGTGGTGGTATTTATGGACAATTGCCATTCAGGCACAGGTACGCGTGGATCGGCAAAGGTAAGGGGTGGCAAAGGTGCCCTTAAGCCCGATGGCTATAATCCGGAACTCAAAAAACAGGCGGGAGATGAGGTGTTTAAAGAAGGAACAGCTTCGCGGGGCAACGAAAACGATTTGGCAACTTATGTAGTGATTTCGGCGGCATTGGCTTCAGAACTTAATTACGAAACCACTAGCGACGACAACGTAGGCATGGGCTCGTTAACGTATGCCATTAGCAAGGTGTTCGAAAATCTGCAGGCAGGAACTACCTATCGCACACTGTTTGCCAAAATACAAGCCATTATGAACGAGAAGGTGCCGGGCCAGCATCCTGTATTGGAAGGCAACGGACTGGAAAGAGGTTTGTTTGGAGGCAAATTTGTGAAGCAGGAACCTTTTATCTCTGTCGAGAAAATCAATAGTCCTTTAGAAATAGAAGTCAAAGCCGGAACCTTTGCTGGTTTGAGTATTGGTGCCAAGTTGAATATCTATCCTGCCGGCACAACAGATCCGAGCAAGACCGTTCCCCTTGCCAAAGGCGTAGTAAGCAAAGCCGGTAATTACAAGGCTACGGTTAAATTGGATAAGAGCACCAAAACTACACAGGCTGCTCTTTTGTATGCCTTTATTGCCGAACCTGTATTTAGCGTAAAGCCAATTGTGGTAGCCATGGCTCCGCCTAGCAGGGGCAACAGCTATACGCAAACAGAAAGCGATAAAATTACAGCTTCACTTAAAAAACTGCCTTTGGTAAGTTTAGCGGGCACACCAGATTTGCTGATCGAAAAAGGAGAGAATCACGATCAGGTTAAAATAGCCAGCAATGGGTATGTGTTTTCGAGCTTAAATGCTACAGATACAGTTGAGCTGAAAACCACCATTAGTCGCTATGCACAGTATCAGTTTTTGCAAAAATTGCTGGTAAAAGATTCGACCATCATGGCACAAGTAAAGTTGGTGCCTATTGTTAATGGAAAACCAGATCCAAATATATTAAATGCTCGTTTTGCGGAACGTGCTTATGAATTTGCCGATGGCGACAGTGTGATGCTGTGGATCAGAAACCCAGGTAAGAAAGCGATTTACGTAAACATACTCGATATGCAGCCTGATGGCAAGATCAATACTTTTCTGCCCAATAAGGAACAAGAAATCTATCCGGCCGACTTAAAAATAGCACCAGGAGAGACCCGTACCTTTCCAAATTATGTAATTGTAATGGCCGAACCATTTGGTATGGAACTGCTCAAGATTTTTGTCACTACCAAAGAAATCAACCTCGAAGGCTTGGCTACACCGAAAGCTGCCCGTGGCGAAGAAAGAAAAGGCAATTTGAGCATGTTGGAAGGCTTGGTAGATCAATCGAGCGGTACGGCTACCCGTGGACCAAAAGTAGTATCGGTTAAGGAAGCAGAGGGCAGTGTTTACAATCTTTTGTTTAGGATTAAGGAGAAATGAGGTGGGAGTTTGGAGTTTAAAGTTTAAAGTTAAAAGTGGAAAGTTCAAAGTTTAAAGTTTAAAGTGGGCCTTTAAAAGGTAAAAGATAGTTTTAGGTGGAAGGAGAGGCTGCATCATTTATGGTGTGGCCTTTATTGTTTCCGAGTTGGTCGGGATGTGCCATCTCGACCAAGCTAATTATGGATTTGCAATCCATTTTGTTTTCATTTTAGATGCTACCATTTCTGTTCTTCACCAATGATCTAACTTAAATACTTCTGATAAATCTTGTTGTAGAAGAACACTAACAAGTGCGAGTTGTTCTTCTACATTATCGTCACCCTGAACTTGATTCAGGGTCTCTATTCAATATTTTGTCATTTAAGATATCTTCCGAATTTAGATGTCGGATCAAGTCTGGCATGACGTATGTAGGGAAAGAAAAATTAAATTCATTATGCCATCGTTGGTGTTCTTCACCAATCACTTTAATTTGTTACAGATGATGGAACTTGGGCTGGTGCAATGAACATAGCAGCAACGGCCGTTGTTACCTAAACCCGATAGGATGGAAAGCCCGGAGCTGAGGCACGAGGCGAGGACTTGGAAGGATAGCGGGGCTAACAGTCAGGTGGAATGCTGTTCTTGCTTTCCTGCATAAAAAAAGCTACCCTTTTGAGGTAGCCTTCCATTGAGCGTTATAAATGTTTTATTTCAAGGTGTAGGTATAATTTCCTTCACAATTGCCACTGGCATTCCATTCTCTGGTACCGCCAACGCTTACGCAATAGATAGTGGTAAAGCCGCTGCCTACGGTCACAGTTCCATCACCCCAAGCATCTAAAGTGCCTTTGTAATAGCCATCTACATAAACTTTGATGTAAAGACCTGTATAGTTGTCAAATTTCACCTTGCAGTCGGCACCACGGGTCTTAGCTACCGGCTTCGCATCGCTCGTAGGCACATCTACCTTGATTTTTGGATTGGCACCTCTGGTTTTTACAGCGGCTGTAGATTTAACCTCAACTACAGTACTTTTCTTTTGGGCAAAAGCATTGGTAGAAGAAAATGCCACAGCCATAAATGCGATCATTGCGCATACAATTAAATTCTTTGTTTTCATCGTTTGTTATCTTTAAATGTTTAAGCTAAAATTACAGATAGCCTAAAGCCCAAAAAATACCCAATACTAGGTATTTTTAAGCATAACAAATTCACAGAGAAAAGTGCTTCAATGTATTTGAAAAGAGGATTTTATTGAGTTTTTTATGCTCGGTTATTGCTTTTTTCGATCGCTTATTTTCAGCGGATCATCGCCTTGGTTGGCCCTAGGTTTTTGCAATAAAGTATCGATTTTTAAAATGTGCTGGTAATGTTGCCTGATAATGGGCAAGGTTTCGGCTGAAAATTTGGCAACGTCCTGGTCTTTCGAACGTTCGCCCATCGAGAATAGGTTAATCGCATTTTTATGCTCGTTAATCATGAGCCTTACGTAATACTCGTTTCTGCCTTCGTCTTTAAACTCATCCAGCTTATTAACGATGGCCAGTTTGCTTGCAGGCAAAACTTTTGGCAAGTCATATCCTTTTTGGGCCGCTAATGTTTTCAGCTTTTGATTGGCCATGCCATGGTCTTTCACCATCATAGCAGCAAATACAATTACTTCTTGGTTTTTCGTCAGCTTCTCGATTTTAGAACTGCTTTCTACTTCAACCATACCACCTAAGGCTGCATTTTCAAAAAACGAAACCACTGTGGTATCTATTTTATTGGTATCTAAGGCTAGGCCAGTGTTAGAAGTAATAGCAGTGTCTGCACTTGGCCCAGTAGTCGACTGCTTATCTTTTTCTTGGGAATTAGTACAGGCAAAGCTGCAAACAGCAAGCAGGGCAATGAAGTATGGAATGGGGTTTTTCATAAACTGGATTTTTCAGATAAACAGCTTTCCATTGGTTTGTGTTTCGAGCAATTGTTAAAAATCACTGAGCTATAAGTTGTTAGCTTTTTAAAACAATTTGTGTTTAAACATCATTTATACAAAAACTAAAAAACTTTTAATTCTAATTAAACAAAAGATGAAACTTAAATTTTTAACATTGCTGGCAATTGTTGGTATAACAGTTGCCGCTTGTGGATCTTCGGACCGTAAAGACGAGAACACGGATTCTTCAACACTGGATACAAATATGTCGGCTACGCCAGATACCACCATGCCTGATAGTAGCGCCACAATGGATACAAACACTACAAAACCTGTTGACACCTTAAAACACTAGTCGACAAAATCATTGGCCTGCTCAGTTGAGCAGGCCCTTATTATGCCATAGCGGATCGGATCAGTTTACCTAAAACCTGAATAGATTGCTCAATCTGCGTGTTAAAAGGATGGCCAAAGCTGATGCGGATGTAATTGGTAAAGCGGGCATCGGTACTAAAAACCTGACCGGGATAAATGCCGATCTGCTGTTTCAAGGCGGCCCTAAAAATGTCGAAGGCGTTAACTTTTTGATTCAATTCAACCCAAAGCACATAGCCGCCAGCGGGTTGGTTTACCTTTACATCTTCTGGAAAATAGTCGAATATGGCCTGTAGGTAGCGCAGGCATTGCGTATGTAAGGCTTTTCTCAAATTACGCATGTGGAGGTCGAACCTGCCGGTTTCAAAAAACAAGCCTATAGCAGCCTGTGTAGGCGTAGCCGATGAAATGGTATGCATCAGTTTAATGTTCAATACCTTGTCTTTGAACTTTCCTGGAATGCACCAGCCCACCCGGTAACCCGGTGCCAGCGATTTAGAGACAGACGAACAAAGCAATACCAGGCCTTTTTCATCATAGCTTTTACAGGTTCTTGGCCTAGACTTTCCAAAGAACAGATCGCCATAAATATCGTCTTCAATTAGCGGGATTTCTTTACTAGCCAATAGGGAAACCAATTGTTTTTTCCGCTCATCGGGCATTACACAGCCCAGCGGATTGGTAAAGTTTGGTGTAAACAAACAAGCTTTAATGTTTATCTTTTCCAAGGCTTGCGCTAAATACTCAATGCTGATTCCCGTTTGCGGATCGGTTGGTATTTCCAGTACCTTGAGTCCTTGGCTTCTCATCACATTGAATATGCCAAAATACGTAGGGCTTTCAATGGCAATGGTATCACCGGGTTCGGCTACAGCCTTGAGGCAAAAAACGAGGGCCTCCATACAGCCTTGGGTGCTGATGATTTCATCCGCCTTTAATGTGCCGCCCCAAGTCAACGCATTTTTGGCCACCTGTTGCCGTAAGCGCAAATTGCCTTGAATGTCTTCATAATTGATGCAGCTATGGGCATTTTCGCGAATGGCCTCTGCCATTGTTTTATTCAACTTGCTTTCTGGCAACAAAGAAAGGGCAGGTGCGGCCATTGAAAGTTGCGAAACGCCTGTTTTATTGATGCTGCTGTACACCATCGCCAACATTTCGTCTACATTCACATCAAAAGGCTCTTTGTCGCCCTTGGCTACAGTGCTCATAAACCTGCCCTTGCGATCGGTAAAGCGAACATAATAACCAGATTTGGGTCTGGCTTCTATCAATCCCTTGTTTTCAAGTTCTACGTATGTTTTAAATGCAGTACTCAAACTAATGCCATGGTCTTTGCACAAGGTTCTTACTGATGGCAATTTATCACCGATTTTAAGTACACCGTCGAATATATTCTGCGCTATTTTACCCGCCAGCTGTTGATAAAGGAAATCGCTCGCTGTAGCAATCGCTGTGTTCATATTAAATCTGTTATGCTCAAAAATATAAAATCTGCATCTGTTTTCGTGTGTTTTGTTTGCCGAATTTTGAATTATTAAATCAATCATGAAAATGGATATTGAAATCATCGAATATCAAACTCGCTTAAAACTTTATTTTGAGCAATTGAACAAAGCTTGGCTCCAAGAATTTTTCGTAATAGAAGCAACAGACCAATGGATGCTGGAAAATCCGGAAGAAGCGATTTTGAAACAGGGAGGTGCCATCTTATTTGCGAAAAGGGGCGAGGAGATAGCGGGTACCGTAGCCTTAAAATTTGTAGAACCCGGCGTTTACGAACTGGCCAAGATGACCGTAGCCAAATCAGCCAGGGGTTTTGGACTGGGGCGCATCTTATGCGAAGCTGCGATTGAAAAAGCTTTACAATTGGGCGCCTCAAAAGTAATTTTATATACCAATTCCAAATTGCAGGATGCCATTCATATTTATCAAAAACTAGGCTTTGAGCAAATTCCTGTAGATAAACTAGAATTTGTTCGGATTGACCGGATGATGCAATTGAACTTAAAACAACAGCAATGAACAGACTAAAAGAAGACCTCGGTTACCTAGAAGAGATACTAGAACAGGCTAAATTAACCGGAATTGATTTCATGGCCCAATTGGAACAGTTATCAACTAGTCCGCTTGCTGGCAACGTAAAGCCAAGCAAGGAATTGCCCGAGGGCGGTGGTGCCCTGGATGCCCTGCAGTTGTTTAAGTCGCATTATCAGCATTTGATTGCGGCTTCAACCGGTCCACGGTATTGGGGGTTTGTAACGGGTGGTACTACGCCGGCTGCATTAATCGGCGATTGGTTGTGCAGTGTTTTTGACCAAAATCCACAAAGTGTAAGCCTAAATGGCGATATCTCCGCACATATTGAGCACGAAACCATTGGACTGATGCGCCGTTTGTTTAACCTGTCTGAGGAGTTTAACGGAAGTTTTGTAAGCGGTGCAACCTTATCAAATTTTACAGGTTTGGCCGTGGCTAGGCAGTGGGCAGGAGAGCAGTTGAAGCATAATATAGCTGCTGATGGCATGTTGCCAGGGATCAAGGTGCTGAGCGCCAATCCGCATTCTTCGGTGCTCAAATCATTGGCCATGCTGGGCTTTGGCCGCAATCAGTTGATCACTGTAAAAAGCAAGCCGAATACTGAATCAATTGATTTGGAAGATTTGGAACGCTTGCTGGCCGAACATCAGGATTCTCCAATCATCTTGAGTGCGAGTGCCGGCACGGTAAATACCTCAGATTTTGATGACCTACAAGCCATTGCCGAACTTAAAAAACGCTATCGGTTTTGGTTGCACATTGATGCTGCCTTTGGTGGCTTTGCGGCCTGCAGTCCAAAATATGCATCATTGCTCAAAGGTTGGGAAGTGGCTGATAGCATTACCATTGATGGACACAAATGGATGAACGTACCTTATGATAGTGCAGTGGCTTTTGTACGGGCAACACATCAAAACCTGCAGATCCAGACTTTTCAAAATTCGAATGCTCCTTATTTGGGAGATCCGGCAACCAATTTTTCTTTTGCCAGTAATGTTCCCGAAAATTCAAGACGTTTGCGGGCTTTGCCAGCTTGGTTCAGCCTTATTGCCTATGGCCGGGAAGGATTTAAAGATATAGCCGAAAATTCGATCGAACTGGCTCAGCAGTTTGGCAATTTTATTACACAAAGCGATGCCTTCGAGCTATTGGCACCTGTAAAACTGAATACGGTTTGCTTTACGCTGAAACAGGAAAAAGATCAAATAGGCCTATATTTGGATACCCTTAACAAGTTAGGCATGGTTTACCTCACGCCAACATTATATGCCGGTCAGCGCTGTATCCGTGCGGCCTTTGTAAATTGGCGCACCAGCGAAAAAGACCTGGAAATTGCACAATCGGCCATGCAAAAGGCTTATAACGATTGTTTTAAACGCTAAATTACAAAGCAAAGGTCTGACACATTGGATCAGACCTTTGTTGCTTTTATTCTTCTTCTGCCTTGTTTTTCAATGCGGTAAGCAATGTGTAGGCATTAGCGGTTACCAGTTTTCCTTCGAGTGGCGATTTGATTTCGGTATAGCCAGCAGCAGCATAGCCGGTTTCTACTTGCTTGGCGGTAAATTTATTTGCTGCAGTTTCTATAAAAACATATTTTTTCCCTTGCCAATCTACAATGGCGCCATCAGGCAAAGTTGCCGAAGAGTGGCTTTTGAGCTTGATCTGTGCATTGACGAAAGTGCCTGGAATTAATTTCTGGCGATTTCCATGCAAATGGCAGTGCACCTCTACGGTTCTGTTTTCATCAAGGTTTTTAGTCATCAATGTTACTTCGGCTTCCATCTTCTGATCGGGATTGCCTACCGTGCTGAAAGTTACTTTTTGTCCCTTTGACAGGTTCTTGGCATCATTTTCAAAAATATTAAGCGAAAGATGGGTTTCTATGGGATTAATCAGTTCGAACAAAACATCTGTAGGACCAACATATTTGCCTGGATTGATATTGATTTTAGACACAAAACCATTGATGGGCGAATAGATATTCACCGTTCTTGAGATGTTATTTTCGTTTAATTTACTCGGTGCAATGCCAATCAGCTTAAGCTTTTCGGCTAAAGAATTAACCAATATTCTTTGTGTATCATAATCTGATTTGGCTTGTTGCAACACCTTTTGACTGTTAGATTGAGTGGTATTGAGCTCTTTTTGACGGTTAAAATCAGCCATGGCAAACTCCAACTTCGATTTTGCCGTTAAGTAATCTTGCTGCAGCTGGATAAAAGAAGCATCTTCTATGGTAGCCAGAACAGTGCCTTTTCTTACTTCCATGCCATTTACCAGTTTGCTGTTCTTGATAAAACCGCCCAAAGGAAAGCTAATGGTATAAATGTTTTCTGGTGGCAGTTCTATGTTTCCATTTACGTTGATGGTCGATTCTACCTGGCGGGTTTCTACCTGGCCAATGGATAATTCGGCATTTTTTCTTTGTTCGGCCGTAAGCGAAATCGTTTCTTCCAGATTTACGGTTGCAGCTGTCTTTTTAACTTCGGCAGGAGCGGGTTCGGTGCCACAAGAAGCCAAGAACAAACCTGCGAAAACTAAGGTGATCGTATTTTTCATATTCTATTTGATGATGATGCCATTAAGGCGTTCAATTTCTATAAGCGTTTCGTTTAAATTGCTGATCAATTGATAATATTGGCTTTTAATATCAATGGTTTGATTGATCAAGATGGTCCAATCGAGGTAATTGATCTCTCCTGCATCTAATTTGGCACTGGCCGATTTTTCTATTTTGCCGGCATTTGGCAACAGGAGATCGTGGTAGCTCGCCAAGGTTTCCTGATAGGCTTTTGCCTTGGCCAAGGCTTTTTCAAGTTCGGTGCCATAATTTTGACGTAGGGTTTCCAGTTCTTTTTGCTGTTGCTGCACATAAAAGCCCATGGCCTTTGCCTTGGCATTTTGGGCACCAAAAAATATCGGAATGGCTAGGCCGGCACTAAAAGATTGAAAACGATGCGATTTGTCATAAAATAGCTCCTGTCCGTTTGGCGTGGTTTGCCAGCCCATAAACGATGCATTTGCATAGCCTAGGCTGATAGAAGGAAGCAATTTGCTTTTCTCCAGCTTTTGGTTCAGCTCGCCTTGCTTCACCATTTCCTGTTGCCATAAGATAGAAGGGTTTTGTGCAAGCGATGAGGCAGACAACAAATTAGAGGCGATAGGATAGATGATTGTAGAAGCATCTAAAGCCAATGTCTCTTCGCTTTGCATTAAAATTTGCATCCGCTTTTGATGGCTGGCCTGATCAGCCGATAAAATGCTCAGTTGCGCGGCAATCTGCAACCTCTGATTGGCTGCCGTGGTTTTTTCGATAATGTCTGTTTCTCCCAAGCGGTACCTGTTTTCGGCCTTTTCGGCAAAACGGGCATAAATGCTATCCGCCTTTAAAAGCACCGTCTTTTTCTTATCCAGCACCAACAGGTTGAAATAAAGGTTTTTGATCTCTGTTTGCAGCTCGAGCAACCTGATTTCGGTTTGGGTTTTGCCCGCATTGAGCATGGAACGGTTGACCTGTTTTTGTCTACTGTAAACGGTCGGAAATTGAAAGGTTTGCGAAACTTGGAACCTGTTGTCGTTAAAGCTGCCATTGAGGTGACCGGTTTCATAGGTTAAATCGGTCTTAGGAAGATCAACAGCTGTGGCAATCAAGGCATTGAGGTAGCTTTCATTTAATCGAGCAGCATTCATGGCTGGGTAGTTCGAAGCTGCTTTGCCCAATGCTTCCTTGAGGCTAATCGGCTGCTGTGCACTTGCGTTAAAGCAACAAAACAACAAACCTATTGCGGCAAGGGCTATTTTCTTCGGCTTAAAGTACTTAAAGCCTTTTTCGAAAAGGATATACAATACCGGAAGTACGAAAAGCGTAAGCAGGGTAGAAATGATCAAGCCACCAATTACAACAGTGGCCAGCGGCTTCTGTACGGCACCACCTGCTCCGGTACTAATGGCCATAGGAATAAAGCCAAGCGATGGAACCAAGGCAGTCATCAATACAGCCCTTAGTTTGGTTTTTGTAGCATGTATGACAATCCTGCCCAAGTCTGTCCAACCTTCTTTTCTCAATCGATTAAATTCTGAAACCAGAAGAATGCCATTAAGTACGGCTACCCCAAAAAGAGCGATAAAACCAACCCCAGCAGAAATACTGAAAGGCATGTCGCGAATCCATAGTGCAAAAATGCCTCCCATAGCCGATAAAGGAATGGCAGTATAGATGAGCAATCCCTGCTTTACAGAGCTGAAAGCAAAATAAAGCAATAAGAAAATCATCAATAGCGCTACAGGTACCACAATAGAAAGGCGGTCTTTGGCTGCATTCATGTTCTCGAAAGACCCACCATAAGCTAAATTATAGCCTGCAGGCAAGCGCAACTGTTTTTCAACTTTTTGTTGCAGCTCGGCAACAATGGTCTGCACATCTCGGCCACTTACGTTAAAGCCAATTACGATCCGTCTTTTGGTGTCTTCACGCTGAATTTGGTTCACGCCCTCTACTTCGGTAATTTCAGCTACTTCGGCCACCGGAATCTGATAGCCATTCTTGGTCGAAATGAGGAGGTTTCTGATGTCATCTATGTTCTTCTTGGCATCCTCGTTTAGCCTCACCACTAAATCAAAACGTTTTTCGCCTTCATAAACCTGTCCGGCACTTTTACCGGCGAATGCAGTATTTACGGTCGTATTGATGTCTTCTACATTGAGGCCGTATTTGGCCAAGGCATCTCTGTTAAACTTGATTACAATTTGGGGCATGCCAGTTACTGTTTCTTCGTAAATATTAATTGCTCCGGGCACGGTTTTGATGATCTCGTTTAAACGGTGGGCATAGGCCGATAAACTGTCTAAGTCTTCCCCGAATATTTTGCACACTACATCTTGTCTGGCTCCCGTCATTAATTCGTTAAAACGCATCTGAACTGGGAACTGAAAGCCAACTGTAATTCCGGGAACGGCTTCCAATTCTTTGGTCATCTTTTCGGAAAGCTCAGAAAAAGAGGAAGCCGAGTTCCATTCTTTTTTGTTTTTAAGGATCACCATCATGTCGCCGGCCTCAAAAGGCATGGGATCTGTTGGGATTTCGGCACTGCCGATCTTGGTCACTACTTTTTCTACTTCGGGAAATTTCCTAAGCAAGATGCCAGAAGCTTGCTGGGTATATTTAATGGTATTGTTTAAGTTGCTGCCCGTAAGCAACCTGGTTTCTACGGCAAAATCGCCTTCTTCTATTTGAGGAATAAACTCTCCGCCTAAACGGCCCAGTATGAATACAGCTATGGCAAATAAGGCTACCGTAACGCCGATAATGGTTTTAGGAAATTTTAATAAACGCTTTAATAAAGGCATGTATTTCCTTTCAAGCCAAATGGTTACCTTATCTGCAACTGTAGGTTTATGGTTGAGTTTTTTCTTCAAGAACAGTGCATTCATCATGGGTACGTAGGTAATAGACAAAATAAATGCACCCAATATGGCAAAGGCAATGGTTAGTGCCATTGGTTTAAACATTTTGCCTTCTATGCCCTCCAGCGAAAGAATAGGCAGGTAAACGATAAGGATAATGATTTGGCTGAATACTGCCGAATTAATAATGCTTCCTGTCGATTTTGATACTTCATCGTCCATTTCCTGTTGCGAAATTGAACTGCGCTTTTTAAAGTGGTGCGAATGCGAAAAGCGATGGAGAACCGCTTCCACTACTATGACAGATCCATCTACAATGAGTCCAAAGTCAATAGCACCCAAGCTCATCAGGTTGCCGCCAACGCCAAACATGTTCATTAAAATAATGGCAAATAGCATGGCCAGCGGAATAACAGACGACACGATTAATCCTGCGCGCAAATTGCCCAAGAAGAACACCAACACAAAAACCACGATCAATGCACCTTCCAATAAGTTGGTTTCCACGGTTTCGATGGCGCTATTTACCATTTTTGTTCGATCGAGAAATGGTTCGATGACTACACCTTCTGGAAGATCTTTTTGTATTTCGGCTACTTTTTTCTTCACTCTTTCTACTACCACAGAGCTGTTTTCGCCTTTCAGCATCATCACTACGGCACCAGATACTTCACCCTTGTCGTTATAGGTCATGGCTCCGTAGCGAATGGCAGCGCCAAATTGAACCTTGGCCACATCTCTCACCAATACCGGCAGGCCATTGTCCAATGTTTTTACCACTATCTTGCCAATATCGTCCAGGCTGGAAGTCAATCCTTCACTTCTGATGTAGAGCACGGTTGGTCCCTTTTCAATATAGGCGCCGCCCGTATTTTGGTTATTTTTTTCGAGCGCTGCGAAAATATCGGCAATGGTAATGTTGTTGGCCTTGAGGTAGCTCGGATTGACGGCAATTTCATACTGTTTCAATTTGCCTCCAAAGCTCGAAACCTCGGCAACGCCTTTGGTGCCCATTAACTGTCTGCGCACAATCCAATCTTGAATGGTACGGAGCTGCATGGCATCATATTTATGCTCGTAACCAGCTTTTGGCCTGACTACGTATTGGTAAATTTCGCCGAGACCGGTACTTACCGGTGCGAGTTCTGGCGATCCGATGCCTTCAGGCAAGTCTCTTTGCACCTGTTGCAAACGTTCGGTAACCTGCTGTCTTGCCCAATAAAGATCGGTTTCATCGGTAAAAACAATGGTTACTAGCGAAAGACCAAACCTAGAAAAGCTCCTGATTTGCTTAAGGCCAGGGATGTTGCTGCACGATTGTTCTATAGGAAAGGTAAGCAGTCTTTCAATGTCTGGAGCACCCAAAGAAGGGGAAACGGTAAGTACTTGTACCTGGTTGTCGGTAATATCGGGTACAGCATCAATTGGGAGTTTTCGTAATTCGAATACGCCCCATAGCAATAGGGCAAATACGAATAGCCCTACAATCAGCTTGTTCTTTACAGAAAAGCCGATGATTTTGTTCATCATCATAAAAAAGTTGTTTTGGCGCGGAAAGCACCGTTTGCAATACGAATTTTAATCGGCCTAAAAAGACCGAAAGCCTAGCATGCAAATGGGCGTGGAGGCCTAAACAATGACGAATTGGTGTTGTCGGGAATTAGACTGTCATTTGGCAAGGGGTGATCTTGCGTATACTTGAACAAGAAATCTGCAGCTACAAGGGCAGGCTTTGTAGGGATGTAAAAAGAAAGCACAATCGGATTGGCCATTTTTTTGAATGGAAGCTTCATGTCTTCTTCGTCATCAGAATCGATATCGTCGGTACCCCAATAGTGCATGGAAAGAAAATCGACGAAGGAAATCTCGGGTTTTTGCTGGCAGTGGTAATGGAAATGATGAAAAAGCGCAGGCGTTTTAAGCAACTGGTGTGCAGGTGTAACGTTAAAAGTTACAATCAGCAGCAGCAAATATGAGTAAAGCCTGTTCATTGGTGGCAAAAGTAAAAAAAAACAGAAACGGATGAAATTTTATAAGCTGATAGTCCTTAAATCAACAATTTTGTTGCAGAAAAGCAGACAGCCAAACCTGAAACGAATTATTGATCCAAGGTTTGGCTGTTGTCATGTTCGCTGAGCTAAACTTTAATGTAGCTACGCTTGTTTTTTTCGCTCTATATTAGGCAAGAAACCTGTAATGATGCCTATCAAAGGCAGAAATGCACATACTTTATACACGTATTCGATACTGGTCTGATCGGCCAATTTGCCTAGCAAAGCTGAACCCAAACCACCCATGCCAAATGCAAGTCCGAAGAAAAGACCGGCAATCATGCCTACTTTGCCGGGAACAAGTTCGGTAGCGTAAACCAATATGGCCGAAAACGCCGAAGAAAGGATAAGGCCGATGATGACAGAAAGAATGCCTGTCCAGAAAAGACCAACATACGGCAATAGCAAAGTGAATGGAGCAACCCCTAAGATGGAAATCCAAATGATGTATTTTCTGCCAAAACGATCTCCAAGTGGTCCACCAAACAACGTTCCGGCTGCTACGGCGGCCAAGAACGCAAAAAGGTAAACCTGCGATTGCTGTATGCTTAAATGGAACTTGTCCATGAGGTAAAAAGTATAATAGCTGGTCATACTGGCCATGTAGAAGTATTTAGAAAATACCAGCACCAATAAAATGAACAAAGAAAAAATGACCTTTTTCTTCGAGAATTTGCTGACCACTTCATCAGAGAAACTGGCTTTTTTTGAGGCTCGGCTAATCAGCTGTGCTTTATACCATTTCGAAACCACAGAAAGCACCAACATGCCTATGATAGCCACCAGGGAGAACCAGATGATGTTGAATTGGCCATAGGGAACCACAATAATGGCAGCTAACAATGGACCGAGCGCACTGCCTGCATTGCCACCCAACTGGAAGATGGATTGGGCCAAGCCTTTTTTGCCTCCAGAAGCCAAATGTGCTACTCTTGACGATTCTGGATGGAAGATAGAGGAGCCAATACCAATCAAACTAACTGCACCTAGCACATGTATAAAGCTATCGGCAAAAGCTACAGCCACTAAACCAACCAGGGTAAAGCCCATTCCAATCACCAAGGAATAAGGACGCGGATTTTTATCAGTATACAAACCGACAAAAGGCTGTAACAGGGATGCTGTAAGTTGATAGGTGAGGGTAATGAGGCCAACTTGGGCAAAGGTTAAATGAAACTCGCTTTTAAGGATTGGATAAACAGCAGGTACAACTGCCTGAAGCATATCATTGATCAAGTGGGTTAAGCTAACGGTGAAAAGGATAGAAAAAATGGTTTGCTGAGCAAGAACTTTGGCGTCGACTGACGAAGGGGATTGGGATAATTTATTTTCCATATGATTTGAGATATTACTAATTTGAATGTTTATACATCATATCATCTGATGAATTTGATTGCAAATATTTTATTTGAATATAGGTAGCCTTCTCTCAAGAAAAGGCCACCATGTGATTTATCTTTTTGTAGTTAGTGGTTTTGTTTTTGCCTGTGCATCAACTACCGCAATAGTTACCATGTTTACAATTTCACGTACCGAACTGCCCAGCTGTACAATGTGCACTGGCTTGTTTAGCCCCAATAAAATAGGTCCAACCGCTTCAGCCTCGCCTAATTCTTGCAAGAGCTTATAGGCTACGTTTCCTGATTCTAAAGTAGGGAAGATCAAGGTATTGGCTGGCGCATCGCTCAATGCACTAAAAGGGAAATTCTCTTTGAGCATATCGTTGTTAATGGCAAAGTTGGCTTGCATTTCGCCATCTGCAATTACATCGGGATAGTTTTTATGAAGCAATTGTACCGCTGTTCTTACCTTATCGGGAATTGCACCTGTATTAGAGCCAAAATTTGAATAAGACAGTAAGGCAATCCGTGGTGTTACGTTAAACTGTCTAACCGATTTGTTGACCAGCAAGGTGATGTCTACCAGTTCTTCTGCGGTAGGATCAACATTTACGGTGGTATCGCCAAAAAAGATCGGGCCTTTTTTCGTAATCATCATGTACATGCCCGCTACACGTTTAACGCCTGGTTCTACACCAATTACTTGGAGAGCGGGTTTAACGGTGGTTGCATAGTTCTTGGTTAATCCAGAAATCATGGCATCGGCTTCGCCAAACTCTACCATCGAAGCGCCAAAGTAGTTCCTGTCTCGCATCAATTTGTTGGCTTCGAACAAGGTTACGCCTCTACGCTGTCTTTTGTTATACAGCGCCTGGGCATATCTGTTTATTCTTTCCTGTTCCAAAGCCGGTTCTATGATTTCAACACCATCTAAATCGAGTGCATTCTCGTAAATGATGCGTTGAATGGCTTCTTTGTTTCCCAATAGGATAGGGATGGCAATTTTCTCTTCCTTAACAATTTGCGCGGCCTTTAAGATTTTATAATTATCGGCTTCGGCAAATACCACTTTTTTCGGATTGGCCTTTGCATTGGTCGTTACCAAACGCATGATGGTATCGTCAATGCCCAATCTCTTTTTAAGCTCTTCTTCGTATTTGGTCCAATCGGCAATTGCCTTTCTGGCTACGCCACTTTCTATGGCTGCTTTTGCCACCGCCATGGATACTTCGGTAATCAGCCTCGAATCTACCGGTTTTGGAATGATATATTCCTTGCCAAATTTAAAGTTACGGGCGTTATAGGCTTGACTTACCGCATCTGGAACAGATTTTTTGGCCAAGCTGGCAATGGCGCGTACGGCGGCAATCTTCATTTCTTCGTTAATGCTGGTTGCGCGTACATCCAAGGCACCTCTAAAAATATAAGGGAACCCTAGTACGTTGTTTACCTGATTTGGATAGTCAGATCTACCCGTAGCCATGATAATGTCTTTACGCGTTTTAACTGCCAAATCATAGGCAATTTCTGGGTTAGGATTGGCCATGGCGAATACGATAGGGTTTTTAGCCATGCCCATCAGCATTTCTGGCTTGATGACATCGCCAGCTGAAAGGCCAATTAGTACATCGGCGCCTTTAAGGGCATCTGTAATGCTGCTGATATCTTTGCGGGTGGTAGCAAATTCCATCCTGATCTCATCCAAATCGGTTCTTGATGTGGTAATCAGTCCGTTGATATCGAACATGACCAGGTTTTTTGGCGTAACTCCCAAAGAAAGGTACATTTTGGCACATGATACCGCTGCTGCACCGGCACCACTTACCACCACCTTAATGTCTTTTAGTTTTTTCTTTTGCAGTTCGCAGGCATTGAGCAGGGCCGCACCCGAAATAATTGCGGTTCCATGCTGGTCATCGTGCATTACCGGAATGTTCAGTTCGGCCTTAAGCCTGCGCTCAATTTCGAAACACTCTGGTGCTTTGATGTCTTCGAGGTTGATGCCCCCGAAAGTAGGCTCAACGCCTTTAACCATTTTAATGAAATCTTCTACCGAATCGGCATTGAGTTCCAAGTCGAATACATCAATATCTGCAAAGATCTTAAAAAGCAGGCCTTTGCCTTCCATTACGGGCTTGCTGGCCAATGGACCGATATTGCCCAAGCCCAAAACTGCAGAACCATTGCTAATTACGGCTACCAAATTGCCTTTGGCTGTATATTTATAAGCTTTGTCGGCATCGGCAGCAATTTCCAAACAAGGCTCGGCCACACCCGGTGAGTAAGCCAAGGTCAAATCTCTTTGAGAGGAGTGGGGTTTGGTTGGAACGACTTCGATTTTGCCCGGACGGCCTTGCGAGTGATAGTCGAGGGCGTCTTGCTTTTTATTCTGATTATTCATGAATTGTATTTATGTGTGCTGCATTACCATTTTTAAAACTTCGTAAATGCAGGGCGAAATTAAAAAATATGATTGATTATTCGAGTAGCAGTATTCCATGCCGCTTTCGGATCTTTTGCTATGATATTGGCTAAGAGCTGCTGATGCAGGTGATAGCTTTCTTGAAAAGTTTTGGTGTCTTGATAAATTTCCTGGAACCAGTTTTTGAGATGCGCCGAAGCTGTTTTATAAATATCGGCCAGGACTTCGTTTTTAGAAGCATTGGCTATGGCCAAGTGAAATTGGATATCTGCATCTATGCATTCTTCCAACTGACCTTCATCTGCTGCCCTTTTGCGTACTTCAAGATAGGCTTTTATTTTTTCGACATCTTCTTCAGAGCGATTAAGCGCTGCCTTTTCGGCTATTTTAATCTCGATGAGCTGCCTCACTTCGTCAAGCTCTACCTTGTCGGCACGTTTAAGCCTTAGGTCCATCGGTTCTTGACTGGCTGTACGTTCTACAAAAGTCCCTAAACCTTGCTGTACCCTTAAGAGGCCCGAATTAACCAATAATTTGATGGCTTCCCTTATCGTAGATCTTCCAACGCCGAACATTTTCATTAGTTCTGGTTCTATTGGAAGTTTTTCGTTTACTTTGAAAATCCCCAGCGATAATTGCTTGCGCAGTCCATCGGCTACCTCGTCGGCAAGTGATTTTCTATTGATTAATGCTTGTGTGTTCGTCATATCATCAGATGATGCAAAGGTAGCTAGTTTTTACTTAAATCAGTTAAATTTTCTTTGCTTTTTAAGAAATAACAATAGCGAGGGTAGGTATAGGGAGAGAGAAAGTTGAGCTAAGGGCTCGTCGATTGTTTTATAGCTTGGGATAGTTGTTTTTAGCTAGAGGGATCTTGGTTTTTAGCCGTAGATTTTTGCCTGAGGCTTAAATCAACAAACATCTTTCTCAGTTTTTCATTCTCTAGCTTGAGCTCCATAATTTCTATGGCGATGTGTTTATACGCTGCCAGCCATTTATGGAATACTTCCTTTTCAATTTCATGCTCTTCGCAAATATGCTCGGGCTGTTTGCCATTATAGTACTCCTCAATGGCTTTTACAATCCTTTTTACCGGAGTCTGGTCATCGCTCATGGTGTTGGTTTATCTTAGTTAGCGGTGCTCAAAGCTGGTCGAATAACTATGGAGAGAGGGTACTCTTTTGTCATCATCCCCTATGTATTTCCCCTCTGCAATCCCCATAGTTAAAAGGCCTTCTTTAAAGCCTGCAATACTTTTGAACAGCCTTTAGGCTAATAGCATCTTTAAGACCGTTTATTTGATCACAAATCTAAAGCAAGCCCAAATCCAATAAAACGGAGAATAGGTAAACAGGCATAGCTGCTCCATGAATGGATGAAGAAACTCCATGAATGGATATAGCCTGGATTTGAAAACCTGGGCGATCCTTTTCAAAAAGAAATTAAAATACACTTCTAAGTTTGTATTGACGTTTTAGTGTTGTTTTTTAAGTGCTCGTTAAAGCATGTTCGATGTTGTGTTTTGATAAAAAATTGAACACTTTCTACACTTAGCTTCGTTCTTTAAACAGATATTGTTTATTTTGCTAAGTAAATCCAGCAATATGAAGTGCTTAATTGTCGATGATCAAAAAATTTTTAGGACTGTATTAAAAAGAATGCTCGATCTCGATTCTGCGCTAACTTTGGTAGGAGAGTGTGCCGATGCCATCGAGGCACATCAACTCATTATGGCCAACGAGGTAGATCTTATATTTCTAGATATACAGATGCCCGGAATGAGTGGAATTGAATTGGCCAAAATCCTTGAAAACAAACGGCCTTTGATTATTTTCACCACCTCTAAAAGCGAATATGCCGCCGAAGCCTTTGAATTGAACGTGGTTGATTTTCTGTTGAAGCCAATCTCTCCTCCAAGGTTTCTCAAGGCCGTTGAAAAAGCCAAGGAAATTGTGAAAACAAAAAGCCTGACCATGAGCGATCAGGCTACCGAATTTGTTTTTATCCGCGATTCTAATGTGGTGCGGCGCCTAAGAATTAATGATATCAATTTTTTTGAAGCCACGGGCGACTATGTAAAAATCAGCTTAGAAGGGAAAGACTATTCTATCCATTCATCGCTCAAAACCATCGAACAAAAATTGCCTCAGGATATCTTCTTGCGCGTGCACCGGTCTTTTATTGTGAACCTGAGCAGAATTGATACCGCAGAAGGCAAAACATTGATCATTAATCATAATTTAATTCCTGTTTCTGATGCCTATCGGGCAGATTTGAACAAAAGGATGAAATTTCTTTAGCCCAACTTTTACACCTCAAATCATTTTTTTTTGATTAAAATAGCTAACTTTTACGCCTAAAGAGCTAATGCAATTAAAAATGTGTGGAATTGCGCTTCAATATAAGAATTGCCTTGTCTGTTTAGGGTTGCTTTTGGCATTGTTAGCTTCGTCATGTAAAAACGATACAGACAATGGTGCCACCCAGCTTTCTCCAAAGGCCCAACAAATATTGGCCAAAGCAGATACCATATCCAGTAATGGCAATGCCAAAAGAGGTTTAGCCTATCTCGATTCGGGCTATCTCACTTTTAAGCCTAGTACCAAAGACATGTTCGAAAAGTACAGTAATAAAATCAATTATTACCTGCTGGTTGATATCAATGTAACAATGGCCAACCGCTATGCAGACAGCATGCTTTTTGTGTTAAAAGACAAAGAAAAGACCTATCCATTTGAATATGCCAGTGGCCTTTTTGCCAAAGGCGATGCCCAATTTACCGGGAAGAACTATAACCTTGCGTTTAAATATTATTATGATGCCCGCGAGTTTGCCCTCAATAACCTGGATAGATGTAAATATTATAGCTTTACTTATAGGTTAGGTTTGGTAAGGTACAGGCAGGAACGGTACGTAGATGCCATTCCCTATGTTAAACAAGCCCTTGTTGAAAGCGATAACTGCAACGATACGAAAACCATAGATGGCCTATACGGCGCTAGACAAGATTATATAAACACCATAGCCCTTTGCTTTGAAAGGATCAATAAGCCAGACAGTGCCGTTTTTTATTATCAAAAAGCACTCGCGCTTATTCGTCAGATCGTTTCCTTGCATCCCATCAAAAAAGACTATATGGATCGGGCCCGTGGGGTAGTGTACGGCAATTTGGGTGGGGTTTATGCCAAGCAAAATAATTACCCGCTGGCTGAGCAATACCTGAAACAGAGTATCGCCATTAACGATCGGCCAGGTTATGAGCCCGTAGATGCCCAAACAGCCAAACTGAAATTGGCCGACCTTTACATCCGCTACAAACACCTCGATGCTGCGGCTGTCTTGCTCAATCAATTGCAACAGACATTAGATCAAAAGGTGCCTGAAAGAGAGATGCCCAAGAGTACTCAGTTAAAGCTGCTTGCACTGCAATGGAGATATTTTGACCAGAAGAATGAGCAGGCGCTGTCTTACCAGTATTTGCAAAAATATTACCATTTCCGCGATTCGATGGATAGCCTGGAGCAAAGCCTGAAAACTGCAGATATCGATATGGCTTTTAAAACACAGCAGCAAGAATACAAATTGGCACTGCTCGATAAGGAAAATGCAATGAAGCAAGCTTACCTGATCGCTTTTATTGTTTTTTCGGCGATGGTCGTCTTTGTCCTCCTCTTGGTTTGGCAAAACCGAAGAAAGCTTCAGGTGCTTAACACTCAGATTACGGCACACAATACCGACCTGCACAAGGTGTTAAAAGCCCTAGAAAAAAGTCAGGAGGAAAATACGCGCATGATGAAAATCGTTGCCCACGACTTGAAAAGCCCCATAGCGGCTACCATTACGGTTACTGGGTTGCTTAAAACGGCAGGTTTGCATCCCAAAGACCAAGAAATGGTCGAACTCTTGGAAACATCGAGCCAACATTCGTTAGATATGATCAGCGACCTCTTAAATATGAATACTACAGCTATAGGACTGGTTAAAGAGGCTGTAGAACTACACCTCCTGTTACGTCAATGCGTAAGCCTGCTCAGGTTCAAGGCCGAAGAAAAACAGCAAGAATTGGTGTTGCAGGTACAAGAAGCAACGATACAGGCAGATACAGAAAAGATATGGCGTGTAATCAGCAACCTGATTGTAAACGCAATTAAATTTAGCGGTCAAAATGCCAAAATTGAAATTGGCCTGTCTAAAGAAATCGATACCGTGCTGATGTATATCAAAGACAATGGGATTGGCGTGCCATCAGAAGCAAGAGAAAAGATTTTTGATATCTATACCGATGCCAAAAGACAAGGCACTGCTGGCGAGCATTCCTTTGGTCTTGGATTGGCCATCTCCAAACAGATTGTAGAAGCCCACGGCGGCAAGATATGGCTAGAGAGCGAAGTAGGCAAAGGCAGTACATTTTTTGTAGAATTGCCATATTGACCTGAATTTAAGCAGCAATGTTTGGCTTGGCCGTTTTTAATTTGATGCCGTGGTGTTTGTCCATGTCTTTTTTCATTTGAGCAATCATCTTTAGCTCTTTTTGGGTTTACACTGCGATCAAAATTGGTAAGAAAAATTAAGCCAGTCCTTTAACTAGGTTTTGGCCAAAACTTCTGTATGCTTAGCCAGCTTTTTGGTTTTGATGGTAGAAATCAGCAAGGCAGCAAGCAGACATATCAGCGAAATCGCAATAAAAATAGTGGCGGTATTGCCTGTATAATCTATCATAAAGCCAAATAGGGGTTCACCCAATGCCGCAAATAAATAACCGATCATATTCATAAAGCCAATGCCGGTAGCCGTACTGGTTTTGGGCAACATTTGTGGACTTAAAGGCCAATAATTGGCTTGTGGACCATATACAAAGAAACCAGAAAGGAAAATAAATACACTGGCAAGGATCAGATTTGAAGAGGGTGAAATATAAACCAGCAACACCAGCACCGCACTAACCAGCATGCCAAGCCTGATGGCGGCGATACGGTTGCCCTTAAAAATAGAATCCGAAAGTGTACCAAAGGAAATGGCTCCGGCTGCCATGCCAATAGGCAACAGTAACGTCACCCATAAGTATTGGGGATTGTCTTTCCAGTCTTTGCCCAAGTAATGTACAGGCACCCAAAAGATGAGCCCATACCTGGCCATGCTTTCAAAGCCAAACGACAATGATGCAATAACAAAATTGCGATTGCTCAGCACCGTTTGATATCGCTTGATCCAACTGGTTTCTTCTTCTTCAGGTATAGAGTTTGGATCTTTTTGGGTTTTGAAACCAACAGGCTTATCCCTAATCATGATAAAAAAGATCAATGCAACAAATGCCAAGGGGATGAGCGGCAAACGAAACAGCATGCGCCAATCTAAATGGAGCTGCAACAAAATAATAGAGAACAAATAGGTAACTACCGATGAAAACCCGGCCGCCATGGTATACAGTCCAAATGCCTTGCCATGTTCTTCTTTAGGCCACCAATTGGCAATGATCTTAGCGCCAGGTGCCCATGCCATCGACTGGAAATAGCCATTCAGTGCCCAACATAGCATGATCATGTTGGCCGAATTGCTGAAACTAATAGCCACGTTGGCGGCTATAGATAAGAAAGCGCCCAGAGGAACCATTATTCTGGCGCTGAGTTTATCGGCCAAATTGCCGTTAACCAATTGGCCGATGGAATATCCAATGAGCATAGAAAAGCTGATCCAGCCTATGCTCGTGTAGGAAATATGGAGTTCGGTGGCCATATTCTTTACTGCCCAGCCAAAATTGTGGCGTCCTGTGTAAAAGAATAAATAACACAGCATGGTAATGAGCAGCATTTTCCACTGTTGCTTTCTAAAAGTCATGGTGATAAGGGTTAAGATTTAATCTATTTTGATTCCTACTCTTAATGGCTTGTGCACCAAGGCATACTCAAAAGCTTGTTGGGCTTCGCTTAAGGCAAATTCCTTGGCAACCACAGTTGCAAAAGGAAAGTGCTCGTAATGCTTCACCATAAAATTTAAGGCATACTGTAAATCCTCGAAATTGTAATTGTGAAGGCCCTTTATAGTAATTAGCTTCCTGATGATATCCTCGGCATTGATGGCTATTTCCCTAGTTTTGAAAACTGCACCCGTCCAAATTGCGGTACCGCCAACAGCCAAAGAATTAATGCCGAGCTCCATGGCATCTGGATTTCCGCTCATATCAAATACCACATCCACTTGTTGCTTGGTCAATTTAGACTGCAAATCGGGTTCGTTGGCAGGATATAGAACGTTCGCGCCAAAAGCTTCCGCTTGTGCCAAACGATTAGGGTCAACATCAACGGCGATGATGTTTTTTGCTCCAGCAGTTTTGCACATGGCTGCGGTTACATTGCCCAATAGGCCCAAGCCGGTAATCAATACATTTTTTCCATCTACCTTATCAGCCAATCTTATGGCCCCGGCAACTGTAGCGATTGCACAATTAATGGTGGCTGCAATGGGCAGTGGGAGATGGGCGGGAATTTTTAAAACACAGCTGTGTTCCTTTAAGATACAATAGTCAGCCAATCCGCCATGAAAAGCGTCGTCTCCTATAATTTGGGCATGGCCGTACTTAAATAAATTAGCTGATTTTTGTGGCATGCCCTTGGCTAACCAGCTTGCTTGTGGCGTTGAACAAAATACTGCCCAGGTTACTAAATCGCCTGGCGACAATTGATTTCCTGCATGGTCTTTTTGGGGATGGGCTTGGTCAATTTGAACAATACGTCCCACAATTTCGTGCCCCAAAACAGTAGGTGTTTTTTCTTTGCGCAAGCCACAAAAGGTATGCAGATCGCTGCCACAAATGGTGGTGTATAGGTTTTTGACAAGAATTTCGCCCGATTTTAGTGCGGGCAAGGTAAAGCTTTCCTGGCGCAGGGGTTTAGATGCATCGTCAAAAACAATAAGATTTCCTTCGGTCATGTTTAATATTTAAAGTGCATAAATACTAAACACAAGTTTATAAATACTGAATTTAAGATTAAGGAATTGTTAAGCAACCTAAATAGGGATTGCCTTAGCCGAATAAACGTAAATTAAAGCTAAGCTTAGGAATGAGCCGATTGACGATGACGATGCATCTTCAAATAGGCGTAAGTGCCTGTTGCAAGCATCAAGAGCCAAATATAATCATCTACGGGGCAGTTGTTTACATCGTAGAAGGTAACCAAAGTGCCGTATTTGCTTGTGCTGGGCGCATTGATCGCATTGATCCAACAGGAATTTGCCGCGCCATAGGTTTAGCAATACATCGGACCACTGGCCTTGTCGGCTTCAGAACTGAAATCATAATTAGGAACTCCATTAAAAGTTCCATTAAGCCTAATATAGATATAATTTGGACTTACCGGAGACTCGCAACCGGTAACCTGGTTAGCCTTGGCAGTGCTGATTAGCCCTGCGAAACCTATAAAAATCCACCCAGTATACTTATTAAGCAACTTCATTATTCAACTCAGATTTTGAGATGTCTATTTTAGGAATACAGACATTCGACAAAATCAATGGCACAAATAAAGCCAGAACGTATTATTGTTGAAGGCGGGATCAATACAGCTTGAAAAGGCACTTTTGCTTGTCTTGCCAATAAATAATGCTTATTGTTGTTGGGTATTTTGAAACTGGTTTTGGGAATTAATGGGTTTGGATTTGCCCAATTTTACCTGCTGTTTTTAGGTTGTTGCTCTTGCCTGTATAGGTGGGGAGTAATGAGCGTATTGAATTTTTGCCCATAGAGCTATTTGGAAAGAACATATTGGCAACGCTTTAGTTGCCAATATGTTAAAATGCTGTTACTGTAAGGGGAGTTTAATAATCCGGATGTTATCGTGATAAGCCACACGGGTAAGGCCTTGCTGAATTCCGTAAAGCCCCCATTTAATGTATCCAATGTTTCCAATACTTACATTTCCGGCAAAAGTGCGATAGTTTGTTTTTTCATCTACCAAGGTGTAGCTGCTTTGTCCAGGTAGTTTCATATACGTCCTTATGTAACCGGTATTTGTATCGGCCCATAAAACATCTACCCTAAAACTCAGCCATTGGTTTACATAGGGACGTAAATCGCTTATGATATCTTTTATAGAGGAAGAGCCTTCGTAACGTAAACGCATGGCATTTCTTGCTGTGCGGAATTGGAGCGGAACACCTGAGCCGGTTGTTGAATTTCCAGAAACTTTTAACTGAAAAACATTGGTTTCGTAAGTCGGGCCAGAAACCCAGGGTGTCCAATCTTTCAGCGACACGCTAAATTCGTACCGGCGTTCGTCCCCGGGAAAGAACCGGGCCGCCTGCATTGCAATGGCATCGCTCTCGCTTCTATAGGAGCCGTCTGATTCATAGGCAGGATCGCCATACACAATTTTATGGGCTATCGCCCAGTTTCCGGTAGCACCAGGCGACATCATATAGGCCGCATCAGGTGCTGTGGCATGAGTATCTTCAACCCCCGCAATGCCCGAAGTGGTAGTGCCGTTTTCGTAAGTTACATTCAGTATCGTATCGCCATTATTCACTAAATTCGAACTATTTAGCGCCTTTTGGGGCAATCCATCGGCGCCTATAGCCTGATCGGTTAAACTTGTGGCCTTTTTGCTGCAGGCCATGGCAAGCAATAGCGCCGTAAGGACTATCAATTGCGGTAAATTTGTCATTTGCTTTTTCATATTTGGTTTTGGTTAAATGTTTAGCAGTTTCACGGGTAACTAATCCTCAGTGATACATTAAATGACAAGCCTTCGGAGCGATTGCTAATGGAAAGCTGACTTATCGATACAAATTGGTTTTTATAGCGCTTTTCTTGCCATCTATAGTTAAGCTGAGGTTGATAATGCCTTTTTGAAAATCATTGCCTGTGTTTTCTTTTAAAGTAATTTCTGGTGCTTTTGCGCCTTCGAAAGGGTAAACTATACTGATAAACTGTTGAGGTTTATCGTCAGTCTTGGTTTTTTCGAATACAAATGCAGGCCTTGACAGTTCTTTCTGATAAGCATAAGAAACTTTGCTTTCTTCTTCAGTAAGCACGAGTTTGTCGGTGTTTAAGGATTGGATCAACAGGTTATTTCCATCAGCATAAGTGGTGCTTACTTTATAGGCCTGCTTGTCGACAACTGGCTTGCTGTCTTCCTTTAAGTGAAAGTGTACGCCCAATTTGCCAGTTGCAGTACCAATTGCCCTGTCGATGATTAGAAAATATTTTTGGTCGATGAACAAAACGCTGCGTTGGTGGTTCAGCGCCGCATAACTTGGGTTGGTGTAGGTAAGTACATCCAGGTTTTTGCCGCTTTCCCATTTATTTTGGACCGCTTTGGTGATCACCATATTTTTATCGTCGAGGGTAAGGGTATTGTGCAGGCGACTTTGGCGGTACCAATCCCTTTTTTTCATTACTTCGGCATCGCCACTGTACACATAAGAACCGGCATCTGGCATAAAATTGCGTCCGTTTGCCCATAGCTCAAAGGTGCCATTGTCTGGCTGGGCATGAAATTCTCCGGGTTGGCTGGCCTTTAAAATCATAATGGTCGATTTTTTATCCCAACCGTTCCTAAAAGTGTAAAAACCGGCATCGGGAAGCGCAGTTGATAAATAGCTTGGAATGCCTTCCTTGCCATCACTCGCAAAGTATTTCAATGTTTCATTGGTAGGAAATAGTTTAGACCAGCTTTGGAACAATTTAAGCCTGCCAGCTTTATCGTTCGTCCATGAATCGCCAAACATGGGATTGTTGTAATCGGGGAAGGAGATTTTTGCCGTAGCCACCATCATGTTTTCGAGTGTTTTGCTATAGCTCTCTGGAAATTCGTTGGCCAGTCCTGCAAGCTTCGCGGCATTGTAGGCATCTAAAAATATAGTAATAGAAGCCACATGGTATACTGGAGAAAGTTCCCATTGCATGCCATCGGCAAATACCTGTTTTTTAATTTCGCGGTTTAAAATAGTTATGCCGCTTTTGCGCCAGCTTTCGGCCATTTTAAACTGGGGGAAGCTAGCACCTGCATCTAGTACGCGTTGGGCTTCAAATAAAAGGTGGTTGCCTTCATTGGTATAATGAGCAGCAATATAATTTACATGGTTGTTCACTTCCTGTAAAAACTCCATTAAAAATGCCGGACTGAAATTGGGCGAGTTGACAAATGCATTAAAGGTGATGGGAAATAGCTGCACACGGGCAGATACCTCTAAGGGGCGCCAGGCTATTTTATCGTTTTCCTGGTCAAGGCCAATTGCATTTTTTTTGCACCAGTCGCGAAACTGGAAAATCCATTCCTTGGCATATTTTTCATCTCCGCTGCTGCGGTAGGCCAGGCTCATCGATTCCCACCAGGTTACCCGATGCAGCTGCCAGCGAACCTCATTGTCTTTTACTGGCCAATATTGCCAATTGATGTCTTTGCCATAATCAAAAAAGCCGTAGCCCTTTTGTGGCTTAAATAAATGCAGCAAAGCATTGTCGGCTTTTTCTTGATGTTCTTTGCCGATGTCTTTTCCGCGAAAGCGCGACTGGTCGCCTGCCTGCTTGCGAAAATATTGGAGCAGTTCTTTGGCCGCTTCGTCATACTTTGCGGCTGCTACCGCCTGGTTCACCTTTTCTAAACCTTTGTAATTGAGGTTCAACACGGCAAAACTCTCCTTAGTGATTGGTTTTTCCTGTGTTTTTGCATTTAGGAAGCAAAAAATAAAAGCACTTATCGCGAAAATTGTTCTCATCCCTGCTTAGTTTACTTTTTAAGGTCTATTTTTTTGATGCTTGCATACTTCTTTAACGCTTCAAGATAATAATAGTCTGCATAATCAATTGGCGTATCAATCTCTGAGTTATAGAGCATTGCGCCCACACTGTGTTTCAATATAAAAAACTGGTTTTCACCAGGCTTGGCAAGGTAATGATCAGATGAGAGGGATTTTAGGATGTCCTCAGCATAATCGAAGTATTTCTTGCCGTCTTTTGCCTGTGTGCTCAAATCTAGCAAAGCTGAGGCAATAACTGCAGCTGCAGAGGCATCTTTTGGTGCGCGTTCCTCTGCATCCATGGCATTGTGTACGTCGAAATCCCAAACCGGAACTTTATCTTTAGGCATGCGCGGATGGTTCATTATAAATTTGGCAATATGCTCGGCCTGTGCTAAAAATTGCGGATTTTGGGTATTGGCATAACACATGCTGTAGCCATATAAGCCCCAAGCCTGCCCACGTGCCCAGGCCGATTCGTCTGTAAGTCCCTGATGTGTCGCCTTGCGAAATACTTTTCCCGTCTGTGGATCATAATCAACCACATGGAAAGAGCTGTAATCTTTTCTGAAATGGTTTTTAATGGTAGTAACCGCATGCGTACTGGCGGCTTTGGCATAATTTGGCTGGTTAAATTGTTTGGCCGCCCAATAGAGGTATTCCAGGTTCATCATGTTGTCGATAATAACAGGATAGCGCCATTCGCCAAAATCCCATGAACGGATTACCCCAACCTTTGGATCAAAACGGGCCATCAGGTTTTTTGCGCCATCGGCCAGAACCGGCAGGTAAGCTTTGTCTCCCGTAATGCGATAGGCATTGCCATACGAGCAATACAGCATAAAGCCAAGGTCGTGTGTATTTTTGATATACCTGATCGAATCGAGCGCCAGTGTAAACTTTTTGGCCTGCTCAGCCAATTTCTGATCTTTTGTAAGTTCGTAACCATACCACAGGCTTCCCGGAAAAAAGCCCGTGGTCCAGTCGGTAATCCCGGCTAATCTTACCGTTCCATCAGGATTTACAGAACGCGGATGATGTCCCGGCTGGTAGGTTTGAACAGCCTTGTTCAGTTGAAGCCCTATAATTTCAGTTGTTTTTTTGAACCAGGTAGGTGCAGGGTCTGTTTGTTTAGAGGCCGCAAAAGCTTTTAGGCTAAAACAGGTGGAGATCAATAATATATTGAACGCTTTCTTCGTGATCATACTTCAGGATAAAATTTGGTTATTCGTTGAAGTGAAGGTAGGCGCGTTTAAAAAGAAAGGCTTTCAAAATTTGCCAAAAACATTTCAAAATTGTCTAATCGCTTTAAAAAGGCAGGTGGATAAGCCACGCTCTTTTTAATGAACGAAGGAGCCAAAACCAATCCTATGGCTATTGAGGGCATTTCAGGCAATTAATTACAATCAATAGCCTAATCAAATAGTTGGGTACATTACTTGGTGTAAAAACTGTTGATTATGAAAGAGATAAGCCATTGGCTTTAATCCATGTTTTTTTAGGTTTAACCAAATTTGATAGCATTTTAAGCAAAATTAAAAGTCTAATTTGTTGCATACTATTAAATTCGTTGACTAATTGAACCAAATAGTAAATCTGATAGTGATAGGTATTCCCCTTTTCCTATAACTTTCTTTCTGATGGATAAGCGCAATCAATAAGCGGTTTGTTCAAGGCATTTGCTATCGTGTGATTTAGGAGATATCATAAACAAAACCAAATAATAAACCCGATGAGAAGAATTGTATTGTTTTTTTTATTTTTCGCAATTGCGGCATCAAGCTATGCACAAGATGCGATTACCGTGAAAGGCGTGGTGCTTGATAGTTCCAATCAGCCCATTCCTGGCGCAACAGTTACCGAAAAGGGTACTGCCAATAGAGTGTCGTCAGCCGGCGATGGAACATATCAGATCAAAGTAAAGCCTAATGCGGTATTGGTATTCACTTTTCTCGGTTTCAAAACAATTGAGCACGCGGTAAATGGTCGAGTAGTAGTAGACGCCAAATTAATAGATGATCAAAATAACCTGAACGAAGTGATTGTGATTGGTTATGGCCAAGGCGTAAAACGCAAGGACCTTACCGGGGCCATCTCATCGGTAAGTGGTGCCGAACTGGCCAAAGTGCCCGTTCAAAATATTGCCCAGGCTTTGCAGGGCCGTATTGCAGGTATGCAGGTAACCATGCCCAGTGGCGATCCGGGCGAAGAACCATCTATAAAAATTAGGGGCGGTACCTCAATTACGCAAAGCAACGAACCTTTATATGTTGTAGATGGCGTACCACAAACCGAAGGCCTCAATTTCATCGATCCAATGGATATTGAGTCTGTCGATATCCTAAAAGATGCATCATCAACCGCAATTTATGGGGCAAGGGGTGCCAATGGCGTAGTGTTGATTACCACCAAACAGATCAAAGAAGGAAAAACAACCATTAACTATGATGGCTATGTAGGCGTAAAGAAAATCAACAGCTTTATTCCGGTAATGGATGGCTATCAATACGCCTTATATACCTATGAAAATGCTGCAGCCAACCCAACGCTACTGTCTAAGTTTACCAGTGTATTTGGTCCCTTCGAATCGCTGCAGAACAATTATGCCGATAGGGGCATCAATTGGCAAAAAGAGATTTTTGGCGAGAGCGCAGTAAGCCAATACCATAAGGTGAGCATCAATGGCGGCAATAGAGAGCTAAAGTATAATGTGTTTTATTCGAGAAACCAAAACGATGGTTTAATGATGAACAGCGGTTCGAATAAAGATATTGCCAAACTCGCCTTAACCAATACCATCAGCAATAAATTTACGATCAATGGTATTGTCAATTACTCTAATCAGAACATTTATGGCTCTGGCGGTACCGAAGAAGGAGGCAATGCCCGTTTAAGCATGTTGCAGACTTTGTTACAGTATAGACCCATCAATGGCTTGGCCAACGATTCCGATTTGCTAAACGAAAGCCTTGATCCATTGGATAACCAAGGCAGTCCGGCATTTCAAAGTCCTTTGGTTACTGTAAATACCAGGCTCAGGGATCAAAAAATTAAGACATTAAATGCCAGCGTGGCCCTTAAGTATAATTTCTTGGAAAACTTTACCTACAATGGTTTGGTTGGCTATAATTCACAAAATAATAAAATTAAGGCGTTTAATGAGGCCAAATCTATTACAGCTATTCGATTGGGAGGACCATCTGGGAGCATTACAGAACTTGCCGCTTCCCGCTTAAGCTTTAACAACACCATCAGCTACAACCGCGTATTTAACAAAATCCACAAGTTAGATTTGTCGGTAGGACAGGAATACATTTATAATTATAGCGAAGCCTTTGGCGCTTCGGCTACCAATTTTCCAGCAGTTAACAATGGTTGGGATAATTTAGGTCTAGGTACCGTTGCAGGCTTTCCGTCATCAATTGCCCAAGATGACAAATTGCTTTCTTTCTTTACCCGAGCCAATTATAGCTACAAAGACAAGTATATCCTTACCGCAAGCTTAAGGGCTGATGGTTCTTCTAAATTTGGCAACGAAAATAGGTGGGGCTACTTTCCATCGGCTGCTTTTGCCTGGCGAGTGGTTCAGGAAGATTTCATGAAGGAACTGCCTATTTTCTCCGACCTGAAACTGCGCTTGAGCTATGGTACGGCTGGCAACAACCGTATTGCCAATTATGCAGCGCTCGGAACATTCACCACTGGGTATTATCCATTAAATAACACGCTGATTCCAGTTGCTTTCCAAGCCAATTTGCCAAATCCATATTTAAAATGGGAGAGCGTGAAGTCGGGCAATATCGGCCTCGATGTTGGCTTGCTCAAGCAGCGCATAACTTTAACGGCAGAATTGTATGATAACAGATCGAAAGATTTGTTGTACCAAACCCGTATCCCCGCGAGTGCTGGCTTTACCACGCAGATCCAAAACATTGGCACTACCTCAAGCAGAGGGGTAGAATTGACACTGAATACCGTAAACATCAGAAACAAAGACTTTTCTTGGAATACCAATTTCAATATCGCATTTAACAAAACAAAGGTGCTGAAGCTTAGCGATGGCGAGAATTCATTATTGGCAAGCAGTTATTCAACGCCACAGGATTTTATCCTGAAAGTAGGTGAGCCGGTAGGGATCATGTATGGCTACAAACAAGACGGCCTGTACCAAGTGAGCGATTTTGATTATAATTCAACTACCAATACCTATACCTTAAAACCCGGTGTAGCCCGCGATGTGGTTGCGGCACAGCCCGGTTTCATCAAATTTAAGGACATCAGTGGTCCCAACGGCGTACCCGATGGTTTGATCACGGCTGATGACCGTGTAGCCATCGGCAATGCCAATCCTAAATATACCGGGGGCATCAACAATACATTTAGCTATAAAGGCATCGACCTGAGCGTGTTTTTGAACTTTACGGTGGGTAACGACATTTACAATGCAAACGTAATGAACAACCTGATGAGGTCTGGAGATTTTAACAACAGCTTGGCCTTTCAGGTAGACAGGTGGAAAACGATAAATGCCTCGGGCCAAATTGTTACGGATCCTATTGAATTGGCGGCTTTGAACCAGGGAAAAAACAAGGTGGCATCCATTAATGGAAATGCAACCGGTCGTTTGTACGACAGCATTATCGAAAGTGGTTCTTTCTTAAGGATCAATAACATCAGCTTGGGCTATACGCTACCGAAAAAATGGTTAAGCGCCATCAAAATCGCAAATGCCAGGATATATGTTACGGCCTATAACCTGCATGTATTTACCAATTATTCTGGTTACGATCCAGAAGTAAGCAGCATTAACAATGCTTTAACGCCTGGTGTCGACTTTAGTGCTTATCCACGAGGCAAATCAATTGTCGCAGGACTTAATCTATCACTTTAAGAAAGGAATCTATTCAAATGAAAACTATACTATCAAATACAAAAAAAACGGTTGTTGTTTTGGGAATTTTCCTGTGCGCTATGGTTTCTTGCAAAAAAGCCGTAGAAGTAAAACCGTATTCGCTGTTTACCAGCAGCAATTTTTTCTCTAATGTAAACGAAGCCTATATGGCCACTTTAGGGATTTATGAAGTGATGCGAAAACCCGCTACCTACGGATGGTACATCCCAATGGTATATGATAACGATTCGGATATCCAGTACATCAACATTGGAGTAACGCCCGATTGGAGAGCCATTCCGCATTACCTTTCCATTGCCCAAACAGCTACATTATACGATACTTGGAGTGCCTTTTATAGTGGCATAGATAGGGCAAACGTAGTTATTGAAAAAATCCAACAAATGGATTTGTATACCAATGGAAGTACTGGCGAAAAAGCAGATCTCAACCGCATGCTGGGCGAAGCTAAGTTTTTAAGGGCCTTTTATTATGCCGAATTGGTAAGACTTTGGGGCGATGTGCCCTTTAAAACCAAAAGTTCCCAAACTGGTGACGACCTGAGTTTGCCCCTTACCGATAGGTATGTGATTTATGCACAGGTGATCAAAGATATGAAAGAAGCGGCAGAAGTGTTGCCCGCAGAAAAGCCGATCAACGAAAGAGTGAATAAATGGGCAGCCAAAGCAATGCTGGCCAGGATTGCCTTGTTTGCCGGAGGGTATTCCTTGCGCGCAGATGGTACCATGAAACGTCCGGCCGATTATTTGGATTATTACCGTTTAGCCCAAACGCAGCTGAACGATATCATGACGGCTAATCCATACAAACTTAATCCTAGCTATGCCCAGGTCTTCAAAAATCAGTCGTTTCAGGTTTTTGAGCCTACTGAAAGCATTTTCGAAGTTTCTTTTTATACCACAGCACTTACTACTACAAATGATTCGAGCATAGGCACTTTTAATGCGCCGCTAACAACATCAGGAATCTATCCAAGTACCTTAAACCGCTGTTTTGTGGCCAAAACCTTTTATGATACCTTTAAAGCAGGCGACACCAGAAGGGATTTTTCGATTGCTCGGTACTCCCTCGACAAAGACGGCAACCGTTTGGCGCTTTTAACAGGCAGGCAAGACGAAACCTGGACACCAGGCAAATGGAGCAGGGAATACCAGGTGAATTCGGCTACGGAAAAAACTTTTACCAATATCAATTATGTGGTAATGCGCTATGCCGATGTATTGCTCATGCGCGCAGAAGTAGAAAATGAGCTAAACGGTGCACCTAATACCATGGCTTACGATGCCATTAACGAAGTAAGAAGAAGAGCTTTTGGCAATACCTTGGCAGGTAGCCGTATTGCGCTGAGGCTTACCGCAGGGGGCACGGGCTACACCACTGCTACCTTTATTAAAATCACGGGAGGTGGTGGTTCTGATGCTTCGGCAGTGGCTACCGTTGCCAGTGGCAGAATTACCGCAATTACGGTACTTAATGAAGGCACTGGCTATACCAGTATACCTACCGTTACCATTACCGGTGCCGGAAGCGGCGCTGCAATTACAGCAAGCCTGGTGCCTAATCTGCCGGTAAACCAAATAGATTTGGCCGCAGGATTAAACAAAGATGCTTTTTTCAAGGCCGTTCAAGACGAAAGGGCATGGGAACTTTGCTTTGAAGGCATGCGCAAGGCTGATTTGATCAGGTGGAACATGCTTGCCCCAAAAATAGTGAGCACCCAAGCTGCGCTGAAAGCCATTCGTTCAAATTATGCCTATACAGCTGCCGATAATTTTGTGGCCGGCAAACATGAACTGTATCCTTTCCCGCAAAATGAAGTTGATGTAAACAAAAAAATAACCAGACAAAATCCTGGGTACTAACCAAATATTAAATTAGATATGCCGTATACCTTGTGTATGAGCAAAAGATAAAAAGGAGAGTGGCTGAGGCCACCTCTTCATTTTACCTATAAACAACATACAGATCATCCAATGAAAAAATCATCCCTACTCTTTCTTTTCATGGCATTCCTATGCAGTGCAAGACCTATTCTTGCCCAGGAAAAGATCTTTGCCAATTATTTTGATATCGAAGTAAATAGTCCCCAAAACACAGAAGTAATGGGGCGCATGCATTTAGAGCGAAACAAAGATGTACTTACCAGGCCCATCCCTAAAAGCTATCAATTCGCCATTACGCAACAAAATGACAATTTATTTGCCCTGGCAACCCGTTTCGATCCCTTAGGCAGGATCATGGGGGTATTGACGGCCAAGCAAAAAATAACCGACCATATGCTGGGCGATCATCAAATCGCTGTTGCATTAAAAGACGGTACAAAAACACTGCATACATTTTCTGTAACAGTAAAAGTGGTTAAACAAACACTTTGGCAAACCCTGTACAACCGTTATAAAGACTATACCGTATCTCAGGAGGGAAGCCGAATGTATGGCAGAAAGGTGTTTAAAGATAGCCAGGTGGCCGATTTGATTGCCGAACTGGAAAACAATAATGGCAGATTTGCGGCATTTGGCTTTTACGGCAAAAATGTAATGGATTATAAAAGCCCAGGCGGAAAAACCATAGAATTTGAGTGGGAGCAAGTGGCAAATCAGATCGGCGGTTTGGGCTATGCCTATGCCAAATCTAAAAAATACGGTCCCGAAGGCGATCCCAAAGCTCATCAGGCGTTAAAAAATGCCCTGTATTCGGCCATAATTGCCTATACAGAAAGTGTACCGGTTGAGGGCAGCGATGTAATGGTCAAAGGCAAACCGATAGGTCCTTATACAGGTGATGGTTTCAGCAATTTAAGAGCTTACAACTTGGTAGGCACCCAGGTAGTAACCCACCAGTGGGTGATTTCTGATGCGCTGATTGCACCATCGGTACATTTAATGCCCGATATGCTGGCCGATATAAAAAACGGAAACAAACAGGCCGAGCGTGTATATTATGATTTTGTGCGCTTTTATCAAACGGCTATGGCCGAGATGCCCGGCAGAAGGACGATAGACAAATCGGATGACAAGGAAGAAGACGGACGTTGGGGCATATTGCAAGATACGCTCCGTTCTTCGGGTGCCTGGGCCGATGCCAATTTGGGCCACCGTGGCCGTTGGATGTTGGCCATGCCTATTGTTTGGGCCGACTACAACCGGCCGCTAACCTATGTGCAATATTGGTACGCCGATTTTTACAAAGATCAGCCCTTTAAAAACTTCAGCTTTTCTTACGGATGGAGCCCACATGGCGTAACAGCTGATGTAGCCAGATGGTTTACCAAGTTTAATGTTCCTGCCCATGGCTACAAACAATCTGGCTTTCAGCCCGATGGCACCATTTCACATCACATTGCAAAAGGCACAGATGCGGCCATGCAGGCTTATGGCTTTGGCTGGCTGGCAGAAGCCTTTGTCGGTTTTAACCAATTTAAGAATACGGGCTTTAAGCTAGGCGATCAATATTACCAGTTCCCGGCTGATCGTTTGGTAGGCACCTATCCAAAACTGATTTATAAAAACCGCTTGGATTTTTTGGTATCGGGTAGGTCTTATGGAGATGATTTGCAGAAGTTTGTAAACAACACTTACTTAAAAGCCTTTGAAGATTTAAAATCATCCCGTAGTGCCAGCACCAAATTGGCTAATCAGGCGCAATTGGATCAGGTGTATGATAAAATCAAGAAAAATAACTTTGAATACTCGGGTACGGATGCCTTTTGGGTAAACGAATTCTTGGTGCACCGCCGAGGTGAAAACGAAAAACCCTTTTACGTATCGCTAAAATTAAAATCGAAACGTACCGTAGGTGCCGAAGATTTTGGAGAAGTACGCAAATCCTGGTATGCAGGTTATGGTATTCTTCCATTAAAAATAACCGGCGATGAATATGCTGACAAAGTATTGGCCAATTTAGATTGGCATGCATTGCCTGGCCTTACCGAAGAATGGCGCAGCGATGCGATCCCGGTAGGCCATGCACAAGGCTCATTGCCAGGCGATAATGAGGTGGCTGGCGTAACTGCTGATGGAAAATCTGGCCTAGGCATTTACCATCATTTGCCAAGCGAAACCTACAGCTCGGCTACTGCCCAAAAAAGCTATTTTTTTGTTGAAGATAAAATCATTTCCTTAGGCAACAACATCAGGCGTTTGCGCCCCGGCCAGCAGAAAGATATTGTAACCACCATAGATCAGTCCTCTTTTTTACAAGCTTTAACCATTTGGCAAAACGGTAAAACCGAGGTGATCCAGCCTTCGCAATCGCTGAACCTTTCTTTTGAAGCCGATCAGCCGCTTTGGTTGCATACCGGCGAAAAGGGCTATCTCATTTATCCCGATGGGAAACAAAAAATAATGGTAAAAACCGGGGCCGAAATCAACGTGACAGACCCTCAAAATGCCAATAAAACACCAGGCTATGTCATCGCCATCAATCATGGCCTGCAACCCGCAACAGGCAACAGCTACAGTTATTTTTTAGTGCCAAATGTTTCGGCTGCCGAAATGCCTGAGGTAATGGCCCGTTATGCAAAAGATGTTCAATTAAAAAAAGAGGCCGATGCACACGGCGTATACGTAGCAAGTGCCAAAACCTGGGAATTTGCCTTTTTTAAAGCTGCTACTTTCACGATAGCGGACTTAACGGTAAAGGCAGCGGCACCGGCCTTGTTCATCCTAAAAGATCAAGGCAGCAGCTGGAAACTCACGGTGAGCAATCCGGCACCAGATATCAATACGCAACAACTGGTTTTTCATGTATCTCAGTCGCTCAAACCTGGAAAATATGCTTATCAACTGGGTGGCATTTATCCGCGAGCAGGCGAGTATGTAACCATTACCGCCGAAGGCAAGGGCAGCAAAATAGTAGCAGAATTGGCAGATAAAAGAGATGATGCTTTTTACAATTACCAGGCCGAACTCTACAATGCTACTCCAATAAGCATCGAAATCCCGAAACAGTAATACTGCCGATCAAATGAGTGAAGAAACAAAGAGAGTAAGAAATACAGGTTTATGCATTTGCTTAGGTCTATCAATGTTTATCATGGGTGTAATGCAAAAGGCTCATGCCCAATCGCTTAGCGACAAAAGGATCGCCTCTATTTTTGCACTCGAAAAAAAATATGCAAACAAGGCCTATGCTACTGTAAAAGCTGATGGAAAAATGCCCCGTTCAACCGCAAAAGGCTTTCGCCCAATTGACGACTGGACCAGTGGTTTTTATCCGGGCATTTTATGGTTGCTGTATGAGTTTACCAGTGATAAAGCCGTATTGCAAAAAGCACAATATGCCACCGCTTTGGTGGAGAACAACAAGTATTTTACCACCGACCATGATATTGGGTTCATAATTTACTGCAGTTATGGCAATGGCTATCGCTTGACCAAAAACCCAAAATATAAGGCCGTAATTATAGAAGCATCGAAAACTGCCCTCAAAAGGTATAATCCAATGGTAAAATCCATCATGTCGTGGAATGCCAACCCAAGTCGCGACTGGCAATTTCCTGTGATCATAGATAACATGATGAACCTGGAAATGTTGCTCAATGCCACCCGCTTTACCGGCGACAGCAGCTTTTATCGGGTAGCGGTTAACCATGCCAACACCACCATGAAAAACCAATATAGAGCCGATTACAGTTGCTCGCATGTGGTAGATTACGATCCGCAAACAGGCAACATGCGTAAACGCGATTGGAACAATGGCAACAGTGATCCTGCTACTGCTGCCTGGAGCCGTGGCCAAAGCTGGGGCTTGTATGGCTTTGGGTTCATGTATGCGCTTACCAGAAAAAAAGAATATTTGGCACAGGCAGAAAATATTGCTTCGTACATCCTCAATCATCCCAATATGCCTAAGGATGGAGTGCCGTACTGGGATTACAATGCACCCGAGGTGCCAACAATGAGAGATGCCTCTGCAGCGGCTCTGCTGGCTTCGGCACTCTTGAAATTAAGTACGCTGTCTGAACCAAACGGTACAAAGTATTTCAAGGCTGCCGAAAAAATTCTTGTTAGTCTCGCTTCGCCAACTTACTTGAACAGTTCTGGCAAAGGTGATTTTTTGCTCAAACATGCCACGGGTAATTTTGTACAAAAATCAGAATTAGATGCTGGCTTGGTCTATGCAGATTATTATTTTTTGGAAGCATTGCTGCAATACCAGAAGGTAAAGAGAAAGTTTGAACCTTAACCCAAAACCCATTGAATGAACAGATTTTAATCAAATCTAAAATCATATTAACCAAATTCTAAATAGTTTCAATCAGGCGAGGCCTATATTTGTTAGCCAAGTTAATCCTGTAAAAAATATATGGACATGTGTTGTTGCAAAATTCGGTTTGAAAAAATAAAATCAATAGTCTTTTTTTCGGGAGCCATGCTGTTCTTTGGTGTGCAGTTTTGCGCTGCCCAAACCACAAGGCCCAATATTTTGGTAATCATGACCGACCAGCAAACTGCCGAAGCGATGAGCATTGCCGGAAACAAGGACCTGCATACGCCAGCCATGGATAAACTGGCAAAAAACGGAGTGAGATTTACAAAGGCTTATTGTGCGCAACCCTTGTGTACGCCATCGCGTACCGCAATTTTTAGTGGCAAAATGCCTTTCGAAACCGGCTTTGTGGGCAATGCAACAGAAAAAGATGGCCAGTGGCCCGACAGCCTGCTCACCATGGGCAAAATTTTTCAGCATGGCGGTTATAAAACAGGCTATGTAGGTAAGTGGCATTTGCCTATACCTACTACAAAAATTGCGCAGCATGGATTTGAATTTATCCAAAACACAAATTTTTTGGATTACAACGATGCCGCAACGCCATCCTACTGCGCCAAATTTATCAAAGAAAACAAAGACCAGCCGTTTTTGCTGGTGGCTTCCTTTTTAAATCCACATGATATCTGCGAATGGGCAAGGGGCGAGGCCCTGAAAATGGATGTATTGGAAAATGCGCCACCAGCTGCGCAATGCCCAGCTTTGCCTGCCAATTGGAAAATCCCTGCCAATGAGCCAAAAATTCTCCGAGAACAGCAACAAGTAAGTTTTCGGACCTATCCTACAGTGAACTGGACGGGCGATCAATGGCGCCAATATCGCTGGGCCTATAACCGCTTGGTCGAAAAAGTAGATGGATACATTGAAATGGTCTTGGCTTCCTTAAAAAAATATGGAGTAGAGAAAAATACCATCATCATTTTTACGGCCGACCATGGGGATGGCTATGCAGGCCATAGCTGGAACCAGAAGCAGGTTTTATATGAAGAAGCCTCAAAAGTTCCTTTCATCATTGCCAAAATAGGCGAGTGGAAAGCCCGAACAGACGACATGCTGGTGTGCAATGGTACAGACATCATTCCCACCATCTGCAGTTTTGCTGGCATACCCCAACCCGCTTACCTAAAGGGAGTCGATATCAGCAAAAAAATAGCCAATCCCGCTAAAAACCTACGCGATACTTTGGTGATAGAAACCGACTTTGCCGACAACGAAACGTTGCTGGGCATTAGTGGCCGTGCGGTGATGACCAAAAACTTTAAGTACATCGTTTACAATAAAGGTGAAATTAAAGAGCAGTTGTTCGATTTAACGAAAGACCCTGGCGAAATGAACAACCTGGCTGTCAATGCCTCTTTTAAAAAACAGCTGGTACAGATGCGCGCCTATTTAAAGCAATGGTGCAAAACGAATGGCGATAAGTTCAGCACAGATTTGTAACCTTAAGTACAATAGCAAATGACCGTGGTTTTCAAAATAGGCTTATCGATAAATCTCATCTTTGTATTGATGCTGGACGCATCGGCCTTGGCACAAAAAACGGGAACGCTCATTTTTAAATCAGATTTTTCGGCACCCTTAAACTGCAAAGACTGGGTAGTCGAAATAGATAACCTGCCCGGGCATACTTCTACGGTTTATACTTTCAATAAGACCTTGGTATTGGATACCTGGGGCGGGGTAACCGTTTGGTTAAACAAAAAACTAAGTGGCAACCTGCAAATAACATACGACAGGGTAATACGGATGGGCAAAGGCTGCAACGACCGCATTGGCGACTTGAATCAGTTTTGGATGGCGGCCGACCGCAAGAATACCAACCTGTTTACCCGACGTGGAAAATTTGAGGAGTACGATGACCTGAACCTCTACTATGTGGGCATGGGTGGAAATTTCAATAGCACCACGCGTTTTAGAAAATATGTAAGCCCCACCTCAAAACCTGTCATCAAAGAATATACAGATCAAAAACATCTGCTGGAGAGCGAAAAGGTATATCATATTAAAATAATAGTGAAAAATGGAACTTCAAGTTTCTGGGTAAATGGAGCGTGCTATTTCAATTATACTGATCCCAAGCCATTAACATCAGGGTATTTTGGTTTTAGAAGTTTACAATCCCGACAGGAAATTAAAAACCTCCGCATAATTGCCTTATAGTACCATTATGAAAACAACCTTAAGCATTCCATCAAATAATCGTCTGCAACAACAATGAAAAAAATACTCGCCTTATCGCTTTCTATACTGGCCTTAAATGTCTTGGCGCAGCAAAAGCCTGCCATGATCAAGCTAACAGCCGAAAAACTACATGCCCGGGTGCGCGAATGGCCCTATCCGGCTAACGGAATTACGGTGCCTACCAATGCGCCGGCATTGTTGTGGCCCGGTACCAACGGTAAAAACATGGTGAAGCCGATGGAAAGCGGGAGCGAAGTGCCCGAAGATCCGAACATTGGCAATGTGCGTTACAAGGTGGTTTTGGCCAGTGATGCAGGTTTTAAACAAAATGTAATTGCCAGTGCCGAACAAAGTTGGGCGGTTTATCCCTTGCACCAGGCCTTAAAACCGGGCAAATGGTTTTGGAAATATGGCTACGCCTTAAAAGGCGAGAATAAATGGAGCTGGTCGCCCGTATACAATTTTGTGGTAGATGCCAAATATGCCAACGAAAAGGTATCGCCTCCAGTAAGCGCGGTATTGAAAAGAAACGAGGGCCAGCATCCTTTGCTATGGGATATGCACCGCATCGGCGAAGATTTTTACCGCAATAACCTCCAAAATCCAGAAGCTAAGAAGTTTATTGCCTTTGCCACAAAGTTGATGGATGCGCCATTGCTTACCGAAAAACCGATGCGCATAATTGATACCACCGGTAAAACAGACGTAGAGAAAAAAGTGATAAAAACCAGGATGTACCATGGTTTTGGCGACGCGGTAGGCACACCTGTACGCAATTTGTGCATTGCCTATCAATTAACCAAAGACAAACGCTTTATACTGGATGCCAAACGCAGGGCACTCAATATCGCCAAAATGGATCCCAATGGCTTGGCCACTGGCGATGATTTTACTGGCGGAGCAGTTTTAGAAGCTTTGGGCTGGTTTTACGATGCAGGCTTTGACTTTTTAAATCCGCAAGAAAAAGAATTGCTTAAAAACATGATTGTGCTCAGGGCAAAACGGGTGTACGACCATTTGCCCAACCGCTTCGAATTGCATGTCAGCGATAACCATGTATGGCAGATCACGATGCGCAACTTGGCCATAGCTACTGTTTCGGTGATCAACGAAGTGCCTGAGGCCAAAGAGTGGCTAACCTACCTGTACGAAGTCTGGTCGGCCAGATTCCCGGTTTTGGGAACTACCGATGGTGGCTGGCACGAAGGCAACGGCTATTTCAGGGTAAATTTCAAATCGGTTATTTACCTCTCGCAAATGTTTGGCGATTTTAGTGGGGTCGATTATTTTAAACTCCCATGGATGCAAAACCTGCCTTATTATATGTTGTACACGCATCCTCCAGGTTCGGCAAGTACGGCCATAGGCGATATGTGGGAAAATATTCCAACGGTGGTGAAAGGTGAGGCCTGGTTTGCCGATGCCTTGACGTTTAGGATGAAGGATACTTACCTCAACTGGTATGTTGATCAAATCAAAACCGATAATCCCGATTACTTTCACGGTACAGATGATTACCTCTTGTTTAGGCTGTTGAATTACAAACCTGGCAAGAGTTTGCCGGAAACTTCTCCAGCCGATTTACCCAAAACCCGAAAATTTGCCGATGTTGGCGTGGTAGCCATGCACGAGGATTTGGCACATGCCAATAAAAGCCTCAGCAGTTACCTGTTCAGCAGTCCATTTGGTTCATCGGGCCATGGCCATGCTTCGCAAAATGCATTTACCATCAATTACAAAGGCAAGGTTGTTTTTGGCGGAACGGGCTACTACAGCAATTTTAGCGATCAGCATAACCTATTGTATTACCGGACATCTAAAGCATATAACACCATTTTGGCCGATAGCCTGAACCAAAAAATTGGCGAAGAAGGCTACGGTTGGATCCCGAGGGCAATTTCGGGCAATCACATTCAATATGCCTTAGGCGATGCCAGCAACGCCTATGGAGCGATCAAAAGCGAATTTTGGCTCGATAGGTTTAAGCAGCTTAACCTAACACCGAGCAAAGCCAATGGCTATGGCGAAAGTGGCGTAACCCTTTACCGCAGGCACCTGTTACAGTTGGCCGGTGGCTATGTTGTTTTGTATGATGAGCTGGAAGCCAACAAAGCCGTAAAATGGACGACCCAGTTTCATGCACCCTATTATGAAATAAAGGCAGCGCCAAGCGATAATGCCAAACAGCAGCACTTTTCGGTAATAAGCGATTTAGGCAACATAAGCGCGAGTGTATTTGCCAATGGCAATTTAAACATGAAGGTACACCATCAATTTGGTGAGCCTGCCGTAAACTGGAACAAGGTAACTGACGATAATGGCAACATTAAGGACTTTAAAGAACAATGGCATGCCGGAATTACTTCGCAACCATCGGCTAAATTCAGGTACCTGACCATCATCCAAATCAAAGACGGCAAGGCCGAAACGATCAAAACCATAACAGCAAGCAACGGATTGTACCATTTGCAAATAGGGCAATGGCATATCCAAGCCCAGCTTGACGGCACTAAGCCGGCCGCTTTACAGGTGAGCAATTCCAATTTGCAATCTTTGTTTAACTATGGCAGCTTGCCGACCAGCTTCGAAGGAAAAGCCATTAAAAACCAGATTTCGGGCAGTTCGATCCTGTTGGAAATGAACGGTGCCAAACTGAACCGGAAAGAGGCGGTGGATGAATTGCCGGATGTAGCTAAATTTGATTTGGAAAAATAGTTTAATAGCGCGATTTTTGTGAGCTAAGCAATTGGTATCCCCGCCAGTATATTGCTGTTTAAGATTGTCAATCCATCGCTAATTGGGCTTTTAGCCAAGCTTCTATTTATGTCATGCAAATATGAAAGACAGTAGTCAACAGAAGGCAAGGTTTTACAGGCGTTGCATCATTGTAGTGGTATTGTGGTGTCTGGCAAATACTGTTTCGGCACAAATCGGCAAAAAGCAGTTCAGAAACATTTCTGTTGACAAGGGCTTATCGCAAAGTACCGTTTTCGCGGTGAAGCAAGATACGCTTGGATTTATTTGGCTGGCCACCCAAGACGGATTGAACAGGTACAACAGTAAGGATTTCAAGGTCTATCGCCCCCTAAAAGGAGACACCGGCAGCTTACAGTCTTATTACATCAGAAGCCTTTTTATCGATCATCAGGGCTCATTATGGGTAGGCGGCAACCAAGGCATTAGTCGCTACGACTATAAGAGCGATAGCTTTGTGAATTATAAATTGCCACGTGGCATAGGCGAGTGGTATATTTCTTCTATTGCCGAAGATGCGCAGCACAACATTTGGGCGGTTTCTTTGGCGGGAGATATTTTTCGTTTAATGGCCAATGGCAAGCAGTTTACGGCGGTAAACCTCAATGCCTTAGCCAACGGGATCAAAAAGATATCCTATATCGGTTTTTGGAAAAACAGCCTGCTAATGGGTACCGATGTTGGCCTTTTTAAAATGGATGCACAAAAGAAAGGTCTCTTTAAGGTAAATCTTGGCGAAGAAAAACTATATGTGAGCGATGTTTATATAGATGATGCCGATTTTTGGATTGCAACCGAGGGCAATGGCTTGTTTCGCTACAATCAAAAAACAGGGGAGACAAGCAATTTTTTGCACACGACCTTGAAAAACAGCGTAGCCGATAACAACATCAGGTGCATTGGCAGGGATGCAGAGGGCAATATTTGGTTGGGTACTTTTAAGGGGCTGTCTATTTTAAATCCTGCAAGCCTTGTTTTCGATAATTACTACCACCAAATATCCCAACCCTTTACCATCGCCCAAAATTCCGTACGCAGCATTTTTCGCGATAAGCAGAATGGCATGTGGCTGGGCACTTTTTACGGTGGCGTCAACTACTACCATAAAAACGATATCAAGTTTAACCTGCTCAGCCAACATACCGGCAAGCCTTCGCTCAACGACGAAGTCATCAGCGTGATTAAACAAGATCCGCAAGGCAATTTTTGGATAGGCACAAATGACAAGGGAATCAATTACTGGAATACGGCTAACAATACCGTGAGCTATTATTCTTTTCGGGAAAATGAGCCCAACAGCCTGAGTGCAAACAACATCAAGTCTATTGCCTTTGATAATGACAACAATTTATTGGTGGGCACACATAATGGCGGCTTAAACCTATTCAATCGAAAAACCGGAACCGTAAAACGCTTTCAGCACCAGGCCAATAACCCCAACAGCATTGCCGGTGATTTGGTGTACAGCATTTTAAAAGATTACAAAGGACGCATCTGGGTAGGCACAAGGTCTGGATTGGATTTGTTTCAGCCCAGCGACCAAACATTTGCCCATATCCATTTAGACAAGGCCGGCAAGCGCTTGGTGTCTGATGACATCACTTATCTTTTTGAAGACAGCCAGCACAGGATTTGGATAGGTACCACCAACGGGGTTTCGCAGTTCTATGCAGATAACCTGCTGTTTGGAAGTGTTGATGACAGCAAGCTGAGCAAAGATGTGGTCAATTGTATTGCCGAAGACAATAAAAAGAGGATCTGGGTAGGCACTAGGGGCGGACTGAATCTGTATGATGAAGATCAACGTGCCTTTGTAACTTTCAAAAACAAAAGAGACCTGTTAAAGGGGACCATTTATGGCATCCTGCCCGATGACGATGGGAATTTATGGATTTCTACCAACAGCGGATTGGTGAAGTTTAATCCCGATACGCATGCCATCCAGTCTTTCGACGAGACAGACGGCTTGCAGAACAACCAGTTTAACGAATATTCTTTTTGTAAGGCCAAAGACGGCATGATGCTTTTTGGAGGCATCAAGGGAATTTCCTATTTCTATCCGGCTGCCGTTAAGCAACAGCCGCTTCAATTGAAATTGAGTTTTACGGCTTTAGAAGTCTTCAATAAAAAGGTGGTTGCCGCCGATGCCACGGGTATCCTCGACAATCATATCGATCAGACCAAAGTCTTGACCTTTGCGCCAGACTACAAGCAGTTTAGCGTGTTCTTCAATACCTTCAATTACATTTCTGCCAATCGCACCCATTACAATTACAAGCTGGAAGGCTTTGATAATGACTGGCAAAGAACCAACGACCTGAAGGTAAGCTATAGCAATCTTCCCGTTGGCAAATACACCTTGCTGGTAAAGGCAGAAGGGCCCAATGGCGAAGTAAGCGCTACCAGACAGCTCATCATTATGATCGCACCACCCTGGTACAATACCGCATGGTTTTATTTGATCGTAGTGCTGGTGCTGGGCGCCGCCGGTTATTTTGCCTATAAGGTGATTGCCGAAAGAATAGCAACCTTAAATCAATTGAAATTGGAGCGCCTGGATAAGGAAAAGGTTCGTCATATCAACGAAGTAAAAATGGATTTTTTTACCAATGTATCGCATGAGCTTCGGACACCTTTAACGCTGATTTTGGCCCCCTTAGAAGAACTGATCAAAAAGCCAATGGCCGATCCAGCAGTGGGCAAAAAGCACGAACTGATGTTAACCAATGCCAAAAGGCTTTACAGCTTGGTCGATCAGTTGTTTGAGTTCAGGAAAACCGAAATGGGCACGCGTAAGCTCAAGGTAAACAAAGGCGATTTGGTAAGCTTTATCCATGAAATCTATGAATCCTTCATGCCGCTTGCCGAAAAGAGCAATATCCAATACATCTATCATTCTTCAGAAGCGCGCTTATCCTTTTGTTTTGATAAGGATGCAATGGAGAAGATCCTGTTCAACTTATTGTCCAATGCCTTTAAATACATCGGAGAAGGCCATAAAGTAGGCATTGAGTTGCTCAAGCATAACGATTACGCAATGATCAAGGTTTCAGATACAGGCATCGGAATCAGCCAAGCCGATTTGGCTAAGGTGTTTGACCGCTTTTATCAGGTCAACAGCAAGGAAATGAACCTTGGATCGGGGGTAGGCCTGGCTTTTACCAAGAGTTTGGTAGAACTGCATCATGGCCATATAACGGTGGAGAGCGAGCCAAGCAAAGGCACTACTTTCGTGGTCACTATTCCAACGGCCGATTTGTTTTACGCCAACGACTCGCACCTTGACAGCCCGCTCTATGAACTTTCTATCTTGCCAGAAACTGAAGCAGTGCCCATCGCCAACGATGTGGCTAGCGCTGAAGACAGCACATTCGAAAGCAAAGCGATCAAACTCTTGCTGGTTGACGACAATGAAGAGATTTTAACCTACCTATATAGTTACCTGAACGAAAGTTATCAGGTATTTACCGCCCATAATGGCAAAGTTGCCTTGGCAATGCTGGAAAACCAACAGATAGACATGATCATTAGCGATGTAATGATGCCCGAACTGGATGGCTTGCATTTTTGTAAGCGCGTTAAACAAAACATCAATACCTCACACATTCCGCTCATTCTTTTAACGGCTAAAACCGAAACCAGCCAACAGATCAAAGGCTTGGAAATGGGCGCTGATGATTATGTAACCAAGCCTTTTTCTACCAGTTTGCTCTTGGCCAAGATCAATAACCTTTTGCGCTCGCGCAAGCGACTAAAAGAGTATTATTCTGCCAATAAAGAAATTGTACCCGAGCATATTGCTTTCAATACCTTAGACGAAGAGTTTTTAAAGGAAGCGATTTCCATTATCGAACTGCATTTGTCTGATTCTGATTTTTCGGTAGACAAGTTTAGCCGCGAAATCGGCATGAGCAGGTCTAACCTGTACCTGAAACTCAAAGCCATTACCGGCGAATCGGCTACCGATTTTATCAAGCGGATTAAGTTTAAAAAGGCAGTAGAGCTGATGCAGTCGCGGAGGTATACCATGGCCCAAACGGCATACATGTGCGGTTTCAATTCGCCTTCTTACTTCTCTACGGCCTTTAAGCAGTATTATGGCTGCATGCCAACCGAGTACCTGGCCAAGATAGAAGAAAAATAGGAGTAGGCAATCCGATCGGCTTTTAACTTTCCTGCTTTAGCAATAGTTAACGATTTGGCGCAAAGCTAGCAGGCTGATTTTTAAAAGTTTAGCAGGCTCAGCGCAAGTTTGCATAGGAAATGAAAATTTATATTGCTCTTTTTGCTTTGAAATCATATCTTTGCAGCGTCAACCCACAAAGTTGAAAGGCCTCCATAGCTCAGCTGGATAGAGCACCGGTTTTCTAAACCGTAGGTCACAGGTTCGAATCCTGTTGGGGGTACAAAAGCCTTAGCGAAAGCTAGGGCTTTTATTTGTAATTCCGAATGTAGTGAGGAATCTCCTGTGGTGAATCCATCATCATATCCTTATGATTACGTAGGATTTGCTCATCTTCGTACATTTCCTAATAGCGTCCCATTTATCATTTTATTACAGTGTCTTATTTTTTCTCCAATCTAAATCCTGCTACAATATCGTTAAAATAATCCCATTTGGTTGTAAGTGTATAAGGGTTTGGAAGACAAAGTATTTCATACTGACCGTTCAAAAATGTTTTAGAAACAATCCATGAGGATAGAATTCTGCCTTCAATTATGTTTGGATAACCTTCGACTTTCAGCCTTCTTTGTCCTTTTTTGTTAATGGTTCCAGAAACGAATTTATTTGCTACATCTCCTGACAGTGTATAGGAGGATAATAGGTCACTCTCAAAAAATGGCGCATCGTTCATGCCTGTATAGGCACTAAGTACATCTGGTTTATGTTGTAGTTCTTTATAGTACCCGGGATGGTTTATACCTTTAAAAACAGCCATTTCTTCGTAACAACTAGCTAAAGCGATATCACCATCTTTTTTTTTCGTAAACACAAACCATTCTTTCATTGCGGTGATTGTAATTTCGTTTGCACGTTTTATATATAAATCAAGGGCATCGGGTTGGATTAAATCCTTTTCTTCTAATTGGAAATCCTCTATCCACGCTGTACTCTGAAAATAATTTGGGCTTAGGAATTGCTTGGCTACTTCGTCAGTATTTTCATAGTTGTCCAGTAGGATATTTCCAAAAGTTTCCATTAGAGATTTGGCCAATACGGCAAGTTCTTTGGTGTAGTGACTTGCACTTTTTACATATGATGATAGTCCAGCTTCTATTTTGTTGAGGTCATCTGGATATTTTATCATTGATTTTTTTAGGCGATGGCGAAACTTTTCGAGTTTTTTTTCAGTGAAAAACTCTAGTGAATCTAACTCTGCAAACATATCGTTTGTAACCAGGGGACCAGTGGTAGGAGTGCTAAGATGTTCTAAAGCATACTCTGATAATTGATGCTTTGGCTCCTGATGGCTGAGTTTTTGTTGAAAACGTTGTTTTTGTTTTTTCATTTATTAAAGATACTTCAACGCAACTATTTTCTAAATGTTATAAAATTTTGTTGAAAGATCTTGGCTAATTTTGAAAGATGCGAGTGGAAAATGGAGACCGGGTGAACTGGAAGGCTTGGGAACGTTATCTTAAATGCTTTGCTGAACATAAAGGTTTTTTAATGTGGCAAAGCATAAGACATTGCAAGTTTTCTAGGGATAAGGTATAATGGGTTCCATAGAAATGACAACGAATAAAGAGGGTTTATAAATTCTTTATTGTTCCTCGAATAGGAATTCTTCAACAAGTTTTTGTGTAATCTTTGCAGATGCATAACATCCAAATTCGTGAAAATCGTCGGTCTTTGCCTTATCGCCATAGTCTACGACTGTCTTTAAACAAAAGGCGGTTGGCTTGGGCCTTGACACGGAGTCAGCCGCGCACATTAATCCATATCCTTCCATTTCTATGCCAAGGAGCTTTCTGTTTTGGCCTAATATTTCATTAAACTTTTGCTTGTTTGCCAAGACCGAGGCTCCTGAAGCTATAGGCCCATCGAGTAATTTGATGTCATATGTTGGTTTGTTGCCCCTAAACTTATCTCGAAGATTAAAAAAATATGTACTGTCGTTACCCAGGAGCTTTACAAATTTAACAATACTTGTGTCTGGCTTATACTGAAAAGGCTCAATTTGAAATACGCTAGTTGTTTCTTCTGGTGTCGACTTTTCATCGGTTGTCCATTTTCCACTTCCCCAATCCCAAATCGGATTACCCAATATGACGTCTCCTAGATTTGTTTTTTCGGAAACTCCAGCCATGATGCCAGTCATCACGATAAATCTAGGGCGAAAGTTGGAAATCATTTTCGTCGCTAATGTTGCTGTAGCTGGAATCCCCATCCTAAAGGCATGTGCGGCTATAATCTTTAGATTTGGCTTGTGTTCAATTTTTGCTTCGTGATAAATTGTGTCATCGTGACTCAGTACTTCTAGACGTTTCCATTCCCAACCATTTTCTAGATTAGCATTGAGTTCTTCATTCAGTGCGCAAATAATAGCTATATCATAGTTATAATCTTGTTCGGTGAAAAGTTGGCTTTGCTTCGAAGAAAGCTTATGCTGAATTCCACTTAAAAGTATAGTCTGCCATTCATCCGAACTTTCCTCAAACTTAATTATGGTTAAAGTATCCTTTCCGAACTTTTCGGCAGCTTCTTGAAAAAATTCATCCTTAGCTGACAGTCCTATTATATGTGTTGGGATTTTGTAGATTTTCCGACTAAGAACTTCTTCTAATAATATTAAACCACCTTTAGGGTCAAGGTCTTGACTTTTTTTTAAAGGAATAGCAATATCAAGTATCAATAGGTCAAAATGATGTTTCTTCATTAATTTCTTTGCCTCATTAGCATCCATGACCGTAGTAATATTATCCATATTGAAATCGATAACCTTCTCTAATATCTGATAGACAAATTTTACTTTGTACGACTCGTCTTCGACTAATAAAACCTTAAACATTGTTTGCCCTTTGTTTATTTAATAAAGTTTTTATTTTCTCTCGCCAGTCATCATATTTTACGTTAAAATGAACTGCCCCCCAATAGATTTTTGGAAACTGGTGTTCTAATTCGAGATCAAGCTGATCAAGGGTTAATTTTTTGCCGTTAGATTCAAAAATGTCAAACTGAGTTACAACTATAACCGGGTAGTAGATTTTCCGTCTCACCATTTGCATAAGTAGTTCTTTGCCTGCGTAGGATTGAGGCCTTCCGCCTTGATGGATGGGTGCAGTATCGAAATTCGTCATCGTCATATCGAGTAATATCAGGTCGAAACTTTCTTTCATAATTATCCTCAAGCTACTCTGTAGAGACCTAGCTTCTACATAATTGTCTGTTAATTCATCTGAGACAAATTTTGCAATCTGAACTCTCTTGTCATCGTCATCTTCTACAATCAATACTCTCATATCTTATCCCCCATTGTCTCACCGACTTTTTCCTTTTTCACTGTCGGAAAAGTTAATGTCAAAAAGTATGTGCGGTTTATTATGCCAAACTCGATTTTATGTGTGTGTTGCGGCGAAGTATTTAAGTCGTTAAGGCTTTGCATAATTTTAAAAAGACCTGATCCGCGTTCTTTTGTGACATGCGATTGATATGTGTTCTGGTCTATTTTTAATCTGGCTCGCTTTAGGCTGTCATTCAGTCCATCAATGTCGACATCTGGGCCTAAATCATTTTTTAGCGACATTATTAAGGTTTCTTCATCGTCATTTTGCTCAATCCAAGCTTCGATATTTACTATAGGTATGTCTAATCCAGATCTTTTTACTGCGTTTTCAAATGCATTTATTAAAATATCGAAGAAGATGGGCAGCTTGTTGATTTTTATTGGTTCGTTATTTTGCCTTAAGTTTGAAAATACCTTAAAATTAGGAGTGGTATCCTGAACAATTGCTTCAGAGACGCCTATAGTGTCTTCAAGTGGAAATTCTGTGTTTTCTAAGGAAGTAGCTGATTTAAACCATTCTCCAATCCTTTCAAATACATTCTGTACTTGCGTTCTGCAAATATGGACTGCATTTTCGAGTTCACTTATGCTTTCACCTCGACCAAGTTGTTCTTGTAGACTGTTAAGCATTTTAATCACTTCTGGTTTTGCGTTGTCATTCAATCTTGCTCGCATCAATTCTAGACTTCCAGCCAACCTCTCTTCGAAATGCCTTATAGCAATGTCTAGAAATTGCTCGAAGGTTGTATTTTGGTTTATTTTAGATTGTATTAACGCAATTTCACCGTCCATCAACGGTGGAAGGAAGACTGCCTGGTCATTATTTCCTCGGTTTATAATAACCCATTCATAAGTTATTTTCTCGATCAGGCTATCGTATTTTTCTGAGAATTTTTTAAATATTGTATCTAGATCTCTTTCTTCATAAGCTTTTGCACCTATTTTTTCTAGCCAGTGATAGTTCGTTTTGTACTCTCCATTTTTACTTTCTTTCTTGGTGATAAGATGGTTTTGAGACATGAATTTTCGTAGCTGGTTTTCAATTGCTCCATGTCTAAGCCTTGTGCTCAAATACCTATCTAGCCCGAATTCCGAGGATGTACTATATGCCTCAAACATTTCGTTCAATATCGAACTAAATAACGAAAATGGTTCATTGAGAGGGACAATCATATGTAGAAGCCCATGTGTGTCATTTTCGTAATTTTTGTATACTGCTTCACTGATATATGTTTGCAGATTTAAGTCCAGTCCGTTCTTTAAATATGCATTATATCTCAGATAGTTTTCCTTTATCTCTATTCTTGCCCATATTTTGAATTTATCAAGATCTATGTAAATTTTGTTCTGTTCGAGCTCAAGCATTTTTTGCCTTATAACTTGCTTTCTAACAATCTTCTTTATTTCACCTTCATATTCTTCTTCGTTCTTCGGATCAAGGGAAATTAATTTTTTAAGCACCAAAATCCTTTCTTTCTCAACATCTTCTGGACTTTCATATTCGGTTGAAACATCCATTATTGATTCAATACACAGATACCTCAAGAAATAGCACGTCTCAAGGCTTAGTTCGACATTAAGCTGAGAAGGACGCTCGACTTGTTGTTCTAACAGATAGTCTTCGCAAGCGAATGCTCTATAGGACTCTTCAGTACCCCCACTGTATTTTAAAATTGCATCGAGTACTATCGATAATGAGATGGAATCATTTACATTGAACCAAACATCATTAGTGGGTATTAACATTAGAGCAAGCTCGTCTAATGGGAATAGTGATGCTAGATTCTCATCATTCACGAATTTTTCAGAGATATAAGCGCAGACTTCCCGGATTTTTCCCGAACCTAGAAGGGCGTAAGTTAACAGTTGGTATCCTTGACGTTGGTAAAAAGTATAAGTTGATTTTGTCAAAATTTCTGCAAATTCGATCGCTTTTTCTGGATTTTGCTCTTGAAAAAGTTTTTTTCCATTGTGAACGGCAATCTCTTCTGGCATTAGGTCTCCATCTTTGATTTCAAGTATAGAATTTTCAGTAATCGCCTTAGCGTATCTAAAACCAGCGGTGTTTGAATGTTTTAGGCAATTTCCAATAAAGCTTTCAAAAAATAAGTTTCCGCCATCGGCTCTTAGCAATATTGGATGTATATACTCCACTTTGAGAAGCTGGCTTAATGTCAAATTGGATGAGCCGGATTTTGATTCTATAAATAATAAAGCTAGGGTAAATACACTGGACCACTGTAGAGTAGCGAAATTTTGCGACAGCTTCTCTATCTTATTGAGGGATCCTAGGCTGCCAACGCCTTTTAAAAAAAGTTCGGTAAGGGATTTGTCAATAGTGTCTATTAGCGGCTTATGGGAAACTTCGTCTTCGCTGATGTTAAAAAGAAATTGTGTGCCCTCAATATGAAGCTTTTGACAAACTTCAGGCACTTCATCATTATTATTTCTATCCAAGTTCCCTAGAAGTGAACTTGTAAATGATTTTAAAAAAAGCAAATATGGATCGTCAGGATATTTGTTCATCTCCTTGATAGCTTGCTCATTTGCAGCCATAATATTTCCTTCAATGAAAGAATCATAAACTTTAAAGCTCGGTTTGTTCATTTCAGGACATTCACTTTCTTCGGAAATTAGATTGAAAAGGAGTTTTAATCTATCGTCATTAAGTTTCTCCATAATTGCCTTTAGGATAAACAACAGTGAGGATTTTTTATCGGAATCTGAAATCGCAACAATTCTGCAATAGGTGAGAAATGATTCATAGAAATCGATTAAAGATCTTGAGAAATCTGCTCTTACTATATCAATAGCGTCTTCAGGATGGATATTTTCATCATTTAGCAAATGAAATCGCATGTAAATACTCAGTTCGGTCTTTGCCCTGGATCCCCATGTTCTAAAATTTTGCTCAAACTGCTGTTCGTATCTCCTTGAAGTAATCGAATCTTCATTTCTCAGACTTATCCAATAAGTCATGTAAGCAATTCTACTAGAGAGGCCGACTTGTTTTTTTATAGCTTCTGCATAGGATTTTTGAGCATGTAATCCTTTACTTGCTTGGAGAAGTGCCATCTTGGTCTTGATAAGCCAAACAGAACAGCCATAAGCTTCTTCAATGGAATCCAAGAGTTTATGCGCATTTTCATAGTCACCAAGAATTAGTGCTCTAGAATAATTTCTTGACAAGTCTAAATACTTGGATAAAGTGTCGACAGACCTTGTAAGAAAGGCTTTTATCCAACTCAATTCTTTAAATGTGTCAACGGAGGTCAATGTATTAAATATTTCCAGATCCGTGTAGGTGGGCTGACTCTTGAAAATTGCAATCTTTTCTGTTAGGACACGCCTTTTTAATATTTCCTCCACGAATGATCCATACATATCTGCTGAAACAGTGTTTCTCACTGTAGAAAGGTAATTGTAGGGGTTTTTAGCTTGTAAAAATCTAAATGCTAAACTAGAGCTAGTTGTTTTGTTTGAGAGAGCCATAAGTACATATAATTCAAATATATAAAATTTATCATTGTATTAATATTTTCTTAACTCCCGACATTTGTTGTGTATTTCAGTAAAAGTATCGATCCTGTTTCGTTCCAAACTGTGCAACCCGATCAGAACTTTTTCTTTTTAGGATCTTTCCATCTGGAGGAACGCCGAGCCTACTGATCCCATAATCAACAGCGACAAAACTTCGGAATGCAGTAATTATATATAAGCGAACTAACAGCAGAAAAGACCTATCGTTTTTAGGGCTTAGATAAGCCAGGATTTATTTTCGGTATGGGTAATGAACGATGAGGCTAGAAGTTAGCTAAAAAGTCTATAAATATCTTAAAATCAGGCGACTGTATGCTTTAAGTCTAAACTCAGTGCTTATTTTGGAGCGAAGATGTTGCACTTTTGGAATAACCCCTAGAGTATGTCCGAAAACCATACAAGACCACGATTTTAACTTTTAGACGCGGTTTCATTAGAACCCAAATTCTGCTCAACGCAATAGAAGTATGTAAATTGAATAATGTGACGATTTAAGTTAGATTTGGATATGAAATCAACGATATTCAAATAATTATGAAATCTACGGAACTGATTAGGTTGTTTGCCTTGGATACCTCGTTTATTGAATCACAGAATTTCCTCGCGGGAAGACTGCTGAGAAACCTCGGGGACATGGGCAGAAAGAACTATGTAAAGATTTACATCACTGATATAGTCTATCGGGAAGTTCTATCAAGGTTTGCAAAACGTCTTCTGGAGGAAGAAAACAAAATTATCTCGGTCAAAAAAACGATTGAATCCCAAATTCGGGTATTAAAGAATTTTGAGGATTATGCAGCCTATTTTACCCTTCCAGAATTGGATACAGCTAAATTGATCGATCAGTTCAAGAAAGATTTTGACGAGTGGATCAGTTATGCGGACGTAAAAATTTTGCCTACCAAAGGACATACGATAGAAAAAGTGATGAATGATTATTTTGAAGGCAATCCCCCTTTTCACTCTGCAAAAAAGAAATCCGAATTCCCGGACGCTTTCAGTTTTTATGCGCTTGACCAATATTTTAAAATGGGCAAGAAGGAGTGCTATTTTGTAACGTTTGATACTGACTTTGACGATGCGCTTTCTAAATATGTTATATCTGTAAAGGAAATCGGCGAAAAACTTGACATCATCAACAGGGCTAGAGAATTGAGATTTGGAATACTGAAGCTGATCGAGGATACATATGCTTCATCAAAATCCCAATTGGAGCATGATGCAAAAATTTGTTTTTCCGAATACCTAGAGGAGGAAGTAAATGCAAAGACTGAAATTAGAGGAATGGCAATTGATCATTTAGAATCATTTGATGTGGCCGATTTTAAGTTTGAGCGCTATAATATTGTTCAGACCAATGAGTTTGGCGCGCAACTACAATGCGGAGCTATAGTTCCCTATAGGGTTACTTTGATATTAAAAGATGAAAATCATACGCCCCATTTTAACAAAAACGATTTTGGATATATTGGGATCGAATATTCACCCTACGTTATTCAGGCTGAGAAAGCTATAGATTTTTACGTGACAATTGACCTTAACCTTGAGACAGGTAAGGCGAAGTCAAAATTAAGTGATGCCGTTAATCCGACAAGCATAGATATTTTTGACGATTGGGACTATGATTTTCTCTTCAATTAGTCTAAAGGTCACTAGGTAGTATTACTGGGATAACCTTTGTTTTTCTATTTACCCATGAAGCGTTAAATTTTTTTAACGCAAAATTATAAAGAGGGAAGCAAACAATCAATCAAATTCGAATTCCACTTTTTCCTCAAGGCATAGTGCAAGTAACTTTTGCTGTAACAGATTTGCAAGATCGTCGGTCGAAACCAACTTCAGAATTTCAGTTCTAGTGAGTATTACGATCCCTATTCCAAATTTACTCACAGCCCTCTTGATTTCTGATTTAGCGGCCTGCGAATCATCTTTACCCGTTACACCGGAAAGTGTAAGCATTATCCCATACCTGCCTGTAATATCGCTGATCTTATTAGCAAACCAATTGACCTGTTCGCTAGTGGTCTTATTAGCGGTATTCTTACATTCAATGGGGATAATGCTGTCGAGGAAATGTAGTTCAGAGTTACGCCTGTCATTTGTGTAGATGATATCAAGTTCCCTAGAACCGCTTGTGTTGAATTTATTTTTCGCATAGAGTTCCAAGCCTTTCATTTTACCAAAAAGATAGCAACCCAGCTCCTCAAGAGCTGCGCCCTTTTGGTCTGGAAGCTTGGCTACATCGGATTTCTCCAGCAACTCTTTTATCCTTCTGATTGAAAACTTAGACATCTTTATTTGTATTCTCTTGTATTGATAAATAGTATGTAAAAACTTTTTTTACCTTTTATTCTTCAATTATTTTTCCCCAGTACCACAAGTATTTATATTATGTTATACTCAACTTTAGCTAAAAGTTTCGCTAAGATCCAAACACGTTTTCAAACGGTAAACGACAGGCCTTTTCGGGCACAATTGTTCAGTTACGACCTATATATCAATAGATAAAATCTTCGATTATCATAAAAAAAATGTCCAACATAGCCAGTAGGCCATGCCCAGCAAAGGACACGCTTAAAGAACTGCTTACGATTAGGAAATTTTTCAGAATTCATTACATCTTTAGGCAAACCTAGCATTAGGTGTACGATGCCGAAAGGACAGGCAAACCGGCTTATGCAATCAAGTGTAGCGCAGCCTGAGAATCATCCAGAAAAAGAATTTGATCATACCTTAGAAATGGTGGTATTCCTATTTAACGTATAGATAAAAAACCGATTTCTATTATAGAAAGTAGTAGTATCCCCAAAAATCAAACTTAAGATTGGCGTTTTGTCGTTTAAGGATAAGATCCCCACTTTGAATAATGCACAAGTCACACTTCGATTAAGACTTGCAATTGTCTTTTTTAAATCGATTGACTATATTGTTTCACTGAAAGTATGAATAGCAAATTCTCCGATAATCATCAAATTAGATTGGTTTCAACATTTGATGAACTCATCAATACGGAATTTAAGGGAGCAATGAATGCCATTTGCTGGCACCGAAACCTTGCTGGAGATTTCAAGGAAATTGTGGCTAAGCTTCATTTAAGAGACAATGTTACAGATATTTCGGTTGAAGAGCTTTTAGCCCTGTCATTGTCGCAAGAAGGTGCGATGGCTAGAGCGATCATCTTAAATGATTTAAAGCTATTGGCCGATTTGGGAGCATCGCCGGTTCTCAATTTACTCAAAAATTACGAACGAGATGAAGAATTGGATTTCATCTCAACTGATGTCTATTCTTATCACGTAGATCGTTCGCCTATTGCTGCCGACACTTTTTTATGCACCTACAATGGCGCTGCCAGTGATATCTTACCTAATGAGCAGGCTGAACAGCAAATTTTAATTCCTGAAATCCGGCAAAAGCTTCAAGACTTATATGATGGTCCGGAACCGGAGTTTGAAGCCTTCTTGAAAGCGCATTTTTTCGATCTGCATTATCAGCCTAAACCCAATGCCAATCCTTTAAATTTAGGCAGAGGCCATTTGTGGAAATTGGCAGTAGATCATCCTGAGCAACAGGCCTTACCTTGCATTCATCGGGCACCCATGGAAAACAATGGTGAATACAGATTGCTGTTGATCTGTTGATCATTGCTGTCATTTCAATTTTAAAACAAATGCAAATACGGCTAGGGCTGATCAAAAGGATTGTCAAGTAAAGAAAAACAAGCATTTAGATAGGAGTGGTTATTGTATTAAAAACCAGTATCAATTGATCAATTTTGCTAAGATCTTTTTACCTTCTTCATTTTTTGGGTTGAGCTCGACAGATTTTTTGTACATCTTAATTGCTTCATTTTTATTGCCCTCAGCAAGCAATGCTTCTCCGTAACTATCATAGGCATTCCAGCTATTCGGGAAAAGCTGTGCATTTAATTTGAATGTTGCAAGGGCCTCTGTGAGCTTTTGGACTTCAGGAAATTTAAATGGATTAGGATTATTGCTTCCGCCTAGGAAAGCGTATCCCATTGTATTCATTTCATCTTCATTGAGGTAATAATGCACGGTGTCTGTACTTAAGGAAGAAAATTTCTTCAACGCTATAGTTGCACCCTCCTTAAAAAGTGTTTTGGCGAAGATTGATGCCAAGCTTTGTTTAGGTAGATTAACGGCTTTTCCATTCAAAATTTTCAAAGCAGAAAAGCCTAATGATTCCGAGTTATTTCCATGGATGTTATCGAAGATAATAATCGTTTGTTTTTTAGAAAGATTATGGATCAAAATACAACTCAAGCCAGTAGCATTTCCATTGTGGTAAACTACTTTCCCAAAGGTACTGTCCGAAGATAGCTGCCAACCCAGTCCGAATTTTCCATTTGTTCCATTGTTTAATTTAACTGGTGTAAACATTTCTTTTTGTTTGCTATTATTTAGCAATGTGCCATTCCGGTATGCCTCATTATATTTCAGAAGATCATCTACTGTGCTGATATAATCACCAAAACCTGAAAATTGATAAGCTGTCCAATAGTTGCGAACATAGGGCACTGAAGCGGCAGCGATAACGCTATCGGCATAGGGATGGGGGAAGAGATAGGGTCTTGCAATATTGCTAGAACTTGTCATTTGGTATTGTGAGCCAAGTCTTTGAAATCTTGTATGCGTCATTTTTGCGGGCTCCAGAATATGCTTGCTGACATAATCGGGATACGAACTGCCAGACAATTTTTCAATTAGCAATGCTAGGACGACAAAATTTACATTGTCATAAACATTTTTTTCTCCTGGTTCGAAACGAAGTAGTTTTGGATGCTTGAGTACACCAGTTTCAAAATCTGTATTTGTAAATATTCTTTTGGGTTCTTGGTTTCGTGTATTTTCAAAAAAAGTATTGTAAGTTGGAAAACCAGAAGAATGAGATAAGAAATGTTGAATGGTGATCGCTGGATAAGGAAACCATTTCAAGTAATTTATGATGGGATCGGCAACATTTAACTTACCCGCTTGTTCCAGCTGCAGAATAGCAGTTGCCGTAAGCGTTTTTGAAATAGATGCAATTGGAAAGGAAGTATTTCTCTTGTTTGGGGTCTTTTTCTCTAAATTGGCATAGCCAAAGGATTCTTGGTAAATGATCTTCCCATTCTCCTCAATCAAAACATTTCCATTAAATTGGTTACTCTTTGCTAAAGAACTAAAATACTGGGCTAAGGCTTGTTGTTGCGCTTGCGCGATGTCAATACTCAATAGCAATAAAAAAATAAAGCATAAGCGTTTTCGTATCATATCAAATAAAGTTTCATTGGTCTTATGTCTGAAAGTCAGATAAAATTACGTAAATATAAAGTAGCTTCGCTTTTGTAGTTTTATTTGCTTGGCACAATACAGCTGCACATTCACGCAAGTCCCAATCTTGCACTAAGCTGATACTTGCCTTTCCAAGAGGGGATTTCAGCCATCCCACAGGCGAAGGAAATTTATTTACAAAGTTTACATTTTTATTTACAATCCTGATGGCGCGGTTTGAAAGGCATCAAAGTAATTTCGGTGAATGATTTGAACCCATTTGTCAATTAGGATTAACCCATATAATTTCTGTAGCATGAAAAATAAACTATCCATTACTTACTTAATTTTAATCATTGTTCCTTTCTTCTTTGCTTGTCGCGGACCTGTAAAAGAGAAAAATAATGCATCCACAAGTTCCATAGCCTTACATGAGGGGGATGAAAAATACCTTGTCATAGATACTAAGCAAAGTGTGGTCACATGGAAAGGGGCCAACTCCTTTGGTGCGCATACCGGCTACGTCTATCTATCAAAGGGAGAATTGATGATGGAAACCGGTCAATTGAAGGGGGGCACAGTTGAAGTAGACATGAATACCATTGAAGACGAAAACCATGGCAAAGCCAACGGACTGATTAATCACTTGAAAAACCCTGATTTTTTTGAGGTTAAAACTTTCCCCTTTGCTACAATTGCCCTTACCAAGGTTGTCCCAATAAATGCCGAGGACATGCAAATAACAGGCAACCTGACCATTAAAGGCATGACGAACCCAGTTACTTTCCCTGCCAAAATAGAAGTTAAGGATGGAATTGTCAACGCGAGTGGCAAGCTGGTCATTGATCGAACAAAATGGGGCATCCGTTACCAATCAGGAAAGTTCTATGATCTTTTAGCGGATAAAACCATCTCTGATTTCATTGAATTGAATATGAAAATCGTAGCCAAAAACAAGTAGCTGGAGCTGCTTTGAAGTCCTTGGACTTCTTATTCATAAAGAAACTTACATCAAGCCAAAGGCACAAGCTTTGCCCGTGCCTTTGTGTTACGCTTAAAATCGATCTTATTTATTTTTGATATAAGAAGCTACCGCCTCACTTTCCCATTCATTGTTGCCAAAGTCAAAGGCAGCCAATTTAAACTGCTCCTCAAAAGGCAAGGCAATGGCACATCTTGGCGAGGTTGGTTTAATGATGTACATTACATACAAGCCGCCACCCGCATTCGGACAGGTTACACACACCATTACATTGCTGCAGGTTTGGTTTGCTTGTTGCTGCCATTGGGCGATATGTGCGCTCACATAAGCATCTATTTCATCCCAGCATGGTTGCATTGGATTTAAAGGGCCTACAGGACCAGTACCTTCGCCAACGATGGGAATGAATACGTTATTGGCCTTTGCCACTTTTTTGAGGTATACAGGACCTTCTTTTCCGGTGAGTGCGGCCTTCAGCTCGTCTTTATTGCCAATGATGATGGCATTTTCGGTAGATTTTTCAGTAGCAACTTTCAGCGCTACCGAAAACTGGCCTTCTTCTTTTTGTGCTACCTTTTCTTTTTTGCAGGCAAAAAGGGTAACCACTGCAAGGGTTAAAATACTGGCGATTTGAATAAACTTTTTCATAACTGTTTTTTTTAAGGTTAATAATGATTGTTTTCACTAGGAGATCAACCGGTCTTGAAAAATGTTACCCCCCCCAGATTTAAATCTTTTTTAAGCCCTTTATAATCCAGCCGAATCTGGGCAACCCCACAGGTTGTGCGAATAAGCGGCTGGCCAACGAACATTTGACAAAACGCTTTGTTATCCATGTTCCTTAAAGGAGCTAATCAGGCTAATCGCCAGATTCTTATAACGCTTGTAAAGGCTCATTGAAGAGGCAGCTCCGAATGGCCAAGCAATCGCAATAGGCAAGTAGTGGTTTACTGGTTTGATATAACTTAATTTACCTAAGATGACTAACAAGAAAGAAAACGGTGATGCAATGAACAAAAAAAGTACAGCACCCAAAAAAGGCACCGAGGCCGCGATAGATAAACGTTTGGCCAAGCAGCCAGAAAATGAAAAGACGGCCAAGCTTGCCGAACATACTGCGGATGCCTCAGAAGAGGCAATGACTAGCAATACGGGTCTAAAGATCAACGATGACCAAAATTCGCTAAAGGCCGGCGACCGAGGCGCCACGTTGCTGGAGGATTTTATACTCCGTGAAAAAATTACGCACTTCGATCATGAGCGTATCCCCGAACGCGTGGTTCATGCGAGAGGCTCTGGGGCACATGGGGTGTTCAAGGTCTACGAATCGCTCGATTCGCTTACCAAGGCCAAATTTCTTTTAGATCCAGCTGTTGAAACTCCGGTTTTTGTGCGTTTTTCAACCGTAGCAGGTTCCAAAGGCTCGACCGACTTGGCCAGGGATGTGAGGGGATTTGCCGTAAGATTTTATACACAAGAGGGAAATTTCGATCTTGTAGGTAACAACATGCCGGTATTCTTTATCCAGGATGCCATGAAGTTTCCCGATCTCATCCATGCGGTAAAACCTGAACCAGACAACGAAATTCCACAGGCAGCTTCGGCTCACGATACCTTTTGGGACTTTATATCCCTAGTGCCAGAATCAGCACACATGATCATGTGGGCAATGAGCGACAGGGCCCTGCCGAGAAGCTACCGGATGATGGAAGGTTTTGGGGTCCATACCTTCAGGCTCATAGATGCCCAAGGCAAGTCGAGCTTTGTGAAATTCCACTGGAAACCTTTACTGGGCGTGCACGCGGTAGCTTGGGACGAAGCGCAGAACATTTCAGGCAAAGATCCCGATTTTCACCGCAGAGACCTCTGGGATGCCATTGAAAGTGGGGCTTTTCCAGAATGGGAGCTGGGCATACAGGTAGTGGCGGAAGAAGACGAGTTCAAATTCGATTTTGACCTGCTCGATCCAACCAAGCTCATTCCAGAAGAACTGGTACCGGTGCAGCGGATTGGTAAAATGACCCTGAACCGAAATCCTGATAATTTCTTTGCGGAAACAGAACAAGTGGCCTTCCACGTTGGAAACATCGTTCCTGGAATAGATTTTAGCAACGATCCCTTGATGCAGGGACGACTTTTTTCTTATACGGATACGCAGCTGTTAAGGCTTGGTGGTCCCAATTTTCACGAAATTCCGATCAACAGACCAGTAGTACCTGTACACAACAACCAGCGCGACGGGCTGATGCGCCAAACCATCAACAGGGGCAAAACCAGCTACAGCCCAAATTCGCTCGGCAACAACGACCCGGCTCAAGTAAAAGAGGCCGATGGTGGTTTTGTCAGCTATGGCGAAAGAATAGAAGCCAAAAAGATAAGGGCGAGGAGCAAGAGCTTTTTCGACCATTTCAGTCAGGCGAGGCTGTTTTTGAATAGCCAATCGGATCCCGAAAGGAACCACCTGGTTGATGCATTGACCTTTGAGCTGGGCAAGGTGAAGACCGTTGCCATCCGCGAACGGATGTTAGGCGTATTGGCACAGATTGATAAAGGCATGGCTTCTGAAGTTGCGTTTGGACTGGGTTTGCACCTGCCAAAGGGAACAGCTATTCCCACCAATCAGAGTATCCCTTCCGACGGAGATCCAAAGGCTTACCAATCGATACAGGTTGAAGCTACATTAGCCAAATCAGAGGCATTGAGCATGGCCGGCACGGTAAAAGATACCGTCAAGAGTCGCAAGGTAGCTATTTTGGCAGCCGATGGCGTTGATGCCCAATCGTTGAATTTAGTGAAGAAGGCATTGGAAAAAGAGGGGGCTGTAGTCGAAATCATTGCGCCACGCCTAAACTATATCATCGCAGAGAGCGACGAGAAAATTCCGGTCGACCAGAGTTTGCTGGGAGCGGCTTCTGTGCTTTTTGATGCCGTATATGTTCCTGGTGGCACCAATAGTGTGGCTACGTTGGAAGCAGATCCCGATGCGGTACATTTCCTCAACGAGGCCTTTAAACACTGCAAGGCCATTGCAGCCGATGAGGCGGCCCTTCAGGTACTTGGGGCAACGTATTTCAGCAAAAAACTTCCTGCCGACGATAAGGAAGAAACTGTTTTGAGGGAAGGAATCGTAATAGGAGGGGATCCCGCTGGTTTGGCTAAAAAGTTTATCAAGGCCATTGCACAGCATCGTTTTTGGGAAAGAGAAAAACCAAGGAAAATACCTGCTTAAGCTAGCAAAATAAATGATAAAGGTCCATTGAAAAAATGGACCTTTTTTAATGGGTTGTAAATAGCTGTTTTATAAAAGAGAAAGGGCTTCTTCATTGCCCTGTTGGGCTGCTAAGTCATATACAGACAAACCCCTAACATCCAAAATGTCTTTGCTTGCGCCATAATGGAGCAAAAGCTTCAGTACTTCGTTGCGTCCAAACATGGCGGCAAACATCAGTGCGGTGCCACCATTGCCATGCTGGAGGTCGAGATTGGCACCACTTTCAGCTAATAACCTCACCATCTCCAGATGTCCCTTGAAACTGGCACCCATCAAGGCGGTATTGCCACCGAAATCGGGGAGGTCCAAGTTGGCGCCGAGCTCGATGAGCAATTGAGCTGCTTCAGGTCTATTGTTATAGCAGGCGATGATCAACGGGGTATATCCTTTTTCGTCCTGGCCATTGATGTCGGCATCTACCGCAAGCAGTGCCTTTAATGTTGCTATATCGCCTAAGCGGGCCGCATTGATCAATTGTGCCGTAAGATTTTCCATTGTAATTGTCTTTATTTAATGTAAGGTACCCTTTTAACGAGCCGTTAGTGCTGGCAATTGCCAAGCCATTGATCAAACTGGTAGGGTAAACCAAAAGGTACTTCCAGTGCCTGGCGTGCTTTCTACACCAATTTCTCCATTGTGTTTCTTGATGATTTCAGACGAGATATACAAGCCTAAGCCGAGACCTGAATATTGCAAACCTCCTTCATCTACGCGGTAATAGCGTTCGAAAAGGTAGGGGAGCTTGTCTGATCGGATTCCTGGGCCCGTATCATTTACGCTCACCTTTACCGCATCTTTGGTCTTCGAAATAACGATGGTTATTTTTTCGGATTTGGGGGCATATTTAAGTGCATTGTTGATGAAATTAACCAGTACCTGTTCAATCCTATTGAGGTCGGCCACCACGCTTAGGTTTTCTCCAATAATGTTGATTTTTGCCTGCTGTGCTTCCGAAAGGTTGGAGATGCTCTCGCTAATCAGTGTCCTCATGCCAAACTCTTGTGGGTGCAGGTGCATCTGGCCCGAGGTAAGGTGACTGGCGTTCAACAGTTCTTCGATCAGGTTGTTGATCTTGCCCATGCTTTTATGGGCTTGTTCTATCAGTTTTGGTAAACTATTTCCAGGATTGTCTTTAATTCTCATCAGCAATTGCAGCGAACCCTTTAAACTCGTAACCGGTGTCTTTAGCTCATGGCTGGCCACACTGATAAAATCATCCTTTTGCTGGATTACTTTTCGGCGGTGCGTTACATCAAAGAAAGTAGCAATCCCGCCGTAAATGTGGTCGGCTTCGTCGAAAATAGGAACTGCGTTAACCGAAAGGTATAACAATTCCTTTTCGGGAACCTGTATCGCAATTTCAAAATCATAAATGGCTTTACGGGTTTGCATGGCCAGATGGATGGGATTTTCTGCATCCGTAAGCGGCTGTCCATCTAGTTTGAAGATTGGCCATTTTAAATTGTAGATTTCTCCTTCGCTGTATTCCTGTGCCTGGATAGAAAGGAATTCCTGTGCCATTTTATTCGCATAGGTTACCTTATGGTTAATGTCGAAGATAATAACGCCCTCAGCCATCGTCTCTAAAATCCTGCTCATTTGCTGTTCGCTCTTAAACAGCTCTTCGGTACGGATCTTAACCGCAATTTCAAGGTTGGCATTAAGCTCTGATGCATGCTGTTCTGCCACTCGCAGTTCTTCGTTCGTTTTCAGCAAGAGGGCTTCGCTGTTTTTTTGATCGGTAAGGTCTGTAACGATGATGCTCAGCGATATTTCGCCTTCCAATCTCAAGGTTTTTAAGGAAAGTAAAACCGGGATCTCCGCTTTTTTGCCCTGCAGCATCAATTCGCCTTTGGTATCTAGGTCTCCCCAGGCATCGACTAACATCTGGCGATACATTTCAACATTTTGGGGAGCGATATAGCTTAAAAAGGATTGGCCAATTACTTTTTCAAGATTTTGGCCCAAAAGCGACGCAAATTGTGAATTGCTATAAAGAATAATGCCCGATTTGTTGATGGTGACTGCGCCTTGGATCATCTGTTCAATAAAGATCCTATAAGTAAAATCGGCACTTTTTAAGGTATATACCTGACTTCCTTCCTCACTATTGATCACCAGGGCATCAATCTCTCCATTACGAATGGCTTCCAACGTATCGTTTGCCTCTTCGAGCTGGTTTTGCAAGGCCAAGAACTGTTCGTTGTGCGCTTGCTCCATGGACTTGAATTTTTCAAGTTCAGCCAATAGGTCCGGATATGATCTCTGATTTGCTGTCATGTCATTTCTATTTCAAGCCAAGTCCTTTCAATACCTTTTCGGTATCCGACATATCGCCAACTAATCGCTTTATGGGGGCAGGCTGTAATTTAATCAATAAAGGCACAGCAAAAATATTCTCTTGTTTCACTAACAAGGGTTGCTGATGAATATCGATGATTTCCAGTTCAAATTTGTTTTTAGAGTACTTTTCTAAAACATCCTTCAAGTTTTCGATTGCTCGGACAGATATGGCCGAAGCTCCTGCTACGAATAAACGAAGGCTTAATTTTTCACTTGCCAGGAAGCTCCAATCTTGCAGTGAAGTGCCTTCTATATTCATGATTTCTCTTTTATAATTTAGGTTTAATATCTAAGCCAACCAATACTTTTTCCTGGTTGGAAAGGTCTCCAATAATTTTTCTTACCGGTTCAGGCACTTTTTTAACAAGCGTAGGAATGGCCAATATCTGGTCACCCTCAGCCAACTGAGGTTGTTCCAAGAGGTCGATCACCTCTATAACATATTCTCCCTTTAAATGTTCTTCGCAATATTGCTTGAGGTTATTTAATGCAGTAACGGATTTAAGGGTTTTTCCCGCAACATATAACCTGAGTTCATATTTCTTGCTCAACTGTCTATCTATTTTTCGTTATCGTTTTCGTTATTTTTTGTCTCTTTGGCCCAAGCGCATCGACGTCATCTCTTGACGCGTTTTGTCCATCACATCGCGTTTGATGTCTTCTTCGATGTAAATTTTGTTCAGTTCCTCTTCGGCAGATTCGAATTCGGTTTTTAAACTTTCGATCTTCGCTTCCAATAGCTTGCGCTTGCGCAGCAACTCACGGTCTTTTCTGCTAATGGCATTGTTGTGAAGCATTTGGCCGGTTTGTTCCATCAGCATCTGGGTCTGTCGTGCCGAGCCGGTTAATACGCCTTCAGGACCGATATACACATCAACAAGGTCGAGTCCATGATCAGTGATGATGAATTCTCTTACCTGGTTGGAATGTTGCATCCCGCGTGCCTTCATTACATATAGCCCCCTGTTTCGTTCGCCATTGTTTTCAATGTCTTTGATACAGAGCCAGGCATCTACCAGTGAAGAAACCCCATCATCTGTTTGCTCATTGATCACCGTATTTAAGGTAAGGGCAGTAAACATCACCGTGATTTGGTTTTCCTGCAGAAAATCGATGAGCCTTACCAGCATCGATTTTACATCGCTGAAGCTTCCAACCGTAATCAGGTTGGTAATCGGGTCTAGAACGACCACATTGGGCTTGAATTTTTGGATCGCTTTATGGATGGCCACCAAATGCATTTCCAAACCATACATGGTTGGCCTCGAAGCATAAAACTGCAACAGTTTTTTGTCTACATATTGCTGCAGGTCGAGCCCGATAGATTTCATGTTTCGGATGATCTGTGCGGGCGATTCTTCAAATGCAAAATAAAGACACCTTTCGCCTTTTTCACAGGTCGCATTTGCAAAGGTGGCCGCTATGCTGGTTTTTCCTGTGCCGGCAGTTCCCGATGTGAGAATGCTGTTGCCTCTATAAAAGCCGCCGAAGCCAAGCATATTGTTGAGTGATTCGATCCCCGTGCCCACAATTTCATTCGACACTTTTTTGTTAAGTTTCATGGACGTTACGGGAAGCACTGAAATGCCCTCGTCGTCAATCAAAAAAGGATACTCGTTTGTACCATGGATAGAACCCCTGTATTTTACAATGCGCAGCCTGCGCGTAGAGATTTGGTTCACTACCCGATGGTCGAGCAGAATGACACAGTCTGAAACATATTCTTCCAATCCCTGTCTGGTCAATGTTTTTTCTCCTCTTTCTCCCGTGATGATGGCGGTAACGCCCTTGTCTTTTAAAAACTGGAACAACCTTCTCAGTTCTGCCCTCAAGATGCCTTCATTAGAAAGGCCGGAGAAAAGATTTTCCATGGTATCGAGCACCACTCTTTTCGCACCAATGCTATCAATGGCATAATTAAGACGGATGAATAGTCCTTCAAGGTCGTATTCGCCTGTTTCCTCAATTTCGCTTTTGTCAACATGGATATAATCGATGCGTAGTTTTTTGTCCTTTTGAAGTTTTTTAAGGTCAAAACCTAAAGAAGCTACGTTGGTGGCCAGTTCATCTGCTTTTTCTTCAAAAGCGATAAATACGCCAGGCTCGTCGTATTCCTGAATTCCCCTTACGAGAAATTCTATCGAAAAAAGCGTTTTTCCACAGCCGGCTCCGCCACAAATAAGGGTAGGCCTTCCTTTGGGGAAACCGCCCAATGTAATTTCATCTAGGCCATTTATTCCGGTTGGCGTTTTTTGAAACGTTAAGTTATCTTCTTTTTTTGCTGAGGCCTTATTTTTTGGCATAAATTTTTAATCAAGTTAGCGTCAAGTCTGCTTACCTCTATCAGGTTCGCAAATTCAATTGAATTTTCAACTTATTGAAAGAATGAACAAGCTATTCAATTTTTTTCAATCAAATAACAAAAGGCAGCCAATTTAGTTTGTTTTTTTACAACCAAAGTGAATAAAATGGAATAAAGGAGGCTTTAAAAATGCGTTGCCGTTCAATTTTTTTTCTAAGCTATTTTTTGATAATTTCGCGGCCCGCAGTAATTTTTATTGTTTTCAGCCCACACCTTATGAAGAATTTTTTATACGGAATTGACTTTGGAACAACCAATTCGGCATTGGCTATTTATGACGAAGATTCAAAGGAAATCCACAGTACCATTATTATTCCTTCGCTCATCTACTTTTATCATCAGCTGAGTGCCGGAAATGCCAAAAATTATGTGGTTGGTGAAGAGGCTATTGCGGCCTATCTCAACGACGGCATGCGGGGCCGTTTCATCAAATCGATCAAGCAAATCCTTTCCAGAAGCAGTTTTACAGAAACCCGCATCCACAATAAAAGGTACAATGCTTCAGATTTGGTCGCTATTATTTTAAAGGAGCTAAAAGAGCGTGCCGATGAACTGATAGGACAGGATTGCAAAAAAGCGGTGATTGGCCGGCCGGTATTTTTTGACGACGATAATGTACAAAAGGATACCTTGGCGCAAAGCAGGTTGAGCAAAGCTGCCGAAATTGCTGGCTTTACGGAAGTTCGTTTCCAGTTCGAACCCATTGGCGCCGCCTTTGCCTACGAAAAAACACTGGCCAAAAGAGAAAATGTATTGGTGGCCGATCTTGGTGGGGGAACAACAGATTTTACCTATTTGGTACTCGATCCGGAAAAGGTAGGCAGCAAAGACAGAAAAAACGACATGATGGCTACAGGCGGGATCTATATAGGTGGCGATAGCTTCGATTCGTCGTTTATGTGGGAAAAAGGCACGCCTTATTTTGGCAAGCATACCCAATACGAAGCCACGCCAGGCAAGGTGCTTACCGTTCCCAAATCGCTTTTTGTAAATATTTGCTCTTGGGAAAAGATGAACTTTTTTAATGGCCAGCGCATCAAAAAAGAAATCGAAGACTATTATTATTTTTCGCGTAACGACCGGAAATTTAAAAATCTGATTACGCTTGTCGACAATAACCTGGGCTATTCGGTGTTTCAGGCCATTGAAAAGACCAAAATTACGCTTTCCGATAACCTCAGTTCAAAATTTAGCTATCACAATAGGGGTATTGAGATTGAAGAGGAGATTCCGCTTTCAGATTACGAGCAAATCATCAAAAAGGATGTAGACCGGATCTCGGCTTACCTGGATGAGTTTATGCTACAACATCAAATTGAAGCCAAAAACATCGATAGTCTTTTTCTAACTGGCGGTACTTCAATGGTGGGCAGCATTCAAAAATTGTTTAAAAACAGGTTCCCGCATATTGCCATGAACTCAGGCGACAACTTTAAAAGCGTTGCCAAGGGCTTGGCCTATAGTGGCTATTTATTTGATGGACAAAGCTAGTTGCAGCAAAGCATAAAAGCTCATCAATTCTTTTATTGGTTAACACTCTTTCTTCGGGGTTTGTTCGGAGCTTGTTCGGACATTGGTCGGAATAAGTACAGGTTTATCCGAATAAACTCCGAAGTAGGCCTGTATAAAATTGGGACTAATTGGGGTCAGGCCTTGGTCAGCTCCAACAAAGGCAACGGCATAAGGAAGCTTATGCCTATTTACAGCGGATAAGTGGAAGGATTTTGTCAGCCCTTAGCTAAAAGCAAGGCTGAAGGACTAGGCCTTTTTTACGAATTCGGACTTTAACGCCATGGCTCCAAATCCATCTATTTTGCAGTCGATGTTATGGTCGCCATCCGTCAAACGGATATTCCTTACTTTGGTTCCGGCCTTAATGCTCTGTGAAGTGCCCTTTACGGGAAGATTTTTGATGGTAACCACCGAATCGCCATTCTGAAGGATGTTTCCATTGCTGTCTTTCACGATTAATGAATCTTCTGCTGTCTCACTAGCTGCCAGGCTCCACTCGTTTCCGCATTCTGGGCAGGCGAGCAGGTCTCCCAATTCGTAAGTATAGCTTGATTTACATTGTGGGCATGGAGGATATTCGGTCATTTTGTAGTTATTTAAGCGCCAAAGGTACAAATCATCGCTGCACTTTTTTATGTTTTCATGCTATTTTGTTAATTTGTATTCCAATTCCTAAATATGGACACCACATCAAAAGCAGCTCATCATGATCCTCGGCTTACCGAGAGCGAAGAACGTTTCCGTTCATTGGTAACGGCCACTTCAGATGTTATCTATCGCATGAGTCCAGACTGGAGTGTGATGAGACAATTAAATAGCAGTGGATTTTTGTTGGATACCGGCGAACCCATCAGCGATTGGAAACAAAAGTACATTTATGCCGAAGACCTGAAAATGGTAGAAGAGGCCATTGCCCATGCGATCGACACCAAAACCATGTTCCAGCTGGAACACAAAGTGCAAAGGGCAGACGGTACCACGGGTTGGACACTATCAAGGGCCGTACCTATTTTTGATGAGGAAGGAAACATTAGCGAATGGTTTGGAGCTGCCAATGATGTTACCCCAAGAAAACAGACCGAACAGGCATTAAGTGAAGCCAAAGACGAAGCTGAACAGCAAAAAAGGCTGTATGAGGCCATTACCTCAGGCACGCCAGACCTGATTTATGTATTTAGCCTGGATTATCGCTTTACCTATGCAAACGAAGCCCTGCTCAAGATGTGGGGCAAGAAATGGGAGGATGCCATCGGTAAGCGCTTGTTGGATAATGGCTATGAACCTTGGCATGCCGAAATGCACGAACGCGAAATAGACGAGGTTGTGGCTACCAGGAAATCGATACGTGGCGAAGTATCCTTTCCGCACTCGATTTTGGGCAGCCGCATTTACGATTATATTTTTACACCGGTTATTAACGATAGAGGCGAAGTAGAAGCCGTGGCCGGAACAACAAGAGACATTACCGAAATCAGGATGTCTGAGATCAGCCTGGCCGAAAGCGAGGCCCGTTTTAGGAATATGGCCGAAGGAACCAATATTTTTATCGCCATGTCAAATGAAACAGGAGGAGCGATTTACTTTAACCAATCGTGGAGCAAGCTGACGGGCAAAAGCATGGAAGCGCTGATCAACTTTGGCTGGGCAGAACTGCTTCATCCCGACGATAGGGAAAGGCACCTTGCCGTTTACCAGGAAGCAATGGAGATGCAGGCACCTGTTCACGATAGTTTTCGGCTCCTGAATAAAGACGGCAACTACAGGTGGATGCTGGTTGATGGTTCGGTAAGGCGCTACAGCGATGGCTCTTTTGCCGGGCATGTGGCCGCTGCGGTTGACATTACAGAGATGAAAGAAGACGAATTGCGCAAAAATGATTTCATCAGCATGGTGAGCCACGAACTCAAAACGCCACTTACCTCGGCCCAGGGATATATCCAGATCCTCAAGAAAAAAGCAACGGAACACCAAGACCAGTTTGCCAAAGGCATGTTGGAACGTATGGAAAAGCAGATTGGTAAGATGACTACCATGATCAATGGCTTTTTAAACGTGTCGCGCCTTGAATCTGGCAAGATAGATATCGACCTGCAAAGATTTGACATGAAGGCATTGATGCGGGAGATTGAAGAAGAAACCTTGGCCACGGTATCCAGCCATCATGTGGTTTTTGCACCGATTGAAGAAACCTGGGTGTTTGCAGATTACGATAAGATTGGACAGGTGATCCAGAATTTCATCAGCAATGCAGTTAAATATTCGCCAGACAGTTCTGCAATCCATGTGGACTGCAAAAGAGTGGAGGGAAATATACAATTGAGCGTAAGAGATGCAGGGATCGGCATTGGCGAAGAAGACCTTTCTCGACTTTTTGAGCGCTTTTACCGGGTAAAAGACATAGAAATCAGGAGGATTGCCGGTTTTGGCATTGGGCTCTACCTTTGTGCAGAAATTGTGAAAAGGCACGGAGGTTCAATCTGGGCAGAGAGCCAGCTCGGAACGGGCAGTACCTTTTATTTTACCCTGCCGGTATATTGATTTCCTGATTAAGGTTCCTGTTGGATGGATTTTTATCGTCTATTATTTGAAGAGCTGTTCGGTGTTTTTTAGGAAATTTCCAACAGCTTGTTTAATATCGATATCCATTCGGTCAGCCAACACAATCAGCCACCAAATGCTTTCGCCCAGTTTATGCTCCAGTTCGGTAGCGGTATCGGCTTTTGGCCAACGTTGCTGTTGCGACATGGTATGGCGACCCACTAGGCCTGCATCCGTTAAAAAGGCCAAAGCATCTTCTTCAACCGACCATTTGCTGCCATGGTGTACAAGCTCAAGTTCATGGTATTGTGCTCTTAGCGCCAAAGAGCGGGCTATAATTTCGTCAAAATTGTTGTTTTCCATTGTTGCTTGCTTAAATTAAATTTGCTATTGCTGCGGCGATCTTTCCGTTTTTAAAATCAAGCTCAAAACTGCCGTTGATTTTTCCTTCAGGGAAGGTTCCTGTAAATTCTACTTCCAAATAGGCCTGGCTTTCGCTTTTAATCTCTAACTGTAGAAGCCGGGTCTGGGTTTGATACCCGATAAAATAACTGATAAAATAAGACCGAATGCCTTCGTGGCCGATGAATTTTCGTCCAACAGAAGGATCGTCGAGGATGGCATCTGTTGTAAATTTTTCCAAATAGGCATCGACATTAAAGGTATTGCCCAGCTCGATCCATGAGGCTATAAATGATTTGATATCCATTGTTGCTTTGTTGGTTTGCATGTTGTTCCACAAAAATCAGCAATAGCTAGCTGGTACAAGTATCCATTTTGAAGTTTAGAGTAGCCAAAATGAAGTATTGCTAGGGGGAAATAGGAGTTAGGTAATAGTAAATAGATATTAGATAATACCGCTATACCGTAATACGCCTAATAAGGTTCGAAAAAACCAACAACTAACAACGAGCAACTAACAACTATCAACGAACAACGAACAACGAGCAACGAGCAACGAACAACCAACCTACCCCTTAGCCGCTTCTTCAATGTCTTTGATGATGATTTTTTGCATTTTCATCATGGCTTCCATTACGCGTTTGGCTTTGGCTGCATCTTTGTCGTTTAGCAACTCGGGCAACATGGCTGGAGAAACCTGCCAAGACAGGCCGAATTTGTCTTTTAGCCAGCCGCATTGCGAAGTTTCGCCGCCTCCGGCAACCAGGTTGGTCCAGTAATAATCTATTTCTTCTTGGGTATTGGCTTCAATGGAGAAAGATACAGATTCGTTAAATGTAAAGTTCGGACCACCATTGAGCAACATAAATTGTTGGTTTTCTATTTCAAGGTCGGCTACCAAAAGCTCTCCTGCAAAATGCGGAGCATCGTCGGGATAATAGCTTTTGTGGAGCACTTTAGCATTTTTGAATACTGAACTGTAAAATTCAATGACTTCCTCTACATTGTGGTTAAGCCATAAGCAAGGTCTTATCTTTTGCATGATTTTGGTTTTTGCAGGTTATTGAACTACAACAATTTCCCTCCCAAATATGTTTGCATTGTGTTGAACTGATTTCAAACAAAGCCTATCCTTTTTTGGTTCTTGATTTGGCCGGTTAATTGTTGCCAGAAAATTTATGAAATTACTTTGGAAATACCTGAGGCAACATCGGCCACTGGTTTTATTTTCGCTTTTGCTGGCTGGCGCTGCCCAGGCGCTCAGCTTGGTAGATCCCATTATTTTTGGAGAGATCATCGATCGCTTTACCGGCAACATGGGCGGCTATACCGAGCGTCGTTTGGTAGGCGAAATAACGGGTTGGCTGGCACTGGCGCTGGGTATCGCCATATTATCCAAACTGTTTAAGGCCCTGCAGGATTATTTTATGCGTAAAGCCGTAGCCGGATTTGGAATGAACATTTTTAACGATGGATTGAAGCAAACGCTCCGGCTTTCCTATCATGAATTTGAAGAGGGCAGAAGCGGTACCACCTTATCGGTACTGCAGAAAGTGAAAACAGATTCAGAGCGCTTTATCAATGCCTTTATCAATGTATTGTTTTCCTCGCTGGTGGGTGTTGCCTTCCTGATTTGGTACAGCATCAGCAGAAACTGGTTATTGGTGCCCGTATTTTTTGTAGGCGTGCTACTTTTGGGTTCACTAACCGGACTGGTCTCGAAAAAGATTAAATTTATCCAACGTTCCATCAACAGGCAATCAGACAAACAAGCGGGCGTAATTACCGAAAGCCTTCGGAACATTGAACTGGTGAAAAGCCTGGGCCTCACCTTTGCCGAAATCAGAAGGCTCAACGAGCTGACCTTGAATATCTATAAACTAGAAATGGTGAAGGCGCGCAAAGTCAGCTTCCTTTCTTTTTTGCAGGGAAATATGCTGGCGCTTTTGAAACAGTCGATCCTTTTTATCCTGCTCTGGCTTATTTTTAGGAATGTGCTCAGTACCGGCGAACTGATCGCCATGCAGTTTATTTCGGTAGCCATTTTTACGCCGTTGCAAGACCTGGGAAACATGATCATCCTGTACAGGGAAGCCGATGCATCCATGCATACTTTTGATGCCATGATGAAGAAACCGATAGAAGAAAGACCGGTAGATTCTGTTGAAGTGGGACCATTGGAAAGGCTGCGGTTTGAGGATGTGGTGTTTAGGCATCGAACGGCTTCCTATAATGCCATCGATCACCTTTCGTTTGCAGTTGATGTTGGCGAAACCATTGCCTTTGTGGGGCCTTCAGGCTCTGGAAAATCGACCTTGGTTAAATTGCTGGTTGGCCTTTACCTGCCTTTAGAAGGACATATCTATTTCAACGATATCGATTCTGCTACGGTGAGGTACAATCCTTTGCGTCGGCAAATTGGTTTTGTAACGCAAGAAACACAGCTGTATGCGGGTTCCATTAGAGATAACCTGTTGTTTGTAAGGCCAGGAGTTACAGATTTGGAGATCAATGACGCCATTAGGCAGGCCTCGGCCGAAAGCCTGATTGCAAAGGCCTCTGGTGGCTTGGATACGATATTGGGCGAAAATGGAATGAAACTTTCGGGTGGCGAAAAGCAGCGGATCTCCATTGCCAGGGCATTGTTGAGGCAACCAAACCTGCTTATTTTTGACGAAGCTACATCTGCACTCGATTCGCTGACCGAAGAAGACATCAATGCCACCATTCGGGATATTTCGGCCAGTAGAAAACGCATGACCATTCTCATCGCACACCGCTTATCGACCATTATGCATGCCGACCGCATTTTTGTGCTGGAAAAAGGCAAGATCTCGGAAGTAGGTACGCATAACGAGCTGCTGGTGCAAAAAGGCTTGTACTATTCAATGTGGAGGCAACAGGTGGGAGAGAGACGGTAGGAAGAGGGAAAATGGGAGATGGAAGAGGGGAGATGGAAAAGGGAAGAGGGGGAAATAGGCAGGAGAAATAAACAGGCTAAATTTTTGCTAATTTATTTAGTAGGTTTTTGCTGATGTCCGGATTTTTTAACCGTTATTTGTGTAGCTGTTTAAACAGTTCAGGTTGAGCAATAATGAAGGAAGAACAGGACTCTAGCCATAAAATAGATTACGAGAAATTTGTGCCGATCCTTAAAACGGATAACAGCCGCTTGCCTTTGTCTGATCATCATGAAATGGCATTGGTGTTTAGCAGGCATCGTTTTTATAGGCATTTGGTTATCGATCTGATCACTGCGGAAAAGGGGAAGAATGGCAAACTCAAAAACCCTTTCCAGTTTCTTGACCCTATGGACAGGATATGGAAGGCCGAACAGCAAGAAGAAATCAAGTTTTTGGCTGGTCTTTCGCGTTTCAGGAATAATTATGACGATGGCAGAACAGCAGCCGATTTTGAAGCATTGAAGGCCGTCATCGCCAATCCGCTAAAGCTGGATTTTTATATACTCGACGAAAAAAAATCGGCAACAGTCAATGCCGGTACGTTGATTCCCGCAAAATTTTCCCTATTAAAACCCAGTCTAACGCTTGATGTAGATGAAAGAGGGGATACCTTTGCCATTTCGGGTCTGCTCCATTTAGATGGGAAAAGCTATGCCTTAGCAAACATTACGCTTCATTACCGCTATTTTGTTCAACTAGACAAGCAATTTTACCTGATTGGCGATTCTTATTTTTTAAGCCTCATCGATTTTTTTAAGCAACATCAAAATAATTTGGTAATAGAAAGGGAAGCCTATGAGGAGTTTCGCGAAAAAATCCTTTCCAAGCTGGAAGAAAAGATTAAAATCAATTATGCCTACCTCAAACCGGCCACCGAAAAGCAGCGTATAGAACAGGGCTTTGACCTGGATAACGAACAGCTGGTCTATTTATCCGATTCAGAGGATTTTGTGCTGATCACGCCAGTAATGAAATATGGCAATTTGGAAATTCCGGTGATCTCCCAGAAGCAGATCCAGGCCAAAGACAAAAGAGGCAAGTTGTTTACCATTGAGAGAGATGCAGAGAAAGAATTGCAACTGATCACGGTCATTGCCAAATCGCATCCCTATTTGATGGAACAAGTGGCTGAATTTGCGGAACAGCGCCATGCCGACTGCTTTTATATCCACCGCAAGCACTTTATGGAACCTTCTTGGTTTCTCGACGCGTTTGACGCTTGGCGAAGCAATGGGATTGCCATTTTGGGCTTTAACGCGCTTCGCGACAATCAATTGAGCCCTTATAAAGCAGAGGTAGCCATTCACGTCATCAGCGGTATCGATTGGTTTGAAACCGCAGTCAAAGTACAGTTCAACAAACAGCTGCTTTCGCTTAAACACCTGCATAAATCAATCAGGAACAAGAATAGGTTTGTTTTGTTAGACGATGGAACCATGGGCATCATTCCCGACGAATGGTTACAGAAACTAGAGGGGTATTTTAGTGCAGGCGAAGTGTTGGGAGACGTGCTCCGTACGCCACACATCAATTTTGCTACAGTTGAAGCCCTGTATGAGGCTACGCAATTAGATCGGGAGGCCATAGAACGACTGGTATTGTACCGTTCAAAACTGGAGGCTTTTAACACCATCGAAAGCATCTCCCCACCAAAAGGACTCAAGGTTGCCCTGCGCAGCTACCAACAGGAGGGCTTAAACTGGCTTAATTTTTTGGATGAGTTTAATTTTGGAGCCTGTTTGGCAGATGACATGGGCTTGGGCAAAACGGTTCAGGTATTGGCTTTTATCCTCTCTCAGCGGGAAAAGGCTGTCAAAAACACCAACCTGGTGGTGGTGCCTGCCTCGCTGGTATTCAACTGGTTGCAGGAAATCAAAAAGTTTGCACCTTCTCTAAAAGTATTGACCATTTACGGTGCCGAAAGGTCCAAACTGATCGATGACTTTGATCAATACGAAATCATCCTTACTTCTTATGGCACACTCTTGTCTGATGTACGTTGGCTAAAGGATTATTCTTTTAATTATATCGTTCTAGACGAGTCGCAGGCCATCAAAAATCCAGATTCACAGCGCTATAAGGCGGCTCGACTGCTCAAATCGCGCAATAAGATCATCATGACGGGAACGCCGATAGAGAACAACACTTTTGATATTTATGGGCAGCTTTCATTTGCCTGTCCGAGATTGCTGGGAAGCAGGGAGCAGTTTAAAAGGCTGTATTCGGTGCCTATTGACCAGTTCAAAGACAAAAAACGGGCAATGGAACTGCAGGCCCGTATCAATCCCTTTGTGTTGCGGCGCACCAAGGCCCAAGTGGCAAAAGAGCTTCCAGATAAAACGGAGATGGTAATTTACTGCGAAATGGGCAAGCACCAGCGCGAAATTTACGAAGGATGCCGAACCGAAATTAGGGATTACATTTTGGGTACGGCCGAGGATGAACTGACCAAAAGCAGCATGCATGTATTACAGGGCATTACCAAATTGAGACAGATCTGTAATTCGCCGAGCATTTTGGGCGAGGAAAAATATTATGGCAATGCCTCGGCCAAGATGGATGTGCTCCTCGAACAGATTGAGAGCAAATCGCCCTACCATAAGATTTTGGTGTTCTCACAGTTTGTGAGCATGCTAGACCTGGTAAAGGCCGAACTAGAGGCACGTCATATTTCATTCGCCTATTTAACCGGCCAAACCAAGAACCGTGAGGCTGTTGTCGAATCCTTTCAGCAAAATGAGGAGGTTAGGGTATTTCTGATTAGTCTTAAGGCTGGTGGTGTGGGCTTAAACCTCACTCAGGCTGCTTATATCTACCTGATCGATCCTTGGTGGAACCCCGCAGTTGAAAACCAGGCGATAGACAGGGCGTATCGCATTGGGCAGCACCAGAATGTAATGGCAGTCCGGCTGATCTGTCCAGATACCATTGAAGAGAAAATCATGCTTATGCAGGCACATAAAAAAGACTTGGCAAGCAGCCTCATCAAAACAGAGACTTCTGTTTTTAAATCCCTCAGCAAGAAAGATTTGCTCGACCTGCTTTAGTGGCTATTCTGTGAGGTGGGTGGGGACACCCACCTCTAGCGGGTGTTAGTGGGCGGTGGGACACCGCCCACTTGACAGTTTCTTAGTGTTTGGGTAGCTATTATAGGTTTTCAAACACTTCTCTAACGAGGGTTGGCAGGCAGTCTCATCAAAACAGCTCTGTTTTAAAATCTCTGAGCAAGAAAGACTTGCTCGATCTGCTTTAGCGAACATTATCTATAAGGTGGGTGGGGACACCCACCTTTAGCGATGTTAGTGGGCGGTGTCACCACCGCCCACTTGGTAGTTTCTTAGTGGTTGGGCATCTATTATAGGTTTTCAAGCACTTCTCTAGCGAGGGTTGGCAAGCGGTTTCATTAAAACAGAGGCTTCTGTTTTTTTATCCCTCAGCAAGAAAGGTTTGCTCGATCTGCTTTAGCGAACATTATCTATAAGGTGGGTGAGGACACCAACCTCTAGCGGGTGTTAGTGGGCGGTGTCTCCACCGCCCATTCTAGCGAGGGTTAGCAAGCGGTTTCATTAAACATAGATATCTGTTTTTAAATCCCTCAGCAAGAAAGACTTGCTCGACCTGCTTTAGCGACTATTCTGTGAGGTGGGTGGGGACACCCACCTCTAGCGGGTTTTAGTGGGCGGTGTCTCCACCGCCCACTTGGTATTTTCTTAGTGGTTGGGCATCTATTATAGGTTTTCAAGAACTTCTCTAGTGAGGACCTGGCAAGGAGCCTCATCAAAACAGAGGCTTCTGTTTTAAATATCTCAGCAAGAGAGGTTTATTCAACCTGCTTTAGAAACCGTTATCTATAAGGTGGGTGGGGACACCCACCTCTAGCGGGCGGATGTTAATGGGCGGTGTCCCCACCGCCCATCTGAGCTTCTTGACAATTTCCTTAGTGTTTGGCAACTATTATAGGTTTTCAAGCACTTCTCTATCGGGTGCTAATGGGCGGTGTCCTCACCGCCCATCTGAGCTTCTTGATGTTGGTAACTATTATAGGCTTTCAAGCACTTCTACATTCTTTGCTAGCGTTTTAAACCTTACACCGTTTGCTTGGGTAACTGTTAGGGTTATGTGCCCCGTTTTGCTGGTATTGATATTACTTACCGTTCCAGATTTGCCTTTGTGTGTTCCTCCGGTTACTTTGCAGTTGTCGCCGTTTTTTAAAGTTGCCATGTATTGCTTCGATTTTTAGCTAAGATAGGCGTTTTTGATAGCACTACCAGCCCAAGTTGGCTAAACCTGATAGGAGCGGACACGAAGTAAAGCGGATAGCAGGACTGCATTGACCGGAATAGTACCGTCTTTGCTTTTCTGATGATGATATTTTGTGTGAAGACGGCTAAATAAAAAAATCCACCAATAGCAATCGGTGGACCTTTTTGTAGGCTAGAAATGTTTTCTCAAGTATTTTAAACCGGAAAATCAATGCCACTGGCTATAGTGGCCCAGTTCCAAAGCTTTTTGGCCAGTTCTTCGTCCAAGGCTTTTGGTATGATTTCGGCCTCGGCCGGATAGCCTCTTACGCCGCCATCTTGGTCGGGTCCGTACAATCTGCCTGCCAATGCTTTGGGCTCAGTGGCCGCGTATAAAGCTGGCAACGCACCTTGCCAGGCCTCCATCAATACGCCAAAGCGTTTCAAGGCTTCCTGGTATTCGTCGTCGCTCATGTGCCTGATCAGGTCGGTTTTATTGGCACCCGGCTGCGAAGCAATAGAAATTATTTTGTCGCCAGCTTGCTCAATCCTACGTTGCAGTTCGAGCGAGAACAAGATATTGCCAAGTTTGCTCTGGCTATACTCGCGCATCGGATCGTAATCTATTTCTGATCTCAGGTTGTCGAAGTTGATTTCGCCCCTTAAATAGGCCAAACTACTTACGGTTACTACTTTAGCCCCATCAGTGCTTTTTAACAGGGGATACAAATGGCCTGTCAATGCAAAATGACCTAAAAAATTAACGCCAAACTGCAGTTCAAAGCCATCGGCGGTTTTGCTGGCTGGCGGGATCATTACACCTGCATTGTTGATGAGGATGTGCAATTTTCTGTGTCTTTGCCTAATGCCGATTGCAAATTCTTCAATTGCCTGTAAACTGGCTAGGTTTAAAATGCCTAATTCTAATGTGCCTTTGCCACCTTTTTGCCAAAGGAGGTCCATGGCTTCTTCGGCACTGGCCTGATTGCGGCAAGCCAAAATCACATGTGCACCGGCTTCGTATAATGCCAATGCAGTTTCAAAGCCTAGGCCCGTATTGGCACCGGTTACCATGGCTGTTTTTCCAGATAAGTCTGGGATATTGTTTTTTGTCCACATATTCGATTGAATTTTTATAGGACAAATTTCCGGAGAAAACCTTGTTCAGGTGCTACAGAATTGAAACCAAAAAGTATAAAAATCAATCAATTTTATCTAGCCTGAATTTTTTAGGAGTTGCTTTTGTCCATTTTTTAAAGAAGCTCGAAAAATGATTGGGTTCCTCAAAGCCCAAGGTCCAGGCAATTTCGGCGATGGTCCAATTGGTGCTCCTGAGCAAAATTTTGGCTTCCTGGGCAATTCTTGCATTAATGAGCTGAGAGGTAGTCTGTCCGGTGGTTTCCTTTAAGGCTTTGTTGAGGTGGTTCACATGCACATTGAGCTGCGTAGCAAAGGACGATGGTGAAGCCAATTTGAGTGTTTGGTTACTGTATTCTATGGGAAACTGGCGTTCGAGCAATTCGGTGAATAGGCCTGCAATGCGTTCCGATGCATTCGATTCGGCATGTTTATGGCCAGCCAAAGGCCTGAGTTTTTGCGCTTCGTGCACCACTTCCATTAAGAGGTTACGCAACAAGTCGTATTTATATAAGTAGTCGCTCTGCAATTCGCTTAACATTCTTTCAAATAAGGTCTTGTATTTTTCTGCTTCAAGTTTTGATAAAGGTATTACTGCTGTGCTGGCCTGCTGAAAAACGGGATAATCAACTATGTTGCCAAACTTGCTGAAAAATGATTCTGTAAAAATGCAGACATAGCCTTTTTGGTCTTCGTCTATAATTTCCCAGAAGTAGGGAACCATTGGATTGGTGAAAACCATTACACTTTCGGTTACTTCGAAAGACTGGTCGGCATAATGGATTTTGCTGTGTCCTGTAACCAAACTGACCTTGAAAAAGTCGCGCCGGCTGTAGCTCACGGGCTTATTGGCTGCTAAGCGCAAATCTTCTACTTTAAAGATATTAAAGTGGCCCACTTCATTTCTGATGGGTTCTTTTGTTTGGCGCAATGCGTTCTTGTAAAAGTCGTCGAGTTCAACAAATTCTGGCATTGGGCAAAGCTACAAAAATCAAATTTAAGTTTCGTCTTTTGGTGGCAGGTCGCTTTCTTCTTTCTGGGCGATGATTTTCTGTTTCTTCAGGTCTATCCTGATCAGGTTGTAAATGCTCATGTACACATTGGCTATCCATACCAGTGCAAAACCAGAAATCACATAGCCGCGCCAATCGGGATAAAGCAGCTTGTATTGCGTAATGAACAACATGAAAACCGTTACATAATGGCTAAAGCAATACTCGCAGGTAAAAAGATAGAAAAACTTGCGTTGGTAAAGGTGCTTGCATCCCTTTGATTTGTTGACGCAAAACTCCCTTATTTCTCTAAATACCTCTTCTTTGGTAAAGGTCCAGGCAATACAGGCGATGGGAAGGGCTAAAATGAATATGGTTTCCATAAGCTCAGCTTTTGAGACCATAAACCTTAAGAGCGGTAAATATGTTTTAACATCTTTTTTTACTGACCGCTTTTAGACAAAACTTTTCGCTTGCCCAAGGGTTAGTTGAGTATCAATTCTTGTTTTATGAAAGCTACAGATCCAAAAAACAGTCCAGATCCGGTATCCAGACCCAGCAACGAAGAAATAGAAACCGATTTAACGAGTAACAAGAAAGCCATTAAGGGAGGAGACAACAAACCTAAATCCTTGCCCAGCGATGGCCCATTTAGCGAAGAACGCGCCAAGGGCGAAGAAAAGCTCGGCAATTTGGGATATGAAGATTAGTTAATTCTTTGATCGTCATGTTTGTCCCCCTTTGGAGGGGGCAGGGGGAGGATCGTATTGCTAATTTAATTTTTATCGTATTTTGCATTGATAAATTTGAAAGTATGACCATGAAATTTGGTTTCTTAATCTTACTAATGCTATTGGCCACTCATCTGGTTGGGGCACAGGAGAAATTAGTGAAAGACTTGGATAACGACAACATAAAAGACACGGTTTACATTGATGTAAGCCGTTCGCTTATCGTTTGTAAGTTATCACTCCAAAAATTCAAGCCGGTTAACAGTAAGCCCATCGAGCTTTCGGGTGAAAATTCGCGTGTAGAAGCTACTTCATCGGGCTTTAAGTTTGCAACCAACTGGATGCGCGCCGGCTTTAGCTGCCAGTTTCGCTATGAACCCAAAACAGCACAAATACGTTTGATCGGCATGAAGCGCTACGAGTTTGGCAATGCAGCCAATGATGGGAGCGGCGAATCGAGTGTAAACCTGCTCACCAACGATTACATCGGTGACTGGAACTATTTTGATCTCCACGAGAACATGCTCAATAAAATTCCGACAATCAAACGTAAAATGGTTTTGCCTAAAACCTATTTGAGCAACTTTAACGAGGGGGTGTTTGAGGACTACCAGTCAAAATGCTTCGATTTGTTTATGGCGGGCAAGAAGAAAATGATGGCACAAAAAGCCAAGAAATCCTAAGTGCGCTGTAGCAATTGATCGTTGGGGATGTTGATCCATTCTAACTCGTTAATATTCAGTTCGGTATTTTAAATTTTGACAAAACGTTTTTGCTTTGCGAATCGATAAAAATACTTTATCTTTGCGCCACAATTAATTAATTTATAAACACTTTAGTATCATTCAAGAAATGTATTTAAGTAAAGAGGTAAAAGCCGAAATTTTCAAAAAACACGGCGAAACAGAAACCAACACAGGTTCTGCAGAAGGTCAGGTAGCATTGTTTACTTACCGCATTGCGCATTTAACAGAGCACTTGAAGAAAAATCGTAAAGATTTCTCTACTCAGTTATCGCTTCAAAAATTGGTAGGTAAACGTCGCGGAATTTTAGCTTACCTATACAAAAAAGATATTGCGCGTTATCGTGCTATCATCAAAGCTCTTGAGCTTAGGGATATCATTAAATAAGCTTTTATCATTAAAAGCCATTCGTTAAGAGTGGCTTTTTTAGTTTAACACAAGAAAAATAAATATATAAACAAGATGTGTTTCAAAGAGGAAAAATGCATCACAACAATTTGTAAATGAATGTAATAAAAAAATCGTTCGACTTGGGCGATGGAAGAATTGTAGAAATTGAAACAGGCAAATTGGCCAAGCAGGCCGATGGTTCTGTGGTTGTAAAAATGGGCGATACCATGTTGCTAGCAACAGTAGTATCTACGGTAGGTGCCAAACCAGGTACCGACTTTTTACCACTATCGGTTGATTACCAAGAAAAATACGCGGCAACTGGCCGTATCCCAGGCGGTTTCTTACGCCGTGAAGCAAAATTATCTGATTATGAGGTTTTGATTTCTCGTTTGGTAGACAGGGCTTTGCGTCCGATGTTCCCAGAAGATTATCATGCTGATACACAAGTAATGATCTCTTTGATCTCTGCTGATAAAAACATTATGCCTGATTGTTTGGCAGGTTTGGCAGCTTCGGCAGCGCTAGCAGTTTCTGATATTCCGTTTAACGGACCAATTTCAGAAGTACGTGTAGCTAAAATCGACGGCAAACTGATCATCAATCCTTATGTAAGCGATTTAGAGCGTGCTACTTTAGAATTCGTAGTGGCGGGTTCTCACCACGATATTGTGATGGTAGAGGGTGAAGCCGACGAAATCCAAGAAGAAGAAATGGTTGAAGCCATCAAATTTGCACACGAAGCGATCCGTGTTCAATGCAAGGTTCAATTAGAATTGCAAGAAGAAGCTGGCAAAACGATGAAACGTTTGTACAGCCACGAAGACCACGATGCCGAATTGCGCGAAAAAGTATATGCAGAATCTTATGCACAAGTATACGAAGTAGCTAAATCTGCAAGTACCAAAGAAGCTCGTTCAGAGGCTTTTACAGCAATCATTAACGATATGCTAGACAATCAGGCTGAAGATACTCCTGATTTGACCAAAGCCTTGATCAAAAAATATTACCACGATGTACAGTATGATGCCGTACGTAATTTGTTGCTAGATGAAGGCATCCGTTTGGATGGCCGTTCAACTACACAAATCCGTCCAATCTGGAGCGAAGTTGGCTATTTGCCGGCCGCTCACGGTTCAGCCGTATTTACCCGTGGCGAAACCCAATCATTAACTTCGGTTACTTTAGGTAGCAAAGACGATGAGCAAATGATTGATGGTGCCTTCTTCAATGGCTATAACAAGTTCTTATTGCACTATAACTTCCCTGGTTTCTCAACTGGTGAGGTTAGACCGAACAGAGGCGTAGGCCGTCGTGAGGTTGGCCATGGTAACTTGGCGATGCGTTCGTTGAAAAAAGTATTGCCAACTGGCGAAGCTAATCCATACACCATCCGTATCGTTTCTGATATTTTAGAATCTAACGGTTCATCATCAATGGCTACCGTTTGTGCGGGTACCTTGGCTTTGATGGATGCAGGTATTAAAATCAAGGCGCCAGTTTCTGGTATCGCCATGGGTTTGATTACCGATAGCAAATCTGGTAAATATGCCATTCTTTCTGATATCTTGGGTGATGAAGATCACTTGGGCGATATGGACTTTAAAGTAACGGGTACCGAAAACGGTATTGTTGCTTGTCAAATGGACTTGAAAATCCATGGCTTGTCATACGAAGTTTTAACCAAAGCTTTGAACCAGGCTAAAGAAGGTCGTTTGCATATTTTGGGCGAGATGAAGAAAACCATCAGCGAGCCTGCATCAGACTACAAACCACATGCACCTCGTATTGTTTCGTTAACCATCGATAAAGAATTTATTGGTGCGGTTATCGGACCAGGCGGTAAAATTATCCAAGAAATGCAACGCGAAACCGGTGCCAGTATTTCAATCGAAGAGGTTGATAACAAAGGTATCGTAGAGGTATTTGCCGATAACAAAGCGGCTATTGATGCAGCTGTTGCCCGTATCCGCGCTATTGCGGCCAAACCAGAAATTGGTGAGGTTTATACCGGTAAAGTAAAATCGATTATGCCTTTTGGTGCTTTCGTTGAAATTATGCCAGGAAAAGATGGTTTATTGCACATCTCTGAAATCGACTGGACCCGTTTAGAAACAATGGACGGTGTATTCAAAGAAGGTGATATCATTGAAGTGAAGCTATTGGATGTGGATAAACAAGGCAAAATGAAACTTTCTCGTAAAGTGTTGTTGCCAAGGCCTCCAAAACCGGAAGCTGCGCCACAAGCATAGATTTAGAGGCGTCATCCTGAACTTGTTTCAGGATCTACCTCGAGAGAGACCCCGGATCAAGTCTGGGGTGACGAACTCTTCGAGTCGACGCATAAATAATTTAAACCCTTTCAGTTTACTGGAAGGGTTTTTTGTTGGAATTTACTTTGTTTCAAATGATTTTGTAACTTGCAGGTATTGGAATAAACTAAAAAAGAAATCGTCTTTGCGATCCCGATTTTATATCGGGAGAAGCAATCTCATTTGATAAATCAAAGAAAGATTGCTTCGTCATACTTCCTCGCAATGACGTAAATATAAAATGAAACACATCATAGCCCCATCCTTACTTTCGGCTGATTTTGCCAACCTGCAACGCGATATTGAAATGATCAACAACAGCGAAGCCGATTGGTTCCATGTAGATGTAATGGATGGTGTGTTTGTACCGAATATCTCTTTTGGTTTTCCGGTAATTACGGCAGCCAAAAAATACGCGAAGAAACCTTTTGATGTGCATCTGATGATTGTTGATCCTGACAGGTATGTACAGGAATTTGCCAATGCCGGCGCCAATGTGATTACGGTTCATTACGAAGCCTGTGTACACTTGCATCGGGTGGTGCAACTGATTAAAAGTATGGGTTGCAAGGCTGGCGTGGCTATTAATCCGCATACGCCGGTAAGCCTGCTTAAGGATATTTTAACCGAGCTCGACCTGGTTTTGGTGATGTCGGTAAATCCAGGTTTCGGCGGACAGCAATTTATTCCTCAAACCCTAACTAAAGTAAAAGAGCTAAGACAGCTGGCCAACCAAATCAATCCCGGGTTGATTATAGAAGTTGATGGGGGAGTTGGCATTTCGAATATTGGCAGTTTAATTGCCGCTGGTGCCAATGCTTTTGTTGCGGGCAATGCCATTTTCGCCGCACCTGATCCCGTTCAAATGATTGCCGAATTGAAAGGCGTTGAAGTGGGCACACAACAAATCTAACCTCGCTTTTATGCTCAAAACCTACCTGTCTGTTCTGGCCTTGTTACTGAGCTTTGCTTTGGCAAATGCACAGCCAATGGTTAGGGTTACAGGAGTGGTCACAGACTTTAAAAACGATCCTTTGCAACAGGTTACCGTTTCGGTGCTCGGCCAGCAAGAATCTACTTTAACGGCTGTTGATGGCAGCTACACCATTTATTCAAAGACAACTTCGTTTACCATTAAATATAATTTGCTGGGTTACAAACCAGTATTGCTTAAAATTAACGAAAAGATAGCCGGGAGGTTGGTTAGGAATATTACGCTTATTCCCAATATCAACGAATTGGAGCAGGTTACAGTAACCAATCGGCAAAACCAACTCACCAATACCAGTACCATTAATATTGCCGATTTGCCTTCTTTGCCATCGGTATCGGGCAATTTTGAGGCTATTTTGAAAACCCTGCCCGGCGTTTCAACCAATAACGAATTAAGCTCTCAATACAGCGTAAGGGGTGGCAGTTTCGACGAAAACTTGCTTTATGTAAATGATGTAGAGATTAACCGGCCCATATTGATCAGGAATGGCCAGCAGGAAGGGCTCAGTTTTATCAATGGCGATTTGGTAACCCGGGCAAAATTTTCTGCAGGAGGCTTTGAGGCGCGTTACGGCGACAAGCTGTCGTCGGTGTTGGATGTAAGGTATGATCGGCCAGATAGCAGCCAATTGTTGCTGACTACCGGGTTTTTGGGCACTTCGCTCACCGCTAAATATGTAAAGCCCAAAGGTTTTTTGTTGGCTGGCCTGCGCTATAAAAACAACAGCAATGTGCTGAACAAACAGGATAACAAAGGCAGCTATAATCCCAATTTTGGTGATGCACAGGTGCTGTACCAATACAATTTCTCGGATAAGTTTAGCCTGAGTGCAATGGGCAATTTTAACGTGGGGCAGTTTAAATTGGTGCCCGAAGACCGCGAAACCCAGTTCGGTACCTTAGATACCCAATTGCGCCTAAACATTGCCTACAATGGCCAAGAAATAGATACCTACAGGACTTCTGGTGCCGCTGTGACGGCTATTTTTAGTCCACACCCCAGCATCGTTATCAAATGGATCAACAGTTATTTTAATACCAAGGAGCGCGAACGTTTTGACATTGAAGGGCGTTATGTTTTTGATGAATTGGAACCTGGCTTTAACGGAGGTGGATTTACGCCGGTTAGGGCAAATAGAGGAGTGGGTACTTACCTTAACTATGCCCGTAACAGCCTTAATTCGCAAGCTTATAGTTCTGAAGTTAAATTAGACCAGAATTTTAACAACCACCTTTTCTCTTGGGGAGTGAGGTTCGAATACAATAGGTTTAGAGACGAGCTTAGCGAATACCATTTAACGGATTCAGCAGGTTATATTCTGCCTTATGATTCGAAAAAATTCTATTTGGAGCAATCCATCAATGCCAAAAACAAAGTCGATATTTTTAACTACACCGCCTTTATCCAAGACAGTTACAGCCTGACCAAGAATACCGATTTACAAATTGGCGTACGCGGCAATTACAATAGCTTAAATACGCAGTTTTTGCTGAGCCCGAGGTTATTGCTCGCTTATCGGCCATCGGGCAATAACAAGATCATCCGCTTTACGGCAGGCGTTTACCAGCAGGCGCCAACCTACCGCAGTATCAGGGCTTATGACGGTTCTTTATTCCTCAACCAAAAGGCGCAACGTTCTTATAATACCTCGGCCAGTTTCGATTATGCCTTCGATGGCTTGGGTACACGCTTAAAATTCAGTGCCGAAGCCTACTTCAAGTTTGCAGATCGTTTGGTGCCCTATGTGATTGATAACGTAAGGATCAAATACCTGTCTGATCAAACTGCCAAAGGCCATACTTATGGAGCTGATTTTAGCATAGGAGGGGAGTTTGTGAAGGATTTGGTATCCTATTTCAGGCTTTCGTTTATGCGGGCAGATCAGGATATTATTGGCGATTCGTTCACCAAAAAAGATGCATCCGGCCAATTGACCACTATCTATCCAGGCTACTTGAAACGGCCAACCGATCAACGTGTTAATTTTTCGATATTTTTTCAGGATAGATTGCTGAAAAGTCCGACCTATAAAGTACATTTGAACCTGTTGTACGGATCGCGTTTGCCAATTGGCTCGCCACAGAGCGACCACTACTCAGACGACTTCCAAATCCCTGCCTATAAACGGGTTGACATTGGTTTTTCTAAGGATTTTTTAGACGATGCCGCACTGCGAAAACCTAAATTATTGGATAAATATTTTAGTTCGTTTATTGCTTATATAGAAGTTTTTAATTTGCTCAACGTCAATAACACCGTATCTTATTTGTGGTTGAAAGATGTTGACAATGTACACTATGCCGTACCTAATTATTTAACCGGCCGACAGTTCAATTTTAAATTGATCTTAAAGTTCAAAAACCGTCAATAATTAGGAGGGAAAGTGTTAAATTTACACTAACAAAAAAATCAAATAAAAATGAGACACAATTTTGGAGCAGGTCCCTGCATTTTACCTCAAGAAGTATTTAAACAGGCTTCTAGAGCAGTTGTAGATTTTAAAGACGGACTATCAATTTTGGAAATTTCTCATCGTAGCCCCGAGTTTGAAGCGGTGATCGAGGAAGCCAACAAATTGGTAAAAGAGCTTTTGAATGTACCCTCGGGCTACTCCGTTTTGTTTTTGCAGGGAGGAGCCAGCATGCAGTTTGCAATGGTGCCGATGAACTTGTTGCCAGAAGGCAAAACAGCGGCTTACCTAGAAACCGGTGTTTGGGCCAATAAGGCAATTAAGGAAGTGAAGTATTTTGGACAGGCAAATGTAGTGGCCTCGTCTAAAGATGCCAATTTCACTTTTATCCCTAAAGATTATAGCATTCCAGAAGACAGTGTTTATTTCCACTGCACTTCTAACAATACCATATACGGAACAGAAATGTTCGATTTGCCAGCAACCAAAGTACCCGTTGTTTGCGATATGTCTTCAGATATCATGAGCCGTGTAATCGACGTTTCTAAATACGATTTGATCTATGCGGGTGCACAAAAGAATATCGGCCCTGCTGGTTTAACCATCGTGATTGTAAAAGACGAGATTTTAGGCAAAACCGGAAGAGCCATTCCTTCTATGTTGGATTATCAACAGCACCTGGACAACGGCTCAATGTACAATACGCCACCGGTATTTTCGATTTATGTAGCGATGTTGAACCTGAACTGGTTAAAATCTAAAGGTGGCGTTGCCGAAATCGAAAAAGAAAACAAAGCCAAGGCACAAGCGCTATACGCCGAAATTGATAGGAATTCATTGTTCAAAGGAACTTGTGCCGTTGAAGACCGCTCGAGAATGAACGTTTGCTTTGTGATGGAAAATCCAGAACTGGAAAAAGCATTCCTGAAATTGGCCGACGAAAATGGCTTCGAAGGCTTAAAAGGGCACAGAAGTGTAGGCGGCTTCAGGGCTTCTATGTACAACGCACTGCCAATTACCAGCGTACACGCGCTAATCGATTTAATGCAAACCTTTGAAGAAAAATACGCTAAATAAATTATGATCAAGATACTCGCCAATGATGGCATAGATCCAATTGGAAAAAAATTACTGGAAGATGCCGGGATCACTGTTGATACCCAAACCATTCCTCAAGATCAGTTGGCGCAAGCCTTGTTAAACTACGATGGCATTACCGTACGCAGTGCAACCAAAGTAAGAAAAGAACTGATCGATGCCTGCCCAAACATCAAATTGATTGGTAGGGGCGGTGTAGGCATGGATAACATTGATGTAGAATATGCCCGTAGCAAAGGCGTTGCTGTGGTGAATACGCCGGCAGCTTCCTCTTTATCGGTAGCAGAACTGGTTTTCTCACATTTGTTTACAGGGATCCGTTTCTTACATGATTCGAACCGGAAAATGCCGGTAGAAGGCAATACCAAATTTAACGACCTTAAAAAAGCCTATGCCAAAGGAACCGAATTAAGAGGCAAGACCTTAGGGATTATCGGCTTTGGCCGCATAGGCAGGGAAACTGCTACCTTGGCTTTGGGCTTAGGCATGAATGTATTGGCCTATGATCTTTATCCTTACAATGGCAGCATCTCTTTGAGTTTCCAAGGCGGTGTTAAAGTTGATATTCTAGTTAAAACCGTGAGCTTGGAAGAAGTAATTGCCAATAGCGATTTTATTTCTTTGCACACGCCTTTTGCGGACAAGCCTATCTTAGGCGCAGCTGAGTTTGCTGCGATGAAACCAGGCGTGGGCGTAGTGAACTGTTCGCGTGGCGGTACCATTGATGAGCAGGCCTTAATAGAGGCATTGGATTCGGGTAAGGTAGCTTTTGCAGGTTTAGATGTGTTTGATAACGAGCCAACGCCTCTACAGACGATCTTAAGCCATCCAAAAGTATCGTTAACGCCACATATCGGTGCTTCTACCAACGAGGCGCAAGAGCGTATCGGTACAGAATTAGCCAATTTGATTATCGAGCACTTCAACAAATAAGTATTCGATTAATCGATAGATAAAAATCTCCGGTCGTTTGGCTGGAGATTTTTTTTTTGACCTTATAAGACGTATTTAGAGAAAATTAATGCATTTATCTTGAAAAAGACAATGAGCAAACCTATCTTCGCCCTAAACCATTTATAAATCCTTATGGCGAGGATCAAGCCTTTCTGTGCCTTAAAACCTTCTTTAGCATTGCTCGATCGCGTTGTTACGCGACCGCTGGAAAATTACAGTATCGGACAGGCCAGGCTGATTGCCTCTGAAAATCCTGTGAGTTTTTTGCACCTGATTAATCCGGAATTGGACAATCCTTATTTGCGTGGTTCGCGACAAGAATTGGTATTTAAAAAGATTGGTGAAAACCTCGACGATTTCATCGAAAAGCAAATCCTGGTTACAGAAGAACGGCCTGCCATTTACATTTATCAGGTGAAGCATGATGGACTGGTACAAACAGGCATATGGACGCTTACCCACATCAACGATTATTTAGAAGGCCATATTAAAAAACACGAGCACACGGTAGAGAGAAGGGAAAGGTTATTGGCGGAGTACCTGCAACAAACTGATTTAGATGCCAATCCGGTATTGATTACCTACCATCCGAATGCGCTTATCAAAACGCTCATTGAAAAATACACGGCATTAAAACCAGCGATAGATTTTTCTTTTGCCGATGCTACCGAACATCGGGTTTGGATTGTAGACGAACCGCAAGACCTGGAGCTTTTGGTTGGTACTTTTGCGCAGATTCCCGCAGTTTACATTGCTGATGGACACCATAGGGCAGCTTCGATGGCCAAAATGGGCCTGCACAAAAGAGCACTGTATGCGAACGACGAAACAGCCGAATTCAATTACTTTTCTACGGTATACATGGATACCCAGGAAGTAAAAGTGCTGGAGTATAATCGTTTAGTAAGGGATTTGGCTGGTTTAACGGAGGAAGAATTTTTAAAAGCCATTAGCAGTTCTTTTGAGTTAGAAAAAATGCCTGAACAGTTCAAGCCTGTTGATTTACATCAGTTTGGCATGTGCCTGAAGTCGGGATGGTATAAATTGGAAGCCAAAGCCCATCTTTATAATGATGATCCGGTAGGCTGTTTGGATGTGAGTATTTTGCAAGATCATATTTTGGTTCCCTTGTTGCGCATTACCGACCCAAGAACAGATGCCCGAATTACTTTTGAGGGTGGAAAAACTTCGCTCAAAGCACTCGAAAAACAAGTGGATAACGGTACCAATGCAGTAGCCTTTGTGTTGGTGCCAACGGCCATAGAACAGCTCATTAATGTAGCCGATGCCAATAAGGTAATGCCTCCCAAATCTACTTGGGTAGAACCCAAATTCTTGGTCGGACTTTTATCCCACTACTTTAAGGGATAATTTTTGTAAAAAAATAGAACTAAAATTTAACGGTAATTAATTGCAGGTCAGTTTGTTTACGCTTACCTTAAGGGTAGAGATCAAAACTGGATTTGTATGAAAACACAATTAACTGCTCAGGCATTAACGCGTGCCGAGATGAAAAAAGTAACTGGAGGAGGAGGGATTGACGATGGTTATTGCATCCCTCAAAACGATCCAACCAGGTATTGCTTGTTGGGCGGAGCAACCACTTCTTGCTTGGATGTGCCTTGTTGTTGCGATTTTTATTGTAACTCTGAATTTGACGGCGAAAATGTAGTTAATGTTTGCAGGGCAATCTAATGCGTTAACACCTCTTTAATCATTCCTAACCTAAAATAAATGATATGAAAACACAATTTGCTGTTAAGGCATTAACACGTGCCGAAATGAAAAAAGTAACAGGTGGATCAGGTTTCTGTGTGCCAGATGATGGTACCCAGCCTTGCTTGTTGGCAGGTGCAACGATTTCCTGTCTAGAAATTCCATGTTGCTGTGATAACTTTTGTGCCCCAGAGTTTAACGGCAGCGACTTCGTTCATGTTTGCCGCTCATGGCAATAACCTTTAATTACTAAGGCTATTTTAAAATTTGATGGCCACAGGTTTACAGGTTTTTGGCGCTAAACAAGCCAGTAAGCTGTTTATCTGTGGCTTTTTTAAGTAAAGAATACTATCGCCATACGCCATACTCAATACGCACTACGCTATACTCACTACGCTTTACGCTATACGCAATACTCACTACGCCATACGCACTCCTCACTTACTCCAACGAATTCGTCAAAGCCCAATACCTGAAGCCCAATATGGCTTTCTGGAAAGTGCTCAGCTTCATCGGGTCTTTCTGATAATAACTGGGCAATACCAATTTGTTGAATTTTACCAAAAGCTTAAATATTTGCCTTTTCATAATTTCTTAATTCTTTCAGTTCTTTCTGTTTTTTGTTCCATAACAAAGCAAAAGCTGCACAGCCTAACAATGCAATACCCATGAATAAATAGGCCATGCCTTTGGCACTTTCCGTCTTTTTCAGCTGACTGCCCAGCTCTTCATTTTGGTCTTGCAGGCTTTTGATGCTTTTTCTGTAATTCAATATGCTCTCGGATGTTGTAGTAGCCGTAGTTTGCACTTGCTGCATTTGTACATCCTTGTAATCGAGCAATATTTTGAGTTCCTGAAAAATGTTATTGTCGTTAATGGCAATCTGCCTCAAAATTTCATTCGAATTCCTGATGTCGTTCTTGGTCTGAAAGCCAAAGATACCCGTGCGGGCATTTAAGCTTTCTTCATATTGGCCAAATTTGGCACTTCTTTCGGCCAATAAACCATTAATCTTTAAGCGTTGGATTTGATAAGCCGTAGTGTCTTGTGCAAAAGAATAAAAGCCGAATAAAATAGCCAACAGCGATAGCAATGTTGTTTTTTTGATCATCATGTTTAATAGAGAATAATTCAATACCAATACAACAATATAATTTTGCCATTGTTTAGCAACAAATTGTTGTGGTAGATTAGCAATTAGAATTCGTTTAGGCTCCAAGCCTCTGCCTTATGTGCAAAATGAGGCTTTACGATGGCCCAAGTTTCTTTAAACAAGGTCGAACTGCGGTACAGCTCCAAATGTGCCGGGCTTTGCCAATGGCTGATGGTGAAAAATATAGCTGGCTCGGTTTCATGCTGCAACAACTGTACGCTTTCACAGCCTTCAGCAGCTTTAATCTTAGCCTTTACACCTGAGAACAGTTTTTTGAAATCGGCAATAAAATCGGCTTCAAAATGCATTTTTACTACTCGAACTAGCATCAGATCAATTTTATGGATGAAATTCTACCCGAACAATATCGCTCAGGTGCAAGCCCAACAAGCCACTGGCTTTGCCTTTGTTGATGGCAATTTCTAAATGGTTGCTAATGCCAAACAAACAGAGTTTTTCTCCCTCCGGCACCTCGTTATAGTGCCAGCTGAGCTGCGTAATGGTTTCGCTTTTTCTAAAGTAAAGCGTAAAATCGCGGTTGCGCTGTATTTTGGTAAAGAGATCTTTGGTGATATTGGTAATCACATTGCAAAAAGTATCGATGTAAATTACGCTTCCCCTAATGATATCGCGCTCAATTACAGGGTGCAGTAACATCCTTTGCTCAATATCGTTGGCCGCAATGCCGATGTCTTTAAGTTTGCCCCCTTTGGCCAAATGGATGGCGGCCTTTACAAAAATATCTACCAGGGGAAAATGCAGGTATTTAAGGTCCTGCATAATATTCAGCTCTACAATCTCATCGGGTTTCTCATCAAACAGCAAAGAGAAAATCCCATTGTCGGCACCTACAAAAAAGTGGTCTTTATAGCGTAGGGCAACATATTTTGTTTTTTCGTTATATACAGAATCGATGCCGATGAGGTGTACCGTATGCTTGGGAAAGTAGGGGTAGGAGTTTTTAAGTACAAATGCGGCATAAGAAATGTTGAAAGAAGGAACTTCATGGGTGATATCAACAATATTGGCTGTAGGCAAGATACTCAGGATGCCCCCTTTGAGAGCGGCCTGGTAGAAATCCTTGGAGCCTAAGTCTGTTGTTAATGTGATAATCGCCATTAAAAATTCAATATTTATTCTTATTCTTGCGTAGGGGCAAATCGCCTACAAATATTCAAAAATTAAAATCAAAATAGACAATCTAAATAATAAAACACAATATTTTGAACGAACTGAAGCTTACACTAGAAACAACCGATCAGGTACAATTTTGGGGCGCCAACAACGAGCACTACGAGCTGATGAAGGCTGCTTTCCCGAAATTAAAGATCGTGGCAAGAGGAAACGACGTTAAGGCGTTGGGAGATGAGGCTGAATTAAAGGCTTTTGAGCAGAAGTTCGAACAACTCGTAGCCCACCTTGATCAATACAGGACATTGTCGCATAACGATGTCGAATCTATTTTAGGTGCCAAAAAAACAACTGTTAAAACAGATGAAGCACCTGCAATTACTGCAGTTAATAGTGGCGAAGTAATTGTTTATGGCAATCATGGACTGATGATAAAGGCCCGTACGGCCAATCAGCGCAAAATGGTTGACAGTATCGGCAAAAACGATGTGCTTTTTGCCATCGGTCCGGCAGGTACAGGTAAAACCTATACCGCGGTGGCTTTGGCTGTAAGGGCATTGAAGAATAAGGAAATCAAAAGAATCATCTTAACTAGGCCGGCCGTAGAGGCGGGAGAGAGCTTGGGCTTTTTGCCTGGCGATCTGAAAGAAAAGGTAGATCCTTATTTACGTCCGCTTTACGATGCCTTGGATGATATGATTCCGCCGGAAAAACTAAAACTCTATTTAGAAAACAGAACCATCGAAGTAGCGCCTTTGGCTTTTATGCGTGGCCGTACGCTCGATAACTGCTTTGTGATATTGGATGAGGCGCAAAATGCAACCGATCTGCAACTGAAAATGTTCCTGACCCGTATGGGGCCAACGGCTAAATTCATCGTTACAGGTGACATTACCCAGGTCGATTTGCCAAAGAAATCGCAATCGGGCTTGCATAATGCATTGCGGATCTTAACCGAAATTAAAGGCATAGATATTATTTACCTAAGCGGAGAAGACGTGGTGAGGCATAAATTGGTGAAAGCTATTTTGAAAGCCTACGGGGATATTCAGTAATTTAGTCTATAGTCTTAAGTCGGAGTCTTTACTCTACTTTCAACTTTATACTTTCAACCTTAAACTTTTCACTTTCAACTTTTCACTTTCAACTTTTCACCTTCAACTTTCAACTTTTAACCTTCAACTTTCAACTTTTAACCTTCTACAGCATCAACCTTTTTCAGTCTGATTTTGAACAGGTTCTAGCTAAACTGCAATAAATTTGAGCCCTGCAGCAATCAAAACTGTAGGGTTTTATTTTAAAATCGTATTTTTATAGGCTAATGAGAGCAATAAAAGAAACCCATTTTAATTTTCCGCAACAAAGCAATTATTATAAAGGCAAGGTGCGCGACGTTTATACCATCAACGATCAGTTAATGGCGATGGTTGTTAGCGATAGGATTTCGGCATTCGATGTGGTGCTGCCCGAAGCTATTCCTTTTAAAGGACAGGTGCTGAACCAGATTGCGGCCAAGTTTTTGGCAGCTACGCAAGACATCGTTCCAAATTGGGTATTGGCTACGCCAGACGAAATGGTGACGATTGGTCGCATTTGCGAGCCATTTAAAGTTGAAATGGTAATCAGGGGCTATTTGGCTGGCCATGCATGGCGCGAATACAGTATGGGGAGAAGAACCATCTGTGGCGTATCCCTGCCAGAAGGACTGAGCGAAAACGATAAATTGCCACAGCCAATCATTACGCCAACTACAAAAGCATCTGTTGGTCACGATGAGGATATTTCTAAAGCGGATATTTTGTCAAAAGGCATCGTTTCCTTATTGGATTACGAAAAACTAGAGGCTTATACGCATGCACTTTATGCACGTGGTACCGAAATGGCCGCAGAAAGAGGCCTGATATTGGTTGATACCAAATACGAATTTGGAAAAGTTGGAGATACGATTTACCTGATCGACGAAATCCACACCCCGGATTCTTCTCGTTATTTTTACGCAGAAGGCTATGAGGAAAGGCAAAAAAACAAAGAAGCCCAAAAACAATTGTCGAAAGAGTTTGTCCGTAAATGGTTAATCGAGAACAATTTCCAAGGAAAAGACGGGCAGGTAGTGCCAGTAATGACACCAGAAATCGTAGATTCGATCTCTGACCGCTACATTGAGCTGTACGAGCAGATTACCGGCGAGAAATTCGTCAAAAATCCATCTGCAGACATTTTAAACAGAATAGAAAAAAATACCACAAGCGCAATTAACGAGCTATTGTCAAAATAATCGTTAATTTCGTTTTCAATAAAAAATATAAAAACATGAAATTCTCAACTGATAAGCACGAAAAATATGTGGTATTAAAATTGGATGAGCCTAGGTTCACCAATGACAATACCCCGGCCTTAAAGTCTGAATTCATTTTGTTAAATACCGAAGGCTACCGCAATATTGTACTTGATTTGTCTAAAGTGAAAGAGTGTATCGATTCGCAAGACCTGAGCAGTTTACTAGTAGGAGATAGGCTTTGCAAGAGCGCCGGTGGTGTTTTTGTAGTGTGTTGCGTAAATGAAAACATTGCCAATATTGTAAAAATGTCTAACCTCCACCAATCGGTTACTTTTGTAAACAAGCTAGATGAGGCTACTGATCTCATCTTTATGGAAGAAATTGAAAAAGAGCTTCGCGGCAGTGTAGATAAAGGATGAGCTTGAATGAAATTTGAGGTAACCATTTTGGGCAGCAGTTCCGCTACTCCAGTATTTAACAGAAATCCAACTGCCCAATTACTAAACTGCAACGAAAAGTTTTATTTGATCGACTGTGGCGAAGGAACGCAACAGCAGCTGATCAAATTTGGTTTAAAAGCTTCCAAAATAGATTTTGTTTTTATCAGCCATTTGCATGGCGACCATTATTTTGGCTTGATTGGCTTGCTGTCGAGCATGCACCTCAACGGCCGGATCAAGCCTTTGCATATTTTTGCGCCAAAGGCAATTCAGGAGATTTTAGAGCTCCAGTTTAAGCATTCGGATACCAAGCTAAGGTATGAACTTGTGTATTTTGGCATTGATCCAGAAACCCCTGCCGTTATTTTCGAAAATAGGGATGTAGTTGTAGAGACGATTGTTTTGAACCATCGTATTCCCTGCACAGGATTTAAGTTCACCGAGAAAAAGCGGTTACGGAAGTTATTGGTCGACAAACTGGAGGCTAAAAATGTACCTATTGAATATTATCCTTTGTTAAAAAGAGGGGTAGATATAGATTTGCCTGGCGGGGATACACTACTGAATATAGATTATACTACGGATTCGGCTGTGCCTAAATCTTATGCCTATTGCTCTGACACGCTCTTTGATGAACGCTACTTCGATAGCATCAAAGATTGTGATACCTTGTATCATGAAGCCACGTTTTTGCACGATATGTTAGACAGGGCAAAAGAAACCCACCATACTACGGCTTTACAGGCTGCGCAGGTGGCGCAAATCGTAAATGCCAAGAGATTGCTCATCGGGCACTTTTCATCGCGCTACAAAACGTTGGCAGAGCTTTTAGACGAGGCGAAGAGCGTTTTCCCTGCAACACAATTAGCCATAGAAGGCCTTACTTACGAAATTTAAGCTATTTTAATCGTTCAAAAGTTAGAATCTGACCTTGTACGGTGCCTTTTTGGTAAAAATCGCCAATATATAATTTATCGTTTTCTATCTTGTAGGAGTAGAATTTAGTGGCATATAGGCTAGAAAGTGCATAATTAAGGCCAATGCTGTCTTTTTTAAAATTATACATGTAATGGCCACTCCAAATTTTGGGAAGCAGGTAGCCATTGCGCATTTCTTTTCCTCTATTGAGCAGGAAAATATTTTGATCGCCAATAAAAACAATAGTATCTTTTCTGCTCGAACTTTCTATCCAACTGCGATTAGCAACAGGGGGAGGCGGGGCTGGCTTTTCTTTTTTACAAGAAACCATTAGACCAGCTATACAGGCTAAAATTAGCAACTGTGTTTTAGGCAATAGTTTTTTCATAAAATAATGATAATTAGGGTTAACCGGTTGATAGTAAATGTACTAAATTAATTTTAAAGCAAAAAAACAGCAAGTATAAACTCCTTTCGCCTTCAACCTTTCACCTTCAACCTTTCACCTTCAACGTTTTACCCTAAAAAAGAGCAATCCCCCTTGTTGAGCATACAAGAGGGATTTATATTAAGGATTTGTTTGTTAAAAAATAGTGCTTATTGTTTTTTCCTTTTCAAAAAGAAAAGTCCGAAACCGGCAGCTATAACCAATAGCGTATCGGTATGGTCATCTAATGGGCAATTGACAAAAGAAAAGGTGTACAGAAGGCCCCAGTCATAAGAATTAGTATTTGAATTTTTTTCCACTTTGCACAGATCTTGTATTTCTTGGCAAAAAGTGTTATTAAAGTAGACCCTATCAGTATTAGATTTCCTGTAGGCAGCATATCCCTGCCATTCTGTTTTGTAATTGTAATATAGATAGCCATCGCCTACTAGGCAACCTTCTTCGGCTTTTGCAATAAGGCCAATTATGGATAAGCATATAGTGGCCAATAGAATTCTAACAGACATGGGGATGATACGTTATGCATCCCATTATCCAATAAATATGCCTGTAGTGCTGATTTTGCTATAAAATGCTAAATACATGTTTGAACATCTATATGACTAAGCTAAATCACTTTCTTGCTTGGATGTATCTTTTTGTGGTGTAGAAAAATATTCCCATAATTACCCATTTGTGGAAATTAATACACAATAGTTGGGGAATGAAAAGCAAAGAAAAAGGGCCAGAAGAAATCCTGGCCCTTTTGCATATTTTATATTATCAGATACGGTTATTTGTCTTTTTTGTTGCCACCGCCAAATACAGAGAAATGTACATAGCGTTTCGGATTGGCTTTTAAATCGATCATTAAGTTATCGAGGTTTTTAGCAGCATTGGACAGGTTATCGTACATCTTGGTATCATTAAGCAATTGGCCTAAAGTACCTTTTCCGCCTTTCAACTCGCTTACCATACCTTGCAAATCGGCTACGGCCTTGTTGGCATTGTCAATTGTCTGCTTAAAGTTAAGCGCAGCCGCTTTGTCTGTCACCGTATTCAGGTTAGCCAAAATCGCATCGATCTTGGCGCCGTTGTTTTTAAAGTTAACAGTAATGGCTTCTACATTAGAAAGGATGTTCGAAAGTTTAGAACTCTCAGAGCCTACCAATGCATCTACTTTTTTAGATGTATTTTCTAAAGAGGTTAGGGTAGAAGCAATGCTGTTGAAACTGCGGTCTACATTTTTCTGGAAATTAGGATTTAGGATAGAATTTACGCTGGTTAAGATAGAATCCATTTTGGCAATGATCAGCTCTGCTTTCTTTTGTACAGGCTGTACCGCTTCCATCAAGCCTTTTTCCACGTTGGCATTTAAGGTATAGCCGTCTTCAGCATATTCCTTGCTATCGCCCAAAACCATTACAATGGCTTTGCCACCCAATAAATCGGTACTTTCTAGGCGAGCTACCGTATTTTTTGGAATTTCGTATTGTGATTTGATCTTAAAGGTAGCTACAACGCTTCCGTCTTGTTTCAGTTCAAGCGCATCTACACGACCAATCTGAAAACCGTTAATCAGTACCGGCTTAGATACAGTAAGGCCATCTACATGAGAATATTTGGCATAGAGTACGGTTTCGCTCGAAAAAATAGAATTTCCTTTTAAAAAGTTGTAGCCGATGATCAATAAGGCTATGGCAAATGCCGCCAGAACGCCTACTTTAGTTTCGTTTTTGATTTTCACGTAGTTTGGGTTTATTTAGTTCTCAACTTCTTTTTTGTATTGTTTAATTGCATCTACAATTGCATTTACTATTTCTTCTTGTCCGCTGGCAGAGTTGATGTAATCTTCTTCGTCAGGGTTGGAAATGAAACCAATTTCGGTTAATACAGAAGGCATTGCTGCTCTTTGCAAGATCAATAAGCCCTGCTCTTTAACACCTCTGTTTACCCTTTTGTTTACTTCAGCATAGTTTTTCTGTATCTTTTGGGCCAAATTTAAGCTCTTTGACCTGTATAAAGACCTGTACAAAGATAGCATAATTAATTCCTCAGGATCTGTCGGATCATAAGTGCCTTTTTTCTTGTAGTCCTTGTCTTTGATAATCTCTTCGTTTTCTCTTAGGCCTGCATCCATTTCATTGATACGCCTATAAGCGCCTACAAAAGTCTCGGTACCCCGAGTGGTTTTGTTTTTAACATAGCTATAAATAGGCCTGCCTTTTTTGTCAGTACCCGTCTTTACCCTGTTGTCTGGCATAGAGTTGCAGTGGATGGAAATAAAAAGATCGGCTTTTAAGTCATTGGCAATTTCTGCCCTTCTATACCAATCTACATCTACATCGGTTTTACGGGTTTGCACCACTTTGATGCTCGGAAAAACTTCTTCCAATCTTTTGCCCAGCTTGAGGGCTACCTGTAAGGCCACATTTTTTTCTGAGGAGTAAGAACCCGATGCACCGCCCCTAAAGCCGCCATGGCCGGCATCAACTACTATCGTCTTCATTTTATACCCTTGGGCAAAGGCTTGCAAGGTAAAACAGCTACATATAATGAAAATAGACAGGTAATTCTTCAGGTTCATTTAACTTTATTTGGTGCAAATTTACAATAAATAATGTGAATTAGATTTCTATACTTGCTTTATAAGCTTGTATGGCTTTGAGCAGACATTCAGTAATTTCTATTTGTCCGGCCTCCGAGTTCATGTAGTCTTCTTCGGGAGGATTACTGATAAAGCCGATTTCGGTTAAAATGGCTGGCATTCCGGCGCGTGCCAATACGGCTAGGCTCTTTTCCTGTACGCCACGGTTGATCCGGCCCACCTTAACATATTCATCCTGTACGAATTTAGCCAGTTTTAAGCTCTGGGTCCTGAAAGTATTCTTCATCAGCGACAGGATAATGGCGCTTTCGGGATCATCGGGGTTAAAGCCTTCGTAGTTTTCCTTATAGTTGTCCTCTAAAAAGATAGATGCATTTTCCCTTTTAATGGCATCGTCTTGCTCGTTTATCCTTCCGGTACCCGATACAAATGTTTCTGTTCCGCGGGTTGAGGTGCTTTTGGCGCTTCTGTATTTATAGATGGGCACTTTTTTGCCTCTTTTGCGTGTATAGCCACTGACATAGCGCGTAGAATATACTGGCATATCATTGCAGTGGATAGAAATAAAAAGATCTGCTTTTACGGTGTTGGCTAGTCCAATACGTTCGTAAAGCGGTATAAATACATCTGTTGTACGTGTATAAACTACTTTTACGTCTTTTAGGTTTTCCTCAATCAGCTTACCCAGGCGCAATGCCGTTTTGAGCGCCACATCTTTTTCTGTAGAGTAAAGTCCATGCGTACTGCCGTCTCGGCCACCATGCCCTGCGTCTATGACAATTGTTTTTATTTTATATTCCTGTGCAAATGATTGATTATCAATGCCTAATAGCAACAAGGCAGAAATAATAACCATCAAAATTTTATTTGACCTAACCATTGGTATATTTTTCATTAATTTTGAACGTTTTGGGATAAACATTATTGCAAAAATAACATTCACGCACAAATTTGAAACTTTTACGGAATATCATTTTCATAACGGCTACTCTTTTATTTTCAGTTGCGGGGAATAAAGCTATGGCTTTGTCTAATTTCAAGTTCCAACAAGTAGTTAAACAAACCACTAAACAAACCGACACTTCCAAAACCGATACAGCTAAGGTCAAAAAAAAGATGACCAAAAGCAGCCTCGACGACAAACTGGAATATTATTCTCAAGATTCTATCCGTACCGACCGCAAAAACGGCATCATCCATTTGTATGGCAGGGCGCGCGTGATTTACGAAGATTTTGAACTCGATGCCGACTACATCAGGTTCAACTCCAAAGACAATACCATTTTTGCCAGAGGAGTTAAGACAGACAAAGGCAAATACGTTGGCCGCCCAATTTTTAAGATGGGCCAGGAAGGTTCGTCAATAGCCGATTCGTTAACCTATAATACCCAAGCACACCAAGGGGTGGTACATGGGGTATATACTGAACAGCAGGGTGGTTTTTTTTCTGGCGGCAAAACCAAGGTGCAGCCTGACAACGAATTTCACGTAAAGGGTACCATTTATAGTACCTGTAATTTACCCCATCCGCATTACGGTATACATATTACTAAAGGTATAGCCACCGAAACGCAGATCATTACGGGACCCGTTTACATGGAGTTTGAGGGGATACCCTTGCCTATAGCCATTCCCTTTGGCTTTTTCCCCAAGCCCAATAAAAAATCTTCGGGTATTATCTTGCCCACGCCAGGAGAGGATGCCACCAAAGGGTTTTCTTTAACCAATGGGGGATACTATTTGGCCTTAAACGATTATTGGGATGCCAAGCTTACGGGAAATATTTTCACCAATGGTTCTTACGATCTTAATTTGGCTACCAATTACATCAAGCGATACAAATACAATGGCAATTTTAACTTGGCCTATTCCAGCACCCGAAATGGTTTGGAAGGAACGCCAGAGTATACGCCACAAAAGAACTTTCACATTGGCTGGACGCATTCGCAAAATGCCAATGCCAGACCAGGTACTACGTTTAGTGCTTCGGTAAATGCAGGTACAGGAAATTACTTTAGAACTACTGCCGCCAATGGTAGTTATGACATCAGTCAGATTGCCCAGAATACAATGAGTTCGAGTATTTCTTATGGTAAAGTGTTTGGCGATGGTTTGTTCAACTTAACAGCGGCCTTAACCCACTCTCAGGAAACACAGAACAAAACCATTAGCTTAACACTGCCACAGATCAGTTTGAACATGTCGACCATTAACCCCTTCCAGTCAAAATTAAGTACTGGTACTCCAAAATGGTACGAAAAGCTAAGCGTGGGCTATAGTTTGCAGGCAAGTAATACCGTAAATACAAAAGAAGACCTGCTTTTTGATAAAGATGGATTAAAGCGTTTCAAGAATGGGATGCAGCACAGCATACCCATCAGCTTGCCTTTTAACGTATTGAAATACCTCAATTTTAATGCAAGTGCGAATTATAATGAGCGCTGGTATTTTCAGACCATCAGAAATCGTTACATCCAATCGCCGGGAGTTGACAGTATAGCGGTAGATACGGTGAACGGCTTCAGGCGTGCTGGGGAATATTCATTGAGCATGGGGATGTCGACCAAGTTTTATGGACGAAAAGATTTCAAGAACCTGGGCAAGATTAAAGCCATTAGGCACGTGGTTACGCCGAATATCAGTTTCTCTTACAAGCCAGATTTTTCGGCAAACAGCAATTATTATAAGCTCCAGGAAATTTATACCAATGATATCAGACCAGGCCAAAGCCAGCCAACCGGACAATATAAACTAGATAGCAAAGGTAAACCCTTAAAGTATTCGGTTTTTGAACAGGGTATTTTTGGCGGGCCATCTGCTGGGAGGCAGGCCAGTTTGGGTTTTTCAGTTGATAATAACGTAGAGTTGAAAGTGGCATCGACCAAAGACACCACGGGCACCGGAGAGAAAAAGATACCCATTATCCAAGGTTTAACCTTTTCGAGTTCCTACAATTTTGTGCAAGACAGTATGAAATTGGCACCCATCAATTTTAGTGGACGTTCGCAATTTACCGATAAGTTGGGTTTTAACTTTAGTGGGGTATTTAGTCCGTATGTGGTAGATAAAGTGACCACTGTTTCTGGAACAGGGGCAAATCGGGTGGAAACGGTTTCTTATAGGGAGATAGACAAATTTGTATGGAAAGACGGAAAATTGCCCCGTTTAACCAATTTTACTTTTTCTTTCGACTACAGCTTGAATCCAGATGCCTTGAAAAGCAGAAACAAAAACATGGATGCGCTCAAGGACCAGACCCAACAAGCAGCCCGTACGCCAGAACAGATAGAAGAGTTAGAAGCCATCAGCCGAGATCCGAATGCCTTTGTCGATTTCAATATTCCTTGGAACATTGCCTTCTCCTACAGTTTTAATTACAGCAATCCCTTCGGCCAAAAAACCACCCGAAACATTAGCAATACGCTCAACTTTAATGGAGATTTTAACCTGACCCCAAAGTGGAAGATCCAGTTTAACTCGGGATATGACTTTAAGGCAAAAAACCTGTCTTATACCTCCTTTGCCATTTATCGTGATTTGCACTGTTGGGACTTGAGCGCCAGCTGGATCCCTTTTGGCAGCTACCAGAGCTATTCGATAGACATTAAAGTAAAAGCTTCGATATTGCAAGATTTGAAATTGAGCAAGCGTAAAGGCTATTATACCAGATACTAATAACACAGAAAGATGCTAGCAGAAATCATTACCATTGGCGACGAAATCCTGATTGGTCAGGTTGTGGATACCAACTCTGCATGGATGGGCCAGGAACTGAACAAAATTGGCTTGAGCGTTAAGCAGATCACTTCGGTTTCGGATGAGGCTACACATATTAAAAAGGCATTGGATGAGGCGCAGCAACGAGCCGACATCATTTTAATGACCGGTGGTTTAGGCCCAACCAAAGACGATATCACCAAATTGACTTTGTCTGACTATTTTGGCATGCCTTTGCGTAGGGACGAGGCTACCTTGGCGCATGTAACCGAGATTTTTGCCCGGTTAAACAGGCCGATGATCGAAGCCAATATCAAACAGGCTGATGTGCCAGATGGTTGTACTGTTATCCAAAATAAGAATGGTACCGCTCCTTGTATGTGGTTTGAAGTGAATGGAAAGATCTTTGTATCTATGCCAGGCGTGCCGTTTGAGATGATGTACCTCATGGAAGAGGAAATCCTGCCCAGGCTAAAAGAAGCTTTTAATCTCCCGTCTATAGTTCATAAAACCATCTTAACCGCGGGTTTGGGCGAGTCGTTTTTAGCGCAGCAGATAGAAGACATTGAAGACAAACTGCCTGAACATATTAAACTGGCTTATTTGCCAAAATTGGGTCAAGTGAGATTGAGGTTGAGTGGCAAGGGAACGGACGAGGTAGTACTAAGCAACGAAATCAACTACTTTGCCCAACAAATCATAGACAGGATTGCCAAGCATGTAGTAATTGATCAGGATATTGCCTTGGAAAAAGCAATTTTAGACCAGATGGAAGCGCATGGACTTACGCTTTCTGTTGCCGAGAGCTGTACCGGTGGCTATATTGCCCACCTCATTACGCAACATGCAGGTTCATCTGCCGTATTTGCCGGTGGTGCTGTGGCTTATTCTTATGATTTAAAAGAATCGATTTTAGGAGTGAAGCACGAAACACTTACTGCTTTTGGAGCGGTGAGCGAACAAACCGTTAAGGAAATGGCACAAGGAGCCATTACGCATTTTAAAACGGATTATGCCATTGCAGTAAGCGGTATTGCCGGACCAGGCGGAGGCTTGCCAGGCAAGCCGGTTGGCACGGTGTGGATTGCCCTAGCCAGCAAGGATAAAGTAGAGGCCAAATTGTTCACTTTTGGCAGCAAAAGAATTCAAAATATTGAGCGATCGGCCATGGCTGCCTTAACCATGCTCTTAAATCTCTTGAAACAAGATTTGAATTAAATCCTTAAAAAAGCGTACTTTTGCGCCCATATACCAATTATAAACATATTGATTTACTATGGCACAATACGAATTATTGTTACCAAAAATGGGAGAGAGTGTTGCCGAGGCAACAATTATCAAATGGACCAAACAACCGGGAGATGTAATTCAACTGGATGATACCATCTTGGAAATTGCTACCGATAAGGTAGACTCTGAAGTGCCGTCGCCAGTTGCCGGAAAACTGGTTAAACAGTTGTTTGTGGCCGACGATGTTGTTCAGGTTGGTGCAGTAATTGCCATCATTGAAACTGAAGGTGGCCAAGAAAGTGCTCCTGTTGAAGAAACTAAAGCTCCTCAAGAAACTCCAGCCGTAGTTGCAGAGAACATTCCTGGAATTAGCCAATTGCCAAATACACCAACTGAGCCGAACAAACCTCAGGATTTTAAAGAATCTGATCGTTTTTATTCGCCATTGGTTAAAAATATAGCCACACAAGAAAACATTTCTATCGCAGAATTAGATCAGCTTAAAGGGAGCGGGGCCGATGGCCGTGTAACCAAAGACGATTTGTTGAATTATGTACAGCAAAAGAACGGAGGAGCTCCAGTTGTGGCTGCCCAACCCGCTCCGGTAGCCAAACCTGTTGCAGAGCCTGCTAAAGTACAGCAGCCAGTGGCAGCTGCGCCAAGCTTAAACGGTGGCGATGAAATTATCGAAATGGACAGGATGCGCAAGCTGATTGCCGAACATATGGTAATGAGCAAGCACAATTCGCCACACGTAACCTCGTTTGTTGAAGCCGATGTAACCAATTTGGTGATGTGGCGCGATAAGGTGAAAAAGACTTTTGAACAACGTGAAAACGAAAAAATTACCTTTACGCCAATTTTTGTAGAGGCGGTTGCCAAAGCCATCAAAGATTTTCCGATGATCAATGTTTCGGTAAACGGAACCCAGATTATCAAAAAACGCGATATCAATATTGGTATGGCTGCTGCTTTGCCTAGCGGAAATCTGATTGTACCGGTAATTAAAAATGCCGATCAATTGAACCTGCTTGGTCTTACGAAAGCCGTTAACGATTTGGCTTCGAGAGCGCGCGGTTCTAAACTGAAACCAGACGAAACCCAAAACGGTACATTTACCTTGACCAATGTGGGTTCTTTTGGCAATGTAATGGGTACGCCGATCATTAACCAGCCTCAGGTAGCCATTTTAGCCGTTGGTGCCATTAAAAAGAAACCAGCTGTGTTAGAAACAGAATTTGGCGATGTAATTGCCATCAGGCACATGATGTTCCTGTCGTTATCTTACGACCATAGGGTAGTAGATGGTGCTTTAGGCGGATCATTTGTTCGTCGCGTAGCCGATTACCTAGAAAATTGGGATCTGAATAGAGAAATTTCTTAATAAAGCAAAAGCCCTCGAATATTTCGAGGGCTTTTTGCATAGAAACAAAACAAAAAATATTTTGATAGCTAGTTTACAAGCAAGCCTTCTTCAGCGATGGCCTTAATGTCTTGTTGGCTATAAGTCAATTTGCCTGTTTGGGCAATAAATACATCTTTGTTTAACAGCAACTCACGATTTTCGATCAGGTTTTTTAGGCTGATGCTGCCAATTACATATTTATAGTCGTTACGGGCAAAACGCTCAGAGATATTTTCTACCTGCAGTTTTTCTACGGTATATTCGTGTACATAGCGCAGGTAAACCTCGATGCTTACTTTATCGGTATGGATCAAGCCATTTTGCTGGTGATACTTTTTATACTCGTACCTGTAATCGTAACGCAAAGCTGCGATATCAGAAAGTACTGCTGCGCCAGTAGGGTGGCCACCGGCACCTTTTCCGAAGAAAAACTGTTTATCGGCGAAAGCAGCCTGTACGGTTACGCCATTGTATTCGTTTTCTACGTTGTACAAGAAATCATCAGCCTTTACAAATTTTGGCAATACAAAGGTTACGATCTGTTTGGTGCTGATCTTACGGGCAGTCGGTACCAATTTGATTTTGAAGTTTTTCTCCCTTGCATATTGGATATCGGCATCAGAAATATTCTGGATGCCTACATTTAAGATATGATCTGGATTAATGAACAAGCCATAAGCATGTGCCGTGGCAATGGTTAGTTTAAATTTAGGATCATAGCCACCCACGTCTAAAATTGGATCGGTTTCGGCAAAGCCTAAATCTTGGGCTTGTTGCAAAGCGGTACCGTAGCTTAGGCCTTCGTTAAATATTTTAGAAAGAATATAGTTTGAAGAACCATTAAAGATTCCACTAATTCCATGGAGCAGTTCGTTATCGTAATATTCTTCCAGGTTACGGATAATCGGAATACTGCCGCATACTGCACCTTCATACAGTAAAGAAGTGCCATGTTCGGCTTGCAGTTTCACCAGTTCTTCTAGGTGCGTAGCAATCATTTTTTTGTTGGCCGATACCACGTGTTTTCCGTTGCTCAACGCTTTTTTTGCAATCTGAAAGGCGGCATCTGCATCGTCAATCAGTTCCACAATGGTATTGATTTCTGGATTGTCCAGGATTTCATCATGTGAGGTAGTGAAAAGATGTGCATCAAGACTACGCTTCTTTTCTGGGTTTTTGATGGCGATTTTTACCACCTCTAAATTCAAGTTCTGTCCACGGATGATATCATGCAGGCCCTGTCCAACCACGCCAAATCCAAATAATCCGATTTTAAGTTTCTTGCTCATTTTATATTTTTTGTTAATTCAATTAGTAAATTTTAATTGTTCATTAGTCATTAGTTCATTGGTGATTTAGACTATGGACTACCGACTTCTGACTTCCGACTAAGCACTAGGCTGTCTGATGTAACTTGATAATTTTCTTGTCGCTGCTTTCTTTTAAAAAGTTTCCGATAATATTGGTCAGCTTATCTGTTTCAATCAAAAAGCCATCATGGCCATAAGCACAATTGATGCTGCTGAACCGGGCATCTGTAATGTGCTCGGCCAAGAATTTCTGCTCGCTGATAGGGAAGAGGATATCGTTATCTATTCCGATCACCAAGGTGTTTGCTTCCACTTCGGCCAATGCCGCTACAATGCTTTTCTTGCCGCGACCCACATTATGGCTGTCCATCGCTTTGCTCAAATACCAATAGCTGTAGGCATTAAAGCGCTTGCACAATTTTTCGCCTTGGTAGTTTTGGTAAGACGAAGCCCTGTAATTTCCGGTTTTATCGTTCACACTTTCCAATTGGGTAGCCGTATAGGCTTCGTAGGTACGATAAGAAAGCAAGGCGATGCTGCGTGCAGCTTTCAAACCTTTTAAGCCACCGTCTGGCTGGTTGGCATAAAATGTTCTGTCGGTACTGATGGCCAAACGCTGACTTTCGTTAAAAGCAATTCCCCAAGGCGAATGAACCGCATTGGTGGCTACTAAAATCAGGTTTTCTACCGTGATGGTTTTGGCAATAGCCCACTCTAAAGCCTGTTGGCCACCCAAAGAACCACCGATCAATACTTTTATGCTGTTAATCCCCAAATGATTGGCCAGTAATTGGTGCAAACCGGTCAAATCCCTAATGGTAAATTCTGGAAAAGAAAGATAGTAAGGCTGGCCAGTTACCGGATTAACGCTTAACGGATTGGTAGTGCCGTAATGCGAGCCCAAAATGTTTGCACAAATGATGAAATGCTCATTCGGGTTAAACAAGGCGCTGTTGCCAAACAAACCATCCCACCAGTCTAATACATCGGCATTAGCGGTTAGGGCATGGCAAGCCCAAATCACATTGTCTTTATTGGCATTCAGTTTTCCATAAGTTTGATAGGCAATTTCTACATTACGCAGCTTTTTGCCGTTTTCCAGCTTATAGATCTTAGGGTGTTTATATGTGGATGTAGTACTCATTTTTTGTTGGTAGTATATATAAAGTTGGATGTGCTAAGGTTGGAAGGTTTAAGTTTGGATATTATAAGGTTAATTGTAAACGGCTAACTGTTCATTGACAACTGAAAAAGCTTGCTCAAAATCGGCGATGATGTCATCGATATGTTCGATGCCGACAGAAACACGCAGCAGGTTCGGCGTAACACCGGCTGTAAGCTGCTCGTCGATGCTCAATTGCTGGTGCGTAGTGGCTGATGGCTGGATGATCAGTGTTTTGGCATCGCCTACATTGGCCAAATGGCTAACCAATTTTAAGCTGTCAACCAAAGCTGTTGCATGTTCCTTCTCGCCATTCAGCTCGAATGAAAGTACGGCGCCAAATCCATTACGCAGGTATTTTTTGGCATTGGCATGATATGGACTGCTTTCTAGGCCCGGATAGTTAACCTTGGCAACAGCCGGATGGTTTTCTAGCCAGGTAGCCAAAGCCAATGCATTTTCTACATGGCGTTGTACGCGTAGCGAGAGCGTTTCCAAACCTTGGATCAATAAGAAAGAATTGAAAGGAGCCAATGCCGGACCAAAATCGCGAAGGCCTTCTACACGGGCACGGATAATAAACTGGATATTGCCAAAAGGGCCATCTTGTCCGAAAACATCATCGAAAATCAAGCCATGGTAGCCTTCTGATGGTTCTATGAATTGAAAAAACTTGCCGTTGCCCCAGTTGTAGTTGCCACCATCTACAATTACGCCGCCAATGCTCGTGCCATGACCGCCAATCCATTTGGTAGCAGATTGCACCACTACGTTAGCGCCATGTTCTAATGGCTTGAACAAGTAACCTGCTGCGCCAAAAGTATTGTCAACCACTAAAGGCAAATCATGTTTTTTAGCGATAGCAGCGATCTTTTCAAAATCAGGAATGCTGAAAGAGGGATTGCCAATGGTTTCTACATAAATGGCTTTGGTATTGCCATCAATTTTGGCTTCAAAGTCTACAGGATCATCGCCGTTGGCAAAACGGGTTTCGATGCCTAAACGTTTAAATGCTACTTTAAACTGATTGTAGCTACCACCATAAAGGTGATTTGAAGATACAAAGTTATCTCCGGCCTGTAAAATATTGTTTAGGGCAATAAATTGGGCCGCTTGTCCAGATCCAACCGCTAAGGCAGCAACGCCTCCTTCTAAAGCCGCAATTCTCTTTTCGAATACATCTGTAGTAGGATTGGTTAAACGGGTATAGATGTTACCAAATTCCTTTAGCGCGAACAGGTTGGCGCCGTGTTCAGAATTTTTAAAGCCATAGGAAGTGGTTTGATAGATAGGTACGGCTCTCGAGCCGGTTGTAGGGTCTATTTCTTGTCCAGCGTGTAGCTGCAGGGTTTCGAATTTATATGAAGTTGACATGGTTTCTAAGTTTTAATTGTAAAATTGAAATGTTGTAATTTCGAATGTGGCGAAGCTTTTTGGCTTAAATCCAGCATTAGCGATCAGCGTACCTCGATTTTTCGAGGCCTTCCAGATTGAAAAACAAAGGGGAAGAATTTTGTGCTTAGTATATGCGACAGCACATACAACACATCAACTGAGGGTTACAGCAAAACTGATTTACATTTAAAAATGAAACCGACCTGTTGGGTTTTGAACTTGGGTTTTCGCTAAGGAGCGATGGTGAATTGAACTTTTTCATTTTCTTCAATTTATATTTCCAAACAACACCATGTTGCCCGGCCAGGAATTGGCACCTTCTCCGTTAGGGAGGGTTGCCAGTGGGTCAAAGAGCCTGTCTCTCGCCACTTCTTTATAAATCAAATCTTAAAAAGATATTGACTTGGAAATTCAGCTTTCGCCGAATAATGTTTCAAAGGTATGAGAAAATTTAAGAAACTGCAAAATAAAATTTCGATTTATTTTTAAATTGCTGATAGCTAAGGTTTAATGTGTATACTTTGTTGGTGTATGGTCCTTAGTTTAAGGATCGATAGTTTAGTTTCAATTGCTAAATCTTATCCAGTGCCTGATCCAAATCGGCAATCAAATCGTCGATATGTTCTAGGCCAACCGACACCCGAATTAAATTTTGTGGGGTTTTGGTATCCGGACCTTCAACAGAGGCACGATGCTCGATTAAGCTTTCTACGCCTCCCAAACTAGTAGCCTGTGCAAACAAATGCACATTGTTGACTACGGTTCTGGCTTTTGCCGCATCACCCTTTACCAAAATGGAAAGCATCCCTCCAAAATCTCGCATCTGTTTTTTGGCGATTTCATGTTGTGGGTGAGAAGTTAAACCAGGATAGTAAACGGCTTCAATTTTAGGGTGTTTTTCTAAGTATTCGGCCAGTTTTGTTGCGTTTTCGCAATGGCCTTTAATGCGATAAGCCAATGTTTTTAAGCTACGTAACAACAAGAAGCAATCGAAAGGAGAAGGAACTGCACCACCGGTTTGCTGTACATTTCTAATTTTCTCCCAAAACTCGTTTTTATGTGCAGTAGTTAAACATCCACCCAAAACATCGCTATGCCCGCCAATGTATTTAGTAGTAGAGTGCATCACGATGGCAGCGCCCAACTTAATCGGGTTTTGCAAAATAGGAGAGGCAAAAGTACTGTCGCAGGCAAAAATCAGCTGGTGCTTTTTACAAATTGCGGCAAGGGCTTCGATATCGGTTATCTTTAAAAGCGGGTTGGAAGGTGTTTCGGCCCAAATTAAAGCCGTTTCGGGCCTGATGTAGCTTTCGATAACTGAAATATTGGTGAGATCGATGAAATCGAAGGTTAAGGTTGAAGCAAAGATGGTCTGCAACTGTTTTTTAAAGCCCCAGTACATATCGTCTGGCGCGATAATGTGGCTTCCGGGTTCTAATGCCTGAAAAACAGCCATGCCAGCGGTATTGCCCGAAGAAAAAGCGCAGGTGTCTTCACCAAATTCAAGCGCTGTGATTACGTTCTCTAATGCCGACCTGTTGGGATTGCTCACTCTACTGTACATGTGTCCGCCAGGATAACCACCATCATCGCCCCTTAAAAAAGTAGTAGAGAGACTAATTGGCATGGTTACATCGCCGGTAGCACTTTTTGTTAAATTGAGGGCATGGATGGCAGTAGTTTCGGGTTTCATTTTTTCTTCTTAATTAACAATGTTTTATCGCAAAGCTAAATTTTAATCTTAAAAGTTGTAAGTTTTGGCAAGATTTGTGTAATTAGCATATTCAAAAAACAAGTATATGAAAAGAATATTTTTAATAGCAGCTTTAATTTGTAGTTCATTAATAGTGTTACAAAGCTGTTCTCCGAAAACAACATCAGGCGCACCTGCAGTAAAAAGAGGTGGCGTAACCGGCAATTGGGTATTAAATAACATCACCTTTGATGGTATTCCTGATATTGCGGTAAAATCGTTCTTAGGCGAAAGCTCTTATAAATGTTTTATTGGTAGTACTTGGAACCTGACCAACAGCGGAAATGGCAGCTACAGTTTGCCATCGAGTGCAACTTGTGCCGCGAAAGTACAGACTATTTTCTGGTCGGTGAGTCCTGCAGATGAGACTTTCCAGTTCAAAAAACTATACGAAGGCGATAAAGCTAAAAACGTAACCGAAGGCTATCGTTTAATGCTGGCAGCAGCCGATGATGTAAACATGACCATCAAATCGCCGATTGAGTACGGCAACAAAACTGCTTATATCGTAATGAATTTTTCTAAAGCAGCTAAATAAGCGCGCTTAACAAGATAATAAGAGCCATAGTTGTACGGACGTATAGCTATGGCTTTTTTTGTTCATTAACTTTTTTACTGATTAGCTTACTGAACCGCCAGTTCAAAATCTTGATTTCAATCAAGAAGTTCAATTTAACGACTGTATACATTTGAAAAAAATAAACAAATGAAAAAACACACAGTCATTATTACGAAATTCTTTCTGATACTGGTAGGTCTGGCATTTCTAAATATTGCTGTACAGGCAATTCTTAATCCGCAAAGTATCATGGATTTGGTTTCGGTAAAGCTCGATAACATTAGTGCCCGAAATTCAATCAGAGCCTATTACGGAGGTGTAAATATGATGTTTGCATTTTATCTGATTTATGGATCATTTAAAATGCAAAGAGAAGCCCTCGTTTTAGTATTGCTTTATTGCGGTGGTTTTGCACTTGGCCGTTTGTACAGCATCGTTGCAGAGGGAGAGCCAAGTACGTTTATATTAACGTGGTTAGGGATCGAAAGCTTACTTGCCGTAATTGCTTTGCTTCTGCTTGCAAAACAGAAAGTAGCTTATCAATAAGTATGGTTAAACGTGGAGTAGCTCGTTGTAGCGAATGGCCTCACTCCATAGCCCCGATAAAAGCGGCAGCCCCGAGGCACGAAGGCTATAGCGGATAGCGGGACTGGCGCTGACAACAGCAACAATTAAGCGCTTCAAATACCTAGTGTTAACGTGATCGCAATGACAATTCATCGAAACTGAAAACCGCCAATTTCCAGCCGCAAACTGGATATCGTTTCTAAATAAGCCATTTTTACAAGAAAATGATGTTCAATTAGGTCATTATTGTACTTTTGCCTAAACATTAATAAAGGATGGCAGTGCAAGCTTTAGATATTCTTCTCCATAATCCAACTATTTCAGCGCCTCTACTCGCAATTGCCCAAAAGGTAAAAGACGGTCAACGCGTTACTTTTGATGAAGGCGTGTACCTGTATGAGCATGCCGAGCTTGGGTATTTGGGTGTTTTGGCTAATTACATTCGCGAAAAGAAACATGGCGATCTGACCTATTTCAATCGCAATTTTCACTTGGAGCCCACCAATTTATGTGTGTACGATTGCAAATTCTGCTCTTATTCGAGGCTGATTAAGCAAAAGGAAGAGGGTTGGGCACTTACCATGGAAGAGATGATGGATGTAGTGAGGAAATACGATAACGAGCCGGTAACCGAAGTGCATATTGTAGGTGGCGTTTTGCCACAGTACGATGTAGCTTTTTATTCGGCGTTGTTTACGGCGATTAAGAAACACCGTCCAGATTTGCATGTAAAGGCTTTGACGCCTGTAGAATACCACTATATCTTTAAAAAAGCCAAAATAGACTACGCTACGGGCATGAAGCTGATGAAAGAAGCAGGCCTGGAGTCGATACCTGGTGGCGGTGCAGAGATTTTTCATCCCGAAATACGCGAACAGATTGCAAAAGACAAGTGTACAGGCGATCAATGGTTGGCTATACACGAAGAATGGCACAAGCTGGGCATGCGCTCTAATGCCACCATGCTTTATGGCCATATCGAAAAATTTGAACACCGTGTTGATCATATGGAACGCCTGCGCCAATTGCAGGACCGAACCGGAGGCTTCCAAACCTTTATTCCGTTAAAGTTCAGAAACCAACATAATCAGATGAGCAACGTAGCGGAGGTTTCTGTAGTAGAAGATTTGAGAAACTATGCTATTGCACGTATCTATATGGACAATTTCGATCATATCAAGGCTTATTGGGCAATGATTAGCAGGGAAACGGCTCAGCTTTCGCTTAATTTTGGGGTGGATGATATCGATGGTACTTTGGATGATACCACTAAAATCTATTCGATGGCAGGTGCCGAAGAACAAAACCCGGCCATGAGTACCAAAGAACTGGTAGACTTGATTAGGCATGTAGGTCGTAAGCCGATAGAAAGAGATACTTTGTATAACGTGGTCACCGATTTTACCGATGTGGTGTTTGAAGAAGACGTTAAGCCACAATACTATAAATTGCCAGTTGTAAACTAACATAGCTTTTCAACCTTAAAACCTTCCAACCATTTAAAACCTTAAATGAAAGAACTTTATATCATCAGACATGGTGAAACCGAATTGAACCGCCTGGGCATTGTGCAGGGGCGTGGGGTAGACAGCGATCTGAATGATACAGGAAGGGCACAGGCACAGGCATTTTTCGACCATTACCAGTCGATTCCCTTTGATAAAATCTATACCTCGAGTTTAAAACGTACCCATCAAACAGTAAAAGGATTTATAGATTTGGGCTTGCCTTGGCAAGAGTTAGACGGCTTAGACGAGTTGGCCTGGGGCCTTTGGGAGGGACAGCCCAATACCGAAGAAGCGCGGCATGCCTTTTTGCAATTGGTAGAAGCCTGGCAAAGCAGCGATTACGATGCTAAATTTGAGGGAGGAGAAAGTCCCAACGAGGTGTTGGATCGCCTAAAAGAGGCTATGCAGGTTATCGTAAGTCAAGAAGACGAAAAAACGGTACTGGTTTGTATGCACGGCAGGGCCATGCGTTTGCTGTTGTGCTACCTGAGCAATAAGCCTTTGTCTGAAATGGCCGATTTCCCGCACCAAAACACCACGCTCTATAAAGTGAACTACGAGAACAATGCCTTTAGGGTTATTGATTTCAATAATACAGATCATTTAAAAGAATTGTCATAAAAAATTGTCACAGAGAGCTTGTCGATTGCAATTTTGTAGAGCTATCCTTCGACGGCTCAGCATGACAAGATAAAATAAAGAAAAACTTTGAATAAGATTAAGATTTCAGCAGTTTCCTATACCAATACCAAGCCATTTATTTACGGAATTGAAAGATCTGAAGTGAAGAACCAGATCGATTTGAGTTTAGATATCCCTTCAGATTGTGCGCAAAAACTAATTAACAATCAAGTAGATATAGGATTGATTCCTGTAGCGGCCTTTCCGTTGGTTCCTAATGCCAATATCATTGGTTCCTATTGCATTGGCTCAGTGGGTGCAGTAAATTCTGTCTTTATTTTTTCGAACGTTCCGGCGCAGGAAATCAAAACGCTGCGTCTAGATCCGCAATCGCGTACCTCAAATAATCTGGCCAAGGTTTTATTGAAATTCCATTTTAAGGTAGAAGTTCAGTTTGTAACCGATCCGGCAGCTGAGGCAGATGCCCTGGTTTTGATCGGCGATCGCACCTTTGGCCGCGTAGCAGATTTTGCCTATGCCTACGATATGGGAGAGGAGTGGATGAAGTTTACCGGTTTGCCTTTCCTTTATGCGGCTTGGGTAGCCAATAAAGCCATTCCACAGGAGTTTGTTGCTGAATTTGACGAGGCCTTAAAGCTGGGCTTGGCGCACCGAAAAGAATTGCTGCAGGAATTGCCATCAATCCCAAATTTTGATCTGGACGATTACCTGTTCCATAAATTGGATTTTGAACTGACCCCAGCCAAAAGACAGGCCATGGAGCTGTTTTTGGGCTACATCCAGCAACTGTAATTTGCTTTATTTGCACAGCTACAAAGCATTGCGCTCCAAGGGCAGTTAATTTGTGATTTAAGAAAAGCAAGGACAGTTTTTCATTTGAATGTTAGTACTGCTTTCTGCTAAAGTTTTTCGCTTTGCTCAAAACTATCGCTGCCAATCAGGTTTAGGGAGCTACAGTCTCTGCTATTAGGTTAGGTTGCACTGGTTAAAGTTAAGTAGCCCAGATTGCAGCGGCATACTTTTTTGCCTTTAAGCAAAAAAGATATAGCGAAAAGCTGGACAGCCTCTAATTGTTGCACTGGTATTGCGCTTCAGATACAATTAGCACATTTTAGGTTTCATGAATTTTTGGGAAAACAGGTGCAGTTTTTCATTTGAACGTAAGCTCTGCTTTCTGCTAAAGTTTTTCTCTTCGCTCAAAACTATCGCTGCCAATCAGGTTTAAGTAACAAAGGTTTCTGCTGTTCTATCAGGTTATACTGACTTCAAAAACCAACATTATTTATCTTTTGGTATGAATAGATTTCTTGTTGGTGAAGAACACCAACAAGGGCAGGGAAATCTATTTTTTAGCTTTTGAAACAGTTTTTTTAGGCGTAGCGACTTTAGCTTCGGCCGGCTCTTCGGTAAGAACAGCTTTCTTTTTAGTCGTTGCCTTTTTAGCAGGCTCTTCAGTTTCAGCGGCCTTCTTTTTAGTTGCCGTACTTGCTTTTTTTACAGGTTCTTCGGCTGCAACAGCTTCTTTTTTGGTTTTCGTGCTGGTCTTTTTAACAGGCCCGGCTATAGCGTCCTCTTGCTTGACAGCAGTTTTTGCTTTTTTAGGCTTGCTTACAGGTTCATCGGCAACAACAGTTTCTTTTTTGGTCTTTGTCGCTGTTTTTTTAGCAGGTTCAGTTGCTGTTTCCTCTTTTTTAACTGTAGCTTTTGCCTTTTTTACCGGCTCGGTTGCTAAAGTTTCTTCTTTAGCCTTAGTTGTTCCTTTGGCTTTCTTTGGAGCTTCGCTTGTTTTTTTAGGTTCTTCAGCTACAGCTGTTTCTTCCTTTACAGGAGCGGCTTTTACAGCAGGGGCTTGCAGGTAAATTTCTAATAGTTGTTTCAGGTAAAGATCTGGCTTGGGCATTCTCACAATGGTACCAGGTTCCTTGTCTTGCGATTGCTTGATATAAGCTGCTTTGATCTTCCCCCAATCTTTAGAATAGAGTTTGATAAATAGGGCTACAAATTCCTCGTGTGTATATTTTTTGGGTAGCCTGCCTAGTACTACCTGAATTTTTTGTTCTTTGTTATGTAATATTGCCATTAGCTTTAATTTGCTCAAAGATAGCCTATATAAAGCTAATTTAAGCTTTGGTTAACAGAAATATGCGTAAAGGCTTATTAATGAGTTAAAAGTGAACGACGATCAAACAATACTTTGAAGATTTTTATCTTGTTGTTTTCCAGTTCGTACCAGCCTGCAGCTAAAATCGTCTCTTTGCCCATATTGATATCATAAAAAACAGCTACGCCCTTTTCGTCGGCAAACAGCCTTTGTATACTGTATTTGAAGCGCATCTTTTTCATGTCTTCGATATAAGTGTCGGCATCATCCCGAGTGCCCATTACGCCTATGAATTTCATGTCATTGTTCAAAAACGTTCTGGCTTTGGCAAAATCTTCGGCGTTAAGTGCATCTAAAAAGCCCTGTACAATTGCTTTACTTTCCATGTCTTTAATTATTGGTTCTTAATTATAAACAATGGCAATGGCTTGGAGTTTTAACAAACGGATACCTGTTAACATTTCGCATAATTTCTCCACAAACGTTTTATCGCTAAGCCACAAGATAGTATATTTACGGTTCTTAAATCCATATCAATTTTGGCGAAGGCAACAGCGAAAGAAACCCCATTAATGCAACAATACAATACCATCAAGGCTAAATATCCTGGTGCGTTATTGTTATTCAGAGTCGGAGATTTTTACGAAACATTTGGCGAAGACGCCGTTAAAACTGCCCAGATTTTGGGCATTGTGCTGACCAAAAGAGGAACCGGCCCAAATGGGGCATTAGAGTTGGCAGGCTTTCCGCACCACTCGTTAGAAAATTACCTGTCTAAATTGGTAAGGGCCGGACAAAGGGTGGCTATTTGCGATCAGCTGGAAGATCCAAAAATGACCAAAACCATCGTTAAGCGCGGGGTTACCGAATTGGTTACACCAGGAGTTGCCTACAACGATAATATTTTAAGCCAAAAATCGAATAATTACCTCGCCGCTGTTTTCTTTGATAAGCAGACCATGGGCGTTGCCTTTTGCGATATCTCTACCGGAGAATTCCTGATTGCCCAAGGCAGTTCAGAATATATAGACAAGCTCTTGCAGAGCTTTAGGCCTACGGAAGTGGTGTTCCAGAAACACAAGCGCCAAGATTTCTTTAGCCTCTTTGGGGATAAATTTTATACCTACGGCTTAGACGATTGGGCTTTTACGCCAGATTATGCCAACGAAACCCTCACCAAGCATTTCGAGGTCAACTCGCTTAAGGGTTTTGGTGTAGATAAATTGCAGTCGGGGGTAATCGCAGCAGGGGTAGTGCTATATTACCTGGGCGAAACCGAGCATAGAAACCTGCAGCACATAACGGCTATTTCGAGAATTGAAGAAGATCGTTTCATGTGGCTCGACCGTTTTACCATTCGCAACCTCGAATTGGTGAGCTCTGCTAACGATAATGGCGTAACCTTGTTCAGCGTGCTCGATCAAACCAGTACGCCTATGGGTGCGCGCTTGTTGCACAAGTGGATTGTGATGCCATTAAAAGAACTAAAGCCAATCCAAGAACGTTTGGGCATGGTTGATTATTTAGTGAACCATGAACAATTGCTCGATGAATTTTTAGGACATATCAAGCCTATTGGCGATTTAGAGCGACTGATTTCCAAAGTGGGTTTGCAAAAAGCCGGACCACGCGAACTCATGCAGCTGAAAAGGGCACTAGAGCATATCAATGAAGTAAAACAGTTGGCAGAAAAGACGGGAAATGCCTTTTTAACCGCCTTGGCTTCGCAACTGGATCCTTGTTTAAGTATCAAAGAAAGGTTGGAGCGCGAACTGCAGGCAGATCCACCAGCTTTATTGATCAAAGGGAATGTGATCGCCGATGGCATAGACGACGAATTGGACCGACTCCGTAAAATTGCCTATGGTGGCAAGGAGTATTTGGTCGAAATCCAAAAAAGGGAAGCAGCCAGTACGGGCATTCCATCCCTGAAAATATCCTTTAATAACGTGTTTGGGTATTATCTGGAGGTAACGCATACCCATAAAGATAAAGTTCCAGAAAGCTGGATCCGCAAACAAACTTTGGTGAATGCAGAGCGTTACATTACACCAGAGCTAAAGGAATATGAAGAACAGATTTTAGGTGCCGAAGAAAAAATACAGGCCATTGAAGTAAGGCTATACAATGAGCTGATGTTTCAAGTGGCACATTACATCAAGCCGATCCAACTCAATGCCTATTTAACGGCACAGCTTGATGTGTTGCTTTGTTTTGCCCAATTGGCTATCAAAAACCATTATGTAAAGCCGGAGCTAAACAATAAAAAAGATTTAGACATTAAAGGCGGACGTCATCCGGTAATAGAAAAACAGTTGCCAACCGGCGAAGAATACATTACCAATGATGTGTTTCTGGATAATGAAGGTCAACAGATCATTATCATTACCGGTCCCAATATGTCGGGTAAATCGGCCATTTTACGGCAAACCGCTCTCATCGTGCTCATGGCGCAGATGGGTTGCTTTGTTCCGGCCAAATCGGCCAATTTGGGGCTGACGGATAAAATATTCACCCGTGTGGGAGCTTCAGATAATCTTTCGTCGGGCGAGAGTACGTTCATGGTAGAAATGAACGAAACGGCAAGTATTTTGAATAACATTTCAGATAGGAGCTTGATTTTATTAGACGAAATTGGCCGTGGTACCAGCACTTACGATGGTATTTCTATAGCTTGGGCAATTGCCGAATTTTTACACGAACATCCAACGGCAAGGCCTAAAACGCTGTTTGCTACGCACTACCATGAGCTGAACGAGCTGGAAAATACCATGTCGCGCATCAAGAATTTTAATGTAGCGATCAAGGAAGTTGGCAGTAAGATTATTTTCCTGCGCAAGCTAGTGCCTGGGGGTAGCGAACATAGTTTTGGTATCCATGTGGCCAAGCTGGCGGGCATGCCATCTAAGTTGATCAGTCGTGCCAACGAAATCTTAAAACGCTTGGAAATTGATCGCACCGAAGGGCAGAGCATTAAAGACAGCATCAAGAAAGTGCAAAATCAAGCCTATCAATTGCAGATGTTTGCGGTTGACGACCCTGTATTGATCAAAATCCGTGATTCGCTCAATAACCTTGATGTAAATACGCTCACACCAGTTGAAGCCCTGTTGAAATTAGATGAAATACAGCGATTGATTAAGAATTAGTTTGGAGTTGGGAGTATTGAGTTCTGAGTTATGAGTGCTGAGTTGTGAGTGCGGACCAGCTAATAACTAACCAACCAACAACGACTCAACGAACAACTAACAACGAACAGCCAAACATGGTTGAAAAGTGGAAAACTGCTGACAGATTTAATTTTTAATTAATTTATCTTGGCAGCGTTCATCAAATCGTAACTTATGATCAAAGCCATAAACATCAATTTGCAACGCAGGCAGCTTCTTAATTCGCGTACATTTGTTCAAATTGCTTTGGGTATTTTGCTTGCATTAACTTTGGCTTCTTGTGGGAGTCGAAAATATACGGCCAGACCAGATTTAAAAGCTTCGAAAGTGGCCGATGCAATGGCTAATCTCAGGAGCAAGGAGCTGTACCGGTTTATTACAGACTGGACAGGAGTAAAATATCGCCTCGGCGGCTTAGATAAAAGTGGCATTGACTGTTCTGGTTTCGCTTTGTTGCTCGAAAGAAATATTTATGGCTTAACTTTGCCCAGACGTTCCCGTGATCAGGCCGATTCTGTAAAGAAAAAAAGCCTTGGCAATTTAGAGGAAGGTGATTTGGTCTTTTTCTCTTTTGGAGGCAATGAAGTAGATCATGTAGGCGTTTACTTAAATAACGATTTTTTTGTCCACGCTTCTACCACAAGAGGGGTAGTGGTTGACGATTTGAATTTGCCTGTTTATCAGAATGCAATTGTAAAAACAGGAACCTTAAAATAAATATATATGCGTAAAACTATTTTCTCTCTCTGCTTACTCCTGGTATTTAGCCTTCATTCAAAAGCGCAAAAAACACTAAAAGTTGGTGATATACTGCCAAACCTGACTTTATTGAGTACAAAAGGCACGATGTACGATCTCAAATCGCAGAAACAGCCCAAAGGTTTTGTCCTTGTATTTATGACTCCCACTTGTGACCATTGCATCATGTATGAGGATAGGGTAATGGCACTTGATAAAAAATATAAAAGCAAAGGCTATCCGATTGTAGCCATTGGCCCATATGGCGATGATCCGATCAAATATCCATTGGATGCCATGCCTGAGATGAAGAAAATGTCTGATAAAAAAGGCTTTACTTTTCCTTATTTATCAGACGACAAGTTTAAATATACCTTCTTGCTGGGCATTAGGCAAACACCAACTGCGGTAGTATTGCAAAAGAAAGCTAATGGCTTTTTGATCAAGTACATTGGCCGTATAGACGATAACGAGGATCCAAAAGCAACTCCAAAAAACAAATTTGTAGAACAAGAGCTGAATAAGCTGTTGTAAGCGAAGGCGCTTTTTCTTCAAAAAGTACGTCATTGCGAGGTACGAAGCAATCTTTAATCGATAAGTTAGCAGTTTTTAATCGTCATGCTGGACACCGATCCAGCATCTTTCTCAAGATAGATCCCGGATCAGGTCCGGGAGGACGTGTTCTTCATGTCTTTGGTATCTAATCTATTCATCTACAAAGCTTTGGATAAAAGAAGCGAATATCACCATTAAGAGGTTTAGCCTTTGATTGTTAAAACTTGTTTCAGTATTTTGTTGTTTATCATTTAGGATAATCAACGATACACCCTAATCGTAAATTGATGAGATACTTATTGGCCCTGATTTTATTTTTTACAATTTCTGTTACCAAGGCTCAGGTTAAATTGTTAACTTTAAGTGAGTTAGAGCAAAGGGTGGCTCAAGGAAAAGATACAACTTATGTGGTCAACTTTTGGGCAACCTGGTGTGGCCCATGTGTAGAAGAGCTGCCAAATTTTGAAAAATTGAATGCCCAAAGCCAAGGCAAGCCATTAAAGGTATTGCTGGTAAGTTTGGATTTCAAATCGAAATTGCAAAAAGAAGTGGTACCATTTGTACAAAAGAATAAAATCAAATCAGAAGTATACGTCATTAACGAGCCCGATCAGCAACAGTTTATAGAGCGGGTTGATCAAAAGTGGTCGGGTGCGATACCTGCAACCTTACTGATCAATACCCGAAAACAGATCAGATCGTTTTATGAAAAAGAATTTACCTATCAAGAGCTGACCAAAATTGTAGAAAACTTAAAAAACTAAAAAGATGAAAAGAATTCTATTTGTTTGTTTCGTAATGCTAGGTATTACGGCAAATGCGCAAAGCGGTTATCAGATTGGCAGCGTAGCTGCAGATTTTAATTTAAAGAATGTAGATGGAAAAAATGTGTCCCTAACCAATTACAAGGATGCAAAAGGCTATATCTTGGTATTTACCTGCAATACTTGTCCGGTAGCGAAGGCTTATCAAGACAGGGTAGAGGCACTCCACAAAATGTACGCACCGAAAGGCTATCCTGTAGTTGCCATCAATACCAACGATCCTGGCACTTCGCCTGGCGATAGTTATGAAAAAATGCAGGAACGTGCCAAAGAAAAAGGCTTCAGTTATGCTTATTTGGAAGATCCGAGCCATGTTTACACCAAAAAGTTTGGCGCCAGCAAAACACCACATGTTTTTGTGTTGCAGAAAACCGGTAAAGGCAATGAAGTGGCTTACATTGGTGCAATAGACAATGACCAGGAAGAAGCCAATGCCCAGCGAGACAATTATGTGCAGAATGCGGTGAACGCATTGTTGGAAGGCAAAAAACCTGCTGTTACTACCACCAAAGCAATTGGCTGCAGCATTAAATGGAAAAAAGAAGGCACCTCGAAATAAATTCAGTCGTAAGTCAGTAGTTGATAGTCTTTAGGAAACTTTGGCTACAATCTTTTTGATTTCAAGTTAATGAGTTGGGCTTTATGGTTTTCAGAATCTGGTAGTAAAAGGGTACTTTTGTTTATGTCTACACCTCAACAAGAGCCATCTTTCTGGACCAAATACAAGCGCTTTGCCACCACAGAAATACTGATGTACCTCATCATGATTATTGGCATTGCGCTAGGTATTATTTTTTTAAGTTGAAATAGAGTTTAAGGTGGTCGCTGGTATTTACCTCGGCAATAAATTTGGCAAAAGAAGTATAGCTTTCTGCAGGAAAGGTACCTTCGTTAAACACAAATTTTCTGGTATAGATCAATTGTTTTCCTTCGATTACGGTTTTAGAAAGATAGGAGCCAAATTCAGATTTAATCTCCTTTTGATCTGGAATGATTAAAGGAATTACGTTTTCTGGCAATTGATAACTGATGGTATCAATATCGGTATAACCACGATTGATGTATAAAGGCAAGGTCCTGTTTCTGGATTCGCTTACGTTTCCTTTGATATTAAAGGCATTCAGCTGCAGAAAAAGCTTGTCGTTGTTGAGCGTGCCATAATTTCTGATGCTGATCTCGATGTCTTCTGTTGTTTCGGGCCTAATATCCTTGTTTTGAAGGTAATTGATCTTGTTGAAATTGATATTGTCGATGTCGTAGGCCTCTTTCAACAGCTTCTGTTGCTCGGTTAATGGTTTGCCAACCATAACCTCATGGTTATCATATTGTGCCCCAGAGAAAACAGTTTTTACATGGCCGGTAATGTTTCCCTCTTTGCTTAATATTAATTTTGCCTGGCGGATTTGTAGGTTTTGGCTCACAGCTAATTTCGGCGTGCGCAACAATTTGCCTCCTTCGACAGTGCAGGCCAATACATATCGGTCATCTGTAAAATCGCCCAAGTAACCGAAAGGAATTTTTTGGGAAGTACATTCCAGCCAAGTCGTATCGCCTTTTAAAGGCATGCATAAAATTACATGGTTGCCCTGGTTCATGCTGGCATAGCTTGGGTTGAGGCTCTTTTTTTCGCTTCCGGCTTCCACCACGCAATAGTAAGATTCGATGCCAACCACATTGAGCAGGCTTTGCATGTAATTAACCAAGGCCTTGCAATCGCCATAGCCTAAGCGGTCCACATCCATCGCCTTGGTAGGCTGAAAGCCACCAATGCCAATCTGTACGCTGATGTAACGGGTTTTGTTTTGTAGATATTGGTATATCTTTTTTGCTTTTTCTTTGTCTGTTGCTTCGTTTTTAACCAGGTCTTTGATCATTTGAACAGTTGTTTCCGGCAAAACCGTTCTTCCTTTTAGCAAGTTGTCATATTGCCATTTGCCCAATTCCTGCCAGTTGGTATAGCTTCCTTTAATGTTGTAATAGCTAAAAGCTTTTGGTGCAATTTTAACTTCGGTTTGAAAGGTCTCCCTAAAAGGACTATAGGGTTCGGGCCTTGAGGCCAGCAGGTTGTTGACTTGCCAAGTGGTGGTTTTCTGGTCTTTGGTCACCTGTTCTTCTGGTTGTGTGCTGATGTTTTGGCTTTTTACCCTAAACTCGTCTGTGGGCTTGCTCACAAAAACATATTTGCTTTTTTCGACTGCCACATCATTGCTGGCTTGTGGTATCCAGTCGGGAATAATCAGGTTTTGCCTGTAACGGATTTCGTAATTGTATATAATGGTGTAAGGGTAGGTGTTCACTGCTGGCAAATAATGCTTCACACGGCTATCCTCGAAAAGCGAGAAGTCGTTAATGGCGCTTTCGTCCCTAAAATCACTTTGCGAAAACTTAGCGGTCAGTTTGCCCACTTCATTGTAAACCTCGCCTTTAATGCCTTTGATTGAAGTGTTTTTATCATAAAATAAAACCAGTCTGGCGCTATTTTCTCCGTTTTTGTTCATTACGGTTATCGCTTTGCTCACTACATAGCTTACATTGTCTGGCGAGCGCATATCTACCACTGTTAAAGAATTACGTACAATGGCATTAGCCCTGTTTTTTAAATTGGCAGGAATCAAGTCCGCATCGTAATTGTCTTGTGCAAAAACAGTTAAGGCAAAAAGAGAAAGGAAAAAAGTAAGTGGCAAAAACTTCATTTTAATCGGCCTTTTTTAAAAGTACGTCGGTTTTTTGGTTTTGGATAATCTTGCTATAAAATTCTTTGAGGTAAAGGTACTCCTCAGGACTGTAAATAGCTTTGTTAAATTGAAGAATTTGGTTTACGGTGAGTTTATCGTCAACAAGTTCGCTTTGTATAATGTAACGTCCGCCACCATTTGGCAAGGCAATGGCCAGTTCTTTGGGCTTTTCGAGCATTTCGTATTTGCCAGGCAAACTAATGATGATGTTTATTTTCTGATCAGAAGCCGAGCCAAGGTCAACCGGGTAGGTTCTTTCGTTTAAGTTAAACGGATTTTTGGCAATTTTATTGATGAAAAACGGGTTAATATATAGCTGATTGCTGTTAGCCCCGTCATGTGCCGCAAATTCTACCTCATAAATTTCAACCAAAGGCTTGTCTACACTATCCACAGCCAAGATCTGTTGTTTGCTTATGCTCAACTTAGGCATTGATTCATCAAGTTTCTCTACATATTCGTCTGTAGAATTATGGCGTTTAATCTCTTTACGCTTGTTAAAGGCATCGTAGCCGAAAGTAGTTGTAGTAATGGTACCCTTAATTTTGCCATCGGCCTCAAGCTTGCCTATTAAAACATAGTTGGTTACGCTTCTTTGCGAAGCTTTCAAATCGATCCAATAAGAAGGTTTTTTCAGGTTGATTACCCTGCCCTGGTCGTTAATGCAACGCAGGGGCAAAAGGCCAAAAGGCAATAGGGGTTCTGTAGCATCGAGCAGGTAACTGGTTCCGGCAATATTTACCTTGGCCACTACATAATTGAAATCGCTTACTACCGGAAAGAGCTTGTTAACCGTTCCGTTTTCCCGGGTAGAGAGGATTACGGCTTCTGCATCTAAATTGGCGGCAGAAAGTGCTGCAATTAAACTGAAGTTAATATCTGCCACGTTTCCAGATCGGTTATCCAATACGGTTTTGATATTGCCTTCGCTGTACTTGCCATAGTAATTGTTCCACTTGAGCTGTTTTTTAATGTAGTTATAGATTGCCGTTGCCTTGGCCAAATCGTCTGGTGCATCTTTGATGAGACCAGGTATCAAGCCTTTAAAGACATCTTTTCGCTTCATTTGCGAGCCAAAGCTTTTGTCGCTGGTTAATTCGTAGTCAACGTCTTTCCATGTTTTGGTATAGCTTTGTCTGGCGCCACTAAGGGCAATCACATCCGAAAGCTCAAAATAAATGGCCGATCTAAAGTTGCTCGCAGCGGTCATGTAATCCTCTTCTACAAATGCCGGTATCTGCTTCATGATGTAAGTCATTTTCGAACAGTCAATTGGCGTACCGCTCAGGCGCAGGCATTCTCTGGCTAGTTCCGATTTTTGATCGCTCAGCTTGTAAAAACCCCTTAATGAAACGTTGTAATTATAGTTTGCGGGGATAAGCGCCACAAATTCGCTATGTGCTTTTGGAATATCCGATTGAAACTCCCAGGTTCTGAAATTAAACAGGAAAGGCGACTGCAGGCGATAGCTGTATTCCACAATAGAACCCTCTTTAATGTTAGGCAAGGTAAATTTGACCAAAGAGATGTACTTGCTTCTGTTTTCGGTAAACAAAGCCTTTTTATCCATCGGACTTTCCATAAAATTACCACCGCTACGGTTAAAAGTAGAGGCTTTAAGGTCGAGGATGAGTTCTTCGTCGGAGCCGTTTTTATGTATCGGAATGATAATATTGGCCTGTTTAAAGCCTTCTTTGTTAAAGATTTTGATTTTTGTATGGTATTCTGAAATGAGCACCAGCCTGCCGGTTGCGTCGTCTAACAGAAACGAAGTAGTGCCATATTCTTTCAGTACTACGGCGTTGGCATTGCTGTCGATGGTATTCCTGTCAAAATCGAAGTCGGCATGGGTAACAGCACCAAAATCAGGGTTCTGGGCAAAGGAGCAAAGGGATGAAAAACAAAGGATAAATGCAATAAAGATATTCTTCATAAAAGCGTTGTTGTATTTGGGGGCAATTTAAATCTAGCGCGTTACATTAGGAAATATTTTAACAACTAAAATTTTGCATAATTAACAGAACTAACAAACCTTTTTAGCATTTTTGGAAAGAGAAACACTAATCCTGCTTCCCACATTTCGAAACTCATACCACTTATTAAATGAAATTAAACTTAAAACGTCCTTTAGCCTTTTTCGATCTCGAAGCTACAGGAGTTAATGTTGGCGCCGATAGAATTGTAGAAATTGCCATACTAAAGGCCATGCCAGACGGAACAGAGCAAATCCTGACCAGACGTATTCATCCAGGCATGCCTATTCCTTTGGCTTCATCGCTTATTCATGGCATTTATGATGATGACATTAAAAATGAGCCAACTTTTGATAAAGTGGCTACAGAAATAGCTGAATTTATAGGTGAATCTGATTTGGCAGGTTATAACTCGAACAAGTTTGATATTCCGATGCTGGTGGAGGAGTTTTTAAGGGTAGGAGTTGATTTTGATATGAGCAATAGGAAATTTGTAGACGTACAGAATATTTTTCATCAAATGGAACAACGTACACTCAAAGCAGCCTATAAGTTTTACTGCGAAAAAGAGATCATCAATGCCCACTCGGCCGAAGCGGATATCAAAGCTACTTATGAGGTGCTATTGGCGCAGCTAGACAAGTATAAAGACCAGGAGTTTGAAGATAAGCAAGGCAATAAATCGAAACCGGTACAAAACGATGTTGAGGCCTTGCATACTTTTACCAATATCAATAAGCCTGTAGATTTTGCAGGCAGGATGGTATACAATGAAAACGGCGAAGAAACCATCAACTTTGGCAAACACAAGGGCAAAACCGTTGAACAGGTATTTGATGTGGAGCCGAGCTATTATGCTTGGATGAAACAGGGCGATTTTCCTCTGTACACCAAAAAGAAACTGGACGAGATTTGGAGCAGATGGAGCAAGAAAAAAGAAGAGCAGAAACAGGCAAGGCAACAGGCACAGGCTCCAAAACCCCAGCATCAGGCGCCAAAGCCACAAAAGGAAAACAAGCCTGCCGCCCCGGTAACCAACGACATGCTGGAACAGCTGAAAATGAAATTTGGCAAATAAACCTTTTCTACCTCTTTAGATATTCAAAATGAAATCGATTAAACTTACTTTTCTTTTGGTTTTTGGCTGTATAGTTGCCCAAGCCCAATTGCCAATTGCACAAGAATTTGAGCAAGCCTATCAAAAAGGAACCCGGGATAAAAGCGGAGCACCAGGCAAAAAATACTGGCAAAATACTGCCGATTATAACCTGAAGATTGATTTTAATCCAACTACTAGAGAGATAAAAGGCAAAGTAGAAATTACTTACATCAACAATAGCCCTGATGTTTTAAATGAAATCTGGTTCAAGCTGTATCCCAACCTTTACCAAAAAGGCGTGCCAAGAAAAGCAAAAATCAACGAGCGCGATCTGGGCGATGGCGTGCAGATCAGCAAGGTATTGCTGAACAACCAGCCCAAGGATATGGCAAGCTTGGTGATCGAGGGAACCAATATGCACACCAGCGTGCCGGCCTTAGCTCCTGGAAAAACCATTAAATTCATAATCGATTACCATTACATCCTAAATAAAGGATCGCATATGCGTACCGGCCAGGTTGACGATGGCGCTCATTTTATTGCCTATTCTTTTCCTCGCATTGCCGTATATGATGACGTGGATGGCTGGAATAAAATTCCTTACAGCGGCTCAGAAGAGTTTTATAATGATTTCTGCAATTTCAAAGTCGCGATAACCGTTCCGCAAAACTATAGTGTTTGGGCTACTGGCGATTTATTGAATGGAAGCGATGTATTTACTAAAGATGTTTATCAAAAATACCAATTGGCAAATAAAAGCGATGAGGTTATTGATGTGATTGACAGTGTAACCCTGGCTAATAATAAGGTAACTGCACCAAACGCTTTCAATACTTTTAAGTTCGAAGCCAAAAATGTAGTAGATTTTGCTTTTGCTACCAGCAACCATTACTTGTGGAAATCGTCGAGTTTAGTGGTAGACCCAAAAACCAATCGCCGTACAAGAGTTGACGCCGTGTTTAATCAGAAGCATAAGGATTATTATGAGGTGATTGATTTTGCCCGCAAAACGGTACATGCCATGAGCTATGTTTTTCCGAAATGGCCTTTTCCATATAGCCATGAAACGGTATTTGATGGTTTAGACCAAATGGAATACCCGATGATGGTGAACGATAATCCGGTAGACAATAGGGAAGATGCCATTACTTTAACGGATCATGAAATTTTCCATACCATGTTTCCTTTTTACATGGGCATTAACGAAACCAAATATGGCTGGATGGACGAAGGCTGGGCAACAATAGGCGAGTGGCTGATTTCACCAATGATAGATAGTAAAATTGTTGATGAATATGGGATTGGACCAACCGGAAGTACATCAGGTACCAAAGATGATAGTCCAATAGTAACCTTAACCACAGAGTTGAAAGGTTCAGGTTCATTTACCAATTCATACCCTAAACCAGGTTTGGGTTACCTGTTTATCAAAGATTATTTGGGTGATGAACTGTTTACCAAGGCTTTGCACCATTACATCAGCCAATGGAATGGCAAGCACCCAATGCCATATGATTTCTTTTACAGCATGAATGCCGGCTCTGGCAAAAACCTGGATTGGTTTTGGAAACGTTGGTTTTTTGAAGAGGGTGTAACCGATATGGCCATTAAAGCAGTTAACAAAACAGCCGATGGCTACCAGATTGAAATCGAGAATAAAAGCATGAAGCCATTGCCAATTGATTTAACCATTACTTATGCCGATGGCAGTACGGAGAAAGTACATCATAACATTGGTGTTTGGGAAAAAGGCAATCAGACTTTTACAAGTATGCTCAAAACCGGCAAACAGGTAAGCAAAGTAGTGATGGGCAGTAGCCATGTGCCAGATAAAAACAAAAACGACAATACTTTTGAGGTAAAATAATTGATTTCTGAATTCCACGGGAATAGGGAAAAGAGAATAGGGAATAGAGGGGTGGCTTTTTGCTTCCTCTTTATTCCTTATTTTTTTGTGCAATATTTTTAAAATCCATACGTCTTATGATTCATGAGGGTTTTTGAAACATTTAAATCAAAAAATACACTTTTACAGGACTATGTGAGCTATTATTACATTGATAGCGCAGATAGTCCGACGTATTTTAATGAGTATATCTGTTATCCTCACTACAACAACACCGTTTCTTTTTATAAAAGCCATACAATAGCTATCTATAAACAACATGTTAGTGTAGCCTATCAAAAAGATGCACTTCCTATTCAGATATTCACACCATTAAGGGAAGAGCCTTTAAAAGTAAGTCAAAAAGGACCTATTTATAAAATTGCCATCGTATTTGAACCCTTGGGCCTCAATCAATTTGTAAGAGAAGTTAATTTAGGGCACGACCAAATTTCTCTGACTCTTCAATTGTTCTCTCCAGAAGAGATCCAAACGTTATTTGAACAGCAAACTCATGAACAGGTCACATGTTTATTAGATAAATTATTGCTGGCGCATTTTAAGCCGGTTAACAATGACTACGTGAGTAAGGCAATGATGTATTTTCACGAGGCGGAGAACAACTTGCTTATAGATGAAATAGCTGAAAAAAAGTTAGGAATCAGCAGAAAACAACTTAATCGTTTATTTAAGCAATACATTGGTACCAGTCCACAAAAGTACCGATCTATTGTGCGTTTCAGGCAGCTGATGGCTTATAAGCTCCGAAAAGAAGACCAGCAAAATTATACTTCGCTCTCGCACCAGGTACATTATACAGACCAGTCTCATTTCATTAAGGCTTGCAAGCAGCTAACCGGACTTACACCCTCCCAGTTTTTTAGAGACGGCAAGATTGTAGGCTCCGAAGATACGTTTTGGAAGTTTACGGGCTAGTTTAAATGTCCCAATTGTACAATTTTTGAGTTAAGCAAACCTCTACTTTTGAGTATATTCAATTGTATGAAAAACTGTAGAAAATTAGCAATCCTATGCTTGTTTGTTAGCCTTTTGGGTGAGGCTTATGCCCAAAAGCTAAATAAGGAAGTTCAATACTCGGCTCATCTTAAAGATAGCATTGCTTACCATGTGTGGTTACCCGATAACTGGAATGCCCAACAAAAATACCCTGTAATAGTCATGTATAATTATGGGGCAGTGAACGAAAACGTACTGACCTCTACCGTAAACTATTACGCCAATCACTTACAAAAGATCCCCAATACCATTGTGGTAAACATCTTGGTGAATATGGATGAGATGGGTTATAACTACGAAACTGGAAAGCTAACCAATACAGGGCATAATCTTATTCTATGTTTAAAGGATGAGGTTTTTCCGGCATTTAGAAAAAAATATAATGCATCGGCTTTTACCACTTACATCGGACAATCTTATGCGGCCAGTTATGCCAATTATCTATTTTTGAATGAACCAACGTTGTTTAATGCCTATATTTTAATCGCGCCCGAAAAAATAGGCGAAGGCCAGCCTGGGTTTGATTTGAGCGAAGCCAACAAACGCTTTTATAAAGAAAATATACGAAGCTATTACGTAGCCACAGGAGAGAACGACATAGAAAGACGGATAGCTTATGCCAAAGAAATAGCATCGAAAACTAAAAGCTTGGATACTACAAATTTTAGGTTTAAATACCGCCATTTTAATGATGCAGATCATAATACCTTATTTGCTTATGCCTTGCCCAATGCCCTGGAGTTTTTATATGAACCTTATTCAGAAATCTGGAACCAGGATGATAAATTATCGGCTTATCAGCAGCTGCTCAAAACGGAAAATCGCTTAAATGACTATTATGGCATCAATCTAGAGCGGAGCTTTAAAAATTATAATGGCCTCCTAATGGCAACTATCAATAAAAAAGACACCAGCAGTGTCATTGCTATTATAAAGTATTTTGAAAATGAAAAATCCAAAGGAATAGACCTCCGCAATTTTGCCTATTTTCTTAATTTAAATGGGCTTTCTGATCTATCCTATGCGTATTACCAAAAGGCGATCAAGAAAATTGAATCGACAGAAATGGATACCAAGAGCGGGCATCAGGCGCTAACAACCTGTTATCGGGAGCTGGCAATTAATTTCAACAAAGATAAGCCTAGCCAAGGTTGGGAGCTGTTGGAAAAAGCATTGAAAGATCCTTATATCCGAAATGCAGACTTTAAATATGACTTGGGGAAATTTGCTGTAGAAAACAATATTAACGTTGCCCAAGGATTAAATTACCTGCTCAGTTTTGCCGAAGACAGAAAGAATATGGTGGATATCATTAACGTGCCTTTCCGCAGGATCAATTTGCTCATTGCCAAAGCCTATTCTTTGCTAAAGGATAAAAAGAACAGTAAACAATACGCGCAGCTGGTATTAAAAGACGATCCGAAAAATGAAGTAGCCCTGGCCTTGTTGAAGCAATAAAATGTGCTAATAGTTGTCAAAAATTGGATAATAAGGCTTCTTAATAGGGCCTTCATCGCTTAAAAGCTGGTTGAGCAAAGGGTCGGCGAGAATTTTGGCTAGGCTTGTTTTTTTGCCATTAAGCCATACTGTATTTTGGATGATGCGGATTCCGTGACTATAATCAGCCCAAGTATTGGTGTGTTTGTTGTAAAGTGGCTGGATAGCTTTGCCATCTGATTTATGCCATCCATAAATAACCACACGTGGCGTTGTTTCGCCATAAATTTTATTGCTAATGATCACGTCTTTTTTGTTTCCAGCAGTAAGCGCCCCATTTTGGTGAGAGGCTAAGTAAGTTTGCATTTGTTGAGCAACTTGGTTGTTATGCGTGATGAATACGGGAACTGTGGTCATCGCCTTGCTGGGTGGAATAGGTTGAGGCGCTAATTTGATGCTTGCATTTTGGTAAATCAGATCAGCCATTTTTCTTGTGGGCAAGCTGCCATGAAACAACATGGCTACTTTTTGAGCCAAAATTGGTGTCATTGGCATATAGAAATAATCTTCATTGCTACCAATAGCGATATAATCAGGCATTACAAAAAAGGCAAGCTCATAGGTTTTGTTATTAATGGTAGCTGTAGAAACTACCTTTTGGAACTTTCTCAAAAAATCAGGTACATTGCCACTTTTGATTTCTTTGAAAACAATTTCTTCTCTGGCCATTAGACTCAAGGTGCTATCGGCAATGTTTTGTGAAAAAGCACTCCCTTTTAGAGCGTTTGCCTTTCTGGCTTTTAATCTCAATTCCTGCGCCTTAACAATTGTAGATAAGGCCAAAATGGTTAATAAAAGACAAGCGATTTTTTTCATTAGAGGGGTTTTAAAAAGTCGATATTTCTCTTCAGACCATTGAATTTTGTTCTTTTAACGGCCGAGCCTTTAAAAACCTGCTTAAAAACTTCATCGGTCATGTCAATCAGTTCGGCCTTTTTCAATTGCAACAGTTCGTGTGCAGGGGCAAATGCCGGTTCTTGGTGTGGCGTAGCAAAGCGGTTCCATGGACATACATCTTGGCAAATGTCGCAACCGAACATCCAATTCTGCATTTTGCCCTTAAACTCATTGGGGATTTCGTTTTTAAGTTCAATGGTGAGGTAAGAAATACATTTGCTTCCATCAACCGTGTAAGGCGCAATAATGGCGTCGGTAGGACAGGCATCGATGCAACGCGTGCAGGAGCCACAATGATCAGTTACAAATGGGTTGTCGTATTCCAAGTCTAAATCGATAATCAATTCGGCCAGAAAGAAAAAAGAACCTGCTTGTTTGCTAATGAGATTCGAGTTTTTGCCTCGCCAGCCCAAACCAGCTTTTTGCGCCCAAGCCTTGTCCATTACCGGCGCCGAATCTACAAAACACCTGCCCCCAACTTCTCCAATCTCCTCGTTAATAAAAGCTAAGAGTTCTTTCAGTTTTTCTTTTATCACGCTGTGGTAATCAGTACCGTAGGCATATTTTGATATTTTTGGCGCCTCGCTATCCAATTGCTTTTCTGGCGTAAAATAATTCAATGTTAACGAGACCACTGATTTCGCGCCTTCAACCAATAAACGTGGATCCAATCGTTTGTCGAAATGATTTTCCATATAGCCCATTTCGCCATGATGGTTATTGTTGAGCCAGGTTTCTAGTCGGGGTGCTTCTTCTTCTAAAAATTCGGCTTTAGCAATGCCACAGGCCATAAATCCTAGCCTTAGGGCTTCGGCTTTAATCAATTGGCTATATTTTGCGGCATTATTGAACATTAAGCTACAAAGATAGGCTTTTGAGCTAAAAACCTTTTAAAGCTTTCGGTTGTTAGTAGAGTAATTTAATAGGGTAAATCAATTTAAATTCTCAGCATCATGGAAAATAGCACTCCCAACCATATCGAAGATCCAAACAAACCAGCACCACCAATTGAAACCAATTATGAAGCCCATAAACAAAATCCGGGCCCGGCACCAACGGTAAACGAACCGGATAATAAAGGAGCAGGGCAAGCCATGAAATGGATCATTCCCATAGTGGTAATCATTTTATTGGTAATTTGGTTTGTATTTTTCAGGAATAATGTAAGTACGAAGTAGAATAGCTGAAAAATCAATATGCAAAAATGTTTTTTAATAGTGGGCCTGGTCTTGCTACTGGTTTCTTGTAAAAAGAAAAAGCCCATCATCGACGACCCGACAGCTAATTGTCCGGTTGCAGAAATTAATTACCTACAGCTTAATGCAAATGTTAAACTTACCTACAATAATGGCAAGGTTGTTTCTGAAGAATATGATGATAGTAAAATAACCTATACCTATACAAATGATAAAATAACCAAGACAGAAGTCAACAAAACAGGTAGTGGTAACATTTTAACCAAAGAATACATTTTATCTGGATCTAAAATCATTTCCTCTAAAAAGATTAATTCCGACCCTCGTCTTACCAATAGTTTTTCCGAATATTTTTACAACAGCCAAAACCAGCTCATTACGGTTAACAATGAAGATGGACCCTTCAAAACCTTTATTTCTATTGAATACACCAATGGAAATGTAACCAAAATAACCAATAAAGTAACCACTGATGCAAATCCAGGTACGCCTATTGCCGAGCAAGCCTTTGTTTATGGTGCTGAAAACTATTTTGATACTTACGGCTTTATGCATCCGTTTTATCTGAGCGTATATCCTCTTGGTACATTTAGTGATCGTTATTTATTGGAGTACGGCTATTTTGGTGCGAACCCTAAGAATATGGTCAAATCATATAGAGAGGATAGTTATACTTTTATCAAAAACAGTGTCGGAAAAGTAAGTTCTATTAAACAGAACGGTAATACCATAAACTTTATTCGTAGGTGTAATTGATATTCTGTTATTGACGAAACCTAAGAAAGAAAATAGATCAGAGCCAAAGATTGACAGATTAGGCATGTTAATCTATGGCTTTGATGTTTATTTAGCCAACTGCGCTAATTGCTTTTTAACTTTGCTAATTTCAAACTCATCCGCGATTACTATTTTGTTGTCTTTATCTAAAAGATACATGGATGGTATTGCATTGAGGTTATAAGCTCTATTAATTTCCTTACCGTCTCCCGGAAGATTTGAAAGGTTTGGCCACACCATTTTTTCTTGGGAAAGTGCTTTTTTCCATTTTGTTATATCCTGATCAGTTGAAATGCTTACAATATTGATCCCTTTGCTCTTATATTGGGCATAGAGTTTTTTAAGCTCCGGAATTTCTTCTCGACAAGGGCCACACCAGCTTGCCCAAAATACCACTAAAGTTCCTTTTGAGCCTTTGACTTGGTTGAGGCTAAATTTCTTATTGAACTGGTCTACATAGGTAAATGCCGGTAGGGATTGGCCAATCTGCAAGAATTTGTTTTGTTTGATAAAATCTGTGAGCATTATACCAATATAAGTTTGTAGATAGTCTTTGCTAAGCAGAGGCAATAGTTCTTCTAATTCGGTCACGCTGAACGATTTTGATCGTTGTTGAAGCATGAGCAAGGCCAAATAGGTATGAGAATTTTCGATCAGCATTTTTTTGAAATCGCTTTTGAATAACTGAATGATTTGCTTACGCTCTTCCTTTGCAGCGGCCAATGCATTTGTGTTTTTGGATTTCTTTAGAGAATCGATTTTTTTATCAATTTTTGTGGTATTTGGAGGATATATTAAGCCGTATTTGAATAAAAAATCAGTTTCTTTCGATCCGGTGATAGAAAGGCCTTTTTTATCATTATAGTCACCTTCGATGGTAAAGTTTACATTTTCAAGAATAAAATCTCCATGTCTTTGCCCAGTAAAACTACTTTTAAAGGATAGGTTATTTCTTTTCTTGCTAACTGTATCTATATAAATAAGAGTTGATGCCCAACATGGTTCTGCAATAGAGGTATCTCTCTGCAATACAAAGGTTCCATTGCTTACTTTGATCGAATCGATATAAGCCGAATAGAGTTTACCACTTTTGGTGTTAATTTTAGTCACGTTTAGGTAGATGTACTTAGCGGGAAAGTTTTTAATTTTCCCTTTGATCTGATAAGAGTTGGATTGTGAAAATCCGTAAAAGGAGAATAAAGCAAAATAAGCTAGACAAAGTAATCTTTTCATGGCCAATCATTTAAATTAACAACTATTTATTTAGTTGAAGTTAAAACAATTTTTTAATCTGGCCTAGTATTATCTGATTATTTGTCATTCTTGGTGTTTTTCACCAACAGAATTACTATCGTAAGGGAAATATTTTTCAGCCACAAGCTAACAGAATTGCTTGGACAACGGTTTGCGCTAGGCACTATACAATTAACCTGTTAGCTTATAGATTACACATAAGATGTACTAAAAAAGCTTTCCGGTTTGCCCTAGTTTTATTCGATTTAAATGCTTGTAGGCGGCTTCGGTTACTTCGCGTCCGCGTGCGGTGCGCATCAGGTAGCCTTCTTGGATTAAAAACGGTTCGTAAACCTCCTCAATGGTGCCATCGTCTTCGCCAACTGCTGTAGCAATGGTTTTTAATCCCACCGGACCTCCTTTAAATTTATCGATGATGGCCAATAAAATTTTATTGTCCATTTCGTCCAAACCGTGTTCATCTACATTTAATGCAGTAAGGGCATAGCGTGCAATTTCGGTATCGATGTTGCCATCGCCTTTGATCTGGGCAAAATCTCTTGTACGACGCAACAAAGCGTTGGCAATACGTGGGGTACCTCTGCTTCTGCGCGCAATTTCATAGGCACCTTCATCCGTAATTGGTGTTTTAAGTATTTCAGATGAACGAAGTACAATGGTGGTGAGTACTTTGGCGTCATAGTAGGTGAGGCGGGAGTTGATGCCAAACCTAGCCCTCAAAGGTGCGGTAAGCAAACCTGAGCGTGTGGTTGCCCCAACCAAGGTAAAAGGATTGAGGCCTATCTGAACAGAACGGGCGTTCGGCCCGCTTTCGAGCATGATGTCGATCTTAAAATCTTCCATGGCCGAATAAAGGTATTCTTCAACCAATGGACTTAAACGATGGATTTCATCGATGAAAAGGATATCCCCGGTTTCTAAGTTAGTTAGCAAACCCGCTAAATCGCCAGGTTTATCTAAAACTGGTCCAGAAGTAACCTTGATATTAACCCCCATTTCATTAGCTATAATGTAGGAGAGGGTAGTTTTGCCTAATCCTGGGGGGCCATGAAGCAATACGTGATCTAGCGCTTCGCCTCTAAGTTTGGCTGCTTTTACAAAAATCCTGAGATTCTCTAATATCTTTTCCTGTCCGGTAAAATCATGGAATTCCTGCGGACGCAATACCTTTTCAATATCGCGTTCAGTAGGACTTAAGTTATCGGCAGATGGATCTAGATTTTCGTTCATTAGGCAATTAATACTTATCGTATAGCAAATGCTAGCCAAAAATACAGTTAATAATTAAGACTAACAATTTTAGCAATTAATCATTTTATGGTGTAATTAATTAACTATAGAGAAATAAAAACGTCTTCTAAGAAAATTTGGCTGCTACTTTAGCGTCCTTAGGGCCATTGCTGTAATCGTAAAATCCTTCTCCAGATTTGATTCCTTTTTTGCCAGCGGCAACCATATTAACCAATAATGGGCAAGGAGCATATTTAGGGTTTCCGAAGCCTTGATGGAGTACATTCAAAATAGCCAAACATACGTCTAAACCAATAAAATCGGCTAATTGCAATGGTCCCATGGGATGAGCCATTCCCAGTTTCATTACGGTATCTATTTCTTGTACTCCGGCAACGCCTTCAAACAAGGTATAGATAGCTTCGTTGATCATTGGCATCAGGATTCTGTTTGCCACAAAACCAGGATAGTCATTAACTTCTACAGGTGTTTTCTCCAGCTTTTGTGAAAGCTCCATAACTGCTTGGGTGGTTTCATTGCTTGTGGCATAGCCTCTGATCACTTCAACCAGTTTCATAAGCGGCACAGGATTCATGAAGTGCATGCCGATTACTTTGTCGCCACGGTTAGTTACGGCTGCAATTTGTGTAATAGAAATAGAAGAGGTGTTGCTGGCCAAAATAGCTTCAGGCTTAGCAAATTGATCAAGGTCCCTAAATATTTTAAGCTTGAGTTCGATGTTTTCTGTTGCCGCTTCAACAATTAAATCAACTTCTTCTACGCCGGCCTGTAAATTGGTATGTGTAGTAATATTTGAAAGGGTTTGTTCTTTTATGGCTTCAGAAATGCTTCCTTTTGCAACTTGACGTTCTAAATTTTTAGTAATCGTGGCAACAGCCTTTCCTAAAGCGTCAATATTAATGTCGATCAGATTTACCTGGTATCCAAACTGTGCAAATGTGTGGGCAATGCCGTTACCCATTGTTCCTGAGCCAATTACTGCAATATTTTTCATGTTTGTTTCTAATTAAAGCTTAAAATGAGGCTTAAATACTCATATTCACAACAAGTTTAATTAAAATAGGTGATTTCTGCATACAAAATTGATGATTTAAAAAGGTTTAAAATGTTGCAAAAATGTTACATTTTACTAAATTGCACATTAATTAATCTATTATTAATCTCAAATTAACTTACATGAAAAAAAATCTACTAAGTTTAATTGTTTTGATGCTCTTTTTTGGCTATTCGTATGGCCAAAACAAAACAATTACCGGTAAAGTTACCGGAGCAGATGATGGTCTGCCAATCCCATCGGTTTCTGTACGAATCACAGGTACTTCTGCAGCAACTCAAACCAATTCAGATGGTACGTACTCAATTGTGGCTCCATCGACGGCCAAAACAATCGAATTCTCGTTTGTAGGTATGGGAACAGTTACAGAAACTATTGGAACAAGGACTGTAATTAATGCTAAATTGGAATCGAACACCAATTTAGAAGAAGTAGTGGTAACCGGATTTGGTTTAAGACAAGCCAAGAAAGACATCACTGGTTCAACCAGTACAATTTCGGGCAAGGATATTGAAAACCTGCCGGTACAAAGTGTTGACAGGGCAATGCAGGGTAGACTTGCAGGTGTTCAGGTGAGCTCTTCAAGTGGTATTCCTGGTGCTGCAATTAACGTAAGAATCAGGGGTATTGGTTCAATCAATGCGGGTAACAGTCCTTTGTACGTAATTGATGGTGTTCAGGTAAGTTCGGGCGATTTAACTAGGGCAACAACTAGTGCAAATGCCTTGAGTGCATTAAACCCTGATGATATCGAATCATTAACCGTATTAAAGGATGCTTCTTCTGCAGCTATTTATGGTGCTTCTGGCGCCAGTGGTGTTGTAATCATTACTACTAAGAGAGGTAAGAGTGGACAAACCCAGTTTGGCTTTAATTCTTATGTGGGTTACAATGATTTCATTAGCCAACCTAAATTGTTAACCAGTCCGCAATGGATCCAGTTATCTTTAGAAGCTTATGCTAACCGTTATGGCGCTACTTCTACACAATACAATAGTTTTTATAATACGTATGTTACTCCTTTTGGGTCTATCGATAAGGTGCCAACCTATGATTGGCTAGATGCGGTTTCTCAAAAAGGTTTAACCCAGAATTATGAACTTTCGGCAAGAGGTGGTAATGAGAAAACCAGATTTTACATTGCTGGTGGTTACAATAGTCAAAAAGGACAAGTAATCGGTACAGATTTCGCGCGTGGAAACGTAAGGGTTAACTTAGACCATGAGGCGTCTAAAAAACTAGATTTCCAAACCAGTTTGGGCTTAAGCACGATTAGCCAAAATACAACATCAAGTGCAGGTGCTTTTGGTAACATTAGCAGAACGGCTCAATTACAGTCGCCAAATAACCCGATTTACAATGCAGATGGTACTTACAACAATAACCTGCCAGGCGCATATGATCAATTTAACGTTCTTCAAATTGCAAAAATCAATCAGCAAAAAGCTACCAGTAACCAATTTACAGGTAACGGTGCAGCTAGGTATCACTTTACGGATGCTTTGGTATTTAGAAGCAGCTGGGGTGTAGATTATATTGACATTGCCGAAAACCGTTTCTGGGATCCAAGATTTGGTGATGGAAGATCAACTAATGGCGATGCATTAGCTGCAAATACACGTAACGTGAACTTTCAAACAGATCAGACTTTAAACTACAATGGTACATTTGGTGGCAAACACAACCTTAATGCTATTATTGGTTTCAACTATCGCAGCGAGGTAAATACCACCACTACTGCTCAATCTCAAAATCTACCGTCATATTTATTTACCCAAGTTTCTTCGGGTACTTCTTTGATCACTGCAGGAAGTGGCTATACCACTTTCCGTACCGCAGGTTATTTCGCAAAGGCAGATTATAATTATGACAGCAAATACTATCTTTCTGGTACAGTAAGGTATGATGGTTCATCGAGGTTTGGAGCTAACAATCGTTTCGGATGGTTCCCTGCAGGTGCGGTATCGTATAGGATCTCTCAAGAAGATTTCATGAAAAACGTAAGTTTTGTAACAGACTTGAAATTGAGAGCCAGTTATGGTAGAACAGGTAACCAAGCTATTGGAAACTTTGATTCAAGAGCACTTTATGCAAGGATTGGCGATTATGTAACAAGTGGTACTGGCTCTCAGCTGGTAGCAGGCGTTGGCCCATCAAACCTTGGATATGATGATTTGGTATGGGAGAAAGCAACCACTTTAGACGTGGCTTTGGAATTTAATTTATTCAGGGATCGTATCAGTGGAACAATTGGTTATTACAACAGAGTAAACTCTGATTTGTTATTGGCCCAGCCACTTCCGCTAACTTCTGGTTTTACCTCAATCAACCAAAACGTTGGTAAAATGAGAAACAGAGGTTTTGAGTTTGAACTTTCTACACTAAACATCAAAACCAAGGATTTCTCTTGGAGAACTGATGCAAATATTGCCTTGAACAGAAATAAAATTGTAAGCCTAGTTGGTGGACAAACTTTATTGGGTGGTAACTTTGGTATTGCAGTTGGTCGTCCGATTAACTCTGTATATACTTATAGGTCTGCAGGTGTTAACCCTGCCGATGGCCGTGCAATGTGGTACGATGGTAATGGCAACATTACTTATGCCCAGAACGCATCTACAGACAGAACTTATATTGGCGATTTGAATCCGAAATATACTGGTGGTTTAACTAACACATTCAACTATAAAGGAATTTCATTTAGTACATTCTTCCAATTCAGCTACGGAAACTTGGTGTTGAATCAAGATGCAACTTTCTTTGAAAGAGGTGGTTCTACGGTTGACAGGAACCAATATGCTTCCAACTTAGACCGTTGGACAACTCCTGGTCAGTTTACAGGCATTCCTAAACCTTATTTTGGTGGAACAGTTGCAAGTTCAGGTGGCATTAACCACAGTTCGTCTTATGCAATATCTGACCGTTTCTACGAGGATGGTTCTTACATCAGGTTAAAATCGATTAGCTTGGGCTATGATTTGCCAAAATCTTGGCTATCGGCAGTTAAGTTGCGTTCGGTTAAAATATATGCTCAAGGACTTAACTTATGGACGATCACAAAATACCGTGGTGTTGACCCAGAGTTCGTAAATGCCAGTGGTGACTTTGGTCAGTATCCACAATTTAAAAACTATACGTTTGGAATTAATGTTGGCTTCTAATCTTATTAAAATGAAAAAAATAAAAATTATATCAATGGCGCTTGTGGCAACTTTTGCTGTAAGCTCATGTGAAAAAACCTTAGAAACTCAGCCAAAGAATTCAATCTCTGCGGAGGTTGCGCTAAAAGAGGCAGCTGGTGTTGAAGGATTGGTGAACAGTTGCTACGAGTCATTGCAAAGCGTGAATTACTATGGAAGAAATTATTTTGTAATTCCAGAAGTATTGTCTGACAATATGCGTATTGTGAATACAAATTCTAACCGTTTTGTAAACGAATCTAATAATACCATTGGTTCAGGCCTGGATATATGGGCTTTGGGCTATAACCTGATCAACCGTGCAAATGGTGCGATTAAATATGCTGATATTGTGACTGGATTAACTCCTTTGAGAAAGAAACAGTTAACAGGCGAGGCTTATTTTATCAGGGCACTTGTATACTTCGATTTGGTTAAAACCTATGGTTACAATCCAAAAAATATTGTTTCGGGAAGAAATTTAGGCGTACCAATTGTTTTGTCGTACGTAGAAAAATATCCTGAAGATATTACTTACCCAAGCAGAAGCACGGTAGACGAAGTTTATACCCAAATCAAAAAAGATTTAGACGTTGCTATTACATTATTGGATAATGCATTTGCTCCAAAAAGAGCTAATTTGGCAGCTGCCCATGCTTTAAGAGCTCGTGTATCTTTATATAATGGCGATTGGCAAGATGCAGCAACTTTTGCTACTTCTGCCTTAGGCGCAGGTGTAGGTACTTTTGTTGATGCAGGTGTTGCTGCTACACCAACTCAAAAATCTGATGCCTACAAAAGCATCTGGACAACTTCTTCTCCTTATTCTCCTGAATCGTTGTTCGAGCTAAACTTCGAACTCACAGAAAGCTTAGGTTCTGATGGATTGAGCTCTATCTACACCAGGTCTAATCCGGTAGGTACTTCTGGAGCTGGTTATGGCGATGCCGCACCTCAGGCTAACCTGGTAGCTGATTATGCAACAGGTGATGTAAGAAAAGATATATTGGTACAGTTGGTTAAAGGTTCTGAAACTATTTTGTGGAACCAGAAATACCCTGCAGCCAAGGGTCCTCAGATTGATAACATCAAGTTACTACGTGTAAGTGAACTTTACCTAACTCGTGCAGAAGCCAATTTTAGAAATGGAACAGCTATTGGAGCCACTCCTCAAGCTGATTTGGATAAAATTAGGTTGAGAGCAGGTTTAGCGAGCATTCCGGTAACACTTGATGCTATTTTGAAAGAAAGACGCGTTGAATTGGCTTATGAAGGACAAAGATGGTTTGATTTGTTGAGAACTGGTTCTCCGGTAAATAAATCAAATGCAACACTTCCTGCAAACGCAACACCAAGTTCAACAATTGCGGCTACAGATTTCAGATTGTTGGCAAGGATTCCACTTACAGAAGTTCAAAACAATCCTAAAATCAAACAAAACTTTGGATACTAATATTAAGATTATGAAAAATAAAATATATATATTCCTTATCGCACTGATCAGCGTATCTTCTATGTCTTGTATGAAAGACAGAGATAACCTATATGAAGGTCCTGATGTGGTAGAATTCACTGCTATTACGGCCTCTGTAAAAAAAGGCACGGTAGCTACTCCAGGTACTGCCACTGTAGCTGTTCAGTTAGTGGGTCACCAGCAAAGTTCAGCAACAGAAATTAGCTATACGATTGCTGGAACAGGAGTACAAGGAACAGATTACACCCTTAGCGGTACAGCTGGAAAAGTAACAATTCCTGCAAATTCTAGCTCAGCTAATATTGTTGTAACTGCAATTCCTGCCAATATACCAGCTGGTACAAGAACGGTAATTCTAACCTTAGGTGGCAATGGCCAAATTGGTGTAAGCCAGAATTACAAAACTTATACTTTAACAATTACTCAATAGTTAATTGAATAATAAATAGTTAATTAAAACCCTTGGCCTCGTGCTAAGGGTTTTTTAGTAGTTTTATATTTTAAAACATCAACTATGAAAAATCTAATGAACCGTAAATTTTTAACAGCTCTTTTTGCCTTTGGCTTGACGTGGGCAACAACTGCAAGTGCACAACAGGTAAACCTTCAAGATCAAAGAGGACAGCCGATTATGGCAATGAGCTATACAGATGTTTCGGGATCGCCATTTTTAATGGATGCCTGGGCAAAAGGAATCATCCGGTTTGCAGACAATAAAATCGTAAATGGAGTTGACTTAAAATACGATCAGGTTACCGACAAATTGCTCTACTTAAATTCAAAAGGAGAAACATGGGAACTTACCGAGCCTGTTCTTGAGTTTAAGATAGCTTTCCCTGGAGTTGAGAAAAATGAAAAACTATTTAGAACCGGATTTAAGCCAGTAGGAAAAAATACGGAACAGTCCTTTTATGAAATATTGTCTGATGGCGATGTAAAATTTATTAAAAAGACCATAAAGAGTATACTCGAAAACAAAGAATTTAATTCGGCCACAACTGTCAAGAAAATAACAGGGAGAGATGTCTATTACGTAGTTAAGGCAGACAACAAGCCTATACAAGTTAACAAGAACGAAAAGGCTATTTTAGGAGCAATAGGTGATAAAAACGCCGAATTAAGCGAGTATATAAAAACCAACAAGCTTAATTTAAAAGAGGATAAAGACATTCTCAAGTTGTTTGAATACTATTTTGAAATCAGCAAAACTAAAAGCTAACAAAAAGCCCGTGGATTAATCCACGGGCTTTTTGTTTTAAGGTTTTACGGCGCCAATCGGTTAATCAGCCACTTGCCTTCAACAAGTTCATATTTCAAACGATCGTGCAAACGGCTCGGGCGTCCTTGCCAAAATTCTATTGAAGTAGGCTTAACAATATAACCGCCCCAATGTGCAGGTTTAGGTACGGTTTTGCCTTCGTATTGCTGGGTCAGTTCTTCGGTTTTCTCTTCTAAAATCTTTCTGTCGGCAATGATTTGGCTTTGTGGAGATACAATGGCACTGATCTGACTGCCAAATGGCCTACTGTGAAAATACTTTTCTGAAGTTTCTTTGCTCAGTTTTTCAACTTTGCCTTCAATCCTAACTTGGCGCTCCAATTCTGGCCAAAAGAAAACCAGGCATGCCGCTGGATTTTTTTTGAGATCTTTGCCCTTTTGGCTCAAGTAGTTGGTGTAAAAGCCAAATCCGTTGCCGTCAAATCCTTTGAGCAGCACAATGCGGGCATTAGGTCTGTTGCTCTTATCCACTGTGGCCAGAGTCATGGCGCTAGGTTCGGCAACTTTGCTGTTTAAAACATCTTTAAACCATTTTTCAAATTGCTTGATCGGGTTGCTGTTCACGTCTTTTTCGCTTAGTGAGGCTGCACGATAGTCCTGACGCAGATTTTGTAGCATTTCTTCTGATATCTCCATAGCACAAAAATAGCCTTTAGTTCGAGTTTTTCTTCATCGGAATATAATTTGTTGCTACTGTCAAGATTTGATATCATTTTGGTAAAATCGCCACGGTTTCTTAAATTGATCAAATGTTAAGCAAAACAGCACCATCAGCAGGAAAATTACTGATTTCTGAGCCTTTTTTGAGTGATCCCAACTTTAAACGCTCGGTTGTATTGTTGGCCGATCACGGAGAGGAGGGAACCTTGGGTTTTATCCTCAACCAGCCAAGCAATCTCATCTTAAAAGACTTGGTTCCAGATTTGTGGCAAGCGGATTATCCAGTATTTATTGGCGGTCCAGTTGAGGTAGATACGATTCATTTTATCCACCGCTGCTATGAAAAAATGGCCAGTGGCGAAGAAATAGCCAGGGGCATTTATTGGGGAGGGAATTTTGAAACATTAAAGATCTTAGTGAATAACAACAGTATCCAGGCTCACGAGGTTAAATTCTTTTTGGGCTACTCGGGCTGGTCGCCATCGCAGCTAGATGAAGAAATAGCAGAAAATACCTGGATTGTTTCAGACCAATACCACCAAGATGTAGTATTTTCCCACAACGAAGAAGAACTCTGGCGCGAAGTAATTATTAATTTAGGTCCAAAGTATGCTCATGTAAGTAATTTCCCAAGTGATCCAAGTTTGAACTAGTTTATTGGTTCATTAATGCATTGGTCATTAGTTGAAAGCAAAGCGAAAGCATATATTCAAACTTCGGACTCTAGACTAAGGACTTCGGACTAAACCTACATATCCAACGCGCTCTCTTCCACTTTCTTGCGTAGCTCGTCTTTATAGGCCTGCATTTGATCTGCTAAAGAAGAATCTGCAGTAGATAGAATTTGTACAGCCAATAGGCCTGCGTTTTTTGCGGCATTTAAAGCAACTGTGGCGACAGGTATGCCATTTGGCATTTGTAAAATAGAAAGGATCGAATCCCAGCCATCAATAGAGTTTGATGATTTAACTGGTACGCCAATAACCGGAAGGGTAGTAATTGAAGCCACCATGCCTGGTAAATGAGCAGCGCCACCAGCGCCGGCAATAATCACTTTTAAACCTCTTTGTGCAGCCTCTTTAGCGTAGGTAAACATGCGCTCTGGCGTGCGGTGTGCAGAAACCACAGTAATTTCGAAATCAACCCCAAACTGTTTGCAAATGTCTGCGGCGTCTTGCATTACGGGCAAATCAGATTTGCTGCCCATTATTATTCCAACTTTTACTGTACTCATGGTTGTTTATATTTTTCTTTAATCCTTTAATTCTTTTCATTGTCTTGCGTAAGGCGTATTGCGTATAGCGTTATATTAACCCAAATTACTTCAAACGCTTAACCCTAATCGCCTGACGCTTTACGATACCACCTTCAGCGTCTGTTGCACATACCTGGCTTTTTCAATGGCATGTTCGCGGTTTTGATCCACTACGGTTACATGGCCCATTTTACGGAAGGGTTTGGTGTATTTTTTGCCATATAAGTGCACGTATACACCATCAATAGCCATTATTTTCTCCAAGCCATCGTATTTGGCAACGCCTTCGTGGCCTTTCTCGCCCAACAGGTTAATCATTACCGCGTTGCTGATGGAACGCGTATCACCCAAAGGCAGATTAAAAATAGCCCTTAAATGCTGCTCAAACTGCGATACATAATTGCCTTCTATGGTTTGATGGCCGCTGTTGTGTGGCCTTGGGGCCAATTCGTTTACTAAGATTTCACCATCTTTGGTTACAAACATTTCCACAGCCAAAAGGCCCGTAATGTTTAGAGCCGATGCAATGTTGATGGCAATTTTTTCTGCCCTGTCTTGAACACTTTCCGGATAAGTTGAGGGTGAGATCAGAAACTCCACCAAATTGGCTTCGGCATTGAACTCCATCTCTACCAAAGGAAAGGTTTTCATATCCCCATTGGCATTTCTGGCCACAATTACTGCAATTTCCTTATCAAAATCTATCAACTCCTCAATTAGCGACGGACTTTCAAAAGCATTTTCCAAATCGGCCTGACTGTTGATTTTCATCACGCCCTTGCCGTCATAACCATCTTTTCGCTGTTTAAGGATATAAGGAAAGCTGAAGTTGCTATTGCTCATTTCCTCCCTTGAATTAACCAATTGAAAAGGAGCTGTTGGAATATCGTTTTCCTTGAAAAACTGTTTTTGTACGCCCTTGTCTTGTATCAAACGGATTACCCTCGATTGTGGGAAAACCAGCTTTCCTTCCTTTTCTAGCTGTTCAAGGGCATCGATATTTACTTTTTCGATTTCGATCGTTATGATATCAGCTTTCTTTCCAAAATTATAAACCGTATCAAAATCGGTAATGGAGCCACATTCGAACTTGTTTGCGATATTTTTGCAGGGGGCTTCGGCATCTGGATCGAGCACCAGCGTGGTTAAATTGTAATTGATCGCTTCTTGTATCAGCATTCTACCTAATTGTCCACCGCCTAGTATTCCTAATTTCAGCTCGCTTATCTGTTTTGCCATTATTGGATATAAATTTTGCACAAAAATAGCAAATATAAATTTGTTGATAGGCATTTCTAACCAGATAAGTAATAGAAGAAATGTAAGTTTCAAAATAGCTTTATCCGAGCCTTAAATGTCTTAAGATAAATTATAAATTTTAAGAAGCGCAAGGCCTGTGCTATTAACAGAAAGGTGTCCCGCCATCCGTTTTACTTCCGTTTCGCTCCGTGCACACTGCTGTCGGGGCTATTTAAAAACATATTGCTGTCATCGTCTTTAAACTTACAACGTAATACTTAAATCTTATAACTTTGTGAAAATGGATGCAGATGCGATAATTATTGGTGCCGGAGCTTGTGGATTGATGTGTGCGGTACAGGCCGGTTTCTTAGGCAAAAAAGTGCTGGTGCTCGAAAAAAATGACCAGCCTGGCGCCAAAATTCTGATTTCGGGAGGCGGAAGATGCAACTTTACCAATCAGTGGGCTACCGATGAGCAGTTCATTACAGCCAATCCGCATTTTTTAAAATCAGCCTTTAAGCAATGGACAGTTGAAGATACCATCAGTTTTTTCGAAACCTACGGGATTGTTGGTCAGGAAAAAACCTTGGGCCAATTGTTTCCCGATGGGAAAAAAGCAAAGGATGTGGTAGAAGTCTTTACGTCGCTTTGCGAAGAAATGGAACAGGAAATCAGGTGCAATGCCGAGGTGAAATCAATCGATCAAACCGTTGATGGTTTTAAGGTGAGCTATATCAAAGGCGACAAACTCAAGACCTGTACAGCCCCAAAGGTAATAATGGCCAGCGGAGGCTTGCCCATTCCGAAAATGGGGGCGACCGATTTTGCCCTGCGCTTTGCCAGAAGCAATGGATTGGCCATTGTAGAAACTGCGCCAGCATTGGTGCCACTAACTATTACAGGCAAAGATGAAGAGTGGTATGCGCAGCTTTCGGGCAATTCGGTGTTTTGCGAGGTAAGCAACGACCAGATGTCTTTTGAAGAGAATATCCTGTTTACGCATTGGGGATTGAGCGGACCGGCTATTTTACAGATTTCTAGTTACTGGCGTAGGGGAGAAAGCATTAACATCAACTTGTTGCCTCGCCAAAACATACTCGAACTTATTGAAGAAGAGCGTAAGAATAATGGAAAAACCTTGCTTTCTACTTTGCTGAACCGCTTTTATGCCAAGAAGTTTACCGATGCTTTAGGCAAATTCTTGCCTTTGGGCAAAACCGTAGCCGATTTAAGCAAAGTAGAAATGGAAAGCATCCAACAGATCATCCATCAATTTAAGGTTAAGCCGGCAGGAGATAAAGGCTATGACAAAGCAGAGGTGATGCGTGGTGGGATCGATACGCAAGAACTTTCTTCAAAAACCTTGGAATGCAAGAAGATACCAGGATTATATTTTGGAGGCGAATGTGTAGATGTAACGGGTTGGCTTGGGGGCTATAACTTTCAGTGGGCTTGGGCTAGCGGATTCGTCATCGCGCAAAACATTTAGAGATTTACTGGTTGGCAGGGATACCAACCAGTAAGATGAAAGCTTCTTTAGGCTACGTCGTTATATCTACAGGTATAGGCCAATCCGCCACAAAAAACCTGTGCATCTTCCATACTGTCGCAACACCTGTCGAAATAAGAAATATCGCCATTGTCATAGCAAACAATATAGCCTCTGCCATTATTCCAACACCTGTTTGGAAATCCGCCTTTAATGTTTTTAAGTTCATTTCTAGATAGCAGTTGGCCAGAATGAGCTTTAGAAGGTACTTTCACGTCTTTATTTTTCATGATTATAGGGTTTAAATGAGACGATAGAAATTTTTTGACTAATGAATCTAGGGTAATTAATCAGCTAATGCAAATGGTTTCGCTCTCCTTTAAAGAATAGCAGGCCTAACAAGGGTAGTTTTATGATTGCATGAAATGGAATCTTTTAGAGGGATTGATGATGATTTTCAGCTACCTCCTTGATCACCCGATTTCTAGTCGCCAATAAATCGGTCATGTATTTTTTAAGTACCAGTTTGTTGAATAATCGGCCAGCTAAGCCATAAGGCACGCCATAACAAAAAACATCTTTCATTAAGGTAATGCCATTTTTTTCTTCGAAAAAATGGTCATGTTTTATAAAAGCAAAAGCACCATTTACCATGCAGTCTTGGAAATAAAAGGGTGCTTTTAGTTTGGTTATTTTTGAACTTAAGGTTTGATAAATCCCAAAATGCTTGGCGCGCCAAGTCACTTCGTCGCCTAGTTCGCATAAACCACTGGTTCGACCTGCAATAGCCTTTTCGTTGGTTTTAGCCGTTGATAATTCATGAATATCAATACTTCTGGCGCAATCGAATACTACTTGTATGGGAGCGTTAATTGAGGTATGAAGAATGATTTCTGTAGAATTTTTCATTTCTTGATACCTGATACTCAATACTTGATACTCATTTCAACTAATCGCAATGCGGAACCGTAAAAGTCCAGGTATCAGATATTTTGTAAGGAATAGAAAATGCAACGCCCTTATCCAATTCGAACCATAACTTAGAACGCACTTTTTCTCTGCTTCCGGTTTCGTTCATGGTCATGCTATCGTATAAACGACCATTCACCATTACATACTTGATTTTTTCAGAGTTTCTAATGTCATCCAAAGGATTAGAATCCATAATAATTAAATCGCCTAATTTGCCGGCTTCCAATGAACCGATTTCTTGGTTCATGCCCAAATAAGAAGCGCCGTTCAACGTAGCACAACGAATGGCCTGTAAAGGGCTCATGCCACCTTGCACCAACATCCAGAGCTCCCAATGTGCGCCTAAGCCTTGGATTTGTCCATGTGCGCCCAGGTTTACCTTCGTTCCACCATCGGCAATTTGTTTTACGGCTTTAGCAACTTCGATGTGGCCATAATCGCCATATTCTGAAGTGGTTCTTCTTCTCGAACGCGCATCGATAATCGCCCTTGGCGTGAAGTTCAACAATCTTTCATTTTCCCAAACATTGGTTCTGTCATACCAGTAATTTTCACCCCACTGGCCACCGTAAGCAACAATTAGCGTAGGCGTGTAAGCTACGTTGGTATTGTTCCAAAAAGTAACTACATCTTTGTAAACCGGAGCTACCGGAATGCTGTGTTCGATACCTGTATGTCCATCGGCCACCATATTCATGTTGGTGAAAAAGGTCGAGCCACCTTCTGGTACCACTTCCATTTTCAATTGGCGAGCCGCTTCTAATATCTGTTGGCGTTGGTCTCTTCTTGGCTGGTTGTACGATTTTACAGAGAAGGCACCTACCGCTTTTAATCTTCTTAAATGTGCCAATGCATCATCCAAGCTGTTAATTACCACTTTGAAATCGCCTTCGGCACCATAAAGGATAGAGCCTGTTGAATACAAACGTGGACCAATCATTCTGCCCGCTTTTAGCATTTCGCTTTGGCTAAATACCATTTCTGTATTGCTCGATGGATCGTGAGAGGTGGTCACCCCAAATGCTAGGTTGGCCAAGTAAGACCAATCTTGTTGTGGGCTAATCCCATCTGGACTGGTACGCAGGTGCGCATGCACATCGATAATTCCAGGCATAATGGTTTTGCCGGTTACATCTACCACTTTGGCATTGGCAGGCACATTTACATCGGCCACTTTACCCACTGCTACAATTTTGTTGTTTTCTAATAAGATGGTTCCTTCTTCAATTACTTCATCACCTTTCATGGTTATGATTCTTGCCCCTTTTAAGGCCAAGCTTCCGGTTGGAAGGTCTGCTTTTAGCTTTAAGCCAATTGCAATTCCTGCAGTATCTGGTTCAGGAAGAGTTTGTGGCGCGCCTTCTACAAAAGTGAAAGCATTTTTAATTTCACGGCTATAATATTGTTCGCCCAAGGTCCAGAAGAGTTTTTTGTTATCGGCAGCCCAGTGTAGGTAAGTTCCAGCATCTTTGGTAACGCGGGTTAAAGGAATGGTTTTATTGCCTGCTGATAGGTCAAGGGCCGTTCCTGTAGTTACCATTGGGGTAATGTAGGCGTTAAACAGTTCGGTAAAAGCCATCCACTTGCCATCTGGACTTGGTGCAAACTGCGTGGCATATTGCGAAGTATAATGTGTTCTTTCGTTGCCACCATTCAGGTCCATGCTTTTAAAGGCTTTTTTGCCAGCTTCGTAGCCCTGGAAATAAATACGGGTATCGTCGCTATTGAACTGAGGCTTAATGCCATTTTCGCTGATCAAGGTCTTTGGTCCGCCATTGGCCGACATGATGAAAATCCCAGTGTTTTTGCCGTAGGTAAGGCCTAAGGTTTCGTTGCCAACTCCTTTTCTGTAAACGATTTTGTCGCCTTTGTTTGAATAAGAAGGAGAGTAGTAATAGCCTTTTTCATCAGTTAACGAAATGGTTTTACCAGTTTTAAGGTCGGTTCTTTTAATCGCTCCCTTAAATTCGTCGCTCCAAGTAGTGTAGATTACAAATTTGCCATCCATGCTAAACTCAGGTTCGAATTCGAAATCAATTCCGTTGGTTATACGCTCTGGTACACCGTTTGGCAATTCTTTTTTGTAGAGATAACCAGCAGCATTAAAAACTACCATTTTGCCATCGGGCGAAGTAGCGAGTTGCCTGATCATTTTGGCCGTAAATTCGGGTGCAAACACCTCATTTTCGAAATGGAGGGACTGCTGTACGGTTTGGCTGCTGTTTACTTCGAAAGGGATATCGCTTACATATAAATTGCTGAGGTCGATCTGCTTGATTTTCCCTTTGGCATAAAATATAATCCGTTTTGAATCGGGTGTCCATGCAAAATTGGGATAAACCCCAAAAATGGCCCAGGTTTCCTGCTGATCGTGGGTGAGGTCTTCATATAACGGCCATTCTTCACCAGTTTTGATGTTTTGAATGTACAACGCTGATTTTAGGCGTACTCTTTTTACATAGGCCATCAATTTGCCATCTGGCGATATTTGTGGACGTGCCGAACCACCTTGCTCTGCAATCAGGTTACTCAGTTTACCATTGCTCATATCTAATTGCCTAATGGCATAGATCAAGCCGTTTGGATCTTTGCTGTATTCGAAATTAGGACCTGGAGATACGTCTTCGCTAAAATAAAGGTACCTGCCATCTGGCGAAACATTTGGCTCTCCGGCATCCTGTTGGTCATTTTTTCTTTTGGTTAACTGAATGCCATCGCCACCATAAATGCTGTACATCCACATTTCTCCGGCTCCTAAAGAACGGGTTCCGGTAAAGTGTTTACGGGCAATGAGGTATTCACTGTTCGGCATCCACGTTGCATTGTTTAGCAACCTGAAAGTTTCCTTGGTCAACTGTTTTTTATTGCTTCCATCACGGTCCATGAGCCAAATGTTATCGCCGCCGCTCTTGTCGCTGGTGTACGAAATATACTTGCCGTTCGGACTAAATCTTGGCTGTACGTCCCATGCTATCCCGCCACTGAGCAATTTAGCTGGCCCTCCGGCAATAGGAATGGTATAGATGTCGCCCAATAAGTCAAAAACAATTTCTTTTCCATCTGGGCTTACATCAAGGTTCATCCAAGTGCCTTCATCTGTGCTGATGCTGAAGTTTTTTGTTTGTCCCTTGTATTTTTCTACGTCCCACTTAGCGGTTTCTTTTTTATCTTGTGCCGTTAAAGATGTGGTGGCAAAAAGGAAGCTTAAAAAGAGTAAGGATTTTCTCATCGTATCAGATTGCTATTAATTGAGCCCGCAATTTAATAATATCAGTCCGTTTTTATAGTTTTGATGAGACCTTTTTATGATAGAAGCGGAGATATTAAAGAAATATTGGGGATTTGATGCCTTTCGGCCACTCCAATACGAAATCATCCAATCAGTATTGAACCAGCAAGATACCCTGGCCCTGTTACCTACGGGTGGGGGAAAATCTATATGCTTTCAGGTGCCGGCTATGGTAATGGATGGCATTTGTATCGTGGTTTCTCCTTTGGTGGCTTTAATTAAAGATCAGGTGGAGAGCCTCAAGGCCAAAGGTATACAGGCTGTAGCCATTTATGCGGGCATGGGCAAGCGGGAGATCGATATTTTGTTGGATAACTGCATCTATGGCCCCATCAAATTCCTGTACCTCTCACCAGAACGACTGCTTTCGCAAATTGTTCGCGACCGCATTGCCTACATGAACGTAAACCTCATCGCCATTGACGAGGCGCATTGTATTTCGCAATGGGGCTATGATTTTAGGCCTCCTTACATGCAATTGGCCAAACTGCGCGAAATCCATCCTGATAAGCCGGTATTAGCGCTTACGGCTACTGCAACTCCCTTTGTACGAGAAGATATTGTCCAAAAACTGGAGCTTAAAAATGCACAGGTATTTGTAAAAAGCTTTGCACGCAGAAACCTCAGCTACGTGGTTTTTGATATGGACGATAAACATAAAAAGCTGCTCGAGATTACGAAAAACGTAAAGGGCTCTGGCTTGGTATATGTGCGGAACCGTAGGGAAACCGCTGCCATTGCCCATTTTTTGCAGAGAAACGGCATAAAGGCTGATTTTTACCATGCGGGCTTAGAGCGCGATGTCCGTTTTCAAAAACAAGAGGATTGGAAAAGAGACGTCATCAGGATTATGGTGGCTACTAATGCCTTTGGAATGGGGGTTGATAAACCTAACGTACGTTTTGTGGTGCACATGGATTTGCCAGATAGCTTGGAAGCCTATTACCAGGAAGCGGGCAGGGCAGGGCGCGATGAACAACGGGCCTATGGCGTATTGCTGGCCAATAAATCTGATCAATTGATTTTAAACGCCAAATACGCAGAATCCTATCCAACTGTAGAAGAAATTAAAAAAGTTTACCATTATTTGGGCAGCTATTACCAGTTGGCTTTTGGGGCAGGAGAGGGATTGAGTTTTGGCTTTGATGTAGCCGATTTTTGCAGAAAATTCGACCTGAGCGTACTCAAGACATTGTCGGCATTAAAATTTTTGGAACACGACGGCTACATTTCGGTTTCAGAAAATGTTTACCTCCAATCGCGTTTGATGTTTACGGCAAGCCATGAAGATGTTTATCGTTTCCAGATCGAAAATTCGGGTTACGATGCGATGATCAAAACCATCCAACGTTCGTATGGCGGTGCTTTTGATAATTATGTGAAGATTAAGGAATCAGATTTGTCTAACCGTTTAAAAATTTCGTTTAACGATGTGGTGAAACACCTGGAACGCCTGCAACAAATGCAAATCCTTTCTTATTTGCCACAAACAGACCAGCCACAATTGCAGTTTATTTTGCCAAGGGCCGATCAGTACCATTTGGACGTTGATGTCAAATACATCAAACAACGGCAGCAATTGCAACAAGATCAGATTAATGCAGTACAAGCCTACGCAAGCACGGCAACCTGCAGAAGCAAACAATTGCTGCAGTATTTTGGCGAAACCAATGCCGAGAAATGTGGTTTTTGCGATATCTGCCTGGCCGAAAGGAAAGTGGAAGAAGCCATGGAACTTAATGACAAGATCGACTTTGAATTGATTATACTCCTGCAAAGCGATGCCTACACCCTGGATGAACTGGTAAAAGAACTTAAAATAGGGACAGAAACAGAACGCATCCATAGGATCAGAGAACTGCTCGATGCCGGCAAGATTAAAACAGACGGCAAAAAATATTATCTGAAATAGATTTTTGTTATGTTTGGATAGGGGTGTTTCTTTGTCGAGAAGATTTGCCCGAATTCATTTTTACCTATTTAAAATCTGTTTTTTGGAATATTCTATAGCAGCACTTAACGAAACAGCTTTGCTGGTATCTTTCGAAAATAAAATTGACGAAGAGATAAACGATAGGGTAATGGCACTCCATCAGGCTTTTGCCGAAAGTGCTTTTCAAGGATTTGTAGAATCGGTTCCGGCTTACTGCTCCCTGGTGGTTTTTTATGACCCAACTACGGTTAGAATTTCTTACCCTAATCATTTAAGTGCCTTTGAACTGGTAAAGGATTTTACAACAAAATTAATTGCCGATTTAGCACAAAGAACCAACCAAATAAATAATAAGCCAATTGTTATTCCAGTTTATTATAATGGTGAAGATTTACCTCGCCTAGCCGAAAAGCATCAACTTTCTATAAGCGAAGTAATAGAAATCCACATACAGAAAATATACAGGGTATTTATGATCGGCTTTTTGCCGGGATTCGCTTACATGGGTAAGGTGGATGAACGTATCGCCACTTCAAGGCATGAGGTACCCCGTACCTTGGTAAATCCTGGAAGTGTAGGCATTGCTGGCTTTCAAACGGGCATTTACCCCTTACACTCCCCTGGTGGCTGGCAATTGATCGGGCAAACGCCAATCAAAATATTTGATGCCGAAAAAACTGTTCCTTGCTTGCTAAAGCCTGGAGACCATATTCAATTTACCGCGATTGATGAAACAACCTTTAATACGTTAAATGAGTATTCGTAGCATTAAACCCGGCATAATGGCTACGATGCAAGCTAGTGGCAGATTCGGATTTCGATACATCGGGGTTGGAAGTGGCGGTGCCATGGACCCTTTTGCAATATTGGCAGCGAATTATTTATGCAATAACGATGGTGGTGAAGCGGTATTGGAGCTTAATTTTCCTGCGCCTGCATTGAGGTTTGAAGAAGACGCCATTATTGCATTAACCGGTGCAGATTTTGTTGCCATGATCAATGAAACATCTGTTCCCTTATGGAGGACAATGGCAGTGAAAAAAGGATCGATTTTAAAATTTAATCAACCCATTAATGGTTCGAAAGCATATCTGGCGGTAAAAGGGGGATGGCAAGCAGAAAAATGGTTGGGCAGTTATAGTACCCATCTCAAATTAGCAAAAGGTGGTTTTTGGGGCAAAACAATTGGAAAGGATGATGTAATCGGGTTTTTGTCGGGTCATATCCCATTCGCAGCAAACAAAATAATGCCTTGGCAAATTGCCCAACAAGAATTAGATAAGATTTATAGTCCTGTTAACGAGATTCGATGCATTGCAGGAAAGGAATATGAGTTATTGACAGAGACTTCAAAAAACGACTTTAGCCGTCAGTTTTTTATGCTGAGCAGGCAAAGCGACCGCATGGGCTATCAACTTGAAGGGCAGTTGCTGTCTCTGCAAAAGTCGATAGACCTCATTTCATCGCCTGTAGATACTGGAATTGTCCAGCTTTTACCATCGGGTAATTGCATTGTGTTAATGGCTGATCATCAAACAACGGGAGGCTATCCGCGCATCGCTTCGGTTGCCAAGGTTGATTTGCCGAAATTGGCGCAGCTTAAACCAGGACAATCGTTTAAATTTACCATTATTTCGCTGCTAGAGGCTGAAGATTTGCTCATCAGAAGGCAAAAGCTACTGAACGAAATTAAATGGGCCTGTACCATAAACTTTAAGAAAGCTAAATTATGCTGATTGACATCAATTGCGATATGGGCGAGGGGGTAGGCAACGAAGCCGAGCTCATGCCTTTTATTAATTCGGCCAATATTGCCTGTGGCTATCATGCCGGAGATGAAGACACGATGAAACAGGTTGTTCAACTGTGTTTGCAGCATCGGGTACATATCGGGGCACATCCATCTTTTTTAGACCGGGAAAATTTTGGGAGAACGGCAATGCAGTTGTCGGCTTTAGAAATATATAACTTAATTACTGAGCAATTAAATATCATCCAAGCAATTACACATTTATATGGTGCAAAACTCCATCATGTAAAACCTCATGGTGCGCTGTATAATATGGCGGCGAAAGATGCCGTAATTGCCAAAGCAATAGCGCAGGCCGTAAAAGATTTTGATCCATCATTAATCTATTATGGCCTCTCTGGTTCTATAATGATAACAGAGGCAAGAAAGCTTGGATTGGCAACTGCAAATGAAGTTTTTGCAGATCGAAGTTATCAGCCAGATGGGACATTAACTCCAAGAAGCCATGCTAATGCACTATTGCACAATGAAGAGGAAGTTATTGCTCAAGTGTTGAGGTTTTTGACCGAGAAAAAAGTAAAAGCAGTAACTGGAGAAGAGATTTTAATCGAAGCTGATACCGTTTGTCTGCACGGTGATGGTGCGCATGCTGTTAAATTGGCAAAGGCGATAAATAAAAAAATATATGAAAAATAAGTCGTTTTTGTCTGGACCGCTCGTTGGGGCGGCCTTTTTAATGGCTACTTCTGCAATTGGCCCTGGTTTTATCACCCAAACTACCAAATTTACGGGTGAGCTTAAGGCCAGTTTTGGCTTTGTAATCCTAATTTCTATATTGATCGATATCGGTGCACAATTGAATATTTGGCGCATCATTAGCATCAGCAAGCTCTATGCACAAGATTTGGCCAATCGGATTTTGCCAAGTTCTGGTTACGTATTGTCTGTGTTGATTATTTTAGGAGGGATCGCCTTTAATATCGGGAATATTGCTGGTGCAGGCCTTGGCCTGCAGGTTTTAACGGGTTGTAGCGTAGCAACTGGCGCGTTGATCAGTTGTGGCATCGCGATAGCGGTATTTCTCTTTAAGGAAGCGGGAAAAGCAATAGATGTTTTTGCAAAGGCTTTAGGTTTGATTATGATCGGCCTTACTTTATACGTTGCTTTTCAATCTCATCCGCCAATGGGCGAAGCTCTGATTAAGACATTTATGCCCGATAAAATCAATGAAACTATTATTCTTACCATTGTTGGTGGCACTGTTGGTGGGTATATTAGCTTTGCGGGTGCCCATCGCTTGCTAGAAGCAGGAATTACTGGAAGCGCGCACCTTAAACAGGTTTCCAAAAGTGCCGTTTCGGCCATATTAATCGCGTCGCTCATGCGCATGCTCTTGTTTATTGCAGCGTTGGGTATTGTTTGGCAGGGAATAACGTTAAGTACCAATAATCCGGCAGCAACGGTTTTTCAAAGTGCGGCTGGACAAATAGGCTATAAAATATTCGGATTGGTGCTATGGAGCGCTGCCATTACCTCCGTAGTGGGCTCGGCATTTACATCTGTTACTTTTGCCAAAGTATTACATCCTTTCATTGTTCGGAAGTTTAAACACATCATCATTGTTTTTATCCTGTTTTCTACTTTGGTTTTTTTAATGGTGGGGCAACCCGTAAAGGTTTTGGTAGCTGCAGGTGCAATTAACGGACTAATTTTGCCTTTTGCTTTAGCTATAATTTTAATGGCAGCCTATAAAAAGAAGCTAATGGGCGTATATAGACACCCGATTATATTGTCTGTAGCAGGTTGGGTAGTGGTACTGGCCATGGCCTATATGGGCATTAAAGCCATTGCCGATTTGCTTTTTTAAAACATAGAAATGGTTAATGAAGCAATAATATTTTTTACTACTTTTAGTGCCAATTATGCAAGCAAAAAACGATAAGAAAGTTATCCGCTCTTGGGCCTTTTTCGATTGGGCCAACTCTGCTTATAACTTGGTGATTACTTCCACTATTTTTCCGGCCTATTATGCGGCCATTACTGGCGATAAAGACGATGCTACTATTGATTATGTGACGTTTTTTGGACGAAAATTTGTCAATTCGGCACTGTACAGCTATGCCATGGCCTTTGCCTTTTTGGTAATCGCTATTCTCTCGCCGATCCTTTCATCGATAGCCGATACACGAGGCAACAAAAAAGTTTTTATGCAGATATTTACTTATCTGGGAGGCTTGGCTTGTTGTGGTTTGTTCTTTTTCGAATTCAATAAAGATACAGGTGTTGGAACACTTGATTTTAGCATGATCATGTTCGTGTTGGCCGCCATTGGTTTTTGGGGCAGTTTAGTGTTTTATAATTCATATTTGCCCGAAATTGCTACAGTTGACCAGCAAGACAGCGTAAGTGCTAAAGGTTATACCTATGGTTACATTGGCAGTATTATTTTGCAGATTATCTGTTTTGTATTTGTGTTTAAGCCAGATTGGTTTGGTATTGTAAATGCTTCTACACCTGCAAGATTGTCGTTTTTAATGGTAGGGATCTGGTGGATGCTTTTTGCGCAGATTCCTTTTAGAAAACTGCCAAAGGGAAGTCCGAATTTTAAAACGGAGAAACAGAATGTAATGACGGGTGGCTTTAAAGAACTGAAAAAGGTTTGGGGGCAGGTAAAGCAAATGGCTTATCTAAAGCGTTTTCTTTTCTCTTTCTTCTTTTACTCGATGGGTGTACAAACCGTAATGCTGGTGGCTACTATTTTTGGAGAGAAAGAACTGCACTTGGAAACCTCTAAACTGATTGCCACCATCTTGATTTTACAGTTGGTAGCGATCCCAGGTTCTATGCTCATGTCATACCTGTCGACTAAGAAATACGGTAACGTTAATGTGCTGATTGGCGTAGTGGTGATATGGATTGGCTCTTGCGTAGCTGCTTATTTTATCCGTACCGAAATGCAGTTTTACGTGCTTGCCGCGGTTATTGGATTAATTATGGGTGGTATCCAGTCTTTATCGCGTTCTACCTATTCTAAATTTTTGCCTCAAGAAAGCCCAGATCATACTTCTTTCTTTAGTTTTTACGATGTAACAGAGAAAGTAGCACTCGTATTTGGGATGTTCAGCTTTGGCTATATTGAAGAAGTAAGTGGCAGCATGCGAAATTCTGTTATCGCATTAACTGCATTTTTTATTTTAGGATTGCTATTTTTGCTGTCCCTTAAGCGAGTGGCGCCAAAATCTGTTGACGCAGTTGATTGAGGTTTTTAACATCAACTACCTAGAATGAAGATAGAGTTATTTGTACCGTGTTTTGTTGATCAGTTATATCCAGAAACTGCCTTTAATACCATAAAAATATTAGAAAAAGCCGGCTGTGAGGTTGCTTACAATGCCAAACAGACCTGCTGTGGGCAGCCAGCCTATAATGCAGGCTACTGGGAAGAGGCCAAAGACATTGGCAATAAATTCTTGAACGATTTTTCAGAAACCAATTATATCGTAGCACCATCTGCTTCCTGTGTGGGGATGGTTAAAAATGGTTTCAACGATCTGTTTACCAATACGATTGTCCACAACAAATGCCGTAGCATGCAGTCGAATATTTTCGAACTGTCCGATTTCTTGATCAATGTACTCAAACGCGATTACTTCGGTGCCGAACTAGAAGGAAGGGCGGTGTACCATGATTCATGCAGCGGTTTACGCGAATGTAAAATCAAGGAAGAACCAAGGCAATTGCTGGCTAAGGTACACGGATTGGAAATGCTCGAAATGAAAGATACCGATATGTGCTGTGGCTTTGGTGGTACTTTTGCCGTTAAGTTCGATGCCATCTCGTCGGCCATGGCCGAGCAAAAAGTAAATAATGCGCTCGAAATGGAGGCAGATTACATCATCTCTACCGATTTGTCTTGCCTGATGCACTTGGATGGCTATATCCAAAAAAATAACATTCCACTAAAAACCATGCACATCGCCGATGTGATTGCGAATGGTTGGCTTGACTATTAAGCTCCCTTGTTAGTGTTCTCACCAACAAGCTATCTTGAGAGAGATTGCTTCGCTGGCTCGCAATGATGAATTTTGGTCAATAATTCGGCACTATAAGCTATTAACTATAGACTATACGCCATCGACCCAATATTAAACTCTCAATTTCACAATTATGTAAAAGAATAGATATGTTCTGGAGAAATTAACTTTTTTTAACATTAATTGTCTTCAAACAACGATAAATTTGTAGTATCAAAAACAATAGAAATATCAATGAAACCGTCATTGGCATACCAAGGAGAAAACCAGGAAAATGCCCAGTGATTGCTTCATTACCATTAAAAAATAAATACTAAATGAAAAAGATAATGATTGCCTTTGTTGGCTTGTTTGCACTTGCCCTAACAGCTGAGGCACAAAAGAAATCTGGAGCAATACAATTTGAAACCACTTTAGATCCGGCGGCTATGGCATCGGCCAATGGTATCCAGTTAACAGATGAGATGAAAGCACGTATGCCGAAATCGGTGAAAACCAATTTTGAATTGTTGTTTAGCGCAACCAATGCAAGTTACATGCCCGTAGAAGATACCGAAGACAGCAATGGTGGTGGCGGAGGCGGTATGGGCCGTATGATGATGCGTTTTGGTGGTGCAGGTGGCGCTAGAGAGTACTATTATGTTTTTGCCGATCAAAAATTGACTGAAGTATTCGATTTAATGGATACTACTTATGCCATGCCAAGCAAGCTTACTGTGGCCTTAAATGCGCCAGGTTTTAACATGGGTGCTAGACAAAACAATAATGCCAATGCACAGGCCAGTACTAGTGCTGTACAGTTTTTACCGGTTCCACCAACACAGGAAATCGTTAAAAGCGACGAGACCAAAAAGATTTTAGGTTTCAACTGTAATAAAGTGATCGTAAAAACAATCCGTAAGGCAAAAGTATTAGATGTAGAAAGAGATATCGTTGACGAAACTGCTTTATGGTATACCAATGACTTGGGTTTCAACTTCTCTCCAAATCCTAATCTATGGACAGAGGGCACAGTTTTAGCGATCGAAAATAAAGGTAACAGCACATTGGCTAAAAGCATCGAATACAGAGGTGTAAGTACAAAAGACGTAACCGCCCCTAAAAAAGCAGTGCCAATTACTGCTGAGCAATACAAAGCCAAGATGGAAGCCATGATGAAGAGATTTCAGGGTGGTCAAGGCCGTCAAGGTGGAGGTGCTTCAGGCGGTCAGGTTAGAAACATCGTAATTAACTAATTTTACTCCATAAGTTTTTAAAGCCTTCGGCATTTGTCGAGGGCTTTTTTATGCGCTTTCTCCATCGGATGTTAGCAAATTTTTTACGTGGAAAAACCGATGTGATTGAGAGATTTTTTGGTGTGCAGGCTGTAAATCGTTATTATTGAAACACATTTACCATGAAACCTTAATGAATATCACATCAAACAACACCGACCTATTAAAAACTAAACAGCATTTCGAAATCTTAGATGGTTTAAGAGGGATAGCAGCCATAGCAGTTGTCGTTTTTCACTTTATGGAAATCGCCATTACCGATTACAGCAAAAACTTTATAGGCCATGGCTACCTGGCTGTCGATTTTTTCTTTTGTCTTTCGGGATTTGTCATTGCCTATGCCTATGATAATGAACGCGTCGAAAAAATAGGCTTTAAACAGTTTTTTAAATTAAGGCTGATCCGTTTGCATCCCTTGGTCATTATCGGCTCAGTATTAGGATTGCTTACCTTTCTTTTTGATCCTTTTAGCGATTTTTTCTCGGTTTATGGTTTTGGCAAAACAGCACTTATCTTTTTGGCTTCGGTTTTTCTGGTTCCATATCCATCTATGCCGGAGCGTTACCTCAATCTCTTTTGCCTAAATGCACCAAGCTGGTCGCTGTTTTGGGAATACATTGCCAATATCTTGTACGTTTTTGTACTGTGCAAGCTCAGTAACAAGGTGCTGATGGCACTCGCCGTGATTGCGGCTTTGTTAATTTGCTATGTAGCCAGCAAGTCGGGCAATTTAGCTGGAGGCTGGGGTGGTCCAAACTTTGCAGATGGCGGTGTAAGGGTTTTCTTTTCTTTTTTAATGGGAATGCTCGTTTACAGGTGCAATTGGATCATCAAAAGCAAATTGGGCTTCATCAGCATGGGTTTATTGCTATTGCTCAGCTTTCTATTCCCTTATGCCGATGCCTATAACTGGCTTGTAGAACCTATCATCATCCTCTTGTATTACCCTCTGTTGGTCTCATTAGGGGCGGGAGCTACCTTGGCCACGCCGTTTAAAAAGATATGTAAGTTTTCGGGCGATATATCCTATCCGCTTTACATGACCCATTATCCTTTTGTTTGGATCTTCTTAACCTATGTAGCAGTAGTGAAACCTGCTTTGTCGCTGCTATGGATCGTTATTCCGGTATCGGTAATTCTCTTGATTGTTTTTGCTTATGTGGTAATGGCCTATATCGATTCGCCATTGCGCAATTACTTGAAGAAAAAGATGCTCAAAAGCAATGATTAAGGTGGGCCGGCTAAACATTTGTACACGATTTTTGTTTTTTGATAAAATTTAACCTCAGTTTTTATGAAGATTTTCAATACCCTCAAATTTATCGTCCTGTTATGCATCGGCGCCGTATACATCGGTTGCTCGTCTAACCAAGAATATGCATACAATGAAAAAACCTCATCTATTTTTTTAGACCAGATGAAAAAGATTGATGAAGCCGATAGTGTATTTAGGGATACGGTAAAACTTTATGCGCCTTCAATGGGCGATTCTTTGACTTATAAATCTACAGCCGAAAACTTGGTTACAAACTCTCAATTGGATTTAGATAACCTGAAAGACTTGAAACCAAGCGAAGAAGCAGCGGCCTTTCACAACGGCGTGGTGAAATACCTGCAGGCAATCAACGATTATGGAGCAACCGCCAAAAAGCTTGTCGAAACAAAAGCCGTTGAAGAAAAGAAAGCTTTGCACCAGCAGCTCCTTTCGAAATATGAGGCCTTAAATACACAGCCAGATGAGGTTTTAAACATCCAAAAAGCCTACCTCGGCAAAGTTGGCCTACAGCCGAAATAATTTTCAAATGGCGATTAATTTTCGTATTTTTGCAACTCAAATGAAAATCACGTAGTAAGTGATTGTAGCATAATTTTTTTAACTTTTAAATCATAGTTGTAGATGATTAACATTACTTTACCTGACGGTTCAGTACGTCAGTATGAGCAGGGTACAACTGCTTATCAAATTGCCTTATCTATTTCAGAAGGCCTTGCCAGAAACGTTTTAGCAGCAGAAGTGAACGGAGAAGTTTGGGACTCGTCGAGACCCATCGAAGCCGATTCGAACGTAAAGCTCTTGACCTGGAACGACACTGCCGGCAAATCAACTTTTTGGCATTCATCAGCCCACTTAATGGCCGAAGCTTTGGAAGCGCTTTACCCGGGAACCAAGTTTGGGATCGGTCCGGCAATCGAAACCGGCTTTTATTATGATGTAGATTTTGGCGATCGCGATTTTTCTTCGGATGATTTCAAGGAAATTGAAGCGAAAATGATCGAATTGGCTAAACAAAAAGAGGTTTTTGCCAGAGAAAGCGTAAGCAAAGCCGATGCGGTGAAATATTTCACAGAAAAAGGCGATGAATATAAACTCGATTTGATCGATGGCCTGGAAGATGGAAAGATCACTTTCTATACCCAGGGTAACTTTACCGATTTGTGTCGCGGACCGCACATTCCGAATACTGGCTTTATCAAAGCAGTAAAATTAATGAATGTTGCTGGTGCCTATTGGCGTGGCGATGAAACCAAAAAACAGTTGACCCGTATCTATGGCGTAACTTTTCCAAAAGCAAGCGAACTCACTGAGTATTTGCTCATGATTGAAGAGGCGAAGAAAAGGGATCACCGTAAATTAGGCAAGGAGCTAGAGTTGTTTACTTTCTCAGAAAAAGTAGGCATGGGCTTGCCAATGTGGTTGCCAAAAGGGACTGCTTTGCGCGAAAGACTGGTTAATTTCTTGGCTAAGGCGCAAGCTAAACATGGTTACGAGCAAGTGGTAACACCTCATATCGGTCATAAAAACCTTTATGTAACTTCTGGCCATTATGATAAATATGGAAAAGATAGTTTCCAGCCGATCAAGACACCGCAGGAAGGAGAGGAGTTCTTCTTAAAACCGATGAACTGTCCGCACCATTGCGAACTCTATAAATTTAAGCCTCGTTCATACAAAGACCTGCCGGTTCGCTTTGCCGAATTTGGTACCGTATATCGCTATGAGCAAAGTGGCGAGTTGCACGGTTTAACCCGTGTGCGTGGCTTTACTCAAGATGATGCACACTTGTTCTGCAGGCCAGACCAGGTAAAGGAAGAGTTCATGAAAGTGATCGACTTGGTATTGCATGTGTTTAAATCATTGGGCTTTAGCGATTACATTGCACAGATTTCATTACGCGATCCGGAAAATAAAGCCAAATACATCGGCTCTGACGAGAACTGGAAATTAGCAGAAGCTGCGATTATCGAAGCGGCAGCAGAAAAAGGCTTGCCTACTGTAGTGGAGTTGGGCGAAGCGGCTTTCTATGGTCCGAAGCTCGATTTCATGGTGAAAGATGCTTTAGGCCGTAAATGGCAGTTGGGAACAATCCAGGTAGATTACAATTTGCCAGAGCGTTTCGAATTGGAGTACACTGGTAGCGATAACATGAAGCACCGTCCGGTAATGATCCACCGTGCGCCTTTTGGCTCGTTAGAACGCTTCGTTGCCGTACTCATCGAGCACTGCGCTGGCAACTTCCCGTTATGGCTTTCTCCAGAACAATATATTATTCTTCCGATCTCAGAAAAGTATGAAGAATATGCAAAAAAAGTTTCAGATGAATTAAATAATTCCGATATTCGCGGGCTGATAGACTTTCGAGATGAGAAAATTGGAAGGAAAATCAGAGACGCTGAGGTTAAAAAGTTGCCTTATATGCTGATAATCGGTGAAAAAGAGATGTTGGAAGGAAAGGTTTCAGTACGTAAGCATGGCGAAGGAGATTTAGGTGAAATGACTTTGGCAGAATTTAGCGCATTAATAATTAAAGAAATAACAGTTTAAAAGAACAGACATTTGGCATTAGGTAGACCAGGATTTAATAGGGGACCACGTCCTCCTTTTAAGAAAAAAGAAGCAGAACACAATATCAATGAGCACATTAGGGCTCAAGAAGTTAGGCTGGCTGGAGATAATGTGGAGCCAGGGATTTATCCCCTGTCGAAAGCATTAGCATTAGCAGATGAGCTAGAGCTTGATTTGGTAGAGATTTCTCCTAATGCGGTGCCTCCTGTTTGTCGTATTATCGATTATAGTAAATTCATTTACGAACAAAAGAAAAAGCAGAAGGAAATTAAAGCCAATGCTAAACAAACTGTTATCAAAGAAATTCGTTTCGGACCGAATACCAACGATCACGATTTTCAATTTAAGCTGAAACACGCTGTTGGCTTTTTAGAAAACGGCGAAAAGGTAAGAGCATACGTACACTTTAAAGGTAGGGCCATTGTTTACAAAGAGCAAGGCGAAATCTTATTGTTAAAGTTTGCTCAAGCTTTGGAAGAAGTGGGCAAGGTAGAGTTGTTGCCTAAGTTAGAAGGTAAGCGTATGTTTTTAACATTAGCGCCTAAAGTAGCAAAGAAGTAATAAATTATATAAATTAAAACAGGGTTATGCCAAAAATGAAGACCAATTCCAGTGCCAAAAAGCGTTTCTCGCTTACTGGAACCGGTAAAATCGCAAGAAAGAACGCCTACAAAAGCCACATTTTAACAAAAATGAGCACTAAACGTAAGCGTAACTTAGGCCATACGAGTATGGTAAATGACGCTGATATGGGCAACGTTAAACGTATGCTTTGCATCGGTAAATAATTAAATTTTTAACCAGATACTCGGTTGTAAGATTGCTGAACCACTAGGTAAAACGCAACACCGCTTATCAAAAACTACACATTATGCCACGTTCGGTAAACGCAGTAGCGTCTAGACGCAGAAGAAAAAAAGTCCTTAATATGGCCAAAGGCTATTGGGGATCAAGAAGCAAGGTATTCACCATTGCCAAAAACACGGTAGAAAAAGGTTTGCAATATGCTTACCGCGACCGTAAAGTTAAGAAAAGAGAATTCCGTAGCCTATGGATCCAACGTATCAACGCTGGAGCACGTGAGCACGGTGTATCTTACTCTCAATTGATTGGTAAATTGGCCGCTAAAAACATCGGTTTAAACCGTAAAGTATTAGCTGACTTAGCCATGAACCACAAAGATGCTTTCAAAGCAATCATTGATGCAGTAAAATAAGATATTCGATATCGAAATGGAAAAGCTCCCGAATAATTTCGGGAGCTTTTTTGTTTTATAGGTATTTACAAATATTCGTCATCCCGGACTTGATCCGGGATCTATCTCAAGTGAGGCCCTGGATCGGCGTCCAGAGTGACGACTCGTTTGACGCCAAAAGTAAGCCAGCTTAAACCGGCCAAAACCCATACGCCTATCCCTGCGTAAAGCATTACCAAGCCAAAACCGTTGACCAGTGCATTATGAATCGTTTTTCCTTTCGGATCAATAACAGACAATGCCGGGAAGTTTTGATGTAGCGAAGCGTTATTGCCGGCAGTGATTTGCTCGGCCAAGTTATGCAATTGAGAAGGGGTATAGGAGGCATGAATACTGTCTTTTAGTTCAGCTGCTACGCCACTTACCAAAATAAAGCCCATCAAAGCAATGTTAATGGCTAAAGTGATCAAGCGAGCACTCATGTCAATACCCGATGCCATACCAGCTTTGGCACTCGATACTGAACCCGTAGTGGTATTGGTTACCGGAGTATTCGTGAGGCCAAGACCAATTCCTGCCAACAAAGAACCAGGCATCAAGGTAAGCCAGCTCGCATTGTTTAGGCCACTGCCATATTTCATCATGAAAAAGCCAAGTCCAATGGTAAACAAACCTAAAGGAATAACAAGCCCAACATGGTATCGAACTGAAAGACGTTCTGCCAAGGGCGGGATAAGCAGGGTTGGAAGCGTATAAGCCAATAATGATAAACCTACCGTTACCACATCGTAACCCAATGCACTCTGAAAATAAATCGGTAAGTAAATAATAAATGGCCAAAAGCTAAAATTCATGCCGATGGAACCAAATATGGCGCCCGAGAAATTGCGGATCCTGAATACAGAAAAATCAAACATGGGGTAGGCGATTGTTTTTTCTATCCAAATAAAAATAAGGAAGCTCACAATTGTGGCAATAATGATGCTTATCGCCTCGAAACTGGCAAAACCCAAATCGGCACCTTGCGTAATAAAATAGGTAAGGCCCAAAACGGATAAAGATAAAGTAAGCATGCCCCATACGTCTAATCTTTTGGCTTCACTGTCTTTACTTTCTTCAACATTAAGCCGAACCAAAATGGTAGCGATTAAAGCGATGGGTACATGGATTAGAAACACCCATTTCCAAGATAACACAGCAATAATGGAACTGCCTATGATAGGACCAAAGCCTAGAGCTGCACCCAAAATAATTCCCCAAATGCTAAAGGCCCGGCTTCGCTCTTTGCCTTCACTAAACTGATGGGAAAGTGCTGCGATCTGACAGATGAGCATCGCGCCACCGCTTATCCCCTGAAAAAAACGACTGATGATCAATACAGTCGTATTTGGAGCCAAGCCACAGGCTAAAGAAGAGATTCCAAATAGCACCAAGGTAAGCAGCAGGATGCGTTTACGACCATACCTATCGGCCAAAGTACCTGCGGCCATGAGCACGGTGGTACAACCAATGGTGTAAATATTCATGATCCATTGCATGTCTTTTAAATTGGCATTTAATACGGTTTCGAGTGTGGGCAGGATAACTGGAACACTCGAAATTTCTAAAGAAAACATCAATGTAGCCAAGCAAATGGCAATTAAGGCATTGGTCTTTTTGCGGTCTGAAAGTTTTTGTTTCATTTTATCATTCAATTTTTGGTAAAATTAAACCGATAATTCGCTATAAACTTGTATATTTTAAGTATAATAAAGTACTTTTGAAAGATGAAAAAAGAGACCATACACCAATCTGTTGAGGTAACTTACAGTAAGCTAACCTGCCACCTGAACAAAACCTTGCAGTTTAATTTTTTTCAGATGGTGTATGTGATTTCTGGAAAGGGCTTATTAAACGTAAACGGGAACAGCATAGGTTATCAAACCGGAAATTTGATGCTGATGACACCGAGCGATTACCATTATTTTGATATTGCCGAGCCTACGGAGTTTTTATTGGTTAAGATCAATAGCGATTACGTAAAGGAATACAAGTTTAAAAATATCAATTGTATGGAATGCCTCCTATATTATGCTTCTCATTTATCGGGTTGCATATTGAGGCGCCAAACTGATGAATTTTTGGTAAAATCGATTGCGGATTCTTTGTTGTACACGATACAGCAGGAGAGTATGTATAACGAAGACCTGATCATGCATTATGTAAATGCACTAATCGTAATTGCCGTTCGGAATATTTCTACCATAAAGCCGGAGGGCTTAAAGACAAATGCCGACAATCGGGTACTGGAGATTATCAATTACATTCAGGCGAATATTTTCGATCCGCAAACATTAAAAGTTGCAACCATAGCAGATCAATTTGGGATTTCTGAAACCTATTTGGGCAGTTATTTCAAAAACCAGTGTGGCGAAAACATCCAGCATTTTATAGCTCAATATCGTGATCGGTTGATCAAGCACCGACTAAAATTTAGCGATAAGCGCATCAATGAAATAGCCGAAGAATTTGGCTTTGCCGACGAAAGTCATCTCAACAAGTTCTTTAAAACCAAAAATGGCTTGAGTCCTTCGAAGTTCAGAAAAGCGGCTCAGCTTATTTCTCCTTAAAAATATAAGCCTTTACCAGCTTCTACAATAGAAACCTTATTTATCGTTGCCATTTGCGGAATACGCCCCAGGCAAGGAATTTGGCTATAGTTTAAAATGTAAGTTTCGCTTTCTTCGTTGGTGTTTCCATTAAATATGATGCCTTTAATCGGAATTTGATATTGCTTTAAGAGGTTGATGCTGAGTAGGGTATGGTTGATACTGCCCAGGTAGTTTTGCGAAACCAAAATCACTTCCAAGTCAAGGTATTTGATCAAATCTACAATAAGGTATTGATCGTTTAAAGGTACCATCAATCCGCCTGCGCCTTCTACAATCAAATCGTTTTGCGTAGTCGGGATTTTAAATTGATCGAGCTCGATGTTAATACCATCTAATTTTGCCGATAAATGTGGCGAAAGAGGCTGGGTAAGTCGATAAGTTTCTGGATGGATGATGGTTTGGCTGTTGCTGATCAAGCTTTCTATAGCCAAGCTATCGCTTTGCTCCAGGTCGCCAGATTGGATGGGTTTCCAGTAATCTGCTTTTAGCTGCTCGGTAAGCACCGCACTGGTGACGGTTTTGCCAATTCCGGTTCCAATTCCAGTTACAAAATATTTATTCGGCATTTTATGTCAGTTCTTTAAGTTGTTGAACCAAAGCGGTGATTTCTGCTTCGGTATTATAGGTATGTAGACAAATCCGTAGTCTTTCTTGGCCTACCGGCACAGTTGGACTTAAGATTGGGCGAACATCAAAACCATGTTCCTGCAGTTGCGAAGCTGCGTTTCTGGCTTCAGCATTGCCATTAAATATAATTGTTTGAATGGCACTTGTGCTTTGTATACGATTACTGTTTAATTCCTTGATTAATAGGTTGTATAAGTCTATTTTCTGCTGTATTTGTTGAGGATAGTTTTCTTTCGCTAACCATTCATAAGCACAGCGGATAGCAATGATTTGATGCAAAGGCATTGCAGTAGTATAAATGAAAGAACGTGCAAAATTAATCAAGTAATTTCGAAGTTGATTGGAACCCAAAACAATGGCGCCATGCATGCCAATCGCCTTGCCGAAAGTAACTACACGCGCGAAAACAACATCAGCTAAACCTAATTGTACAACTAAACCTTCTCCATTTTGACCAAATACGCCAGTAGCATGAGCTTCATCTACAATGAGGTTGGCTTCGTATTTTTGGCAGCACTCGCTGATGGCCTGCAGTGGAGCACTATCGCCATCCATTGAATAAATGCTTTCTACCACTACATAAACCTTTCCTGTAGCCAATTTTAACTTTTGCTCGAGATCGTTTACATCGTTATGTTTAAACTTATAGCGAGTGGCGTGGCTTAGCCTCGATCCATCAATTAAACTGGCATGGATGAGCTCATCTGTAATAATGGTGTCTCCACGTTGTGGGATGGAAGCTAACAAACCTACATTTGCATCATAACCCGAATTGAAGATCAATCCAGCTGCTGCTTGATGAAAAGAAGCGATAAAGCCTTCGGTTTCTTCGGTAAAGGCATAGTTTCCGCTCAGCAAACGAGAACCGCCTGAGCCATTTAAACCTGGGGCAATACCTAAGGTTTCTTCATTAATATACTGATGCAGGGCTTCGGAACGCGCAAAACCTAAATAATCGTTGGAACATAAGTCTATTAAATGGCTTGGATGGCTTAGTCTTCTTAGCAACCCATTTTTTTCGCGTTCATTTAATTTTTCACGTAATGATTCTTCGCCTGTTTTCATTTTTTGCTAAAATTAGCGATGATTGCTTACACTACATAAAATTATTGGAGGAGATTGGTTTTTTATTGATCAGTTGGGCTACTTGTTTTGATCAATTTCCCTGTTTGATCGAAAAAATAAGATTTGCGATCTGATTTCTTGTACGCTTCGCCCAGATGATTGCTAAATGAAATTGCACTATCGTATAAAAACGGTACAATTGCTCGACCTTGTTTATCAATATATCCCCACTTTTTTTGAAACTTTGCAGGTGCTAGCCCTTCTGTAAATTTCTCATTGGCTTCTTCATAAATGCAAGGGATTACTTGTTTGCCTGTAATGTTGATGTAGCCATACTTATTATTCAGTTTTATTAAAGCAAGGTTATCAAAAAAGCCTTTTGCATCTTGGAACTGAAATGGAATTACGGTCTCGTTTTTTAAGTTGATGAAACCATATTTGCCGTTTTTGCTTGCAGGAAATAAGCTGCTTGTTGATAGGGTATTGTCAAGCATATCATAAATTAGAGGTACAATTACCTTTCCCGAAAAGTCAATAAAACCATATTTGTTGTTTTTTTCTGCCCAAATCAGATTTTTATCTACTATACCCAAAAAATCATAGATGGTATCGATAATAATTTTCCCTCTATCGCTGATCAGCGCCCTTTTTGTCGTTGTGCCAGCAACAAAAACATTGTAATTGTTTTCGTTTAAAGTAACGTTAGTAAAGGGATATTCAACAATATCTTGCTTTTTTGCATTAACAAAGACCATATTTCCAGTTTTTCGCGACATGTAGTAGCCATCGATCTTATCATCGGTGGGCTTTTGTGCACAGGCCGAAAAACTGATTATGAATAGGAAAAGCAAGTTAATTCTCATGTAATAGGCTGTTGTTATGGATATTTTAAAGTTAAACCTAAGTAGTTTAAAACAACAAAATATTAAGCCTTTAATGCTAAATAAAGTAAGGCTGCCAAAGTAGATCCAATAACCGGACCAATAATAGGCACCCAGGCATAACCCCAATCACTGCTGCCTTTGCCTTTCATCGGGATGAGGCTGTGAATAATCCTTGGACCTAAATCACGTGCCGGATTAATGGCATAACCCGTTGTTCCTCCAAGTGATAGGCCGATTACCCAAACTAAAAAAGCAACAGGAATGGCGCCCATAGAACCCATGCCGATGGTAGTCAATTCTGGTTTGCCAAAGGTAGGATCTGTAAAATAGAAGATCACGAAAATCAATACAAAAGTTCCGATTATCTCAGAAAGCAGATTTGACAATTTATTCCTGATGGCCGGAGCGGTAGCAAAAGGAGCCGCTTTTAGGCCTTGATCATCGGTAGCATCAAAATGATCTTTGTACATCAGCCAAACCAAAAGTGAACCTAGCATGGCTCCACTCACCTGCGACAAAATGTAATAAGGAACCAGGTTCCATGCGAATTTGTGGGCAATGGCTGCGCCCAACGTTACAATAGGGTTAAGGTGTGCCCCGCTGTAGGGTGCAGCAACCACAACGGCCACAAAAACGGCCAATGCCCAAGCGGTGGTAATTACAATCCACCCACCATTGTTTCCTTTAGTGCCCTTAAGCACTACATTGGCCACTACGCCATTTCCCAAAAGGATCATAATGGCGGTTCCTATAAATTCTGCTAAGTAAGCATTCATATTTGGTTAGTTGTTTGTTTGGTTAATTGTTTAACTGTTTGCACGCTGAACTGAAAACTGTAAATTGCTAACTCAATGCTACTTTCAGCTTTCTGCTGCATTTGTTTTGGCAGCCTTAATGGCACGGTTCCAACCTTTGATCTGTTCGGTATTGTCGAGACCTTCGGTAGCGGTAAAAGTCTGGTCAACTTTCCATTGCGATTTGATCTGATCAACACTTTCCCAGAAACCCGTTGCCAATCCAGCCAGATAAGCGGCCCCAATGGCCGTCACTTCGGTTATTTTCGGTCTGATTACCTTGCAATCTAGAATATCTGCCTGAAACTGCATTAAAAGGTTATTGGCTGTAGCACCGCCATCAACCCTCAGTTCGGCAATGCCAACACCTGCATCGCCTTCCATGGCTTTGAGTACATCCATGGTTTGGTAAGCAATGCTTTCTAAAGCTGCCCGGGCAATGTGCGATTTGTTGGTGCCTCGGGTCAGGCCGGTAATGGTGCCACGTGCATGCTGATCCCAATGTGGCGCACCCAAGCCTGCAAAGGCGGGCACAATGTACACGCCTTGTGTATCTTTTACTTTGGCAGCCAGTTTTTCTACATCGGCCGATTTGGAGATAAAGCCCAATTCATCCCTTAACCATTGCACAATGGCCCCGGCTATGAAAATACTTCCTTCTAAGGCGTAATAAACTTCGCCGTTCAGTTTCCACGCAATGGTGGTTAATAGGTTATTGGTTGATATTTTTGGTGTTTTTCCAATATTCATGAGCATGAAACAGCCCGTGCCGTAGGTGTTTTTTACCATGCCGGGTTCGATGCACATTTGTCCGAACAAGGCAGCTTGTTGGTCTCCGGCGATACCTGCAATCGGTATTTTGGCGGCGAGTATCTGTCCGGCGGTTTCACCATATACCTCGCTTGATGATTTAACTTCTGGCAGCATTGAGCTGGGAATATCAAAAAGTTCCAATAACTCCTCATCCCATGTTAACGTATGGATATTGTAGAGCATGGTACGCGAAGCATTACTCACGTCGGTGACGTGGGTTTGGCCATTGGTGAGTTTCCAAATGAGCCAAGTATCTATGGTACCAAAGGCCAATTCGCCATTTAATGCTTTTTCTTTTGCACCAGGTACGTTTGCCAAAATCCATCTCGCTTTGGTGGCCGAAAAATAAGAATCGATAATCAATCCTGTTTTATCTTGGATCTGCTTGGCTAAGCCTTTGGCTCTGATTTCATCACAATAGGCAGAAGTACGCCTATCTTGCCAAACAATGGCATTGTATATTGGTTTTCCAGTAGCCCTGTCCCAAACTACGGTAGTTTCTCTTTGGTTGGTAATGCCGATGGAATTGATATCCTTGGCTGTTAATCCGGCTTTGACAATGGCTTCGGCAGCTACGGCCAATTGGGTCGACCAGATTTCGAGGGGATCATGCTCTACCCAGCCAGCTTCTGGATAGAATTGCTTAAATTCTTTTTGCGCAATGGATACGATTTCGCCACCACGGTTAAAAACAATGGCTCTCGAACTCGTTGTTCCTTGGTCGAGCGCTAAAACATAGTTGCTCATATGATATTTGGTTAAGGTTTTTAGCCTATCAAGCTGTTATTTGCCTTGATAAACATAGCCATTAGCTAATTTATTAAATATTTCGATTTGATCTGCTTCCCAATTTTTATCTAAGCCAAGTTCTTTGGCCATCAGTGTAGCAACTCTCGGACTCATAGCTATAGCCGCTTTCGCGTCGATAAACAAGATACGTAGCCTTCTGCTCAATACATCTTCAACCGTAAGGGCCATTTCGCTTCTTACTGCCCAAATTACTTCTGAGCCCATAAAAGGAAAATCAGGATGTAGCAATTCCAATAGCTCTGGGTTTTGCCGACCCAAATCTTCAATATGTTTGCGGTCTGTACCGTAAATATTTAAATAATCGTTGCCCATCATTTGTTCATTCCCGTGGATAGGCAAATGTTGCGTAGAGCAGGGAAGAGGAGCAAGCCCCATTTCGGCAATGGCTAAACTAACCGTATCCTCAGCCATTTTTCTATAGGTAGTCCACTTGCCACCGGTAATGGTGAGCAGACCCTTTGCCGAAACCACCAATTTATGATCGCGGCTAATCTCTTTGGTACTGTTGTTTCCTGCTTTAGCAGGTGCCGCCAAAGGCCTGAGACCAGAAAATACACTCAGGATATCCTTTTCTGTAGGTGCCTGCTTAAAGTAGGCGCTAGCATTGTTTAAAATAAAATCGATTTCCTGTTGCAAGGCCCTAGGTTCGAGGCTATGTTCATCGATAGGGGTGTCTGTAGTGCCAACCAGCAAATGCTCATGCCAAGGCACGGCAAAAAGTACACGTTTGTCGCTGGTTTTTGGGATCATCAGCGCATAACTGCTGTTTAAGAAATCCCTACTGAGCACAATATGCACTCCTTGGCTCGGCCTTACCATTTTAGGCGCATTGGGATCGTTGAGCTGTAAAATATCATCTACAAAAATCCCAGTGGCATTAATTATGCTTTTGGCCCTGAAACTATATTCACTATTTGCCAATAGATCCTTTACTTTTACGCCATTTACCTGTTCGCCGTCTTTGAGCAGTTCGATAACCTGCATATAGCTAATCAATAATGCACCTTGCTCTTGTGCGGTCTGCATGAGGTTAACAGCTAAACGCGCATCATCGAATTTACCATCGAAATAACTGATCCCACCTTTTAGGCCATCGCTTTTAATACCAGGCATGAGGCCGATTACTTCGCTTTTTGGTCTGTATCTCGATTTGCCGAAGCTCAGTTTTCCAGCCAGCCAATCGTAAAGGGTTAAGCCTATTCCATACTTAAGGATCGAAAACCAAGAATAGCAGGGGATGATAAATTCTTCTTTATGCACTAAATGAGCCGCATTTTTGGCCAATAAGCCACGTTCTCTTAAGGCGTGTTTAACCAGGCCAATATCGCCCTGCGCCAAATACCTTACCCCGCCATGTACCAGTTTAGTACTTCGGCTAGAGGTTCCCTTGGCAAAATCGGCCTGCTCAACCAATAAGGTTTTTAAGCCTCTGTTGGCGGCATCTACTGCAATGCCTAAACCGGTTGCCCCACCACCAATAATGATGATATCCCAATCAGCCTGTGCTGCAAAAATATAATGGTCTGGCTTGCGCATCAGGATAAATGTAATCAATTAAAGCAAAAACCAATAGCCTTGTTTTTAAAGTTAATGCATTGGGTGCGTAAATTAAGGCATTAGCTATTGTTGCATAATATTTTTATTTTTATTTAAATAAGAGTTAACAAATGGGTAACACTGGCACTATAGCTTAGCGCAAGAAATGGAACTTAATTACAGGGCTCAAACGGACGAGGAATTGATAGGTTTAATTAAGCTAAATGATAGTTTGGCATTAGAAACCTTGTTCAACAGGTATTATCACTCTCTTTGCAAATTCATTGCGATCCATTTAAAAGATTACAGCAAAGCTGAAGAACTGATCGCCGATTTGTTTATCAAATTATGGGACAGTCATTTGACGCTGGAAATCAAATCGGTAAAAGCCTATTTGTTTATTGCAGCCAAAAATATGGCCATTAACCATATCCAAAAGCCGAAAAACAAAATTGATTATTACGAAGATTATGGGTTTTCCGCTGAACTGCCTGATGCAGACCTGAACCCTTTCGATATCATTTCGAGCAAGGAAGCTTATCATAAAATCATTCAGCTTATCCACCTGCTTCCGGAACGCCAACGAGAAGTTTTGCTCATGAGCCGTATAGATGATTTAGACAAGAATACCATTTCGGCCATACTGGGCATTACAGTGCGTACGGTTGAAACGACCTTGTATCAGGCGATCAAATCTTTGCAGCACATCGTAAAAACCTCTCCAAATAAGCTTTAAGAAAGATTTGTTAGTTGCCAAAGTTTTCTTAACACAAACTTAACATACTTCGCTACGTATTGGGCCTTCAAATTCCTGTCTTCATAGTAGAAGACGAATTTAATGGAAGAATACTACTATCAGCTTATTGAAAATTACTATAAAAAATCGATCAGTACCGAAGAACTGCTCAAGCTCAGGTTGTGGGTAGAAAGCAGCGAGGCCAACCAGCATAAATTTCGCGAAGTACTCAGGATTTTAGAAGCTACAGCAATCTACCTGCAGCAACCTGTTGCCCAATCTAAAACCTGGGCCACCATTTCCAATCATATCCAGCAAAATACACAACAAAGCAACCTCGAACCTAAGCGCTCTAAAATTGCCAAATGGCAATGGTATGCCATTGCGGCCTTAACGCTTGTGGTTTCTGCTGTTGGCTTATTGTTGTTTGAAGCTAATCAGCCAGTGGCAAACCAACAATCCGTTGTTAAGCAGATCAGCAATGCTTATGGCGAACAACGCTCCATTACCATGCCTGATGGTTCTGTGATTTATTTGAACGCCGGGAGCCGGATTAGCTATAACGAACATTTTAGCAGGGACAAAAGAGTAGTGAAGCTAGAAGGCGAGGCTTTTTTTGATGTAGCGCACGAAACACACCGCCCTTTTATTGTACAAACCGGCAAAGTTTCTACAACGGTTTTGGGTACTTCTTTTAACATCAAGGCATTTCCGTTAAAACAGGTAGAGGTAACAGTAGAAACCGGAAAAGTGGGTGTGGTACTTAAAAGGGCAAACCAAAAGGATGCCGTGAATTTCTTGTTGCCCAACGAACAATTGCTGATTGATCCCAGCAATGACAAAATTGTAAAAAGGGCTGTGAATGCGATTGATGTGAGCGGCTGGAAGCACTATCGGCTGGTGTTTTACAATACCCCAATGAAAGAAATTTCGGCAACCATAGAAAGGGCCTATAATGTAAAAGTAAATTTTAAGGAGGCGAAAACGGCTGATTTAAAGCTTACTGCAAAGTTTGACAAATGTGGTATTAAACAGGTAATGGATGTGCTTTCTAAACTCAGCGGCACAACTTACCGGATAAAGGAAAACAAAATAACTATTTATTAAAAAAGAAACTATGGCATAAAAGACTACGATTTCACCCACAAAAAAACCAGAGTTCGCTGGTAACGTCTCTGGCTCCTCAAACACGCTGTTAACGCATTTATATTAAAAAATTGAATAAATATATGAAAATTAATTTCCGATGGATAAAAAATGTCCATCAACATGCACTAAAGACATTAATTTGCATGGTATTGCTCTTGGTACAGCTTCTGATGCTGCCAGGCCAAGCGCATGCACAAACCGATAAAAAAATCAGGTTCAGTGCCAACGACATCACAATCAAACAGGCATTTGAGCAATTGGAAAAGCTGAGCGGAATGAGCATCAGCTATAATAACAGTCAGCTAAATGACCAAAGAAAGGTGCAGATTGTACAAAAAGAACGTACGGTTGCAGAAGCCTTGACACTTATCTTGAAAGACCTGCCTGTAACCTTTAAGGTGGCTGGAGATAAAAATATCCTCATTGTTAAAAAAGACGCTACCTCGGGTAAATTGGTAGGTAAAGTAACAGACGATAGCGGAAGCCCGATTCCGGCTGCTGTTATTCATATTGTAGAGGCCAACAGAACGATCCAAAGCGCCAACGATGGTACTTTTAGCGTTAACTTAGAGCCCAACACCTATACTGTAGAGGTAAGGTATATTTCTTTCGAAACAGGAAGATTTCAGCAAGTTAAAGTTGCCGCTAATCAAAGTACTACGCTTAATGTGGCGCTTAAAACATCGAGTACCTCTTTAGATGAGGTAGTGGTTACCGCTTTGGGTATCAAACGCGAAGAGCGCTCATTGGGTTATGCGGTTACGAAAATTGACAGCAACCAATTAACCGATGCGATTTCGAGCAACTGGACCGATGCCTTATCTGGTAAAGTAGCAGGTTTAAATTTGGTGCGCAACAGCGGACCTGCCGGTTCTAATAAAATCATTTTAAGGGGCGAGAATAACTTAACCGGTGATAACGAAGCCTTAATCGTAATTGATGGAGTAGTGGCCAGCAGCAGTTCTAGGCGTACGGCAGCTTCTTCTGGTGGCGTATACGGAACATCGGGAGACATCATGCCAGCCGATTTTGGAAGTGGCTTAAACGATTTAAATCCAGATGATATTGAAAGTGTAACCATATTAAAAGGACCTGGCGCGGCGGCGCTTTACGGTCAGCGTGGTGCCAATGGCGCGGTAATCATTACCACTAAATCGGCTAACTCTAAAAGAAAAAACATCGGCATTACTTTTACCTCCAATACTTCTTGGGAACAGGTAAACCGTGGCCCAGATATCCAAAATCAGTTTGGTCAAGGCCAGTTTGGTGTGCCTTACTTTTCTTATGGCGCTACCGAAGATGGTGCCAGTACAAATGCCACCAGTGCCACTTGGGGTGCGCCTTTTACGCCTGGAGCTATGTACTACCAATATGATCCTGTTACCAAAACCCGTGGCACCACAAGAACACCTTGGGTTGCTTATGGAAATCCGATCGATGCATTTTTTAAAACAGGGTACGAAACCTCAAACTCTATAAGCATTGATGGAACCGTTAAAAATGTAGGACTTCGCTTTTCGGCCAGTCATGGCAATAACGATTGGATTGTGCCTAATACAGGCTTAGAGCGTACTTCGGTATCCTTATCTGCTAACTCAAAAATTACCAAAAACTTTAATTTATCGGTAAAGGCAGCCTATAACAACAGGCATAGCGATAATTTGCCGGCAACAGGATATGGCAACCAATCGTTAATGTATTGGTTTATGTTTGCCCAACCCAATGTAAACATTGATTGGTACAGAAATTATTGGGTGCCAGGCAAGGAATTGTTGCAATTCGTAAACATCACTACGACTAACCCTGAAAGTCCTTATGCGATATCAGAACAATACATCAATGGCCAAAGACGTAATGGCGTAACCGGAAACGTTCAGGCTACCTATAATTTTACTAAAGAGCTCAGCTTAATGGTAAGGGCCACTTTAGATATGGTTCATGATGTACGCGATACTAAACGTCCGTTTGATGCGGCTGGAAATAAATTCGCCCAGGGATCTTATCGAGAACAAAACATCAACTCTTACGAAGCGAGTGGCGATTTCATGCTTAAATATCAAAAACAGGTAACGCCTTCGGTTAATGTTTCGGTTACTGCAGGTGGCAGCCAATTGAGAAACGAATATAAAAAAGGGGAGTTACGTGCAGATGGATTAGTGATCCCCGGCATCTATAGACTAGACAACAATGCCAATCCTCTAATTTCTGTTCCGGATACGGCCAGATACAGGATCAACAGTTTTTATGGAACCATGTCGGTAAGTTATAAAAATTACTTGTACTTAGATTTAACCGGCCGTAAAGACTGGAGCAGCGTGTTGGCCACTCCAACCAGAACAGATAATGTTGGATTTTTCTATCCATCAGCAAGTTTAGCCTTTGTAGCTTCCGACCTTTGGAAAATGCCGAGCGCAATCAGCTTTGCAAAATTAAGAGCTTCGATTTCTATTGTAGGTAGTGGTGGTACTACACCTTATCGTACAGCCTATAACTATTCTTTGGCATCTAACGGAATTTATCCAGACAGTGCGATGTCGAACCCTAGCATATTGCCAAACCCGAATTTAAAACCCCTAAAAACAACTACTGTTGAAGTAGGCGCCGAGTTAAGATTATTCAACAACCGACTTAACTTCGATTTTGCCGCTTACATGGGCAATACCAAAAACCAGATTTTGAGCCGTCAGGTAGATCGTGCCACTGGTTACAGCATTGCAATTTTTAATGCAGGTAGAGTTGATAACAAAGGTATCGAGCTTTCGGTAAATGGTACCTTGCTCCAAAACAAGAATTTTAAATGGACAGTAAACGGAACCTTCTCGGCTAACCGTAACAAAATCAAGGAACTGGCCGATAGTTCTGTTGTATTGCGTACAGGTGCCCTTGGCGGTGGACAGGTTGTAGCCAACGTAGGTGGCAGCATGGGCGATTTATATGGAAGGGGCTTTATGCGTTCGCCTGATGGCCAGATCGTCTACGATGCAGTTACCGGAAATGCAAAAATCAATACGACAGATTTGATATATCTGGGCAATACCATCCCTAAGTTCAGGTTTAGCTTTGGTACAGGAGTCACTATTGGCAAAGTGACCACTACGGTATTGTTCGATGCACAGTTGGGTGCAGTTGGCCACTCGTTGACCTTCTCGAGGATGGCGGCTTTAGGTAAGCTTAAAGTAACCTTGCCAGGTAGGTATAATGGTATAATTGGTCCTGGTGTGGTTCAAAACCCTGATGGAACTTATCGTCCGAACGATGTAATTGCAACTAACTTCGAAAATTACTATACCTCTATCTATGGATCAGACCAGGCAGAAGGAAGTATTTTCAGAACAGATTACCTCAAATTTAGGGAAGCCAATATCACTTATGAATTGAGCAGAAGGTTTGTAAATTCTTTGGGCTTGAAAAAGATAACCATTGGCGCTTATGGCCGTAACCTGTTTATTTGGTCGCCATGGCCGGCATTCGATCCAGAGTTTGGTACCCTTTCCGGATCTGATATTACACAAGGTTTCGAAACAGGCCAATTGCCTTCTACCAGAAGCTTTGGAGCACGTTTAGTAGTTGGTCTTTAATGATAAATGAAATGAAAAATATTAAAATTAAAATCAGTTATATCTTATTGTTGGCGTTTGGCATTAGCCTTTCTTCTTGCGACAAGAACTTTGAAGAAATCAATACCGATCCGATTGGAAAAGGCACGACTACGCCAAACCAATTGTTGGCGCCTGCATTGGTGAATGTTTTATACGCAAACATGTCGCGTAACCGCTCGTTTAATAACGAATTGATGCAGGTTACCGTAGCACTTAGCGATGCCGAAGCCCAGGTTTTCAGGTACGATTACAGACGCTCATGGTCTGATTATACCTGGAATGTTTGGTATCCTGAGTTAACAAACTTGAGGGATATCTATACGATAGCCAGCGAACCTGCCACCTTGAACAAATCTTATCAAGGTATTTCGTTGATTACCCAAGCATGGGTTTATCAGTTGCTTACCGATACCTATGGCGATGTGCCTTATTTTGAAGCCAACAAAGGAAAAGATGGCGTATACGAACCAGCATTCGATAAGCAAAAAGACATTTACCTTGATTTGTTCAAAAAGCTGGAAGAGGCAAATACATTGTTAGAAGCAGGTACTGCTATTATCCCAACAGGCGATCCTGTATTTAAAGGCGATGTTGCCAAATGGAGAAGATTTGGAAATTCATTGTACTTGAGGTTATTGATGCGTATTTCGCGCAAATCGGAAGTTGCTGGTCAAGTGACTGCAAAAATCAAGGAAATGATCGATACCAATCCTGCCAAATACCCGATTATGGAAAACAACGATCATACCGCCAAAATTTTGTGGAATGGTACCAATAGCAGTACAGCAGTATATTCTTCGCCATTTATGATAGGCGTTAGGGCTGTAGATTTTAGAGGGACGGCTATTACCAGTTTCTTTATCGATAAGCTGATCGGCTGGGGAGATCCACGAATGGTTGCATCTTTAGGTAAAGGTGGTGTACCTCGTTTTGGCGTGGCACAAGGCCCTAATGGTTATGTAGGTGTGCCAAGCGGTTATTCGCCGGGTACAGGTGTTGCCAAACAGGCTTATTTTTATTCGGATGCACAAAATGCAGCCATCACTTTGCAGACCGACCCCTATACTGGTATCATTATGAACTGTGCCGAGGTTGATTTTATTCTGGCCGAAGCAGCAGCCAGGGGTTGGATCAATGGAACAGGAGAGGCCTACTACAACAAAGGTATTGTTGATGCCATTAACTATTGGTTGCCTACTTATATGTCAAAAACAACCGATGCCACCTTTTTGAACTTTATCAATGCGGCTGATATCGAATGGCAAGACTTTTTGCCTTTAGATAATACTGATATCAATGGCAATAGCAAACTTGAAATGATCCATAGGCAAAAATACTACGCCATGTTTTTGGTCGATTTCCAGCAATGGTATGAGTACCGTCGTACTGGTCATCCGATTTTACCAAAAGGAAGCGGTTTAGCTAACGGAGGGGTAATGCCAGCAAGAATGAGCTACCCGATCATCAGTCAATCTGCTAACCCGACAAACTATAAAAATGCAGTCGCAGCTCAAGGTCCTGATGAGATCAGTACACGCGTTTGGTGGCAAAAACCTTAATTTTTAAAAAGAGAATTATATTTTATGAAAAAGATATTGATAAATTGTTTCATCTTGGCATCCTGTGTAGCCATTTGGATGGGATGCAAACGAGATAGTGATTATATCCTGAGTACACCAAGCAGCTTTATCGCCAATTTCGATCTGCGCAAATTGTATAGAGGCAGCGACGTAACCTTGACTACAGAAAATATGAGAGGGGCAATTTCTCTAAAAGGACAGGTTATTTCAGACCATTCGGGCAATAATATTCCAGCCGGCTTATTGGTTGTCCAAAATATTAGGGAGACAGGAAATGGTATTGATTCGCTACGCGGAATTGCCATTAATATTGGTGCCGATGCAGCTAAATATGTTCCTGGAGATTCTGTACACGTTAAAATTGAAGGCGGTGTATTGAAAAGAGTTGAAGGTATCTTGGAGGTTACAGGTGTATCAGGGGCAAACGTAACCAAAATTTCATCTGGCAGAACATTGATTCTGAATAGGGGTTTTGCCAATTTGATTGCGAGCCAGCCAGATAAGTATGAGTGTACATTTTTGAATATTTGGAAAGGAACCTATAATCCAAGCCTAAATCCAACAGATGTTTTTGCAGGCAGTAAACCATTGAATGATGGTACAGCAGACTTATCGCTTTATACACAAGCCAATGCTGTTTTTGCAAATTTAACACCACCGTATTCTGCCGATTACAAAGGAATTGTTTTTAACAGCATCCAGAATGGAAAAATAGTGCCACGCTTTCATATCCGTACTATTAATGATGTATTTACGCTAAGTTCTACTGCTGATGTTCCAGAAATCATTATCACTGGATTTATCAATGACCCTCAAGGTGGAGATACCAATGCCGAGTATATCCAGTGCAGGGCTACAAAAGATATTGATTTTGCAGTAACCAAATTTACCATCGCAACAACAAATAATGCTGGTGCAACCGTTCCACAAGGCGTTCCGGTAGAGGGTTGGGCAACAGGAAGCGGCAAAACCTATAAATTAGAATTGACTTCGGGTACGGTTAAAAAAGGAGATTTCTTCTATGTGGGCGCATCGAACAAGCTGATCAACGGTTCTGGATCTACTTCAATCGCTTCTTCAAAATGGATCAGATCAGCCGCTTACAATACAAATAGTCCGTATTTTAATGCATCAAATACTACTAGAGGAAGTTCTACCACCAATTTATTGGCCAATAGTGGTAATGCTTTTGGTATGGCTGTATTCCGTGGCATTTCTATCGATAAAACTACCGTGCCAATTGATGTGGTATTTGTACACAATGGTGGTAGTTTGTATGATCCTGCTAACCAAATCGGTTATCGCATTGGCAATACCGACGTATATGATGTAGTTGACCATAACACCAATAAACCACAGCCTTTTTTCCTATCGGGATCAAATACGCAGAAGTTTACCTACCAGCCTAATGCAGGTGCAGAAAATGGTTCGGGTCAAGGTTATTGGTTTGCCTTGGGCGGTATTTTCGATACTACTTTGGGCAAATGGGTTAAGGCCAGGTCGCATGTTCACATCAAGTTAAGCAGTACCTCTACCATCAGCGAGATTGAAACGACTAATGCTACAGAGTTAAAATAAAAACCTAAAAGGCATCTCAGCTTACAGTTGAGGTGCCTTTATTAAATCCAACCAATTATTGCAAGCATCCCCACATGAATAGAAGATCATTTTTACAAAAAGCAGGTTTATTTACCAGTGCTTTTTTAATCAGTTTAAAGGGCTATTCCTTCAGCACTGCTAAAAAAGCAAGCAAAATTACAGGTCGTATTACCGACAAAAACAAAAGAAGCATTGCCGGCGTAATCGTATCGGATGGCTTTAGCGTAACGGTAACCGATAAAACCGGAAGCTATACCTTAGAGCCTAACGAAAAAGCCAAGTTTGTTTGGCTAAGTGTTCCGGCTGGCTATGAGTTTATTACCGAAAAACATATTTCGAGGCACTACCATGTACTCAGCAGCAAAACAGAATACAATTTCGAACTTGAGAAACTAAAACAAGACGATAGCAAGCACAATTTTATCATCTGGGCCGATTCTCAGGTGAAAAACAAAAAAGATGTTGCCCAAATGATGAGCACATCAGTGCCTGATACCATCAAAACCATCAAAGCCATGAATACACCTTTGGTGCATGGTATTGGAGTAGGCGATTTAGTGTGGGATAACTTGGAGCTGTTCCCAGATTATGATGCTGCAGTTGCTGCAATGGGCATTCCTTTTTTCCAGGCCTTGGGCAACCATGATATGGATTATCGCCAGGGTGGAGATGAGACTTCAGACAAAACCTTTAGCGAACATTACGGTCCAACTTATTACTCGTTTAATAGGGGGAAGGCACATTATATCGTATTAGATGATGTACGCTACTTGGGTAAAGAAAGAGAATACGATGGTTTTATTACCGAAGCTCAATTAGATTGGATGGCGAAAGACCTTAAATATGTGCCAAAAGATGCTTTATTGATTATCTCATTGCATATTCCAGTACACAATGCGGTGAAAAACAATACCGATTTCTATGCCTTACTAAAAGGATATACCAATGTACACATCATGTCTGGCCATACTCATTACAACCGCAATGTAATTACCGATGGCATTTTTGAACATAACCATGGTACAGTTTGCGGCGCCTGGTGGACTGGCCCAATCTGTGGCGATGGCGCACCAAGAGGCTATGGCGTTTATGAAGTAGAAGGCACAAAATTGAAATGGCATTACCAAGGTACAGGGCTTGATAAAAAAGAGCAGGTTCGTATTTACGTAGATGAATTGACCAATCAAAAAAGACTGATTGCCAACGTTTGGAACTGGGATACCGAGTGGAAAGTAGAATATTTCCTAGATGGCAAAGCCATGGGTAAAATGGAACAGCAAAAAGGAGTAGACCCAATGGCGATGCAGCTTTATCAAGGTGATAAATTACCGGCAGGCAGACCATTTGCAGAACCAAGCAATACCGACCACTTGTTTTTAGCGCATTTTGCACCGTCGGTTAAAAAGGTAAAAGTGGTGGCTACCGATCGTTTCGGCGAGCAGTATGTTGCTGAAATTAATTAGTTTTTATAATTTATAATCACTTAATATTTAGATAATAATGATGTTTTATATTTAGTAAAACTTAAACACTTTAATTAAAAAAAAACATGAAAAAGATTATTTTATTATTCAGTATCGTTCTATGCAGCCTGGTAGGTCGCGCACAAGTTTATGCCCATCTTGAAATTGAAGATGATTATACGGTAGAAGAAAATAATGGCGACAATTGGAGCACCGAAATTCGTGGAACCTATATGGTCCGTTTCTATAAAGATGCAAATATGACCGAGCGTTTAGAACCTACTTATGCCATTACCGTATTGGTTGGTTTGATTCCGGGTGCAACTTCTCCATTTTTGCCTCCAGGTGTTCACTCAGACGGTGTATATGTTATCCAGCCAGGTTATGACCTATTGGCAAGCGATGTTCTTTTTTCTGGATCGTATGGAAACAACGAGGGCAACAACTATTCAAGAACCTATAACTTGCGTTTGCTGTCGAGCCCAGACTATATTATCATCCCGTAATTTTGCGGTATGCCCTTGGCAAAGCATGCACTGCCGATTAAACCAATTAAGAAGTTTACGGTTTGTTAATCCTTTGCTAATAACATTTACTGAAATTTAAAACATGATGATGAGCCGTTAATTTTAATGGCTCATTGTCTATTTAATTATAATCGATCAGATGAACATTGCAAAAACACTATCTTTAGGTTTAATCGCCTTTTTAGGCTATTCTTCTCAAATGAGCGCACAAACAGCCAAATTTCCAGCATTTAGCGCCGAAGCACATCGCGGTGGCCGAGGCTTATGGCCAGAAAATACCATTGTAGCCATGCTCAACGCCATGAAAATTGATGGCATTACCACTTTAGAAATGGATACGCATATTACAAAAGATGGTCAGGTGGTGGTTACGCACGACGATTACCTGAGTCTAAGTTTTATGTTGACACCCGATGGTAAAGAAATTCCAGCTAGCGATGCCAAAAAATATCCTGTTTTTCAGCTAGACTACCAAACCTTAAAGGCATTTGATTTAGGCACCAAACCTTTACCTGGCTTTCCGCAACAAGAAAAGATTAAAAGTTACTTGCCTTTGCTAAGCGATCTGATTGATGCCGTTCAGGCAGACATCAAGAAAAACAAAAGCAAGCAGTTTTTCTATAATATCGAGACCAAGTGCGGTCCTGCAGGTGATGGCGTAACCAATCCCGAGCCCGCGGTTTTTGTGAAATTGCTAATGGATGTGATCGAAAAGAAAAAGATTACACCTTATGTAGTCATTCAATCCTTCGACAAAAGAACAATCCAGTTGATCCACGAGAAATACCCTGAAGTTAAAACCTCGTTTTTGATTGCCAATAAAAAGACTTTTGAAGAAAATATTGCCGATTTGGGTTTCAAGCCTTTTATTTTAAGCCCTGAGTGGCATACTGTAACCGAAGATATGATCAAACAAGCGCATGATGCAGGTGTGAAGGTAATTCCGTGGACGGCAAACACCATTGACGACATGAAGAAATTGAGAGCTTTGGGTGTAGATGGTATTATTTCAGACTACCCAGATTTATTAGTGAAATCGAAATAGTTTGGTTTGTCATCCTGAGCTTGCCGAAGGATCTGTTAGCATTTAGCTATAACAGCGTTTCGACAAGCTCAACGTGACAACTTTCTTTAGTTATTAGAAACTGGTGGTGGTGGAGGAGTTTTATCGCCCTGACGGCCACCTCTTTTTCCTTTACCTTTTCTGTCTTTCATTTTGTCTCTCATTTCATCGCGAGAGTTGTCCAAGATTTTCTTTTGATCGGCAGTTAAAATCGCATCGATTTTATCTTTGCTGGCTTTTGCAAAAGCTTTGCGTTCTTCTATCTTGTCTTTCATTACGCTTTTGTCCTGCCCGCGCCATTCGTCGTTCTTTTTGATGCGATCCAATTCAATTTGCTGAATTTTTTGCTTCTGGTCGTCGGTTAACGATAATTTTTGCTGCATCGCGTTAGCTGCTTTCTCGGCACGTTGCTCTGCACTTAATCTTGGTTTTTCAGTTTGCTGTGCGTAGCTGGCGGTAACTCCCATTACCACTAAGGCTACTGTGTAAATTATCCTTTTCATCTGCTTTTAATTAATTTCTTATTGTTATAGGATAGATGAAAAAAGAGGGAGAGGGTTTAACTACCAGCTTGTTAAAATATGTTAATTCTTATTCAATTGAGAAATTGATTTCTGCATTTGTGCCATCATGCTTGATAATGTTTCGATGGTTGGTTCTGGCGTAGGCTCTGGCAAAGCCGTAGAAATAAAGGCTTTTGCTTTCCATATTTCTAAGATGTCTTCGGCAGGCAATGAATACGCATCATATACTTTATTGTCTGAAATTAGTTTCAGCTCTTTGTTTTCCTTAAACCTGTTTCCAGCTCTTTTGTAAACCACGCCTTCGTTCTTGCTGATCACAATATAAGTGTCTCCTGTTTTTACGTCATTCCAGTTGTCCATGTACTCGCCAATAATGATGCTTCCCGGTTGGATAGGCAACATCGAATCGCCCATAATTTCAAAAGCCCTAAAAGTGCCTTGTCTTAAAGCTGGAAGGGGAAGCTGGAACTTGGGAAGATCTTGGATGTATTGTGGGTCAGAAAATCCGTTCAGGTAACCGGCGCTTGCCTTAACCGGAACCAATTCTATGTTCTCGTTGTCGTTTTGGTCGACAGAAATACTCAAAATCCTCAAATTAGAACCTTGGCTTTTAGGCTTTGGTTTCCAATTGTCGTTGATGGTTTCGTTGATAAACTCGTCAATGGTAAGGTCAAAATATTCTGCTATTTTTTTTAGTAAGTCGTATTTCGGTTCAGCCCTGTCTTCTTCGTAAGCGCCAATCAATGATCGCTTAATTTCCATTAAATCAGCAAATTGTTGCTGTGTATGGCCTTTTTTCTTTCTAAGGTATTTGAGGTTTGATGAAATGTTTGACATAAAAAATAATTTTAAAATAAATTTGTTTTTACTAAAATTGTTAGTATTATTGTGCCAATAAAGTTAGTAATATTTCTTGAAAGAACAAGTAATTATCTAATTAAATTAGTTTTTAACCTTTAAAGCCGTTAATCATGCAAAAGTTTGTTTATATCGTAACCGACAGAAATCGTACAAGTTTACATGTAGGAATGAGTGCAGACCTGATCAAAACACTTGATTTCTATAAGCAGATGCCAAATTTGTTTTTTGATAGCGGCCAGCAGCTAACCCGTTTGGTTTATTTTGAAGAATTCAGAACAGAAGCCCAGGCCTTGAACCGTTTTAAAGCGGTAAGCCGTTTTACAAGGATGCAAAAAGAACGCATGGTACGCTCTTGTAATCCAGATTGGATTGATTTAACCATCGGCTTGGACTTCGAGCATATCCTTTCCCATCCAAAAATCAATACCCAAGTGGCCTTGCCTTTGATGTCGTAATTATCAATTGCCAATAATTAGTTAATAGTTTCAATAAAAAAAGCGCCTCGAATATCGGGCGCTTTTTATGTTTTTATTGAAAACTGCGAACTGAAAACGGATTGTTTTACCAGCCTGGCGCAAAGGTTACGCCAAATACGCCGTTCTTCACATCTTTACGTTGGAAAGGGAAGGCATAATAAGGCTCCAATACAAAATAGCCAAATACGTTCACCCTTACCGATATACCCACACTCAATGCAGGCACTCGTTCTGTTGCAACGCTAGTAAATACTTGCTTGTTTTCGCTATCATATATAGGATTACCCTGCTGGTCAACCACTGGAACATCTTTGTAGCTTGGTTCGCTTTTGAACGATACCTTGCTGCCTTCGTTCCAGGCCAAGCCTGCATCAAAGAAAAGGTTCAAATCGGTAAATAAGAATTTTGAAGGGATTTGGGCTAATTTCTTAGGTCCGGTAAAAGGCAGTCGAACTTCAAAATTAAATACCGCCAATTTGCTTCCTGACAGCTGATCGATATCGTAGCTGCCCGCAGTTTGGTTTTGGTTTCTGTAAAATGAGCTGGCATCATAACCCCTGATCAGGTAGTTGTAGCCTGCATAAAGCGGATATAAATTTTCGCCGTCTTTGCCTAAACGGAGGTAGTTGTATGACCTGACTGCAAAAGTTACAGGTTTAGCTCTCCAGTATTTTCTGGCATCAACGGTTACCGCACTGAAGTTGTAATCGCCAAAATATTGTTCTGCACCGATCCGGTACCTAAAGCCATCTAGCGGAGCTGTTACCCCAAATATAGAGTTGTCGCCAACAAAAGAAGCATTAAGCTGGAAGATGCTAAAGCCTTTTAAAGGAATACCCAAAGCATTTTGGGCTTGGCTTGTAGATACCTTTTGTCTGTCGGCACCCACATAATAGCCATAAGTATTATCGTAATAGTTGTTAAAGCGATCTAAACGATAACTGTAGCGCGAAACGGCAGTACCAGCTTCAAACCTGTGCACTTTATTAAAAGGGTAGGAGGCGAATACTTCTAGCTTGTCTTCAAATGTACGGAGGATATTGGTGCTCAGGGTATCTAGCTTTTCTCCGCCATTGGCCGGATTGTAAGGGTTGTAAGTTCTGAAACCTGTGATATAAGGAATGTGAGACAAGCCTACGCCCCAGTTGATCCTGTTTTTTTGGTTGATATAGCCTACCAAGCCCCCAAAATCATAGATTTCTCCATTTACCGAAATGTTGGCAATAATCTGGTTTCTACCTAAAATATCGCTAAACATACCGATGATACCACCTTGTACGCCTGTGCCAAACCTGCTTGTAGAAACACCTACGCCGCTATTGGCCAAGTAATCTAACCTAAATTTAGGTTTGTAAGGAATAGTATAGAGCGAATCTTTTTCGGGTTTTTCAAAGCGTTCGAAATTGCCCAAATTGGAGTTCACAATATTTACACCGGCATTTTCCATTGGAGGCAGAATAGCCGCATCGAAATTAACTTCTTGCGCATCTACGGTTTTAGCCTTGAAGTTGCTCAGTGGAGAATTGTATAAGGTATAACGCTGGTAACGGTAATAGCTATAAATGATATCATCATTTCTGGCCACGGTAATGGCAGGAGAGAATTCGGTAATACCGCTGATACCTGTAAAATAATCTGTCAACTGTTTTACCGAACCGTTGTCTAAGGTATACTCATAAAGGTTTCTAAAGCCATCGCGGTTTGATAAAAAGAAAACACGTTTACTGTCGCCAGAGAATTGTGCATTCAGGTTATTTGCACCCGGAAAAACAGGGATATTGCTCAGCGTTTTGCTCGCAATATCATAAATGGTCATGTTAATCGGGTTTACTGCGTTGATATTGCCACCAATTATCGCAGCACGATCTGATGAGAAGATGAGTTTCTTGCCATCAGGAGAGAAGCTCGGTGCGTAATCAGAATATTCGTCGTTGGTAATTTGGGTTACCGCCTTGGTACCTAAGTTATACGAGAAAATATCGCTTTGGCCTTCAACCATGCCGGAGAATGCGATTTCCTTGCCATCTGGCGACCAAGTTAAGTTGCCAAACTGTTCTACAGCACCCATTCCCGTTTGCAACACGGTGTTGCCATTGTCTACATTTACAATAAGCAGTTGATTTCGGCCCTTGCTGAAAATACTAAAGGCGAACTGTTTGCCATCTGGCGACCAGGCACCTGCCGATTCGATGAAGTTGAAATCATCTATATGCGAGTTGGAGATCTGGCTGCTCAGCTTTCGGATAATCTGGCCGGTTTTCGCATCGGCCAAAAATAGATCGATGCCAAACAGGTCTTTTTCAGATAGAAAAGCCAGATACTTGCCATCGGGACTTATTGCGGGCGCCACGTTCATGTTGCCGGCATTTTTGTTATCGATGATTTTGGTACCCGAGATTTTGATCTGCGAGCTGTCTGCTTTTAATAATGGTCTGTAATGTTGTTCAATGGCATTTTTCCATAATCCAGACAAAGTTCTATCGTCGTAGCCAAAAGTATACTTGATGCCATTTTCATAACCAAATCTGGCCGTGTTTTTAAATAGCGGAACAATAGTGGTATCGCCATAAAGAGAGCCTACAAACGTCCAAAAAGCCTGACCATAGCGGTAAGGAAAATATTTGTTAGAATTAGTGAGGTCTTTTAAAGAGGGGATATCACGGTTTAGCAAAGCATCCCGCATCCACATCGAAGTAAATGCATCTTTTTTGCCTACCGATAAATACTCGGCCATACCCTCAACCATCCATAAAGGTGTATTGCCTATATTTTCTAAACTGATCGAATCTTTCTCCAAAAGGATGTGATATTGAAAGGCATGCACCAGCTCGTGTCCTAAAACGTGCCTGGTTTGACTATTCAGTTCCAATACGGGCATTACCACACGGTTTTTCAAGGCTTCGGTTACCCCGCCGGTACCTACACTGATTTCTCCATTCAATGCGGTAGTCTGTTGAAAATCAGGGTGGTTATTGTAAAGGATGATAGGGTTTTTCTTCAAGAAAGTATCGCGAAAAACCTCCTGGTGCATTTTATACCAGGTTTCTGCATCCTGGGCAAACTTCTTCAGCAGTTTTTCATTTTTGATGTAATAGTAAATCTCAAAGTGTGGCGTTTGGAGCACCTTAAAATCGGCATTTTTATACCTTACCCGGTTTTGGCCAAAATATTGGGCTTGCACCGAAACGGCAGATACGAGTATAAGCAATAAAATCAGCCATGATTTTCTTCGAAAAGTAGCGTTTCTATTCATATATTATAGTTTTTAGGACAATAGGCTTATATTCAATTACGAAAATAAAAGGGAAGTGGTTTGCTGGGTTAGTTGCCACCTCCGTTTTTCTTTCTCTCTTTTTCTTCTTGGCGTTGTTTTCTTTTCAATTCCCGCTCTTCTTTTCTGGTTAGGGGAACTACAGGGGCAGGGGCTTGCTGTTTAGGCTGTGGGTCTGCAGCTTTTTTCTCCTCTGTTTTTTGTTCCTCTACTTTGGGTTGTACTACTGGTTGCTGTTCTTCGATAATAGGTACGGGAACTTCTAAAGAATCTACTAGCGTGCTATCTGTTACGGTAGTGTCTACCTGTTGTACAGGCGTAGGGCAATCGATGTTTCTGGTAATGGATACCTTTGCTTTAGGGAATGGTCCGTAGGTATAGCCACTGTTAGGGTCGTGGTATACCTTTTCCATGAATTTGCCAAAAATAGGCAATGCCGTGCGCGATCCTTCGCCTTGTTCGCCGTTTTTAAAGTGGGCTGTACGCTCATCGCAACCTACCCAAACACCAGTCACCAAATCTTTGGTAATACCCATGTACCAAGCATCTACATAATCTGAAGAGGTACCTGTTTTACCACCAATCTGGTTGTTCTTTTTCCACAAATCCCATTCCCATAAGGCCCTAGAGGTACCACCTGGTTCGTCCATACCGCCTCTAAACATATAGAGCATCAGCCAAGCTATTTCTTCACTTAATACGCGTTTGGTTTTTGCGGTAAATTCTTCAATGATATTGTTTTCTTGATCGGTAATTCGTTCTACCAAAATCGGGTCTGTTTTTACGCCCTCGTTTAGGAAAGTGCTGTATGCCTTTACCATTTCGAAAACCGACACATCATTTGGACCCAAGCTTACAGAGGGTACCGATTCTAAATGACTTTCAATACCACACTCATGTGCCCATTTAACCACATTGTCCCAACCTACTTTCTCGGTAACTTGAGCAGTTACGGTGTTTACAGATTTTGCCATGGCCCAGCGGAGTGACATTTCTTGATAAGTGTTATTCCAATCGGCGTTTTTGGGTTCCCAATATTCGGTTTTGCCCTTATCCTGATAAGAAATTTTAACCGGTTTATCAGTGAATTTATCGCAAGGACTCATGCCGCTTTCGAGTGCGGCCAAGTAGGCGAAAGGCTTAAAGGTAGAACCAGCCTGTCTTTTGGCCTGATTAACGTGGTCGTATTTGAAGAATTTATGATCAATGCCACCAATCCAAACCTTAATTTTACCAGTTTTAGGCTCCATGGTCATCATCCCTGTGTTCATGATCTTGCCGTAATAACGGATAGAATCCATGGTAGAGAACAAGGTATCGCGATCGCCTTTATAAGAAAAGATCTTCATCTTTTTCTTTTTATTGAAATAGGCATCTATCGAATCCTGGTTGTTGTTGTATTTCTTTTGCAACAGGGCATAAATAGGCAGGTTTCGCTTGGCCCGCTCTGGATAGTCTACTTTTTTGCGTTCAGAATCTTCCCATGGATCTTCATTTCCCCATACGCTGTAAAATCTACGCTGTAAAACGCGCATTTCTTCCTTCACTGACTCTTCGGCATAACCTTGCAGTTTAGAGTCGATGGTTGTATATATTTTTAGGCCGTCTTCATACAAATCGTAGTTGTTGTCATTGCACCATTTCTCCAGGTATTTATCAACGGCTGCCCTTAAGTACGAATCACCATCGCTACCATCGTCAACACTGCCTTGTTCTATCTTTAACGGAACTGCTTTGTACTTTTCTAAATCGGCTTTGTTCAAATAGTTGTATTTGTTCATTTGCGAAAGCACTACGTTTCTTCGCTCCAAAGACTTCTCTGGATTTTTGATCGGGTTGTAAGAAGTAGTAGCCTTTAGCATGCCCACCAAAACAGCGGCTTCCGGAACATCGAGCTCATTAGCCTGCTTGTTGAAATAAATTCGTGAAGCGGTTTTAATGCCATAAGTATTATTACCAAACGATACCGTATTCAAGTACATGGTGATGATATCGTTTTTGCTGTAATTGGATTCGAGTTTGAGGGCGGTCATCCATTCTTTTAGCTTAGGAATTAATGTTCTTGCCAAAGGAAGGCGGCCCAATAAGCCTTGCGATTTATTGTAACGGATGCGGTAAAGGTTTTTAGCTAATTGCTGGGTGATGGTACTGGCCCCTCCGTCTTTGCCCATGCCTACCACGGCGCGACCTAGGGCTTGGATATCGATTCCCATGTGCTTATAAAAACGCACGTCTTCGGTAGCCACCAATGCATTGATTACGCTGGGCGAGATCTGGTTGTATTTTACAGGTGTTCTGTTTTCTTTAAAGTAGCGGCCTATGAGCACCCCATCAGCAGTATATAATTCTGAGCCTACGCGTTGTGCAGGTTTTTTGATATCGGTATAAGTTGGCGAATAGCCGAACAGCCATAAGAAGTTGAGCTGCAGCGCGCAAAAGAAAATAATGACAAAGAAGATAAAAATCGTGATATAGCGAATGTATTTATTTTTTATTTCTTTAAACATGGGGTAAAGATGGAAAAAACGTAAAATATTATCTGTTAAATTGTGTTAAAAGTACTGGTACAAATAACGTATTTAACTGCTTAAAGTTACTCAATTAAATTTAAATAAAGTTTTTTGACTAAAGGTGGCAAACCTGGGTTTAATTAGTGCCTTGATTTACAATAAATAACATGATAGGATAGAGAAGAGGTAAAAGGTAAAATGGAAGATGTAAGAGGTGAAATGGATAGTAAACTTACGATTTGAATTATTCTATCTTATGCCTATAAATAAAAATGCCATAGATAGACAGATTAAAGGATGTTGTTTTCAACCAAATCTGTTACCTAAGGCTTATTGTGGGTAGACTTTAAGACTACCGACTTAGAATTTCAAGCTTATTTGTCTTTAATTTCTATGTTAGTTCTTCCATCATCATACATTCTAACAAAGCTGGTTACTTTTCCGTTTTCTGTATTGATTTTGAGTCTTAAATAAGGAGTTTCCTCAACATAAAATAGATCAGTTTTTAATGGTGTCAGCTTATGTTTGCGTTGTCCGCTGCGATGGTAATATAATTCGCCATTTTCGATCAACAGTCTCCCAGCACCACCTGTATAACTTCCCTCGTATTTTTGGAGTTCTGCCAAGGTAAGTTTGATTGGTTTTTGTTGTGCTTTTAGGTAATCGAGCGCCCAATTAGCACTGAGCTGATTAGGGTTTGAGGACAGAATTTTTTCCAATGCAATAAACTGAGTAGTTAAAAGTGCATCTTTAGCTGCAACTGTAATATCGGGTTTTATGCCAACTTTATCCCAATCGGTTTTAGTAATCGGATCTATCGGGCGCGAGTCGGGCAAGAATATGGTGTAACGATCTGTTAATGCCTTATGGCTAACGGGGTGTGCGCCGCCACCAGTAGCCTCACCTATAATAGTAGCCCTTTTTTGGTTTTTCAAAAAATAAGCAAAGCTTTCAGCTGCCGAAAATGTATTGCTACTAGTTAATATGTACACTGGCTTTTTGGGCATGCGTTTACCCGGTACATAGGACAATGTCCAATCTTGTTTGCGTTCACTTTCATTGCGTGAATAGATCTCGACAAGAAGAATGGGATCCGTATCAAAGAGATAGCTGGCTAAGAACTGAACCATAGTACTATAGCCCCCGCTGTTTTGTCTTAAGTCAATTATCAATGCCTCTGTATTCGCCAAAAAGTTCATTGCCGAGCTAGCAGTTTCTGCTCCAAGGGCTAAATCATGGAATTTGATTAAGTTAAGGTAACCTATATTTCCATCGAGAATGCGTACCTCCTTAAAACCAAAATTATCTCGAACAGCATTGGGGAAATCTCTATTGATGAGGCTAAGGCTGTCTTCCTTGCTCATTATTTTCTTACTGGCCACTACCCAATCAGGATCAAATGTAATATTCAGGTGTCCGTCATTAGAAATCTTGACTAGGTCTGCGGTAAGCCGACTGGCAAATTGACTAGGATCACTTATGCTGTTATAGCTGCCGTTTTTAGTATTTAGGATAATCGCATCAGCCATTTTTTTAGCCACATCTGGGAAGATATAACTTTGATTAAGTTTGGAAGCCACAGCGTCTACAACCTGTTTTTTTTCGGGCGCCCCAATTTGAGCTACAGAAATAAACGGAAGAAATGTGAACATGCAGATGATGGTCGATTTATTAATAGATAAGAAGTTTAGCATCATATTTGGATTATATTTGCAACAATGATACGACAAAACATCTAGGTCGGATATGTAAAAAACGGCCATTTTAAACATGCAACTTGCCAAGACGTTTCCGCGATACTTACACCATTATGTAAGATTTTTTTACACATTAAAGTCCGATGGATTTCTTAATGTGGATAGCGCTAACGGCTTTGGTATCCAGCGTAGGCTTCCTGATGGTACACTTGACCTAATCTTTAATCTCGGACCTTTAATAGAACTGTCGAGAAACGGTATCGATTTTACATCAATGCCATTAGCCACATTAACTGGATTGTATCCAGATAGGAACTTTATCAAATATAGTGGTACTGTACATCTCGTTGGAGTTGTATTTCAACCTGGGGCTGCCCACTTGTTTTTGGATAATCATTTGCTTGATTTTCAGGCTTCCACCTTAGATGCGGGTTTGGTATTTGGACATGGTATTTATGGATTGTATGAGAAAATGCTTCGCGAATCTGATGAGCTTGCCAGGCATGGTCTGTTAGAGCATTATTTAGAAAACTTGTTGAATGCAAAAGCTGAGCAATATAACCTCAAACGTATATTGCATGCAGTTGATGTGATTCATGCCAGCAAAGGGAATGTTGAGATGTCTCTTCTTCAGGAAAGCTGTTTAATGAGCGAACGGAACTTTCGTCGCAGGTTTACCGAATACGTGGGCATGGCTCCTAAACAATATGCTGGGATTGTGAGGGTAAAGGAGTTTTGCAAAGCCTATCAAAAAGGCGAAGGTAGTTTTTCGGGCATTCATCCAGAATTGGGTTACACAGACCATTCGCACTTCAGCAAAGAGTTTAATAAGATTGTAGGGACCAATCCGGTTAATTATTTTGAAAAATGGAATGAGATCGATACGCAATATCTTCACTTAATTTAATCTACCAAAAAGAAATAGCTTAGTTCAGGTTCCGTTAATTTTTTAGTTAACGATAATTTAATGTGTTTAAAATGTATAGTATTTGTAAACATTTGATCTAGTGTATATATTTGTTAGCATGGCAAGCAGATAGAGCAAAAACCTGCCGTAACCTATTAAATACAAAGAATGAAAAATCAATACAGAAGAGATTTTATTAAAAAATTGGCTTTGAGCGGTTTGCTGGCAACATCATTTCAAAAAATGATGGCAAGTACAAAGCCTATAAAACCACAACTTGCCAATGCAAAAACATTGATCAGGTTTGGTATCATTACCGATCTGCACCATGATTTGATTCCTGATGGTCTTGATCGGCTGGTTGCATTTATAGATGAAATGAATAGGGAAGCCCCTGATTTTATTATCCAAATGGGTGATTTCTGTTTCCCCAAAAAGGAAAACCTGCCTTTAATGGAGGTATGGGATAAATTTAAAAAACCAAAATACCATGTAATTGGCAACCACGATACCGATGGCGGCTTTACACGCGAACAAGTAGTCGAATTTTGGAAAGCCAAGGCGAAATATTATTCATTTGATGCCAATGGCTTCCACTTTGTTGTTTTAGACGGAAATGAGCATAATTCCTCGCCAGATCGCCCTACAGGATATGCCCGCTTTATCTCACCCACACAATTGGAATGGTTAAAGAAAGACTTGGAGGAGTCTAAATTGCCAACGATCGTATTTTGTCATCAAGGTTTGGATAATGATGCTGGAGGTCTGGAAAATGGTACGCTGCTCAGGTATACGCTCGAACAAGCCAATTTAAAACAGGAACAAAAAGTGATATTGGTGTTCAGCGGCCATCATCATCAAGATTATTGCAATTATATCAATGGCATCCACTATGTGCAGATCAATAGCGCTTCCTACCAATGGTTGGGCGATAAGTATAAAGAAATCCGTTATTCGGAAGCAGTTGACAAGGCTAAGCCCTGGTTAAAATATACAGTACCTTATAAAGATCCGCTGTGGGCGATGGTTGAAATAGATAATAAGGGCAACATTACCATTAAAGGCAAAAAAACAGTATTTGTTGGTTCGTCGCCCGAAAAATTGGGTGTAAATCAAATGGATTATATTTATCCGATAGTCCCTTATATTTCAGATAGAAAGCTTTCAAGATAGTGGCATATTTGGCCTAAAAAGAAAGAGGCCTTAGTCAAGAATGACTTTGGCCCCATTTCTAAATTAACGCTCTCGGACATTTTTTAACAAAACCCATGCCAATTAATTAAAGTCTGCTTTTTTTCTGAAAATTATTCGAATAATTAATTTTTTAGGCCTTCCAAGCTAGGTAGGAGCCCTAATTGGTGTGATATAAATTGAACACCTGATCAAAAAACTAGGCGGGAACCAGTAAAACTATCAGGTGGCAGTTTTGTTGTTTAGGATAGTCAAATAACTAGAGCCATGTCGAAAAAGAAAGAAATATCCCCAGATCAGGTTGCACCAAGAGATGGATTGGACAATACAGGTACACAAGGCTATGATTCGCTTAGCGATGATGCCTACACAGGTACTTCTAAAAAACCGGCCGAACATCCTAACGATAATGAAAGCGGTACGGGAAGCTCATCAAAAGATTTTCATGACGCTGAAGAAGAATAACATCAGCTAGTTTATTTATTAAATAGAATTTAATTTATATTTAGCCAAAGGAATGCTTTGAAACATTGTCTTTGCAGTTAACTCTGGAAAACCTATATCATACTTATGAAAATCGACATCAAAAAATACCAGGCGCCTACCCAAAAGAAATTCAAGCTAAAGGATTTTAGTACCACCTACAATGGTGATTTGGATAAGGAAAAGGGGAAACTCGAACTGGAAAAGGCCAAATTGCAATTGAGTCAGCACCAGGAAAAGTTATATGCTTCTGGTGAGCAAGCCGTTTTGATTATTTTTCAGGCCATGGATGCAGCCGGTAAAGACAGTGCGATAGAACATGTCATGTCGGGACTTAATCCGCAGGGTTGCCAAGTATACAGTTTCAAAACCCCAAGCAGCGAGGAATATCGCCATGATTTTTTGTGGCGGCATTACAAGGCTTTGCCCGAAAAAGGAAAGGTAGGCATACATAACCGATCTCATTATGAAAACGTATTGGTGTGCAAGGTGCATCCTGAATATATATTGAGCGAAAATATTCCCAATTATACTGAGGTAAAGCAAATAGATGCCAAATTTTGGAAGAGCAGGTATGACAGCATCCGCAACTTCGAAAAACAGCTAACCGACAATGGTACTGTGATATTAAAGTTTTTTTTACATGTTTCGAAGGATGAGCAGAAGCAACGTTTTTTAGACCGCATAGAAGATCCTGCCAAGAACTGGAAATTTGCTTCTGGCGATTTGAAAGAAAGGGCTTTATGGAAAAAATACATGGATGCCTACGAAGAAGCTATTCAGGAGACATCAACCAGCAATGCGCCTTGGTTTGTGATACCAGCCGATAAAAAATGGTATGCCAGATTGGTCATCAGTCAGGTGGTTGAGGCCGCATTTGAAAAAATGAACCTCAAATTTCCGGTATTGCCAAAAGAAGAGTCAGATCAATTGTTGGCATTGAAGCAACAACTGCTGGATGAGAAATAAGTTCTTCATGATCAGGTGTTTGCAGATTGACCTAAGCAAATCGTTCACATCCGAATTTGTGACTTCTTAGATACAAGAGCTAATCTCTGTAAATCTTATTTAAAAATTAAATACTTCTCAATACCTTTGCCCCGCTTTTGGTTCCCGGTTTTAGGATCGGGATTAAAAGGGAATACGGTGTAAATCCGTAACTGTCCCGCAGCTGTAAGCTCTGTAACGGTTTTCAAATCTTGGCCACTTTTTCGCAAGAAAGGGGAAGGCAGAGAATCGGGAGTAAGTCAGAAGACCTGCCTTAGCATTATAATTTCATAGCTTTCGGGGATTGAAGCTAGGAGTGGGACTAATTTATTATACCTCATTTCTGTCATTGATTCTATTGCTGTGTGTAAAAAAACTCACAAACATTGAAGAAAACAACCAAATGGATTGTAACAGGTCTAGGACTTGCACAATTGGTACTTGTAGGCAAAACAAAAGCCCAAGAAGTACAATCATTAAACGAAGTAGTGATTTCTGCTACTAAGAACGAACAAAAACAATCGCAAACAGGCAAGGTAGTCAGCATTATTACTAGGGAAGAACTAGATCGCAGCGCGGGAAGAAACCTGGCCGAATTGCTAAATCAGCAGGCCGGCATTAATGTAGTAGGGGCAGGCAGCAATTATGGCAAAGACAAAAGCATATTTTTTCGAGGCGCGGCAAGTACCTACACTGTAATTTTGATTGACGGGGTTTTGGCTTCAGATCCTTCTTCGGTGTTAGGCGCTTTCGATCTTCGCATGATTGCCATTGATCAGATAGAGCGGATCGAAATTCTTCGTGGAGGCCAATCTACGCTTTATGGTTCTGATGCCGTTGCAGGTGTAATCAACATCATTACAAAAAAGAGTGGCAACAAAGGCAATAATGTATATGGCGTAGCCAGTGCGGGCAGCTATAATTCTTATAAAGGAACCATTGGTTTGAGCAGCCAAGTTGATGCGGTTACCTATAATGTAAGCTACAGCCATTTCAGGACGGATGGTATTTCTGAAGCCGCCAATCCGGCAGGGAATACGCAAGCTTTTGATAAAGATGGCACCAGGCAGGATGCGGTAAATGCCAATTTCACTATCCAATTGGACAAGCGTTTGAGCATTAATCCATTCTTGCGTTATTTTGCCGGAAAATTCGATTATGACGACGATGCATTTGTCGATGCCAATAACAAATCAGAATCGAAGCACTTTAATGGCGGCTTAAATGCGCAGTACCAATTAAACAAAGGCAAAATCACCCTCAATTATAGCCACGAAAATACATCTAGAGAATACGTAAGCATGTATGGTGGTCGTTATGATGGCCGCATGGATTGGTTGGATCTGTTCTATAATCAAAACCTTGGCGAAAAAGTAAACCTATTGGTGGGTTTGGATAACCGTGCAACCGCAGTAACTTACTATGGTGCAACCTTAACAAAGCCGTCTACCAATTTGTTCAGCACTTATGCCTCTGTATTTTTGCATGATTTGAGTGTGTTTAATCTTGAAGTAGGTGGCCGTTACAATAAGCACAATAAATATGGCGAAAACTATACCTATGCCGTAACACCAAGTATCAACATTATTAAAGAAGTAAAACTATTCGGTACGGTTTCATCTGCATTTAGGGCGCCAATGCTCGATATGCTTTTTGGTCAATACGGCGCCAATTTGAACTTAAAGCCTGAAAAAGCGACGAACTATGAAGCAGGCGCGAGTTTCAGCTTTTTAAACGAAAAATTGAACCTGCGTGCAACAGCTTTTAAGCGTAAAATTAAAGATGCCATTATTTATGGCACAACGGGTTATGTAAACCAAGACAAGCAAGATGATAGAGGTTTAGAGATCGAACCTAGTGTTAAATTAAACAAGTTTACGATTGGAGGCTATTATGCCTATGTAGAAGGCAAGCAGACTTCGGGTACCAAGGTGATCGATTTCTTGTTGCGCAGGCCTAAAAATACTTATGGCATTAATGCGGGTGTACAAGCTACAGACAATTTATTTGTAAGCGCCAACTTTAAATTTACTGGCGAGCGCTTTGACAGCGATTTTAGTACTTATCCAGCCGTAAATAAGCTTTTGGGTTCCTATAATTTATTGGATTTTTATGCGGAATATGCCTTGGCCAAAAAACGCATCAAGATTTTTGCCGATTTAAAAAACCTAACCGACGAGAAATACACTGAAATTATTGGCTACAATACCTTTGGCTTTAACATGAATGCCGGTGTAAGCTTTAATTTTAAATAACATACCTGTCATTCAGACGGAAGGAGAAATCTGATGAGCGCAGTTTGATGTTGCAGATCCTTCGATCACAAGCTTCGTTTTAATACGATGCATTAAGTATAACAAAGCCCGAGTTTTTCGGGCTTTGTTGTTATTTGTTGCTGTAATCCATTTTGTACTTGTCCAAATTGGGCAGGTTCTTTTTGCTTCGGTTCAGCTCGTATTCGTAAATGGTCCTCCCCAAATTCTTCATAAAAGGATAGCATACGGTTTCGTATTCGTATTTGCCATCATTGTAAATTCCATCTTCGTTAGATTGAACTACTGCGGTTAGAAAATATTCTACTTTGTTCTTAAAGTCTACGAAATACGAATTATCGATAATGTAACCATAACTGTCACCATATTTATTAAAGATCCTGATATTCGGATCTAGCGTTGCATTTTTCTCTCGTCCATAATACAGCATCTTGGCGTAGGTTGGCCAAAAGTCTTTCGGGTCATATTTTGGATAATCGCTTTCTGTAGGCAATTTGCTCATGTAGGTATAAATGAGTTTGTAATCGGTGGGAGTGAGGTTAAACCTTTCCTTTGCCGGAAATGCTTCAGGCATGATCAAACGTTTCATTAACAATTGCTGATCGCCAACGGTAAAAACATTCTTGTTGGCAAAGCTGTAAGGTTCGTTTACCAATTGTTCTTTGCCGTCTAAATAACCCTTGCCCACCAATAAATTGGTTAAGGTTAACGGATAATCCTTATTGTCAAATTGGGCATCTTGATGGTAGACCAATTTGTCGTCTTTGTAAAAATCGATAGGGTTGGTGTTTCTGGCCGATTCGCCACCATCGCCAATGGCTAGCCTATTCAGTATTCGACTATCGTTCATGCCGTATTTTTTCAGCTTTGCATTGATTTCTGCCCGGCCAATAAACTCAAATAATCGATTAAAGGCATCATTATCGCTGGTTAAGAGTATCTTTTTAACGTAATGTTCAATGGAAGGCTTTCCGTTTGCGGCGCTTTCGTCTTTCAAAACCTTGGTCTGGCCTTTAAAGCTGCTATCGGTTAGCATAACCAGATCGGCACTCATGCCTTTGCTTTTTAACGCATTTACCTTTTCTAAGGCAAAGACTACGGCAGCCAGCTTAACAGTACTGGCGGGGTAAAAATACCGTTGCGGATTAAAATTGTAGCTAAAGGTTTTAAAACTCGGTTTATTGTTTTTATCGCGGTTCACCTGTGTATAGATTACCTGAACTTCGTTTTTGTTGGGGTGATTTAAAATTCCCGAAAAGAGTTCAGGCTTGTCTTGCATTAGTTTTTGCAGGAAAACGGTGTCTGTTTGTTGTGCCATCGCCTGGATGCTGATGATAAATAATGAACAAAGGGATAATAAGGTACGCATAAGCTCTATTTTGAACCTAAATATAGGGTTTTATAAGCGTTTGCAAAACCGTGTAATTGTAACATCTCCTTGCCATATTTGCTTCTGTGCTTAATTTGGCTATATTTGCATCGCTTTTGGTTCCCGATTTTAGGATTGGGATTAAAAGGGAATACGGTGTAAATCCGTAACTGTCCCGCAGCTGTAAGCTCTGTAACGATTTTCAAATCTTGGCCACTTTTTCGCAAGAAAGGGGAAGGCAGGAAATCGGGAGTAAGTCAGAAGACCTGCCTTAGCATTATATTTTCATAGCTTTCGGGGATTGAAGCTAGGAGTAGATGCTTGTTGATACATGCTCCTTAATTTCTGTTTGCTGTGGGTTTAACTCACAACAAAAATGACAAAAAAGAATCTGGCCTTTTTTAAAGGCTATGTTGCTTTTATTGGTTTCGCTGTAGGGGGAATGCTGTGCGCATTTCCAGGCATTGCCCTTGCCCAAAATACCGATACGCTGACCAAGGTTAACCAACTTAAAGAGGTCAAGATAAACGAATATCGCGTAAGCAGGCAAAGCTTGTCGCCAGCTGCCCTGCAGGTTTTAACGGCCGAAGACCTGAAGCGGATCAATAGCCTATCTGTTGCCGATGCCATTAGGTATTTTTCTGGCGTACAGCTCAAAGACTACGGAGGCATTGGTGGTTTAAAAACGGTCAATGTCAGGAGTATGGGTACTAACCACACCGCTATTTTTTATGATGGCATCCAATTGGGCAATGCGCAGAATGGCCAGGTAGACCTGGGAAAATATTCACTGGACAACTTAGAGGAGGTTTCACTCATCAGTGGACAAAGCAACGAGCAGCTGCAACCAGCCAAGGGCTATGCTTCGGCAAGTGCCATCTACCTTAAAACAAGGGCTCCGATTTTTGAGGATAGAAAATACAGCATTAGCGCCAATTTTAAAACCGGAGATTTCGGTTTGATCAATCCTGCATTTGTTTATCAGCGCGAAATCAGCAACAACATTTCGGCCAGTGTAAGCAGCGAATACATCAGGGCCAATGGAAAATACAAATTTAGGTATACCAACGGTATTTATGATACTGCAGCGGTAAGAAATAACGGCGATGTAAATAGATTCAGGCTAGAAACGTCTTTATTTGGCAAACTTAACAAACAAGGGAAATGGCATGCGCAGCTTTACTCTTTTTTATCAGACAGGGGATTGCCAGGTGCCATCGTTTCTAATAAATTCGATTACAACCAGCGCATCTGGGACAGAAACGTATTTGTACAAGGCAATGTAACGCAAAACTTTGGCGAACGGTTATCCATTTTGCTCAACACCAAACTGGCTTATGATTATACCCGTTTTCTCGATCCGGAATATGTAACCATTAACGGTTTTCTTGATAATCGTTTTCACGAAAGGGAAGCCTACGTTTCTTTGGCCGCCAATTATAAACTGGCCAGCATATGGAATGTGTCTTTCGCATCAGATTATCAATATCAAGACCTCAAAGCCAATCTTTATCGCTTTGCTTATCCCCGCAGAAATACCTTTTTAAATGTGCTTAGTACTTCACTAAAGCTAGAAAGGCTCGAAGTTCAGGCAAATATCCTGAGCACTACCATCAATGACGAGGTTAAAGAATATTCTTCGGCAGGAAATAAGCAAGTGTTTAGTCCGACACTGATGTTTTCTTGGAAACCGATGGAGCGGTCAAACCTGAGGCTAAGGGGTTTTTATAAGGATATTTTCAGGATGCCTACTTTTAACGACCTCTATTATACTTTTATTGGCAATACTTTGCTCAAACCCGAGTTTGCCAAACAATACGATTTGGGTTTTACCTACCTCAGTTCATTTAAGGAGCAGCGCCTTGCCTATATCGAAGTTCAGGGCGATGTGTATTACAACCAGATAAAAGATAAGATCATTGCGCAGCCGGGTGCGAACCTGATCCGTTGGATCATGTACAATTTGGGCAAGGTAGCCATCAAAGGAGCAGAACTGAACCTGAAAAGCGGTTGGAGGTTTGGAAAAGACGTGGCAATTGGCGCAGCCATCAATTACACGTTTCAACAGGCTGTTGATGTAACCGACCCTGCGGAGGATAATTATAGGCAACAAATCCCTTATATCCCTAAACACAGCGGTTCTTTCTTGGCCAAAATAGATTATCGCAAATGGCACGCCAACTACAGTTTTATCTATACCGGTTATCGCTATAACCAAAAAGCCAATATCATTTACAATTACATGGAGCCTTGGTACACGCACGATTTTGCCTTGAGCTATCAGTTTAAGCTTCGTCAGGCCAATTTTAACCTTAATGGCGAAGTAAACAACCTACTTAACCAATACTATGATGTTATTCCAAACTTCCCGATGCCCGGAAGGAATTACCGGATCACCTTGAATTTTAAGCTATGAGCCTGACCAATAAATCATATTGCCTCTTGATTGCTTTTTCGCTGATCTTTTGGGGCTGCAGAAAAGACCCTAAGCCTTTGCCTGCAGAAATTAGTCGCATTGAGCCAGACCCCACCTCAGCCATTAAAGGTTTTTACCTGGTTAACGAGGGCAACATGAACATGAACAAGGCTTCTCTTGACTATCTCGACCTGGTTAATGGCATTTATACCCGTAACCTCTACAATCAGGTTAATCCAGAAGTAACCAAGGGTTTGGGTGATGTAGGCAATGATATTGCCATATACGGCAGCAAGCTATATGTAGTAGTTAATATCTCTAACAAGGTAGAAGTGTTGAATGTCAAAACCGGCAGGCGCATCGGCCAGATCAACATCACAAATTGTCGCTACATTACATTTAACAATGGCAAAGCCTATGTGAGTGCTTATTTGGGCCGCGTAGGCGATCCGACAGCACCCAATGGAATTGTAGCAGAAATCGATACCGCTAAGCTGATCATCAACCGCACGGTAGAGGTAGGCCGGCAGCCAGAAGAAATGGCTGTTGTAGGCAACAAACTCTATATCGCCAACTCGGGTGGCTATAGTCCGCCAAACTACGAAAGCACGGTTTCGGTAATTGACCTCGCCAATTTCAGGGAAGAAAAACGCATTCAGGTAGCGCTAAACCTGCACCGCTTAAAGGCCGATCGCTATGGCGATCTCTATGTGACCTCGAGAGGCGATTATTATACCATTCCTTCACGGCTTTATGTAATCGATACCCATACCGATCAGGTTAAAAAGGTTTTTGATATCGCGGCCAGCAACCTGGCTATAGACGATGACCTGGCTTACGTGTACAGTACGGAGTGGAGCTACATCCAAGGCAAGAATACCATCAGCTACCACATGATCGATATCAGGAACGAAACCCTGCTTGCCCAAAAATTTATAACCGACGGTACGGAAAAGAACATCAAGATTCCTTATGGCATTGCCGTAAACCGGGTCAACAAAGATGTTTACGTAACCGATGCCAAAGATTATGTAACACCCGGCAAGCTGCACTGCTATAATGCTTTTGGGAAATTAAAATGGTCGTTAACTACCGGTGATATTCCGGCACACATTGCTTTTGTTTACTAAAAATCAGATATGAAAACCCTTTACAACAAACATTTCAAAACAATAGCGTTTGCCTTTTTATTAGGCACGTTATTGATCAGTTCCTGCAAAAAGGACCGTACACCTGCGCCCGAGCCAAAAGTTCCGGAAATAACGGGTACAAAAGGCATCTATGTGCTTTGCGAAGGTTCAATGGGCTATAACAACAGTTCGCTTACCTACTACGATGTTGCAAGCAAAAAAGTAGAAACGGATTATTTCAAAAAGATTAATGGGAGATCGCTGGGAGAAACAGCCAATGATCTAAAAGCCTATGGCAGCAAAATGTACTGTGTAGTAGCAGGCATCCAGGGAAAGACACAGTCTTTTGTAGAGGTGATTGACATTGCAACAGGACGCTCATTAAAAAGCATTCCCTTTAATGCCAATGGCGATGGTTTGATGCCCAGATACGTTGCTTTCTATAAAAATAAGGCTTATGTATCTCGTTATGATGGCAAAATCAGCCGCATTGATACCGCTTCTTTAACAGTTGATTTGGAGCTGCAGCTGATGAATGGCGCCTCGCCAGCTACCGGACTGGAAGGACTGGCCGTAGCAAACGGAAAATTATATGTAACCAATTCCAATCATCCTTATTATCCAACCGGACTAAAAGATAAAGTTACGGTAATCGATTTGGCCACTTTTACCAAAATCAAAGACATTACCGTAAGCTACAATCCGGTAAAGATTGCCGCTGCGCAAAATGGCGATCTGTTGGTGGTTTCGTGGGGAGACTACGGCACGATATTGCCAACGTTGCAACGCATCAACAGTGTAACCGATGCTGTAACTGGAAATTACGATTATAATGTAGGTCCAATTGCCATCAATAAAAACAAGGCCTACCTGATTACCGACTGGAATATGAATTCTGCATCGCTTGAGGTAAGTACTGGAATTGCCGGAGGAAGTCTGATTACCGATGGAACCGCAACAGGTTTAATGTATGGGGTAACCGTAAATCCTTTCGATGACACTTTTGTAATTGCAGATGCGATCAGTTTTGGAAGCGATGTGGGCAAGGCTATCGTCTTTGATAAAAACGGCAAGTTCAAGTATGATTTTGCAACTGGCGCTACACCTCAGCACGCCGTATTTAATTATAGCTATAAATAAAAATGAAGAATTATTCTTTCAAGACCAACATCAGATACCTAGGATTGGTGCTGGTACTTTTAGTGGTTTCCTGTAAAAAAAGCAAGGAAGATGATAAACCTTTGCCAAAGGCTAATAGTCCCTTTATCAGCAAGATATTTGATTATAAGCCAGCACCGGGACAGTTTATTAACGATGCGAGTTACGGCACCTTGGCAAAGGCCAATGCATTGATTGGCACGGCCGATAATGGTTTGTTGTCTTTAGGAGCTTATGGGGGCTTTGTGGTATTCGGCTTTGATCATGCCATCAAAAACGAAACTGGCTTTGATCTCGGTATTTTTGGCAATCCACTGGTTGGCGTAGGGATGGAATGGTCTGAGCCAGGTATTGTTTGCGTTATGCAAGACAAAAACAAAAACGGACTACCTGATGATGGCGAATGGTACGAATTGGCTGGTAGCGAATACAATGCACCAGAAACCAAGAAAAACTACAAAATCACTTACTATATGCCGAATGCGCTTGCCGATGATATCAAGTGGACCGACAACTTAGGCCGCGAAGGCTACGTGCTAAGAAACATGTTCCATAACCAGCAATATTATCCCAATTGGGTTAGCGGAACAGAGATTTCATTTGAAGGCACCCTGCTCAAAAATACTTTAGCTGATAATGGCATCGTTACCAATTTCCCTTTTGCTTTTGGCTATGCCGATAACGGCTCTGCAACCTATTTGGCGCTGCAAGACCAGTTGGGCAGGGGCTACAATGCCTTTGATATCGATTGGGCTGTTGATCAAAGCGGGAAAAGGGTGTCGCTGGCCGATATAGATTTTGTGAAGGTATATACCGGACAGAATGCTAACGGAAATCCTTTTCATCCTGTAACCGATAATCCACATTCTCGCTACTTGGGAGAGATATCCACAGAAATTGCCGGCGCCATAGATATCCGCCTGTATCAGCAACAGAAAAAATAAACAACAAATTATAAAATCAAACTAATTAACCCTTTAAAATGAGAATTACAAAATACCTCTTACTCGCTACTTTATTTGTTTCAATATTAGCTGCTTGTCAAAAAGACGAGGCTGCAAAGCCACCTGTGCCTATTTTGGGAAACACAATTCCCGAAGTTTCTGTTAAGCTCAAGGAAAAATATGATTTCAAGGTAACTACGCTCAATGGCGAAACATTTAGCAACGAATGGACCCTTGACGGCAAAGTGGTAGGCAACAACTACAATTACACCTTTACCCCAACTATAGCTGGCACTTATACCTTGGTCTATAAGGCAAGCAACGCCACTGGCAGTTTTTCATATACCTATAAAATCACGGTACCTGTGCCAGTAGTGGCGCCAACGGCAAACAGCAGCAAATTCATTAGTACGGTATTCGAGTACTTGCCGGCACCAGGCCAATTCATCAACGAAGCTTCAGTTGGCTCTTTGGCCCAGGCACAAAAGCTAATCGGCAATACCAATAACCTTTTAACCCTTGGCGCTTTTGGCGGTTATATTATTTTTGGCTTCGACCACTCTGTAAACAACCAAACAGGTAATGATTTGGCTATTTATGGCAATCCGATAGGAGGTACCACACCTTGGGCCGAACCCGGAATTGTAATGGTAAGCCAAGATAAAAACGGAAATGGTTTGCCTGATGACGAATGGTATGAATTGGCAGGAAGCGAATACAATGATCTTTCGACCATTAAGAACTACGAAATCACCTATACAAATCCAAAAGGCTATGCCAATGTAACCTGGACAGATAACCAAGGCAAAAGCGGTTCGGTAGACATCAATAATTTCCACAAGCACAATTACTATCCAGAATTTGCGCCAAACCAAGAAACATTGACGCTTAAAGGAACCTTGTTAAGGTCTACTTGGGGCAAAAACGGAAGCATCTTTATCAATGCTGCTTTTTCTTGGGGCTATACCGATAGCTGGTCTATTGGCGATGATTACCAAACCAATAAATACAATGGCTTCGATATTTCTTGGGCGGTAGATAAAACCGGTAAAAAAGTTGACCTTAAAACCATCGATTTTGTGAAAGTATACACTGCCCAAAACGAAAAAGGAAATACATTGATGGGCGAAATCTCAACAGAAATTAAAGGCGCAAGCGATTTGAACATTAAATAGTTATTGAATATTTCAATGAAAGAATGGAGAATGGCCTATCGCTTAACTCTTTTCGCTCTACTGAATACGCTCTACTCAATACGCTTTACGCAATACGCAATACGCAAAACAATCACACACCACATGAAACAACTTACATCACAAAAACTTCCCTTATTGATTGCCTTAATTACACTTTTTCTGTTTTCTTGTCAAAAAGACAAGGTAACGGTAGAAGAGCCAGCAACAGTAAAGGGCAAATATGAAAACGGCTTCTTTATTGTAAACGAAGGCTGGTTTGGCCACGGCACCGGAGAAGTTAATTTTTATGACTACAATTCCGGAAAACTTGTCGACAGCATTTTTAAACGAGAAAACCCAAGCAACAACCTTAATCCGGCGAGTTCAACACTTCAGTTCGGAACTATTTTTAACAACAATATGTATTTGGTGAGTAAGGTTGGCGGCCCAATGGTAGTGGTAGATGCCTTTACTTTTAAAGAAAAGGGACGTATTGCAGCCAAAGGTGGCAACGATTGGCGTGCATTTTTGGGAATAGATCAAAACACGGGACTGTTGAGCAGCTATTCTGGCGTATACATGGTAAACCTTAAAACCATGAGTGCTTACAGCAAACTGATAGGGGCTGATGGCCAAATAGGTGATATGCTAAAAGCAGGAAAATATATTTTTATGCACAGCGCCAGCAGCGGCATGCTGATTTATAATGCTGATGACTATAGCCTGAACCAAAAAGTGAAGGGCGTAACCATGGGCTTTGCACAAACTCCGAACGGAAAAGTTTGGTATACCGGAGGCAAGTACCTGTACGAAATCGATCCGCAGACTTTGGCCAAAGACAGCGTTGACCTCAAGTTTACTACCTATTCAGCTTGGGGCGCATGGCATCCGAGTTCTATAGTCGCATCGACCAAGGAAAATGCGGTTTATTTATTGAAGAACGCAAGTTTTAGCGGCGGAAGTGAGGTTTATCGTTATGTATATGGCAATAAATCATCCATTGATGCACCATTGATGACTAATCCTACGCAGCAAATATTTTATGGAAAGGGAATTGGCTACGATTCCAAGCAAAATCAGGTTGTCATTCAGACCGTACAATCGGGATTTGGGGCTAATTTTGCCATTAACAACCTGTTTTTCTACGATGCGAACGGAAACCTGAAAAAAACTATTCCTTATGATGGCTATTATTTTCCATCGCTCACCGTATTTCACCAATAGCGCATTCAAACTAAATTCTTTTATATTATCGATAAATAAACTAGTTTTGTGGGATAAATGATAAGACGAGCAGTAAGATGCTTCACCGCTCAAAGGCCAAATATAGCATGAAGGTAGTTGAAGCAATAAATGCTACTGAAAAAACAAACAAAAAATGGAAAACAAGTTTAATTCGAGAACATTAGTATTGCTATTGTTTATGGCTGTAATCATTGGGCTGCGGGTAATTGCACCTCTTTCTCCAGATTTCAAGGTCATTGCTAATTTTTCGGCAATAGGTGCGGTGGCTTTGTTCGGCGGTGCCTACTTTAAAAATACCTGGTCAGCTTTTGCCATGCCAATTTTGGTGCTTTTGCTGAGCGATATTGGTCTTGCACTAGTAATGGGCAAAGACTATGGCTTTTATCAGGGCTGGTACTATACTTACATTGCCTTTATATTAATGGTATTGGTAGGAAGGCTTTTGGTAAAGAAAGTAAACGTACAAAATGTATTGGTTGCTGGTCTTGCTGTTGTTTTTATCCATTGGATAGTTTCAGATTTCGGCGTTTGGTTTGGTTCTAGCTTTTATCCGCAAACTTTGGCAGGCTTTTGGGCCTGTTTAGTGGCAGCTATTCCTTATGAGCTTAACTTCTTGTATGGCACATTAGCCTACAGCGCTTTAATGTTCGGTGTATTCGAAAGTTTAAAAGCAAAATACCCTGTTTTGAGCCTAAAAAGAGATATTGCACAGGCCTAAACATTAAAATATAAAAGAAAGCCCTTTTGTGCTATAGCGCAAAAGGGCTTTTTGTTTAAATTAGCAGATTCAAAGCCTTGTGTTTTTGAGAGATAGCACAAGGTTTGTGGTTTTAACGGAATATTAATTAATGAAATGATGGTGGGCAGGTTGCTCCATCCAAACTAATAATTGGCTCGTATTACCTCATGGTAGACAGGATTTTAACATCTTTAAAAATAAATACATCCCGATGAAAAAGCGATTAGTCGTGTTAACGGGCGCCGGTATAAGTGCAGAAAGCGGTCTTCAAACATTTAGGGATGCTGACGGATTGTGGGAAGGCTATAATGTAATGGAGGTAGCTACCCCTGAAGCGTGGGATTGGAATCCAAAATTGGTGCAACAATTTTATAATGAACGCCGCAGGCAGGTGCGCTTGGCACTACCCAACGAGGCCCATTTGGAATTGGCCCGATTAGAGGCCCATTTCGATGTACATGTCATTACCCAAAATATCGACGATCTGCACGAAAGGGCAGGTTCAAGCCAAATTACCCATTTGCATGGCATCATCAATATGTCGCAGTCAGACCAAAATCCAAACCTGGTTTATCCCATAACTGGAGATGAACTGAAAATGGGCGAGCTGTGCGAACTGGGCTCACAGCTCAGGCCCCATGTGGTTTGGTTTGGCGAAGCTGTGCCGATGATCGAAACCGCGGCCAAAATCTGTGCAAGCGCCGATCTGTTCATGCTCATTGGTTCTTCCCTGGCAGTTTATCCTGCTGCGGGCTTAATAGACTATATTCCTAAACATGTACCTAAATATATTATCGACCCTAAAATTCCATCGGTAGACCGCTATCACAATTTGATAAAAATTGAAGAATCCGCAACTACGGGCCTCAAAATGGCTGCCGATTTATTAAAACAATATGTCTCATCTTAAAAAAGCCGTATTTAATTGGAGTGGAGGAAAAGACAGCACGCTTGCCCTTCACTATGTGCTCCAACAAAAAGAACTTGAAGTCTGCTACCTGCTTACCACATTAAACGACTCCTTTAACCGAATTGCCATGCATGGCGTACGGGAAGCCCTTCTGATTGACCAGATTGAAAGTTTGGGCTTCAAATCGCTGCAGGTGAGGTTGCCTGAAATGCCAACCATGGAGGTATATGAAGAAATAATGGGCGGGCATTTGTGCAAGTTAAAAGAAGAAGGGATTACGCACGCCATTTTTGGAGATATCTTTTTAGAAGACCTTAAAGTCTATCGCGAAAACCAATTGGGACAAATCGGAATGTTAACCGTTTTTCCCTTGTGGAAAGGCGACAGCTTGGAACTGGTTAGACATTTTATTGATTTGGGCTATAAAACAATTGTTGTGGGTGCCGAAGATGGACTTCAGGATTTTTGCGGTCGGGTAATCGATCATCAGTTTTTAGAAGAGCTGCCTAACTATGTTGACCCCTGTGGCGAAAATGGCGAGTTTCATACTTTTGTATTTGACGGACCGATGTTCAAGCACCCGGTTAATTTTACCCTGGGAGAAAAGGTTTTTAAGGCTTTCCCAAAATTCAACAAAGAAGACCTGCCAACAGGCTATTGGTATGTTGACCTGGTTCCTGTTGGGGCATAACTCATAACTGCTATTTGTTCTTTTTAGTGATTTTATAGAATAGCTTGCTCAGGTTGGGTTTAATACCTACCGAAATTGGAACCGCACTGAAATTTCTGTTTTGGATTTTGCTGAAACCTTGCATGTAACTGGCTTCGACAAATAGGTTGGCCCCTCCAATATTGTATTCGGTACCTAGTCCGGCTTCCACCATTCCCATACTATTGCTCTTGTTGTCTAGCGTGGCCTGCAAATTGCTTTGGTCAACGGTAATTCTTGGAGTAAGAATAATTCCGCCACCGCCACCTGCAAAACCGTACCAGGCGAATTTCCCGCTGATATGTCTATAGCCCAAAGCCACATTAAGCAAATAGGTGGTAGCCCTTGATTTTTTTAGCGAGTAAACATAGCCGGCATCTGGAGCCAATTCCTCGTAACCGTAAGCATGCAAACTTACTTTCGGGTATAGAAATAATCCTTTACTGCCAAGCCCTAAGTTAGCCCCAAGAGAGGTAGAAAATTTTGGTGTTAGGTAATCTGCTGTTTCACCAACCGGAAAAGAAAAACCTATACCGCTCATGCTATATAATTTGTCTGGTCGGGTGGCAGGTTCCTGTGCTTTTGTAGTGAAAGCCATTAAGGTCAATGCGCTACAGAATAAGGCGCTTAAGTATTTTTTCATGAGATAGTTTTATGTTCAGCTATAACACCCTTAATCGTTTATTGTTTGAAAATCTATTTTGGCACCCCAAATAGGTAATGACATAAAAAAGCCAGAAAAATGATTTTTTCAGGCTTACTTTGCATTTATTTGGCTATAATAGCGAACAAAATATAGTTTTGTTTAATTATTTATTTATTTAAATATCAATTAGTTATGTATTTTTATATCAATTATATGTTCTTTTGTTGCGCATGTAATAACATTTAAAACAGCTTAATTTGCAGAATTATATTCTGATTCAAAATTAAATAACCTATTTTACAGTTAGTTATGATTATTACCTAAACTTTTACTGTTGTCTTTGGTAGGCGGCGGAAAAATCGCTTCTCATGCTTTTGAAACGCTCGGTTACGGTATTTAAAAACTCTTCGTCGAGCATTTGGAATACTTCATTTGCTCCTCCTCCCATCAGGTCGAGCTCTGCTAATTTGTAGCTTTGTTCCAGCTGGCCCTGCTCAAATTTGACGATGTATTTTTGGTTCATGCTAAACAAGGTGATCTTGAAATTTGGATGCGGCAATTCGGCAACTATTCTCATGTGGTCTATATTTTTTATCAGCAAATAGCGAGGCAATCAATTGTTGCCTCGCCATGCTTTTGAAGAATTTAATTAAAGTTTAATGCCCATTTCTTTTAGCAAGAAATCGGCGTGATCGATTTTAGCGGCAACCCATAAAACATACCTAATGTCTACGCCGATAGAACGGCTGTAGCTTTCGTTCCAGGCATAATCGTTAATGGTGGCACCATAGGCACGGTCAAAATTAACACCAATCAATTCGCCATGGGCATTCATAATAGGAGAGCCCGAGTTGCCGCCAGTGGTATCCATGTTGTAAAGGAAAGCAACAGGCACGTCGTTTAGATCTTTCTTGGCAAATGACCCAAAATCCTTTGCCTCCCAAAGCGCCTTGATCTGCTGCGGGTAAGCAAATTCAGGATTGCCGGTAGCACCTTTCTCTAAAATGCCTTTTATCGTGGTGTATGGCGCCATATAACTGGCATCGACAGGCGAATAGCCACGCACATGCCCATAGGTTAACCTGAGCGTGCTATTGGCATCGGGGATGAAATCCTTTTTCAAGAATTTTTCCTTTACATTCACATAATCGCCCATTAGCTTGTTAAGCACACCTTCTCTTCGGTCTTTTTCTGGTTTCAGCTCGGCAACCTGCTTCGCAATATCCTTTTCGAACAGCAATATGCCGTCATTGTAATCGCTTACAGATTTAATAGATTTAAGGATATTATTAAACACGTAATTCTGGTCTTTCAATCTGCTCAGGCCGAAAGCGTCGTTAATAAAATCGTTGATCATGGCCTCGTTGTTGGCGCCTCTGCTCGTGATCTTGTCTACTGCGCTTACCCTTTGGTTCGTAGTCAGGGCAACGGCATCCATCATCATTTTTTTTAAGATCCTTCTGTCTACATCGATATCGTAAGCTTCGTAAACGGTATTTAGCGCCTGTTTAAGCTTAGGTGCATTGGCGTTGAAGTAACTTTCCTTCTGGGCATTGGGTTGTGCCTGCAAATCGCTTTTAAATGCGTTGAGCTGCTTGGCTACGTTGAGCAAGCTGGTTGAAGTATAGATTTGCGCCAACCACAAGTCTCTGTTTGCATCGCCATTGATTTGTTTGTACAATAAGTCTATGTCGTTCATCAAGTTACCATATTGGGCCTTTACTTCTACGTTAGAATTGATAAAGGATGCCAATGCCGCGTCTTCCTGTTTTTTCTGCGCTACCAAGTCGATGTCTTTTAAACCTTTGAGCTTGCCTCTGTAATTCTTCATTACATTGGCATTTCTTTTAATGCGGGTAGCCAGTTTCAGCTCGGTTGTTTTATCTTTTTTGCCTACGCTTTCCATCATGCTGTTCTGAAAATCATAGAGTGTTGATACGTAAGGCAATAGGTATTGTTGCTGGTAGTTGATGAACTGTGCGGGGCGGTGACGGAATGTCTTGCCCGGATAACCTAAAATAAATACGAAATCTTCTTCATTGGTTCCTTTTGGATTTACTTTCAAGAACTTTTTAGGTGTATAGGGTACATTGTCTTTCGAGTATTTGGCTGGAGAGCCATCTTTGGCCACATAAGCCCTCATAAACGAGTAGTCGCCGGTATGTCTTGGCCAAACCCAGTTATCGGTTTCGCCACCGAACTCGCCAACCCTGCGGTCGGGTACATAAACGAGGCGAACATCCTGGATGGTTTTATATTTGAAGAGTACATAGCTTTTGCCAATAAACATTTCAGACACTTCGGCCTTGATGCTTGGATCTTTTTTCTCTGCATCCAAGGCAATATTCTTCATGGCGTTGTTAACGAGCTGGAGGCGGGTAGCAGGGTCTGTGGTATTGGCAACAGTACCTAAAACTTGATCAGAAACATCTTCATAACTATCAGTAATACGGCAGGTTAATCCTTTTGCTTCAATTTCTTGTTCATGTGATTTGGCTACAAAGCCATCGTTCAGGTAATCGTGCTCTGGCGTACTGGCGAGCTGCACTGCACTAAAGGCACAGTGATGGTTGGTAATGATCAAGCCTTCGTTAGACACAAAAGAACCCGTACAGCCACCTACGTTAACCAAGGCATCAACCAGGCTTATTCCATTCGGATTATATACTTCGTTCTGGTCTATCTTTAATCCGGCTTTTTTAAGGTCTACTTTATGTATTTCGCTTAAAGGAAACATGCCTTCTTCTGGCGTACGGTAGGCCATTTGTCCAATACCGGCACAAAGAAGTAAAGTAATGAGTAAGGTTTTCTTGTTCATCTTTCTTATTATTATGGTAGCTTCAAAGCTAATCAATTTGTTTAATGTAGAAATGCAATGTGGAATAGTCGCAACGATGTTGACAAGCCAATTAAGGAGACTAGAATTTATTTTATTAGCTTCTGTTTGAAAAGCAAGTACAGTATTCCATTTGATCGTTAGCCCCGCTTTTTGCTTTACTGACCTCATGCTTCGGCTCTGTGTTCGCGCCAATCGGGTTTAGGGGACGGCGGTTGTTGCTAAACCTAAAGTCTATTCGTCATCCCGAACCTGATTCGGGATCTCACTTGAGATAGATGCCTGATTACTATTAACTTGAATTAATGCTACCAATTGAATAGCTTAGCTTTAAATCTCTCTTTATGGAAAATTTCATCGGTTATTTGTTCTTCTTTATCGTGTTGTTGCTTATTGCTGCAATAGATTTGTTCGCTATCCTCAGCATTTCAAAATTTCCGTTGGATAAGCGCAGAAGGAAATGGGCATGGACCAATATCGTGATGCTGTTGCCTATTGTTGGCGGACTACTCTACTTTTCTATCGGCAAAAAAGACCTGATTGCCACTAACGCCTAGTCTGTCACTAAAGCGTTATTTCTTTGTCAATCACCGAAAATCGCCTGGTGATTTGTTAATTTTGCAGTTCAATCAAATACCATGGCAGAAGACTTGAACATTACCCGTACCGGAACAAAAGAAGAACAATACCAAACGTTAATTCCTCAAATAGAAGCTTTGCTTTTTGGCGAAACCGACCAAATAGCCAACTTAGCCAATGTTTGCGCGGCCCTAAAGGAACAGTTCGGCTGGTTTTGGGTAGGCTTTTACCTGGTTAAGAACGATGAATTGGTTCTAGGGCCTTTTCAGGGACCAGTTGCCTGTACGCGCATTAAAAAAGGCAAAGGGGTATGTGGCACTTCTTGGGCCAAGGCCGAAACCATCGTCGTTCCCAATGTTGATGAATTTCCTGGCCATATTGCCTGTGCTTCTGCCTCTAAATCAGAAATCGTGCTGCCGCTTTACCATAATGGAAACATTATAGGCGTATTAGATGTTGATAGTGAATATTTGGCTCATTTCGATGAAGTTGATGCCCAATACCTACAGCAGATCGTGAAATTATTAGATGTCTAAACTTCCTTATTCCTTTTATCAGCAAGATAATGTAACCGCCTTAGCCATAGCGCTATTGGGCAAACAGCTTTTTACCCTGGTTGATGGAAAGCTCACCGCAGGAACAATTGTAGAAACAGAGGCTTATAATGGCGTAGGCGACAAGGCCTCACATGCTTATGGTGGCCGATTTACGCCCCGGACCTCAACCATGTATGAAGCGGGTGGCGTTTCTTATGTATACCTCTGTTATGGAATCCACTACCTGTTTAACGTAGTTACCGCACCTAAAGGCACACCTCATGCGGTTTTAATTCGTGGCGTTGAACCAGTTGTGGGGATTGAAACCATGCTCGAACGCAGGAAAATGACAGCTTTGGCCCCTCGGATAACTGCAGGCCCTGGAGCATTGGCCCAGGCATTAGGCATCAACAAAACGCTTAATGCCAAAGATCTATTGGGCGATGAAATCTGGATTGAGGATAATGAAATTCGCTTTAAATCAGAAGAAATTATAGCCTCTCCACGCGTTGGAGTAGATTATGCGGCAGAACATGCCTTATTGCCTTGGCGCTTTTACGTAAAGGGCAACAAGTATGTAAGCAAGCCCAATTCTTAATAGCCGTACTCCAAACGGGTGTGTGCTTCTTTAAACCTTTCTATGGCCTTGCTGTTATTTCTTAAAAGCAACAGCAATATGAAAAACGAAAAAAATATAGCCATATTAAAAGAAATGGCAGAGAAAGTGGGTTTTTGCATGTTCAATACCTTAACCCCAAACGGCAGTTTTCATAGCAGGCCAATGTCGGTAGCCAAAATAGAAGAGGATGGAAGCCTTTGGTTCTTTACCAATGAATATTCGCCCAAGTCTAAAGAGATTTCGAAAGAAAATGAAGTAAACCTTGGTTTTGGTGATCCTTCAAGCAATACTTACCTCTATGTAAACGGCAAGGCCGAACTGGTTGACGATATTGCCCGAAAAGAAGCTTATTTTTCTCCAGCGGTAAAGGCTTGGTTTCCTGATGGAATCAAAGACCCTACTTTAACCCTGATTAAGGTTGCGCCATCTGTGGCCGAGTATTGGGACAACAGCTCGAGTAAAATGGTATTGCTTTTCAATATGCTGAAAGCCATAGTTAAGGGTACCACCTATGAAGAAGGCAAACACGAAAAAATTAGCTTTTAACACAGCAATGAAATCCTAAAATGGAAAGTCTAGCCCACAGGTTAGGCTTTTTTTTATTAATATTGGTGCATGAATTTTGAGAACAATTTGTCTTTTGCCCAACAGTTGGATCAAGCAGATCCCTTGCGCGGAATGCGAAACGAATTTCTTTTTCCGCAACACAACGGAAAAGAATTTATCTACCTGTGTGGTAATTCTTTAGGATTGCAACCTAAAGTTGCACAAGAAGTAATGCAGGTACAATTAAACAACTGGAAAAACCTTGCTGTAGAGGGTTGGTTCGAAGGCGAAACCCCTTGGATGTTTTACCACAAGGAACTCAAAAAACTCATGGCGCCCATTGTAGGCGCAAAGGAAAGCGAAGTTTGCCCAATGAATACCTTAACGGTTAACTTGCACTTGCTGATGGTGAGCTTTTATCGTCCCAAAGGCAAAAGGTTCAAGATCATTATGGAGGCTGGCGCTTTTCCGTCTGACCAATACGCGATAGAGAGCCAGGTTCGTTTTCATGGATATGATCCTAAAGAAGCCATTATAGAAGTGAAGCCAAAAGATGGTGCTTATACTTTAGAAACGGCAACTATTCTGGAAGAAATTGAGGCTAATGGTGATGAAATTGCATTGGTATTGTTTGGAGGGGTTAATTATTTTACCGGACAATGGTATGATATGCCTGCCATTACCCAAGCTGGCCATGCCGTAGGTGCTATCGTTGGCTTCGATTTGGCCCATGCAGCTGGTAATGTGCCTTTGGAGTTGCATAACTGGGGCATCGATTTTGCCTGTTGGTGTTCATATAAATACCAAAACTCAGGTCCGGGTGGTATCAGTGGAATTTTTGTACACGAGAAGCATTTTTCGGACACTTCCCTGCATCGCTTTGCAGGCTGGTGGGGCTACCAGGAATCGCAACGCTTTAAAATGGAAAAAGGCTTTGTACCCGAAGCCGGTGCCGATGGCTGGCAGATAAGCTGTACGCAGGTAATGCCCATGTCGCTTTACCATGCATCCTTGCAATTGTTTGAAAAAGCAGGCTTCATTGAACCTTTAAGAAATAAAAGTAAAACTTTAACTTCTTATCTATTTTACATTATAAATGAAGTAAATATGAAGTTAGGAGTAGAGCAATATAAAATCATTACCCCACAAAATGAAGCTGAACGAGGCGCACAGGTTTCTATCATTGCCAGAGCCAATGGCAAGCAGGTCTTCGACCAATTGGTTACCCATCATGTGTTGGGCGATTGGCGCGAACCTAATGTGATCCGCCTTAGTCCGGTACCGATGTACAACAGCTTTGAAGACGTTTATAGAACAGGAGAACTATTATTAACCATTAGCCAACAGTTAAATGATTAATTACAACCCCAAAGAGTGGAGCCACTTTATTTTTCACATCCATAAGGCAGACACCTTTAGGAAGCTGTGGCCGTTGATGCTTGGCGTAGCCATATTTTCGGGCATTATAGCCTTTTTAGAGTTGCGTTACCTTAAACTGGCCGAAACCACTTACATTAAAAACCTGGGCATGATGCACAACCTGCTGGGCTTTGTGATTTCGATGTTGCTGGTGTTCCGTACCAATACTTCTTATGACAGGTGGTGGGACGGGAGAAAGCTGTTAGGGGCTTTAACCAATGTGAGTCGTAATTTTGCCATTAAGATCAAGGCTTTAAATTTAGATCAGGAAGAAAACGATTTCTTTAAATACGCCATTCCCAAATATGCCTTTGCCTTAAAAGAACATTTGCGCGAGAAGCAATACTTTGGCAAAGACAGTTTCCTGATCGAAATTGATGGAGGCAAGCATATTCCCAACCAGGTGGCTACCAGTATAGTGAGCAGGCTGTATGCTTTACAGGCGGCGAATAAGATCTCTCAGGAGCAATTGATTACCTTAAATACAGATTCGAGCCAATTTACCGACATCTGCGGAGGTTGCGAACGCATTCGGAATACGCCAATTCCGTTTTCCTATAGTGCCTTTATCAAGAAATTCATTTTCATATATGTCATTACCCTGCCTTTTGGATGGGTGTTTAGCTTGGGCTATTTTGTAATTCCTATTGTACCTTTTATTTTATATGTATTGGCCAGTTTGGAACTGATTGCCGAAGAAATCGAAAATCCTTTTGGTTTCGATGCGAACGATCTTCCGGTTGACCAGATCTGCGATAACATTGAAAAGCATGTGGGGGAGATTTTAGGTTAGCTAAGACAAAAGAACAAGGAACAAAGATAAAAAGACTAATCCTTGCTCTTTATTCCTTGTTCCTTATTCGATAAAAATGTTAAAAATAGCCTATCATCATTTATACGCGCATCCGTTGCCGGCTGGACATCGCTTTCCGATGCTTAAATACGAATTGATACCAGCGCAACTGCTGCATGAGGGAACAATAAAAGAGATCAACCTTTTTGCACCCGAGCCTTTGCAGGAAGAGGTTATTTTAGCTACCCATGATGCCGATTATTGGAAGCAGCTACGCGATTTAACCCTGCCTTTAAAAGAACAACGCAGGATTGGCTTTCCGCTCACTGCCCAATTGGTAGAACGTGAAATCAGAATTGCTCAGGGAACAATTGATGGTACTCGTTTTGCCCAGCAATATGGCATAGCCTTTAATGTGGCTGGCGGTACACATCATGCAGGCAGCAATTGGGGCGAGGGTTTCTGCTTGTTAAACGATCAGGCGATAGCAGCTAACGAACTGCTGAATAAAGGATTGGCTAAGCGCATCTTAATAATCGATTTAGATGTGCATCAAGGCAATGGAACTGCCCAAATATTTGCAAAAGAACCAAGGGTATTTACTTTCTCCATGCATGGCGATAAGAATTTTCCCTTTAGAAAAGAGCAGTCAGATTTAGATATCCCTTTAGCCGATGGCACTGCCGATGAAGAATTCTTAGCCAAACTAAGCACGGCGCTGAATGAAGTGTTTAAAAAGCACCAACCCGATTTTGTTTTCTATTTAGCAGGCGTAGATGTGTTGGCCAGCGATAAACTGGGCAAATTGGCTTTGAGCAAAAAAGCCTGCAAGGAACGTGATCAACTGGTTTTTGAAGCTTGCATCAAACATCAGGTACCCGTTCAGGTAAGTATGGGTGGTGGCTATTCTGAAGATATCAAAACAATTGTAGATGCCCATTGCAATACATTTAGGCTGGCGGTAGATTTGTTTCTATAATTTGTCATCCAGAACGAAGTGAAGGATCTAAAAAGACAAGTTATCATATTCCTCTCCCAATCAAATCTGGATCAGAATGACAAAAACCTTATCTTCGCCAGATGTTAGAAATCGTGTATCAGGATGAACACCTCATTGCCATTAATAAACCCCATGGCTTATTGGTGCATCGTTCTAAAATAGCCAATGACGCTACCGAATTTGCCTTGCAAATTTTAAGAGACCAAATTGGCCGTCAGGTAAGTCCGGTACACCGATTAGACCGTAAAACCAGTGGCTTATTGCTTTTTGCCTTTGAGAAAGAGGTAGAAATTGCCATGCACAAACAGTTTATGGAAGGCGAGGTGGCAAAAAAATACCTGGCCATTTTACGTGGCTATGCACCCGATCAGCTTGATATTGATTATCCCTTAGCCAAGGAGAACGGCACCATGCAGGATGCCTTTACTTCGTTCGTTACGCTGCAGCGGGCAGAAATCGACGTCGCCTTTGGCAAACACGCCACTTCGAGGTACTCTTTGGTAGAAGCCACTCCAAAAACTGGTCGCATGCATCAGTTACGCAAGCATTTTGCCCATATTTTTCATCCAATAATTGGTGATAGAAAACATGGTTGCAACAAACAAAACCGATTTTTTTTAGAGCAGTTCGAAATGACCACCATGTTGTTGCATGCGAGCGAGTTGGCTTTTGTGCATCCGGTAACTGGTCAGCAAGTTCAGCTAAGGGCTACTGTACATGAAGAATTTAAAAGAATGATGGAATTGATGAAATTTGTAGCTGTTTAGCCATCTCTTCGTAAAAACCTGATCCAGTTTTGCTAAAGCACGTAAGATTGAATGGTTGAAGCGCAAAGCCTGTGCTGCAAATTAACGATAGTCCTGCTTTTCACTATATCTTTTTTGCTATTTGGGCAAAAAAGGATATCACTCCAATCCGGGCTATTTAACCAGATATCGTGCAAGGAGCATAGTTGTAGCCCTGTTTGTTTCCTAAACCCGATTGGCGCGAACACGGAGCCGAAGCATGAGGTGCAGTAAAGCAAAAAGCGGGACAAACAATCAAATGAAATGCTGGCTTTGCTTTTCTAACGAGTAACTAAGCTTTTTGCCAATCTTTCTAATCAAAAAGTGTTTTTATTCGCAATTCGCGTTATCTAGCACAATATTTGTTTGGCGTTTGCTGTTAAAAAACTAATATGACGAAATATTTCTACCTTATCCTAGCTGTAGCCCTAGTTGCACTGAGCAGTTGTTCATCTATTTATATGCCAAGCGTACCAAATACGCCAATGTTGACCACGAAGGGCGAAATTGCAGCTGGCGCTCACATCTCTCTAAAAGGCAATGCCAATTTTAATTCGGCCTATGCCGTAAGCAACCATTTTGCGGTGCTGGCCAACGGCGCCTACATGAACAATGAGGGCACCAAAAAAGACATCAAACATAAAATGATAGAGTTCGGCGCAGGGTATTTCAATACCTTCGGACCAGACAACAACCGAATATTAGAAATTTATGCAGGCCTGGGCAGCGGAAAAAGCAGTAGGCTGTTTAGGGAACTTGACCAGAACGATGTGGTGCTGAGTAAAGATCTCTACGATTCGAAATACGACAAGAAATTTATCCAGGTGAATTACAGCTCCAAGAAAAAAGACAAGCTCCGTTTGTTTGGCGTTAACTTTGCCTTGAATTATGGCACTGCACTACGGATGAGCTTTGTAAAAACCAATGATTTTTTCCATAACGGCATTAAACAGGCCAATGAAGACAATATCTTTTTAGAACCGGTGTTTTTTACGCGCATGATCTTGAGCGACGAGGTACAGCTGCAATATACCAGCGGGAGCAATTTTGGATTGAAAAGCCGTAAATTCTTAAATGCGGGCAATTCGGTATTCAGTGTTGGGGCAGTGGTAAATTTAGGCAGGACCAAGAAAAAATAGCAAGAGATTATTGTAGATTTGTAGGTATGCGGTACCTGCTTATCATTTTCCTGTTGTTTTTTAATGTGATGCTAAAGGCGCAGCAGAGCTTTAAAGAACGATTCGACTCGTTTAAAAAGCTGAATGTTGATAGCGGTATAACCCTTACCTTCGACGAGCCCGAACTTAAAGCCAAGCAACCCACCAAATTGATTATTTTTGCTTTGCCCAACGGCAATACAACGGCGCAAAGCTTTGGCAAAAAGCTGGAAACAGGTGATGACTGGCATTTTGATATCCAACACATTGGCGCGCAAACAGCATTTATCCGAAAAACTGACCCACATACCAATTACATTGTGGTTTATGCGGAAAACGCGCTGAAAGCCTGGCCGGCATGGCGAAGGAAGTTTGCCAACAGCGATGAACGTATTGGCGATTTGGTCGAGCAGATAGAAGAGCGCTACAAAAAATATCATCCACAACTTTTACTAACTGGTCACAGTGGGGGCGGAAGCTTTATTTTTGGCTACATTAATGCCCAGCAACAAATACCAACAAACCTCGAAAGGATTGGTTTTTTAGATGCCACTTATGGCTATGAAACAGAAAAGCACCAGACAAAACTTTCCAATTGGTTAAAGCTGGGCAAAAAATCCCTCCAGGTTATTGCCTATAACGATAGTGTGGTGATGTACAATGGCAAGCCATTGGTATCGCCAACTGGCGGAACCTGGTACCGAAGCCAGCTCATGGCCAAAGATCTTTTGGTATCGCACAATCTTAAAAAGCAGGAACTCGAGGATCGGATCAGTTTCAAGAACGAGAATAACAAAATTGCTTTTACCCTGATCAAAAATCCAGAAGCCAAAATATTCCATACTGTTTTGGTAGAAAAGAACGGCTTTATCCAATTGGTTTTTGCAGGTACAAAATTCGAAAATAAAGGATACGTTTTTTGGAAAGACCGAGCCTATTCTTCCTATATTTTGCCTTAAAGATGAAAGCCGAAGACCATAAACTGCTGCGAAAAATCATCCATATCGATATGGACGCATTTTATGCATCGGTGGAGCAACGTGATTTTCCTGAATATAGGGGAAAGGCACTGGTGGTTGGCGGACCGCCAGAAGGAAGGGGCGTGGTGGCTACGGCCAGCTATGAGGCGAGAAAATACGGAGTTAGATCTGCCATGACGAGTAGAAAGGCACAGCAGCTTTGTCCGCATGCTATTTTTGTTTATCCGCGCTTTGCAGCCTACAAAGAAGCTTCGCAAAAAATACGGGAAATATTTAGCCGATACACCGATCTGATCGAACCACTTTCGCTTGATGAAGCCTATTTAGATGTAACTGAGGACAAAAAGCACATCGGCTCGGCCATTACCATTGCACAAGAGATTAAACAGGCCATTAAAGAAGAGCTGCATTTAACGGCATCGGCCGGAGTATCCATCAATAAGTTTACGGCGAAAATCGCTTCGGACATGAACAAGCCTGACGGATTGACTTTTATTGGTCCATCTAAAATTGAAAAATTTATAGAAAACCTTCCGGTAGAGAAGTTTTTTGGCGTAGGCAAAGTAACGGCCGAAAAGATGAAGCGCCAAGGCCTGCATACAGGACTAGACCTGAAGAAATTAAGCGAACAGCGAATGGTGCAGCTGTTTGGCAAAACGGGCAAGTTCTTTTATCAAATTGTTCGAGGCATTGATGATAGGCCGGTACAACCTCATCACGATATCAAATCGATTAGTGCCGAAGATACCTTTTCTTATGATTTGGATAAAGGGGAGGAGCTCAATGATTGGCTGGACAAGATTGCCAAATCTGCTTTTAAGCGGCTGCAACATTATCAGGTGTATGGACGTACACTTACCTTAAAGATCAAGTTTGGCGATTTTAAACAGATTACCCGAAGCACCTCTTTTGCTACGCCAATCTTAGAGCTGGAGCAAGTGCTTGAAATTGCGCAAAGCCTATTGGAACAAGCTGATTTTGAAGGTAAAAAGGTAAGACTCATCGGCGTTGGTTTTTCTAACTTTGGCGACACCAAAACTAAGGCATCGATAGTAGGCTATCAGACTTCTCTGTTCGATTAGCAAGCGCTAACGATAATATAAGCTTAACTTTAAGTAAATAAAATGCCCTTATTTTTATTTATTAATTAAATACAGGGAATTTATAACCTGGGTAAGGTATCATGAAGATCAATGTTGTAGTTATTGCGATTGTTATTGTAGCCGTTTTAGCTTTTGTTTATTTTATTGTAAAACGCAATAGAAAAGACCAGAAAAATCTAGAACAGGAACTGAACGAGCGCGAAACAAAACCCGAAAAACACGGCGAAGAGCAGGTTTAACCTAGCTTGCGCTTTTGAGCTGTTCTGCCAATACTTCGAGCAAAGCATCGATATCGAATGGCTTTGGTACCACCTCGTCTGCACAAACTTCTTTAACTTTTTGTATTTGCGGGTGTGTAGAAAGCACAATCACAGGAATATGGCTGGTTTGTTCGGCTGCCTTAATCTGTCTGCAAAGCTCAGTACCTTCGATGGTTGGCTTTACAATATCCAATAGGATGGCATCTGGCTGGAAAATGGTGATATGCTCAAATATGTTTTTTTCATTGGCATACAGGCTTGCCTCATATCCTTCTTCCTCCAGTATCAATGAGATCATCTCAAGAATGTCCTTATTGTTTTCTACAACCAATATGCGCTTTTTCATTTAGGTGATAAATTTTGCGTCTAAAGATAAGCAATTCTAATCTTAGCAAAACAAATTAAATAAGGTTTATTTTGGCAGTTCTGGCTGCCTGTCTTTCCATGGTAGGGTAGTAATAGACTGCAAAAATGCGATGACGGCATCTCTTTCGCCTTTGCTCAGCCTTAAGCCTCGTAAAAGCTTGTCGTTTTTAGGCAATAAAGGATCTTTTTCCTGTTCTGGTTTTACCCTTTGTACCGGCATGCCCACATTGTACATGTTCATAATGCCATCCATATCGCCAAACAGGCCGTTGTGGAACCAGGGTCCGGTACGCATGACGTTGCGTAGGCTTGGCGTTTTGAACTTGCCTACATCTTCTGCTTTTTTGGTTACATTGTATAAGCCCAGATCTTCGTATTTGCGGCCATAATAGGTGAGGCCCACGTTATGGAAATCGTTATCGGTAAATAAGGGGCCATTGTGGCAGTTTATACAACGGGCTTTGGTTCTGAACAGGTGCAAACCTACTAACTGCTGATCGGTCAAGCTGTTTTTGTTGCCTTCCAGAAACCTGTCAAAATCAGTTTTTCTGCTGACGATGGTACGCTGAAAATCGGCCAGGCTTTTAAAAATACGCTCAGTGTTGATGTTGTCGTCGCCAAATGCAACCGTGAACAGCGTTCTGTAGCCCTTAATTTTCTTCAGCTTTTTAGGCAACACCTTCATGTCTTGGTGCATTTCGATATTAGAAGTAAGCGGACTTTGGGCCTGATCTTCTAGGCTGTTGGCTCGCCCATCCCAAAATAGGCGCTTATAGAACCAAACATTTTCTAGTGAAGGTGCATTACGGGTATTGCTGGCATGATCATGACCAATAGAAACCTCACGGCCATCGGCCCAATTGAGATCGGGTGCATGGCAACTTGAACAAGAAATTTGGTTGGATTCAGAAAGTCGTGGATCGAAGAATAACAAACGGCCCAAATCAACAATTTTCTTGATCGAATCATTTTTTAAATCGATGGGAGAAGGAGGTAAAATACCCAGTTCAGTATATTTTACGCCTGAATCAACCGTTGGCTTTGGCCATTGGTCTGGCGATTTGGAATAGATTTTTCTTAGAGAATCAGGAGAAATGTCATCACCTATTTTAAATTCGGTAGACCTGAACGACAAAAACAACAAAAAAGCAAGGGTAGCACTTAAGCCGAACAGAGTCTTCTTCATGGCATCAAAAATACAGATTAAAACAGAATGGTTTTATAAAATTGTAATGCTTTTAATAGGTTAGAGGTACATGTTTATACCTAAGTGAAATACAGATCTGTTGCCGTTGGGAACAAATGTTGGATTTAGATCTGTTCTTAGTTCTTGTTTCAATTGGTTTCGGTAATCTAATTGAAAGTATAAGCCAAATTGCTGATTTTTTATCAACTTAGATGAAATATATTCAGCACTAAACTCAGAACCGATGCTTTTGCTGTTAAAATAGTAATAATCGGTAAACACTACGTTTCTTATAAATTCTGTTAAAGAGTTGTTGTTATATTTTAACGTTGTATTTAATGGCAAAAGATAATATGGCGAAAGAGAGAGCTTAAAACTGCTCTGTGCATCTATTTTGTAATAGATTTTGCCGTTCAAGCCAATTTTGAGCTGCTCATAAGATAAGCCGTCTGCCTGACCCAAGTCTTGTTTGTCGTTCTGGTTGTAAGCAAAGGAAAATCCGAGTTCTTTTATAGTTTTTTTGTGCTTGTCCCAGAGATATCCGTAAGAACCGTTCAAGTTGAATGCGTTTACCCGATAGTTTACTCGGTTTAAACTTCCCGATGTTTTTAGATTTCCATCGAAACCATCATTGTACGCAAAATCCAAAGCGATTAACTGATCGCTTTTTTCCTCCTTTTTTCTACTTAGCAGGAGTGATCCGGAGAAGGTATTCAGGTCAAAAATTCCGATTGTTCTAAATCCAGAAACTGTTCGACTTCTATCATAGTTTTTGTTTTCAAAAAGCTCATATTCAGCTGAAAATTGAATATCCCAATCATTTGATTTGAAGGCATATTGAATGCCAGCTCCTTTATAGTTATCATATTTGTAAACATTGCTGGTGTCTTTGATTTTTGAACTGCCATATCCGTATTGCATATAATGGATACGGTCTGGATAAAGCAGACTTTCTTTAAAATTGCTGTTTTTATAAGACAAAGAAACTTGCTCATCTGCTTTTCCAACTATGCCATAAAATCCAAAAGCATGTTTTTGAGTTTTATAGGTTATGCCTGGTTTTACCTTGAATATAAATCTATTAGAACTTAATCTGGGATCTATAGTGCCATAACTTTCGTGTTTATGATAATCTAGGTTTATAAAAGGCGACAAATGATCATTAAAAGCAGCATAGCTTATAGACGTTTTGATAATATAGTTTTGACGCTTATAATCGCCGCTTTTATTGGCATAAGGATAAAAGGTAGTGAAATCTTCGAGATTGTTTTTTTGTCCGTTGGCCAAGCTGTCTTCAAATGATTTGTTAAACTCGAAGCTGCCGGCAATTCTAAACTTGCCCAATATATTAAAGCCTTGGGCAAAAAACTTAGGCAGATTTACGTTGTAAGCCTCTTGCGCCCTTCTCAGCCCTCCGCTTTCGTGTTTGAAATCCAATTGTAAAAAGCCATAACTCGTTACCTTATCTCTATTTGCAAAAGTAGGAGACAACAACCTGTTTTCGATCAGTTTTTTATCCTGGTGAAAGATATAAACAGAATCTCTTCCGTTCTGTGCATAAACTAGAACGAAAGAGAAAAATAAAATAAAAGCTATGGCTAAAAATTTCTTTAACATGATTTCTTATTGGGCAAAAAACGAAGCTTCGTCTTTATAAGGATTAGCCTTTGTTGACACTCCAAAATCTGCTCTTGAATTGTTAGTGTCCTGTAAAATGCGTCGGCCAGCTACCGTTTTTGCTGTTTTACGAACAACAGACTGACCTGAATAAGGTCCGGCTGTAATACCTATAGCGCCCGAATCGTAGGCTATTGGTAACCTTCTTGGTGTTTGATCGGCAGAAATAATTGCTTCTATTTCAACAGCATCAATGATAAATTTTGCAGGTAATTGCGGATATAAGGTTGTAGATGAAGTTACTGTAGTAACCGTTGGAATAGCGTAGGCGGGAAGGTTGTTTAAGTCTATTGTTTTATCAACCTTTAATATGGCGAATGAATTATTGCCTTGCGGATTAAGTACCATATCCCTCATGCCTGTTGCAAAAAATGTTTCCATATTAGGTACATTAGGGTTACGTATATCAGTTCCAAACATAGATCTGCCTGGTTGTATTTTTTGTTCATAAGGATACAGCCAAACTTCGAAATCAGCATTTGCTAAATTGACTGTCAAATCAGGATTAACAGTGCCACCTACAGTAGTGCCTGGTGTATTGCTTGCATAAGGTTTAGTATGGTCAAGTGCTGTTTGTGCAATTACAATACTTTTTCCAGGCAGCACTGGATATTTTTTGCCAGTGCCATCACTCGGGATCATAAATATTGCTTTTGCATAGATATAGTCATCGTTTGCATTGCCAGTATATTTAATTCCTACAGATTTGCTCCAATCGTACTGATTATTTGGCAGAGAATAATTATCTGTTGCCTTGCTTGTCTTTCCATAAACTACGGCTACTAGTAGGCTATCTGCATATAAGGTTTCTGAAGTATTATTGTAGATTTCAATAAATTGATCTCTGGTAACAGCTCCTGTATTTACATTGGAGCCAGCATAATATACTTGCTTGATTACAAAACCGCCAATTACTGTACTATTAACTAAGGTAATCTTTACATTGGCATCACTAAAATAAGATTGGTTATCCAACGAATAATTGAGATAATAATCATCTTCTCGTGCTGTACCTGTCAAGGCAGTAAATTCTGCAGGGGTAATTTTTAATGAAACATTGATGCTATAGCTACCTGGTGCAATGCTTTCTATCGCTACCTGTCCTTGGTGGTTCGATTTTAATGAGTACTTGCTGTTATTCGCTTTGTTGATCAAAGTGATTTCTGCTTTCTCATAAGGCACTTCAAACCATACCTTGGTAGGATCTACACTGAGTTGGACATTGATATTGACAGGTTGTGCCTCGTCTTTATTTTTTTTACAGCTGCTTGCAATGACAGCCGCAAAGAGAATGAGTAATAACGGTAATCTTCGTTTCATAATGATATAATTAAAGTTTAATAGAAATCCCTCCAGTTACGCTTAACGGCGAACCATAAACTATTGTTGATGACACACCGGTATCTGGATTGGTATAACTGTATTCTGGACGGGAATTAAATGTATTGTAAGTGGTTATCGCGATTCTGATTCGCTTACTGATTTCTTTTGCAACAGATACGGAAAATACTGCGTAAATCAGTTTCTGGTCAGTATTGGTCAAGCTCAGGTTTCTAACCGGTATTGGATTAGGTTGTCCCTCAACGAGGGATACCGGTTGCATGAGCTGATCCAAATAGCCAACTGCAGGCTGCAATTTGTCGGTGTATTGAGAACTTGCCCTATTGGCCCAATAAATGTCGGTGTTGGTCATCACCACAAAGCCTATTTTTGGAATATGCGTTGTCGTGTTCAGTTTACTGGTAATTACATATTTTGTATCCCTTGTAGTAGGCTGGTACAAAGCATAGTTGATGCTTTGTCCGTTTATTGAAACCGGTGTGGCTAAAGGATCGATTTCTAAGGTAGGATCCGTTTCTTTAGAAATGATAAACGATGTACTGGTCGATATACTGGTGTTAATGGCAGGTATCTTGTTGAAGGATACGCTCCAGTCGGCACCATAGCTATCAGAACCTTTCAGGTTGCCTATTTTATAATATGAGCGGTCATAAAAATTGGTAAAAGTTCCATTTTCATGATAGACGATTTTCTGCAAGGCAACGTCATAGTTATAGTCATAGTTAGGCAACCTAATTGGCTGATATTGTTTTACAGAACTAAATCCATTTGTATTGCCTTTATAAAAAGCATTTAACCGTGAACTGAATGTCTTGTTGCTATAATTTACCGTAAACTCTGCTTGCGAAGATTTGCTTGGTTTTAGATCTGGATTGGCGCTCTGGATTTTTTCGGTATAAACCAGATATAGTGCCGTTCCATTTGATTGTGCAAAAATAAGCGGAATATCTAACCATGCTGGAGGAGGGTATCGTTGTGCCAATGTTGGCGATTTTGAAGAAATGCCATAAGCTAAACCAATATTCCAATGGTCGTTTAACATTACCTGTGTACTTAGCCTAGGTTGTATAGATAAGGAACCATTTTGCGAATCGAAACGAATACCCAAGTTAGAGCTGGCTTTCTTTCCAAAAATCTTGTGTCGGATATTGTCAGTAAAGTAAATACCCGAATTGAGCGTTGAAGGTATCAATTCAAACGAGTAAGGACGAATATTGGTGCCGCTCACATTTACAAATCTTGGTCGCTCAGGGTCATAAACAATGCCTTTGCCTCCATTGTTGCTATAGCTGGTGTTAAAACCATAAGTTAAGGTATGGTTCGTATTGCCTATGCTCAACAAAGTGGTTAATCTTAAATTTCCACTCGCAGTAATAGGCTTTCCAACAATTTGTTCCATGGCCAGGTATTGCCCACCTAGAACTATTCCTTCATAAATTCCAGTAGTGTCCTTTGCGGTATAAGGCTTAGGTGACTGATTAAGCACTTCTTCCGAATAGCTTTCCTGGTCTGTTTGGGAATAGGATAATACTAGGCTTATATTGTTCAGATATTTAGTACCCACTTTGATATCTGTGGTATTGGAAAGCCTTACGCCAGCTTGTTTAGAGAAGTACTGCTGCTTTCTGCCGTCGTCAGGGTCAAGTTTAACTTCGTCTACTTTGCGGTCATAATCAATACTGAATTTGTTTCTAATTGATTTGCTGACATTATATTGCCAACGCATCGAAGCCGAGTAGCGCCTATACTCTTGAAAGTCGTCTGTTGGGTTGCTGTTTGAAACAGCGTAATTAAAATCCGTTGTTAGGCCACCAAGGTTATAGGGGAGTTTAAAACCTTTATCTAACGAATAATTGGTGGCTCCGGCATTAAGATTGGTAGTAAATTGAAGTGGTGATTTACCGACCTTTCGGTCAATGATAATAGCGCCATCGGTTAACTCTCCATATTCTGCTGATGCAACTCCCTGTATTACTTCAATTTTTTCGATTGTTTCTACAGGAATTGCCCTTAAATCGATACCTTGAAAGGGAACATCCCCAGCAAAGCCTCCGTTTGTAGCAGGCAATACCGAACCTCCCATGCCACGTTGCGTAACAGGCCTCGATTGCATGTTCGCATCATTAGAGAGCCTTACGCCATCTATTATAATCGGAATACCTAATGAATTGTTAAGGTCGTAGCTGCCACCGAGTGTATTTCTTAACGTAAGCGTTTTTGGCGAATTGATATTCGGAGCCGTCATCTGTTTTCCTGGCAAGGTGTTTAGTACATCGATTAAACTGAATGCCTGAACCCTTTCTATAGCTTCTTCGTCAAATGTGATAGACGAAATGGAGTTTTGACCTTTGTAGGTAGAACTTACCTGTACTTCTTTGAGTGTAAGGCTGCTTTCAACTAAAATGATTTCGATGATATTGGCAAAATCTTTTTTTTCAATGATTTTTTCAACCGATTTCTTGCCAACAGAAGTCACCTTGATACTGATTTGGTTAAGATTGGATGGAACTGAAATGCTAAACTTTCCCTTGTCGTCGGTTATCGAATACAGTTGCGTTTCTTCGCAGAAAATACTGGCAAATGCCAAATATTGGTTTTTGCTATCTCTTACTGTCCCATTAAGCACATAATTTTTGTGTTGTGCACATAACAATAAACTATTAAATAGTAGGCAAGCAGAAAATATTAAAATATAAACCTTCTTCAATTTAGACTAATTCTAATTTCGGCGCAAAGATGTAAAAAATCTGAACGCCAGACAAGCTATTTAGAATAATTCTTAATTGATGTTTGATTTGTTACAGAAATGTAGCTCAGCTGCTTTATGAGTTAACCAACAGCTTCGTGCGGTGCTGAAACCTAAAAAACAAGAGGATAGAAGCTGTTAACAAACCGATCGTTAAACCGTACCAGATTCCCTTAACGCCAATGCCAAGGTAAATGCCCAAGAAATAGCCTACCGGAATCCCGATGATCCAATAAGAGAGAAAGGTGATGAAGGTTGGGATATTTACATCGCCAACGCCACGCAGCACACCCAAGCCTACCACCTGCGTACCATCGAACAATTGGAAGAAACCGGCAATGATCAAAAGCTGTGCAGCAATTTCAACCACGGCAATATCTTTGGTATAGATATAAGGCAAAATAGAGCTGGCTAAAACAAAAAGTAGGGCAGTACAGCCCATGAAGGCCAATACCACATGGTAACTGGCTATAGCTGAAGCACGCAAGTTAAAAAGATCTTTTTTGCCAAGATAATTGCCTGTTTTAATGGTAGCTGCCGATGCCGTTCCGCTAGCAATCATATAGGTGAAAGCGGCGAGGTTAATGGCAATCTGATGTGCGGCCTGTGGCGCTGCGCCGAATGTGCCAATCAAAATAGCTGCGCCACTAAAGGCACTTATCTCAAATACGTACTGCATAGAAACCGGAGCGCCAATTTTAATGATTTTCTTGCTTCTTACCTTATCAATAAACGACCATTTGAATTTTTGGAGGTACTTTTTAAAGTGCTTAGAGTTCAATACATAGTAAGACATCACTATAGCCATTAGGCTACGATCAACCAGCGTGCTCACACCAACACCCTTTACACCCATGGCTTCGATACCAAACATGCCTCTAACTAGTATAATACCCAAAACAATATTCAAAAGGTTGCCAAATATCGAAATGAACATCGCCTGTTTGGTAAAGCCCAAGCCCTCGGCAAACTGCTTAAAGGTTTGGAATATCATCAACGGAATAATAGAGATAGACAAGAGGCCCAAATAGGGTTTGGCATATTTAACCACCTCAGGCGATTGACCCAAATGATCGATGGCTGCAAGCGTGCCAAAGTGCAACAAGCTATAGAGAATTATCCCCGATAAGATATTAATCAGCAGGCTATTAGATAGCAATCTTCCACACTCTTCGTGGTTTTGTGCGCCGTTTTCTTTGGCAATCAAAGGCGTTAAGCCATATGATATGCCCAAGCCCAAAACCAGGATCAACGTAAACAGGCTATTGACCAAAGAAACAGCTGCCAGCTGAACCGTTCCGGCAAACTGGCCCACAATAATGCTATCGGCCATATGTACCAGCATATGCCCAATCTGCGATACCACAATAGGTAAGGCCAAGATCAGGTTGTCTTTGTAATACGGCTTATATTTGGTGTAGAGGGCTTGTAACATGGGGTTACAAAAGTCGGGTTTTTATCCCACAACTCAGCCCTGTTATTGTCAAATTATTTCAGTTCGGTTGCGGTAAAGTATTCTTCTTTTTCTGAAGTATGGGGTAAGATCACTCCCGTTAAAATAAGACTTACGATGATCCGTTGCGCTTTTTTGTAGGCGCTGCGCGTAAGTTTGCTGTATTCTTTTAAGGTAATGCGTCCATGTTCTTCCAGGTATTCGAGCAGTTTTTTCTCGTGGTCCGAGTAGGAGATCAGTTGTCCTGTTTCCTTGTTGTCTTGCTTTAAAACATCTACAATAATCTTGCTGGCCAGAATGCTCTTGTCTTTCACCCTAAAATAGACCCACCACTTTTTGTTTTCATCCATGGCGTAATGGGGTTTTGAATCGCTTTCGGGTATGTCTACCACCAGCACCACCTTATCATCGATATATACTTCTTCAAATTTAGGTTCGATGGCAGGTTTGCAAAACTGGTGTGCTGCCTTGTTGATCATGTATTTTTCTTCTTCTTCGGCTTTTACGCCTTTAATGGCGCCATCGTCGGTAACGCCGATCAACAATTTGCCACCTCTGTTGTTGGCAAAGGCCACCAGGGTTTTGGCAATCTTTTCGGCATTGCTGATGGTTTTTTTAAAATCCAAGCTTACGTTTTCGCCCTCTAGAATTAGTCTTTTGATATTCATAACCTAAGCTTTTAAATATTAAATGGCCACTTTTTGTTTTTCGCCTGGAAATTTGGTGCGCAAGTATACTTCATTCTGTACCGTGGCACAAAGCTCGCCCTGCTTATTGTAAAGTTCCATTGGATAGGATTTGACAAACTTTCCAGTGGTATTGAGTGCTGTTTTTGCTTCTTCAATCATCTCATCGCTAACCACCAATGTGAAATAGAGGCTGGTTAAACCGGGTTTGAGGTATTGGATAGAAGCGCTTTTGAGCCAAACACGTACCTTAAATCCGCTGCGCTGCATCAGCTGGTCGAAAAGGATGGCATAAAAAGGATCGGTGGCTGCATATATAGAGCCACCAAAAATAGAGCCATTGTAGTTTCTGTTCAAGAAGCTGTTGCTGATCTTTACATCAACGCCCCTAAAGCCCGGATGGAACCTTTTGACCCAAATTCGCTGAAAAAATAGTGGCGGATACAAACACAAGGCCCATTTAAGGGTTCGCTCTGAAACTATCATGATGGTTAAATATGCTAACAAATTAGCTAATTAGCAAATTGAAAAATTAGCTAATCGGTAAACTTTTTGTAAATTAGGTCATGCATATTTACGACACCATGAGTGCAGCCTTGGCAGATCTTGACCAACGCGGCTACGAGTACGATTTTAACCTGGCCGACGACGGCATTGAATGTAAATCATTAGACCTGCGCCTGATGCCCGAAGAATTTGAAATCGATGAGGTTTATCGCTTTGAAGGAATGAACGATCCAGCAGACAGTTCGGTCATCTATGCCATTTCTTCGCCTGTTGGCAACCTAAAAGGCGTATTGATCGATGCCTATGGTGCCTATTCTGATAGCATTTCTCCAGAATTGTTGAATAAGCTTAAAGTGCATCACGATTAGAATTAAATGGTTCTATTGTTAAATTGTTGGTCTATCTAATCGTCACCCTGAACTCGATTCAGGGTCTCTCTCGAGAAGACACCGAGACAAATAGAATTGCTAAAATATTATGATTGATAATTTAACACCAAAGCAACAGCAACTTGCAAATTTCATGAGCGACATTTCAGAAGAATGCTATTCTGCTGGATGGATGAAAGATCTAGAATATGTTTTGTGGCGTGCCATGATTGATGGGGAACGAAAATATGGTCACGCAAAAATTTCCCTGCAAAAGATAACTCAATTAAAATCAATGTCTGAAGACTGTAATTCGTGGATTTATTTTGATGAAGAAACCGGAGAGAGAGCTATAAGTATTGATGATTGGAAAAAGAAATTTGCAAGTATTGCTCCAACTTTAAATTTGGCAAATCATTAAATTAGTAAATTTTTGATGTTGATACTGATTAACCAATTTAGCAATTCAACAATTAACAAGCCTAACAAATCAACTTGTAACCCATTCCGCGTACATTTATAATCTGTACTTTTTCATCATCCTGCAGGTGCTTGCGCAAACGCGTGATGAATACATCCATGGTGCGTGTATTGAAAAAACTATCGTCACCCCATAAAGAAAGCAGGGCCATTTTTCGTTCGGTTAACCTGTTTTTGTTTTTGTAGAGCAACCAAAGCAATTCGGCCTCCCGATGCGAAAGCTGTACAGTGTTGCCTTTAAAAGAAAGCTCCTGTTTGGGATGGTTGAACACATAATCGCCGATTACAATCGATTCGGCAATGGCTTTATCTGCCCTTGATGTTCTTTTCAGCAATTCGTCTATGCGCAGAAAGAGTTCTTCCAAACTAAAAGGCTTTTTCAGGTAATCGTTGCCGCCGCTTTGGTAGCCTTCTATCACATCGGCAGTAGCGGTCTTGGCGGTTAAAAACAAGATTGGCACCAATTCATTGCTTTGCCTTATTTGCTTGGCCAAGGTAAAGCCATCGGTATGGGGCAACATCACATCTAAGATCAACAAGTCGAATATGCCATTCTGAAAGAGACTATAGCCTTTTTTTCCGTCTGCTGCATGGCTCACCACATAACCCTTCTGTTCGAGGCTATCAGTAATTACCTTGGCCAAGAAAGGTTCGTCTTCTACCAACAATAGTCTTTTGTTTGCCATTAGCTAGGGAGTTGAATGACAAAGATACTGCCATGGGGTTGGTTATCCAGTACCTTAATGTTGCCCTTGTGTTGTGCAATTACCTTCTGTACATAGCTTAAGCCCAATCCGTAGCCTTTAATATCATGTACATTACCTGTTGGAATGCGAAAAAATTGACCGAATATTTTGGCCTTAAATTCCTCGGCAATACCAGGGCCGTTATCTCCAATGAAAATATTAATACATTTATCCTTAATAAGATAACTAATTGTAATTAAAGGGTTTGAGGAAGTATTATACTTGATGGCGTTTTCAACTACGTTGCTCAATGCCCTGAACAAATGCAACTGATTGCCCTTAATTGCCAATTCCGCACTAGTCTCCAATAGGATGTGGGCGTTTGTAGGTAAAGCTGTCGAATCGATCACCTCAGTCAGCAGCTCCCTTAGTTTGATTGTTTCGTCTGTTGGGAAGGCAATTTGCTCCAATTTGGCACTGCCCAATATCTCTTTGGTTAAACGGGTAAGTTTCTTGGTTTGGTAAAGGATAATATCAAGGTATTTGTTTCGTGTTGCCGGGTCTTGGTCAAACTGCTGCATGGCTTCTGCGGTAATCTGTATAGACGAAAGCGGTGTATGTATTTCGTGCGTCATGTTGCTGATGAACTGATTTTTCATGGCTACCAGCTTGCTTTGGTTAAATAGCGTTTTAATGGTATAGTAGAAGCAGAAAATGGTAATGCCAATCAACAGAAGAGAACTGATGATCAGCCATTTCATTTCCCTGAGGTAGTAAGTATTCGGATTTTCTAAACTCGCCCAAACTATTTCTTTTTGATGAGGCCCTCTTAACGACGCATTATTTTTTTGTGTCAGAAAATAGCCTTTGGTTGCATATTTTGGGTTGAGCGTAAAAGGCGAAAAGATTTCTTTTTTGCGAAGTTCCTTTTGGTACAGGGCAGCTAAATGATTAACGTCCAGTTTGTTTCTTTCAAATTCTTTGGTTGTGCTATCGCCCAGACCTTGGGTGTAGAAATAAATAACGCCGTCTTTCAGGTCATCCCTAAACTGGTTTTCGGCAAAGTGATTGATAAATAGGGTTTTGGCTTTTGGCGTTATTTTTTTGAGCTTTTCCTTAAACATGGTTATACCGATATGGAAAAACTTTGCTTTTCTGGAGGTATCTTCCAAAAAACGTGGATGTACATCTTGAACAGTAAAAACGGTATTGCTATCTCTATTGTTGGTGTTGCATTCAATGCGGACAAAAGAAGTATCTGCCAGCCACTTCTTCATCTTCAAAACAATTTGGTCTTGCCTAAATACTATTTCCTTTTTGATGGCTATTTCTAATGCACTGTTGGCATCTCTTTTAAAATTATGCACGGTTGTTTGATAGTTCTGATAGTTCCAATAGAACTGCAGGCTGGTAATTCCCAACACACAGCAGCTCATTAAAACCAAAGCCCAAACTATTTTTTTCTGCATGCTACAAACATAATACTCATTTTATTAAATCGGCCTTCAGTTAACACTAATTAACTTTACTTAACTGCGCTTAACCTGCCTCTGTGTTTTTTAGCCTCATGTTTGTGAAAGATAAATCCATAAACAATGAAGAAGATAATTTTAACTGCACTGCTATTCTGCAATTATGCCTTTGCGCAAGTCAAAAATGGCGAACAGGTACCGGCAATCGAATTTGGTCCGCTCTTAAATGCCCCATTAAAAAGCGTTAAGCTGAGCCAACTGAAAGGAAAGATAGTACTGATTGATTTTTGGGCAACCTGGTGTTCGCCCTGCGTAGCGGCCATGCCACATTTACAAGCGCTTCAAAAAAAGTTTAAGGGCAAGCTACAAGTGGTATCGGTAAGCAGCGAAACAGCAAAAAGAATCAATCTTTTCTTAAAGGTTAGGCCCTCTAACTTATGGTTTGCCATTGATACCGGCGAAACGTTGAACGCTTTATTTCCGCACCGGACCATTCCACACGTAGTTTTAATAGATGCAGCTGGCAAGCTGATTGCCAATACCAGCGCTGATGAGGTAACGGAGGCCCTTATCGAAAAATTACTTAGAAAAGAAACCGTAAGCCTCAAAGAGAAGTCGGATAACATGACCAAGGATTTTGTAAAGGAATATTTTTACGCGAGCGATACCGTACAATCTCGATTGCTCATCCAGCCACAAATCAAAGGCGGCCCGAGCATGCAACGCCGGTTTAATGGTGATTCGGCATTTGCAGGACGAAGGCTCACTATGATTAATCTGCCATTGGAAAGCATGTACCGCATTGCCTATGGCGGTTTGGCTTATGGTAGGGTAATGGCCGAAACAAGAAAGGATATACAGCAAAACGATGAAGTATTCTGTTTGGATCTCATTACAAAAACGCCTGAAGAACTGCTTCCGACCCTCAAAAATGAATTATTGAAACGCTTTGAACTGCAGGCAAAGCTAGAGAAGGTACAAAAGCCGGTGTATATCCTCAAAATTGAAGACCAAAACAGGGTGAACCAAATTCAAAAGAACCCAATGACCAAAAAAGGAGCTTACGGTGGTGGATCGGGCACATTTTCTGGAGAAGGAGTGGTCTTCGCCGACATTGCGGGTTACCTGGAAGATTTTGGAGTGGTAGCGCTACCAGTGGTCGATGAAACAGGTGTTGATGCCAAGTTCAATATCCAATTGGTTTATCAGCCAGAAAATCCAGCAACATTGACCAAAGCTTTGGCCGAACTGGGCCTGAAACTTGAAAAAGGAGAACGAAAAATAGATATGCTCAGCTTATACAAATAACCAGGTAAAATGATGAAAAAGATAATTTTAATAGTGTTGCTGTTGATCAATAGCGCCTATGGCCAAATTAAAAATCAGGAACAGGTACCCAATTTTAAATTGGAAACCATTTTAAACGCGCCCATTAAAACTGCCAATCTGCAACAATTGAAAGGCAAATTGGTGTGGATAGAGTTTTGGGCCACCTGGTGTGGCGCCTGCATAGAAACGATGCCACATTTGCAACAGTTGCAGGCGCAATACAAAGACAAATTGCAGATAATTAACGTAACGCAGGAAACAGCAACACGTACCAAGCAGTTTATGAAAGCAAGGCCTTCTAAATTGTGGTATGCCATTGATACGGCCGGAAAATTAAGCGAGTTGTTTCCGCATCGCCTCATTCCTCATAGCGTACTCATTTCGCCTGATGGCAAACTGATTGCAGCCACCAATCCCGAAAGCATTACCGGGAAAGTGATTGATAGCTTATTGGCCAATCAGCAGGTACATTTGCCAGAGAAAAAAGACAACTTGACTGCCGATTATATCAAAACCTACTTTTTTGCTGATGATAGCGTAAAAACCAGGATAGTGATCCAGCCTGAAATTAAAGGCGGACCAGGCATGATGATGACTTTTGCCGATCATCCTGCATTTGCAGGCAGAAGGCTGACTTTTATTAATGTAGGTCTTGGTAATTTGTACAGAATGGCTTTTGGCGATTTTAATTATGGCAGAACCATAGATAAAACAGGCGCAAAAGAAGAAGATCGGTACTGTTTAGATATCATTACATCAACCAAAGAGGAACTTTTGCCTGCATTAAAAACTGAATTGGCCAAAAGGTTTGGTTTAAAGGCTAATATCGTGAAGCAAAACAAAGAAGTGTACGTGCTCAAAATTGTAGATGAGAAGAAGTTTGCAGGCATTGGCAGAAACACTTCGGGCAAAAGAACCTATTTCTCTATGCATGGCAAAATAGACCAGCAAAGTATCACCATGACAGATTTTGCAGATTATTTGGAGAGCTATGGCGTTTACAAATCGTTGGTTATAGACGAAACAGGCAATACCGAAAAGCTGGACATCAAGTTCTCTTTTCAGCCAGAAAAACCAGAAACGCTCAACAATATTTTAAAGGACATGGGTTTAGCTTTGGAAAAAACAAATCGGGAAGTTGATTTCCTTGTTCTCGAAAAATAACAAGCTATAAAAGACTTGCGAAGTTTTCAAACAGCGTAGCCTTCAAGTTTACCATTGAAAACAAGGATAATTAAAAGTTAAACTTCGCAAGTCTTATAGCGTTTTATTGGTTTTTTTTGTAGTTTAATCGGCTCAAACTAAACCATATGAACGAAGTTGCCAAAAACAAGAATTTAGTATTGCTGATCGTCGTAGCCGCACTGGGCTACTTTGTAGATATTTATGACCTGATCCTCTTTTCGGTAGTAAGGGTAAAAAGCCTAACCAGTTTGGGTGTAGCCAGTGCAGACATGCTGGATGTAGGTACTACGATTATCAATGCACAGATGTTTGGTATGTTGCTCGGCGGCATCTTATGGGGTATTTTGGGCGATAAAAAGGGCCGTTTAAGCGTATTGTTTGGTTCAATCATCCTTTACTCTTTGGCCAATATCGCCAATGGAATGGTGACTTCGGTTACGGCTTATACCATTATCCGTTTTATAGCAGGCGTGGGGCTTGCTGGCGAGTTGGGGGCAGGTATTACCCTGGTTACCGAAAGCATGAGCAAGAAGAATAGGGGTTACGGAACGATGATTGTTGCTGGAGTAGGTTTGTTTGGTGCGGTAGCCGCCAAGCTGATCAGTGATATGTTTACCTGGCAACACAGCTATTATATTGGTGGCGGCATGGGTTTGGCCCTGTTGCTGTTACGTGTAGGCTTGGCAGAATCCGGCATGTTCAAAGAAACGAAAGACTCCAATGTACAGCGTGGCAACATGTGGATGCTATTTAATAATGCCGGACGATTTAAAAAATACCTCTGTTGCATATTAATTGGCTTGCCTTTATGGTTTGTGGTGGGCGTGCTCATTACTTTCTCGCCAGAGTTTGGCAAGGCCCTCAATGCAAGCGGAGTTTTAAATGCAGGCGAAGGCGTAATGTATTGTTATATAGGTATAGCCGTGGGCGATATTGTTGCGGGTTTCTTATGCCAAATGCTTAAATCGAGGAAAAAAGTAATGTTTATTTTTCTCGCCTTAACAGCAATTGCTGTCGCGATTTACTTAAAAGCCGAAGGCCTTAGTCCAAAAACATTTATTTGGCTCAGCCTTTTTTTGGGCTTTGCCTCTGGCTATTGGGCCACTTTTGTAACCATTGCCTCAGAGCAGTTCGGTACCAACCTAAGAGCTACCGTTACTACTACGGTGCCCAATTTTGTAAGGGGTTCGGTGGTATTGGTTACCTCGTCGTTCTTGTTTTTGAAAACCCACCTGGGTATTTTAGAAAGTGCCTTGATTGTGGGTGCGGTTTGTCTGGTGATTGCATTGATCGCGTTGAGCCAGCTCAAAGAAACTTTCCACAAGGATTTAGACTATGTAGAAGTTTAGAGATGAGCTTAGATTTTATAGCCACAGATTTTAAGCGGCAAGCGCCATTTCTAAGAAATCTGTAATCTTGTGGCCTTTTAAATAAAAAACGCTAGTTGGTAAGGCTAGCGTTTTTCTTTTGGGTAGTGATTTTAACAAGAAGTACAGCCGTCTGAGTAGAAGCCATAGCCATTACTGTAGCAAACAACCATTGGATCTTGGGCCAGACAATCACCCACTTCAACTTTTTCTGGTGCGTTGGTAATGAGATTAATGCAGTGCACTGTAGGTACGCACATCGAATCCGGATCATCGCCACCCCTTACTTTTCTCATTTGGGCTTTGCTTAGTAAATTTGATTTTTTCATCTGTTTTTTGTTTGAGGGTTAAACTTAATCCAAGATAACCATAATGGAACAAGAAAATGCATCTGTCAAAAAAATGTACTATCTGTACATTTGTAGCCGATTAGCTCGAATTAGCCTTAACTTTGATGGATAAATTAATTAGGATGTTCAGGGACGAAGTAGCAGCAACATATCAGCAAATTCAAGACAGTATTTGTGAGGGTTTGGTTCAGGTCGATGGAAAGGCAAAGTTCGAAGAAGAGCTTTGGGAGCGTGAGGGCGGAGGCGGTGGCAGAACCCGCGTAATGCAGGGCGGCAACGTGATAGAAAAGGGTGGCGTAAACTTCTCTGCCGTACATGGAAAATTGCCGGAAGCCGTAAAAAAGGCTTTTAAAGTAGAGAATGACGATTTCTTTGCCACTGGTGTTTCTATCGTTATGCATCCCGAAAATCCTTTCGTGCCTATCATACACATGAACATCAGGTATTTTGAGATGGATGAACAGACCCGTTGGTTTGGTGGGGGCATCGATCTTACCCCGCATTACATTATCCCAACCGACGCACGTTTTTTCCATCACCGTCTCAAACAGACCTGCGATGAGTTCGATACCGATTTCTATCCAAAATTTAAGGCACAGGCCGACGATTATTTTTTCATCAAACACCGCGAAGAGACCCGGGGTGTGGGCGGTATTTTTTATGATCGATTAAAACCGGAAAATACCCAGTTGGACTTTAAGCAATTGCTTGATTTTTCTTTGGCCGTGGGCAATACTTTTATCCCCGTATACAGCGAACTGATTGATCGTAACCGCGATAAAGAATACACAGAACAGCAAAAAGAGTGGCAATACCTGCGCAGAAGCCGTTATGCAGAATTTAACCTCGTTTATGATGCAGGTACCAAGTTCGGCCTCGAAACCAATGGCCGTATCGAAAGCATCCTGATGAGCCTGCCGCCTACGGCCAAATGGAGCTATAATCCACAGGTTTTGGCAGGCAGCGAAGAAGAACAGACCAAAAACCTGCTTAAAAAAGGCATCGACTGGGTGTAGCTAGCGATAACTCTGTGCCCCTTGGAGGGGGCAGGAGGAGGAAGACGGCCATGACCTATTATTCATTTTCCTGCATAGAGAAAATTACACGTTTTATTGGAGCGCAGTGTCACTGGGCAGCTTAAAGGGCCTTCCGACTTTCCGCTGTATCTTTTTGCCTTAGGTCAAAAAGGATGTCGCTTCAATTCGGGCTATTCACTAGGGGCTGTACAAAAATATGTAGATCTTTTTGGCGTGTCTACTTAGAGCTAATTTGTCCCCCTTTGGAGGGGGCAGGGGGAGGAAGACAAGCATATCAATAACCTGGGCTTGTACAAGAAATAGTAGTAAAGACCTTTGTTTCCTAAACCTGATTGAACGAAAAGCCTGCATCGCAGCTTGAAGAGAAAGCGGGACTGACAATCAAATGGAATGCTGCTGTTCTTTTCTACAAAAAAGACGGCTAGATATCCATTTCAAGCATCTCCTACTTAGAGCTAATTTGTCCCCCTTTGGAGGGGGGCAGGGGGAGGAAAGAGATCAAATTAGATTAACTAAATAATTTAGCAAAAATTAAATTAAGATTAATAATACTAATTATATTAGTATTATATTTGTCTTGATTTATGCAGTTCGCCGATAAACATATCATCCATATGGACCAAGATGCCTTTTTTGTCTCGGTAGAGATTAAAAAAGACAGTAGGCTTAAAGGCCAGGCCGTAATCATTGGCGGGCTTTCAGACAGGGGAGTGGTATCGTCCTGTAGCTACGAAGCCCGAAAATTCGGCGTACACTCGGCCATGCCCATGCGTATGGCGCGTCAGCTTTGCCCGCATGCCATTTTTGTAAAGGGCAGCATGGACGATTATAGCGATTACTCGCACCAGATTACAGAACTGCTTCAAGAAAAAGTACCGATCTTAGAAAAAGCCAGTATTGATGAGCATTATATCGATATGACGGGTATGGACCGTTTTTTCGGTTGCATGAAGTTTGCCCAAGAACTGCGCAAGGCTGTGCTCAAGCAAATCGGTCTGCCCATTTCTTTTGGACTTTCCATCAATAAAACAGTTTCTAAAATCGTTACCAACGAGTGCAAGCCCAATGGCGAAATGGAGGTGGCCAAACCCGAAGTACAGCACTTTCTCAATCCGCTTTCCATTAAGAAAATTCCTGGTCTGGGCGATTCTACTTTTATCAAGCTGAGCGAAATGGGGGTTCGAAAAATCCATACCCTTACCCAAATCCCACCAGATTTGATGTTTAAGATCTTGGGCCAAAACGGCCTTAGTCTATGGCAAAAGGCAAATGGAATCGATAATTCGCCCGTAGTGCCTTACCGCGAGCAAAAATCCATTGGTAAGCAGAGTACTTTCGATAGCGATAGCATGGATGTAGCCGGCATGAAAATACTGTTAACGGATATGATTACCAAACTGGCCTTTGAGCTGCGCCAGCAAAAGAAACTAACGGCCTGCGTTACGGTAACCATCCGCTATGCCAATTTTGAAACGGTTACCCAACAAGCCAAAATTCCCTATACTTCGATCGATTCGGTATTGATAGCCAAAGCCAAGGAATTGTTTGACAAGGTTTACCAAAAACGGATGTTGTTGCGATTGGTTGGGGTCAAATTATCACATTTGGTAGGCGGCCACGAACAGATTTCGCTGTATGGTCCATCAGAAAAAATATACAATTTATACCAGCGAATGGATAAAATCCGCAACCTGTATGGTACGGATGCCGTTCGTTTGGCTACGGTATTTCCAGATAAAATAGGCAAATAATGTTTATCAATGTCCATTCGCAGTACAGTCTCCGCTACGGTACCATGGAGATCAAAGACCTGATTGCAACAGCCAGAGCCAAGGGAATTCATCAGCTGGCACTTACCGACATCAATAATTCTACAGGCTGTATGGAACTGATCAGGCTTTGCAGAAAAGAAGGGCAAGACCAGCTAGGCGACGATGGGAACTTAGAAAAGTCGGCCTATGCCATTAAACCCATCGTAGGCATCGAGTTTAGGCGGGATGAACAATTGCTTTACATCGGCATTGCCCGCAACCGGGAGGGCATGAAAGAACTGAATGACTTCCTGACCTTTCATAACCTCAACGAAATTCCATTGCCCTTCCAACCTCCAAAATTCGAAAACGCATACCTTATTTTTCCCTATGGCAAGCGTACAAAACTGGCCGAAAACGAATTTTTGGGTATCCGTGCCAACGAATTGAACAGCATTGTGGGCAAGCCCTTGGGCGCTTTAAAAGATAAGCTGGTGGTTTTTCATCCGGTTACCGTAAAAGATAAAATAGAATATCGCCTGCACCAATACTTAAGGGCAATCGGACTGAATACGGTATTGGGCAAGCTCACAGAAAACGATACCTGTATGTCCGACGAGGTTTTTGTGGACGAAGAAGAGCTCCGTGCCAAATTTGAGTGTTATGATTTCATAATTGCCAATACCCAAAAGCTGTTGGATAGCTGCAGTACCGATGAATACACCTTTGGCAAAAAGAACAAAAAATATTTCACCAGCAGTGCCGAAGAAGACCTTGAACTGTTGACCCAACTGGCCATGAAAGGCCTTGAATACCGTTATGGAGTTGATCATGAAGAAGCCTTGACACGGATCAAATCAGAGTTAAAAGTAATTGCCGACCTGAATTTCTGTGCCTATTTTCTCATTACCTGGGATGTAGTTTGCTATGGCATGAGAAAGGGCTATTACCATGTAGGGCGCGGTTCTGGCGCCAACAGCATTGTGGCTTATTGCCTAAAGATTACCGATGTCGATCCCATTGCCTTGGGACTGTACTTTGAGCGCTTTCTGAATTACAAGCGAAGTTCTCCGCCAGATTTCGATATCGATTTTAGTTGGGACGAACGCGAAGACATCCAAAACTACCTTTTCGAAAAATATGGCCGTAACCATACTGCTTTGCTGGGTACCATGAGCAGTTTTAAAACCAGGGCAGTTATCAGGGAAGTGGGCAAGGTAATGGGGCTACCCAAAAGCGAAATAGACGATTTTACAGATCCTACCAAGGAAATAGCCAATCGGCACAATCCGGCATTTAAAAAAATAATGGCCATTAGCGCTTTCATGAATGGCATGCCCAACCAGCGTTCTATACATGCCGGCGGTATTTTGATCAGCGAAGAACCCTTGACCTATTATACGGCTTTGGATTTGCCCCCCAAAGGCATGCCTACCGTGCAATGGGATATGTACGAAGCAGAAGAAATAGGGTTGGATAAATATGATATTTTGAGCCAGCGGGGCATTGGGCATATCCGTGAAGCAGTGAGGCTCATTGCCAAAAACAAGCAGCAAAAGATCGATATACATGATTTTAAGTCGTTTAGGGAAGATCCCAACCTGAATGCGCAGCTCAGGGCGGGTACGCCGATCGGCTGTTTTTATGTAGAATCGCCGGCCATGCGCCAACTGCTCAAAAAATTGGCTTGCGACAACTACCAGACGCTGGTAGCAGCCAGTTCGATCATCAGGCCGGGAGTGGCCAGTTCGGGCATGATGAAAATGTACATCCACAGCCACCATCACCCAGAACAAGTTAAATATCTCCATCCGGTAATGGAAGAGCAGTTAGGCGAAACTTTTGGCATCATGGTGTACCAGGAAGACGTAATTAAGGTTTGTTGCTGCTATGCGGGCTTGGATATGGCCGATGCGGATATTTTGCGGCGAGGCATGAGCGGTAAATACCGGGCCAAGGTAGAATTTGATAAGTTGGCCCAGCGTTTTTTTAACAATGCCAAGGCTTTGGGCAGGGAAGAGGCCACTACCGTAGAAGTATGGCGGCAGATTTCTAGCTTTGCCGGATTTAGCTTTTCTAAGGCGCATTCGGCCAGTTTTGCTGTAGAAAGCTACCAAAGCCTGTTTTTGAAAACCTATTATCCCATGGAGTTTATGGTGGCCGTGCTGAACAACTATGGCGGATTTTACCAACGCTGGGTGTATGTGCATGCCTTGCAGCAGACCGGAGCGACAGTTCACCTGCCGTGTGTAAACCATAGCGATGCCGAAGTAAACATTGAACAGGATCAGGCTTATTTAGGCTTTATTGGCGTACAGGGACTGGAGGGAAGGTTGATGGAACTCATTCCTGCAGAACGTAAGGCCAACGGCAATTATATCGATTTGGAAGATTTAATTAAGCGTACGTATCTTTCTTTAGAACAGTCGCTTATCTTGATTCGGATAGGGGCTTTGCGCTTTACTGGAAAAAGCAAAAAAGAACTGCTTTGGGAGGTGCACAACCACTTGGGCAATTCGACAAGGCCTAGTCCAGGCAGGGAACTGTTCCATATGCCCGTTAAGTCTTATACCTTGCCTGCATTAGATACCCATCTAATTGAAGATGCCTACCAAGAATTGGAGCTGTTGGGCTTTCCGCTCAGCATCAGCATGTTCGATTTGCTCAAAACCGCTTACCGTGGCGATGTACTGGCCAAGGACCTGGACCAGCATGAAGGCAAAATCGTAAAAATGCTGGGCAACTACGTCTGCGAAAAAACGGTGCATACCTCGCAAAATTCAAAAATGTGGTTTGGTACATTTATAGACAGCGAGGGCGAATTTTTTGACACGGCACATTTCACTAACCGTACGCCGGTTTATCCGTTTAGAGGCAAAGGATGCTACCTTATTTTGGGCAGGGTACTGATGGATTTTGGCGTTCCCAGTATCGAAGTGATGCAGTTTGCCAAGTTGCCGATTGTAGATAATCCGGTGCTGCAGACTTAGAATAAAGATAGGGAAGAGGTAAAAGGGAAGATGGAAGCTATACCATTATAAATACTTGGCTTTCTAGAATAGCACTACATTTGCCTTCAAAAACACATCTTCATAAGCCATATACAAAATAGGCAGTAATCCCATTGGCAAAGAACAACAACGATCGCAGCAGCTTTATGTTTCAAGGTTTTGCCTAGCTGTTAACAACGGATATTTTAGCTTGGGTTTTTAAGCGCCAATTTACCAAAATTGCCTATTCAGGTCATTTTCCCCATGTGCAAAACTTTTCCACATCAATGCGCAGGTTGGTGCTTATTTTGTTAAATTCGCAAGGTTATAACAATACCTAATTTAAATTTCGTTTTTAACGAACATTATTATTTATGGCAGAAGATTTAGAAAATCAAGAGAACGACAAGATAGTCTCAATTAACATAGATGAGCAGATGAGATCTGCCTACATCGACTATTCGATGTCCGTTATCGTAAGTAGGGCCTTGCCTGATGTGCGCGACGGCTTAAAGCCCGTACATCGTCGTGTTTTATATGGGATGTTAGGTCTGGGTTTGGGTGCCGGAAAACCTTATAAAAAATCTGCACGTATTGTAGGAGAGGTATTGGGTAAGTATCACCCACATGGCGATTCATCGGTTTATATGACCATGGTGCGTATGGCCCAAGAGTGGAGCTTGCGTTACCTCATGGTAGACGGACAAGGTAACTACGGTTCAATTGACGGCGATTCGCCGGCAGCCATGCGTTACACGGAGGCAAGATTTAGTAGGCTTGCCGAAGAAATGGTTGCAGATATCAATAAGGATACAGTTGATTTTCAGCTAAACTTTGACGATACCGAAGAAGAGCCAACGGTTCTTCCGTCAAAAGTACCTAACCTGTTAATTAATGGTTCATCTGGTATTGCCGTTGGTATGGCTACCAATATGGCGCCACACAACCTTTCAGAAGCCATCAATGCAACGGTAGCCTACATTGAAAACAATGAGATTACCATTGCCGAGCTCATGAAGCACATCAAAGGCCCAGATTTCCCTACAGGCGCCATTATTTATGGCTATGCAGGAGTTCAAGAAGCTTTTGAAACGGGTAGAGGTCGTATTGTAATGCGTGCCAAGGCCGAAATCGAAAGCAATAAAGACCGCGAAAGCATCATTGTTACCGAAATCCCTTACCAGGTAAACAAGGCCCAAATGATTGAGCGTACCGCCGAGCTGATTGGCGAGAAGAAAATCGAGGGCATCTCTAACATCAAAGACGAATCGAACAAAGACGGTATCCGTATAGTTTACGAAATCAAGCGCGATGCCAATGCGAGTATCGTGTTGAATAACTTGTTTAAGCAAACGTCTTTGCAGACCTCCTTCAGTGTAAATAACATTGCATTGGTAAACGGTCGTCCGCAAATGCTAAACCTTAAAGACCTCATCCGTCACTTCGTAGACCACCGCCATGATGTGATTGTGCGTAGAACGAAGTTTGAGTTGGCAGAGGCCGAAAAACGTGCACACATTTTAGAAGGCTTGCTGATTGCCCTTGATCATATCGATGAAGTAATCAAGCTGATCCGTGCTTCGAGTACGCCAGAAGAAGCCAGAACAGGCTTGATGGAGAAATTTGGCCTGAGCGATATCCAGGCACGTGCCATCCTAGACATGACCTTGCGTAGGTTAACCGGACTGGAGCGCGACAAGATCAAAGAAGAATATGCCGAATTGATGAAAACCATCGAATATTTGAAATCTATCTTGGCTGACGAGTCCTTGCGTATGCAGATCATCAAAGACGAGTTGGGCGAAATGTTGGATAAATATGGCGACGAACGCCGTACCAGTATCGTTCACTCTGCCGAAGATATGAGCATGGAAGACTTCATCGAAGATGAAGAAGTGGTAATTACCATCTCTCACGAAGGTTACATCAAACGTACGCCTGCTACAGAATACCGTACCCAAAGCAGGGGTGGCAAGGGATCAAAAGGCAGCGACTCGAGAAACGAAGACTTTATCGAGCACTTGTTGATCGCTTCTAACCATAACTATATGTTGTTCTTTACCGAAGCTGGACGTTGTTTCTGGCTAAGGGTATACGAAATTCCAGAAGGAAGCAGAACCAGCAAAGGCAGGGCATTGCAGAACATCATCAACATTCCGAAAGAAGAAAAAGTTAAAGCCTATATTAAGGTAGTTAACCTGAAAGACCAGGAATATTTAGAGAACAACTTTATCATTATGTGTACCAAAAAAGGTACCATCAAGAAAACTTCTCTAGAAGCTTATTCACGTCCAAGGGTTAATGGTATCAACGCCATTAACATTAACGAGGGCGATCAGTTGCTAGAAGCGAGCTTGACCACTGGAACCAGCGAAATTGTAATGGCATTGCGTTCGGGCAGGGCGATCCGCTTTAACGAAAGTACGGTTAGGCCGATGGGTAGAACAGCTACCGGCGTAAGGGGAGTAACCTTGGCACATGATCAAGATGAAGTAGTTGGCATGATTGCTGTAGACAGCAAAGAAGCTACAGTTTTAGTGGTATCGGAAAAAGGCTACGGAAAACGTACTGATATTGATGATTATCGTGTAACCAATAGGGGCGGTAAAGGTGTTAAAACCATTAACGTTACCGATAAAACTGGTAAATTGGTAGCCATTAAAAACGTAACCGATGCGGATGATTTGATGATCATCAACAAATCTGGTATCGTAATCAGGATTGTAGTGAGCGAGTTGAGGGTAATGGGTAGAGCCACGCAAGGTGTTCGTTTGATTACTTTGAAAGGTAATGACGAAATTGCTTCGGTAGCCAAAATCCAACACGAAGACGAGGAAGAAGAGACTGGAGAAAACGGAGAAAACTTGACAGATTCTGCAGAAGGTACAGCTGAAAAGCCGGAGAATGATAACAATCCTGCTGCCGAAGGTCAAACAGAAGATAATTAATATAATTTCGAAAAAAATAGAAGAACAATGAAAAAATTGCTTTTAAGTACATTGCTTGTAGGTGTGGCTGCACTTGCAAATGCGCAAAAGAGTGAAGTGAACGAGTCGCAAAAATCTTGGAACCTATACGTTACTGTATTAAATTCTCAAGGTTATGCCAAATCTATAGAAGCACTTAACAAAGGCTTGGCACATACAGATTTAGCCATTGCAAATGAAAAATCTAAAGTAATGCCTGAGGCTTGGTCATACAGGGCTTTGCTTTCTTCAGAAATATCAAGAATTGATACTGTAGATGCAAATAACGCCTTGGCTAAGCAAAAGATAGCAGAAGAAGCTATTGAAAAAGCCAAAACGCTTGATGCCAAAAACAGCGAAAAAGACAACATCGCTACTGCACAGCTCAACTTGGTTAATGCCAAAAGAGGAAGAGGTGTTAGGGCTTACAATGCTAAAGATTATGCTGCTGCCTTAACGCTTTTCAAAGAATTGTTGGCGGCCAATCCAAAAGATACCTCGATGTATATCAACGTGGGTGTTACCGCTAACTTAGTGGGCAATTATCCAGAGGCGATTGAAAGCTTTAAAAAAGTAATCAGTTTCAACGTACCAGAATCTAAGGACCTATATGCACAGATCATCAATTTGCAGACTGACAAATTAAAAGATACCACCGCTGCTTTGGCTACTATTAAAGAAGCTTTGGCTAAATTTCCAGATGATGGCAATTTTATTGGCGCCGAAACTGATTTGTACATTGCCAAAGGCGATATCGCTAAATCTCAAGAATCATTGACCAAACTGATTGCCAAAGATCCTAAAAAAGAAGTTTACCAATATCTAATGGGCGATACCTATTATAAACAAGCCTTGGCCGTACAGGAAACCAGAAATAAGCTGGATGCCAAAAAGACCAAGGAATACGATGCCTTAACGGCAAAAGTAGTAGCCTTGATCGATCAGTCGCTTCCGTTCTATAAAAAAGCGGCAGAAATCAATCCTAATTACGTACCTGCGCTAGAATCATTGAAAACGATTTATGCTTTCAAGAATGATACAGCCAATTACGACCAGATTAAGAAAAGATTAGATGCTATTCCTGCAAAAAACTAGGATAGCCTAATACGCATTAAGAAAGAGGGATAACAAAATTATCCCTCTTTTTTGTTATTTTTGTTTGTCCATACTACCGAGAAGCATGAATTATAGATTTGTATTTGCCCTTTTTTTCGTCCTTTTAGCCTCCTATCAAGGCTTTGCCCAAAAATCGCAGATCCAATTGGCGCAGAATAGCGTGGGTAAACTGCAGGCCAGCATTGCCGGCAAAGAAGAGCCTAAAAAGCAACTGGCCATTATAGGAGAGGGGATTAAGGCGGTAGAAGCGGCTCAGAACGATAAAAAGACAAAGAATTGGCCAGAAACATGGGCGATTAAAGCTTATTTATGCTCATATGTGGCTTTGATAGACGATAACGAAGCCAATGCCGACAAATATTACGACATGGCTACCGAAGCTTTGGAAAAAGCACAAAGCCTGGATAAGTTTCAAGACAATTCGGGCCTGATTAAGGCTTCTGGCTATAACATCAACATCAAAAAACAGACAGAAGGTGCCAAAGCTTATCAGCAGAACGACTTTATCACGGCTTTTAACCTGTTGAAACAGGTAAGCGATTATTTGCCTACAGATACTGCCATAGCCATTAATGTGGCATTGTGCGCACAGAATATCCAATCTTACGATGATGCATTGGTTTATTTCAAGAGAGCTAAAGAAAATGGCGTAAGAAATCCGATCGTTTTTCAGCAAATGGCCAATATTTATGCTTCCAAATTTGAAAGCGAGACGGCTATCAAAATTTTGGAAGATGGCCTAAAACTCAATCCGTACCATCCGTTTTTAACCAACGATTACATCAATTTGTTGCTTGACAATGAAAGATATGCACAGGCAGCCAAAATAATCGAAGGATCTATTGCTACAGAAAAAAGAAGCAAATTGTTGCTGTTTTTATATGGATACCTGCAACAATCTCAGCTAAACAATAATAGCAATGCAGAAGCGGCGTATAAAAAAGCCTTAGAAGTTGACCAGAATTATTTTGATGCGTTGTATCAATTGGCGCTGGTTTACATCAATAATGCAAATGCCGGCCTGAAGGAAAAAAGCAAACCTAAATTCAATTCCTATATCAATCGTGCCGAGTTTACTTTATTGCGTGCACACGAGATCAATCCGAACGACAGGAATACCATTCAATTGCTGATCGAAATCTATACCAGGAAAGACAGGTTGGATAAGGTACAGGAACTCAAGAGAAAACTTAACGAATTTTAAGATGATCATTATTGTCAAAATAGGAGAAGTATATGTTTTTGTTAATATTAGTTAACATAATGTAAATTATAGGACAATTAAAATGAAATGTTTATCTTTGACCTAACGTTAGGATTGACAGCTAACCAAACATATAGTAACTTTATTAAAATTCTCAAATATGAACGATAAAAATAACGAAAGAGTTCGCAAGATGTCTTTTGCCGGCGTGTATCCGCATTACCTTACAAAGGCAGAGAAAAAAGGTCGCACCAAAGCCGAAGTCGACGAGATTATTTTTTGGCTTACCAGTTACAATGCCAACGACCTTCAAAAAACACTTGATAACAAAACCAACTTTGAAACATTCTTTGCACAAGCTCCACAAATTCATCCCAATGCATCTAAAATTACCGGAATGATCTGTGGCTATCGTGTAGAAGATATTGAAGATAAATTTATGCAGCAGGTTCGCTACCTGGATAAACTGATCGATGAACTGGCCAAAGGCAAAGCCATGGAGAAAATTTTAAGGAAATAAAAGAAACGATAACTGCTACTCCAATGGAAAACTCAGCCTTTATTGAATCATTAAGTCGGCAAGGCTGGAATATTCAAATAAATAATGGTACGGGAAATCGTAATAATTTGATAAATGAAAGGTCAAAAAATGCACCTGAAGCATTTAGAGATTTCATAAATTGCTTTGAGACTTGTGCAAATAAAGAAGATAATATCTGGTTTCTATCTTACAAGGACTATCACAATGAAACAGATTCTGCGTTCCCATGGAATGAGTTTGAGTTGCAAAGTTTGAACGATGCAGAAATTGATAGCATTGCAGCTATAAAGAAATTTTGGCAATCGCACCTCCCCTTCTTAATGTCTGTAAAAACAGGTTACCAATATGTTGCCATTGGAATTGGTAAAGAGAATGCAGGTAAAATCTATTACGGTTGCGAACCGGAGTACGAAGAAACTACATTGATAGCCAATTCTTTTTCAGCTTTTAAAGCATATTATATAAATGCCTTAAATGGAGAATTTCAATCAGATTACTATAAGTTTTTGGTGTAAATATTGAAAGATTGGCCTAAGATATATGGGCGTGCCACCTGCCCTTTTAATTTCCGTACAAAATGCAAGTTTGTGCACTTCAGGTGTCGGGCTATCCACTCTTACTCCTCGCTCGTTCCTCTCTGTGGGGTAACCGTTTCTATCCCTCACGCAATGAGAAGTCTATTTCCCTTTTAGCCTTTCAAAAATTAAGGACGAAAAAGTTCTAACGCCTATTTTTATACATTCTTCATCAACGTTAAAATTGGAGGCATGGTTCATGGCCACAATTCCTTTTTTAAGATTAGAGCCACCCAAAAAGAAATAAACACCTGGTACTTTTTGTTGGTAATAGGCAAAGTCGTCGTTAAAATATGGAACCTGACCATAATCTGGTACCATTAAATCATTTCCGTATATTTTGCTTAGCGTCTTCATGGCGCTTTTGGTTAGCTTTTCATCATTAAGCACTGTTGGGTTTTCCTGTATAAACGAAACAGCAATCAGTTTTTCCCTGTAGTGATTTGCCTCGATTACCTGTTCGATTTGAGGGATGATTTTTTGGAGATTCGACTGCTTGGTTTCATATAAATAAGTTTCTAGAAACAGTTCGCCATTTTTTGTATAGCTATTAAATTCGTCAGCAATCAGGTAATCTTTAAAAATGGTAGCTGAATTTGTTAAACCAGTTTGCGGATCTATCATCTGCTGGATTTCCCAAGGCTTACTATTGGTCTGTACCCGAACCAGCGAATTACGTATTTTCTTGGCCAGCTCTTTAACTTCTTCTTTAAAAAGCTCATTCTTCAATTTAATCCTTAACCGTTTTTGGTAAGCGAACATTTCATTGGGCTTCACCATGATTTGCCCAACTGGTAGCGCAGTTACGTGTAAGCCATAAATTTCATCAGGAGTTATTTTGGAAAACAAACCCTGCTCAATCATTTTTTTTGCACCGACAAAGGTTTCTTCTTCGGGTTGAAATATAAAATATACTGTTCCATTGAGCGTTTCTTTGTGCTTGGCTAAGATTTCGGCTATACCTAAGCCAATTGCCAAATGCACATCGTGGCCACAACCATGCTGTACTCCTTTTATTTTGGACTTGAACTCGGCCATATCAGGAAAATCATTAGGCAAAGCATCCATATCGGCACGCCAAGCGATCTTCTTCCCTCCTTTCTTCCCTTTTAGGATGCCTATTACGCTATGTCCATAAAGGTCTGATTCAACCTCTATTCTTAAATTCGACAGGTATTGCCTGATGAATTCTTGGGTGTGTTTTTCATTGCCCGCCAATTCTGGGTTGGCATGAAAGTCCCTTCTTATTTTGACCAGCTTATCGTAAATTTTATCGGTCTCTGCTTTAATCAAGTCATTGGTTAAGGCTTTTTCATCCTTTTGATAGCCTATAAGCGCAATTAATAGGAATACGAATGTAAGTGGTAGCTTCATTTTAAATAATAGCTTTTGTGTTGGATACAAGGATACATGCACAGAAAACAAATTTCTTCAAAATGTGACGAACAATAAATTCTATGAGACAGAAATAGAAAATCAGCTGATCTGAATAAATTTTAATGGCTCGAACAGCCCGCTTAAATGTCTGTTTTGTACTTCAAAAATGCCATTTCAACGCCTAGCTTTGTAAAGAATATTTTTTACCTTGAATATATAGATCAAGTATTCAATTTAAAAAGAGCTTCCTATGGCTAAAGTAGCAGAAATTAAAACCAAACCAACTGTTGCCAGCGTGAATGATTTTATCAACACCGTTGACGACGAGCAAAAACGCAAAGACAGCTTTGTCATCTTGGAAATGATGAAAAAAGCAAGTGGAGAAGAACCTAAAATGTGGGGCGCTTCCTTAATTGGCTTTGGAAATTTGAGGTATAAAAGTTCGAGAAGCGGTAGAGAAGTAGATTGGTTCAAAATCGGATTTTCGCCCCGAAAGGCCAACCTTTCTTTATCGCTAACCATCAATATCAAGGCGCAGGCAGAAATTCTCGAAAAACTAGGCAAGCATAAAACCGGCGCAGGCTGCCTTTATATCAACAAACTGGCCGATGTAGATCTTAACGTATTGGAAGAACTGATCAACATTGCCTTAAGCGACAAAACATGAGCATAACAAAAGAATATAACCATCCAAAGGTTTACCTGTACAGAAGAATTGTACAGGCCAAACTCTTTATCGATACCCATTATGGCAACCCTATCGATTTGGATAATATTGCTGACGAAGCCTATTTTTCAAAATTTCATTTCATCCGTTTGTTTAAAACCGTGTATGGCAAAACACCGCACCAGTACCTCAAAGCTACGCGGATAGAAAAAGCAAAACTGCTGTTAAAGGAAGGCAAATCTGTTTCAGATACTTGTTTCTTTGTAGGTTTTGATAGCCTGAGTTCTTTTAGTGGCCTGTTTAAGCGGATGGTAGGCCAGTCTGCTTCCAGTTTTGCCGAAAATCACTTGCAAAATAAAGCGCAAATAGCCAAAACACCACTTGCTTTTATCCCCAGTTGTTATGCCTACCAACATGGCTGGGCCTAAACAGCTAACCAGTGATCACAAAAGACGAATAAGGGCTATAAAGCTTCCAGCCAAGCGATTCATAAAGCAATCTCCCCTCTTCGGTAGCTACCAGAATATTCTTACTGATAGCTTTAGACAATGCAATTTTTTCAAGTTCTTTCATTAATAGTCTTGCAAGCCCTTTCCTTCTATGCTTTTCTGCAGTTGAAATTCGATCGTAAATTGCAATATCGTCAATCAAAACTACACGACCTATGGAGGCCAATTCACAATGAGAAGTGACAATTTTAGTTACAAATGTGGAATTGTATTGCTCAAATTCAAATCGATAGCCCCCAGGCAAATTAACCTTTGCAATTACCATTGGTTCAAAACAATACATCAGGTATCCCTGTGGCTGAAGTGTCCATCTTTTTGGTATCCGATCTGCTATTGCTGCAGCGCTGGCACAAACCTTTAGAAAAACCCAAGGCTCATGAGTAGTATCGGCAAGTTCAAAAAAATCGTCTTCTAGTTCAGGAAATACGTAGCGGGATTTCTGTCTTTCATAGCCAACATCAACTTTAAAACCAGATTTATATTTAACCGGCAAAGGCAACTCCCTCGACAGGCACCAGCCACTAAGCCACTTTTCGATCATATCTGAAGAAACACTGCGATTCATCTGTAGATTAAAACCTAAATATAGAGAACACCCAAATATTTATTCAATAAAATAGCAATTTTGAAGAAATGAGGTCCTAACGAGATGGCTAACTTTACCTTCATATTCACCTTAACAAAGAAAGATTATGATTACCAAAATGACCATTACCAACATCCACGTTATTGATCAAGATAGCGCTTATGATTTCTATGTCAACAAATTGGGCTTTAACCTGGTAGATGATATCCCCATGGGGCCCGAAAGTAGATGGCTCACCGTTTCACCTCCAGAACAGCCCGATCTGCAATTGGTTTTGTTTCCTGTAAAAGTAAGCAAGATGTTTCCAAAAGAGATTGCCGAAACCTTGATAGACCTCATTCGCAAAGGCATTTTTGGCTGTGGCGTACTCACCTGCAATGATATTTTTGCCACCTACGAAGAGCTGAAATCTAAAGGCGTGGAATTTATCAAACCTCCAACCAAAGAGTTTTATGGCACCGAAGCTTTGTTCAAAGACGATTCGGGCAATTATTTTTCCTTGCAACCCCTAAATAATTTCGGCGATGAAAACAATGTTTGATCAACAAATAAGGAACGAATTGCTGGATCGGATCCAATTGCTCGATGAGGATAAAAAGGCTGCTTGGGGCAAAATGAATTTATTTCAGATGACCAGGCATTGTAATATTTGGAATGAATGGGTTTTAGGAAAAGGAAATTTTAGCGACCATACCTATAAACAAGATCTTTTGGGAAAGATTTTTGGCAAATGGGCCTTAAAAAGCAATACAAAGAATGAAAAACCTATAGGCAAGAACATGCCGGCTGGCAATGTTTTCCTGGCCAAGGAGAAAGATGGCGATGTAGAAATACAAAAAGAAATTTGGAGGCAATACATCGATGCTTATGCGCATTTTTCGAATAATCGCTTTGTACACGACTTTTTTGGCAAAATGTCTAAAGAACAGATTGGCATCTTTGTGTACAAGCACTTTGATCATCACCTGCGGCAATTTGGGGTATAGTGTCCCCTTCTTCGTTTGCTGATCGTTATGGTGTAAAAACCGTAATATGTATTTAGAAAGTTTATTCCAGCCTTTTAGCTTAAAATCATTACAAACCAAGAACCGTTTTGTAATGTCGCCCATGACCAGGTCTTGTTCGCCAAACGGAATTCCTACAGCTGATGTTGCTCATTATTACAGTAAACGTGCGCTTGGCGATGTTGGATTGATCATTTCAGAGGGAACCATCATCAATCGGCCTGCAGCAAGCAATGATCCAAACGTGCCGAAATTCTACGGCGATAGTGCTTTAGAGGGCTGGCAAAAAGTACTTGATGATGTGCATCATGCGGGTGGCCAAATGGCTCCCCAACTTTGGCATGCAGGAATTCAGGAAAATCATGCTTCAGGATGGCTTCCCGATACTCCATTTGAAGGTCCATCAGGTATTGGAAATGGAAAGGCCATGAGCGATGCCACTATTGCTGAAACCATTTCCGCCTATGGATCAGCTGCGCTCCAAGCTAAAAACATGGGCTTCAACTGTGTGGAGATCCAAGCTGGACACGGCTACCTGATCGACCAGTTTTTTGACGAAACGAGCAATAAACGAGCTGATTTTTTTGGTGGACAAACTTTAGTCGAGCGCAGTCGCTTTGCAGTTGAAGTGATCAGGGAAATCAGGCGCCGGGTGGGCGAAGATTTCGCCTTGATCCTTCGTTTATCGCAATGGAAATTTACAGATTACAATCATAAAATGGCCAAAACACCTCAGGAACTGGAAGCTTGGCTGGGCCCTTTGGTTGATGCTGGCGTGGATGTTTTTCATTGCTCGACCAGAAGGTTTTGGGAGGCAGAATTTGCCGGTTCTGATCTTAATTTGGCAGGTTGGGCAAAAAAGCTGACCGGAAAAACTACGATCACTGTAGGTTCTGTAGGTTTGGATAAAGATGTAACCTCATTATATGTAGGCGAAAACTCCATCCCCTCTTCGCTAGATGAGTTGGCACGCAGAATGGACAACAATGAATTTGACCTGGTGGCAGTTGGCCGAGCGCTTTTAACTGATCCGTACTGGGTACAAAAGATCAAGTCAAATAGAGTAAACGAATTGTTGGGCTTTAATAAAGAAGCGCTATACAGTTTGGTATAGCCTTAAGCCAAATCATTATCTTTGATGTAGCTGTCCCCTTTTTCGAACTTCGATCGTTAAAAGCGCGAAACATAAATTTTGAACAATGAAAGAATTCTTATTAATCTTTAGGCTTAATGATGTCGATTTTAAACCTACACCTGCTCAAATGCAAGAAAGAATGAATTGGCTGGCCAGCATTGCCGCGCAAAACAAACTAGCCGATAAAGGTAAAAGCTTATCTGTAAGCGAAGCGAAAACCGTAAACGCCGATTTGAAAGTAACTGATGGCCCATTTACAGAAATCAAGGAGTTTATCAGTGGCTTTATCATTGTGAAAACAACAGATATTGACGATGCGATTGCGATTGCAAAGGCCAATCCCATTTTTAAGATTGGTGGTAGCATCGAAGTAAGGGAAGTATTGATTCCGCCAGTTAACAACAGCTAGTTCATGCAGGCAACCGAGCTTTTACCTCGCTTATTCAGGTCTGAATATTCCAAAATGACGGCAGTATTGTGCCGTCATTTTGGCTTGGAACATATGGAAATCGCCGAAGACATTGTAAGCGAGACCTTTCTAAAAGCGGCAGAAGCGTGGCCTTCGAGCGGTATTCCTGCAAATCCTACTGCTTGGCTTTATACAGTAGCCAAAAACAAAACGAAAGACCACTTGAAGCGCTTGGCTTTGTTCGAAACAAAAGTTAAAAACAGCATCGAGCCCACAGCGACATGGATTGATGAACAGTTTGAGTTTACGGCACAAAGCATCGCCGATGGGCAATTAGCCATGATTTTTGCAGTTTGCAATACAGCTAATTCCACTGATTTACAGATTTGTTTGGCCCTTCAAGTACTTTGTGGCTTTAGCCTGCAAGAAATTGCCGATGCTTTTTTGACCAATACCGAAACCATAAAAAAACGCTTGTTCAGGGCGAAGCAAAAATTGAGGGTCAACAATTTTCAAATTGAGCTGTTGTCCGAAAAAACGATACAAGCTAAGCTCGACGTAGTGCTCAGTACACTCTATCTTCTATTTAACGAAGGCTATTTTTCGAAATCAAATAATCAGTTGATCCGTAAAGAGTTATGTGCAGAAGCGATACGGTTGGTATTGGTTTTATTAGAAAACCCATCGACGAACACAACCAAAGCAAACGCCTTGTTGGCCCTAATGTGTTTTCAGAGTTCAAGGTTTGATGCCCGATTAAACCAATTTGGAGAAATTGTTTTGTTTGAAGAGCAAGATAAAGGCCTATGGGATCAAAACCTGATGGATAAAGGCAATTACTATTTGGTAAATGCCTGCTCGGGCAGCGAGCTTTATGGCTATCATCTTCAAGCTGCCATTGCTTACTGGCATACTGTTGCAGATCCTAACAAATGGCAACATATTTTATCGCTCTACAATGAGCTGATTTTGTTAGCATATACACCCGCTACCGCACTCAACAGAACGTTTGCCTTTGCAAAAGTTCATGGCAAGGAACTGGCATTGCAGGAGGCAGAAAAATTGAACCTTGACGAAATTGGCCATTATAATGCACTTTTAGGCTATTTATATGAAGAGTTCCAAGTAAGCAAAGCGATAGCTTATTACCAAAAAGCTATTAGGCTCAGCAAATCTAAAACAGAAAAAGAAACGCTAGGAAAAGCCATTGATAAATTGATAAGTCAGTAGCTCAAAAAACAATTGTAAGGCAAATAATTTCATTTTTCTAACATTATAATCTTTCAGCTAATTTTTTTAGCAAATTTAGTTGATTTTTATTTTCTTGTTTACTAAATTTGTTAGTATCATGAAAAGAGCCGGCACAGCAGATTTACCTTTGCATCATGGTTTTGTCCCCTTATGGCTGGCAGAACGTATGGCAAAATTGGGCCGTGCCATTGTCGAAGAAATTCTTGCCAGTAGAGGAAAAAACGAGCTTTTGAGCCGTTTGAGCGATCCTTTTTGGTTTCAGAGTTTAGGTGCAGTAATGGGTATGGACTGGCATTCATCGGGCATTACTACCTCGGTAATGGGCGCACTTAAAAGGAGTATCAATCCCAATGCTAAAGAATTTGGGCTTTACATTTGTGGTGGCAAAGGCAAGCAATCTAAGCAAGCTCCTGTTCAGCTCTTGAAGTATGCCGAACTGAATGGCTTAGACGGCAATCAGTTGGTGCAATCAAGCAAGTTGAGTGCAAAAGTAGACAATACAGCTGTTCAAGACGGTTTTCAGCTCTATCAGCATCATTTTGTAATCAGCAACGAAGGCAATTGGACGGTTATTCAGCAAGGCATGAGCAATGCGAGCGCCACTGCCCGCCGTTACCACTGGCATTCTCCATCAATACAATCATTTACTGAAGAACCGCACACTTTTATCTATGGACAGAACTGCGGCCAAATCTTAAACCTGACGGATAAAAAAGCACAGCCCTTAAAACAAGCTATGCTGAACGTAGCTACAGAATCGCCGGTTAAGATGCTCGCAGAAATTAACCAGATTAAAAAACTGGTGATGCCTAATCATCACGAAGTGCGAGCCGAAAACATTGATATGAAACGTTTAGGTGCGGTATTGTGGCTGGCGCAAGAAAAAAACGTCACTAATTTTGAAGAACTGTTGTTGCTCGAAGGTTTGGGTCCAAGAACCTTACAGTCTTTGGCGCTGGTAAGCGAGGTAATTTATGGCAGTCCATCCAGGTTTAAAGACCCGGCAAGATTCTCGTTTGCGCACGGCGGAAAAGATGGCCACCCCTTCCCTGTTCCCACCAAAGTTTATGATGAAACCATTGCCACTTTGCAAACGGCTATCCATAAATCAAAGCTTGGAAATTCAGATAAGCTAAACGCCATCCAATCCTTATCTAAAATAGCTGCAAAAGTGGAAGAAGATTTTGTGCCCAATGGCAATTTTGAAGAGCTCATTGCTAAAGAACGTGCCGATTCGTGGAAATATGGCGGCAGGACGGTATTTGGCAAAGCAAAACCTCCAGTATCAACCCAATTAGCTTTATTCTGATGATTGATTACAATAACCTGAGCATTCCCGAAGCAATTGCCTTGCAAAAGGAAATGAGAAAAGACCTGCGATTTGAAATTCCAGACGACCAGCCTATCCATACCATTGCTGGAGCCGACATTTCCTACAATAAAGACAGCAACCTGTTTTATGCAGCTATTGTGATATTAAGCTATCCTCAAATGACTTTGAAGGCTTATTCTTTGGCAACGGGCATCAGTAATTTTCCTTACATCCCAGGTTTTTTAGGCCTTAGAGAAGTGCCTACCCTGCTTAAGGCATGGGAACAATTGCAAATGAAGCCAGATGTAGTGGTTTTAGATGGACAAGGCATATTGCATCCGCGAAGAATGGGGATTGCTTCTCATTTTGGTGTAATGACGCATCACCCCACCATCGGTTGCGCCAAGAACTCACTTTACGGCAAATACAAAGAACCAAGTGGCTTGAAATTTTCTTTTAGCGAAATGCACGAAGAATCTACATTGTTAGGCTACGCCTTGCGTACAAAGGATAATAATAAACCCGTCTACATTTCTCCGGGCTATGGCCTAAGCTTACCTAAAAGCCTATTGATCATGAAGAAATGCATTGGCAAATACCGAATTCCAGAACCTACCAGAATAGCCCACGAGATTGTGAACGAGTTTAGAATCGGCAAGCTAAAGGCAGGTTTTAAGTTTGTGGAACAAATTCCTGAACTATTTTGAACTGAATACAACAAATAAACTATTTTTACGACATGCTAGAAGAAAAATCACCCCTCCCAGTCAAATCGTCTGCACTTACCTTTATTTTCATTACTTTATTAATAGATTTCATCGGATTTGGCATTATTATTCCTGTTTTGCCTGGCTTGATTGAAGGATTAACCGGCAAGGGATTAAGCGTGGCGGCAGAGTATGGTGGCTATTTATTGTTGGCCTATTCTTTGGCACAATTTATATTTTCTCCCATCATTGGAGGTTTGAGCGATAGGTATGGACGTAGGCCTATTTTATTAATGTCATTGTTCGGATTGGGGGTAGATTACCTCTTTCTTTCTTTCGCGCCAACTATTTTTTGGTTGTTTATAGGAAGAATAATTGCAGGAATTACTGGTGCTAGTTTTACTACAGCTATGGCTTATATTGCTGATATTTCAACTCCAGAGAAGAAAGCGCAGAATTTCGGAATGGTTGGCGTAGCTTTTGGCATTGGCTTTATTATTGGTCCAGTAATTGGCGGCCTTGTAAGTACTTTTGGATTGCGGGTTCCTTTTATGGTATCAGCGGGTTTAGCCTTAATCAACTGTTTATATGGCTATTTTATTCTGCCCGAATCTCTTTCGAAAAACAAAAGAAGGGCTTTTTCGTGGTTGAGGTCAAATCCGCTAGGTTCCCTGCTTAATATTTCAAAGTATCCCACCATTATTGGATTAGTGGGTTCATTGTTGTTGCTTTATATTGCCAGTCACTCTGTTCAAACCAATTGGGGCTATTATGTCATAGAAAAATTCAAATGGGATTCGAAAATGATCGGTATTTCTTTAGGTGTTGTTGGCGTGGCCATTGCAGTGGTACAGGGAGGATTGATCAGGATTATTATTCCAAAAATCGGCAATAAAAACGCTATTATTTATAGCTTAATTCTTTATATCATTGGTTTTGCTTGTTTCGCATTTGCCTCAAACGGATTAATGATGATGCTGTTTATTTTGCCTTATTGCCTGGCAGGCATTGGCGGACCTGCTATGCAGACCATTATTTCTAATCAGGTTGCCGACAATGCGCAAGGCGAAGTACAAGGAATAATTACGGCAATGCAGAGTTTAGCGGCTATTATTGGTCCTTGGATAGTTACTCATATTTTTGCTTATTTTATTGCAGATGGTACGCCAGCCTATTTTCCAGGTGCACCATTTATTTTTAGTGCTTTCATCACCTTAATCGGATTGTTCATCGCCATAGCCGCGCTTAGAAAACATCATTAACGGCTTAGTATGTTTGCCATTAAAAAAATAGAAGCAATCAAAGCTGAAATCTTGTCTAGTCAACGAGAAGCCAGGAATTTTCCGAAAACACTCGGTTTTTCTTTTCCGGAATTTTACGAAGAGCTGGTCGTTCGGATCCAAACCACTGAGCTGTCTTCTGAATGTATGTTGTTTGATAGTGTGCAGGCCTATAACGAAACCAGGGAATATTCAATACCATCATACTGGACTAGCGATAGTGATGAGGCAACGATTGCTAAATTTTGGATTTTTGCACAGAACGGCCAAGGTGATCTTTGGCTGTTTAATAGAGCTAACAACGTTTACTTCTACGATCACAACCTACAAGAAATGTGCCCAAGCAATTTTATAGATCTCGGTATCAGCTTCGAGCAATGGCTTCAATATGCGATGCTCAATAAACAGTTGGATGAGGTTTATGATGCCGAACCTGAATTAAGCGATGAAATAAAAACCGATTATAAAGCCAAATTGAAAGTGATCAGCGATAAATTGTTAAACAACTATCCATTCGATATTTAAAGCAGTTCGTTTGCCAAATTCGCTAATTCGCTCCGCTCCCCTTTTTGCAGGGTAATGTGCGCATAGAGCGGATGTTTTTTGGCATTCTCGATGAGGTAAGATAAGCCGTTGCTCTCCGAATCAAGGTAAGGTGTATCAATTTGATAGATGTCACCTGTAAAAACGATCTTGGTATGCTCTCCCGCTCGCGAAATAATGGTTTTGATTTCGTGAGGAGTTAAGTTCTGTGCTTCGTCTATAATAAAGAAGATTTTGGTAATGGTTCGGCCACGAATAAAGGCCAATGGCGCAATTTCGATCTTTTCGGTGCGGATCAGTTCATCTATCTTGGCCAGCATCTTGTCATCGCCGTTAAACTGTTCCTTGATAAATTTCAGGTTGTCCCATATCGGCGCCATGTAGGGATCTACTTTTGCCTTTACATCGCCTGGCAAAAAGCCAATGTCCTTATTGCTGAGTGGTACAATAGGCCTTGTAATGTAAATCTGCCTAAAATCCTTGCGTTGCTCTAGGGCACTTGCCAAAGCCAGCAAAGTTTTGCCTGTTCCCGCATTCCCTTGTATAGTGACTAATTTAATGGCTGGATTTAAGAGCGCATCAATGGCGAAGGACTGTTCTGCATTGCGGGGAGAAATATTAAAAATTGGCTCTTGGTTAACCAAACGCAATGTTTTATCTGCTGCGCTATAAAAAGCGATTACATTTCTCTTCTTGTTTTTTAAGCTGTAAAAATGATTAGAATCCTTGTAGGGAAGTTCCAGTTCGGTGGCCTCAACAACGCCGTTCTTCTTGAGCTCATCCAATAATTCAACAGGTATATCCTTGAGTTCTGTTTTACCACTGTAAAGCTCATCTGCATTTTTGATTTTCCCCGTTTCGTAATCTTCGGCATGGAGATTCAATGATTTTGCCTTTAAGCGAAGGCAGATGTCTTTAGAAACCAAAATAACCTTGTTCTTCGGATATTCTTCCTGTAGTGCCAGAGCCGTATTTAAGATCCTATGGTCGAATTTCCCTTCGCCAAACAGCTTTTCGGCATCAATGCTTTTTGGACTTTCGTTCAGCACTACCTTAAACTTGCCCAAACTGTTCTTGCGCAAGGAGAACCATTCGTTAATGAGGTGTTTTTTGGAAGCCAGGTCAATTAACCTGATAAAATTGCGGGCTTCAAAATTGCGGGTATCATTACCGCTTTTAAAGTTGTCGAGCTCTTCTAAAACCAGCACCGGAACGGCCACATCGTGTTCCTGAAAATTGTTAACGGCATCATGGTCATATAAAATAACCGAAGTGTCTAGCACAAATATCTTTTTAGACGGACTGGAATCTGATTTACTCTTCGTGGACATACAGTAAATTTAAGCTTTATCAAGTTAATTTCTAAGTAAGAAAGCTATAAATTACATTAAATCGTTGATGAATAAGTCTAGCATTTAACGGTCTTTATTAGGAAAGCACAGCCAGCATTTCATTTTAACGGTAGTCCCGCTATCCTTCCTGCCGATTTACGTCGGCATCCATCCTATCGGGTTTAGGGAACAATGGCCTCTGCGCCTATCTTCCATGAAAGTTATTGTAAAGAAAAAATCCTTCTAAAAGCAAAACGGAGACCTGCCTCTTTCGATTTAGATCTCCGTTTTAACCTTAAAGCTAACCGTAGTTACCTGTAAGGCATCAACTGATGTACTTGACCTTGTTCGTTACCGTCTGCTTTCTTGCGAAACCATCCGTTCGTCTCCAAATTCTTGCAATGTTGCTTTACTCCGTAAAATGCCACAACCTGCAATCATGTTTAATACGAGCTGCTCAAATAAATATGGGTCATGCGACCTAAGCGCCTTGTTAAACCCATCTGTTCTTTCAAATGATCTGGTTTGTAATTTGCTTTATTCTTTATAAAAATGCCGTCGTAAGACTTTATTTGTTATAAACTGATTCCTGTCTTGCAACGTTCTTCAGATTTGAATTCGCTTTTTGAATGTTCCCAAAATCTCAGTGTTAACTTCGTTTTTGTTTTGGATCATCCTTATTAAACTGTCAAAGTACTCCGTGTTTGATATGATCTAAGTTAGTGTTGGAAGCAATGCTTGTCAAGAAAAAACGATTTATTTTCTTAACAAGTTATAAACCTTTAAAAATGAGTTTCTTAACATGTGCTTTTGACAGAAAAGCAGGTTTCTATGCAGTATTCGCTTTATTGCTGAAAATCAGAGAGTTTTATTAACATTTATAATTTGCCTGCTTTTAAACAAATGGCTTGAAACCTGACATTTTTTCCAAACTGGATTCTGCCTATTTTTAAGAAATCTCAGAAAAGTATTGGAATTTTATGGTTCAACATACCTAGTCTTTATCGCTAAATCCATAAATTTGTTACATGCTCCAGCAACCCGTTAGAAATATCCAAGATTTTTTGCTCAGTACCTATTTTGCAGACGGTTTGCGGATTACTTTCGGCGTGCTTTGCCCCTCGTTGATCCTGGCGCAATTCGGCATGCTGCAATATGGCATGACCTTATCCCTGGGTGCCCTTTGTATCAGCGTAGTTGATTCGCCTGGCCCCATTGTGCACCGCAGAAATGCCATGCTCATTACTACCGTGCTCTTATTTGTGATTTCTATCGTTGTGGGGCTAACCAATAAGAGCGTTTATTTTACGGGCACTTTATTGGTGATCTGCAGCTTTGTTTTCTCCATGTTCTTTTTATATGGTACCCGGGCAGCTTCTATTGGCACCTCGGTACTTTTAATCATGGTATTGAGCATTGACGATATTAGGCCTTGGCAGGAAGTGATTTTTTATGCTATGCTCGTTTTTGCCGGAAGCATTTGGTACACTTTGCTGAGCTATTTCATGTACCGCATCCGCCCCTATCGCTTGGTACAGCAGACCCTAAGCGATTCGATATTGGAGGTGGGCGAGTTTTTAAGGGCAAAAGCCAAGTTCTATCATGAAAATACCGATTATGAGAAGAACTATGCTTCATTGCTTCAGCTACAGGTAGATGTGCACGAGAAGCAGGAAGAAGTACGGGAAGTGCTTTTTAAAACACGTGAATTTGTAAGGGAATCAACGCCAGAAGGAAGGTTTCTGCTATTGGTTTTTGTAGATATGGTTGATCTTTTTGAGCAGGTAATGTCTACTTATTACAATTACAAACAATTGCATGAGCAATTTGATTCGGCTGGAATCCTGCCACAGTATGAAAGCGTAATCAATAAAATTGCCACTTCTTTAGATGAAATCGCCTTTGCCTTAAAAAGTGGCGGTACGCCTTCCCTAGCCTATCATTTGGTAGAGGATGTGGCCAAGCTCAAGGCAGAAATCACCGAACTCGAAAGCAACAGCGAACAAAAATACAATACGCTTGGCCTCATTGCCTTAAAAAACATTGAGGTGAATATTGAAAATATAGTAGGCCGGGTAAAAACGATTAACAGCTATTTTAACAAGAGCGAAAAGAAAAAACTCGCCAAGCGAGAAATAGACATAGAAAAATTTGTAACCCGCCAGAGTTTTGATGCCAAGCTGCTGTTAGACAACCTCACTTTTAGCTCTTCTACCTTTCGGCATTCGTTGCGCGTGGCCATCGTAATGCTCATTGGTTTCGTCGTGGCCAAAAGCCTCGATTTTGCGCATAGTTACTGGATTTTGCTTACCATCTTGGTCATTTCAAAACCAGGCTTTAGCTTAACAAAAGAGCGTAATTACCAACGTTTAATAGGTACCGTGGTAGGTGCTTTCATCGGGATGGGCGTTTTGGTGTACATCCACGACAAGAATACGCTTTTTGTCATCTTGTTGATCTGCATGATCGGTTGTTATAGTTTCCAGCGCAAAAACTATGTAGTGAGCGTATTGTTCATGACTCCCTACATCCTCATCCTGTTTGATTTCCTAGGCATGGGAAGTTTATCTATCGCCAGAGAACGGATTTACGATACTTTAATAGGCTCGGGCATTGCCCTTTTGGCTAGCTACTCTTTATTCCCCAATTGGGAGCACGAAAAGCTAAAGGAAGCCATGATTGAAATTATAGAGGCGAATACCAAATATTTTGAACAGGTTACCTTGCTTTATTTTGAAGAAAACCCTAACCTCACCAATTATAAGGTAGCCAGAAAAGGCGTTTATGTAAGTACTTCCAACTTGTCGTCTTTGTTTCAGCGGATGTTCTCTGAACCTAAAAGCAAGCAATTATACATCAAGGAACTGCATCAGTTTACAGTGCTGAACCATTTGCTGTCCTCCTACATTGCTACCTTATCCCTATACAACAAGGAGCATGATTTTGTATATCTTAATTACGAAGAGTTAAGGCCAATGGTTGATAATACGGTTTATTTGCTCAATCATTCGGCCACTAACCTCAAAACACATAAAGACGAACCTAGCAATGTGCCTTTAATTAGGCGTAAACATGAAGAAGAATTGCCACATGAAAGCCAAACCATGATTATTGAGGAGCAATTCGACTTGATCCAAAAGGTAGCCTACGATATTTTTAAACTGAGCGAAAAGCTGAAGATCTAAATAATATTGTAATTGTTGACGTTAGCATCAACTAGAAACATTCATTTCAAACAAGTTCCAGTCGATTTTGTTAATTAGGTCTATTAGTTAGCAATATTATGGAAAAATTATATACAGCATCTGTTACGGCTATTGGTGGTAGAGATGGACATATCAAATCAAGCGACGGCATTTTGGATTTTGACCTCAGAAAGCCAAAAGAATTAGGCGGACAAGGTGGTGCCAGTAATCCAGAACAGCTTTTTGCGGCTGCTTGGGGCGCTTGCTATTTAGGTGCCTTAGGTAGTGTTGCCGAGCGTGAAGGTGTTGATGTGAGCGAAGCGCATATCAATGTGCATGTATCCTTTAACAAAGATGGAAATGCCTTTGTGCTTTCAGCTGATTTGGATGTACACGTCCCAGGCATCAGTCACGAAGAAGCACAGGCATTGGCCGAAAAAGCGCATCGCGCCTGCCCTTATTCAAAGGCAACAAAAGGCAATATCGAAACCAGGGTAACGGCAGTTTAGTTAAAGCTCAAGTTCCAATACCTGATTTTTTTCTCGCCATAAGACATACAGGGTCTTTTTATAGATCCTTAATTTGCCGTGGATATAATTGGTAATGATATCGGCATCGCTAATGTAATCTGGCGATAGGTAATGGAGTATGCCCTTTTCTGTAGATACAAATAAGGTTCCATCGCTGTCTATGGCTATGCCGTCTATTTTGAGGTCTATTTTAATGACTTCTCTTGAAATTTTTGGCCCATAATAAACGATGGTATTGCCAACGGCCATCACCAAATCTGTTGCTGTGGTGGCCATATCATTAATCGCTATTTCGCTTTCAAAAAAGAGCTGTAGTTCCTTGCCATCGTATTTCCAAACTTTCCAAAACTTATCCTGCCTACCAAGGATATAGATCAAGTTTTTGTTGACGCATTTAATGTTGTAGCTTCCTGTGGGTAAATTAATTAAGCTAACAATAGCACTTTTTCCTGCCGATTCTTTGAGCATCAACAATGATTTCCTGTTTTCTTTTTCGGCGATGAGATAGATGGCGGTATCTTTAGGCAAGTAATCGATGGCGTGAATGATACTTTTAGTCGAAGGGCTTAGGAACCATTTGTTCCAACCAGCGATGTAGAGGCCACCAGCTAATGGCAAAATTGATATACCTGGATCAATCACCGTAAAGTTATGGATGGCATGGCCAACTTTAGGAAACAGATTTTGGTCAAAAGGTTTATTCACATTGATCAGTTCCTTTACTTCTATATCTTGGCCAAAGGCCTTTAAACCAAGGGTTAAAGCCAATAAAACAAATAGGCTCTTGAGTTTAATTATTGCCATAACATGATTTTAAAATCTTCGAGCATACTTTTCTTTTTGAATGCGTATTGACGCACCAATCCTATTGTTTTTTTAGGTAGGCTTTGCCAAAACTCCTTATCCATGGCTTCGGTTTCGGCAATGTTATCGCTCCCAACTGCATCTGCCAATTTACTAATGTGCCCTATTGTCTCTTTATGGTATTCGGTTAAGGTTATGGCATCGTATTTCTTTATTTCGCTTCTCGCTTGATCAAACACATCGTAATATTTTTTAAGTATCGGATCTTTACTTGCAAAATCTTCGAAATAGTTTTTAGCCATTTGTATCATTTCATCTTTGACAAATTTTTTGATCTGATCTTTATAGGTTTTTTGTTTTTCTTCCTTTTTTCCATCAATTCTGTCTTTTTGCTCTTTTAGTGCTTTTTCTCTGGCCTCCTCTTCTTCTTCAATTGATGGCTTAATACCAAAGATGCGGCCCACATTTTCGACCTCGAAATCTGTCCAATTCTTGATTAGTTTCTCTCCTTTCCCTTGTAAGTATTTGCCAAAGCTTTGCACATGAGGCGATGATTTTACTTTTTCGAAAGCTGCTTCGGCCAAAGTTCGGCTATTGGTATTTTTTACTACATCTTTCGCATCGTATTTATAGGCATCTACCGGAACATCATCCAAGGTGCTATTGGCTCGATGTTGGTCTAGTTTTGATTGGGTATTTGCATTATTGTCTGCTACTTCATTATTCATATTAGCTTGATTGTTAGCCAATAAATTATCTTTTTGTTGTTGAAGCAGTCGCTGGCGTTCCAATTCTGCCAAAGCTTGCTGTGCAGCCTGGGCCTGTTGCTTTTGCTTATCGTTTTCAATAGCCTTGGCATCGGCAACGGCCAATTGTTGCTGCTTTTGTTGGGCCTGCTTGTTGGCGTTCAGGTATTCGGCATTGATGCGTTCGCAGTCTAACCTTTTCCCATCTACATTGTTTTCGGCCTGACTTATTTTGGTATTATATTCCTGTTCTTTTTTGGCGATCTGTTCTGGCGTGGCCGCGATGACCTTCCGACCGCTTTTTGCACCAGCAGCAATATGGCTCTGAAAGTCGATGCGATCCTGTTTTTCTACCTCTGTTTTGCTGCGTTTGCAATCGCTACAGAACAAGCCCTGCCTATATTCTTCCAACGAAGTTTTTTTATCCTGCCTCAGCGCCAACATTTTCTGTGTTAATGCTGCTTTTTCCGCATTGCAATCGTCGAACCTTTTCTGGTAGCTTGCCCTGTCTACTTCTTGTGCCGAAACGAGTGCGGGCAACAACAAACCTATAAAAAACAGCTTTCTCATAACGACATGTATTTGGTAGCGGTTGTTCTTAGGTTGGCAATTTCGTTTTTGAGGCGCTGGTTATCGCCTTTGAGCTTTTCGGCCTTGTCGTCTTTTACACTGGCGGATACTTTACCGAAAAGATTGGTAGCTGCCCCCAATAAGGCCCCTGTTTGGCTGCCCTGTACCGCGCTGTCGTTCATTAATTTGCTTCCTAGCGCAGAAACATTCTGCATATTGCCAGAGCCTCCTATCAACCGTTCGATTTCACTATTGTTGTATTCGTATATTTTCTGCAGGTTATCGGCCATTTCATTGGCGATCATGTTTAAGCGTGCTCTGGCTTTCTTTTGGGCCTGTTTAGCGATGGCATCTTTTGCTTCCGTATCACTGATCTGTACATAAATGGTATAAGCCTTATTTTGCGTTGAGGTAGTAGAATAATCGGTATAATCGGCATACTGTTTGCGTTTATACGGCGAAACATAGGTTTTCTCATTTTTGATATCATCGTAGATCTCGGCTATTTTGAGCAAACAGGTCAATGATTTTCCGGTACCGGTAAACTCTGGGTTATCGGTAACTGCACGATAGGATTTTTCGGCCAGTCCATAATCCTGGTTCACCTCGAAGAACCTGCCGAGTTCGAAAAAGGCATTGGGATCGTTTTTATCGCAAGCCGCATACAACGTTCTAAACTGTGGCCTCGATTTATAAGGCAATGGAAAACTGGTAAAATTGAGGCCAAAATCTACATCAAAATAATTGATCTTCGCCTGTGGCAGATGCCTGCGCAGGTTAATTAAAGACTGCCCATTAACGGGCGAGTTTTGAAGATTAAGGTAGTTTAGCGAAGTGAGCTGTCCTGCGGTAATGCGAATATCCTTGATGTTGTTGGCGCTTAAATTCAAGGTCCTGAGGCTGGGCAGGGTAAAAAGCTCGGCTGGGACTGCGGTTAAATTGCTATTGCTAAAATCAATGGTTTCCAATCGTTTCAACTGTCCTATCTCTACAGGAATTTGATTGAGTTTTAATCCAGCAATAGTCAGCACCTTTAATCTTTGGCATTGCAAGATGGCTAAAGGAAATTCAGTCAGCCTTTTGGTATTGACTTCGGCATTGGTAATAACGGCAGGCCTCACATAGCTAAGGTACAGCTCGTACAATAATTTAAGTTCGCCAAAATCTTTCGGGAATTTTAAAAATGTTGCTGGAATGGTTAAAACCCGAAGCTTGTTCAAACGACCGATAGAATCGGGCAAGGTGGTGATTTTGGTTAGGTCGAGGTTCAGTTCTTCCAATTGGGAAAGATTGTAAAAGGAAGTTGGAATCTCTTTTATTGGGTTATTGTTGAGCTTGAGGTTTTTCAGGCTTTTATAACCGCTTAGCTTTTCTAGGGACCTGATATCGTTCTCACCCAGATTTAGCTTGGTGAGTGCCGGTAATTGCCCTAACGTAGCCGGAATTTGGTCTAGCCTATTGTTTTGAAGCCAGATCGTTTCAATAGCGCTTGTGCTCGGATCATAGCCTTTTTCAAATGCGCAGCTAGAGATTTGGTTATTGGCCAAATTCAGTTCGGTTAATTTACTTAGTTGCAACAGCTGAACAGGAAATCTGCCAAACCTATTTCCGTTAAGCGAAATAAAGGTTATGCCCGATTGCTTGGCTTTGGCGAGTTCTTCGTCGCTGAATTTGATGCTTGACAATCCGGTACTGTCTAACAACAGGTATTTGAGTGCCGGAAGCTCGAGCAATTCTGTTGGAAACTTCTTTAATGGATTGTTTTTGAGGTTGATCAATACTACATTTTGAAACTTCTTGATCTCAGCTGGAAGTACTTTCAGCAACTGTTTGCTCAAATCGAGGTATTCAACGCGTTCGGCCATGGGCAAAGCTTTAGCTACAGAAGTAAAGCGCTCTTTTTGCTCGTAATCTAAATAGCTGGGAGGCCTGTTTACCACAACTGGTTCGGGTTCTGGAATTGGTTCATCTTCCTCTTCTGGCTCCACAGATTTAACTGCCGGCTTAACAGTTGTCGTTTTTTTCTTGGTCGATTTGGTTTTCGAGCCCGTAGTTTTGGCCGGCTTCTTTTTGTTACTTTGTTGGGCGTAAATGGGTTGTCCTACCAAACAAAGAAGAAAGAAAAACACAAGTATAAATAGCGAAAAAGTGGCTTTAAGAAAGTGATTTGCTGTTTTCATGATGGAGCGTCAATTAATTATGATGAACCAAATTAGGAAATGCAACAGCTGCAGCGAAATCGAATGTGCAAAATACTTAAAAGTAGGTATGCCCAAAAACGGCTTGAAAACAAGTTAATTAGCATAAAAAAGCCGGTGCATTTGCAACCGGCTTTGATAATATTTGAGCTTATTGGTCTATTGATCCCACCAAACTTTTCCTACTAATTTATCGCCTCCCGGCACGGCAGCTGATGCCACTTTGTAGTTGGCAGCATTAGATACCCCCTCGAACAGAGGATAAGGGAAACGACGTGGAATTGAGCCGCCAGTATTGGTATTTGGATAAACGATTGGCACCAATGCCGGAAAACCGGTTCTTCTCCAGTTCGACCAGGTTTCATAAAAATCGAGCATGGTAATGGTATGCGCCCAATATTGGGTAGAAATCATTTCTAATCCATTGGCCGCTACATAAGGATGTGCTGTTAAATAATTGGCCGCATCGCCTGCGCTTATAGTCAGTGCAGCATCATACTGCGACAAGAAAGTCATGGCCGCTGTTACGCCAGCATTGTAGTGTGTAGCCGCAGGGCCATTAATGCCATAGCGTTGTGCTGCTTCTGCCCACATTAACTCTGTTTCTGCATAAGTAAGGATAAAGGTATTTCCTTCTTCCTTAAGCATACCAGGATGTGGCGACGAGTAATCAATAAAAGCGGTAAACGTAGGGTCTTGACGAACATCTCTACCGGCAATGCCACTCAGATCCTTTCCATTTGGCATTCCTTTTTGGTTAGCAGGTGTAGCATCGAAATTCGGATTTTGCCCTTTAATGCTTTTATCGGCATCGGTTAAGTACAATTTCGTTACGGCTATTTTGCCCAAGCGAGGGTCTGCATTGGCTTTAAGGTAATTGATGAAAGTATTGCTCCATCTTACGTAAAAGTTCTCCTGTCCACCATCTCCCAATAATACTTGGCTGTTTCTGTTTTTTGTTACGCGGGCACCTGAGGCATCATGACGAATGATCGCATTGTCATCATTACTAGTCATGGTTTTGCCAATCGCCTTATTGATATAGCTTTGGGCCAAAGTAGCATCAGCTTTGCTTAAGCGCATGGCTGCACGCAACATCAGGCTGTAGCCAAAGCGTTTCCATTTGTTGATGTCGCCACCATAAATCAAATCGCCTCCCAAACCGCCACTAGTAGTTAATGCGGCAGTGGCTTCATCAAGCTCTTTTAAAATATCGGTGTAGATGGCTTTTTGGCTATCGTATTTTGGATACAGATTGCTGGTGTAGAAACCAAGGCCTGCTTCAAAATAAGGCACATCACCATACAAATCTGTCAAGCGCTCAAAAATTAAGGCTTTCCAGATCCTGCCCACTTGGTGAACGTTGTTGCGTTCAGGTTTTCCTTTGGTCGATTCTACCAAATCTGCGATGTATTTCACCTGATCCGGATAGGCTTTTTCCCAATAAGCAGCAGTATAGCCTTCGTTGAGCATGTATTTATCGCCAGCCCAATAGCTGATCACCGATGAAAAGCCTTGCATCATGGTAGAAGCATAGATTAGGTTGCCCCTCCATGTTTCGTAGGCAAAATCTACGCTGCCGGTATAATTTAATTGTGCGGTTGATAATAGGTAATTAGGGTCGTATTTATCTTGTCCAACCGAAACTGGGTCGGTATTGATCTCTTGGAAGTCTTTGGTACAGCTTGATGCTAAGGCTAATCCAAATACTGAAAGTACTATATATGATTTTCTGATCGTTTTCATTTTCAATTTTTTTAAAGGATTATAACTTAACACTTAAATTTAGGCCATAGGTACGTACCGGCGGTACACCACCCAGCTCTAAGCCTGGGAAAGTGGCATTGTAACTTGATTCGGGATCGATATTGTCTGTTTTCTTCATCAAGATAAACAGGTTACGACCCACAAAACTCAGGTTTAAGCCTTTAATTTTATTATTGAACATTTTGGCAGGGAAATTATAGCCCAAGGTTAACTGTCTGAATTTGATGAAACTGGCATCTTGTACAAACTGTTTAGAAACGTTGTTGGCATAGGTGCTGTAATAATTGGCTGCGCCTACACCCAAGGCATCACGATTCTCCAAGGTAGCTTTGTGCAAACCAAAAACGTATCCATAGTAATCGGTGGCTGCGAAGATCTTTCCGCCCCATTTGCCATCGATTAAGAAAGACAGGTTAAACGATTTGTAATTGAACTCGTTGTTCCAACCCGCTGTATATTTGCTGATGGCCGAGCCATAATCTTTTAAATCTCCCCTTTCTGGAACACCATTGGCATCTTTAACAATGTTGCCACTGGCATCATATTTAAAATCGTAGGCCATAATCTGGTTCATCGCCTTGCCTTCTAAATGTTGTACAAAGCCCACATTGCTCCTTGAAGTGGCAATAAGATAAGAGGCTACGCCAGGTGCCAATTTCAACACTTTATTGTCGTTATAAGAAGCGTTTACAGTAGATGTCCAGTTGAAGTCCTTGCTTTTGAGCACTACGCCACTCAACAATACCTCAACACCTTTGTTTTGCAATTCGCCAATATTTAGTACTGCGCCACTATATCCGGTTGTGGTAGAGGTTGGTACCGGTAAAATCTCATCTTTCGATTTTTTATTGTACCAAGTCAAGTCGAGGCTAATACGGTCGCCCAAAAAGCGCATCTCCGTACCAATTTCCAATTCTCTTGCTTTTGATCCCTTTAAGGCTGAATTCGGAATAGATGGATTAACAATATTACCTATAGGTTTGCCATTGATGGTTTCGCTACGTAAATTATAGTAAAGCTGGGTTTGGAACGGATTGGTAGCCTGACCCACAACGGCATAACCAGCTCTTAATTTACCAAAGCTTAAGAATGATGGTTTCCACAATTCAGAAAATACAAAAGATCCACTTACCGAAGGGTAAAATACGCTCAGTTTATTGTCTTTGCCTGGAGCAGCCAACGTAGAGAACCAATCGGTACGGCCACTTCCTGTTAAGTATAATACATCTTTATAGGCAAGTTCCAAGGTGCCATAAATAGATTGCACTTCTTGGTCTGATGCGGTAAGGCCTAAGGCTTTTGTTTTGGTGTTGGTTAATGTATGTACTCCAAAAACGGCAAACTCGCCGCCTTGGTTGGTAATTTGGGTAGCTTTGGTACGTCTTAAGCTGGCACCTATATTTGGTGTAATCGATATTTCATCAATTTTAAAGCTCTTGCCCACCAAACCGTCTATATTCAAGTCGGTAAATTTGGTGTTTTGCTCAGTAATCCCTCCGGCATCGTTATAAGCTGTTCCAGATGGAGTTACCGAAGTATAGACGTCGTTATAAGCATCTCTTCCTGCCCTAGCCTGTAAAAACAAGCCATTTTCAAAAGTATAGCGGGCATTGAAAGAGCTGATCAGTCTTTCTCTTTTGGTATTGTGTACAAAGTTGTAGGCTGCGAACCAAGGATTGGTTGCATAGGTATTGCTGGTGTTGTAAGACAGCTCTCTCCCATCGGCCTTAGTGCCTGGTTTCAAGCTTCTAATATCAACACTGGTTGGTAAAAACGTGGCATTATAGTTGGCATTACCGGCACCGTCTGACACCATGGGCCTATTTTTGGCCTGTTCTAAAATATAGTTGAAACGCGCATCAATGGTTAGGTTTTTAATGGCATCTACCGTACCTGCAAGCGTAAAGTTCTGTCTGTTTAAACCCGAGTTTGGTACCACAGAATTATTGTCGAGACTACTGGCCGATACACGCATTACGCCACCTTCAAAAGATTTGTTGAAAGCAATGTTGTTTGTCCAGCTTCCTCCGGTTCTGTAAAAATTCTCTACATTGTTTTTCTGCGCAGAATAAGGTCTGCTTACACCATCAAACTGGATTACACTAGAACCGTCTAATTTGGCACCCCAGCTCGATCCGCCAGTAGTTCCAGCATCTAATTGCGTACCAGGTTTAACGCCGTTGGCTCCCTGACCGTATACATACTGCCAGTCGGTACGATCCATTACCTGCTCGGCTACATAGTTGCTGCTGAATTCGATATTATTTCCTTTACCGGTTTTGGTGGTAATCAAAATAACACCTGCTTTTGCACGAGATCCGTACAATGCCGATGCGGCCGCACCCTTCAGTACCGAAATACTTTCAATATCGTCAGGATTTAAATTGCTGATTGCATCACCTAAATCTGGAGCATTATCGTATTGTCCGCCAGAATTACCCACTGAATTCAAGTTGTTCAAGCCAACTGGGGCACTTTCCATGGGTACGCCATTAATCACGTACAATGGCTGCGTAGCCTGGCCTATACTCGAAACACCTCTGATAATTACACTTGAGGCCGATCCGGCACCGCCAGAGGTAGAGCTGACATTGAGACCGGCTACTTTGCCAACCAATGAGTTAACCACATTGTTTTCTCTGGCTTGTGTTAAGGTTTCTCCCCCTATTTGAGTTACCGAATAACCCAATGCCCTACGTTCTTTTTTAATACCCAATGCGGTAACTACCACCTCGGCCAACTGTTTGGTGTCTTCAGCCAAAACTACATCAACCACGGTTTGTGTACCCACGGCAACTTCCTTGGTTTGAAATCCGGCATAGGAAATAACCAGCGTTGCATTTTCAGGTACGTTTAAAGTGAATTTTCCATTCACGTCTGTAGAAACACCTGTTGATGTGCCCTTTACTCTTACCGAAGCCCCGGGCAAGGCCCCGCCATTGGCATCTTTTACCGTCCCGGTGATGGGCTGGTCTTTACTTCTGCTGATGATAATCAAGCCTCCGGCAGAAATAGAATACTTCAAATTCGTTTTGCCTAATACCGTAGCCAATACATCCGTTACCGGAGTGTTGGTTACCGTAATACTGATCATCCTGTTCACGGGAACATAAGACGAGCTGTACACAAAGTGATAATTGCTTTGCTGCTCGATGATCTGTAAGACCTTGGCCAATTTTGTTTTCTTTACATCGAGTGTTATTTTCTCTTGCGAGAACACCGATGCAGAAACATTAAGGCAAGTAATGAAAACCAATATACAGGTTAATTTCATTAGCATAATGAATTTTAGGAGCGTTTTGTAACGAGAACGCTCTTGCGGTAAGTAATAAATAATCATATTTTTGTTTTTTTTGGTTGCATAAGTTTTTGGCAGCGATCTGTTTCCGCATAAACTGCCATCGATTTGATCAAAAAGAATATTAAAGGGCGGTGCTCCAACACCGTCCTTTTTCTATTCTTATTTAGAGATGATTACCTGGTGTCCTTTTATTTCATATTTAAAATATTCTACTTTTTGTAAAGCCTCTAAAGCCTGATCTAGCGTTTCTTGACTAAACGTTGCCGTAAAGCGGTATTTTTCTACCTCAGGACTTTTAAATTTGATCTCTATATTGTACCATTTTTCAAGTACCGCCTTGATTTCATCAAAATCCTGATCATAAATTTCGATCCGATTTTGGGTCCAGGCCGTTTCTACTATGGTACTGTCTTTAATTAAGGTGTAGTGGTTAATGGTGATTTCTGGCCTTGGTGCTACAGGTTTTAAAGGTTTGGCTTTGTCTTGCGCAGGAAGCGTTTTGTACACGGTTACCTTTTGGCTAGGCTTTAAAGTAATGATGCCACCTTGACCATTGAGCGCTTCCATATTAATCAAACCACGAATTAAGGTAGCTTCAGAACTGATCTCATCAGGATAGGCTTTTACATTGAATGCGGTACCTAGTACATTGATGTTAAAATCTGTGGTATATACCTTAAAGGGCTTGTTTTTATTGTGCACCACATCAAAATAGGCTTCACCCTTTAATACAACTTCGCGGTTTTTGTCATTAAAATCAGCTTTTATAGCCAATGAGCTTTTGGCATTGAGCAATACCGTAGTACCATCTGGCAGGGTTATTTTTTTTCGTTCGCCACTGCATGTGGTAAAAACCTTGGCTGTTGCAGCTTCCTTTTTGAAAGAACTCGCAGTGGGCTTGACATAGAAATACGTGGCTCCTACAATCAATATAATGGCAGCAGCTACCTTTAACCAAAGCAGGTTTTTAAGCTTAACTGTTTTTATTTCAGAAGCAATGCTTGTTGCCAATGCCTCGGCCTGCAGGTTTAATGGGCGCTTGTTGCCGCTCAGAATTACATAAAGCCTTTTGGCTTCTGCAATAGTTTGGGCTTGCGCTGGATGGGCGTCGATATACTTCTCCCAATATTCGATGCAAAGCTGGTCGGTTCCGGCACAATATTGCTGGAATGTACTGTCTACCAAAAAATCTTCTGCATCGAATTGACTTCTATCAATCATCGTTATCGTCTTTACCTAACAGTGCCAAGAAGTTGCTTTTTTTCCTAAGAAAAAATTAACTTTTTTTTAACATTGGAAAAAATTGAGGGAAAAACGCGATTTTTTCTAAGCTTTGAGCTCTTTCCTTAAGATTTTAAGGGCGTCGTAAATGGTATTGTAGGCGGTTTTAACGGTTTGGTTGCTTTGTTGCGCGATGTCTTCATAGCTTAAACCATCAAAAAATTTGAGATGGATGAGCTGTTTTTGCTTAAAGGTTAATTTGGCCAGTGCATTTTTAAGCTGATATCGAACGAGTTCGTCGGCCTGCACCTTTACAATAAATTCCTCATAACTCATTTCCATCCAATCTCCATCTTCGCCGGCATTGAAAAGCGCATCATTGATTTTGCGTTTGCGCTCCATAATGCGCAACAATTTTCGTTTCAAGAAAGTACGCAGGTAAGCTTCTACGTTATCTACACGGTTAAGGGTCTCATGTTTTTCCCAAATGGTCGTAAAAACCAAATCGGTGGCCTCGCCAGACATATCTGCATCGGCACATACCCGAATTCCGAAATTAACCAAAGGATAATAAAGTTCTTTGTATAAATCGAAAAAGGCATCTCTATCACCAGAACGTAGCCGTTCCCATAAAAGATGATGCGCTAATTTGTTATCCATCGAGTTTGGTTAGTTAACGCAATATTAACTAAAATCAACAAGAATATTACAAGAAAAATAGGCGATCTCGAATTGGCTCAAAATCAATATTATACAAAAAAAGCCAGTACGAAACTGGCCCTTTTTAACTTGATTTGTAAAGTTATTGAACTTCTTATAGGTTTAAGCAAATACTTCTTGCTTTTGGGTATTGTCTGGTCGGCCGTTTTTAAAGGCTTCGCGCGTTTTTAGTCCCAACAACTCGAACATGGCCATGTCGTCAACAAAGGCAGGGTTCGGCGTAGTTAATAATTTATCTCCAGCGAAAATCGAGTTTGCACCAGCCATAAAGCAGAAAGCCTGCTCCAATGTGCTCATTTCATTTCTTCCGGCAGATAGGCGTACTACAGACTTAGGCATCACGATACGCGCAGTGGCAATCATCCTCACCATATCCCAAATCGGAACACGTGGCTGATCTTCCAATGGTGTTCCTTTTACCGGAACCAAGGCATTAACCGGCACCGATTCTGGGTGCTTCTCCATATTGGCCAAAGTTTGCAACATGGCAATGCGATCGCCAGTAGTTTCACCTAAACCAATAATACCACCGCTACACACGGTTAATTTGGCTTTACGAACGTTTTTAATCGTATTTAAACGATCATCATATGTTCTGGTAGAGATAATGCGTTTATAATCTTCTTCAGAGGTATCGAGGTTATGGTTATAGGCATAAAGACCAGCATCAGCCAAGCGCTGTGCCTGGTTTTCGGTGAGCATACCCAAGGTACAGCAAACCTCCATATCCATGTCGTTTACGGCTTTCACCATTTCAATTACGCGGTCGAAATCGCGGTTGTCTCTTACTTCGCGCCAAGCTGCACCCATACATAAGCGCGAGGCCCCTCCTTCTTTTGCCTTTACTGCCGCTGTAACCACATCGGTTAATTTCATCAAGGCGTGTACATCTACGCCGGTATTGTATCTGGCTGCCTGGGGACAATAGGAACAATCTTCTGCACAGCCTCCGGTTTTGATAGAAATGAGCGAACTGATCTGCACTTCTGAATAGTCTTTATTCTGACGATGAACGCTTGCCGCTTCGAAAACCAAGTCTAAAAAAGGTTTGTTATAAATTTCAGCTATTTCTTCTTTCGTCCAGTCGTGTCTTAATCCTTGCATATATTGGTAATATTTAGAGTAATAATTTGCTTGCTAATCCTAATAAAAGTAAAAATCCGAAAACATCGGTAAAAGTGGTAATAATTATTGAAGAGGCAATGGCCGGGTCGATGCCAACGCGCTTTAAAATTAAGGGAATACTTGAGCCTGTAATGCCTGCAATGACCAGGTTACCCGTCATGGCCAAGAAAATAACGAGACCCAACATCAAATTGGAATCAAAGAAATAGGCAAAAGCCAATACAATCAATCCATTGACGGCACCATTGATCAAACCAACGGTAAATTCTTTTAGAACAGTTCTGTAAGCCTGATTATCTGTAAGGTCGTACAGTGAAATACGACGAACCGTTACCGCAAGTGCTTGCGTAGCCGCGTTGCCGCCCATCCCTGCAATAATGGTCATGTAGGCTGCTAATATGGTTAAATGGGCGGTTACATTTTCATAATTGCGAACCACCGCAGAAGCCAAAAATGCCGTACCCAAATTGATAATGAGCCATGGCAAACGCGATTTTACCGCTTCGATCCAGTTACCGCTCAGTTCCTCGTCTTCAGATACACCAGAAATCTTTAAGATGTCTTCTGTATTTTCATCTTCCAAAACATCGATCACGTCATCGAAGGTTACGCGGCCCAGAAGCTTCATGTTGTCGTCGACCACTGGAACACTCGTTAGGTTATACTGCGAAATGAGCCTGGCTACTTCTTCCTGATCGGTTTCTGCCTTTACGTAAACGGCGTTGACATTGATCATTTCGGTAACTTTGGCATTGCCCTTAGCCTTAATGATGTCTTTTAAAGAAACGATGCCTTTAAAGGTATTATCGTCGTCGACTACGTTTACGGTGTAGAATTCTTCCATTTCTTCGCTCTGGCGAATAATCTCGTCAATGGCGTCTTTCTTGGTCAGATTGAGGTTGATGCGGATCACCTGGGTGTTCATCAAACCACCCGCAGTTTCCTCGTCGTAGCTTAATAAGGTTCTGATGCTGGAAGCATCGTGTTCGCTGAGGTCTCCGAGGATCTCCTTTTGCTCATGTTCCTCTAACTGCGAAATGATATCGGTCGCATCGTCATAGTCGAGCTCTTCAACAATTTCGGTCCTTTTTTCGGGATGCAGCTGTAATAAAAGCTCTTCCGGGTGCGACTCCTCATGCATCTCTGCAATAACCTCAGAAGCGGTTTCGACGTCGAGCAAATTGATGATCCGTTGACGGTCTTCCTTGCCGATGCTCTCAAATAAAATGGCGATTTCAGACGCATGATATTCCCCTAGCGTAGCTTTAAGTAGTTCGTTATCACCACTTATCGCCTGCTTTAGTTTGGAAACGTCGGTTTTGTCCAGCTCAAATGATTGCATACGTTGGCTAAAGATAGAAATAATTTACGGCTACAAAATTAACTTAACGCATTTAGAATGGGTATAGAGAGATTTTTAACATCTGGCTGATGATTGTTAAACGTTGGAATTTGTAAGATTGAAAGGTTTGTCTTGTCATTTAGGTAGCGAAGACAATGTACGTACTTCTACAATTGCATTGCCTGCTTAATGACTTGATTAACCCTGGTCCTATCCTCTTCGTCGTTTTTGATATTTCTTTCGGAATGGTTACGCTTGCAGCTGATCCCTAGTTGAGGATCATCAATAAACATTTCGGCTTCATCTGTTGAAAAAGTGGTATGGTTAAACAAATATCTTGCAAGAATTGGGGAATGCGCTTTCTCAAAAGGCAATGCTGCTAATCGATTTTCTATGGTAGTCAATATTTCTTTTTTCTTTGCCATCGATCCTACTACCAAAGGCAATAAGAGGAAAAATAATAAATCCGAATTTTCCCTATTTTCAACTATGGCCGTAAATTCTTCCCAGCTTAACAATGATAGGTGGAAATGCCCGCCACTATTCCCTAAAAAGGTTTCATTGAAAAAATAGATGGTTTCGTTTGGGTGAAACTCGACAAATAAAGTAACCGTTTCATTAACGCCGACTTCTAGCACAGTACCATTCCAAGCACTTGGGTCTAAATCGTCTTCATCTCCGCTCAATTCTTTATGCCAAGCATTTGTTGGCATTTCGTAATGAGCTGCCAAGAACTCATCCAGCATTGTTTCTGTTTCCTCGTCTGACGCAAAGGGAAAGTCTAACAACAAGGTGATGCAGAAATCGAGGTTGTTTAGGGAAAGGTTCATAGAAAAGGGCTAATTACAAAACTTTAAATTTATCGAAAGAGATGGCTTCGCTGCGTTCGCAATAACAGTATTTGGACTATGGACTATGGACTAAAGACTAACCTCTAGCTATTTAAACCATCCTTTTCGCCAGAAGTAGATGACCTGCAGTATAGCAATTACAGCCATCACGACAAGTGCAGCCACGTAGCCATGCTCGGCGTAGAGTTCAGGCATGTTCAAAGGCATCACCTTTCCGGTTACCGGATCCTCACGAGAGAAATTCATCCCATAAATACCCGCAATAAAGGTCAGCGGAATAAAAATAGAAGAAATGATAGTCAGCACCTTCATGATCTCATTCATCCTGTTGCTGATGATAGAGAGGTACATGTCTATGTTGCTGGCCGCAATCTCTTTTAATGATTCAACCATATCTATAATCTGGATACAGTGATCATAGGCATCGCGGAAATACAATTTGGTCTGCTCGTCTATAAATCGGCTGTCTGTGCGTAAAATATCGTTCATCTTGTCGCGCTCTGGCCAAGCCACCCTTCTTAAGGTAATCAGGTTACGTTTGATCACCTGCGTATCGTACATGATGGTTTTATCGGGCTTCTCGAACAAGCGGTCTTCAATATTGTCCAGTTCTTCGCTCCAGGCTCCAAGTACCGAGAAATAATTATCTACGATCATATCCATCAGGGCATACATCAAATAGCTGCTGCCTCCAATCCTGATATTGCCTTTGCCCAAATCTAAACGCTTACGTACAGGATCTAAACAATCTTCATAACGATCCTGGAAAGTAAAGAGCATATTTTTGGCCAAGATGAAGGAAACCTGTTCGTTTTCTAATGCACCTTCCTCGTCAATACGCAACATTCTGCTGATCGAAAAAACATAATCGTTGTATTCTTCGAATTTAGGCCTTTGGTAGGTTCGGGTAATGTCTTCGAGGATCAGTTTGTTGATATTCAGTTCCTTTGCCAAAGTCTCAAACATCTCAACTGAGTTAAAGCCCTTTACCTCTATCCAGAAGTTGAATTTTTCATTGCTTGTCCGCGACTTTATGCCATTGAGGTTTTGCAGCTCTTCTACCTTATATTCTTGTTCATTGTAGGTATAAAGCTTGATCTTGGGCTTTAGCGAGTGTTCGTCAATGTAAATCAAACCCGGACTAGAACCTGGCAATGGCAAGGCATAGTTCCGTTTTTTGTGTTTGTGCTTCGTATTTTTTCGCATCGGTTAAAAATAGGTTTTGCTTTGTGGCCCTTGGCTAAACAGCAAATCGACAATACTTAAGTTAGGAATAAATTCATTCCTGTCGCTAAACACCTGAAAATAACTTTTTGTTTCCTGGGTGGGCACCTCTTTTTTAGTCATCTGGTCCCTATAATCTACCAACGAAGGCCATTCCTTTTCATAGCTTTCGGTTTCATTAACGATGGCTGTTACCTTCAGTTGCTTAAATGCCCATTGGAGCAGCTCTAAATTATAGTCGTATAAGAAATCAAATTTTTTCTCGTAAAACTCACGCAGGCCATCTTCGTAAAATTCGAAATAGGCAGAGCTGCGGTAACAGTTTTGCAAACTAAGCCAATGTAGGCGTTGCCAACGGGTATCGTAGCTGATTTTTACCTCTTTGATTGCCGTATGTACCTTTGCGCCTTTAACAACAGGCACAATAAGGTCTAAAGTGCCGTTTGGCGAGGCAATGCTTGTTCTGTTGCGGTAGGTCTGCTTGGGGAAATGTTCCTGTTTTTCGACCAGAAAATTAAAATCATGTGCTTTTAAGGCAGTAAAATAACTGATTGGCGGAAGATAAAATAGCGGAAATATAGCTGAACTTTGCATCTGATAATTTATGTTTGCATTCTAGAATCCCCAAATTTACAATTATAAAAGGCTTTTTGTATACCGGTAAAACTTTTTGGGACAAAACAACAGAGATAGCCATATGGAACCTAGCGTAGCTGTAGTCATTCTAAACTGGAATGGCAAGGCACTTTTAGAGCGTTTTTTACCGAGTGTAGTTCAAAGCGATTATCCGAACCTGCAACTCGTTATTGGCGATAACGCTTCTACAGATGATTCGCTCCAATTTGTACGGAACCAGTATCCACAACTCGATATTTTAACCAACAGCCAGAATTATGGCTTTGCCGAAGGCTACAATCAAATCCTTTCCCGTGTAGATGCCGATTATTTTGTTCTTTTGAATTCTGATGTCGAAGTGCCTCAAAATTGGATCAGGCCTGTTATCGAACTGATGCAAAGCGACGAAACCATAGGTGCTGCCCAACCCAAATTGAAATGGGCTTCGCAAAAGGAGCAGTTTGAATATGCCGGTGCCGCGGGTGGCTTTGTAGATTTAAACGTCTTCCCTTTTTGCCGTGGCCGGATTTTCGACGAAGTGGAAACCGATCATGGTCAATACGATCAAAATGCAGATATTTTTTGGGCCAGTGGTGCTGCACTTTTTATCAAACGTAGCGTTTGGGAAGAAGTTGGAGGCTTAGATGGCGACCTGTTTGCGCACATGGAAGAGATAGACCTTTGCTGGCGACTGAAGAACCTGGGCTATCGAGTCGTTTGCTGTACCGATGCGGAGGTGTATCATTTAGGCGGTGGCACGCTCAATGCCAACAATCCTTTTAAAACCTACCTTAACTTTAGGAATAACCTGATCATAATGCAAAAGAATTTGCCAAAAGGCGAAGCTTACTTTCGCATCTTTATCAGGCTTTGGCTAGACCTGATGGCTTGGTTTCAGTTCTTGCTCAAGGGCAAGCCTAAATTTACTTTGGCTATTAGCAAGGCCCATTTTCATTTTTTTAAACAAGTAATGAAGACTGCCCGCAAACGTGGCCAAAAACAAAAGCCCCTGAAACAGCATAATGGTGTTTACAAGGGCAGTATCGTTTGGGCTTATTTCGCCAAAAAGATCAAAAAATTTAGTGAGCTGAATTAAAGGCTGAGTTGTTCTTTGATGGTTTTTTCGATCCAATAAACCGTATTGCCGGCCAAGCCAACGGTACTGAATTTAATCAATCCATCTTTGCCGATAATTACATGCGTTGGATAAGCAGTTACGCCATATTTTTCTGCATAGTAACGGCCATCTTGAACCACGTTATAATTAAAGGGCGATGTTTTAAGAAATTGCTTAAGGCTGTACTTGTCATCTAAGGCAATCGCCAAGAAAACAACCTCTTTATTATCCTTATACTGTTTTACAACTTCATTTAATTCGGGAATTTCCTGCTTGCATGGCGGACAGTTGACGAACCAAAAATTGATTACATAAATCTTATCGCCAATTGTTTTCAGGTCAAATTTATTGCCGTTGATATCGGTTATTTTTTCGCCCCTAAATTTCTCACCTTCTTTAAGAGCATCGGCCACCCTAGGTTTACCCATAGTAGCCGCCATCGTTTTCTTGCGTGCTGCATCACGGGCTTTTTCTTCCTCAGTCATCTGGTAGATCACAAATTCCGGACTGCCAGGTTCAACAGGTTTTATCGAGTATTCGCCACTTTGCTATAGTTTCTTCCAGATCACATAAGGGATTACTGCACCAGTTCCATCTTTAACTACTGTTTTCTCGTCGAGTTTGGTAATGGTTCTGCTAGTTACGGCTTGTCCATAGCTCTTTACTGTCAGGCATAAAAGCAAAATCAATAAATATCTTTTCATAATAGTTACTTTAAAAAGCTTTCTAAGGCCAAACGATAACCATCTAAGCCAAAACCTGTTAACACGCCTTTGCAGTTTTTTCCAGTTAACGAAACATGGCGAAACTCTTCGCGGGCGTAAATATTCGAAATATGAACCTCTACAACAGGTGTTTTGATGCCTGCAATGGCATCGGCAATGGCCACAGAAGTATGCGTATAGGCACCGCCGTTAATGATAATCCCATCATAAGAAAACCCAACTTCGTGCAGTTTATTGATCAGTTCTCCTTCAACATTGCTTTGGTAATAGTCTATTTCGATAATACTGTATTGCTCGCGCAATTGCAAAAGGTAATCTTCAAAGCTTTGGCTGCCGTAAATTCCAGGTTCGCGCAGGCCAAGCAGGTTAAGGTTGGGGCCATTTATAATTTGTATCTTCATGCCTATATTATGTAACATTGCAATGTTATAAAAAAAACTCCATAATCTAAATGAGCATTCAGCCCTATCTCAAAGGTTTTAAAGATTACTTAAGGTTAGAACGCGCCTTGGCTGCCAATTCCATCGAAGCCTATTTAGATGATGTACAAAAACTGTTGCAGTATTATGAAGCCACAGGTCAAGAGTTGATCCCCAATAAAGTAGAGCTGGATGATTTGAGGGGTTTTATCACCTGGATAAACGAAGTGGGCATGCAGGCCAGTACCCAAGCAAGGGTAATTTCGGGCATTAAGGCCTTCTTCTCTTACCTGATGCAGGAAGAAATCATTACCGAAGATCCATCGGTGCTAATCGAAGCCCCAAAGCTGAGCAGAAAATTGCCAGATACCCTGAATATTCATGAAATTAATAAGTTGATCGATTGTGTTGACGCTTCCAAGCCCGAAGGCATGCGAAATAAAGCGATTATTGAAATGTTATATGGTTGTGGATTAAGGGTAAGTGAGTTAACTGAATTAAGAATTTCTAATATCTATCCACAAACAGAGTTTATAAAGGTAATAGGAAAAGGAAATAAAGAACGTTTGGTTCCTATTGGAGCAACGGCCTTGAAGCTTTTGGAAATTTACATCAACGAGGTAAGGGTGCATTTGGATATCAAAAAAGGAAACGATGACTTTGTTTTCCTGAACCGCTTAGGTAGCCGATTGTCTCGAATTTCTGTCTTTAAATTACTCAAAACATTGGCGATTGCCGCCAATATCAATAAAAGCATCAGTCCACATACATTAAGACACTCTTTTGCAACACATTTAATTGAAGGCGGGGCCGATTTAAGAGCCGTACAAGAGATGTTGGGCCATGCCAGCATTACCACAACCGAAATCTATACCCATTTAGACCGCGATTACCTTAAAACAGTGATTACGCAGTTCCATCCGAGATCATAGTTTATCTTGTCATTCTGACTACAGGAGGAATCTAGTTTGATAGAACCCTGATGGCAGAATTGGTTTGACTTTATCTAAAAAATCTAGATTTTGGACATTTTAAGCACCCTCATTTGATTGGCGAGAAGTTCTAAAACTGCTTGCCTGGCAACTACATTAAAACTCCAGATATCATCAGTAATAAAAACATAGTTCCCAGCAAAACTGTAAATGTAGTCTCCTCCTTCCAATCCAACCAACCAATCTTCTTTTTTAAGGTCAGGATAACTCCTTAACACATCGTAGCAATACTCCCTGATTTCATTTTCGCTAGCGAAATCAGCTAACAGAGGCAAGATACTGTTTGATTCTTTTAGCCCGTAGTTAGACAACATTTTATCAATTATACTTGCCATAGTTAGCTTTTCTTGCAACAAATCATTCGATCCTTACCTTGCATATCTTTTCTTAACTCGATCTTATTAAATCCTTTACTATTTAATAAGTTAACTGTTTCTTTACCTAAATGTTCGTTGATTTCGAAAAACAACAAGCCGCCTTTTTCTAAATTTTGCTGAGCGAAATTGGCAATGGCTTCATAAAAAACCAAAGGCTGTTCATTGCTTACAAACAAAGCCCGATGGGGTTCATTGTCTAGCACATTTTGATGCATCTGCTCCTTTTCAGTTTGCGTAATATAGGGCGGGTTGCTAACGATAATCGAATAAGGGGTTTCGAGCTTTGTATGTTGTGTTTGAAGAATGTCTTGCTCTACAAATTCAACATCAACCTGATTAAGCACAGCATTTTCTTGGGCGATAGTCAAGCTGGCCTCGGCGATATCTAAAGCGACAACCTCAAACTGAGGCAAATGTTTTTTTAAAGCAATGGCAATGCATCCACTACCAGTGCCAATATCAAGTAAGCTTTTGCTGCTAACAGGCAACTGCAAACCGTTAACGCGCTCAATGATCCAATCTACCAATTCTTCGGTTTCTGGCCTCGGAATAAGTACTTCTTCGTTTACCTTAAACAGCAATCCATAAAAGTGCGCTTCTCCAAAAATATACTGGATGGGTTTTCCTGTAGCGAGTTCGATGAGCAGGGCTTCAAATTTGGCTAAATCGGCTGTGCCCAATGTTTCTTCTTTTTTGAGCAGGTAACCGCTATATTTCAGGGCAAGCAATTGTTGCAGGGCCATAAAGAACAGCGCCTGACTCTCCTCTTCTCCATACAATGCATTTAATTCCGAATTGAATTTGGCGGCCAGCTCTTTTAACTTCATGGCCACAAAAATAGCCAATGGCAATTATAAAATCGCAATGTCAAGAAATTATAGATAGATGAGCAAATTATCATCCAATCGACTACTTTTGCCTAATGAACCATGAGTTTTACATGCAGCGTTGTTTAGAGCTGGCCATTATGGGCATGGGCAAAGTAAGTCCAAATCCCATGGTTGGCTGTGTCATCGTTCATGAAAATGAAATCATTGGCGAAGGCTACCACCAAAAATTTGGCGAAGCCCATGCAGAAGTGAATGCCGTAAATGCAGTGTTCGACCGTTATGGCGATCAAGCTCCGCTCCTGCTCAAAAATGCAATTGCTTATGTGAGTTTGGAACCTTGTGCGCATTTTGGCAAAACACCTCCTTGTGCCGATTTACTGGTCAAACACCAATTGAAAAAAGTGGTTATCGGTAGTACAGATCCATTTGCAGGTGTAAATGGTAAAGGAATTGAGAAACTGAAAGCTGGCGGCGTAGAGGTTGAAGTCGGCGTTTTAGAAACAGAATGTAATCAGCTTAACCGTAGGTTTTTTACAAGAATAAAAGAACAGCGGCCATTTATTATCCTGAAATGGGCCCAAACCGCTAATGGTTATTTCGCGCCTGGCGATGGTAGGCAAGCCTGGATCTCTGGTCCATTGGCCAATCAGCTGAACCATGTATGGCGCACTGAAGAAGATGCCATCTTAGTGGGCAAGCAAACCGCATTGAACGACAATCCGCGATTAACAGCCAGAAACGTAGCCGGAAAAAATCCCATACGCATTTTAATTGATCGCAAATTAGCCGTTCCATCCACTGCAAATCTCTATAACGACGAAGCCAAGACCATCATCTTCAACGAGGTAAAAACCGATGTAGCAACGAATATCCACTTTGTGCAAATGGAAGACATGTCGTTTTACCTGGCCCAGAAAATAGCTTTCCAGTTATACCTGATGGATATCCAATCGGTTATTATCGAAGGGGGCGCACAGATCCTGAAACAGTTTATCGAAGCGGGTCTCTGGGACGAAGCCCGAATTATTACTGCACAAACTACGTGGCCAAATGGTATATTAGCGCCTTCTATTGATGGACAACTGAGTTCAGAAATGGAATTGGGAACCGACGTAATAAAAATTTATACACCTTACCTTAAAAAATGATCTATTTAGCGCTAAGCATTATATGCAGTGTTACCGTGGGCGTATTGCTCAAAATGGCCAAACGTTACGAAATTAATGTGATGCAGGCCGTAACCTGGAACTATCTGTTTGCCATTGTGTTAAGTGCCATATTTTTTAAACCTGATGTAAGCGCCTTGAGCTTTGCCAATCTATCGTGGGTGTTTCCAGCTTTGGGTATCTTATTGCCTGCTATATTTTTGTTTCAGGGTATTGCGGTGAGGCAAGCCGGATTGGCCCGCACAGACATTGCGCAACGCTTATCATTGTTCATTTCGCTTTGCGCAGCCTATTTCTTATTTAACGATAGCTTTGACCGCTTAAAATATGTTGGACTGATTTTCGGCTTTGCAGCGATCATTTTCACCATGTACCGTAAATCTGAGGGCGCTTCTTCTAAACAGTCGTGGCTGTATTTGTTGCTTGTTTTCGTAGGTTTTGGAGTGATAGACGTGTTGCTGAAATTGGTAAGCCAAATCACGGTGATGCCTTTTACCACTTCTCTTTTTGTCATTTTTTGCATTTGCTTCGTGCTGTCGCTCGCCTATATCCTTTATTTGGCTTCTATTAAAAAGACCAAACTGCAGCTGATCAATTTTGTATGTGGCTGCGTACTCGGCTTTTTTAATTTTGGCAATATCCTGTTTTACCTTAAAGCACATCAGGCTATGTCAACAAACCCATCAACCGTGTTTGCTACCATGAATATGGGCGTAGTTATATTGGGAAGCTTTATTGGCATCGTATTGTTTAAGGAAAGACTAAGCAAACTGAATTACTTGGGATTGGTTTTAGCGCTAGCTGCCATTATTTTGATCACTTTATCAAAATTGCATGCTGTTCGATGATACCTATCAAACCATAAAGGATACTGCTGAGGGGATTTTTAGAGACAAGGGCAGCAAATTTATTGCCTATGCCTACCCTTTTACCAACGAAACCGAACTTAAGTCCATACTCGGCAAATTAAGAGCAGCACATGGCAAGGCCAGACATTTTTGCTGGGCCTTTCGATTGGGGCAAGACCGCAGTGTTTTTAAGCTGAACGATGATGGCGAACCTTCGGGCACTGCCGGAAGACCAATTTTAAACGCTTTGCTCTCTGCCGACTTAACTAATATTTTGGTGGTGGTGGTCCGTTATTTTGGTGGTACCTTGCTAGGCGTACCCGGGCTCATCAATGCCTACAAAACAGCAACCGTTGAAGCACTTCAGTCCAGTGAAATAATCAGCAAAACTGTAAATGATGTGTATGAAGCCGAATTTGATTATTTGGAAATGAACCAAGTGATGCGGATCATGAAAGACGAAGAGCTCCAAATTTTAGCCCAAGACTTTGATACCAAATGTGTACTGCGTTTTGAAGTAAGAAAAACCAATTTAAATGTAGTGCTGGGCAAACTGGAAAAGATAAATGGCCTCTCGTTAAAATATCTTTATACGATTTAATACCTCATTATTGCTAAATTGTTATATTGCTATTATTGTTAAAGAAAGTCCAGCAATACCAACAATTGTCTGATTAATCGACAATCATTAGCAATCAAACAAATAGAAGACTTATTGAACATGCAAAAATTATCAGAAGCGGATTTGATCATTAATCCTGATGGGAGCATCTATCATTTAAATTTATTGCCTGAAGATATCGCCGACACGGTAATTACGGTGGGCGATTTGGATCGTGTGCCCGAAATCAGCAAGCATTTTGATTCGATTGAGGTTAAAAAAGGCAAACGCGAATTTGTAACGCATACCGGTTACTTGGGCAAAAAGCGCATCACGGTAATTTCTACAGGCATTGGTACCGATAACATCGATATCGTTTTTAATGAATTGGATGCCTTGGTGAATATAGATTTTGAAAGCAGAAGCATCAAAAGCGAGCTTAAATCATTGGATATTATTCGTATTGGTACTTCTGGCGCGATACAACCCGATATTCCGATGGGAACTATTCTGGCATCCTCTTATGGCTTGGGCTTCGATGCCTTGATGAATTATTACATCCATCAGGTTTCTGGCGAAGAACACAGTTTGCTAGAAAGTATCAAGTCGCATTTTTCGCATATCAGAGGCATTCACCCCTATCTAACTGCAGCCGACGACAAGTTGTTAAACACCATTGGTAAAGATATGGCTCAGGGCATTACCATTACCGCTCCGGGCTTTTATGCACCCCAGGGCCGACAAGTGCGAGCCAAGAACGCGGTACCAGATTTTATCAGCCAGCTAAACAGCTTTACGCAGGGAAAACATCGCATCACCAATCTAGAGATGGAAACTGCCGGAATTTATGCTCTAGCCAAAACTCTGGGGCATAAAGCTTTATCCGTGAATGCTATTTTGGCCAGTCGTGTAAAATTTGAGTTTAGCAACAATCCAGAAAAAATCGTAGAAAAAGCCATCAAAACCGTATTAGAGCGGTTGGTTTAGGTTCTCAAGGAATCTCTTCGACCACCAATTCTGTTCCAGCTATATCCAAATAGGTAACGGTCATCGCTTTAAAGTCGATGATCCATTTTTCTACACCCGCACCTGCAGCCTGTCTGCAAAAGGTTTGGTAATCGGTTTTGCCTTGCTGATGCTCCTTTAAAGCTTCTTTGAGTGCTGTTGGATCAGATTCTTCCTCAATCAACAGGTTTTCATAAACCGGGCCACTTTCAACGGTATGATCTTCCTTGCCAAAATAGATGGCCATGCCATTCATCACATAGGTATCGCTTCTTACTACACCCAATTCTTTTAAGTATCTTGCAAATTGGGGGAAATCGGCACCCGTTTGGATCTTTTCTCCCGCTTTTTCGATAGCTTCTATTGTAAACATGGTTTTTAGGTTTGGTTTAACTGATTAATAAACAGCCAACATCAAAAGATTTCAGCTGTTCGTTAGTATGCAAACGTTATAATGAATGAATAGTTTTATAAAAGAGCTATCAGGTGCTCACTTTATATATGGTAACCTGGCTATAAACCTCATCTGGCCTTAATACCGTTGTTGGAAATTGAGGAATGTTAATGCCGTTCGGATGGTGTTGTGTTTCCACGCAAAAGGCGTCAAATTCATTATAATTACGGCTTCCCTTCCCGTTTTTAACATTCAGGTATTTAGCCGTATACAGGTGCGCTACCGGTTCGGTGGTATAAATACTTAAGGTAAGGCCGCTATTGGCTTCGCTGGTGATGCTGGCCAAAGTCAATTCGCCATAGTTCTTATCAAGTACGTAGGTTTGGTCATAACCTTCTTCCGTGTTCCAGTTCTCTCCTATTATTTTCCCTTTTCTAAAATCGTGATAAGTACCTTCAACCGGGATCAATTTCCCGGTAACCACATAATTGCTGTCTTGTTCCAGGTAGTGCGAAGCATTCATCTGGTGTTTGTGCTTCATAATGGGTTCCAGACTTGGAGAAAGGTTAAAATAACTATGATGCGTCAGGTTAATCGGTGTAGCTTCGTCGGTATCGGCCTGATAGGTCAAAATAAGCTCATCGTTATTGGTGAGTTCAAAAGTGAGCTGCACGGCCAAATCTCCAGGAAAATTCTCTTCGCCATCTAAACTAAAATATTGAAAGGTTACGCTGGCGTTTGGTTCTTCGCTCACAGCCACAATATCCCATATCTTTTTATCAAATCCTTCCTTGCCTCCATGCAGGCAATCTTCGCCATTGGTTTTGGCCAATTGATAGGCGGTGCCATCAATACTAAATTCTCCATTTTTGATCCTGTTGGCATAACGCCCGATGATCGCGCCTAAATAAGGATAATTAGCTAGGTATTCTTCGCTTAGGTATTGCTCGAAATTGTCGAAGCCGAGCACAATATCCTGTAGTTCGCCCTTTGCATTTTTCACTATAAACTTGCTGATAATGGTGCCGTAGTTAAAAATATTGACTAATGTGCCTTTATCATTGATAAGTTCGACTGCAATAACCTCTTTTTCATTAATAAATTTGCCTGTGTGTATTTGCTTTATTTTCATAAGTTGTATCTTAGATGCTCAGCTAAAATACAATTTAAAATATAACTCTACCAAAGAAACCTAACCATGAATAACCAATTAACCGAAGTATTTTTTCAACAATATCAGCAACATCCCACCGCTACTTATTTTGCCCCTGGCAGGGTGAATTTAATAGGCGAACATATAGATTATAATGGCGGTTTGGTTATGCCTTGCGCCATTACTGCAGGCACCAGGTTGCTCATGGCCCCTAACAACGATGGTGTTATCCGTTTCAAGAGTACAAATTTTGAGCATGAAGGCAGTTTTGCTTTGCAAAAGAGCTATCAAAAAACCGGTGGCGAATGGTACAATTACCCTTTGGGCGTTTTTAACGAACTGCAAAGCGATGAATGGAACCTAAGTACTGGCCTCGACTTGTTGTATGATGGAAATATCCCGATTGGTTCAGGGCTTTCTTCATCAGCTTCTATTGAAGTGCTCACCGCCTTTGCCCTAAACGATTATTTTCAGTTGGGCCATGATAAACTCGAACTGGTAAAGCTTTCTAAAAAAGTAGAAAATGAGTTTATTGGCGTAAATTCGGGCATTATGGACCAGTTTGCCATTGCCTTTGGCGAAGCCGACAAAGCTTTGGTATTGAACTGTGACACCTTAAAATATAAAGTGGTTGATTGCCAATTGGGCGATTATATCCTGGCCATTATCAACACCAACAAAACCCGCGAACTTTCTGAATCAAAATATAACGAGCGTGTAGCCGAGTGCCAGCAGGCTCTGCAGGCTTTGCAGCAAGAGATCAACATCAATCATCTGTGTGAGCTCAATGCAGAGAAATTCGCTTTGCATAGCCATTTGATTACCGATGAAACCGTTTTAAAACGAGCTACGCATGTAGTGAAAGAGAATGATCGGGTTCATTTGGCCGCCAAGGCATTAAATGCCGGCGAGCTGGAAGAATTTGGCCGATTAATGTATGCTTCGCACCAATCATTAAAAGAGCTTTACGAGGTTACAGGCAAGGAACTGGATGCCGTGGTCGATTTTTGCAAGGACTACGAGCATGTAATTGGTGCACGGATGACGGGTGCGGGTTTTGGCGGCTGTGCCATAGCCCTACTTAGAAAAGGCTTTGAAGAAGATTTTGCCAAACATTTGACCACTAGTTACGTAGATAAAATTGGCTACCCTGCTGCAATTTATGTACATGCCATTGGCGATGGTGTAAAAGGCTTGGAAGTTCCGGTGAATTAATTTCTTTTTGGCGCCGTTCAAATGAACAGCTTTTTCTAAGTTTGCAACATGCGAAAACTTAAACTTGACGAATTGAACCGTGTAGGGCTAGCCGAATTTAAAGAACAAGAGAAATTGCCTGTAGTAGTGGTGTTGGATAATGTGCGCAGCATGCACAATGTAGGTTCGGTATTCAGGACTGCAGATGGTTTTGCTATAGAAAAAGTAGTGCTTTGTGGCATTACGGCACAGCCTCCGCATCGCGAAATTGAAAAAACTGCATTAGGTGCCACCGAATCTGTTGATTGGATTCATTTTGCAGATACTTTAACCGCTATTGACAGTTTAAGGCGGCATGGCTATGAGATCATTGCTATAGAGCAAGCCGAAAACAGTACCATGCTCAATGTTTTTGTACCAGATCCAACTAAAAAATATGCCCTGATTTTTGGTAACGAAGTAAATGGCGTAAGCGATGAGGCCATGCAAAAGATAGATGGCTGCATAGAAATTCCACAATTTGGGACCAAACATTCTTTTAACATTGTAATTTCTGCAGGAATAGTGCTTTGGGACTTCTTTGCCAAACTTAAATTATAGACAATGGAAAATCCGCTTTTTAAAAAACTACAGGTAAAACCAGGATTTAACTTGAGCATCATCAATGCACCTGAAAATGTAAGTGTGATTTTTGATCCCATCCCTACCAACATTGCCGTTTCCTTTGCGCCATTAGCCACTTTTGATGCAATCCTGATTTTTGCACAAACCAAGTCGGCAATGATGGATGCGCTACATGAAAACGCAAAATCTATCGATGCCAAAACCATTTGCTGGATTTTGTACCCAAAAGCCAAATCGGCATTAACTACCGATTTGAATTTAATGCAATCGTGGGATGATTTGAAGACCTTTAACTTAGTTCCCTGTGCGTCTGCGGCGATCAACGAAACCTGGACTGCCTTGCGACTCAAACCTGCCGATGCGCAAAAGAAATCTGGGGTTGGCAATCAGGAGATTGCAAGCAATGCCTTTGGCGAATATGTAGATGTAGCCAATAAAACAGTTAAGCTACCCGAAGATCTTAAAATGGCATTAGAAAAAAACGGCAAAGCTTTGGGATTTTATGAACAACTCTCCTATTCAAACCGAAAAGAATATGTGCTTTGGATCTTAACGGCCAAGCAGGAAAAAACAAGAATCGAACGTATTGAAAAGGCAGTTGAAAAATTAGAAACTGGCTTAAAGAATCCAAGTGCCAAAGCTTAATTTGTATAGTATTGTATACAAATATTAGCACTTTTAACGTTAAATTTAGTTTAGCTTAACTTTCACAATACCTATCCTAACCTGTTGAAATCATGCAGGTTGAACGTGTATCTCTTCTTTTTGGCAGGGTTTTTTCTTTGTGGTGTATGTAACAAACTTGTTGAGTTACTTTAAAAACACTTTCAAAAAAGAAAAACATGAACACAAAAATTATTAAATCGACAATGTTAACGGCCTTATTAGGTCTATCAGCTTCGGTGTTTGCCCAAGAAACACCTACAGCTACAAGCCGCTTTGAAAAGCAATCGTTCCGTACTTGGAGCGTTGGTGCACACGGTGGTATTTTAAGCCAAAATACAATTTTTGGTGGCAATAGCGTAAAAGCAGATGAATTTAAAAGCATTGGATATGGTGCTTTCATCAAAAAACAGATTTTACCTGCCTTAGGTTTACAAGCCGATTTTTTGCGTGGCAAAACTAAAACTTATGGTGTTGGGGGTGCTTACCAAGAAAACGAAATCCAATGGTCGGGTGCTTTAACAGCTACTTTAAATGTGGCTAACTTTAGCTTCAACGATCAAAATGCATTTTTAATTCCTTATGTAAAATCTGGTGCTGGTTACATGTCATCAAGCTCAGACGTAACTGCTGGATCTACAACTACCAATGTTTATAAAGACAGAGAAGGCTGGTTCATACCAGTAGGTGTTGGTTTTAAATTAGGTGTTGCCAAAGGCATTAACTTAGATTTTGGTTATGATGTGAATTTTGTTAAATCATCTGCAACTGTTAAATCTGCATACAATGAAAGCAGATTTGCTTATGGTCACGCAGGTATTGAGTTTGCCTTGGGAAGCAAAGAAAAATCTCAATTGCAAAATTACAGTGCTATAGCTGATTTGCGCAAGAAAAGTGCAGCAGAAAGCGAAGAGTTGAGAAGAGCATTATCTACTGCTGAGCAAAATGCACAAAGAGACAGAGAGCAATATGCCAAAGATATGGGCGATGATGATGGTGATGGTGTAGCTAACAAATTTGACAAATGTGCTGGAACTCCTGCAGGTACTGTAGTTGATGGTTCAGGTTGTCCATTAACAACTCCAAAACCACAGATCATTAAAGAAACCAAAGTTGTGGTAACTGAAGCCGATCGTAAAGTAGTTGCTGATGCGATTAAAAACTTAGAATTTGATTTGGGTAAATCAACTATCCGTCAAAAATCATATGCAAGTTTAAACAATGTAGCTTCATTGTTAATGACTAAAGATTTCAGCTTGAAATTAGCTGGTCACACAGATAACACGGGTTCAAGAGCATTAAACTTGCGTTTGTCTAAAGACAGAGCAGAATCGGTAAAAGCTTACTTAGTAGGTCAAGGTGCCAATGCTTCACGTATCGAAGCTACAGGTTACGGTCCTGACCAACCAATTGCAACCAACAAAACTGCATCTGGTCGTCAAGCTAACCGTCGTGTAGAGTTTACGTTGTACTAGTAGAGTACGTCATGCTGGACATGATCCGGGATCTCATCTCGAGATTAGACCCTGAACTAAATTCAGGATGACGATTAGAAAAAAGAAAATCCTGCTAGTTAATGCTAGCGGGATTTTTTTATGCATATATTTTTCTTCCCTTTCCAAAGGGATACAAATTAAGTTGCGAGAACTTTATCAGGTGTAATTGGCAAACTTCTGATCCTTTTACCGGTTGCATTAAATACTGCGTTGGCTACAGCGGCAGAAAAACCGATCAAGGCGATTTCGCCCATACCTTTTGCGCCCATCGGGTTGATGATTGGATCTGGCTTATCGATAAAAATCACGTCGATATCTGGTACATCGGCATGCACAGGTACATGGTAATCGGCAAAGTTGTTATTTACATAGCGTCCATAACGGTTATCTAGGATGGCTTCCTCGGTTAAGGCCATGCCAATACCTCCTACTGCGCCTCCTACCATTTGGCTTCTCGCGGTTTTAGGACTCACGATTTTTCCAGAATCTCCTACCGAAACAATTTTACTTACTTTAACCACGCCTGTAGCTTGATGTACTTTGACCTGTACAAAGTGAATAGAGAAAGAATACATCGAATAATTTTTCGCCTCCGGACTTCCCTGCGATTGTTTGGTCACCTCAATCATCGGTAGGTTGTTCTTTTTTAGGACATCCACAAAATTTGAAGTGGCATCCATGTTCGAGTTTGCCGCTAATTCGGCAATGGTCGATTTTAGGGAGACGCAAACATCGTTTACAGCAGAACCCACGGTAGAAAGCGTAGCCGAACCACCTTGGCTTGGCGCAGGTGGCAAGGACGAATCGCCCAGTTCAAAAGTAATTTTATCTACCGGAAGGTTCATCAGTCTGCTGGCAATTAAGGTCATCCCTGTTCCGGTACCCGGACCAATATCACTGGTTGCACTTTGCAATACCAAAGTTCCATCGGCTTTGAGGATGCCTTTTACACTTGCACGCCCCCTCGAAGCATTAAACACCCCCACACTAACGCCATAGCCTATTTGCCAAGGGCCGTCAATTAGGCTTCCAGGTTTGTTCTTTCTGTTACCCCAGCCAATTTTAGCGGCACCTAACCTGTAAGCCTCTTTTACATATTTGCTAGAGAAAGGTCTATTTTGCGCTGGATCTGTTTCTGGATCGTTCTTGGTCCTGAAATCCAAAGGATCCATATCTAAGGCATGCGCCATTTCGTCTATGGCACTTTCGAGTGCAAAAGCACCCGTAGCCTCGCCTGGGCCACGCATCCAGATAGGTACACCCATATCTAATGGCACCACATAATAATTGGTATTCACATTTTCTGAGGCATACATGAACTTGGTCATGTTGACTACACCTTCGGTAAAATTTTCATACGTAGCGCCTTGACCAAAGGCGGTATGGGTGATTCCTGTAATTTTTCCGTCTTTACTGGCGCCTAATCCAATTTTTTGGTGAGCCGCAGGTCTATTACCCACCATGGTAAACATTTGATCGCGGGTAATCACCAATTTTACGGGCTTTTTCAATTGTTTGGAAGCCATCACAGCTGCGATTTCCAATGGCCATGTTCTTAGGGCCATGCCAAAACCACCGCCAACAAATTGAGAATTGACCTGTATATTTTCCGCTGGGATCTTAAAAGTATTTGCAATGGTGCTTTGGGTAGATTTCACACCTTGTGTTTTGGCATATACAGTTACTTTATCATTTACGCCCCAATCGGCAATGATGCCGTGTAGTTCCATTGGATTATGGGTTTCTACTGGTAAGGTATACGTGGCTTCTACCTGTACTTCCGCAGTTTTGTAGGCATCTTCAACTCCTCGTTTGTAAGGAGCCTGACCTTGCAGCTTTTTAGCTTTGGTATCTTTAATGCTTCCTTCAAAATCGGTATTGAAACTTGCTTTTTCGTAAGTTACCTTAACCAATGAAGCAGCGTAAGTAGCCCTTTCAAAGGTATCGGCCACGACTAAAGCAATGGGTTGTCCGTTAAAAAATACCTGATCAGTATAAAATATCTTCATTGGCGAACCACCTTCCTGTTCGTACGCAAGCACAGATGGTTTATTCAAATGCGATAAAACCGCTAAAACGCCAGGTGCAGCATTGGCTGGTTTTACATCAATGCCCGTAATTTTTCCTTTGGTAATGGTACTTGTTACCAAAACCCCATAAACAAGGCCTGGCAATTGGAATTCGGCAAAATATTTTGCTTTTCCAGTTACCTTTTCTACGCCATCAACGCGATCGTTTTCGTCGAAAAAATATAAATCTTCCATGTTAGGCTTTTTTGGCTAGGGCTATGGTTAATGCTTCAACAATTGTATTGGGGGCTAGGGTAAGCTTGAAATCATTTTCTCCAAAACTTTTGGCCCCATTCATCGCTATTTTAGCGGCCTGCTCAAAATTGGCTTTTGAAGGCGCTTCACCCTTAAGGAAAAGTTCTGCCTCTATCAATCGCCAAGGTTTATGAGCCACACCGCCCATGGCCAAGCGCACATCGTTAACAACGCCGTTTTTAATATCCAACGCGGCAGCTACAGATACCAATGCAAAAGCATAGGACGAACGATCGCGCACTTTGAGGTAATGGAAATTCTTATTGAAATTATTAGCCGGGATTTCTATGCCTTTAATCAGTTCTCCTTTTTGCAGGTTATTGTCTTTTTCAGGTGTGCTGCCTGCCAATTTATGGAATTCGGCAAAACGGATCTTACGTTCTCCTTTGGCACTAGCAATGATCACTTGGGCATCTAAAGCAACCAAGCCTATGCACATATCGCTTGGATGTACGGCAATACAGCTCTCGGAGGTGCCGAATATCGCATGCATCCTGTTATAGCCGCCTATGGCTCCGCAACCACTACCAGGCTGACGTTTGTTGCAAGGCATAGTAGTGTCGTAAAAATAGCCACAACGGGTACGTTGCATCATATTGCCACCAACAGTAGCCACATTGCGCAGCTGTGCCGAGGCTCCAGCTTGGATAGCCAAACTTAACAAAGGAAATTTCTCTTTTACAATTGGGGCTTCAGCCAATGCCGTATTGCTGGTTAATGCACCAACTTGTAATGTATTATTGGCAAAACTGATTTCCTTTAAAGGCAAATGGTTGATGTCTATCAGTTTTTCTGGAGCGCTTACTCCCCTTTTCATCAAATCGACCAGATTGGTGCCTCCCGCGATGAAGGCAGCTTTTGGATCTTTTCCGATTAGCGTTAAAGCCGTTTTAACCACCGAAGTTCTGAGGTATTGGAAATTGATCATACCTTGGCTCCTTTCTCTTTAACTTCCTGTATGGCATCTACAATATTCGGATAGGCACCACAACGGCAGATATTACCGCTCATGTATTCCCTGATCTCCTCTCGCGAATTTGCATGATCCTCCCGTATGCAGGCTACTGCACTCATGATCTGTCCGGGTGTGCAATAGCCACATTGAAAGCCATCATGTTTGATAAAAGCGGCCTGCATAGGATGCAATTCATCGCCAACGGCTAAGCCTTCGATGGTGGTTATGCTTTTGCCTTCGTTCATTACCGCTAAACTTAGGCATGAATTTACCCTTTGCTCATCCACATGTACCGTACAAGCCCCACATTGGCCATGATCACAGCCTTTTTTAGTGCCTGTTAGGTGCAGTTGTTCTCTCAGCAGGTCTAGCAAAGTAACCCTGGGCTCAACTTTGAGGTTGTAGGCTTTATTGTTGATCTTTAGGTTCAATGGGATTTTTTCGAAAAGCTCGGCAAAACGTTCATCGACTTTTTGGTCGGCCGCCTTTAAAATGGTAATTGGCGTTAACGATAAAGCGGCAGCCAGGGAAGTCTTCTTCAAGAAATCGCGACGGGTATCGCCTGCTTGATTTTGATCTACTTCAGACATAAGATAACAGCGTTTAAGGGATAATTACCTAATATCGGAATAAGAAAGTTGGTTTAAAATGGGTGGACCTAATTTAGAAGGAGTCTACTTTGGTTTTTAACCACATGAGCAAGCCACAGGTCAACAGATTTTCAATTCTTGGAGTGCTTGGTGGCTTTGTCGTTTGTTTCCCTCCAATACATTATTCCGGATAACGATTATAGATGATCTACTCAGTTTTTAATAAGCTATCTTTAATGCGTTTAAGTTGACTATCATATAAGTAAACATTAATAACATTTGATTCAACAATTTGACTGTCAAGCTTAATTTGAATTTTATACTTGATTTTATTCTTTCCCTCTGTAATACTCCCATTTTCTAATTCTAAGGAAAGTTGGTGTTTCGGTGCCAATTTATTGTTGAAATAACTATTTCCACAAGTCGATTTCCCGTTTGTTCTAAACCTCACCCATTTGTTATTGATGAAAAAATATTCTCCAACATGATCAATGGTAGCGTCTATCCTAGATATATTAATGGAATCGGCAGCATTATTTTTTAAGTAAACGATGGCATACTTATTTCCATTGGCTATTGTAGTTTGAAATTCCTTGGGAAACTTTAAACTTAGATTTTTGGATTCTTTTTTATCTGTTATTGCCTCTTCTGATTTTACCCATAATTTCAAATCATCAAGATATCCGGCTTCGCTTTTTAATTTTGAATACCATTCTTCACTGGATATCTTACGTTCTTCCACTTGTTTATAAAGAGATGCTTCAATCGCTTTCCAATTGGTTTGAGCCAATAATGGCCCTGAACTGATGAAGAGAAAGAGTGTGATTAGTTTTCTTAGATGCATTTTACAATGTTTAAGGCATGATGAATTGAAATACTTAATTCCATAAGAAATTTGCGAATAAATATCCCATTTATGAAAATAAGAGACTACAGATTACTGGTTTCACTTAAATTTTCTCCAAGTTTTAAAGCATACAAAAATTTCAATTACTACTAATAATACAATGATGATTATTGTATCATAATAAAGTGGCGAATTAGCTTCATCAACTTTTTTTGCCATTGCCGAAAGTGGCGGATATAAAGTGTTTCCAGATAATTCTTTGAAAAGCAAGGCTAAATAGTACAAACAAATAATCAAGATGAGATTTGCACCTAGGAAAATACTGTTAGTGAAGAGATTATTAAACCTACCTGCAATTATTCTTCCTAAGTAAATAAGGAAAAAAAGAGCTACCAATATTGCCACTAGGACATATTGAGATTCTATCGCAATAAAGGTAGTGTATATATGAATATCGTCGTTAGCGCTTAATTGTCTGAGCAAAAAATAAATAATCAAGCCTAAAATTATTGTACCCAAAATCCAAACGAGCTCTTTCTTATAGTTTTTCATTAGTTGATCTATTCCGCTACTTGCAATTATACAAAAGAGATTGCTTCGTTCCTCGCAATGACGTGTTTTTTGTCATCCAGAGCGAAGCAAAGGATCTATGCTATAGATTCCTCACGCGTTCGGAATGACAAAAAGGTTAAAATTAAATGGCTTAAATCTGTTCATCTGTGGCTAATAATCAATCGTCATGCTGGACCTGATCCAGCATCTAACTCGAGAGCGATCCCGGATCAAGTCCGGGATGACGGACTGTTGGAAAACAAAAAACCACAGCTAGCAGTACTTGCTTGGCTGTGGTATCATTATAATTTGGGAAAAACTATACTATTTATGCGTAGGCAATGGCATCTTTTGATGGCAGTTTGCTATAGCCCATCAGGTATTCGTCAACCTTACGGGCGGTTTCCCTGCCTTCAGAAATGGCCCAAACCACTAAAGATTGCCCCCTGCGCATATCGCCTGCGGCAAAAACCTTTGGAATATTGGTTTGGTATTGTCCTTCAATTGCTTTTACATTGCCACGTGCATCTAATTCTACACCGAGTTTTTCTAACAAGCCCTGTTTTTGGGGATGTAAGAAACCCATGGCCAATAAAACCAGTTCGCAAGGATACTCTTTTTCTGTTCCAGGTATTTCTTTAAAGCCTAAGGCACGGCCGAATGCATCAATCTCCCACTCCACTTCTACCACTTTTAATGCCTTTAGCTTGCCTTGCTCGTCGGCGATGAATTCTTTGGTGTTTACCGCCCAATTCCTGCTGGCGCCTTCCTCGTGCGAAGAAGTAACTTTTAACAACACCGGATACTGTGGCCAAGGCATATGCTCTGTTCTGCTTTGTGGAGGCATTGGCATGATTTCGAACTGGGTAACAGATTTAGCACCGTGACGGTTAGAAGTCCCGATACAATCTGATCCGGTATCGCCACCACCAATTACAATTACATTTTTACCAGTAGCCGTCAATGGCGTTTCGGTAAATTCACGACCACCTACACGTTTATTTTGTTGTTTTAAGAAGTCCATAGCGAAATGGATTCCGTCTAATTCTCGGCCAGGCAAATTCAAATCGCGTGGAATGGTAGAGCCACCAGCCAATACAATAGCCTGGTAATCTCTTAACAAAGTGCTCAGCTCTACATTTTCGCCAACATTGGCATTGCATTTAAAAACGATGCCTTCTTCTTCCATTAATTTGATCCTTCTTTCTACTACATCTTTTTGCAGTTTGAAATCAGGAATACCATAACGAAGCAGTCCTCCCGGAACGTCATCGCGTTCAAAAACCACTACTTCATGTCCAACCTTATTTAGTTGGGCAGCAGCGGCTAAGCCAGCCGGACCTGAACCAATTACCGCTATTTTCTTTCCGGTTCTGATTAACGGCGTATTGGCTTTGATGTAACCCTTTTCGAAAGCAATTTCGATAATATGTTTTTCGATTTCCTCGATAGCTACTGGAGGTTTATTAATGCCCAATACACAGGCACTTTCGCATGGTGCGGGACAAATCCTTCCTGTAAATTCAGGGAAATTATTGGTACTGAGCAAAATTTCGGTTGCATTTAACCAATCGCCACGGTAAACGGCATCGTTAAATTCTGGTATCACATTGCCCAAAGGACAACCCGATTGGCAAAAAGGCACGCCACAATCCATACAACGGGCGGCTTGTTTATTCAACTGGTCGCTAGGCAAAGCGTGTAAGAATTCATCATAATGCTTTAAACGTTCTGCTGGTTCCTGTCTTGAAGGCGAAACTCTTTCGAATTCAAGAAATCCTGTCACTTTTCCCATCTTAGTTGATTTTAACTTGTTGACGTTGTAATAAAACTGCTTTGTACTCTTTAGGGAATACTTTAACAAAGTGTGCCGATTGTGCTTCCCAATCGCTTAATATAAATTCTGCAACCCTACTGTTGGTTAATCGAATATGATTTTTAAGTAAAGTGATTATTCGGGCTTCATCTTCTTCTTGCAAAGGATCTAAATCGACCATTTCCGGATTACATTTCTTAGCAAAAGTTCCGCTGGTATCATAAATCCATGCGATGCCACCGCTCATACCTGCCGCAAAATTGCTTCCAGTATCGCCGATTACAAGCACTTCTCCACCGGTCATGTATTCGCAACCGTGATCGCCGATGCCCTCAACAACAGCAGTAGCACCTGAGTTACGTACGGCGAAGCGCTCGCCCGCTTTACCACGGATATACAATTCGCCTGAGGTTGCACCGTATAATGCTACGTTACCAATAATGATGTTCTGTTCTGGAACATAGTTGATATTGCCAAATGGATAGATCACCAATTTAGCGCCTGATAAACCTTTGCCCACGTAGTCATTGCCTTCTCCTTCTAATGATAAGGTTAAACCTTTAGTAGCAAAAGCACCGAAACTTTGTCCGGCAGAACCTACGCACTTAAAGTTAATGGTATCTGGAGCCAGTCCAGCGCTTTTATGCACTTTAGAAATCTCGTTCGAAAGCATAGTACCGATGGCACGATCCGTATTTTTTACTTCGAAATTGGCGAACACAGGTTCATTGTTCAAAATTGCTGGCTGTGCTTTTTCGATCAATTGGTGATCAAGCACATGAGCTAAGCCGTGATCTTGAAACTCTGTTTGGAACAAAGAAACACCATCGTTTGGCTCTTTGTAAAGAATTGGAGCCAGATTTACATATTTCAACTTCCAATCTGCGCCATCAATATTCCTCATGCGGAGCATATCAGATTGGCCAATCATCTCGTTTACGGTTCTGAAGCCTAATTCAGCCATGATTTCACGAAGCTCTTCAGCCAAAAAGTAAAATAGATTTACCACATGGTCTGGATCGCCGGTAAACAATTTTCTCAAGTCTGGATCTTGCGTAGCAACACCCACCGGACAAGTATTTAAATGGCATTTACGCATCATGATACAGCCCGAAGTAACCAAGGCAGCCGTAGCCACACCCCATTCTTCAGCACCTAGTAAAGCGGCAATGGCGATATCGCGACCAGTTTTTAGCTGGCCATCAGTTTGTACCACTACCCTGCTTCTCAAGCGGTTTTTAACCAAGGTTTGATGCGCTTCGGCCAGGCCAAGCTCCCACGGCAAACCCGCATGCTGGATGGAAGTTAAAGGAGAAGCTCCTGTACCGCCATCATAGCCAGATACCAAAATTACATCGGCATGTGCCTTAGCCACACCAGCGGCAATGGTGCCCACACCAGCTTTTGATACCAATTTTACGTTAATTCTCGCAGCTCTGTTCGCATTTTTCAGGTCGAAGATCAGCTGGGCCAAATCTTCAATCGAATAGATGTCATGGTGTGGTGGTGGCGAAATCAGACCTACACCAGGTGTAGCGTGGCGAACTTTTGCAATCCAGTCATCTACTTTATGGCCAGGCAATTGTCCACCTTCTCCAGGTTTAGCACCTTGGGCCATTTTAATCTGCAATTCATCGGCATTGGTTAAATAATAACTGGTAACGCCGAAACGTGCAGAAGCGATTTGTTTAATAGCTGATCGCATCGAATCGCCATTTTCTAGCTTTTGGTAGCGGATTTCGTCTTCGCCACCCTCGCCTGTATTGCTCTTCCCGCCGATGCGGTTCATAGCGATGGCCAAGGTAGAGTGCGCTTCGTGCGAAATAGACCCGAATGACATCGCCCCAGTAGCAAAACGCTTCAAAATAGATTCGATCGGCTCTACTTCTTCCAATGGAACCGGCGAACGGTTATAGTTGAACTCTAACAAACCACGGATGGTGTAAGCCTGTGCCATTTGATCGTTGATGAGTTTAGAATATTTTTTAAAAGTCTCGTAATCTTTTCTGCGCGTTGAATTCTGCAGCAAATGGATGGTTTCCGGATTAAACAAGTGTTTTTCGCCTCTTCTTCTCCATTTATAGGTACCACCCGCAGAAAGCAAATGTTCTGATTGGGTTTGAGGCCCAAAGCTGCGGCGGTGTTTGATCAAGGTCTCGTAAGCAATTTCATCCAAGCCTAAACCGCCAATACGCGATACAGCGCCTGTAAAATGCGTATTTACCACTTGCTCGTTGATTCCCAAGATTTCGAAAATCTGTGCCCCGTGATACGATTGCAAAGTAGAAATTCCCATTTTAGAGAAAATCTTCAATAAACCGTTATTTACCGCATAAATATAGTTTGAAATCAGTTTTTCAGGTTTCAAACCGCTTTCTTTATCAAAATGGCTAACGGTTTCTAAGGCCAAGTACGGATTGACTGCAGTAGCGCCAAAACCGATCAAGGTAGCGAAATGGTGTACTTCCCAAACATCGCCAGCCTCCACCACAATGCCTACGGCGCCACGATAACCTTTTCTGATCAAATGGTGATGAACTGCAGAAACTGCTAATAAAGAAGGAATAGCCGCATGCTCTGAGTCGATTGCCCTATCTGAAAGCACGATTACCTGGAATCCATCTTCTACGGCATCAACCGCATAACGGCACAAACGATCCAAGGCCTTGGCCATCGATCCAGGTTTATCGTTAGCCCTAAAATAGGTTTGAAGCGTTTTCGACTGGAACAATCCGGTATCGATACTTCTTAGTTTTTCGAGTTCTAAATTGGTTAATATGGGATGTTTGATGCCTACACAGTGGCACTGCATCTGGTTTTCTTCCAGCAAGTTGCCGTTGTTGCCCATAAATCCTGCCAAGCTCATCACCACTTTTTCGCGGATCGGATCAATTGGCGGATTGGTTACCTGTGCAAACAGCTGTTTGAAATAAGAAGAAAGGTGCTGTGGCTGTTTAGACAAGATGGCCAAAGGCGTATCTGTACCCATCGAGCCTATCGCTTCTTTGCCTTCGATGGCCATTGGCTTAAGCAAAAGATCGATATCTTCTCTGGTATAGCCAAAAACCTGCTGGTATTTGAAAATAGAATCCTCAGCTAAATTGGTGAACATCAATCTTGGCTCTGGCAATTCCTCTAATTTGATCTGGTATTGGTTGATCCAATCGGCATAAGGCCTACGGCCACACACCTGTTGTTTGATCTCTTCGTCGCTGATGATGCGCCCCTGTTCCATATCTACCACGAACATTTTGCCCGGTGTTAAACGGCCTTTTTCGATGATGGTACTTTGATCGATAGCCAATGCGCCAGATTCTGAAGCCATAATTACACGGTCATCGCTGGTTAGCGCATAACGCGATGGACGCAAACCATTGCGGTCTAAAGTAGCCCCAATTAAATTGCCGTCGGTAAAGGCAATGGCTGCCGGACCATCCCATGGCTCCATTAACGAAGCATGGAATTGGTAGAAGGCCTTTTTAATCGGATCCATATCTTCGTTTCCGTCCCAGGCTTCTGGTATCAGCATCATTAATACGTGTGGCAGTGAACGACCTGCATGCAATAAAAGCTCAACCACGTTGTCTAAACAGCCTGAATCTGATTGGGTTTCGTCGATTACCGGCAAAATCATGTTCAGTTCTTCTGTCGTAAAATAAGGCGAAGTAAAAGATTTTACGCTCGACCTGAACCAGTTCAAGTTGCCTTGTAATGTATTGATTTCACCATTGTGGGCAATAAACCTGAACGGCTGCGCCAATCTCCACGACGGAAAGGTATTGGTAGCAAAGCGCGAGTGCACCAAGCCAAAGGCCGATACCATGCGTTTGTCGCTCAGTTCGGTAAAATAGGTCCTTACCTGCAAAGAAGTCAGCTGACCTTTATATATAATGGTACGCGAAGAAAACGAAGCAATATAAAAATCCTGCTTGCTGCCTGCTACGGTACTGTAAATAGTCTTGGTTAAATAGGTTTTGAGTACGAAAAGCTTACGTTCGAAAGCGGCGCCTTCAGCAATTTCATACGGACGGGCTACAAATACCTGTTCGATTTCAGGTTCAACCGAAAGGGCCATATTGCCAATACCGGTAGTGTCTACCTGTACTTTTCTAAAGCCTAATATTTCTAGGCCCAGTTTTTCGGCAGTACGATAGATAATTTCTCTGCATTCTTCGCGGGCCCTAATTTCTTTAGGCAAGAAGAGCATCCCTACGCCATAATCGCCGTAGGCCGGCAAGCTGAAGCCGGTTTTCAAACATTCGTCAAATAGGAATTCGTGCGGAACTTGAATCATGATTCCAGCACCGTCTCCTGTGTTAGGTTCGGCACCGCAAGCACCCCTGTGGTCTAGGTTCTCAAGAATGGTAATCGCATCTGAAATAATCTGATGAGATTTACGCCCCTTCACATGAGCAACAAAGCCTATACCGCAGGCGTCGTGCTCAAAGCTTTTTCGATACAATCCTTGTTGTTCATTCAAGTTTTTCATCTGGTTTGGGTTAGTGTATATGAAACACTAAGATACTAAAAACAAATGTCAAATTAAATTATCAGCAATATTTTTAGAAATTATATATATATTATTCAATTTATAGGGTTTTAATTATCAAATTGATTACTGAAATCGTTTCCATTTGCAAAATTCATAATATATAATTTAATATTTATGCATAATAAAATTGGAATAGGCTATTGCTGGGCAATTTATGGCTGCTAAAAAATATTCGTAAAATTCAAATTACTACTAATCAATCAGATAACTGCTTTCTTAAAAATAAACACATTTCCTTTTTGAAAAACCACTCTATTTGCTACCTTTGTGCCGGGCAAGTCTTTTACGATCAGCTCCCTTTGAACTCCCCCAGGTTGGGAACAAAGCAAGGGTAGAAGGTTGTAGCGGTGCGATAAAAGTTGCTTGCCCGTTTTTTTACCCCTAACCCCCTGAAGGGGCGACACAAATCAGGGTTCTTCTCACAATAAACTTTCCTTTTCAGGATTTTAGGTACTATGAAATTTTTTATCGATACCGCCAATTTAGATCAAATTAAAGAAGCACAAGATTTAGGCATTTTAGACGGCGTAACCACCAATCCGAGTTTAATGGCCAAAGAAGGCATTTCTGGTGATGCCAATGTAATTGCACACTATAAAACCATTTGTGATATTGTTGACGACAATGTGAGCGCTGAGGTAATTGCTACCGATTTTGATGGCATTGTTAAAGAAGGCGAAGCTTTGGCTAAGCTTAATCCTAAAATTGTGGTGAAGGTACCGATGATCAAAGACGGGATCAAAGCCATTAAATATTTCTCTGGCAAAGGCATCAGAACCAACTGTACCTTGATTTTCTCTCCAGGCCAGGCCTTATTGGCCGCTAAAGCTGGTGCAACTTATGTTTCTCCGTTTTTGGGCCGTTTGGATGATATTTCTACCGATGGTTTGCAATTGATCGAAGATATCAGGTTGATTTTCGACAACTATGGCTACCCTACTCAGATCTTGGCTGCTTCTATCCGCGGACCATTGCACATTGTAGCTTGTGCCAAATTAGGTGCCGATGTAATTACTGCTCCTTTGGCTGCGATTACCGCTTTATTGAAACACCCATTAACCGATTCAGGTTTGGCTACTTTCTTGGCAGATCATGCCAAGGCGAGTGGAAAATAATTCATTTATTGTCATGCTGAGCTTTTCGAAGATTGATTTGACAGCTCTACTCAAAATATAGGCCCCGATTTCTCGGGGCTTTTTTTGCAAAAATACCTAGGGTTAGGTATTTTACGCTGCATTAGATTTTATACTTTAGATGATTAATATCGGAAGATGAAAATAACACTCCTCACCTTTTTAATTTTACCGTTTTTTGCTTTTAAAAGTTTTGGACAGCTTAACCTAAGCGAAACCATAAACTATATAGATAATAAGCTAAAGGAAACCTCTGATTTAAAACGGACCTACAATGCACAGTACACTTATATTTTAAGCGGTTTGAAATTTAGCACTTATGCCGCAAATAAAACAAGGTGTCATTAAGCTTTAGCAGGGCTTTTAGCGACAATACCAAAGATGAACTTCAGTATATTTTTGATCCCACCCATATTTCGGAAATTACTATAAAAAGCGACGCAAATACAGATGCTGTAGGCATGCTTGTTTTAAAATTCATTGGACAAACTGTAATTGATAGGCAAAAAGCGAGCAAACTCACCGAAACAACGACAAATAGTTTCACATTTCCCTACTTAAAAACGGATAAATTGAATGCCGAAAGGTTAATCAAAGCATTTTTACTATTAAAAGATCTATATAAAGCTAAAAAAGGCCCAGACCCTTTTGTAAATTAAATTTGTCAACACAGAAACTATGAAATTTAGACTTCTTGTATTTTTAGCACTATTATCTACTGCATCTTTGGCTCAAAGCAGTCTCAATATAGACCAAACGCTCAATTATATCAGTGAGAAGATGAAAGAATGCGACCAGCTCAAATTCACCTATTACAATCCATCGAGGTTAAAATTTAGCAATTTAGAATTTGGATATCTTGCAGAAGATAAAAACAAAATAGTAGCAAACTTAACGTTAACCTATGATAGTGGATCGATAGAAGAAATTCAATACATTTTTAATCCGACCCACATCAAAGGTTTTGCCCATTACCTTGGTTTAAAGGAAGATCCTGTCAATTATATTGCCGTACAGACGGAGGGTAATACCATTATTGTTAAAAAACGCAACAACGGCAGTTTTAAAGAGACTACAGACTGGTATATGAAAATACCTTACTTAAATGTTGATCCGCTAAATCAAGAACGGATGAGGAAAGCCTTTCTGCATTTGAAAAAACTATGCACAGCTAAAAAAGCTCCAGATCCTTTTGCAAACTAGTTGTGCTGGTCAGCTAAAACGGCTTTCACTTTATCGTAATCAATCTGCTCATCGGGTTCGATTAAAATTCCCTTCACTCCTGCTCCATTCGCCGCTTCTACGTCGCGGGGCTTGTCGCCAATCATTACCGATAGAGCCGGGTCGATATCAAAAGCAGCAATCGCTTCCAGCAGCATACCTGATAATGGTTTTCTGCAAGCGCATGGTCCTGAAACTGTTGGGTGGTGCGGACAATGGTAAGCCTTGGTGATTTTTGCGCCTTGAGCTTCGAAAGCTTCAAATAACAGCTGGTGCATTTCGGCTAAAGTTTCTTCTGTGTAACGATTAAGGGCAATACCACCTTGGTTGGTGATGACGATAAGCAAATAACCTTCTTCATAAAAACGCTTCAGTGGCGGAATTTGATAAGTTAATACTTCAAAATCGGCTACCCTACAGATATAATCGTTCATTTCGTGGTTAAGCACGCCATCACGGTCCAAAAAAATCGCTTTGTTCTTCATGGCGCAAATATCTAAAAATATTGGGTTCTTTTCAGACTTGTCAACTCATCAAAAAAAATTAACTTTAATCCTTAAACCTTAATCAAATGAGTAAAGAAGAATTTAAGCCTTTTGTGCCTGCAGAAAGTAATGTGGCAGAGTTTACCATTAAATCCATTTTACTGGGTTGCATTGCGGGGATCATTTTTGGAGCGGCTACCGTTTATCTGGCCTTAAAAGCAGGCCTGACCGTTTCAGCCTCCATTCCCATTGCTGTTTTAGCCATTACTTTAGGCAAAAGATTCTTCAAGACTACCATTTTAGAAAACAACATTATCCAAACTACAGGCTCTGCCGGCGAATCGATCGCAGCAGGTGTGGTTTTTACCTTGCCGGGTTTTTTGTTCTTAAGTACCGGTATCGGTGGCCAAAGCTCTGGGGAGGCCTTTTTCAATTACATGACCATTTTGATCTTGGCCATTTTGGGCGGTATTTTAGGGACATTGATGATGATTCCCCTACGTAGGTCGCTCATTGTAAAAGAACATGATAATTTGCCTTATCCAGAAGGTACTGCCTGCGCCTCTGTGCTACAGGCCGGAGAAAAAGGCGGCAGTTTTGCCCGCACCGCTTTCTGGGGATTAGGTTTTTCTTTGGCTTATGCCTTATTGCAAAAAATATTTCACGTCGTGGCCGAAGCACCTACTTGGGCTTCTAGACAAGCTAATAAATTTCTGCCATCGGCACAAATAAGTGGCGAAATTACACCCGAGTATATGGGTGTAGGCTACATTATCGGGCCAAAGATTTCTGGTATTTTGGTTGCTGGTGGTGTACTGGCCTGGTTGGCTTTAATTCCTTTACTGTCTACTTTAATAGATCCTTTGGTTGCAGCCAAACAATTGGTGAAGCTTGGGCTGATGGCCGATTTGAATAAGGCGGGAGGCATGGGTGGCTGGGATCCTGTTACCCATACTTTTGCCGATTACCCAAGGGCAATTTACCAAGCTTTTGTGAAACAGATTGGTGCCGGGGCAGTTGCTGCAGGTGGTTTTATTACATTGATAAAAACTATCCCGACGATCATATCTTCTTTTAGAGAAAGTGTAGGCGCAATCAAAGCGGGAAATGCCGGTGGCGAAGTCAAACGTACTGATCAAGATTTATCAATTAAATTGGTGGGCATAGGCAGTTTGGTATTGATTTTACTGATGGCCATTTTGCCTCAAATCCCAGGTGATAGCATTGTTAACAAGCTATTAATTGGGGTATTGGTAATTGTATTTGGAGCATTCTTTGTAACCGTATCGAGCCGGATTGTAGGTTTGATTGGATCAAGCAACAATCCTATTTCAGGGATGACGATTGCCACCATTATGGGTACCTGCTTGGTATTTATTGCGGTGGGCTGGACAGGCAAGGTTTACGAGCCGATGGCTTTGGTGGTTGGTGGTATGATTTGTATTGCGGCGGCCAATGCTGGGGCCACTTCTCAGGATTTAAAAACAGGCTACTTGATTGGCGCAACACCAAAATACCAGCAGATTGCCTTGTTTATTGGTGCTATCGTTTCTTCTATTATGATTGGTATAACTGTTCGTATCTTAGACACGCCCACGGCTGAAATGCTAAAACAAGGCATTCATCATGCGATTGGTACCGAAACCTATGCAGCACCACAGGCTACTTTAATGGCAACTTTGATTAAAGGCATACTCGGCAACCAACCAGATTGGCAATTCATAATGATTGGTGCATTTATCGCTATCACTATCGAACTGTGTGGCATTAATGCACTTTCTTTCGCAGTTGGAGCTTATTTGCCTCTCTCTACGACTCTTCCGATTTTTGCTGGTGGTGCGATTAAAGGCATCGTAAATTGGCGTGAAAAACAAAAAATAAAAACTGCCGAAGAAGAAGAAATTGCACCAGGCAATCTGTTTGCCACCGGTTTAGTGGCCGGAGGGGCTATTGCAGGTGTAATCGTGGCTATTTTAATGGTTATTCCGGCAGTACGGGATAATTTAAGTAAGGTAAATATAGAGCCAATTTTTGTGAACTGGTTCGGACAAGGTGGCTATGAGATTTTAGGCGTATTGTTTTTCTTGTTTATGGGATTTGTGCTTTACAATATCGGAATCAAGAAACAAGATAAGATTGACTAATTCCTATAATTTGTCATCCAGAGCGAAGCGAAGGATCTATCTCGAATGAGAGACCCTGAATCAAGTTCAAGGTGATGATTTAAAATAAAAGGCCCTGATGTTAAATCGGGGCCTTTTGTATGTTAACCGTACTGCTCTTCAAAATGCGAGCGCCACTTGTCTTGCAGTTGCCTAAAATATTCGAACTTTTCCGCATAATCAGGTGCTGTGTGGTCAAGCAGATCGTTCTGATGATTGAGGTAATGCATGTTTAAAGTGCCCCATTTGCCCAAATCCAATTGATAACTTTTCAGGATTGCTACAGGATCTTCGCCATGTTCTGCGGCTACAGCCTGATGCCAGAATATTTTTTGATAGCTATCATAATCCGGTGCCAATGGCAAAATTTCTTCTAAACTTAATGCGGGACTGTCAGCAGCAGCAAAACGCCCAGCTTTTGGATTGGCAAAAATATCTCCGAACTTCATTGCATAATCCATGTTGCTTGTCATCAGCTCGCCCAATTTGACATTCCATTGGTCGAGGGTTTCTTTCCAAACATGGGTTTCGAGGCCCAAAATATTCATTACTTGTTCTTCAGACATTCCTTGTGCCATATTGCCACTGGCCGAAGCATATTCTTCAAATGATACGCCGTTGATGTTTTCCATATAATTTTAAAGGTTGGTTAAACTTATAACGGGATGATTGAAAACAATATTATAATGTTTTTGTTATTCCGACAACAGGAGGAATCTATTTGGAGCTGCTCTTTTTATAGATCCTTCGCTACGCTCTGGATGACAAACTTGTTTAGAATATAACCAAACAGAATTGTCATTCCGAGGTACGAGGAATCTATTTCGAACTGAGATCCTAGATCAAGTCTTGAGTGACGTGTTTTTTTGAAAACAATTTTAAACTACAAAGCCCTATCCAAGTGAACGTAGCCCCCATCCACATGGATCAGTTGTCCGGTAGTGTGGCTCGATTTATCGGAAAGCAGAAAAGCTACCATATTCGCAATTTCATCCGTTTTGGTCATGCGTTGCTCTAAAGGGATTTTTTGGGTAATGGATTGTAGTTTTTCTTCTTTGTTTTCGAAAGTATTGATCCAAGTTTCGTACAAAGGCGTCCAAGCTTCTGCTACAATAACCGCATTCACACGAATGCCATAAGGCAACAGCTCTACTGCCCACTCGCGGGTTAAGGCATTTCTGCCACCGTTAGACGCCGCATAAGCAGAAGTACCGCCCTGCCCTGTTTCTGCAGTTTTGCTGCCAATGTTTACAATGGCTCCCTTGCTTTGTTTTAAAGCTGGTAAGGCATGATGAGCCAAAAGGTAATAATGGACCAAGTTTTTATGCAAAGAAGCCATAAACGCATCGTAATTGCCGTTTTCGAGGCCTACACCATCGTTCACACCCGCATTATTAACCAAACCATCTATTCGGCCATACTGTTGCAATACCAACTCAATTGCACGTTGGCATTCGTGGGGCTGGGTTAATTCTGCTATGATATGACTTGCTTTATGGCCTTTAGCCTCTATTTCCTTAACCAACTTAACATTATCGGCCTCGTTTCTGCCAATCAATACCGCAATGGCACCTTCTTCGGCCAAAGCAACAGAAATGGCTGCTCCAATTCCCTTGGCACCACCAGAAACGACGAATATTTTATTGTGAAGATTTAAATCCATTTGTTCAGTTTAATTTGTAAAATTTGATGGCATTATCGTTAAACACCAACTGTTGTTCTTTTGCAGTAAATTGCTGCATGTATTCTTTAAGCAGCTGCAACCAATAGCTGTAATTTTCGCTCAGCAATAGTACAGGCCAATCGCTACCAAACACTAACCTATCTGCACCAAAACTTTCAAAAACAACATCTAAATATTTAAATATTAATTGTTTATCTATATTTTTCCAATCGCCCTCTGTTAATAGACCAGAAAGTTTGCAGTACACGTGGGGTTGTTGGGCAATAGTCTTCATATGCTCGGTCCAGGCCCCAATTTCTTTGCTGTTAAGGTCGGGTTTGGCACAATGGTCGATGATTAATGCTTGTTCGCCAAGCTGATTTATAAATTGGATCACCTCAGGCAATTGCTGATGCTTCACCAAAATATCATAAGTATAATCGAAACTTTTTAATGCGCGAACACCGTTTATGAATTCAGGTTTCAGCAAAAAACCTTCAGCCTCTGCTTGCACAATATGGCGCCAGCCTTTAATGATGGGCTCTTGTGCGTAAAACGACAACTTCTCTTCTATTACTTTCGATTGCAGATCAATCCAACCTACAACTCCTTTAATGATGGGATGTTTTTTTGCCAGATTGACCAAGAAAGCCGTTTCCTGCTCACTTTGATCTGCCTGTACTGCTACACAGCCAGTTATATAGTTGTCGGTTTGCAGTTTACAGTAGTCAACAGGGAAAAAATCGCGTTGCAAAACAGCCATTTCTTTATTGATCCATGCATCTTTGATGGGATTGTATTGCCAAAAGTGAACGTGCGAATCAATCATTACAAACTGAAAATTTTATCCATTAATAACCATTTCTCTCCAGGTTTGGCAAAAGGCAAAGCCTGTTGATAGTTCCACATCAAGGTTTCCCACTCCTGGACTTTTGTATTCTCGGCATCGGCTTTTCCTTTGGCTTCAAAACTAAAGTTTTCATTTACCTCCATGATCATAAACAACCTATTTTCAATGCGATAAATTTCCATATCAGTAATACCAGCTTCTTTGATGCTGGCTAGTATTTCCGGCCAAACTTCTTGATGGTAACGTTCGTAAGCTGCGATCAAATCCTGATCATTGATGAGGTCTAAGGCTAAACAATATCTCTTCATGTTTTTTAATTTTGAATGATTGAATTTTGAATGAGAAAATGGCTTTCGTTCATTCAATCACTCAATCATTCTCTCATTTATTTATTATAAGCTTTTGCGGTTTGCTTGCTCGAACCTAAACCATCGATACCCAGCTCGACCACATCTCCAGGTTTAAGGTACCAAGGCTCTGGCTTTTGACCTAGGCCTACTCCTGCCGGGGTTCCGGTGGTAATTACATCGCCAGGCAATAAAGTCATGAATTGACTAATGTAAGACACTAAAAATGGTACGTTAAAAATCAGGTTTGAAGTATTGCCATCTTGCAAAGTTTTGCCATTTACCGTTAGCCATAAGCGAAGCTGATGTACATCGGCAATTTCATCTTTAGTTGCCATAAACGGACCTAGTGGCGCAAAAGTATCGCAACCCTTGCCTTTTGCCCATTGCCCATTGCGTTCTAACTGGAATTCTCTTTCGCTGTAATCGTTGTGCAGGCAATAGCCGGCAATGTAATCTTCTGCTTCTTCTTCTTCCACATAAGTGGCTTTTTTGCCAATTACAATGGCTAATTCTACTTCCCAATCAGTTTTTACACTGTTTTTAGGAATGGTCAAATCGTCATAAGGACCTACAATTGCCGTAGTAGATTTAAAGAACAAAATAGGTTCTTTCGGAATTGGCGCATTGGTTTCTCGGGCATGGTCTAAGTAATTTAAGCCAACGCAAACCAATTTTGAGGGTCTGGCCACAGGCGATCCTAAACGCACATCAGAATCTATTTTTTTAAGTTCTGTTTCCTTGATGGCGGTTTCTAATTTCTCAAGGCCGTTTTTGGCAAAGAAAGTTTCGTCATAATCGGCCACGATGGTCGATACGTCAAAATATTCTCCATTGATAATTACCCCTGGTTTTTCTTCGCCAATGGCTCCAAATCTGATCAGTTTCATGCTTTATTTATTGTAGTTCTAGTTTGATAATCGTGTCTATTGTTGCTGGGTCTTTTTTGGCCCAAAGATGCAGGCCATCGGCTTCTAATTTATACTCTACTTTTTTTCCTCCATCAAAAAGCGATGCACTTTTCAGTTTTTGATCAAAGTTAGGAACGATCACTTGATCGCTTTCGCTATCATTTAAAATATGGATATAGATGGTTTTGCCTTTACGAGTAGCCAATCCCCATTTTTGAGGCTTGATTACGTTACCTGTAGTGCCATAAATGGTTTCTCCGTATTTGGCCATCCATTTGCCCGTAGCTTCTAAGGTATCTACAAATTCTTCCTGAATCTTACCATTTGGCATTGGACCAACATTCAGCAACAAATTGGCATTTCTGCCTGCAGCCCCCACTAAATATTGAACTACTTGCTTCTCTGATTTGTATTTATTGTCGGTAAGGTTGAAGCCCCAAGAATCGTTCATGGTTTCGCAGGTTTCTACCGGCAATTGGTCTGATGCTTCCTGAAAACTCAATCCAGCTTTGTTTTCTCCCGGAAGGTCTTTTTCAAACATCTGAAAATCTTCGCCAGCAAAAGGACTCAGGTGGTGGTTATTGCCAATCAATGCCCATGGCTGCAGTTTATGGATGAGACCGTAAATCTCGTCGTACTTCCAATCTATTCTCGATGACCTGTCTTTTTCTCCCTCTGGTGCAGTTTGATCCCAATGGCCATCGAACCAAATCCCTGAAATTTTCCCGTAGTTGGTCAACAATTCGGTCAATTGGTTTTTCATAAACTTCAGGTAAGAAGCGTAATCGCCTTTTTTGCCTACGCGACCAGTTTTTTGTCCGGTTTTACCTGTTTCGTGCGGGTAATCTTCCCTACGCCAATCCAGCAACGAATAATACAAAAACAGCTTTACATCTTGTTTATGGCACTCATCTGCCAACAGCTTTACGATATCTTTTTTGTAGGGCGTATTCATGATGTTAAAATCCGAATATTTGGTATCCCATAGGCTAAACCCATCGTGGTGACGCGTAATGAGCGTAATGTATTTCATGCCTGCCCTTTTGGCCAAGCTTACATAGGCCTTCGCATCAAACTCGGTCGGATTGAAAAAATCTTTTAAGCGGGTATAATCTTTTACCTTGATATTTCGGTTGTTCATTACCCACTCTCCGCTGCCTGGAATGCTAAACGGTCCCCAATGGATGAATAATCCAAAACGCATGGCTTCGAAAGCCTTTCTGGCTTCAAGGTTTTCTTTGCTTGGCGTGTATTGCGCTTTTAGACCGAAAGTCGCAAAAAGCAATAGGCAAATGGCTGTGATTTTTTTCATAGCTAGGTGATTTAGTTAGGTATTTAAGGTGGTAAATCCGCCATCAATTGGATAATCTACCCCTGTGATAAACGAAGCTTCGCTGCTGCATAAATAAAGGGCCAAATTTCCAATTTCTTCAGGTTTGGCCATACGACCTATAGGTTGCGATTTAGAAAGCTTATCGAACATTTCCGCTTTGTTATCGGCATAATTTTTCTCCAAAAAGCCATCCACAAATGGCGTATGCACACGTGCCGGAGATATAGATACACAACGGATGTTTTCGTTCAGGTAATCTTTGGCTACGCTCATGGTCATGGCTTTTACGGCTCCTTTGGCCGTGCTGTAGGCAAAACGATCTGCCAGCCCAACCAGTGCCGCAATGGAAGCCATATTTAGAATTACACCGCCACCGCTCTTGCGTAGTTGCGGAATAGCTGCCCTGATGCAGTTGTAAACGCCTTTTACGTTCACGTTCATCACGCGGTCAAAATCCTCTTCGGCAGTACTATCAGCTTTGCCAATGTGTGCAATTCCTGCATTATTAACCAAAATATGGATTGGACCAATTTGTTCGAACACCGCATCTACAGCTGCCTGCTCGGCTACATTGCACTGGTGAACGGTTGCCTTAAAGCCTTGTGCAACAATTTCGTTTACGGTTTGCGTTGCACCAGCCACATCCATTTCGAGGATGTGTACGCTAGCCCCGTTTTTGGCCAATGCAAAGGCTATCGCCTTGCCTATGCCGCTTCCACCACCTGTAACTATTGCTTTTTGATCTTGAAATGAAAACATATTCTTTTGATAAAGTTATAAACTTACCCCTCTTTTCCAAGGGATAAAATCATCTTGGTTTAATTGTACAGCCTTTGGAATTTCTTCGCCACTGGCTACTTTAATGCAATATTCTAAGATATCCTCGCCCATTTCTGCTATCGTTTTTTCACCAGTAATCACTGGTCCTGCATCGATGTCGATGATATCGCCCATGCGCTTAACCAAACTGGAATTGGTAGCTACTTTAATGGTTGGACAAACCGGATTGCCGGTTGGGGTACCTAAACCTGTAGTAAAAAGGATTAAAGTGGCTCCTGCAGCGGCTTTTCCAGTAGTGGCTTCTACATCGTTGCCTGGCGTACAAACCAAGCTCAGTCCGGGCTTAGTGGCTGGTTCTGTATAATCCAATACATCAACAATACTGGCACTGCCGGCTTTACGGGCTGCGCCCATCGATTTGATGGCATCGGTAATCAAGCCATCCTTGATATTGCCTGGCGAAGGGTTCATGTAAAAGCCAGAGCCTACCTGATGGGCCAGATCGTCATATTCTTGCATCAGGCGCATAAACTTGCGCGCTGATGCTTCGGTTTCGCAACGGTCTATCATCTCCTGTTCTGCTCCGCAGAGCTCCGGAAATTCGGCCAAGAGCACTTTGGCACCCAGGGTAACCAATATATCGGCGCAATGCCCTACAGCTGGATTGGCAGAAATGCCACTGAAGCCATCGCTCCCACCACATTTAACACCCACGCAAAGCTGATTTAATGGGGCTTCCTCCCGCTCAATCTGGTTAATCTGCACCAAGCCTTTAATGGTTTGTTTAATGGCATCTTTGATCAGTTCTTCTTCGCTTTGTGCCTTTTGCTGTTCGAAAACAAGCAAGGGCTTATCAAATGACGGATTTCTTTGTAATACTTCTGCTTTGAAATCGGCTACCTGCAGGTGCTGGCAGCCTAAGCTCAGCACGGTAATCCCAGCCACGTTGGGGTGAGTTGCATAGGCAGCCAAAAGCTTGCCCAATGTATGGCTATCTTGTCTTGTGCCACCACAGCCGCCCTGATGGTTGAGAAACTTAATGCCATCAACATTTTTAAAAACCCGATGCCGTTGTGGATTTGGAGCAGAAAGCACTGTATCCAAATCGCTACCATTTTGGTAAGCAGCGATCAAATCGTGTGCATAGTTTTTGTATTTGCCACCAACTGCATAACCCAACTCATTGTGCAAGGCTTCACGGATCATATCCAGATTCCTGTTCTCACAGAAAACCGTTGGGATAAAAAGCCAATAATTGGCCGTACCTACTGTTCCATCGCTGCGATGATAACCTTTAAAGGTACGGCCTGCATATTTGTCAATATTAGGCTTCTGCCACTGATAGTTTGTTTTTCGGTAGATGTAGGGTTCAGTGGCATGCTTGGTATTGTCAATGGTCATTCTGCTTCCCTGAGGCACATCATATTGTGTTTTGCCTACCAAAACACCGTACATGATCACCTCATCGCCTTGTTTCATGTGCTGCATAAAAAACTTATGCTTAGCAGGAATAGGCTCTTGCAATGTATAATATTGGTCTTCAAACTCAATCAATTCTCCCTCAGAAAGATCGCTTAAGGCTACTAAAACGTTATCTTTCTTATTTATTCTTAAAACCTTGTGCTTCATTTTTAGTCGATGGTAAGCTTAACGGTTTCAACTTTTGTTTGCGATACGCGATTAGCCAGTGCAAAAATCAATATGACCAGGAAACACACCAAAGGCACGATGTAGCCATTTTGAATGTTCGAGGTTTTATCGGAAATGACACCTAAAACCGGAGGCAATATGGCACCGCCAACTATAGACATTACAATCAATGAGGAACCGATTTTGGTATCATGGCCCAAGCCTTCAATTCCGATAGAAAATATGGTAGGAAACATAATGCTCATAAAGAAAGGGATTCCGATCAATGCATAAACCACAGCCATGCCACTGCCAAAAATAGCGAAGGCCGATAGCGCCATACAGATAATTGCATAGAGGATCAATAGTTTTCGCGGATTGACAAATTTCATCAGGAAAGTACCAAAGAAACGGCCCAGCATAAATGCCAATCCATAATAACCCAGGTAAGTGGTGGCCGAGTCTTCATTCAGTCCTGCAGCATGGGCACTCATTTTAATAAAGAAACTGCCTACACAAACCTGCGCGCCCACATAAAAAAACTGTGCTAAAATGCCCCATTTTAACTTAATTGATTTTAAGGCACTCGAAAAGCTCGATACGCCTTTGTCTCCTTCTTCTTCGTGTTTGATGTCTGGCAGTTTGGTAAAATAAAAAACAACCGCAACCAATAAAATGATAATTCCCAAAATTAGATAAGGTGCCTTTACGCTGGCCGCCTCATTGCTTAAATAAGCGTGCAGCTGTTCTGGCGACATGGCGTCTTGCTGGGCTTTGGTTAATTCTTTGCCCGATAAGATCATTTTCCCGATATAAGTTGGGGCTACAAAAGCTGCTAAACCATTAAAAGACTGTGAGAAGTTGATTCGCTGGGTTGCCGTTTCTGGCGGGCCTAAAACCGTAACATAAGGATTGGCTGCCGTTTCCAAAAAGGTCAATCCACAAGCGATGATAAACAAAGCGCCCAAAAAGAAACCATAGAGCAAGGTATTCGCCGCGGGTACAAATAGTATAGAACCAATGCCGAACAAAAGCAGTCCGATCAAGATCCCTGATTTGTAGCCATACTTGCGCATAATATAGCCCGCTGGCAATGCCATTAAAAAATAAGCAATGAATACCGATGAATCTACCAATGAAGATTCGAGATCGTTCAAAAGGAATGCCTTTCGCAAATGTGGAATAAGTACCGGATCGAGGTTATGTACAAAGCCCCAGAAGAAAAATAGGCTCGTAACAAGGATGAGGGCAAATAGATATTTATTGCCGGATGTTTTGTTCATAGGTTTAATTTATTTGGTTAGATCAAGCATTAATGGCAAATAGCCATACTGCATTTACAAATAAAGACAATGCGCAGTGCAGTTCATTTAAAAATATTGTCTAAATATTAAATGATTTTGGCATATAAATATTAAATTTAGATTAAAATTGCCAATTTATTTAATAAATGAAGCCTCAGTTATTAAAAGTTACAACCGATCTGATCCATTCTTTTAGCGCAAGAAAGGACACTGTTGCCGATGTGAACAGCCATTGGCACTATCACCCGGAAATCGAATTGATTTATTTTGCCAAGGGCAAGGGCATGCAGTTTATTGGCGATAGCATCCAATCCTTTTCTGCCGGAGATGTTTTGCTGGTGGGCAGCAACGTACCCCATTACTGGCGATATGATGCGGCTGATGGACAAGATAGTGTTGATGTGAGCGTAATCCATTTTAACGAAGATTTTTGGGGAACGGCATTTTTAGAGTTGCCCGAGCTTAACGACATTAAAAAGCTATTACAGCAAGCTCAGCTGGGCATACAGGTAGTGGGCAAGGAAAAAAAACAAATTGCCTCGTTGATTATGCAGACTGTTGAGGCCAAAGGAGGTAGAAAGGTAATTAACCTGATGGAATCCCTGTTGGCCATTTCAGACTGCAAGCAATTGAAAACCTTGGTTTCTGTGGGCTTTAAATATCATTTCCAGGAATCGGAAAAAGACCGGATGCATGCCATTTATGAGTATACGATTTCCAACTTTAAGGAAAAAATAAGCCTCGAAACCATAGCAGGCATTGCCAAAATAAGCCCTAACTCTTTTTGCAAGTACTTTAAGTCGAGAAGCAAGAAACCCTATTCGCGGTTCATTAACGAAATTAGGGTGAGCCATGCCTGTAAGCTCCTGATGGATGGAAAGCTCAACATCAAGGAAATCTGTTTTGAAAGCGGCTTTAACAACTTCGTCAGTTTTCACCAATATTTTAAGTCTATTACCGGAAAAAGTCCTTTGCAATACCAGAAAAGCTTTGTTGATGGCGATGTTCAGCAAGCGATTTCATCTTAAGTTAATGGCCACTTTACAATTAATTTGCTTATAAATCAACAAAGTACGCCTTTAAAGAAAAAAAATCTTGCAGAAAAACAATCATAAACCTATATTTGCAGCACTTTAAAACAAAGCAACTCGCTTCATTTTCAAAGTAGATTCCGTAGCTCAGCTGGTAGAGCATTACACTTTTAATGTAGTGGTCCTGGGTTCGAATCCCAGCGGGATCACCTTTAAACCTTTCAGAAATGAAAGGTTTTTTTATTTGTATTTAACGCTAGGGTTCGAACCTTGGTTCGATTTGCAAAAGGCTTAGGGCAAAGCGCGGGAGCTTTTGTGAGTCTGAGCCAATCCCAGCGGGATCACAAGAGGGAACAACAAATTAGAGTTGTTCCTTTTTTTACGACCATAAAAATCTGTATTCCACACCATTGAAGCTTGGCAATTGACATTCTATTTGGAAGACAGTTTTTAATTTGGTCTAAAAAATGGGGTTATGGCCACATAAAATGTTATTTCTTGGTGTTCGATATCCCTTTTGGGTTATTCATGTTTATCATTTCTTCATCAGTACGATGATAATTCTTGGCTGGTAAAGAAAATCGAGTATCTCAGCCGCTTCAGATTCCTTTACACCCATTCCTTTTTTAACAAGAAGCTGAACTGCTTTTGCTGGAGAAACCTTTTTATCTATAAAATTCATTATTTGAAAATTTTGGGCTGTTGGATATCAATATTTTTGCTAGGGATTATTTAGCCTTAGAGATATTTCTCCTGTTTGAAAGTTTACCTTTTCGGGAGAAAGAAGACAAACCAGATGTTTTTTATCGATCGCATCCAGATCCGAATAAACCCCGAATATATCTACTGATGATCTGTAGTTTCGTTTGCGCTGCACCTCAATGTGACCGAGCTTACTTTCATTATCATTAAGCTCATTTCCAAGATTCTCTAAATTGAGTACATATTCTTCCTTGACCCCTCCAAATCATCAATTTTTAATATGCCTTCCACGAAAAGTCTTCTCGCCTTTGATAATACCATTTTCTGTTGAACCTGTCCTATTTTAGAAAGAGGATATTTTTTTCATCTTTGGTAGGATCCTTTTTGATGACCGAAATTAGTTTCTTCCATTCTGGCCTGTTAAAGTTTTTTGCCGAAAAATCTTCTCTGTAGACACCTCTGATTAAGATATCATTGGATTCACAGTACTTGGACAGGCGCTCTTCCTGCTCTGGAAGCGAATATCCCTTTCTTTTCTGTTCGTCAGTACTGACACGAACGTATAAATAAGCTGATTTCATAATCTTATGCTTTTACCTAACAAAACGTTAGAAGAAAGCAGTCTGATACAAAAGCGATTATGATTTTCAACAGGTCTGCAGTAGCCATGTATATATAATAGTATATGGAGATGATTGGCTCTCTAAAAAACTTTTGCGGAGCAAAAGAACTATTTGGGGCAATGAAGGGAGAGGCAGGAAAAGATCTTGGGAGGAATATGATCGAGGATCTGGAAGGAAGGTCCTAGTTCTGGAAAAGGAAATCCTGTTTAATTGGGTTGCACAGTTTGGAACGGAAAGAATGGGCTACTATTTGGTTCTTCCCCATTTTTACAGAAATATACAGTTTGGTTTGAAATTGTTTTTTCTCACAAGTTTTCTTCTTCAAATTGTTTTTTCATAATGGTAAATAAATCTCTTTGATCATCTTTTACCATTTCTGGAGAAATTATTGTTTTGATCATAATATTATTACCTTCTTTAAATCCAAAACAATAACCATCTAAAGTTGCAGCTGCGAAATTAACAGGTTCATCCTGATGCTGTTCTTCAAAACTTTTAAAACAAGCTTCTACTTGTCTAGTAACAAATCCTCCTGTAAATCCTCTATCTTTTTTAATGTAACTTCTAATGATTTCATCATTGCTGATAGAGTTATCTTTAAGTATTCTTTCCCTGTATCGTTTAAAAAAATGTGGTGCATAAATAGTTACTATTTCCTGTTGAAAAATTAATGACGTTAGATATTTACCTTTTGGTGTGTTATAAACAACATACACAGAAAAGTCTGGTTTATTTTCATCCCTTCTACTTGATGCAGAAAACATTATTATAAATGTATTCTTTTTAATTGGAGTGGTGCATTCGTAAGTTCTTGTAAAAGGGAATTTACTGGCTTTTAAAACCAATCTCCGAAATTCCTTAAAAAACAAATCCTTTTTTGTAACTACGTTACGGTAATCACTTTTCAATTCATTATGAATTTCACTTAAAGACATTGAAGATACTATCATACTCGAATATAGTTGTTTTTTTCATCTAGTTGCCGTGCATGGCGAGATGTCAATATCCTGTAACAAGTGTGCCTTGAACTCAATCAGGTCACCGATGGTCAACAGTTGGTCACGTTGCACCGCTGGCCGTAATGGTGTTTCTTTTATTGCTGTCATAACTGTAAAATTTGATGCAGCAAATATGGTGGGATATGGAAAGAAAGGTACCCGAGTAGGTCGGAGTTGGAAATTAATATTGTAAAACATTGGTTCACTTTGTTGTAGCAAACCAGATGTTAACAACTATAGAAATGATATTTCCCTGTTATCATCTATCTTTATATCTTATATATTAAAAATATATGGCTAAATACGTTCAACAATCTCATATAACTGGCGAAAGTGGTGTTATAAAGTTTAAAGAATATTGTAATAAACATAACCCATTTATCATTTTTAGAGAAATTAAAGAACATGACTACGGAGTTGATGGAGAAATAGAACTGGTAAAATTTGTAGATAATAAGTTGACGGTTAGTGGGAAAGTTATAAAAGTTCAGTTAAAAAGTACAGCTTCAATAAATTCCTATATCAAATCCGTTAGTGACACAGGATTTTCATATTATGCTTCTAAAGATGATTTTGAATATTGGACTGAACATAATTTAGGGGTAATTCTGGTAATTTACAATGCATCGGAAGATCGGATTTTTGCGAAAAAGATTTCAAAGGAAGAGTATGCCTTTAATAAGAAGTTTAGCAAGAATAATACTTATCCAATTCAATTTCTATTTTCAGAAAATGAACTATTTGTTGGCGAGGGAAATTTCTTTGACAAGATAAATGTTGAGTTTTTTAAGCCCCGTGTAGATAATACAATTGAAGAAAACATAATTTCTAACATCTATAGTTTTTCTGCTTTTCCAAAAAAGATATACATTTTCAATACTGATCTAAAAACAAAGAAAGATATTTATAGTAAACTTGATCATGGCATGAGCTTGGCAAAGTTTGTTGTCTATAATAAGAAGATTTACAGCTTTGTGAATATTGCTTTTAATCATCGAGTTTTTAGAGAACAAATCATGTCTGATGAAAATGAAAAACCTGATGAAATATTTTATAGTGATTTTTATGAGGATAAGGCAACATTAAATCATTATGTAGAGTTGATAAATCTATATTTGAGAGATTATTTTACTCGCAGTAGGAAATTATGGTTAAATAGGGATCAAAAGAACAACTATTTTTTTGCTAAACCAGTTGATGCCAATGAGCTTAAAATTAAATACAAAACCAGAAAGCGAGAAGTACAGGGAGAAAGGTTGGTTGTAAATTACTATGAGTATGGCAAAGATGCGTTTTATAGACATTTAGGTTTTATATACTATATCGATTTCATTGGAGGAATACCTATCTTACTGCTTAATTATAAATATCACTTCACAAGTGATGGACAAAAGAGTCTGCCCCCCTTAAAGACCACTTCATTCACTAATAAACTAACTCTACGTGAGTTTAATAATCATGTACTTAACCACCATTATTTTTGGTTTGAATATTTAAGTGATGGGGCTTACTTAATTGATGTAGAAAGTAATGATAATTTTAAAATTAGAATTAAAGCTGCTGAAACTTTAAAAACAGATTTTGGCATATATAAGAGCAAAAATATTGAACCTGCCAAAGTGAAAAAACCACAAACAACTGAAGATAAACAGACCTCATTATTTTAAATATGAAGATAAAATTACTTGATGAGCCGTTTGTTGAATTTGGAGATCAATTTATTTGTGATGATCCCAAAATGGGACTTAGCATTGGGGGATTCTATTCGTCAACGTCCAACACACATCGTTCGCAAATACATTATGCTGTTATCAGCACTGAGGAAAATCAGGAAGATTTGTTGAATTGGATTGATGAACTTTCCAATGGAATTAAGGCGATGCCTAAGGTTTCTAAAAAATTTACCAATGATTACTCGATTGAAGATGGGGTGGTTATGGATCTGGACGACGAAGAGGAGGATGAAAATTCTTCACTTTTTAGTGAAGATGAAGACAGTGAGTTAAATGAAGAAACTTATGAAATAAACAAAAGGGTAAATCCCGACTTTCCCGGTTTTAATGAAGAATCAGTTTTTAAGTGTCAATTTTCTAACGATAAGTCAAACAATAGGATTATTAAAAACAGCTTAGTTGACGAACTTGGGAAAAAAGTAAAAAAGACAGATCAGGATGAGAGTAAAAAGGATTTGGAAAATGCAAATTTAGATAAGGTCGTTAAGTATTGTGAAGTGTTAATTCAGAATTTTAATGACATTCTTACTAACTATATCAGTACAAAACCAAGCATCTGTTTTATTGTTGTACCCGATAAAATTTTCAAGAACTTCGGAAGCTTAGCTTTAGGGAAAAAATATTTCAACCTGCGGAGGTATATTAAAGCACAACTGGTCGCACAACCAAATTCAATTCCTGTTCAATTAATACTAGAAAATACTCTTACACGAGAAGGTAGAAGAAGTCTACAAGATAAATCTATGATTGCATGGAATTTTGTGAATGCTTGTTATTACAAAAATGAAGGTACTCCATGGACGCTTGATATTCAAGATAAAAACACCTGTTTTATTGGAATCAGTTTTAACAAAGTTATTAATGCTGAGGACAATAATGTAAGAGCAAGCATTGCTCAGGCATTTAATTATGAGGGAAAGGGATTAGTGTTTATCGGGAAGCAATTTGAATGGGACCCGAATCAATTTAATACACCTTCACCTCATTTAACTTATGAATACGCTAGTGATCTTATTTCAATGATTTTAAAGGAATATGAGAGATTTAATGGAGTTAGACCTACTAGGGTTGTAATTCATAAAACAACAGATTTTTGGACTGGTGCCATAAACGAGAAATTCGCAGAAACAGAGGGTTTAAAAAAAGGAATTAAGGATACCTTAGGAAGTGATATTGCATTAGATCTCGTTACCATCAAAAGTTCCAAAATAAAATTGTTAAGATCAGAAGGTGAATACCCAGTGATTAGGGGAACATTTTTAGAAATTGAACGTAACTATGGTGTTTTGTACACAACGGGTTATATACCATATTACGAAACATTTCCAGGTATGCATATACCAAGACCATTAGACGTGATTAAATTTGAAGGCGATACGAGTATCACAAAACTTTCTCAGGAGATATTGGCGCTTACTAAGCTAAATTTCAATAACTGTAATTATTATGACGGTCTTCCGATTACAATAAGGTTTGCGCAAAAGGTTGGAGAAATAATTCAATATTTTGATGATGATATTACTAGTCCACCTAACAAGTATTTCTTTTACATGTAATTGATGCCAGATTAATTACCTAGACTAAAAATTAAAAAGCATTTGATTATCAATTTGAGAGTCTAGAATTATTTCGTCAATGTAATCTGAAATTTCCTGATCAGAAAGTATCTGGTATTTCGGATATTTTATCCTCGTTTCTTTCAATATATCAAGGGGAGCTCCTTTTGCATCACGAATTTGACCAATTTTCTTGTTCAAATACATTTTAGTATTCGACGAGTAACTGATATTAAAAAACTTCCTTAAAAAGAATGCCCGTAAAATGTTTGCTTCAACCGTTGGGTTGAGTATCTTATATTTAGGATTTTGTTGAAGGATATCAAGTTGCTTTTTTTCTATGAAATCGTTGTAGTACTTGATATTCAAATTATTAGTATGCAAATTTATGACCAAAGCATCATAGTTATAAAAGCAACCTTTTGCTATACTTTCTAATAGATTATCATCATTTGGCCTGACCAGTTCATTCTTAAAAGCCCAGTTATTTTCCATGCTCCAAATATCGACCTGCAAACTCTCGAACTGTAATTTAATGCCCTTGTGCCTATTTATATCATGGACTATACCTGAAGAACTGACAAAATCTACCAAATGTTGATGACTGATGTCGACGATAATATCTATATCACGAGATTGCTTTTTGTTAATTAAGTCACGTAAGAAACCGCCCACAATATATGCTGAACCAATAACAAATATTTCATAGAGTAAATGCTTTAGCAAAATATTTTCATCTAAAATTTTGCTAAAGCTTACTCTAAAATCTCTTTTTATTTTATTGTAGTCTAGTTCCATTAAATCTTTATGCCCTTTAACTCTTGAAATAGAGATATGGCGTAGGTATCGGTCATTCCACTAATGAAATCAACGATTAGTTGGATTTTTCGATACTCTTTGTTTGGGTATTTTTCAATATCCTCATATACTTTTTTATGACTGGAAGATATAATCTTGTACAGTCTTGCCTCATGGTTGTTACCACTTCCCGCAAAATTATCACTTTTTGCAGCAGAAGTGAATATTTCCAATAGACCATATAGTGCTTCCCAACCAGCAATTTCTTTTTTTAATATAGATTTGGCATCAAAAACATAAGATTGAAGCTTTTTGTATGCCTTTCGTATATCCTTTGCGGTGGAAATCTCTATAATTTCATTTTGCAATTTACCTTGCATGATCTCGTCATAATGATCGTCAAAGCCACCAACAATGCTTTCTATCATAAGTTTTTGAGTAAAAATTCTAAACTTTTGAATGATCAGCGTTTTATGAAAAGGTCCAGGATATTTTTTTATAAGATCATCCAAATAATCTAAAACAACCTTTTTATTTTCTTCCAAATTACCCTCAAAAATTTTTCTTATATCATCAATACCTACGATGCCCAACTTTACACCATCTTCAATGTCGGCAGCGCTGTATGCGATGTCATCGGCAGCTTCCAATAAATAAACAACTGGATGGCGTCGCCCTTCTAGTTTTAAGTAGTCGTTTATTACCTTATATGTCTCCGTCTCTGTTACGAAATAGCCAAATTTTTTCTTCGCAATTTCTAAGGTGGGTTTTTTATTGCCCTCTAACGAGTTTGAAGGATATTTTACAACAGTGGCTAAACTAGAGTAGTTTAAATTGTAGCCATATTGATCACCGAAATAATATAGTTTAGATAAAATCCTTAATGTCTGAACATTACCGTCGAAATTTTTAAAATCTTCCTGCTCAAGCTCAGAAAGTGTAGTTTCGTTCTTAAGAAAATAATCTTTGAAAAATTTCTTGATAGCTTCTTCTCCAAAGTGACCAAAAGGGGGATTCCCTAAATCGTGCACCAATCCAGCCACTCGTAAAAGTGAACTTAAATTTCCTTTTAGTTCACTATCAAGCTCATGTTTTTTTATCAGATAATTTTCAATACTCTGACCAATTGAGCTCCCTATATAAGAAACCTCAAGAGAATGTGTTAACCTTGTTCTAATGAAATCGCTTTGTTCAAGAGGAAAGACTTGTGTCTTATCTTGTAGCCTACGAATTGGTGAACTGGAAATGAGTCGGCCATAATCGTTTTCAAAAGTATTTCTTCCATCAGAATCGTTAGATTGTGACTTAGTTCTAAATCTCTTTTCCGTTAGCAGAAGTGTCCATTTTTCTTTCGTTGTCATATTTGATGAGGTTAATTACTAGATGATTACAAAGATAGACTTATAAAGCTGACTATGAAAAAAGCAACTTATATAATTATTGAAATCACTATTGATTGCACAGGAAAGGTACGCCTTTAATACAGGGTAAATTCTTCCCAAATAACACAGTGTTAAAACTTCAGCCCTATTTTGCCGAACTCTTCCAAATTTCTAAAAATCCTTCTCGTTTGAATCTCTAAGCTTGATTATTTTCTTTACATCATCAATAAAGGCACTCGTCATGTGTACCATGTCGGTCACCTTTAAGCCTTTCAGAAATGAAAGGTTTTTTTATTTGTATTTAACGCCAGGGTTCGAACCCTGGTTCGATTTGCAAAAGGCTCAGTGGTGCGCAAAGCCTATATACTTCTATTTTAATCTCCTATCAATCGTATCTTTTACGCGGAGCTTTTTTGCCAGATGCTCATCGTCATATAGCGGTTGTTTCGTTTTTATATCAATATAGATAGATTTCGAATGAGGTAAGGTGATATGTAGTTGACCGTACCCCTCTATGTCATTGTCTACCTCCGATCCTTTGGGCAAGCGATAACCCAATACTACATAATCTTGGGATAATTTTCCGGAAGCAAACGTACTATCTGTCGTGATTCGCACTTTACCGGTGCAGGGCCAGCCAAACACTATTTGGTCCTGTGCCAATAAAAGCTCCCATTTATCATATAGGTTGAAGCCAACCCCTATCGATTTCACCTGTAGGTTATAAAAGCGGGCAGGTTTGGATAGATGAGCCGAATCAATATCACTTAGTTGCGCCTGTTTTCTGCTTTCCATATCAAAATGGGTATCGTAATAAACCGTATCGCCTGCCGAAAGGGCGATGCCCGCTACTGTTTCGGGTTGAGCCAGGATAACTGTATGCGCTTTGAGTTCCTTTTGATATTCGCTTTTGCCAAACCTGTTTTCAATCATTCCGCTCAAAAATTCCCATCCGCCCACTACCAATGGAAACAGTAATATTAAGGCGCAAATGCCCCAAAGCCATCTGAAACCATACTTGATCTGCTTGCGACGGCTGAGCCAGGCCAACAATAACGTCAGTGGTAATGTGAGGGGCCAACACAATGCAACCACTATCAAATGGGTTCCAAAAGGAGAAAAATGAAAATCCATAAAATTCTTTAGTACTACTAATCATTATAAGTGGTGTATTGAAACGCCTGTACTCGCGTCTGTAGTAATTAAAAATGCATCTTTTGAAATATTGGCGTAATTAAATCCAAAAATATAAGATCGCAACTTATTATCTATCCCCGAAATCAATGATTTTTTAGTTAAGATACTTAAAAACTACAATTGGTATCTTAGCTTTTTCGCTTTAACACCTATTTTCCTGAACCGACAACAACAAAGTAAGCGGACGATTGTTTAATTTCAGAATTTACTTATCTAGAAAAACAAAAGATTGATATGAAACTCTCTTCAAAAGCAGCAAACATCTTGGCTCAAATCAATGATGAAACTAAGTTAGGAGACCTACGAAAGATTGCGAATGAGATCAAAAAAGACCATGAACTGGCTTTGGAACTTTGGTCAACTGGACAATTTTTACCTCGACAGTTGGCAATTTTGATTATGGACAAGAAACAACTTTCGCAAGAACTCATTGACAGTTTAGATAACGACATTAAGCAACATCATGAAGATGAAAAACTTCAATTAATAGATTGGTTAATGGCAAACCAGCTTTCTAAAGACAAAAAGACTATTTCATTAATGGAAACTTGGGAAAACAGCCAATCAGCATTACTAAGACGAGTTTTCTGGTATTATCAAGCGCGTTTACGCTGGGTTGGGCAAGCGCCACCACCAAATACTGAAGAATTACTTTCCAAAATTGAAACACGCATTGAAAAAGAAGTGCAGGAAGTGCAATGGGCAATGAATTATACTACGGCTCAAATCGGAATTTTTGAAGAGAAATACCGCTCGAGATGCATTGCGCTTGGAGAACATACAGGGTTGTACAAAGATGAAATTGTTGCCAAAAATTGTACACCTAATTATTTGCCCAAATTAATAGCTATACAAGTAGATAAGCTGAATAAATAAACACATCTATACCTAGATGTTCCCACTCAATTTTAAAAACATTAGTGCAGGTTAGGCGTATAAAAAATCCCTGCCAGCCTAAAGCCAACAGGGATTGATATAAAAACTTTTTAAAATACTAAAGATTAGGATTTGTATTGAGTTCGTTGATTGGGATAGCGAACAGATAATATGGGCTGTTTGGAACCAGGTTGGTGTTATTTGGAAACTTCAGCACATAATGTCCTTTGATCAACACGTCTGTAGTTCCTATGCGTACCGTCTCTGTCGATTCTTTTCTTAACGGAGCGCGTTGTAAACGCAACAGATCGTACAACCTAAAGCCCTCTCCCCACAATTCGCGACGCCTTTCGGTCAAAATCTCTTCGATCAGCTGGTCTTGGCTAAAGTTTGCGGGGTCAATTCCGGTTAAGTTACGTTTTACCCTTAGTTCGTTAAGAGCAGTTGCCGCACCCGACAAATCATTCAAACGGGCTTTGCTTTCTGCTTCAATCAAAACCATTTCCGAAGAGCGCATCAGCACGATATGTCCTGAACGATCTGGCTTATCTACAAACTTCTTGTATTTGATCCAGCGGTACATCGGATCTGAAGCTACAGTTACCGTTTCGAACAAGGTTTTACGTATATCGCCATCGGCAAACAATTGCCTGAAATAAGGATCGGGCATGATACTACGGTAACCAGCAGCGGGTGTTACGTCAATGTAGGCAAAATACGATGCTCCGCCAAGGTTTTGGTCAGCCTGTTGCGGATGCCCCCAAATCCATTCTACATTGCTTACATCATTGAAACCTTGCGTGTATTGTGAGGCTTCCATAATGTTGTATCCAGTACGTGCTTCCTTTGCTTTTGTAGCTGCCAAAGCCCAGTTTTCTTGGGTAAGGTAAGCTCTGGCTAACAATCCCTTCACTACATTGGCATCTGGACGATTTTTTACCTTGCGCACAAAACCCGTTAGCAATTGTTCAGCCTGTGTCAAATCCCCAATGACCTGATTGTACACCTGCTCTACCGTAGCTCTTGGCTGAGGCGTTGTAGCCGGATTGGTTGGTGTAGTATAAATAGGCACGGCTTTGGCATTCTTGTCTTTTGCATAAGTAAACTGATATTGCCTTACCAGGTTGAGGTAAACAAAGCCGCGCAAGGCCAATGCCTGGCCTTTGAGGTAACGGCGCTCGGCATCGGTGCCACTTGCATTGTCTACGTTTGCCAAAATATTATTGCAATTATCAATCACTTTGTACTGAAAGCTCCAGAAAAATAGCGCCCTGCGTGTGGTATTGTCAAATGGATCGCGGTAAGGGTAAGAATCACGGAAACCGTAAACTCCATCGCGGGCAATGGCATCCTCTCCCATCACTTCTTGCGTAAGGGTAATGGCCGACAGACCAGGATTGTCTTGTGAAGTACTGGTTTCCATGATATACCGCAACGTACCGTTTAGGAGCGCATCGATATTTTTGGTGGAAGCATAAGTTTCGCTTCCCGTTAAATTGCCAGCTGGCGAAGTTTCGAAAAAATCATCTTTGCATGACGATAACAATAAAACGGCTACAAGGAAAAAGGCTTTTATGGTATTGTGTTGTAATTTCATGACTTGCTGATTAAAATGATAGGTCTAATCCAAACGTGTAGGTTTTTTGAGCTGGATAGCGGTAAAAAGTAACGCCATCTACTGCCTGTTCTGGATCCAATCCCTTGTGTTTATAAACCGTTAACAAATTCTCGCCCCTGGCATATAGCCTTACACTGGCCAGCCCGATCCGCGAAGACCATTTTGTAGGTACACTGTAGCTCAGGCTCACATTTTTTAAGCGCGCGTAGCTGGCATCATGCAGGAAGCGGGTAGATATACTGTTCCAATTGGTTGCGGTTGTGGTTAGTCTTGGTACATCGGTAACTGTATTTTGAGGGGTCCATCTGTTAAGGATTTCCTTACTCCAGGTACGGCCGGTATTTTCTCCAGTATGCAGGATCATTACTTCGTCTAAATCAAGTATTTTTCCTCCGATATTGTATGATACCAAAGCATACAATTCAAATTGTTTGTAGCGCAAAGTGGTATTGATACCGCCATACAGCTTAGGCAAGGCACTGCCAGAGAAATACTGATCGGCTTCTGCATACACACTGGTGGTAGCGCGACCTGTAATAGTGCGGTTACCCGCTGCATCTGTGCTGTAAGTGTTTTTGTACCAAAGCGGTTTACCATTGGCGGGGTCTACTCCTGCCCATTCACGGATGTAAAAATCATAGACCGAACTTCCTACCGTGAGTTTTTTAGTTGACCCTAGTTGGCCAATGTTTCCAGCAATGATTTCTTTTTGTGGCAGCTTGGTAATTACGTTATTGTAGTGCCCGAAATTGAAGCCGAGAGTCCATTTCACATCTTTGGTAACTACCGGAACCACATTGATCTGTCCCTCAAAGCCATTGTTGCGCAACGATCCGATGTTATCATCAATGGCCGTATAACCCAGCGAAGGCGCCAACGGCCTACTAAACAACAGGTCTTTAGAACGGCGTTGGTAAACCTCAAAAGTACCACTGATGCGGTTATCCAATAGGCCAAAATCTATACCTGCATTAAAGTTGAGATTGGTTTCCCATTTCAAACCTGGCGTAGGCAACCTAGACGTAACCAATCCGGCCTGCCCTAAACTGTTGTAAATAGAATACAGATCCTGATAAGCATAATAACTGCCAAGATTGTCGTTTCCCTGGGCACCATAGCTGGTACGCACGGTCAAGGTATTTAACCAAGCTACATTGCTAAGGAATTTCTCAGACTTGGCATTCCACGAAGCACCTAAAGACCAAAAATTACCCCACCTTGATTCGGGACTGAAGCGAGAAGAACCGTCGCGCCTAAAACTGGCCGAGAAGTAATAACGCTGATTGAAGTTGTAATCGATTTTCCCTAAGAAACTGGACAATTTATAACGATCGGAACTTCCGGTAAAGCTGTTTAACAGCGAAGCGGCAACCGGTTCTTCTTTATCGGCAAAGCCAAAATTACTCCTGCTTCCCGAAAGGCCAGAAATATCGAGTACATAAACCTCCTGCCCCGCCAACACATTAAAGTGGTGTGCATCGGCCACATTGAATGTATAATCTAACAGGTTATTAATGGTATAACCTACAGTGCGGGTGCTGTTTTTGCTTACAGAACCACCACCTGTTACACCCGAGCCATAAATTGGGTTAGTGTAAGAAAGGCCACTCCGATTGTTGTAATCGGTATTTACGCTGCTTTTGAGCTTAAGCCCTTCAAGAATATTGAATTGTACGTTTCCACGAACAGTTAGGGCATCGGTCTTGCTCTTGTAAGTATTCAGATCGGCAATACCCAACAAGTTATTTCCTGTAGCAGCCGCACTTGGCCTATAGTTTCCAAAGTCGTAGATTCTCTTTCCAGCCATATCATATTTATAGCTTCCATCGGGATTGCGTTCGTATACGGGATAGATATCGGCAACAAGGCGTCCAAAATTGGCAAAATTTCCTTGATCACTATCCGATTGAGGAGGCGCATCTTGTGTAGTACTCGATGCAGCCACATTTAATCCTGCTTCAAACCACTTATTAACCTTGGTATTGTAGTTAACCCGGGTATTGATCCGCTTAAAGCCAGAACCAACAATAAATCCTTTATCATCCAAATATCCTCCAGACACAAAATAACGCGATTCGGCACTGCCCCCGCTTATGCCCAAATCTATTTGCTGGCGAACGCCGGTACGACTCAAAGAGTTGCTCCAGCTATCATTCCAAAGTGGTACGGCACCTGCCAGCAATTTGCCATCTAAACCTACAGGGTTGGGAAAAGATGGGCCATAAGGATTAACCTTCAGGTTGCTCACCAATTCTGTACTGGCATACTGTGCCGCTTGTTGGGCAGTTTTTCCCTGATCAAGCTGATTATTGCGCAAGGCTTCCCATTGCAACTGAAAGTACTCGTCGGTATTTACAAATTCGTAATCTTTAACGGCACGTGAGGAGATTCCTGTATTGACGTTGAGCGTTACCACCGGCTTTGAATTGTATTTGCCGCGCTTGGTGGTAATGATGATGACGCCATTGGCTCCACGCGATCCATAAAGTGCACTCGCCGAGGCATCTTTAAGTACTGAAATCGATTCTACATCCGCAGTATTGATCGCATTGATATTTCCAGAAAAAGGCACGCCATCTACCACATAAAGCGGATCACTAGATGCATTTACCGAACCCACGCCCCTCAAGCGGATGGTCGCTTCGCTACCTGGCTGTCCGGCTGAGGCAACTGCCTGCACACCTGGAACTGCTCCCTGTAGCGTGCGACTGATGTTAGATACTTGGCGTTTTTCTAAATCTGCTGCATTGACAACCGATACCGAACCTGTATAAGTTGCGCGATTTGCACTTCCGTAAGCCACCACCAATACTTCATTGAGGTGATTATCTGCAGTTTTAAGCTGCACCGAAAGCGGTGTAGAACTTGCCGCCACTTCTTTGGTTTCGAATCCAATATAAGAGAATATCAAATCATTTTCTCCAGCTTGTAAAACGATGCTGAATCGACCATCTTGATCGGTCTGTGTGCTTTTTTTCTGTCCTTTAATGTTCACATTTACACCCGGTAATGGCTGCGAACTGCCTTCTTGTGTTACCGTTCCGTTTACCCTGCGTTCCTGGGCATAGCCAACAGCTAGCCAGCCCGTCAAAAGCAGGAATAGTAAAATTCTAAGTTTCATAATAATTGCTAAGTCTATTTTTCCTGTGTTATTTTCTCTAATGTTGTACTGAGTTTTTCGATGGCTAGCGTTGCTACCGAGATTTGTTCTTTGGCTTCGTCCCAGTTATTTTGTTCTATCGCCTCTCTGATTCCCGGCAGTGTTTTCACGCCATAGCCGGTATAAAACCCTGGCGCATAAATACTGTGGCGATACCATGGGCGTTTAGGCAAGCCTTGATCAATAAGCAGTTCTTTTTCGGCCTGATAAAGCGCTTCATTTAGTTTTTTTGCCAATTGATTATCATCAGTTGCTTTACTGCTGAATTGGCTCAGTACCAATGCCGATTGTTTCAAATGCAGTATAGCTTGATCAAATGCAGCGAAATCAAATTCTGGTACCAATGGCTTTTGTGTTGGCGCAATAAATTTCTCCTTTGGATCTGCCGCCAGTTGATAACTATTGCTATTGATCAGCAGGTTTTCTGTGCTGTATTTCTCGCGAAGCTGTGTGGCCAATTGCTTTACTTCCGTACCATACTGTGCCACGGCCTTACCTAAGCTCACAAAATCAAAAGGCAGCACATTAGCATCGGCCAAACGCAATACTGCTCTTCCCGCTGTTTTAGCCAGGGCTACTCCGTAAACAAAACTGCTGTCCTTAAAGCGCACATAGTCATCGTAAGAATCATAAATCGAGTGGTAGTCTCCACCTTCATCTTCGCCACCATAGCCTAAATTGAGTGTAGGTATGCCTAAATGCTGCAGAAAAGCAGAATAATCTGAGCCTGTGCCCAATGCTGAAATTGATAAGGTATCTTGTTTTAAAACCGTTTGCTGGGCCTTGGCACTTGTCGCTTTTACAGCGTCGTTTGCTCTTTTACGTTCAAAAACACTTACCCCTTTCTGTGGATCGATCACCGATTTGGCAATTTCACTGACCAATACTTCCAAGGCATGAGAACCGCCTGCACCTAAAAATCCACGACTGTTTCCATCAGAATTGATATAGGCAATTGCTTTTTGCTGGAGTTCTTTGGCATGGTCTTCTACCCATTCAGTCGAGCCCAAAAGCGAAGGTTCTTCTCCATCCCAGGCACAATAAACCAAGGTACGTTTAGGCCGATAGCCTGCTTTTACCAATTCGCCTATGGCACGGGCCTCTTCCAGTTCGGCTGCTAGTCCACTGATCGGATCATCTGCCCCGTTTACCCAGGCATCGTGGTGGTTGCCCCTGATCACCCACTGATCTGGGTATTGACTGCCTTTGATCTTGGCGATGACATTATAAGCTGGAACCATATCCCAGTTATGCTCAATTTTAAGATGGACTTTAGCCTTTCCGGGACCAATATGATACGTAATGGGCAATGCTCCCCTCCATTCGGCTGGTGCAACTGGACCCTCCAACGCCGCTAAAAGTGGCTGTGCATCACCATAACTGATAGGCAATACGGGAATTTTTAAAATGGTTGTTGCCTCTGCTCTTGCTAAGCGCTTGGCTTTTGCGGTGGCACCTACATCTGGTGTCAATGGATCGCCAGGATAGATCACCATATCCATTACCGATCCACGTTGAACCGTCTGGTCGTTTTTAAAAGGACCCTTTGGATAAACTTCGCCCTGATAAAAACCATCATCCTTAGGATCAGAATAAATGATACAGCCAATGGCACCGTGCTCATAGGCAACCTTTGGCTTAATGCCACGCCAAGAACGGCCGTATTTGGCAATTACGATTTTTCCTTTTACATCGATGCCTAGCTTAGCCAGTTGCGCATAATCATCTGGAAGTCCATAGTTTACAAATACCAACTCGCCTGTTACATCGCCATCAGCACCCCAGGCATTGTAGGTTGGCAACTGCCCTTCCTGTTCTGAGGTAGAATCTTCGGCAAAAGCAGGTTCTTGAAGTTGAGCAGTGTATTTATTTGGATAGGTTAATTCTAGCAGGCGTGTTTTGGGCGTTGGAAATAATACCTGATATGTTTCGATGCGGGCATCCCAGCCATAATCCTTAAATTTTTGAAGCACCGCCTGTGCTACGGCTTTGCCTCCAGCCGAACCCAAGTGATGCGGACGCGCAGCCAGTTCTTTGATGTTTTGGCCAATTCTGACATTGCTCAACCGCTGATCAAAATCCTTTTCTGTCTGTAGCTGCTGATTAGTCGCATGAGCAGTAAACCCTTTTAGCGTTGGAGTTTGTGCATAAGTAAATTGATAACCGGCAAGGCATAGCGCGGCCAGTATCCCTATTTTTTTCATAAAGATTGTGTGTTTTTGAATTAAAATGTAACCTTGGAATTTAGCTAACAGCGTCTCTTAACGAGCTGATGATGGAGTAAGAATTTTCGATAGGTAAACCTGATTTAATTTATGATTAATTATCGATCAGACAACTTCCGGCAATTGCCTGATCGATTAGGTTATTTTAGTTAAAGTGATGCTTTTAAAGCAGGTTTAGCAGTCAATGAGTCGATTACTTTTACCATCTCCTTAAATTCATTTGCATCGTATAAGCGGGTAAGGAAAACTATTTTACCGTTCTGGTCAATCACTACATTACGGGTAACACCTGCTTTTTTCTGCGCAAAGTGACCGAATATCTCTGCACCTGGATCTAATGCCAAAGGATAGCTCACCTGTATATCTTGGCGGAACTTCTTTACGGTTTCCAAAGGTTCGTCACGATCTACGCCAATTAGTACCAGGTTTTTATCCTTGTAAGCTTTCCAAACATCTTGTTCTAAATGTGGCATCTCTTTGCGGCATACGCTACACCAGCTGGCGGTAAATTGCAGGACCACTACTTTGCCCTTGAGCTGGGTTAAAGAAGTTTTTTTTCCGTTGTCGAGTAGCAATTCAAAATCTGTTGGCGCCTGATCGCCAACCTTAACCAGGTAGCCTCTATCATTGTCGACAGCAGTTATTTGGTTCGAATCTTTAGTTTGTGCAGCGGCAGTTAGGCTAGCGCTCAAGCCTGCCATCAGGATTGCGCTAAAAAACAATTTGGATCTGTTGAGTTTCATCACTTATTAGAATTAATTTTTCGGTAAAAAAACTGAAAACGCTTATTCAAACAGACATGGGTTAAGCCAGGAAGGCAACAAGCAGCAAATGCCATCTTATCGTTCTTCTTCATAAGAAGCTGGAATTAGCACCTTTCACCTTTGGTAGAGGTTGCTAAGACTTCATTGGGTCCTTCCCTCCGTCTTTCTGGATAAGTATAAATCAGTACGTTTTGTAAAACACTGCAAACATACAATTAATATTTTATAAAGTCTATAGAATTAGTAGTCTTTTTAAAATTAACAAATCCGTGACTAAATGAGGAGGATTATTAAGGAACTCCAAACGCGCTATAAAATCGTTGCCTATCTTTTGCCTTGGTCTAAAACACCCTCATATTGTCGTGATTGCACGTCACCCATATACCTTATCTCCTTTAGATTTGTATAACTAATTAATTGAAAGCAACATGAGAAAGATCAGAATTTTCGAACATATTTCGCTAGATGGCGTGATAGAGCATGACGGAGACTATACCTATGGCGCATGGACTACACCTTATAGAAGCCCTGCAGGTGCAACTATGCTTTTTGAAGCATACGGGCCAAACTTTGACCTGCTACTTGCCCGCAAAACCTATGATATATTTAGTGGCTTCTGGCCTAATGCCGGAGATTTCCCAATGGCTAATGCCATAAATGCCGCAACGAAATACATCGCAACCCACAGACCAGAGAGCTTGGAATGGGGCCCGGTAAAAGATTTGGGTGATGATGTGATCAGTACAATTCAAGAACTCAAATCGACAGATGGTCCCGACCTGATCGTAGTAGGAAGTTCTACACTCACTTCCCTATTGCTTGACAAGGGGCTGGCCGACGAAGTTGTGCTCATCACCTACCCCGTTTTGCTCGGTAAAGGTAAACGCTTATTGGCAGATAGTATTGATGCTCGGGAACTGGTTTTTGTAGATTCGAAGGCTACGCCTACTGGTTTATTGATCAACACTTATAAACACCTCGGCTCCTTGAAAAAATAAGCCATCGCCCAGTTATCGATTATCAATTGGTTTTTAAATCAAGGCAGTCTCTAAATAAGATTGCCTTGATTTGTGCTTAACTATTCTTAAACTTCGCAATTGCTTCAGGAGTAACCGGTGTGAAAAGGTTCACCAGGTTACCATCGGGATCTCTTAACAACAAGGACTGATTTCCCCAAGGCATAATTGTTGGTTCCTGTACAATGCTGTCTTTTAAAAAAGGGGTTAATTCTTCAAAACGCTGCTGTACGTCATCAACCAGAAATTCGATAATAACACTGCGGTTGCAAGCAGCTTGCGCTATATTATCGCCACCAAAAAACTGTAATGTTTTTGTACTTCCAATGGCCAGGGTTGCTGTCTTGGTTTTTAGCTCGGCAAAATCTGGAGTGTACCTAATGGCACTTACTCCCACTACGCGTTCATAAAAATTGATGAGTTCTTCTACCTCTGAGGTAATGATTCGAATAGATATTAAATTCATTGCTTATTAATTTGATTATGGAGCGAAGGTATCTGCCAGCAATGACAACCCTATGTCAGGGCTTTTCATTTTTTCTTACAACTATTTTTGAATCTTTGAGTTATCTTTCGGCTAGCAACCGAAACTTTTGATCACCTAAATCTGTTTTAAAGCAATTCCAATTTATTGCGGACAAATAAAATATAAGCTATGGCAAAAAGCAAATTACTCCGGATGGATAACATCCTCATCGTTGTGAACGACCTTGAAGCGGTGAAAGCCTTCTTTTTAGAACTCGGATTTGAGTTTGTTGGCGAAACGGTTGTAGAAGGCCCTACCGTAGATCGACTCATTGATTTGGAAAATGTTCGGGCCACGCTTGTGTTTCTGCGCACACCAGATGGACATAGTCAGCTAGAGTTGGATAAGTACCATACGCCGGATGCGGTTAGGACCGGGTCGGCACAACCTGCAGTGAACGAATTGGGCTACAGGCGCATTATGCTCGCCGTAGATGATCTCGATGAAATGGTTGCACGTATGCTGGTACATGGCGCCAAACTGGTTGGCGAAGTGATGCAATATGGAGAAACCTATAAACTGGCCTATTTAAGAGGTCCTGAGGGTATTATCGTAGGCTTGAGCGAACAACTTAATTGATAAATCAACAAAGGATATTCAGCTACATTAAGTACATCTTTATTCATTATTTTTTAATCTCGCCTAACAATGGATTATGGAAGCATTGAAATTGCTTTTTCCAATACTTCGTCTTTTCCCTTCTTTACACCATCTACGCTTGGTTTGATAACGAGGTTAGGAACAATACCAATCCTTTGTGTTTCTTTCCCATTGGGATAATAAACACCGATTTGAGTGAAATTTGTAGTCAACCCGCCTGGAAATGTAATCGGCATGCCTACACTTCCGTCGGCACCTGCGGTTTGGCTACCGATTACAACGGTATTCGGTCTTGTACTTAAAGCCATGGCAGATAATTCGGCCAAACTCTGGGTTTCTTCGTTAACCAATACAATTAATTTGCCTTTGTAATGATCTGTTTTGGTCTCTCCGATTCTAAGGTTTTTCATATAATCGTCAGACATATAGGTAAATAGGCCTGGTTTTTCTGTACTTCCAGCTGTATACCTGGCAATGTCCATTGGCTTGGCGAAAAGGTATTTTCCAATTTCCCATACAAATGATGTTTGCTTCGGATAGGTACGCAAATCGATAATCATTGCCTGGGTTTTCATAGCCAAAGGCATTACTCCGGCCAAGTGCTTCAAGTCCAACCGACCAGGATGGAAATAAGCAATGTTGTTGTTGATAATTTTAAAGCCTGTATCTGCAGGCAACGGCTTTTTGTAATTGGTTTTATAATAAGGAAAACACTTTAAGGTTGTTTTTTCGGTTTTGTTATCGCGAAGATAAGTTACCTGCATGATGGTGTCATTCGTCCTTAAAAACTGAGTTGTTAGTTTTCTCAATTGAGTTGGGTAGTTTGAAGCGATAACATAAGGCATTTTTTCTTTAATAAGCTGTTCAACAGGCACATTGTTGATGCTTTTAATCACATCTCCCCTTTTTAATGAATTAATGCCAGCCACCTCATCGTTACTGTAATTCACCACAGGGTTGTTGTCAATAAAAACAATTTCGACATTAGGTTTTAGCGCACCATAAAAGCCTTTAAGGGTATTATCATAGGGAGATACTTCAGCATGGGTATCTTTAATCTCGGCAACAAACTCAACTATGGCCAGCTTGTAGCTCAGTTCGTCTTTTGCGCCTACAAACTTAGGAACATATTCTTTTAACACGTTGCCCCAGGGCTTCTCCGTCAGGTTTTTGTAGGGCGCGAAATATTCAAATATATTCCAAAACTTAAACAAAGCCAACAACCTGTAACCAGCATCTGGATACTTAAAATTAGCATAAGGTGCCTCATTTTTAAAGATTGCAACTGGGGTTTCGGCATCGTAGAGCTTTGCATAATAACCATCTTCTGGCCTCTCGGCAACCTTAATTGAGTTTAGCTGACTGATGATGGCCTTACTCAGGCCCAAAGCGTTAAACCAATCGAAATTAGGTTTGTATTTAATTTGTTTTGCATCTATCGCTTTTGGTACTACAGTTTTAACTGGACCTAGATCCGCTATCCATTTATTTAATATTTCATTTCTTTCGGCATCTGTTTTAACTGTCAGTATTTTAGGCGTAATTCTAAATAGTTCGAAATCCCAATTGTAATTGCCTTTGACAATTGCCGGATGATGGTACTTTAAAAATCCCCAGATTTTACCTAGCAAAGCCAAGTTGCTTGTTTGCATTTGGGTTAATGCACCTATATTTACCGTAGAACCCGCTATAAACTCTTTATCCAAAGCCGCTTTTTTAGAATTATCAATTGGGGCAACCTGCTGTGCGCTTATTTTAAATAAGAGCAAAAAGGCAAGGAGGGTTAAAAAAGTCTTTTTCATACAATGTTTTATAGCTTGTTAAGCCATAAAAGTAAGGCACTTACTTTTAAAATAAACGGATGAATTAATATTCGTATAATTTGGACTAATATGCGTTAGGCAAGCATTTCTAGGTAGTAGAAATTAACATAGAATCTCATCACAAAGGTTTTGAGTAGCTCTTAAGCTGTTCGCGGATATCTTTCATTTTCCTGAAGGATACCGGAATTTTTGTTCCATTGGCTAAAATAATGGTATTGCCCTTAGTTAGGCTTTGGATGTGTCGGAGGTTAACAATATAAGATTGATGACATCGGATAAACAGCGAATCGGGTAATATGGCCTCATAATGTTTCAGTATTTTTGACACGATGATTTCTTGGCCATCTGCCAGGTAAAAGGTGGTGTAGCCCCCATCAGACTTGCAATAGATTAAATCTTTATAATCTACCAAGTGAATGTTATTTAATGTACTCAGGGTTATCTTGCTAAAATCGCCTGTAAAATTATTTACAGCCCCTTTTATTTGCAAGGCATTGAGCGCCTTCCTTTTCATTGCTTTTTCTATGGCCAAGTAAAATTCATCGTCAATAATAGGCTTTAGCAGGTAATCGATTGCCCCTGCCTTTAATGCCCTTATGGCGTATTCGTTAAAGCTGGTAATAATAATTACAGAGAAATCAGGATTCTCAAATTTCTCCAGCAAATCAAATCCCGTACCATCCGTTAATTCTATATCGAGCAAAATCACATCTGGCTTATGCTTGATGATGGCATCATAGGCAGTGCTAATGCTATGGCACTCGGCAACTATTGCTATATCCTTGTTTTTTTCGAGCAAAATGCGACAGACCGCGCATACATGGCGTTCGTCATCAACCAATATAATCTTAATCATAAGCTGTTATCAACGGAATTATCAACTTTACTACCAAACCTGACTGTCCATCGCTACGAGGGTTCATTTCGAATGAAGATCTGGCATAATACTTTTGTTTGTTCAGAAAAGCCAGACGTTCTTTGATGATCTCAATGGAAAAGGATTTTTTAAATTTATGCTGAATGTTATCCTGTTTACCAATGCCATTGTCTATAATTTCGCAAACCAGGTAGCCTTGAGCTAAAGCCATTTTAATCTCTAACATGCCCTTGTAGGAAATATTCTTAAAGGCATGCTCAATGGCGTTTTCAATTAAAGGCTGCAACAGCATATTCGGTATTTTCGCTTCTTCGGCCATTGCTGTAACAGCTTCAGCAAGCTCAAATCTATATTCGAATTTATCTGGAACCCTTATCTGCTGCAAATCCATATACATTTGTAGAATGTTCAGTTCATCATTCAAATAAATAAACTTATTACTTGAATTTTCAAGGATCAATCTATTCAGCACAGCGTATTTATTGAGATAAGAAACAGCCAATTTGGTCTCTCCCTCATAAATCTGTCTTTGGATGGCGCTCAATGCGTTCGATACAAAATGAGGGCTCATTTGGGCAAGCCGTAAACGCTCTTCTAAATCTACTGCGGCATATTTTTCCTTAAGCCTTAATTGGTAATAATAAAAATAGATTCCAGCTATCGTCAAAAGAAACAGTGCGGAAAGGAATAGTGTTCTTTGTTTAATTACTGTCGATTTTAACTCATTTGCCAAAGCCAGTTTTTCGATCTTATCATTCTGCTCTTTTACCTTATACTTAACTTCGGCATTTTTGATGGCCACTGCTTTTTGACTGTCATAGTTTTCTTTAAGAAACTTTTGATAAGCATTGGTTAATAGATCGATGTCTTTGTATTTTTTCGTTTTGACGGCAAAGCTGAGCAAATCTGCGATTACCTTTTCTTTATTTTGATAGTTGGTAACGGTTTCTATCAAAAAGTAATGCTTGGCATGTCGATAGTATTTATCGGCTTTTTCTGCATTGCCTAATTGCTCATAATCCAAAGCCAATTGAGTGGCAATGTCATTGTTTTCTATCAACCAGCCTTCGTGTTTGAGCATTGCAAAACTCTTCTCGGCTGAGAATATGGCACGATCTAATTGATCTTTTCTCCTAAAAATTTTGCTTTGCAACCTGAGGTACGCCATATCAAAGTTAGCGTTCATCATTTTCTTTATGCCATCGTCTATGCGCTCTCCTGCCAAACTATACTGTTTAGACTTGGCAATATAAAACAGGGCGCTATCTATCTGGTCTGTTTTTTCATAGAGATCTGCAATCTTATAGCAAGTAGTTTTAAAAGAGGTGTTCCTGTTTTCTTTGGCCGGAATGGGCAGTTGCAGTATTTTAAGCAAAAAAAATCTTGCCTTTTTATATTCTTTATCTAGTGTTAAGATATAAGCGTAATTGTCATATATTTTATTGGTCAGGTGAATCAGGGCATCATCGGATCTTTGGCTGGGCGGGATGCTCATGGCTTCATATTCGGCCTCCTTGATATAATTGATTGCTTTCTGGTTGTCGGCCAAGGTAACATAGAGGTAAGAAAGGTCTGTGAGTACTGTAATGTATTCATCTCTAGCAAGTTTCTTGTTTTCTTTAAAGAAAGCGTAGGCAATATTACTGCATAAAAGAGCTTTGTCTAACTGTTCAAGCCATAGATAGTTGTTACGCTTGTAATAATTAATAAACGCAATGGGAAGTGGTTCTTTTTCATATCTTTTTTCGGCGCTATCTAACAATTGGATTGCTTTTTTGCAGGTAGAAATCGTTATTTTTTCTTTGCTGAGCTTATCAAAAAGCAAGTCAAGTTCTTTTGGCAGTTTATCCCTGAGCGGCCTGTTATCAACCTTATTGTTTTTCTTATTGCAAGAAAACAATGCAGTAAATAATAACAAAAGAATTAAAGTGCCGTAAATCTTCCTGATCATAATTGGATGGATAAGCCGTTGCCCAATTGCCTAGTTGCAAAAGTACATTTTCAATTTTATACTATTTCAGGCGAGGTTAACCGATTGATAAATTTATAAATGACCAGGGCCTCTTTATTACGAATATTGATTAGGTCAATACGGATATTAAATCAATCGAATCGTTTTAAAACGAATGCCTTATTTTAATTCGCAAAATCACTACATAAATTTTAAGAAACAATGAAAACGAAATTAAGGCATAGGCTCTCTTTAATAGGCATTACAATTTTAATTTGTTGGCAAACAGGATGCAGTTCCTCTTCAACTCCCGGCGAAAAGGGAAATGTAATTACAACAGCCCAATTTAAGGAACTGAAAAAGCAAACCTCAAGCGATGGAAAGCGTGTTGCTGTTATTGGAAAAGTAACAGTGGCCAACTCGAACCTAAGCCTAAAAATCGGAAGTCCGACGAGTATGACAGTTGACGGTGAAGATGAAAAACTGATCGATTTCTTTGATATTAACCATGGAAAAGGGAAAAATGAGTTTTACCTACCAGCAAGTTTCACGCCTCAAGACTTGGTATTATATGACAATGCCGGTAAAGAACACGCCTATAACGAATTTGTTCAGCTCTCTTTTACAATGAAAAGGGTAACAGAAGTAAGGCCAGAACAAGACCCACGAACCGGAGAATACGTTTGGAAATATGAACAGCTCAGAATAGATCCCCTGAAGTAAACTATGAAGCATTTACCTATGAAAGACAGAAATTGCCATGCTTCCCTCCTTCTTGCAATTTGTTTACTGATCGCTTTGAGCTGCATGCACATTGCATCTTCTGCACAACAGGTTTTGCCACCAAAAGAAAACGGAAAACGTCTTCCCGCCAAACTCGTCTTCGAGCCTGTGCTCCTAGAGTTTTTTGATGCACCTGTAAATACCAGAACAATTGAGTCTGTTATAACCGACCATTTGACCAAGGCAACCTTTAATGTCAGCGTACAGGTAGATACGCAAAGCCATTCCATTACAGAAATTAAAAGCCCACAAGATCAAAAAGAGCTGAGACTGAAAAAGATTTTCACCTATGGAGAAAAGAACAGGTTGCTGTGCATAGCTGCCTATCTAGACAAAGGAAATGGCCAGTGGTTGCCTCAGCAAAAGCTAAACTACACCTACAGTGGCATGTATGGGAGTAAAAGCCTAATGATGCGCGAAAGCATTTCGATTAAGGGGCAAGATACTTTAGTTATCAAAAACTCCTACGAGGATACTTATGTTTATGATAAAAGCATGCGATTGGTCGAAATCGATACCAAAGGACAAAAGCGCAGCTTTAAATACAATAGTCATCATGATACTGAAGAGGAGAAAATCATAAATAAGGCATCAGAAGATGATTGGCTGTTAATTGATTATAGTTATCAGTATGAGGACAATGTTTGGATCAAAAAAGAGAGGTATGAAACTACAGCTAAGTTGCCAAGACACTTAAAAAGCACGATTACTCGTAAACTCTCCTATTATTAAGCCTTAAATATGGGTATATGTTGAACAAACGATTTTTTGGAACTTGGATATGGGGGACTTTAAGTAAATAATTCTTTTATAAAATTTGCTAAGGAGGCTTCAGGTCGACCTAACAAGCTTTCTAAAATATTGCTTTTTACCTCGTATTGCGTATCCTTGATGTCTTTAATGGTACCGGCATATAGATACACAGCAAATTCAGGTAATCCAAATTCTGTCAGGCATTTGATATATTCCTTTTCTGAAATATCATTATATTTTATACGAATACCACCTATTCTTTGTAATTCCTTTGCTATAGTTGCGAACGAGTAAGCATTAGAGCCTACCAGATCGTACATGATATTTTCATGCCCTTTTTGAACCAAAAGATTTGCTGTAGCTTCTCCAATTTCTCTTCGTAACAAATATGGAACTCTCCCCATCCCTCCAGGCAAATTAATATCTTGAGCCAAAGCCTTAGTGCCTAGAATTTGAATTAGTGCGTCTGCATACATTGTATTCCGCAAAATGGTATATGTTAAACCGCTTGCTATTAAATGATTTTCTGTCTGAAAATGGCTAATCATTAAATCTTTTACAGCAGAGGTATGAATGTCTTTGATAGATAAGCTTGTGTAAACAATGTGTTTTACGCCTTGAACTTTAGCTGCATCAATTACATTTTTATGTTGCTCGAAACGAGTTTGATCCATTGTTGAAATCAACAATAGTTTATTTATACCTTGAAAAGCATTATTTAACGAGGATAAGTCATTAAAATTGACATATCGTGCATTAAATCCATGACCGATTAATTTTTCAATTCCTTCAGATGAACTTGATGTAACAACAAACTCTTTCTTTGAAATATGTTGCTGCAATTGATTGATTACACTAGATCCTAAGTTCCCTGTAGCCCCCGTCACTAAAATCATTTTTATATTTTTAAATTATTTTTTCAAACGACACGCCGCTCATAATGCGGTTGATTAGACAGCGTGTCATTGATTTGTGTTTTTATGCATTGCCATTGCCACCATATTGGTCTGGCGAAGCTGAAGTGGCAAATTCTTCCATTTTAGAAATTAATCCATTTGTAACTGTATATACTTGCACCCAAGAGTTTTTTAAGTGTTTACCATCTTGTTTGGAAATGAAATGTTCGTTCCCTAATACTATAACTGTATTCTCTTCTTCTACAAATTGATTTGTATGAAAGAAAACGACTTCCAATGCGTTAATATTAAATTCGAAAAACATTTTTGCACCATCTTTTCCTTTAAATTTTGCGGCTGGCATTACTTGTGTGCCATGATAGATTAAAACTGCATCATCTGTAAAAGTTTCTACTACTGCGTCTACATTTTGAGATCCAAATGCTTCAAACATTTTGTCGACTATTTGTCTTGCTGCTGTTGCCATTATGCTTATAAATTCTAGTTATAATTTCAATTTCTTTGAAATCTTACACAAACCTACGGACAAGCAACTTTACAAAAACTATTGATTTCCTTAAGGAAAGTAGTTTCATATAAGGAAGTAAGTATCATGAAATAACTTAGGTATATTAGCTATATAAAACTTAAATAATGGAAGAGCAAGTACAGGCTGTAGGATTTTGTAGATATAGAATAAACGCTGTAAAGGATAGTATGGAAATTTTAACCGGAAAGTGGAAAATCCATATTCTAGGCACATTATTATATGGCAATAAAATGCGTTTTATGGATTTACAGCGTGAGATTGAGGGTATTGGGGCAAAGATGTTATCTAAGGAATTGCAGGATCTAGAAATGAACCATTTGGTTATCAGAACGGTTTTAAATACTAAACCCATTACTGTTGAATACAAATTGACAGATTTTGGAAAAACCTTGGAACCAATTATTGATGCCGTAGCACAATGGGGAATTGATTATCGAGAGACACTTTTTGGCGGAAAAAACAATAAATAAATCTTGGCCCGCGGCCTGTTTTTTTCAATAGGATTCATATTTATAAAATAAATAGCGACTTAAAAGTAGCAGATAAAACATAATCAATTATTTTTTCACGTCCCTCCTTTTGATCGGTCATCACCTCAAAAAACTCATAAAGGTTATCGGCTATTTTAGTAAATCCCAATCCTCTAAAATCGGTGATGTAAATACTGTACTCATCACCATTCTTTTTGCTGGTATCCCAGAATAAATAATGGCCGTTTTCGCTTGAGGCAAAAGGAATCAGGTGTTCAAGCATTTCATAGGAAGCATCAGGCCCAAGTTCAAACCACAGTTCCTCTTTATCATCAAGTACATCCTGATAGGTAGCCCTAATTTCGGCGCTTCTTATCCTAAACGAATCTCCGTAAGTTCCCATTGGCACATAAATAATGAATAAACCCAAGGAAAGTCCATAACCATATTGTTCAACAAACTTGATATAGGATTTAGGAAATGTATTTCCGTTTTTAAATGTATAAGCATGCAGGTCATCTAACTCAACCTTATGCTGTTTCAAGTTACCTGTAACTTCTAAATTAAATTTCATAAGCATTTTGATCGATAGCAAACATAGTTATTGGATGTATTATTTTAGCGTTTATCGTTCAAATAATTAGCCCATTGAAAGCTGTGGAGGTTCCTGATTGTTTTTTCGCAGCAACCTTCTCGTGATTAAATAGGCAACAAACAAATTAGGTATCCACGACCACCAGGCTACAATAATATAAGCTATTCTAAAATCGCCAATGGCCATAATTAAAACAGGGAGCCAAATTCTTAAGGTTACAGCAGCAAAGCAAGCTGCATAACTATAAACCATGAGCACTTGATGATTGATGAGCTGTTTATTTCTGATGGTAAGGTAAGCACATAAAGTTGTACAAAACCAAATGACGCCCAGGCTGCTAAAGCCAAGCGAGGCCCAAATGCCACCATCAGCAAATAATGCAATGTAGAAGCCCGCAAAAGAACTTAATAGCGCTGCAAGAACGTAAACCTTTCCAATTTGCCGATGGATCATCACATTTCTGGCCCTTAGCTTTGCACTAAACTGAACCCAGCCAATCAGCAAGGAAAGACCTCCCATCACAATGTGGGTGTAAAATGCAACATTCCAAAGCGTACTGCTCAAAAGCAAAGCCGGCTTGCCATTTAATATGCCAACTTTTCCATCCATTAGGAAATACTTTAACGGATAAAGTCCAATAGCGATAGACAACACGGCAAATAACAGCCAAAAGATTTTCTTTTTCATCTATTTATTTTGTTGTTTTTAATGATTAGCATGTGGGTTCATTTCATTAAGTTATTAAATCGATGGTCTATGCCATGACCAAACAGATTTCAACAAAAATGTGCGTTATTGAGCAAAAAACAGTTCCACTTTATAAGATGGCACTTATTTATTTTATGAGCTGGGCTCTGCTTGCAGCTGTATTTCCTGCAGTTTTAAATAGGCCGTAGGCGACAGTCCGGTTATCTTTTTAAAATTCCTGTTAAAGGAAGTTTTCGAATTAAAGCCAACATCATAAGCCAAAGAAAGCAAGGTAAATTTCCGGTTTTCTGGCAAGGCTACAACAAGTTTAAACTCTGCTATCCGAAGCGCATTGATGTAATCGTAGAAATTCTTTTGCTCAAGGGTATTAATCACCTCAGATAATACACTGGGGTGAACAGCAAGTGATTTGGCAAGTATCCCTATGCTAAGCTCGGCATCTTTAAACAGTTTTTCGCTGTGCATCAGCGCCACAAGGTCTGCATGTATTTTCTTGGCCACACCGACTGTTAGGGTAGATTTTTCGTATTTTAACCTTTCTGGTTCAGGTAAAATGTTCTTTCCTTCGGCAGAACGATCCCCTAGCTCTACCTGCGGTTGGAAATTGGTAAAAATGCCTACCTGTTTGATCCCAAAATAACCGATAAACAAGATAAATAAATCAACAGCTGCAAACGTTGTAATGTCATTGCCAAAGAGTATAGACAGCCAGATCAGGCACATGCCGATAATGAGATTCCTCAGCCAGTTCAGGTTGATCTTTTCTAAAGACGAAACCTGGTTAGCAATGTTGTTTCGGTGCTGCTTCAACAGCAAAAGCGATGCAATAATATAGGCAACACCCCAAGGCAAAACTGCTGAATGAATAATTTTTAGCATAGTGGTATAGCCAGCGCCATGATGCGTATAAACCCATACTTTTTCAGCTATTGGCAATAAAAAGAACTTTGATAAGACTGCATATATGACAATTACAGGCATAAAATGCAAAAACCATAATTTTAATCGCTTCCCGGTGAGCAAAGCGGTATATAAAAGCAGAAAAGGACCATGAATAAAGGGCATGGCAATCTCTAAACCCAATAAATAAGGAAATTCGAGAAATTTTGCCGAAGCCAATAAATAATAACTGAACAGGTGGAAGGAAATCAAGAACAGCCAAAGTGCCAATATCAAATCTGCCTTTGATTTGCCTTTTTTTGTAAAAAGCAATATGGAAAGAAACAAGGCAATGATGATCCCTATGATATGCAGCATAAGCAATGGACTAATTAAGCGCTAAATATAAAATAAAGCAACAATTTGCAGCACATAAATTTACAAGGCAATAAAGAAGCTATTAATCAGAAATACAATTTGTAAATTGCATTATGCCTCATCAGCCTGACGAAAATATAAACAGTTCTTATACCACCTTTATTCAGCCGTTAACGGCAGCAGACAAAGAGGTGATCAAAAAGGATTCAAAGAATCTTTACCAGATCAATGCCTTGCTCCTCCCACTTTTGGTTTTGATCTTCTTTTTTGGAATATGGTATTTTGTAGTTGCCTTAGTCCTGATGATTTTGTATAATATCTCTGCCTTCTCCAGCATTCAAAAGAACGAACGTTCCTTAAATCATCCTAAAATTATACTGACAGGTGAAATCACTAAAAAAGAACCGCCAGGAGATGGAACCTTTATTTATTTAGGACAAGAAAGGTTTGAATTGAGCTATGTAAAAGTCAATTGCCCAATTGAGCTGGGCGATATTGTGGCCCTTCATCACTCACAATTCGATAAGGGAAAAAGAGGGATTTTGATCAGCGCAGAGCTCCCTGAAAAGACCAATTGATGAGTTACCTAATAAATCCGTTTAGCGTCCTTAGGCAGCTGTTGAACATGTTGCAAATAGGCTTCCACCCGTTGATGTTCGGCTAAGGGATAGCTAAATTGGAGCTGCTTGGCAATTGCTTCTCCGGTTTTACGAAAAAGATTGAGACTGATGAAGATTGCTTCCCAGGTTTCATCAATATTGGCTGATCGGTAAGTTGAAAGAAACTCATCATAAATTTCAGGCTCCAAATACTGCTGATAAAACTTTCCATGCTTACCAGGATTTACAGCAAAATTGAATCGGCAACCGATATGCCAATCGAGCAATTGCATTAATGCCGGTTGAATAACCGTATAGAACAACTGTTTGGCGTGTGAAATCTGTTCGCGCCAAATGCTTTTGGCCAAGCCTGCATTGGTATACAAAAATTCATTGCAACAATCGTTAAAGGCCCTATTTGAAGGTTGGCTTACCCAATAAGATTGATCGCTGGCTGGTGGCAAATTTGCAAGGCTAGCCACCCCATCCTTATCAAGCAGCAATTTGCAAAGACTGTCATCAAGGAAATAAGCTAGTTTTTCAATGGGAACCAATAACAAATCAATCCTATTGCCATCCTTAAACTGCATCAGGTAAGAAAATGCACCATTCAATTCTGGCGAAGGCGGATAAAGCTCCATATCTTCAGGCAACTGCAGGATCATCCGTTCTCCAAAAACATCTATCCAACTAGCATCACTGAGGAAAGGCGAAAGGCTGTTCACTACATAAATGATGTCATAATCCTGAAAAATGTCTTTCGCTACATTTGGGTTAGACCGCGAGCCATCTTGAAGTACTGCACGAATACGGGTATCTCCCATCGCCACATCCATAATTAATCGCATCATTTGTTCTTCGTTCCTGCTTACCATACTAGCAACCTTATTGTCTTTTTAGCTTTTGGAAAATACTTTATCTTTAACTCAAGTTATGAAAAAAAATCTCTTTTCTTGTGTTTTATGCCTGTTCTGTTGCTTAAATAGCTATGCAAGACAGCAAGATTCTTTATTGGTCCAGCTTAAAGATGCCATTTCAAAAAAAACTTATCCCAATATCCACAGCATACTGATTGCCAAAGACAAGCAATTGGTATATGAACAGTACTTTAATGGCTTTAAACCAGATTCCTTGCATGATTCCCGTTCTTCGTTCAAGTCGGTTACGAGTTTGTTGGTTGGAATAGCCATAGACAAGGGCTTCATCAAAAGTGTAAATCAAAAAATCTATGAGTTTTTCCCAGGATACCCCTTCCTGAAAACGGATCCGCTCAAAAAACTCATTACGATTAAAAACCTGCTCGAGATGAAAGCAGGCTTCGACTGTGAAGAATTTAATGATACCAAAGATTGCGAAGACGGGATGAGCCTAAGCAAAAACTGGGTGAAATATGCCTTAGCCCTACCCATGAAAGACAAACCTGGAGAAGTATGGGCATATACCTCTATAGATCCAATGATTTTAAGTGGCATAATCCGCAAAGCGACAGGAATGTCTGTAATGGATTTCGCACGCAAAAACCTGTTTGGGCCACTTGGCATTTCTAAATACAAATGGACAGTAGATCCAAGTGGCAATGGCATGACGGCAGGTTCGTTCTATTTCAGGCCTTTAGACATGCTCAAACTGGGGCAGCTGGTCAAAGACAAAGGCCTTTGGCAAGGCAAGCAGCTAATTTCAAAAAATTGGATAACCCAATCTACAGCATGTGACATTCCCATTCCTGATTTTTCGTTTATGGAATCGAGCAGAAGCAACATAGCCCAGCCACAACCAGCTTATTATGGCTATTATTGGTACAAGGAAACGATCAAAACAAAAAATATAAATGAAAAACTGCTCTTCGCCTCAGGCAATGGCGGACAATATATTTTTGTGGTAGAAAGCTTGAACCTAACAGTAGTTTTCACCCAAGGCAATTATGGATCTTTCAGAGCCAAACAGGCTTTCGAAATTTTAGGCAAGTATATTTTGCCCGCATTTAAGTCCAGTATCGGAAAGAATAATTGAATTGATTTTTTCTTATATTTAAGCAACACATCAGAATAAGGAAACCAATCATTATGAAAAGAACCATGCCCATTTGCCTGTTGGCTATTGGCTTAGTTATGTTATTAGCTAACTGTACAAACAAAATAACCGATCAGAAAGAGAAGAGAACTAAAGACGGCCCAACTATCGAAATTGGAGCAGTATTGCCCGATATTGGCCAAACTCGAAATGATACGGTGAGCATTACGCTAGGCCCCAGTGCCCAGTATTATTTTATTGATCTTGGCCTAAAGCAAAGTGCCCAAAACATCGAAGTGATCAAAAAAGCCAACAAATTAACTATTCCGGTACGTGCAAAGGTGTTTAAAGACAATCCTCAAGAAATTGCCGAAATCTATGCTGCGACCGCTGCCGAAATCGAACGCTTTCAGCAAGCTAGACTCAAGGGCAATTAACAGTTTATGGTTTACAGTTAATCACCTACTATGGCCTATAAACCATGGACTATTAACTATTGACTATTAACCATTAACTAGTAACTAATTAACAAAGGTAGGCGGATAACCAAACTGTTTTTTAAAGGCATAAGAGAAATGAGAAAAATTCTCAAAGCCTACTTCCAAATAAACATCATTGGGTTTACGGTGTTTCTCGGCAATTTGATAATGAGCCAACTGAAGTCTTTTTTCCGTGAGCCATTTTTGTGGCGTGGTTTGATAGGTCTTCTGAAAATCCCTCCTAAATGTAGCCAAACTTCGTCCGGTGAGCTGGCCAAAGCGATCTAACGTCAGGTTGAACATGTAATTCCGTTCCATAAAATCACTGAGGTTAATTTTGCCTGGTTCATCAAAATCGGCCAGCAAAGCATCAATATCTTTATCTATAGAACGCAAAATGCTAATGGCTTCTTCTATTTTAATCGCTGCAATGTTTGCAGGTAAACCATCCGTTAAATCGAAATACGGGATCAATGAAGCCATACAGCTTGCCAACAAGGGATGTTTTTTAAACCTATACACCTTTTGCGAAGCCTGAAAATGTTTAATCGCTTTGTTTTTGGCATAGAAATCCTTTAAACTTTCTTTCGTAAGGTGCATGGCTACCGATTGATGAGGCTTGCCATCTTTTGGATAATTGATTACGGTGGCCAGTAGGTTGCGCGGAATTAAAAAGATGGTACCGGCACTGAAAATATCAGTAGTGTTGGCCTGAATAATTTTCGTCTCGCCTGTAATCAGCCATACCAGGATATGGTGCTCAAACATCACCTCTGTTTTAAAAAGCTTGCCATTAAATTCGGCTAGCTTGATATGGGGCGTTATGTATTTGGTTTCGAATTCCATTGATCAATGTCTAAAGCTACAAAAATAAAACAAGCCGAATTCTTCCTTCGGCCTGTAACTATTGGAGCAATTGTGAATAGTTTAGTTAACCGGAAAGGAGATTCCCGTCATTTCCTCGCTCGATGTCCATAGTTTTTGGGCATTTGTGGCGTCAACGGCATAGGGCTTCACTCCTCTCAAAGAGGAAGGATCGCCATAGTTATGGTCAATATTTCCCTCGTCCAACTCAGCTATGTCTGCATTTTCACAGTACACGCCGCCCAGCCCATTCAGCTGTGTACTGGTAGCACACCAAACCGATGTTGCGGCACCTTGTGATACATTTTTGAGCGTAGCCTCTACTTCTGGTTTCAGGTTTCCGTTTTCATCGTGCGTGCCCATTTGCTGAAATAGTTCCATCGGTGCTACCCTGCCCAAATCGGTCCCGTTTACAGAACCTGGATGAAGTGAAAAAGCCCTTACGCCAAATGCTTTCGCTCGATGGTCCAATTCGACTGCAAAGAGGTTATTAGCTGTTTTCGACTGGCCGTATCCCTGCAAGGTCTCATATTCACGGTTGATGAAATTAGGATCATCAAAGTTAAAAGGCGCCATTTGATGCCCGTAAGAAGATACGTTAACCACGCGTGCACCATTCGCTTTTTTTAAGGCAGGCCAAAGCTTTGCGGTTAATTGAAAATGTCCCAAATGGTTGGTGGCCAATTGCGATTCGTAGCCTCTCGCATCGCGTTGCAATGGCACCCACATAATGCCGGCATTGTTGATCAATAAGTGTAGCTCGTCATGATTGGCCAAAAACTTTTCGGCAAAGGCATTGATCGATTCGGTATCCATCAAATCCATTTTTTCGATGCTCACGTTGCTTAAGTCTTGCAGGTTGTTTGAGGCTTTCTGAATATCACGAGCGGGAACAATCACCTTCGCTCCTGCACTTACAAAAGCTTTAACTGTTGCTAGGCCGATACCCGCATAGCCACCGGTAACGATAGCCGTTTTACCGCTAAGGTCAATTCCTTTCATCACGTCGTTAACTGTAGATGTGGCATTGAAACCTGAATTGATGGGCTGTTGTAAAGCACCATTGTAATTATCTGTTGTTTTCATTTCCTTAAATTTTGATCTAGACAAATGTAGCGGGCAAATGAAGGAACACGTTTTGTTTAAAACGTCAAATCACTTTGTTTAAAACGTCAATCTTCAAGAAAACGTAAAATATTTTACTGATGAGCAGATACCGATTGGTATTTGAGTTATATTTGTTTCGTTAATCCATAGCTAAAGATGAATACAGCCGATTTTATACTGGACAAAGTTGCCCCTGTTTTTAATAAGCAAGGTTACATCGGCACCAGTTTGGCGGCTATTACCAAAGCTACAGGACTTACTAAAGGTGCCATTTATTGTAATTTTGAAAATAAAGAGGACCTGGCCTTAAAGGCATTTGAACTCAATATCAAAACAGCAATTGTTCCGCTTTTTAGGCTGATTGCCAAAACAACGGGCAATATCAATAAGCTTTATGCAATCACGTCTTACCAGCGTAATTATTACAGTTTGGTAAAACCCATAGGTGGTTGCCCCATGCTAAGGGTGGGCGTTGATACCAAGTATATCAATCCTTTGCTTTTTAATACGGCTCAGGCCTTGTCTAAACAAATGTTGGATGGCTTGATCAAAATCTTTTCAGACGGACAATCAGCACAAGAGATCAAATCGGATATTGACGCCTTGGCCTATGCCAAAACCACCTTCTCCTTAATAGAAGGCAGTTCGCTCCTCTCCTTTACGCATAATGACGAAACTTACATTACACATGCCATGGACTTTATAGACTCAGAAATAATCGCCAGAATAAAGAATTAAATTTTTTTTAACCCTCACATACCGATCGGTATGTACTCAAATTTCAAACATGAAAAAGCTATTAAAAACGAAAACAAAGGTGAGGTTTCAAGACTGCGATCCCTTTAACCACTTGAACAATTCGAAGTACCTGGAATACTTCATCAATGCCCGTGAAGATCAAATTGCCGAAAATTATGGTTTGGATGTATTCGAACACCTAAAAACTACTGGGCTCAGCTGGGTGGTATTGTCCAACCAAATCAATTACATCAGACCAGCATATACCATGGAAACCGTAGTAATTGCATCTCAATTGATCCAGTATACAGATAAAATCCTCTTGGTAGAACTTACGATGTGGAACGAAGCCGAGACCGAGCTAAAGGCTATACTTTGGATCAAATTCATTCATTTTAACGCCCAAGAAAAGAAAATGGCTAGACACTCACCTGAATTGATGACCTTGTTCGAAGCTATTGTTTCTCCTGTAGCGCAAAATGTTTTTGAAGACCGGGCAACAGCCATCGTTAGGCAAACAAGAATACCTGCTGCATAAGCATTTCATTTAGAATTTATGGTCAACCGTTGAAAGCCTTATTAATTTATGAGGCTTTTGCCTTAAATTGCAGGCATGTATTTTACCAGCCTGCCCGATCATAGTCAACCTGGATTTGATGAAGAGCTGCATTTTAGCCAGTTTAAAAAGCGCAACATCATTTTCAATGCCTTGAGCAGCAATAGCGCCTGCGATGATCATGTGGGTTGCCTTTCGCTTAAAACCGTACTCAACGGTGAAGAATGGTATGGAATTAACCGTAATCAAATAGCTGTTAGGCCAGGTCAATTCCTGCTTTTAAACAACGATCAGAACTATTCGTGCAGGATCGATCATCCTGAAAAAGTAAAATGCCAATCTATCTTTTTTAAAAAGGAGTTTGCCGCAACAGTCTTTTACGATGCATTGAACAAAGAAGATAATTTATTGGATAACCCATTTGAAGAAAAGTCATTAGAATTCTTTCAGACCTTAAATAACATCAATCCAAAGCTACAGCTCCAATTGTCGGGCCTGATACAAGCATTAGATCAAACGGGCTATCAAGCCACAATGGTTGATGAAAGGCTTGTTTTTATATTGTTAAATCTCATCAAAAATCATCAAACAGAAGTAAGACGATCCAAAAAAATCGATGCTGTAAAAGCAAGTACAAAGGCTGAGCTTTACAAACGCCTGTGTACAGCAAAAGACCTGCTCCATTCTTTGTATATGGACAATCCTGATCTCAACACGATTAGTACGGCTTCTTGCTTGTCTGTTTCTCAATTAGTACGACAGTTTAAAACTGTTTTTCAGCTCACTCCCCATCAATACCTGATCCAAATCAAACTCGAAAAAGCAACAGAACTGCTTCGTCATAGCCAATTGAGCGTTAACGAAATTACCTGGAGCTGCGGTTTCGAAAACACCAGTGCTTTTTGCAGGGCTTTTAAAACCAGATACGGCATCCAGCCACTCTACTTCAGGAACCTGAAAAATTAGGCATTTTTGCACATTTTATTGTTTTGCCATCTGCTACTTTTGGGCGAATTCTATTTGTTCATTAAACTCCTTGCCCTTGAAAAAGCTTATTTTCTGTTGTGTCTTATTCTATTCTTTTACTTGTGCAATGGCGCAGGACAAGATCATACCGCTTTATGAAAAAGCAATACCCAATTCGAAAAAGACGCCTGCGAACTATGTAGAAGAAACCGATACCTCTGGTTTGATCAGAAAGGTGAGCATCCCTACCTTAACAGCCTATTTTCCAAAAGGAAAAGCCACAGGAACTGCAGTAATTATTGCACCTGGTGGTGGCTATTTTGTTTTGGCTCCCGAAACTGCAGTAGAAGTAGCTAAGGCATTTAACGCCATTGGCATTACGGCCTTCGTTCTTAAATATCGTTTGCCAAGCGATGAAATTATGGTGAACAGATCGATTGGTCCTTTACAAGATGCGCAGTCTGCCGTTAAATTGCTAAGGGAACGGGCAAAGAAATGGAACATCAATCCGAGCAAAATTGGCTTGGTAGGACTTTCGGCTGGTGGCCATTTAATGTCAACCGAGGGAACGCAGCTGGATCGAGTGGTGATCGAAAACAAGGAACAAACCAGCCTTCGTCCAGATTTTATGGTTTTGCTTTATCCGGTAATTATTTTTGATCCGAACATCCCAAGGACACGCGAAAACCTGATTGGCAAAACGCCTAGTCAAGAACTGCTCAAGCTTTACAGTACCGATCAATCTGTAACCGCAAATACACCCCCTACGTTTTTGGTGCATGCGGTTGATGATGATGTGATCCCTGTGAAGAACAGTTTAGCTTTCTTTAACGCTTTGCTCAGCGCCAAAGTAAAAGCCGAAATGCACGTGCTGCAATCTGGTGGTCACGGTTTTGGATTAAGCGACCTTAATAGCAAAGAAAAGTGGTTCGACCTATGCAAAAGCTGGTTGACCGAGAACGGGTTTTAATGCAGCATTTGATCAAACAAATCTTTGGTAATGTTCGATAAACCATGATGTCCGATTATCCTTTTGTAGCTTAGCTTCTTTTTAGTCAGAAAATCGTTAAACTCTCGCGATACCTGTATTGCAGGTGTTAGTGTTGCATCTTCTGGTATGGCCAAAAGATCCGATTCATAAATAATCGAATGCTGTGGCAGGAATAAAAAAGACAAACCTGCTACATGACTGTTTTTTACTTCGAATAACTCAATCTTATGATGTTGGTCACTAATTGTTTTTTGTCCATTAAAAAATAGAAATTGGGCCTTAACACCATTTAAAAATGCATTAATGGGTTTTTCCATGGGTTTTGTACAGACAATAGTTGCCCCTGCTTCTACCATTTTCTTGATCCCTGCAATATGATCTTTATGGAAATGAGAAACATGCAGGTATTTAATTGGCTTTCCTGGCAGCATTTGATGAACCACGGCTAAAATGGAATCGGCAATTTCTTCTGAAACGGGCGCTTCTGTAAGTACAATATAGTCTTCCATGTTGATGAAAAGGATGTTTCTATCATCATCTACTTTTTCGATTAAGAACACATCTTTTGCAATCTCTTTTACTTCAATTTTTTTCTTGGCTAACGCTTGTGGTTTGTAGGTTTTGGGCAAGGCAAAAATGGAGTCCGCCAGTAGTATATTTACCGAAAAACCAGCTAATTCATCAGAAATAACCTGGCCATTACTTAAAACCTGCTTTACTCTTTTAGGAATAAAACAACCCTCCATATTTTCATATTGATCAAAATACAAGGTGTTGATATTGCTTCCTTCCGCATCAACATACTTGCTAAGCAACTTTGTTTTTGCATTTAGCCACAGTTCTTGATAGCCGGATTTTAGCTTGGCGTAAACAACAACGTTTTGCTTAACAAACTTTATTCTTAGCTTATCTTCATGTTCCAGCATCTCTTTGATGAGGTAATATGGAAAATAAGAAAGTAAGGCCTGCTCATTTGGTTGGTACTGATCCTTTCCAAAATCAAAAAGTATTTTGCCTGTTCTTGCCCTATTTACATCGTATTCATAATAATTGGAATCAATACCTATTCCAATAAAATCGAAGACATAGCCCCCAGGGTAATTCCGAATGCCATGGTCATGAAAACGGCCCTTACTCCTATCAAAATAGAATTCAATGCTTTCTTTTTCTTCTTTTGGATGGTCAAAAGAATAGCTTTGCCAAGGGTTGTAATTATGTCTATTTGCACGGTAATGGAAGGTATTTATTGCCGACCAATTGCCATTTGCAACGAGTGATTGCATGAGGAATTCTTTAGGTTTTTGGGCTTTTAAAAATCCTGGGCATAGTAATAAAAAGAATACAAGATATTTCATGTATACAATGTGAACTTTTGAATTTGTTTAGGATGTGCATAAATGACAAATTTTTAAAAGATATTTCCGCTTCGCAGAAAGTAAATTATTTCTCTTAACGAAACATTTTGGAATAGTTTTAGTTAGTCCTATTGTAACCAGATTAAACTAGGATAATGAGAACCACGCTCTTGGCAGTTTTGCTTTTGTTTGCATTGAATTGTATAGGACAAACCATTCCCTCAACTGCCTTAAATGTGGCCAGTTTTTGTCCTAAAAACTGGAAAATAATTGTGCAAGACAAAGGCGATCTCAATAAAGACGGCCTAACCGATGTAGCGCTCATCATCGAAAACACAGACCCAAAAAATTTCATTAAAAACGACAGCTTTGGTACGCAAAAGCTCAACACCAATCCGCGTTGGCTGTTAGTCCTTTTTAAAAACGCAAATGGCTACCAACTGGCTGGGCTCAATAAAACGCTGGTGCCGAGCGAAGGAGATTCTGTATCTACCTGTTTGGCCGATCCGCTGGAGGAAACAGAAAAACGGCTGATTGAAAAGGGTTTATTAAAATTGTCCTTCCATTATTGGCTCAGCTGTGGCAGCTATGAAGTAAACGATCACAATTATACTTTCCGTTATCAAAATGGCCAGTTTGAACTGATAGGCCTTGACCATTCAACTTTTAGCCGATCTACCGGCGAGATGTTTGATACCAGTATCAATTTCTCTACAGGCAAGCGCAGCGATACCAGCGGAGGCAATATGTTTAAGCCAGAGGCAGATAAGCCTAAAACTACCTGGAGCACCATTAAAAGCAAATCAACACGTCCATTGGCACAGATAAGCGATAGAGATTACATGGATCTTAGTAAACTATAAACTCAACAAACAATGGAAAAGAAAACATTAAACATCATTTATGGCATTATCTGGGTAGCTCTTTTTGGAGTTTTGGCCTATTACATTTATTCGGGCAAATTATTTGAACCAGATGCCAACGGAAAAATCAATATCGTAGCCATTGGTATTGCTTGGATTGTAGAATATATAGGCCAGATTGGTACCGCAATTCTAGTTTTGGCCATCGGTTTGGTTATTGGCGGAATTGTTGCCTTTAGAAAAGACAGGCCTTAACATCAAATGAAGAAACCCTTTTTTGTTTATTTTGTTATCTTGACCTTAGTAGCTTGCCAATCGGCACAGAAAGATCGTTCAAAGATCGATACTGTAGCAAAACAGGCTAAGGTTGAGGATTGCAGCAAGTATGAGCATGCCTTAGATCGACTAATGGAATTGCCTGAAGTGAAGAAGCAAGATCGTTTCCTTGATTCGCTAACCCGCCACCAACACGGTGTAAGCTTTATTGATTACGACCAAGGCAAAACGCCAGGCCTTTCCTATTATGAAATACATGTAGGCTATTCTTCAGAGATAAGGTTCGAGAATTACTTCACCTTTCGCGTCAATAAAAAAGACTGCAACATTCAGGTTGATGATCCTTTATTAGGCCTGATACCGCTAGCCCAATGGCAAAAGCAACGTAATAAAGAAGATCATAAACAGAGCGACTGCAATTGCTTTGAAGAGCAATCTTATGATCAAGACAGCTTTATTGGCAAAATAAGCGCTATTAAGGCAAGTGCAACTGATACGGTAGTGCTGGTGCAATGTGCTTCTTTTGCCATCATGTCTGTGAGCGATACTGAAGGTAAAAACGAAGACGAAAGCACAAAGCTCGACTGTATTTCTAAAGCTACCCGACCTTACAAACTAAGTAAAAAAGCGGTTTACAATAGCAATATTGCCTTAGATCAGCCTAAAAAGGAGCCTAAAGAATTATTTTACAACAGTATTAAAAACAAGGACGCTGTTTATTTTGAGTTGAAGCTCAACGCCCAAAAGGAAATTATAGCTATCGGCAGGTTTTATGTACCAAATGAGAAATAAGATGAGCCTAAAGACGAGCCTGCTTTTTGTGTTTTGCCTGTATACCTTATTTGCCAGTGCGCAAAGCGATAGCCTTTATTTCAAAAATGGGAGCTTAAAAAGTATTGTATCCAAGCATCAGGAAGTTACGCGTGTAGTTTCTTTTTTCGAACAGCACAAAAAGATCAAAGCTGTAGAGCATTTTGGAAATTTTAATGGCTGTGGCATAGCTGTAGGCATTGATACTTTGTACGTCCAAACTGGGCAAATCACAAAAACCATCAGTTACCAGCACCAACAAACTGAGCCAAAAGGCTGCCATGGCACTTTTACGCTAGCCAAGCACGTGAGCTATTATCCAAATGGAAAAATACAAAGCATTGGCTATTACAAATCGTATTATGAGGCCAGCCCCATTGCTTGCGGCATCTGGCAATGGTTTGGTCCCAATGGAAAAGTAACACGAAGTAAAAATATGGGAAGCACCAAGCCTTAAAATTTCCTCCCCCTGCCCCCTCCAAAGGGGGACAAATTTATTCATAAAAAAAATTCGTCATCACGGTCTTAATTTAAACTTAGATACTTAAAACACGTTAGCTTGTTATGAAGCGTAGTGCTGGTGCTGCAATTAAAGACTGTCCGGCTTTCCGCCATATCTTTTTTGCAGGCAGAAGCAAAAAAAGATGTCGCTTCAATCCGGGCTATTTAAGTTGAGGCGGTGCAAATTAACATAGCAGTATAAGCAGTTGTTCCTCGTTTCCTCCCCCTGCCCCCTTCAAAAGGGGAAAAAATTTATTCATAAATAAAATTCGTCATCACGGATCAAATCTAGGATGACGAATTGCATCATCGTTAATGCCCTGCAAACATTTCCATCATATTTTTTAGTCCATCAACAGAGTGCATTGATTCGGTTTGCTCTAAAGTATCTTTAGCGGTAATGCTTGCTCTTTGGCGCATTTCTTTTTCGTAATTGGCGATTGCCTCTTCAATTGTGGCGTATTTGGCAAAGCATTCGCTGAGCTCGAGTGCATCGAGCATGGCCATATTTACGCCTTCACCAGCAAAGGGAGGCATCACATGTGCCGCATCACCCATCATGGTCAAATTAGGCAAGGCTTCCCAAGTTTGATCTAAAGGCATACAGTACTGTGGTCGGGCCATAAAAGGCAGGCTCGCATTTTCGAAAAGCTCCAGCCATGCTTCGTCCCAGCCAGAAAAAGTACTTTTAAACCATTGGATTAGTTGTGCCTTGTCTGAAAAATCAATTCCGCCGGCAGACCAACTTTCATCAGTTTTGCTCCCGGTATAAAAAACCAAGCTGCCATCGCCTTTTGAGCTTACGATTAACGTTTTGCCGCCTTCAAGCGCAAAAATCTTTCCCCCATTAAGCAATTGATGCATATTGGGTGCATTTACCACCGAATTGTACACCACTCCTTCCAGCATGGTAATGCCAGAATAAAAAGCCTTGATTGGTGTAATGAACGGCCTGATTTTAGAATTGGCACCATCTGCCGCAACCACGATAGCTGCAGTTGCCGAAGTACCGTTCGCAAATTCGATGATCCATGAATTGCCATGAGGGGTTAAAGCTTTAAATTGGCTATCCCATACCACGGTATCAGGTTTTAAGGATTCCAATAGGATTTTTCTTAGAGGTCCACGATCAATCTCAGGTCTGGTTTCTTCGCTATCATCATCACCTTCGTCGTGCAGAATTTTTGCAGTATGGTCTACAATACGCATTTTACCTGCGCCAGGTCTGTAGTTGGCTTTAAAGGCCTCCATCAGCCCTGCCTTTTCCAGTGCCTTTAAGCCCGAATCTTCGTGCAGGTCGAGCGTAGCGCCTTGTACGCGGACATCTTTATTGATGTCTCTTTCATACACTTTTACATTTGCGCCCTGTAGTTGCAGCAGCCTAGCTAAGGTTAGTCCTGCCGGACCGCCCCCAACAATGGCTATATTTTTTTGAGTATCTAACATTGCTTTTGAAATTTGTTAGACAAAATTATTTCTTTGGCAAGGTCGAAAATTGAATAAATCGGTCGTTTTTGTTTTTGTTGAGTGCTTTGGGTGCTACACCGGCATATTTTTTCACCTCTCTAATGAAATGCGCCTGATCGGAAAAATTCTGCTCCGGGAAAAACTTTCCCTCCTTAATCTGTGGAAACGAGGCACGAAACCTCAAAATATTGCAATAACTTTTTAAGGAAATTCCAAACCATTGGTTAAAATAGCGGTTAATCTGCCTGCTGGTCCAATGTACCCTATCGGCCATTTCATTCACGCTCAGCGCTCCGTTGTGGCTATAAATCAAATCGAACAATTGTAGTTTCCGCTGATCGAGTTCTTTCGGAACCAACTCTTTAAGCCTTACTGAAACCCGATGGCAAAAATCGTCAAAATCCCTGATCTCGTCGGGAATTATACCCAAGAAATCATTAGGCAACAAGCTGCCGCTATTCAAAAAGGGTGCTACCGAATATTGCAACAAGTATTCGACGGCAAGCAATTTAAAACTTACCGAAAATAGCTTTGTCCGTGGCAGAATGGTGGTATTTGAAGGTTCGGTTTCTAAGCCCAACAACACCACATGAAAGGGTTCTGGTTCAGATTTGGAAAAGAAAAGATCAACCCTGCCATCGGGCACAATGGTGATTGTCTGTTCTTCGTTGGTATCATTGCACAACAGCCAAAAACTTTCCACCCAATGTGCCAATTCTCCATCGGGCTTTTGGTTTTGATATGTAATGCCATTGATCAATTTAGCTTCCCTGCAGCCATTTGGGCTTGCTCTTCAATATTTCCTGTTGTATTTTGCAGTTTTGATCGTGGGCGCCAGCCAGGTAGCCAATACTCATCAAAAATTCGTTTACAATTTCGCCACCGGTAAATTTGAAGGTCTTTTTAAAGAGCTTTACCCATTCTTCCTTGGTTTTGGGATGATGGTGTTCGAGCCATTTTTCAAATGAACCATACTCTTTTTGTAAAGACAGGATAGTTTTGGCATTCTCTATCGCGGCATTTACCTTTAAGCGGTTACGGATAATGCCAGGATCGGCCAACAGCCTTTCCCTATCGGCTTCGGTATAGGCTGCCACTTTTTTGATATCGAAATTGCTGTAGGCTTTTTTAAAGCTTGCTTCTTTTTTGAGAATGGTTTCCCAACTTAAGCCTGCCTGATTGATTTCGAGTACCAAACGGGCAAACAATTCATTGTCGTCATGTATGGGAAAGCCATAATGGTTATCGTGGTAATTCTTGTGGAGCGCCTTTCTATCGGCAACCATGGTTTCGATGGCAGTACAATACGACATATATTTTTGATTAAGCTGTAATGAATCAAAAATAGAAAAACGAAGTTGATTTGCGATTAAAAAAGATCGGTTTTAAGCATCGTTTTTAAAATATTCGATTGCACATCAAAATTATTGAGGTGGTTGAGAAAATTGATGTCGGATATTTTAAGATAGCTGTCTTCCAGCAAGTGAATCACTTCGGCCGGAATGGCTTGTTTGAGAATGGCCGCGTTGCTGGCTAGCTTATCGTTCCTATATTCCAGTTCTTGCACAATACGTTCCTTCTCAGAAAGGTTATTAGATTGATCTAGGCCATCTAAAATGCTCAAATCGCAGAAAAGGAAGAGGTTCCTGCTTGGGAAAAAGATAAAATGTTTGTCAATGGCTGATATTTTATAGATCTCGATTACCATTTCGCCAGATTTTAGCCCCATAAAGAACTCGCTCCTAAATTCATATTTGCACAAGCTGCCCATGAGTTTTTTCTCAATGGTTGCGCTCATATTGGTATATACTTGCTTGTTCTGGTAATCGATCAGTTTGGCCAATTGTTCGGTGCTCAGATCGAAATAGAAATCGTTGGCATATTTTGAGCTAAAGGCATTGATGTTTTTAGGAAAGGGGAAATCGCTTGTTAAACCCGAAAGCACCTCGTAAAGCTTCCTTAAAGCATTGTTTACCTTCAGAGCCTGTCTTTGCTTATCAATATTAAAATTGGCTTTGTTGATCGCAGCATTGGCCATCCGGCTGATGAGTTCTTCGTTGAGGTGGATCTCATCATAAATAAGCGAAACGTTTTTTTCGTTGCTCTTTTTGATTTTTTTGAGCAGTTCGATCACGCTCGCCGTAAACTGTAAATGGAAAAGATCGAGTTTTTCTAGCTCCAGGTCTTCGTTTCCAGCAAACAACTGATGGATAACCTGGGTCCTTAAATATATTTTATAGATAATTTCTTCATCAAAAAATGCAGAGAGCAACTGTAAACGGCTGATCTCTGCATTTGATTGCTTTAAAATATTTAAGCGGTATTCATCCATGGTTCAATTAACTCACCCTCGTCACGTTCTTTTTCAGCTCTTCTTCCAAGGTTTTCAATTCAGTATCCAATACCCTTCTGCTGGCTGCACCAGCTTCGTGGATCTGTTTTACTTCGTTTAAGGTATCAATCAATGATGAGGTAGTTGCCTTTAGCGTTTCCAAAGAAACAACGGTTTTTTCGTTTTCTTTGGCCACATCGATACTGTTCTGTTTTAGCATTTCTGCGTTTTTCTGCAAAATGGTATTGGTGGTATCAGAAATCTTTTTCTGCATTTCTACGTTTGCTTTCTGCCTTTGTAGGGCAACGGCAATGGTCAGCTGGTTTTTCCAAACCGGAATGGTCGTAGAAATGATCGACTGTGCTTTTTCGGCAATAGAAGTATTGTTGTTTTGCACTACGCGGATTTGTGCCAGAGACTGTAGCATAATGAAACGCACGATTTTCATATCGGCCAAGCGTTTATCCAATCTGCTGATGAAATCGCGTAAATCGGCAATCTCATAATCTTGGTAATCTGCCGGACGACCTTCCATTTCGGCCAGTTTCACGCTCAGTTCGTTGTATTTCAGTTGCCCTGAAATAATGAGCTCTTCCATTTGGTGGATGTAACCCACATTGCTGTCGAACATGGTTTGTAGCGCCGTATTGTCCTTAATGGAGTTCAATCTTCCCGCTTTGATCTTATTGGTGATTTTATCGATATTGTTCACCACTACATCGTATTTCTGGAACATCTTCTTCACATCAACTACCAGTTTTTTCAGGAAAGGTATTTTAGACAAGAAGCTTTTGAAACCGCCTTGTTCCAATTCAGAAACATCGATGTAGTTCAATTCGGTTAACAGCTCGTTGATCAAGCCGCCAACTTCGCCACTGTTATAGGTTCTTACCGAGGTTAGAAATTCATTACTGTATTTCTCCATCGAGTTTTGAGCCTCGCTGCCATAGTTCAGGATGGAGTTGACATCAGAAGGCTCAATAGCCTTGCCTATCTCCTTGTACTTGGCGGCGTCTTCGGTCGAGATATTTTCTAGGTTAACATTGCCCTCTTTATCCAGCTTAACTGCGGGAAGGGTTTCGGTAACGGTAACGCTTGGGTTGGTTTCCATGGTTGGGTTGATTAAGACAAAGGTCTATAAATAATTTTGGGTAACGGTTTTAACGGTATCTTCCAGTTTCCTGTCTTTTGTAGGCTCGCCGATGGCATTAAATTTCCATTCGCCGTTCTTTTTGTAGAAAACGCCCATCACCATAGAAACATGGCCTGCAAAGCTGGCATCATTGGCAATATCGTATTTTGCAAACACCTCGTTTACTCTTTTTGGGGTTCCTTCGTAAATGCGGATAGAAGCAAAAGGAATGGTACCAAAATCGTGGCCCCTAAAACTGTTCAATACAAAAGCTACATAATCAACTTTTGGATCAAGCTGCGAGAAATCCAAAGTGATTACCTCATTATCCAAGCCGTCATCGCCACCCATATCTCCAGTTAAATCATCGCCGCTGTGTTTGATAGAACCATCTTTAGACCTGAGGTTTCCAAAATAAACCACTTCGGTTAATTGTTTGCCTTCATTGTAAAGGGCACAGCTGCCATCCAAATCTACTGCTTCTTTGGTTTTGCCAAAGCCAAACATGCCTTTTTTCTCAATTGCGCCCCAGTTAATGCCTACACAAATATTCTGTAGTTTGCTTCCGTTGCTTTTTTCAAGACTGATACGTTGGCCTTTTTGAAGATTTATTGCCATAATTACTCGTTTTTTTGTTTTTAAATTGAATTCGTGCTTTCGCCTACCTCTGGCTTATTGATATTTGTTTAAATAATCTTGTAAGCCACCTTTCATACCTACGCCAACGGCTTCAAATTTCCATTTGCCTTCGCGTTTGTAGATGCGGCCAAACTCTACTGCAGTTTCGATTGAAAAATCTTCTTCCAATTCATATTTTAGCAATACTTCGTTGGTTACCGTATCAAAAATACGCACAAAAGAATTTCTCACCTGACCAAAGTTCTGTCTTCTGTTTTCGGCATCATGAATGGTTACTACGATACAGATTTCGTTCACTTTGGAATCGATTTTTGTTAAATCAACCTTAACCTGCTCATCGTCGCCGGCACCATCGCCAGTCAGGTTATCGCCGGTATGTTCTACTGCCCCATCTGGAGAAACCAGGTTGTTGTAAAAAACGAAGTTTTCGTCTGAGATCAGCTTTTTCTGATCGTTCATTATAAATATAGAAGCATCCAAGTCAAAAGCAGAACCAGTAGATGAGTTGTTGGTATCCCAGCCTAAGCCTACGGTAAATTTAGGGGCGTCGATATTTTCTCTTTGCCCTTTTTGCAAATTAATAGCCATATGTTAAATCAATTTATAATTGTTGTTTTTAATGTAATTCTTTATCAAATCCAAGTTTTGGGCATAGGCTTCGATGGTATGGTAGCCGTTGCCGAGCGAAAGATCGTAAAGTTTATGGATAAAATCATGCGATCGCTGCTCTAAAAAGATAGAAAAGCTGTCGTGATCGGCATTAAGGATATACTTTACAATCCTGGTATTGAAGCAAAAGTTGCCATTCTCTATAATTTCGCCCAAATCAAAGATAGATTTTACCTTGTGATAGTTTAAGAAATTTTCGATACTGGGGTGAATATTCTTGTTGATGAGCTCGGCAAAATACAACATGTGGATTTCGTTATCCAAACCATATTCCTTCGCCATTTTTAAAATCATTCTTTCGTGGCTGCCCGTAATCCTGATGTCGTCCAAAAACAACAAGGTTTTGCCAGCCAAAAATGCCTTATCGATATGAAAGGAATCATTGCCGATCAAGTTGAGCCGTTCTTCGGCACTCAGTTCGCCATAATCTTCCTTATAGGTAATGGTCCTGTGCACCTTTGTCTCTTGTACAGGCATGCCACCATTATCAACCAGCCAACGGTTAAGGTGGCTTACAAAATGGTTTTTCATGGCATAGGTTGCCGTAGGGATAAAGCTATAAGGGCTCGATATCACCACAATCTGATCGGCGATCAGGTTATCCGTTAGGTAATACTTGATAAAGCCATGGGCCAAATCCCGGCCAAAAGCCTGTGCCACCAGGTCATCGCCAAACTTAAAGCGGCTGTAATCATCCGGGTCAAAGCCAAAATGCTTGGCATTGTCTATTTGATGTAGCGAAAAATTGTAAGGGATCATGAAAGTAAATGTGAAATAGATAGGTGATTTGAATTGATGATCAGGCTATGGATACCTACTTTTTGGGCACCATGTGCATCTGCCAATGGATTATCGCCAACATGGATCACATCGGCCAATGCAAATTCTGGATGTTTGTTTCGATCTATTTGATTGAGCATAAGTTCAAAAAAACCGCTGTTTGGTTTAGACATCCGTACTTCGTCTGAATACAACTGAAAATCCATAAACTCGTCTATGCCCAATTGGTTCAATACTTTTCTTAATGTTTTTCCTTTAATAAACCCCGTATTGCTCAGGATGTTTGCAGAACTTTGCTGTTTATTTTTCAATGTGGATAATACGTCCAAACAGTCTTCGCAATAGATGATGGGCATATGCGTAAACACCAGTTCTTCCATCTCTGTGTAAAGCTGTTCGAGGTCTATTTCATTGAAATTAAAGCTATAGTTGTTGAGCATGCTGATGGCCATGAGGTACATCTCATCGGCATCTACATTTTTGCCGGCCTTCTCGTTAATGGCGTTGACCATTAGATCAACCTGCCTAAAAACAATGCCCACTTCTTCGATGCTCTTGTTCAAAGGATTGTATTTCTCATAAAAATACCGGGTCCTTTCTTGCTTAAACATTGGATTGGATTTAATCAACGTTAACCACAAGTCGAACGAATAATGTTTGTAAAAAGCCATCGTAGATATGTTTTTCCAGTATTTGATGCAAACGATCCCCTAATATTACAATTTTAGCCGTAAAAATTGCAATAGTGCAAGGGATAATTTACAATAAGCGCCTGTCCTTAGGATTTGTCGAGCACGTCTTCTGCCTTATCAGCTACCTGGATATCGGCTTTTCTCTTTTTCGGGTAGTTGAACAAGAGCGAAGAAAGTACGGGCAATATAAATATGGCTACAGTAAAGATCGACACAAAAAGATCGGTCTTTTCTCCTTCTATTATATGGGAGATCGGCGAATCGGGCACGAAATGCGTAAAAATAGACGAAGTAAGTTTAATGCCTAATACAGCGATAACAATAAAGGCGATCGACTCTAAAAAGGTAAACTTCTCCATCAGCTTTACAAAAGCCTGCGCTACAAAGCGCATGGCCAATATGCCGATAAATACACCAATATAAATGAGCCAAATATGGTCTGTAAAAGCTACAGCAGCGAATACATTATCGATAGAAAAGGCCAAATCCATTACTTCTACCAAAGCCACGGTAGCCCAGAAATTACCCATTAAACCTACTGTAGATCGGTAAATCCAGCTTTTGTTTTTGTCTACTTGCTCTTCTTCGTCTTCTTTGTTCTTGGCACTTTTCTTTCTGAAATAATCAATAGCCAACCACAAAAGGTAAAGTCCGCCCAAAGGTTTTAACCACCAGATGGTAACCAGCCAAGCGGCCAGAAACAAACAGATGCCCCTAAACACATAAGCGCCTATGATACCATATTTTAAGGCTTTTTCTCTTTGGTTCTTCGGAAGGTCCATTACCATGGTGGCCAATACGGCGGCATTGTCAACAGACAACAAACTTTCGATTACAATAAGGTTGAGGATGATAAGGAGGCCGGCTTGAATATCGTCGCCTAAGATGGTGTGTAAAAAATCCATAGGAGCGCTTAGCGCATTTTAAGGTTAAAATTTGATTTATCTGGATAGCAAAGAAACAAAAAAATATAATTTCTACGCATGCTATTCATCATTTTATAATTATTGGGTACACATACCTCGAATCTGTTACAGCGCTGGTTTAAGAATTGTTAATAATGAGCTTAGCCGTCCGCTCTAGTTCGGCTACCGATGATTTTTCGGTGAGTTTGTTCAGTTTGATCCGTAATAGTTTGTTGCCTTTTCTGGCAATCACCATACAGAAGTTTTCATTATCGCTGTGAAAGTAGGCTTCATCGCCAAAATCATCCAGTATTTTTAATCCGGCCATTTGTCGGTTGCTTTCCAATATGCCCCGATAGATTTTGGTGGCATCGGCTTCGTTATCATAAGCATCAAATTGATAGTAGAGACCGATTTGCCTGTTGGTTTTTGCATCAGGCTGCAAGGCTGTATAAGTACATTTGTAACTCATCAGCGCTGGCTTTTTCTCGGCACTGGTTTGCGTAAGCTTAGCACTTTGCCCTATTATTTTTTCGGCGGTGACTTTGTTGATGCAAGCACTTTCTGCTGCAGGCTTGGCCGACGAGGTTTGAGACTGGCTTTTTTGCTTGCAAGAGGTTAAGCCCAGTGCCAGGAGAAAAAGGAGATGCATTACTTTCATAAGTGCTTGTTAAAGCAATCAATTTACCTAAAAAAGAAAAGCCTTCAAAATTAATTGAAGGCTTATGTGTTATCTGATCTTAGTAGTTTTTGATTTGCAATCCATTCTTTGTTCGCCTCCTAGCCGGCGGGGCTAGTCCTTTCTCCTTGATGAGAAAGTGACCAAAGAATCAAGGCTTCAAAGCTTTGTCGCAAATCCTAAACCTCCGCATTTACAGCGCAAGGCCAAGCCGTGTGATCGGTAATGCTTATTTAGTGATGCTACAGCACTTCTGCGCCCTTGCTTGGTTTTAGCAAATGTAAGGAGGTGCTACGCTTTGGTTTGCCTTTGCCTTCAAAGCTTTGGAGGCCGTATAACGAATAAAAAAAGCCTTCAAAATTAATTGAAGGCTTATATGCTATCCTGATCTTAGTAGCTTTTGATTTGCAATCCATCCTTTGTTCGCCTCCTAGCCGGCGGGATTACCATTATTAACTGACAACTAGCAACTAACAACTGATAACTAGTAATTGACAACTCCCCCCTAGAGCATCATTCCTCCAGATACTTCAATACGCTGTCCATTGATCCACCTGCCTTCTTCAGTACAAAGGAAAGCAACCACGCCACCGATATCCTCAGGTTGGCCTACCCTGCCCAATGCAGTTACACTGGCCACGCCTTTATTTACCACTGCGTTATCTCTCACTGCACCGCCACCAAAATCAGTTGCGATGGCACCCGGAGCCACTACGTTTACAGCAATACCACGACTACCCAATTCTTTCGCCATATACCTGCTCAAAGTTTCGATAGCGCCTTTCATTGAACCATAGGCGGCTTTGCCAGGGAAGCTGAAACGAGCCAATCCGCTAGAAATATTAATGATCCGCCCACCGTCGTTTAACAAAGGCAGGGCTTTTTGGCTCAAAAAGAAAACGCCTTTAAAGTGAATGTTCATCAATTCATCAAAAACTTCTTCTGTAGTAGTTTCGAAAGACTGGTCTGCGCCGATACCGGCATTGTTTACTAAAAAATCAAATTTGTCAGTGTTGAATTTTTCTTTCAGTGCCACTTTAACCTGTGCATAAAATTCGTTAAAGCTCTTCGAATCTCCTACGTTCAGCTTTAGCGCTACTGCCTTTTGGCCTAATCCTTCAATTTCTTTTACTACTTCTTGTGCTTCTTCTTGCTTGCTATTGTAGGTAAGAATTACATTTATTCCTTTTTTGGCTAGGTTAAGCACCATATTTTTTCCTAGTCCGCGGCTACCGCCAGTTACTAGTGCAATTTTGTTTTGTTCCATTTCTTTTTAATTATTTAATGATCCAAAATTAGGACCAAATTAGCTGCCCTTGTTTGCGAACATCAATCCATTGTTTGCAAAAATCAAATCTACTTAAGACCTGAACTTTAACGGAGACATGTCTGTTTGTTTTTTAAAGAAGTTGGAAAAATGGGCTACTTCTTCAAATCCCAAGCTATAGGAAATCTCAGAAACGTTCCATTCTGTTTGTTTGAGCAGTATTTTGGCTTCCTGCACCAAGCGCCTGCCGATCAGTTCGGAAGTGGTTTGACCTGTATGCTCTTTGAGTACTTTATTGAGGTGGTTTACATGGATAGCCAGGCGATCGGCATAATCTTTTGGTGTACGCAACTTGAGCATTTGCTGGGGAGATTCGATGGGAAATTGACGCTCCAACAATTCAACAAACAACGACGAAACCCTTGCCGAAGCGCTGTGTGCCGGATAAAGTGCGGTAGCAGGTTGCAATTTTTGTCCGTAGTGGATCAATTCGATGACGTAGTTGCGCAACAGGTCGTATTTAAAGGCATAATCTGACGACAACTCCTTATGCATCTTTTCAAATATAGCTTTGATCTCCAGCGCACTTTCATCACTCACTTCAAATACCGGATAACCGCCCACTTTAAAAATAGGAAGTTCATCCAATTGAACACCACTTTTACTAGGCGCCAAAAATTCGGAAGTAAAAATGCAGAAATGGCCCGCTTGGTTATCATCCTGTGGCAACCAATGGTAAGGAATTTTAGGCGTAGCAAACAACAAAGCATTCTGTTCCACATCAATCACCTTATCGGCGTACTCAGCCCTGTTGCGTCCGTTAATTAAGCTGATTTTATAATATGCCCGCCTGTTATAAGGCATAAATGCTTTTTCCTGTCGCTTTTTAAAGAGTTCGTTGGTGTTAAACACATTGAAATGGCCAATTTCCTTATTGATCCCTTCCGGCAATAGGGCCATCAGGTCTTTATTGCTTCCACGGCCTATCTGTTGATAAAAATCTGCTAGCGAATCCATTTTGCTTTTTGTAAAAATCAAATTTACACAATCAAACCGAATTCAAAAAATAGAGCTAGCTATAAAATGTTCTTATGAAATATGGCGTCTACCCTTTCCTTATAGCTCGAACTGATGGGGATGTAAGACTGATCGGGCAGCAAAAGGTTATCGTTTCTTAAAAACTTAATCTGCGATACCGCTACGATATACGATTTATGGGTTCGCACAAATTGTCCCTCTGGCAAAAGCGCCTCTAATTTAGCCAAGGTGATCAATGCGGTAAATTGTTCGTCTTTGGTCACTATTTTCATATAATCCTTACTGGCTTTGATGTAAATAATGGCAGAAAGCTCTATTTTGCAATTACCCTTGTTCTTTTCCCTAATTATGAGCTGTTGATTTATTGCATGATTAGATTCTGGACGAGCAGGATTGAGCACTTCCTGTACTTTTTGAATAGCCTGCCTGAACCTAGCCAACGAGAATGGCTTTAACAGATAATCCATCACTCCCAATTCAAACCCTTCTAAGGCATGTTCGCTATAAGCCGTGGTAAAAATCACCTTTGGTGGCTTCGACAAGGTTTTTAAAAAAGTAAGCCCATTAACCAACGGCATTTCTATGTCTAAGAAGATAAGATCGATTGCCTGTTGTTCCAGCTTGGCAAAAGCCTCTAATGCGTTGCGACAAGTGGCTACCAGCATCAGCCCAGGCGTTGAGGTGATGTATTCTTCTAAAATCTGTTGGGCAATCAGTTCATCGTCAACAATAAGGCATCGGATCATTTCAATTGGTTTTTAGGGTAAGATTTACCGTAAATATATTACTGTTGTGGGCAATTTCAAGCAGGTGCTTATTCGGATAATAGAGTTCTAATCGCTGTTTGGCATTAGACAAGCCTACACCACCATATTTGTCTTCGCTAGTAAACTGTTTCATTACATCGTTGCTAAGGTTAAACACAAGTTCGTTGCCATTGGCACGAAGATAGCCTTTGATAAACCCCTTATCCTGTACCCTGGCAGCGCCATGTTTAAAGCTATTTTCTAAAAACTGGATAAAAAGCATGGGGGCAATTTTAAGGTTGCTATCCAAATCCCTAAATTCAAAATCGATACTCGCATTCGGGTACCTCATTTTCTCCATTTCCAAATAGTTTTGAAGGAATTCTACATCCTTTTGCAACTCTACCTTATCGTGTTTGCAATCGTAAAGTACATAACGCATCATATCAGACAAACGCAAAATCATATCTGGCGCTTCCTTTCTTTTCATCATGCTCATGCCATAAATGCTATTGAGGGTATTGAACAAGAAATGTGGTTGCAACTGTACCTTAAGTGCTTCCATTTGCAATTTAAGGTTATGATTTTCTATTTGGTATTGGTTGGCGATGCTATCAAAGGCAAAACGTGTAAAAAACAAAGAAAGACAAGCCAAAATATCGGTAAATAAGGTGTTTGGATCCCAGCCACCTATGCTATGCATGCGCGCCGAAGCAATTTCGTACATTTTTTGATAAAATGGATTTAAAGCAGCATCCAGATTAAGCTGATAGCTAATAAACGTAACCACGAAATTGCTGAACTTGCCTACTAGGGCAAAATAGGCAATCAAAGCCAACAAAAACCAGGCATATCTCTTCTTCTTTAATAAGGCTGGAGCTATCCACCGGTAAAACGGCACAATGTAAACAGTCATCAGCAAGGCAAAAAACATTAGTTGCAGGTGCGGAAAAGGATTGGCCGAATGATGGCTCACAACAGTTTGGTCAAGAAAATAGCTGTACTTATAGAGGCAAACGTACAACAACCAAAGGAGTAGCTCGTAAACAAGGGCAAAGCGATTTTTCATGTTACAAGTTTATCTAAATAAATACTAGTTTCTGTTAGACTCATCGACGAATTCGCTTTTTGATCGACGAAATTTACTATGCTTAAATTACGTCGAAAACAGCCATGATTACATCGATAGCCTATTGCTTGGAGTTTTAATAAGCCAGTACTTTGTTCAGAATTAAAACCAAACCTTCCTCATGAAACGTTATTTTCTAATCATTTGCAGTTTATTTTTTATGCTGGCCAGTCAAGCGCAACAATTGGACTCTGTTGCTTTTAATGGTGGCTATTTATTTTATCATCTTTATGGAAAAGGAAAACCGGTGATCATTTTAACTGGCGGACCTGGCATCTCCTATCAGCAACAGGAAGAAGTGGCTGTACATGTTGGACAATCATACCAGGCCATTTTGGTAGAGCAACGCGGTACCGGCCGATCGATGCCCAAAACGCTGGATAAGGAAAGCATCAACATGGAACAGGCTGCCAATGACCTTAATCTCATCCTAGACCATCTTCACCTGAAAGAAGCTGCCATTTACGGACATAGTTACGGCAGTTTCTTGGCCATGTATTATGGCACTAAATATCCCCATCGCGTTAGCCAGTTGATTTTAACCGGCCCTGCTCCTTTTAATTACCTTAGCGATCAAATGGCAACCTATGGCGACAATAAAGAAGCCAGGTTTGGCCTGATGGACATGAAAGCCTTGAATGAACTTGATGAAAAAGCCGGAAAAGGCATTCTGACCAAAGAAGATTCAGTTCTTTTTAGGAAGCTGAACAACAGCACCATTTTGTACGATAAAATGAAATTCGACCCCGTTTTTGCCCGAGTGGCTACAGGGAAAATCAATACCAAAACCATGGTTCTGATGAGCACTTCCTTTAGCAAACTAGATTTGACCGACGCTATAAAAAAGTTTAAAAAGCCAATTACCATTATTTGTGGCAAACAAGATCCTTTGGCTTTTATGGCCTATGAATATCAATTGCTCAAACCCACTGCCAAGTTACATTGGATAGCGAGGGCCGGCCACTTTGCCATGTTTGAGCAGGAAGGGCCTTTTTACAAAGCCTTATTCGAAACACTCCAAAAATAACCAAAAAGCCCCGTCTAAAACGGGGCTTTTCTTTTAAATCTTTACGATTTCTACTCTTCTGTTTTTGGCTTTTCCTTCTTCGGTACCGTTATCGGCAATAGGTTTGGTTTGGCCAAGACCATTGGCCTGCAAGCGATCTGCCTTGATACCCGCTTTAACTAATGCGTCTTTTACCGCCAAAGCCCTTTCGTTCGAAAGCTTTAAGTTGTGGTCGGCAGTACCTGCATTGTCGGTATGGCCTTCTATTTTAACCTTTAAACTGGCATTTTGGCTCAGCAACTTGTTCAATTCGTCGATAATAGGCAACGATGCAGATTGAATAACCGATTTATCCGTATCAAAATTAATGTACAAGGCAATATGGCCATTGGCATCTAATTCTTTTTTAATTTCATCTGCCTTGATCAGAGCAGCAGTGATTTTTAAGGGTTTGGTCTCTAAAATCATCCAGCAGGCAGAAGCTCCATCGTCGGTTGGCGTTAACTGGACCCAAATGTTTTTATCTGCTCTGCGAATAAGATAGACCGTACCTGGGGCATTCGATATAAAACCATAACCATCCATGTATTTTAATTGGTTATTATCCGGAATAGCCTTCACAGAATCTGCAGGTACTTTGCCTTCAAAAACTTTTACGCCGCCTACGCTGCTTATCAATTCTTCCAGGTTTTTGGAAAGCTCTAGATCGCTATACGATTTGCCTTCGTTGGCCTTAATTCTATTGTAGAAAATCTTTCCTTCTGGTTTTTCAAAATGATCGCCAACCCAATAATAAGCCCGATCGAAATCTACTACGGCATGTTCAGAGAAGTTCTTGTAACCCGTTGGCAAAGTAAAGTAAGGAAATGCACCAAGTGGCTTGTCGGAGATCGGAATGGCATTGATGTCAAAGGTTTTTGCTCCGCTAGCCTTTACTGCTTGGGCGGTATCTGCAGTTTGTTTAGTCAAATCGGCTGTTTCACCGTCTTTGTTTTTTGATTGGCAAGAAACAATGCTAAGCCCTAGCAAAATTGCCACAAAGCTTTTTAAAAGGTGGATTGGATAATTGTGTTTAAAGTTCATTTTTATAGGTTTTAGGGAGTTTTTGATTTTTTAAAAATTACGACCTAAAGAACAGCATATTTGATAAAAAAGCAAACCGTTCGTCATTTTGTTGACTATTTACGGGTAGATTTTGATAGTTTCTTTTAGCACATTGGTTGTTACGTTTACCGCTTCTTAAAAGACAAGTACCGATCATCCGCAGTTTATTTAATTAATAATCAATGTCTTTCATATTTTTAACAGAAATAGTTGGAAGGTTTTATTTTAATTTCTATATTTGCCCCTCCTTAAACAAAAGGAATGATTCCGTAGCTCAGCTGGTAGAGCATTACACTTTTAATGTAGTGGTCCTGGGTTCGAATCCCAGCGGGATCACAGAATAATTCAAAAAGCGCACAATAGTGCGCTTTTTCTGTTTATATGACTGATTTTCAGTATTTTTTCAGAAGCAAAAAGTTACAGGCGTTTCAAACAATCCGATCTACATCTGCTGACTCGGCTGGATATCTGATGAAGAGCTAAAGCTAAACAATCTCAATCCATACCGGCGCATGATCGCTTGACTTTTCCCAGCCTCTTACGTGTTTGTCTACGTCGCCTTTTTGCAGTGTTTCTGCCACCATAGGGCTGAGCAGGAAATGGTCAAGCCTTAGCCCGGCATTGCGCTCATAGGCCTTTCGCAGGTAATCCCAAAAGGTGTAAACGGTTTCATTGGGATATAGCGTCCTTATTGCATCGGTCCACCCCTGTTTTAAAAGGTTTTGGTAAGCCGTCCGTATTTCTTTGCGGAACAAGGCATTTTCCAGATACTTTTCCGGTTTATAAACATCCAGTTCGGTTGGCATTACGTTATAGTCACCGATCAGGAGTATGGGTAGTTCCATCGCCATTAGCTTTTTCGCGTGTGCGGCCAGTCTTTTAAACCACTTTATTTTGTACTCGAATTTCGGTCCTGGGTAAGGATTTCCATTGGGAAGGTAAATACAACCGATTACTTTTTGAAAGGTAATCGCTTCGATATACCGACTGTGCAGGTCTTCCGGATCGCCGGGTAGCCCTCGCCTAACTTCTTTAATTTCATCTTTTGAAAGGATGGCAACACCGTTCCAGGCTTTTTGACCATGCCAAATAGCATTGTAGCCGGCGTTCTTTAGCGCAGCTTCAGGAAAGCGGTCTTCGGGAGCCTTCAGCTCCTGCAAACATACTACATCAGGCTTAGCTTCTTTGAGCCATTTCAGCAGTACCGGTAAACGGCCGTTTATGCCATTGATGTTATAGCTTGCTATCTTCATTTCTTTCTATTATACTTAAATCGTAGATTCTTTATTGCTCATTCTACATCCTTTTCAGGGATTTGGCCTAAAATTGAAAAACGCATTTAGACGCGCTTTTTATTTACCTACAAAATTCCTTATCAAAGTCAATACCTCATCAAAATGAGTGTCCAGCACATCGTGTCCCCCATCCAGAATATGGATTTGGGCATCGGGCAAGTCGCGTTGGTAACAAGCAACTTCTTTCACTGAAAAAAAGATTTCATATTTTCCCCATATCACAAGGGCTGGTGGCTGGTGATCACGAAAATACTGCTGGTAAACAGGAAACATTTCCAGGTGTGTTTTGAAGTCACAATTTAATTCAAACTGCTTTTCGATATTGCCTGGCCTTTTCAAAAATTCCCAATCAAGCATCCACAATTCTGGACTCACCCTTAACAATATTTCTTCTGGAAGTCCACCAAAGTATTGATTTTTGATGCCCTCGGCGCTTAAGAACTTAATCAGCTTTTTCTTTTTTTCGCTTGTAGGATTGTACCAGTATTCGATATACTCATCCCATTCCGACCCCATCCCCTCGCGATGTGCGTTTCCACTCTGAACAATGAGACCAGAAATTTTTTCAGGATGATTGATGCATAACTGAAGCCCAATCGGTGCACCATAATCATGTAGATAAATAAAGAACTGATCTAAATTGATGGCTTCGGTGAATTTGTTGATCAAAGCAGCGATGTTTCCAAACGTATAATTAAAGTTATCGGGCACGGGAAATTGACTAAAACCAAAACCCGGATAATCTGGAGCAATGAGGTGATACTGATCAGACATTGCAATCATCAAATTCTTGAAAGCTATCGATGAGGTCGGAAATCCATGTAAAAGCAGCAGAGATGGGTTCTTTTCATCTCCAGCTTCTCTGTAAAAAAGATCAATTCCATCAATTTTGAGGGTCCTGTTATAGATTTGCCTTGACATACCATTTAAATTTCTCCTTTAAAAAGACAATTCTCCTCTCGAATTTGTTCTGAAATATTTTTCTGCCTTAAATAGATTATAGTTTGATCTTATCCTTATTTTAAGGTCGATGAACATCGCCTGACAAGCAAAACGAGGAAATTTATTGGAAATCTAACACTTGTCAGTTAACTTCACTATACCTATGAACCCTGGCTTTAATACAATATTCCAACCGAATACCAATTAAAAAACGATACATGAGAAAGATAGTTGCTGCAATTAACATGACACTCGACGGCTTTTGCGATCATACCGGATTATCGCCAGATGAAGAAATACATGACCATTATAAGGACCTGTTAAATGATGCAGATGCGATTCTTTATGGGCGCATCACCTACGGACTGATGCAATACTGGCAAGATTTTGTGACCAATTCTTCGGGCGAAGAATCAATGGACAGCTTTGCTATGGCTATAGACAGAATTCCGAAAATCGTTTTTTCGCATACGCTGAAAAATACAGGATGGGACAGCGCAAAATTATCAGATCAGCCTTTGGAGGATGTGGTTTTAGAACTGAAGCAACAAACAGGCAGGGACATTTTAATTGGAAGCAGAAGCTTAATTTTAAGCCTGTTGAACCTTAATTTAATTGACGAATACCAACTCTGTATCCATCCGGTTATAGCTGGAAAGGGCTTGCCATTATTTGAAAAAATAGACGACAGGACGACTATTAAACTTTTAAGGACAAAAACCTTTAAATCAGGAGCTACAATACTTTATTTTAAACGAGATTAAATCAATTGCTGACCATTATTTGCCATGAAAAACCACTGGATCAAGTTATTATTGGGAACAATCTTACTGCAAGGCTGTACCCTCTCCAACTCGCATATTGAAAGCAAGTTTTGGAAATGTGGCTCGCCTTGCGGTTTAACAGATGTGCTGAGTTTTGATCAGGCAAATGGCACCACGCTTAGAAACGACACTGTTTTTAGGGCAAACATCCCGATGGCAAAGATCATAAAAAGAGAGTACCGCCTTTTTGCAGACAACAAAATACATTTGCTAAACCTCCAGAATCAAAATACTTGCATCTATTATGAAAAGTAAAATGCAGAGACAAGCAAAAAACCTGCTCAAGAAGAGTTATAGATACATTGCGATATTAGCGCCCGTTTTCCTTTGCCTCTGTAATTGTCAAGGAAGAAAAAAAGCTATTCCAAAAACCATCGGTATAGGCCTGCTTACCGTAAATACACAGTATCCAATTCCCTTGTATAAAAACGAAACAGACAAGGAACCTTATGACATCTTAAAATTTGAAACGACAAAATCAGGCCATACAAAGTTTGTAACCAAATTAAGGCTGACGCCCTACCTTTTAAACAAGGGAGATAGCTATAAAGAGGGCGAAGAACACATCAATATGGGCTTGGTAAGGTTCCCCGCTGAATTAAAGTTCCGGGTTGTTGATACCACTGTTTTGTTCTTTAGGATCATTACCAATGAAGAAACCCAGGAAACCTATGTCGTTAAAAGAGACAGCAAAAGCGCTTACTATAGTGCTGAAAAGCAACTTTACGACAATAGTTGCAGCAATTGTCCCGGTTCAAACTATAATCCACGCTGGTATATCTACGAAACTTGGGAGCGCTATTTAAAAAGGGTAGAATTTATCACCAAAGAAAACATAACCATTTACGATACGCCTGAGGGGAAGATAATCTTTGAAAACAAAAGCAATGATTTTTTGCCATTTGGAGTAGCAGCGGTAAAGGGCGAATGGATAAAGCTCAAAATGGGTACCGGCAGGGAGTCGAGCTTTGATAGCGTAAAAAACTATAATGGCTGGACAAAATGGCGGGAAGGACCCCAGATCCTCATCAGCATAACTGAGCATACCTACGAATAGCACTCAGCCACAAGGCGCCAAACTTGAATTTTGCCACTACTAATTCCAGTAAATTCTAAACATTAAAATGTATTTTGCGATAAGCAGAAAAGACAAAAAATACAGCATCGGTTTATGAGCATATTGAAAAAATCCAACCTCAACTCTTTTAACCTTTATGACTTCTTAAAGCATCAAAATGCCCATAGCTTCAACTTTCCTTATTTTTTGGCGAACAGCCAGACCTATAAAAATGCCCATGTCAATTTTCCCTTCAGGACATTTGCCTATGGTTTGGGCATTACCTATTCTGGAGAAGGCGATACTTTCAAGATCGGCAGTACAGATTATCAAGTAGGTGCCGGCTGCCTCACCACTATTGGGCCAGGGATGGTTTGCCAGTGGATGGGTAACTATACTGCAGCACACGACACGGTTTATTTTACAGAAGAGCTATTTAAGGATATGCAGAGCAATTCTTTTCTGCAATCGCTTTCGTTTTTCTTCCATGGAGGCAATCATGTGATGAAGCTAACGGATGAACAGCTCAAAAAAATGACCTCGCTGTTTGATTTGCTTAAGGAACTCAAAACTGAAAAAGATGCCATTCCCGGCATTGTACATTCGCTATTGATGCTTGCGGATTCTTTCCATTCCTCTCCAACTGGAAAATCAAAAAACACCAATGCCTCCAATAAGGAAAAAATAGCTTATGCATTCAGAAAGCTGGTGGCAGAACATTTCCCCGGGCATAAAGAAGTAGCTTATTATGCCGCTCAGCTAAATATTACTCCAAAATACCTCAGCGAGATCTTGCAGACCGAGTTGGGCAAATCGGCGAAAGCCTTTATAGATGAATATGTAATGATGGAAGCCAAAAGCTTGTTGAAGCAAACCACGCTCAGCATCCAAGAGATCTGTTACTGGCTGGGCTTTGAAGATGCGTCGCATTTTACAAAATCGTTTAAAAAGGCAACCAACCTAACGCCTACCGAATATCGAAAAATATAAGCTCAACGGAATTTTTTACCATTTTTCCCGACATCCTGCCTAATTCAAAAGCCTCCTGCACGCCTATATTTGTTTTATCAATTAGTCAATCGCAAAACTAAAAAACAAAGCAATGAAAAACGCAACAGCATTTAATTTATCAATTCCTCAGCAACAGCTGGATGACCTCAAAAACCGTTTGAAAAACACCCGTTGGCCAGGAGAAGCCGAAGGTTCGGGCTGGCACTTTGGCACCAGCGAAACCTATCTCAAGGAATTGGTTGCTTACTGGACCGACAAGTACGATTGGCGCAAACAGGAAGCCGAGCTTAACAAATACCCACAATATATAGCTGATGTAAACGGCGTAAAAATCCATTTTCAATACATTAAGGGCAAAGGCAAAAACCCTAAACCATTGTTGCTTACCCATGGCTGGCCCGATAGCTATTACCGCTTTCATAAAATCATCCCCCTGTTAACCGAAGGCGATGAAAGTTTCGACCTGGTTATTCCATCTCTTCCAGGATTTGGGTTTTCTGAAAAAACGGCGATTAGCAGTGAAGGCGTGGCTGATTTATGGAAAATATTAATGACCGATAATTTAGGTTATGACAAGTTTTATGCAGCCGGTGGCGATATTGGCATGAGCGTTACCAAAGCGCTTGCCTCTAAATATCCAGGTGTAGTTGCGGGTGTACATTTTACAGATATTGGTTACCCGATGGGCCAAGAAGATCCCAACACCATGACAGAAGCAGAACAGCAATTTGGACAATTTGTACAACAGTGGTGGTACAGCGAAGGTGCCTATGCCATGATACAGGCCACCAAGCCACAATCGCTAGCTTATGGTTTAAACGATTCGCCTACAGGCCTTGCCGCATGGATACTGAGTTTCATTAACGCGGGAGCGCCAGCCGAAATTTTAGAAAGTGCTTTTGGCGGAAGGGATGAATTGCTCACTAACATCATGATCTATTGGCTAAGCGGAACCATAGCTACCTCGGCGAGGATGTACAAAGCAGATGCGATGGCACAGTGGAGCGGTGCAGCCCCATTGCAAAAAAGCGATGTGCCAGCGGGCATAGCCCTATTTCCAAGAGAAGCACAGTTTCCTAAAGAATGGGCCGAACGTTTTGTAAACGTAACCAGCTTTAAGAAAATGGAAGAAGGCGGACATTTCGCAGCCCTAGAAGTGCCTAATGTATTTGCGAGAGAGCTCCAGACCTTCTTTTACAACGGTTGATTTTGAAACCACACGATATTCTTCTATCAAGCCTCAGCGAAAACTGAGGCTTTTTCATTTGTTCATTAGCTTCCAAAAAAACAGACCGCCCAGCAGGTACATCAGTATGTCTAAAACATCTCCTGTATACCTTTTCATTAACAAGGGCAACAAAAGTTCAAATACAATAGAAAATATGATAACCACATAAGCAATATGCCATTTCAGCAAAACATAGTCTTTTTGTTGACTTACAAACTTCATCAGCCATAAGCCCAGCGTAGCCACAATTGGAACTGCCAACAAATCGCTCAAGTAAAACTGAATTGGATCGGAAAACCGATATCCTAATTTATTCGAGCTATAGAGGAATAAATACGTTATCAAAAAGGGCCAAAACCAGATAGCAGTTCTTATTTTCATGCTGTTAACCCGCCATGAGTACAATCACTGCAATAATCACCAGGATAAAACCGATAAAAAGTGTAGAAGCATAGTTAAAAATCTTCCTGAAAAATGGATTTTGCCTGGCCAAGCCAGCACGCTCCAATTCTTCAGCCACCTGCTTCTTCTTTTCAGCCGCTTTTATTTTATTGATTTTTTCTTCTTCCAATAAGCCATTGCATTGGTAGCAACGGTCTTCCATTGCCCCATTCCATATTGTCCATTGCCCACAATGTGGACATTTGATTTCTTGCTTTGCCATCATTTGTTGTCCCCAATCTTTGCCACAAAATTCGTTAAATCTTTAAAGCCATAAAAGAGTGATACCTCGGCAATTATGGTCGAAATCACGGAATTATTAATAAATTAAATATATTTAAATGCAATAAATAGCCTTTTTTATAAGTTTTATAGCAATGAAAGCATCCATTCCGGCGCTAAGTCTGCTAGAGATAGTAAAACCCATACTTGAAGATCAAGCAAACACAATAGATTATTTTGTAGCTTCCTTTGCTTCGCCAATGCAACTGAGCATTTTCCCTCATCGTGCCTCTTATTTTGGAATCGCGGTTTGTACTAAAGGAAGTGCGAAGCTAATGGCTGATTTAGAAACCTATACCCTTTTGCCAGGTTCTTTAATAGTGATGGGCCCAAGCACCATCCGTTCATGGAAAGATCAATCTGCCGACTATGCCGAAGAAACGCTGTTTTTTACCGAAGCTCTCTTTTCTCATGGTGATCGGATCAATCCACTTGAGGCTTTTAATTTCCTTCAGGGCAATGCAACTCAAGTCATCATGCTCGATAAATCAGATGAAGAGTTGATCCTTGAGCTTTTGCAAACCCTTAAAAAGACAATTCATACAACAAGCCAGCGCAAGGATGAGCTGCTAAGAAGTTATATCAACATTATGCTCAACCATGTGGCCGATTTGTACGACAAATATGCTCCGCCCGATTTGATGAACACCAATTCGCAGATTAAAATGGTAAGCGAGTTTAAAAAACTGCTCATCGAAAAACACCTGCAGCTGCGTACCGTAAATGGCTACGCAGATTTGTTGAATGTAACAGCTAAACACCTGAGCGAAACCATAAAGGAGGCTACAGGCAAAACTGCGCGCGAGTGGATACAGGATATCCTGATCTTAGAGGCAAAAGTGAGGTTGAAGCAAACCTCGTTAAGCGTGGCTACCATTGCAGAATCTTTAAATTTTGCCGACGCTTCCCTATTTGGAAAGTATTTTAGGCGTTATGCAGGCTGTTCGCCAGCAGCATATAGAAAACGCTATTAATTCTATTTGGTCTTTATTTTGGAGATGGTTTGGCCGGTTGCCTTGCTGGGTTTTTCTAGGTCTTTTAAGGCAAAATCAATAGCTGATTTAACCAATAGCTCAACTTGTTCATTTCGGTAATCGCTTGGTTTCCGCACCGGAATATGTCTGATCAAATTGCCTGTTCCTTCTAACAGCTGATCTGGATCGTTGATCAGAGTTCCCTTGTTAAAGCCCAAATTAAGGTGATTGGTATAGATTGGGATCATACAATAGGCATCTCCCAATTTATCAGAGATCGAAAAAACAGCCGTTAAAGCATGCGTATGGTACAACAATTCGTTTCCAGCTGGATAGCAATCGAGTATAAACTGCCGTAAATCGTTAAAGAGTTCGATAAGCGCTTGCTCTTTAAAACCCAATTGGTAAAGAAAATCTGGATATATAGGTCTTATCACTGTCATTGCAATTAAATATAGGTGAATTTTCAAGTGTTTTATACTTTGCAGTCAAATTTCTAATTCTTTCAGATAATCTACATATAGCTTTGCCAATGCTTTTAGACAAGCAAAGCAGATATGTAAAAAGTTGCTATCGCAATTGAATAAAGCGAATAAAATTCTTTATGCCCTAAATTTTTTATCTTAGATAGTAACCGTTTAATTAATTAACTTAAATCTAAGACAATGAAAAAATTATTTCTCATGAGTTTAAGCTTGTGCATGCTGATTTTATGCGCTTCTTTTACGCCAGAAAGGCTCCAAGAAAAATCAACCAGCGTTAAATCCAAAAAGAACTATTCGCGGATAAGCGTAGGCTATTATAAGGTTGGCGCACAAGAGTACCATGTTTATGGAGATTTAGGCCTCGGCACCATTACTGAGGTATGGACAGTAAATATGTTTTTACAGGATGATGTGCAAATAGCCGCTGCCGGTAACGGAACAGGTATTTCTGGCATGTGGTCTTACGATTATTATGGCTTTACCGTGATCTATAACATGAGCTATTACTATAATGATGCCTTCCACTATTATGATGGCTATACTTACCATTACCCAGGAATTGATCCTAATTAGCAGACATACAAAAGGGCTTTAGTTTAAACTAAAGCCCTTTTTATTTAAGTATTATCAAATTCTTTTGTCAAATAAAATATTGGAGGATATCATAACCTTCCCATCTTCCATTTCACCTCTTACATCTCCCCATTATAGTTATATCGTGACGATAATTTTGCCGGTTGCCTTGCCCTTTTCCAGTTCGGTATGTGCTTCACCCATTTGTTCAAAAGGATAAACAGAATCGATCAGGGATTTCAGCTTTCCATTGCTGAGCAGTGCTGCCAATTCGCGCATATCTTTGGCATTGCTTTCTACCAACATGGCCCTGGCATTTACACCTTTGGCCTTGGCCTGCGATTCTACATCGCCAGACATTCCTGATGGGATAGAAATTACCCAACCGTTCTTTTTAACCGCATCCAATGAACGTACAAAGTTTTCTCCACCAATGGTATCAAACACCAAATCGGCATCTTTAACCACCTCTTCAAATCGTTGTGAGGTATAATCGATATGTTCATCGGCACCCAGATCCATTACGATTTCTTTTTTGGCAGCCGAAGATGTACCAATAACATAAGCGCCGAGGTGTTTGGCTATTTGTACGCCATAATGACCAACACCACCTGCAGCCGCATGTACCAATACTTTTTGGCCAGGCTGTACATTGGCATAGGTAACCAATACCTGCCAGGCGGTTAAGGCAGCCAATGTTGCCGCGGCAGCCTCTTCGTGACTAATGTTAGCTGGTTTTAGGGCGATATGCGTAGCCGGAGCAGCTACATATTCGGCATAAGCCTTGCCATGACCTGGAAAATTGACCATGCCGAATACTTCATCACCAGCTTTAAACTCCACAATGTCATCGCCAACACTTTCAACCACGCCACTTACATCCCAACCAATAATTAATGGGTTTTGTTCTTTTAAACGGCCATAAACGCCGGTACCCTTGCGTGTTTTCCAATCAACCGGATTAATACTAATGGCTTTTACTTTGATCAGTACCTCGCCTTTTGCGGGTGCAGGCTTTTCGATATCAGTCAATTGCAGGTTTTCTACACCTCCTGGCTGGGTTAATATGATTGCTTTCATTTTTTCTATTTTATAATGATTAACTGCCACAAATTTAGGGCTGGCCCGCCTTCGAAACCTAGTATTTTTAAAGCTTATTTCGGTATAATTAAGTCGGACTACACTAAAAACTGAGCATTAGTCTAACTCAAAATTGTCAGGTTTGTTTGATCAAATCAGCCTTAAGGACGATCCGATTAGCGAAAGCGTATTGAATTGGGGAGTTTGATCGAGGCTGCTTTCGTCGCGTTCTTTCTGGAATTGCAAAAATGAGGGTACCTGTAGGATCTGTTGCTGCACTTCCTCATTCTCATACATGGAAAGATGCATAAAAGTAACCCCATCCTCCTTGAGATAAACCTGATAAAGAAAATTGAGGTGGATCAATTGTCTAAAATCGGCCAAGAACAAACTAATATTTCGTTTGTTTTGCGCTACGAAATCTGGTTTTACAGTATAGCTTACTTCTACGGAAATCATTGTAGTGTGTATTGGTTACAACTAAAATACAAAATTGTTGAAATAAGCAAATCTATTTAACTTTAATTTAAGGTGATGTCAAAAAAAAGACCTTGCCAAAGCAAGGTCTTTATAAGATTAGAGCACTGAGGCTTATTTCGCGTTTTTTTTCTCAGTTACTTCAGTACGGATCTCTTGAGCCAATACTTTTAGGTCTTGCATAGCTTTACGTACTCTTGTACCAGCTGCTGCATTACCTGCGTTATAAAATTTTTCTGCGTCTGCTTCGATAGCAGCAATTACTTCTTTTACTTTTGAGAATTTTTCCATTGTAATATTTTTAATTTGATTTCAAATATATCATTTAAACCAAAGAAACAAGCATCCTTCAATTTAAAAATATGGCGTTCAGAGTAGCTAGAGGGCACTTTTATTTACAAAACTACTGAGTGGCAATCGGTTAGCTTATTCGACAAAAATTAAAAAAAAATTAAAAAAGTGTCTAAATGCCTATTTAATCATGGTTAAGAGGCATATACAGTCGGTCAAAGCCTTTGCCTTGAACGATAATTGTTGGTGCAAAGTGAGCAGTTCGCCGGTGTTGAGCTCCACATCAGTACCCAGACTTTCGAAGGCTAAATTTCCATCAATAAGCTGCAAGCTCATGATTGCTTCGCCCTCTTCGCTGCCCGGCCTAATCAGTTCTCCTTCTTGCAAAGCGATTAAAGTAATGGTAACCTGATCAGACTTGAATACGGTAATGGCATTCTTCCTGTTTTTTTGATAGGCCTCTTCTGTTTTGACGAGTGCTATATATTTTGGGAGATTAATGGGAATAATACCTGCATCGAGCATGCGTGCACCAGCTGGCCTCTGCGGCGTGGCATTGTTGTGTTTCTCTTCCATTTGAATTCGGTTTAACTAAAAACAGCATTCGGCGCCAGTTGTTTTGAAAGTGGGAATGTTTATAAAATTGCAGATCTAAACTCAATATTTCCTGTATTTTTGTAAAATGGCTTTGTTTATTAGTTCCTTAAATACGGGTAGCAACGGTAACTGCTTTTATATTGGCAATGATAGCGAAGCTATACTGGTTGATGCTGGCTTAAGCTGCAAGGAAACCGAAACAAGGATGCAACGCCTAGCCTTGAGCATGGATAAGGTTAAGGCCATATTTATTTCGCATGAGCATAGCGATCATATCCGTGGACTGCCCGTTTTAGCCAAGAAGTACCAGTTGCCGGTTTACATCACCCAACGAACCCTAATTGGTGGGAGACAGCAATTGCCTTTAGAATTAATCAGGCCTTTTGGTACCTATGCACCTATTTCATTTGGAAGTTTAGAAGTTACGGCTTTTCCCAAAAAACATGATGCTGCAGAACCACATAGCTTTATAGTGGCTTGCCAAGGGATAACGGTTGGGGTGTTTACCGATATTGGGGATCATTGCGAACATGTGATCCATCATTTTAAGCAATGCCATGCTGCCTTTTTAGAGGCGAACTATGATGATGAATTGCTGGATAAAGGCAGGTATCCTTATTTTTTGAAAAATCGCATCAGAAGTGGCTACGGACACTTGTCTAACAAAAAGGCCCTCGATCTTTTCCTCAATCACCGACCAGCCTACATGAGCCATTTGTTTCTTTCGCATTTGAGCCAAGACAACAATTGCCCTCAATTGGTGCAGGAACTATTCCAGCAACATGCTAACGGAACCGAAATCGTAGTAGCTTCTAGGCTGCAGGAAACCCCGGTTTATTGTATCTCAGCTTAATATTTTGTAAAAACAAATCATATTTTCATGCAATAGCTTCAGAATAAAATAAACCACATAGGCACATAGAGATTTAATTTATTTAGGTAAATTTATTGTAGTCATCCCTTTTACAAGAGTATTCGATTAGAGATGACAAAGAAGGATTTGAATGATTTGACCTATGAAATTATAGGCGCAGCCATAGCAGTACATAAAGAACTGGGGCCAGGATTATTAGAAAGTGTTTATCAACATTGTCTAGAATATGAATTTAACTTAAGAAATATTTATTATTTGGCTCAGCCAGTAGTTCCTGTCTATTATAAAAACATAGAATTGGAAGCTTTTTTAAGGTGTGATTTATTGGTAGAAAACAAAATAGTAATCGAATTGAAAGCCGTTGATGTTATAACCCCAATTTTCACTGCGCAGCTACTTACCTACATGAAACTACTCGATGTTCCAAAAGGCATAATAATTAATTTTAATTGTATTAATCTTTTTAAAGAAGGACAAAAAACTTATGTAAACGAACTCTTTGACCTATTACCTGACTAGTTTGCAAAGAACGATCAAACATTCTTTAAATGCTATCTGCCCTATGTTTCTATGTGGTTATTTAAACTTTATTTTATTTAATTAAACCTCTTCCAATCTTGTTCCACTAGCCCTTACATCAAGCCAGTGCTGTACGCCGCATTTGAGGGCAAAATTAGCCCGCTGGTGTCCTACCGGGAAATCAAAGCTTACCGGGTAATCATAGCCCTTTACCTTTTCGAGCACGATATCAGTTAGTGTTTTGCCAAAGCCCTCCCCTTCATCATCAGGTTTTACTTTAAAGCCTCCGATAATCAGCCCCCTCAATTTGGCCAATTTGCCACTCCGTTTCAGGTTAAAGAACATGCGGTCTATACTGTATAAATATTCGCCTGTATCTTCTACAAATAGTATTTTTCCATCGGTTTCGATTTCAGAATCGCTACCTGCTAGGTTTTCAATGCAACGCAGGTTGCCACCAACCAATTCGCCTTGTGCGCTTCCCATCCTATTGTTATTGTTATAGGGCGAGGTATATTTCATCTTTTCGCCTTTAAGTGCCTGCGCTATCGAGTTGATGGTATCTACCTGAATAGGTTCGGCCTTTGCCCAATCTGATGGAAAACTATTGCACATTTTCGAATGGATAGTCGCCACCCTGTAATTGCTGTTGATGTGGCAATGCAAAATGGTGATGTCGCTAAATCCGATCAGCCATTTGGGCGAAGAGCGATAAGCACTGAAATCAAGCTGATCTATAATCCGCACTGCACCATAACCGCCACGTGCGCACATGATAGCCTTGATTTGCGGATCGTTTAGCATTTGCTGGAGGTCGTCTAACCGCTCCTGGTCTGTGCCCCCAAAAGTAAAATCGCGTGCACCTACCGTTTTGCCAATTTGTACATTAAAACCCCAGCTCTTCATTTGTATAACAGATGGTTCAATTTCTGCCTGCGTAATGTAACCTGCCGGACAAGTAATGCCAATGGTATCTCCCGGCTTTAAGTATGGTGGGATTTTTAACCTTTTTGGAGATTCTTCAGCAGGGAATACAGTTGCGCCGCTTTTTAGCGAATGCAAAAGCAGGGATGCAGGAATAATGGACGATAGAAAATATTTGCGGTTCATTTGAAAAGCAAGGTAGCAAACTCTGTGAATTAGCCCAAATCAGAACCGTAACTAAACCGTTGCCGGTGTTTCTACCAATTTCTCTGAAAGGCTGGCGCCAGCCACCAAAAGTTCTTGCGTAATGTTTTTAGTGTATTCTGCTATCTCAGACTTGAATTCTGTAACCGAAGCTCCCGCCCTGATTTCCTCGAGTCGCTTTTCCCATTGCCCCGTCAGTTCTGCCTGTGCTATCTTTTTGTCTTTAACAATTTCATAAACGGCCAATCCTTTGTTGGTGGGTACCAGGTTTCGCTTCTCGCGAATAATGTATTCCCTGGTCAGCAGGGTTTCGATAATTGCCGCACGGGTTGCCGGCGTACCCAAACCACTGTCTTTCATGGCATAACGCAGCTCTTCGTCTTCAATTTCCTTGCCCGATGTTTCCAGCGCCTTTAACAAGGACGCCTCATTGTACAAAGGCTTAGGCTTGGTTTGTTTCTCAAGCAGGGCTTTGTTCACAATCGGCAGCAACTCTCCTTTTTTCACCTTTGGCAAAGCCGGATTGTCTTCGTCTTTTTTATCGTCTTCTACCTCGTTAAAAACCGAACGCCAGCCCGCAGAGCGGATAACTGTACCATTGGCCTGAAAGGTAGTGCCCGATTCGATGGTGATTTTGGTCACCTCCTTTACGCATTCCTGATGAAAAGCTTCCAGCATGCGCCCTACCACCAAATCGTATATGGCCTGATGGTCTTTGCTTAAATGTTGAGGCTGGATGCCTGTTGGCAATATGGCATGGTGATCCGTTACTTTTTTGGCATTAACGCTGCGCTTATTTAGAGTAGCTGTTTGCAAAAACACCGCTGCTTTTGCAAATTCTGGGTGTACCGTAAGGTTGGTAATCAGACTTGGGATAGTGGCAAATACATCATCACCAATGTAACGGCTGCCCGTACGCGGATAAGAAACCAGTTTGCTCTCGTACAAGTTCTGCAAGAGGTTTAGGGTTTGGTCTGCCGTAAAGCCGTTCTTCTTATTGGCTTCTTGTTGCAAGCTGCTCAAATCGTGCAAAAGCGGTGGCGGTTCTTTCCTGGGTTTGGCTTCTACCGAAGTAATGTTACCGCCCTGCGCAATACCCGATTCCACATCCTCCACCTTATCGAATATTTCTTGGGCTTCTTCCTGGGCTTTATAATTGGCTATCGATATGGCCTTAAAAAGCTGTCCGTCTTTATCCAATTGGATGCCGATCTGGAAATAGGTTTGAGGCACAAAATTTTTGTTTTCCAAATAACGGGCACAAACCATGGCCAAAGTTGGCGTTTGTACCCTGCCCAAAGAAAGCACACTTTTGTTTCCGGCCGAAATACTCAAGGCCTGCGTAGCATTCATGCCCACCAGCCAATCTGATTCCGAGCGGCAATGCGCCGAGTTGAACAAGGTATCGTACTCCGTGCCTGGTTTTAAATTCCTGAAACCGTCTTTGATGGCTTCATCGGTTTGCGAAGAAATCCATAAACGCTTAAAAGGCTTCTTGCATTTGAGGAAGTAGTAGATGTAGCGAAAGATCAGTTCTCCTTCGCGCCCGGCATCCGTTGCCACGATGATCTCTGTAGCTTCGTCGAACAGCTTTTTAATGATATCCAATTGTTTCCTTACCCCGGGATCTTCCACAAAACCGTCTTTGGTTTTGATTTTGCGAATGGCCAATTTAAACTTGGCCGGCAACATGGGCAGGTGCTGTTTGCGCCAACCGATAAAACCATAGTCCTGTGGCGGTGCCAACTGCAACAGGTGTCCGAATGCCCATGTAAAAGAATAGCCCTTGCCTTCAATATAGCCGTCTTTTCTGGTGGTTGCACCAAACACTTTTGCTAACTCACGACCAACGGAAGGCTTTTCGGCAATTACAATCTTCATCTTTCAATATTCAGTTTTCGGAGCTTAAATATCTAAAAAATATTAGAACTGGCTAGCGAAAAGTTTTCCTCATTGGTCTGTATTTAACATATCTCGTTGGGCGCAAGCAATATAAGATCATCATTTCTTTGCATAAAATTGAGGTTCAGTTTTAGAAAAGCAGAGCCTGCAGTTCTTAGGCAAATACAGCCCTGCTGTACACTTTACTTCGTGCTCGCTTCCATCAGGTTTATGGGGCAGCAGTTATTCGACCAATTTGATTGCATTAACCACCCCGCCCTTTGGGCACCCCTCCAAAGGGGGGGAATTTAAATTTACTGTAGCGACAAAAAGATAGAGCTATTGTGCTGCGAAAAATGTAAATATGGGCTAAGAAACAAGCTTGTTGGTGAAGAACACCAACAAGAGCACCATGGACATCCAACAAAAAAGCCACTAGAAATTTAATCCTAATGGCTTTTAGTTTTATGCTGACCTACTCCTGATAAGGTACCAGCAATTGGTAACTAACAAGAGATAACCAGCATGATTATGATTTCTTTGGCTTGGCGCTCATATAAAAAGTGAGTTTGCCACCATTGGTAATATCGCCATGTTTGATAAAAGGCTTGCTCAATTCCTTGCCATTTAACAACACTTTTTGAACGTACACGTTTTTATCGCTTTGGTTAATGGCTTCTACCGTAAATGTCTTGCCATTTTCTAGGGTTAAGGTGGCGTTGTTTACCGCAGGCGAACCTAAGGCGTATTCATCGCCACCCGGCGAAACCGGATAGAAACCTAATGACGAAAACATATACCAGGCACTCATTTGCCCACAGTCATCGTTGCCACCCAAGCCATCTGGCGTAGGCTTGTATTGCATTTTCAGGATGTGGCGAACTTGGGCCTGTGTTTTGTAAGCCTGATCGGCCCAGTTGTAAAAATAAGCTACGTGGTGCGCCGGTTCATTGCCATGTACGTAGCCACCAATAATTCCTTCGCGGGTAATGTCTTCGGTATCTGCAAAAAACTCGTCAGGCAGGTGCATGGTAAACAAAGTATCCAGTCTGGCAGCGAATTTCTTTTTGCCACCCATCATTTCCATCAAGCCAGCCGGATCTTGTGGTACAAAGAAACTGTAGTTCCAGCTATTGCCTTCAATAAAACCTTGTCCATGGGTACTTAAAACGTCAAAATCTTTTTTGAAGGTTCCATCTGCCAACTTCGGACGCATAAAGCCTGTGCTTTTATCGAAATTGTTCTTCCAATTGGCCGAACGCTTGATAAACTCCTCATAAACATCCATGCGGTTTAGCTTTTTGGCCATCTGTGCAATTGCCCAGTCATCATAGGCATACTCTAAGGTATTGGAAACCGATACTCCGCTACGTTCTGCCGGAATAAAGCCCAAATCCATGTAATAGCCAATTCCTTCGTAATTACGATGTTTTGCCGTGGTTACACAGGCATCCAAAGCTTTGTTGGCATCGCCATTAAATACGCCTTTAATCACTGCATCGGCAATTACCGAAACGCTGTGGTAACCGCTCATGCACCAATTGTCGTTGGCATAATGCGACCAAATCGGCAACATCTGCAAGCTGCTTTGCTCATAATGGGCCAGCATGGATTTCACCATATCGTTGTTGCGGGTAGGCTGCACAATGTTAAAAAACGGATGTAATGCCCTGTAGGTATCCCATAAAGAGAAAGTGGTGTAATTGGTAAAACCATTTGCTGTATGTACGCCTTGGTCTAGGCCTTTATATTGTCCATTTACGTCTGCATAGGTTGTTGGATTGATAAAAGCATGGTACATGGCCGTATAGAAATTGGTTTTATCATCTTCAGAAGCCGCGATATTGATCTTAGACAATTCTTTGTTCCAGGTGGCCTGTGCCTGTGCCTTTACCTTTTCAAAATCCCAACCGGTAATCTCTGCACGCATGTTTTGCAGGGCATTTTCCTGACTTACCGGCGATAAGGCAAACTTGATCTTGATCTTTTCTCCTTCTTGGGTATCGAAATCGAAGAACATCCTTACTTTTTTGCCGGCAATTTCTGGGAAGTTTTTGCTTTGGTCGAATTTGCCCCAAAAGCCTCTGTAGGCTTGGCGTGCATCGTAGTTCTTTTGGCCATAGTTTTTAAAAGGCTTAGAAAAGCTCATCGCAAAATAAACCGTACGGGTACGTGCCCAGCCATAAGTTTGACGGTAACCTGTAATCAAGGTATCATTTACTACCCTTACATAGGTCCATACTGTTTTTTCGTCATAGTTATAAATTCCGGCCATCAGGTCCAAAATGATATGGCTCTGGTCTGATTTTGGAAAAGTATATTGATGCATGCCCACGCGACTGGTAGCAGTCATTTCGGCCAATATGTTATCATCATCAAGCTTTACCTTGTAATAACCAGCTTCGGCAACCTCGTTGGCATGAGAAAAGGCCGAACGATAGCCACTTTTGGTATTGCTGGCTGTTCCTGGGTTCATTTGCAGCTTGCCTTGTGTAGGCATGATCAGAAAATCGCCTAAATCTGAATGGCCTGTTCCGCTAAAATGCGTGTGACTAAAGCCTACTATGGTTTTATCTTCATATTTATAGCCTGCACAATACTTATAGACATCGCCATTGTATTTGCCATTCATTTCATAGGGAATGGTATCTGTTTCTGGACTTAACTGTACAGCTCCGAAAGGAACGGTAGCACCCGGATAGGTATGTCCCATTTTTTCGGTTCCAATGAGCGGCTTTACATATTTAACCAGGTTTTGTTGCGCATGCGCTACCATCGCAGAAAGGAAAAGGCAGCAGAGCAGTGTTTTTTTCATTTGTTTAATTTTGTTTTTTCGTTCAGTTTATTTTAGTGTGTTAACGAATATAAAGCCTAAGGTATTAATTTTTAATTAACCTCAAAAACTATCTTAACACACAACTAAATGGTTTTAGTAAAAACTTAGTGGCCAAATTGCCCAATCGCTGTAAAAACAGCAAAAATCTGTATCTTTAGCCCTGCAAGCCTTATATGAAGTCCATTGAAAATGAACAATAATATTACCTTACGCGATATTGCCAAAGCTTTGAACCTATCTGTTTCTACCGTTTCGAGGGCATTAACAGACAGCTATCAAATTGGCGATGAAACCAAGCAAAAGGTGTTGGCCTATGCCAAAGAACACCAGTACATACCCAACCGCATGGCCCGTGGCCTCAAAGAAGGCAAAAGCAGGTCGATTGGCGTAGTGGTTTGTTCTATCGATAATAATTTCATGGCCCAAATGCTGGATGGAATCGATCATTACTGCTCAGAGCAGGATTACCAGATCATCATTATGCAAAGCAAGGAGCTGTACGAGCAAGAAAAGGCCAATGTGAACCTGCTCTATGCAGGTGGCATCGATGGCTTGCTCATCTCCCCTTCTTATCAGACTACCGACTTTAGCCACCTTACCCATTTGCAGGAAGTAGGCGTACCAGTGGTGCTGTTCGACCGCTTAAGCGATCACATCGACACACACAAAGTAGCGGTTGATAATTTTAAAGGCGCCTATGAGGCTACGCAGCACCTGATCAACAATGGCTACCGCGCCATTGCCCATTTGAACTGGAATACCCAATTGAGCGTAGCTACAGAGCGTTTCGAAGGGTATAAAAAAGCCTTGGAAGATGCCGGAATTACATTTAACAAAGATTGGGTAAAGTTTTGCGACACCACCAATGCAGCAACCCTAGACCAGGAACTGGAAACAGCCGTACAAGAATTAATGGTACTTAAACAGGCACCACAGGCTATATTTACCGCCACCGATCTGCTGAGCACCAAATGTTTGGCGCTCTTACATAAATCTGGCCACCGCATTCCTCAAGACATTGCCTTGGTTGGCTTTAGCAATACCGATCTGGCCGAAGTACTTAATCCTTCGCTAAGCACCATTCGCCAGCCTTCTTTTGAGATTGGAAGCGTAGCGGCCCAGCAGCTGCTTTCACTTATTTCTGATAGAGAAACAGCGCCTTTCGAAACCATTTTGTTGCCTACCCAACTGCAAGTTAGGGAGTCGAGCCAGGCAAAACCTTAGCCTTTTTACATTGTTCAGACTGCTCCTCTCCTATAATTAACTAAAAACCTGTATTTTTGCATCTTTATTTTAAGTAATGAGCAAACACGGTAGAATTTTGGTAGCCATGAGTGGCGGGGTTGATAGTTCGGTAGCAGCTGTTATGTTGCACGAGCAGGGTTATGAGGTAATCGGCCTAACCATGAAGACCTGGGATTATGCTACTTCTGGCGGTTCGAGTAAGGAAACTGGCTGTTGCAGCTTAGACAGCATCAACGACGCCCGTACCCTAGCTGTAAATTATGGTTTTCCCCATTACATATTAGATATCCGTGATGAGTTTGGCGATTTCGTAATCGACAACTTTGTTGACGAATACCTGGCTGGCCGTACGCCAAATCCTTGCGTGTTGTGCAATACGCACATCAAGTGGGAAGCACTATTGAAACGTGCCAATAAATTGGATTGCGAATTCATTGCAACCGGACATTATGCCAACATCCGCCAGCAAGACAGTGGCAGGTATGTAATTTCTAAGGGCAAAGACGAGAACAAAGACCAGTCTTACGTACTTTGGGGCGTTTCTCAAGCAAACTTGGCACGTACCAAATTCCCTTTGGGCAGTTTCTCTAAGGCCGACATTCGCCAAATGGCAATGGATATGGGCCAAGAAGAACTGGCTAAAAAAAGCGAGAGTTACGAAATCTGTTTTGTACCTGATAACGATTATAGGGCTTTCTTAAAACACAAAGTGGAAGACCTGGAAGATCGCGTAGCCGGTGGCAACTTCATTAATAGTCAAGGCATGGTGATTGGCCAGCACAAAGGCTATCCCTTTTATACCATTGGCCAGAGAAAAGGCTTGGGTGTTGCCTTCGGCGAGCCGATGTTTGTGACCCAAATCCTGCCAGAAAGCAATACCGTAGTATTAGGTCGTGCAGAAGAATTGGAACGCAGAGAAGCTTTAGTGAGAAATGTAAACTTGATTAAATACGAGAGCATCCATGAGCCTTTGGAAAATGTAGTGACTAAGATCCGTTATAAAGATGCAGGTATGTTGAGTACCATTGTTCAGGAAAAAGACAACATGCGCGTAGTGTTTGACCACGCCGTATCTGCAATTGCACCTGGACAATCAGCTGTATTCTACGAAGGAAATGATTTATTGGGCGGTGGATTTTTGATCTAACTAACCAATCGAAAATAAGGAAAGCCATAGATTTATTGATCTGTGGCTTTTTTGTTGGATAACTATGGACCGAAGATCAATTTTTTGTCTTTTAATGTTATTAGGATCTTATTGATTAAGTTTATTTAATTATTTAACCTAAAACCTGACACCATGAAAAACAGTAAAAAATTATTCTTAGCCTGCGTTCTTTTTTCGCTTACGATAACCAACCTTAATTTTGCTTATGCAGAGCCTGCCATCTCTATCCAAAAGAAAACACAGGTGATCAGAAACGCTTATCTCGATGGCTATCTTTTTACCTTTTATTTCGATTCGGCCAGCAATAAACTAGACAATGTAACCATCGATGGAGCTACGGTACTGAGTTTTTATAATGACAGCATCACTTACAACGCCACAGCAGATGCCTATGAAATTGTATTCTTCAAAGTAAGGTATCAAGTTGGCGCTACAACATATGCCAAGGTTTTTGGCAGCGTAGCTTTATAGATTTCAAATCAACTTAGCTAGTTATTATTTGTCTTGAAGCCAACTACTCAGGACCATGGACATTTATGCTCTATTTTTTTACATTTCAGCTTTTAACTAGTTTTTAAGGTAAGTTTAATTAAAACTTAAATTATTTACTTAACTAACCTAAAATTCCATGAAAAAATTAGTTTTGATCTTGCTGTTATGCACAGCCGCTTTCGTAACAGCCAACAACAGTTTTGCTACAGCAGCTAGCGCCCCTATCCAAAAAAAATCGATCGAATTGAGGTATTATGGCGACTTCGTTTTCCATATTGATAACGTAACCAACGAAATAGTCGACATTACCTCTAGCGATCCTAGCATCTATGTTACCGCATTCTTATATAGAACTTTAACTCCCGACACTCCTACAGTAGGCGTATACACAGTAGAAGGCTTAAAAATCAGGTACTCGGATAGTACGGGAAATCATATGCTCACTTTTGGACCTATCAACCTGTTATAATCAGGCTAATTGCTGCGCAAACATCCTGCTCAGTTGTTCATATAATTGAGGATGCTTTTCCTTAAACTGGGCAGGTTGTTCAAAGAAATATTCAGAGGCTACGGCTAAGAACTCAGCTTCATTGGTCATGGCATAAGGATTGATGTCTGATTGATCTTTGTCGATGCGATTGATTTCTTCATGCATCATTTTAAGCCATGGAACTGCATATTCATGAGCTATCAGGTTTTGAGGAACGCCATCTGTGGCGCCATCAGATTTATCGAGCAGGTGCACAAATTCGTGGATGCCTGTGTTAGATTTGCCCGCATTGGTAGAAAATCCATGCCTCAAGGCACTCTTTGAAAGAATCATTTGTCCGTTCATGTAACCCGTGCCCACCATACCCAGGATATTGCGTTCGCCACCTTCGAACTGAAAGTTTTCGTTAAAGGTATCGGGATAAAGCACAACGCTACCCAAATTAGTGTACCTCCAGTTATCGAAGCCGAAAATAGGAATAACGGCACTACTGGCCACTAAAAGCTTATCAAGAGGTTCAATTTCAACACCAATCCCCTCTATTTTAATGGCAGCCAAAAAATCGGTTATTTTTTGGGCAAATAGTTTTTTCTTCCCCTGATCGAGCTGCTGGTAGTACAGCACATGTTCTTCTAAAAGCTGAAGATCAGAATCTGCCAACTTTACGCTGTCGAGATTCTTTTTACGGAAGATCAAATAAAAGGCAATTAATACCACAAGGGCAATAAAGAGCACAGGATATAAATTCATAACCAGAACTAATTGATTTAGGGCAGATTTTCTTTTAGGCAAATCAATATTTGAATATTAATTATTTGTTTATATTTAAATTAATATCCTGTCGTCCCTATATAATTTTTTTTTAAGCACAAAATTAAACTCAATTATATGGAAACAAGTAAATTCTCAAAATTTGGTGCCGAATTCGTGGGCACCTTGGTTTTAGTGCTAATGGGGTGTGGAAGCGCGGTTATTGCGGGGGCTAATGGAACAACAGGCGTAGGCTTGCTGGGCATTTCCTTTGCTTTTGGCCTATCGGTGGTAGCTATGGCCTATGCCATCGGACACATTTCAGGCTGCCACATCAATCCGGCAATTTCTATCGGAATGGTAGTTGCAGGACGCATGAAAGCCTCTGAAGCAGTCTACTACATCATTGCACAAGTACTGGGCGCAATAGCTGGCGCAGGCATCCTATTTTTCATCGCTTCTGGCAAAGCGGAATACACGCTAGCCGCAGGACTAGGGCAAAATGGCTATGCTGAATTATCTCCACAGCATTACGACGTAGTGTCTGGCTTTATTGCCGAAACCGTGTTCACCTTTATTTTTCTATTGGTGATATTCGGGGCAACTTCAACCAAAAACATTAATGGAGGCTTTGCAGGCCTGGCTATCGGCTTAAGTCTGGTGCTCATCCACATTGTAGGTATTCCGGTAACCGGCGTTTCTGTAAACCCGGCAAGGAGTATTGGTCCTGGCTTATTAATAGGCGGGCAAGCCATTAACCAGCTGTGGCTGTTCATTGCCGCTCCTATTTTAGGCGCGATTTTAAGTGCGGCCTTCTGGAGGTTTATACTCGAAAAAAATTAACATAAAAAAAAGGAAGATGGTTAAGTCCATCTTCCTTTTTCCATCTTACCTTTTACCTTTTTAAAGGTTTTTGGTAATGCTTGCATCTAATGGCTTCACAGCCGAACGGTAGCGATGTACCAATTGTCCCTTTTCGTTGATCAGGAATTTTTCGAAATTCCATTTAATATCGCCTGTAAAATCTGGGTTTTCCTGTGTGGTCAAATACTTGAACAATGGCGTAATGTCATCGCCCTTTACACTGCTCTTTTCGGCTAACAAGAAAGTAGTTTTGTAGGTTCCTGTACAAAATTCCTTAATGGCTGCATTGTTGTCCAGTTCTTGTCCGCCAAAATTACCTGCCGGAAAACCAATCAGCACTACGTCTTTTCCATATTGCTTGTGTAGTTTTTCCAGGTCTTCATATTGTGGGGTATAACCACATTTTGAAGCCGTATTTACGATTAAAATCTTTTTGCCTTTAAATTTAGATAGGTTAACGGTCTTTCCATCAAGTGTTTTGAAAGAAAAATCGTAAATGGTTTGAGGCGGCTTTGGTGCTGTCCACAAACTGATTAGGAGTAATAAGGTGTTGATCATGCTTTTGGTTTTTTGAGTATGTACGAAGATAACAACAAATTGGTTGCTATTAAATAATCAAAACGTCAAGAAATTGAATGTTAGTTTTCAGTAGGCAGTTTTCAGTATCCAAGCGTAAATCTAACAAAGAATAAAAGTATTCGTCATTGCGAGGAGCATAGCGACAAAGCAATCTTTTTGAACAAGATACCGGATCGGGGTCCGGTATGACGAAACCTATATTTCAGTTGACAGTTATTGGTTTTCAGTTTCCAATTATCGTTAGAACGAAACGATCTACGCTTCATTATTTCAGCAACTCATTAAGGATAATGGCGATGTTTTTGGCATCATCTACTCCCCTGTGGTGCGTGCCCAACAATGGTTTGTTCAGCATTTTTAAGGCACCGGCCATTCCAATTCCTTTTCTAAGTCCTTTCAGTTCAGAGAAAAGCACTTTCACGTTGATGTGATGCTGAGACATGGGATATAAAATGCCAAAGCGTCTACACTGTTCTTGAAGCATATTTTTATCATAGGCACCATAACTGGCCCAAGTATAATCTTCCGAATTAAAATAATCCATTAATTGCTCACAGGCTTCGGCTAACGAAATCCCATCTTTATCGAGCATTTGAGGAGTAATGGAGGTCAGTTGCGTACAGAAATCGCTCACCTCCGAATATTTAGGCTTAACTAAAATGCCTTTGTTTTGAGTTATTTTACCAGTTTCCCGGTTTAAAATACAGGCACCGATTTCTATAATTTCGCTGTGCTGTTTTTGGTAATTGCCATCTGCTTCCCAGCAGGTAGCTTCTAAATCAATGATCAGAATTTGATCTGTTGTTTTCATTTTTTTGTGTCTTAATCATAATGTCCAATCTCCCGCACACTAAACACTATTTTGGGTTAATAATTAATAAATATCCTGCGCTTATTTGCAGGTCTATTCTTAATATACTAAAAATTAAGGACAAATCAAAACACTTTTTCAGGCGTTGTTGTTCTTTAGGAACTTAATAAATCATAATTATTAAGTAAATAAAATTATTTTTTAGTGGTGAAATAACCCGTTTAAATTGGCTATACCTTATCAAAAAGAGGCAGTTAAGCAGCTGTTCAGCGAGGGAGGTTTTAAAATATTTACTATACCAATTTTGAATTTAGCCTAATTTATAGTTTTATTTGCAGCAAAACGTTCTGAATGGCAAAAAATTTACTGATCGTCGAGTCACCTGCAAAAGCTAAAACCATAGAGGGGTATTTAGGAAAAGATTTTTTAGTGAAGTCTAGTTATGGTCATATCCGTGATCTAGTAAAAGGTGATATGGGAATAGACATCAGCAATGATTTTTCTCAGACCTACGAGGTTCCTGCCGACAAGAGGCAGGTAGTTACCGAACTTAAAAAACTAGCGAAGGAGGCCGAAATGGTATGGCTCGCATCCGATGAGGACCGCGAAGGAGAAGCCATTTCCTGGCACTTGTTCGAAACCTTGGGCCTGAAGGAAGCCAATACCAGACGTATTGTATTTCATGAGATTACCAAGCCAGCTATTTTAAAGGCCATAGAAACACCTCGTACCATCGATTATAACCTTGTACATGCCCAACAGGCGCGCAGGGTATTAGATCGCTTGGTGGGCTTCGAACTTTCTCCCGTATTATGGAAAAAAGTAAAGCCTTCTTTGTCCGCCGGTCGTGTACAATCAGTAGCGGTACGCTTAATTGTCGACCGTGAACGCGAGGTTAACCAATTTAATGCAACAGCTGCCTTTAAAATTACAGCCCAGTTTAGTACGGGTAAAGGTCGGGAAATTGTAAAAGCTGAATTGCCGCAACGTTTTGAGAAAGCAGCAGATGCCGAGAAATTCCTTCAAGATTGCGTAAACGCCAACTTTTCGGTGAGCAATTTGGAAGTAAGGCCAGCCAAGAGAAATCCGGCAGCGCCTTTTACCACCTCTACACTACAACAGGAAGCTTCTAGAAAACTAGGCTATTCGGTTGCCAGAACCATGCAAATTGCGCAGAAACTGTACGAAAGCGGTAAGATTACCTATATGCGTACAGATTCAGTTAATCTTTCTGAAACCGCAATTGCAGCAGCAGCCGCCGAAATCAATGCAGCTTATGGAAAGCAATATCACCAGCCAAGGGTTTATAAAACCAAAACCGCTGGTGCCCAAGAAGCACACGAGGCCATTCGCCCTACTTATTTCAACCAGCATACCGTTGGTGGCGACAATGCCGAAAAACGTTTGTACGAACTGATTTGGAAACGTGCAATTGCCTCGCAAATGAGCGAAGCCATATTCGAAAAAACAACAGCCAATATCCATATTAATACCCGAAAAGAAGAACTGATTGCCGAAGGCGAAGTATTGAAATTTGATGGCTTTTTAAAAGTATACCTCGAATCGACCGATGAGGAAGAAGAGGAAAACGAAGACAGCAACTTGTTGCCACCGTTAACTAAGGGCCAAGCGCTCTTGCTCAAGGAAATGGCAGCTGTTGAACGCTTTTCAAGGCCTCCAGCAAGATACACTGAGGCCAGTTTAGTAAAAAAATTGGAAGAGTTAGGCATTGGCCGACCTTCTACCTATGCTCCTACCATCTCCACCATCCAAAACCGTGGCTATGTGGTGAAGGAAGACCGCGATGGCAAGAAACGTAATTTTGTGAGCATGGTGCTTGCCGATGGAAACATCAGCAAACAAACCAAAACCGAAGTAACGGGAGCTGAAAAGTCAAAACTTTTCCCTACCGATATCGGCGAGGTGGTGAACGACTTTTTGGTAGAGCATTTTAAAGGAATTGTCGACTTTAACTTTACCGCCAAGGTAGAAAAGCAGTTTGACGAGATTGCACAAGGCCTGCAGGAATGGACCAAAATGTTGCATTCTTTTTATGGGCCTTTCCACAGTGAGGTAGAAACAACCTTAGAAACTGCCGATCGTGCAAATGGCGAGCGTTTGTTGGGTGTTGATCCGGTTACGGGCAAAAACGTATACGCCAAAGTTGGCCGTTATGGACCATTGGTACAGATTGGCGACTTAACGGACGATGAGAATGATAAACCGCGTTATGCCAGTTTATTAAAATCGCAATCTGTAGGAACAGTAAGTTTGGAGGAAGCGTTAGACCAATTCAAATTGCCTTTCCAGTTGGAGGATTACCAAGGTAAGGAAGTTTCGGTTGGTGTGGGCAGATTCGGACCTTATGTAAAGTGGGGCGATGCCTTTATTTCAATCCCTAAAAACGAAGATCCATTAACGGTTAACATAGAGAGGGCTATTGAAATTATCCAGGAGAAAGTGAGTGCCGATGCACCTGTTGCCCAATACCAAAACATGCCGGTTACTAAAGGTGCAGGGCGTTTTGGACCATTCATTAAATGGAACGACCTGTTTATCAATGTTCCTCGCGCCTATAATTTTGAACAACTTTCTCAAAAAGACATCGAAGAACTAATTACCAAGAAGATAGAAAAAGAGAACAATCGCTTTATCCAGCAATGGGCAGCAGAGAAAATTGCCATTGAAAATGGCCGTTGGGGACCGTTCATCCGTTTTGGCAAAGAAATGCTGAAATTAGGGAACAATCCGGCTACCAAACAAAAATATACTGCCGAGGAATTGGCCGTTCTTCCATTGGAAGATGTTAAAAAGCTGATTGTAGCCCAAGTTCCAGATGCTTTTGAGCCTAAGAAAAAAGCTGCGCCTAAAAAGAAGGCTGTAGCGAAGAAGAAGTAATCAGTAAGCAATTGACAGTTTTTGGTTTGCACAGTTGGCCTTACAACATTTCAACTTTAAAACATTACAACTTTGAAAAAGGACCTGCCAGAAAATATTGTTGAAGATATAGCCATTGCCGTAGCGTTAGTGGGCGAAACACCAGAAGCAAAAAACTGGAATGTATATCTGGTAAACTTCAAAAACGAAGCCATTACCAATGTGCTCATTACCTCAAAGGGTTATGGCGAAAAGGATGGCAAACAGGTTAAAACATCTTTGCTCAGGCATTTTGTAGGCGATCTTGCTGCTCAATCCTACGCAGCCGTGGAAGCCATCGACCCTGCCGTATTTGGTTTGACCAACGAATATTGGTTGAGCTATTACATCGGAAAAGACATTTACGACAAAAAATTCATCTTCCTCCCAGAAAGTATCATCGATAACAACCTTATTCGTATTCCGATACTGAACAAACCTGGGGTGATGATTAAATAGCTGATTAGCTTATTGGTTCATTAGTTCATTGGCTGATTAGTCATTGAGCCTGCGAACTGCCCAATCCGCATAGCCCTGATAGCAGCGACAGCCCTGAGGAACGAGGGCTATAGCGAATAGCAGGACTGGCTTTCATAGCAACAACAATTAAGCGCTCTTAAATCTTATTTGTCATTTCGACCACCCCACCCTTTGGGCACCCCTCCAACGGAGGGGAATAGAATCGTTGATAAATAAATTCTTTCTCAGCAATCTTTTTCCTTAATTTTCATACATCACCAATTCATTGTATGGAAAACACCGGAAAAACCCCTTCAAATAGCAAAAAATACATTCTTATTGGCGTTTTAGCCATAATCATTGCTGGCGCGGCTTTCTTTATTTTCAAGAAGAAAAAGCATCAAGATAACCAGGCATATGCCAAGTATATCGAATCCTACACTTCGGGCACGATTTCTAAAAAGAGCTTCATTCGCATCCACCTGGCTAGCGCCGTAAAAAACCTGACTGATTTGGGCAAACCCGATGAGAGGGAACTGGTTGATTTCTCGCCAAGCATTAAAGGCAAAACATTTTGGATTGATGCACAAACCATCGAATTTAGGCCAGAAGAAGCGCTTAAACCCGATCAAAAATATGAGGCAACCTTGTATCTCGACAAGATTACCACCACAGAAAAGGGTTTAGAGGAATTTGATTTCGATTTTAAAGTCATCAAACCGGGGCTTAGTTTGGCTCAGAATGGATTGATTTCGCAAAACAATACTTCTTTAACCTACATGAAATTAAGTGGGGAAGTGAATACTGCAGATGTTGAGGAGCAACAGAGCATTGAAAAATCGCTGCATGTAGATTTTGGACAAAAACTGAAAATCAAATGGCAGCACGATCCGGAAAAGCACAAATCGACCTTTACGATAGACAGCATCAAAAAAGCAGGCGGTGAACAGTCCCTCCTCCTTAAGTGGAATGGCGATGCCATTGGTGCTTCAGATAACAAAGGCGAAGAGAAGGTATTGGTTCCTGCCAAGGCTATCTTCAAAGTACTGGATATCAAAGCCATGCAAGGAGCTGAAGATTTTGCTTTGATCCAATGTTCAGAGCCTGTCAACGTAGGCCAAGATTTAAACGGCTTAATCACTTTGGGCGACCTGCAGGACCTCCGTTATACCATTGATGGCAGCCAGATAAAAGTTTATGCACCCAACGAATTGCAGGGCAACTACAATGTAACGGTAAATGCAGGCATTGCCAATATTGAAGGCAAAACCTTGCAAGGTGCCCAAACTGCCAATATCATTTTCGAAAACAAACAGCCATCGGTTACCATAGCCGGAACAGGAACGATATTGCCAAATTCGGGCAAGTTGGTTTTGCCTTTTGAGGCGGTAAACCTGAAAGCGGTAGATGTAACCATCATCAAAATCTATGAAGACAACATTCCGCAGTTTTTTCAGGTCAACAATTACAAAGAAGGAAATGAATTGCGTCGCGTAGCAAAACCTGTAGTGCAGAAAACCATCCGATTAGATGAAGACAAAGCGATTAACCTGCACAAGAAAACACGTTTTACCCTCGACCTGGATAAACTGATCAGAACCGAACCTGGGGCCATGTACCGCGTAACCATAGGCTTTAGACAAGCATATAACGTTTACGACTGCAAAGCTGAAGAAGCCAATACGGATGGAAATGATGGTGGCGACGAATACGATGAAGGAGGCTACAACAGCTATGGAGAAAAAATTGATGAGGACGATGAATTTTGGGAGCGCTACAACAGCTACTATCCGGAACATTACCGTTGGGACGACCGCGATAATCCTTGTACTTCATCCTATTATACCAACGAACGCTGGGCTAGCAGAAACTTGTTGGCCTCAAACATTGGCTTAATTGCCAAGCGAGGCAATGACAATAGCATGTTAGTGGTGGCAACCGACCTGCTTACCGCAAAACCATTGAGTGGTGTTGATGTGGAATTGCTCGACTACCAAAGACAGGTATTAACTACCGTAAAAACCGACGGCAATGGCTGGGCAGCTTTCGACCTCAAGCGCAAACCTTTTCTTTTGATTGCCAAGAACGGCAAAGAAAGAGGCTATTTGAAACTCGATGACGGCAATTCTTTGCCATTGAGCCGTTTTGATGTAGGTGGCGATGTAGTGCAGGAAGGAATCAAGGGCTTTATTTACGGTGAGCGTGGCGTTTGGCGTCCGGGCGATAGCGTTTACCTATCGTTTATCTTGGAAGACAAACTAAAGAAACTGCCAGTAAATTATCCGGTTACTTTCGAATTCTATAATCCGAAGGGCCAATTGGCGAAAAAGATGGTGAGTGCGCAAGCCTTAAATGGTTTCTACACTTTTAAAACCGCTACTGAAAGTACTGCTCCTACCGGCAACTGGCTGGCAAAAGTGAAAGTTGGTGGTGCTTCTTTCTCTAAAACCATCAAAATCGAAACCATTATGCCTAACCGCCTAAAAATCAATTTTGATTTGGGTGGCAAAACCTATTTGGGCAATGGTGCTTCATCGGCCACTACCCTTTCGGCAAAATGGTTGTTCGGTACGCCGGCACAAAACCTGAAAGCCAAGGTAGATGTGAACTTGAATACCATGCAAACCAAGTTCAAGGGCTTTGACGAATATAGCTTTGACAATCCGACCGTTAATTTCGAATCGCAGGTAAAAACCATTTTCGAAGGCACGCTTAATGCCAGCGGAACGGCTACGGTGAATACCAATTTAAGCGAAAGCAATACCGCTCCAGGCATGTTAAAAGCCAACTTCACCACCAAGGTATTCGAACCAGGCGGCAATTTCAGCATTGATAATTTTAGCATTCCTTACCATGTTTATGACAATTACCTGGGCGTAAAAACACCAAAAGGCGACCGTTTAAGTGGCATGTTGGTTACCGGACAAGACCATAAGGTAGAATTGGTAAATGTTGACAGGAACGGACGTTTATTGGCTGGCAGCAAAACTGTTGAAGTAGAACTTTATAAAGTACAATGGCGCTGGTGGTGGGAACAAGATGGTCAGGAAAGCTATGCCAATTTTACGCAGAACCAATACAACAAATTGGTACAGAAGCAATCGGTAACGCTGTACAATGGCAAAGGCTCTTGGACCTTACGCCTCAACGAACCTGAATGGGGCCGTTATTTGATCTTGGTACGCGATGGTTTCGGTGGCCATACCACTGGAAAATCGGTTTATGTAGATTGGCCAGGATGGGCACAACGCGAACAGGCTAATAACCCGACAGAAGCATCGATGCTTTCGTTTACCGCTAACAAAGAAAAATTTAATGTAGGCGAAGATGTGGTGTTAACCATTCCGACAGGAGAAAATGGCCGTGCCTTGATTTCTATTGAAAACGGTAGCCGTGTGCTTAAAACCTATTGGATAGACACCGAAAAAGGCCAAACCCAATTTAAGTTCAAGGCCGAGAAAAACATGGCGCCAAATATATTTGCCAATGTCACCCTCTTGCAGCCACATGCACAAACCTTAAACGATTTGCCGATCAGGATGTATGGTGCCATTCCGTTGAGCATCGAAGATCCGGAAACAATATTGAAGCCGCTGATCAAAATGCCATCAGTCTTGAAACCTGAAATAGAAAGCAGCATTACGGTTGCCGAAGAAAAAGGAAAGGCAATGACTTATACCATTGCTTTGGTGGATGAAGGATTATTAGACCTTACCCGCTTTAAAACACCAGACCCGCACAGTATTTTCTATGCCAGAGAAGGTTTAGGTGTTAAAACCTGGGATCTATTTGACCAGGTACTGGGTGCATGGGGCGGTAACCTGGAACGCATCCTGAGTATTGGTGGTGACGGAAGCGTGAACAAAAACCTCAATCCGGCAAAAGCCAACCGCTTCAAACCTGTGGTTAAATTCATGGGACCATATCAGCTGGGCAAAGGCGAAAGCAAAACCCATAAGTTTACTTTGCCACAGTACATTGGCGCGGTGAGGGCGATGGTAGTAGCCGCACAAGATGGCGCTTACGGCTATACAGAGAAGAGCGTAGAGGTTAAAAAGCCTTTAATGGTATTGGCTACCCTCCCAAGGGTAATCGGTCCTGGCGAGAGCTTTACCCTACCAGTGAACATTTTTGCAACCAACAACAGCCTTAAAAACGTAAGTGTACAATTGCAAAGCGGCCAATTGGCAGTTAGTGGGGCTAAAACACAACAGTTGAGCTTTAAGCAGGCTGGCGAGCAAATGACCTATTTCCAAGTAACCGCACCAAATGCTATTGGCGTGGCCAAAGTGAGAATAGTAGCGCAAAGCGGTGCCGAGAAAACGGTATATGACGTGGAAATGGATGTACGCAATCCAAATCCGTATGTAACCAACGTAATCGCTGCGACCCTGCAGCCTAAGCAGACTTGGAAAACAGCCTATAGCCCTATCGGGATGGCAGGAACCAACTCTGGAACTGTAGAGGTGTCGTCCATTCCGCCTATGAACCTCAATAAACGCCTAAGTTATTTGATCCAATATCCTCACGGCTGTGTTGAACAAACTACTTCGAGTATTTTCCCACAATTGATGCTGGATAAATTAACACCATTGAGCAATCAAAAGAAAACCGAGGTGGAGCGGAATATCAAGTCGGGCATTAACCGATTAAAAGGCTTCCAAACTACAGAAGGCGGCTTAAGCTATTGGCCGGGTGAAGGATCAGCAGACGAATGGGGAAGCAATTATGCCGGACATTTCTTGGTAGAAGCACAAAATGCAGGCTATACCCTACCTGTAGGCATGTTAGATGAACTGATCCGTTACCAAAAAAGCAAGGCCAACAACTGGGCGCCAAACAGCAACAACTTCTATGGAGGCGATTTAAGTCAAGCTTATCGCTTATACGTATTGGCCTTGGCCAAAAAACCAGAAATGGCTGCCATGAATAGGTTGAGGGCTTTTGAATACTTATCGGTAAGTGCCAAATGGCGATTGGCAGCCGCCTATCAACTGGCCGGACAAGCCGCGGCAGCTAATGGATTGATTAGGGGATTAGCCTTAACAGTAGAGCCTTATAACCAATTAGGCGGTACTTATGGTTCAGAACTCAGAGATGAAGCCATGATCATGGAAACCTTGACCTTAATGGGCCAAAAAGCAAAAGCGGCGCAATTGCTCCAAAGTGTGGCCTCACGATTAGGCAAGGATACTTGGTACAGTACACAAACTACAGCCTACAGCTTATTGGCTATTGCCAAGTTCTGCGGACAAAACAGCAGTTCGAATAAGCTGCAGTACAATTATGTGATAGATGGTCAAAAAGGAGATGTAAACAGCGAACAATACTTGAACAGCAGTGCGCTAAGCTTTAAAAACAATACGGTAAGCATTACCAATACAGGCAACAATGTGCTGTTTGTTCGTTTGGTGCTACAGGGACAGCCAATGGCAGGCCAGAACAACTTCTTGCCAAACAATCCTGATGCGTTAGACCTTTCGGTAACTTACAAAACGCTAAGAGGCCAAATATTGGATCCAAGTACATTGAAACAGGGAACCGATTTTTATGCCGAAGTAACCGTTAAAAACCCAGGGAAAATGGGTTATTATGAGCAGATGGCCTTGACGCAGATTTTCCCATCGGGCTGGGAGATTATCAATACCCGCCTAAACGACAACGAAAGCATGCTGGCCTCATCTCCTTACACTTATAGGGATATCAGGGATGACCGTGTGTTCACCTATTTCAATATCCGAGAGAATGAATCACTGACCTATAAAGTATTGCTCAATGCATCATACCTGGGCAAATATTACCTGTCTGCCGTACAATGCGAAGCGATGTACAACAACAACATTAGCGCAACAGTAGCAGGAAAATGGGTGCAGGTGATTAAATAGTCTTTTAGTCCTGAGTCTGTAGTCCGTAGTCAACTTATCCCTGACTATGGACTATCGACTTAGGACTGCGGACTAGCACCTAAAGTCTCGGCCAAATATTAATCATCAAAAAACGAATAAACCCTGCTGTAAATCTCAAAAAAGTAACAATCTTTTCCATAACATTGATTTTTTATATAAATCAAGTAGGGACGTAAAATGTTACCCCTTTGCGCCTAAAAATGAACAAACTACCAAAAGCAATCTTAATTAGCGATAGTATTTGCTTGCTATTGGTTTTGTTTTTCTTGTTTTCTTTGCCCAAGCAACTGTTTAAAACCCCAACCTCCTATGTGGTAGAAGCCGGCAATGGCGAACTCCTCAGTGCAGCCATTGCATCTGATGGGCAGTGGCGTTTTCCGGTAGCCGATTCCGTTCCTGATAAATTTGTAAAATGCCTTATCAGCTTTGAAGACCAACGGTTCTTCCTGCATTTTGGAGTAGATCCGGTAGCCATGAGCCGGGCAATGAAACAGAACCTAAAATCGGGCAGCGTAGTGAGTGGCGGCAGTACCATCAGCATGCAGGTTATCCGCCTTTCGCGCAAGCAAAACCGGAGTGTTTGGCAAAAACTGATTGAAATGTATTTGGCCATGCGATTGGAGCTCAGCTATTCAAAAGATGAAATCATGGGGCTGTATGCAGCAAATGCACCTTTTGGAAGCAATGTTGTGGGCCTGGAAGCCGCCAGCTGGCGATATTATGGCCGCAAGGCGAAAGATTTATCCTGGGGAGAAATGGCTACTTTAGCAGTATTGCCCAACAGTCCCTCTTTGGTTCATCCGGGTAAAAACTCTCATAAGCTCATCAAAAAGCGCAATGATCTGTTGGATAAGCTGGCCAAGCTTCAATACATAGACCAAACTACAGCCGATCTTTCCAAATCTGAACCTATACCTGCCCAGCCTTTGCCTTTGCCACAAAACGCACCGCACCTGCTTAACCGTTTTAAAGAAGAAAGAAAGGCCTTAAAACTTCCTTCCACTAAATTAAGTTCAACTTTAGATTACGATTTACAACTAAAAGTAAACGAACTACTTAAAAGATACAATAACCGATACAAAGCTAACGGGATCAATAACATAGCCGCTTTGGTGCTCGATGTAAAAACAGCAACCGTGGTGAGCTACGTGGGCAATAATTATCAGCCAGCCAACAAAGAGCTCGAAAGCCATGTCGATATGATCAAGGCACCCCGCAGTCCAGGGAGTACGCTAAAACCCCTGCTCTACGCCAGTATGCTAAGCGATGGCATGCTGTTGCCACATAGCCTAGTTGCCGATGTACCTACACAGATTGCCGGTTATACGCCACAGAATTATGACTTGGGTTACGATGGTGCTATTGCTGCCGATAAAGCCTTGAGCAGGTCGCTGAATATACCAGCGGTTAAAATGCTGCAGCAATACAAGTACGAGCGTTTTTATGATCAGCTGAAAAAACTGCACTTTGGTACGCTTAATCAGCCTGCAGATCATTATGGGTTATCGCTTATTTTGGGTGGCAGCGAAGTTACCATGTGGGATTTGGCTAAAGGCTATATGGGCATGGCCCGAACCTTGAACCATTTTAACGATTACCAAGGCAAATATAATCCACATGATTATGATGTGCCATCTTATGTCAAGAATATCAAGCCTTCAAGCCTAAATAAAAGCGACATTGAACCCAATTCTGTACTCGATCATGGCTCCATTTGGGCAACATTTAATGCCATGGAAGAGGTAATGCGTCCCGGTGATGAGGGTTTGTGGGAACAGTTTTCTTCCTCGCAGCGCGTAGCCTGGAAAACAGGAACCAGTTTTGGCTTTAGGGATGCCTGGGCCATTGGCTTAAGTCCAGATTATGTGATCTGCGTATGGGTGGGCAATGCCGATGGCGAAGGCCGGCCAGGATTAATGGGCATAGAAGCGGCCGCTCCTGTCCTTTTTGATATTTTTAGGTTATTGCCTAATTCCAAATGGTTTCAAACTCCAAAAACAAAACTCAAGAAAATACTGGTTTGCAAGCAAAGCGGTTTTAAGGCAGGAGAAAACTGTCCAGAAAAAATAAGCGAAATGGTACCTTTTGCAGGAGAAAAAACCAGGGTGTGCCCCTATCATCAATTGGTTCATTTGGATGCAAGTGGGCAATATCGCGTAACGGATAAATGCGAAAGCCCGGCACAAATGCAACATGCCAAATGGTTTATCCTGCCTCCGGCAATGGAATATTATTACAAAATCAAAAACAGCGATTATAAGCCCCTGCCCCCTTACAAACCTGGTTGCGAAGATGTAACCGGCCAACTGGCCATGGATATGATCTACCCAAAAAACAATGCAGTGGTTTATATTCCGGTTGAATTAGATGGAACCAGAGGCAAAGTGATATTCAACGTGGCACACCGCAACCCAAGGCTGAAAATCTATTGGCATATTGACCAAAATTATATTGGCACTACCCAATCATTCCATCAAATGGCTGTAAACCCTGCGCCAGGCAAACATACGCTTACCTTAGTTGATGAAAAAGGAGAACGCCTGATACAGACATTTACGGTCCTGGATCGGGAAAAACGCTAATCAATTACGCTTCCATAGCGGATTTCTTCTTCATCTTGCGCTCTACCGCGCCCATGGTAATCAGGTATTGGGCCAACATATAAGTAGCCATCACTACCAAGCCGGCATAATCAAAAGCAAATACAAAACGGTTATAGGCTAATGCCGAATCAGAAACGATAAACAACACGGCGCCCCACATTGCTAATTTAAAGCTCAGAGTGTTTACCCTGCCCTTTCTGTTGGCTGCCATAATGCCCATTAGCGAGATGACAAAGGCATAAACCATAACCGGTATTTTCATATCGGCCAGATAAGGACGCAAATAGATATAAAAGCCGAAGCAGAACAGTCCAAAAATAACCAGTGCCCAACGCGTATAGCTCTTTTCTATCCTTGGATTCCAAATGTAATCAAGATAAAAAGCAGTAACGTAAAACAGATGTCCGATTAGGAAAGAAGCCAGGCCAAAAAGAAAAAATGAAGGGTTAACGGCTTGAAACATCAAGAAACAATCGCCAAAAAGGCCAAACAGCAGGCCTCCAAATATACGCTTGGCAAAACGGCCCTTCAGCTGGGTTTGATAACCCAAAAACAGCATCAGTGATATCGTAATTAAAGGTTTAACAACATAGTGAAAATCCAATAGCACTAGTTTAGAAGTATCAGGGTCTGATTCGACCAAAAGCTGAACAATAAAAATAAGTGCGAATGCAAAGTTAAACTGTAGATGTTTCTTTAACATGGATGATTGTATGTTGTAAAAAATAGAACCAGATGAGCGAGCCGACCTGAATGATGGTAAAAACGATGGCTAAAGTATTAAAAATCGCGATATCCTTAAATAAGTAGAGTGCAAGCAAACTGGCAATCAGACGAATAAATTCGAAATACCTGAGCCATGTTTTGTTTTCTAACAGTGCGCCACAGCTCAGCAAGGTCAAAATGGTAAAAACAGCGGAGCCAATCACGGCTTCGCCAGTCATTTTTGGATAGAGAAACAACAAAGCCGAACCTACGGCCAAGGCCACCACAAACTGAAACAGCACATAGCCTACCAAGCCTTTGCTATAGCTTGAATCGAACTTTCTGTAATTCAGCACATCTATTTCGGGTGCTGGCTTAAATCCACCCAAAGAAGCAGGAAACCATCCCGGTGGCTTGATAAAAACCCTTATTTTATCTGCAAAACCATCCGTTTGGCGAGCGGTACTCACCAATTCGGCCCAATAATGCACATTAGCCCAAACCGGATTCCAACTGGCCAATGGCTTGGTAATGCCATAATACACCTCCTCTTCCTCCTTTTGAAAAGTACCAAACATCTTGTCCCAGATAATAAGCGAGCCTGCATGGTTTTTATCGATGTACTTCGGATTGGAGCCATGGTGTACCCGATGATGCGAGGGTGTATTCAGGATGTATTCTAAAAAGCCCATGCTTTTAATGGCTCGGGTATGGATCCAAAACTGATACAAGGTATTGAATGCGCTGAGGGTTAAAAACATGAGCGGATCAAAACCTATAAAGGCCAAAGGCAAGTAAAATACCCAAGAAAACCAGCCCTGAAACCACGATTGGCGCAAAGCCACGGTAAGGTTGTACTCTTCAGATTGGTGATGAACAATATGTGCCGCCCACAAAGCATTAACCTGATGGCTCATGCGATGAAACCAGTAATAAAAGAAATCGACCCCAACAAAAAGAATGATCCAAACCCAAATGGTATTGGGCAAATCAAACAGTCGCCAATGGTCGAAAATGTATTTGTAGCCAAAAAACAGGGCGGTTTTCATGAAAAGTCCGGTTACTTGTTGGCCAATGCCCTGGCTAAGGTTGGCAATAGAATCGTTAAGGCGATAATAGCCTAGCTTTTTATAGAAAGAATAGGCCAATTCTATACCAATCAGCAGGAAAAAGACAGGTACAGATAAAGCGATATAGTCAACTTTCATGATTGCTCCATTTTAAGACAAAATATACCTCATTTACTTTGAACAAGCAAATTCTGGCAAGAAAATGTACATCAGGAAATTTAGGCTTTGGCCAACAGCTTGAGCAGTTTTACGGCTGAGGCGGTTTTGATGTAGGCCGCGACATCTTCGTGCGCACAGTTTTCTATTTTGTTGATTTCTGCTAGGCTTACTTCCTTAAAATCCATGCTCCAATCTTTATAATATCGCTCCTCGGCATGTCCAGTAGTAATGGTTTTGATGGCTACCAGGCGATTGTCTTTTTCAATAGACTGATAAACTTCCATTACAGCCGCTGCTGTGCCTTCCAGCAATTGTATAAAAGTATCCTCGCAATGCAAAAGCTTTCCGGTAATATCTAAAGAGGCATTTCTTGACCTGGCTTGCGCCAATAGTTCTTCAAAATCCCGTTCGGTAAATTCTTTTCTGGCTACGCCAAAGTATAATAGGTAGAAATACATGCTTAATTATAAACGTTCAACAATTTTTTGGGTGCCCTGTTTTTTCAAGCCTGTAGCAGCAAGGCTTCGAGATCTGCCGGATCAACCCTATCCAAATTCACCAACATGTATTTGTATTTCACATAGTGGGCTGTAATAAAGAAGGTTGATGGATCTTTCTGCATCCATTGTTCCCGCGCTAAGGTATGCACCACTAAATTTTCGCCATCTTCTTTTAACCGGGCAAAAATATGCTTGTTTACATAGAAGGCTGGGGTTTCAAAACAAAGCTGTTCGGTAACGCCGGGGAAACCCATTACGGTATTCCTAATAAACGTTAATGCCAGCAATGTATTGTCTTGCATATTATCCCCTTCCGGCCATCTTAATCATTCTATGGGCCAAATCCTTGCCTAAATAACGATCTATAATTCCATGTACGAGGTATAAGATCGGAGTCATGAGCAGTGCCACCACAAATTTATAGATGTAGCCAACCAAGCCAATGGCTGCCACCATTTGCCAGCTCCAGTGGTATTTCGGATTAAGGTAAAAAGCGATAAAGATTACGACGAAACTGTCTATCAGTTGTGAAATTACAGTAGATCCGGTAGCGCGCAACCATAAAGCCCTTTCACCGGTTACTTTTTTAATGCGGTGAAAAATAATTACATCGGCCATTTGTCCAATCAAAAAAGCAATAAGCGAACCTACAATGATCCACATTCCCTGACCAAAGATATTGTCGAAGGCATCAACCATGTTCAGGTTATGTCCATTTACATCTTGGTTGACCCAAAAATCCGAAGGACTAAGCTGCATCGAACCCCAGGCCACAAAAAAGGCAAAGGCAATGAGAATACAAGTGAGAATAGAAAGAAAGCGAACCTGCTTCACCCCAAAATACTCATTGATGATATCCGTCATGATAAAGATGATTGGCCAGGTTAACACCCCTGCCGACATGTTGAAAGAGAGGTTGGGCACACCAAATAAATTGATGTCGAATTTCTTGATGCCCAAAGTACCCTCTACCGAAAAAATCTTTACTCCAATAAACTCTGATAAGATGGCATTGGCCACAAAAAATGCACCCAGAACGAGTAGCAAACGGCTTTCCTTGGTTTTAAAAGTCATAAAAGCTAAAATACAACTATTTTAAGATAAACGAAATTTTAAGCCCTTGCGCTTTGTCACAATTTAACTCAAGTTCCTATCAAACGCGTCATACCTTACAACGATCTGGCATCTCAACTCGAGATAGATTCTTCATTGCGTTCTGGATGACAAACCGGCTAAAAATATTAACCTAATTTTGACAAGATTTAGACGGCGCCCATTTTTCAAATGCCCATCTTTGCCTGCTCTTAAAATTACCTCATGGCGAAATCGAAAACCCTTCTTATTTTTATATTAGGTCTGTTGGCTGCACTCGGTCCTTTTTCTATCGATATGTACCTGCCTGGCTTTACGGCTATTGCCAAAGACCTGCATACCGATGTACCTAATGTTTCCTTGTCGCTGTCGAGTTTTTTTATCGGTATTTCTGCCGGGCAGCTGCTCTACGGCCCGCTTTTAGATAAGTTTGGAAGGAAGAAACCACTTTATTTCGGTTTAGCCTTATACATTGCTTCTTCTTTAGGCTGTTTATTTGTGACTACGATAGATCAGCTGATCATTTTAAGGTTTGTACAAGCCATTGGGAGCTGTGCCACGGCGGTAGCTTCGGTAGCCATGGTAAGAGATTTGTTTACGGTAAAAGAAAGCCCTAAGGTATTTGCCTCGCTCATGTTGGTTATTGCAGCCTCACCTATGCTGGCTCCTACTGTGGGCAGCTATTTTATCGCTTCTATGGGCTGGCCTTCCATCTTTGTATTTTTAAGTGGCATGGCTGTGCTGATGCTTTTGCTTTCTATCTGGAAACTGCCCGAAAGCTTTATTCCCAACCCCAATTATTCACTTAAGCCTAAACCCATCCTCACCAACTTTGCGATTGTGCTTAAAGAGCCTTCTTTCTATACCTATGCTTTGGTCAGCGCCATTACTTTCAGTGGCTTGTTCGCTTATGTCTCTTCTTCGCCCATCGTATTTATGAGCATCTACAAAGTAAGCGAAACTGGATATGGATGGATATTTGCCTTATTATCAGTATTTTTTATCGGATTTAGTCAAGTAAATAGTTATATCTTAAAATGGTTTACCAGTAGGCAGATCGTGAACTGGGCTTTGATTGCGCAATGTGTATTTAGCCTGTTGTTTTTGCTGGCTGCTGTCAATAACCTACTCAATTTGTATACTACGATTGCTTTTATTGCACTGTTTTTATCTTGCTTAGGTTTCATCAATCCAAATGCTTCTGCTCTGGCCTTGGCGCCATTTAGCAAAAATGCCGGAAGTGCTTCGGCCTTAATGGGTGCCCTGCAAATGGGTCTGGGTGCTTTGGCATCGGCTATGATCAGTGTATTTGCTGCTGATGCCGTTTGGCCTATGCCTGCCGTAATGACTATGGCAGCGGTTATCGGTTTGTTTTGTTTGTTGATCGGAAATAATAAAATCAAACCCAATACGGCTACTAACCAATAATTTGACCATCATTTTAACGTTATTGGCAATATTGAAAGAGATTATTGCTATTTTCGTCATACATGATGCTTATAAATTCTAAACTACCTACTGTGGGCACCACTATTTTTTCGGTGATGTCTAAATTAGCCCAAGAACACAATGCCATAAACCTTTCGCAAGGTTTTCCAGACTATCCTGCAGACCCAAAACTGATCAAATTCGTGGCCGATGCCATGAAGGATGGCCATAACCAATATGCTCCTATGCCCGGCTTAATGGCCCTGCGGGAAGCAATTGCGGCCAAAGCAGCCAGATTTTATCAGGCAGATTATAACCCAGATACAGAAATTACCATCACCGCTGGTGGCACACAGGCCATTTTTACCGCTTTGGCGGCCGTGATCAATCCTGGCGACGAGGTGATTATTTTCGAACCTGCCTACGATTGCTATTCGCCCACCGTAAAACTGTTTGGCGGCCTAGTTAAGCCATTCGAACTGCATGCGCCCGACTATAAAATAGATTGGGAAATGGTGAAAAAGCTCTTCACCGCAAATACCAAAATGATTATCCTCAACAGTCCTCAAAATCCAACTGGAAGCATATTGGACAAGGCTGATATCGAAGCGCTGATTAAGCTCACGAAAAACACAGATGTAATGATCTTGAGCGATGAGGTGTACGAACATCTTATTTTTGATGGAGAGCAACATCAGAGCGTAGCACTCTATCCAGAACTGAGGGAACGTAGTTTTGTAGTTGCATCTTTTGGTAAGTTATTACACACTACAGGCTGGAAATTAGGCTATTGTATGTCTCCTGCTAAATTAATGAATGAATTTAGAAAGGTCCATCAATTTAACGTATTTAGTGTAAACCTGCCTATGCAGGTAGCCATTACCAATTACCTCAAAAGCGAAAACGTTTACGAAGAACTGTCCTTATTTTTTCAGCAAAAAAGAGATTTCTTCCGCGACCTGTTAAAGGAGACAAAATTTAAATTATTACCTTGTAAAGGCTCTTATTTTCAGTGCGTAAGCTTTGATCAAATCAGCGAAGAAAAAGATACCGAAATGGCCATTAGGCTCACTAAGGATTTTGGAGTGGCCAGTATTCCCGTTTCGGCATTTTACACCAAGGGAACAGATAACAAGATATTGAGATTTTGCTTCGCCAAAGAACAAGATACATTAGAAAAAGCCGTTGAAAGACTAGTAAAACTATAATTTTCATCCCTAAAAAATTATAAAAATGGAAAGTCCACAATATTTAAACATCCCAAACCTTAAAGTCACGGTCTTTCAGGCCTATTTGTTCTGGGAGAATATTGACAAGAACCTTCAGAATATCTCGCTGAGGCTATCCGGTGGTGTTCGCGAAAAAACCGACCTCATCGTACTTCCTGAGATGTTCAATACAGGTTTTACCATGAAAGCCGAAGAAATGGCCGAAGAGATGGGTGGCAAAACCATGCAATGGCTTACCAAAACCGCTGCCAATTACGATTGCGCAGTAACTGGAAGCTTGATCATCAAAGAAAACGGCAAATACTATAACCGAATGATCTGGATGTTGCCCAATGGCGATTTTCAGTATTACGATAAGCACCATCTTTTTGGCATGGGCGATGAAGACGAAAATTATACTGCAGGTGAAAAACAATTGATTGTAGAGCTAAAAGGATGGAAAATACGTCTGGCGGTTTGCTACGACCTTCGTTTTCCGGTATGGCTGCGCAACAAAAATGCCGAATACGACATCCTCTTGCTGGTAGCCAGCTGGCCAGATAAAAGATCATCGCATTGGCGCACATTGATCCATGCCCGCGCCGTAGAGAACCAAAGCTATGTAATTGCAGTTAACCGTGTAGGTCATGATGGAAACCAGGTTTACCATAGCGGCCACTCGATGTGCATAGATCCTTATGGCAATACTGTTTATTACAAGCCGGAAGACGAAGATCTTTATACGTTCAGCATCAACTATCCCGATTTGGAAAAAATACGCAGGCAGTTCCCTTTCTTAAAAGATGCCGATAATTTCACTCTTAATCCCTAAACAAACCAAACTACTATACTAAACCAAATATGTTTAACCGAAGAAAATTTATTAAGGCAGGTGCCTTTTCTACTGCACTTTTGGCCATCGATAAAAAAAGCATGGCCAATGTTATTCCTACTAGCCATACAAGTGCTACCAAACCCATCGTAATTTCTACCTGGGATTTTGGCGTAGCAGCCAATGCCGCGGCGTGGAAAGTATTAAGCGGTAACGGAAGGGCTTTGGATGCGGTTGAACAAGGCGTTTGGGTACCAGAAGCGGATGAGAGCAATCAATCTATAGGCTATGGTGGCTTACCCGATCGCGATGGCAAAGTAACCTTGGATGCCTGTATCATGGACGAAGCCGGCAATTGTGGCGCAGTATTGGCACTAGAGCATATCATGCACCCTATTTCGGTGGCCCGCAAGGTGATGGAAAAAACCCCACACGTGATGTTGGCTGGCGACGGTGCCTTGCAATTCGCCTTAGAACAAGGCTTCAAGAAAGAAAACCTCCTTACGGCAAAAAGCGAAAAAGACTGGAAAGAATGGCTCAAAACAGCCAAATATGAACCGGTAATGAATATCGAGAACAAACTCTATGATAAAGTTGCTCCTCAAAAACTGCCTGGAAACAAATACAACCACGATACCATCGGCATGATCGCACTGGATGCAAACGGCAATCTTTCTGGAGCCTGTACTACAAGCGGCATGGCCTATAAGCTACATGGCCGGGTAGGCGATAGCCCGATTATCGGCGCCGGATTGTACATTGACAACGAAATTGGCGGTGCTACCTCAACCGGCGTTGGCGAAGAAGTGGTAAGAAACGTTGGTTCGTTTTTGGTGGTAGAGCTGATGCGTCAAGGCTATTCGCCAGAAGATGCCTGCAAAGAAGCTGTGATGCGCATCATTAAAAAGAAGCCAGAAACGGCTAAAAATATTCAGGTAGGCTTTTTGGCCATGAACAAAAAAGGCGAATATGGAGCTTATGCCATCCAGCAGGGCTTTACTTATTCGGTTTGCGATGCCAAAAAACAAGACCTCGTCATCAAAGGAAAAAGCTATTATTAATTATTAAACGAAAACACAATGGGATTGCTATCAAAAATTTTCGGAAAAAAGAACGTTGCCGAGCGAAAAGGCGAACCAGATATGGTTTATGTGCCCAATGAAGACGAAGGCATGAAGTGGGCCATAGAAAAAGCTAATCTTACGCTTTGGTATTTTGAAGAGAGCCTCCAAAATCCACAGCCTTTTCAATCTTACTTTTCGGTAAAGGTTAAAATTATAGATGGCGACCTTGGAGAGCATATTTGGCTTACAGAGCCTCATTTTGATGAAGATGGCAATCTTTTTGGAACAGTTGGCAATGAACCTGTTGACGTAAAAACGGTAAAAATCGACCAAAAAATAGGCGTTGATCGGGATCATGTATCAGATTGGATGATCATAGAACACGGTCGCCTGATTGGAGGCTATACCATTCGGGCCATTCGAGACAACGTGCCAGAGAGTGAACGCCAGAACTTTGACCAAAGCATTGGCTTGTATATAGATGAAGGCGTAGACTACTTCAAACCGAATTTCGACACCCCCGAAGGTGCTATTCTAGCCATAGAAGACGCTTATAGAAAAGAAGACCTCGACGCCGTATTGGCCTGCAAGGATTTTACGGCTGAAGCGAAAACCACTATGGCCAAAATGAACATAGAACCAGATGACGAAACCGTAAAAGGTCTAGCCGAAGTATTGGAATTATCTTTCATCAAAAGCACCAACGAATATGGTTTTCCGAACTTTAATGGGATTACGAGTGCTTTTCCAAGCAGGGAGAAAATTACGGATGAACATTGGATCATTACCGAAGTTTGCTGGTATTCGGATGGCGGAAAATCTGTTCAACAAATCAACGTAGCCAACACTGCGAATGGTTGGAAAGTGTTAAATCCGGTTAGCGATGACGAATAACAATTCGCCTGAACTTACGCTAGAGATCTGCGCCAATTCTTTTGCCTCGGCCAAAGCCGCTGCTATTGGTGGTGCCAAACGGGTAGAGCTCTGCGAAAATATGGCCGAAGGTGGCACTACGCCAAGCTATGCACAGATCAAGCTTTCTAAAGAACAGCTCGACATTCAAGTTTGGCCAATTATCCGTCCACGAGGTGGCGATTTCCTTTACAGCGACGATGAATTTGAACTGATGAAGACAGACATCCAGCTTTGCAAGGAACTGGATTGTGCTGGTGTGGTTATTGGCATTTTAACTGCCGACGGCGCGATAGACAAGGAACGTTGTGCCGAACTCATCACGCTTGCCGCTCCCCTGCCCATTGCTTTTCATCGCGCATTTGACATGTGCAACGATTTGGAGCAGGCACTAGAAGACCTGATCGAACTGGGCATTGTTCGTGTACTCACTTCTGGCGGAACGGCAAGTGCACAAGAAGGTGCTCCACAGATTGCCCAATTGGTTAAACAGGCAAATGGAAGGATTGAAATTATGCCAGGCGCTGGCATAAATGCCAGTAATATCCTTCAAATTAAGGAAGAAACCGGCGCAACTACTTTTCATTCTTCGGCAAGGGCAATTGTCAAAAGTAAGATGGAGTACCGGAACCCTATAACCAAAATGGGCGATATGGAAGATGAATATCAATTTGAACAAACTGATCTTGCCAAGGTAAAAGCCCTTGTAAATGCCTTAAACGCAACCTAATGAAATTTGCCATCTATTTATTTCTCTTGCTCGCAACGGTATTGCTGGTTTTGTCTTTTGTTTTAAGGCTAGATACACTTGACATCAATTTTCATGATACCTATTTTATTTTTGATCACGCCTTGCTGTTAAGATTGGCTTCATTTCTATTCTTGTTTGTAGCAATCATCTTATTCAGTATCCATAAACTAACTCGCAGCAAATTAAACAAATGAAATATACCTTAGCTTTTATCCTGTTATGGCCCCTATTGGCGTTTAGCCAAAACAAGGAAAGCAAAGCTCCAGCTTTTGCGCTAGGCACTTTTACCGACGATTATGGCATCAGCTATACCATTAACGATACTTTGTGGGTTCAAAATCCGAACCTCAAATACCATATTGTTAAGTGGAATCCAGAAAAACAGTACCTGATTGCCAAAAACGATGCAAAAAATAAAACCGATGGCAACAAATATACACGGATAGATTACATGACTTTTAGCGGAATGGAACCTTGGCATTGGGGGTTTTGCTTAACCGTTTATGATGCCGAAACCGATCAGCAGGCAGAACAAATCGCTTATGTAGATCGCCAAAATCCTAAAAAAGGATGTAACGGCTATCCCTTTTCGCGCATGAAAAAGACAGAACCTAAACCTGAAAAATAGCTTGATGAAATTCTCCAAACTCCTGGTTGCCTTTTTACTCACCAGTACAGTGGCATTGGCCCAAAGCAAAAAGAACTATAACCAATACGTCAACCCTTTTATTGGTACAGGTGGTCATGGGCATACCTATCCTGGTCCGGCCTTGCCTTTTGGAATGATCCAACCTGGGCCCGATACCCGCTTAGAAGGTTGGGACGGCTGTTCGGGCTATCACTATTCCGATTCGTTGATTTATGGCTTTTCTCAAACGCATTTAAGCGGTACAGGCGTGGAAGATTATTGCGATTTCCTGCTGATGCCAACCGTCGGAAAGCCTCAATTCATCAACAAGCAATACGCATCTCCTTTCCAAAAGAAAAACGAGAAAGCCAGTCCTGGTTATTATGCTACTTTCTTAGACAAATACCAGGTGAAGGCAGAAGTAACCGCAACACGCAGAACCGGATTGTATAAATTTACTTATCCAAAGTCCAAAGAATCGAACATTATCATTGATTTAAAACATCGCGACAAGGTGCTGGATAGCTGGGTAGAAATCATCAACGACCGAGAAATTAGAGGCTACCGCAAATCAAGCGCATGGGCCAAGGCACAGGAGCTCTATTTCCATGTGCGCTACAACAAGCCCTTTAAAACCTATGGCATTGCCGTTAACGACGAACTGCAGCCCAACCTGAAAAAAGCCAGAGGCACCAACCTTAAATTGTACATCCAGTTTGAAACCGATAGCCAAGAAGCCGTTCTGGCACAAATTGCCATTTCTGCGGTAGATGAAGCCGGGGCCTTAAAAAACCTCAATGCATCAACAGATAGTTTTAATTTCGACAAAACACTGGAAAAAGCACAGCAAAGCTGGAATAAAGAATTAGCCAAGATTGAAGTGGAAAGCACCAATACCAAAAACTTAACTACTTTTTATACTGCGCTTTACCACAGCCTGCTTAATCCGAATTTATACATGGATGTAGATAACCGCTACCGTGGTTTAGACAATAAAATCCATACGGCTAAGGGCTTTGAATATTACACAGTTTTCTCTTCATGGGATACTTACCGTACCGAAAATCCGCTGTTGACCTTAATTGATCGCAAACGTACATTGGATTTCATCAAAACCTTTTTGGCCATGCACCAGCAAAGCGGTTTGTTGCCTGTTTGGCCATTGGCTAATTACGAGACTTATTGTATGATTGGCAATCACGCTATCCCAGTCATTACTGATGCCTATGCCAAAGGAATTCGTGGTTTTGATATTAAATTGGCCTTGGAAGCCATGAAACATGCCGTAAACCGGAAACAGTTTGGCATTGATGTCTATGCCAAAAATGGGGCTGTTTTAGCTGATGTAGAACATGAAAGCGCCTCTAAAACCGTAGAATATGCTTATGACGATTGGTGTGTTGCCCAATTTGCAAAAATGATTGGAGCCATTGCCGATTACCAAACTTATATGGCTAGGGCACAAAACTGGAAAAACGTATACGATCCTTCTACCGGACATATCAGGGCACGTAACAATGGTGGCTGGTGGAAGCCCTTTAATCCAACAGAAGTCAATAACAACTATACCGAAGGTAACTCATGGCATTATAGCTTTAGCACCCAGCAAGATGTAAACGGCCATATGCAAATGATGGGTGGCGAAAAGGCTTACCAAGAGAAACTAGATGAGCTTTTTACCACCAAACAAGGCCTTACTGGCCGTGACCAAAGCGATATTACCGGATTGATTGGCCAATATGCCCATGGCAATGAACCTAGTCACCATATGGCTTACCTGTTCAATTTCACCTCGCATCCTGAGAAAACACAATATTACATCAACAAAATCATGAACGAACAGTACCATGATCAGCCTGATGGCCTTTCGGGCAATGAAGATTGCGGACAAATGAGTGCCTGGCTGGTGATGAGTGCTATGGGCTTCTACCCTGTTTCGCCTGGCAACAACATGTATGTGGTGGGTACGCCTTGGTTCAAAAAGATGAGCATCAGTTTAGAAAACGGCAAAAAGATCGTTATCAATGCGCCCAAGCGCGATGAAAGCAATTATTACATCAAAGGCATCTCTATTAATAGCAAGGCCCACAACCAGCTTTACCTGGATTTTGCCAACCTGGCCAATGGCGCAAGCCTTAATTTCAATATGAGCGCAGAGCCAGATATAAATTATCTGAACAGCCTGAAAAAACCAATCATGAAAATCGGTGGTACTTTAATTGTTCCAAATCCGATTATAGAAGGTCCGCAAGAAACTTTTAAGAACAAAGCAACCGTAACATTAAGCGATGCATTGGCTACCGCTGTAATTTATTATACTACAGACGGAACCGAGCCTAATTCCAATTCGAAAAAATATACCGCGCCCTTCGAAATCGGCAACGACATCACCATCAAAGCCATTGCCTACCAAAAAGGCTATAAAACCAGTTATGTAAGCACTGCCGTTTACAAGAAAATCAATAATAGCTACAGCGTTAAAATTAACAGCGAAATTAACAAAAGCTTTACTGGCGGAGGCAACGATGCCTTGATTGATGGGGTTAGAGGTGCGATCAACTGGCGAGTTGGCAACCGCTGGCAGGGTGTTTGGGGCAAAGACTTTGACGCTATTTTAGACCTGGGCAAAAGCCAGCAGGTAAATTCGGTAAGCATTGGTGCTTTGCAAGATACGCAGGCTTGGATCATTTTTCCGCCAGAAACCGAATTCTTTATTGCCGGCGACGATATGAACTTTAAATCGATTGGCACCGTAAAAGCGCCTGTTGAAGCAAAAGACTACAATATCCAAATCAAGGAATTAGGCACCAAGGTAAACAGTGCTTGCAGGTACATTAAAATCGTAGCCAAAAACTACGGAACCCTGCCTAGCTGGCACGAAGGTGCCGGTGGCTTGGCGCATACCTTTTTTGATGAAATAACCGTTAAATAAGCACTTTCGCGAGGTAGGCGCAAGATTTATTAAATTTAACAACATAGCATATTGAGGAGATGGAAGTACCAAATATTAGAAGGATAGTTCCGTTTTATTATGAACTTATTTTTGAGTTCGATAATGACGAATACCGTGTATTTTCACCTGAAAAAAGCAAGCTTTATTCTCGTTATCCCTTTTTAGCCTATCCAAATCGATTAAAATCATTTGTATTTGATCAAACTCAAATCAAATGGAACAATGGCGTTTCGCTTAATAAAAAATTCATTTACGAACATACTGAGCAAAAGCCTGTTAGTGATTTTTTAAATACTGAAGTAGAAATTGGTTACAGGTATGAAGAATCTTCAGGTTTGCTGAATACTTTCAAAGGTTTAGATAGAAAATACAGCTTATCATTACGCCCATTTGATGCAGACCAAAGCTTTACGCTAAACATTACAAAAGGACATGGAGATGCCACGTGGGACGATAAAACTTTACACTCCTTACCTGAGCTGCTGAACCAAACAAACTGGAAAGCATACTTCGATGAATCCAAATATGCTTGGGCAGTTGATATCATTCAGGAAAACGAAAAAATCGATAAAATAAAGGAAACCCTTCTTATAGAAATTTGCAAACGGACGAAGTTTGAATAAGTTGGTTTCAAATTGCAAAAAAACCACAAGCCCACCAATACTAAACCAGATTGAAGCGACATCCTTTTTTGGCCCTAAGGCTAAAAAGATAGAGCGAAAAGCGGGACTGAAGCCACAGAAGAACTACTGAATTTGCTTTTCAAAAAATCTAGCAAGGAAACTTAAAAGCTTTTTCTAGGTAGCTATCTAATCAGTGTCCGACCTGACTAAACTCTAGCCTTCCACCTTCAAACCCTCTACCTTCTACCTTTAAATTTTCTCGCCTCAATTATTTATCTGCAGCCTCTAACCTGTCTTTGATCAGTCCTATTTTATTTTTTTGGGCATTATCAATTCTTACATCTGGTGCAATACCGATGTTATCTATGGGGTTTTTAGGGAGACGTTTAGAACGTGATATGGGTATGGTTAGGTTATAAGCCTCGCAAGGGATATCAAAATATTGAAAATTGGCATAATCTAACATGCCGTAAGAGTTTTCGCCAAAAACGGTTACTTTCTTACTCTGTTTAGCCATCAGCAGAAAGGATTCGGCAGAGCTTGCCGAATTACGGTCGATTAAAACAGCTACTTTTTTGGGATAGTCGTAAACCTTGCTTAAGGTAATTAGAGCAGTATCTTTACCGGCTGGATTTACAAATTTGCCAATGTTGCTTTTCATTAACGAAACAATATTACCTATGTAACTGGCAGTTTCTTTATTTAAGTTTTTATTGGTTAACTCTTGTTCATAAATGGCAATATTATCTGCTGTAGCCCAATATTCTGAAGCCAAAGTGGCCATAGCATTGGTATAAAGGTAAGGTAAAAAGGGGCTATAAGTAAAATCGGTTCCTCCCATATTCCCTCTAATATCGATGATCCAATTTGGAGTTGCCTGCAATTCGGCTTCGTATTTTTTCATTAGGCTATCTACGTTTTTCTTTTCTGCATATTCAAAAGACGGCAAGCTAATGAGCAAGGTTTGACTACTCAATTGTTTGATACTGGTTTTGTTGGCCAAAGTATCTGTGGCAGCTGGCGGAAGCACTTTGAACTTTGCAAACTGCTTATTTAATTGGCCGAGTTTCTCTGGATATTTTTCTCGGTAACGCCAATCGAGTTGTACCCTTAAATGCTGGTCTTTAAAATAGTTGGTCCATTTACGTAGCAAAACGTAGCAAGTGTCTATATTATTGGTGTTTTTAGCTTTTTCGGCTAATTCCTTGGTAAAGCCGTCGAACTCTTTTTGGTTTGAAGGATTGACTTTGTCGTTATAACCAGCATAATTCTTGCTCACTTTTTCTACGGTATAGTTGAAATTGATGGCACAATTACAATCCTGTGCCACTAAACGGGTAGTAAATAGCACAAATACAAACAGCAAAGCATTTTTCATCAGCATCTTTTAATTAAAGACGAAAATATCAAACAATAGTTGCATTTGAAATAAAAAACCACCGGTCGGGAATTGTAATCTTTTCTTTAGTCCATGGTCGATAGTAAATGGTCAATAGCCCAAGATGTTTAACCTTCTGCTTCCATTTTCCATCTCACCTCTTCCATTTTACCTTTAGTGTTTCCCCCTGTTTCATCTTCCATTTCAAAAAGCTATCTTTGCACAAAATGAAGCACATACGTAATTTCTGCATAATTGCACATATTGACCACGGAAAGAGCACTTTGGCCGACCGTTTATTAGAATACACCAATACCATTAGCCAGCGCGAGGCACAAGCCCAACTGCTCGATAATATGGATTTGGAGCGCGAACGTGGTATTACCATTAAAAGCCACGCCATCCAAATGAACTATAAAGTGAATGGCGAGGAATATGTATTTAACCTGATCGACACGCCCGGCCACGTTGACTTTTCTTACGAAGTTTCGCGCTCTATTGCGGCCTGCGAAGGTGCTTTATTAATTGTTGATGCTTCTCAAGGCATACAGGCCCAAACCATTTCTAACTTGTATTTGGCTTTGGAACATGACTTGGAAATTATTCCAATTTTAAATAAAATGGACTTGCCTGGCGCCATGCCGGAAGAAGTAAAAGACCAGATTATTGACCTGATTGGTTGTAAACGCGAAGAAATCATCCCAGCTTCTGGCAAAACCGGAATGGGAATTCCAGATATTTTACAGGCAATTGTTGACCGTGTTCCTGCTCCTGTTGGCGATCCGACCGGACCATTGCAGGCATTGATCTTCGATAGCGTGTTTAACTCTTTTAGAGGAATTATTGCCTATTACAAAGTAGTAAACGGCGAAATCAAAAAAGGCGACAAAGTAAAGTTCATCAATACCGGCAAACAATACCTGGCCGATGAGGTGGGGATTTTGAAACTGGACATGTCGCCGAGAAACAGCGTGAAGACCGGAGATGTAGGCTATATCATTTCGGGGATTAAAGAAGCACGAGAAGTAAAGGTTGGTGATACCATTACTACCGTAGAAAACGGCTCTGCTGATGCCATTCAAGGTTTTGAAGAGGTAAAACCGATGGTATTTGCAGGAATTTACCCAGTTGATACCGACGAGTTTGAAGAACTGAGAGAGGCCATGCACAAACTGCAGCTAAACGATGCTTCGATTGTTTTCGAGCCAGAAAGCTCTGCGGCATTGGGCTTTGGTTTCCGTTGCGGTTTCTTGGGTATGCTGCACATGGAGATTATCCAGGAACGTTTAGAGCGCGAGTTCGATATGACGGTAATTACCACCGTTCCCAACGTATCTTATGTGGCACACACCACAAAAGGGGCCGAAATTGTGGTGAACAACCCATCTGATTTGCCTGATCCAAGCAAACTTGATTCTGTAGAAGAACCTTATATTAAAGCCAATATCATTACCAAAGCCGAGTTTGTGGGTCCGGTAATGTCATTGTGTATCCAAAAAAGAGGGACTATCGTTAACCAATCGTACCTCACTTCAGATCGCGTAGAGCTGATTTTCGAGATGCCAATGGGCGAAATCGTATTCGATTTTTACGATAAGCTAAAAACCATTTCTAAAGGTTATGCCTCGTTCGATTACCATCAAATAGGCTATCGTAAGTCTGACTTGGTAAGATTGGATATGTTGCTGAACGACGAACCTGTTGATGCACTGTCTTCATTGATCCACCGTAGCAATGCCTACGATTTTGGCAAGAAGATCTGCGAAAAATTAAGGGAACTCATCCCCCGCCAACAGTTTGAGATCAAGATCCAAGCTTCTATTGGTGCCAAGGTTATTGCCCGCGAAACGTTGAGCGCCTTGCGTAAAGACGTAACGGCGAAATGTTATGGTGGTGATATTTCGCGTAAACGCAAGCTCTTGGAAAAACAGAAAAAAGGTAAAAAACGCATGCGCCAAGTGGGTAACGTAGAAATTCCGCAAACGGCGTTTATGGCGGTGTTAAAATTAGATTAATTAGAATCAAGATTTGAGTATCAAGTAGCAAGAGAAATATTGAACCAGCTACACTCTTGATACTCGATACTTGCTACCCGATACTTAATATAGAATGAAATTACTCGACGGAAAATTTGCCTCAGAAAAGATCAAAACCGAAATAGCTGAAGAAGCAGCTTCATTTTTAGCAGAAAGCGGACGTAAGCCTCACCTGGTAGCCATATTGGTTGGCCACGATGGTGGTAGCGAAACCTATGTAGTCAGCAAGATGAAAAACTGCGAAAAGGTTGGTTTCCAATCATCTTTGGTGAGATATGAAGACACCGTTACCGAGGCGGAGCTTTTACAAAAGGTCCAGGAAATAAACGAGGATGCCGGTGTGGATGGCCTAATTGTTCAATTGCCTTTGCCCAAACATATCGATCCAGAAAAAGTAACCGCGGCTATTGACCATCGCAAAGACGTTGACGGCTTCCACCCTATTAACCTGGGCAGGATGATGCGCAACTTGCCTTGTTTCATTCCAGCTACGCCTTATGGCATTTTATTGATGCTACAGGCTTATGATATCGATACAGCCGGCAAACATTGTGTTGTAGTAGGCCGAAGCAATATTGTGGGAAGTCCGATGAGCATTTTAATGGCCCGTAATGCCAACCCAGGCAACTGTACCGTAACCTTAACCCACAGCAGAACCCAAAACCTAAAGGAAATGGTTTTGCAGGGCGATATCATTGTAGCCGCCATTGGCAAAAAGAATTTTGTAACGGCTGATATGGTGAAACCGGGAGCTATTATCATCGACGTAGGCATTAACCGCGAAACTTCTGAAACTACCAAATCGGGCTATAAGCTTTACGGAGATGTAGATTTTGAAAATGTTGCCCCTAAAGCTTCGTGGATTACTCCTGTACCGGGCGGCGTGGGCTTGATGACCATTGTAGGCTTGCTTAAAAATACCTTAGCTTCGGCAAAGAAAGAAATTTATTCCTAGATACGTCATCCTGAACTTGATTCAGGATCTATCTTGATTGAAATGCCGGATCGCGGTCCGGCATAACTATTCCTTTTAAGCATTTGTTGTTGTTCTTCACCAACAAGCAATTTTAACCGATAGTTGAGCTATTAATCATCAACTATTGAAAGAGGCTAACGCTCTTCTAGCTAAAATAACCGCTTCCACCAGCTTTCCTTAAAGCCTACATATAAGCCATCTTCGCGTTGTTCTGTGGGATAGATATCAATGTAATCGCCTTGGCCTGGAGCACCCTTACCTGTTGTTAAGCTGTATTCGTAACGATGGATGGGGCAAACGATGTTTCCCTCCTTACACCAGCCACCACTTAAAATCCCACCCGCATGTGGGCAGGTGTTCTGAATCACATAGATTTTTTCTTCATGTTTAATGAGGCAGAGCTTCTTACCATTAACTTTAATCTGCTCTACCAGATCATGGTCAGGTATTTGAAAATCTACCTTAAACCATTCCATGTTAATATTCTATTTTGAAATTTAGCATTTCTGGCTTATCCATTGCCTCTATCATATCCAGCTTTAGGGTAACCTGCTTTTTATCGGCTGATAAGGTAGCATTTGGGTTTCCTGTGCTTTTGGCAGGGCGAGGAAGATTGATAACAACCGTACTGGTCATTTTCATGTTCATCCCTTTCAGCATTTCCACAGTCTGCTTGTCCTTATCCCTAATGGCTGCATAAACCTCAGGTTTGATCATTCGTCCAAAAGTATTCGGCGTAATGACATATTCGTACTCCTTATTTTTAAACGGCACATCTGGTTGTCCGCCAGCTTCTGCAGGAACTCCTTTGGGATTCATCATGTTTCCTATTTTGCCTTTCTCTAACAAAGTGCCAAAGTTTCGCACAAAATAGTCGAGTTCGGCAGTAGATTTCCCTTTGTTTGAAAAATCAATCTTAAAAATACCTTCAGCCATGTTCATTTGCATGCGCACATCGCTTTGTTTCATTAAGGCCAATTCTTCTGTGGTAAAATTTTTCTTTAAGCTATCAGGTATCGTACCCAAATTCACCAAGGTATCTTTGGCAGTTTTGAAATCCTTTGTTTGCTTTACCGAATCGGGTGTCATGGCTGATACCATTTTGAGCAATTGACCCATGTTAAGGCCATAATTCGCGGTATAGGAACCATCGGCATTAAGGTTATAGGTTTCCTCTATTTCAAAGCAAGAGCTTAAGAATAGACATAATACGGCTAAAACAGAAAGGAGTTTAATTTTCATGATCGTTAAATATTGCTTTGGCAAGATACACATATTCGCATAACGCACATAATTTTAGTAAATTTGCCGAAATTTATGGCACATCAAATACCAGAAGACGGCACATTGCTTCCATTAATGGAAGAGTTCTATACCATACAGGGCGAGGGATTTAACACGGGAAAAGCGGCTTATTTTATCCGTTTGGGGGGTTGCGACGTAGGTTGCCATTGGTGCGATGTGAAAGAAAGCTGGGATGCCGAACTGCATGCCTTGACTTCGGCAGATGAAATTGCAGCCAAGGCCCTTATCTATCCGGGCAAAGCCGTAGTGGTTACCGGTGGCGAACCTTTGATCTATAATTTAGATTACCTCACCAAAAAGCTACAGGAACAAGGCATCTTAACCTTTATCGAAACGTCTGGCGCCTATCCGCTTTCGGGTTCGTGGGACTGGATCTGTCTTTCTCCCAAAAAGTTTAAGGCCCCAAGGCCAGATATTACTCCTTTTGCCAACGAATTAAAAGTAATCGTATTTAACAAAAGCGATTTCGATTGGGCAGAAAAATATGCGGCGACCGTTTCGCCAAGTTGCAAACTTTACCTGCAACCAGAATGGTCAAAGGCCAAAGAAATGACTCCATTGATAGTTGACTATGTAATGGCCAATCCAAAGTGGGAAATTTCCTTGCAAACGCACAAATTCCTCAACATTCCTTAATTAATTCTAGATTTTATTTACATTAGTCTATTACCAAATGGTGATGGGCTAATGAACAAATATTTGATCTTATTTTTATGCTTTTTAATGGCTTTGAGCACAAATGCCCAAAATTCTGTCGTTAAAAAAGCCCAAAACAGTTTCGAAGATGCGCAACAATACCTGAGGCAGAATATCTATGACGAAGGCATCAAGTATTTGGAAGAAGCAGTAAAAGCCGATCCCAAATTTCAGCTCGCCTATATCCAGTTAGGCGATGTGTATCGGCGCATGAAAAACCATGTCAAAGCTAAAGAAAACTATGTTAAGGCGGTAAATGCGGCGCCTACCGTAGAAGCCCGAATTTATTATGTGTTGGGGGAGAGCGAACTTTTAACAGGCGACTACGCCAATGCCAAAAAACACCTCGAGCTTTTTAGGCAACAATATTCGGGTACCGACCAAGAATTGCCCAACAAAGCAAAGAAATATATTTTAGATTGTGATTTTGCCATAGTGGCCATTAAATCGCCAGAAAAATATGAGCCCATCAACATGGGTTTTTATATTAACAGTCCAAACAGAGACTATTTTCCGGCGTTAACTGCCGATGGACAGACGATTATCTTTACTCGCGTAGTAGAAGGTAACGAGGATTTTTACGTATCGAACAAAAAAGCCAACGAATGGCAAAAAGCACAGCCGTTGAGCAATAAGATCAACACCCCCAATTACAACGAAGGCGCCCAATCTATTTCGCCAGATGGAAAATACCTGTTTTTTACGGGTTGCAATCGCCCTGATGGCATGGGCCGATGCGATATTTATGTTTCGAGAAAAGAAGGAAACGACTGGGGCAAAGCCATTAATTTGGGCAAAACAATTAATTCGGAGTATTGGGAATCGCAACCTTCCATTAGTCCAGACGGAAGCACGCTTTATTTTGTGAGCAACAGGCCTGGTGGCGTCGGCAGCTACGATATTTGGAAAAGCAACTTAACCGACGAAGGCGAGTGGACGCCTCCAGTAAATTTGGGACCTAACATCAACACCCCATATGATGAAAATACACCATTTATCCATGCCGATGGCAAAACGCTCTACTTTTCATCTGATGGCTGGCCAGGATTCGGCAATAAAGACATTTTTTACAGCAGGCTAAATGACAGTGGCGAATTTACCAAACCAAGCAACTTGGGCTACCCCATCAATACTTTTAATGAGGAAATTGGCCTAATTGTTACTGCAGATGGTACTGAAGGCCTATTTTCATCAAATATGGTGAATGGTGGCTTTGGCGATTTGGATATTTATCATTTCTCAATCCCTGAAAAATCTAAACCCCTGCCCGTTACCTATGTTAAGGGAATTGTAAAAGACAAAGAAACCAAGCAATTGCTCGAGGCCAATGTAATGGTCATCGATCTTAAAACCAGCAATGCCGTATTTAACGATTTCACTTCCAGCGAAACCGGTGATTTTTTAGCCGTTATGCCTATCGGAAGCGATTATTCCTTTAACGTAGAAGCAAATGGCTATTTGTTTTATTCGCAGCATTTTGAGCTCAAACCGTCCAATGCCAATAAGCCTTACGAAGTAGAAATATTAATGGACAAGATCAAGGTGGGTGGCGAAGTAACCATGCACAACATCTTTTTCGACACCAATAAGTACGAGCTCCTACCCGCTTCTATGGTTGAGCTTAATCTGCTCATTGAGCTGCTCAAAAACAATGAAAACGTAGCCATCGAAATACAAGGACATACCGATAATGTTGGCGATGAAAAAATGAACCAAAAATTGGCTGAAAACAGGGCAAAAGCCGTGTATGATTTCTTGGTTAAAAGCGGTATTTCGGCCAAACGCCTAAGCTATAAGGGTTATGGAGAAACCAAACCCCGATTTGACAATACTACAGAAGAAGGCCGACAACAAAACAGAAGAACAGAGTTTACCATTACCAAAGCATAAGCCATGGAACAAAACTTCAACAACCACAGACGCTTCTTTCCTCCCTACCATTTCTTCACTGTCCCTCTAATCCTTACCGGATTGGGGTTTGCCATTTATGCTTTTGTAGAAGCGCCAGATTTAACCCATGGTTTAATCGTGTTAGCTTTTATGCTGATTGGCTTGGCCACACTTTTTGCCAGGTTCTTCGCACTGCGCGCACAAGACCGCGCCGCAAGAGCTGACGAAAGACTACGTTATTATATCCTTAGTGGCAAAATGCTTCCTACTACATTGCAGATGGGCCAAATTATGGCGCTAAGGTTTGCCAGTGATGAAGAATTGGTTGCTTTGGTTGATAGAGCGGTAAACGAACAGCTTTCTACTATCGAGATTAAAAAAGCCATTAAAGATTGGCGTGGGGATTACCATCGAATCTGATATTCGTCATTTCAATAATTACTTGTCATTCCGAGGCACGAGGAATCTATTTTAAACAATCTCTTCCCAAATCTTTCACTTCGCTCTGGATGACAAGTTTCGTTAATAGGTTAACCTTTTGCCTTTGAGAACCCTAATTGGGGAACCTTCGGCCAGCATTACAGAATCTGGCTGCGTGTGAGACAGAAAAGAGAAATCAGCTCCGTAATTGACGGCAAAATCTACATCAATATGGTAACTTTTGAGCGGGTAAACTTCCCAGCGGGGATGTTCAACGCCATATTCAGAGGTCACCTGAGGCTTCAATTTGGTGTAGCCCCAATAATGCTCGGTAATGAATTCTTCTTTGCTCCCGGCTTCTATGGCTTGCGGTTGCGATGAAGCGAGTACAGAAAAGCTATTCCACACCTTGTTTTTCCATGCATATTCAACCGTAAGCTCATCTTGTTCAATTTTCCACAGGTGTTTGGTGGGCAAGGTCTGGTAATTTTCTTTGTAAATGGTATTGGCAACAAAAGTCAGCGCAGGCTTTGGCACAATCTCCTTGACGAATACCACTCCCCTTTTGATCAAATCGCCATCCTTATATTTCACATAAAACCTAAGGTTGATCTCTTCAAAATTCTCATGAAATGGAATGCTCAGGCCTCTAAGCTTGGTGTTGATAAACATGAAACCTACCAAGCTTACATAATATTTGCCCTGCCAATCGTCTAATTCGGTAAATGGAGGCAAATACTGGAGCAGGATTTCTTTGTCGACCGCATAATTGGCCAATACCAACTTGCGCCATTCGGCAGTTAAAAAGACCCTGTTTCCAAGCACCTTAAATTACAGCTTGTCTAATTCTGATCAGTTTAACCAACAATTCTTCTAAAAGAGCCAAGTTGAGCATGTTGGCGCCATCAGATTTGGCATTGGCCGGATCAGGGTGGGTTTCGATGAACAAACCATCTGCGCCTACCGCAATAGCTGCTTTGGCAATGGTGGTAATCAGTTCAGGTTTTCCTCCGGTTACGCCGCTGCTTTGGTTCGGCTGTTGCAAGGAGTGCGTACAATCCATCACCACTGGTACGCCAAAACCTTGCATTTCTGGCAAGCCACGATAATCTACAATCAGGTCTTGATAGCCAAAAGTGTTGCCACGATCGGTTAAAATCACTCTGTTATTGCCCGAATCATTGATTTTCTCTACTGCAAACTTCATGGAACCTGCCGAAAGGAACTGGCCTTTCTTTACGTTTACCACTTTGCCGGTTTCAGCAGCAGCGATCAGCAAATCTGTTTGTCTGCACAAAAAGGCGGGAATCTGCAATACATCTACATAAGCAGCAGCCATAGCGGCCTCAGCACTTTCGTGGATATCGGTTACAGTAGGAACATCGAAGGTTTTGCCAACTTTTTCCAGAATTTTAAGTGCTTTTTCATCACCAATTCCAGTAAATGAACTGCCTTTACTCCTGTTGGCCTTACGATACGATCCTTTAAAGATATAAGGAATATTCAGCTTATCGGTTAGGTTTACGATCTTCTCTGCAATGCGAAGGGCAATATCCTCGCCTTCTATGGCACAAGGGCCAGCCATTAAAAAAAAGTTATTTGAATCTTGGTGTTTGAGTTTTTCTATTTGCAACATTTTGTATGATGTAAAATGGGGATGGAAGATGTAAGATGGAAAATGTAAGATCAATCATATATCCTCTTCCAGTTTACCTTCTACCACCTGTTAGTTAAATTGAAAATGGAACATGAAAGCTGGAATGCAAGAATGGGTTAATCCATCTTACATTTTCCCTATCACCTATTACATTTTCTTTAGTTTCCTAGTTCAGACATGAATTTGATACGCATCAATTGTATCTCTTCACGTGTATAATCGTTTTCGCCTAAATCGCTCAGGGCATCGTCAATCGAATCGTTATCGGCAGCGCGGAAGTAATCAAACACTTCGTCTTGCCTGTCTTCGTCAATTACTTCATCAACAAAATAGGAAAGATTTAGTTTGGTTCCAGAGTTCACAATGGCTTCTACCTCTTTTAACACATCAAAATAAGTTAAGCCTTTAGAACGGGCGATATCCTCTAAACCGATCTGGCGGTCAATGTTTTGAATGATCGAAACTTTTAAGGCCGATTTGTTGGCTTGGGTTTTGATCACCAGGTCAATCGGTCTTTCAATGTCGTTGTCTTCTACGTATTTCTTGATCAGTTCGATAAATGGACTGCCAAATTTAAGTGCCTTGCCATTTCCAACACCAGAAATCTGTTTCAATTCATCCATCGCAATCGGATAATGCGTACACATTTCTTCCAATGACGGATCTTGAAAAACCACAAACGGCGGGACGTTTTTCTGCTTGGCAATTTTCTTGCGCAGGTCTTTTAACAGCTGCAATAATTGTGTATCCAATGCACCTGTTCCCTGTTTTACCTCTTCTTCATCTTCCTCGCTCACGTTATCGATTTGCTCATTCAGAATGAACTTGAGGCTATAGGGGTTTTCTATAAAGTCTTTGCCAATCTTGGTCAAATGCAGCAAACCATAGTTGTCGATATCCTTCGCTACAAAATTATTGAGTACTGCTTGCCTGATCAGCGATTTCCATAACAACTCGCCATCTTCCTTGCCTTGTCCGAATTCTGGCAGTTTACCTTGCTCGTAAGCTATGGTTTGGGCCGTTTCATTGCCCATAAAGATGTTGAGCAAGTGTGTATCGTCAAACTTTTGGCCTGTACTTTCTACCAGTTTAAGCAACGTAAGCAGATGTGTTTCGGCTTCGAATTGTTGTTTTGGCTTTTTGCAATTGTCGCACATGCAGTTACAGCCGGTTTCGTTAAAGTTTTCGCCAAAGTAATGCAGGATCTGTTTTCTGCGGCAAACGCCAGATTCGGCATAATCAATTACTTCCTTTAAAATCTGTGTACCGATTTCGCGTTCAGATACCGGCTTGTCTTTCATAAACTTAGCCAGTTTATCTACGTCTTTCTGCGCATAAAAAGCAATACACACCCCTTCGCCTCCGTCTCGGCCGGCTCTACCTGTTTCTTGGTAATAGCCTTCCATGCTTTTCGGAATATCGTGGTGGATCACAAAACGTACATCTGGTTTATCGATGCCCATACCAAAGGCGATGGTAGCTACAATCACCTCTACGTCTTCCATCAAGAACTTGTCTTGTGTTTCTGCGCGTACTTTAGGCTCCAAACCTGCGTGGTAAGGCAATGCCTTTATCCCGTTAAGGTTCAGGCTTTCTGCTACTTCTTCAACCTTTTTACGGCTTAAGCAATAGATGATCCCTGATTTTCCGGTATTGTATTTAATGTATCGGATCATTTCCTTGATTACATCACGCTTGGGGCGGATTTCGTAAAAAAGGTTAGGCCTATTAAATGAGGATTTGAACAAGGTCGCATCCGTCATCTGTAAGTTTTTTATAATATCTTGCTGTACTTTCGGCGTTGCCGTAGCGGTTAAGGCAATAATTGGGATTTCTTCTCCCAATCCAGTAATCACCTGCCTAATTTTACGGTATTCAGGCCTAAAATCATGGCCCCACTCCGAAATACAGTGTGCTTCGTCTACTGCCACAAAAGAAATCTTCAGCAAACGCAAAAACTCAACGTTTTCTTGCTTGGCCAATGATTCTGGAGCTACATATAGTAATTTGGTCTGTCCATTCAACAAATCGCTTTTTACCTGTGTAATTTCTGTTTTGTTGAGCGACGAGTTTAAGAAATGTGCAATACTATCGCTACCACCAAAAGCCCTCAATTGGTCAACCTGGTTTTTCATCAAGGCAATCAAGGGCGAAATAACGATGGCAGTGCCCTCGCTCATTAGTGCAGGCAATTGATAGCAAATTGACTTGCCACCGCCTGTAGGCATAATTACAAATGTATTATTCCCTTCTAAGATATTGGTAATAATGGGTTCCTGATCTCCCTTAAAATTGTCGAAACCGAAAAAAGTTTGCAGGTTATCAAACAACGACTTTTTCACGTCCATTTTTTGTGTCAAATATTCTGTGCTATTATTGTTCAAAATAACATAATTTTGCAGTAATTGAAAGCATTAATATACTAATAAATTCTCTTTGAAAAGTAAAAAATCAATAATCGAAATAGCTGTTTCAACACTTAAGTTAGAATCAGATGCCATTTTAAACCTTTTACAACATATTAACGATGATTTTATAAAAATCGTTGAGCTAATTTTAGAGAGCAAAGGAAGGGTTATTGTTACAGGAATAGGCAAAAGTGCCATTATTGCGCAAAAGATTGTTGCAACTTTTAATTCTACAGGTACCCCAGCCATTTTCATGCATGCAGCTGATGCCGTACATGGCGACCTGGGCATGATCCAAAAAGACGATATCGTGATGTGCCTTTCCAAAAGTGGCAATACCCCAGAGATTAAGTTATTGGCCCCACTTTTAAAGCAATCTGGCAATGTGCTGATCGGTATGTTGGGTTCGGTAGATTCTGATTTGGCCAAACAGGCAGACCTTATCCTCAATACCAGCGTAGAAAAAGAGGCTTGTCCGCATAATTTGGCGCCAACTACCAGTACAACTGCACAATTAGCCATGGGCGATGCCTTGGCGATCTGCTTATTGGAAGCCAGGGAATTCAACACCGAAGATTTTGCGCGCTACCACCCTGGAGGCTCATTAGGCAAACGATTATATTTAAAAGCTGGAGATTTAGCCCTAAAGAACGAAAAACCGAGTATAGCCCCTACTGCATCTGTAAAAGATGTCATTATTGAAATTAGCAAAAACCGTTTGGGAGCTGTCGTTGTTATTGCCGATGAAAACATACTTGGCGTGATTACCGATGGCGATATTAGAAGAATGCTTGAAAAGCATACAAATATTGCGGAAATCACTGCAACCGACCTCATGAACGTGAATCCGAAAAAGATCGACAAAAATGAATTAGCCCTGCTTGCCTTGGAAGTGATCAAGAAAAACAACATTACGCAATTGTTAGTGACTGAAAATGACACCTATTACGGAATGATACATTTACATGACCTTTTGCAAGAAGGAATTATTTAATTAAAATCTATCTTAGCTACATGAATAAAAATAACTACGCATTAATCATGGCTGGTGGCGTTGGCAGTCGCTTTTGGCCGGTGAGCAGAACCGAATTCCCTAAACAGTTCATTGATTTTTTTGGTGTAGGAAAAACACTTATTCAGAGCACATACGATAGATTTTTGCAGATATGCCCTCCAGAGAACATCTTCATTGTAACCAATGAGATTTATGTAGACCTTATCAAGGAACAACTTCCTACCCTAAGCGATAACCAGATCTTGGCAGAGCCTATCATGCGCAATACCGCTCCCTGTATCGCCTATGGTTCGATGAAAATTGCCGAGCTTAATCCTGATGCGGTAATCGTGGTAGCCCCTTCAGACCATACCATTGCCAACCAGAAAGAGTTTGTACGAGCGATTGAAGAGTCGATGGAGGCTGCAGCCCAAAATAAATGCCTCATTACCTTGGGTATTAAACCAAATAGGCCTGATACAGGTTATGGTTACATCCAATATGTAGATGAGGTATTAGCAAGCGATGCCAACATCCACAAGGTAAAGACCTTTACAGAAAAGCCCAATTTAGAACTCGCTCAATCGTTTATCCAAAGTGGCGATTTCTTGTGGAATGCAGGTATCTTCATTTGGTCGGCCAAAGCCATTAGCCATGCTTTTGAAAAACACTTGCCTGATATGCATGATATCTTTAAACAAGGTACTCCCTTTTACAATACGGCCAACGAGATTACTTTTATAGCGAATGCCTATCTGCAATGTACCAATATTTCGATCGATTTTGGCATTATGGAAAAGGCAGATAATGTATATGTTTTGCCTGCCGATTTTGGCTGGTCTGACTTGGGTACCTGGGCCTCTATTTACGAAATGGCCGAAAAAGATTATGTAGGCAATGCCGTAATCCCTTCTAAGCAGGTGATGATGTTCGATTCGTCAAACTGCATGGTAAACGTACCCGATGAAAAATTGGTGATTTTACAGGGATTGCACAATTACATCGTGGTCGAATCAAACAATACCTTATTGATTTGCCCTCGTTCTGAAGAACAAAATGTGAAACATATCGTTGCCGACGTGAAAGCTAAATTCGGCAACAAGTTTATTTAGAAATATGCCCGTTCACCATCCCGTACCTGACCCGGGATCTATCTTGAGTGAGCTGCTGGATCTCGGTCGAGCATGACGATTCCCTTTTCATTTCCCTATTACATTTTACATTAATTTTATAAAATGGAAAACGCTTTGATCATTAAACCTGCTAGCTTGGCAGATATGGTAACTTTACAAAAGTTTGAACAACAGGTTATCACTGCCGAAAGACCATTTACCAATAACATCAGGCCTGAGAAAGTAAATTATTACGATCTAAAGACCTTAATCGAGAGTGAAAACAGCCATTTGGTAATCGGCTACCTCAACAATATTGCCGTAGCCAGTGGCTACATCAGGATTGAAAAATCGAAGCCTCAACACCAGCCCGATAAGTATGGCTATTTAGGTTTTATGTATGTAGACCAATCTCATCGTGGCCAGGGCTTAAACAGCCAGATTTTGAACCATTTAAAAAGCTGGGCTAAAGGCAAAGGCATTTCTAAGCTTAAGCTAGATGTTTATGCCGAAAATCAGAACGCCATTAATGCCTACAAAAAATTTGGCTTTAACAACCATATGATTGAGATGATGATGGACATTTAGGAATGGAAGATGTTAGAGGGACCTTAACTACAAAAAGGACAAAGTACCCACAAAGAAAAGACGGGATTTCAGTAATGGAAGATGTAAAACGGAAAATGGAAAGCAATCCTCGGTTAACAACTCGGCAATGACTAATGACTAATGAGCCAATGAACAGCTAGCAACCTGAAGTATAGATTACACATCTTACCTTTTCCATCTTACCTCTTACACCCTTAAATGCTTCGTTGCCTAATCGCTTCGTACAAAATCACACCAGCAGCCACCGATACATTTAACGATTCGATTTTACCCGCCATTGGTATTTTAGCCAAATGATTAGCCACCCTTAATAACTCGTTAGAAATACCCTCATCTTCAGAACCCATGATAATTGCGGTTGGCAAGGTATAATCGGGCACATAAATCAAATCACTGGTTTTTTCTGTGCAGGCTACCAGTTGCAGACCACTTTCTTGCAAAAACAGACAGGTTTTATGAAGGTTCGAATGCCTACAGATCGGGATGCTGAACAATGCTCCTGCCGAGGTTTTAATGGCATCTGCATTAATCTGAGCGGCATTTTTTAAAGGTACCACGATGGCATGAACGCCTACGCAGGCAGCCGTACGTGCAATGGCACCCATGTTACGCACATCCGTAACGCTATCTAAAACCAAAATCAACGGGGTTTCCCCTTTTTCAAAAATGGCAGGAATCAGGTCTTCTATGTTTTGGTAGGTAATTGGCGAAATCACTGCAATCACTCCCTGGTGGTTTTTAGTGGTCATCCTATTCAGTTTCTCAATCGGAACTGAGCTTAAGGGAATGAGTGAACTAATCAATAACGACTTCAATTCTAAAAATAGAGGTCCGCTCAAGCTTCTTTGTACATAAATCGTCTCAATATCCCTACCAGCTTTAATGGCTTCGATAACGGCTCTTATGCCAAATACAAATTCGTTGTTCTCTTTTGCTCTTTGCGGTCTTCTAAAATTGTCCATAGTGATTAATATGCCACAAAAGTAAGTTAAATAAATGAATCAGTGCCGGGCTTATCCACAATAAATTGTTCAAAAATAATTTAAGCAAAAAAATCAACATATTTAGCTTCAACTTGTTAACAAACAACTGAAAACTTGTACAAACAAAAAGGCAAAGTTTTGACTATTTTTGTTGCTATGAGTCTCGATAACGAATCACAAGGTCAGGGGAAATTTTCAACTTCGGCAAGAAAAAACAGATTAACCAGTACAGTTAGCAGCATGGGCAAAATACCGCCACAGGCAACCGATTTGGAGGAAGCTGTTTTAGGGGCACTAATGCTCGAAAAAGATGCACTTTCCACCGTAATTGACATCCTTAAACCTGAAGTGTTTTATCATGAGGCACATAAAAAGATATTTGAAGCCATTCAAACGCTTTTCCAAAAATCGAAACCAGTTGATATTTTAACGGTTACGACAGAGATGCGCCAAAATGGAACCTTAGAAATCGTTGGTGGCGCATTTTACATCACCAATTTAACCAATCGTGTAGCTTCTTCGGCTAATATCGAGTTCCATGCCCGTATCATTTCTCAAAAATACATTCAACGCGAACTGATCAGGATTTCTACCGATATCATCACCAATGCCTACGAAGACACCACCGATATCTTCGATTTGCTAGACCAAGCCGAAAAAGGTCTTTTTGATATTGCCCAAAACAACTTGCGTAGGGATACACAAAAAATGGACGAGATCATCAAGCAGTCTTTGGCTACTTTGGAAGAGCTTCGTACCAAAACCGATGGCTTAACTGGTGTACCTTCTGGATTTACCGATTTGGATAGGATTACCGGTGGCTGGCAAAAATCCGATTTGGTAATTATTGCGGCGAGGCCAGCGATGGGTAAAACTGCCTTCGTACTAACCTGTGCCCGTAATGCTTCCGTAGAATTTAAAAGACCGGTAGTTGTTTTCTCGCTTGAGATGTCGTCGGTACAGTTGGTTAATCGTCTGATTTCAGGTGAAACCGAAATAGAGCAAGAGAAAATCAGAAAAGGAAACCTGGCTGAATGGGAATGGCAACAATTGCACAGCAAGATCGGCAGCTTAAGTGAAGCCCCACTCCTGATTGACGATACCCCAGCACTAAATATTTTCGAATTCCGTGCCAAATGTCGTAGGCTTAAATCGCAATACGATATCCAAATGATCATCATCGATTACTTACAGTTGATGCATGGTAAAGGCGAAGGTGGCGGCGGTAACCGTGAGCAGGAAATTGGTAGCATCTCGAGGGCACTTAAATCGGTAGCCAAAGAATTAGATGTACCGGTGTTGGCACTTTCGCAGTTGAGCCGTGCGGTTGAGAGCAGGCCCGGACCAAACGGTAAACGACCAATGTTATCCGATTTGCGTGAATCTGGATCTATTGAGCAGGATGCCGATATGGTGCTTTTCTTGTACAGACCAGAATATTACGGTATTACCGAGGATGAAAACGGAAGATCGCAGGCTGGTGTGGGCGAGGTAATCATTGCGAAACACAGGAATGGTGAAACCGGTATCGTACCGCTTCGCTTTATCGGCAAGTACGTTAAGTTTGCCGATTTGGAAGATAATTTTGCACCTCAAAACAGTTTTTCTTCTGACAGCATGGCCCCTTCTCAAAACTTTGATAAACCAGCCGGGAACGTAATTATCAGGCCATCGAGCATGAACGATATGCACGATGATGAACCTCCTTTCTAATTGATTCGACATAGCGGGGAACGAAACAATCTAATTCTGTAATTTGTAAGTATTTTTTCTTTGATACGTCATCCCGGACTTGATCCGGGATCTCACTCGAAATGGATGCTGGATCAAGTCCAGCATGACGAGTCGTTTAGAGAAGTATGCTAAATAAAATACCCCAGCACAATTCCAACTAACACAATAATTGGCGGACTGATTTTAGTGAAGTTAAGGATCAAAAAGGTGCCTATCAAAATAGAAATAGGCAATACGCTAAAACCGATTGGCTGAACCAGCAACATAAAGGCCGCAATAATAAAACCCACGCTTACGGCATTAATCCCTGAAAGCGAATGCTTAATTCGACCGATCTTCTTTAAATCATCCCAAAACGGAACGATAAAGAGGACTAGGATCAATCCTGGCAAGTTGATGCCCAACACTGCCAAAACTCCGCCTAAGGCTTGTCCAGCTACGCCATAATGCCCATGCTTCATGCTCAAGGCACCTAAATAGCTCGTAAAGGAAAACGTTGGCCCCGGTAAAACCTGTTGCAGGGCATAGCCTGAGATGAAATCAGACTGCAAGAGGTAATGTTTGGCCTGCACAAACTCGGTAAACATCAAGGGTACCAAAACCTGGCCACCACCAAACACGAAAATACCGTTACGGTAAAAGTTCTCAAATAACCTGATGGGTAAACTGAATGGAGAAGTTCGGTTAATAATCGCGCCCAACAAAGCCATAAACACCATAAAACCAATAAAATAGGTCAGCTTACGCGGATTGATGTTTGACAATAATCGAACCCGAATCTGTGTTTCTTCGGTTGGCGTACCAATGGCCGATGAAACCATCCCGCCTATCAAAATGGCAATTGGGAATACATAGGCATTCCTCAGCACCAAAGTGGCCACTACGGCAGAAAAGGCCAGGAAGACGGTAAGTTCTGTGGTCAATACTTTTTTGGCCAAGTTGAAAGCGCCATAGGCTACAATTCCCAAAGCTATGGGATGAATGTATTTGAGTATCTCTATAAATTTTTGCTTCTGGTCTAAAAAACCATAGCTGATGGCGGCTAGGGTCATGATCGCGGCAGAGGGCAAAATCCAGATCAGGAAGGTAATAATAGCCAACTTGAGGCCGCCAACTTTATAGGCTATCCCTACCAAAGTCTGTGTAGAAGCCGGCCCTGGTAGTACCTGAGCCAAAGCGTTGAGTTCTAAAAGCTCTTCCTCGGTAACAAATTGGTTGTTTTTGACAAAATAGCGTAACAAAAGAGAAATGTGCGCCTGTGCACCACCAAAAGCGGTGAGTGTAAAAATAACTACATTTCTTAAGAATAAAAGTTGCCTTTTTGCCAATGTATGTTTAGTTAGTCGTCTTCATAGTCGAGGCCTGCGGCACTGTTATAAGCCCCCTGCAACTCAGAAAGCGCATGCATATCGCGTTTGCTTCTTGCCGTTTGCATGCCCTGCTGGTAGATTTCAATCGCCTTATCCTTTTGTCCCTCTTTTTCGTATAGCTTGCCCAAGTGATAATAGGTACCCACATAAGTTGGGTGCTCGTTTATCAGCTTCAGATAATAGAAAAAAGCATTTTCTGTGTCATTTTGTGAGTTATACTCCGTGGCCAATGCATATAATATAAAGCTGTCGTTGGGTTCCTGCTCTAAAAATTCTAATAACTTGGTCAAACGCGCGTTTTGCATTTTAAATCCCTGCTTTTTTAATTAGATTTGCAAAAAGACAATTTAAAGAATCTATACTTAGTTAATTGTAAAAATTCGGCTAAATAGAGGTTCATTACCTTTAAAACAAATGTAAACGTATGAAAATATTAGTTTGTATCAGTAACGTGCCCGACACCACTACAAAAATAACTTTTACCAACGATAATACACAATTCAATACTGCAGGCGTACAGTTTATCGTAAATCCTTACGATGAGATTGCGCTTTCGAGAGCAATTGAGCTTTGTGAAGGTGGAAAAGGTACGGTAACGGTAATCAATGTGGGCGAGAGCACAACTGAACCAACCATCAGAAAGGCACTGGCTATTGGTGCAGATGATGCCGTTAGGGTAAATGCAGCCCCAAGAGATGCTTACTTTACGGCTTTCCAAATTGCCGAATATGCCAAGAACAACGAATTTGATATGATTTTGTGCGGAAGAGAGTCTATCGATTACAATGGTTCTCAAGTAGCGGCCATGATCGGCGAGTTTTTAGATATCCCTTCTATTTCTATCATTAAAAAACTAGATTATGATGGAAGCACGGCAACTATCGAGCGCGAGATTGAAGGCGGAAAAGAAGTGCTTACTGTAAATGGCAAATTTGTAGCCAGTTGCGCAGAAGGTACTGCCGAAGCCAAAATCCCTAATATGAGAGGTATCATGTCGGCCAGGACCAAACCATTGCAGGTAGTTGAAGCTACTGCAATTGAAGAGCTGGGCAAGGTAAGCAAGTTTGAAACGCCTGCCCCTCGCGGCGCCGTAAAACTCATCCCTGCCGAAAGTGCCGAAGAGTTGATTTCTTTATTGCATACCGAAGCTAAAGTAATCTAAGCCACGCTCAATTAATCGAATTATAAAACTTAAAATTAATCTCACCAGAGATTTCACCTATATCATATGTCAGTATTAGTATATGTAGAACAGGCCGATGGCAAATTCAAAAAATCAGTTTACGAAGCTGTTTCTTATGCAAAGGCCATTGCAGCCCAACAAAATACCAGCTTAACTGCCATCTCCATTGGCAATGTAGCTGAAAGCGAGCTTAAAGAGCTTGGCAAATACGGCGCAGCTAAAGTTTTGAATGTGGCGGCCGACCAATTGAAGAACTTTGTAAACCAGGCCTATGGTTCGGTAATTGCCGAAGCTGCCAAAAAAGAAGGTGCAGACATTGTTGTATTGTCTAATTCATTTTCTGGCAAAGGCTTAGCTCCTCGAATTGCAGTAAAATTGAAAGCTGGATTAATCGATGGTGCTGTAGAACTGCCAAATTTTGATGGTGGCTTTTCGGTTAAAAAAACAGCTTTCTCAGGAAAGGCTTTTGCTATTACTACTTTAACTTCGGCCAATAAGGTGATTGCTTTAAATCCAAATGCCTTTGGTGTAAAAGAAAACCCTGTTGATGCAGCGATCGAGGCATTTAGTCCAGAAATCAAAGCAACAGACCTTACTGCAATTGTTAAGGAAATTGTAAGAGCTACAGATAAAGTATCGTTACCAGATGCCGAATTGGTAGTATCTGGCGGCAGGGGCTTAAAAGGTCCTGAAAACTGGGGAATGATCGAAGAGCTGGCTGACCTATTGGGTGCGGCTACAGCTTGTTCTAAACCAGTTTCTGATGCCGATTGGAGACCACATTCTGAGCACGTAGGCCAAACCGGTATTGCCATCAGCCCTAATTTATATATTGCCATTGGTATTTCTGGGGCTATCCAGCACTTGGCAGGCGTAAGCTCGTCAAAGGTAATTGTTGTGATCAATAAAGATCCAGAAGCACCGTTCTTTAAGGTAGCCGATTATGGTATTGTTGGCGATGCCTTTGAAGTAGTACCAAAAATTATTGCCGCACTTAAAGCCCATAAAGGATAATATTAAATAAAGAACCTAATGGCCTGATCAAAAGGGCTGTTAGGTTTGTTTACATATGAAAAAAGTTAAACTTGATATTGTTGGCTTGTCTTATAGCCAAACCCAATCTGGGGCTTATGCATTAGTGCTTGGCGAAGTAAATGGACGTAGGCGATTACCCATTATTATCGGTGCATTCGAGGCACAGGCAATTGCCATCGAAATCGAGAAGATGACCCCTACCCGCCCATTGACGCATGATTTGTTCAAGTCTTTTGCCCAGGCTTACCAAGTAGAAATTACAGAAATCATCATTTACAACCTGGTTGATGGTGTTTTCTTTGCCAAACTGATCTGTACAGATGGCACCACCACTCAAGAAATAGATGCGCGTACTTCTGACGCCATTGCCCTTGCAGTAAGGTTCAACGCCGTTATTTATACCTACGAATTCATTCTGTCTTCGGCAGGGATTGTAATTGAAGGCAATGATTTTCTTTTCCTCGAAAACATGGATTCTATTGCCAAAGAGCACAGCTCTGAAGATGTGCCTACGTCAATTCCAAATGCAGGCAGCTACCACTCGCTGAGCTTGGAAGAATTGCAGCAAAAGCTGGAAGAGGCATTGGCCGAAGAGGCTTATGAAAAAGCGGCCCGCATTAGAGACGAGATCAACAAAAGAAATACCGGCTCTTAAGCTGTATCAGATGAAAAATATTGTTGTTGTCGTTGCATTAATTCTTTTTTCTTTTTCATTCCAATCCTTCTCGCAAAATAAGCCACATACCTTATTATGGGAAATCTCTAAAAATGGTTCCAGCCATAAATCATACTTATTTGGAACTTTTCATGAGGTTAATCCTGATTTTTTCGATTCGATTAAAGTTGCAAACCAATATTTGAAGCAAAGCAAAATCTTATTGGTAGAAGCTTATGATTCGCCAGACGCGGATAGCTCAAAAATACAAGCCGAAAAAGCCAAAGCCCAAATGTCGAGTTGGACCAAAGCCAAATGGGATTCTTTGCTTAATGCCACACAAAAGGAAAAATTTGCAGCCTACACAAAAAGCATGTATGGCGACGAAGAAATGTATAAATCATCTCCTCAATTATTAACGCTGATATTGCTGCGAAACTATATCCAGGGAATTTGTGATACCCTAAACAGAAAATCTTTTGAATTGATGGATACCAGGATCATTAACATCGGCCTAAAAAACAAGCTGAAGGTGATAGGTTTAGAGAAGGATCAAATTGGTATTATTAACGGAACTTCGAAAACAGATGTTGCTTTTGCTGATAGCAACAGCTTGAAGATGATTTTAAATTTAATGGATTATATAACCGAAAGTAATACAAAGACCGATATATCAAAAGTACTGTTCGATTATAAAAAGTTTGATATCGATTACCAGTTTAACGAAGCTTCAAAGTCGAATGACTTCTTTGTAACAGGAAGAAATAACAACTGGATGAAGGCCATACCAGATTTTTTAGCCAAAGATCCATGCTTTATTGCCGTTGGCTTTAGACATTTGATACAAAAAAACGGTCTCATTGAGCAATTACGCAACTTGGGCTATGAGGTTAAGCCTGTTAAAATGTAGCATTCAAATCAAGTTCACAAAATTTTATATTATTCAGTTATCAATCCATCTATTTTAACTAGCGCAACTTCTCTATTTCGACAAATTTTAGCTGCATTGTAGTTAATGTTTTAAAATAATTATAACTTACAGCTAATTTAAAACTAAGCAACTAAACTTCATTTATGAATATTAAAATTCGTTTGACAATAATGAGTTTTTTCCAATTTTTTGTGTGGGCGGCCTGGCTCATGACTATCGCAAATTATTGGTTTGGCACTAAGCAATGGGCAGGTGCCGATTTTGGGATCATCTTTTCTACCATGGGCATTTCGTCGTTGTTTATGCCAACCTTAACAGGCATTATCGCCGATAAATGGCTCAACGCCGAGAAACTTTATGCCCTGTTACATATTCTATATGCTGGAGCCATGTTCTACCTGCCACAGGTAGATAATCCACATACTTTCTTTTGGATCATGTTGTTAGCCATGTGCTTTTACATGCCAACCATCGCATTAAGTAATTCTATTTCGTACACCACCTTAAAATCGAGCAACCTCGATGTAGTAAAAGACTTTCCTCCTATCCGCGTTTGGGGCACCATTGGCTTTATTGTGGCCATGTGGATTACCAATTTAACAGGAAACAAGGCCAGTGCATACCAGTTTTACATTGCCGGCATCAGTGCATTGGCATTGGGTTTTTATTCTTTTTCTTTGCCAAAATGTCCTCCATCAAATATCAGCGAGAAAAAGTCTTTTGTACAAAAAATGGGGCTCGAAGCCTTTAAGCTGTTTGGAACTTACAAAATGGCCGTTTTCTTTATCTTTTCCATGTTCTTGGGTGGCGCATTGCAGCTAACCAATGCGTATGGAGATGTGTTTTTGGACGAATTTAAGATGTTTCCTTCCTATGCCGAATCTTTTGTAATTAAGTATTCGACTATCATTTTATCGATATCACAGATTTCTGAAACCCTGTTTATTTTGGCTATTCCATTCTTTTTAAAACGTTATGGCATAAAAAAGGTAATGGTTATTTCTATGGTGGCTTGGGTGTTCAGGTTTGGCCTGTTTGCCTACGGTAACCCAACCGGCGGACTTTGGATGATCATCATGTCGTGCATTGTATATGGTATGGCCTTCGACTTCTTTAATATTTCAGGCTCCTTATTTGTTGAAAGCTCTACCACGGCCAAAACGCGTTCGTCTGCGCAAGGTTTGTTCATGATGATGACCAACGGATTTGGTGCCATATTAGGCAGTTTGGTTTCGGGCTGGATGATCCAAAAATATTTTACTGATACCTTTACCAATGTGCAGCCCTTAGCCAACTTAGTAGGCTCTGATGTCAAAGATTCGCACCTGCTTAAATTTTTGAGCGACCAAGGCATTAATGTATTGGAAAATGGCAACCTTAGCAGGGCGATAGATGTAAAAGACTGGCATAACATCTGGCTTTCGTTTACCATTTATGCCTTAGTTATTACCGTGCTGTTTGTCATCTTCTTTAAACATAAACATAGTCAAGCCGAAGCCAAAGTAATCGAAGCCATTACTCATTAATTTCTCCCGTAACCAGATGTCATCCGCTAAACTTAGAAAAGAAAAAGACTGTTTAAATTGTGGTCATGTTGTAGAAGAACACTTCTGTCCGCATTGTGGCCAAGAAAACATTGTAGTAAAAGAAGATGCCTTTCATATGGTATCTCATGCCATAGCCGATTATTTTCATTTCGAGCATAAGTTTTTTAAAACCTTAAAACCGCTCCTGCTCAAACCCGGGCAGCTCACCAAAGAGTATGTAGCCGGAAAAAGGGTTTCTTTCATCCATCCTATCCGTTTATATATTTTTGTGAGCATTGTTTTCTTCCTGTTTATTTTAGGTGGTAAGGAAGCAGAAAAAAAAGAAACCAATGCCAAAAAAGAAGAGCCTGTTGCGTATAACCTCAACCAAAAAGACAGCATTAAAAAGGCCAGTTTAAAGGAAGTTGAAAATGCAATGAAATATATCCCGCTTAAGGGGGGCTTGAGGGATAGTGCGATTAAAGAAGCCAAGAGAAACATTGAAGCCGATACAACAGACAACGAAGACATTGATCTCGACGATGGCAAAAAGAACGTAAAATGGGGCTTTTCCAAACTGGCAGGCAAAGATAGTACCGTAACCCAATACGAAAAGCGACAAGAGGCATTGCCTAAACAAAAAAGAGACGGGTTTATCAAGCATTATTTTGTGAAGAGAACCTTGGAACTGAACCAATATGAAGATCCACAGAAGAAATTCACAGAGGATCTGATGCACAACATCCCAAAAATGATGTTCTTGCTCCTTCCCCTATTTGCGCTGATCCTCAAATTGGTTTACATCAACAAGAACAAATTCTATTATGAGCATTTGATCTATTCTTTCCACTTGCATTCTGCCATTTTCTTAAGCGTCTTGATCACTATGTTTTTCAAATGGCTTTTTGGACTGGTGATCGATATCAGTGGTTGGCTTGAGTTCTTCTGTACAGTTTATATCATTTGGTACGTTTACCGATCATTAAGAACTTTTTATAACAGTACCAGATGGATCACTCTACTTAAGATTGGCTTCTTAACTTTCTGTTATACTTTTGTGTTTACCATTTGCTTCTTGATTATTATTGCCTTTAGCTTTGCAATGGCTTAATTTTTCAAACTATTAACATTACCTGAATGTCAGCCGGAAAATATAGAAAAGACCATAACTGTTTAAATTGTGGCGCCCATGTGGAAGAGCATTACTGCAGCAGATGCGGACAGCCGAACTTAGAGCTTAAGGAAAATATTTGGCAGTTTATTACCCATAGCATAGCGCATTATTTTCATTTCGACAATAAGTTTTTTAAAACGCTTAAGCCGCTTATTACAAAGCCAGGGCAAGTAACCCTCGATTATATAGCAGGCAAAAGAGCTCGTTACATCAATCCGGTAAACATGTACATTTTTGTGTCTATTGTTTATTTCTTGGTAGTTTCTGCACCCAAAAAGCATCAAAAAGACAAAGACGAAGAAAAGACTGCACAAACTGAACAAGAGATTAAAACAAAGGAAGCAACTGCCGACAGCATTACCAATGTATTGAAAGAAGCAGGGATCAAAAACGAAACGATCCTCAATAAAACCAATACGGCTATCAAGGTAAGTGTAGATAGGGAACATTTTAGGGAATCTAGCTTTAAAACTCAAGATAGCCTATTGAAATCGCTTCAGACGCAATATAAAGCTCATCCATCCGATTCGCTGAACAAGGTAATCGATAAGCTAAGCGCTATACACGAATTGAGGAACGATAGTACCTACGAGGCTTATTTGGCGAGGCAAGAAAAACTGCCCCTGCTCAAGCGCGATAATTGGTTTGAAAAGTTTATCAAAAAGAGAAGCATAGGAATTGGCGAAAACTCTGAGCTCATTACAGAACAATTAGAGCACAACAGACCAAAGCAGTATTTCTTGCTCATGCCTTTGATGGCCTTTTTTATTATGCTCAACTTCAGGAAGAACCACATTTATTACATGGATCATCTCATCTTTACCATCCATGGAATGACTGCTTTCTTTTTGATTTCTATCGTGACCCAAACGTTTACCAAGCATATCTTCGGCCAAGATTCAATAGTCAGCAGCATCATCAACTTGGGCATGTTGATCGCCATATTATGGTATATGTACAAGGCTCTGAAATTATTTTATCAACGTAAACGTTCTACCACCATTTGGCGCATGATCTGGATCTTTGTACTTTATGGCATTGCCTTCAAGATCAGCGAGATGATTGTCATCAATATTATATTCTATATGGCCGTTTAAGCTATAGAAAAACCATTGTAAATAAAAAGTCCCGATATAAACTATCGGGACTTTTCTATATTTAGTTGCTTAGCTTATCTCTTGTCTATGGCTACGAAATCCATATTCACATCGCCCACATATACCTGACGAGGGCGGCCGATTGGCTCTTTGTTTTCGTGCATTTCTTTCCATTGTGCAATCCATCCCGGTAAGCGGCCCAAAGCAAACAATACGGTAAACATATCGGTTGGGAAGCCTAAGGCTCTATAAATAATGCCTGAATAGAAATCTACGTTTGGATATAATTTACGATCGATGAAATATGGATCGCTCAAGGCTGCTTCTTCCAATTTTTTGGCTATTTCTAATACAGGATCGTCGATGCCCAATTTTTCCAAAATATCATCACAAGCTTTTTTAATGATTTTAGCTCTTGGGTCAAAGTTTTTGTAAACGCGGTGACCGAAGCCCATCATACGGAAAGAGTCGTTTTTATCTTTTGCTTTGTTGATCCATTTTTCGGTATCGCCACCATCTTCTTTAATCAGCTCCAACATTTCGATTACCGCCTGGTTCGCACCGCCATGCAATGGTCCCCAAAGTGCCGAAATACCAGCTGATATAGAAGCGTAAAGGTTACAGTCAGACGAACCTACCATTCTTACCGTGGAAGCCGAACAGTTTTGTTCGTGGTCTGCGTGCAAAATCAATAAGGTGTTCATCGCACTTACTACAACAGGATCGATTTCTACATCTTCGGTGCGCTGACCAAAAATCATGTGTAGGAAGTTGGTTACATAATCGAACTTGTTTTTAGGGTAGATTAGTGGATGGCCCAATGATTTTTTATAAATAAAAGATACAATGGTTGGAAATTTAGCCAACAATTTAATCATGGTCAGGTTCATTTCCTCTTTTGAAGAGTTGGCATTAAGCGACTCTGGATAGAATGTAGACAATGAACATACCAATGATGCCAACTGAGCCATAGGATGCGATTTAGACGGATAGCCATCTAAAAATTTCTTCATATCCTCATGGATCAAAGTATGTCTGCTGATCTGTTTTTGGAAATCGTCAAGCTCTTCTTGTTTAGGCAAGACACCATAAATCAACAGGTAAGCTACTTCAAGAAAAGTAGATTTCTCTGCCAATTGCTCAATCGGGTAACCGCGATATTTTAAAATACCCTCTTCACCATCTAAAAAAGTGATGGCACTTTTGGTAGAACCTGTGTTCTTATAACCTAAATCTAAAGTAATGTGACCTGTAAGATCTCTTAATTTTGAAATATCGATGGCCTTCTCACCCTCGGTTCCAGTAATAACCGGAAATTCGTAGGTCTTACCGTCTATCTTAATTTCTGCAATAGCTGACATATATCTTATAATTTATAAATAACAAAAATAGTTAATCTGAATTTAAATTGAGGGTTTTGAACCTAACAAAACTGTTAAGTTATTGTTAAATATAGGCCAAAACCCAAGGCTTTTACAATGGAATTATTTCGCTTTGATTTCTTCGGTAACAGCGCCGCACTCCATCATTTCGCTTCCATAGTATGGATTTTGGATTTTCTTTTCTGAAGAAAGCCAATCGCCGCCATCGCCTTTGTTGGCCATCGGACAATGCTGCACAAAAATAGTTCCCTTAGCCAATTCTGCATGCTTAAACAAGGCAATTACATCTGAGCTCAAGGCTGTAAATTCTTTGCGTTGACTTACAATATCTTTGGCATTTTCTATTTTTTGAGCGGTTACGGCTGTATTTTCGCAACCAGTAAAGGCTTTCAACGAACCCGCCAGTTTTTGTGCCGCAGTTTTGGCCTCTGGCATCTTAGTAGCAACCAGTGCATCTTTCAAAACAATGTAATCATTGTAGATGTCTTGGAGTTTAGGCTCCTTAAAACTGATGGTAGCCACAGTAGCAGCAGGCGCTGTTTTTGCGGTACTATCTTTTGTAGTGGTTGATTGATTGGAATTAGTATTACAGGCCGCCAATACTACCAAGGCCGCAATCCCGAAATAATTTTTCATTCTGGTGTGTTTCTATTTGGTTAACTTTTACGCTTGTTTTGTCTAAAATGAAAGCGTAATCGTATAGATTTTGTTTTTTGCTCAAAATAGCATTTATAATTTTAAAATAACAAAAAAGCCTTCAAAATTTTGAAGGCTTGACTTTTAAATTAGATTATGATTAAATTGGAATTAGAAAGCGGTTACAATTTGAAATTATAGCCTAAATTTAAGGTGTATTGGCCGGTTTTCATAAAGTACAGCTCTGAAGAGCTATCGTTTACATAGCCTTCATACCTCAGGCCGATATCGAAGCCTTTGCCAAACTCATAACCTAGGCCTCCGCTATAAATAAAGTTCATTGTTGCGCCATCTTTAATGGCCAAGCCTGTACCAAGCGCAGTGCTTAAATACATCCTTTCGATAGCAAATACCTTAACGCCACCCATTACCGGTATAAAAGAAAAATCTAACGGACTGTTTTTCCATTTGAGTTTGGTATAGCCACCTGAAGCCGTTAGCGCCACGTTCTTGCTTAAATCATATTGTAAGCGCAAATTTCCACCAAATCCATAATCCATTTCAGATTTGTCTGGAAATAGACCACCAAATGCGCCAACACCTACTTTAAAGGCCATGCCATTGCTTGTTGTGGTAGTTTCTTGGGCTTTTAATTGAGTTGCGGATGCAAATAAAGCCATTGCCGTGAGTACAAATAGTTTTGTAATTGTTTTCATGTCGTTTTCTTTAAGGTTGATCGAATAGTTGATTTTAACTATTTACGTAGAAAAACAACAGGCGGTTTTAGGCAGTCCGAATGAATTGCCAATAATTACAAATAAATAAGGCCCATGGCAACTTAAGCCGTTGGTAAACAGATTCTGCAACTACAATTTAATCCCATAGGCTAAGCGTACGCCTAAATACCCAAGTTCTACATCTTTGGCATAACCTTCGTATTTAAGGGCTAAATCTAAGCGATTGCGCCAAGCATAACCCACGGCTGGAGCAAACACGAAAACAACAGCTTTGGTTTTAGGCGCATCATCAAACATGATGGTGGGTTTTATTCCTGTACTAAACGCAGCTCCGGCTTCTACCAATCCATATATACCAGCACCAGCGTTGTTAAAAAAGTATTTAGCTCCAGCTTTAACGGGGATGAGTTCATAGCTTGAAAAACCTCTTTCATGATTCACGAAACCTGGTTTAAACTTAATATATCCTACCGTTGCGAGTATAGCAACTCGATTATTGAGTTGAAATTGATAACGTACATCAGGAGATAAAACAGCACTGTATCCAGTACCTATTCCACTTCCCGCGTTTATGCCTATGCTTAATTGTTGCTGTTGCGCTCTTACATTTGTTTGCCAACATAAAACAAATGCCACGATAATGGTGATCTTGTTTTTCATAATAGATAGATGATGGCCAAAGCTATGAAATGGGTGTTGTTCCTCAAATAATGGTTTTCCGGTATTTTTCGATAAAGCCTCGACTTCAAAATTCCATTAAACAAAAAAGCCCTCGACAAATTAATTGTCGAGGGCCAGTTTTTTAAATTACTGCTTACTACAATTTGAAGCCATAAGCCAATCGTAAACCTACGTAGCCAATGCTTCCATTGTCTGAATAACCTTCGTATTTGGCAGCCAAGTCTAAACCATTGCTCCAGGCATAACCAACAGCAGGAGAATAAACAAATGCAGTACCACCGCCTGATTCAGTGCTAAAAGCAGCACCTGCCTCAGCTAAGCCATAAGCACCAGCACCAGTATCGTTGAAGAAATATTTAAGACCAGCTTTAACTGGGATCAATCCGAAGCTGCCACCACCATAAGTGTCTTTTAAAGAAAAGCTGGTGTAACCTGCAGTAATTGGAACTGATAATTGTTTGTCGATGTCAAATTGATAACGCAAATCGCCACCAATAGCAAAGCTATAACCAGTTGTAGTCGGAATACCAACGTTTAAGCCGATGCCGAATTTAGGCGCTTGTGCTTGAACGCTAGTCGTAGTGAAGAATAAAGCCAGTGCAGCTACTGCAGAAGCTAAAAATTTTGTAGAATTTTTCATTGTTAATAAGTACTTTGGTTAAGTTTTGTTGTTGTTAAATGGTCTTTATTAACCACTTATCCAAATTTAAACAAATTACATGCCACAAGACAAAACCAAATTTCGATTAGTTAATAACATATTAACATTCAACCAGCCGCTTTGTTCCCATAATGTGCATTTGGATAGAGATTTGAGCTATATTAAGGCTTTTCATTGAAGGCAATCACAACCTAATCAATTGAAAATTAACAAAATAAGCTAAACCACAACACATCCATTTTTCCAAAACAAAACAGGAATATCCATCAAAAAACGCTTTGTTAACTTGATGTAAATTATACATTTTCTTTGTTTTCGTATAATTGCTGATGGATATTACCACTGTCTTGCTTCATCAGTGGTTAATTTAGTGAACAGAAAATTCTAGTAATTGGTAAGGATCAAATGCGTTACGGCTCTTTTGTTTCTGCCTCTCACATTATAGGTGTAGCTTTTATTAAAAATGGCCTTTTTCACCTGAGGGTGGTTATAGATTTCATGAACGAAATCCGTTTCCTTAATTACCACCATCCATTTAGCCGGACATTGCAACAGCAAATCGGCCAAGCGCTGCTGGTCCTGTCTCGTAAAGGCATTCTGGTCGTATTCGGAGAATTCGCTGTCATATGGAGGATCCAGAAAAATAAAATCAGTAGGCTTCAAATCTATCCTGCCCAAAAAGACCCCAAAATCTTCATTCGCCAATTCAGTATGCTCAAACAACTGCTTAATTTCACCGCTAAACATATGCTGGATCTTTTGTTGCAGATTCTTTTTGTTATAGGCAATGCCACCATAAGGAATATTAAACTCTCCCTTGGCATTGAACCTGAACATAGAACCATAGCAAAACTCGCGTACAAAATACCAATTGGCTACAGCTTTAGGCGCAGATAAACTTAAAGTTTGCTTGTAATATTGGTTTAAAATTCCTCTAAAAAACAAATAGGTACCGCTTCTCAAACCAGTTTCAAAATGAATGGATAATTCTTTTTCATTAAACCGGCGTTGCTCTCTTTGTGCTATCCGTTTGATGCGTTTAGCCTTATCGGCTAGGCTTGTCAATAGTGCTTGATGGAATATTGTTGGTTCTTTTAAAAAAGCAGCATCGTTGAACAAAGGATGCTTTTTGAGTGATAAAGCCAGATTGTTCGTAAGCAATTCGATAAATATGCTGATGTCGGCATCCGAATAGATAAATGCAGTAAACGCTTCCGCACATTTGGCCCACAGCTGTTTGCTCAGTTCACCTAACATTTCCCAAGCTTGGGCATATTTGAGCAGTTCGGTTTGAAAAGCTTCCTGTCCCAGCTGCCTATAGAAATTGATGAGGTCTTTGCTCTTATCGTTAATCAAAGACTGAACTTGTGGCTGCAGGGCGAAAAAGACACCCCCGCCTCCAAAAAACGGTTCTATATACCGTTCAAATGTAGGAATATGGTGAGCAAACAAGGCGAATTCCTTGTACTTCCCTCCCGTCCATTTGATCAGCGGCCGCATTTTTTTGTTCATGGAGCGAATATGCGATTATTTTAATTTAAACTTCAGAAATAAATCCACAACTTCTGCTTGGAGCAAATCGGTTCCCTGTTCGGCATTAAACCAATGGATTACTACCCCGTCTTTTTCCATCTTCCTAAAGAAAGTCATTTGCCTTTTGGCAAACTGGCAAATTGCAGTACCCAGCCTTTCTTTTAGTGTAGCCAAGTTAAGCTCGCCACTTAAATAAGAAACCACAAACTTATATTCGAGACCATAAAAAACGAGCATCTCTGCAGGTACGCCACTGTTCATCAAGGCTTCTACTTCTTCAATCAGTCCATTGTCTAACCTGAGCTGTAAACGATCGAGAATTCTTTTCCTGCGGATTTCTACTTCGCTTTCTAAACCGACTACCAATGGATTGATTGCTGGTCTGCTTACCTGTGGCAATGGATTGTCTGTTAAATATTCGGCAATTTCAATGGCTCTGATCAATCTTTTGGCCGATGAATAATCTACCTGTGCCCTTAAAGCTTCTGGATAGGCTTTTATTCTTTTCTGCAGCTCTTCTTTAGCATATTCCTGTAATTGGATACGCAGTTCCTCATTAACCGGGATGGCTGTTAACTCATGGTTTTGCAACAGGCTATGGATGTACATTCCCGTACCCCCACATAAAATGGGCAATTTGCCCCGTTGGTTAATTTCTTCAAATACCTGATAAAAATCTTCCTTAAAGGCATTCACTTGGTATTTTTCTCCCGCGTCCTTGATGTTGATTAAGTGATAAGGAATACTTTTTCCCTTAACCTGATACTCGTCCAAGTCTTTACCCGTACCTATATCCATGCCCCTAAAGACCTGCCTACTATCTGCACTGATAATTTCGCCATTCAGCTTATCGGCCAAAGCCACGGCCAATTTCGTTTTTCCCGAAGCGGTTGGGCCAAGAACGATCAATAATGGATGGGGAAGCATTTAGAGGTATAGGTAATATTTGAGGTTGCCGGTATTGAATAGTTTCACATAGCCGTTTGAGGCTAAAAAATCATCCAAATTTAACTCATTTTGAGCCTCAAAATCCAAATATATTTTTTTGGGCAATCGGTGCGGAAAATACCTGACTAGGCTTTCTCGATTTACATATAGATAAGCAGGTTCAGTTTCGGCAGCACAGCTAAAGCCCAATTTATCATAACCCTTGCCTAGCGACCAGTCTCTGTCTGCATAAGTCATGAGATCGTTCAACCTGATTTGTTTGACAAAATGCTTGATCAGCTTGCTCAAGCCCCCAACAATGGTTAAGCCATCGGCAGAAGCAAAACGCACCAACTCTGCCGATTGGTAATCTGCTCCCTTTGTCTTCATTTTTAGGGCATTGCTAAAGCTGGCCACAGCTAATAGTTCATCTTTATAAATAAGGCCGAAATGAAATTTAGCATTGATAAAACCCTGTAAATGGTGTTTATCTAAAAAATGCTGGGCTGTTTTCAGGTCGACTGTATTTACCTTCATTTGCCGTCCGTGAAAAGTTTGGTTCAATCCTAAAAATGACCTCATCCTGTTGAGCACCTGTGGTCTTTTAGCTAGCCATACATCTTCCCATAAATGAACCAGTTGTCTGTCTTCATTTTGGTGTTGCAACTGCAAGGCGATGAGAACTTCTGGAGTAAATTGGTTATCGAGAGGCACCAAATGGATCAAAAACTTCGGATTGCATTCAATAATGCAATATTCGGCCGTGCTCAGCCACTGTATGTCGTGATGAAAGGCCTGTATCGCTAAAAAAACATCTTCTTGCCAAAACGGATTTAGACCCACCCTTTTTGCTTATAAAGTGTAAAACCTGTTGCCAAGGCTTTTACGATCTGCTCTAACAGCTCATCGCTCAATTTGGTGATGCGAAAGCATGATTTGTCTTTTAGCAGCTGTAGCAATTCTGGATGAAAAAGCGTTTTCGCTTCTGGTTCAACAGCTATAGGTTCCAAATAAAAACCAACATGGTCTTCAAGGATACAAACGCTGGCAAAGAATACTTCATCACGCTTATTGCCTTCTATTTCTACTTCTTTCTCGCTCCAAAGTTCATAAACAGTGTCGGTATTGTTTCGAACTGCAAAGCCTTTGGCGGCATAGGGCTGTAGCGAAGCCCTTATGGTTTGAAATATTTCTACAAAATCGGTTTTCATGGCGTATGATTATTGATGTAGTGTATCAATTTTTATCTGTATCAATTGTATCAATGAGCTTTTCGATAAATTGTGATCGGTTAGCTTCTTTACAACAAAATTTAGTACCAATTGTTCATTTAAACAATTCATAATTGTTCCCACCAGGCCGTTTGTGGTTTGTTGACAAGATCAAAAGTCTGTCCCAATTGTGGCGTAATGATCTCGACACCTAGTTCATTGGCTTTTTGCGTTACTCTTTTAATCGGGTCGTCCCAATCGTGTACCGCTAATTTAAATTTACCCCAATGTACCGGTAATAAACACTGTGCACCCAAGTCGATACTGGCTTGTACCACTTCTTCTGGAAGCATATGGATGTATGGCCACATGTCATTGTACTGGCCACATTCGAGAATAGCCAAATCAAATGGTCCGTAAGCCTGTCCAATGTTTTTAAAATGCGTATCGTAGCCAGAATCGCCCCCCAAGTAAAGTCGATGTGCTTTGGTCTGCAAAATAAACGATGACCATAAAGTTTGGTTCCTTTTAAACTTCCTGCCTGTAAAATGTCTCGCGGGTGCGGCCCTGAAATGAAGTCCCAATACATCGGCCTCTTCGCCCCAAGCCAATTCGGTAAGCTGGCTGGTTTGAATACCCCAGCGTTCCAAATGGCTGCCTACTCCCAAAGAAGCTACAAAATGCTTGGTTTTTGCCTTTAGCTTTAAAATGCTTCCATAATCTAAATGGTCATAATGATCATGCGTAATGAGCACAATATCCAGCGGTGGCAATTCTTCTACTTTCATGAAATCGGTGCCTTCAAAGTTTTTCGTTCCGAGAAACTGGAATGGCGAGGTTCTGGTACTGAATACAGGATCAACCAACAGGTTAAGGCCATCAACCTGTATGAGGTATGAAGAATGGCCAAACCAGGTCATTTTCAACTCCTGAACAGGGCTGAAATCTGGAATGGCATGCGGAATTGCCTTTGGTGGTGTTCCCTTTACATTACCTTTAATGATGGCAGCAAACATTTGAAACCAGGAAACATCATCGGGCTTAGTAGGTGTTGGAGAAAGATTTTCGATAGCTCCATTTCCGTAATTCGGCAGCTGTTTGAGCTTTTCTAACCTGTCGCCTTTGGGTAATTGCCCGAAAACAGGAAGATGAAGCACGATATAGGTAAATATTACGAGAAGAAGAGCAGCAATGAAAAGGTACATAACATCAAATTAACATACAATGATAGATACAATTTCATTAGTGCACAATGTTCCTTTTGTTATACTATTGTCTTTTTAAACAAAAAAGCCCAGCTCTTTGCAGAACTGGGCTCTATATAAGGTATAAGCCAATTAGTTTTTTTGCACTCGGCCACTTTTTCTATCTTGTGCCCTACCAATGGCATAACCGGCACCTGCACCTGCCAAACCACCAATAATAGCGCCCCTACCATCTTTTTTATCAATCAAAATACCGCCCAATGCACCTACACCAGCGCCAATTGCTGTTCCTTTAGCTGCATCGCTCCAGCCTTTTTTCTTAGCTGCGGTAGTTGTACCTGCCGATGAGCTACTGGTGGTACCACTTGATGAATAACTTGTTGATGCGCTTCTTCTGGCAGCAGCCAATTCGGCCTGATGTTTTGCTTCGATTTCGCGCTGTTTATTGGCCACTTCTGCCCTTTTAAAACTATCTAATTTTAAGCTATCCTTAACGGCAGCTACAGCTTGTTGTTTTGCTAATGCTTCTTCTTTGGCTCTGTTGCCACATGAAGTTAAGATTGTTGCCAAAGCAACTATCGCGATTATCCTTTTCATAACTATTAGATTTAATTTTTTGTGTATTGTGTACTGTAGTGAAAAAATGATGCCAAAAATTAAACAGAACTCATAAAATCATTTAAATTATCATCATAATTCTGCCTAAACAACAGTATAAACAGCATTTTGTTTCGCTATAAATTTTTTACTTATAATTAAACAGATTGACTGTTATGGGTTTTGTTTCAACGGCAAAAATGAATATCTTGTCCACTTTAGCGGAGAACATATTTTAGATGAAATTAAGCGTATGGGGCGCTGCCCAACAAGTAACGGGCAGCATGAGTTTGTTGCAAACCGAGAATTACAATATACTGATAGATTGTGGACTAGATTATGAAAAAGGAACTTATTTAGAGGAAAATCTCCAATTTCCATTTGATCCAAGCGATATTGATGTTGTTATTTTAACCCATGCACACATAGACCATTCGGGCAATTTGCCAACCCTGATCAGGATGGGCTTTGAAGGCCAAATTCTATGCACCCCGCCTACCGCCGATCTAAGCGAACTATTGTTGCTTGATTCGGTGAACATCTTTTTAAGCAAGCAAAAGAAAAAATCGCATGGCAGAAAAAAGCGCTCAGGCCCACAGCCGCTTTACCTGCAAAAACATGTAATGGAAACAGTCGATCGCTTTGTGACCATCGGCTTTAACAAAACATTTAAAATCAATGGCAATATCGAGCTCACTTTTGTTCCTGTTGGCCATTTGTTGGGTGCAGCTTCTGTTGTATTGGGCATTACCGAACACGGGATTACGAAAAAAATCGCCTTTACTGGCGATATCGGGCGAAAAAACTATCCAGTTTTAACCGATCCACAGCCTTTGCCGGCTGTTGATTTCCTGGTTTGCGAATCTACTTACGGAGGCCGTTTGCACTCTACCGGAACTACCATCGAGCAAAAACTGATCGAAACCATTTCCGAGACCTGCATCAAAAACCCTGGACGATTGATTATTCCAGCTTTTAGCATTGGCCGAACACAATCTTTGGTGTTTACATTGAACCAGATTTTTAGCAAAGGCCTATTACCGCCGGTGCAGATCTTTGTAGATAGTCCGCTGGCCAATTATGCCACTGATGTTTACCGCAAGTACCATGAACTGGTAAGCGATGAGGCCAAGGAGTTTTATCAATTGAAGGGTGACGAGTTTGAATTCGAAAACCTCAGCTATACCCACGATCAAAAGGAAAGCAAGGCGATTAGCAATTATTTGGAGCCTTGCATCATCATTTCTTCGGCTGGAATGTTGGAAGGTGGCCGTATTCAAGACCACCTGTATTACAACATCCAGAACTATTATTGCACCATCCTTTTTATTGGTTTTTGCGCAAAAGGAACACTTGGCGACAGGTTATTGCGTGGCGATCCTATTGTCAGGTTGCGCAACCGCGATCTGATGGTTTATGCTACGATTAAACAAACTGACCTATTAAGTGGCCATGGCGACCATAACGATTTAATGGAAACCGTTAGGCAACAACCAACCAACCAATTGCAAAAGGTTTTTCTGGTGCATGGTGAAACCAAAAGCATGCAGGCCTTTGCCGATGCCTTGCAACAAGAAGGCTATGAAGTGGCCATACCCGAACGAGGCGAAGTCTTTGAGCTATAATCTGCTAAGCTAAAGGTGATACTTTTATTGCTCTTCTTTTAAGAATAAGGGAGCTGATTAAAGCAACGATTAATCCTAAGGGCAGGATTTCCATATAGGTTAGCAAAATTACGCCTAGGGGACTTTTGTAAATATCTTTGTAGGAATTCATTTCGGCGATCTGTTTGTCGAGCTCAACTTTCGAAACCTTGGTTGCTTTAGCTTGGTCGATGATATGGGCTGAATATTTCTCCATAAAATCAGGTATGTAATTATAATAAACCACTAGCCAAGTAATTACATACAAAGTAGAAGCGATTAGCGCAATTAAAGCTCCTATTTTAAATGCTTTGCCGAAACTGATCAGGCCTCCGTTAAATTTATCCCTGTAGTTTTTAATGCCCACAAAAATAAAAGCAAAGGCCAAAATCATCACGGTAAAGCCCAGCACCATGTTGCCTTCATAATTGTTGCTTTTGTAGCAAATCAATGTACTAATAGCCAGATTTAAGCTTACAATTGCTCCTGCGATCAGGCCGAAAATGAGAATGTTTTTTTTCATCACACTAATTTTGTTAAATAAATTTTGATGTCAAAGTAAGTTGATGGACGTGAAATAGCCTTCATACTTTTGGGTGATTTTTCAGAAAGTAGAACTGTTCACTCTAAAGTATGAAATGATTAAGGAATTAGAGCAAGCTTTTTCGCCACTTCTATCGCTTGTGTGCGGCGCTTCACTTCCAGTTTTTCGAATAAACGACTGATATGGGTTTTGACGGTATTGAGCGATACGAAAAGCTGGTCGGCAATTTCCTGATTACTTGCCCCTTTGGCCATTAATTGCAACACTTCCAATTCACGTTTGCTCAGGCCGTGTGCTTCAAAAGCTTGTTCATTGAAGATAAAATCATCCGAAACCTTGTATACTTCCTTCTCTATTACTTGGGTCTGGATTTTAGGCTTGCTCAGTTTGAGAGCCAACCAAATACCCAGACAAGTAAATACCAAGGCAATGGCTCCCGCATAGATTTCGAAAGCATGGTGCATAATGATAAAGCGAATTTCGAGCCATCTTACCAATAGCAACAATGCCGCGAAAGCAACACCATATAAAATAACTTGGGTATATTTTTTGGGAGACATCACCATTTTACAAAACCAGTTGCTCCTGCAATCGTTCCAATGTTTCTTGAGCATTGCTACAAAAACCCGGATGCACTTTCGAAGCCTGAACTACGGTACTTCGGGTAGCGGTTAACCACCTGAACCGTGAAGCCATATCCAATTGGCCAATGGGTCCAGCTTCTTGCCCTCCCTCGCATATCTTTTGAATGGCCTGCAGGTTGCTACAAATAAACGCAGGTTCTGTTTCGCAGGCAAAGGCTTTCAAGCGGTTTTCATTAAGCTGAAAAAGGCATTTGAGAAATTTTTCTTTCGCACAATATAGAATCACCCCAACATTGAGGAATTCTTCGCGTTCTACCTTAGGCACCACACGAATGACGGCATATTCAAATAAGTGCTGCTCTTGCATGTTGTGCTTCTTTTACAAAGATGGATGAATGTTCAATTCGAGTATTTAAAAACAAGGCATAGGCTTCCCTCTGTGCCTGGCTGCTTTCAAAAGACCTTTCGTCTAGCCATTCATCAGGTATTAAATTCAAAACTTCGGTAATCAGTTCTGGTTTGAGCTTTGCACGAAAATCGGCATCCACTTCTTCTAGTAAACTGGCCTGCGGCAACAGTACATGGTCTTTAACCAATACAAAAGGACGTTTGGCCTGCTCTTCCCAATTTTGCCACGAGTGGTGAAAATAAAGAGATGCGCCATGATCAATCAACCAAAGCTCTTTGTGCCAAAAAAGCATGTTGGTATTGCGTGCCGTTCTATCCATATTGGTCAACAGGCAATCGAGCCAAACAATTTTCGATGCCAGTAAGGGATCTATTATCGCAACTGTAGGATCATAGGTAATAGCGCCAGAAAGATAGTGCAAAGCCAAATTTAAGCCTACACTGGCTTTTAAAAGGTCTTGTATTTCTTCATCGGGTTCGGTCCTTCCGAAAGCTTCATCAAGTTTGGCAAATACCAGTTCGGGCACTTTTAAACCCAGTGCTCTGGCTAATTCTCCACCAATAATCTCAGAAATCAAGGCTTTATGGCCCTGACCTGCGCCTCTAAATTTGAGCACATAAAGGAAACCATCATCTGCTTCGGCAATAGCCGGCATAGAACCACCTTCCCGCAATGGCGTAACATAGCGGGTAACGTTTACCGTTCTCAATTGTAGGGTTTGTAATTGATCCATATGGAATGATCCAGCCCAAAAATAACAAATTTTAAATGGCCAAGGCATAAAAAAAGCATTGCAAAAAATGCAATGCTTTTAATTCCTTTTATGAAATGTTAGTTATGCACAATTACGTGATAGTTGGCAGAAGTTGTACTTGCGGCATCGAACCAAACAGTATATACCTTGCCTGATTGAAAAGATTCTGCCGGGATAATAGTGGTAGTTGCTGAACCTACTACAGATACGGTTAAACTACTTGTGTTGGCATCGATTACACTATAAGCCGAAACATAACCATATTGCAAACCATTGGTTAAGGCCGCGCCTCCAGTTAAAATGATGTTTAATGAATTGGTAAAAGTTGCACCCAAATTCATGAACCTTACTTTGGCTTTGCCAGCGGCAGGGGCAGTATTGTCATCTGCAAAACCTGTAATTTGCCCGGCTCCAGAAGCATCGGTAAAATAAAATGCCGTGTAAGAATAATTGGTATTCAGCCCCACATTAGCTGATGCCCTTGAAGTACCCGAAGCCGCATCTTTAAAAGAAACTGTACTTGATCCTGCTTTAAGCGTAATGTAATCGCTTGCCTGACCATAAGCTACAGCTGTTGTAGTTAATTTGGTACTGCCTTGAAAGAAATCCTGATCATTTGAACCAGCAACGGCATTAACCACTTTAATTTTTGCATCTCCGGTTACTACTACCGGATCGTCGCTCTTTTTACAAGACGAAGCCAAAACCGCCACCATACAGATCGCAGCTAGCAAACCTGATGATGTTTTATTGATAAACGTTTTCATAATTCTTTAATTAATAAGCAATTTTATGTATCAAATATTAAGCCAATCGCCCTAAAAATCATATATTTCATACAACCTTGCGAAGCTATTCTGTTGCAATTTACGCAATGGCTTTCGTTTTACAAACTTCATTGTATACTTCGTCCCAAAGTTGGATACGTTGCTGCAATGATTTGCTAATGGCAGTTTCTACCGTTGCCCATTGCTGTTCATCGTCGCCACAAAGCAAAGCGGTCATTTCCAATGCCAAATGGCTATGGTGGTCCCCATCCACCTCTATATGCCTTTCGAGGTAATATTTAAAAATGCTAATCTGTTCTGGAAAATCTAAAGCCATATCTTTAATAATGGCCAAAAACATAGCTGGAATGAGGTCTTCCCTACCAAAAGTAAAAATCCCCGCCTGTAAATAAGCTTTTCCGCTATTGATGACCTCAAAAGTGAAATCAACAAACTGGCGTGCCGCTTTTGGTGTTGCCGATACCGAATAGGCTGTTTCAAAATTTCCGTTTTCTCTTAGCGAAGCAATAAATTGATCGATGCTGCTCGTATTGGCTCCACATTGTTGCATCGCCTCTAAATAAAGTTCGAAATGGCTTTTGCGTTCTCCTTGTTCATCCACATCTGATTCCTCGCCCAGCACAATTTCATTAATCAAATGCCTTGCGGTTGCATCACCGGTAGGAAACCAAGGAACCGAGGTACAGGTTAAATTGTTCTGTAGGGCTTTGAGGAGCGACATAAAATCCCAAACGGCAAAAACATGGTACTGCATAAAAATACGCAAATCCTCTACGCTTTCTATTACGCCATAAACCTTGTGATTAATGATTTGTTGCCTCAACGGCTCGATGGCGATTTGTATCCGCTCAATATGTTTGTTCATCTTTGCTTTTAAAACGGCAAATGTATGCTTCTCTATCGTTTAGACTGTCAGCCAAAAATCAATTAGTAGAAAATTTATAAACCGAAGTGGTTTTATAAACCTGTCCAGGCTTAAGCAAGGTACTTGGAAAATTAGGCTGGTTTGGCGAATCTGGAAAATGTTGCGTCTCTAGGCAAAATGCGGTTCTAAAATCATCTTTGGCACCAGATTTAAAGGTATTTTTGCTTTGCATGAAATTGCCACTGTAAAACTGAAGTCCAGGTTCTTGGGTATAAATATCCATCACAATCCCTGTTTTATCGCCTTTAATCTGGGCCGCGTGGTACATGCCCAAGGCTTTTGTTTTATTAAGCACAAAGTTATGGTCGTAGCCTTTGCCAAAGGTCAGTTGCTCATTTTTATCGTTAATTCTGCCCCCGATTTCATAAGGCTTTGTAAAATCGAATGGCGTACCAGCAACCTGCTCAATTTTTCCTGTTGGGATCAAAGTCGAATCAACGGGCAGGTAATTGTCACCATAAACCTGCAAGCTGTGTTTCAAAATATCGCCGCTACCCTCTCCGTTAAGGTTAAAAAAAGCATGATTGGTTAGGTTTACTACCGTATTTTTATCTGTGGTTGCCTCATAATCCATTTTCAACTCGTTATCGTCTGTTAAGGTGTAGGTTACCTTAACTTTCAAATTGCCTGGAAAACCTTCTTCCATGTCTTTCGAAATGTAAGTTAGCTCCAAGGTATTCTTATTGGGCTGTTGAGCATCCCAAACTACATATTGAAAACCTTTTTTGCCGCCATGTAAGGTATTTGGTCCATTATTGTTAAATAAGGTGTAAGTCTGATCGTCAATTTTAAACTTCCCTTTGGCAATGCGGTTTCCATAACGGCCAATGGTTGCCCCGAAATAAGGTTCTGTTGCATCCTGATAGCCCTTTACGCTGTTCATTCCCACTACTACATCAATGAGTTTTCCTTTTTGATCAGGGATAAGCAAGCTCACCAAGCGACCTCCGTAATTGGTAAATTTTGCTTCGGCATGTTTGGCATTGGTCAAAGTGTAGAGCTCTACTGCTTTATTGTCGATTACGGTTTTAAATGAATCAGGAACCAGACTTGTTTTTGCGTCGGTCTCCTTTTCGGTGCTTTGTTTGGTAGAGCTTTGGCAGGCAGCGAAAACAAACAGTGCCAGCGAGGCCACGAGGAGGTGATTTTTGATGTTCATAGCAGCAATGATATTGGTTAGGGGTTGAAATACTAAAGTAAATAGGAAATGATTAAATAACAAACTAAATCGATTTATTTAATTACATCCAAATTAAGGATCAACGATCATAGTGATAACACATCTAAATACAAATCGATATTAAATTTCATATTTGTAATTTTTATAAAATTATATTCTTATAATTTTAAATATTATAGAATTATATTCTTATATTCATTTCACCTATCTATGAATAAAGTATTGATCTGCCTACTCGTGCTACAAGGTGGCATGGGGACTTGCTTTGGGCAAGCACATTTCGGCGCCAGGCTCACCGCCATGGGCAATAATGGAAACGCCATTAAAGATCTTTGGAGCGTACAGGGAAATCCAACAGGCATTTCTGAGCTCGGCACAATTACTGCAGCTTTAGATTATACCAAATACCTATTTGCATCAGAACTGAGCAGGCAAGCCTTTGCCCTAGCCATTCCCTTTAGCAACAACTATTTTGGTTTCGGTTTTGATCGTTATGGCATTGCCGATTATAGCGAGATCAAGGTGAGTGGAGCCTTGGTCAGGAAATTTGGCAAGCAATTGGCCGTAGCACTTAAGGCAAACTATCATCAGCTGAAGATCAGCAATTATGGCGCAACTACGGCACTTTCTCTGGATGTTGGCCTAAGCTACAACTGGAATAAGCAGCTTGCTTTTGGGTTTTACGTCAGCAATCCCGCCCAACAAAAATATAAGAGCAAGGCTGTAAATCTGCTGATACCAACTGCTTTTCAGCTTGGTCTTTCTTATGCTGTTAGCGATAAGGTTTTAATGGCCACCAATGTAACCAAAACCTTAAAAACGCCTGTTGATGTATCGTTTGGCCTCGATTATCAGCTTTTGCAGCTACTGAGTTTGAGAGGTGGCTTAACGTTAAAACCCTTTAAGCAATATGCCGGATTTGGGCTCAACTACAAAAAGTTCGTGCTGGATATGGCCGTAGAAAGCGATCCCTATTTGGGTTATTCACCTCAAGTTACTATTGCTTATGCGTTTTAAGCTTTTGTTGGCTTTAATGTTGCTAGGCAGCGCAGCCAAATCGCAGACGACAGATAGCTTTATTAGGGATTTGATGGAAAGCATTGCCGAAAATGTACCGGAAGACTATGATCTCTCTGAATTGGAAGAGCGATTGATCTATTTCAGCAAACATCCGATTAACCTAAACCAAACTACGCCGGAAGAATTGAAGAGCCTGGTGTTCCTTTCTCCATTGCAAATCAGCAGTTTCTTCGCGCATATTCAAACAAATGGTTTATTGCTGGATGTTTTAGAACTGCAAAGCATCCCCAATTTTGATGAAACTACAATTCAGCGTTTATTGCCATTCGTCAGCCTTTCCATCAATAGCCCTAGCGAAAAGCCAAGCTTTAAAAATCTTCTCAAATTTGGAGAAAACGACTTGTTTATGAGGGCCGGTCGCACACTTGAAAAAGCAAGGGGTTTTTCTAACTCAACAGGAAGCCATTACCTAGGCAGTCCTGAACGCCTAATGCTACGTTATAAATATGATTTTGCAAAACGGGTTTCTGCTTCGCTTATTTTGGAAAAGGATGCCGGGGAAAAGTGGAGTGGCAAACAGTTGCCCGTGCTTGATTTTCAATCTGCACACCTCGCCGTATTTAATACCGGTCCATTCAAGAAAATTGTTTTGGGCGATTATAGCCTGCAATTTGGTCAGGGATTGGCGCTTTGGTCTGGATTTGCATTTGGCAAAGCACCTGACGTAACCAGTGTGGCCAAAAAAGACCTTGGCTTAAGGCCCTATAACTCCACCAATGAATATGCTTTTTTTAGAGGTTTGGCCAGCACCGCTACCTTATTTAAAAATTTAGATTTTACATCGTTTGCTTCTTATAGGAAACTTGATGCCAGTTTGAGCACCAATATTGCCGGAGAACAGGTGCTGAGCACCATCAACGAAACGGGTTACCACCGTACAGCTACTGAAGTAGAGAACAACAATAGCTTGTCGCAACTGGTTTTTGGTGGCGTACTGCAATACCATCGAAACAACTTAAATATTGGTACAGTTGCCTATCGTACACAATATAACCACGCTTTTGTAAAGGGCACCTCCCCTTACAATTATTATGATTTTACCGGAAAAACCTTAACCAATGTTGGCGTGCATTACGATTATTCTTATCGTAATATTTATGTATTCGGAGAGCTTGCCAAAAGCCTGAATAGTGGATTGGCTTATGTAAATGGTATTTTGATCAGTTTATCTGCCAAGGCATCTGCTGTATTGCTCTACCGAAATTACGACAGCAATTACCATAGTTTTTTTAATCAGGCAACCGCCGAAGCCACCACTGCCGCCAATGAAAAAGGCTTTTATTTAGGGTTGAATCTATATCCCGTAAAATCATGGGCAATAGCTATTTATGCAGACTATTTTAAATTTCCATGGCTCAAATTCAGAATAGATGCGCCATCTGACGGCTATGAGGTTTTAGGACAGCTGAGCTATACCCCAACTAAGGTTTTCAAGGTTCAATTGCGCTACAAACTAGAGCGAAAACAGCAAAATACTTCGCTGGATGTACCTATCAATTATCTGGATCAGGTTAAAAAGGAATCTTATCGGGCAGATGTCAACTGGCAATTGAACAGGTCAATTGGTTTTCAAAACCGGGTTGAAGTATCGCAATACCAAAAAGGACCCGAAAAAGCGGAGTTTGGTTACCTCGTTTACCAAGATGTCAACTATAAACCCCTTCGTTCCAAACTCTCTGGCAATGTGAGGATAGCTTATTTCAACACTTCCTCCTTCAATAGCAGGATATATGCCTATGAAGATGATGTGTTGTACAGTTTTAGTTTTGGCGTATACAATGGCAAGGGCTTGAGAAACTACATCAACCTAAAATATAAGGCTTTCAAACAGTTAGAGCTGTGGGCCAGGTATTCGATTTCTTTTTACCCAGGTACGGCTATCGTCGGATCTGGCTTAGACGAAATTAATGGCAACAGAAAAAGCGATCTCAAATTTCAATTACGCTATCAATTCTAAAATATTTTGACTTTTAAAGCTGAAATCGTCTTTGTAAGGATTCTAGTTCCATTCATTTTTGGAATTATATTGGGTTATTCGCTTTCCAGCCAGATTCCCATCTATTTCATTACTTCGCTCACTGGGTTCTTGTTCTTCGTCTTATTGCTTGCAAATTCCTTTTACAAAAAATTGAAGCTCTACAACCATAAGGGCATCGCTGGCTTATTGTTTTATTTGTTTTGTTGCTGTTTTGGCGTATTGATTTGCTTATTACACAATCAATCACTTGGAAAACATTATTTCGGCAATGCTACCAATGGCTATTTAAAAGGATACATCAACAACGAGCCTCAAGTAAATAACCAAATCATGAACTTTCAGGTTAAGATTACCCACGGATTCCAAAATGGAGCTTGGCTTGTGCAAAGCGGAAAGTTATCAGTGGGTTTGGCATTGGATACCAAAAACCCTGTTCAGCTTAAATATGGTGATGAAGTTTTGTTGTTTGCTAAAAATCAGCCGATAGAACCTCCTTATAATCCTGCAGAATTCGATTTTAAGGCTTGGTTAGCCAGCAAAAACATATACCATCAAACATTTCTAAGGCAAAACCAACTGATCAAACTCAACAGTGATGCAGGAAACCCCATTATCAAGTTTGCAATTGCCTTAAGGCAGCGACAGGTAGCTATTTACAGAAAGTTGATCCGTAATGACGAAGCTTATGCGGTGGCTTCTACCCTCATTCTGGGCTACCGTGCCGATTTGAGTCAGGAAACTTTGGATGCCTACAGTAAAACCGGAACCATTCATGCCCTGTCGGTATCTGGCATGCATGTTGGCATTATCTATATCTTCCTCAATTGGGCTTTGTTCTTTTTAGATGGCAAGTGGTGGCTGAAAATTTTAAAGCTCCTGCTCATCTGTACGCTGATTTGGTACTATTCGCTGTTAACGGGTTTATCGCCATCGGTATTAAGATCCGCGGTAATGCTAAGTATTTATATCATTGCCAAATCTTTCAACCGAAGCACCAATGCTTACAACATATTGGCCTTTACGGCATTTTGCCTGCTGGTTTATGATCCATTTTTGCTTTGGGACGTGGGTTTCGAACTTTCTTTTTTGGCCGTATTTGGATTGGTTTATCTACAGCCCAAAATTTATGGCTGGATGAATTGCAAAAACAAATGGTTGGATAAGCTCTGGTCTATTACAGCGATGAGCTTGGCAGCGCAACTAGCCACCTTCCCGCTCAGCATCTACTATTTCCATCAATTCCCTTTGTATTTCATCATTAGCAATTTGTTTATCCTTATCCCTATTACCTTGCTCATGTATTTGGGTATTGCGTTGCTCATGTTGCGCTTGTATTTTTTGGTGCCACTGTTCGAATGGCTCATCACTTTTACCAATAACGGCTTGAAGTGGATCGCTAATCTGCCCTTTGCAGGTATTAATGGCATTTGGATCAATCAATGGCAATTGCTATGGCTAAGTATAGCACTAACGGTTTTGATTGTTGCATTGGTTCATTATAAAAAGAAGTGGCTATTCCTTGCGTTGACCCTGTTTATCGCCTTGCAATGCAGTATTGTTTACCGTAGCCTAAAAGCACAGCAACAAAGAAAAATCATAGGTTTTAGTCTTCGAAAGAATTATGCGATCGCTTTTATTAAAGGTAAAGACGCAATTGTGATCACAGATCTGTCCAAGAACGATCGAAATTTCAAGTTTTTCATACAGCCTGCGCTTGATCAGCTTCAGCTTAAAAAAATTGAGCTATTAAAATGGAACAAAGATACTACTACAAACTATCTCTCTAAAAAAGAACATCAACTTGTTTTTGGACGGTATAAAATGCTTTTACTCGATTCGTCGTTTAACTTCAAAAAAATCAGGCAATTGCCCAATTTCGATTTGGTTTGGATTCACCGAGGTTATCAAAAAAGCTTAACAGCACTCAGGCAAGAAGTTGTATTCGACCACTTGGTATTGGATGCAAGTCTCAAAGATTACCAGCTGAGGCGCTATGAAGCTGAGGCAAATAAAATTAAAGCCGACATCCATATTTTAAAGAAAAATAATTCATATTTGATCGACTTTTAGTCAACGTAAACATGATGATTTGGTCAAACCCACATAAGAATGACACACAAATCATGATAGCTAAAAGCAATAAATAAACCGAATATGAGCGAAGCAATTGTTTTATACGAAATAGCCGATAGGATTGCCACTATCACCTTAAATCGAACCGAAAAGCGAAATGCGCTAAACCCAGCTTTGGTAACCGAATTAACTTCTTGTTTCGTTCGTGCAGCCGCGGATGAAAGCGTAAAAGTGGTGGTACTGAAAGCCAATGGAGCCGTATTTAGCGCAGGGGCTGATTTGGCCTATTTGCAGCAGCTTCAGCAAAACAGCTATGAAGAAAATTTGGCCGATTCTGATCACCTGAAAAAGCTGTTTACAACCATTTACTACTTGCCAAAAGTTGTAATTGCCCAGGTTGAGGGCCATGCCATAGCCGGTGGCTGTGGCTTGGCTACCGTTTGCGACATTATTTTCTCTGTTCCAGAAGCCAGCTTTGGCTATACCGAAGTAAAGCTAGGTTTTGTACCTGCAATCGTAGCCTGCTTTCTGATGCGGAAAACAAGCGAAACCATTACCAAAAGAATATTACTTAGCGGAGAGCTGTTTACTGCCGAAGAAGCACTCGCTTACAATTTGATAACTTTTGTAACAAAAAAGGAAGATATTGCTCAAAAGGTAAATGATTTTGCATTAGATTTGTGTAACAACGCCTCGGCAAATTCCTTAATGGTTACTAAGGAGCTGATTAATAAAACCACAAATCCTTGGTTAGACCAAAGCTTAAATGAAGCGGTACAGCTAAATGCAAAGGTGAGAGAAAGCGATGATTTTAAAAAAGGAGTTGCTTCTTTCCTGAACAAAGAAAAAATTAAATGGTAAATTAAATTCTAAAACTAATATTATGTTTAAATCTATCAAAACGGGCGTTTTAGCCGCAATCTTAATCGGCGCTACAATTGTTGCCCACGCTCAGAAAAAAATAAACGAAGGCGCGATCACTTATACTTTAGAGTATAGCCTTACAGCAGAACAAGAGCCGATGGCTGCCCAACTGCCTACCGAGACAAAAGTGAAATTTAATGGCAACATTTCTAAAATGGAGTTGGAACAAGGTCCAGCTACCATTACCGTATTGCGCAATGGCGCTACCAATACTGGATTGATCTTAATTGATGTACCTGTTGCCCAAATGCAATTTGCCGTTAAACAAGGCAAAGAAGAATATGAAAAAGCAAAAGCAGGTTCTCCAAAATTCAGCGATTTCAAAGCAACTGGCGAGAAAAAAATGATCGGTGCCTATAATGCAGAAAAATATACCTACAAGGATGACAAAGGCGGTGCTTATGAGCTTTGGGCTACTTCAGACGTTCAATTGCCAGAAGGTTTGGCTAGCGAGGAGTTTAAAGACGTTAAAGGTACTTTGTTAAAGTTTACCCGTTTCCAAAACGGTGTTAAAACTACTTTGACCGTTAAAAACGTTTCGGAAGAGAAAGCTGGTCCATTTACTTTAGATGTTCCTAGTGGCTACGAAGTAAAAACCATGGAAGAAATTATGGCCATGCAAAATGGCGGTGGCGAGTAATCGCTAACAAGCAGATTTCCTTAAATCAGGCTTTTAATATTGGCTTTTTTACTAAATTAGTGGCCAATGTTTAAAAGCCTGATTTTTTTTGTTCGTTTCTATATCTTTTGGCTCTTGTTTTTTGCCTTTGATAGATTCATTTTCATGTTTATCTTTCACAAAAAACTGCGCGCCATTCCACTTGGCGAAAAGCTGGCCACCTTTTACCATGCTCTACGCCTCGACATCTCGATGGCAGGCTATATCGCAATAGTTCCCCTGCTTGTTTTTATTTTCTGGTACCTGAGCAATAAGCGCCAGGTTAACTTTAAATGGGTTAGGGTGTACCATATTGTGCTGATTGCGCTGTTCAGCTTAATTGCCACCATTAATTTTAATGTTTATCGCGAATGGGGCAGTAAAATTAATGCCAAGGTCTTGTCTTTTGTAATTGATACACCCAACGAAGCACTGGCCTCAAGCGCCTCTTCCCCATTATTGTTGAGCGCGGCTATATTCATCATTCTGCTATTGGTGGGTCTGTCTTTACATAGGTTGATCATTAGAAAAAAAGTTGATTTTGTAAAAACGCCGGTTTGGCTAAAAGCGATTGTGGCGATCCTGTTGTTCGGCATTAATTTTCTATTGATTAGAGGGGGCGTTGATGTAGCTCCAAACAATCAAAGCATGGCTTATTTTTCAAAAACAGAGATTTTAAACCATGCCGCTTTGAATACCGAATGGAACTTGATTTCAAGCGCACTGGCTTCTACCAAAACAAACAAAAATCCATACCGTTATTTCAGTGATGCACAAGCCGTACAAACAGTGGCTGAATTGTATAAGACCGAAAAAGATACGACGGTCTCTATCTTAAAAACCGCTAAGCCAAACATCGTACTGTTCATATTGGAAAGTTTTACGGCCGACCTCACCAAAACCCTAGGCAATGAAGATGGCATTACACCCAATTTTGACAACATGATTAAAGATGGGGTTTTGTTTAGCCAAATTTATGCAGCCGGAAACCGGACAGACAAAGGGCTGATTGCTAATTTAACTGGCTTTCCTACCCTCGGTACTGGTAGCATCGTCAAATGGCCCGAAAAAATGCAGAAGATCCCCGCCATTAGCCAAAAGCTTTTTCAAAATGGTTACAGCACTTCATTTTTCTATGGTGGCGAATCTGAGTTCGATAACTACAAAGCCTTTATCCTAAGCCATAATTATCAAAAGCTAATCGACAAAAGGAACTTTGATAAAAAGGACATGAATTCCAAATGGGGTGCTTATGATGGCCTGGTTTTCAATAAGCAATTGCAAGCTATGCGACAGGAAAAACAGCCTTTTTTCTCTACCATTTTATCCTTAACCAATCACGAGCCTTTCGAATTGCCAGTTAAGCAGAAATTCGGAAACACAGATAATGTGCTCAAGTTCAAAAGCACTGCCTACTATACAGATTCGTGCATCAATGCCTATTTAACGAATGCTAAAAAGCAGGCCTGGTACAAAAACACCTTGTTTATTTTTGTGGCCGATCATGGACATCTGCTTCCGAAAAACAAGTTCGAGATTTTTCAGCCCCAACGCTACCATATCCCATTGCTTTTTTATGGCGATGTGATTAAAGATGAATTTAAGGGAAAAGCCTATAACCAAACTGGAAGTCAGCAGGATATTGCGGCTACCCTATTGGCTCAGTTAAATATCGATGCAAAGGATTTTGTTTGGAGCAAAAACCTGCTTAACCCATATGCGCCACATTTCGCATTCTTTACCTGGGATAATGGGCTTGGCTTTGTGAAAGATGGCCACTGTGTGACCTTCGATAACATTGGCAGAAGCATTTTGTACAATGACGATCCAAAAAACACTGTACAAACCGATAAAAATCTTAAATTAGGCCAGTCCTATTTACAAGCTGTTTATCAACAATTTATCAAACTCTAAAGCGCATTCAACAATAATTATATGAAAATAACCAAGTATCTAATGGCCATTGTAGTGGTTGCTCTTTTAGGCAATTACCAGGCAAAGGCTCAAGGCAGAGGTGGTGTTAACTGGACCAAAGACGGCAGTGGCTACTACCAAAACGTTAGCGGAGAAATTGTAATGATTACTTTGCCTAAGAGTGAACGAAAAACAGTAATCAGCAGAGAATTGCTTACAACCAGCGAAGGCAGAGCACTTCCTGTACGCAGTTTCCAATTGAGCGACGATGGCACCAAGGCCTTAATCTACACCAACACGAAAAAAGTTTGGCGACAAGATAGTAGAGGTGATTATTGGGTGGCTGATATTGCCAACAACAAACTGACCCAAATTGGCAAAGGCAAACCTGCTTCTTCGCTTATGTTTGCCAAATTTTCGCCAGATGGCTCCAAAGTAGCTTACGTGAGTGGCCACAACCTTTATGTAGAAGATTTGGCTACCGGTACTGCAAAAGCTTTAACCACTGATGGCACTTCTAGAATGATCAATGGTACGTTCGACTGGGTTTATGAAGAAGAATTTGCTTGCCTAGATGGTTTCAGGTGGAGCCCTGATGGCAAATCTATTGCTTATTGGCAGATAGATGCCACCAAGATCAAAAACTTCCTGATGATCAACAATACCGATTCTATTTATTCTTTTACCATTCCTGTTGAATATCCAAAAGTTGGCCAAGATCCTTCGGCCTGCAAAATAGGAATTGTGGATATCGCTACTGCAAAAACTAATTGGCTAGCAGTTCCTGGCGACAATGTACAGCATTACATTCCGCGCATGGAATGGATCCCAAACAGTAATGAAGTAATTTTGCAGCAATTGAACCGTCAGCAAAACGAAAGCATTCTGTTTGTAGCTGATGCCGGAACTGGTAAAGTAAGCCAAATCTATAAAGAAAACGACAAGGCATGGATCGATGCTACCGATGGCTGGGTTTGGCTAAACGGCAACAAGGAATTTGTTTGGCAAAGCGAAAAAGACGGTTGGACGCATCTTTACCGTGTAAGCAAAGACGGCAAAAAAGAATCGCTGATTACCAAAGGCAATTATGATGTAGCCAGTGTAAGTTTGATCGACGAAAAAAACAATACGGTTTATTTTATGGCCTCTCCTACCAATGCTACTCAAAAATACCTTTACAAAACCAAATTAGATGGAAATGGCAAATTAGAAATGGTTACGCCATCGGTTTTACCGGGCACGCATAGCTATTCTATCTCGCCCAACGGTTTATTTGCACGCCATAGCTATAACAGTGCTATTGTAACACCTGTTACCGAATGGATGAACTTTAAAACCAACAATCCATTAACCATGGAAGGCAGCATTACCAACCAATTGGCCAAACAGCAGCCTTCAAAAAACAAAGTAGAATTCTTTAAGGTAACTACCGAAGATGGAATTGAAATGGATGGCTGGATGAAAAAACCAGACAACTTCGATGTTACCAAAAAATATCCGGTTGTATTTTATGTATATGGCGAGCCTGCTTCTCAAACCGCAGCCGATGTATACGGTGCTGGCAGAAACTTCCTTTATGCCGGCGATATGGCCAAAGATGGCTACATCTACATTTCGATGGATAACCGTGGCGCACCGGTGCCAAAAGGCGCTAATTGGCGCAAAAGCATTTATAAAAACATTGGGGTAATCAATATTCGTGATCAGGCAATGGCCGCCAAAAAGCTATTGGCTACCAATTCGTTTATGGATAAAGATCGTGTAGCTGTTTGGGGCTGGAGCGGCGGTGGTTCTTCTACGTTGAACCTAATGTTCCAATATCCAGATATCTACAAAACAGGTATTGCCATTGCTGCGGTAGGCAACCAGTTAACTTACGATAACATTTATCAAGAGCGCTATATGGGTACTCCATTTCCAAGCACAGAAGCTTATGTAAAAGGTTCGCCAATTACTTACGCCAAAAACCTGCAGGGAAATTTATTGTACATCCATGGCACTGGCGATGATAACGTACATTATCAAAATGCAGAGATGTTGATCAACGAATTGATCAAGAACAAAAAAGTATTCCAAATGATGAGCTATCCTAACCGTACCCACAGTATTTCTGAAGGTGCAGGTACCAGCGAGCACTTATCGTTAACCTATACCAAATTCTTAAAAGACAACTGTCCTCCGGGAGGAAGATAATTCTATCATAAAAAAGGCCTCTCGATTTGAGAGGCCTTTTTTTTATATCAAATTCTGATTTGAAGTACAGACATGGCGACGAGCAATGCGGTTCCGAAACTCAGCAAGGTGCCAATCAGCACGTACTCGGTCAGTTTGATATCGTGGGCTTCTTTCAGATCGCCAAACCTAAAAATAGATTTAGCCGCCAGCAAAAAGCCAACTGCCTCAAAATGGTTGGTGCATACAAAAAGGTAAATGAGCAATCGCTCTAAAATACCAATAAATTTGCCCGCATTTTGCAGCGAAGCCGTTCCTCCTCCAGTTGGGATCCATTTGGCAATGATAACCCTGATAAATATGGCTGCAGGCGTGGTTAAAAGCAAGGCACCCAATAAAAAGAGCCAAAACTGGTTGTTTTGCAAAAAAGCAAGGCTGATGTTGGGTTCATAGAAATACTGCCAACAAAGCACAATTGCGGCAATATGCAAGGCTTGGTCTACAAAAAACCATGTTCTTTTGGTATTTGCCCGCTGAAAAAGCAATTTAACGGCATCTATTATTCCGTGCAATAAGCCAATCAGCAAAGCCAAGGGCCAAACGCTAAACGACATAAAAACCAGGAAAATCAGCGCTACATGTATCGCAACATGCAAGTATAGCTTAGGCGATCTGAGCTTGATTCTTTCTTTTTCTGCTACCCAGGCATCCGGCTGCAGCAAAAAATCGCCCAATATATGCGCCAATAAAAGTTTAAGCAAGGCTATTTCCATTATCTTTTAATTAGTTGAACAACTCGGTCTCTATATCTGTTTTCGAGCTCCATTATCTCTGTATAGTAGGCTCTCTTTAAGGCTTCACTTACCGATGATTGGCTTCTGCCAGACAGCTTAGCAATCTGGTCTTGCTTGGTTTCCTGGTTTTCGAGGGCAAGCTTTACCATTTCGGCCCCTATTTGCCCCCAATTATCCATGGCAATCAAGGCCAATCGGATCGAAAAATTAGTGTCCTCGTCAAAAGCTGGCCATGGCGATTTAACCGCCATATTTGTTTTGTTAAGCTTCAGAGTATCAAAAGCAATCCCCGAACTGATGAAAGCTTCTCCGTTCGCCTCCGTTACCTTAGCCGAGTCAATGCTTTTCTTTCCAATGCCAATACCAATGCGTACATCTGCCTTCTTCAAGGTTTTGATGCAGGCTTTGATGTAAATGGCATTGAGCAAGGCATCTTCCGGGCTGAGTTCTACCTGAAAACTATCGCCCCTAAAAATTTCCCATTTTGCTTTTTTGCCTAATAGTTTGTTCAAAGCCGATTTTAAGGTATCGATCCATTCCTCAGGCAATGCCCTCGAATTCACTATGTCTCCTGTAATTACTGCTATCATTTTACTAATATCGGCTAAATACCCGATATTTCCAATTATCGGCTAATTACCCGATATTTTAATTTATCGGCTAAACACCCGATATTAACGATTATCGGCTAAATACCCGATAATAAAATTTTATATCAATGCCTACGAAAACAAACTTTATGGCATAATTATATGTTTTTATAGCTATGGCATTGATTAAATTCACAAACAAAGGTATTTTTTGCCCACAAGGAAATTTCTATATCGATCCTTGGCATCCTGTCGATTTTGCCGTAACTACACACGGACATGCCGACCACGTAAAATGGGGAAACAAAAATTACCTCTGCCATGAACTGACCAAACCCATACTACAGCAGCGTTATGACCTAAGCGATAATGTGCAAACATTGCCCTACTACGAGGAAATAGACATTAATGGCGTAAAACTAAGTTTACATCCCGCAGGGCACGTGATTGGTTCATCGCAGATCAGGTTAGCCTATAAAGGTGAAATCTGCGTAATTTCTGGCGATTATAAAGTAGAATATGATGGAATCAGCACTGCTTTCGAACCTGTAAAATGCCACACTTTTGTTTCCGAAAGCACATTTGGTTTGCCTATTTACCATTGGCAACCCCAAGAGTTGATCTTCGAACAGATCAGAGATTGGATAGCAATCAACCACCTTAAAAACAAAACCAGCATTTTGGTAGCCTACAGTTTAGGGAAGGCACAGCGACTAATAAAAAATCTAGCCGGAAACTATCCTATCTATGTGCATCAATCTATAGCCAATTTAAATGAGGGTTTTAAAAGCGCAGGTGTTCAGCTGCCTGATACGATTCGCATCAGCCCAGAAACCAAAAAAGACGAATTGCAAAAAGGTGTTGTAATTATTCCACCGGCACTGGCAGATGGAAAATGGGTAAAAAGCCTACAACAACCAGCTATAGGCATCTGTTCTGGCTGGATGATGGTACGCGCAGGCAGGAGATGGCGAAGTGCCGATGCTGGCTTCGCCCTGAGCGACCATGCCGATTGGCCAGGCCTATTAACGGCAATAAAAGCAACCCAAGCCGAAAAAGTATTTGTTACCCATGGATCAACAGCTGTTTTTTCTAAATACCTAAACGAAATTGGCATCCAAGCCGAAGAGGTAACCACCAGATACGGCAGCGATGACGATGAAAGCTTAATCAACCTTATAGAAAACAAAAATTGAAGCGTTTTGCCCAACTGATACAAGAACTCGAGCTCAGCAATAAAACCAACGATAAAATAGAAGCCTTGGTTGCTTATTTTAACGAAGCTGATGACAGGGAGAAGCCCTATGTAATTGCTATGTTTACCGGAAAGAAACCAAAAAGGCCGGTAAATACTTCGTTAATTAAGCAATGGGCAATTGAATTGAGCGAATTGCCCGAATGGCTTTTTACAGAAAGCTACCATAGCGTGGGCGACCTGAGTGAAACCATAGCCCTTGTACTGCCTCCAGCAACGCATAACCTGGAAAAACCCTTGCACCAATGGATTGCCGAGCTGGCCGAATTAGGCAGCCAAGACGAAGAAACCAAAAAGGCCTATATCCTTAATGCCTGGAATAACCTCAATACCCAAGAACGTTTCATCTTCAACAAACTGATTTCTGGAAACTTTCGCATCGGTGTTTCCAACAAAATGCTGGTCAATGCCATTGCCAAACAGGCTGAACAAGACAGCAGCAAGATCATGCATAGCATTATGGGCAAATGGCAGGCCGATCAGATCACTTATCAGGAACTGACTTCTGGTAGCCATGTAAATACCGACAATTCTTGGCCCTATCCTTTTTGCTTGGCCTATGCCCTAGATACAGAACCCGAAAACCTTGGCGAACCCAGCGCTTGGCAGGCCGAGTGGAAATGGGATGGCATTCGAGGGCAAATCGTCAAACGCAATGGGGAACTGTTCATTTGGTCGAGAGGCGAAGAATTGGTTACCGATCAATTTCCAGAACTTCATTTCTTAAAAGACGAGCTGGAAGATGGCACCGTGTTAGATGGAGAAATACTTTCGGTAAAAGAAGGCAAAATACAGTCTTTTAGCACCTTGCAACAGCGATTAAATCGTAAAACCATTAATAAAGCCCAATTGCAGGATGCGCCAATCGGTTTTTTTACTTACGATATCCTCGAACATAAAGGAAAAGACATTAGGCAATATCCCTTGGCCGAAAGACGCGCTTTATTAGTGAAAGTAATCGACAAACTAAAAACAGCGCAAGTGGTATTGCTGTCTCCCATCGTTGAATTTAAGAACTGGGAGGAACTGGCGGAGCTGAGATCAGGCTCGAGAGCCATCAATAGCGAAGGCATCATGCTTAAAAAACTCGATTCCGTTTTTCATACAGGTCGCAAACGTGGCGATTGGTGGAAATGGAAAATCAATCCCTATACGGTAGATACAGTAATGATCTATGCGCAAAAAGGGAGCGGACGCCGAGCCAATTTCTATACCGACTATACTTTTGCCGTTCGAGATGGCGAACAGCTGATAACTGTAGCCAAGGCCTACTCTGGACTTACAGATAACGAAATTAAAGAGGTAAACAGTTTTGTGAATAAAAACGCAATCGAAAAGTTTGGTCCGGTACGTACCGTTAAACCTGAGCTTGTTTTTGAGATCGCTTTTGAAGGCATTGCCGAAAGCAAACGACATAAAGCCGGTTTGGCCCTGCGTTTTCCTCGTATAGCCCGTTGGCGGAAAGACAAAAAAGCCTCAGAAATCAATACCTTAGATGACCTGAAGCAATTACTGGCTGCAGCCGAGTCCCTAAAGCCTTAGCCATATGAGTAGTGCGATGCAAAAATCCGCAGGTTACAAAAAAATCACCGCTTGGCTCAAAGCCAGCAAGAAAAAACCTTTCGATTTTCAAAAAGAGGCTTGGGATTATTACCTGCAGGGCTATAGCGGTTTGGTGAATGCCCCTACGGGTTTCGGCAAAACCTTTTCCCTGTTCTTAGCTGTAGTAATCGAAGGGATCAACGAACAGGCAAAACCTCAACACAAAAAACAGCACAATGGTTTACAGCTGATCTGGATTACACCTTTGCGCTCACTGGCCAAAGATATTGCCAGGGCCATGCGAGAAGTATTGGAAGCAATAGAACTCGACTGGCAGGTTGGCGTAAGAAATGGAGATACCACACAGGCAGAAAAACTCCAGCAGAAGAAAAACCTTCCAGAAATTTTATTGATTACGCCAGAGAGCCTACACCTCCTGCTCGCCCAAAAAGGTGCTACGTCCCTATTCAAGAACCTCAAATGTATTGTGGCCGACGAATGGCACGAGCTCTTAGGCAGCAAGAGAGGCGTTTTGGTAGAATTGGCTATATCAAGGATTAAAGGCCTGCAAAAAGCCAATAACGACGAAAAATTGCGGGTTTGGGGCATATCTGCAACCATTGGCAATATTGAAGAAGCATTAGAGGTAATCGCACCTGATCCGAATACCAAGAAAATTATTGTAAGGGCCAAGTTGGAGAAAAAGATTACCATCAAATCTATTTTGCCTGATGATATTGAAACCTTGCCATGGGCCGGGCATTTGGGACTTAAACTGGCCTATAAGCTCTTGCCCATTATAGCGAAAAGCAAAACCACACTCATTTTCATTAATACGCGCGGGCAGGCAGAAATGTGGTACCAGCACTTGCTCAACATCGAACCTGAATTGGCCGGAAGAATAGCCATACATCATGGCTCGATAGATTTCGAACTGCGCAACTGGATTGAGGATTCCTTGCACACAGGCTTGCTTAAAGCCGTTATCGCCACTTCATCCTTAGATTTAGGGGTCGATTTTAAGCCTGTAGACACTGTAGTTCAGGTAGGATCGCCTAAAGGCGTTGCTCGGTTCTTGCAAAGAGCTGGCCGATCGGGCCATTCGCCTGGAGAAACCTCAAAAATCTATTTTATGCCTACCCATGCCTTAGAGCTGGTAGAAGCTGCCGCTATTAAAGAAGCAGCCAAATACAACAATATCGAAAGTCGCGAACCCGTAATCATGGTTTTTGATACCTTGATCCAATACCTGGTTACCTTGGCTATAGGCGATGGCTTTGACGATAAAATTGTTTACGAAGAAATTAAGCAGACCAATGCCTTCAAGCTCCTTTTGCCCGAAGAATGGGCTTGGATGATGCAATTTATCACTTCGGGTGGCGATAGCCTGAGCGCCTATCAGGAGTTTAAAAAGGTAGTCAAAGACGAAACTGACGGACTTTGGAAAGTGAAGAGCCGTCAGGTTGCCATGAGGCACAGGTTGCACATCGGCACCATTGTAAGCGAAGCCATGCTCAAAGTCAAGTTCCTAAGCGGAGGCTACATCGGCATGGTGGAAGAATATTTCGTGTCGAAGCTGAAAGCTGGAGACAGCTTTACATTGGCCGGCAGGATTTTGGAGTTCATCCAATTGAAAGACATGACGGTAATGGTACGCAAAAGCAAGAAAAACAAAGCCATCTCTCCGAGCTGGTTGGGTGGCCGCTTGCCCCTTTCTTCAAACTTGGGCATGGTATTGCGTAAAAAATACAATGAAGTACTCAATCAAACCCATCAAGAAGAAGAATTGGATGTAGTGTATCCCTTGTTTTTGGTACAGCAAGAACGTTCGCATGTACCACAAAACAACGAACTGCTCATCGAAATGATCAACAACAAAGAAGGCTTTCATCTTTTTGCCTATCCCTTCGAAGGCCGATTGGTACATGAGGTATTGGCGGCTTTAGTGGCTTACCGTTTGAGCAAATTGGTGCCTATCACTTTCTCCATTGCCATGAACGATTATGGTTTTGAGCTGTTGAGCGATATTGAAATCCCAATGGATGATGCCATTGCCTACGAAGTATTCTCGCCAAACAACCTAACTGAAGACATTGCATTAAGCATTAACTCCACAGAAATGGCACGCAGAAAGTTTAGGGATATTGCCTGTATTGCCGGACTCGTTTTTCAGGGTTATCCTGGCAAGTACATTGCCAACAAGCACCTGCAATCATCAGCCGGACTCTTTTTCAACGTTTTTAGCGATTTTGATAAACATAACCTACTTTTGCGCCAAGCCTACGACGAAGTTTTCTACCAACAGCTGGAAGAACCCCGGCTGGCAGCCGCCCTGCATCGCATTCAGCAGAGCTTAATTGTAATTACCTATCCCAAAAGGTTTACTCCACTGTCTTTTCCTATCAAGGTAGATAGTTTAAGAGCCAATATGAGTTCGGAAGAATTGGAACAGCGGATAGCGCGAATGAAGGGTGAAGTTTTCAAATAAAAGCATGACCATTAACCTTAGAGACGAAGAATTGATTTTAGCAAAAGAACGAGCTATTTTCCTGCCCAAAGAAAAACTATTGGCCATTAGCGACCTTCATTTGGGCAAATCGGCACATTTTAGAAAGGCAGGCATACAGGTTCCATCAACACTTGCGCAAAGCGATTTGCAAAGATTGAGTAGCTTGCTCGAAAAATTCCAGCCAAAAACTTTACTGATTAACGGTGATATGTTCCATCATGAGCACAATACAGATGTAGATGATTTTGAACGATGGAAACAGCAATACACTGAACTTGAATTCGTATTGGTAAAGGGAAACCACGATAAGCTCGACGAAAAAAACTACCGACAATTAGGCATTAAAATCTATGATCCAAGCTACTGCACCAGCAAATTCTGCTTTATCCACGATTCTGTGCACTGCAAGGAAGAAGAACTCTATCCAATTAGCGGGCACATCCACCCGGGCATAACACTCTTGGGCAAGGCCAAGCAAAGCTTACGCTTTCCCTGCTTTTATTTCGGAAGCGATTATGCGGTATTACCGGCCTTTAGTGCCTTTACGGGCTTAAGTATGCTCAGACTCAAAGCAAACGATCAAGTGTTTGCCATTACCCCTTTAAAAGTGGTAAAAGTATAGTTTTTTGTATATTTGGACTAATGACCAAATTCTTAACCATCCTGTTCCTTTCAACTATCATTGTTTCGAAAGCAAGCGCACAAATCAATATCAATCCTGGAGTAGATACAACAGACGTTACCATCAAATCAGCCATTAAATTCTACACCGATTACATGAGTGGATTTAAAGGCAAGCAGCTACCTGATTTTAACAAATTCTGGAGTGCAGAAGATTGCAAAAGATATAAAATTCCCGATCCTTCGGTTTACGGCATAGGTGGTGATTATCCAACCTATTCCATGGCTCCAATTAAGACCATCACCTACGTTAAGCCTTTAGCCAACGACATGATTATCCTAAAGTCAGTAGGTGGTTGGATAGATACCCTGAAAATCTTCAACGTAATGTACCTATCAAATCATGTAATCCAAAAGGACAAAAACCAGCAATTTCATTTTGTGAAGCCTGTTACCTTCGATGAGCAAAATTGGCAAAACAAAAGCTTAAGAAACATTCATTATATTTTCCCCAAAAAACATGTTTTTAACAAGAAAAAAGCAGATAGCCTGATTTCGCAGATTGAAAGTCTAGAAAAAGAATGGAACCTGAAACCAATCGAAATCGAATATTTCTTTGCACCTACCTATGATGAAATCCAGCAGCTAAGAGGTTACGACTTTAGTTTGGGTTTGGGAAACAGAGACAAGCCTTCAGGCATCTCCAATCAAACGGACAATATTGTGTATTGTGCTGGCAATGGCGAAAATTACTTCCATGAAATTGTTCACATCTACCTTAACCCGATACATACAAAATCACCGCTAAATGAAGGCTTGGCTGTATTTTACGGAGGCTCCATGGGACAAAATCTTTCATGGCATGTAAAACGGGTTAAGATCTACCTGAAGAATCATCCAGAAATTAACCTGAACAAGCCAGAAGAGTTTTATTTTATGGATAACTATACCAATCCTGCAAGTACAATTTTGGGCTTATTGTGTAGCCTAACTTATGAAAAAGAGGGCATAAAAGGCCTAAAGCGATTAATGAGCTATACCAATATGAACGATGTCTATGAAAAAGAATTTAAGCTTGACCTCAAAGACCTCAACAAAGGATTAAGGGATTTGATTGATCATCAATAGCATATCATCATGCTGGACCCCGATCCGGCATATCTGTTTAAGAGAAATCCTGGATCGATATCCAAGGTGAAGGATGAATTGCTAGTTTTTAACAACCTTTTCTAGGCTCTGCATCCAATCGGCAAACATTTTTTGCTCAATTTGAATAATGGCTTCGGCATGTTTTTCCCAATCTGGCGAAAACTCGCGCAACTGGTTCAGCATTTCTTCCAAATGCCCCTCTTCTTCTAAAATAATAGATTTTACGGTTACCTTGCTTTCCTTTTCGGTTAAAATCTGCTGGTAGATTGGGTAAAGCTCATCCGCCCTCACCTCAATGGCATACGTTACGAAAAGATAGGCGGCAAACTTCAATTCAAAACCGCTTAGGCTGAAATGTTTTTTCAGATACCTGCACACCTGTACATCAAGTGTATTCAGGTAAAAACGCGTATGGTCTGGCACCAATAATTCTGTATTGGTGTAGGTTTTGCATAAGTTTTCGTCTAGCTTAGCCAATTGCTTTTTCAGGTAATAGGCATGGCGATGTTCTTCAGCCGCATGCTTTAAAATCAACAGTGTTACCTCTTCCTTATGTTCAGAGGCCGAAATCTTTTTCGCACCTGCATTTTCCATATAAGACAAGGTATTTAACCATTTGGAATGCAATTGATTATCGTTAACTATATTTTCTAAAATTGAAGAAAGTTGCATGTTATATTTCGTCTAAAGCTTGTTGAATAGTACGGTAAATGTACATCAAATCGTCATTAGAAATGACATACGGAGGTAAGATATAAATAATATTACCCAAAGGTCTCAGGATAATTCCCTTGCCTAAAAAGTAGTTGTACAGTTGGTCTCTTAAACCGCTTAAATAAGAAGTGTTGTTTCCGGTTTCCCACTCTAATGCGATGATCGTTCCGGTTTGGCGAACGTTGCGCAATTTGGGATGATCTTTTACCTGTGCTAAAAACTGGCTGTGCTGAGCTTCTACCCTTTTGATATTGGCCAAGGTTACAGGATCCAATAAAATATCTAAACTAGCCAAAGAAGCAGCGCAAGCCACCGGGTTGGCCGTAAACGAATGCCCGTGATAAAGCGTTTTCAGTTTATCCTCACTTAAAAAGGCTTCAAAGATCTTGGCATTACAGGTAGTTAGGCCCAAAGGCATTGTCCCCCCAGTTAAACCCTTGCTCAAACAGAAAATATCAGGTCTGTTGCTCAATTGTTCGGTGGCAAAAAAGGTCCCTGTTCTGCCAAAGCCGGTCATTACTTCATCGGCAATGGTCAATACCTCATTTTCAATGCAGATAGCAAGCAATTGATCTAAATATTGGGCTTCGTACATCAACATGCCGCCAGCGCCTAAAATCAAGGGCTCAAAGATAAAGCAGGCCAATTCTGATTTGAGGTTCTCGATTGTAGATTGCAGCGTTGAAATATTATCAGCTGTAGGTAAATCGATAAATTCTACATCAAAAAGCAGTTCGGCAAAGGGATGGGTAAAAATACTTCTGCCACTTACAGACATGGCGCCGAAAGTATCGCCGTGGTAAGCTTCTTTAAAAGCCAACACCTTTTTCTTTGTGGTATTTCCTTTGTTGTTCCAATACTGGAGACACATTTTTAGGGCTACTTCAACGGCTGTAGAACCATTGTCGCTATAAAAAGCCTTTTCTTGGGCACCAGGCAACAAAGGCAATAAGCGTTCGGCCAATTGAACCGCAGGCTCGTGTGTAAAGCCAGCAAAAATGACGTGCTCTAAAGTTTGCAGCTGCGTAGAAACCTTTTGCGCAATATGCGGATGGGCGTGTCCATGAATGTTTACCCACCAGGAAGAAACGGCATCGATATATTTTTTACCGTCTTCGGCGTACAAATAAACGCCCTCGCCATGTGTAATGGATATCGGGGTTAAGGCATTCTTCATTTGGGTATAAGGGTGCCATATTACTTTTTGATCTCTTTCTACTAAATTCATTCTATTAATTCTTTTTCTTCAATAGCTTCGGATAAAGCTAAGGTTACTGGTGCAATTCGGTAACGATAAAGCATCCAGCCAATTAAAATCGACAATATTACGGTACAAAAGACGGAACCTTCTATGCCAAAAGAACCTCCAGAGAGATAGGCCTCCCCAACAGGTTGTGCTATTAAAGCCCGTTCTGTTTCTAAACCACTTACTTTATAGCCCAAAAGTACGCCTTGGGCGAAATTCCATCCAAAATGGATACCAATGGCCCAACTTACGTTTCGCTTTGTTAAGGTGAAAACAGAAAATAAGGCTCCCGCCAACACGATATTCAAGAATGCCAAAGGCGTATAACCCGGATTACCCAAGTGAACCAATCCAAAACCGATACTATTGATCAGCACCGCGATAAGCAACGGATACCTTTCGGCCATCACAAACAAGGGATAAGTACGAAACATCAGTTCTTCAAAAACGGCCACCAGAATAAAATAAAGCAAGTAAATAAGCAATAAAACCAAACTGATGTTGCCCATACTAAACTTTACATTGCCATTAGCCCATAAAATGCCTCCGCAAATTGCGATTAGTAAAAATCCGATTAAACTTCCTTTAAAAAAGCCTGACAACATACCTGCTTTTCTCAAAAAAACAGTCCAAAAATCAATTCTAGGAAAGATTGCAAAAACCATGAGCAATGCACCTGATGCTGCTATTACTGTCCCAGATTCTGCAAAAAACTCAAACTCGAAAGAATCTTCCTTTAAAGGAATAAAATCAAAATGCAACACCATAAGAACAGGTACCATCCACATGATGATGAGGAAGATAAAGAGGGCTATCTTTAAGATTGGCACAAGGTAATAAAAGCCAGTTCTATTCATACTTTGCCTGCGAATTCTTCAATAAAGAAGCTACCGTTTTATCTGTTTTAAAGGTGATTTCATCTACGCTCAGTTCATTGATATTTGCCCACCTAAAGGATTGTGTACTGTCAGCCGAGAAATCGAAAATACTTGTTTTGATGTCTAATGCTAAGGGATTTATTGCTTTTACGAGGTAATATACACTAATCAATTGGCTCTCGTTAAAGGATGATTTTTCGTAAAAATCGGTGGTATAAAAATGGCTGATTACTTCTATTTCAGCATTGCATTCTTCTACAAACTCTCTTTTTAGCGCTTCGATCAAACCTTCGCCCAACTCAACGCCACCACCCGGAAACTTGGTAAAATACTGTCCGTATTCGAATTCATCGCTTAGCAGAACCTGATTTTGATCATTAATGAGCAAACCATATACCCTTACGTTAAAATAACTCATTGATTAAAGTGCTTTTTGTTTTTAGTCACATTTTCCATATTCCAGGCAATTTCTGCCCTAAAAGCCTCTTGTCTAACTCCACAGTTCTGCATTTTGCAATAATTGCAGCATTCTGGCAAACAAGGATCGGCATGGATAAACAGTTCGGTTTGGTGAGAGCCAGCTACATTGATCAGCTTATCAATATTTGAAATTTCTTGATGCACAGCGGTTAAATCAAAATAATAAGGTAAAGTAACGTGGCAATCGATATGCAGATCGGCTCCATATTGCTGGGCCCTCAAATTATGGACGTCTATCCAGCTATCTGCCCTGTTGTTCTGCAAAATCACCACGATATCTTTCACCAATTCTATATTGCTTTCGTCCATTAAGCCACCTACAGATCTTCGGGTTAGCTTGTAGCCATTAAAAATGATGTACAAACCCAAACCGATCGAAATCACCCCATCGAGCCAAAAGAACCCCGTTAGCTGGATCAGGATAATGCCTACCACCAATCCGCCACTGCTCACCGAATCAGTCAACAAATGCTTGCCATCGGCCTCCAAAGTAATGGAATTATGCTTTTTACCGGTATTGATGAGGTAATAGCCAACAATGGTATTGATTACGCCCGTTATTCCGATGATAATGGCACCATCGTACAATTGCGTAATCTCGGTGGGGTAAATCAGGTCGTAAGCCGATTTAAATATGATCACAACACCTGCGATGCCGATCAAAATCCCCTCCACAAAAGCAGAGAAAAACTCTACCTTTCCATGCCCATAAGGATGGTTTTCGTCTTTTGGCAAAGTAGCCAGGTAAATGCTATAAAAAGCAAAGGCACTGGCCAGTACATTTACGATACTCTCTGCGGCATCAGTTAAAATGGCATTGGAGCCGGTTAGAAAATAGGCTACGAATTTGGCCAGCATCAAAACAATGCTTACGCATAACGAAATGAGAATGGCTTTCTTTTTTGGTTGCAATGGATAGAATTTTAGATCAAAATTACAGTTTAAACAGGAGTTTTTATGAAAATTGTGATTTTTTGACCCAAAATTCCCACAGGTTTTTATATTTGCGCTTTCACTCAAATCATTATGACATTTTTATCTAGAAGAATCCGTAACCTATCCGAATCTCAGACCATTAAAATGGCAAAGTTAGGTAGAGAATTAGCGGCCAAAGGGATCGATGTAATCAATCTAAGCTTTGGAGAACCTGATTTTTTTACCCCGGACAATGTAAAAGCTGCCGCTAAAAAAGCAATCGACGAAAATTATTCTTATTACACTCCAGTTTCTGGCTATCCAGATTTGCGAAAGGCAATTACAGAAAAGCTTCAAAGAGAAAATGGCTTAACTTATGGCATCGATCAAATCGTAGTTTCAACCGGCGCCAAGCAAAGTTTGGCCAATGCGGTAATGTGCCTGATCGATCCGGATGACGAGGTAATCGTTCCTACGCCTTATTGGGTATCTTATTCTGAGATGATCAAACTGGCCGAAGGCAAAACGGTTTTCATCAACGCTACAGTAGAACAAAACTTCAAAATCACCGCACAACAATTGGAAGAAGCCATTACGCCAAAAACCAAATTGTTCATGTTTTCTTCGCCCTGCAACCCTACAGGTTCTGTTTACAGTAAAGAAGAATTAGCAGCTTTGGTTGCCGTTTTTGAAAAACATCCGAATATCTACATCATTTCTGATGAGATTTATGAGCATATCAATTTTGTAAATGAGCACGCTTCTATAGCGGCTTTTGATTCGATTAAAGACCGCGTGGTAGTGATCAACGGCTTTTCTAAATCTTACGCCATGACCGGATGGAGAGTTGGCTACATGGCTGCCAATAAGGAAATTGCAGCGGCTTGCGACAAAATGCAGGGACAAATCACCTCTGGAACTTCATCTATCAGTCAACGCGCTGCCCTTGCCGCTTACGAAGGCGGTTTAGAAACCGTGTTGAGCATGAGAGAAGAATTCAGGAAACGCAGGGATATCGTTTACGATTTGCTAAAAGCCATTCCAAACGTTAAGGTAAACCTTCCTGATGGTGCTTTTTATTTCTTTCCAGAAGTGAAAAGCTATTTTGGCAAGAGCTTTAATGGAACTCCTATTAACAATGCAGAAGAATTATGCCTTTATCTGTTAAACGAGGCGCACGTTTCATTGGTAACTGGAGAGGCTTTTGGAAATGAAGATTGTATCCGTATTTCTTATGCCGCATCTGAAGATCAATTGAGATTAGCGGTAAAAAGAATTGCCGAAGCTTTGGCTCAATTAGTTTAAGCCAGAGATTTCTATAAAACAAAAATAGGATTGCAAATTGCAATCCTATTTTTTTATGTCTTTACAAATTGTTGTTTATGACCTGATGGCCTCTACCGGATCTAACCTAGATGCCGAATAGGCTGGCCAAAATCCTGAAATCAATCCAATAATGACCGAAACCCCAATTCCCAGTACAATATTGCTTACATATAGGATCACTTCTACTCCTGCCCCATAAGTAAACACCAGCGTGAGCAGGTAAACGAGCCCGAGACCAAAGGCTCCGCCCAAAAGGCACAGCACAACGGATTCGAAGATAAATTGTAAGAGAATAAAATAATTCTTGGCGCCTAATGATTTTTGGATGCCGATGATATTGGTACGTTCTTTTACCGAAACAAACATGATATTGGCAATACCAAAACCGCCTACCAAAATAGAAAAGCCCCCAATTACCCAGCCTGCAACTTTTACCACGCCAAACATAATGTCTAACTGATTAGAAAGCATGGTGGTTTTGTTTAAAGAAAAATCATCTTCTTCGCCCGGTTTTAAGCGGTGGATGGAGCGCATTTGACCTTTTAATTCGGCCTCTACTTCATCTAAACTAATATTTTCCTTGCCCCTTACAGTCACCTGTGGATTGTAGCGATCATCTTGTACATCGAACATGCCCTTAGCCAGGTTAAGCGGAATAAGCACGTTTTTATCTTGCGACATGCCCAGCATGTCTTCACCTTCTTTTTTAAATACGCCTACCACGGTAATACGCCTGCCCATTACTTTGATCTGTTTGCCAAGAGGCTCTTCGCCATTAAACAAACCATCGGCAATATCTGCGCCCAAAACACAAACCGGTGCACCCGTTTTGCCTTCATTGTCGGTAAAATAACGGCCATCTTGGAATTCCAAATTCCAGGTTTGATCATATTCCTGACTTGCCGCATTGAGGTTAACGCCTTCTACAGAACTGCTGCGATATTTAATGGTACGGTTGCTGGCCGATGTTTCGAAACAAACACCTTTAGCCATTTCCATGCGATCTTTTAGTGCATTATAATCCCTAAGAGAAGGTTCCGGACGATTTACATATTTCCACCAAGGGAAGCTATCGCTGAAAACCCAAGGCCATTTCTGCACAAACAAGGTATTCGAACCCAGCTTGTCTACGCTGGCCTGTATTTTGTTGCGCATGGTATCTACTCCGGTGAGTACGGCAATAATGAGAAATATACCAATAGTGATTCCCAAAAGGGAAAGTGCGGTTCTCAGTTTATTCTGGCGGAGTGCGTCCCAAGCAAACCTGAAGCTCTCGCCTATTAGTCTAAAAATCATCATCATGCAGTTTAGACCAAAAATACCCAAAAAGGTTACAGTTCATCTACTATAATATAAAAAATACATTCAGAAATTAGAGTGGGCATTTGACATCCCTCCTTCTTATCGTCATGCCGGACACCGATCCGGCATCTTATCTCGAGACAGGCCAATATCACGCTATAAATTGAACAGGCACATCGGACACTAAACGCCAAACACCTATCGCTTCACATTTATTTAATCCGCGATAAGAGTCGTTGAATTAACCTATAATTATTATATTGTAAAAGCCAAATTATATTTCGTAAATTTGCGCCCTAATTTACATCCAATAAAATATGAAGTTATCTCAATTTAAGTTCAATTTACCAGATTCACTTTTAGCTAACACCCCTGCTGAACAAAGAGACGAAGCCAGATTAATGGTTTTACACAAGGATACTGGCAAGATTGAGCACAAAATTTTCAAAGATATTTTAGGCTATTTTGATGACAAGGACGTAATGATCTTGAACAACACCAAAGTATTTCCTGCTCGTTTATATGGCAACAAGGAGAAAACAGGTGCAACCATCGAGGTTTTTCTATTGCGTGAACTGAACAAAGAGCTGCGCCTTTGGGATGTATTGGTTGATCCTGCCCGTAAAATCCGTGTAGGCAACAAACTTTACTTTGGCGATGACGACCTTTTGGTAGCCGAGGTAGTTGACAATACCACTTCTCGTGGCCGTACCATTCGTTTCCTTTTTGATGGTACCGATGAAGAGTTCAGAAAGAACGTGGAAATTTTGGGCGAAACCCCACTTCCAAAATATATCAAACGTAAAGCAACGGCTCAAGACAAAGAGCGTTACCAAACCATTTTCGCTAAACACGAAGGTGCGGTGGCAGCGCCTACTGCAGGTTTACACTTTAGCAGGGAGTTAATGAAACGTTTGGAATTAAAAGGCGTAAACTTTGCAGAAGTAACCTTGCACGTAGGTTTGGGAACTTTCAGGCCAGTTGAGGTAGAAGATTTGACTAAACACAAAATGGACTCTGAGCAGTTCATTATCGAATCTTCGGCTGTAAACACCGTAAACAAAGCGCTCGACGAGAAAAGAAGAGTTTGTGCAGTAGGTACCACTTCGATGCGTGCCATCGAATCGGCGGTTTCGGCTAACAAAAGATTAAAAGAAGCCAACGACTGGACCAGCAAGTTCATTTTCCCTCCATATGATTTTAGCATTGCCAATTGTATGATCACCAACTTCCACACACCAGAATCTACTTTGTTGATGATGGTAAGTGCATTTGGTGGCTATGAAAATGTAATGAATGCCTATAACGTTGCCGTAAAAGAGAAATATCGTTTCTACAGCTACGGTGATGCCATGTTGATTATTTAGTATTGCGTAAAGCGTATTGAGTGATGCGTTAATGTATTGCTCAATATGCTCTACTCTTATCATGAAATATTATGCAATAATTGTTGGAGGCGGTTCTGGCAAAAGAATGCAGAACCCCATTGCTAAGCAGTTCTTATTGCTAGGAAACAAGCCTGTGCTCATGCACACCCTATCGGCTTTCCACAATTCAAATTTCAAGCCCGAACTCATCCTCGTACTTCATCAAGACTTGCACCAGCAATGGGAAGAGCTCTGCAGCAAATACAATTTCGATATCCCCCATTTATTGATTAGAGGTGGCGAACAACGCTTCCACTCGGTACGCAATGGCTTAATGGCCATTAAAGGCGACGGAATTATAGCCATACACGATGCCGTAAGGCCCTTGGTAAGCCAAAAGCTGATTGCCAGTGCCTATGAAAAAGCTGGAGAAGAAGGAAATGCCGTTTGCTGCATCAAGCCTAGCGATTCGGTAAGGAGGCTAAAATCAGACCAAAGCAAGGTGATTAACCGTGATGAACTGGTGCTGGTACAAACACCGCAGACATTTGAAATAAGCCAGTTGAGAAAAGCTTATCAGCAACATTACCGGGCTAAATTTACCGATGATGCTTCTGTTGTAGAGAAGGCTGGATTTAAGATCAACCTGATTGAAGGAGAACGGAACAATCTAAAAATTACCTTTCCAGAAGACCTGGAATTGGCGCATTACCTGCTCAAGTAATAAAATGCTTTGACAATACCCCTGAGCATTGCCAAAGCAGTAGTTGATTATTAGGCTGCGCCTTTAATAACTCTTAAGATAATGGCGATAATGGCGATTACCAATAAGGCATGGATGATGCCGCCGGTGTAATAACCGCCCAAAAAGCTAATGGCCCAAATGATGACCAAAATAACTGCTATAACATAAAGTAGATTTCCCATTGTTTTAGTTTTTAAGTGATAGTTAATTTCTCTTGATTTATAGCATTAACAAAGACTAAACTAAAATTGTTCTGAAAAATAAAAAGCCCCCAGAAATTCTGAGGGCTTTTTCATCTGTTTGATAAGCTCTTTAATATTCGTCTTCGTTAAAAAAGAAGTCGTCTTTTGTGGGATAGTCTGGCCAAATCTCTTCAATCGTTTCGTAAGGCTCACCATCATCTTCTAAGGCTTGTAAATTTTCAATCACCTCAACAGGTGCACCTGAACGAATAGCATAATCAATTAATTCGTCTTTTGTTGCAGGCCAAGGAGCGTCTTCCAAGTGCGATGCGAGTTCTAATGTCCAATACATATTACTTAATATTTATAATTCATATTCTGAGTGGCAAAAGTATGCTAAAAAAAATGAGCAAAACAAATATTTTTTTCCACCAATTTAAATCCGTGGTATCCAGATGTTTTCTTCTGTTTTAGCATCGGCATTCAGTTTTCTGGCCAAAACAAATAAATAATCGCTCAATCTGTTCAAATAAATTGTAATATTGCTGTCAACAAAACTGTCGGCCGCCAACTGAACGGCCAGCCTCTCTGCTCTCCTGCATACGCAACGAGCTAAATGACAATAAGATACAACTGTATTTCCTCCAGGAAGAATGAAATGTTTCAATTCTGGCAACACTTCGTTCATGGCATCCATTTCTTTCTCCAAAAGTGTAATGTCGCTTTCTAAAAGATCGGGGATTTTCATTTTTGAACGTTCTGGGTCGGAGGCCAGCGAAGAACCAATTGTGAATAACCTATCCTGAATCTCTTTTAAAATTTGCTGATGGTGTGCATCAATGGCCTGGCACATGATCAAACCGATATAAGAATTCAGTTCATCAACCGTTCCGTAACTTTCGATACGGACATGGTATTTTGGCACACGGGTACCGCCAATTAATGAGGTTTGGCCTTTATCTCCAGTCTTGGTATAGATTTTCATTTGTTTACAGCTTGTTTTCTATAGCGATGAAGAGCTAATGTTGGCTTCATCTTTCGTCAAATTTTAACAAATATAAATTAAATGCATAAATCCAATTTATAATAATCTAGAGTTGATCACTATTTCTACTATTTAACATCTCGGTCTATGACTAAGCCCCTCAAAGGGAATGACGAACGTAATTTCAAAGGTCGGGGCTACTATAAATCTGTTTGTTTATAATAGTTTGTTGTGCTGATGGGCAGCTCCTTATTGGTTAGCATTGCAGTATAGATGCGACCAGTTGCTACAACAGCGCCCCGGTTATCTTGTGGATAGGTCATGCTAGATGAATGGCCGTAACCGATCATATGGCCAAGCTCATGCACCGAAACATAACAAATATCTTTGGTTAAATAGTCTTTAAGTATATGATCTGCCACTCCAAATGTAGCACCGCCCCCAAGACCTGATACATTTACCACCACTCCACAATTAAATTGAGGGATATCAAGCAACTGTTGATAGACGGTTTGCTTTTCTGCCAAACTTAAAAAGGTTGTTCCATCATTTTTGGTAATTGGCTCGTTTACCAACGCCTCTTTGGTTCTATCATCCTGAAACAAATAAGCCAGGTTAATGATAAAGCCACTAAATCTGCGTACATCTTTTGGATCTATATTTTCTTTCCAATTATCTGATGGATTGTCATTTGAATCAAAATCATGGTACTTGATCTTCCATTTGAGCTTGGCCAGTTTTTTAAGTTTCTTGATCAATTCTGTTTCTCCGGTAAAATCAAAGCTTACTTGATTAACCGGTATGCCTGTTTGATATTTCGACAGGTCTACCTCGGCGTTATCGGCATCCAAAAACTTGTTTGTACCCTTTACAAAAGGATACTTAATGGTCTGTACACCATGTGCCCGTATTTTTTTGATTTTAAACAGTTTAATTGGCTTGGCCATGCCCTGTACAGTAAGTAGAATAGTGGCATCTTCAATGACTATAGGTGTAAAATTAGCAACTTCGATAGTGGTTTCGTCAACTGCGCGCACCCGCAAAACTTTTCCAATTTCAAATCGTCTTGCTTCTGATGTAAAAGCTGACAAAGCTTCGCCATCCTGAAACATCAGCTCAGAGTTGGTATCGGAATCAAACGAATAAACAGTGGGTGTTGTTAATGGTGGTAAGTCGCTTATCTTGTCTTTCTTTTTACAAGTCGCAAAAAAAAGCACAAACGCTAGGAAAGTAGGCTTAATATAGTTTTTCATAAATAAATTAAATAGATGTACCGCAAAAGTAAATATTAAACCTAATAATTATCTTTTGGATCAAAAACTATTGAATTTAAGCTAAAAACGGTATTACGTAACTGAAAGCAATAGACACAATTGCCTATAGCGCAACCCTGCTCGCCATTTCTATTTTATGAAATAGTATGCTTTAATAATTGAAGACAAAAAAAACAGCTGGCAAAACTACTGGATGCTTTCGAAATCATCGCCCTTGGCTTTTAAATTGCTCAAGCGCGGCGATACTGTTTTGATATCGTCGTTGATGTAGTCTTTTTCGATCAAGCCATCGCGCATACGTACAATTCTATGGGCGTGTTGTGCAATGTCTTCTTCGTGCGTTACCAAAATAATAGTATTGCCCTTGCTATGGATTTCCTCTAAAAGACCCATAATTTCGATAGAAGTTTTGGTATCCAAGTTACCCGTAGGCTCATCGGCCAGGATAATAGAAGGATTATTGATCAGCGCCCTGGCTACGGCCACACGTTGGCGCTGTCCGCCTGAAAGCTCGTTTGGCTTGTGGGTAACACGATTGCCCAAGCCTACATTTTCTAAGGCTTTGGTAGCACGTGCATCACGTTCTTTTTTGCTGGCACCTGCATAGATGAGCGGCAAGGCCACATTATCTAAAGAGGTAGAACGCGGCAAAAGATTAAAAGTCTGGAAAACGAAACCGATCTCTTTGTTGCGCACTTCTGCCAATTCATTATCGGTCATGTGGCTCACATTAATGCCATTGAGGATATAATTGCCTTTACTCGGCGTATCTAAGCAGCCCAGAATATTCATCAGCGTAGATTTGCCAGAACCCGAAGGGCCCATCAAAGCAACAAATTCTCCTTTTTCTATGTTAAGGCTTACTGATTTTAACGCGTGAATAACTTCTGTACCGATAACGTATTTACGGCCTATATCTTCAATGATAATGAGTGGTTTCTGCATCGTTTTTTCTTTTTAGACCAGTTTTGCCTAGGCAATGTTACAGCCCTGTTTATTTTTCTATGATTTTAGGCACAAAGAAGTAGTTTTCATTGTGCTTTGCCGCGTTTTTCAATCCATCGGCGGTGCTGATTTCATGCTTCGCCACATCTTCTCTCCAAACATTGGCCTGCTCATTCATGTAAACCAAAGGCTTTACACCTGTTGTATCCAATTCATTGAGCTTTTCCATAAAAGTAAGGATCTTATTCATCTCTACCGTTAATGTATCAACTTCGTTAGCCGCAATTTCGATCCTAGCTAAATCGGCTACTTTATAAACGGTCTGCTGATCTATTTTCATCTCTTTGTTTATTTAATTTTCAACAGGTACATCGCCATGATGGTTTCATCTGTTGACAAGCTTGCTCTCTATTTTTTGATAGACTTCTTCTTTCAGCGCATCGGCCCCATCGGCAGCTAAGATACTGGTTAATATAGGTTCGTGCACATAAATATTTGCAATGCCCGGCCTAGTTCCATACTTCATGCCGTCGTCCCATAGGATTTTCCATACATTGGTAATGCTTACGGGAACAATGGGAATATTTTTCTCGATAGCCAATCTGAATGGGCCATTTTTAAATTCCTGTAGGCGTGGCGGATAGCTGTCGTCAATCCTTCCCTCTGGAAAAATGATGAGGCTCATACCGTTTTCGAGGTTATCTCCTGCCCTTTTAAAAGCCCGGAACGAAGAAATCTTGCTTTCTCTATTTACCGCAATATCTATGGTCCGAAAAAAGATACCTAGGATCGGGTTCTTCAACAGTTCTTCCTTGCCCATAAAATGGTATCGGCCTTTGGCCAGGATACAAAAAACAATAATATCTAGATTAGAGCTATGGTTTGCACAGAAAATATAAGTCTGTTTCTTATCCAGCTTTTTTTCCAGCTCAAAGCTGAAGAAAACACCCGCCAAGGCCGCACATAAAAAACCGTGGGCAGTTCTAAATTTATTAAGGATACCATAATACTTGGGTTTTCGACTGGCGAAATAGTAAACCGGCCAAAAAATAAAAAAGAAAAAGAGTAACGTACAAACGAAATAAAGCTGATGTATCCTTTTGAGCAATTTAATCATGGAAACCAAAAATACAATTTTGCCTTATAGTTGTGAAAATTAGTTTTTCTTCGACGCGTCATGAGATAGATACCGGGATCGGGCTCCGGCACAACGATTCTATAAGGGAACCAATTACACAAATGAACCAATGAATTTTCTAGGTTTTTTCTTAATTTCGGCCCATGATCAAAGAAACGGTTGTAAGCGGTATCCGCTCTACAGGAAAATTACATATAGGAAATTATTACGGCGCGGTAAAAAACTTTGTACAAATGCAACACGAGTACAATTGTTTTTTCTTTATTGCCGATTTGCACTCTTTAACCACGCACCCTACGCCACAAGACCTGCATGGCAATATCAAGCAGGTTTTGGTAGAATATTTGGCTTGCGGAATCGATCCGGAAACAACTACTATATATATTCAATCTGATGTGCCTGAAGTTTCGGAACTTTATTTGTACCTGAATATGAATGCCTATTTGGGCGAATTAGAGCGTGCTACATCATTTAAAGATAAGGTTCGTGCCAATCCAGATAATGTAAACGCCGGTTTATTGACCTATCCTGTTTTAATGGCAGCCGATATCCTGATCCATCGCGCCACCAAGGTTCCGGTTGGCAAAGACCAAGAACAGCACTTGGAAATGGCCCGTACCTTCGGGAATAGGTTTAACAGGCTCTACGATAATGAATATTTTCCCGAGCCTTATGCATTCAGCTACTCTAAAGGCTTGGTTAAAGTACCCGGATTAGACGGCAAAGGCAAAATGGGCAAATCTGAGGGCGAAGGCAATGCAGTTTATTTGTCAGACAGCCCTGAAATTATCCGCAAAAAGGTTTCAAGAGCAGTTACCGATAGCGGTCCTACTGCCGAAAATCAGGAAAAACCAGAAGCTATTCAAAACTTGTTCGATTTGATGAAAATCGTTTCATCGGCAGATACGCTGACCCACTTTGAAGAGCAGTACAACAAAATGGCCATCCGTTACGGCGATTTCAAGAAGCAATTGGCCGAAGACATGATCATTACTACGGCTCCAATGCGCGAACGCATCAACGAAATTGCTGCCGATACTTCTTATCTACGTCAAGTGGCTAAACATGGTGCTTTAAAGGCGAGAGAAAGTGCACAAAAAACCATTCGCGAAGTAAGAGAAATAATTGGCTTTAAAAGTTTTTAATAGTAGTATTGTGTAATGCAATAGTGGTTGGCGACAAAAACGCTCAACGCAAAACGCTACGCTCAAATCAAAATAATATATGCATATAGCAATAGTTGGAAATATCGGTGCCGGAAAAACTACGTTAACGGGTCTTTTGGCCAAGAATTATGGATGGGAGGCACTGTACGAAGCAGTAGATAACAATCCGTACCTAGAAGATTTTTATAGCGACATGAAGCGTTGGAGCTTCAACCTGCAGATCTATTTCCTGAACAGCCGTTTTCAACAAATTGTAGAGATAGAAAGCAATAAAAGAAACGTAATCCAAGACCGTACCATTTACGAGGATGCGCATATTTTTGCCGAAAACCTACACGAAATGGGCCTGATGACCACCAGGGATCACGAAAACTATAGGGCTATTTTCGAAAATATCACTTCTTTTATCAAGCCACCCGATCTTTTGGTGTATTTGAGAGCTTCGGTACCCACCTTGGTTAACAATATCCAACGCCGTGGGCGCGAATATGAAGCCAGTATCCGTATCGATTATTTATCTAAGCTGAACGAAAAATATGAAGCCTGGATCAAAGGCTATAATTTGGGTAAATTGTTGATTTTAGACAAAGACAAACTCGATTTCACCAATAACCCTGAAGATTTAGGCACGGTGATCCAATCTATCGAAGCAGAAATCAACGGCTTATTCTAATTTTCCATGAAAATCTTAGGCATCATCCCTGCACGCTACGCCTCTACCCGCTTTCCTGGAAAGCCATTGGTTGATATTGGTGGTAAAACGATGATTCAAAGGGTTTATGAACAAGCGTCGAAAGCCAATTTAGCAAAAGTAGTAGTAGCAACTGATGATGAGCGAATTGCTCAAGCCGTAACAGGTTTCGGTGGCGAATATATTTTTACCAGCGAAAACCACCAAAGCGGTACAGACCGTTGTGCAGAAGTTGCCCAGCAACTGCCAGAATTCGATGTGGTGATCAATATCCAAGGCGATGAACCTTTTATAGATCCTGCCCAGATTGCCTTGGTAGCGGCTTGCTTTGACGATGAACAGGTAGAACTGGCCACGCTAATTAAAGAGATACATACCCAGGAAGAGCTTTTTAACGCCAATTTACCAAAGGTGGTGCTTAATGCCGAAGGCAAGGCCATTTATTTCAGCCGCAATCCCATTCCATACATCCGTAATTCGGAAAAGGAAAACTGGATCAAAGCACATCAGTTTTACAAGCATATTGGTATATATGGCTACCGCAGGCCTACGCTTTTGGCAATTACCAAATTGCCAGCCTCGAGCTTAGAGCTTGCCGAAAGCCTGGAACAGTTGCGCTGGGTTGAAAATGGCTATCAGATCCAAACCAAGGTAACCCATTTGGAAACTATTGCCATCGATACGCCAGAAGACCTCCAAAAAATAGTTTTTTAAAGCTATTTTTTTATCTTCGACTTAAAACCTTTTGACTATGAAATTTGCATCGCTTTCTCTCTTGGTGCTTGTAGTGGCTTTTGCCAGCTGCACTTCAAATTCTTCTAAACGCGTAGCCGGCAATCTCGAAAAAACTTCGCTCCAGCCTTTCACAGATACCTTAAAACAAGATACCTTCAAAATTGCGCTAAAAGGCAAAACCTCTAAAGACATGAGCCTCTTTTTTAGCATTGTGAATTTTAATGGCGAGAAGATCTACGAAAAAGAAATCAAAGCCGAATCGTTGCTTAAAAATTTCTTGGCCAGTGCCGAACTTAAAAAAGAAGATGATAAGGTGAAGTTCCTGCAAGATGAGGTGAACGATTTCTTTGAGGAAGAACATTTCCTCGTACCGGCCGTAATGCCCGATGAAAAACCAGATGAGAATGTGCCTGACAAAGCCTTTTACGAAGAACTTAAACAAAGTGGCTTAAATGGCTTCGATTACAGCACAGGCAAAGACGACAAGGTTTACATTGCCTGGTCGCCCAAAGATAAAAAGGTAAAAGTTTACTATAACTGTTGCCAAATAAAGAAATAACAATAAGCTAGTTAAGATTATCTACTTAAATAAAAAGTCGAACAGGTTCACATCTGGCGTAAGTCCTAGTTTTTTACGCAAACGATAGCGACTCACCTCTACCGCCCTCGGCGTAATGTTGAGCAACTGAGCTATTTCCTTAGAAGACAAATTCAATTTGAGATAGGCACAAAGCTTCAAATCGCTTGGACTTAAGTTTGGATATTTATCTTTCAGGTTGCTCAAGAAATTGGCGTGTACATGGTCAAAGTGAATGGCAAACTGTTCCCAGTCGTGGTCGAGTTTCTTGGCTTCGTTTAACAGCCTGATTACTTTTTTAATATCGTCTGCACTATCTTTATTGCCGGTTTGCTGTACCAAAGGCAACAGCTCATCTCCTATTTTAGACAATAATTTACCACGCTGTACCAAATGCATGGTAGCCGATGCCAATTCCTTGTTCTTAAATTCTACCTCTGCCTCTAACTGTTTTTTCTGCAGCTTGGTAATCTGCTGTTCGTTGCGTTCGATTTCCAACTGATGCTTCTGCCTCAGTTTATCTTGTTGCTTCTGATGCTCTTTTTCCTGGTATTTGACCAAACGATAAATGAGGAATACAAACAGGATAAAATAAAACAAATAGGCTACATTGCTCCTGTACCATGCTGGCGCAATGGTAAAATTATAGCTCACCACTTCAGATTCGTTGCCCAAATTATTTCTGGCCTTCACCATAAAAACATAGTTTCCATGGCTTAAATTGGTATAATCCTTCTCGCTTTTGCTGCTCCAGGCCGACCATTGCTCATCATAGCCTTTTAACTGGTAGCTAAATTCTATGTTTTCCTTTTGCTCGTACAAAGTGGAAGCATATTCAAAATGCAGCGAGTTATAATCGTAATCCAATCGCTTTCTTTCCTTTTTACTTCGGGTACTGTTGGCAAAATAACCGCCAAATAGAATGCTATCGGCTTTGCCCGGGAAGCTGATTTGGCCAAGCAATGCATTGGGACGATAAATATTGGCCGCATATTTCTTATAATCGAGATGGATAAGCCCTTTATTGCCACCCATAAATATATTTCGTTCGTTATAAGGATAGATGTTCTCAAAACCTGCAACGATTTTGGTAGTCAGCTCTGGAAATTCGACAATGCTAAAGTTGTTTTTGCCAGTTTTCTTTTTAAAATCAACCACGCCTACCTTTTTTAAGGTCACATACCAGAGATTGCCATCGCGATCTTCATTTAAATACTGGATGGACACATGTTTAAAAATTGGCCTAAAAAACTGGCTTGGGTAAAACCTGTTCTTTTTGGCATCAAACTCGTAAACTCCATCTATGGTCGTGGCAATCGGTCGCCCCCTGAACCAAAAGATATAATTGTAGAGGGTAAGCGGCAAACCCTCCTGCTGGGTAAACAAGGTCGTTTTAATGATTTTGCGTTTATCTGGTGATAGATCCAGCTTAAAAATACCTCTGTAAGGATGCGATGCCCATACACAGTTGAGTTTTTGATCTACGCTGATAAACCTCAGTGGCTCGTTAATGGCCGATAAGGTACTCAGAAAGCTAAATTCCTTGTTTTGATAGCCCAACAGCTGCAAACCTGTATAAGTACCCGCAACCGCCAACGATTGATCAGTACCATTTGTTAAGGGTGCATATAGCCATGTACCCATTTCACGGTAAAGCGATTTCGCATTATAGCCTTCAATTACCGAAGCTCCGTCTTCATTGGCCAACAGCAAGTGGTTATAAACCTCGCTTAAGCCCCAGGTCTGTCCTTTGGTATTGTTTACTTCTTTAAATTGTGCATGCGATTCGCTTAAATCTTCCTGTTTGGCATCTATTGGTGCCGCAAATAATCCGTTGGAAGTACCAATGTAGAGCTTACGGTCAAAAATCCTACTGGCATAACTGGCCACCTGTTTGTTTTTATCAGGATAAATATGTTTGATGGCACTGTTAAATGCGATAAATGCAATGCCATCATCCAATCCGAGCCACAAATTCTGGTGCTGGTCTAAGAGAATACTCCTGATGTTATTATTGTTGAGGCCCTCGGCATAAGAAAACTGCTGATTCAGTTCGCCTTTTTTATTGATGATCATCAGCGCCGATGAGGTAGTTCCCAAAGCATACAGATCCTTATTGATCTGAATGGCCCCATTGATCCTGTCATTGTAAAAGGTCTTGTCAAGTGGCGTCTTTTTGGGCATCAAGATGGAATCCTTCAACAGGAAAAGACCGTCTTTTAGCGTGGTGAGCAAAAGCGTATCGCCTTGGTAAGGAAGTATGGAGGTAATGCTGGCATTCAAAATCCGTTTGTCTTTGCACTTGATAATCCATTGCCCGTTTTTTAATACCTTCAAACCGATTTTTACATCGTGCGCCATTACCTCATTATTGGCTAAACCCATATATACCCAAGTGGTATAACTGGTAAAAACATCGATTTTATTGTCCTTTAAGCGAAAAATCTTATTCACTGTACGGAAATACACTTCCTGGTTGGAAATGACGATGTTCCAAACATCGGCAAATTGCTTTTCACCGATTGGGATCAGCTTTTTGAGCGAATGATAGACCAATGCGCCATTGGCATTGGGAAAGAAATAGCCAATCTCATCTTGTCCGCCAACATAAATTTTTCCATCACCGCTAATTTTTACCGAACGTACAATGGTTTGGTTAGGCAAAGGATAATGTTTCCAATAAGCCCCATTAAAAGAGATGAGACCCTCGTTGTTTGCAAAATATAAAATGCCCTGTTTGTCTTGGGCGATATCCCAGTTTTGCGTACCGCCTTTATAGGTCAGGTTACTGTAGCTTACTACCTGTGGCAAACCTATCCGATCTTGTGCTTTTAAACAAAAAGTTGATGACAAAATAAATAAAAAGACAAAAAAGGACTTTCTCATTTCTTTCAAAATCGGCTGAAGCAAAATATTTGGTTAACTATGTTATTCAAGATAAGAAAAATCTTGTTGTTGTGGTTACATATTGCTCATTCTTGCTTCTTTTCAAGAAAAAAGTTGCTCTTGTATGGGTATTGTAGTGGGCGTTTTTTTCAGCAAAGCTTAGGGCGTACTATATATTTGTTACAATGCTCGTCGCATTTATAGGCCTCAACCATCCCTAGAAAAAGACGGTCATCAACTAACCAAAATGTAAACTTAATTTATTTGTTATGAAAGGAAAATCTACGTTCATTCTTTTGCTGTTTTCCCTGCTCTTTTCTTTGAGCGTTCGTGCGCAAGAAATTGACGTATCGGGAAAAGTAACTTCCAAAAGTGACGGAACTCCTATTCCAGGTGTATCTGTAAAAATCCAAGGTACAAACACTGGCGTTGCCACAGATCAAAACGGAAATTTCAGAATCAAGGTGCCTAAGGCCGGTACCATTCTCGAGTTTTCCCAAATCGGCATGACTACCCAAACCATTGCTGTGAACAGCAGCGAACCTATTGCTGTTGCTTTGTCTGAATCGCAAAGCGACCTCGAACAGGTAGTTGTTGTAGGTTACGGCACACAAAAGAAAAGTGTGATTACGGGAGCTATTTCCCAGGTAAAAGGCAAAGACCTCGAAAACATGCCTGTAACGCGTATCGAACAGTCGCTACAAGGTAGAACATCGGGTTTAACCATTGTATCAAGCTCTGGCCAGCCAGGTGAAGGCGCTACCCTACGTGTGAGGGGTACTACTTCTATCAACAATAGTGAAGCCTTGTATATTGTAGACGGTGTACAAATCGGCGGAGGTATCGAGTTTTTAAACCAGGCAGACATCGAATCTATTGAAGTGCTGAAAGATGCAGCTTCTGCGGCCATTTATGGAGCGAGGGCTGCAAATGGTGTAATTATCGTTACCACCAAAAAAGGAACGAGAAACGGAAAAATGAGTGTAAACTACAACACTTACCTAGGCACGCAAGAGCCAGCCAGAAAATTAGAGCTTTTAAACGCTACCGAGTTTGCGGCTTTTTACAACGAAGGCCAATTGTCAGATAATCCATTGGCTACCGTACGTTTCCCTAATCCAAGCCAATATGGCGTAGGCACCGATTGGCAGGCTGCCGTATTTAACAATAGCGCCAAGATCCAAAACCACGAGTTAAGCATTTCTGGTGGTACCGAAAAATCAACTTATTATAGCTCTTTTGGCTATTTCGATCAAGATGGTATCGTGGCTACCAGCAATTCTAATTTCAAAAGGTTTACGGCCAGGTTTAATTCGGAGCACCAAATTACCAAAGCCATTAAATTTGGGCAAACTATAGGCTACACACGCATCAACTCTGTAGGCGTAGGCACCAATACAGAATATGGATCACCACTAGGCAGAGCGATTAACATCGACCCATTGACTCCTATCATCGAAACCGATCCGGCAAAATACAATGCGCCGCCTTATAGCAACCAGCCGGTGGTTAGAGCGGCCAATGGCCTTCCTTATGGCATTTCGAGCATCGCCCAATCAGAAATATTAAACCCAATTGCTGCGTTGGCAGTTGCCCAAGGCAAAAATTGGTCTGATAAGGTGGTAGCCAATGTTTTTGTAGAGGCAGAAATTATCAAAGGTTTAAAAGTAAGATCGCAAGGCGGTGTTGACTTGGCCTTCTGGGGTGGCGAGAGCTTTACTCCTGTACATTACTTAAATCCAACCTTTAGTGCATCAGTTAATTCTTACAACAGAAATTCTAACAGGGGTTTATTTTGGTCGTTAGAAAACACCATCAGCTATAACAAAGCTATCGACAAACATAATTTCACTGTGTTATTGGGCTATTCGGCACAAAAAAACAGAGGCGAATCGCAAAATGGAACCCTTCAAGGCTTACCGGTTGACAACCTCAAAGACGCTTCGCTTCAATTCGCTGTTCCGAGAGAGAACAGGAACTTTGGTGGTGGCGAGTACCTCAACACCTTGAATTCGGCTTTTGCGAGGTTAACTTATGACTTCGACGAGAAATACCTCTTTACTGGTATTATTCGTAGAGACGGTTCTTCACGCTTCGGTCCGAATAACAAATACGGTTACTTTCCATCAGCCTCTGCTGGTTGGGTAGCTACCAAAGAAGATTTCTTCCCTAAAAACAATGTAGTTACTTTCTTAAAGCTAAGAGGTTCTTATGGGGTTACTGGTAATGACAACATCGGCGATTTCAGGTATTTATCAACCGTGAGTGGTGGCCGTAACTATACTTTGGGTACTTCTGCCGGCTTAAACATTGGTGTAAGTCCTGATGCTTTATCCAATCCTGATTTGAGATGGGAAGAAACCACTTCAACGGATATAGGCTTAGATGCCACCTTATTCGGAAACATCTCGTTAACTGCCAACTGGTTTAATAAAAAAACCTCTGGTATGCTATTGCAAATTGCGGTACCGGGTTATGTGGGCAACAATGGTCCGATTGGAAACATTGCCGATTTAACCAACAAGGGCTTCGAGCTGGAATTGGGCTATAATAAAAGCTTCGGCGATTTTTCTTTCAGGGTTGCAGGTAATGCTTCCTTCATTAAAAACAAGATTGTTTACTTAGGTGATGAGAAAGAGTTTTTAGAAGGCCAAAAAGTTACGCCTCAAGGCTTAGAGATTACCCGTACTAAAATTGGCTACCCTATCGGCTCTTTTTATGGCTATAGAAGCGATGGTTTGTTCCAAACGCAAGCAGAAATAGACAATTATAAAAACAGTGCAGGCAATAAAATACAGCCAGCTGCCAAACCTGGCGACATCAAGTTCATCGATTTAAATGGCAATGGTTCGATAGATGCAAACGATAGAGAAGTTATCGGCGACCCAACACCAGACTTCACCTATGGCATTACCATTAATGCCGCTTATAAAAGCTTTGATTTTGTGCTCTTGGGTACAGGTGTAAGTGGCAATCAGATTTTTAATGCAACCAGACGTTTTGATTTGCCAACTTCCAATTTCCAGCGCTCTATTTTAGCCAGATGGACTGGAGAAGGAACCAGCAACAGCGTTCCGAGGGCAACCATTGAAGATCCCAACAAAAACTACAGCACCGTTTCTAGCCTTTTCTTGGAAGATGGTTCTTATTTCAGGATCAAAACCGTACAGGTTGGCTATACGCTGCCTCAAAAGCTGACTTTAAAGGCAGGTTTAAACAAAGTTAGGTTTTATGTAATGGCCAACAACTTGCTTACGCTGACCAAATACACCGGCTTCGATCCTGAAATCGGAGGTGGCAGCTTAGGCATCGATCGTGGTTTTTACCCACAAGCAAGAACATATTTTGCAGGTATCAATATTGGATTTTAATTAAATGATAATGAGAAATAAATATATCAAATGCACGCTGGCAATAGTTGCCCTGATGCAGATTCTAGTATCATGTAAAAAAGACTTTTTAGAACTCACGCCAAGAGGAACAACACTCGAAGACAATTTCTATAAAAACGAAACAGAAATGATGCAGGGCGTACTGGCCACTTACGATGTAATGCAATGGGGCACCACCGGAGGCTACACCATGAAAATGCCTTTGCTAAGCGCCGCTTCAGACGATACCTGGGCAGGTGGCAGTAGTGCATCAGACCAGCCGGGCTGGGTTGCCTATGACAACTTTACGCTTACTTCTTTTGTAGGGCCTCAAGGAGGACTATGGAATAAGAACTTTACAGGCATCAACCGTGCCAACTTGATCTTGAGCAAAATCGACAAATCGACTACTTTGAGCGCAGCCTTCAAGACCAGGGCAATTGCTGAAGCCAAGTTTTTAAGAGCTTATTTTTACTTCGATCTGGTAAGGTGGTTTGGAAAAGTGCCTTTAATTACAAAAGTGTTAGAAACCAGCGAACTCTATTCACAGGTTCAATCTACTCCTGCCCAAATATATGCGCAGATAGAAAAAGACCTTAGAGAAGCTATACCAGGCCTTCCTCCTACCATTTCGGCTGCAGACAAAGGACGTATTTCGCAAGGTGCGGCCAAAGCCCAACTGGGAAAAGTATTACTATACCAAAACGACAACGGCAAATTGGCCGAAGCCATTACGCTTTTCGAAGACATTAATAGAGTTGGAAACCCATACGGCTATTCATTGATGCCTAATTATGCCGACATTTTCAATCCGGCCAACAAATTTAATGTAGAATCTATTTTAGAAATTCCGCATTCAAACAATGCGGCATGGACAGATTGGGGTTGGATCAATGGTGGCGAAGGCAATGTAGCCACTCAGTTTATCGGCATGGACAGTTATGTTGGCGATATCTATTCAAGTGGCTGGGGCTTTTGTCCGGTTACCTTAGATTTGGTAAATGCCTTGAAAACCGATCCTCGTTTTGATGCCACCATTATTGACGGTGCCGCACTAAAAGCAACAGGGGCAAAATACAACGAGCGTTACCAAAACACCGGTTATTTCATCAAAAAATATGCGCCATTAAAAGCCTATCGTTCAACTACCGGTGTAGCCGAGCAGAACTGGCCAATCAACGAAATCGAAATTCGTTTGGCCGATACTTATTTGATGGAAGCCGAAGCCCTGACCAAAGCAGGCAGCAACCCTACCCGCGCAAAAGAACTGTTAGACGCAGTTAGGGCAAGAGTTGGCCTAGGCTCTGTAGCAGTTACCTTAGATAACATTTACAACGAGCGCAGGCTAGAGTTGGCCACAGAAGGCCATCGTTTCTTTGATTTGGTACGTACAGGGAAAGCAGTTACTGTATTAGGTCCATTGGGCTTTAAACCAGGAAAAAGCGAATATTTGCCAATTCCTCAAACAGAAATTGATGTAACCAAAGGAGTGATCAAACAAAATCCAGGCTATTAATTAATCGCTACGAAAACATCATGAGCATACCACTCTAAACAGTAATAAATATGCTCATGATAGCTTCATAGCCTTTAAAAACAAATAATATCAATGAAAATGAAATTATTAAAAAACATAAAAGCATCACTATACCTAGGTTTAGCCTTGATGCTAACCGTAATCGCTTCTTGTAAAAAGAGCGAAGTAAGCGGTGAACTTGGCAACATGCCAAGTGCTAGTGAAATCCAGTTTACGGCAACGCCAACAGCTGCCAATCCAAACATTGTTAGTTTTAAAAGTTCCTATAATGGCATAAATGCCTATTGGGATTTTGGCAATGGCACTACGGCAACCGGCAAAGAAGCTCAAGGCTCCTTTCCACTGGCCAATACCTATACTGTAAAATTAACCGTTACAGCAGCGGGTGGTTATTCGGTATCGACCACCAAAACAATAACCATAGCCAATACCAACACCTCGATGTTGAGCGATCCTGAATATACCTTTTTATCAGGCGGTTTAACAAACCCAGCAGGTAAAACTTGGGTAATTGATCAGACCGAGGCTGGTCATTTAGGTGTTGGCCCCATCACTACACAAACACCAGATTGGTATCAGGCCGGACCAAACGAAAAAGTTGGTCTTGGCTTCTACGATGACGAGATGACTTTTAAAATGAGCGCAACTGGCTTAAGCTACGTTTACGACAACAAGGGAGCTACTTTTGCCAATGCCTCAAATGCGCCTGGCATTGGGGGGCCTACAGGCCCTAATGATCCAATGGTAAACTATACCCCTCCAACTAATCTTGGCTGGGCATTAAGCACAACTGGAACTACCAAATTCATCAACATCAGCAACAATGGCTTTATTTCTTATTACCTAGGGGTATCGCAATACCAGATCCTTTCTATCAACAATGATGAAATGTGGTTAAGGTGCTTGGATAAAGCCAATGCAGGAAATGCCTGGTACTTAAAACTCATCAGAAAAGGTTTTGTGAGACCAGTAGTTCCGCCAGTACAAAAACCAATGCAACCTGCTAATCTAACAGACGATTTTCAAAGCGCAAGTGGTGGTATTACTTGGATAGCTGAAGAAATGGACTATACCAGGTCTTATGATAATCCAGCCAAATTCCCAGTGAACACTTCTACAAAAGTGGGTTATTATGAAAAGAGGACTGGCACTGCTGGCCAATATGGCAACTTGAATGTAACCTTACCTTATCGTTTTGACCTCAGTTCTAAAAACAAGATTAGGTTAAAAGTATTCTTCCCTGGCGGCAACGATTTTACTAAAGTTGCTCCAACGGTTTCTATCAAATTGCAAAACTCCTTATTGGGCGGCAATGCTTGGCAAACACAGTTAGAAGTAGTTAAAACCATTACACCTGCACAATACAACAATTGGGTGCAGCTAGAATTTGATTTCTCAAGCGGAGCAAGTCAAACCCTGTACGATAAGATTGTGGTGCAGCTAGGTGGCGAAGGCCATCCAAATCCAGGTCAATTCTACATCGACGATTTCGAATTTAAATAATACACCATGGTCTGGCTTGAACATTTAAGCCAGACCATAAAAATCTAACCCATATGATAATCAAAAGAATAAAAAAAGGATATTTCTTAATCGCGCTCTCCGTAGGTTCGATCATGTCCTGCCAATCCTGTTCATCAGGAAAGGATGTTGAAGGCGCCATTATCATTCCGCCAAAACCTGTAACGGTTGAAGACAAGAATTGGGTTTTCGAAAGCAGTCCAACCTGGGCCGATGAGTTCGATTATTCGGGTTTGCCAACTTCTACCAAATGGGATTACGACCTTGGTGGCAGCGGCTGGGGAAACAATGAAAAGCAGTATTATACCAATTCGTTATCAAATGTGAGCGTAGACAATGGCCTGCTCAGCATTACGGCCAAAAAAGAAAACATGGGCGGCATGTCCTATACTTCTACCCGATTGGTAAGCCGAAACAAACTCGATGTGCTTTATGGCCGTATTGAAGTAAAAGCCAAATTGCCAACCGGCAGAGGAACCTGGCCTGCCATTTGGATGCTGCCCACAGACCGTGCTTATGGCGATTGGCCAAAATCGGGCGAAATAGATATTATGGAGCATGTAGGCTACGACCAAAACAATGTTCATTTTACAACGCATACCGAGGCTTATTACTTTAAAATCAATACCCAAAAAACAAGTACCAAAATGATACCTGACGCCAGTACGGCATTCCACATTTACCGTGTAGATTGGACGCCTTATGCAGTTAGGGGCTATTATGACAACGCCTTGGTGTTTGAATTTGTAAATGAAGGTACTGGTTATAAGGTTTGGCCTTTCGATAAACGTTTCCATTTGCTCATGAACCTGGCCATTGGTGGCGATTGGGGCGGTGCACAAGGCATCGACGATACCATCTTTCCTCAAAAAATGGAAGTAGATTATGTGCGCTATTACAAAATGATAGAGAAATAAATTCATTTAAATCATCCCCTATCTAATGCCCAGCTTTGTCTGGGCATTTTTTTTTTGCAAAACTGTCGTACAGCGCAACGCAAAGCATCTATTCTAAGCGCCATCGAAAACTGAAAACTGCCAATTATTGAATTGTCATTTGGTAAAACTAAATAAATAGTTATATATTAGGCCTCATTAAAACTAAAAATTTAAGAATTAACATTTATTAACAGAATTTAACACTTAAACGTCTCTTAATTAAGTTATTTTCGCTTAACCGAACCAACTATTACCTATTAAAACGCTTTCCTATGCTTAAAAAACTACTCCTGTTAGTTTTGCTGTTCCTTTCTGCCCATGCTGTTTTTGCCCAAAAGGCAAGTATCAAAGGCTTAGTGGTAGATACCATCGAAAAAAAGAAGCTCAAAAACAGCTCCATCCTCCTCATCAGAAGCAAAGACTCCATCCTTGTGAAATCGGTTAGGGCAAATGCCGAAGGCGAATTCGAATTGGGCAATCTCAAAAAAGGAGATTACAGCTTATTGATTTCCTATCCTAAAATGGCTGATTTTGTACGTGACATCCGTTTAACCGACAGTTCCAAATTTAACCTTGGTCCTATCCACATGGAAACCAAAACATTTTTGCTGAACGAAGTAATTGTAAGGGCACAAAAAGAAGCCATCAGGATGAAAGGCGATACCATTGTTTACCAGGCAGACAGCTTTGCCGTAAAGCCGAATGCCAATGTGCAGGACCTGTTGCGAAGGCTACCAGGTATCGAAGTAGATAAAAATGGAGCCATTAAGGCTGCTGGTGAAGACGTGAATACCGTTTTGGTAGAAGGCGAAGAGTTTTTTGGCGACGATCCTTTGTTAGCCACCAAATACCTTAAGGCGAGTTCGGTATCTGAAGTACAGGTTTACGACAAGAAAAGCAAGGAAGCTGAGCTTACGGGTATAGAAGACGGCAAAAAAGACAAAATCATTAACATCAAGCTAAAAGAAAACGCCAAAAACGGCTATCTCTCTACCCTCGATGCCAACAGCGACCTCGACCATTATAAAAACCTGGGAGGCATGTTTGGAGTTTATAAGGGCAAGCTCAAAGCCGCTGTTTTCGGCAATACCACCAATCTCAACCAGGATTCGAAAGTCACATCGGCCATGTCAAAGCTCAAAGGCAACGATTATGATGTAATTGAAGTGGGCGATGACGGCAGCACCATGATGATCTCTTATGGTGGCGATAACGACGATTACTTCTCTCCCACCAATGGCCTGCCTGATTACAGGGCTTATGGCGCACATTTCTCGGATAAATGGAATGAAAATAAACTGGCTTTAAAGCTCAATTATAAAAACAATGATACCGAAGTTTTAGACAACAGAACTTCTAACGGACAGCGTTTGCTGCCCAACGGCACCAACTTCTTTAGTTCGGGCAATTCGACAGAGAACAGCAACAAAGGTGGCCAATCGCTTAAAGGAAATGTAGACATCACCTTGGATTCGCTTTCTACCATGAAAATCTCCTTTTCGGGAAAGACCAGCTACAACAAAAACAATGCGACCAACAACAATCAATCCCTCAATGACCAAGGCTTATTTGTAAGCAAGAACAACCAGCTCAACAGTACCGATACCGACAGCGAGTTGTTTAATGGCAACATCAACTACACCAGAAAATCGAAGAAAAAAGGCAGGACATTATCAATTGATTTGCAACCTGAAACACAAAACAGCGACGGCTTTGAAAACAGTAAAAACTTAACCAATTATTATGATGACCAAGGCGTGGTTAACCGCACCGAAAATCTCGATTTGTTTAAAGACAATGCCAGCAAGCAAACTTCTTTGGGCACCCGTATTTCATATACCGAGCCATTGGGCAAAAATTGGCAGCTGCAAACAGCCTATAGCTTTAAAACCGTGGTTTCGAGCAGCAACAGAATGGTTTTCGACAACCTGCAAAACAGAAAACGCGTCGATTCGCTGAGCAACAATTTCGATTTTAATAACTTCTCCAATATCGGCAAGGTGGTATTGCAATACCGCGCACAAAAGTTCTCTATTTCTGGTGGTGTAGAAGCTACTCAAACCAGCTTCGAATTGGATGACATCGACAGAAACAACAAGTTCAACAGAAACTATTTAAACTGGGCACCAAGAGGCAATTTCAATTACAAAATAAATAAAAGCACCAGCTTTTCTGTCAACTATAGTGGCAATACCAGTCAGCCAAGCCTTGACCAGTTGCAACCGATCAGACAAATCAACAACCCTTTGTACCAAGTGGTGGGTAATGCCAATTTAAGGCCATCGTTCAACAACAGTATCAGCATCAATTTCAATAGCTATCAATTTAAATCAGAGCAGTTTATGTATGGTTATATCAGTTATAATTTTACCAAAAATGCCATCGTTAACACACAAACAATTGACGAGTTTAACAAAACGATAAGCAGTTATACCAACCTCAATGGCAACAACAGCATTTATGCAAGTGCCTCTTATCAAAAAGGCTTCAGCAAACTGCACCTAAGAACCAGTTTCAGCGTAAGCTATAACAGCTCAAACTATGTTTCCATCCTCAACAGCAAGCTTAACAAAAACTTTAATGGTCAGTGGAATTTAAGGCCTGGCATTAGCTATTATACGGATAAGGTTCAGTTCAATTACAATCCTTCTATTACTTTTTTAAACAGCAATTCGTCGTTAGGATCAATTAATAACGGTAAAAGTTATACCCACAACCACGAAATTAGCGGCACCATCGAATTGCCATACAAAACAGAGTTCAATACCAGCATTTCATTATCTTACCGTCCTGCCAACCAGTCGTTTAATACACCATTGAACGTAGCTTTGTGGAACTGCTACATTTCTAAGAAGATGCTGCCAACAGATGCGCTCGAAATGAAACTATCGGTTTCTGATATTCTGAACCAAAAAATTGGCTACAACCGTTATGTAGGTGGCAACTACATCAACGAAACCACCTTCAGCTATATCCCAAGATATGTGTTGATAGGCCTAACCTATAACCTAAGCGGCAACTTTGTTAAAGCAAGCAAATAAGAATCACATGAAGACAGCAATCATAACTACCCTACTTACATTTGGTTTATTCGTTGCAAAGGCGCAACAGGTTTTTGTAAGCAGTGCGAAAATTACCTTCGAGAAAAAAGTAAACCTGCAAAGACAGATGGCCGATAACACTTGGCTATCAGACGATGCCAAGGATAAAATGAAAAAATATGTAAGCACCTTTTGGGAATACAGTTTTAACGAAACCACTTCGCTTTACAAGGCCCAAAAGAAAGAAAGCCAGGTAAGCGACAACAATATGTTTATGTTCTCTTCTGGCGAAAGCACGGCCCAGATGTATACCGATCTGAGCAAAGGCTCGAGGATCATCAAAAAACCGGTGATGGGCGAAGATTATATCCTTACCGATACCGTGCCTCACGTAGACTGGAAAATTATCCACGACGTACGCAAAATTGCAGGTTATGATTGTCGCAAGGCGATTGGCGTAATTAACGACACGGTTTATGTAGTCGCCTTTTATACCGATGACATTTTGTTTAAAGGAGGTCCAGAGGGATTTACAGGCTTGCCAGGCATGATTTTGGGCATGGCCATCCCAAGATACAACACCACTTGGTTTGCGACCAAGGTTGAAGCCGTTAACGTACCTGTAGTGAGCATTACAGAACCGAGCAAGGGCAAAAGAGCAGACAACGAGAAGGATTTCAAGAAAATGATAGAACTCTATACCAGATACGACGATAAAAAGAACCCGCGTAAAATAGAAGACATCAAAAAGAATATCTATAGCTTGTTTCTGTAGCCGATGGCCATAGCTAAGACCGATAAAGATCATAACTATTGACCATTAACTATAGGCCATAGACTAAAACTATGGACTCATAATTGCTTAGTTTTGATCGCACAAGAAAGCTTTGCCATGAAAAAACTACTCCTTTTCGCCTTCCTTATCATTTCTCAAGCTGCAGCGGCACAGGTTTTCCTTAAAAAGAAGCCAGCTAATGAAAAAGCGGCCGTCAGTTTTACCGAGCCGACCATAAGTGTCGCTTTTTTTGGAAAGGATGACCTTAGCCCTGCCTTTAAAAAGCATCAGCTAAAAGGCAAAGAGATCAATGCCTACTTTGGAGCTGTTTATGATAATTTCCCGATATTTAATATAGGCGATTCCAAACTGATCGAATACCAAAACAGTGCAGGCCGCTTCTATTTTTACAGGCCCAATACCAAAAAAGCCTTTGGCATGGTGCTTTCGAACGGCAAAGACCAGCCGATTGTAGTGTACAACCCAGATCAGTACCTCAAAACAATCAAAACCTACCTCAACATTGCAAATGCCGATTATTTGGTTCCCAAAACCTTAAATGCCAAAAACGAACGCAGCATGCAGGAAGAGATTGCCCAAATCAGGAAAAGCACTTTTGTTCCCGATCAGGCTTATGCCCAAAAGCTGCTCGGCAATGCAAATACCGTTCACTACATGAAGCCATTTAAAAACAATGGTCCCCAGTTGAAATGCAATACCAGGATATATGAAATGTTCACCGATAGTTCAATGACCGTCAAATCGCCTTACGGTGCATCCTATCTGTACAACGATAAAAACGAGCTGGTTAAAATGGAAAACCTGACCAATGGCAAACCAAGTGGCTCGTCAAAATATGTTCGCAACAAATATGGGCTGATCGAATTCTTGATTACGGACTTTTCTACTTCGACAGACACCACCCAATTTATTTACGAGGCCGACAAATACCACACCATCAGCAGTACAAATGGCGTTCCCTACAGCTTTGAAACCTTTTTTCTTAACGATTACAAGCAATGCGTACGCAGGTTTTCGAAAAGAGCAGATCAAAGCATCGTATGGGACATCTATTACATTTACGACCATTTAGGGCGTATTGTAAGAGAAAGCCAATCAGACAGCGAAATGATTTACAACTATAACAGCGATAAGGATGAGCTCTTTTCGTCTTTTAGTTCCTACAGTTTAAATCCGAGGAAACTCATGATCAACAATGAAATGATCAGAACGCCGAGCAAGCAGACTTTTATAGGCAGGGATGGCGATCAGAAACAGACATTTAAGTCAATTACCTATACCGAAAAAGATGGGGCTATCAAAACCTATTCTTATGATAAGGACAACAAGCTAACTTCGGTAAGTGTGATGAGATGTGATAGTCAATAGTTCATGGCCAATAGTTGATGGTTTGGTTGCTTAGGTTTCTTTTCCAGCAATTAAATTAATGATGACCTTAGTTTAGAAATCATTTTGCAGAGTTCATCATACTCTTTATAAAGTCTTTTGAATTCAAGATCAGAAATATAATTCCTCTTCAAAGCCATGAACAAACAGCTGACTACCTCAAGCGCCGAGCGAAGCGAATAAGTAAGAAATCGTTTAAATTCGGCACTCGACTGACCGATACATCCTTCTGCAATATTCAGATTGACAGAATCTGCAGCTTTTTTAATTTGATTGCTTAAACTAAACCATTCAATTTTTGGAAATTGTTTGGCTAACAAATCAATCTCATTACTCAAGTCTAAAGAAATTTCCCACACTTTTAAAGTCTCGAATTTGAAAGGCATATCATCTGGTTTTCATTAAAAATAGCGTCAAAAAAACTTTTTTTCGAAGATTTTTAAACAATTAACTACCAGCTAATAAGCACTAAATCTTACGATATCATATTTTCTGTTAACGCACAATATTTAACTACTAAATCAATGTCCTGTATCAAATCTCAACCATCAACTATGGACCATTGACCATAGACCTTTTCAGACAAGCAAATAATTTATTTAACAAAAAAGCATTCCAAAATCAGAATTTTATGTACCTTTGTATCCCGTACAAAAACAATTAAAAAGGCTATAAAGCCCGATTAATTTCACAAATTCTCAAACATGACTAAGTATATTTTTGTTACGGGCGGTGTTACTTCCTCATTAGGCAAGGGCATCATTTCCGCTTCATTAGCCAAACTTTTACAAGCAAGAGGTTACAACGTAACCATCCAAAAATTCGACCCTTACATCAACATTGATCCGGGTACATTGAACCCTTATGAGCATGGCGAATGTTATGTGACCGAAGATGGTGCAGAAACAGACTTAGACTTAGGTCACTATGAGCGTTTTTTAAATACGCCAACCTCACAGGCCAACAACATTACAACTGGCCGCATCTATCAAAATGTAATCAACAAAGAACGCCAGGGCGATTATTTGGGCAAAACCGTGCAGGTGGTGCCTCACATCACCGACGAGATCAAGCGTAACATGCGCATCTTGGGCGAAAGCGGCAACTACGACATCGTAATTACCGAATTAGGTGGTACCGTAGGCGATATCGAATCACTGCCGTTTATTGAAGCCGTACGTCAATTTAAATGGGAAGAAGGTTCTTCAAATGCAATCGTAATTCATTTGACCTTAATTCCGTTCTTGGCGGCTGCAGGCGAGTTGAAAACCAAACCTACACAGCACTCGGTTAAGGCACTTTTAGAATATGGTATCCAGCCAGATATCTTGGTTTGCCGTACCGAACACCACATCAGTGCCGATATCAGAAAAAAAATTGCACTTTTCTGTAACGTTAACATCAATGCAGTAATCGAATCAATAGATGCATCCTCTATTTACAGCGTGCCTCTGTTGATGATGAAAGAACAACTGGACAAAACGGTGCTGACCAAACTAAAGCTGCCTCAAAAACACGAGCCAGACATGGAAAGCTGGAAAGATTTCTTGGGCCGCTTGAAAAACCCTACCGCCGAAGTAAGAATCGGACTAGTAGGCAAGTATGTAGAACTACCTGATGCCTATAAATCAATTAGCGAAGCTTTTATTCACGCAGGTGCGAAAAACGAATGCAAGGTTCGTGTTGAGTTTATTCCTTCAGAAAGCATTTACCCAGAAAACGTAAAAGAGAAATTGGGTCATTTGCAAGGTGTTTTAGTGGCACCAGGTTTTGGCAGCCGCGGCATTGAAGGCAAAATAGAAGCCATTAAATATGTACGCGAACACGAAATTCCTTTCTTTGGCATCTGCTTGGGTATGCAATGTGCGGTTATTGAATATGGCCGTCATGTATTGGGCTTAAAAAATGCCAACACCACCGAGATAGACGAGCATACTGAAAATCCGGTAATCAACATGATGGAAGATCAAAAAAATATCACAACCAAGGGAGGCACCATGCGTTTGGGCGCTTATCCTTGCGATATTAAAAAAGGCACCAAAGCTTTCCATGCCTATGGTAAACAACATATTACCGAAAGACACAGGCATCGCTACGAATTTAACAACGCGTACCTTGAGCAATATGAAGAAGCGGGAATGATTGCTTCAGGCATCAATCCAGCCAGTAATTTGGTAGAAATTATCGAGCTTAAAAACCATCCTTTCTTTGTTGGCGGACAGTTTCACCCAGAATTAAAGTCAACAGTTGCAAATCCTCACCCACTTTTTGTTAAATTTGTCGCCGCTGCAATGGAGCATGCTAAGAAAAAAGCAAATTAATACGTTTAAAACAACATAATGGATAGAAATACATTTACAGGTCTGTTCCTGATCATGGTAATTTTAGGAGCAGCTGTTTTTTTCATGAAGCCTAGCGAGGCCGAAATCAAAAAGGAAAGAGAAAAAATAACAGCAGATTCGCTCAAAAAAGTTGGGGCGAAAGCTGCAGCAACCCAAAATAAAGTTGTAACTCCTGCTCAGCCAGATTCGGCTGCATTAAAAGGCCCATTTGGTGGCAACATTAACGGTACGGTTCAGACTTCGGTTTTAGAAAACGAAAACCTGAAACTGACTTTAACCAATCTGGGTGGTAAAATCCTCTCGGCCGAAGTTAAAGGAGAACATACTTATGGTGGCAAACCATTGATTCTATTTGAAGGGAACGACAATAAATTTGGCCTTAACCTGAATATCGGCGGCAAAATTGTCAATACCAACACCTTATATTTTACCGCTACACAAAATGCAGGCAACATTACCATGCGTGCCAATTATAGTGGCGATAAGTATATCGAGTTTAGCTACGGTTTAAAGCCAAAAAGCAACAATGTAGATTTCAACATCAGCTTAAACGGCTTAAACCAAGTGATACAAGGCAACAATGTAAGCTTAAACTGGGAAGCCACTTTGCTAGAGCAAGAGAAATCTGCCAAAAAAGAGCAAGAACACTCTGGCCCTTACTATAAATATATAGAGAAAACACCAGACCACGTGAGCTTGCACAAAGACGAAAAAGTAGAACTGAAAGAAGGCAAAATCGAATGGTTTTCTTTCAAAGAGCACTTCTTCTCGGCGGTATTAATTCCTCAAGCCCCTTTTGAAAAAGGAGACCTGGAAGTTAAGGTGCTTACTGAACCTGGAAAAATCAAATGGTATGGTGCCAATATGCAGTTGCCGTTCAGCCAATTGGCCACCCAAAGCTATCCAATGACTTTCTATTTCGGAACCAACAAGTTCTCTACCCTAAAAGAACAGGGACACGAATTGGAGAAACAAGTAGATATGGGTTACTGGCCTTTGAAATACATCAACAGGTTTGTGGTATTGCCAGTATTTAACTTGCTAGAGAGCTTTGGCTGGGGTTATGGCCTGATCATTTTGGTATTAACCATTTTGCTTAAATTAGCCATGTCGCCACTAACCTACAAATCGTACATCTCGATGGCCAAAATGCGAATTTTGAAACCAGAAATGGATGAGATCAAAGCTAAAGTAGGCGAAGACAATGCTACCCTTTTGCAACAAGAATACCTCAAGCTGTATAAAAAAGTAGGCGTAAATCCATTGGGTGGCTGTTTGCCGATGTTATTGCAATTGCCTTTTGTAATGGCTTTCTTCTTCTTCTTTCCGAACTTGTTCGAGCTGAGGGGCGAAAGCTTTTTATGGATGCGCGATCTGTCTACTTATGATGATTTCATCAAATTTGGCTTTAACATACCATTTATTGGCGACCACTTGAGCTTAATGTGTATTTTGATGACCATCTCTACGTTGATCTATACCTATTTCAACAACCAGATTTCTGGAGCAACCGGTCAAATGAAATACATCGGCTACATTATGCCAATCATCTTCTTGGGTGTATTGAACAGTTATCCATCAGGTTTGAACTATTACTATTTCTTGGCTAACATGCTCACCTTCTTGCAACAGTTCTTGATCAGGAAAATGGTTAACGACGATAAAATCCATGCAATTTTGCAAGAAAACAAAACAAAGCCTCAAACAGAGAAGAAAAAATCTAAGTTCCAAACCCGCTTAGACGATTACATGAGAGCGCAACAACAAGCACAAACTCAACAAAAAAAGAAAAAATAAGCGCTAAATAGCATTTGAAAGGCATCCTTCGGGATGCTTTTTTTTGTTGTGTTCAATTTTAGCGAGAAACATGAACCCTTAACAGCTCATTGAGAACCATTCGACTGTTTTGGAGCGCAATACTTTTGCCATTGTTAAAGGCAGTCCCGCTTTCCGCTGTATTTTTTTTGCCTTGGCTGCAAAAAAGGATGCCGCTTCAATCGGGGCTATTCAAATGGGGCAGTGCACTGGATAAACAACATAAACCTGATTGGCGCGAACACGGAGCCGAAGCAGGAGGCGGAGTAAAGCAAAAAGCAGGGCTGTTCTGACATAGCCGTACCAACTCTCATTTTCAAATCAAAAACAAATAGGCTTTTTCAGCTTATGATTTTCAGCCTGCAGTTTGAATTGACGGTTTGAGTTCACAAAATAACTGTTACATTTTTTATTTCTGGCGCTTTCAAAAAACAATGGCTTCAAATTTGTGCTTCATCAAATTACAATTTGAGCATGCATGAAAAAACTATCCCTTATCTTGAGCATTATCCTTTTAGTGGGCCTTTATACACAGGCGCAACAAAAATCGAGCGCCAACCCTAAGAAACCAGTCATTAAAAAGCCGAAAAGGCCTGCTCCGCCACTTCCACCACCAAAACTCATCGTTCCTGCTCCTCCAATAGAAAAAAGGGTTGATTCGGAGCCAACGGTAGCCGCCCCTTCGCCTGCCCCGCCAATGGCTGTTCCCGTGGTTAGAGACAACCTCGACAACCCCAATTCCAACAATAAAATCCTTACTGAGGGCGATATGGTGTTTACAAAGGTTTCGGGCAATGTAAATACAGCCGATAAGCTTCAACAGGATGCCTTGCTCATTTATGGCAGCAACGGCACGGTGCTTTCTTACAATTTGGCAACGAAAAAAACAAACTGGACTTATAAGGAACCCAATATCGATAACAGCAGTGCCAACAAGTTCACCATAGAAAATGCGGTGGCTTATGTACCTTTTGTTGACGGTACCATTACCGCTTTAAACCTCAATACCGGTAAAACCTATTGGAAATCCAAAATTGGCTTAAAAGGCGACGAAAGAATGTTGCTGAGGCGACAAACGGCCTTAACAAGTGGCAATCTGCTTTATATAGCATCTAGAAACACAAATTTCTATGCAATAAACAAGATAAATGGCGAACTAAAGTGGAACTACAGGTTGCAGTACGAGTACAATATTTATCCGCCAGTTGTGGCCAATAATGAAGTATTCATCAACAATGCCCCATATATTTACAAGTTTGATGCACAAACCGGCAAAGCCATTTGGCAAAGAAATTTCGGGAAGGCCATGTATGCCAAAATGATCACCGATGGACAACGCGTGTATGCAACGAATGAGAGCCGTACATTATTTGCCATAGATCCACGAGACAAATCGACCATCAACTGGGAGTTTAATCTGCTAGATAACCAATATGGCGTTGATGAAAACATTATGTTAGATAATGGCATCATTTATTTGGCCGGAAAAGGAAATCCGGGCTCTAAGGCTTCTTCTGTATATGCCCTCGATGCTGCTGAAGGAAAAGTAATCTGGAAAGCAGATCTACCGGTAGAGGAAATAGAAACCCTGAACCTCATCGATGGAAAAATTATTGGCTATCTTAAAGACCAGCTCTTTATCTTGGAAAGCAAAACTGGAAAAGAAATCCTAAAGGTAAATCCGACCGAAAAACCCATTTCCAATATCATTGCCGCTAGCGGTCAAAACTTGATCTACGTAAGCAAAAACGGCATTGTAGCTTATAATTTAGACAATAAGAAATTTGATTTAACCCCTATTGCACCTTTAAAAACAGATAAGACAGACAATCAAACTGCCATCAAATGGTTAAAAGCTAATTAAAATTAGTGGGTAGGGCCTTAATTAATTTGTAAAATTTGACGTACAGATTCAATAATGTGCATAAAATTTACAATTTTTAAGTTTCGATAAGGCCAAACACCCTATAACTAATTTAAATTATGCAAAAAAAACTAACCTTACTTTTTTTATTGTTTGCCAGTGTTGCTTACGCTCAAAAAAGACCACTAGACCATTCGGTTTACGACACTTGGGAAAATGTAGGCGCCAAGCAGCTGACCAAAAACGGCCTATGGGCTGCCTATAGCATTAACCAGCAAGAAGGCGATGCCAGTCTTTACCTGCAAGAAACCGTAACCGCACAAAAAATAAAAGTGCCAAGAGCCAGTTTTGCGCAGTTTAGCGCCGACTCTAAGTTTGCGGCCTTTTCTATCAAGCCTTTTTTTAAGGATACCCGATTGGCAAAAATCAAAAAAAAGAAACCAGACGACATGACCAAGGATACATTGGGCATTGCCAACCTAACCACTTTGGCAGTTACCAAAATTCCTCGCGTTAAATCGTTCAAGTTTCCTGAAAATGGAGCTGCCTTATTAGCTTATAACCTAGAAAAAGCACCTGATACCAGCAAAAAAGCAAAACCTGCCGCTCAGGGCAGCGAACCTAAAAACGACGGCGAAGATTTATATTTCGCCGATGACGAACCAGCAGGTGGCGCAGCAAAAGAAGGTACAGACCTCATTCTTAAAAACCTAACTACCGGACAGGAACGTGTGTTCAAGTTTGTAAGCGATTTTAGCTTTAGCAAAGACGGTAAATCATTGGTTTTCGCCTGCACAGGTTCAAAAAAAGACAAAGATGCGCAACAAGGTGTATTCTTGTTGAATACTGAAAAAGGCACTTTAAAAACCTTGGTTAAAGGCAAGGGAAATTTCAAAGGCTTTACCTTCGACGATGAAAGCGAACATTTGGCATTTTTAGGAGAAACCAGTCCAGAAAAGGCAGAAATTAAGGATTTCAATGTTTACTACAACTCACCTACTTTAGATACTGCACAGATTTTGGTTGATGGCGATATGCCAGGCATGCCTGCTAAATATGCAGTAAGTGGCGATGGCCGATTGAACTTTAGCAAAGACGGCAACAAGTTGTTCTTCGGAATTGCGCCAATCAAAAAGGCAAAAGATACCACTTTGGTTGACTTCGAAAATGCGAAGCTCGATATTTGGGGCTATAAAGATGACTACCTGCAGCCAATGCAGCTGAAAAACTTAGATAGAGACCTTAAGAGAAGCTTTCTAACTGTAATCGACATCTATAGCCCTGATGCTAAAATCGTTCCCCTAACCGACGTAAAACTACCTGATGCCAGCATGATCAACGAAGGCGATGCGAACTTTGTATTGGCCTCTACCGATTATGGCAATCGCATTGCCTCGCAATGGACTGGTGGTTCACAACGCGATTATTACCTGGTAGATGTAAAAACAGGTGCACGCAAGAAAATAATCGAAGGTTTGAATGGGATTGCTGCTCCTTCGCCCGGTGGCAACTATGTGCTTTATTTCGATAAGAAAACAGGCATTTGGAATACCTACCAGATTGCTACAGGCAAAGTAACGCCACTAAATACTGGAATGGCGGTTAAATTTTATGACGAAGATAACGACGTTCCAGATCTGCCAAACAGCTACGGCTCAGCCGGATGGTTGGAAGAAGACAAATTGGTATACCTATATGACCGTTATGACATTTGGGCATTTTCTCCAGATGGAAAAAGCGCACCTAAAAACATTACAGCTGGTTTTGGTCGCCAAAACAACCTGACCTTCCGTGCCGAAAGAGTGGATCCAGATGCCAGGTTCTTCACCAAAAAAGATGTGCTTTGGTTAGACGCCTTGAACAATGCCACCAAAGAAAACGGTTTTTACCGCAAGGCAATCAGTAATGATAAAGCCCCAGAACTGGTAATTATGGCTCCTGCCAAATACTCTAACCTGGTAAAAGCCAAAGATGCCGATATCTACATCTACGATAAGGGAAGCTACGTAAACTCTCCTGATGTGTACATTTCGAAAGACCTTAAAACAGCCACTAAATTAAGCAGTACCAATCCGCAGCAAGGCAACTACAACTGGGGAACTGCCGAGTTGGTGAAATGGACTACACCAAAAGGTTATAAATCTGAAGGTATCCTGTACAAACCAGAGAACTTCGATCCGAATAAAAAATACCCGATGATTGTTTATTTCTACGAAAAACTATCTGACGGCTTATACACTTACAATGCGCCTTCGCCTACCCCATCGCGCTTAAACATTCCTTTCTTTGTGAGCAATGGCTATTTGGTATTTGCACCAGATATCAGCTATGAAACTGGTCACCCAGGCAAATCTGCCGAAGAGTTTATCAACTCAGGCGTAGAGAGCCTTAAGAAAAACGCATGGGTTGATGGTACTAAAATTGGTATCCAAGGCCAAAGTTGGGGCGGTTACCAAGTAGCCCACCTCATTACGGCTACCAACATGTATGCAGCGGCCTGGGCAGGTGCGCCGGTAGTAAACATGACTTCTGCCTATGGTGGTATCCGTTGGGAAAGCGGCATGAACAGACAGTTCCAATACGAAAAAACACAAAGCCGTATCGGTGCTACACTTTGGGAAAAGCCAGAGCTATACATTGAGAACTCTCCATTATTCAACTTGCCAAAAGTTACTACTCCGGTAGTGATCATGTCAAACGATGCAGATGGAGCAGTGCCATGGTACCAAGGTATCGAGATGTTTACGGGCCTTAAGCGTTTAGGCAAGCCGGTTTGGTTGCTGAACTACAATAACGAGGCACACAACCTGGTACAGCGCCAAAACAGAAAAGACATCCAAATTCGTGAGCAGCAATTCTTCGATTACTATTTAAAAGGTGCCAAAGCACCGGTTTGGATGGTGAGCGGCGTTCCTGCAACAGAAAAAGGAAAAACATGGGGTTTTGAATTAACCGACGAGAAACCTTAAGCAGTTAGCAGTTCCAATAAACTAATGAGCTAATGAACTAATGAACCAATAAACTCATAAGCAGAGGCAATCTTTTTAAACAAAGATTGCCTCTTTTTTTAATCCTTAATCTTATTTTTGGTTTAAATGACCATGATTTCAACTATCCTCCAAAGTTTCGAACAGTTTAAGGAAACACAGCTCCATAACCGCTTTTTCAAACATGAAGCCATTGTGAAGCTGCTTGCTCAACTACCTGCACAATTTGCAACAAGCGAAATAGGCCAATCGGCGAAGGGAAAAAGCATTCATCAGGTTGTTTGGGGCAATGGACCGATCAAGGTCATGTTATGGAGCCAAATGCATGGCGATGAAGCAACCGGCACTATGGCGCTTTTTGATTTATTTAATTTCTTGCAAAGCGATGATCCACTCGTCAAACTGCTAACTGAAAACTGCCAACTCAGCATCATCCCCATGGTTAATCCAGATGGTGCCGAAGCTTTTACCAGGAGAAATGCACAACAGATAGATATTAACCGCGATTTTTTAAAAGAAGCAACTTCAGAAGCACAATTACTTAAAGCTACTAGGGCCAATATCCAGCCTCATTTTGGTTTTAACCTACACGATCAACTGACCTTATGGAGCGTGAGCGGCAGCTTAAAACCGGCAACCCTCTCTTTTTTGGCACCAGCGTTTGATGCCGAATTAAGCATCGACGAAACTCGTAAAAATGCAATGTTGGTGATTGCCGAAATGTTTAAAGACCTAAGCGAAATCGTTCCCCAGCACATCGGCTTGTTTGATGATGAATTCGAACCACGTGCCTTTGGCGATAATTTTCAAAAACTGGGAACTTCCACCATATTGATCGAAGCTGGAGGCTATGCGCAAGACTTTGAGAAACAGGAGATCAGGAAATTCTATTTTGGGGCCATCCTATCGGGTTTGCTTGCGATAGCCAGTGAGAGCTACAAAATGCAGGAACTAAAGAACTATTTCGCCATCCCCCAAAACAACAAGCAGCTCTTTCATATCCTGATCCATGGATTAGTTTTAGATGGCGTTGAAGTGAGTATTGGCCTTAATTACGAGGAATGTCCTACCAACGATGGCACTAGCACAATTAAAACCTATAGCATCCAAGACATCGGCGATTTAAGTTTTTGCGATGGCTATACCGTATTTTACCAAAACAAACTGCAGGTAAAAGGCGATATTCGCTTGTATGGAAATGCCTCTTTTCAATTATTTGATGGTTCAACTTTGCTTTTAGCTTTTGCAGATGGAAAAATGCTTTAACAGGATCTTATTGATCATCATTGTATGGTGCCTGGCAAACCCGATGGCAAAAGCGGGCGGACTTTCTGCATTTGAAGAAAAAACACCTCATCAAAATAACCTCTCTTACGATGGTTCTGGCACCTATTTGGTATATTTCGAATTTGTAGGCAAAGACGGATATCCAAATGATACCTTGCAGCAAAAACTGGGTAATGCCTATTTTAAGGAATTCTATTTTTATAAAGGCCATGTAATCGGTAAAGCCGATACTGTATTTTTTGTAGTAAATGAAGCCAAGCCTGCAATTATTAAATTCAAAAGTAAGCACGAGTTTGAAGAATATCTTCTCGATAACAATCTCAATCCTTGGCTATGGACGCGTTGGTACGATTTTAAATATGACTTGGCCAACTTTAAAGACTGGCCATTGCTGATGATCTTTCTCTGGCCAATCGTTTTATTGCTGATTGCATTGTTTGTATACAGCTTGGCCACATTAAAAAAGAACAAGCATAAAATCCTTTACAATTTTAAGGTGGCTTACTTGGTTTTATGTACCGCTTTTGTGCTATTTGCTTATTTATTTCAGATATTTCCGCAAAGTATCTAAATTTAACAACGCCGTTTATCAAAACAGCCAAACCTTCAACAAACTAAACAAACAAATCAATGGCATTAAGCAGAATTTGGTCGGGATTTATCATTGTTGCCATCGTGGTAGCTTGCATCAAGTGTTTCTTTTTTGGGCAAACCGAAATTTTTAGCTGGATGGTAACCGGTAAGGCCGATGATCCGGCCAATTTGACCAAGGTTGACGGCATTATTCCAACCTGTTGGACTGCAGTAGAACTTTGTTTGAAGCTCATTGGTGTGTTGGCCTTATTTATTGGCTTTATGAGCATTGCCGAAAAAGCAGGCGGTATTAGATTGCTGTCGAGAATTGTAGCTCCCTTCTTTTCGAAGCTTTTTCCAGAAATTCCAAAAGATCACCCTTCTATGGGGCATATGATCATGAATTTTTCGGCCAATTTATTAGGCTTGGATAATGCAGCAACTCCTTTTGGCCTAAAGGCGATGGCAAGCCTGCAGGAACTTAATCCAAATAAAGACGTGGCCAGCAATCCGCAGATTATGTTTTTGTGTTTGCATGCCGCTGGCTTAAACCTTATTCCGGTAAGCGTAATTGCCATACGGGCATCTCAAAATGCCAGCGATCCAACCGATATCTTTATTCCCTGCCTCATTGTGACTTTTATTGGCACCATGGCAGCCATGCTGATCGTTTCCTTCAAGCAAAAAATCAACCTATTGCAACCCGCCATTATTGCTTGGGTATTGGGGCTATCGGTAATCATTGCAGCATTGGTACTTTATGTAGCCTCCTTAGATTCGAATGGCATTAAATCATTTTCGGGCATATTGAGCAATGGAATGATCTTGTTGATCTTCCTGCTTATTGTTTTGGGTGGTGTTTATAAGAAAATAGACATCTTCGATGCCTTTATCGAAGGTGCAAAAAACGGATTCGATACCGCCATCAAAATTGTACCTTATTTGGTTGGTATTTTGGTGGCCGTGAGCATGCTCAGAACCAGTGGAACTTTTGATGTGGTAATGAACGGCATTAAGCAGTTCTTTGTTTGGGTAGGCGCCGATACCAGGTTTGTAAATGCTTTGCCAACTGCGCTAATCAGACCATTGAGCGGTGGCGCGGCCAGAGGCATGATGGTTGATACGATGACTGCTTACGGTGCTGATTCGTTTGCCAGCAAGCTCTCTGGTGTTTTTCAGGGCGCTTCAGATACGACCTTCTATGTAATTGCTGTATACTTTGGATCGGTAAGCATCAAAAATACCCGCTATGCCGTAGGCGCCATGTTATTGGCCGATTTAATTGGGGTTTGTACTGCAATTGGGCTAGCCTACCTTTTCTTTGGAAACGTTAATTAATAAAACCCATCTTATAAAAAAATCCCGTTCCATTAAATAGAACAGGATTTTTTATTTTTTAATTAGCCCAAAGACTAAGGACTTCAGACTTTGGACTCACCTAAGGCTTATCCCACCATACCCTTGCATTAAGGTCATCGGCTCCGCCATAAGGAAAAGCTGCTATAGCTGCCTTGTAATTGGCTGTATTATTTGCTTGTTCTTGCGTAGGATACCCCTCTCTGCGAGGAATCTGAATACCATTATTATTGGGAGGAGGTGATAAATTAGGAAAACCCGTTCTGCGCCATTCGGCCCAGCCTTCATATCCATGCATAAATAAATGCACCCAGCGCTGATTTCCAATTTGTTGCAATGCAGTTGTAGGATTATAGATTACTGAGCTATTTAACATATAAGTACTTAATCCGGCAATATCGTTGTTGTTCCATTGGCGGATAGATTGTTCAATAGCTAAATCATAGTTTGTTTTTGCAACGGCATCGCTACCAGTGATCCATCCCAACTTGGCCGCTTCAGCTTTGGCAAACAAGGCCTGAGCATAGGTTACCAAATAAACAGGCGAGTTTTGCTGGCGGATGGCATTACCCAATAAAGAATAATTGCCAGGAGTTACCGTACTCGCTAAACCATAATCTAAACCAACATAGTTGCCAGCACTATTTTTGTTAGCGAAAATTGGCAAACGTGGATCGTTTAGAGCCTGCATAAAATCGACTATTGGCTTACTTACCGCAAACCAGTTTCTGCTTAGCGTTGTAAATGAATTATACCAATAGTTTTCTTGGGCAGCAACTGCTAAATGCGGGTAAGCCAAATTATCGGTGTTAGCTGCCATTATGCCATTGGTTAAGGCTTTATTGAATTCTGTACTTCCTTTTGTGGCATCAACTTTAGATAAGCGTAGAGCCATGAGCATATGGATGGTATTGCCTAATCTTTTCCATTTGCCAACATCGCCTCCATAAACAATATCATTCTTTAATGCACCGCTTACAAAAGATGCATTTGCATCATCCAACAAAGCAAAAAGACTGTTATAGATACTTTGTTGCGTATCGTACTTGGGTGTAAAGTTGTCCTTTCCTTTTAAAGCTTCTGTGTAAGGCAAGGGGCCCCACCTATCTGTTGCATGCCACATAAAATAGGCCTTTAAAACTTTTGCTACGGCAATCTGATTAGCAATTGGACCTTCGCTTGCATCTAAAGCTGTATTGTCTATTACATTTTGCAGGTTCATCATCGGCCCTTGGTACAAGCCATAAAAGTTAAAATTTGTTGTTACATACCTCGAATTATCTGGGAATGACGTATTAGACAGGTATTGCGGATAATGAACACCGTACGGCGAAGAACTCAAGCCAGGCAAAAATTGTTCGGCATTAGCTATCAACTGTGTTCCTGAAGCTTTTGTTGGATTATTTGGATCAGTATTGATCGAGGCGTCGAATTTCTTGCAGCTGCCTAATAAGGCTATGACCGTTAAAAAGCACCCTATTGATTGATATATATTTTTCATCATTAAGAGATTTAAAATTTAAGATTTAGCGTTAAACCATAAGAACGAACAGTTTGCAACTCTCCTTTTTCAATCCAGCTAATAGCCGAACTTCCCGATGACAGCTCTGAAGGATCCACACCTTTCGGAGCTTTCTGCCAAATCATTAATGGGTTACGGGCAATGACTGAGATTTTTGCAGCCTTAAATGGCGTTTTGCTTAAAATTGAAGCATCAAAATTATAGCCCAGGCTTAGCTCTCTTATTTTAATGTACGAGGCATCATAAACCCATTCATCATAAAATTTAGTACCCAAATTTGTTCTATAATAGGTACGAGCATCTACATAGGCAGTAACTGGTTGGCCAGTAACAGCAGATATGCCAGATACTTTTACACCGCCACCATTTGCAATTGGTTCGCGAACATTAATACCTTTATCGTTTAAAGCGGCAGTGATCGCCGATTGACCTGATTTGGCCGCTAGCATCTGGCTCCAGCTGAAGAACTTACCTCCACTTTGAAAGCTTAAAGCTGCTGCCAAATCAAACTTCCATATTTTAAAGTTGTTAGTGATACCACCAGTATACCTAGGTACAACGCTTCCAAAATTCACACCATTTACCGAAATAGGCATATTATCAGCTCCCAACAGAATTAAACCTGTAGCCGGATCGCGTTTATAGCCTGGTCCAACAAGGTTACCAAACGATTGGTTAATAGTTGAATTAAGAAAAATAGTCTGATTTGAATAAACATTCTGGTCAAGCTGATAAACATCGCCTATGCCGGGGTATAATGCTTTAACCGAGTTCTTATTCCTGGCATAGTTAACGCTAATATCCCAAGTAAAAAAGTTCGATTTAATGGGCTGGCCATATAATGTCAGTTCCATACCCTTGTTTTCTATCAAGCCTGCATTTACCACATAACTGTCGTAGCCACTTGCTCCCGAAACCGATAAGTTAATTACCTGGTCTTCATTTTTCTGTTTGTACAAGGTAAATTCAGCCCCTACGCGGTTATTCAAAAACCTAAGGTCGATACCAGCCTCATAAGAATTTGCGAAAGAAGGCTTAAGATCTGGATTTTTTAATACATCAGGAACAACCATAGAACTTATGGTTCCGCCAGCTCCAGGGTATGGAGTGCCAAAGCCGTAAGTATTTACCGTTTGGAAAGGATCCAAATCAGAGCCTGCAACAGCATAACTTGCCCTTAGTTTGCCATAATTCAAGACTTTTGATTTGAGCAGGTTGCTAAACAAGAAACTTCCAGAAAAAGATGGGTACCAATATGAATTGTTTTTTGCTGGCAATGCCGATGAAATATCATTACGAATTGATGCATCAAAGAAATAAGTGTCTTTATAGCCAAAAGAACCCATGGCATATACACTTCGAACCTGTTTTCTGCGCAAATACGAAGTACTGATTGGCCTGTCAACCGAGGCCGCTATGGTAAATGCACTAGGACTAGATAAGCCTCCAGAAGTTGCCTGATAAGTTTGGGTATATTTTGTGGTAAAAAGATTAGCTCCAGCATTGATATAAATTGAAAAATCTTTTATATTTTTTGTGTACTGCGCCAAAAACTCATAGTTATTGTCTATGCCCTGTGCTTTAGTTATATTGTAATTATCTAAATTTCTTCCACCTAAGGGTTCTTTGTGAGTTACATTTTGTGTAAACATATCAGAACGTACAAAACCACTTAATTTCAGTTCTGGCAAAACCTGATAACTTGCGTTTACATCACCGAACAAACGATTACGATCATCATTGTTCAACACTTCGTAAGCATCAAAAAATGGATTGTTCCAATCGCTTGGTTTGTTACTTGTAATTACTCCAGCAGTATTTGGATTTACGTTCCAATTTAAAATCGTACCATCGGCATAACGATAATTTCTGAGCGTATTCACATCTAAGTTGCGCTGAAACCACTGTACTGCACCTGTAAATGAACCTTGGTAACCTTGCGTAGGACGCTGGCCCGAATTATTCGCAAAATTTACGTTTGCACCAATGGTAAGTTTGCTAGTGATATCTAACGACGAGCTCAAACTGAGGTTATTGCGTTTTAACCAGGTATTTGGATAAGTTCCCTTAGTGTAGGCATTAGTATAACTCATCTTGTAATTAGAATTTTCTGAGCCACCCGTTACCACTATGCCATTATTGATATTTTGTCCGGTTTCAAAATAATCCTTTATGTTATTTGGCTGTGGAAGAAATGGGCTTAACTGGCCAAATTCTGGATCTTGTGGGTAAAAACTATTGATTTTTCTAATGGGTGTACCATCCATTTTTGGACCCCAGCTCTCATCATTGCCATTTACATAGTTTTGGCCATTGGTTAATTTAGAAAAAACTTGGCTATTGCCAACACCATAGATATTTTGCAAAGGCAAGAAGTTTCCTATTTTATCAAATGAGTAGGCTGAATTAATTGCGATATCTATCTTTTTTGCTCCCTTACTTCCCTTTTTTGTAGTAATGAGAAGTACACCATATTGACCGCGGATGCCATAAAGAGCAGATGCGGCCGGACCTTTTAAAATATTGATGGATTCGATGTCGTCTGGATTAATATCTTGAGAAGTATTGCCATAATCGACACCGTTTTCGCTACCCCCAAAATTGTTCTGTGAAATGGGTGTACCATCTACTACCATTAATGGAGAACCACCACCAGTAACCGAATTTACACTTCTGATCTTAATTTTTTGTGTACCACCCAAACTTGCTCCAGAAGAACCTGTAACTTGAACACCGGCCACCTTACCTGCCAACGAGCCAATCACATTTTGTTCCTTAGTCATCGTCAGGTTATCGCCTTTTACTTGCTGTGTAGCATAACCAACAGATTTTTCGCTGCGTTTGATACCTAATGCGGTTATCACAACACCTTCCAATGTTTCGGCACTCGAATTTAATGCTACATTAATTTCCGAACGTTCGCCGATAGCCATTTCCTGAGTTTCGAAACCGAGGTATTTAAAAACTAGGGTAGTGCCATTGGCTGGCACATTAATCAGGTAACTCCCGTCAGGCTGTGTGGTTACACCCGTACTTGTCCCTTTTACAAGTACGCTTACACCGGGAATCGGAGTGCCGTTTGCGCCATCGGTTACTTTACCCTTGATGCTTTTTTGAGCATAGGTAACCATGGAAAACAGCAAAAACCCGCATAAAAAGAGAATAGATTTTCCGTTCATAATCTGTGAATTAAAGTTTAAGTTGTTTTGAAATTTAAGAAATTCCAACGATTAAACCTTAATAAATCAGACTATTAAGAATAAAATTAAATATAAATTAAAAAGCAACAATTAACCCATACGCAACAAACCTGCTTCTTCCCGCACATCTATTTTATCAATGATTTGGTCGAGCACGCTTTGGTCGAGGTTTGTAAACTTGGAAGAGTACCACTTGGAAGTTTTATTATCTAGCCATACGCAGAACGAATGGCAGTCTTCTAGAATAACGGCGTAGGTTAAATGAAAATCATCGTGGATCCTCATGCAAAAACCTTTAAAGGTCTTGCCTTTAACATCAAACTGGAGGTTTAAATAATCGTTCAACATGGCTATATTTAGTTTAGGGATAACTACATAACAAACTTAATATCCAAATGTTTAGCCAAAGTTAAATCTATGCTAAAAAACTGATTTACATTCGATTATCCGATATTCAGCATATTGGAATAACCTTTGGCAATGAGGCGGTTCTTAGCAGGCAAAAATATTTCGCACTGCAGATTGATAATGGCCCTGCCCTGTTTTACGATTGCTGTTTTGGCGCTGATGGTATCGCCTTCGCTGGCTGGGGCAAAATAATCGATATTGTTGTTTACTGTAGTATAACGATCGTTCAGTCCCAAAATGTATACCGTTGCCCCAATTAAATCGTCGATAATGCCTGCAGTAATGCCTCCATGCAAAATGCCATAGGGATTGGTCATCTTTTTACGTACCACATAGCTGCAATGCAGGCTGCCTCTTTCGGCATTGATCAGGGTTGGCCTGAGCCAGTTCATAAAATGGGAAGGAGATTGGCTGATTTCTTTTCCGGTAAACGATTGAAATATCAATAATCGCTGTTGTGCTTCGCTTTGTTTTTCCATTTTATGCTATGTTTACGGTAAATTTAGGCATTAAACCAGAAATATGAGCAATAACCAAATCACAGCCATTACAGAATTAGACCGATCAACCTATAAAACCAAGGTATTTTCTAACGGACATTTGATTTATGCAGATGAACCTGCCGAATTGGGCGGTACCGATGAGGGAATGTCGCCAGGAGCCTTGCTCTTGGCTAGCTTGGGAAGCTGTACGGCGATTACCATCAGGATGTATGCCGACCGGAAAGAACTGCCCCTCGAATCCATTAAAATCGACTTGGCCATTTGCAAAGAAGACGAGATGAGCAAAGAAACAACCATTAGCCGTAAAATTGAATTTGTTGGCGAGCTGAGCCAAGAACAAAGAGAACGCCTCCTGCAGATTGCAGACAAATGTCCAATCCATAAATTGTTGAGCAATCCGATCCGTATCTTAACCAATTAAAATCGGGTAATCCACATGCAGCATACCAATGCGGATTATATAGAAAGAATCAATAGGATTTTAATCTATATCGAGGAGAATTTAGATGAAGAGCTGTCGCTAGAAACCGTCTCGGCCGTGGGCTTCTACTCTCCTTTTCATTTGCACAGGCTCTTTAAGGCCATCACCAACGAAACCCTTAACGGCTACATTACCAGAAAACGAATAGAAAAAACAGCGGCCCTGCTCTTGCACCACAAAGCGATAACGGTTAGCGAAATCGCTTTGCGATATGGTTTCAACAGCAATTCTTCCTTTACCAGGACCTTTAAAAAATTTTATGGCCTCAGTCCTTCCGAGTTTCGAAAATCGAGCCCGAGCCATTATAGCAAGATTCGCAAAACGGAAAGCAAGAATGGACAAATGCCCCAGGTTTTCGAGGCATACATTTGCAACATTAATCACCTCAAAAATTGGATGACTATGAATGCAAAAATTGAAATTAAGGAAATGCCAAAACTGGATTTGGCTTTTATTACGCAAATTGGACCAGATGGCTTAGACGATGCCTTTAGCCGCCTCATGAAATGGGCAAGGCCGAAAGGTTTGCTTGATGATCCCGGTTTTAAGGCCGTTAGAATCTATCACGACAGTTTTAAGATTACCGAGCCTGATAAAGTAAGGATGAGTGCCTGCATCATTTTAAAAGAACCTATTGCAACAAGTGGCGAAGTTGGATTGACCAGCATCGATCAAGGCAAATTTATTGTCGGCCGTTTTGAAATCGAGCCAAAAGATTTCGAAAAATCATGGAGCTCCCTGTTTATTTGGATGAACGAAAACGGCTACCAAAAAGCAGACCGAAACCCATTTGAGATCTTCCACAACAACTTTAACGAACATCCCGAAAAGAAGGCCATTGTAGATTTGCTTATCCCCATCTTATAAAAGAACAGCGCTTGTAAATCATCCCGTTAAAAAGATCATCAACAAGCGCTATTCATCATTTAGGCCTAATAAAATTTAGGCAAAGGAACCAGTTTTTGATTCTGTTGCTGATGCCAATAAGGATAGATCGGTTCGATTTGACTGGCTTCGTCTAACCTCTTTACCTGATCGGTACTTAAGTTCCATCCCACAGCCAATAGGTTTTGCTGCAATTGTTCTTCGTTTCTGGCACCAATTACAATGTTGGCCACAGTAGGTCTTTGCAACAACCAGTTTAAAGCTACCTGAGGAATGCTTTTTTCGGTTTCTTCGGCAATAACCTTCAATACATCAACAATGTTGTACAAGCGCTCTTCGTTTAAGGCAGGGCCATGCTCACCACCCTGCTGGGTGCGGTTATCTGCAGGCAAGGCTTTCCCTCTTTGGAATTTGCCCGATAAACGTCCAGATGATAATGGACTCCAAACAATGGTGCCAACGTTTTGATCAAGGCCCAAAGGCATTAACTCCCACTCAAATTCCCTATCGTACAAAGAATAATAAGCCTGATGCGCAATGTACTTGGCCCAGCCATATCGTTCTGATACAGATAGCGACTTCATCAAGTGCCAACCAGAAAAATTAGAACAGGCAATGTACCTGATCTTGCCACTTTGGATGAGGCCGTCTAAGGCTTTTAAAGTTTCTTCAACTGGTGTAGTGGCATCAAAGCCATGCATGTGGTAGATATCGATATAATCGGTTTGCAACCGTTTCAGGCTTTGCTCTACTTGTTGGGTCAGGTGTAAACGGCCAGAGCCAAAATCATTCGGACCATCGCCCATCGGGAAAGTGGCCTTGGTAGAAATCAATACCTGGTTACGGATACCGCTCAAGGCTTTGCCCAAAATCTCTTCTGAAGCACCTCTTGAGTACACATTGGCCGTATCAAAGAAATTGACACCAGCAGCCAAGCAGAGATCGATCAGCCTTTTGGCCTCATCAATTTGGGTATTGCCCCAAGCTTTGAAAAATTCGTTTCCGCCACCGAAAGTAGCCGTACCAAAACTTAAAACAGGCACCGTTAAACCCGATGCACCTAATTTTCTATATTCCATATTTAATTTTGAATGAATGAGTTATTGAATGTGAAGCGTTAAATTGTTATGTATTGTTATATTGTTAGAACTGTTTGATTGGTCAACTGTAAACTGATAATTGGCAACTGAGCAAGCTTTATCGAAAGAGATTGCTTCGTTCCTCGCAATGACGATATCTTTTATTCTCCGCGATAGGCTACATTTTCCATCTCACCTCTTCCATCTTCCATTTCCCATCTTACCTTCCACCTTTACCCCTTCTTCAAAACCTCAGCAAATATTTGATAAGAAAGCAAACGCGCTTCATGATCGTAAATATGCGAAGTAACCATTACCTCATCTACCTGGGTTTGTGCCAAGAAAGAACGCATCTGAGTAGCCAATGTTTCTGGTCCGCCAATAAAGGCAACAGCCAGCATCTGGTTTACGGCCTCCTCTTCCATCACATCCCAAATCTCGTCCATGTTATCCACCGGTGGCTGCAACAATTTGCGTTTTCCGGTTACAATGCCCATAAACAATTGCTTTAAGGAAGTGGCCAAATATTCGGCCTCCTCATCGGTAGGCGCGGCAATTACATTAACACAAGAAATGACATAAGGTTCTTTGAGCACAGCTGATGGGCGGAAATTCTGCTTATAAATCTTTAATGCCTCTAAAAAATAAGTGGGCGCAAAATGACTGGCAAAAGCATAAGGCAAACCATAGGATGCCGCCAAATGCGCACTTTCCGTACTTGAGCCTAAAATCCAAATCGGCACCTCTGTTCCTTCTCCAGGTATTGCGCGTACTTTGCTGCTGCTGTTGTTGGCATTTGACAAATACCGCTGCAGCTTCAGCACATCCTGCGGAAAATTATGTGGCGAGGCAAAACGCTCTCCCCTAATCTCCATCGATGTCAACTGATCGGTACCAGGTGCCCGGCCGAGGCCTAAGTCTATCCTATCGGGATAAAGCGTAGCCAAAGTACCAAACTGCTCGGCTACAATTAAAGGTGAATGGTTGGGCAACATGATGCCTCCCGAACCTACCCTAATGGTATTGGTCTGGCCGGCAATATGTCCAATCAGTACTGAAGTTGCCGAGCTGGCCACACTGATCATGTTATGGTGTTCGGCAAGCCAATAGCGTAAATAACCCAGTTTTTCGGTATGCTGTGCCAGTGTAGCACTATTTTTAAAGGTGTCGGCTATCGATTTGCCTTCCACTACGGTAGCTAAATCTAAAACCGAATAAGGAAGCGTTGCTAATTCTCTTGTACTCATATTTGTTTATTTACGGTATCGAAAAGGTTGCTAAAGCGTTGTCGCAATCAATTCGCCCAAAGCCTTAATGGCTGTTTCGTTTCTTTGATAATAAGTCCACTGCCCAATTCGGGTGGCATTGACCAGCCCTGCCCTTTGCAGTACCGCTAAATACTCTGAAACGGTAGATTGCGTTAAGCCGCTTTTGCGCTGGATATGGCCCACACAAACTCCAACACTGTTATCGCCACAAGAAGCTTGGTAGTCTGGAAAATGCTTTTCGGGTTCCTTTAGCCAATTCAGTATCTGCAATCGTGCTTTGTTGGAAAGTGCCTTGAATATCTCTACCTGATCCATGTGGGCAAATATATATCGGGTTTTCCCGATATTCCTATTTAACCTGATTAGATGACAAGAATTTGATGAACATTAGCTTTAAAGCTAAACCTTTACTTATTTTTGTAGCGATGGAGAAAAATCAGTACAGCATATTCGAAAGCGAGCTCAATGTTCGTCCAGACGACATAGACATGTTTAACCACGTACATAACAGCAAATACCTCGATTATGTACTAGCGGCCCGCTATGAGCAAATGGACCGTTTTTATGGCATGAGCTGGGAAAAATTTGCCGAACAAGGCTTTGGCTGGGTAGTGAGCAAAGTGAACATCGCCTTTAAGCGCGCACTGGTAATGGGCGATAAAATGCTGATCAGAACAGGAATTTTAGAAATCAATGAAAAAGGTTGCAGCGTGCAGTTTGAAATCGTGAACCAAAAAACCGGAAAAGTAGCTTCAGATGGTGTATTTGAATATGTGATGATTGATTTGGCTACCCAGCGTTCTTGCAAGGTAAATGCAGAAATGATTGCGGCTTACAGTATCTAGGCCATTTCCCGCAAATCGATCCGCTGATATTTCCACAAAAATCCCCCGAAGGCAAAAGCGAACATCAACAGGCTCAACAACAAGTATTGCCCGGCCAATATGGCCCACATGTTTACAAAAAAGAAAAACAACAGGTATTTCAGGTAGTTGTCCATGTTGGCTTTGAGCCAATACACCAATATTAGCAGGCAAAGCATTCCACTCGTCAGGTAAAGAAAAACAGCAATGGATTTTAACAAATCAAAGTGGAGCAATTGTACAAACATCGCCATTTCTGGCAACAGCAGTAAGATTAACACTCCTAACCATTGCACCAGTTTTTTCAAAACTCCGATCGGCAGACCTTTGGCAAATTCCAAGTAATTGGCTTCAAACTTAACCAGGTTAAGCAGCAATACCGCATGGCTCAATACTACGGTCATCGCGGCCGTAAGGTAAACGCGAATATCAGGACCTACATCGGCAAACATCCACAACATGCCTTTTAAAAACACAAATGAAACCACTTTGCACAATAGCAGCATCACCCATTGCTCATTTAACAGGTAAAACAAAGGCCATGTCCAAAAAGGCCTTTTAATTTTTACCGCTGGCAATTTGATCCATGCCTTGGCTACGTTAAACGTATAATTATGAATTCGAAAGGTATAAAACGACAGTAAGAAAAGCATGCACAACAATTGCAATAGCACGGCTACAAATGTTAAATAGAAGCCATGCTTGAGGGCAACCATTAGCAAAAAGCCAGCATAAACTAAAATTGGCAATAACAGCAAGGCATAAATTTTTGTCCAAGCCAATAGCTGATTGTTTTGAGGGAGCACAGTTAGGTTCCTTGTAAAACCATAATTATCATGTTTGAGCTGTTGCCTTACAAAAAAGGCGCATTTGACCGCGTACAAAGTCCAGATGCCAAACAACAGCAACAACACCAAAGGCGAAGAACAAATTGCCAGAAGCAAGGCCGTATGATAGCTAATAAGTTGTGATCCTTCAACCGCACCAAACAACAGGTAAAAGATCACCAAAAACAAACCTGCATGCTGCTGGTAAAAAGTAAGACCCATAGTTCGATACAGTAGTCTTAGCATGACGTAATCTCTTGGTTTCGAATTTCGAAAACACCGTTGATACTCAGTTTTTCTGGATCAATTTCTTGATGCGAAGAAAGCAAAAAGCTTTTTCCCTGAGCAGCTTTAGCCGAAATCAGCTCGTAAAGCTTAGTGGCCGATGCCACATCTATGGTAATGAGCGGCTCGTCTAGGATATAAAAATCAACATCGCCGATAAATGCGCAAATCAAGGAAAGCTTTTTGAGCATGCCACTCGAATAGCCCCCTATTTTCTGAGTCAAGAAAGCATAGATTTCAAACAGCTTGGCCAGTTCGTCTACTTCGGCTTGGGTTCCTTTTCTGGTTTCGCGATAAAAATCGAGCAATTCTTTTCCAGTAATAAACAAAGGATATTGAGGTTCTGCTTCGGCATAGCTGAGTTGCGAGCGAAAAGCAATTGGATCCTTTCTTAAACTCTTGTTGTTCAGCTTTACCTCTCCGTTAAAAGGCGTCTGACCGGTAATGATCCTGAACAAAGTCGTTTTGCCGGTTCCATTTCCTCCTTTGAGCCAATAAATGCCTTTGCTAATTTCCCAATGGTTAAATTGGAGCACTACATGGCTCCCATATTGTTTATGAATATGCTGAAGTATGAGCTGAGTCAAGTTTTTTTTCGATTTTGATGCTAAAAAATAAAAGTTGTTACTATTTCACGCTTAAAAACCTAAACTTCCCGTTTTTGGAGCAGCTTACAAAAACTTTATGATTTGATTTTGCTAAATTTATTTGCAAGTTCTGTTTTTTTTCTATTTTTGTTTAACAAATCTACAGAACCATGATAGTTTCAGTAGTCCGTTTACGTTAGTTTTCCAACAACCAGGACTCCAATTCCGGCAATCTATTATTAACAGGCGCATCTTTTGTGCCCTTTGGTTTACTACTTACATTTTTATTTATATTTTATGTCAGAATCTACTAAGACTAGTGGTTTTTCTAATTTCTTTACTGTCTTATGGCAGGCCATTATCGGCAAGGAAACCGATTATACTTCGATCAGCATACGCAAGGCCATTATATTGTTGGCCATCCCAATGATGCTCGAAATGATGATGGAATCGGTGTTTGCCTTGGTCGACCTTTATTTTGTAGGCCACTTGCCAAACAGCAGCAACGCCATTCAAACGGTAGGCTTAACCGAATCGGTATTGACCATTATCTATTCGTTAGCCATTGGAATGAGCATGGCCGCTACGGCCGTAGTAGCCAGGCGTATTGGCGAGAAAAACCCGGCCGCTGCTGCCAAAGCAGGGATGCAGACCATCATTATCGCCATGTTTGTGAACGTGATCATCAGTGTGGTGGGCTTCATTTTTGCCAAAGAAATTTTGCTCATTATGGGTGCTAGCGATGCTACTGCCGAACAAGGTATAACTTTCGTACGCATTATGATGGGCAGCAGTACCGTAATTATGCTGTTGTTTTTGATCAATGGTATTTTTAGGGGTGCCGGCAATGCTTCAATCGCTATGCAAAGCTTGATGATTGCCAATATAGCCAACATCATTTTATGTCCGCTTTTAATTAGAGGCTGGGGCCCTATCCCTGCCTTCGGATTAACCGGAGCTGCCATGGCTACGGCCATTGGACGTGGCTTGGGCGTGGGCTATCAGATTTTCCATCTGGTAAGAGGCAATAGCGCCCTAAAAATCAAATTGGCCTATTTTGCACCAGATTGGGAACAGATCCGCGCCATTGTAAAAATTGCAGCACCGGGGATATTGCAATTTGTAATTGCTTCTTGCAGCTGGATTTTCTTGGCCGAATTGGTGGCCACTACAGGTGGCGATCATGGCTCTGCAGGCTATCAAACCGCATTGAGGCTCATGATGTTCTTTATGTTGCCCGCATGGGGACTGAGCAATGCAGCAGCCACATTGGTGGGCCAAAACATGGGTGCCGGACACCTAGATAGGGCCGAAAAATCGGTATTCGTCACCATGAAATACATAGTGGTTTTTATGGCCGTAGTCATGGTACTTTTCTTAACCTGCGGCCCCATATTCGCCTCATTCTTTACCATAGATGAACAGGTTAAAGCCGTTACAACCGAAGCCTTAAGGATTTTAAGCTATGGTTTTGTACTCTATGGTGTGGGGATGGTATTAACCAGTGCATTTAACGGTGCCGGCGATACCTGGACCCCAACAAAAATCAACGTGATCGCATTTTGGCTGTTTCAAATTCCTTTTGCCTTTTTCTTGGCCAAATACTTGGAAATGGGGCCAACGGGCGTATTTATTGCCATACCTGTTGCCGAAGTAGGCATTACCATTGCTGCTTATATTCTGTTTAAGCGGGGCAAATGGAAGAAAACGATGGTTTAGAAGGTTGAGGGTTGAAAAGTTGAAGGTTGAGGGTTGAAGGTTGAGGGTTGAAAAGTTGAAAGTTAAAAGTTGAAAGTTGAAAGTTAAAAGTTTGGCTAAGCGTTCAGGGTTTGGCGTAAGGCGTTTGTTTGATCAATCAACGCAATACGCTATACGCAGTACGCAATTCGCAATACTCAAGACGCAATACTCAATACGCTATACTCAAGACGCAGTACGCTATACTAGCCAGTCGGGAATTGAATTCCCGACCGGCTTAACTGTAGATTTTCAACCTACTCTTAAATAGTCTCCTCGATAATCTGGGTGTAGAAATCCTTAAGTGGCATGCCCATGGCGGCTACCTGTTGCGGAATAAAACTGGTTGCTGTTTGCCCAGGAATGGTATTGATTTCGATAAAATAGAAATTACCGGTTTGGTGTTCTAGAAAATAGTCTACACGCACCACCCCATTGCAATTCAATAGCTGGTAAACCGATGCAACTACTTCTTCTACCCTATTTTTCTCTTCATCCGTCATTCTGCCCGGGGTAATTTCTTCGGTAGCGCCTGGGGTGTATTTGGCTTCAAAATCGAAAAACTCATTGGCCGGAATAACTTCTGTTGCCGGCAATACGGTTATCTTTCCTTTTGAGCGGAAAACGCCTACCGAAAATTCCCTGCCTTCTACAAACTCCTCGATCAAGAGCTGCGTATCTTCCTTAAAAGCTTTGTTTAGCGCTTCTTCCAAATCATCGGCATGTTTTACCTTGCTCATGCCAATGCTGCTGCCCCCGTTATTGGGCTTCACGAAATAAGGGAGTTTCAATTGTTTCTTGATATCGTCGATGCTGTAATCGCCATCTTTAAAAATCTGTACAGATTTGGCTACATTCAGGTGCTTAATACCCTTAACCACCGCCTTGGTATAGCCTTTATTCATGGTAATGGCCGAAGTAAGCGCATTACAGGTGGTATAAGGCAAACCAATCATATCAAAATAGCCCTGCAATTTTCCATCTTCGCCCGGCGAACCATGGATGGCGATAAAAACGCCATCAAATTTTATTTTTCTGCCATTTAAGGTCAATGAAAAATCGTTTTTGTCGATTTCGATTTTTACCGAGTCGGCAGGTTCATAAAACCACCCATTTTCGGAGAGCATTATTTTGTAGACCTCAAATTTTTGGGGATCAAGGTTTTGCGCAATTGTAATAGCGCTTTTTACAGAAACAACCCACTCGCCAGTGGTGCCTCCTGCTAATAATGCAATAATTTTTTTCATTAGTTTATGATTTGTATTTCAATGGTAATGAACCCATCATGATTTTTATTTATCATTAAACCATGATGGGTTCATTGTTATATTTAAAAATAGGCTTAGAATTTGTTCCAAAAATATAAAAGAGTTTAGTAAAGGAACAATTAATTTTAGGGTTTGTCCGTTCAGTTAAGGCTGATTTGATTTTAATTGAGATAAAATATTTTTTTAAACTAAATTTGGGCATTATACATCCATCACTCAACAAATAAATGGGCAATTTTACTGCGTACCTTAAAACAAGATCTTTCAGAAATAATTTATTGGCGGCAATAGGTACGGTTATAGGCCTCTTGTTCATCGCTTTTTTCAGTTTGCGTTATTACACCAAACATGGAGAAGGTTTAGACGTGCCTGAGGTTAAGGGACTTACCGTTGCACAGGCAGTAAGCAAATTGGAAGAGCTTGGCCTTCGCTATGAACTGGATTCGGTTTACATGATGGACAAGCCTCCGGGCATTGTAACAGACCAAGATCCAGATGCCAATACTTTTGTAAAGGCGAACCGAACCATTTACCTCACCATCAATACGGCACAGGCACCAAATGTAAAATTCCCAGATATCGAAGCTAAATCTTTAAGAGAGGCACAAGCCATTCTCGAAAGCTACCGCTTAAAACTGGGCGATACCACCTATAAGCCAGATGTGGCCAAAGACGTAGTATTGGAAGCCCTATTTGGCGGACAACCCATCAAAGCAGGAGAAATATTGCCTACCGGATCGAGGGTAAGCCTGGTATTGGGCGATGGCCGTGGCAACGAAGACATCGAATTGCCTAACCTCACCGGATTTACAGTAGACGAAGCCCGATTCTCACTTAAAGGCCTGATGTTGAGCCTAGGAACGATTACTTACGAGGGCGCCATTACCGATTCGGCAAATGCAGTAATCGTAAGCCAATATCCAGCAGTTGCCGATACTTTGACCAAAGTAAAGATTGGTACGCCAATTAACATCATCCTCTCTAACAAACCGAAACAATAAGCTAAATGAGCACCGAAAATAAAAAACCATTGAAAAAGAGCACCAAAATTGTACTAGGCATTACCATAGTTGTATTGCTCATTGCCGGATTTTATGGCATTAAACTTTACTCCACTTATTTTGCGCCAAACATAAGTGGCAAAGCCAGTTATGTATTTATTAAAACCGAAGCTTCTTATGATGACTTTATCAAAGAGCTGGAAGAAAAAGAGGTATTGAGCAATATCGGTTCTTTTAAGGCCGCCGCCGGAAAAATGAACTTGCCCAACAACCTTAAACCGGGCCGTTATGCCGTAAAAGAAGGCATGAACAACCGTACTTTGATCAACAAAATCAAAGCGGGCAATCAAGATGCGGTTAAATTGAAATTCCAGAACATCAGAAAAAAAGAAAACTTTGCGGCTTATTTGGCCAAAAACATGGAGTCGGATTCTTTGGCCTTTATCAATGTAATCGATTCGGCAGCCCTGATTGAGAAATATGGCTTCAATTCGGATAATATCTATACCATGTTCATTCCCAATACCTACGAATTGTATTGGAACATCAGTCCGATGGATTTCTTTGAAAAGATGCAGAAAGAATATGTTAAATTCTGGAACGACGATCGCAAGCGCAAAGCGGCATCCTTGAACCTCAACCCTATCCAGGTTACTATTTTGGCATCTATCGTCGATTCGGAAGCGCTTTACGACAAAGAAATGCCTACCATTGCAGGCTTATACCTGAACCGCTTAAACAGGGGCATTTTATTGCAGGCAGATCCAACCGTAATCTTTGCGAACGACGATTTTACGGTAAAAAGGGTAACCAACGCCTTGTTAGCCGTAAATTCTAAATACAATACCTACAAATATGCCGGTTTGCCTCCGGGGCCAATTACAATGCCGAGCATTAAGGCCATCGACGCCGTGTTGAGTCCAGAAAAGAACAATTACATCTACATGTGCGCCAAAGAGGATTTTTCAGGCTACCATAACTTTGCCGAAACACAGGCCCAGCATGACATCAACGCCAAAAAATACAGAGAAGCATTAAACAAACGCAACATCTTCAAATAATGTTTGTATACGAAAGTAAAGTAAGGGTTCGCTACGCAGAAACCGATCAAATGGGTGTAGTACACCATGGAAACTATGCCCAATATTACGAGTTGGCCAGAACCGAATGTTTTGAGGCTTGTTCGGGCATGAGCTACGAATCGATGGAAGCCGATGGAGTGATGTTGCCAATTTTAGAGCTGCATTCAAAATTCATCAAGCCTGCACTTTACAACCAAGTGCTCACCATCAAATCTATCGTAAAAAAACTGCCTACGGTAAGGCTGGAAGTTGAATATGAGATTTACAATGAGGCCAACGAATTGATCAATACAGGCAGCTCTTTATTGGTTTTTGTGAACAAGCAAACGCGAAGACCATGCCCGCCACCTGAAAACTTCATGAAAAATGTGAGGCAATATTTTAGTTAGCCATGAACTGGATACACAGACAATTGTTAAGGCTTAAGCTCTATTCTGTATTCATAGAATGGACAAAAGTCTGTGTATTGCCTGGTTTTAGTCCTTTGCCTATTTATACCGTAGCCACTTTCTTTTTTAGGGAGATTGGCAAAGACACCTTGGTTAACAAAGCCTCATCCTTAGCCTATAACTTTTTGTTGGCTATTTTTCCGGCCATTATTTTCCTTTTTACGCTCATTCCCTACATTCCGAAGCGAATTGGCTTCCAGGAACAATTAATGTCGCTCATCGCGCTGGTTTTGCCTAATAATGCCTTTTTGGCTTTCGAGACCACGCTCAATGAGATCGTAAATATCCAAAACGGACGTTTGTTATCGATTGGTGTGATCTTATCGCTCTTTTTTGCCACCAACGGCGTGCACAACCTGATGAAGGCTTTTAACAAATCATCGCTCATTGTAGAGACCCGAAGCTGGCTGAAAAGAAGATTGGTAGCCGTACTCCTCACATTGATCATCGCCTTTTCGGTTATTGTATGCATTATAGCCATGGCACTTGGAGAAATTCTTTTGACGTATTTAAAGGACGAGATCCATTACAAAGGCAACCTTACCACTTATGCCATACAGTTAACGCAGTGGACCTTGTTGGGCACGCTTTATTTCCTTACCGTTTCTATCTTATATCGCTATGGACCTGCCCATGCCAAGAAATGGAAGTTTTTTAGTGCGGGCTCTTGGCTGGCCACCATTTTAGCCTTTTTAACCATCTGGGGCTTTTCCTTCTACATTAACAATTTCGGCACCTACAACAAGGTATATGGCTCTATAGGTACCTTAATCGTGGTGATGATCTGGCTTTACCTCAATTCGTTGATATTGCTCATTGGCTTTGAACTCAATGCCAGCGTTGATCTTTCTAAGCGCAGCGTTAAAATCATCAGGCCTAACTTCAATCTGTTTAAAAAGACCATGCCGGTTGAAGACAAATTAGAAAAGTCTTAAAATGCCGGGCAGATGAAACTCAAAAAACATGTTCTCCTTTCCCTTGTTGCTGCACTTATACTGACCATCGCCTTGGTTGCCGGTCCTGGTGCAGACAGTGGCTATGGTGGCTTGTTCTTTCTGATGATCAGCCCCATCGTGTGGGTTGCTTTTTGGTTATGGGGCCTCCTTCTGCAATGGCTTGCCCAAAAACGCAAGTGGTTGGATAATATGGTTTCCTATGCCCTGCTTACTTTTCTTGCTATCTCATTCGTTATTTTTGCTATCCTCACTGTGTCTAGCGATCGCGATATCCAATCGATTAGCTACGAAGAGATTTTTCTAGATCAACAGATCCTCCTCTTTTTTCTCCTCACTTCAATAGGCTACGGACTTTTGTTTTGGATGTTTAAACAAAAAGCTACTCGTATCTGATCGCTTTGATGGGATCTGATTGGGCTGCCGAAATGGCTTGATAGCTCACCGTAAGAAATGCAATCAAAATAATCGCCAGCGAAGATAGGCCCATCATCCACCAACTGAGCTCGATATGAAAGTCAAACTTCATCAGCCAGCTATCCATGGCATACCATGTAACCGGAATTGCAATCGCTATGGCAATCAGTACCATTTTTACAAAACTCCAGCTCAGCAAACCCACAATATTGAAATTGCTTGCACCTAATACTTTGCGGATTCCAATTTCTTTGGTACGTAATTCGGCGCTATAGGCTGATAGACCCAATAAGCCTAAGCAAGAAATAAAGATAGACAGGCCCCCAAACACGTTGGAAAGAATAGAAAGTGTCCGTTCCTTTTCAAATTTCTGCTGATACAAACTGTCTACAAACTTAACATCTACGGGATAAACCGGGTTCAGCTCTTTAGTGATCTTGCTGATCGTGGCAAGTGCTTCGCTTGTTTTCTTTTCCGGATTAAGTCGCATGGTAATTACATCCGGGATGAAGGAAACCCAGGCAATAACCATAGGCATTTCCTTTTTGCTCGGATCTGCCCAAATAATGTCTTCAAACACCCCAATTATGGTTCGCTGCATGCCACCGAACAGTACCTGCTTGCCGATAGGATCTTGAAGGTTCATGGCCTTTACTGCGGTTGAATTGAGCAGCAAAGCGGCGCTGTCTGATGCAATTTCTCGACTAAAATCTCGACCCAATACCATTTTTACGCCAGTAGTTTTAGTAAAATCGCTGGTGGTAATCAACTGGTTAAAATTGATGCTTTTGTCGGTTTCAGACATGCCTTGCCACTCGAGCCCATTGGTACTCGAGTTTTGGGTAGAAATACTGCCCGAAGTTTTACACATCGCGTTTACTGCTCCCGAGTTTAGCAAACGGCTTTTTAAGAGTTCGTATTTTTGAAAGAGCTGGCCTTCTATTGGCATTTCGACCAATTGATTGCTGTTATAGCCTATGGGCCTATCCTTAATAAACTGCAATTGTCTGTAAATAACCAGGGTGCCTGTAATTAAAAATACGGCACAGCTAAACTGTACCACAACCAATACCTTTCTGAGGTTAACCGATGCGGGATGGACTTTTGTAGCCCCTTTAAGTGTGCTGGCAGGTGCAAAAGACGACAGGTAAAATGCAGGGTAGCTGCCCGATAGGATACCAGTTGCCAATATAAGCGTTAAGATTGCCGCCCAGTGCCAAAACCCCAACATGGCCATGGTTAGCTTGGTATGCAACAATTTATTAAATAAGGGCAGGCTTACTTCGGCTAATATCACAGCCAGGAAAAGACTCAGCACCACCATCAGCACTGCTTCCAACAAAAACTGTAAAATCAATGAAGTTCTAGACGCGCCTATTGTTTTGCGTACCCCCACCTCCTTTGCTCTTTTGGCAGCCCTCGCGGTAGCCAAATTCATAAAATTAATACAGGCAATTAGCAAAATGCCAATGGCGAGACCAATGAAAATCCATACCTGCTGGATACGCCCCCCTGATGGTTTTCCGTTTTCGAATTCCCCATATAGGTGGGTTTTAAGCAAGGGATAAATAAAGGGGGAGGCAAGGGCTTGTGGATCGTGCTGTTTTAAGAAATTTTGAAACTTGGAATTAAATTCATCCACATTTACACCTTGATTCAATTGCAACACGGTGTAAAAAGAATAGTTGCCCCATTGTGGATTTTTATCGAAAATTCCCTGATTCTCGTTCAGCGATACCAAGCTTTCAAAACGATAACTCATATTCTCTGGCAGGTCTTCGATAACGCCTGTTACCGTTAGGTTTGCGAAATTCATAAATTTTAGGCTTTTGCCTAGAGGCTTCTTCTCGCCAAACAAACGATTGGCCGTACTTTGGGTAAGAATAATGGAGTTGGGTTTTGCAAAGGCCGAACCTGCGTCTCCCTCAATAAAATTATAGCTTAATACCTTTAAAATGGATGGATCGGCCAGCCTATTCTGTACTTTTATGCTTTGTTGGCCATTTACCAATAAAGCCTGAGCTGGCCAGGTGATCGCCGCAATATGTTTAACTTCCGGCAGCTTTGCTTTCATTGCATCGGCTAAAGGATGTGGCGTCTGCTCTCCAGTGCTTACCACGCGGTTTCCGTTCTCCAGCACGTTTACCTTTACTTCGTAAATGTTTGCCGCATTGGTAAACTGTTTATTGAATTGCCATTCGCTAGCCACATAAAGCAAAAGCAAGATGGCCGCACAAAGGCCAATGGCCAATCCGCCCAAGTTAATCAGCGAAAAGCTTTTGGCTTTCCAAAGGTGTCTCCATGCAATTTTTAAACTCAGTTCTTCCATAACAAATTCAAGGCGAAGCACATGCCAAATTCTTTAAATGCGTTACAATGCCAATGGGAGAACATTAATTTAATAGCTGTTGTACAATATCGGACATTTGATGTTCAAAATCGTACGCTCGAGTTGCTATTAATATTTCGATCAGCATGCCTCCTATTTTTATCCTTTGTTCTAAGAAAACCCACATTCAGAAAATTATCTATAAAAGCCATTTTCCATGAAAAACCTCCTTTGTTAAGCCGAGGTTAAAATTAGTTTAAAATTTTCTGCTTCATTTCTAGGCGCTTAGCCCTATAATGCAAAAAAGATGACATCGGAGTTTGCAGATTTAATTAGAGTTTGTACTTTTGCGCCGGAGAGTTGGCAGAGTGGTCGATTGCGGCAGTCTTGAAAACTGTTGACTGTTACAGGTCCGGGGGTTCGAATCCCTCACTCTCCGCATCTTTAACGAGCAAAAACAAGTAAACCTATTTAAATTAATTTTTAAATGGGTTTTTGTTTTTAACAGTAAGTCAAATTCACCATATTTCTGCGACTTCATTTGTCTAAATCATTGTCTCTTTTTATTTAAAAATTTGTCCAACGATTTACGGCTAAAATTTGCTTTTTAATTAGTCATTCACTATGTTAAGTACATAACTAATTGAAAATTAGACAAATAATAAACAAAACACTTTCTCGATCTTAATCTTTATTCATAGAGGTAAGAAAAATAAACATGAGCAACATCCTATTTATTGCCGATTAACTATTCAAGGAAAATCTAAAGAGTTTTCAACCCAACTATGGATTGAAGATAAAAAATGGAACGTAGACGCTTCGAGAGTAATTGGCAATAATGAAGCATCAAAATCTGCCAACTATACTCTAGATATCATTAAAACAAGTCTATTCAATATAAGAGCAACCTTACAAGAGCAGGCCAAATTAATAATGCCAACAATAGTAATTAATACGCATTTGGGAAAGAATGGAACAGAATTCACCCTTATTGGTATTCATAGTTATTACAATGAAAAACATATTAAACCTTTGCTTAACAAAGATTATTCAGAAGGAACTTATGAACGTTATAAAATATCTCAGCACTGCGAATAGATGGTTTATCAGCGACTGTATATGATAATATATTAAGTGCGCTGAGTAAAGGATATTTATTTAAAGGATCTATTAGCACAAATCAACAAAGGCACTTTGTTAACAAAAACAAATCATCAGTTATCATTCTATCAAAAAAAGGTAACAAATACAGTTTACAGATTGTGTAGTATTTGAAAATAAATATCTAATTCAAAGAGGTTGGATAGACATACTTTTATTTAACTTCAATTTCCTGTAATTAGTACTATCGCACCTTGAATAATTAATTTTAAAAAACTACGACAAAAATATTTAAATTGCAGAAATAATAACTCTCAATGGCTCATTTAGAAAGTATAAGTTTAGAAAAATTTAGGGTGTTTAATGAGGCCTTTTCCCTAGACATACATCCCCTAACATTTTTAACAGGGCCAAACTCCTCCGGCAAAAGCTCAGTCTTTAAATCTCTTCTATTACTGAAAAGTAATCATAATAGCAATCTGCAAGTATTAGACTTTTCTGGAAGAGATCACAACTTAGGTAATTTTGATGCCACAAAAAACAAAGTACAAGATGAAAGAAATGAAATTCATTTTACTTTGGAAGCAAACGTTTCAGGTAACACAAGTTTTATGTCTTCAACATTTATGAAGGAACCCATTACCACTAGACGGAGCGTTTTTCATATCCTTCACGAATTTGATTCAAAAGAATATGAAAAAATAAAGGTTAGATTGGGTTACCGGAAGGTTGATACTAGTGGTAAGATATCATCTATAAATATTTATCAATACGACGATCCAGATGCATTTTTACAGTTAAACATTGCTAAAGATGAAAACTCATCACATTCAATGAGATTCAATTATGAAAAAATTAGAAAAAACAAACTGATACACAGTATTTTCCTTCGGAGAATACTACCCGACGATTTTAAAATCAATAAACTTGAGAGAGTAAAAACATACACAATCCCTTCTAAATTTAAAATATTAGACAGCGCAGGCGCACAATTTTATGATGAACCTATATTAATTTTCGGAAAATTGTTTGAATTATTTATCAAGGAATTAATGGGAGGAAAAACATTCAGTGAATTAAGAATTAATCGCCACGAGTTCTTGTTTAAATCCCCATTACAACGCATATTAAAAGATTTTTCTGATTTGTTGGATAATACAGAATATCTTGAGGCAGTTCGTGCAAACACGAAAAGGCTCTACACTAATGATTCGCAAGGAACATCCTTTAACGATTTAATTCTGGATTTTACCTCACGTGATATCAATCCTCAAGCAAATATCTTCCTTAATAAATGGCTAAAAAAACTTGAAATTGCTGATAAGATTGTTTTCGAGAGTGTAGAGGGAGTTGCAACTTCAATATATCTTTTAAATGGTAAAGAACGGATAGCTCTTGCAGATTTGGGTTACGGGGTTACCCAAATTATCCCCATCCTACTCAAGATAGCTATGGAGCAACCGATTAAACAAGGTAATGTCTCAACTCGAATAGTTAAAAAATTGATATTGTTAGAGGAACCTGAAACAAATTTGCATCCTAAACTGCAGTCAATGCTCGCAGACTTATTAGTGGATGCAATAGAAACTTTTGAAATCAGATTCATAATCGAAACACATAGTGAATATATTATTCGTAGAATGCAAATACTTGTTGCGGAAAAATTCATAAATAGTAAAGAACTAGCGATATACTATTTCATAAATCCTGACAAAGCCACAGGGAGTGAGAAACAAATAACCAAAATATCAATAAAGGATAATGGGTCATTATCTGATGATTTTGGAGAAGGCTTTTTTGACGAAGCAACTAGAATGAAATTTGAATTACTAAAATTAAAGACTTCTTAATTCATGAAAACACTTGTTGCTCAAAATGAATTTATTACAGATTTATTCGTTTCCGAAGATAATACATGCAAAATTACTAAAGACCTATTCAATTTTCTATCAAAAGACTTCAGAGGTTATAATTTAATATGCGACTTTAAGAGTGTGGAGGAATATCAGAAAGCCTCGGAAGATAACCCATTATGGGAAATGATGGTTGATAAAATCGATAATGTAGCATTCAATCAAACTATATCTAAATCTTTAGAAGAAGATGATTTCTACAAAAATTTAGGATGGCATGGGCTATTTTTATTGAATGCAAAAAAAAATGATTGTGATAAATTAATAAATAAAAGAGGGTTTATATTTCTCTGTTCAGAGAATATTACTACATACTGGCCTATTTTTAAAGAATGTAATAATGAACAAAAGTTGAAGGTCACAAAAAGTAAAATTATGCCAGACTCTCAAAGATTAGATTGTTGGAGTAAATTGAATAAGTTTAGTCATTCATTTAATAGTATCATTATTTTTGACAGGTTCGCCTTAAAGGATTCTACACAGCAAAAAATTTCTGATAACTTGCTACCACTTTTAAAGAATTTGTTGATCAACAATAAATATAAAGGTATAATAACCCTAACTGTAGTTACAGAAATCGCTGTTAAAGATTTGGTAAAAAAGTATGATTTATTAGATAATTTACTAAAAAAGGAGAGGGTAAACAATATAGAGTTAAATATAATAATTCATGACAAAGGTATTTACCCTAGGAATTTTGAGGGTTTGCATTCAAGATTTATTCTAACGAATTATCTCCGAATAACTTCAACAGACAGTATTAATTTTTTCAAGCCAGATAGAAGTGTAAATAATGAAGCTGATGTTGATATTTCTTTTTGCCTGAGAAGTAATAGGAGCTCTTTTTATTTAAATGATCTAACTGCTTTAAAAATTTACATAGGCAAGGTCAAGCAAGGATTAGAAATCTCCAAAGACCTACTTTTTTATCCTAAAGTTCATAACCATCTTTTAAATTAGTATTTCTAGAAACCAACCACTCATTTTACCCCTTAAATCCCTAATTTTCTTTTACCTGGATCATAGATAAAACATCCATCATATCTCTTACAAAAAGAACCCAATGCCAAATACCTTGCTTGTTATAATTGGTTAATGCGATTGCAATTTTGGTAGGAATGTCTCTCCATTTTTTGAATTTTCTTTTACGCTGAACTTTAAGGTATCAATGCTTTGTTCAAATTCAGGATTGATTGAAGGTATTCTAAAAGCACCATCTTTAAAGGTGAGGTCTTGTTTGAACACCTGGTTCAAAATAGCACACAATCAGAAAAACCATATTGTCGATATTAAGGCAAGTCTTTTCATATTATGGCTAAGTAACTGGAATCACTTGAGGGTTATTTTTTTCCTGCATCATTCAAATACACCAGACCAACCGATGCTAAAGCCAGTTCATCAAGTTGGCAAATGTCAGGTTGCCTTACAAATCCCTTACTTTCAAAAAAATCAATAAATGGATTAGATAGATATTCATTGATCCATACGCCATCAAGGTGCTTGCAAACAGACAGACACTTTTCAAAAAGTGAATTTTTAACTTCCAAATCAGGATACTTTGAAAGTATTGCCAAATCAGCTATTCTGAGCGCACGCTTATTTTCCAATGATGGAGGTCTTTTTCCGTTGGAGGTAATTTTTGCATATCCGGCAGGATAATTATCAACATACACCACTAACCATTGATTTGATAAGTCGTTCATTTCAGCTATAATTTGCCTTCTGTTGAAATTTTTATCGATATATTCTTCTAATGTCTTTTGATCAAGAACTGCAGCGAATTTTTCTTTGGCCAGTTCTCTTGTTAATGACCAAATCATAGCCGTTCCTTCATCTGTCGCTATTGTAAACTTTGTAATTATATTCATACCTGTTATCCTATTTGCAGGCAAAAATAAAGAGCTTTAAAAAGAATACAGGGTACAGATCATACAATTAGAACCAGTACAGATAATTCTGAAATAAAGTGCAACAACAGTCGAAGCTCTTATCGTACCAGTTGCCCTAAGCGCCTAATGGCCTCAATCCGCTTTGGAGAAAAGGTATCGGCAATAACTATCCTGAAATATTTGTCAAAAGCATCTGAAAAAGAAAAAGTGTATCCGGGGGTAAACCGTATTCCGATTTTTTCACACTGATCATAAAAATAATCCATATTGGTTTCATCCGGCATTTTTACCCATACATTATACCCTCCAGAGGGTGTTGCAATACAGGTGCTTTCAGGGAAATGTGTTGCAATTAAGTTAACGGCGAAATAAGCGTTTTTTGCCAACTGTATTCTAAATGCCCTCACATGCCGATCATACGTACTACTACTTAGCAGGCGGTTGACCGTTTCCTGGTACAGCGGCGATACCGTACTTCCCAAAGCAAACTTTATTTGTTCTGCACGCTCCATAAATTTGCCGGCGCTAAGCCAGCCAAGCCTTATGCCTGGTGCCAATGTTTTTGCATACGATGAATAGGTCAATACCAGTCCGCTGTCATCGAATCTTTTAATCGTACTTGGCCTGTGCCCATGAAAATGCAGATCGCCATAAATATCATTTTCAATGATTGCTACGTTGTATTGTCGAGCAATGGCCAACAACATTATCTTTTGATCGTCGGTGAGTATTATTCCTGTAGGGTTATGGAAATTGGGCGTTACAATAACTGCCTTAATTGTATTTTTTTGACAGGCTTTTCTAAAGAAGTCTGTGTCAAATCCATTCTTGGCATCGGTAGGAATCTCGATTACTTTTAGTTTTAAAACCCTTATTACCTCCAATACCGAAAACACGCAAGGGCTTTCTACTGCTATTACATCTCCAGTATTGCAAACCGCCGCCAATGCAATATACAAAGCCTGCAGCGCACCATCCGTAACCATCAGCTCGTCTGGATTGATGATGGTTTGATAAGCGGCAGCGCGCATAACGATATTGTCTTTCAGTGCAGGTAACCCGTTCGAAGGATAATAGTGTAGCAATCCAAGCCCCTTTTCTCTGATTACCTGTTGCATTGTACGCAACAATAATTTTTGCGGGATCAACAAATCGCCAGGAGCCGCCACATTAAACTCGGATATTTTTCTTCCTATCCTCAGCGAGGTAGTGAGGGCAAGATGATTTTTAAAAATGGCATCCCTAACTATCGGACGATGTCTGGTTTTCACAAGTCCAGGTTCTGTTTCCGGCATGTTGCTAACATAATAGCCCGATTTTGGCACACTCTCTACCAACCTGCTTATCATTAGATGTTCATAGCCATCCTGTACAGTGCTGCTACTGATATGGTACTGTTCTTTGATTTCTCGAACCGAAGGCAATTTATGTCCCGGCTTGAAAAGCCCCTCCCTGATGTTCTTTTCAATAACAGTAGTGAATACCTCGAATTTATATGCTTTCATCTGTATTGGTTGTTTTTATTAAAACCACACCTGTACTACAAAATTAATGAAATGGAATTAATTCATGATATCCATAAATGGTAATGAGCTATACCCATAACTGTATCAGTTAAATAGTCAGGTTCTGTACTGGCAGAGCCATAAAATTCCTTGCTTTCTTTGCCGGGTTAAATTACATAATCAAATGAATGCAGATAAAATAATTGAAAATACGGTTTCTCCATTGATAAATCCGACCCCTTCATTGTCTTTGGTGGTGATTTTATCGCTGGGTACTTTTATAGTTTTCTTTCAGGGATTTATGGTTGCCCCCATTTTACCCCAGCTTTCTTCGCTTTTCCGGGTATCTGTCCAGCAGGTGAGTTTCATTGAGCCGGCCTATTTGTTAAGCTATGGCTTTTCTACTTTGATATACGCTCCTTTATCAGATAAATATGGACGGTTTCCCATCATCATATTTTCCATAAGCGGCTTTATATTGATGACGGCCTGTACCGGTTTTGCAGGCACAATTAATCAGATGATTGTGCTTAGATTGTTGACAGGGCTGATAGCGGGGGGCGTGGCACCTACAACGATAGGCTGGATCGGCGACCGGTTTCCCTACGAAAAACGTGGGCATGCCTTGGGCGTGTTTTTTGGATTAATGGCCGCTGGCACCGCTTTTGGTTCCAGCTCGGGCGCATTGTTGACGGCTTTTGTGGGATGGCAAATGTTGTTTTGGATTGTCGCATTAATAGCGTTGTTGATTTTGATGGTTCTATTGATCAACCACAAAAACTTTGTGCAGGAGCAAACAGAAAAACCATCCGGCCTTAAAAACACGATTAGTGCCTATAGGGATATCCTTGTTTTACCAAGGGGATGGCGAACTTATATGTTTGTATTTTTTAATTCCATGTTCCACAGCGGGGTATTTGCCTGGACGGGTTATTTCTTTTTCAAGAACTACCATTTGAGCGAAAAAGGGGTTGGATTGGCATTGCTGGGCTATGGCATCCCGGGATTGCTTTTGGGACCATTTTTAGGTAAGCTTGCCGATAAATATGGCCGTAACAGGATTATCCCGATCGGTATTTGTATAGGTGCGCTTTCGGCTTTTTTGCTGGGCATGAACTACACGCTGTTTTTCTCCTGCATCTTGATAGCTATTTTATCGCTCGGTTTTGATATGACGCATCCGCTTTTTGCGGCAATTATTACCACTCTTTCGCAACAAAAAGGTGTCGCAATCGGGTTGTTTGCCTTTGTAATGTTTATGGGATATGGTTTTGGCAGCCTCGTATTCAGCCTAATTGTAAATATTGGGCTAAATGAAAGCTTTAAGCTATTTGGACTGGTGGCTGCCCTAGGTGCTGCACTGTCTGTTGTTGTTTTTAAAAATGAAAAATGATTTTAAAAAACGTACCACCAAAACCCATCACACAATTAATTTCACCTGATTCCTACTTCAGCAATCTGTTTTACCAGGTCTAATGCCGATATCCAACCAGCTAAGGCCTCATCAAATGAAGCTTTGTTTAAAGGACGGAAAAGTACTTCCCTGCCCTTCAGCACTGTAACTCCGTGCTTTTCCTGAAAATCATAGCTGATTTCAGAGATTAGGGTTTCGCTTTCTGGCTCGAACAGGTTATGTCTGATGAGCCGTTCCGGTTTGATTTCAAGCAAAGTGCCGTTTGTCAGTCTTTTCCCGTCCACGTTCCTAAAACCAAACGGACTACCGGGTTTCCAATCTGTGTCGTAATATCCTCCCATTTGTTTGGTCACCTCTGGATTTGTGAACACGCTCCAGACACTGTGTACCGGAGCGTTTATTTCGATACTTGCTTCAATAATTTTATTTTCCATAATTGCCTGCAGTTCTTAATGTGTAATTACCATCATCTAACCCTAACAAAGCTAGTCAATAACATGCTAAACATTGGATAATGTTTCCATTGAATTCACGGCTCAATAATTTTGATTGGGCAAAATTGAGGAGGTTGGAAGCTCACTTATTGGGAGTAGACTAGGGAGTTGTGTTATTTATATTGAAATGCACAGACCTGGTCTGTAAAATTTTATTTGATGAATATTTATTTTCCGATATTTTCATTTCTTTGCAACGCGGATCAACAAAGAAAAATGCCATGGGTGAAAGTATGCAATTACATGGATCATCACAGGGGTAAAAAGAAATAATTAGCTCAATAATTTTAATAGCGATACAATATTATGGGTAGCTGGGGAATAAAAGCTCTGGAAAGCGATGAGGGTCTTGATGTTATTGACCTGTTTGCAATATTTGTAGAAAAACATCCAAATGTAGATTTAAAAAAGTTGATTGCTCTTTATAAAGCAAAAGGCTTTTTGCCAACTGATCAAACCGAGATAGATTACCTATACGACACTGCAGCGGTTGGATTAACGGAAATATATTTTGAATATAAAGACAATGGCCAGTTTATAGCTGATGGCGAACCGCTAAATATCCTATCATTTACGGCTGGAAAAAAGGAGCTACAATTCTTACAAAAATACCTGGATGATATCATTAATGAAGAACCAGATGATGATGGAGAAAGAGAATATGCTGATCTGTATAAGGAGACTCCCGGCTGGACAGCGTATATGACCAATCTTTCCCAAAGGCTGGACAGTGAGATCAAGAAACTAGAAGACTAATCTCATTCCATAAAAATAAACTTCCATTTAGGTAGCCGTTGGCAACAGTTGATTTAAGGAACTTGTGTAGAAATCACGGGCTTATACACGGCCACATGATTAACATTGGATATAAGTGTTGCAGTTAACATTAAATACTCCCTTACCTGTGGCCATAACAATATGATTTAAGCAATGAAAAAAAACACGATAATACAACTGGCATTAATCCTTATTCTTTTGATCCCGTTGAGTTCAAATGCTCAGGTACACAAACAGGATAACAGGACCATCGATTCGCTAGAGGTTTTACGGATCAAGAAAGTGCTGAACGACCTGAACTCCGATAAATTTGAAAGAAAATCATACCAAGGGGCTGTAAGCGAAATCCCTTACAGACTTTTGGCGCCAAAAGAAGTTGCTCCAGGGAAAAAATACCCTTTAGTGATTACTTTCCATAATTCCTCACGGATCGGCAACGATAATCAAGGCCAGTTGGAGCCGCTGGCCAGAATATGGATCAGGGACGATATCTACAGGGATTTCAACTGTTTTGTGATGGCACCACAATTTAGCAGGCGGTCAGCAGATTATATCCTGGATAAGGACAGTACACTGAGCTCGGTACCTTCGCCTGATGTAAGGCAGATTCTTAAGCTGGTGGAAGAGACCGAAAAAAACTACCCGGTTGATAGGCACAGGATTTATCTTGTAGGTTATTCCATGGGTGCTTCGACCGCCCAAAATTTATTTAGCATGAAGCCTGAAAAGTTTGCGGCATTAGTGTCGATTGCCGGTGTTCCCGACTTTTCCAATCTTGCCGCGCTTAAGAAAAAAAGAATCTGGTTGATCCATGGAAAGCAGGACACCGAGAATCCCTATATTGGAAGCGAACAGCTTTACAACAAGTTGGCCGGCAATAAACAGTTGAAATTTACCTCGTATAAAAATCTCAGCCACAATAATATTATGGTGCCTTACCTGTTAACTGCCGATATTCCCAAGTGGTTATTCGGAAATGATCAGCAGTAAGCTTGCCCAAAATCGGGTTTGAAAGACAAAATTATTGTAATTTTATTGAGGCTTCCATTTAGCTGCATATCCGCTTTTATCCAATACTTGCTGAACAGGCATCGTGTAAAGATCTTTCCATGAGTCCCTCCCGTTCTTTTCTACGTAACTTTCAACAATACGGAACCCCAGCCAATAATATAAAGACTTTGGGGCATCCTTAAACAGGCCGTAACGTCCGTTACGCAGTAAGGCATTATCCGTTCCTTTATCTTTCAGGTACTGTTCTGTCTTCCGGAACAGCTCCTGTTCGTGATCCATGTACCACTGCCACTCTTTTTCGGTCATCTGCTCAACAAGCTCCCGTTTTGGCACTTTGCCCTCAAAAAACACATAGGTGAAATAACAGGCAGCCCCTTCCCTGATCACCCTTGACAGTGTGCCCGCAGCCATGGGATCATCTTTATGTAGCTGGTTATAAACCAAATGGTACATTTCGTGGGGCAATCCTTTTTGAACAGTGAACGGTATATCGTATTCACTATTGTTCAGTTCGAAGCAGAACTGGGTATTGGAACATCCACCAAAGCCCAAGCCCTGCAATGGGGTAAAAAGCAAGCTGATCCTCGCGCTTGGCTGCACGGGTACCAACCTATTAAACCGGTGCAACGTATTCCGGAATGTTTTTTCCGGTTGAAGGGCAATAAGTTCTGCGGCTTTTTTCTCCCAAAGTTCTTTTTCTTTAGCATACAGGCTTTTGTTCCAGGCGATCATTCCGGCCGTTGTATTGAACATTTTGGCATTGGCAGCACCCATTGATTCTGCATAACATCCCTCCCAGATTTCCCTGTGCAGGCCAAATACCTTGTTAACAATCATGTTGGTATCATAGTCACCGCTACGGTGCGCAAGTAGCTGACTTTTGTAAAGGGCATAAATAGTGATTTTGCCAACATTTACACTGTCTTTTAACCGGTCAAGCTTTTGTTCAAAAGTAAAGTTCCGATTACAGGAACTTAAAAAAATCAGAAAAGAAAGTGCCCAGGTAACAAGTGTTTTCATTAAAATTTAAATTGTTTGGTCGTTCAAAAATAATCCTTGATCCCCTCTACACCAAGTGCGTACCAAAATAATATAATGCCCTAATTTGGCGCAAAACAAGAAGCAGGGGCCAAAATTCATCCAACAATGTTCGAAACTGAACATTTACCGTTCGCTAACGAACAATCCGTTTTACCTGGGTTGTATTGTATCAAGATTTCGTGTAAATCGGGGCAACAGACAGGAAGGTATTGAAAAGTTGCAAAAAGCAGCTTTTATCTTTCCTCCATCAGCATATAGAAATACGGAACCTTAATTCAAATTTGTACTTCTATATTGATTTGGGGTATGTCCTACCCGTTGTTTGAACAGCCTGCTGAAATGCTGAGGATATTTGAACCCCAGTTCGTAGGCGATCTCGTTGATGGTTTTGTTGGCATCGAAAATTCTATCCTTGGCAACATCGATAATCTTGTTTTGGATATATTCCTGTGCCGATTTTCCGGTTTCTTTCTTGATCAGGTCGCCGAAATAGTTAGGAGAAAGGTGCAGCTCTTCGGCGCAATAGGCAACAGAAGGCAATCCTATTTCAACTGGCCTATCCGAAGAAAAATAGCCGTTCAGCAGTTCCTCAAAACGTTCCAAAATTCCTCTGTTGGCGTTTTCCCTGGTGATAAACTGACGATCGTAGAAACGTTCGCAATAGTTGAGAAAAAGTTCAATATTCGAAGCGATCAGCCTCTTGCTGTGCTTATCTATCGATTGGTTCAGCTCTGCCTGTATTTTGGCAAAGCAGTCGAACACCAGCTGCCTTTCCCGCGCGGATAGATGTAGCGCCTCATTCGTTTTATAGCTGAAGAAACTGTAATCTCCAATACTTTTTCCTAGAGAAGTGCCATGTACCAGATCGGGATGAAAGACCAGGCCATGCCCTACCGGCTGATAGTAGTCGATTTTGTTCGCAACGTCCAATACCTGACCTGGTGAAACGAAAACAAGTGTTCCTTCCTGATAGTCGTAGGTGTTACGCCCATACTTAAGGTCGCCACAAACAACATCTTTCAGAAAGATGCAATAGAGCCCAAAGTTCATGCGCGAGCCTTTTCTCATCTTCGCCTTTGAGAAGTCGATCACGCTAACCAGCGGATGGAGCGTTTCGTGATTGTTAAAGGTATTGTATTCACTGATGGTGTTAAAATTGATCGTCTCTTCCATGGCTTTCGTTCTTGTTTCCTCTACAAATCTAAACATTCAGGTACAGTTGCAGCAAGACAAAAGCACCAATCAGTAATAATGGTAGCACAACCCGTAATCCGTATACCGTTTGCCTCAGGTATAGTGCTGAACTTTACATCGCCTTACTTGTTGTAGAACGAGAAAGAACAAAAATTCAAGCATATGCAAAAAGTCAGATTGAACAACGGCGTTGAAATGCCCATACTGGGCTTTGGAGTTTTTCAGATTGCCGATGCAGCCGAATGCGAAAAAGCAGTTATAGAGGCCATAGAAACCGGATACAGGCTGATCGATACCGCTGCCTCCTATCTTAACGAAGGTGCCGTGGGCAATGGCATCAAAAAAAGCGGCATCGCCAGGGAAGAGCTTTTCGTTACCACTAAGCTTTGGGTACAGGATGCAGGCTATGAAAATACAAAATCGGCCTTTCAAAGATCGCTGGAACGCCTGCAACTAGATTACCTCGACCTCTACTTGATCCATCAGCCCTATGGCGATGTTTTCGGATCGTGGAAAGCAATGCAAGAGCTGTACAAACAGGGAAAGATCAGGGCCATAGGCGTGGCCAACTTCCAGCCGGATAGGATAATGGATCTTTCCATCAACAGCGGTCTTGCCCCCGCCATAAACCAGATAGAAACCCACCCTTTCCATCAGCAGCTAACAACCCAAGAGTTTTTAGAGCAAAATAAGGTTCAGACTCAATCTTGGGGGCCGTTTGCCGAAGGCAAAAACAATATTTTTAAGAACGAAGTGCTCGCAGGCATTGGAAACAGGTACGGCAAAACCGTAGCTCAGGTCATCCTTCGCTGGCTTGCGCAACGAAACATCATAGCTATTCCCAAATCTGTACGCAGGGAAAGGATGGCGGAGAACTTCGACATATTCGATTTTGAGCTTTCGAAAGCCGATATGCAGGCCATCGCAAAGCTCGACACTAAGGAAAGCCTTTTCTTCGACCACCGCGATCCAGCCATGGTCAAATGGCTAAGCGAAAGAAAACTGGATATATAAGCAACCAAATAATCGGAAAACAGAAAACTATCATGCAAAAAATCAGAGCACAACTCGGGCTGAATGCCATGTTATGTGTCGCAGCCCTCGCCATTTCATCCTGCGCTGCAACAAAGACAAACCAGAGCGGAAATATAATCCTCAAAGAACAGGGAGCATTCTCGGCAGGTGGCAAAGTGATCAAAAGCGAAGGTACATTTGATCCTTTAAAGCCATGGAACGAGCAACAGGGTGGACAGACGCGCCATGGCGACCATGCCGATGTGTTTTACCAGATCCCTGCGAACAAAAAACAAAACTCGATGGTGTTTTTACATGGGTATGGCCAATCTCGCCGCAGCTGGCAGACCACTGCCGATGGCCGCGAGGGCTTTGCCGATCTGTTCTTAAGATCTGGCTATGGCATTTATCTCGTCGACCAGCCTGGTCGTGGCGATGCGGGGCAGACCACAAAGCCTGTGCAGATTTCGGCAGTTCCAGATGACCAAACCTGGTACACCCAGTTCCGAATCGGACTTTATCCAAAATTTAACGAAGGAGTACAGTTTCCCAATGACGAAAAATCGCTTGATAACTTCTTCCGCATGATGACGCCCAACACCGGTAATATCGATGAAGAAACCCTTGTAAGCGCCATGTCGGCCGTGTTTGATAAATCTGGCGACGGTATTCTCTTCACCCATTCTGCAGGAGGTGCTCCAGGCTGGAAAACAGCCATCAGAAACCATCACGTAAAAGCTGTTGTAGCCATTGAACCAGGCGGATTTGCCTTTCCTGAAGGCGAAGCACCACAGGGCAACCGTGGAGGAAGAGGCATTCCCCTTAGCGACTTCATGAAACTGACCAAGATTCCAATCGTGATTTATTATGGCGACTACATCCCCAAAGAAGAAACCAATGCCGCCTCGCTCAATTTTTGGCGTAATGTACTGGCCACGGCTAGGCAATGGGCCAAGGTGGTAAACGCCCATGGCGGCGATGCAACCGTTGTGCACCTGCCCGAAACAGGAATAAAAGGCAATACCCATTTCATTATGTCAGACCTGAACAACAAGGAAATAGCCGGCATTTTGTCTAAATGGCTGAAGGAAAAAGGACTGGACAAGTAATATTGGTTGCAATTCCAGTAATCCGTCTACCAAAAAGCCTTTCCCTTCTCTGCAATTTTGCATTGTAGAAATAAGTATAGCATAACCCGACCATAAACCTATAAACGATTATCGAAATGAAAAAATTAAGTTTTTTACTGTTCTTCGCCATAATGTGCTTCAAATTGTCGCATGCGCAAAATACTGTTGCAGAAAAAGAGGTCGTCAAACTTTCTGCCGATAAATGGCAATGGATGGCTGATAAGAATGTTGCCTTGCTAGATAGCCTCTTTCAAGAAAAATCCGTGTTTGTACACATGGGCGGTTCGTGGGGAAAACAACAGGAGCTGAATGTAATCAAAAGTGGCGGCATCTGGTACAAGAAGGCAGACGTACATGATGTATCCGTAAAAATCATCGACAAGACCGCGATTCTTCTTAACAGGATCGATCTGCTGGCAGTTGTTGGCGGCAACGAAGTAACCAATCCGTTTATGGTAACAGAAGTTTACATCAAACAGAATGGCGCATGGAAACTCGGCTCCCTTTCGTTCACAAAACTGACAACACCTTCTGGCAGATGACAAAGACTGAAAAGATCAGGACAATCATTTGCATGATAGTGGCATTTAGCACCCTTTCGTTTGTGCTAAATGCCCAAGACAATAAAAATATGGCGCTAAGTACCAAAGAACAATGCATTGTTGGAATTGCAGCACTTACGGCAAAAGGCGATCTGCCCAAACTGAAGAACGAAATAAGCGCCGGGCTTGAAGCGGGCCTAACCATCAACCAGATCAAGGAAGCCATGGTTCATCTTTATGCCTATGCAGGATTTCCCCGAAGCCTCCGTGGATTACAGACTTTTATGGCTGTTTTGGACGAACGCAAAGCCAAAGGCATTACCGATCAATTGGGTGCAGGAGCCTCGCCAATCAACAACAGCGGCAGCAGGTATCAGCGCGGCAAAGCGATCTTGGAGAAACTGACAGGTCTTCGCGAAGCCGATACCAAAACCGGTTATGCGGCTTTTGCCCCCGAAATCGAAGTATTCCTCAAAGAGCATCTTTTCGCTGATCTTTTTGAACGCGATGTTTTGACCCATGCAGAAAGAGAATTGGTAACCGTATCGGTACTTGCGGGCATTGGCGGCGTGGAGCCCATGTTGAGGTCGCATTTAAATATATGCCTGAATGTTGGATTGTCTCCAAGCCAGCTGCAACAATTTGTTGGGACTATCAGGCAAACCATCGGCAAGAAGGAAGCAAGGGCAACACAGGCCGTACTAAATGAAGTATTAAAAAACAAGTGAGTTAAGAAAGATGAAGAAACTGACATCAATTATTGCCATTGCAAGCTCAATAGCAGCTGCAGATCTGGCAGATGCACAAAACAGGCAACAAACACATGAGCAGCAAAATCCATTTACGCTGGTGTATGATGGAGCGATAACCAGCAACGAAAAGGGAAAAGTAAATATCCACCCGGTAACTTATAAGCTCAATGGGATTGCCATTGCGGCCAATATTTATACGCCTGCAAACTATGATCCTGCAAAGAAATACCCGGCAATAGTGGTTGCCCACCCCAACGGTGGGGTTAAAGAGCAAACTGCCGGATTGTATGCGCAGCACCTTGCAGAAGCGGGTTATATAACCATTGTAGCAGATGCGGCCTATCAAGGTGCAAGCGGTGGTGAGCCCCGCCATACTGATAAGCCTGCAAACCGCGTTGAAGATATCCATGGCATGGCCGATTTTATTAGCCGTTATGCTGGTGTTGATGCCAACCGTTTGGGTGTGCTGGGTATCTGCGGAGGCGGAGGTTATACCTTAAAAGCAGCCCAATCAGACAAAAGGTTCAGGGCAGTTGCTACCCTGAGCATGTTCAACTCTGGCGAGGTAAGGCGTAACGGCTTTCAGCACTCCCAATTAAACACCATTCAGGATCGCCTGAAACAGGCTTCAGATGCCCGTGCGCAGGAAACTGCCGGAGGCAAAATAGTCTATGCGGGCCTAGCCAGTATAAAAGACGAAGAAATAGCCAAAATACCGACAGACCTTTACCGTGAAGGGTTTGTTTATTACTATAGAACTTATGCGCACCCAAATTCAACCTTTCTTTACACCATGAGCAGCCTGCTCGATCTCATGACCTGGGATGCCACTACGGATATGGACCTAATCAACCAGCCTCTTTTGATGATGGCCGGCAGCAAGGCAGATACAAAATACATGACAGACGAAGCTTTTCCGAAGGCCATCAATGCAAAAAACAAAGCGCTGTATCTCATTGACGGTGCTACGCATATCCAGACTTATTGGAAGCCGGAATACGTATCGCAGGCCGTAAACAAGCTGGTGGATTTTTATCATTCAAACCTTTAAAATAGCATTATGAAAACCAGCCGCAATTATATGTTGCCCTTGTTAATCCTCCTTTTTGCCGCGTGCAGCAACGAACAAAAACCAAAGCATATTCAACAAAAAAATGCGTTTGTATTTCCGCAAGGCAAAAAAATAACAAATGATAACTTTACGGGAACAGCCTATCTACAGATGCTGATGGATGCCGATAGCCTTAATGCTATAGCTGTTGGCAACGTAACTTTTGAACCGGGAGCCAGAAGCAAGTGGCATAGCCATCCTGCGGGGCAGATCTTGTTGGTGATTGATGGCGTTGGCTACTACCAGGAAAAGGGACAAGCCAAAAAGATACTTCGCAAGGGCGATGCCATAAAATGTCCGCCTAATATCCCCCACTGGCATGGGGCAAGTGCCGATACCGCTTTTGTGCAAGTAGCTATTACCGGAAGGGAAAAAGGTGAAACGGTTTGGCTAGAGGCAGTTACAGCTGCTGAATACACCGCTCCCATTGCCCATTGATTTTTTGTGCCAATTGATGCCCTTGGCAAATCGCTACCCTTACTCCCATTCTCACCGAAAGCGGGGTTTCCTGGAATTCCGAACACCTGGATCCAAATTCGGCCAATCTCATCGGCAAGGTAATCAAAGAGCAGCTGTGGCAGGTCGGCTGATAGCTCAGTATTTGCCTTGTAAGCCCTATATAAGACCTGCAACAACAATCCCGTCACTCCATCCTCCTTTCACCCACCCTCAGGGCTGCATCACATATTGTCCATCAACAGCACATTGAATTTATGGCCGTCGGGATCGGCAAAGGCAAAACCATAATAGTTGGCCTCATCCCTTTCTACCTTCTGGAAGATATGGCCTCCTGCATTCTTCACCTTGACCGCAAATTCATTCACCTCCTGTTCCGTCTCGGCAGAGAGCGTAAATATAATTTCGCTTTTATCCGTAGGGCCCGGCTGCAGGAACTGGTCGATTTTGGAGCCTTCTTCAAAAAAATGGATCACAAAGCCGTCGGCGCCAAAAAGAAAGCTGGCCAGCTTAGGGTAATCCTTAAACGATCCGTTCGGGGTAAATCCAAGTTCTGTGTAAAACCGGTTGGTAAGCTGCGCATCCTTTACGCTGAAATTGGCCCAGATTTTTTGTTTCATATTCATGGCTATATTATTTAAAGTGATTGACCAAAGTTATTGCTTAGCGGAAAGATATTTACGGTGCAGAAGGGACATTTGATGGGGCATTTGTGCCAAAACAAACACTGAATTGGCTACATGTTCCAAAACACATCGGCGAGATGAAGATTGCCTCTGCAAAAATAAAACGTGCGCAGTACAGGTTTAATTCCTATATCATAAAAAACCGTAGTCATGGAAAGGGCGATATGAATATATCGCCCTTTTGCCATTGCCTAAAATTCATTATCCTTTAGACATTGGACCTCGGCAAACGCCGGCAACGGAACCTGCAGACCATCAATCTGCTGGCTGGATGTAGCTACCATTCTTCATACCTCAGGTCAAGCTCTGGCGCCTGCCTTAAAATCAGCGTATCGGTTACGGCATAATTTGACGTGCCTTGCGTATAGTTGTATTTCAGGTAAAATTCACGCTTTGCAAGGTTGTATGTGCCTTGCGATGCACCAAGCGTGATGCCATTTAACGGCGACAAGGCCACGCTGTTGTCTGGCGCTACGGTCAGTTGCAGGCCTGCATTGATTTTGGTGCCTATACCGCTGGTTTTTACGGCATTTAAAGCCGTAGTACCCAAGGTCCAAACAGCATTTTTAGAAAGATCGGCCATGCTATAGGTTGTTGTGCCGGTAACTACACCTCCTGGGCCCAAGGTATTTTCTACCCCCTTATGGTAATAGGTGCCATGATAAGGGCTGATGTATTTCACCACTAATATGGTATAGTTTTTGGCTGCTACGGTTTGTACACCTCCTTCTATCTTGCCGTTCAAAATCGAATCGGCCGTGGTTTTGGTCAGGCGCAACGGAATGGCATAGGTATTGGTAAGCGACAGTGGATCGGCGGTAAACGCCGCTTTATTCAACGTTACGATAATTTCGCCCAGAAGCTTTCCCGCCGGGATTTCAAAGGTGTTGCTGTTGCTTAATGTATAATAATTAGCAGGCAACAGCTTAAGGTTAGCAGCGCCATCAACCGTAGTGAGCAAGCTTGGATCTATCACAAAATTAGCTGTTTCCAGTTCCTTGTTTTCTCTTTTTCCAGCCAGCACCACCCCCATCTTAAAGCTCATGTTATCATAGGCCACAATGGTTCTCAAGGGTCTTTGCGACGCGAAATACACCGCGCTAAAACTGTTGTCTGTGATATAGTCGTCGTACTTTTTGCAAGATAACAACAGGCTGCCCAACAAGAGCATCATCAGATAATTATATTTTGCTTTCATAATGTTCTGTTTATTTTAATTACCAACCCAAGTTTTGTTTAATGCCAGGGCTCTTCACTATTTCATTATATGGAAGCGGCAAGTAGTAGAATTTAACGGCATCGAACTTTCGTTTTTCTACATCAACCACGGTATAGGTATATTGGTTGGTTCCGTTTTTTTGCACTTCTACGCCAGTAACGGTTTCGTTGAGTGGCAACAGGCACCTTCTCATGTCAAAAAAGCGCTGGTTCTCAAAAGCCAATTCGAGGCGTCTTTCGTTTTGGATCAGCGCCCTAAAGGCATCCTTGCCCAAAGCGGCCTGCTCATCAACATAGGCGTTGGCAGTAGCGGCCGTTAAACCCGCAGCTGTTCTGATGTTCTTCATAATTTGTACGGGCGAAAGACTAGCACCCGGCGCAATAGCCGTTGGTCCATAAGCCTCGTTAGCAGCTTCGGCGAGGTTCAAAAACAGTTCTGTTTTTCTGAACAACACATTGTAGTGAAAAGAACTTACCGGATTTTCCAGCGTTCCTGCCGATGGTGCCAGCCATTTCTTAAGGTAATAACCCGTTCTAGAGGCCTGTGGATAGGCTTCTCTCGAATCCATGCCTCCGGTAAATACCTCGATTTGCGAAGATTGAAAGGCCGCGCCGTTGTAATAAACATTCAGGTCTAAGCGGGGGTCGCGGTTGGCATAAGGGTTAGAGGCACTATAGGTAGACCGACTATCCTTGATCGGATAACCGTTTTTCATCGGAAAGGCATCCACCAGGTTCTGCGACGGCCCGGTAAAGCCCATGCCATAAAACCTGGGCACGAAATTGAACTGCTCCATTTGGTTGCTGTTGGTAAACTTGCGCCAGATAAATTCTGCAGGCGTAGTAGCCGCCGTGAAGTTGGTTTGCGTCAAGGTGCTGAAGTTGCCCACCATGGTTATAGCTGCCTGTGCCATGCTTGCTGCCCGTTTCCATTTTTCCAGATACGCTCCTGCATCAACCACGTTAAATTGGGCCATACCGTTTAGCTTTACGATATGATCTGGCTGATAAGCCGGACTGGCTGCATACAAGCTCACCCTTGATTTAAGCGCCATGGCCACTTGTTTATCGGCCCTGCCTACACCTGGTGCACCTACAATGGCATCATTGCCGGTATAAACCTGTGGCAACAAGGCAATCGCAGCGTCGCAATCGGCCAAAATCTGTAGCACGCATTCCTCGTAACTGTTTCTTTTGATGTCTAAATTGGCCCCATCTGTTACCGTCTTTAAAGTAATCGGATAGCCAAGCGCTTCGCCGGTTGCCGTTTTGCCTCCATACTGTTGCAGCAGCTGAAAACCCCACCAGGCCCGCAGGTAAAGGGCCTCGCCTTTTAGCCGGTTTTTGATGGCCAGGTCTGTCGCAGCACTGGTCAGGCTGTATTTTACTTTGTCGGTGAGGCCGTTTTCCAAAAAGAGGTGGATATTTCTAAACTGGTTGTAAGCAGTTGTCCAGTTGCCTACCGGATTGTTTTGTGGGCTCAAAGCGCCACCACCCAAGGCGTACATGGCCGAAGGATAATCGTTGGTTACGGCATTGTCTGTGGCTACATCCAAAAAATTGCTTCCACCATAACTCAAAAAGGTATTCGGAATATTGGCGTAGGCATTCATCAGCACTCCTTGGGCCTTATCTGGCAAAGTCCAGGTATATTCGTCGCCGTAGGTATTGTCTATTTTGGGATCGAGTGCCTTCTCGCAACCCAATGTTGCCGTCATCGAAAGCAACAAGGTATATTTGATAAGTTTGTTCTTCATCTTTATCATCGTTTAGGTTAGAACTTGGCCGAAACACCCAATGTTACGGTCCTGTAGATTGGATAATTGGTTACACCTGCCGTCAGCACCTCAGGATCGAGCGCTTTTACCGATGAAAGCACCAAGAGGTTGGTACCCCTCAAAAAGAACCTGTAGCCCTTAAGCCAATTGGTCGACGCCGAAGCCGCATAGCTCAGTTCTACATTTTTAAGGCGCAGGAAATCGGTGTTTTTGAGCCAAAACGTAGAGCCTTGCGTATTGTTCACATCCGCAGTAGTGCTGAGCTTTGGATAGGTGCCACTTGGGTTGTTGATCGGATGATAGCGGTCTAGCGCCACTACAGAATATTTTCCTTCGCCGTTGTTGCGATAGTAGCTGCTGTTGGCCATGGCATTAACGCCCAATTCGGAGGTGCCCAACAAGTACAGGCCAAAACCTTTGTAGCTGAAGTTAAAATCGATACCCAAGGTAACCCGCGGATAGCTGTTCCCGATAGGCATTACATCCCTTCCATCAACAATACCATCGCCATTGATGTCGCTGTAGGCCAAATCGCCTTGGCCATAAGGGCCAAAATATTGGGCCGGAGCGCTTGCTACGGCAGCCGGACTGGTAAATAATCCGTTTGAGACCAAGCCGAACATCGAGTCGGATGACTGGCCGGTGATACTCAGGTTGTGGTCTGGATACTTGATTTCGTTGGTTACCACTACCTTGTTTTTGGCGTACACAAAATTAAATCCGAGGTCTGTTTTTACCTGGCCCAATCTGGTATGCCATTTCACGCCTCCTTCTACACCGCTATTGCTGGTTTCGCCCAAATTTAAACGGGGATACAAACCTGCGGTAAAAGAAGAGTAAAGGTTATCCGGACTAATGATCATATCGTAACGATAGGTGTTGAAATAATTGAATTCGGCCTCTACCTTATTGGCGAAAGCTATTGCTTCCAGGCCAATGTTAAGTTCTCTTGATTTTTCCCAGCCCAGGTCTTTGTTGCCCAAAATATCGAGCGTGGTACGCAATACATTGCTTACTGCATTTGGCTGTCCGAAACCTGCACTTCCATTGTCGTACCAACGGTTTTGGAAGAGGTAAAAATCTGTTGCGCGGTCGTAGCCCAAAATGCCGAAGCTCGATTTCAGCTTCAGAAAATTGATCGTCTTGCTGTTCTTCAAAAAGTGCTCTTCGCTTAAGATCCACGAAGCACCAATGGCAGGAAAAAGGCCAAATCGGTTGCCTTTGGCAAATTTGTTGGTTCCCATTAAGGCCATGCTTCCTTCGGCATAGATCTTTTTGCCGAAGTTGTAGTTAAGGCGCAACACGGTATTCGAATTTTCGATATCCTGCGTACTCGACCTGTCTTCGTTTTTGTAGTAGAAGTAAGAAAGATTGGCCGCAAATTCACTCTTTCCAAATTGGGTGTCGTAGTTCAGGTTGGTGATCCAGCCTGTATTTCTGACGATGCTCTCTCCCTGTCTGGTTTCCTCTCCCGTTAAGGTCGATTGTACTACCTGGCGCTGCACCAGCATATAGCTTACGCTTTCGCCACCCGAAAGGTCTGGGGTATAAATGCGCGCATAGGTTCTCGGCGTTTCGCTTTTGCCCGATTGAAAGAACTGGTAATTGTCGAAGGTAAAGACCGATTTAAGCGAAAGGCCCTTAACCAATTTATCCAAGCTCCAGTCCAGGCCGAAATTCGTCTGTCCGTAAAAATAGTTGTGCTTGCTATAGCCGCCATAAACCAGGTCTCCGTAAAGATTGTTCGGATGGAGCAGGCTGCCGCCCATTGCCGGAACATACGATTGGCCCAACACGTTGCCTATGCCTTGTAGCGTCGGATCGGTAATGAGCAGGGGATATTCGTTTGGCCTGTGCGTGCTCAGCGCCGAAAAAACATTGCTCTGCCCCAGTTTGCTCCAATTCCTGGTTTCTACGATGGCACTGGCATCAATAAAGGCCTTAAGGCTTTCGCTTACGTTGAAATCGAGGTTGCCACGCAAATTGATCCGATCCTGCGAAGGTGTCTTGCCCACTTTCTCGAAACCGTCGGCACCAGTGTAACCTAACATAAAAGCATACCTGCTGCCATCGCCACCTCCGGCATATTCGATGTTCGCCTTACGAAAAGGCGCCGCATTGTTTAAAAAGGTCTCGTTAAAATCGACATTGGGGTAACGCTGATCATTTGCGCCGCTGCTGTTGCGATAACCGTTCAGGTCTTTGGCCGAATAAAAAGCCGGCAAGCCATCGTTCTGCCTTGCTTCATTGTAAAGCGTAGCATAATCGTAGCTGTTTAAATAAGTGGGCATGCGCTGGGTCATGCTTACGCCGTAGCTTGTACTTACGTTCAGCAAGCGAGAATTAGGCTTGCCCCTTTTGGTGGTGATGAGGATAATGCCATTGGCCGCCCTTGGACCATACAAGATCTTTGAACTCGCGTCTTTCAGCACCTCTACACTTTCTATTTCCTCCGCATTTAAAAAATCGAGGTTTCTTTCAATCCCGTCAACTACTACCAGCGGATTATCTGCACTGCCGCGGGCCAGCCCTCTTACATAAAGCGAGGCATCGTTATTGCCCAGGCCGTTGGAGGTCTGCCTAACCGTAAGGCCCATCAATCGGCCCTGCAGCGTATTGGAAAAGGAAAGGTCTGGATAGCTTTCCAGTTCCCTGCCTGATATTTTGCTGATCGCCCCTACCGCTGCCCTTTGCGTAACGGTTAGGCCCATCGGTAAAACCAGTACATCGTTTTTGGCTATGGTATCTGGCTTTTTCAGTGTGATTGGCTCCTGAGCATAGACACCATAAAACGGCAAACAGGAAAGTCCGGCCAACAGCCATACATAGTTATATTTTTTCATTATCAGTTCTTTAAAAGTTTGACCATTTACCATCCCGGATTCTGTTTAAAATTGTACAAGCTCTGTACGTGGTTCAAGGCTACTGGATACCAATAATTGCGCAAGCCGAAGCCCCTCTGCTCTGTGGTAAGGTTAACCTGTTGATAGCTGAAGGCAAGCGTGCTCTTGTTGGCTACACTGGCATGGTTTGCCGGCGGCGTGGCCCTGATGCCCCTGATCGGAAGCTTGAAAACGTCTTCTGCAATCATCCATCGGCGCAGGTCGTGCCAGCGCTGGTTTTCGAACATGAGTTCTACCGCCCGTTCGTTTCTTATCCGCTCCCTGAAAACAGTTTTGTCTAAAGTAAAATCCACAAGCACGTTTGGCATGCCAGCCCTGTTCCTAATCACATTGATGGCCTGAGCGGCTGTCATTCCGTAGCCCGAAGGATCGGCATTTGGACCATAGGCTTCGTTCATTGCCTCGGCATAGTCAAGGTATACCTGCGCCAGGCGGATAAAAGTGCTATTGACCTTATACTTGGTCCATTGGCTGGTAAAACCGTTGGCTTCCGGCCAGATAAACTTTTTACATACATAGCCGGTAGCCATACGATTGCGGGTATAGTTACTGCTTTGCGTCAATCCGAAATCCCGGCCACCAACATACATTTCCATGTACAGCTGTTTGTTGCTCCCGTCTACGCCCCAAGGCTCTCCAGGAATGATAACGTCGTTGTAAAGCCGCGGGTCGCGGTTAACAAAAGGCTTCTGGGCATCGTAGCCAGAGCGCGGATCGCTAATGGGATAGGCATTGCCGTCTTTGATCACCTCAAACATGTCTACCAGGTTTTGGGTAGGTGCGGTAAAACTGGCCGCATCTTCCCCGGTACCTACAGAAAAGTGTTGAGGGATGTAACATACCCGCAGGCTCCTGTACTGGTCTCTGGTTCCGGCATCCATCCTGTACCAAAGCTCCTCGTCGCTGGCATAGTTTTCATGGTAGAAAATGTTCTTGTACTCGCTGGTGCCCAACAAACGGAAAGTGGTTCCACCCGTGCCTGCATTGGCATATTTGATGACGTCGTTGGCATACTCGGCTGCCAATTTGCAGCTCTCAATACCGTAGTCTTTCTTTTGGATAGAACTCAGATCATTCTGCATCAATGGGCTGGCATCATACAATTGTGCCATCGATTTGAGCGCCATGGCCGCCATTTTGGTCGCGCGGCCACGCTCGGCATCCTGCCATTTATCCGGCAGGAGACCAATCGCCTTGTTGAGATCCGTAATCAGCCACTTTGACGATTCGTGGTAGGTGAGCCTAGGAAAATCCAGGTTATCGTTTGGATCGTACACCCTATCGAAGATAGGCATGCCGCCCCAGCGAATAATGATCTGAAAATAATACCATGCCCTGAAAAAATAGGCCTGTCCAAGCAGCTCGTTCTTTTGGGCTTCAGTAATTCCGGGTACATTCGGTGCTTTTTGAAGAATCATGTTCGCGATACGCAGGCAATAGAAGGCGTTTTGTATAACGGGCGTATTCACGCCACCGTTGCCCCCGGGCCCTCCTGCCCAGCCAATTTCGCCCATAGTAGGCTTGTTGAGCCAATCGCCGGTATTGAGGTAAATGGTAAAGTTGTTGGTAAACAAGGTACCAGCCTCGTCAGACATGGCATTGGGGTTGGAACGCTGATAGCCTTGCGACTGCCAATCGTGAATATCCAACAAAGCCCTGTAGCAATTGTCTAAATAGCCCCTTGTAGCCTGGTAATTGGTAAAAACATCGTTTTCGTCCAAGCCAATATCTGGAGATTTATCCAGGAACTTTTTGCAGCTGCTTGCTCCAAAAAGTACAATGATCATCAGTAAAGTTATTTTTTTCATAACACATCCATTAAAATGAAACCCTGCATCCAAGGTTATATCTTCTCACAATTGGGTATACGTTGGTGCCTGCCGACTCAGGGTCTATCCTTTTGTCGAGGTTGGTAAACGTTAACAAGTTGTTTCCGTTTGCATAAACCTGAAGGCTGTTGATACCAAAGCGTTTGGTAAAATCTGGATTGAAGCGATAAGCTACTTCTGCACTTTTTAAGCGTACATAAGCCGCATTTACATAGGTATAGGTGCTTTGCGAATTGCTGTGCGCCGTACCCAATAGCTTTAAAGCCGGCTTGGTAGCCGTGGAGGCAGTCTCTGGTGTCCAACGGCCGCTTACATCCTGTTGTGCATTCACAAAACCATTGGTAAAATCCCAAAGCAACAACGAAGGCATTTCACGGCTGACGTCGGTTGCCCCATAAATCAGTGCATTGAAGCTCCAGTTTTTTAACGTCAACCCAAGCGACAGGCTATAAGTCTTCATAGGGATGGTGGTATTTTCCATGGCTACCACGTCCTGTCCGTCTACCCTGCCATCGGCATTGAAATCTGCAAACATCAAATCTCCTGGAATAAGCTGACCTTGCGGCACACCCAAATTAGCGCCTGCGTAGTTATAGATATCATCCAAAGAACCGTAGTAGCCATTGTCAACCAGCCTTGCCTGCCAGCCGATGGGCTTGCCTGCTTCGCGCTGGTATTCGGCCCTTCCGCTAGGATCGTCTCTAAAAACCACCCTGTTTTCTGAGGTAGAAAAACCTGCTTTGATAAAGTATTTGGTCGTACTACCAATCTTGCCATCGTAAGCCAGCTCCGCTTCCAAACCATGGTTTTTGGTACGGCCTATATTGGTTGGATAGACCCCATTGCCCAGCCATACTACCGGAGTTACCAATTGCATCAAAATGCCAGAACGGTCTTCCTTAAAAAGGTCGACATTTCCTTTTAGCCTCGACGAAAACATGCTGAAATCAAATCCAAGGTTTTGCTTGATACTGGTTTCCCAAGTCGCTTCGGGATTGGCAATGGCGCCTTCCTGGTAAAGCGGGCCATAAGAAGTAGTGCTTGTAGTACCCAGGTTAATGTTGCCGCCCGAGCCATAAAGTGCCACGTAATTGAAACGGGCTGCAGAGGCATCGCTACCCACCTCACCTCTCGAATACCTTACTTTTAACAGGTTAAGCCATTTGCTGTTGCCCAAGAGTTTTTTTAGGTAAGGCTCTTCCGAAATAACCCATCCCAACGAATAGGATGGAAAAATGCCATAGCGTTTTCCGGGAGCGAATTTTTCGGTTCCACTGTAGGCGGCATTAAATTCGGCAAGGTACCTGCCTGCGTACGAATAAGTAGCGCGACCCACCAGATCCTGCCTGCGGAAGTCATAGGGAATAATCGAACCTGCATCGGCATTGACTTCTATCTGGCGGTTCAACAATACCAGGCCGCTCACGTCGTGGTTGCCGAATTTCCGCTGGTACCTGCCCGAAAATTCGTAGTATAGCCTACGGCCATAACCATAAATATTATCGTAAGAAGCCTGCACCGGCCCAAACTGCGCATCGTCGCTGGGAAAGCGTTTTTCGAAAGTTACCGGATAGCTGATGCTTCCATCTCCATTTTGGGTCGGATTTGACAAATCATAGGCTCTGTAATACCGGAGTACGTTGATACCGGAAAAACCGCCGCCAATACCCGAGCGCAGAATAGACGATTGGTAATTGGAGTACGAAGTATAAGAAACCCTGCCCTTGAAAGCCAGTCCCTGGGTAATGAAATCGAGCTTTTGGTCGAGGATGGCATCATAAAATCCCTGATAGTATTTATAGATCCGTTGCCCGCCTTCGTTCAGGTTCATCAGCATGTTGTGCTCGCCAGAGGCCGAATCGCCATAAGTGCCATCGGGATACCTGATCGGAAAAACATTTCGAGGAGCCTGAAAAATCCGGTTAAAAAATTCGTCTTGTCCAAAGCCACTTTCGCCAGCGCCGTCTATCCGATAACCAGGCTGGTTCCGGTAACGGAAATTGCCCGAAAAATTAACGGTAAAAACAGTTGATTTGGTGATGTTGAAGTCAAAATTCGATCGCCAGTTGTAGCGCTGGAATCTGAATTCGGGGTCGAACTGTGCATTTTCTTTCGTTTTATAGATATCGCCATCATCCAGATACCCCAAAGACACGAAATATTTCATGGCATTGATGCCCCCGCTGGCGTTGATGTTGTACTCTTTTTGTATGCCCGTTCCCACCAGCTCATCCCACCAGTTTACATCTGGAAAGTATTGGTTGTAGGGACCCGCATTGCCCATGTTCTTCTGCCAGGCCGAAATTACAGACTGCGGAATAACGTTATCCCAAAGTAAGCTGTTAACGGCCGCCTCGTTGTACATTTGCTGGGCAGTGGCATAATCTGCAAACTCCGGTTTAGCCGTAGGTGTTTTCATGCCAAAATTGCTGGTGAAGTTGAAGACTGGCTTTCCAATCTTGCCCCTTTTGGTGGTAATGAGGATAACCCCATTGGCACCCCTCACACCGTATACCGCAGTTGCCGATGCATCTTTCAAGATCGAAACATTTTCAACCTCGTTGGGGTCTACCTGATTGATATCGCGTTCTACCCCGTCTACCAGAGTCAGTGGCGCAGAACCGTTCCATGACGACCTGCCCCGGATAAAAATATCTGCCGCATCAGAACCCGGCTTGCCGTTAGAATTGATGGCCGTTATGCCTGGCATAACGCCTTGCAGCGACTCGGAGATCGAGTTAACGCCTCCTGCTTTCAACAAGTCACTTCCGTTCACCATACTGATGGCGCCCACCACGCTTTCTTTTTTCTGTACGCCGTATCCTACAATCACCACTTCGGTTAACCCCTTTGATTCGGGCTTGAGGCTTACCGTTAGGTTACGGGCTTCTGTAACGGTAATTTCCTGCGCGGTATAGCCAACGGTGCTAAATACCAATACTGCTCCCTTTTTTACCGATAAGCTAAACTGCCCCTTGATATCGGTAAGCACCACATTGGCTGTTCCTTTTTCCCTTACCGAAGCACTGACCATCGTTTCGCCGGTTTCGTCTTTCACCGTGCCGGTAATTTTGATGTTTTCCTGCTGCTGCACCTGAAAAAGCAATGCATTCGCTGCCCTTGCCATGAGCGAACCGCCAAGCAGAAAGGCAACAAGGCAACAGCTGTAAATTAATCTTCTTCTCATTTTTTCATTGTTAAAAAATTGGTTCAAAAAGGCAATAGAAAGTCTATACCACGGTTAAAACCGCAGTTCGGCAACACCTAAAAAGGTGATCAGCTCAATTGCCTGTTTATTTTAAGACCACCTGCAAAGACTTGCCGTGGCATTGTGGCCGATGGCTCACGTTTGGATGTTGGGTAAATTTTTGTTCATATTACGTTTGGTTGGTTAATTTATTTGTTTTGCTGTTAGTCTTCGTCTGTTACGGCCATTGCCTTGCCACGCTCAGTTTTGGTGTATTTGCCTAGGATGAGCTTGTTCCAGCCATGCTCGCCAGAAAAACGGAATTCTTTTTTGCGTTCTTCCATAATCTTTCTGATCCTGTTGCTGTACGACCAGCAGGTGCTCTGCCTAATTTCGAGCAGGCGCGCAAGCTTGTGCGACGAAATTTTCCCTTTGCTGGCATAGATCAGAAACAGCAGGTAAAAAGCCTTGTGAATGGGCACATGCGATTTATGAAAAATGGTGTTTACCGTGAGCGATTCCTGGTAATTGCAACGTTGGCACCGGCGGCTGTAGGGCGCATTGCCGTTTAGGTAGGCATCGCTTCCGCATTTGATACAGGTAAAGCCGCCGCCCCATTTCAGGTTGCCCAGGTATTGGTAACAGCTTTCGTCATCTGGATAAAGCTTGCTAAATTCTTCATAGCCCACTTCTTCATCAAGCGCATGCGCCTTGGTCACCGCTTTGATATTGGTTTCCAGTTCCTGTTTGTCTTTTTCCAGCAAGGTATTCATCCGCGATATTTCTTCGGCTTGTTGCTTGAGCATTTCGTTGGCTTCGGTGAGCTGCCCCATCTGTTCTACAATGGTTGCCGATCGGTCCATCAGTTCGCGGGTACGGTTCTTAACCTGTACCTCGAGCTCCTGGTTCAGTTCGTCCTTCAGTTTCTCGTCGTACCTCAGCTGTTCGATCAGCTTGTTTTGCGCCTCGTCGCGCTCCCTTTTCATGATCCTCACGTTATCGCTGATTGAAAAGGAAACAAAAAGCATTTCCATAATGAAACAAAAACCCAAGCTGTAGTGGGTAGCCCAGCCCAATGGGATAATGGAAATATTCATGGCAATACTGGCCTTAACCAAATAGCCCAACATCAAAAAACCATAGCCAATTACAAAGAAACGGGCAGGCTTGTAACCACTGTACAAACGATAGATGCCGGTTCCCAAAATGAGCAGCAACGGCACAATTTCTATGAATTTGTAGATAAACCAGCTTTTGTCAATCATCAGGCAACACAGAAAAAACAAGGCGCGCAAACCGATAACAACGTTAAACAGCCTGTCGAGCTTTGGTGCTTCTTTACGCAGCTGCAGAAAGCTTTTGGCAAAATACATGGAAAACGCACTGGCAAAGAACAGGAACACCCCATAGGCATATTGGTTCCAGTCAGGATAGTTTTGCCAAAAATACTGGAAAGCGATGCCGTCTGTACACATTTCGTACAGGCCGATGCTGCAATTGAAAACCACATAATAGATATAGCGCATCTGCCTCAGCGAAGCGAACATCAGCAGGTTGTACATGCTAAAGAAAATGATCATCCCATAGAAAATTCCAAAAACAAGATATTCGTCTAAGGCATAAGCCATATACCAATGTACCGATTTGAGGATGACCAATACATTGGCAGGCTGGGATGATTTTACCTTGAGGTAATAATATTGAGGCGTTGTTAATTCATGATTAATGTCTATGCTAAAATTTTTATGGCTATAGTTGCGTTTGCCAAAAGCAATTTTATCACCCATGCGATATTCGGCATATTTACCAGATGGCAATGGACTGTAGACTGACAGCTCGTCGATGGTCTGGTCATAAAATTCGATGACCCAGTTGCTGTTGATGTTTTCGTTCGGGGAAATTCGTATCCTGTACCATACGGGCTGGTTAAGGTCGCGGTACTTGAGTGGAAAAATCTTGCCGGGAACAAACCTATCTGCTGTTTCAGGCTTTTTCATATCGCCAATGCCCAGTTTGCCCGAGGGATCTTTCAAATAATAGATCTCATCATTGATAAACAGGTGCTCCTTGGCAGTATCGGTAATTTTGATGGCCTTTTGCGCCCAGGCACCAAGAGAACCGAGGCATAGCGCAAGCATCAATACCAAGCTGATAGCTGGTATGAAACAACCTGTTTTTGATATGTTTAGCCCTAACTTCATTTTTTTGGAACAACTGCAGCCTTGCGCCTATTTTCTCCGGTACGTCCGGTAAGGTCGTCGCCAAGATCTTTGCGCGCCTCTTCCGCAATTCCCATTATTTTTTGCATGATCTCCGGATAAAGCGTCTGTACGTCATAGCGTTCTCCCGGATCATGTGCAAGGTCGTACAAGCCCAAAGGTACCTCTGCCCTTGGAATTTTTCCGCCATTGCCGTTCTTTCCGTGCAAAGCGGTATAGGTTCCGCCTTGGTGCGGCAATACCAGTTTCCAGTTTTTGTACCTGACACCCTCCAGGTTATTCTTGCCAAAATAGTAGTAAAAAACGTCTCTTGGTCCCTTTAACGTAGTTGGCGAGGTAAGCGAAGGAAGGAAGTTAAGGCCATCTATTCTGTTTTTTGGCAAAGGAGCTCCCGTAGCAGCCGCAATAGTGGGCAAAAGGTCCATATTCACCATTAGCTGGCTATAAATACCTCCGGCTTCGATCTTCCCAGGCCACCTCATAAACAGTGGCACGCGGGTACCACCTTCGCCTGTAGTCGATTTGCCTTCTTTGAAACCGGCCGCAGAACCGGCATGGTCGCCAAAATTGAGCCACGGTCCGTTATCGCTCGCCACGATCAGCAAGGTATTTTTATCAAGCTTCAAATCAGACAATGCTTTCATGATTTCGCCTACAGACCAGTCGATTTCCATGATGACATCGCCGAACGGTCCCATTTCGCTCTTGCCTTTAAACCTTGCCGACGGCGCCAGTGGCACATGTGGCATAGGCTGCGCCAGATAGAGAAAAAATGGATTGTTTTTGTTCTGCTTGATGAAAGATATCGCATTGCTGGTAAAAAGTTCGGTAAATTTAGTCTGTTGCTCATGCGTCTTTATCGTATCTACAGCCACATCGCCTTTTAACAAAACAAGTTCCGGCCACGTAAATCGGGTGTCTTTAGGATTGGTAACCTTTTTGCCATCATGGTCTCTAGGCCAGATATCATGCGAATAAGGCAAACCCAAAAAGCTGTCGAAGCCATAGTGTATCGGAAAAAAAGGAGCCTGGTTGCCCAAGTGCCATTTGCCGAACATGGCTGTTTTATAACCAACTTTCTTTAACAGGGAAGCAATGGTTTCTTCGTTAGGATTAAGCGCCATATCCGATCCAGGCAAAATAGCTCCCGATATGCCTATCCTGTTAGGGTAGCACCCGGTTAGCAATGCGGCACGCGAAGCCGTACATATCGGCTGTCCGGCATTAAAGTGCGTAAACCTGGTGCTTTCTTTAGCAAGTTTGTTAAAGTTCGGTGTCGGAATTCCCGTCATTCCATAAGGCTCGATGTCTCCATAACCCATGTCATCAAAATAGATAATGATCACGTTTGGGCGAACTACCTTTTGCTGGCAAAAAACGGTGGGGATAGAAAATACGGTCAGCAAAAAGAAGGCAATACATTTTTTCATGCAGTTTACATTTGGTTTATAATCTCCAAATATATTGCGGCCAGAAGCATAAAAACAAATTTTAACAATCACAAAAAACTGATTATTAACAAGTTACACAACAAATGATACGCTTTAAAAAAATTACTTTCGTTTGCTTAACAGCTAGTAATCAGCACGTAAGAAGAATGTTCAATGCATTTGCTTGAGGCAAACGATACGTTTTCATATTTATGTACTTTTTTTAATACCTAAACTCTTTTCATTAAAGGTGAATAGTTTTTAGGTCTGCATTGGATACCTCGGGAGAAATGTTCACCGATTCCGCAAAAGGATGAACTACTATTCCGCTGCAAAATGACGCGCTATCTTCCATCGTATCGGCGTCTGAAGTTTTGGTCAATTTTTATGCGCTAAATCACAACAGTTCCTGTATAGGTACTCATTGCAATATGTTGCCTGTCATCTGAAATAAATGAAATCCAGGTATGCAGTTCATTGCCCTTTTCAGCTGCTGGTATTTCAATCGTCTCCATGCCCTCGCTTCTCCTTGCGCCACTCAATTTAAAATAAGTCTGCTGTGCTTTTACGTTGTAAGCGATCACCATTACCTGATCTGTTTCCCTAACCCAGCTGTTGCCAGGATGGTTAACCCAACTGAAATGAAGGCCCACATCATCTTTAGCCACACTTGCATTTTCTGCACCCATCAAGCTTCCAAATGTTAGGCAAACCTTAGCGCAATCGATATCGCCATTGGCATCCAATGCATTAAGCATGTTGTATGATTTGGCTGCATTGTGTGCAGTCATCAGCCGCAGTTTAGATTCGAGGTTGTACCCTACTCTGATGAAGGGAATTAGGGGTTTAAGAAAATGCTGCATCTTGGTAAAACCAGACCTGCAAGCCTTTTGTTGGGCCGTTCCTTTTTTGTTTTTTAAACTGGGTTTGGGTAAGCTTCTCATTACCCATTGTCCGTTGAGCTGATAGCCAATTACCCCACCTACTTTCCCTGTGAAACCACCATTGATTCCTTGTTTAAACGTTGCCATAATTTTCAAGATTATGGGATGATCAACCCTAAGATAAGAAAGGAAGATAATAAATTTATCATTTTATCAAATTTAACACGGGCTTAAAAGGGGGTTTATTCGGTTTTATTTGTCACAAGCCCGAATCAAGTCCGTTTTAACGCTGTCTAAAGTCCATGCTAATCTATACGTCCTGACAATGAATTTCGCTGTCAATCTTTCGATCTCCTTATTCTTACATAAGACAGGGTTTGGTTAGTATTGTAACGAATGCCATGAAATTTCCTATTATTATGCCTCGACAAAAAAAATGCAAATATATTTACGGAACTTAAAGTCATCATTTTTAATGAGTCGTTTGAGCGAATGGATAAATTGGAGGGCTTCAGGATCGGCTTTAGCATGAATTAAAACATGGAAGAGCTGTTGAGCAATTATCGCGAAGATTATAAAGAAAATGACTAGCACATTTAACCCTAAACATCATGAGAACAATTAACCCATGGATCAACTTTAACGGCAACGCTGAGGAAGCATTTACTTTTTACAAATCGGTTTTTGGTGGCGAGTTTACAAAAATTGTTCGTTTCAGCGACATCGCGAGCGAAGAATTACCGATAGCAGCCAGTGAGGCGAACAAAATCATGCACATTGCCTTGCCAATTGGTAAGCATAACGTGTTAATTGCCAATGACGTTCCCGAATTTATGGGGCGCGTAAACGAAAATGAAAACAGGTCTAAAATATCAATCAGTGCGGAAAGTCGTGAAGAAGCCGATAGCATATTCAATGGTCTATCAGCAGGTGGTGAAGTGGAAGGACCTATCGGCGACAGCCCATGGGGTACTTACGCCGGCATGTTCAGAGATAAATATGGCATTGAATGGATTGTAGAATTTGACCCAAATTACGAGGGCTAAATTTTAATTAATTCTTTAAGTTGATACTGGATGATGGAGATGAAAACAAACCTTGTTTATTCAAATATAATCTCACCAAAAAATTCCGGCTGATGAAAATCAGGCTTATCACTTACAATGGGGTTCCAGACCAGAAAGTCTTTTTCTGGTAAATTGTCGCCACATTTATAAAAGTTTGCCCTGCCTTTCAATTTCGAAAAAGAATTGAGCTGATGGTATAAAAAAACCTGCTTTGGAATGGTCAACTCAATTTCCCAATCGAAACCATGCGCTTTAGGAGTTAATTTTTTATTGACCAAAACTTCCTTAACCACTTTTACAGGCAGTAATTTTCTGTCGGATCTCGATCGGCCATAGCCTATTTTGCCTACGCCTAAACAATTAAATTCGATATTGTAATACGCTTCAGGGGTAAAACCGATGAAAAATTCTACACAATTGTCTTTATTAACAGCTGAATTAATGGCGCGCTCCTTCGATATAAAAAAATCATCTTTAATGAAATATTTCAACAAGATGGATGAGCCCGTATGTGCGATAGCAAAGCTGGCAGAACAGGCCGTATCAAATTGTGGCCAAGGTTTATTGGAAATTTCATAACGTGGCAGCCTGTCCAATTCGGCAAAAGCTGTATGCTCTTTTTGATTTTCTACCTGCAAATACTTAACCTTCGCAATTTGTTGCGCAACTGATGGCAAAAACATATCCTTCTCCCCTTTTACAGCAGACTGCTACTTTCGCGATCTAAAAAAATAACAGTTCCAGCATGGGTTCTCAAGGCCGTTGATGGATAAGCGTGGCTGATTGGTTGATTTAAGGTATCGTAAACTGCATTTGCCTTTCGCTGGCCTGGTACGATGCAAAAAAGATAAGGAGCGCTTAACAATGCCGGAATGGTTAACGTTAAGGCATGTGTGGGTACCTGATCGATCTGGTCAAAACACCCATCATTCACCTGTTGCATCCTGCAGGCCTCGTCTAATTCAACCAATTTAACCAATTCCGGATCTTCAAAATCGGCAACTGGCGGATCATTAAATGCCAAGTGCCCATTTTCTCCAATGCCCAGGCAAACGATATCAATAGGGTGCTTTTTAAGCAGTTTGGCGTAGCTCTCGGTAGCTATCGAAGGGTTGACTTCATTTCCACTGAGGTAATTGACGGATTTAAATTGATGCAGGCCAAAAATCCTATCCTTTAAAAAATTTCCAAAAGTTTGCGGGGCGTTGGCATCCAATCCCACATATTCGTCCATGTGAAAAGCATTGATTCTTTCCCATGGCAAATCGTATTGGTTCAAGGCCTTTAAAAATTCGTTTTGCGAAGGCGCAGCGGCAAAAACCATGTTAATTTCTGCCTTATTGGCTAACAGCAAAAGGATTTGGTTTGCAACTGCTGCCGCAGCCTGCGCTCCCATTAGCGCTCGTGTTTCAAATATTTTTGTTTCGGGAACAGGTGTATTCAGTTTTGTTGACATATGAAATAATGGTAGATTAATGATTAAAATATAAGAGCTAAGGCCTATTTGAATAAACAAGCTTGCCATTTACAAAGGTTGAACTGATTTTTATTTGCTGATCAAAAATGAGGATGTCTGCATCTTTCCCAACCGCAATAGATCCTTTAGACTGATCGATCCCGATAATTTCTGCGGGTGTTAAAGAGGCCATCCTAATGGCTTCTACAAGTGGCACATTGGCCAGTTCGATCATATTCTTGACCAACAGATCGGCCGTGGCCACACTCCCGGCAAATGAGCTGCGATCGGGCAATTTGGCTACATTGTCTTCCACAATCACCCTGATCCCGTCGCTCAGGCTCCCTAAAATGCTTTCTCCAGGAGGCATACCTGCAGCCCGCATCGCATCGGTAATCAAGGCTGTTTTTTCGGGACCTTTAATTTTATAGACAAGTTGCAGCAAGGGGGCCGGCAAATGCACACCGTCTGCAATAATTTCGACAGTCATTTGATCAATCAAATAAGCGGCCTCCACTACGCCAGCATAGCGGAAAGCATTTCTGCGGGTAACCCCAGTCATACACGAATAAAAATGCGTAGCATGCGTAAAGCCACAATCTAATGCCTTTAGCACATCTTCATAAATCGCATTGGTATGCGCAATTGCGGGCATCACCCCGTTTTGTTGCATGTATTTGCCAAAAGCCAAGGCTCCTTCTAATTCTGGCGCCGCGCTCCATCTCTTAATGTCTTTCGAGTAGGCCAATACTTCTTGGTATTCGGCTACTATCGGGTTTCGGATATATCGAGGATCTTGGGCACCACGTTGCTCCATCGAAAAATAAGGACCTTCGATATGTAAGCCAACAAAACTGGCGCCCGAAGAATTTTCCTTTTTCGCCAAGGCGTACAAGTCCAGTGTTTTTAACAGGTCGTCTTTTTCACAGCTGAGCGTGGTGGGCATCAAGGCAGTGGTTCCAAATTTGGCATGGGTATTTGCAATTTCTAAAAAAGCGGTTAGCGTATTGTCCATAAAATCGTGGCCACCACCGCCATGAACATGGATATCTATAAAACCTGGAGCAATGTAGTTATTCTTGGCATCGATCAGTTCGGCACCTTCAAACTCGATATTTTTATCGGTTACTTCAACGATTTTTCCATCCTCTATCAGTATGCTGGCATTTTTTAGCAAAGCATTTGGTTTGATAGCCGTACCATTAAAAATTTTTATTCTATTGTTAATATTCATAACCAAACCTATTTCTTAACAAACCACTTCTTCATTTTAAAACCATACCAAGCATAAAACGAGAGGTACACATAACAAGGCAACAATACCCAATAAGCCGTTCGCATGCTGTACAAATCGGCAAAATGACCATAAAAAAGAGGCAGGATGGCATTGCCGCATAAACCCATGATGAGCAAGGAAGCACCAACTTTGATAAACCTGCCCAAGCCATCGAGTGCCAGTGGCCAAATCCCTGCCCAAATCATTGAATTGGCAAAACCAAGCAACACTACAAACCAAATGCTTAAATTGGCCTGATGGCCAAAAAAGCTAACCTGAGCATCGCTATACACAATTAAAAAGGTTAAAACAACTCCCAAAAAGGTACAGATCCTCAATGCCTTAAGCTGACTGATGTATTTGGGAATTAAAGAAATACCCAATAAATAGCCAACGATGGTTGCCGTTAAGGTGTACGAAGGAAATAATTTGGCATCTACCATGGCAATGTTCATCGAACTTGCATAATTGATGATCGTATCTACGGCAATCACCTGCGAACCGACATGAAAAAATATGGCAAAAGCACCCAATATCAAATGCGGAAAGTGCAAAATGTGGTTCTTGCCAGCGTTAGAAAGTGCCACCTCTTCAGGTTCGGTATCGGTATCGATTTCGGGCAATGGAGAAAGCTTGACCAAAAATCCGAGCAGTACCAATACGATGCCCACTACAATATAAGGCTCTACTACCCTCAAAATCAATTGATCCAAAGCCCGTTCCTTACTAACAACATCCATCGCCATGATCTGTGTAAAGAGCGCCTTATCTGTTTTCTTTAAAATAACCGCAGCCAACAAGGTTGGGGCTATAATCCCTGCCAGTTTGTTGCAGATCCCCATAATACTGAAGCGCTTGGCGGCCAATTCTTTAGGCCCCAATATGGTTACGTAAGGATTTGCGGCAGTTTGCAAAATGGCCAGACCGGTTCCGAGGGTAAACAGACCCAATAAAAAGGCAGTGTACGACCTGAAATATGCAGCGGGTACAAATACAAATGCCCCTACTGCCATAATGAAGAAACCGATCATCATGCCCTTTTTAAATCCGCCCCTTTTTAACAGATACGATGCGGGGAGCGACATCACCAGGTAAGAAATGTAAAAGGCAAAGGCAACCAGGTACGACTCAAAATTATTGAGCTCGCAGGCAAATTTAAAGTACGGAATGAGGATGGCATTGATCCAGGTTACAAAACCAAAAACAAAGAACAGCACGGCAATGATGACAATTGATTTTCTTGCATCCGATTTGCTGATCGCGCCAACTTCCACAGGTGTATTCGTTTTCATTAGGTCAGTGCTTATTTTCTAGTTTAGCTAACAGGGTTTTGAGCCTAGCATTTCGGAGATTGTTTTCTTCCTGCAATTCAGACAGGTAAAAGGCATGTTTATTTAAATCGATAAACCTTTTGTCGAGGTCTGCAGGCTTAAGTTGCTTTAATACCCGTAAAAGCTCATTGGCACTGGCTTCATTGTAGTTTTCGCTATTGACTTCGCCTTCAACCCACATACAGGTGAGGTAAAAATCCCTGATATTGGCCATTAAAACATAGTGTGCAAACTCAGCACTGTTTGTTTTAGGCTTCAGCTCCTGCAAAATCTTCGATGCCATAACTGCGCTGTCCAGCAATTGCTTAACAGAAAGGCCTGGCTTTTTAACCAGCCCCTGGCTTACCTCATATGGAGCTATTTTCAAGGCCTGCCAAAACAAACCGGCTTGTTGATCATTAAATCCATAGGTTTTTTGGCTATAGTCTTTCACGAATGCCTCAATCGCTAAAGGCTCTTTGGTTTTAATTCCCTGAAAAAAAGCATCAACCAACATGTTAAAACCCGTTAAGGGATATACCCTTCTTATTGGAGGCAAATCAACGATATCAGTTGAGGATTCATACACTGGCGAATAAATCCCTGAGGTTGACCAAGACGTCATCACGATGCCTTTATAGCCCAATGCCCTTGCCTGTGGAATAAAGGTTTTAATGTTCTCAAAATGCTTATTCCATAGGGTTAAGTTATAGTTATCGGGCGAGCTTCTTAGGGCCGGTGCACCCCAGATTTCAAATCCGGTTTCCATCAGTTTTTTATGGTCGCCAAACCTATTTAGGTCCCAGCCATAATTCCAATCTATGAAAATGGTTTCTTTGGGAAGCTCTTTCAGCGCATCTGGATATTTCAGTGCAATATCTGCCCAAACAATCGGTCGTTTCCCCAAACTGATCACCAGTTCGCAGAGCATCTTTACATAATCGCCGTAAAGCTTGCCTTTGCCCACCAGTGCGACTTTTTTCTTGGAGGCTTCTGAACTGCCCAAAAGATAAGTTTCATCGCCTCCAATGTGGATATACTGCGATGTATGGGTAGAGATCATGTCTTTATATAGATCTCGAAAAAGTGCTTTGCAGGAATCCTCCATTAAGGGGTTTACCTGAGAATGTTCTTTGGCATCCTCGCGCAGGTTTTTATAGCGATAGTTTTTAAGGATGTACTCCACATGGCCAAAGCTCTGCTGCAAAGGAATGACATCAATATTTAACGAATTACAGTAGGCCACAAAAGACTTCACTTCATCGCGGGTATAGGCGTACCTGTTCGAAATTGTCCGATGCTTTTCATAGGGATAGGTAGCTTCCCATTCCATAATGAGGGTATTGATGCCGTTTTTACTCAGTTTGAGGGCAAAGTTTTTGAGTTCAGGCATTTTCATCACCTGGATCCGGAGATCCAAATGAAATCCTTTGATTTTAAAAGAATCAGCAGCAGATTGGGCCTTGGCCTTGACGCCACCTAAAGCAAGTAGCAGTATCAAGCTCATAGCAGCAGTCCAATCCATTCTTGTCTTTTTAAATTTATCTATCCTCATGTTTCAGGCTTAAGGTTTCTTGTTCTTTTTGGGTTTGGTTGCCTTGATTTCGTCGTCAATGGCTTTTAATAAAGAGGCTGGATCGGTTGTATCCTGTAAGATTTGCCAAACCATGATCCCTCCTGCTTCCTCAAGTGCATAGGCAGTTCTTTCCCTGGTTTTTCTGATACCATTATAGCTGATCACTAAACCATCCTCGCTCCGTATTATCGAATCTTTTAGCTCTGCACCCGGGTATTTTACCAATAAATCTTTGTATTTGATGGTTACAAAGGTTTTGGCGGTATCGTATCGGGCATAAAATGCGGTACCCAAAACCAATTTCTCTTTAGGCAGCCCCCTATCTACTTTCCAGTAATTGAGGCGTCCTTTGGCGTATTCGAAAGAGGCATGAAGCTTTGCCGAAGCTCCATAGGCCATAATGTTTACAAAATCGTAGGCTTTTAAACTGGCATCAGATATTTTGCCTCTGGTCCACCAACCCACAGCGCCCGTGAGCAACTTACCCTTTGGTTTTAATTTAGCTGCCAAACCCAATACAAAAGGCTCGTAATTTTCATCAATGTTTTTTCCTTCCAAATCCACATCAATGCCATCAACCTGATATTGGTCTACCAGCGCAACTACCTTATCGATAAAGCCCTTGATGTTTTCAGGTTTTAGCAATTTATGGTATTGTGCCTGATCTGAACCTCCGGCCAAGGAAAGCAATACCTTTACCTTGTTTTGATGTGCTTTCTTTACAATCTGGTCCAAGCCTTTGCCTTTTGACAGTGGAAAATTACCCAAGGTATCGGGGTTAAAAAAAGCGATATTGATGTGCGTAACCTTTGTAAAATCGAAAGCGTTGACGTGCTGTTCTAGGGAAACATTGTTGGTGAGGTAAACGACCACCTTAAACTGTGCATTTACACTTAAACAAAGGCCCAGAAAAAAAGCCAGTACCAGATATAATTTCTTTTTCATCATGCTATTTTGTTCCTTTTATGGTATCATCAATGAGTTTCAGTAATGAATTGTCATCAAAACTATCGTGCATCAGCTGCCAAATCATTACGCCACCGGCTTCTTTCAAAGCCAATTCTGTTTTTGCCTTGATGGTTGCTTTTCCGTTGTAGTAAACAGTGCCTCCGCTATTGGGCAATACAATTTCATCGGTATCTTTTGATTCGGGAAATTGCTGCACAATGCTTTTCCACGACATTTCCCTGTACTTGCGATCGGCATCTGGAACAATACCAAAGCCATAACCGTAAAACGGCAGTCCAATAACCAATTTATCCTTTGGTACGTTGGCATTTAGGCGTTCTTTGGTCCAATAATTCAAATGATCGGTTGCATAAGAAAGCGGCGAATGCTGTCCCGGGTCTTTTGGTCGCCAAGGCCCTGTTTTATCATAGGCCATGACGTTGATAAAATCAAACTGCGACAAAGCCACATCTGTGATTTTTTTCCTGGTGTAATAAGCCAATGCCGCTGTGAGCAATTTTTTACGTTCTACTAAAGGCTGTTTAAGCGCTACGATAAATTTTTCATAGTTCTCATCAATGTCATCGCCCTCTAGGTCTACATCAATGCCATCTAGCTTGTATTTTTTAACAAGGGCGATAAAATTTTTCACCACCCGGTCTCTTCTTTCATCTGTAAGTAACTTGGCATAATAAGCTTGCCTGCTTCCGCCACCGCATGACATTAATACTTTTACATTTGCGCGATGTGCCAACAAAACCACGCTATCCAATTCGGGCATTTCTTTGAAATTGCCAGCCGTATCTGGATTGATAAAAGCGATATTCAGATGGGTAAGCTTTTTCAAATCGATCATTTTAAGATCGCTCACCATATTAGATTTCGACCTCAGGTAACCCACCACCTTAAACTGTGCATTTGCCACAATCGGGATTAGAAAAAGAACAAGGGCAATAGCTCTTTTGAAATGCTTTCTTATTTTTTGATTCGTTATCATATCCTCAAAAACTATGGAGTTACCGTAACTACTAGTTCCTTCACCACTTTGCGCTCGCTTTTGGCCGTGGTATTAGAGGCCACAAAAGTTACCTTATAAGTGCCCGGGGCATCGTAAGTAAACGAATAGCTTGACAGTGGCAAATCAACATATTGTTTAATTGCCGTACCGTAATCTACGCCTAAGTTAATATCATCTACCTGAAATTTTTTAGAGATACCCCATTCTTCATATTCTTGCCTAAAATAAGGCGAAGCTGATGTTGGCGCACCAAAGAGCATGATGGATGAAGACACTACACTGCCAGTTGTGGCCAAAGGGTTCTTTTTAACCTGTTTCCAAGCCATAGTGGTATAGTTTGCCAGCGACATGCTTGTGCCATAAGTAGTAACGCCTCTCAATACATGTGCGCGTGTTCGCCAATTGGCGCTTGGCACCGTGCCAGTTGATACTGCCGGGGCAATGTACTGATAAGCGATATAAAAGGGCTTTCCTTTTTCTGTAAGCGAAAAAATCTCTTGGGTAGTTGAATTGGTCCAACCGGTATCAAACACCGCTGGAGCCCCAAAAACGAATTTACTTGTCATGTCTTTCCAAGTGGCTTTTGATAGGTTTTCATAATCATAAACTCCATTGAAATCGGTAGAGATGAGCACCTTCGGAATGGCCGCATTAGCAGTTGGCGCATTATGGGTTTCAAAAGAAAAATACAACTCCTTCAAGGCATCAACACGCTTGGTCTCTCTAAAATCATAAGCGTTTCCTACTTTCCCCGAGTAAAAGGAAATCTGAAAGGCATCGCCTCCAGTAAACTGAAAATCCAACTTTTCGCCAACCTTATACGTTGTTTTGGGCAGGGTTACATCAAATTTCAGTTCGGGAGCATCTGCAAACTTCTTACAAGAACTGGCCACCAGGGCAATTATTGCTATACATAATATCTTTTTCATCTTGTTTAGTATTAAAAACCAGGGTTTTGTGGCCTCAAGCCTAAATTCAACGACATTTCGGTAGGTGAAAAAGGCCAGAGCAGGTCTCTTTGGGATGCATTTCTAAAAGCAAGCGCACGAACCTGTAAATTTGATGGCGCAGCAGGAATTGGCGCATTGCCTATAGTGATATCGGTTTCGATGCGTTTCATGTTGGTTAAAAATTTGCCCCAGCGAATCAAATCTGCTTTTCGTAAGCATTCAAAACTCAACTCTCTCGAGCGCTCATCTTCAATAGCCTGTTGAAATGCTTCGGGCGAGCCTGTTTGCGAGGCAGTGAGTTCGTAATTGCTGCTGGCACGCTTACTGATCAGTGCTGTTGCCAATGCACCTGCGCCACCGCCACCCGTAAATGTGATGGTAGGCGCCGTAGTGTAACCTGTGCCTTCGGTTAACATTTTAACCCTGATTACTTTTCCGGCCGAAATAAAGGCCTTGGCTGTTGCACCAGTACCTACGCCGGTAATGACAACGGCAGGTGCCGAAGTATAATTTGTTGTACCGCCATTGGTTACCTGTACCATTCGCACGGCTTCTGGGGTCAGGTCTTTTCCGTAAGCCCTCCGCCTTACCTTGTTTACTGCATCGATGGCAGCCGCTGTTGGACTTCCATTAACTTTATTATCGGCTTCGGCAAACATGAGCAATACATCAGAAAACCTGAGCAAAGGAAAGTTGATTGGCCCCCAGTTGTTTACTTTAGGGCTCACCACTTCCAATTCCCTGCGCCATTTGCCACTTGTGCGTTGGTAAAGCTGGTCTACGGTAAACGGGGTTTCAATAACTGGTGTACCAGTGGTAGTGTAGGGTGCTATAGACCAGTCTCTACGCTCATCAGTGGAGAGTAGCGACGTAGGATTTTCAAAAAGATACCATAAGCGTGCAGTCGCATTTAAATAGCCATAGCTAAAGCCGTAATTTGGATCAGTACCAGAATAAAGAATGCCGTTGTTGCTGCCCACGCGGCCAGTTTCCTGAAAACCATCGGTGGCATTTCCCTGAAATTCGGCTTCCCAGATCGATTCGCCAATGTCATACCTATCTTGGCAATAGTTGATGAAAACGTTTTGGTAAGAGGGATTTAAGGTATGCTGAAAACCATCTTTAGGATCGGGCATCATTACTTTAAGTGCCCAGTCGCGGGCGGCTTTATACTTGCTTACATCGTTTATCGGGGCGCCTGCCATTTGCAGACATACCCTGGCCAAGATGCCTCTCACTGCCGATTTATTGATCCGACCACCAAAACCTACTTCTTTAGCGGTTTTTACTAAAGTTTCGGCCTCTGTCATGTCTGCGATAATCTGTTCGTAAACTTGTTTAGCGGGGGTTCTGGCTGCAAAGGTTTCATTTGCCGATTTCACAGTTTTGGTCATTAAAGGCACATCGCCCCAATACAGCACCAGCATAAAATGGTAATAGGCCCTTAAGAAAAGCGCCTCGCCCCTTACGGCTTTTTTGTTCTCTGCGCTCATGGTTGCCCTGTCCAGGTTTTCTAAAAGTGCGTTGGCACGGTTAATCCCATCATACCAAAAGGTAAAATTGTTGGCAATATTTACATCACTGGCCGATACGTTATAAACCGCTACACCTTCTACCGCTCCATTGTTAAAAAAGGCCTCGTCTGCATCTAAACCCATCCTTCCGAGCATCTGATCGCCGTAGGTTTGAGAACGCGACAACCGATCGTAAACTCCCGCCAATGCCGACATGATCTGCTTTTCCGTACCATAAAAAGTTGCTGGTGTATTATTGGAAAGTGGCGTAGTTTCTAAAAATTTCTTACAAGAGCTTGCAAACACCGTTACGGTAATCAACAAGCCTATTAATTTATATTTCATCTTCAAAAAATTATAGCGTTACATTAATACCGAAAACAACTGTCCTTGCATTTGGATAGGCCGAATAATCAAAACCCGGACTAAGTACAGCATTTCGGGTAGAAACCTCTGGATCAAAACCCGTGTAATTTGTCCAAGTGAGTAGATTTTGTGCAGCCACCGTTAAGCCAATGCCTTTTATTTTATATTTTGAAAGGTACTTTGCAGGGATTCTATAGCCTAAGCTTACCGTCTTTAGCCTCAGGTAAGATCCATCCTCAATCACTTTTGTCGAGTAGCGCCCAGTTGGCCCATAGCCATTGGTTCTGTATTGCTCGTTATTCTGGTTCTCTGGGCTCCAGCGGTTATTATAGGTGGCAAATTGGTTTAAAAGATTCAAACTGGTTCCCTCAAACATCAGCCTATTGGCATTGATTAAATCATTGCCATAGCTCCATTGCAAAAACACGTTCAAATCAAAGCCTTTGTATTTAAAGATATTAGAGAAACCACCTGTATGAATGGGCGTGCCCCTGCCAATAATGGTTTTATCCTTGTCATCTACAGTACCATCACCATTCAAATCCTTGTATTTGATATCGCCAGGCTGTATCGAAGCCCTTGTATTGCCATTGGTTGGCACAGCCGATTTAAGCAAATAAACACCGGGAGCGGTTTGGTCAAAATCAGCGTACTGATAGTTTCCTTCCCATATGTAACCCAGGAACTGCCCTGCTGGCTGTCCTACCTCGGTGATATACAGTGGTGAATTGACATAAGCCTGGTTCCATTGAATGGTTTCTAATCGATTGGTTTCGCCACTTAAAGCCAATACCTTGTTTTGATTAAAGGCGATGTTGAAATTGCTTTCCCACGAAAAGTCGGTTTTTTTGATGTTCACCGTATTGATGGTCAGCTCCAAACCCTGGTTGCGGATGGCGCCTATATTTTTGAAGGCAGTTGAAAAGCCAGTGAATTTTGGCAAGGCTGCATTCAGCAATAAATCGCGGGTATCTTTTCTGTATACATCAACAGTCAGGTCTACCCTTCTTTTGAATAGGGATACATCTAAGCCTAGGTCTAACTGTTTGGATGTTTCCCAGGTGAGGTCTTCATTCCCTAGCCTAGACACATAGGTACCTAAGGTTGGCGAGGCATTGTTCCACGAATAAGATGCTTCTACTGCTTGCGTAAGCTGGTCTTGATAAGGATAATCATCAACCCTGTTATTGCCAACCAAGCCATAGCTTACCCTTAATTTTGCATCGCTGATCACCTTTACATTCTTCATAAAAGGTTCGTTGCCCAGCTTCCAGGCAAATGCTCCAGAAGGAAAATAGCCCCATTTATTATTGGCCGAAAACTTAGAGGATCCGTCTGCCCTTGCAGAAAAAGTGAGTAGATACCTCGATTTATAATCGTAGTTAATACGTCCCAAATAAGAAAGCAAGGTGTTTTCTGCAGCAACATTAACCAGTGAAAATGGAGTACCTGAAGCTAAGCCATCAATGCCCAACAGCTCATTGCCAACGTTTATGGCCGCAAATCCATTGGTTTTCATCCTTGTTTTTTGGGCCGAAAAACCCACCATTGCATCGAAATTGTGATCGGCATTGATCCTTTTCCTGTAAGTTAACGTATTCTCATTAGACCAGATATACCTGTCGGTAGCCTGCTTGCCACCCCATTGCCCCCTTGTATTGCCCGGATTTGCTGGATTTCCCTGTGCCGTATTTGAGTTATAAAAATATTCCCGGTTGGCGTCGTTAACACTTATGCTCCCGGTTGATTTAAAAGTCAAACCTTTAAGCACATCGAAAGTGAGGTAAGTATTGCCAAACAGCGTATTGTTCCAGGTTTTATTGTATTCGTTATTGGTAGATAAAATCGGATTAACCCGATAATCGTTATTGGTATTGATATCGCTATCAATAAGGTTATTCAACAAATCATCTTCTGTAAAATCGGTTCTTCCGGTAACCGGCCTATAGCCTAGGGCATTGTACAGCAAATAACTCGTTACCGAAGCCTGATCTCTATTGGTAACAGAGGCATCAGTACCGTAAAAACTGTTGGAACTGTAGTTTAAACTTACGCCCGTTTTGAATTTTTTACCTAGGGTCTGATCTATGGAAAGCCTGCCCTGATACCTTTTGCTACCGGTATTGATAATTACCGCATCGTTGTTGAATAAGGATGCCGAGATGGAATATTTTGTTTGTGGGGTACCGCCCCTAACGGCAATGTTGTGAATGCCAACTTTACCAGTTCTAAACAACTGATCTTGCCAGTCAACACCCTGAATATCGCGGTAGCTTTCTAAGGTACGGCCGTTGGTGAGGTAATTGGCTCCGTAGCCTCGTTCAATTTCATACTTTACAAATTCGTAGGCATTCATCATTTCCATGCGTTGCCACAGCTGCTGGTAGCCTTGCGATCCGTTGTAGGTAATTACCGGAGCTTCGGCCTTGCCTTTTTTGGTTTCTACAATGATGACGCCATTTGCACCCCTCGCCCCGTAAATAGCTATTGCCGAGGCATCTTTTAAAACGTTAATGGATTCGATGTCATTGATGTTTAATGTTCCAGGATCAAAATACTCGTTGGGAAAACCGTCTACTACATATAAGGGAGCGTTGTTTTGTGTTAGCGAACCTGCTCCCCTTATTACAATGTTAATTCCTTCTTTACCTGGCTGTCCTTGGCTTGTTGACACCTGCACGCCTGCTATGCGGCCGGCTAAGGCCTGATCTAATGACATCACTGGTGCTTTTTCTATCGTTTCTGCAACATTTACAACGCCAACAGCACCCGTTAAATCACCCTTTTTAACCTGGCCATAGCCTACCACCACCACATCGTTCAAGGTTTTCGAATCATTTTTTAATGCGGCGTTTAGGCTTGTTCTATTGGCTACCGCAATTTCAAAAGGCTGATAGCCCACATAGCTAAATGTCAGCACGTCTGTTTCTTTGCATTTAATGCTGTAAACACCTTCCGTATTTGTGATGGCGGCAACATTGCTATTCTTTATTTTCACGTTTACGCCCGCCAGTGGTTCGTTGGTTTGCTCGTCGTATACCTTTCCCGTTACCGTTTTTTCTTGCGCCAAAGCGAACGAAACATTAGCCACAACCGTAAACATGAGGATTATAAATTTGGACAGCCATTTATAATTTGTGGTGCTCTTATTCATATTTGATGAGTTATCGATTATTAATTAAACCAGACTTAATTGCCATACCAATCTACCCTCTGCACCCTGTGGCGCAAATTAAAATGGAGGAAGAATAAGTCAAATAAAAATGTATTGCTAAAGAATACAGCTAAACGTTTACGTACACGTAATTTGGTCTAAAAAAAAGCATCGACCTTTTTGAAGCAATCGACAGCGCTAAGGCCTTGATGTAGAAATTGATTTTTGACATAACAGGTTTGGTTTTGGTTGGTTGATAATTTGGTTGTTGTAACTTACTGAAAGCTAATGTAAATAATAAATTGTTAACGTACACGTTTTTTTTCATTTTTTTTCATTTTCCAATAAATAAACCCTTCTAATTCTTGTAAAAGCTATAATTTTCTTTGGTAATGATATCAATGGGCATATAATATGCACTAGCTATTAGCTGTTCGTGCACCAGGTAATTGTACAGAGTCATTACTCCCCTATAGCCTTGCTCCTTTGGCTTTTGGCCGATCAGGAATTCGATGATGTTGTGTTCTAAATAACTGATGTTCTCTTCGAGGAAATCGTAACCTACCAATTTAATGTTAGTCATCTTTGATTCCTGAATGTATTTGGCAATGTAAGATACCCTTGAATTGGTTACAAAGATAACTTTTACTTCATGCTGTTTTAAAACAGCAGCAATCTCCGTTTTTAAGGCGTCGTAGGCGATGTCTCTAATATCAAGCTTAATGATCTCATTGCTTTTGCTGTTTTCTTTAAAATAAGCGCGAAATCCCTCCTCTTTTCTGAGCAAATGGTGTAGGCCGTCTACCTCTTTGGCAATGTTTACGATCAAAACTTTTTCTTCTTCTTTTAAGAGGTAGTTTACCAAATGCGCCCCCAATTTTCCACTATGGAACAGTTCAGGTCCAATGTAGCACAAACTCTTATAACCCGGAAGGTCTGAATTGATAAAAACATAGGGAATCTGTTGCTCGATACACTTGTCGATCAAAATCTTTGATTCTTCAATAAACATGGGAGCAATCAAAATTCCATCAATCTTGTTTTTTAGCACCAGCTTTGCCTGGGCTAAAAATGTCTGCTTATCATCCTGATCAAAGAAATACTTGTCAATAACAATACCATAGGCCCTTATTTCTGCTTCGGCATCTTCAATACCATTTAAGGGTGCTTTCCAGTAGCCTGTTTCTGGCGAAATGGCTGGAATAAGTACAGCGATGTGGAGGATCTTTTTGGAGGCTAGTCTTCGGGCAAGGATATTGGGCTGATAGTTCAGTTCTTCGATGATTGCTAAGATTCTTGCCTTCGTCTTCAGGGAAACACCTTTCCTATTGTGAATTACCCGATCAACGGTGCCAATTGAAACTTTAGCCCTTCTGGCAATTTCTTTTACACCAACTAATTCTTGTTCTGATTCGCTTTCCATATAGGGGTCTATTCGTTAACGTGTACGCAACCGAAGATATAAAAACAATCTAATATTCGTACAGGGCAATGATTGAAATAAGCCAAAAAACCTGGTGGAGCTGCTCAATTTTATAACCTGCAAATCAGCTGCTTTCTGATTCGATGTAGCCAAATGCTTATCTGTTTCCTTATATTTGATTGATAATGGATCAGGAAGATGAAAACAAACCTCGATAAGACACAGCTGGTTGAATTGGTAAAAAAGATCATGAATGCCGAAGGTAGCACTGAAGCAGCGAACGATGAGATGCTGGACATATTTTTAGCCAACGTTCCCGATCCCAATGCATCCGATTATATATTCGAATTGGAATATGAGCACTTAAGTGCCGAAGAAATTGTAGACAAAGCCCTTGCGTATCAACCGATCATTTTATAACGAACAGCAATAAAAATTTAAAACCATGAGAATTAGCTACCTATGCTTTATTTTGATTTCGATCCAACTGAATTTATTCGCTCAAAATATTAAGAATAAAGACAATTACAGTTATCAGGTGAGGGAAGAAAAGGGCGACCTCAATAATGATGGCAAAATGGATAGAATAACTGTAAAAATGGATACAGTGAACGAAACAAGGCCATTCAAATTACAAATTTTCCTATCCCAACCAAATGGGAAATTAACTTTAGCTGTATCTTCAACCAAAATAATCGAGCCGCAGTACCCTATTGAAAACCAAGGAAAATTTAATGGATACCAAATTCCAAGTTTTTTTATTGAAAAAGGGATATTAAGAATGTGGAGTGAAATTAAAGGAGGAAATATTACCTACGATTTCAAATATCGCAATGGGAATTTTGAATTAATTCACGTAACTAAGCTAACGAATAATGCAACCAAAGGATATATTGATGAGAATACCATATTTACGGAAACTAAATATAACTTAATTACGGGAATCAAAACCGAAACTGATGGAATATCAGGTTCAAAGAAAGCGCTAAAGAAAAGAAAAAAGAAAATTTCGATCAAACCTTTACCGAAAATACAGGATTTCAAATTTTCCGATAAAAAATTATATTAAAAACAGCACGGCCAGCATCAACTTGGCAAGCTAGTCTCTATAAAAGCTTGATCCTTTCTTCCTCTAAATCGATCTGGTAAATCTGCCAGTGGATATATTCCTCATGTAATTCTGGGTCTACTTTTAAGCCTGCTAAAAACTGGCGCTGGTTTTCCAACAGTTCCAAATAATTTTGCTTGGCAGCCGCTGTCATCTTCATTTTTTCTGGTTGGTTGATCTTATCTTCCCAAAGCGTGATCATTTTCTGCAAATGGGGATCTTGATACAATCCTTCTTGATGCTTCTCTCTTAACAGGCGTACGGTTTCTACAACGAGGTGGTTTTTCACCTTTATCTTCGCTTCTTCCTCAGGTAATTCCCTGGCGTAATTAAAAAGATTGGTGCGCTTAATCAAATATGGAAGCGTGAGGCCTTGGATTAAAAGCGTAAGCAAAATAACCATAAATGTAATAAATAAGATCAGGTTACGATGAGGCAGGCTAACTGGAATAGAAAGTGCAGCAGCGAGCGATACTACGCCCCTCATCCCCGTCCAACCCAGCAATAAGGGCATGCCTAACCTTCTGCGTCTGGAAAGTCCCTGCCCCGGAGCAACGCTAGGCCTGAAGATCAATGTTGCTATTAATGCTCCATAAGAAGAAATCATCCTGGTGGCGATGAGGATAGCCGTAACCAAACCACCATAAATAATGGCGTTTCTTAAAGGTATACCGTCTGCACGCAATCCCTTTACAATTTCGGGAAGCGCCAAACCAATGATCATAAACACAATACCATTGAGAATAAAGATCAATGCTTCCCAAAAACTGAAACCCTTTATCCGACTGGCACTGCTTAAAAAAGAAAACCTTCTGGTTGATAAAAACAGTCCACCAGCTACCACCGCCAATACACCCGAACTGTGCACTTGTTCTGCTATCCAGTAAAGCAGGTAAGGCTCCACCAGCGTAAACACAATATCCGAAGGTGCATCGGTAGGCAATCTTTTGTGTGCCTGTACGAATAGCCAGCCACCCAAAAGTCCAATGGCAATACCCCCAATGATCATCCAAGAAAAATCGATGATGGCCGTTTGAAAAACAAATTGTCCCGTACCTACAGCCACCAGGGCAAACCTCACAATGATCAGCGAAGAGGCATCATTAAGCAGGCTTTCTCCTTCTAAAACGGCTGATGTAGACTTAGGAATTTTCACGAATTTCATGATAGCCCCAGTGCTCACCGCATCGGGAGGAGATACAATGCCACCCAACAAAAAACCCAAGGCTAGGGTAATACCCGGAATATAGTAACTGGCGAAAAGCGCAACGGTAAGTGCAGAAAAAAACACAACCAAAAATGCAAAACTGCCGATGATGCGCCACCATTTTTTCATTTCCTTAAAAGAAATGCTCCATGAGGCCTCAAACAGCAATGGTGGCAAGAAAATGAAAAAAATCATATCCGGATCGACCTGAATGCTGGGTAGTCCGGGAATGAAGCTGATCAGCAGGCCAGCTATGACTAAGAGTACGGGATAGGCAACTCGCAATTTATCGGCCAGCATTTCGATCAATACAATAGCCACCACGAGCGCTAGCATAAATGGTAATAATTCGTGCATATTTTAGATAGGTATTTTTTTATTAAAATAGCTACAAATATGTACAATACAAAATGGCCTTGCTCTTTTCGCTACAAGGCTAATGCGCCAGGTGTTTATTCAGAAATGACGCAGTATATGATTTTTTACTTTTAAGCAATTCCTGTACGGTTCCTTCAAACATCACGCTTCCACCGAACTTGCCTGCACCCGGACCTATATCGATGATCCAATCGGCTTGTGCAATGATATCCAAGTTATGTTCAATCACAATCAAGGTGTTTTTTCTCTCTACCAAACCTTCTAAGAAAGAGAGCAGTTTTTGTGTATCGCTGGGATGCAAACCTGTACTGGGTTCATCGAGGATGATGATTTGATCGCTTTCTTTTAATTCCTTGGTTAGTTTTAAGCGTTGCCGCTCCCCTCCCGAAAAACTGTCTAAGCGTTGCCCTAAAGTCAGGTAATCCAAGCCCAATTTGAGCAATAGATCAAAACCTTTGAAAAATACCTCCTTTGGAAGAAAGTCAACGGCCTCTACAATGGTCATGTGCAGCACTTCTACAATGTTTTTATCCTTGTAGGTGTATCGGAGCACCTTAGGGTCAAAACCTGTCCCGCCGCATACTTCACAAGGCTGTTCAATGTCGTCCATAAAAGCCAGGTCTATTTTTTGAACTCCCAGGCCCTTGCAATTTTTGCAGGCTCCTTCGCTATTGCTGCTGAACAGCTTTTCTGAAACACGGTTGCTGTTGGCAAAGAGCTTTCTTAACGGATCTGACAAATGCAGGTAAGTCAGCAAATTAGAACGCACGCTTGCTGCAAACAACGATTGGTCTATTACCGTCACACCTGGATAGATTTTGGGCAGCACCTTATTGATGAGCGTACTTTTGCCCGATCCGGCAACACCGGTAACCACCGTCATGACCTCTTTCGGCACTTTAACATCGATATCCTTCAGGTTGAACAGCGTTGCATTCTTGATCTCCAAATAGCCCTCCGCCTTTCTTGGCGTTGGTTTTATTTTCGGTTGTTCGGCAAAATACAGGCCTGTCTTTCCCTTCGATTTTTTGAGGCCCTGCCAATTTCCCTCGTAAATGATTTCGCCGCCATTTCTTCCTGAACCCGGTCCCATATCTACTATCCAATCGGCAATTTTGATGAGATCAGGATCATGTTCCACAATCAGTACAGTATTTCCCTTGTCTCTGATCTGTTTAATGATGGATGCAATGTTTTCTAAGTCCTTTGGGTGAAGGCCAATGCTGGGTTCGTCGAAGATATAAAGCAGGTCGACTAAACTATTCCCCAAGTTCTTTACCATTTTTATCCGTTGCGATTCGCCTCCAGAAAGCGTATCTGTTCTTCTGTCGAGCGTTAGGTATTGCAGGCCGATGCCAATTACATTGTGCAGTTTCTTGGTCAGCTCATTTAAGATGACTTCATAGGTGTTTGAGGAAATCGACCGGATAAATTCGAGCAACTCGTCGATAGACAGCGCGGTGCAATCGGCGATGTTTTTGCCTTCGATTTTACATGACAATATGTGATCGTTTAATCGTTTTCCGTGACACGAAGGGCAGATTTTGGTGGTAATTACTTTTTTTAAAGCATCTTTTCGGTTCAGGTTTTCTTGTGAATCCTTTTTCAGAAAGGCTTTTTCTATTCTTGGGATGATACCTTCATATTTTACGGTCTTGCCCCAGCCTTTATTGGGATGCTTTGGTTTGTGTTCTTCTGCATTTAAGAGCATTTCCAAATCCTTTTGGCTATAATCCCTGAGTTTTTTATCGTTGTCGAAATAGCCGGATTCGGTATATCGCGTTAACCGCCAACCTCCCGGCTGAAAAGTGGGAAACCTGATGGCGCCTTCCAGCAGCGATTTATCCTTGTCTATTAAAAAATCGAGGTTTACGGTTTGTATAAAACCCAGCCCCTCGCATTCGGGGCACATCCCCTGTGGATGATTGAACGAAAACACATTGGAATAACCCACAAATGGTTTGCCTAGCCGAGAGTAGAGCAAACGCAGGGAGGCATAGATATCAGTTGCCGTTCCAACCGTCGATCGGGCATTGCCGCCCAGTCTTTTCTGGTTGATGATAATGGGTACGTTGAGGTTTTTGATCTGATCAACATCGGGTACGCCATAATGTTGCAAACGATTTCTGACAAAGCTATTTTGGGTTTCGTTGATTTGGCGCTGTGCTTCTGCGCCTATGGTCTCGAATACCAATGATGATTTTCCGGAACCCGATACCCCGGTAAATACGGTGATTTTATTTTTAGGAATATTTAAGGAAATATTCTTTAGGTTATTTTGTCTGGCATTGAGGATGATGATGTTTTCCATGGCAATTTGAAAAGAAGCGGACCCGATAAAAATGTTGTAGACTTTCTATACCAAAGTTTAGCCGAAAATGTTTTAACAATTAGTTACAATTAATGGCCTTCACGTTAAAATAACGCACGCAATCGTTTGCGTTTCGTTTCTTAAACGCTTGATTATCATCCTTATTCATTATACCCGCAATAGGATTATTTCCTATCCTTTTAAAGCTAAACAAGAACAGAACCATCAAACGTTTGCGCTTGCTTTAGCCAGCAGAACAGGCCTCTTATCGGCTATTCTTTATTAACTTAAGATAAACCCATCAAACATTTAATGCTAAACTATTTATTTAAGGAAAGGAGGCCAAAAAAAGATATCATCGATAGCACATTCGTACTTGCAAAATGCAGGTACCTGGGCGTTTAGCCCAAGCAAAAAATAACCAAAAAACCTTAATGTATGAAAAAACTAAAATTAGCCACACAAGATTTTGCCAAGAAGCAAGTCTTGACCAGGGCGCAATTGAGAAATGTTTTAGGTGGCTGTGGCGATACAACCACTAACGACGCCTGGGGCTGTTGGACTACCTGTGGGATATCGCGTCACACCGGCTTCCCAGACAGCACCTCCATGGAATTCCAAACCGGCTACTGTGCAGACACCAGCAATGGCTGCCAATGTCAGGGCTTGCCTGACTGGGGCGCTGGAGCTTATATACAGACCTGTGCCCCTTGGTGTATAGGCGGAATAGACGTTGGCTGTATATAAACCCAACAAAGACTATGTAATTGCTTACATAGTCTTTGATCATCATTAATCTAAATTTGAGCTCATGATTTTTTTATCTGCCCAGCCAGACGATTTTTATTTTTTATGGCAACTGGAATTGCAAATCCATAATTTTAAAAATTTAGGCATCAAGCCGAGTGAGATCCATATTCTTATCGGTTACAAGAGCCAGAATGGCCTTGCCAAGCATTTTGTCGACTTTATTAACGAAAAACATAGCGAAGCCTCGTTTTTTGTTTACCCCGACGAGAGGGCCAGAAAGGGCTATATTCCCTCTCTTCGCCCAAATATCATCAGGCAGCATTTAAGGAAATATCCTGAACTAGGTCAAGAGCCTATATTTTATCACGATTCGGATATCATTTTTAGGGAGCTTCCTAATTTCGATGCGCTTTGCGCAACTGACACCTGGTATGTTTCTGATACCAGAAATTACCTCGACAGCAAATACATCCTCAGAAATGCATCTAAAAGGCTTTTAACTAAAATGTGCCAAGTGGTTGGCATCGATAGCAAGACAGTAATTGCAAACGACAAGCAGGTTGGAGGCGCACAATACCTGTTAAAAAATACTACAGAAGCGTTTTGGGAAAAGATAGAAAACGATTCGGAAGACCTGTACCAAGTATTGCGGGACTACAATTACAGCATGGCTGAAAAAGACTATATCGATACGAAGCAAATGCGGTCTAAAAAACCAAAGATACAGGCTTGGTGTGCAGACATGTGGGCTGTGTTGTGGAATGCCTGGCTTGATGGCCATCAGGTTGAGATAGCTGAAGAACTGGATTTTGCCTGGGCCGTAAACAATATACACCGATGGTTCGACAAAAAGATATTGCATTATACGGGTGGCGTTGCCAAAGACGACCTCAGCAACTTTCAGAAAAACAGGTACACTAAAGCCAGTCCATTTTACGATCCATCGTTAAAGCTGCTATCCAAAGACTATTGTGGCTATCCGGTTAAAGATGCCATTGATCAAATTGTGGCCCTCAAACCAAAATTCAACTGTGATGATGTCACGTTTATTTTAGAATACAATGCCGAAAAACAAGAGCTGCCGCATAATTTGATGGTGGCGGTGAGGTATCTATTTAAAAACCTAAATACCAACCTACTGATTGTTGAAACAGGCACAAAAGAGACGTTGAATTATGTTACCTTAAAAGATAATAACTGTGATTATATTTTTATAGAAGATGGCTATAATGACCAGGAACGAAAAATTGTGCAAGATTACCTGATGCTGAAAATAAAAACCAGGTTCGTTGCATTTTATGATTTGAATCTCGTGGTGCCCCTTAACCAAATCATCGATTCTATCCAGCTCCTCAGGCAGGGCTATGCTTTTATCAGCCCTTTTAGCGAAGTGACAAAAATCGATATGCTATTAAGGGAATGTTTTACAAGGATATTGGACTCGGACTTTCTAGAAATGAACAAAGGAAAAGGCCAGTTGGCTCCAAACATGAACTCCCTTCCCTTCTTTTTACACAAGCAGGAATTGATCAAATCAACAAATGAGGCCAAACAGCTAAAGGATGATATTTTTTGCCGTACGCATATTTATCAGCTCGAGTCTTTTGCGAACTCGCATGCAGAAGTTGAAGGCAATTGTTTTCACCTCACCAATTAATCGATAGGCATTGAAAATCACCATACATAATCAACACCTCAACGATGTGATACTCAGCAATTTCAAATCTAAAGGATTAGGTTTAGATGGCTGCCTTAATGAGGTGCTGAAATTATTTGCACTCCAAGAGGTTACAGGCTACAAGGATTATTTAAACACCATCGATTTTCTGTTAGACCGAATGAGCGACGAGGTGATCACCTTACGAGATATGCGCTTTTACACGGGCATTGCCGGCATTGGCTGGGGCATTGAAATGATTGCCCAACACAAGCTCATGGAGATTGATACCAATGAGGTGTTAGAAGAACTCGACGACCAGATTTACCAATATGTTTTTGCCGAAAAAACAAGCAACCTTTCTGTAAAGGATGGAATGTTAGGCATTTTTTTATACTTCTTGGCGAGGAAACATGCCAATGGAAGCCTGCATCATTACCGGGCCATCATTAATGAGGAATGTTTTTCTTTTGTTATTGATGAGATTGAGCGCCAATTAAACGGCGAAAACGGCCTGCTGAAAAAAGAGCAACCCACAAAGGAGGATTTGATAGCGATAGCACATTGTCTGTATTTCTTTGCCGATTTTTATGAAGAACGGGTAAACCAGGATGCTGCCGAAAAAATATTGTATGCGGCAATAGATTTCACAGACCATTATTTAGCCAGGCAAGTGCCGAATACCGATGAAGCTATTTTTCATCATACCCTTCTTTCCTTGGCTTATTACATAGCTGGCGTAAAGCACAAGCATAGTTATTGGAAGAAAAGAGCGTTGTCTTATTTAAATCAATTGCCTATGCCTAGTGCAAATCCTGCAACTCAAATAGAGAGGCTCAATGCCTTATTGTATCATATTTACATCGACAAAGGATTTAAGTTTACAATTGCTTCGCATTCAGAGGATTTTAATTCGACTACTGATGCCGTAATTGCCCAGATAGCGATGAATGGAGGATCGCTTAGCAAATTATATGAGTTTTATATGTTTGTGATGCTATAATTTGCCTATACTGTCTTTTTCTTTCGGAAAGATAAAACGCTATAAATCTATTTGAGTGGTGCAAAAAACCTTAATTCTGAAATCTTCAACTGCCTACCCGGATTTTTGCGAATTTCGATCCGTGCGTAGCTGGTCGTTGTTTTAGGAAAAGTCATTATCGGTGGCGACCCTAGCATGCCGTTATGGGTTAATATTGTTTTCCAAGGTCCATTTTTGTTTTCCGAAACCTCTAATTTTAGTCCATACCAATCGCACCAACTCTCAACCAGCCCCGTTGTTTCTGAAGGAGAAAGTGCTTCTGAAAGAGAAAGGCTACCAAGCGTTACTGGTTTAGTCCATTCAAAAGACAAGGTAGATAAAATATCTTCTTTGCGGTCTTGCCAAGCAGATTGACCATTGTTATCAAAAAACAGCTGGGTTCCATACTTTTTAAGATCATTATCCCTAATACTTGAAGGCGTAATTTTTGCTTCTTCAGCCAAATTTGGCTGACCATCAACAATGGCCAAAGGATAGGCAGCTCTATCGAGTATCAACTTCACCACTGTAAAATTAGTCGGTTCTTTTTTAGTATAATCAGGGAGCTGAATTACCAACTTATTGTTCTTTATTTTCCACTTTATACTGCCATTGTCCAATCGTTTTACTTCCTTGATCTTTGCATTTAGCAAGGGCAACGAATATTCTCCCTGCACTTTATCGGAAACAAACAGGTAAACATTATTGTCTTTACAGGTAGCACCACCCCATTCTCCATCGCGATAAGGCCCTCCCCTTGTACCATGTACGGCTTCTCCATTAATTTTCATCCAATCGGCAAATTCTTGCAATCTTTTTGCATCCGGAGGATAAAGTTCTCCTGTTTCCATGGGGCCGACATCTAACAAATAATTTCCGTCTCTTGATATGGTATATACCAAGGTTCGCAACATGTTTTGGAATGGAAAAGGCTCCATCGGTTTGTTATAAACCCATCCACTGGGATTAATGGCCTCACAGGTTTCCCAAGGTTTTACCCTATCAAATCCGCCAACCATGTACTCAAAACTTAAAAAATCTTCTTTTACAGCACCATGAATACCTAACATGGTATTGGGATTTCGGGCATAAACAAGACCAGGAATGGTTTGGGTGGCTTCTTTCCATTTTTCTGAGGGTACGGGTTCAATGCCATCAAACCAAAGCACAGACACTGGTCCGTAGTTTTTGGTCAGCTCATCAATGAGGTGGATATAGTATTGATTGTATTTGTCCTGTCGGGTATTGAAATCCGGATTTTTCCAGTCCTTGGCTGAAAACTGCCAGCCCAAGGCCAAGCCCTGGCGTCTACAAGCTTCTGCAAATTGCTTTGATACATCTTTAGCATAAGGGGTGGCCATAATGTTGTAATCGGTGGCTGTAGTATTAAACATACAAAATCCATCATGGTGTTTAGCTACAAATACGGTATAACGCATGCCAGCGGCATAAGCCAGTTTCAGCCATTCATCAGGATTGTACTTAACCGGATTAAAGGTTTTATAATAGGCATCATACTCGTCTGCCGGTACTGTTCCATGAGCATTTAGCGCGCTTTTACGCGCATGTGAATGTGAGGGGTTCAACCCTTTTCCACTGGAAGTGGCCCAGTGTATGAACAAGCCTAACCGCATATTTCTCCATTGGTCATAAGCTTTGAGACTATCTCTGCCTTGGGAAGCAACTCTTGTTACCGCCAATGCAAAAAATAAAAAAAACAGGCATCTTTTTACATTTTTCATGCGACTATTATTTAGCTGTTAATACTGAGAAAACGAAAAGGAACAATCTATTTGTTAAGGGGATTTAACAAAATCTGCTGTTAGGGGGATCTAACCAAGAGCTAAACCTAAGATAATATTTAAATCGTTAAAAACAATGATTTAAAACTATTTTAATGCAAAATTTTAATCCTATTAAGGTTGATAATCTTAACCTTGCAGTTAAAATCAATCCATTCTTTAAGCTATTTTTAACTACAAATCAAACCTCAAATAAAAAGCAGTTCCTACATTTTCCGTACTCTCAAATGCAATGCTTCCGCCCAATTGGGCAACGAGTTCTTTGGTGATGGACAAACCCAAGCCCGTAGAGTTTTCTCCATTGGTGCCCAACCTGTTGGCATCGGTAAACTTATTAAAAATTAGGGGCTGAATGGCTAAGGGAATGCCCATGCCCGAATCCTGGATGGTAATTTGATACTGGTTGTCGGCAATACCTAAAGACAAAAGGATATTCCCTCCCTGTTCGGTAAATTTCAAGGCATTCGACAACAGATTATGGATGACCCGCGCCAGCTTTCTTCGATCGGTAAGCAGCAAATAAGGCTCTGGAGGGATATGATCTTCCAAGGTAATCTTTTCAATGCAGCATTGCCTTTGATCTCTGCCAAACAATTGCGCAAAAAACTGCTGAGTTCAATTTTGCTTTTGCTATTCTCGTTCCGCTCGGCAAGCAGGATATGATTTAAGATTTCGGTAGCTTGATCACAAGCCTGTTGAGAATATGCCAACAAAGCCTTGTTTTCTTCTTTGATAATATTTTGCCCCAGCAATTCGTGCAAACCGTTGATATTGGAAATAGGATTTTTCAGATCGTGGACGATTTGCTGCACAGCAGCTTTTTGGACTTGAATAGATTCCATAAAATGCTCAAGGATATCGTGCTTATGAATGATCCCTATCAATTTTCCGGAATCATAAACAGGCAATACATCGACCTTTGATTTTTTCATGAGGTCAATTACCTCATCAAGCAGTTGCTCCACTTCAACCTTTGGTTTCTCGGATAAACAATCAATAACCAGGTTGTAGCGCTTTGCAGCCAGGTCTTCGGCCGAGAGTAAACCTATCGGCTCACCATCTTCCATTACAATGACAGCTCCGCTTTCCTGTACGATCTTCCTCGCCTTTGTAGTTGCGTCATATGCATCGATCGTCTTGTATTCTTTCCTGAACAGCTGACTGGTCATGACCGATATTCTAGCTCAATATTACTCAGGGAAATGTTGATTTTACAGTCGACCCTTACCAATTCTTCTTTTGATACGAATGGAAATACCTTTTCTTTTAATATGGCGATCAAACGATCGGCAGGCAATTTCTTCAGGATTTTTCTATTCACGAAAATGGCTTCTATGTTTTCCTCGTCTATGGTGATGGTTTCAAAGCCATTGGGAATGAGCAGTTCAAAAGACCTAGAGAGGCCAATTCGTCCTTGTGCACCATCCCTGCCCAAAATCAAAATATCCTGAAACGGGGGTAGCTTAATCTCCCCAAAACTTAGGCTAACTGTATATTTAACGCCATCTTTCATAAAACTCTATTTAATTTTGGTTTCCTGTGCTGTTTCGCAAATATATTTCTAATTAGGCTCTCCAAATCAAATGTAAAAATTATGAACATCCAGCACGCTCCTAATCCGCCCTGGGCGATACTGCTTCTTGCGGTACAAAGAGAATTTGCCCAAGATGAAACCGTATCAGCAAAAAATATTTCCTATTCAAAAAGAATTTTCGTATCATTGCACCATGAAAATGACATCAATACAAAGCTTGATACCACAACCGATTGATCGGAGGGGATAGCTATGCATTGAATAAAAATATTTAAACAATAGAATCCTCTTAGATAACGCTAAGGGGATTTTTTGTTTTGGGACTATCCCGAACTCTCCTTAGCTAACCATGGAAATATAGCTCAATGGTTAGAGCAGTACTCTTATACGGTACCGGTTAAAGGTTCGAGTCCTTTTATTTCCACTTTATTTTCCTGTGGTGCAATGGCAGCACGTCTGATTTTGGTTCAGAAGATTGTGGTTCGAGTCCATGCAGGAAAACTTATTGACAAGGCAACAGTGCCAGGGATAACTTTTAATATTACTCCAAATTCCATAAGTTTGATCCAGACATGAGGAGAAAGACCATGAGCATTTTTATTTTGGCATTAACCACCCTAGCCTGTGGCTTAATTTCCGGACTTTTTTACAGCTACGCTTGTTCTGTAAATCCAGGCCTACACGCTTTAAATGATTTTGGCTATTTATCGGCTATGCAGTCCATCAATAGGGCTATCCTCAACCCCGTCTTCTTTTTCAGTTTTATGGGCACGCTTATCTTGTTGCCTTTGAGTACCTATTTCAGCTATACGCCTGCCCTATCTGCCCGCTTTTGGTTGCTGCTGAGTGCAAGCCTACTTTATATCGTTGCTGTTTTTGGCGTAACCATGTTTGGCAATGTACCCTTGAACGATGCCTTGGACAAATTTAACCTCGCCAGCGCCAATGCCGAAGAATTGGCCTCCCAAAGAGCCTTGTTCGAGGCCAAATGGAACATGTGGAATAGTGTGCGTACCGTAGGTGTAGTAGCCAGCTTTGCCTTAACCGTAGCGGCCTGCCTTTTTAATCCCGTTAACGATTAGTTAAATTGCCTCATGTTCTACGCCAATAAAAAAGTAGCCTTAAAAACCAATGTTGCCCAGCAAACTGCTCAAATTATCGCCAATGTGAAGGAGCTGGAAGGCAAAAACCTAGTTCGTATCGAAAACAACGAAGTATTGCTCTACCCACAAATCTGGAAAGACAAAGCCAGCGCGCTCAACTGGATCAAATGCCTTTACCTCTATTGCTGCATCAAAAAGAAAATCAAAGATGGAAACCCGCTTTATTTCAAAAACATAGAAACCCGCGAGCTGATCGGCAATATGATTAAAAAATCGCCTAAAGTACTGCTCGACTTTCCTACAGGTTAAATATTAATTTTTAGTTAATTCAACTTTTTGGCATCGATATTGGTAAGGCAAACACAGAATTAACTCAAAATCTGTAGCAATGAAAAAATTTTACTTTGCCTTGTTGGCATTGCTGGTGCTGTTTACTGCCTGCAAGAAAGAATCAAACAACAAACCCGAAAAACTGATCGTAGGAACATGGACCATCAAAGAGATCGTTAATGAAAGTTATGACGATAAGGGCAAGCTCTTGAGCAGCGACAAAGATACTTATGACGCTACCTGGACTTTTACCGATACACAACTCATTACAAAACAGGGAGACAACGAGGATACTTACCAATACACTGTTTACAAAAGCAACGATAAAACCATTTTATCGATCCCCAACGAAATTGAGTTTGAAATCAAAAGCATTAACAAAAACGAATTGCATATTTCTTACGAAGATGTAAACTCGAGCGGGAAGGACGTAAGTTCTTATAATTTTTCGCGATAATTTATCCGATAATTGCAGGGTTAATTTATCTTTATTTAAATTAACCCTGCATCAAATGGATAACTCAGCCAAACGCATCCTATCTATTGATATTTTAAGAGGCTTGGTCATGATCATCATGGCATTAGACCACACCCGTGATTTTTTTCATATCGGCGGTATTACCACTGATCCGATGAATCCAGATACCACCAACCTGTTTCTTTTTTTCACCCGTTGGATTACGCATTTCTGCGCCCCTACCTTTGTTTTTCTGTCGGGCGTATCGGCTTACCTGTCAGCAAAAAACAAAGATCCTAAACAAGCCAGTAGTTTTTTAATCAAAAGAGGCATTTGGCTCCTTATCGTAGAGGTGGTGATCATTACATTGGGATTGACCTTTAACCCGCTGTACAACGTCATTATTTTACAGGTGATTTGGGCCATTGGTTGGAGCATGATTTTATTGGGCATTGTGAGCCGAATTTCCCATCGCTTAGTGCTGGTTATTGGCTTATTGCTCTTCTTTGGCCTCAACATCTTCAACTATATCGCTACCCCAAACACCAATACATTGGGCGGAGGCATATTTGCCGCTTTCTTTACTACAAACGGCATGTTTTTACCGATCAGTGCAAACTATACTTTGGGTGTATTGTATGCTGTATTGCCTTGGACAGGCGCCATGTTTTTGGGTTTTTCGATTGGCCAATGGTACAATGCGCAATTTGATGCACAGAGAAGAAAACGACTGCTATTTTATACCGGACTTGGGCTTTTCGCATCCTTCTTGGTGCTTCGCTATTTCAATTGGTATGGCAATCCCACGCCAAGAAAAGAATACGACAACCTGTTGCAAACCGTATTTTCATTCCTTAACGTAAGCAAGTATCCGCCATCGCTTCAATATTATGGAATGACTTTAGGTCCGGCATTGATGCTCTTGTCTGGCATTGAAAACCTTAAAAACTGGTTTGCCCGCGTTACGATGGTTTACGGCAATGTGCCGTTTTTCTATTATGTACTGCATTTTTACGTGATCCATGGCTTATTGGTCATTTTCTTTTTTGCAAACGGCTACGGCACCAAAGATATCGTGACGCCCCAAATACCATTTTTGTTCAGGCCGTTCGATTTTGGCTATAGCCTGCCTATCGTCTATCTCATTTGGCTGGTGGTAGTGGCTTCGCTCTATCGACCCTGCATTTGGTTCAGAAAATACAAGGCGAGCCATAAGCAGTGGTGGCTAAGTTACCTTTAATCCACAATTGTGAGTTTTTGTTAATAATTAACCACAACTTATTACACAAATATTATGGTATAGCTAACTTAATGGTTGTATTTTTGTTTGTCTGATAAAAGAATTAATTTTTATCAAAACGCATCAATCAGCAGCGCTTATGCCTCTACAAAACAAAGTACCTCAAGGCAATATTTTATCTATTGATATAGGTGGTACCAACATTAAGGCTTGTATCCTTAGTCCACAGGGAAAATTGCTCACCGATTTTAAAAAAAAACCCACTCCCAAAAAATCTACGCCAGATGCGGTTTTGGAAGCGATTGCAGCTTTAACCAAAGACCTGTCGGATTTCGCAAAAATATCTATTGGTTTTCCGGGCTATGTAAAATGTGGCGTTGTACAAACAGCACCAAATTTGGCTCCCAACCAATGGACCAATGTAGATTTGGCCCAAAGAGTAAGCAACCAGTTCAACAAGCCCGTACGCCTGATCAACGATGCCGACCAGCAGGGATTGGGTATTGTAAGTGGCAAAGGATTTGAAATCGTATTTACTTTGGGCACTGGTTTTGGCACCTCATTGCTGTTTGATGGAGAACTTTTGCCCCATTTGGAGCTTTCGCATCTGCCAATTAACAAAAAAGAGGATTATGATGATTACATCGGCGACCGTGGATTTGAAAAAGTAGGCAAAAAGAAATGGAACAAGCGCCTGCAATACATCATCGAAACCTATAAAACCGTATTCAATTACGACATGCTCTACATTGGCGGTGGCAATTCTAATGAGATTAATTTCGATTTAGACAATAACATTAAACTCGTTTCTAACAAAGATGGTATCAAAGGTGGCGCCAAATTATGGCAGGCCAAAGAAAAATACCATGTGTATACTACTTACCCAGAAGAAAAATAATGAAGGATATTAAGCTGCTCTTCTTGGATATCGGAGGCGTGCTGTTGAGCGATGGCTGGAACCATAAAGCCAGAATGGAAGCGGCTGATCGTTTCGGTTTAGAACCCATCCAATTTGAAAAAGACCATGCCGTAGCTTTCCCGCTGTTCGAAAACGGAAAGCTAAGCCTGGACCAATATTTAGAATCGGTTATTTTTAACAAGCCCCGTTCTTTTGAAAAGGCTGATTTTAGGGAGTTTATGTTCTCTAAATCTACCCAACTGCCCCATTTCCTCCCTTGGTTAATTGAATGGAAGAAAAAAACACAGATCAGGATCTTTGCCGTGAACAACGAAGGCAAGGAATTTAACGACTACCGCATTGACCAATTTGGATTAGACCAATGTTTTGATGCCTTTATTTCCTCCTGCGAAGTAGGTGTTTCTAAACCTGATCCATGCATATTTAGACTGGCCTTGGGCATCGCCCATGTGGCACCAGAACACTGCCTTTATTTCGACGACAGGGCCATTCACGTAGCCATTGCCAAGCAAATGGGCATCAACGCCTTTGTACACGAAGGCTTCGAACAAAGTAAAACAATTTTAGAAAGTATAAATCAATCCACACATGAATAACGACAATAAAGCACCCTACGCTTTCGGTATGGTTGGCTTAGGCACCATGGGACGTAATTTGCTCTTGAATATGGCCGATAACGGCTTTGCAGTAACCGGATATGACAAAAGCGAAAAAATGCTTCAGATCTTTGAGGAAGAAGGCAAAGACCACCAGCTTAAAGGCTTTTCAGACATTAAGGAATTCGTACAAAGCCTGCAAAGTCCACGTACAGTAATTCTTTTGGTACCAGCTGGCGCCATTGTAGACAGTGTGATTTTAGAGTTAGAGCCCCTTTTGGATAAAGGCGATATCATTATAGACAGCGGTAACTCACACTTTACGGATACTAGCAGAAGATCGTTGGAGTTAAAGGATAAAGGCATCCACTTTTTTGGAATGGGAATTTCTGGTGGCGAAGAAGGTGCGAGATTCGGACCTAGCTTAATGCCAGGTGGCGATAAGCAAGCCTATGCCGTTGTGAAGAAAATGCTGGAAGCCGTTTCGGCAAAAGTAAACGGTGATCCTTGCGTAACCTACATTGGCCCAGGTGCATCGGGCCACTTCGTTAAAATGACACATAATGGTATCGAATATGCCATTATGGAGCTATTGGCTGAGACTTATGAAATATTGAAAAACGGCTTGAACTATGACAATCAACAAATCCAAAAGGTATTTGATGATTGGAACAAGGGCCGTCTGCAATCGTTTTTGATGGAGATTACCAAAGATGTGTTCTTGTTTAAAGACGTAAAAACAGGCAATTTATTGGTTGATGAAATCAAAGACGAAGCCAAATCTAAAGGAACCGGCAAATGGACTTCGCAAGTGGCCATGGATGTGGAAGTACCCATCCCTACCATTGATGCAGCTGTTTCGACCAGGAACCTTTCTAAATTGAAAAAACTGCGTGTAGAATTAGGCGAGGCTTTTGGTACATCTACGCCAATGAAAGCAGCCAAAGATTTTATTGCCGATTTGGAAGAAGCTTTTTATTTTGCCATGGTAGCGGCTTATGCACAAGGCATGCATTTGCTGACCCAGGCTTCTGTAGAATACAAATATGAGCTGAACCTAGCCGAGATTGCCAAAATATGGCGCGGTGGCTGTATCATTAGGGCCGAGTTTTTGGAAGACATCTATCAAGCCTACAGCAAAAATCCTGAACTTTCTCATTTGTATGCCGATTTGGCCATCCAACAGAAACTGAAACAAAGCCTGAAAGGAACCAGAACGGTAGTAAGTTCGGCTATTGAGGCTGGCGTGGCTATTCCGGCATTTGCTTCGGCATTGACTTATTTCGACACCTTGAAAACCGGAAGGATGCCTTCAAATCTAACGCAGGCGCAACGTGATTTCTTTGGTGCACATACTTTCGAAAGAATTGACAGCGATGGTATTTTTCACGCAGACTGGAACCAAAAAAACGCATAACAGAACAGCCAATGGAGCATTGAAGATACATCCCTCAGGCTTCATACAACAATAATACGATGAAATCGCCAAGATTTACCATAAACAACGAAATACGTAAAATCATGGCAGATTCATCACCACTGAAGACATATTTAAAGCGATGAAAAAAGCAAGTAATCTCAGACCAACCATTTTTATCATATTTGGTGGTACTGGCGACTTAAACAAACGCAAACTGGCTCCTGCCCTATACAACTTGTATACAGAGGGTTATATGCCAGAAAAGTTCTCCATCATTGGAACTGGAAGAACGGAATTTACTGATGAGAAATATCAGCAGGAATTGCTCGAGAGCATCAACGAGTTTTCGAGAAACGGCAAGGTAAAAGCCGATAAATGGGAGAAATTTGGTGTAAATATCCATTATTGCCCAATTGATATCACTTCGCAAAAAACTTTTGAAGACCTGAAAGAAAACATCGAAAAATACAAAGCAGAATTTGGTGAAGATACCCAGGTGATTTATTACTTGGCTGTAGCGCCAAATTTCTTCCCGCTAATTGCCGAATGTTTAAAGAAATACAAATTAACCGGCGACGAAAACAACAGCCGTATCGTAATTGAGAAGCCTTTTGGACACGATTTAGAAACTGCGAAAGAGCTTAATTTATTGTTAGACGGCATCTTTACCGAAAAACAGATCTACAGGATTGACCATTACCTGGGCAAGGAAACCGTACAGAACATGATGGCTTTCCGTTTTGCCAATTCACTTTTCGAGCCTTTGTGGAACAGAAACTACATCGATCATGTGCAGATCTCGGTAACCGAGCAATTGGGTGTGGGCGATCGCGGTGGCTATTATGAAGGCTCTGGTGCGTTGAGGGATATGATCCAAAACCACTTGTTGCAATTATTGTGCTTGGTGGGCATGGAAGCGCCTATTTCTTTCGATGCAGACGAGATTAGGGATAGAAAGGTTGAAGTGCTAAGGGCAATGCGTCCATTTAAGCCTGAAGAAGTGAGCTATAACTCGGTTCGCGGCCAATATGGCAAGGGCTGGGTAGCTGGTAAAGAAGTACCTAGCTATCGTCACGAAAATGGAGTTGATCCACATTCGAATACCGAAACTTTTGCCGCTATAAAATTCCACATCGACAATTGGCGCTGGCAAGGTGTTCCTTTCTACTTAAGAACCGGAAAACGCCTTAACCAAACTTCTTCGCTCATTACCATTCAGTTTAAAGATGTGCCTCACCATATCTTTTCATCAAACGTAGCCGAAATTTGGCAACAAAACCGCTTGATCATCAGCTTGCAGCCAGAAATGAGCATCCGTTTACAGGTACAGGCCAAGAGACCAGGAGTTGATATGGTATTGAACCCGGTTGATATGGTGTTCGATTACAAAGGAACTTATGATACCGATACCCCAGAAGCCTACGAAACCTTATTGTTAGATGCCATGGAAGGCGATCAGACTTTGTTCATGCGTGGCGACCAGGTAGAAGCCGCTTGGGAATTGGTAATGCCAATTATCCATACGTGGGAAAACAAAACTTCGTTAAACTTCCCTAACTACGCTGCCGACAGCTGGGGTCCGGAAGAAGCAGAAGCGCTAATCGCCAGAGATGGCTTCCATTGGTTTACCCTACCGATCAAAGAAAAAGAATAAAAACATAAAGTCATTGCCATAAAATTTACGCGTCATCCCGGACTTGATCCGGGATCTCATTTAGAATGAGTTGCTGAACCTAGTTCAGCATGACGTTAAACTCGCATAAAATGAACCTACACATTTACGATACCACTGCCGAGATCACCGAAAAGCTGGCCAGCTATATCATCAAAATTGCCAATGAAGCCATTGCAGCAAAAGGCAGGTTTGATTTTGTGCTTACCGGTGGCAATTCGCCTAAAGCCTTATATCAGGCACTTTCTACCACTTACAAAGCGCAGATTGACTGGACCAAGGTTTATTTCTTTTTCGGCGACGAAAGAACGGTATTGCCCACTCACAAAGATTACAATGGTTTAATGGCCAAAGAAAATCTGTTCGACAACCTGCAAACGCCTGCATCGCATATTTTTTATGTAGATACTACCCTAGCACCAGCCGAAGCCGCTCAAGCTTATAAAAAAGCTTTAGAGGAGCATTTTGGAGGTCAGGAAATTGTTTTCGACCTGATTTTGTTGGGCATGGGCGATGATGCACATACCGCATCCATCTTTCCGCATACCGATTTGGTAAATAACCAAGAGCAAACCGTAGCTGCTGTCTTTGTTGAAAAATTAGATACCTATCGTGTAAGCTTAACCGCTCCGTTAATTAACCAGGCTAAACATGTAGCCTTCCTCACCTTTGGAGAGAATAAGGCTAACGCTTTGAGCCATGTATTAGGGAATGGCGAAAAAAACTATGAGCTTTACCCTTCGCAGTTGATTAATCCCCTAAGTGGAAATTTAGACTGGTTTGTAGACAAAGCTGCGACCAGCCTATTGGATTTATAAACCAAAAGACAAGGGCTGGCAGGCGTTGGCTATAATGTTGCGGCTACCAGACCATGTTCTATTTGTACCACTCTCTACTGCTTTATAGGTATGCGTACCCGGCGCCAATTGAATGCTGATCAGCGATCCCGATCTGTTTTCCCCACAGCGATAGGTAATTGTGGCAGTCTGCAGCCTCCCCACCAAGCTATTATCGATCCACACATCAATCGGATTGGCATTCAAAATACCGCTCATAATGGTCAGTGTCCCATTTTTCGTTCCATAATTGATGCTGGTAAAATTGCTGCCACGATATTCGATCTTTAAGCAGTTATTCGCTGCAGCCTTAAAAGTGCCCGTGGTAAAATAGCCATCGTTGGCTACCAAGGCAAAAGTATGGTTGCCTGCAGCGGTTTTAAAATTGATGTCCATTTTGCCACATTCCGGAATATGTTGCGGCATGTAAACCGAATTGCTGTTGCCGACGTATTCGTTGTCTATATATACCTTAACCGGCAAGGCCACCGCGGCATCGGTATTATAAAATGAGATCATCGGATCCGTGGCTTCAGCCTGCTCTTCTTCCGTGTTGCCATCTTTTTTGCAGGAAATGGCAATGATTACCAATAACAACAATAAAATCTTTTTCCTATTCATCATCTTAAAATTTAGCTTAATTAAATAACGACATCACCACAAACCATTTCCCCGATTCAGACAACGTGGTAATCCGGTAACCTTTGTCCCAATATTCCTTAACCCAAGCCGTCGGGAAAGCATCACTAATATGATAAGTCTGGCTTTTGTATAGCGGGGTTTGCGACATCACCATTAACCATATCCCTTTATTTACGGCAGTGCCGGTAATGTAATAGTTCTTGTCCCAATACTCCTTGATGTAAGCGGTTGGCAAGGAAGGCTCATATTTGTAGGATTGTGCGGTTAAAGTCGATCCTGCAGACATGATAACAGCCCAAGTACCGTTTTTATTCGACGAGACCGTAGTAATCCTATAGTTTTTGTCCCACTCGGCTTTGATATAAGCTTCTGGTATCTCGGTTGCCAATTTATACGACTGTGCGGTGTAAACAGCACCTTTAGACATCACTATCCGCCAGCCATTGGTTAAATCGCCGGCAATATCCGTGACCTGATAACCTTGGGCCCAATATTTTTTAAGGGTATCTGCCGGAAAAGGTTTCTTGGTTCTATAGATCTGTCCATTGTAAGTGGTATTGGTAGACATCACCAAAGAATAATTTCCATCTTTCACGATGATGTTGGTGATGTAATGGTTTTCTTCGTTCCATTTCTTTTTGAGCCAATCTTGTTTATAGTCTAGGCTAAAAGTCTGTGTTTCAAAAGGCACTACTCTTGCAACAGGGGCACTGTAATTAACTGTGGGTGCAGCAGGCGAAGGTTGATAAGCTGGCGCAGGTTCGCTAGGCTGGCCATATTCGCGTTCAAATACCTGTCCAGTTCCCCTGCAGGAAGTGCAAAACCTTTTGCCCAGTCCGTTGCAGGCAGTACATAATTCTTTGCCGCTATTGCTACAGATCAGGCAGTCTTTGGTTCCTTTGCCAAAACAATAGGTACAAGCCATGTTAAATGCGCCTTTCCCAGAACCCTTGCAAACCGTACAGGTTTCTCCTCCTTTGCCATAACAGCTTGAACATTTTTTTTCTCCCTCGCCTCCACAGCTGCCACATTCGGTGTAGCCTTCGCCATCACAGCTGCTACAGGCAATCAAATGCCCGTTTCCTTCTTCCAATTGACTTTTGAGCCGCTCAAATTGTTGATCTCGCTTGTCATTGTCATCTGCTATATTTCTTTTGGCATTTCTAATCTGACTGCCATTTAAGATTGAAGCAAGACCACCCAGCAAGGCATTTGCCACATTTGCTTGTGCCTGACTTTTTTGGTTCAATAAATTCAACTGCTGCTGTACCAATTGTTGGCGTTGTTGCTGCTGCTGAATTTGCTGTGGCGACGGTTGTTGTTGGCGTAGAGGTTCTTGTGGCCTAGGTGCATTGCTTGTAGGCACAGGCTGATTGCTGGTTGTTTTCGGAACCGTAGTTGTAGTAGGCTGACTAACCTTAGGACTAGCAGCCACGCGTTGCTGTTCTTTCTTGCGCTCTTCTTCGGTAATATTTCGGACCGTTAAACCTTCATAAGCAATAGATTGGATACGGTTTTTAGCTTCGTTGCAATCTTCTTTCCACACCTGCGTTTCGAAGGTAATTTCGCCTGAAAAGGTAGTTCCGCCAACAAATTCGCCCGGTTTGAGATAAGTATCGCCATTAGAACGCATCACTTTGCCACAGGTAGTGGTTACCACTTTAACAAACTTTACATAAAGCTTATCGTTAGTCAGGTTTTTTACACCCCAAAACACGCTTTGCTTGCCTAGGCTAACTTCGTTTTGCTTACAAGCCACTACCTGCACATTTTGTGCTGGTGTAAACGCAAATTGAACTGTTCCTTGAGGGCAGTTTTGGGCATAGGCAAAAGCTGTGGCCAATAAAGCCAATACTAGAAAAATTATCTTTTTCATGGGTGCTAAGCATTATAAATACTTAATCAAAACTATGCTGCATGAGCGCAAAATAAAATACAAACTAGTTTGTATTTTATAAGAAAAGCCGGTACAGTAAAAGATCGGCCATGGCCTTGCACTGTAGCTTTTGATTGATATTTTTACGATGGGTTTTCACCGTATAGCATGATAGATAGAGCATTTCGGCAATCTCTTCGTTACTGTTTCCCTTTAAAATCAGCGAAAGTATATGCCGTTCTCTTGCGGTTAGCCGCTGAAACCGGTTTCGTTGTTCAACGATAAATCTTCTATCCTTAATCAGTTGGTTGATCTGTTTCAGGTAGATGGCCAAATCATTCGAATCTACTTCCAAACTGATCAATGCTTTTTGATTATCGAGCAAATTTACTTTCCACTCAGGTTCGGTTGCAGCAACCTGAACCCTTTCTTCCTTTTTACTGATCCAATCTATGGCTTGGTTCTCATTGGAAAAAAACCTGTTCTGAAATACAACTTCGCTGTTTTGAATGATATCTATCACACTTAGTGCAGGGAGCACGTCATTGCCAACAATCAGGGCCATTTTTTTGTTAAAGCCTTGGTCAACCGCCGCCGCATTGATAAAACGATCTGTCCATAATTTCAGTTCGTCGGGAATATCATACTTAAAATCAATGTTATTCCATAAAGTGTTTACGTCTATCAACTTGTCGAACTCATTTTTAAACGCCTTTATTCCGGCAACATAATCTTCGGCATTTGCGGTATGGTACCAAGTAGAAACCAGTGCGTTTAATTGTTGGCTGTAATCAATGGTGATGAAATTAGATTGGAACAAGGTTTCCATAACTGAGCATTAATAGTAATAGCTAAGATAAAACTATTTAAAAAAATAATTAATAGGTTTAATGATAAAGGTATGCCATAAATTGTGGCAGGGCAAACGTATAAAACACAATTTTTCTGGGTATTTTTACGGTACGCTTTGAGCAAGTCCGCAAGTTTCGGGTTTTATCGCAGGGGCGGTCGAGGTATCTTTGATTATCAAAAAAATGAGAGAGATGAATACGCAAAACAACATCAATTATTACCGCATTGCCGAAGCGATCAGCTACCTGAAAGAAAATTTTAAATCGCAACCAGACTTAGATGAAGTGGCTGAGAAGGTAAACCTCAGTCCTTTCCACTTTCAGCGTTTGTTTAGCGAGTGGGCTGGTGTAAGTCCGAAAAAATTCTTGCAATACCTCAGCCTTAATTATGCCAAAAATATGCTGAAAGACCAGCAATCTACTTTATTCGATGCTGCCTTTCAAACTGGCTTATCGGGTACAGGAAGGCTTCATGACCTATTTGTAAATGTTGAAGGTATGACACCGGGCGAATTTAAAAACGGCGGCGAAAACCTGACGATCAATTACAGCTTTTCTCAAACCCCTTTTGGCCAGTTGCTTATTGCCTCTACAGCAAAAGGCGTTTGTTATATGGCATTTGCCGATGAGGAGGACGTAGCTTTTAACGAATTGAAAAAACAATTTCCACTGGCCAGTTACCAGCTGAAAAAAGATCAGCTCCAAGAAGAAGCTTTGGCCATTTTCGATCAAAACTGGAACGAGCCCGCCACTATTAAGCTCCATTTAAAGGGAACGCCCTTTCAGCTAAAAGTATGGGAAACCTTACTCAAGGTACCAATGGGCCAGTTTACTACTTATGGCAACATTGCAAAAGCATTGGGCAATCCGAATGCCTCAAGGGCTGTTGGCTCTGCAGTTGGCGACAACCCGATTGCCTTCCTCATCCCTTGCCACAGGGTGATCCAGTCATCGGGCAATTTCGGACAATATCACTGGGGACAGGTTAGAAAAACAGCCATGTTGGGCTGGGAAGCTGCTCAAATCGATCCGGCAATTTAACATGCGAGATTTACAAGAAAAACTGGCTCATATCAACACCGCAAAGCTGAACGAAGATATGAACGAACGGGGCTATGCCCTGATGCCAGCGCTTTTATCGGCTAAAATGTGTGAAGATTTAATTGCTTTATACCCCAAAAAAGAGCACTACCGAAAAACCGTGGTTATGGAGCGTTACCGTTTTGGCTTGGGCGAATACAAATACTTTGACTATCCCTTGCCAGAACCTATCCAAATCCTCAGGACACATTTCTATCAGTTGCTAGCCCCTACCGCCAATAATTGGATGCGAGCCCTGAATATTGCCGTTAATTATCCGGCTCAACATGAGGATTTCCTAAAGCTCTGTCATGAAAACGAGCAGGATAAAGCTACAGTACTGATTTTAAAATATGTAAAAGGCGGCTTCAATACTTTACATCAAGACCTTTACGGAGATACGTTTTTTCCTATCCAGATCCTACTGTTTCTAAACGAACCTGAACAAGATTATACTGGTGGAGAATTTGTATTGACCCAGCAAAATTTAAGAGCGCAGTCTAAAGCCATTGTACTCAAACCAAAAAAAGGTGATATTTTAGCTTTCACTACCAATTTCAGACCAACCAAAGGCACAAAAGGCTATTACCGCACTGCAATGCGCCATGGCGTAAGCGAAGTGCATGATGGAGAAAGACATACTTTGGGTATTATTTTTCATGATGCCTTGAGTTAGTCAATGTTAAAATTTGTCCCCCTTTAAAGGGGCAGGGGGAGGAATATAGAAACCTGCTCAATAGATCCCGGATCAAGTCTGGGATGACGTTCTTTTCAAGAAAACCAAAACCGTATTTTCTTTAAATCTACAGAAGAAGCCGTAAATTTGGGTTATCGCCCTTGTGGGCACTGCCTCTCTCTGGCCTATAAAAACTGGAAAAATGGACTTGTTTAGCACAGCAACCGATACAATCAAAAACCTGCTGCCGAAAGATGGTACCGTAAACTACTACGGCCGGATTTTATCTCCACAAAAAGCGAATGAGTATTTCCAAACTTTGCTGCAAAGCATCGAATGGAAAAACGATGAGGCGGTCATTTATGGCAAACACATTTTAACCAAACGCAAAGTGGCTTGGTATGGCGATGAAACCTTCGAATATACCTATTCTAATGTCACCAAGCAGGCATTGCCCTGGACACCAGCCCTACTCGAGCTAAAGGCATTGGCCGAAGAAAAATCGGGTGAACGATTCAATTCCTGTTTGCTAAACCTTTACCACAATGGCGACGAAGGGATGGCTTGGCATAGCGATGCGGAAAAGGATCTGAAAAAAGATGGGGCAATTGCTTCATTAAGTTTTGGTGCAGAGCGAAAATTTGCTTTCAAACACAAGAAAAGCAAGGAAATGATTTCTTTGTCATTAGAAAACGGAAGCTTATTGGTGATGAAAGATACGACCCAAACCCATTGGTTGCACCGCTTGCCTCCAACTAAATTAGTCAGCAAAGCAAGGATTAACCTGACTTTTAGAATGATTGTCGAACAAAAGTAATCGTCATTGCGAGGGACGAAGCAATATGCCTTGAGATAAATGCGCTAACACTTACGAGATTTAACTTTTAATTATATTGTTTTCAATAGCAAAGTTGAGGGCTATACCGTTTAAAAACTTCGCAAGACCAACTTCAGTTCTCAGTTTTCAGTTTTCAGTTTGCAGTTCACAGTTTTCAGTTCTTGTTAAGCCATGCCGTACTGGCTTTGTCAAATAAACCTTATTGCAGCGAACACGGAATGCAATGAAGTAAAGCGGAAAAAAGGGCTACAACTGCCGACGACCTCTGCCATAGTTTTTCAAAACCTATAGCAATGCTCTTGATTCAGTTCACACCGCGAGTGAGCTCACGAATCAGGTCAGGGATGACAATTCGATAAGTTAAACCTCCAAATTCTCTTCGATCAGCAAATTGATAATTCCATCTACCATACCTACTTTAGGCACATAAACCTGTTTAATTCCTGTCCACTTCATTAAGGTGAGGTAAATTTCGCAGGCAGGAATAATTACGTCTGCCCTATCTTGGTTCAGCTTGAGCAAAGTGATCCTTTCCTTGAGCGAATAGGCATTCAGCTCATTGTACATGGTTTTGAGCTTCAGAAACGTCAAGGGCATATCTTCTTTTTCTCCCGACATGCGGAAAAGCTTGTTGATGTTGCCACCTGTACCAATTCCAGCCAAGTTTTTCAAATCTTTGGTATTCGATTTTACCCAGTCTTTCATTTCGTCCCAGGTTTCGTCTTTATCTTGGTTATCCAAAATGCGGATAGTACCAATATTGAACGATTTAGAAGCCTGTGGCTGTTTGTTTACAAATACCGATAGTTCGGTGCTGCCACCGCCCACATCAATGTACAGATAGTTCTTTTTGCTATCCAGGTTCTGCTCAATATGGTTCGAATAGATGATATTGGCTTCGCGTTGGCCTTCAATAATCTCTAAATCGATATCTGTTTTTGCTTTGATGGTTTTGATGATTTCCTCTCCATTTTCTGCTTCTCGCATGGCAGAAGTAGCGCAAGCCAGATATTTCGATACGTGATAAACGTCCATCAGGTTTTTAAAGGCGCTCATGGTTTTGATCAGGTCGTCGATCTTTTTTGGAGAGATCTGATGATCCAAAAATGCATCATCACCTAAGCGCAGCGGCACCCTTACCAAGGTATTCTTCTTAAATCCGTACCCGTTTTCGTTCTGGGTAATATCGGCAATGAGCAATCTAACGGCATTCGAACCTATATCTATGGCGGCGTATCTTAGCATGGATTATTGGTGTTTGTTTTTGAGGTAGTTATAAGTCTGCACCTGAGCCCTTATTTTGGTACCCAAGCGGTTTTTATGGTATTTGTTATTGTTTAATTTGGTAATGTCGCGGGCTTTGACGTTGTCTTGCAACTGAAATTCGATGATATCCCTGATTTCCTGCTTCACTTGTTCATCGAGCACTGGAAAACCTACTTCTACCCGATGTTCAAAGTTTCGGCTCATTAAATCGGCCGAAGAAAGAAACATTTCTTCCTTGCCATTATTGCCAAAAATAAATACCCGTGCATGTTCCAGAAACTTATCGATAATACTGATTACCGTAATGTTTTCGCTAAAACCAGGCATACCCGGCACGAGGCAACAAATGCCACGCACAATGAGCCTGATCTGAACTCCGGCGTTGCTGGCATCATATAGTTTTTGCACGATGCCTTCATCAGCCAAACTGTTCACCTTTAAGATCATATAAGCTGGCTTACCTGCCTTGGCAAATCTCATTTCGCGGTTGATCAGCGTATAAATCTTGTCCCTCGAATCCAATGGCGATACAATGAGGTGCTTAAAATCTTTTGCTACCGTTCGCTTGTTTAAGGCATTAAATAGTTTGAGCAGATCTAAAGTAATTTCCTTTTTGGCGGTAAATATGCTGTGATCGCAATAGATGCGGGCCGTTTTCTCGTTAAAGTTACCAGTAGCCAAATTCGCATAGTACATCGCCTTGCCTTTTTCCATTCGCTTCACCAGGCAAATTTTAGAGTGTACCTTATAATCGGTTAGGCCATAATTTACGTTTACGCCTTCTTCCATTAAGCGGTTGGTCCAAAAAATATTGGCCTTTTCATCAAACCTGGCCTTGAGCTCAACCAAGCAGTTTACTTTTTTGCCGTTTTTGGCGGCGTTGATTAAGGCATTGATCACCTTAGAATTCTCGGCTAGGCGGTAAAGCGTAATATTGATTTCGGTTACCTTTGGATCGATGGCTGCCTCTCTTAAGAATAAAATGATGTAATCGTAAGATTGGTATGGAAGGTTTACCACATAATCTCTTGTGGCTAACTTGTTGAAAATACTCTCGGTGCGGTGCAGGCCATGAACCTTTAATGGAGCAACTGGCGGATACTCCAAATCACTGGAACCTACGTTAGGGAAAGCGATAAAGTCGCCAAAACGATGGTAACGGTTGCCAGGGATCAATCCTTCGGCCTCTATTTTCATTTTGTTGACCAAAACGCTCAGCATTTCGAAAGGCATTTCGGCATCGTAAAGCAAACGCATCGGCTTGCCTTTTTTGCGTTTATCCAAACTGCTTTTCAGTTCTTCGATAAATTTGTCGCTGATATTTTTGTCGATATCCAATTCGGCATCTCGAGTCAATTGAATCGAAAAAGCCTCTAATTGGTTATAATTGAACACATAGAAAATATCATCCAAGCAGTATTTGATGATATCTTCTGCCAAGATGATAAACTTGAGTCCATTGGTTTCTGGCAGCACCAAAAAGCGGGGCAGGTTCTCAGGCAGTTCAATCAAGGCGTATTTTTCACCTTTTTTGGCTCCTTTTTTCTTCAGCCTTACAAAAAAATAGAGGTAACGGTCTTTGAGCTCCGGAAAAGGATCATCCAAATCGATCATGATCGGAACCAGGTTAGATAAAATCTTGTCTCTAAAATGGTTTCGCACAAACTCGCCCCTGGCCACGTTCAGCTGGGTATCGTTTAAAATGAAAATACGGTTTTGGGCCAGTTCGTTGATCAAGGTAGCCTGAAATAAAGCCTCAAACCTGCGTTCGTGCTTTACTACAATATTTTTGATCTCGTTAAGCACCTTTTTGGGATTGAAGCCCAACAAAGCCTTCGCCTTTTCGTTCAGGTTTACCAAACGACTTAGGGTGGCTACCCTCACACGGTAAAACTCTTCCAGGTTCGAAGAGAAGATAGACAAGAATTTAATGCGTTCAATTAAAGGAACTGTCTCATCGGCAGCCTCCTGCAATACCCTTTCATTAAAATATAGCCAACTGATTTCTCTATTTAAAAATGGAAGCTTTTTTTTAGCCATGTAGTCAAATCAAAAAAATCCGCAGATTTGATCGGCGGATTTCCAAATCTGCGAATTTCAGTGTTAAGTTAGTGTTAATTATAAACTAATCTCTCCAAGAATTTTAACCAAGGCTATTTTTTGGTCGTTGTATTTGTCTTTGGAGGGATAGCTTTTGTGGCCACTTTCTTTACAGGATTATTGGTTACTGCTTTTACCACTGCTTTTTTGGTTTCTTGAGCCGAATTGGCTGTTGGTTTCTTTTCCATAACTTTTGGTTGAGTTGCAGCTTGGCTAGCAGCGGTTTTTACTGGAGCTTTCTTCGCTGGTGCCTTTTTCATTACCGAGGCTACTTTTTGCTCGCTTGCTATTGTAGCAACTTTAACGCTACTTACAGCAGGCGCCGCTTTGCTTACTGCTTTTTTAACCGGTTTAGATGCTTTTTTAACAGTTTTGCTTACCGCCTTTTTCACAGTTTTAACAGGTGCAACAGGTTCGTTAGGGGTTTTAAGGTCTTCTATTTTGTTTTCTACCGCCTCTTTTACTTCCTTGAATTTTTTCGAAAGCTTTCTGGCCGCTACTTTGCTTGCCTTGGCAATATCATCGGCTATGAGTTCGGCATTGTGGCCCAACCCTTTAACTGCTTCTAAAAATTTTTCGGTTAGGCTTTGTTCTATTTGCTTTTTAACGACTTTTTTAGCCGTTTTTTTCTTGGCTTTAGTTTTATTGGTTTTCATTTGCTTTTTAATTATTGAAGTTTTTTTGTTTTTATCTTTATCAGTGAATGTTGCCGATCAATCGGAAACAGTTTAATTTGAGGGTAATGAAATCTCGACATTTAACGTTTTAGATTTTAATTGCAAAATCATGATGGTTTCATTTATTTTTTAGCGTTTTTTGTAGGCAATATTTTTTGTATTAAATCTAACTAATTTCTTTAACTAAAGCTAACCCTATGCCCAGTTTTGATATTGTAAGCAAAGTAGATGCGCAAACTCTCGATAACGCCGTCAACAATGCTAAAAAGGAGATCTTAAACCGTTACGATTTCAATGGTTCGAAAAGCACGATTGATTTGGATAAAAAAACCAATCAGATCACCATCGTAACCGAAGATGATATGCGTTTGAAAGCCATCACCGATTCGATCATCTCTCGCATGATGAAACAAAATTTAGACCCTAAAAGTTTGGATTTTGGAAAAGAACACATCGCTTCGGGCAATATGATTAGAAAAGAACTGCAGATTAAAGAAGGGATAGATAAGGAAGCCGCCAAGAAAATCGTAGCCAAAATCAAAGACAGCAAGCTAAAAGTACAGGCTTCGATGATGGACGACCAGGTTCGCGTACAGGGCAAAAACATTGACGATTTGCAAAAAGTAATCTCTTTGTGCCGTGGCGAAGACTTCGGACAGCCCTTGCAGTTTATTAATATGAGGAATTAATTGAGTGGTGTGTTATGAGTTGTAGGTTATACGTTTTTAGTTAAAAGAGCTATTCCCTGATTTACTTATTCTTTATTTCCTATTCCCCATTTCACCTTCATCCCTTTAACCTTCCACCTTCTCAAACATGGAAATCCAAGAAAATGGCTTTATTTTTTCTGACGACAGGAATCTGGTTGATGTAAAAGCCGTGCACCAGTACCTGAGCGAAGAATCGTATTGGGCCAAAAACATTCCTTTCGAAACCGTACAAAGATCAATCGAAAACTCGCTTTGCTTTGGCATTTACAAAGATGGCGAACAGGTAGCTTTTTCGCGCTGGATAACCGATAAGGCAACTTATGCCTATTTGTGCGATGTGTATGTTAAAAACGATTTTAGAGGCTTAGGATTGTCTAAAAAACTAATGTCGCTGATGATGTTCCATCCAGACCTGCAAGGCTTGAGGCGCTACCATTTAACCACCTTAGATGCGCATGGACTTTACGAGCAATTCGGCTTTAAGGCCATAGAAAATGTAGAAAGGCAAATGGCTATTGTGATACCGGATATTTATGGGAGGTAAGATGGTAGATGGAAAAGGTAAGATGGAAAATTGGCAATTCATCGATTAAACAGTTCAACAATTAAGCAATTCTCCATCCATTAGCTTTCCGATAAAAGATTGCTCCATCAATCGTTCTTCGCAATGATGAAACCGAGAGCCTTACAGCTTCCCTTTTACATCTTACATTTATAACTTATTCTTCTTCACCCCTTCTTTGGTAATCTTAACCGGATTGATCAATCCATCTTTATCAAAGGTCATCAAGTCTATGCAAGTTGCGCGATGATTACCATCTGTTTCGCCCAATGGCCTCCTGTGGTAAACGATGTAATATAAATCTTTCTTCTCGTCGTGGATAACCGAATGATGGCCAGCGCCTGTAGCTATAGTCGGATCCTGCTTCAATATCCTGCCAATGCGCTTAAACGGACCTAAAGGCGAATCGGCCACGGCATAGGCCACATAATAATCGGGACCGGTCCAGCCTCCTTCAGACCACATGAAATAGTATTTGCCATTTCTGATGAACATGAAAGGGCCTTCTGTATAACCTTCTGGTGTAATTTCTTTAAATGTAGTGCCATCACTAAAAGGCACAAAGCCTGTAAAATCATTATTCAGCTTGGCAATGTTGCAATGCGACCAGCCACCATAAATCAGGTAATATTGGCTATCCTTATCTTTAAATACAAACTGGTCAATCGGCTGTGCCTTGTTATAAAATTTATCCACTAAAGGCTTCCCCAAGTGATCTTTAAACGGTCCCTCAGGCTTATCGGCCACCGCTACCCCAATGCCGCCTATTTCTTTGTCGCTTTGGATATCATTGGCTCCAAAAAACAAGTAATATTTGCCGTCTTTTTGGGTAATAGATGGTGCCCACATCGCTTTGTTAGCCCATTTAATGGAAGCTGTATCAATAATCCTCGGGTGCTTGGTCCAAGTGATCAGGTCTTTGGAAGAAAAGGCATCCATAAACACCTGTTCCCTATATTTGGCCGAATAGGTAGGATAAATCCAATAGGTTTTGCCAAAAATAATGGCCTCAGGATCGGCATACCAACCTGGAAACAATGGATTGCCAGAAGTCTGGGCATTGGCAAACAATGGAACCGCCATAAAAAGCGTCAAGATAAATCGATTTAGTCTCATTTCACTAAAATACAATATCCTATTTAAGCTAGCAATAAAAATTTTGATTAAGCATTTATACGTCCTCTTCTGTATAATCTTTAGTATCAAACAAAACCAGCAAAAAATACTTAAATTTGACTTTAACCTCTCAAAAGATGGAAACAATTAAAGATTTCTTTTCCGAACTGAAAGAAAGGGTTTCAAGCCCATTGTTTGGATCATTCATTATTTCTTGGCTTTTATTGAACTGGAAAATTCCAATCACCCTGTTTTTCTACAAGCAAGATGACTTATATAGGGATCTGCAAGCCTCATACATTGATGCCTTTAATGGCTATCTTAATTTTTATGACAGTTTCCTTTTGCCATTTTGTTTTTCAGTTTCCTATACGTTCATCTATCCTTTTATACGAAATGAAATAAAAAAGTTTCATGCTAATAGGAATATCGAACTTGATGCCGCCATATTAAAGAAATCTGTTGATAAAGGTTATGTTTCAATTGCTAGACACCAAGAGCTAGAAGGGCAACTGAGAGAAAAAGTGGTTCAGCTCACTACTTTTTATAACACCCAAACTGAAATACAAGTTGAAAATGATCAGCTAAAACTTAACGTTTCTGAAGCAATATCTAAATACAACGAACTAGTAAATAAATTTAACGACATTAATTCCGAACTTAAGAATGTAAAAAATGAGAACAAAAGAAGTCAAAATGAATTAGAGCACAGTAAAGAAGGTCTCAAGTACAAAAATGCTTTTTTCCTAAAACAATATGAAGTTAAATTTATAAATTTATCTGGAGCAAACGTTAGTGGACTAATATCTTTTGTGAACACCACTATGAAACTAAAAATAACAACGGTTTCTCTTGACAGCGCCTTCTCTGATTTTATACCTTTATCAGGTGAATACAAAATTCAGTTTAGCTCACCTGGTGAAAATGGTGAGATTTATTTTGCTATTTCTGATCCTGCTGATAAGTATTCTCATACTTTTCAAATTACTAAAGTTTCTGGATCTGATGTTAAGTATATTGGTAAATTCAATGGATATGTTCCTCTCGAAATATCTTTAAAGAAAAATTAACTTATTGAGAGAAGCCATTTTGAATTTATTGAAAACTAACCCTTATAAAGATCAATAAAAATTTGATTAAGCCGTCTTCACGTCCTCTTCGCTATAGTCTTTGATATCGGTAATGTAACCGTTTACCAACAAGAAATCGAATAATGGCTTTGCTTCTGGCGTTACTGGCATATTCGATGTGGTAATTACCTTATTGCTCTTTTTGTCCATAAACGGATAGGCAAAAAGCTTTACATTCTTGGTAAACATATCACTCACATAAGCCAAGAGCTGGCTAGAATAATTCTCGCCGAAATTGGTCGAATTGAACACGAATTTCAGGTTATTGATATTGGTAGAAATTCCAACGCTTTTTGGTCGGCAACGATCTAAATACTTGGCCAATCTGTTGTGGCGGGTAAAATTAGACACGATCACCAAGTTGCCGGTGTTGCACATGTCTTCGGCACGTTTGGCTACAGATTCCAAATCGATATCATCAGGGGTTTCCTGCTCATCGGTAAGTACATTGGTGAGCAAAACTTCAATCAATACGCTCAAATTGCCCGGCTCTACTCCATTGGTACGGGTAAACTGTTCGGTAGCCTTGTTAAAGAGATTAAAGTTTGGATTAGATTTCTGACCATATTTGGTACGCAAAATCATGATGTCCTTTTTGTAAAGAAGATCTTTTGCCTGGCGTGGATGGCCCTCTGCATCGAAAATAGCGGCAGCAGAAAAGTCTTTCATGATCAGGTAGAGATTCAACAAAATGTTATTGACTTCACCAAAGGCTGGTCCTTTTACCGAAATCAGGTCGATCTCTACAGAGCCAACGGTTAGGTTATCGGCCAACGATTCGATCATCATTTTAGGATCTTGATAGAGGTAAAAAGCAGCAAACACCAAATTTACGCCAATGATGCCCAATACCCTTTGCTGCATATTTACATCGGTATCGAGCAAACGTACGTGAAAAAATATCTCATTTGGCAAACCACCCGGCTCGGTTTGGAACTGAATTCCGATCCAGCCATGAGGCTCATTGGTACGCTTAAAGTTTAAGGTAGTTACGGTATTGGCAAAGGCGAAGAAAGTACGCGATTCGTATTTCACACCAGAAAGACGTTCGTTTAACAAGCCAAACTCATGGTCGAGCATACGCAACAGCCTGTTTTGGCTTACATAGCGGCCCGATGGCTCTGCGCCATAAATGGCATCACTAAAAGTCATGTCGTAAGCCGACATAGTTTTGGCTACTGTACCCGATGCAGCTCCAGCAGTAAAAAAATTCCGGGCTACCTCCTGCCCAGCTCCTATCTCAGCAAACGTGCCATAAATTTTTTCGTCGAGGTTTATTTTTAAGGCTTTACGCTTGGTATCAAGGATTTCTCTTTCCATGCCGCAAAAATATAAGAAAATATGGCGAGAATCAACTAATAACTGTTCTAAATAGCCCGTTCAGTTAACAGTTTTAATTTTACAGTTTCCAGTTAGAGGTTTTCATCAGCAAATCTTTACTGCGAGGGAATGACGAAATGTTATAAAAAAGATAAGGGCAGCACCATCCGGTGTGCCCTTATCAACCTTAAACTCAAAATCAAACTATTGTATTATGAAACTACAATCTCTTTATGTGCCAATTTAGCCTCGTCTTTTTTACCAATGGTGATGGTTAAAATTCCATCGGTATAAGCTGCAGTGATTTGATCTGCATCTACGCCTTCTGGCAATACAAACGATCTGGCAAATGAGCTATACTCAAATTCTTTGCGTGTAAAATCTTTTTGTACATCTGTGTTTTCTGTTTTTTTTTCTACCCAAACAGAAAGGTTATCTTTTTTCAAGTCGATTTTAAAATCTTCTTTTTTCAAGCCTGGAGCAGCCAACTCAATTTTGTATTCGTTTGTACCTTCGTAAATGTTTACATGAGGCACTTTGTTTACGCCATAGTTTTTATTTAAGGCATCGCTAAACAATGAATCGAAAACATTGTTAAAGTAAGGTGCTGTGTTTCTGGTTTTGTTGTTGAATTTTACTAAAGTCATTTTATATTCCTCCGTTTATTTTATTTTTTTCAAATTATAATTGTCCTTATTCAAACCCTATTCCAAACCATTTATTTATGTTTTTTAAGACATTTTGGCGCAAAAAAGAAAAACAACAAGACAAAAAGTCAGATAAACTCGGTAATCTCGACAGTTTCAAGTATAAAACGAACATCGAACTCCGCTTTGCCGATATAGATGCGATGGGCCATGTAAACAATGCCATCTATTTCACCTACATGGAAATTGGGCGCACCAAATACTGGAAACATGCCATTAACTGGGATTGGCGGACTACCGGTGTAGTGATAGGCCAAGCATCAATCGATTATATTGCACCGATATTTTTAGAAGATAAGATCAGCATGTACGTTCGTACTTCGAGAATTGGCAATAAAAGCTTCGATCTCGAATACCTGATCGTTAAAACGGTAAACGGAAAAGAAGTGCCGTGTAGCAAAGGAAAAACCGTATGTGTGACCTTTGATTACACCACCAAAAGCCCTACGGTTATTCCCGATAAGGAAAGAAACAAAATGATAGAATTTGAGCAGTTGACCGCTGTCTAATGTCAATCTGAACCTGTCGAAGACCAGAACTCAAAAAAATCCTTCAACAAGCTCAGGATGACAAAGCACTAGGGTGTGATCTTGCCAGGATTTAAGATACCATTTGGATCAAACACCTTTTTGATGTTGCGCATCAGGTTGAGATGGATTTCGCTGTATTTGATCGGCATATAGTCTTTCTGCACCAAGCCAATGCCGTGCTCGCCAGAAATGGTGCCACCCAAAGCTGTAGTCAGTTCAAAAATCTCCACAATGCCGTCTTTGAGCTTATATTTCCAATCTTCATCGCTCATGCCAGCTTTAATGATATTGATGTGCAGGTTGCCATCGCCTGCATGGCCATAACAAACACTTTCGAAACCATATTTGGCGCCAATTTCCTTAATGCCATTAATCAGTTTTGGCAAGGCCGCCCTTGGCACTACCGTATCTTCTTCCTTGTAAACAGAATTCGATTTAACCGATTCGGCCATGGTTCTGCGCATACGCCACAGCTCTTCTTTCTGCTGGGCGGTATCTGCAAAAAGCACTTCGGTACAACCATATTCTTCGAGTACCATATTTACTTTTTCGCAGGCTGCAAAGATGGTATCTAAATCGTCTCCATCAAATTCGATCATCAAAAAAGCATTCGCATTATCTTTGAGGTCAAACTTGATATCATCAAACTGAATTACCCATTCCACTCCTTTTCGTTCCATAAACTCCAATGCCGATGGTGTAATTCCAGCCCTGAATATGGCAGAAACAGCAGCGCAAGCCGATTCGTTAGTGGTAAATGAACCTAACATCAACACACTCTGCGTGCTTGCGGGAATGAGCTTGGTTACAATTTTGGTGACTACGCCCAAGGTACCTTCAGAGCCGATCAACAATTGCGTCAGGTTATAGCCCGAAGCATATTTAAGCGTGTTGGCACCTGTCCAAATGACATCGCCATTGGCTAAAACCACTTCCAGGTTTAATATATACTCTCTAATCGTACCATATTTAACCACCCTTGGTCCACCAGAACCATGGGCTACATTGCCCCCAATAAAGCAAGAGCCTTTGCTGCTGGGATCTACCGGATAAAGCAAACCTTTCTCGGCCACGGCGCTCATAAACACTTCTGTAATAACGCCTGGTTCTACCGTAGCCTGCAGGTTTTCCGTATCAATATCGATAATCGATTTGAAGCGCTCCATAGACAAGAGTACCCCGCCATGAACTGGCAAGGCTGCGCCACTTAACCCGGTACCTCCGCCCCTCGGAGTTACTGGTACGTGATACTGGTTGCACAATTTAAGCAAAGCCGAAACACCAGCCGTATCTTTAGGTTTCACCACTACTTCTGGAAAATAGCGGAGGTCTTCGGTTTCATCATGCGCATAATTCTGCAGCGATTCGTCATCAACAAAAACATTTGCTGCGCCAACAGCTTCTTCAATGGCTGCTAAAATTGCACTGGTAATTTTGGTGTATTCCATTTTAATTTGGGGAAGTATAACTTAACTGAACAAACGAATGGCCTATTTCTCCTGGCATTGGCGGATGCAGTTTCCTGATTCCTACCGTTAAGGTCTGCAGAAAGGGATAAGTTTCAATTAAGGAAGCAATGATATTTTTAACTACGGTTTCTAACAGTTTTTGCGTACGCTCCATCTCCTGCCTCATTACGGCATTGACCACTTCGTAATTTACAGTAAGCGAAAGGTCTTCTGTATCGCCTTTCTGAGGGATAAAAGTGGCTTCAACATCTACCAAAAAATGATTTCCGGTCAGCTGTTCTTCGGGATAAAATCCGTGAAAAGCATAAAATTTAACGTCTCTTAAGGCTACAGTTTGTACAAACATTAGGTTTAAATGATTTAAAGCGATAAATCTTCGGCAAAATTAATTTTTTGAACGGTTTTAACTACTCATTCTTTAAATTATTACCTTTGGTTTGATCACATCGTATAACCAAATATAGTGTAAAACATGAATAAATCAGCCAAAAAAGACCTCTACGAAGCCCCAGATTATTATCAATTGGACGAACTTTTATCTGAAGAACATTTGCTTATCCGTTCTACGGTAAGAGATTGGGTAAAGAAAGAAGTAAGCCCCATCATTGAAGATTTTGCACAGCGTGCAGAATTTCCCAAACACTTGATTAAAGGGCTTGGCGAGATCGGTGCTTTTGGACCAACTATTCCTGTTGAGTACGGCGGTGCCGGATTAGATTACACGGCGTACGGCATTATCATGCAAGAAATTGAACGTGGCGATTCGGGTATCCGTTCTACAGCTTCGGTTCAGGGTTCTTTGGTCATGTATCCTATTTATGCCTATGGCACAGAAGAACAACGCAAAAAATACCTGCCCAAATTGGCTACTGGCGAATTAATGGGCTGTTTTGGATTAACGGAACCAGATTTCGGTTCAAATCCGGGTGGCATGGTGAGCAACATTAAAGACAAAGGCGACCACTACTTATTGAATGGTGCCAAGATGTGGATTTCAAATGCCCCTTTTGCGGATATCGCTGTAGTTTGGGCAAAAGATGAAGAAGGTAAAATACGAGGAATGGTTTTGGAGCGCGGCATGGAAGGCTTTACTACACCAGAAACCCATGGAAAATGGAGCTTAAGGGCTTCGGCCACCGGCGAATTGGTATTCGATAACGTAAAAGTTCCCAAAGAAAACGTATTTCCAGATATAAAAGGACTTAAAGGTCCCTTAGGTTGCTTAAACCAAGCCCGCTATGGTATTGCCTGGGGTGCTTTGGGTGCAGCGATGGACTGCTATGATACTGCTTTGCGCTATTCAAAAGAGCGTATCCAATTTGGCAAACCCATCGGTGGCTTCCAATTGCAGCAAAAGAAATTGGCCGAAATGATTACCGAAATTACCAAAGGCCAATTGCTGGTATGGCGATTAGGCACGCTTAAAAGTGAAAACAGAGCTAGTTCTGAGCAGATTTCGATGGCTAAACGCAACAGCGTAGAAATTGCCTTGGACATTGCCAGAAACGCCCGTCAAATGCTGGGCGGAATGGGCATTACCGGCGAATATTCGATCATGCGCCACATGATGAACCTCGAATCTGTAGTAACCTACGAGGGCACGCACGATGTGCATTTGTTGATTACTGGCATGGACGTAACTGGTCTAAATGCTTTTAAATAAGAAACGCTAAATATTATTATCACTAATGCACAAATTAACGCCTCAAAAATCCCTATTCGTATTTTTATTACTTTTTACAAATCTTCTAGCCTTTGCACAAAAGAAAAATTTTGCTGTTGACAGAAAAGAACCTGCCTGGCTAGAAAAAATTACGATAACCGATCAAAAACTGGCCGACAGGGACATTCAAGACGGTTATTATATTTCTCTTTATGAGCTGCAAAACAATATTGAGACTCATGAATCCTATTCGCATGTAAGAAGAGAAATTGCATCGGATAACGGCGTGCAAAATGGTTCAGAAATTTCTGTAACCTACGATCCTTCTTATCAAAAGCTTGTCTTTAACAAGGTCATTATTTGGCGCAACAATCAAGCAATCGACAAGCTCAATGCAAGTGCTTTTAAAGTTCTCCAAAACGAAAAGGAGCTCTCTCGATTTATTTATAGCGGCACGTACGATGCCTATCTAATTCTTGACGATGTAAGGAAGGGCGATCGTATTGAATATGCCTATACCATCCAAGGCAGAAACCCCATTTTCAGCAACAGCTATAACAATACACTTTACCTTGAGGGAGGCAGTAAGATTGTTAATGTTTATGCCAATATTATAGCAAAGAAAGACAGACAGTTGTGCTTCAAAAGCTTCAATAATGTAACTGCGCAAAAAACAAAAGACCGTGGCGACCTAAAGATTTACGAATGGCAAAGTCAGCTTACCAAAGTCATCAATAATGAAGATTATGAACCAAGTTGGTATGATCCTTTGGCCCGAGTTCAGGTAAGCGAATACAAAAGCTGGAAAGAAATCGTAGACTGGGGTCTGCAAATCAACAACTATGACCTGAGTAAAGCTATTACCTTTAATGGAAAGGTAAAAGAGCTGAAGGACAAAGCCAAAGGAAACACAACAAATTATTTAGAATTGGCTACCAGATTTGTACAAGACGAGGTACGCTACATGGGTATTGAAATGGGCGAGTATTCCCATCGGCCAAATTCGCCAGAAAAAGTATTGAAGCAACGTTACGGAGACTGCAAAGATAAATCTGTTTTATTGGTCAACCTTCTAAAGGCCAATGGCATCAGTGCTTTCCCTGTTTACTTAAATACATATCTAGGATACAAAACCAATGAATTGCTACCTACCCCAGGTGCATTTAACCATGCTGTTGTGGTGGTTGAATTTGAAGGAAAAAAAATCTGGATAGATCCTACCATTTCTGGCCAGCGCGGCCCAATTAAAGACAATTACTTTCCTTATACCACCAACGCACTGGTGGTTAAGCCAGGCAATGACAAATTGGAACTCGCAAAGTCGAATCCAACAGGTAAGCTAAGCTCTATCTCCATCATCAAATTGGCCGATACCTTGCTTGGTAACAAGTCTGTTTTAGATATTACCTCAACGTACACAGCCAACTATGCAGATGATATAAGAGGCCAAATCAATTCATCGGGTATGGAGGAACTGGAAAAAAGTTATTTAGAGTATTATACTAAGTTTTATCCGGGAATTGCCAAGGTCAATAATATTGAAATCAAAGACGATCAGAAAAACAATGTAGTTACACTGATCGAAAAATACGAGATAAAAGACCTTTGGGAAAAAGACGATTCGATTGCAAACCGTTACAATGCTGTTTTTTACAGTGAACTGATTGCTTCTGAATTGAGAAAGATCAACAAAGGCAGGCCTTGTCCAATGGCTTTAAAATATCCTGTTGATATCCATCAAACGGTTAAGGTGGCCGTACCCGAAGGCTGGAACATCAAAGAGAAAAACATTGATATCAGCACAGCCAATTATACTTTTAATTACAGCGTGAAACATAGCGCAGATACGCTAACTCTAGATTATAAATATGCCAATCTAAGTGACGAGATTGCTCCCGAAGATCTTTCAAAATATATAAAAGACAGAAAGAATATCCTAGACTATTTGGCTTATAATGTTTATTGGGGATCTGATAGCGTAGACGACAGTATTACACCAAAAAATGAACTGATGATCGCCATCGGTGTTTTTACTTTCATCATAGCGACCGCTTTTTGTATTTTTCTGTATCATAGAAAAGAAAACTATGACCTTGATCAAATCAAGACGGCTTTACCCATTGGCGGATGGCTGATCCTGCTTTTGATTGGCGCTTGCCTAACACCGTTGATGATGATGTATACGATCATCAATTCTCCAATATTTGATCAGGCCAGCTGGGATCAAGCGAATAATGCAACGGGCATTGGTCGTTTACTTTTGAAATCTACCTATATATTTGAGGGAATTGCAAATATTTTCATCTACGTATGTAGTATTTTGCTTGTCATCCTATTTATTAAACGAAGGAAAAGCCTGCCAATGTTCTATATCTATTTTAGACTTGGCTACCTGATCGTTAGCATTATCGACCTCGGAATGGTTGCCTTAATCAATGCAAATACAGACTTGGACATGAACAGCTCCAATACTGCCAGATTATTTTTTGATATCGCAGTTTCCGTTATTTGGACTATTTATTTTCTGAAATCAGAAAGAGTGAAACAAACCTTTGTCTTTACCTATCCAGCAAAAGATTGGCGAAATGCACTAATTATGGATTTATCTCGTAATATTAATGTGCCAATGCCAAATTCAGAAGGACAAAGCATACAAGACATCAACGAACAAACACAACAAGAGAATAATGAAAGACTATAAAAAATACCTGCCCCTACCTGCACCTCCAGATGAAGTTTATTTAGCCTTGACCAAAGCGCAGAGCATCCAGTTGTGGACTGGCGCAGAGGTAGAATTTACCGAATCGCCTGATACTGAATTTTCTTTCTGGGAAGGAGATATTGTAGGCAAAAACCTGGAGTTTGAACCAAACAAGAAAATTGTACAGCAATGGTATTTTGGCGATGGAGAACCGTCTATCGTGACCATCAAGCTTCACCCTGACGGAAATGGAACTTCGTTAGAGTTTAGGCAAACCAATATTCCTGACGAAGATTTTGAAGATTTTACCGAAGGTATCGAAGAGTATTTCTTAGGTGGCTTGGCCGACTTTTTTGAAGTAGAGTAACCAAAAATGACCAGCATGCTCGACAATTATTACCTTAGCAAAGAAGAGCCTTTAAGAAGTTGTTTACTGGCTTTGAGGGATATAATTGCCGGTCATGATCCTGAAATTACCAAAGAATGGAAATTCAATTTTCCCTTCTTTTATTACCGTGGCAAAATGCTCTGCTATACCAGGATAGACAAGAAATCTGGTTGGCCTTATATTGGCTTTGTAGATGGCAAACAGATTAACCATCCATCCCTGATACAAGAAAATAGAGCAAAGATGAAAGTTCTGCCCATTGACCCTACCAAAGACCTGCCTATCGAACAAATTAATGCTATCTTAACATTGGCACTAATACATTTGTACAAATAGGAAATAAATTGTTGCTCTCATGAAAAATAATTACGCTCTCTTTTTATGTTTAGTCCCTATTTTTTTAAGTTCATGCACTCGTTACCTTATTCCTGCAAGTATTGGAAATGACATGACCTATAAGCAAAAACCTATGGTTGCGGACAGTGTAAGATCTAATATTACCATAAGTTCTGGCATAGTGGGCTCAGATGGCATCTCTGACGAAGGAACAGTTACATTAGGCTACCTCAATATAAATCGCGGGCATACCTATAAAAATATTAATTTTTCTTATGGGCTATTTAGCTATTATGGAAAGGTAAGTAAAGACCATTCCCCAGTAAACGACCCTAAAAATGAGATTGTTTATTTAGATGCCTTTGATAAAACAGCTTCAGGCATTGGTATTAATTCGTCAATAGGTTATCAATTTACTTCTAGCAGAGGCAATACTGATTATAGGATTATTAATTGGGAAAATGCATTAACCAGGGAATTTGGCAACTATTCAGAATTTAGAAAACAATTATATGGAGATTTAACCTATAAACGATTGCTCGTTTCTAATAGTAAAGCTGTTTGGACTACTGGAATTTCTTCAGAAATTATATTTCATCATCGAAGAAATAAGTACTTTAAACATGCATTCAAACTGTTTGTTGGTGGACACCCTAATTTTAACAAGAGTTTTGATAGTGACATAAAGAAATATGAATTTCTGGACGATTCAAGACTTGATCGCGGCAGTTTTCAGTTTACCTATTTTTTTGCTTACAAAGGTTTCAGTACAACTTATCAAGCCGATTTTTCTCATTTTTCCGCAAGCTTCGCAATTGGCTACTCTTTTTAGCAGCAAACCATAAGCCCGCCCATCTGTTAATACAACAATTAAATTCTAAAACATATGGGACGTACAATAGGTATTATTTTGATGATTGTAGGCATTGTAATGCTGGTGTGGACCGGCTTTACCTACACCAAAAAAGAAAAAGTAGTTGATGCTGGCCCCATCCAAATCTCGGCCGACAAACAAAAAACAGTGGATTGGCCTCCTTATGTTGGCGGATTGGTACTCATTGCTGGTGTTATTGTTTTTATTGGATCGAAGAAGAAATAGAGGTTAAAGGTGGAAGAGCTTAGGGCAAAGGCTCCTGATAAAAACGAAGTTTGTTATCCAGAACAAAGTGAAGTGTCTATCCTCGAGTTAGATTCCTCGTTGCACTCTGAATGACAAATTGAACTGTTAATCAACTATGAAGCTTGGTTTCGCTACAATTTAATTTGATTGCCCTGTCCGTCTACTTTATACCAGGTATTATTTTCATATAAGGCACCTCGATGATCGCCGGCATGTTGGTTTACATCTATTCCAATTACCTTTTGATCATAATAAAACGAGATGTTTTCTTTGGTAATGGTATGCCCTACGATGATGCGTTTTACCTTAAACAGCTTTAATGTTTCTTCAACATCGCTTTGTGTGGCTTTTGGCTCGCTAAAATAACCCCTATACCAAAAAAGGCTTGTACCGTTTTTCAAAAACGAAACCAGGCTTTGATCGGTCATCTCTTTGGTTTTTCCATAATTGGTATAGTATGGTCTAAACCTGGTATTGATTTCTGTTAAAGAAAGTCCGCTTTTGTTGATGTCTGGCGATACGCCGCCATGCAAACAAAGGTTATCGCCTATTTTTTCGATTATATTTTTGCTGAGCAACCAACGTCCCAATTCGGTATCTGGAGTATAGAGCTGGTCGTAGCTTAATCCCAGGCCTTTTGCTTCGGCTAAATATTTTGGCCGCACATATCTGTAATCACCACTCAGGTTCATCATATCATGGTTGCCCAAAATGGTATGTACATAGCCACCTTTGGCCTTGGCATCCTCTTCCAGTTTATACAGCAGCCATAAAACAGGAACCACATCTTCGCCCCTGTCGAACAAATCGCCACAGATAACCAATTGGCCTTTGCCATAAATCCAATTATAGTTGCTGTCAATTACCTTATTGCCGATCAACAACAAGCGAAGCGCTGCAAATTCGCCTTCAATATCAGAAAGGAACAAAATCTTTTTAGGCTGAGCCGATTCCGGTTTTTCAACGGCTATACTCTTTTTGAGCTTTACTTTAAAGCTCCATTCGGGATGATTTGGAACATCAACAACAAATGGAACAGCTTGTTTGAGCGTATCGGTTTTTAAGACGCCATCCACCAATCTCTTGGCTACAGGTTTGTTGTTCGAATAAAATACATATGGACCATCACTTAATTGCTGTGCATTTAACTGCAGGGAAATCGAAATCAGTAAAACAACAAATAAGCTCTTCATTGTGTACGGTTTTATTCTGCAACAATAGTTACGATTGCATCGCGCAGGTTATAGTGCGAAGCCATTACTTCGCCATAAGCGCCTGTACTTCTAATGGCAATCAAATCGTTCCTAAAGCTTTCAGGCAGTTCTACTTCCTTGCCAAAACAATCGGTGCTTTCGCAAATCGGTCCCACTACATCGTATTTCACTAGGCTTGGCGTTTGGTGTTCTGCGTTTGGTGTCTGTGAACCGCTCACTGCAAACTGTTTACTGATATTCTCGATTTTATGATAAGCCTGGTACAATGCCGGACGCATCAATTCTGTCATACCTGCATCTAGTACGATAAAGTTCTTTTTCTTGCCGTTCTTCACGTAAAGCACTCTCGAAATTAGCGATGCGCTCTGTCCTACCAATGCCCTGCCCAATTCAAAATGTACTTCTTGGTAAGGTTTTACGTCCAAGAAATCTGAGAATATCTTGAAATAGGCTTCAAAATCAGGGATCTGCTGATCTGGATTGTAGTAATCGATACCCAAGCCACCGCCAACATTCAATACAGTTACTTTAAAGCCATGATCTTCGAACCATGCTGCAAACTCGTTTACACGGGTACAAAGGTTCTTATACACGTCTAAATTGGTGATTTGCGAACCGATATGGAAATGGATTCCCACAAACTCTAAATTGGCCGAAATGTTCAAGATAGCGGCACAGGCCGGCATATCCCAAGAATTGATACCGAATTTATTCTCATCTAATCCGGTAGTGATATTGGCATGGGTATGCGCATCAACATTGGGATTGATCCGAATGGCCACTTTGGCTTTTTTCTGCTTTTTCTCTGCCAACTGGTTAATAACCTCCAGTTCTTGGATAGACTCGACGTTGAAACAGAAAATATCCTGGTCTAAAGCCTCGTTAATTTCTTTGTCTGATTTTCCGACACCTGCAAACACCACCTTTTCTTTTGCAAAGCCTACTTCCAAAGCCTTTTTCACTTCGCCGCCACTTACGCAATCGGCACCAAAGCCTGCCTGCTCAATTTTAGCCAATACCTTCGGATTAAAATTGGCCTTCATGGCATAATGTACATGAAACTGATAAGGTTTCGCTGCTGCTGCACAAGCCTTTAAAGTGCTTTGAAGCAAATTAAGGTCGTAATAATAAAACGGGGTTTCTAAATTAGAAAAATGTGCTATATCTTTATCGGAAAACATCATCGTTGAAATTTCTATTAACAGTCTTCCTGATCTTCCTAGCTGGCATTTATGCCATCAATTACCTCGACTACAGAGTAAAAAACATTACCCGACGCGAATTTGAAAGAAGAGTTCGACTCTCTATACTGCTTTTGTTGTTTATTATTTTTGTTTATTACCTTTTCAAGTAATCAATTATTCGAAAATGCGATCGTGCAAACTTCTTAGGGCTTCGGTTTTGTTTTCGGTACCTACCAATAAAGAAATGTTATAGGCACTGCCACCGTAAGAAATCATCCTTACCGGAATGTGCTTGATCGAATCCAATACCTTGGCGGCATAGCCATGCTTCTCTGCACCAAAATCGCCTACCACACAAACAATGGTTTGGTCTTTATCAATTTCTACGCTGCCAAAAGAATTCAGTTCTTTTACAATTTCATCCAGGTTATCGGTAAAATCGATGGTTAATGATACGGCAACCTCCGAAGTGGTAATCATATCGATCGGTGTTTTGTAGCGCTCGAAGATTTCAAAAATCCTTCTTAAGAAACCATAGGCCAACAACATGCGGCTCGACTGGATCTTGATCGCCGTAATGCCATCTTTGGCGGCAATCGATTTGATCTTTCCTTTTTCGCTCTCGGTGCTAATTACCGTTCCTGTAGCCTTAGGCTCCATGGTATTTAACAAACGAACGGGAATCTTATATTTCTGAGCAGGGAAAACCGATTGCGGATGCAAAATTTTGGCACCGAAATAAGCCAGCTCGGCGGCTTCGTCAAACGACAAATGCGAAATGGGTTTGGTTCCTTTTACTATGCGAGGGTCGTTATTGTGCATTCCATCAATATCGGTCCAGATCTGTACCTCTTCGGCCATAATAGCGGCACCTAATAAAGATGCGGTGTAATCGCTGCCTCCACGGCGCAGGTTATCTACTTCTCCAAAGCTGTTTCTGCAAATAAAGCCCTGCGTAATGAACAGGTTATTGCCTTTATGTTTGGCCAATAAGGGTGTTAAATGTTCTGTTGTAAAGGGAACATCAGGTTCGTTGTCTTCGTCGATCTTCATGAAATCAAGCGCAGGCAATAAAACCGAAGGTACATCGATTGATTTCAGGTAAATATGGTATAAAGTGGTCGATAGCAGCTCGCCTTGCGCCAATACCACCTTGTCTTCGATATTGGTAAACAAATCGTTGGTCAAGCCGGTTAAGAAAGCGAAATGATAATCCACCACTTCTTGCCCCTGTTCCCTAAAGTCGCCTGCCGACAAAAGCTCTGTTACAAAATCATTGTATTTTTGGTGCAGGCTATTAATTAATTCGATGGCTTCCTTCTTCTCACCCTTAAGCAGCTTTCCTGAAATTTCAACCAAACTATTTGTAGTACCAGACACGGCTGATAAAACTACGATTTGCTCTTCTGCCGGATTAATGATATCCAACAGTTTTTTCATGCGCTCAGGGCTTCCTACTGACGTGCCTCCGAATTTTAATATTTTCATTTAGTTTAATATTGTTTTTGATCGTAATGAAGCTATCTAATTTTTATTTGCCAAAAATTAAATGGTTTCATTTTAATTTTTAGAATAGGTATTTTTCTTAATATTGTAACGGGGCGTGAAATTAAAGAAAAGACGGCTAATTTCTGCTAAACTCACAAAATAAAATTCTGATTGCTAAGCATTTTAACGCCGAGCGAACAATTTTAATTTTGTTTTGTCTTATATCAAACATCAACCAGATTCTGTGTATGCAACTAGAACAATCTACATTAGACACTATTAATCAATGGCTTAAAGGCAATTATGACCAAGCCACCAAGGATGAAATCCAATCCCTATTAGATAAAGAAGCTTTTACCGAACTCACCGACTCTTTTTACAGAAGCCTGGAATTTGGTACCGGCGGCTTGCGCGGCATTATGGGCCCAGGCTCCAACCGCATCAATAAATACACCATCGGCACCGCCACGCAAGGCCTAGCCAATTACCTGAACAAAAAATATCCAGGCGAAAAGATCAGTGTGGCTATTGCGCATGATAGTCGTAATAATTCAGATTACTTCGCCAAAATAACAGCCGATGTATTCTCTGCAAACGGCATTCATGTTTACTTTTTCAAGGCATTGAGGCCTACACCAGAGCTTTCATTTGCTATTCGTCATTTGGGCTGCAAAAGCGGCGTAATGTTAACGGCATCGCATAACCCGAAAGAATACAACGGCTACAAAGCTTATGGTAACGACGGTGGTCAGTTTACCTCGCCAGATGATAAAATGGTAATGGCAGAAGTAGCTGCCATCCAAAACATCGACGAAGTAAAATTTGGGCGTGTTGACAGCAATATCGAACTGATTGGCGAAGAGATTGATCAGCTTTATTTGGATAAGATTACGGCACTTTCGGCATCGCCAGATGCCATTGGACGCGAGCACGACCTTAAAATTGTGTACTCTCCTATCCATGGTACCGGAATTACCTTGGTACCGAATGCTTTGGCGCAGTTTGGCTTTACCAATGTTACCGTAGTAGAAGAACAGAGCAAGCCTGACGGCAACTTCCCTACGGTAGTTTACCCTAATCCGGAAGAGAAAGAAGCCCTAACCTTGGCCCTGAAAAAGGCAGCAGAGATCGATGCAGATTTGGTGTTGGCTACCGATCCAGATGCTGATCGCGTGGGTATTGCCGTAAAAAACAACGATGGCGAGTTTGTACTGCTGAACGGCAACCAGACCGGAAGCTTGTTGATCAACTATATTTTAACCGCTTGGCAGGAAAAAGGCAAGTTAACTGGCAAAGAATACGTGGTTTCTACCATTGTGACGACCAGCTTGATTAAAGCGATTTGCGACGCCAAAAATGTAGAATACTTCAATACCCTAACCGGATTTAAATGGATTGGCCAGGTAATGACCAGTTTAGAAGGCAAAAAAACCTTTATTGCCGGTGGCGAGGAAAGTTATGGCTACCTTGTTGGGGATTTGGTAAGAGATAAAGATGCCGTGGTTTCTTGTGCATTTATTGCCGAAATGACTGCTTTTTACAAAGACAAAGGAAGCAGCTTATACCAAGCCATGATCGAGATGTATGTAACCTACGGTATGTACAAAGAAGACCTGGTGTCGATTACCAAGAAAGGCAAAACAGGCGCCGAAGAAATCAAGGCCATGATGGAAAAATTCAGGAACAATCCGCCTGCAAAACTAGGTGGATCTGATGTGGTGACCCTAAAAGACTATGAATTGAACAAGGAAACCGATATCAAGGCTGGTTCGAGCAAAGATTTAGGCTTTCCAAAATCAGATGTTTTACAATTTATCACTGCCGATGGAAGCATTATTTCTGCTCGTCCGAGTGGTACCGAGCCGAAAATCAAGTTCTATTGCAGCGTAAATGAACCATTAGAGAGCGCGACAGCTTATAATGCAACCGAAGAAAAGCTGCAAGCCAAGATCAAAACCATAATGGAAGATTTGCAGGCATAATCCTATACTCGTCATTGCGAGCATAGCAAAGCAATCTATTTCAATACAGATATTATCCAAGGTTGGCATTTCGCCAACCTTTTTTATTAATTGTCATTCAGAGCGAAACGCAGTGGAAGGAAGAATCTGTTGTCAATAATGGTCGGTATCCTTACCAACCATGTATTAGGACATTCAATCCATGTAATGTGTGATTATTATCGGTTGGTGACGACACCAACCGATAGTTACATTTACCTCGGGACCAATATTATTTTAAGGTTGGTGCCCTCACTAACATTTTTTGGTATTCTTCACTAGCAAGCTTCCCTAAATCACTAATGGTTGGTATCCTTACCAACCATGTATTAAGAAATTTAGTCAATATGATATTATCGGTTGGTGACGACACCAACCGATAGTGACATTTACCTCGGGACCAATGTTATTTTAAGGTTAGTTTCCTCAAACTGTTTGGTATTCTTCACCAGCAAGCTTCCCTAAATCACTAATGGTTGGTATCCTTACCAACCATATATTAGGAAATTCAGTCCATATAATGAGTGATTATGCCAAATTCATCAGTTTCATTTAAATAATAACCAGCACTGCTCCATCTGTAATTCTCAGGAAGATCGGCCAATTGCCACTTCTCCTGTAGAGGATTGTGATGTATATATTCCAACTTCTGCTCAATTATTTTAATTGAACTCAGCGGTACTGCCAGTGGGTCTCTCTTCCAAAATTGAAATTCCCTGTCTATTTTATCCGATTTATAATCACTTAGTTTTTCTGGAGAAGCGGCTAAGAGCTGCTTCTTAAACTGATGAGCTGTATATTTAGAAAAACTTGTTATTGGGCTTTCCTTTCCATTAACTTTCAAACTATTACAAATCAGATGAACATGATTTGGCATGATTACGAAGCCATATATTTTTAAAAGTTTTTGTAAACACAAATATTGCAAGGAACTCATAACGATCAGCTTAAACTTATCATCAGCAAGTAAATGCTTGAAGTTATTTATACTTTGGGTATAAAAATATACTTCGTCACAAATCATTTGGCCTTGCCTTTTATGAAACATACTCATCACGCTACTATTGATCTCGGTTATATATTTTCGGTTGGTGATGACACCAACCGATAGTCACATTTGCCCTATATTCTAAATCAAAACCACTTGTCATTCAGAACGGAACGCAGTGAAGTGAAGAATCTGTTGTATAGATTCCTCCTATCGTCGGAATGACAAATTATTTTAATTAGTAGGTTGGCGTCCTCGCCAACCTTTTTTATTAACTTATCATTCAGAAATAACGCTTAAAGCGAAAAATCTATACCATCGGATTCTTCCCTTTGTTAGAATAAACTACTTGATTACTTCCCAAAGCGACTTTACTTTTACCAAAGGCTTTTTATTGGCCAAATCCTTCAAATCAAAAGTAATTACCTTCTCCTTGCCTGGTTCAAGATCAAAATAATTCTCACTGAATTTGCCTTTGTAACCTGATAAATCAACAAAAACATACTTGGCAAATGCCTTCGATTTCAACACCAACTGATTGCCTTTAAGTTGATAGCTGATTTGTGGATCACTCAATTTAAGGTCTTTTGGTCTCACTGTATCTCTTGCCGGCCTTACATCATCTCTATACGCCTCTTTTACGGCATACCAAGCGGCTTTGGGAGCCCGGTTATAATAATCGGTGATGCTCCAACTGGCTACCGGCCAGCAATCGTTCAGCTGCCACAGCAAGGTGCCCATGTTATAAGGTTCTTTGCTCCGGTGGATCAAAATCATATTCTTGAAACCATAGTATTGCACGCATTGAGTCAAGTAGGTATAATCTTCCACAGAAAGCTTACCGATCCGAGCCGAATCAATCATGTAGTTTTTGAGGTAGCCATCCAGTTTTTTATAGCCATTGCCTGCTTTTTGGTGGCTTTGCATCACATCAGAAGCCAAATAACGATCTTGGGGTTGGGTAAAGGCCAAAATACTCGAATAATTAGGCATGGCCTGCATCCCGTATTCACTGATGAAGCGCCCCGTTTTGTTTTCGAATACTTCAAAATCTTCTCCGCCCCACCAAGTGCCCCAATAATGGCTGTCTCCTTCAGTAATACTGGTTTTAACACCCCAACCATACTTTGGCGAAGTACTGATATAAGGTCGGCTATCTCCCGCCTCTTTAACCCATTTCGGAATGCTGTCTCTGAATAGTTTCGTGTAATCATGCCAAAGCTTAACCGAATCTTTTGGCCTCATCCTAAACTGTGTTTGCCAGCCCCAGCGGTCAAAAGCTTCGTCTATTTCGTTATTGCCACACCATACCACAATGCTTTTATGGTGCCTTAAACGTTTCACCTGATATTTTACTTCTTCTCTTACATTGTCGATAAAATGTTTATCACCGGGCACCATGGTACCTGCAAACATAAAATCCTGCCAAACATAAATGCCCAGCGAGTCGCAGAGGTCATAAAAATCGTCTGATTCGTAAATACCTCCACCCCAAACGCGCAACATGTTCATATTGGCATCTTTAGCCATCATTAACATTTTACGATAATCGGCTTTTTTCATTCTGGTTACAAAAGCATCCGAAGGAATGTAATTGGCGCCTTTCATATAGGTAGCCTTTCCATTGATGTTGAAATAGAAAGAACTGCCTTTATCATCAGGTTTTTGAACCAGTTCTACTTGAATGGGTGCAACAAAGGGCTTTTCAACCAGCTTCGAATTATAAGCTTCTAAACGTACTTCTTTCCATATGCCACAAGTGGTTAGTTTTGGCCCCCAGTCCCAGCCAAAATGAAACTGGGCCTTGCGTACATAGGCACGTGGGTTATCGGGAATAACAAAAGGCAAATCAGCCTTGGCCATCGAATCGACTTTGTTTTGTGCCGAATAAAACCTGATCTTGAGTTGATTATCCCGCTCTTTCAGTATTTTTTTCACCTCCACGCGCCACTGGCGAAACATATTATCCGCCTTTAGAATTAATCGGCCATTCAGGTATACATCGGCATAGGTATCTAATCCATCAAACACCAATTCAACCTGCTTTTTACCGAAGATATTCGCATCAACCGCAAAACTGCTTTTGTAATCCCAGTTCTCTTTTTCTACCCATTGTACCTTTTTCTCATTATCCCTATAAAATGGATCGGGAATCAACTTATGCTGCATTAAATCTGTATGCACCTCGCCAGGAACTTTTGCGGAATACCATTTGGCTTCATCCTGTTCCTGAAATTGCCAGTTGGTGTTGAGTTTTTGCGTAACTACCTGTGCGTTGAGCTTAAAGGCAATAAAAACAGAGAAAATAATAAAAGAAAACTTAGCTGGTCTGTTGATCATAGCCTTAAAGATGGCAAACAGAAAGAAATAAGTGAAATTTCTAGGGATTTATTATTAAAAAGATCAGCAAAAGAACCACCTTCTTTGTCTGTTAAACCTTATTGGAGCGAACACGAAATGCAATGGAGTAAAGCGAAAAGAAGGGCTAAAATTACCGACAGGCATTGTCATTGTTTTCCAAACCAATGTAAGTTTTCTATTCGCAGCTTTAAATTAACAACAAAACGCACAATTGAAAAAGCAGTTCCATTTCCCATCTTACATTTCACATCTTACCTATTCCATTTTTACCTTTCAAAAAATATCCACCTTTTATGGCTTAACAATGATTTAATTCCTACTTTTGCGCCCAATGGCTGGCTACAGAAAACTCATCGCAATTTTTTTAGTCGTTGGTATTGCTACCAATTGCTTTAACTATTGGCTGTTGGCCACTTCTTATGCCTTTAACAAGGCTTATATTTCTTCTGTTTTATGTACCAATAAAGACAAACCCGAACTGCATTGCGAGGGCAAGTGTTTCATGGATATTAAACTGAAGGAGCTGGAGCAAAAAAACAAACAGGATCAGGAAAACCTAAAAAGGATGATCGAAAGCCTGGCTCCAGAAACTGTAGCTTTTTTGGCACCGGTTTTAGAAGTTCGTTTGGCCACGGCCGTACCTAACTATTTGCAAAAAAAGCCTATTCAAACGGCTGTTTCCATCTTCCATCCTCCCCAGCTGGGCTAATCCCATCATTTTTAGGCCAATTGTAATCTCCACAACTTAGAGATCGGCTTTGCCGTACAACTGGCCCAGCACTACCTATTGATTTAGCAAAATTCAATTGATGGGCATTTTATGCCTCAACCTTATTTAAATTTTAAAAAAAATGAATATCAAAAATATATCCATCGCATTTGTTGCGCTTTTTACTATCGTATTTACTTCATGCAAAAAAGACGAAACTACCACTCCTACAGACGAAAAAGGTGCTTTCACCTTAGAGTTCGAGAACGTAGTGAACAGCAACCCGCTAGTTTTAGAAACACAGAACTATACCAATGCCAATGGCGACAGCTTTAACGTATCTGTATTTAAATATTATGTAAGCAATGTTAAACTCACCAAGGCCGATGGCTCGGTTTACAGTGCTCCTGAAAGCTATATTTTGGTTGACGCTTCTAAACCGGCAAGCCTGCTAAACAGCTTAAACAATATTCCTGCTGGCGATTATACCAAAATTTCTTTCCTCATAGGGGTTGACAAAGACAGAAACCTGGCCGGTGCACAAACAGGCGCCTTAGACCCGGCACTGGGTATGTTCTGGACCTGGAACAGTGGCTATATTTTTGTAAAATTTGAAGGTACTTCGCCACAATCGACTGCAGCCAACAAAAGCCTCACCTTTCATATTGGGGGCATTGTTGATCCGAACAATACCATCAGAACATTTAGCACATCTTTTAGCGCGGGTAATCCTTTGAGAATTAGGGCCGATAAAAAACCACAGTTGCACTTCAAGGTAAATGTAGCCAGTATGTTTACCGGCAAACAGAACATCAAATTCGACAATTTGAACTTCACCATGGGCGGTGCCAACTCAGTTACCGTAGCCGATAATTATGTAGATGGAATGTTTCAGCTAGACCATATCCATAATTAAGCACATGAAGCACTTGAAAGTATATCTTGCCTTGCTGGCAAGTATGGCGCTGCTTTATGCCTGTAGCAAACGAGAGGCCAACAAGCCGATCGAGGAGCAGATCACTTTTGTAAAACCTGCCAATTTCCCCACGCCATTTTACCAGTTTGAAGGCAATCCTTTAAACAATAAGGCCTTTGCATTGGGAAAGAGGCTGTTTTACGATGTGAGGCTGTCGGCCGACAAAAGCGTGTCATGTGGTAGCTGCCATCAGCAATTTGCCGCATTTGCACAACTCGATCACAGCGTAAGCCATGGCGTAAATAATTGTTTAGGCAAACGCAATGCACCGGTGCTGTTTAATTTGGCCTGGCAAAAGGAATTCTTCTGGGATGGCGGTGCCAAAAACCTGGAAATCGTACCTGTAAATGCCATTACCGATGCCTGTGAGATGGCAACCGACCTGAATACCATCATCAGTTTTTTGAAAGGGACCAACCCCTATCCACAGCTTTTTGCCGATGCTTTTGGACAAAATTCCATCACTTCACAAAACCTGTTGAGGGCTTTGACCCAATTTACGGCAACAATGGTTTCCGGAAACAGCAAATACGACAAGGTAATGCGCAATCCACAGCAATACGCTTTTACTGCCGACGAACAGCAGGGCTACCAGTTGTTTAAGGATAAATGTGCCAGTTGCCATGCAGAACCCTTATTTACCGATCTCAGCTACAGAAGCAATGGTCTGGATGTAAACAGCATTGACGAAGGCCGTAAAATCATTACCGGCTTGGCAAGCGACCAAGGGAAATTCAGGGTTCCAACCTTAAGGAACATCGAATTATCTACGCCTTACATGCACGATGGCCGTTTCAACACGCTCGACAAGGTTTTGGAACACTATAACACTGGTGTGCAACAGGCAGTTAATTTAGATCCCTCCCTAAAAACAGGCATTGCGATGTCTGTAGCACAAAAACAACAAATCATTTCTTTTTTAAAAACACTAACCGACGATGAATTCATCAAAAATAAAATCTTTAGCGAAGAGTAGACTATTGCTCCTTGCTTTATGCCTCCTGAGCACGAGCGCCTTTGCCTGCGATATTTGTGGCTGTTTTATGGGCTTAACCCCTTACGACAACCAAAGCAGCTTTGGCTTGCTGTACCGCTATCGTTCATTTAATGGTTATCGTGGCCAAAACCATCAGTTTTTTCCAAAGGGTAGCAGTTTTTTCTTTCCTAAAGATGACAGAACCCAACCTTTAACGGGGCACAACAATAATCCCGAGGATTATGAGGTATACCGAACCATGGAAATACGTGGCCGCTATTTCTTGCACAAGCGCATCGAGCTGAATGCCATCATTCCCTACAATTCGAACAGCGAACGCTACAATGGCTACACCAACTCTATTTCGGGCATGGGCGACGTCAACCTCTATGCAGGTTATCATCTGATCCGAAAACTGGATCAGCCCGTGTTTAACCAACGTTTAATTGTTGGTGCAGGCCTCAAATTGCCTACCGGAAAAAACAGCATCAAAACCGTGGACGGCATCCGTTATTCGGCCCTGATGCAACCCGGAACAGGAAGTACCGATGGCTTCATCTACGCCAATTACCTGTTGGGCTTTAAAAAGTTTGGCATGAGCATTAACACTTCCTACAAAATAAACGGAGAAAATAACGAACAAGAGGGCATTGCCAACAGCAGTACCACTTTTCTTAATTTCTTCTATACGCAAAAGCTGAGTAAAAACTGGCAGGTCATGCCTTCAGTGCAGTTCTTCTATGAAAATTCTGCCGGAGAAACCTACAAGGGCATTAAAACCGGAGAACACGAAATGAACAACCTAATGGGTGGTGTAGGTGCCGATCTCTATTACAAAAACATTGCCCTTAACCTGGGCATGCAAACCAATATGTGGCAGGCCAAAACGGACCATCCTCAAAGCGCGGCCAAGGTTTATGTAGGCATTACGTATAACATCAATCAATTGTATTATTTATTAAAATCTTAAACAAATCATCACGCATACGCTAAACGCCTAAAATGTTTAGCGTATGTTTGTAAACTAAATTTTAATCATCATGATCAAATTTAAAAACATCGCCTTTTTGGGCCTTTCAGTTGCATTTAGCATCGCTTTAGTTGCCTGTAACAACAATAAAAAACTGCCGTTTTATGGCCAGCGCGAAGCACAAACAGTAAAAGACAAAGACGGAAACGAAAAAGTTGATACAGTATACCAAACCATTCCTGATTTCAAATTACTTAACCAAGACAGCGTGGAAATTACGCAAGACCAATTTAAGGACAAGGTTTATGTGGCCGATTTCTTCTTTACTTCGTGTACCACCATTTGCCCTACCATGCACCGTAACCTTAAAACCGTTTACGATGAGTATAAAAGCAATCCAGAGGTATCATTTTTATCGCATACCATCGATTTTAAATATGACAAGCCATCGGTATTAAAAAAATATGCTGCAAAATTAGGCGTAGACACTAAAAAATGGGCTTTTGTTTATGGCTCCAAAGATGAGATCTATCATTTGGCCGAACATAACTATTTGGTAGCCGTACAAGAAGACAGCACCGCAAAAGATGGCTACATCCATCAGGGCTGGCTGGTATTGGTTGATAAGCACAAGCGGATGCGTGGTGCTTACGATGGCACCAAAATGGAAGAGGTAAACAAGCTGAAAAATGATATCGCCATTTTACTGGCCGAAAAAGAATAACATGCGTAAAACCGTTCTATTTACAATTTTCTCGCTTACTGTAGCTGCTATTATTTATTCCTGCCAAGATGCAGGCGAAATAGAAAAAGCCAAATACATATCAAATGGCAAGGATTTGTACAAAATCTATTGCCAAAATTGCCATGGCGAAAACGGCGAAGGTCTGGGCGAATTGGCTCCGCCACTAACCGACACGCTGTTTTTAAAAGAGAACAAGGCAAAACTGGCCTGTATCATTAAAAACGGCAGCAACGAAGCTATCACAATCAATGGTAAAGCGTATCAGGGCAAAATGCCCGATTTTCCTAACCTGCACGATATTGATATTGCGCAGGTAGTGGTTTACATTACCAATTCGTTTGGCAATAAGCAAGGCATGTACGACTACCAGAAAGTTACAGCCGATCTGCAAAATTGTAAATAGAATAATCTGATAGACACTTACGAAGTTTTTAGAACTTCGTAAGTGTTGTTTTCCAGTCCAGTTTTCAGTTGCCAGTTTTCGGTTGCCAGTTGCCAGTTCTCAGTGCGATGCCAACTGTTCTTAAACCCGATTGGCGCGAGCACGAAGCCGAAGCATGAGGCGCAGTAAAGCAAAAAGCGGGACTGTTGTAAAATAGCAGCACCGGCTTAGTTTTTCAAATTATTCGTTATTCGTTGTTAGTTTGTTAGTAGCTAGTTTGTAGTTCTCAAAGAATTACGACTTATAAACCATGTACTATTGACTATTAACCAACAACTATGAACTATAAACTCATTTATGCCTATCTTTGTAAAAATGCAAACCATTCTATCGCCGTTCTAGTTTACTAGAGAGGAGGAAAGTCCGGGCAACATAGAGCATCTCGCTTCCTAACGGGAAGGCGCTTGGGATTGAAGACCTGGGTGACGGAAAGTGCCACAGAAAATATACCGTCTCGATTGATCGGGATAAGGGTGAAAACGTGAGGTAAGAGCTCACGAGCTCGCTAAGCGATTAGCGTTTTGGTAAACCCCGGGAGTTGAAAGACCAAATAGGCTAACGTATGTAGGGCTGCTCGCCCGATGTTAGCGGGTAGGTCGTTAGAGATAAATGGCAACATTTAGACTAGATTAATGATAGGAACCCGATTTATCGGGGACAGAACCCGGCTTACCGGTTTGCATTTTTTAATTTGACGATTAAATAAAAACAATATATTAGCGAATAGTTAAAAAGAATAACACACCTATGGCAAAATTGCTGATAATTGATGATGAGCGAGCGATAAGGAGTACCCTACGCGAAATTTTAGAATATGAAAGCTATGATGTTGACGACATTGACAATGGCATAGACGGATTAGAACTCATCAAAAAGAACAATTACGACCTTGTTCTCTGCGATATCAAAATGAATAAAATGGATGGTATGGAAGTGCTAGAAAATGCACTTGCCTTGAAACCAGACCTCCCGTTTATCATGATATCTGGCCATGGAACCGTAGAAACAGCTATCGAAGCCAGCAAAAAAGGGGCATTCGATTTCGTATCCAAACCACCTGACCTCAACAGGTTATTAATTACGGTCCGCAACGCCTTAGACCGCGGTACTTTGGTTACCGAAACCAAGGTTTTAAAGCGAAAAGTTAGCAAAACCCGTCACATTTTAGGTGATTCGGAAAGCATCAATAAAATTAAGGAAACCATTGAGCGTGTTGCCCCTACCGAAGCCCGTGTATTGATTACCGGAGCGAATGGTAGTGGTAAAGAATTGGTGGCCAGATGGATCCATGAAAAATCGAACAGATCAGAAAGTCCGTTAATTGAAGTGAACTGCGCGGCTATTCCCTCAGAGTTGATCGAAAGCGAATTATTTGGTCACGAAAAAGGTTCATTTACCTCTGCCGTAAAACAACGGATCGGCAAATTTGAACTGGCCAATGGCGGTACCTTGTTTTTGGATGAGATCGGCGATATGAGTTTATCGGCACAGGCCAAAGTATTACGTGCCTTGCAAGAGCATAAAATAACCCGTGTAGGTGGCGAAAAAGAACTTGACGTAAATGTGCGTGTAATTGCGGCGACCAATAAAGATCTTTTAAAAGAGATTGAAGACGGTAATTTCAGGATGGACCTTTACCACCGCTTAAACGTAATCAACATCCACGTACCTCATCTAACAGAACGTACAGACGATATTCCGGTAATTGCACAGCACTTTTTAGAAGAAATCTGCAATGATTATGGCATGCCTGTAAAGAAAATCAATGATAGCGCCATGGGTGCCCTAAAAGCTTTGCCATGGACAGGTAACGTACGCGAGTTGCACAACATGATTGAGCGATTGATCATTTTAAGCGACAAGATCATTACCGAGAACGATGTGGTGGCCTTTGCCAATCCAACCGGTGGCACCAACATCGGCGCCGCAAACGGAAATGGCGGTGCGGTTGCACAACACGCAGGTTCGGCCATCAACTATGATAAATTCTCTAATTTTCAGGATTATAAAGACTATGCCGAAAAGGAGTTTATCAAGTTCAAGCTGGAAAAAAATAACTGGAATGTTTCTAAAACGGCAGATGACATCGAAATCCAACGAAGCCATTTGTACAGCAAGATTGAAAAATTTGGCTTAAAGAGAAGCGAATAAGCTAGTATTGAGTTGGGAGTTAACGGTTATGAGCAAAAGAAAACTGTTAACTTCTAACTCAAATAATCTGCCTGACGGCTTAGCATTGCCCTGTACTTGTTGAATATGGCTGTTTTGGAAATGAAGCCTACATATTGACCACGATCATCGGCCACTGGCAAAATCCACACATTTTCGGCTTCCATTGCCTGCAATACCTGCTTCAGATCGGCATTGACATTTACCAATGCAGGCGGTGTCTGTACCAATTCATCAACGCTTAGGGTTTCATCAATCGATTGTCCAACCGTTACCTTAAGGATATCTTCCACATACAGTATCCCGAATAAGCTGTTATCATTATCAACTACGGGAAATATGTTCCGCTTTGATTGCAACAGCTCTCCCATCCTATCTTTAATCAAATCGCCCTGCCTTAATACCAGGTAATCCTTTTCTACCAGGTAACGCAGCTTCATCATGTTCAATACCGTAGTATCCTTGTCTTCGTGGTGAGAAAGCTCACCCTTATCGGCCAAGGGCTTGGTGTAGATCGAATATTTGTTGGTACTGCGGTTGATCAAATAAGCAATTGCAGTGGTAATCATTAATGGTACCATTAAAACATAGCCTCCAGTAATTTCGGCGATGAGGAAAATACCCGTTAAAGGTGCGTGCATAATCGACCCTAAAGAAGCCGCCATACCCGCCACAATAAAATTGGCAGTATTTACTTGTGCAATGCCCAAGGTATTGATGCTGAAAGCTACGATAAAGCCAATCAGTCCACCAATAATCAGACTAGGCGCAAAGATCCCGCCATTACCTCCAGCACCTAACGTAATCAAAGTGGCTACGGACTTGGCAAATACAGTAATGACCGTAAAGAGCAATACCACCGCAGGCAAGCCACCATAATCGGCGAAAATGCTATTGTGAATAACGGCTGTAGTATCGCCTTTTAGCAAACTTTTGATGGTGATATAGCCTTCGCCATATAAAGTGGGAAACAAGAAAACCAGCGCACCCAACATCAGACCACCTAAAATCGCTTTTTTATAAGGATGTTTAATTTTATAGAGAAAGCCCTTGATGGCATAATTGGCCTTGCCAAAATAGATGGAGAACAATCCAATCAATACAGCCAAAATTACATAAAAGCCCAATGCCGACACCTGCCAGCCTTCTGTAACCAAATAAAACAATTGTTCGTTGTAAAAGAACCTGGCCACTACCGCCGCAGTTGCTGCAGACAAGAGCAAAGGAATAAAAGCCGGTATGGTAAATTCTGGCAATAAGATTTCAATGGCAAATACAATTCCGGCTATCGGACTGTTAAAAGCACCGGCAATAGCTCCAGCGGCGCCACAAGCCAACAGAAGCGTAACTTCACGATAAGATAGGCCCAAAAAACGGCCAACTGCCGAACCAATGGTAGATCCACTGGTTACTATTGGGGCCTCCAATCCGGTAGAACCACCGAAACCAACCGTTAAGGCTGCCGTAATAATCTGTGAATAAGAATTGTGAAGCTCCAATTTGCTCGAATTCTTGGAGATGGTATACAGCAATGGCGTTAAACCTGTTTCAAATTTCCCTTTGCGAATAAAACGACGAACATAGGTTACCGATAGTAAAATGCCGATTAAAGGAAACAAAAGGTATAAATAGTACTTATATTGCCAATGCAGATCGGTTTGCAGAAATTCCTCGATGTGGTGAGTAATTGTTTTGAGCAGAGCTGCCGCCAATCCTGCTAAAACGCCTACAATCAAGGTTGCTACAACTAAAAAATTCCTGTTAGAGATTTTGCTTTTTCTATACGCATTAAGCCGATTAACATTCTCTACAAATCTTGCATACATCCGATTGGTGATTTGATTTTAAAAATATATAGAGCGTCTTAACTGATAACATTAATGCACATTAAGTTAGGCATCAAATTTATCAAGTAGTTTTAAAAGCGTGGCAAAATCTTTTGGATAAGCTGCTTCAACTGTAATTTCCTGCTCATCCATACCTTTAAATGTAATTTGTTTGGCATGCAGGGCGAAGCGTTTCATAATCGGCTGCTCCTCTTCGTCTTTAGACAAACGGTAGCCTTTTTTGATGTTCGATAAGAAAACCGGTTTCCCCCGATACATGTGATCGCCACAAATGGCCGCACGCTGTGTAGCCAAATGGATCCTGATCTGGTGCATCCTTCCCGTAACTGGTTTACATTCTACCAAAGTATAGTGCTTGTAGTACTTTAAAGAATTGAAATAGGTTTCTGCGCGTTTGCCTTCTTGCCTATCGATGGTTACGTTTTTGTTGCCATCGTTCAAAATAGGGAGGTCGACAAACAAATTGTCGAACTGGAACTGTCCATCTACTACCGCATGATAGATCTTATTTACCTTTCTCCGTTCAAACTGCATGGAAAGCGAGCGATAGGCTTCCGGATGCTTGGCAATAACAATGGCTCCTGAAGTTTCTTTATCCAAGCGGTGGCAAACCTGTGCATCAGCTATGTATTGTTTGGCCATGCGCAGGATGTTGGTTTCGCCAGCTGTACTGCGCTCATCAAGCGAGGCAATAAACGGTGGTTTGTTTACAACGATGTAGTCGTCGTTTTCGAATATAATAAGGTCTTTAAATACGGGATATTTCACTCAATAATGGATATAAAATGCAAAAGTACGAATTTTATCCGTTCATTGGCTCATTAGTTCATTGGCTGATTGGTCAATGGTTGATTGGTCATTGGCTTATTAGTTCACTGGTTCATTAGTCATTGATTCGCCCGTCCATAAACTCGTCATTGCTTATATACATTTCTTTGTCTGGAAAGATTGCTTCGTCGTTCCTCCTCTCAATGACGAAAAACAAAAAAGCCTCAGCGAATAATGCCAAGGCTCTTTTTACTAGAAATACTTTATAATTAAGAGAGTTCGAACTTATAGCCCACTCCTTTTACGGTAGCTACATAGTTTTCTCCCAGCTTTTCTCTCAGTTTACGAATATGCACGTCGATGGTACGATTGGTTACCACTACAGAATCTTCCCAAATGTTCTTTAAAATCGCTTCTCTGGTATAAACTTTACCCGGCTTAGAAGCCAATAGATACAAAAGTTCGAATTCTTTTTTGGCCAAGATTACCTTTTCGCCATCTTTAAATACCAAATAAGCTTCCCTGTCTATTACCAGGTCACCAATTTCTACTTTGTTATCAGAAACCTCATCGCCACTGGCATTTCTGCGCAAAATAGCGTTGATACGGCTTACCAATGCCCTTGGCTTAATAGGTTTGGCGATATAATCGTCGGCACCCACATTAAAACCGGCAATTTCAGAATATTCTTCGCTTCTGGCGGTTAAAAACACCATAAAGGTATTCTTAAACTCTGGAATGGCCCGCATTAAACGGCAAGCCTCAATTCCGTCCATTTTAGGCATCATGATATCGAGAATAATCAAATCTGGATGTACCTTTTTAGCTACCGAAATACCATCTTGGCCATTGCTTGCTAAAAATACCTGATACCCTTCCTTCTTTAGATTATATTCGATCAGCTCTAAAATATCCGGCTCATCATCAACAATTAATATCTTTTGCTTGGCTGTACTCATCGTTTATTTTTTATTACGAAAGTAAGTATACAATTGTACTACAACGTTAAAGCGAAGTTAACAAATTGTTAATACATGTAATATTTTTAACATTGAATTAGGCTTAAAGTAAGGTTTTGTTTAAAAAAGCATCTAATTCTTCGCCTCTGAGGTTCCTGGCCACGATTTTGCCGTTTGGATCTAAAAGGAAAGAACTTGGAATAGCCTCCACTTGGTACAACCTCACCGTTGGACCTTCAAAATCGGCCAATTCGCCTGCATGGTGCCAAGCCAATCCGTCTTGTTTAATGGCCTGTTCCCAAGCAGCTTTATCCTTATCCAATGAAATGCCCAAGATCGTGAAATTTTTGTCTTTGTATTTGTTGTAGGCTTTAACTACGTTAGGGTTCTCGCCTCTGCATGGTCCGCACCACGAAGCCCAGAAATCGATCAATACATATTTTCCTTTAAAATCGGCCAAGTGTACTGGCTTTCCATCTAATCCGTTGATGGTAAAATCTGGAGCCTGCTGTCCAACTTGTACAGCCTTTAGTTTTTGTACCTTTTCTACAAAATTCTTAACCGCTGTATTGCTTTTTTTAAGGTTGTCGTCTACCTTATCGGCATAAGCTACCAATGAAGCTTCATTTCCTGTCGGATTAACCAAGCTAATGGCATAAAAACTCACCAATGATTTGGTATTATCCAATGCAAACTTAACAATGGCTTGGTTCAGGCCTTCCACGGCTTTCATATAAACCGGAGAAAGCTGCGCTACCAAAGCTTCGCGGTTGTTGGGATTAGCCGCTACTTTTTGTTCAAAATCAGTTTTGATGGCTTCTATTTTGGCGCTTTCGGCTGTTTTAAGCTTGTTAAATTCCATCAGCTTATCTGCATCCTCGGCACCACTCATTTCATAGTCGTGCTTGGCATTGGTTAAATCTGCTTTAAAATCAACTTTATCACCATTTTTAGCCACCAGGATGTATTCGCTTGTACCAATGTTTACGCGAAAGAAATTGGCTTCTGGCGATGCGCTGCTAAATTTGAATTCTCCCTTTTCAGAAAGTACAGTCGAGTCCAATACCTTCATATTGTTATCGCCCATGCCATACAGATATACCTTTTTTTCGGCGCCCGGGTTTTCGATCTTACCGTCAATCACAAATTTGGTCTTGTCTTTACACGCTGTTAACGCAAGGGCCAAGCCCAAAACAACATAGCTTAATTTCTTCATTTTATTTTAATTTTTCTATAATTAAGTCACTGATTTTCTTGGCATCAGCCTTGCCTTTGGCCAGTTTCATCACTTCGCCAACAAACAATCCTAAAACGCCTTTTTTGCCGGTTTTGTATGCCTGTACCTGTGGTTCGTACTTGGCCAGCACCTCTTCAATAAACTGGTTCAGCTCATCGGTGTTTTCTACAATGAGCAGGTTCAATTGTGCAGCTAATGCTTCTACCTCTTGGTTTGGCTGATCGGCCAAGGCAGGCAATAATTGCTGCAATGCATTTTGCTGACTTATTTTTTTGGCATCGACCAAATTAATAACCTTAGCCAATTGCAGTGGTTTAACCTGATAATCGGCGATAGTTAGCTCCTGCTCGCTCAACAATGCCCTAACCGCGCCTAGCAACCAGTTGATTAAACTTTTAGGGTTACTTACCGTTGTTTTGCCTTGTTCAAAATATTGCAATAGCTCGCTGTCTTCGGCAAGCATGTTCGCTTCGGTTTTATTCAGGTTATAAGTCGCTATCAATTGCTTCGCTATTTCATTTGGCAAAGCAGGCATATTGGTTTTGATCTCGTTGAGCCATTCATCAGAAATCACCACCGGCTGCAAGTCTGGATCCGGGAAATAACGGTAGTCGTTTGCTTCTTCTTTGGTTCGCATGGGCGAAGTAGTGCCTTGATCTGCATCAAAATTCAACGTACTCTGCTTGATCTCTCCGCCAGCTTCGGTTACTTCAATTTGACGATTAAATTCAAACTCCATCGCACGGCGTACATTACGGATCGAATTCAGGTTTTTTACCTCACAACGGGTACCAAAGCTGGTTTCTCCCTTTTTACGGATCGAAATATTCGCATCGCATCGCAATGAACCTTCCTCCATGTTTCCATCGCTTACATTTAAATGGCGAACCAGCTTTCTGATCTCGGTCAGCAAGGCAGCCGCTTCTTCAGCCGAACGTACATCGGGTTCGGTTACGATCTCGATAAGTGGCACACCCGCCCTGTTCAGGTCTACATACGAATAGCGGGGATCCTGGTCGTGCATGCTTTTTCCGGCATCTTCTTCCAAATGGATTCGATTAATACCGATACGCTTCTCTTCGCCATTGCTCAAAACCACGTCTAAATAGCCGTTTTTACAAATGGGACTATTGTCTTGGGTAATCTGATAGCCTTTAGGCAAATCAGCATAGAAGTAATTTTTACGGTCGAAGAAATTATATTGATTGATCTGGCAATTGAGCGCCAAGCCTATTCTAATGGCTTTTGCCACCACCTCTTTGTTGAGCTTGGGCAAAGCACCCGGCAAAGCCAAAGATACTGCTGAAATATGTTCGTTGGGACCGGCTCCAAAAACGGCACTATCTGATGAGAAAATTTTAGATTGTGTATTTAACTGTACATGTATTTCTAATCCAGAAACCAATTCATAGCTTACGCTTGCTGTGGCAGTTTTTGTACTCATTAATGGGCAATTTCTGTTTAAATAGGCATTGAATGCTTGCCAAAGATAAATTAAATATGTATCAATTTTATTGAAATAAGGTAATATTCTGGTTGTGGCACAGAATTGGATTTATGTTGGTACACACAAAATCGAAAATTATGAAAAAGTTCATCCTAATCGCAGCAGTTGGTTTGGCAAGCACCTTTTATCAACCTGCAAAAGCACAAATCAGTGTAAACATTAACATCGGCGCACAGCCGCAATGGGGACCAAGAGGTTATAATTACGTAGATTATTATTACCTGCCAGAAATTCAAAGCTATTACTATGTGCCTACTCGCCAATTTGTTTACCTAGAAAGAAACAGATGGGTGCACCGTACCTACCTGCCGACAAGGTATCGCCATTACAATTTGTACAAGGCCAGAAAAGTAGTTATCAATAGGCCACATCCTTATTTAGAGCGCAGGGTTTACAGAACCAATTATTATGCTAGACCAGCAGTAAGGCACTCGTCTTTCGGCCGTCCACAATACCGTAGTGTGAGGTATGAGCAAAAATACAACAAACATAGCCGTGGTGGTCACTGGGGCAAAAGAGGACATAGAGACTAATTTCAACTATAACAGTTATGAAAAAAATAATTTTCTTACTCATGCTCGGAATTGCATCAGTAAGTACCAAAGCACAGGTAAATCTGAATATCAATATTGGTTCACAGCCACTTTGGGGTCCGGTAGGTTATGACCACGCAGAATACTATTATTTGCCAGATATAGAAAGCTACTATGATGTGCCGAAACGCCAATTTGTTTACTTAAATGGCAACAATTGGGTATTTAGCAATTCGCTTCCAACCCGATACAGCAACTACAACCTATACAATGGCTATAAAGTTGTCATCAATAGGGATAAGCCTTATTTAAACTTTAACGATGATAGGGTTAAGTATGTAAAATATAAAAATTGGGGTGGCAAACAGGTCGTAATCAGAAACAGCAACGACAGTAAATATTACGTGGTTAAAGGACATCCGCACGGCATGCCTCCAGGGCAGGCTAAAAAGCTATATGGCAATAAACATGGCAATGGCAACGGAAAAGGCCATGGAAAAGGAAAGCATTAACCAATACTTATAATAAACAAAAGGGTTTCAATTGAATTGAAACCCTTTTTTATTTGATAGAATTAAGAAATGCTAGGGGATAAATGTTTTGGCTTTAGCCAACACCTGCTCCAGTCCATCGGCGTTTTTACCGCCTGCAGTTGCGTAGAATGGCTGTCCACCGCCCCCACCTTGGATTTCCTTGCCCAATTCGCGTACGATTTTAGCGGCGTTTAATTGCTCGCTCACCGTATCTTCTGCGATCATTACGGTAATACCTGGTTTCGAATCAATTAAAGTGGTAAGTACTAAATAAAGATGAGGCACAATGGCTTTTACCTCAAAGGCCAAATTCTTTACCGCTTCTGCATTTGGCAAATCTACATGGGCAGCGATGAAATTAATTCCATTGATATTTTCTGCTTTGGCTGCAATATCCTGTTTCATATCGCCTGCTTTGGCCAAAATGCTCTTCTCTACTTCTTTTTTCAATCGGGCATTCTCTTCAATTAAGGCTTGTACGGCAAGGCTCATGCTTTGTCCACCTTTTAACAAGGTTTTTAACTGGCTGATTTCCTTGCTTTGATTTACGATAAATTCTTCGGCCTTAGCTGCAGTGATGGCCTCAATACGACGAACACCAGCAGCCACGGCACTTTCTGAGATGATTTTGAAATAACCGATCTGTCCGGTGGCCTTTACATGTGTACCTCCGCAAAGCTCTTTCGAAAAATGGTCATCGAAAGTGATGACACGTACAAAATCACCATATTTTTCACCAAACAATGCAGTTACACCCGAATTAATGGCTTCATCATAAGGTACGTTTCTTTGCTCTTTAAGCACTACGTTTTCACGTATCTTCTCATTCACAATGTGCTCTATGGCCAATAAATCTTCTTCGCTAATTTTAGCAAAGTGAGAAAAATCGAAACGCAGGTAATCGGCATTTACCAAACTTCCCTTTTGGTTTACATGTGTACCCAACACCTTTTTCAAGGCAGCGTGCAACAAGTGCGTAGCCGAGTGGTTGTCTTCGGTTAAGGCGCGTTTATCTTCATCTATTACCGCCCAGAACTTGCCATCTACATCAATCGGCAAGGTATCGGCATAATGCACAATTACCCCATTTTCCTTTTTGGTATCGGTAATGGTTACCGAAAAGAGGCGACTATGGTCTTCTAGGCGACCGGTATCTCCAACCTGGCCACCACTTTCGGCATAGAATGGAGTTTGGCGCAATACGATCTGGTATTGTTCTTTGCCTTTGGCATTGATCTTTCTGTATTTTAAGATTTCGGTTTCGGCTTCAAAATCATCATAGCCTACAAATTCGGTATCATTGCCTTCGTTTACAATTACCCAATCTTCGGTATCGATAGCGGTTGCTGCACGCGAACGGTTCTTTTGAGCCTCCAAGGCTTTGTTAAAACCGTCCATGTCTACCGACCAGCCTTTCTCCCTAGCCATCAATTCTGTAAGGTCGATTGGAAAACCGAAAGTATCATATAATTCGAAGGCAAAATTGCCATCGATAGTATCCTTAGTTTCGTAACGTTCAAATCGTTGTATCCCTGTAGCTAAAGTTCTTAAGAAGGAAACTTCTTCTTCCAAAACCACCTTTTGTACAAAATCTTTCTGCAGGTAAAGCTCATCAAATACGCCCTTAAACTGATCGGCCAATACAGGTACCAATTGGTTTAAGAATGGCTCTTTGAGGTTAAGGAAAGTATAGGCATAGCGCACGGCCCTGCGCAAAATACGACGGATCACATAGCCTGCCTTATTATTCGATGGCAATTGACCATCGGCAATTACAAAAGAGATGGCGCGGATATGATCGGCCATTACACGCATGGCGATATCGGTTTGCTCGGCATTGCCATAGGCGATTCCGCATTTTTCGGCTACAAATTGGATCAGAGGCTGAAAAACATCGGTATCATAGTTGGATGATTTGCCCTGCAATACACGCACTAAGCGCTCAAAGCCCATGCCCGTATCCACATGTTGGGCAGGAAGCGGCTTTAATGAACCGTCTTTTAAACGGTTAAACTGCATAAATACATTATTCCAGATCTCGATTACCTGCGGGTGATCGGCATTCACCAAATCCTTGCCCTTGCCATCTTTGCGTTCTTCGGCACTACGGCAATCTACATGGATTTCAGAACAAGGCCCACAAGGCCCAGTATCGCCCATTTCCCAGAAATTATCTTTTTTATTTCCTAGGATGATGCGTTCTTCGGGCACATATTGCTTCCAAAGTTCGTAAGCTTCGGTATCGCGTGGCAAACCTTCTTTTTCATCACCCTCAAAAATGGAAACGTATAATTGATCTTTCGGGATTTTAAAAACTTCTGTCAATAGTTCCCAGCTCCAGGCAATGGCTTCTTTTTTAAAATAATCGCCAAAGCTCCAGTTGCCCAGCATTTCGAACATGGTATGGTGATAGGTATCGATACCTACTTCCTCCAAATCGTTGTGCTTGCCCGAAACGCGCAAACAACGCTGGGTATCGGCCACACGCGGATATTTGATGGCAGCCTCGCCCAAAAACAAATCCTTAAATTGGTTCATCCCGGCGTTAGTAAACATAAGGGTTGGGTCGTTTTTAACCACAATTGGTGCCGACGGAACAATATGATGTTGTTTGCTCTTGAAAAAACTTAAATAGGTTTGTCTTATTTCTTTTGCTGTCATCTCGTGTAGAAAATTTAGGAGAACAAAATTAAAATTTTATTGCGGTATTCTACTAAAATCCCTTTACATTTGAATACTTCAAATAAAAGCCACAAATTACTCATTATCAGTTTAGAACATGCCGTACAAAGAGAGAGAAATTAATAAAATGTATTATACCATGGGCGAGGTTACCGAAATGTTTGGCGTAAATGCTTCGCAAATCAGGTTTTATGAAAAGGAATTTGATGTGCTGCAGCCTAAGAAAAACAAGAAGGGAAATCGGCTTTTTACCCCTGAAGATATCGAAAACCTCAAGATCATTTTTCACTTGGTTGACGAGAAGGGCTTTACCCTAAAGGGCGCCAAGGAACATTTGAAGAACAACAGCAGCGACGTAAAGGAAAACCAAAAGGTAATCGCTTCATTAGAACGATTAAAGGACTTTTTGCTGAAGTTGAACGAAGAAATCTAATTTCCGGTATGCTGAAGTATTTTTTGCTTTTCGCGATAGTTTGCCTGCTTTCTTGCCACTCTAACGCGCAAGATGATCCTAAAGCCAGAGTACTGTTGGTAGATACTTTACCCACTTATGCAGGCAAACAAAAGATAATCATTACACAAGGTGACGTAGACAACTATCTGGCGCATAGAAAAATAACGGAAGACACTACGGGCAAGACCAAAAACTACGTGAAAATTCTGCAGTGGACAAGATCGATGCTAAACTGGGGAATGAAAAAAGACTACGAAGAAGCCTTGGTAGCAGCAGAAGAAAACTTTAGGCGCCGTAATCAGGTAAACAAGGTATTGGTTGTGAAGAGCGAGCGAAAAATGTACCTGTTAAAAGACGGCAAAACCGTTAAGACCTTTCCAATTGCCTTGGGACCAAATCCGGTTGGCCAAAAAGAATACGAAGGCGATGGTCGCACACCTGAAGGCATTTACACTTTAGATTGGCAAAGGTGGGAAACCTCTGTTTTTCATTCTTTCCATATCTCCTATCCAAACAAAATCGATTCGGCCAGGGCCAAAGCAAAAGGTTTAACCCCTGGCAGCAACATCATGGTACACGGTACTTCTAAAGGGATCAAAAAGAAAAAAGATTGGACCAATGGCTGTGTAGCCCTAAGCAATGTAAATATGATCGAATTCAGAAACCTGGTTTATCAGGATACACAAATTGAGATCAAAAAATAGCGCCTATTTTAGGGCTTCATTGATCAATTGCCTTAAGGCTTCATATTTAGCCTGTCGACCTGCATTTTTGAGGTTATAGGTCATTAAGATGGCTACATAACCATGTTCTTTCTCCACCAAGGGAAAACTGCCAAATAAACCCGGACTGCTCACATAAGTGCTTAAATTGCCTAATGTAGAACTTTTAGCTACCCATTCGCCAAAGCCATAGCCCAAACCACTACCTGCTTCAGCAGGTGTATAGGCCACCTTTACTCCTGCAACAATGCGGTTTACCTGCATCTGGGCAATGCTTCCTTCGCTTAAGATTCTTTTGCCCTGATATTGGCCCTTAGCCAAAATCATGTCTAGAAAATTGATGTAGTCTTCGGCGGTACTGCTTGCGCCACCAGCAGGCAACACGACCTTCCTTTTGCCAAAACTTGTATTTTTCATGTTTAAGGGTTGCGCAATACGTTCTTGAAAGAGTGTTTCGAAGCTCTTGCCACTTATTTTTTCGATAACAGCGCCCGCTATTTGCAGACCTACGTTACTGTAATGAAATACCTTTCCAGGTTCGCCTTCCATAGGCAGGGGAGCAATAAAAGCAATGGTTTCGTCCATATTGGAGGCTTTTCTCATCCCTTCGAGGTCCTCTCTCAATGAATGAGCCTTAATGCCCGTCAAATGCGAAAGGCATTGGCTAATGGTGATTTTTCCTTTTCCATTTTTTGTTAACACGGGCAGAAACTTGCCCACGGTATCGCTGAGCTTAAGCTTACCTTCATCAACAAAAGTCATTACTAGTGCTGCGCTGAGCCATTTGCTGCAACTGGCAATGGGCAAAACCGTACTAGCGGTATAATCGCTTAGGCTAACCTCCTTCTTTTCTTGCCTAGCCTGCAAACGTGCACCTATCCGCTGTATTGCATTTGATTGTTTAACAGCGTTGGCGTAAATGATTTTGCCATCTTTATAAACCATCAAAAAGCCGCGTCCGCCAGTACCGCTTGCATTGGCCGAGAGCCAGGCATCTACCTTACTAAAATTGTATTGCGCAGTACTTTGCAAGGCAGATAGGCAAATGAAACAAAGCAGAGAGATTTTTAGCATTTTCATTCCTTAAAGATGTTGAAACTTGAATAAGGTTTAATGAGCTGGGCAAAAACTATAAATGCACCAGCCAATTATGACCGGTGCATTTATCATCATAGGTAATATATGATTATGGATTGCCTTGTTTTTTTGTGGTATCAGGCGGTGTTTTGGTGGTATCTTTTAGCAAAGAATCTCTTCTAGAGCTATCTACCGCTGATGAATCCATGGTTCCATTTCCACTTTTACTCGAACTACATCCTACCGCAGCCATACCGGCTATTGCAAGAACTATCAAAAATTTAAATTTCATTGTTATTTCTTTAAGGTTAATAAATGTTCTTTTATTAAATAGCAGCTTGTATTCTAAATAAACTTTAGGCCAAAAAAGTTTTAATTATTTTATAATAACCTCAAATCAAGACAATTACCTACATTATTTTCGCCCAAATTTTAAAAAGATAAAAACCCAACGTAAAGCAAGTTGTTAACTATTAAATAAGATTATTATGGATTTAGATAAGTTTTATAACCGCGCTTACCAATGGTTGATCACTGTTGGGCCTCGTTTGATTTTAGGTATTTTCATCCTCATCGTTGGGTTGTGGCTGATTAAACTATTAATTAAATGGCTACAAGGCCGCATGCAAAAAAGAAATATAGACGTAACTGCTAAGCCCTTTTTGGTGAGCCTTACTGGTGTAGCCTTACGTGTGCTTTTGATTTTGGGGGTAATGCAGGTTGTGGGCATAGAGATGACCTTATTTGCTACCCTTGTTGGGGCATTTGGTGTGGCTGCCGGTTTAGCTTTGTCGGGAACCCTGCAGAATTTTGCCAGTGGCATTATCATTTTATTGGTTAAGCCATTTGCCGTTGGCGACAATATCATTACCCAGGGCATGGAAGGTACCGTAAAATCCATCCAAATATTTTACACGCTGGTAACTACTTTCGACAATAGATCGGTTATTGTGCCCAATAGCAAACTCTCCAATGAAATCATCATCAACATTAGCAGAGAGGGAATTAGAAGGTTAGACCTCGAGCTAAAGTTTAGCAATGCAATAGACATTAAACAGATCAAATCCATCATTAATGCTTCAATAGACAAGTGCCAGAATATCCTGAGCAAACCCGAAAGACGTATTGGAGTTGCCGTTTTAGAAACCGACGGCTATAAGGTGGGCGTGAATGTATGGGTAAACGCACATGGCTTTCAAGACACCAAACTGGCCATACAAGAAACCATTTTACAGGATGTTAAGGATGCAGGAATAAAAATAGCCGGACTTTAATCCAGCTATTTATCTTTTTCTTGGCCTTTTAACGGCGTGCTTACCTCGGCCAATAATTCATTCTGGTCACTGATCTTCTTCTGATGGCTGTCGATAAAATTACTTTTGGTGAGTTTCGGGTTATGCGCCCCCCACTCTAGTTGTTTGCTGTTTGCGGTTTGGGTTCCTTCTTTTCTGAAATCCTGGTTTTTCATAAAACTTAAATTAATTAGACCAAAGTTGAATTAAAATTCATAATCACCTTGTTTGTAAGCAATTAGAACACAAAGAAACTTAACAATACAGCTTGTAAAATTGTTTGGGCTACAACTATTAGGTTAGCTTTTTAATAATGGCGATGATATCTTCTTCTGCCAAATCATGCTGTGCAGCGGCAAAGGTATCTAAAGCTGTTTTGGCCAATGGCGACTGGATTCCCGCTGCCTTAGCCAATCCCAAATCTTTCACAATATGCTTCAGCGCGAAGGCAACTTCGTAATTATCCTGCAGAATAGCATTGCCTTTTATGGTGGTGAATACGTTGCTTAAGGCACCATTATTGAGCAACTGCATCAAATCGGCTGTTTTTACACCTTGCGCCTCAGCAAAAACCACTGTTTCTGCCAAGCCTAATGCATAAAGTGCGAGCAAACTATTAATGGCAAGCTTTGCCGCATTGCCAACCCCTACTTCTCCTAAACGCAATGCCAGTTTTCCAAGCACGCCAAATATGGGCTTTAGCTCTTCAAATGCTTGTTCGTCGCCACCTGCCATAATTACCAGCGATCCTTCTTGGGCCTGCTTTACGCTGCCAGACACGGGGGCATCTAGGTACGACGCACCTTTTTGCGCGCACAAGGCAGCCATCTCTTTGCTAATCAATGGAGAAACGCTGCTCATATTGATAATTACCTTACCAGTTATTGTAGCCGTAAACAAGCCCTGCTGGCCGTTAAAGATTTCATCAACCGCAGCATCGTCACTCACCATTAAAACTACAACCGCAGTATTTTGGACCAATTCGGCTGGCGATTGAGCCAATTGTGCACCTTCTTGAACCAATGATTCTGCTTTAGCCGCATTTCTATTGTAAACCGAAACCGGATATCCTGCCTTAACCAAGTTGCTGGCCATAGGGATGCCCATTTTGCCTAGGCCTATCCAGCCAATTTTTGTTTGTTCCATTTGATATGTTTTTTGTCAGTCTTTAGCAGACTGGTTACGATGAATACTGTTTTTTCTGATCCTACTTAAGGATTGTGGAGTAATGCCCAAGTAAGATGCGATGTCTTTTAAAGGAATGCGATTAGCTATCGAGGCCTGTTGAGTGCGAAACAGGTCATACTTTTCCAAAGAATCCAAACCCAAATAAGAATTGATGAAATTGATCTTATCCAAAAGCTGTTTTTGCATCAGGTCGCTGATGAGATTTTTAAGGTAAGGAATTTGGTCATAAAGCGTCTCCAGCTTTGCTTTGTTAATCACCCATACTGTACCATCACTAGATGCTTGGATCAGTTCGCTGGCATACCTGCCCTCGGTAAAGCTCCTCAATATGGTGCAGAACTGGTTTTCTTTCAAAAACACATGCGTTACTTCTACTGCCTTTTCATTGATCATCAAGATGCGCAGTACGCCTGTTTCAATAAAAAAGAGCTCATTGCACACTTTTCCTCCTGCAAAAAGAAGGTCGCCTTCTTTAAAGTTTTTGCATTCAAAAGCATTCTCAATGAGTTCTTCATCTCCCAAAGGGATATTTTGAATGGTTTTAAAAAGGGCAACAACCGGATGCGACATGCACAAATATCCGTTAATCTGCCCAAATTTAAAATGGTTAAACCAAAACAGTTCCTCCATCGGTAATCAATGTTTGTCCGGTTACGAAAGTCTGCTCCATCAGGTACACATAAGCTTTTGCAATTTCAGCAGCATCGGCTACATGTTTTACAGGGAGTGAACTGCCAATTTGCGCATACATCTGTTCTCTTTCAGCTTCGGAAAAACCGGCCCATAAATCGGTTTTCACTACTCCCGGCGAAACAATGTTTACCCTAACCGGCGCCAGTTCCATCGCCATGGCACGCGTAAAGCCTTCCATTGCTGCGCAAATACTGGCACCTAAAGCCCAACCCGTATTTGGTCTGGCACTCGCAATGCCACTGGTCAGCACAATTGAGCCGCCTTCATTAATAAATGGAGAAGCATATTTTAACGTAGTTAAGGCACCCCAAAACCTGATGTTGAAGTAATTGCGCGCCTCTTCTAAGGATGTTTCTTTCAGAGAACTTAATTTGATGTTTTCTCCTGCGGTATAAATCAGGTGATCGAATTGGCCTAATTGGTTAAACAGTTCTCGTATTTGTATTTCGCTGCTCAAATCTGCTATGTGGCCTTTGCTATCGGCAGGTAGTTCTTTCAGGGCTACGTCAACTCTTTTTTGATTGCTGGAAACGATATTGACTTGTGCACCTTTCGATGCGGCCAGTTTGGCGGTTGCCAATCCAATACCAGCACTGCCACCTAAAACAATTACTCTTTTTCCTTCCAATGTGTTGTGATCTTGTGTTTTCATTTGTTCTATTTTTTTGAATACACAAAGTTCTATAGGCAGAAAGGAAAGCCACTTAACAAATGGTAAGTTCGGCACCGATAAATTGTTGGAAGGTTGAAAAGGTATAATGTTGAAAGGTGGTAAGCTTGATTTATCTAAAGAGATTGCTTCGTGCCTCGCAATGACGATTTATCCCCTCTTCCATTTTACATTTTACATCTTCCATCATCCATTAAACTATCGTTTAGGAACCATCGACTATTAACTATCGGCTATCGACTAAAAACCTACTCCACTCCCCTCACCTTCATCGGAAGTACATAGATCGATTTAGAGGCGGTAATGAAGAGCAGATCTCTTTTCTTGCCACCAAAACAGAGGTTGGCCGTATGGTTTTCTGGTACATTGATATGTCCGATTCGTTTGCCTGTCGAGTCGAAAATGGTTACGCCTTTACCGGTCAAATAGATATTCCCCTTATTGTCTAGGACCATCCCATCAGAACCTTGATTAATGAGCAGCTGTTTATCGCTTAGACTTGCATCGGCATTAACCTGGTAGCGATAGATTTTTCCAGCCTTGGCATCGGCCACATAGAGCAATTTGCCATCGGGCGTGCCCACAATGCCATTTGGTCGCAATAGGCCGTCTTCAACCATAATGACTTCTTTTTTGCCTTTAGGAAAATAGTAAACCTTCTCGCCAACAATTTCTGGCGCTTTTCTGGCCCAGTAATTACGCTGGTAATAGGGATCGGTAAAATAAATACCTCCCTTGGCATCTATCCATAAATCGTTTGGCCCGTTTAAGGCTTGTCCTGCCGGATTTTTATACAGCAAGGTTGGCTTGGCATTTTTATCGAGCTGCCAAAGTTCATTCTGCTCATCGGCGCAGGCAATCAGGTTGCCCTTTTGATCAAAATAGGTGCCGTTTGCCCTGCCGGCTTTATCGGTAAAAAGACTTAATTTCCCATCTATGCCGTATTTCCAGATGGTATTATTGGGTTGATCGGTAAAAAAGACATTTCCTTTTTTATCTACCGCCGGACCCTCGGTAAATTTAAATTGCGAAGAAACCAATTTCAGGCTATCTTGAACAAATAAATCGCGGTTTTCTTCTGTTTGTGCCTGCACTGCGAGCGACAGACCCAAAAGAGCAACGAACAGTTTCAATTTCATGTTACGGGAATTAGCCTGTGAAATTGACGATTTGCAAGGGGAAATGCAAAAAAGATTAGTTCATTAATAGCGATTTGTCATTCCGAATGCAATGAGGAATCTAACTCGAGATAGATTCATCACTTCGTTCTGGATGACAAATTCTTATTTTATTTAGTTAGCAAGCTAATTTCAAACCTTGTTCATTCGAAACATCATCCCAATTGTGGAAAGGGAAAGATTTATTGGCGATCCACCAACCCGTCGTCCCGAACTTGCTTCGGGACCTACCTCTAGATAAACCTCGGATCGCACTCCAAGGCGAAGTATCTTTTGGATAGCATGACGAATTTATGGATAACTAAACTAACTAATTCTTTACTCGGTTTTTTTCGCTTTCCGCACCCGACTGTTCGCTTCTGGCCTTGGTAGAAAAGGTTTTTCCAAAACGGTAACTTAAGCTCAGGGCCACATTTCTCGAATCGTTTCTGTTGCGCCAATTGGCTTCTGTATTGGCCAAGTTGTTGATCACCCCATTAAATATCCGTGTCCTGAAAATATCGTTCATGGCCAGCTTTAAAGTGGTTTTTTGAGACAATTTCTTTTGTACGGCCAAACCTGCTTCTTGCAGCCAACCCAAATCGAACTGTACATCGCGTAAGCTGCTCTGGTACCTGTAATTCAGTTCTCCGCTCCAGGTTGGCGTAAATTTCAATTGAATATTGGTGTTTCCGGTAAACAGATTGCCATTGGTTTTTAGAAAGCCAGTGTAGAAATTTGTTTTCGACCTAAAATTGGCATATTCTGCATAGGCATGAATGGTTAGCCATTTGTTGATGTCGAAATTTCCGTCCATGGATATGCTGATGATCTCTTTTTTGCCCACGTTGCCCGGTCTGCTGTAATAGGTTCCATCTACAATCTCGATGGTTTCATTTACATCGTCTTTGATATTGCTGTAGCTGAAGGTGGTGGTCAGCATGTTTTTAAAGCTGTGCGAAACCTCAATGCTTTGCGTGTAGGCAGGCTTAAGGAATGGATTACCCACATAATAGGTGAATTTATCCAAAGGCGAGAAAAACGGATTCAGATCCTGGTAATAGGGCCTATCGATCCTTTTGCCATAGTTAAAGCCCAGCTGATGGTGACCAGCGGTATCTAATTTATAGCTCAGGTAAAAAGTAGGGAACAAACTGGTATAGCTCCTTTTGAAACTCGAATCAGGCTTTACCAAATTACCCAATTGGTGACCGTCTGAAACTGTATTTTCTAAACGCAACCCGGCTTGGATAGAAAAACGCTTGCCTTCGCGGCTCATGTTCAGGTAAGCTGCATTGATGTTCTCTTTATACAAAAAGTGATTGCTTTTATCGTAATCTGGTGTAGTAAGGGAATTTACGGTATTGCGGTAATCGGCTATATTGTCGGTTTTGGTATAGCTGGATTTTAAACCTGAAGCCAGTTTCCATGTTTTACCCAATGGATGGCTAAAATCGGTCTTTATCGAATAGATATCAATATTAGAAGGCAAATCACCACTTAAAATATCATGCGATTTGAGGCTGCCATCGGCGAAGTAGCTGTAATTGTAATAGGTTTGGTCGGTTTGGTTGCGATAGGTAATGTAATCGGCATCAAAAGTAAGCTCGCTGCCCTCCTTTTTAAATTTATGCCTCATGTTGAGGTTAACGCCTCCGTTTTTGTAATGGATATCGTCAACATTCTTGGCCACGATAACCGAATCGGGCTGCATCGCCGGATTAAAAAGGTTACTGGTATTGTTGTTTACCTGATTAGAAACACGGTTCATCCCGCTTAAAACCAATCCCCAAGTCGTTTGCTCGGAGGCATAATAATCCAATCCTGTTTTTAGGTTAAAGGTATTGCCATGTCTTTTGAAATAGCTGTTCTGGTTAAAGAAGGATTTTACGCTCTGGTCTGGGTTTTTATACACGCGGTTCAGGTCAAGATCGGTAAAGCTGTTGTTCAGGTTATAGCTCAGGTTCCCAAATATGTTGATTTTGTTGTTACGGTAGTTGAAGTTGAAACTGTTGTTTGAACGGGTCAATTCGCCTTGGTTTACCGAAAGGTTCAATCCGCCGTTAAAACCTACCACTTTGCTTTTCTTGGTTCTGATATTGATGACCCCAGCATTGCCAGCCGCATCATATTTGGCCGGTGGATTGGTCATCAATTCGATCTGGTCAATAGCCGATGAAGGCAGCGACCTCAAGTAATTTTCTAAATCGGCACCTGATAAATAAGCTGGCTTGTCGTCTATAAAAACGTTTACGCCTTTTTTGCCTTTGAGACTGATGCCTCCATCCTGGTCTACCAATACGCCCGGCGATTTGCTCAACACATCCAGTGCTGTGGTACCCGCATTAGAGATCAGGGCATCTACATTCACTACAGTTCGGTCTATCTTACGTTCTACAAATGCTTTTTTCTGGGTAATGTTTACTTCTTTTAAGGTACTAGCTGTTGCACTTAGCTTAATGTCGCCAAGATTAATAGTTTGCTGGGTGGCATCAATTTGAAGCGTTGCGCTTTTATAATTGCTATGGCCCATGGCAGCTATGCGGATCTGGTAAGCATCGTTGGCCAGCTGTTCAAAGCTAAACTTGCCATCGGCTTCGGTAAAGGCACTTTTAACGAGCACCGAATCTTTTGCCCTGTACAAGGCTACGGTTGCATATTCGATGTTCTTATTGTCGCTGTCTTTTAGGGTTCCATAAATTTTAGCGCCTGGTTGCTGCGCCTTTACAGGTTTTGCATCAGTTAGGGCAATACTTATCCATATCGCTAAAAAAGCAAATAATTTCAGTTTCATAAATTAGGGAGGCTTAGTTTGGCAGGTTATTTGGTTATTTCGTAATTGTAAAGCAAAGCGGTACCTGGTCTTTTGAGGTATTTTGCTTTGTATTTTTGATGGGTTTCGGCATCGAGTTTATTGCCGTTTACAATGAAATTATTGGCATCTAACCTATAATTGAGGTTATCTGTGTCTTTGATGATACCGTCTTTGATCATCTCGCGGTTTACCATATCCGAGAAATTTTTGCCACTCAAACCTCCGCCATCGGTTACCGAAATACTTTCTGTCGTGCTTTTTGAGGTCCTGTTTGCTGGTTGTGGTGTTGCAGGCGTTGCTGGTGTTGCTGGTGGATTAAAGCTGGGCCGAACATTGAGATTTCCCTTCAAGGGTGTCATCGGAGTCATTGGTGTAGCCGGAGGGGTTGGCATTGGCCTTGAAAGTGGCGATAGTTTTGCCTTGACCGAATCTAACCTAAAGTTTTTATTTCTATTTCTTTTAAGCGAATCAGTTGTTTTGTTGAACAATTTACGATGAATACGCTCGTTTTGCTCGTATACTTTTTGACTAACCTCGTATTTTTGCTGTTCCTTGAAATAGTTTAATTGCTGTTTGTTGTAATCTTCCTGCGCTTTTTTGTAATTGGCATTATTCTCGGCATACTTCGCTTGATTTTCTTTAAACAGCGCATTATGCTTTACGTAATTAAGGCTATCGGCCACATAGCGGGCTTTGTCTTCTACGGTCACTTCTCTAGACAGATCCTGAATAACCACACCATTTTCGGTGATGATATGACGTTCTTTCGTTACGCTTTTCTGAGTAGGCTTTGATTTGGCTTTCGGTTTGCTTTTTTTGGCAGGGCTGGTTTCTTGCTGTTTTTTAGGTTTATCCTGAAAAAAGCTGTTGCTTAACGAACCCGTGGCAATGGCGCTGTGCACCTGCGTAAAGGCAGCCGAAAATATAAATACCGACACCAGGGCAATGGTGAGCACCGCTTTCTCCATTTTGTTTAAAGTTGTACGGGTATCGAACAGCATTCTTTTAACGCGGTTCAACAATTGGTTTTTGCCACCGGTAAGCGCCATGGCATAGGCTGGCGTATTGACCTGAAACTCTTGGCAATACAACAGCGCATTTACATAGTTCTTTTTATCGCCTACGCATTGCAGGGCCAAATCATCGCAGCAATGTTCTCTTTCTGTCCTGATCAGTTTCGACATCCATAGCACAGCCGGATTAAAGAAAAATACAATCTCCAACAGGTTTTGCAAGAGGTTTACCAAATAATCGCGTCTTTTAACATGCGCCAGTTCATGGGCCAAAATAGCTTCCACTTCAACAATACTCAATCCGTTAATCAAGCCCAAAGGCAAAAGGATAACCGGCTTGAAATGGCCTACCACCATGGGTACTTTGGCTATGCCCGACTGTACCAGCTTAATGGCTTTGCTCATGCCCAGTTTATGGCCGATTTCGATCACCTTTACTTCCCAAAATTTGCCGGCATCAAAGGTTTGGTTTTTCTTTAAGAAAGCAATACCGCTCAGGCCTACCCACAAATGGATGCTTTTGGCACAAATAATCAAAAACCAGATCATTACGATTTGTGCGGAATAGGCATTCCATAAATCCATTAAACCATTAATCTTGAAGTTAAACTGGTTGCTTACAGGAGTGCTATCCGCTGCCATTGGCGTGAGAATTGGCTGTACATTAGCCTGGGCTGCAGCAGGGTTAACTGATGCAACGGCTACGGTATTATTCAGTTCATAAATGAAACTGGCGCCAACACCTGCCACAAAAAGCAACAGGCATCCTACCAGCAACTGGTAGCGCAAAGCCGAACTCGATTTGCGTGAAACCGATAAAATCAAAGCGGTAATAACCGATAATACAACGCCGATCCAAAGCGAGTGGAACAAGGCAGCCCCTATGGCATGGAGCCAGTTTTCGGGAATGAGGTTTGCAAAAAAGGATTTCATTTGTGTGGTTCTTAAGGTTTTTAAATAGTTTAAGACTTCATTTGTCTATTTATTTCAGGTTATAACATTTTTTTAATGGCTTCGATTTCTTCCTTCGAGATTTTTTCATTGCCCAGCAGCTGCATCATCAGGCGCGAAGCCGAACCTTTGTACAGCGTATTTACAAAACGATCCAATAACTGGTCTTTTGTTTTCTCCTCTGCCTCTACCGGAATGTAAATGTGCTTCATCTGGCTTTCGTCTCTTTTCAATATGCCTTTTTCGGTCATGATCTGCATCTGCTTTAAGGTTGATGTATAATTGACGTCTTTTTGCAGATTTAGTTGCTCGTTCACGAAACGAACTGTCGAAGGACCGAATTCCCACAGCACTTGCAAAATTTCAAGCTCGGCCTTTGTTGGTTCTGGTAGTTGTTTTCCAGTTGATGTATTTTCCATAATCCAAAGGTACGATGTTTTTCGTACGATGCAAATATTAGGATGAAAAAATTTCTTAAATTTTGCAGATAGCGCCTTAAAGCAGTTGAAATCACAGATTTTTTTTCCAAAAAAATATCCCTAGCCTTTTGAGCTAGGGATAACAAAACGAAAATTGTGGGTAAGAACTACTTCAATATTCCGTGCAGCACTTCCTTTTTGCCATCAATCGGCTCATCAATAGTCAAATGAAGAATTTCGGCAATCAGGGGATAAACATTCACGTTCTCGAATGCTGGGATTTGAAGTTTCTTTTTAAAGGCTGGTCCCCAGGCCATAAAAGTAGCATGCATGTCTTTTACAACTGAGGGATCGAACCCGTGGTGGCCAATTCCTGGCTTATTTTTTGAAAATACCTTAGGCCATTCCGGAATAATCAGGATGTCTCCTATCCTATTGAAGCGGTCGTCTGTGGCATTATAATGAAAATGCGCGGGCATTTCGGTTTTCAGGTACACTTTGTAATCTTTTTCGCTAGCCTTTAAAGCCTTATAGGTAGGCATGATATCGGCGGTATCTTTGGCGTGCAAATCAACCATGGTGCCCATAGCAGGAATAATGAATTTATCTGGGTTAACCGCAGCCGGCAAAGCCAAAGGATGTTCGGTATCAACGGCAGTCATGCCATGGTCGGCCACAAAAATAAAGTTAACCGGCAAATTGGTTGTTTTTACGGCCTCTGTTAAGGCATACACAATCGAATCTACTTCTTTTACCGCTTGTGCAGCCTGTGTAGATTCTGGTCCGTAGCGATGCCCAGCATGGTCTGGTTCAGAAAGGTAAAAGGTAATGAGATGTGGCCTTTTGTCTTCTGGCAGGCTCAACCATTCTTTCACTTTCTCAATGCGTTTGGCTACCGGAATCTTCTCGTTATAATCGTAATAATAAGATGGACGTACATTTTGAACCGCAGCTTCAGAGCCTACCCAAAACATACTGGCAGCAATCATATTTTGCTTTTCGGCCAGCACCCAAAGTGGCGTACCTCCGTACCAGCTGCCGTCGCGCACCTTGTCTTTGGCGCCCATCGAATACTTGTCGTTTTTCTTCTTGTCGTAAAAAGTATTGTTCACCAAGCCATGGTGCGATGGGTACAAGCCAGTTGCCAGGGTATAATGATTGGGGAAAGTAACCGAGGGGTAACTTGGGATCATAGAAGCCGCCCTTACGCCGCCATTGCCCAAGGCCAACAAATGTTCAGGCTGGTACTTTTCGGCATAATCGTACCTAAAGCCATCGGCCGAAATCAAGATCACATAAGGCTGTTTTTGTTGGGCCGCACCATTTTTACTTGCCTTGTTCACGTGCTCCAGGCTATCGGTCTGTGCAAAAGCACCAGCACCACTTAAGCACAGTACAGTTAATAGGGCAATTTTTTGAAGGGATAATTTTAACATGGGGATATGTTGGATTAAGGTTATTTATAGATTTCGTTTAACAGACCTGCCAAACGCAAACCTGCCTGTGCCAAGCGCTTTTTAACGATGTCGGCATGTTTTGGATAGTAGTTATAATCGAAATCCGAGCTTTGCGCCGCTTCTGTATACAATTGCTCACTGATCTGGTAAGATTCGTAAGCCCATTTCGCCACGTCGTCTTTTTGCCATGCCTTGGTTTCTTGTTTGCTGATTACATCGCATTCTTTGGCCAGTTCTTTATAAGTTAAGCCTGCATAATCAATCAGTCCGCTATCCCATAGGCCGTGCAGGTTGCTTTCCTTGCGCATCAGTTTGACTTTGATGCCATTGCCACCCGAATCTTCTGAACGTCCGGTATGCATGGGCTGATGCAGATCGCCCACCAAATGAACCAGGAATTTCAAGGCAAATACTTTTTCCTCTTTGGTTTTGGCCGGGTTTTTAAGGTCGCTTACACAATTGAGCAAGGCTTTGTAAATGTTTTCCTTTTCCATGCCTTTCAGCTGGGTGGTAAAGGTTTCCTCATTTAAGCCTTGCGGCAGGTTTACATAATGCCAAGGTGCGGTGTAACGGTATTGCTCGTACGACCTGATTTCGTCTGGATAGGTACTCACCATGGCCAACGATTCGCTACCCAACAAATTCTCTACTTCGGCTTTTGCCTTATCGCTCAAATGGTTTTCGGCAATTTGCCCTATGGCCCTATGCCCTACTACGCCCCAAGAAATCAAGCTGAAACAAACAGCAAGTGCAACAACAGGAAAAATAAATTTCTTTAACATTTTGATTTTCTTTAAATAAAAAAGGGAAGACTAGCTTCCCTTTTTTGGTGAGCGTTGATTAGTTAAAAATGTATCTTAAGCCGAACTGCATGCTCCAAGTTGAAGCTACACTTACCTGATCTCTAGATCCGTAAGTAACTGGCAGGTTTCGGTCTGTAGCCAACCTGAAAGTTGGTTTAGTTGTTCCGTTAGGGCTTAAAGAAGCTACGTTGGTAGGCACCAATATTGATGAAGTACCAAAATTTCGCTGAATGCCCCAGTCCTTGTTCAACAAGTTGCCAAAGTTCATTACATCCCAGTTAAACTGCAAAGTGTTGCGTTTGCCACCAATGTTGGTGAAGATGTCTTGTTGGAACCTGAAATCGAACGAACCGTTAAAAGGCGTAATCGAACCGTTTCTTTCTGCATATTGGCCCTTTCTGCCACGAAGATATTTATCTTGCTCAATGTAGCGGAAAAAGTAATCGCTTTGTTGCTTAGCCGAATAAGTTACCGCATCGGCACCAGAACCCACGGTTAAAGGCACGAAGGTAATTTCAGAAGCATCTTTTGGTACGTAGATCAAATCGCCATTTACACCATCGCGGTTAATATCCGTTGAGTAGGTATAAGAAGTACGACCGTTTGAACCATCATAAATCAAGGTCAATTGGGTACCTAAGTGTTTGATGAATTCCTTACGGTAATAAAGCGAAGCAATGATACGATCAGGCGATACAAAACCTGAGTAACCCAATTCTGGATTGTTAGCACCGTTTACGGTACTCACACCTTGCCATGACGACAAGGTTTGGTCGCCGCTGCCTTCAAATAAGCTTTTCGCTGCACTTTTCACATAAGATAAGCTAGCACCAAAGCCGTTGTTGAATTTTTTGCTCAAAGTAGCAGTTACCGAATAGTACCAGCCTTTGGTTGCATTGTCTAACACGATTACGTTAAACGCACCTGGCTGTGCAGGGTTCGGATTGGTTGGCGTTGACGGAATTACAGTACCGTTTGGAACAGCCTGTCCATTCAAAATTGGGTTGATGAACTTATCGGTATTGGCACTTGGGTAGATCATACGGTGATCAGGATAGCCCGGAATGTTCAACGGGGTTGGATCAACCAAGTTGGCATTGCGGAACAATACCGTACGTAGATCTTTATTATAGATACCTTCTAAAGTACCGGTAATGCCCAATGGCAATTTAAAGTCGAAAGCCACACTTGCCTTAAATACCGATGGCATTTTCAAGTCTTTGGCCATTACCGTAATTGGGTTTGGCAATACGGTACCTGCAACTGGAGGTGTTGAAGGACGGTAAGCGCCAATGTTCGGATTAAATGGACCAGGGGTATTGTTTTGGCCTGAGTAGGTTTCGGTAATCTGCAACATACCCGCATCGCCCGCTTGGGCTACGATCCAAACGTTTGGAATTTTTCCGGTAAAGATACCTGCACCACCACGCAATTGCAGCGAGCGGTCGCCTTTCATATCCCAGTTGAAACCGAAACGAGGAGAAATAGCTACCCTTGATTTTGGCAAGTTGCCAGTATTCAAGTGCTCGCCACCGGCAAAAGTCAATGCCGATACCAACGGATGCTCTTGCAATACATTAGGATAAGTACCTAAATCTAAACGAACACCAGCAGTTACACGCAAACGATCGGTTAACGAAATCTCGTCTTGACCGTAGGCAGAGAATTGCCAGAACTTATACGACGGGAAAGCCTGCTCATAGTTTGGCGACAATGAATAGGTTTGGGCAAACTCGATCGGTTTGGCACCGTTTACGAAATCATCCCATGAGTTAAAGGTATAATAGCTGGTTGCAAAACGCTGGAAACCGTTTTTGGTTACGTTGTAATCGCCTTGCAAACCTGCAGTAATGTTGTGTTTACCAACAGACCAGGTCATGTAATCGTTTAACGAGTACACCTGAACATCCCTTAAGTTGCCATAAGTAAACGGCTCGTAACCAAAGGTAGTAAATGGCGTAGGCGGCGAATTGCCATCGGCTTTCAAGATATCAACCAAAGGAAAAATCTGGCTGTCTGAACTACGAGGGTCGTTTTGGTTGGTATAAGACATACGCAAAGTGTTCGAAAACCTGCTGAACAATTTACTGTTCAACTCGGCAGTGATCGAATACAGATTGCTTTCTTGGTAATAGTTAGAGTTTTTAAATGGCAAAGCGCTGTTACCCGTACGCGAACCACCACCTGGGAAGTTGCCTAGCGGACTTCTTGAAGTACTTACAAAAGAAGGGCTTTTGGTTTTTACATAACTACCGCGGATGCTGAAAGTGTTGTTAGGGTTGATGTTCCAATCTAAACGCGCCAATAAATTGGTTCTTTCTGTTTCGAAGCCATAGCCTTGGTATGGACCAGTTTCATAACCGTATTTGTCTTTCAGGTATTTGCTGATCATATCCAGCTCTGCTGCCGTTGGCCTCACTACGTTGGTACCACCCGTACCGAATGGCGCCTCAGGGGTTGCAGCCACTCGGGTCTGGCCTGGTCTGTTCTCTTGCTCGCGCTCGGCGTTTACAAAGAAGAACAATTTGTCTTTGATAATCGGACCACCCAAACGGAAACCATAGGTTTTATAGCTCTGATCAGTTGGCTCGGCCAATTCTGGATAGTTGGATACTTTTCTGCCGATTTGGTTCTGGTTTCTGAAATAAGTATAGCCAGATCCCGAGAACTCATTGGTACCCGAACGTGTAACGGCATTGATCGAACCGCCGATAAAACCGCTTTGTTTTACGTCATAAGGCGTTACGTTTACCGAAATCTCTTCCAAGGCATCGATAGAAACCGGATTGCCATTGCCTGGCAGGTTGTTGCCGATACCAAAGTTGTTGTTAAAGTCGGCACCATCAACAGTAACGTTGTTTTGGCGAGAGTTACCCCCACCAATGCTTACGCCGTTTGCCTGTGGCGATAACCTGATCAAATCGTTCAAGCTACGGTTTAAAGTAGGTACAGCCTGGATTTCCTTGCTCGATAAATTGGTTGAAGAACCCATACGGTTGGCATTTAAAACAGAGTTTTTGGCCACACCGGTAATTTTCACCTCGCCCAATTGATTGCCATTGTCGTCCATGGTCAGGTTCAATACATAAGGATCGCCCAAGGCTAGGGTAATGTTTTCGATTACCTTTGGCGCACGGCCAACATAGCTCACTTGGATACGATAAGGACCACCTGGCCTTAGGTTGGGAAGCGTATAGCGTCCGTCTTTGTTGCTGCTACCTGTATACACGGTACCCGATGGCACGTGCGTAGCTTTAATAGTTACCCCAGGCAATACCTCTTTGGCATCTCGAACTGTCCCGGTTAAACTTCCAGTTGTAATCTGCGCATGGGCGTTAACCACGGCAAACAACAAGAGTAAATAAGTAATGATTTTCTTCATATTTGTTTTTATTTTACTTTTTAATCCCCCTACCACAGAAGATTTGCCACAAAGTTCTCGGGCTCAAGTAAAGCCTATATTATGAAGCGATTAACCTAGGCTTAATCTTGTATAAACGCTGTTACAGTAACATCGCAGTTATATAAAAAAGGTAAAACACTGTTTTTCAAATACTTGAAAACCAGTTATCCCACAGATTCAAATGTTCATTTTTTTTACTGTTAAATTAAAATGAGCAGGGCGTTATCCTATTGTTGGAAAAAAATGAATTTAAAATGAAGCCGACAGGCGCCAGCAAAAAATTTAAATGTTTAAACACATAAGTATGGCGCAACTATTTTTCTTATTCAGCGTCATATAGGTAGTTTAGCATTGTGCCATGACAGAGATTTTCGAGAACATTAAAAAGCTTTATGAGTTTGAACAACCATGTGGTGAGTTGGCACCTTATATAGAATTTTTCTCCGAAACCTCTTTAATTGCCACCCAAAACTACATCGACACCGAAGAATTTACCGTTAAGCTCTTTCCAAGCTATACGCCTACCATTTGGATCAACCTCGGCTCTCCCTATTGGTTAAAAAATGGCCAAGATTGGAAGAATGTAGACCAACAAACGGATGTATTGGTACTGCGTAACGAGATTATCGAAAGAAGAAACCTGCCAACTGATAATATTTTCACCATTAAATTCTTTCCAGGGGCTATCGAGGCCTTATACGGAGCCAGTCAGGCGAAAATTGGCAGCCAGGTATTACAGGCTACCGAACTGATCCCAAGCTCCATCCTTCAAAAACTCAAGAATCTGGCCGATTTTAAAGACCGCGTAAAGCTATTGGAGGATTTCTTTCTTGCCAAGTGCCATCAGCAAAACAAGGCCAGCCATTATTATAGCTATGTACAAAAGGCAATCTCGCTTTTTGCCGTTTCTGGCCTGGCCAACAAAAACAAAGAGCTGGCGCAACAGTTGGCCCTGACAGACAAAAGCCTCTATCGCTATTTTACGCAAACCGTTGGCACCAACCCCAAAACCTATATGGCCATGCTCAGGGCCAGAACAGCCTTAGCTGCCTACGTTGATGATGCTCAAAATTTCAACCCCTATGTTTATGGCTATTATGACCGCAGCCATTTCTATAAAGACGTATTTAATTTTACCGGCCATCGCTTAGGTAGAAAGCCAAATTGAGATTGTCCGATTTTTACTTTACGGCCAAAGGCAATTGCCCTTTCTTTGTTAAAAAGAATATCATGAGAGTTTTCATCGTCCTACTGTATTTTTCCCTGCTCGCTCAATTGGCCAGTGGCCAAAGCTATACACCTAAAATCGAAACTACGGCCTGCCCCATCAAAATTGGCGAAGGCGTAATTGCCAGATGCGGCTATTTGCTGGTGCCCGAGAACAGACAGCAACCAAAGGGCAATCAAATCAAGGTGCCGTTTGTATTCGTGAGAAAAGCGGATACAGATTCTACACAAAATGTGAGCCTTTATACCACAGGTGGTCCGGGCTACAGCACCATTGCCAATATCGCTGAAATTAATGCAAGTTCAGGTTTCTTAAAATACGGTGCATTTATCGCCTTCGATCAGCGCGGTACCAAAAAATCCATTCCGGCACTAGAAAGTCCAGAAATTGAGGAGGCCATTAAACGTTCCTATCGCGAAAACCTCGATAAAGACAGCTTGGTGTTGTTGGCTACGCAGCAGCTGCGAAATAAACTGATCAAGCAAGGCATAGACCTTTCTGCTTATACCACCATCGAAAGTGCGGCAGACATCAACGATTTGAGAATAGCACTTCACATCAAATCCTTAAACCTGGTGGGTATTTCCTATAGTGGCGGCCTGATGCTGACCGTTGCGCGCAACCATCCCGAAGGTGTGCGGACCCTGGTTTTGAACAGTCCCCTGCCCAGCTTCGTGAATTACGAAGAACATGGCTTATTTAACATCAACGAAGCACTAAATCAGATATTTGTCAATTGTGAAGCCGATTCGACCAATAAGGCCCTGTACGGTAATTTAAAGAAACGTTTTCAAGCTTATTTTACCTCGATTACCGGCAAGCACTTTAGCCTCGCTTACCAGGAAAAAGGAAGCGCTGTTGCTCGTCAAATTTCTTATGGAAAGCGAGAATTGATAGATGCGATAATGAGCCATATGGTTGCTGGCCAATTAAAAAATGCACCTTTTGTCATCTCCGAAATTATTGCAGGGAGGCATGAACAGTACGTTAAAGGGGTGTTGGATGAAATATTTGCCGGCAATCCTGGTTACACCCTGGGCATGCGCTACTCGATTTACTGCAGCGAACAGATCGCTTATGCAGACCCAAAGCTCATTAAACAGCAAGAAACAGTAATGCCCTGGTTTGCAGGCTATCCTTTTAATAACGTAAACCATGCCATATGCGACTGCTGGAAGGTAAAACCTGAACCTCCAATTGTAAAAACCCCTGTTTACAGCAATATTCCGGTGCTTGTCTCTGCAGGCGATGCCGATCCTTTCTGTAGGCCTTTCTATAACCAGCTGATTAAACGCACCATGCCTAATGCGCAGTTGCTCATTGTGCATAACCGCGCCCATGGCTCTGGCTTTGGCGCTAACGGGGTAGATTATTTGGAGACATTTTTAAAAAATCCTTATCAAAAACTGGTTTCCAAGGACCCGAATGTGAAGGTGGAGTAAGGATGAAGGGAAAATGGAAGATGGAAGATGGAAGATGGGAGATGGAAAATGAACTTCCGACTCCAGACTAAAGATTTCCGACTAACTTGTCATCAAGAACGCAGTGAAGGATCTAACTTGAGTGAGATGCTGCGCATAACAGTATTTAATGGTTTGGATGGAAGATGTAAAATGGAAGATGGAGCGTCATTGCGAGGCACGAAGCAATCTCTTTGAAACGATCGATGAATAAATCAATAAGAGATTTGTCTAAAGAGATTGCTTCATCACTGCGTTCTTCGCAATGACGATTCGCATATGGACTTCTGACTCCGGACTAAAGACTTCCAACTACAAACTAACCCACCCAAGTTCCACTCTTTTTCAGGTAGCGGATCAGCAGGTAATAAACAGCGAGGATAACCGCACCAATCATAGCCAAGGTATTTCTCAGTTCTACATTGCCATTGGTAATTTGCGGATAATAGTACAAGAGGATTACAAAAATGCCCAACAGCCAAATGGTTTGGGTATTGTATTCCTTAATCAGCCAGCGCTTGCCATTAAAGCTCATGCTCGAAATGGTTTGACCTATTCCCTTAAAGTTGATCATCCAACGGCTCACCCTGCTGCAATAGACATCAAACTGAGGGCCGAACTTGCCTCTTAAAAAGTTTTCTTCGGCCAATACAATCGCCTGATAAATAAAAAGGAACAAAGGAATAAAAACCACCAAAAAGAGCAAAGAATTGATCAAAATGCCCACACCCACCAGCATCAGGATGTTGCCTACGTAAAGCGGATTGCGGCAATGGTTAAAAAAACCTTCGGTTACCAGATCGTCGGCATGCACCTTTTTGTCTTTGCCCCCACGCACAATGTATGCGAGGCCAATGGTAATGCCACGAATCAGCTGTCCGATAATGGTAATGCTTAAGCCTATAATTAAAGGGTACAGGTAATAATCGGCGCCCAGGCTGCTCTCGCGAAAAATTTGGGGCGAAGGGATAAACAGCGCCAGGTAGAGAAAGATAAATAAGAAGTTGCGGTATTTGAAAAAGAAATTACCAATTGCGATCATATTAGTTTTTTACGGCGATGAATCCTGAAAAGTTATACCATTTAAAAAAGGTTTCTACATGCTGAAAGCCGGCTTCCTTCAAAATCTTGAAGTTTTCGCTCAGTTTATAGGGAATAAGCACATTTTCCAAGGCTTCGCGTTTTTGAGAAATTTCCATGTCGCTGTATTGGTTGCGTCGCTTGTAATCGTAGTAGTACTTGATAAAATTGCGGTTAAACAAACTGTCTTCGGCCAATATCTTTTCAGAAATGATCAGTACGCCACCCGGTACCAGTCCATCGTAAATCTTTTTCAACAGGCGTTCCCTGTAAATGGGGCGCACAAACTGCAGGGTTAGGCAGAGGATTACAACAGATGCATTTTCAATATGCAGTTCTTCGTGCAGATCGGCCAGTACCAATTCGTAGGCTCGCTCAAATTTGGCTTCCTTTAGCTTGGCATCGCATTTTTTGAGCATTTCGGCCGAGTCGTCTACTCCAATAAATTTAATGTTGGGGTCTACATACGGGTTGAGGCCGATCATGGTTGTTCCGGTAGAACAGCCCAAATCTACCACTTGCGTGTGTGGAATGGCATGTTCTGTGGCCAGCTCAATGATCATGCGCTGTATTTCGTTGTAAAATGGCACCGAGCGCTCTACCATGTCGTCGAATGCGTTGGCTACGGTTGCACCAAATTTAAAGTCTGAAGGTTTTTTGATTTCCTCGCTAAATACTTTATCTACCTGTGGATTCTTGCTCATCTATAGTTAAATCGTTTTTCCAGTTAAATATACTGTCTTATTTGTATTCCCTTTTGTAAGTTATCTGATAGACAAACAGTTGTTAACTATTAGTTTATACTCATCCAACTATTAATTTACATACTTTCGGCGGATTTGACAAATCCATTAGCTAATAGTTTAAAACAGGAAATTGGGTAACCTTAATATTACAGAATGGGCAAGGCGGAAGAGCTTTTTCCAAAAAGAAAGCGGGAACGATCCGAAGACTGTTCCCGCTTATTAAATTAACGCTCTCATATACATAGACGATCCTTTAGGGCAAATATTGTGTTGGCCTTCATTTTTTTTTCAATTAGGCATTTTTACCGGTTCCCTTAAAATGGTTCTCAGCTTTTCTGGAGCCGTGGTATTGAAATTGCTCAGGTATACCTCATGGTGCAGGCCATCGGCCAGCAAGCCGCGTTCCTGTATAAATTGCTGCAGTTTCAAAAGCGTAACAGGTTCGGTTTCAAAGGGGCCCAAATGCATCATCTCTACCACCGTTCTGGGCGGCAGCTGAAACAGGCCTACTGTTTTTACCAATTCCAATCCCTTTTTAGCCATTACCTTCAGCTTGGCCTTGTCAATGTGTCTTTGGCTTACAAAATCGGGCAGGCGGATCAGCATTTGGTAATTCCATTCGCTTCGGGGCACTTTTACAGGCGCCTCTGCCATCGAAAGGTTTTTGAATTTTTGGCTGTCGAAGCTCCAGGTCCCTTCCAGTTTGGGCACTACAAAATCATTGCCCTCGGCCTTGCAGCTAAACTTGATGCTGTAAGCCACGCTGTAGAGCGCCTGCAAAACCGACTGAAAGGCCTGCCCAGAAGGATCGCCCTTACCCGCAATAGCCAAATAGTTACAGGCTTCCAAGCTTTTTAGCTCGGGTTTCGAACCGGCACTATAATAGGATTTATAATGCTTGGTTAATTCTAGTTTTTCCATGATCATTTATTTTAAACCCAAAATAAAAGCAGCCCACTGACAGCCCTATGGCAGTGTAAAATTCTTTTGTTGCGCCAACAAATCCATTGCTTATTTGTTAGCTTTATATTCCAAACCTTCACTCATGCAAAAAGCATTGTATTTACTGTGCATCCTCCTGTTTGCCTCTACGCTGTCGCAAGCGCAAAAAGCATTTGAAATGGTGAGCTATATCGGTAAAATGGGCCGTCAGCCTGTGCAATTGGATCTGGCCGATGGCTATTTGATGGGCAGCGTAATCAAACTAGGCACAGCCAATCAAATCAGCCGTTATTTGCCCGAGCCAGCCACAGAGGGTAAACTGATTTTTCGACCAGAGAAACCTACTTCGCCCATGTCGAGCTTTGAATTGGCCACTACCGACGAAGATCGGCCGGCCCAAAGCATTAAAGTGGTTTTTATTGTAGGCCGGGACCGACAGTACCTCACCTTAAAAAGAATAAGCAATAAAGGATAACACCTCAAAACAGCAATTATGGGCTACGACATCAGCTACCACCCTATCAAAGAACAAGAAATGCACGATTGGTATTTCAATCTCGATTTTGCTCAAATCGCCAACGGAAATTACAGTGCGATAGCATCATTTGTAGCCGAATACCAGATGGAAGAATACGAACAGCTGTATGCCGACGTTTTGGCCGCAGCAGTTAAAATTCAGCCAGATGAGCCTTTCGAAAATTCGCACGGCTACTTTATGGCCGTAGTACAGGGTTTTTTCAAGCCCTATTTTTATACCCGTGGCAGCGGCTTTTCTTTCCTTGTGGCAGATAAGCCCTATTTTAAGGCCTACACCAAGCCTTGGGAAGAGATACTGGCCAAGCCCATTAGCAATCCTATCCGCAATGTGCTGAACCAAAACTATAGTTCTGGGGTTTACCTCCCTCCTGCCAAGGTAAAAGCTTTGTGGGCAGCCTATCAGGCTGGCGGACAGGTAAAGCAGGATCTCGACGAATTTTTCTCCCACGGAAGGATCGCCATCTTTTTAAAGGCATTAGAAACCGCCCAAGCGCAAGAAGACGGCTTATTGGAGGCTACCGAAGTAATTGAGCCCAATCCGCTCGACCTCAAGGATACCAAATGCTATTCTTACCTGCTCAATTGCGATATTGAAGGCGCTTTGCTTTATCAGGAAGCGGCACAAGAACAGTTTAGGGAAATTGAAAGGCAGGAAGGCCTGGCCGAAGGCGAATTTGCGAAAAGGGCAACACGCGAAGTCGTTAACATTCCGCCGCCGCCAGAACCAGAGCCCAAGGAAAAGAAAGGCTTTTTTAAACGGCTTTTCGGCTAAGCCGGATTGTTCATTGGCGCACAGTGTTTTGTCCGAATACGAACAGGGTTAATAAACAGAATATAATTAATCATCTGATAATAAGCCAGATAAACAATATTGCAAAGTTGGCATCAGCTTCGCTATTGGCTAAGCAAATTAAATTGCCATGTTTACACTCAACTTCAAAATAGCTTTACGTAATCTTTGGAAGCACAGGGGTTATGCCACCTTGAACATCATCGGACTTTCTATTGGCTTTACCTGTGCGCTCATTATTTTTCTTTTCATCAACCAATGGCTGAGCGTAGATAATTTTCATCCATTGGCTGAGCGGGTTTTCCGCGTGGTTTCTATTGGACAAAGTAAAGATGGCAAAAGCCCCATGATGGGTGTTCCGGCTCCCATGGCCAATGCCTTGCGTGCCGAGTTTCCGCAATTGGAAAAGGTGGCTAACATTGCGCAGTCGGCAAACGTGGTCGAAGTTCCAGCTGCCAATGGCAAAGCCAAACAGCTTTTTAAAGAATATGGCAGTGCTTTTTATACGGATCCGGAATTTTTCGATATCCTCAATTTTCCATGGATACTGGGCAATCCCAATTCGCTAAAAGCCCCAAACCACATTGCCCTTACCCAAAGCACGGCGCTTAAGTATTTCGGAAGCTGGCAAAATGCCATTGGCAGGAAACTGAAATTAGGTGGCACAGCCGATTTATACGAAGTAACCGGCATTATGAAGGATATCCCGGCCAATTCAGACTTTCCAATTAATTTGGTTATTTCTTATCAGAATTACTATAATGCCACCAGTACCCGTTGGAATTCGGTAAACATTGGGCACAATTGTTATGTATTGGCCAAACCAGGCACCGATATGGCAAGCTTGCAAAGCCAGCTCAGCGCTTTTACCAAGAAATACTACGACCCAAAAGATCCTTTAGCTAATACGCACGAGTTTCAACCCTTCTCGGCCATCCATCTCGACGAGCGCTATGGCACTTTTTCAAGCAAGCACTACAGCAGCGGACAATTGAATGCCCTTCAGATTATTGCCGCCTTTTTATTGCTCATTGCCTGCATCAACTTCATCAACATGGCAACGGCACAGGCCGTAAGCAGGGCTAAAGAGGTGGGTGTTCGAAAAGTATTGGGCAGCAGCCATAAACAGTTGTTGCTGAGGTTTTTGGGCGAAACTTTTATCATTACGCTCATTGCCATGATCTTGGCCTGCATCTTCACCGAGATTTGCCTGCCTTTTGTGAGCAATTTTCTGGATCAGCAAATTTCCTTCAACATCACACAATACCCTATGGTGTTGGTATTTATCATTGGCCTGTGGATCGGCATCAGTGTGTTGGCCGGCACCTATCCTGCCTTAATCGTATCGCGCTTTAATCCGATCAATGCCATCAAAAGCAAGATCAGTACGGGCAAGATGGGCGCTTTCAGCTTAAGAAGTGTGCTGGTGGTAGTACAGTTCAGCGTAACGCTTGTACTCATTATTTCTACCCTCATTGTGGTTAAACAGCTCGATTTCTTTAAAAATAAGCCAATGGGCTTTAATAACAGGGCCATTGTACAGGTAAATATGCCAACAGATAGCCTAAGCAAGTTGCGCTTCGCCGCTTTCAAACAAAAAATATTAAGCCAAACCGGTGTAGAAATGGCCAGCTATGCCTATAATCCACCAAGCACCGCAACAAACAATTACACCAGCTTTTTCCTCAATAATTCGCCACAAAGAGGAGATTTCCTGCTCTGCAACAAACCTGCAGACGAAGATTATTTTAAACTGTTTGGCCTAAAATTGCTTGCCGGAAAAGCCCTGAGCAAAAGCGATACCACCAATGGCTATATCCTAAACGAGACCATGCTGAAAAACCTGCATTTTAGCAAGCCTGAAGATGCCCTAGGCAAAATGTTCCAAATCAACAGAAGAGCCAAGGCCCCTATTATTGGGGTAGTCCAAAACTTTAACAACCTATCCCTGCATGGCGAAATCAGTCCGGTTGTATTCTACACCAGCAAAGAAGAATACGAGAGCTTATTTGTAAAGCTGGCCCCACAACAAATGCAAGCCACCATTAAAGCCATTGGCGAAGATTTTGGTACCTTTTTTCCCGGAGAGTTTTTCGAACCCAGCTTTTACGACCAGTACATTGCCAACTATTACTTGGTAGAAGAAAAAACAGCAACCTTATTGAGCACTTTTACCTCGATCGCCATTTTTATTTCCTGCTTTGGTCTTTTTGCCCTGGTTTCTTTCATAGCCGTACAACGGACCAAAGAAATGGCCATTAGAAAGGTATTGGGCGCCACAACTGCCGAATTGGTGAAACAACTGAACCAATCGTTTATAAAAATGATGCTGATTGCCAATTTGATCGCCTGGCCCTTGGCTTACATCTTTATCAATAAATGGCTAAAGACCTTTGCCTACAAGATTGATTTGCCTTGGCAACCTTTTATCTGGGCCGGATTATCGTCGGTAGTGATTCTGATCCTTACCGTAAGCCTGCGCGCCTACCGGGCCGCTGCTGCTAATCCTATTGAGGCATTGAAGTATGAGTAGCTTTTTTTAGTTGTGAGTTGGAAGTTGCTAGTTGTCAGTTGTTCGTTGTTAGTTGTTAGTTATCAGTTGTAAGTTGTGAGTTGTGAGTTGTTGGTGCTGTTCGTTCAAAGCTTTTCAACATTACAACCTTACAACATTCAAACCTTAAAACTTTTCAACCCTAAAACTTCCCCTGAAATTGTCGGATAGGATTTTTTCTTGAAATATGATGTTCTGCAAAAGAAAAAGCGGGAACCATCCGTAGACGGTTCCCGCTTTCAAATTAACGCTCTCCTACTATAAGACGATGGTTTAGGAGAAATATTGTGCAAGAGGTTTTTTTTCGGTTGTTAGTTCTTCGTTGTTAGTCTGTTATTTATTAGTTGTTAGTGGCACTGGCCAGGTAAATAGCCCAGATTGAAGCGACATCCTTTTTTGTCCCTCATAGCAAAAAAGATACAGCGAAAAGCGGGACCATCTTTAAAATCAGCAAAGGCATTGCGCTCCTGAATATTTAGCTGTTAGTTATTAGTTGTTAGTTGTTAGTTCCTCGTTGTTAGTTTCTAGTTTGTTAGTTAAATCGTTATTGCTACCAAGCAAGCTCATTACTTAAGCTTCTAAAATGTTATTTTTGGAAATGAGGAAACCCTACCTGATTAGTTTATTGCTCCTAGCCTCTTGTTCCTTGCAGTTGAGGGCACAGGAACTACCTGTTTTCGAAAAGGCTGTTTACAGCAACAAGCAAGACACCTTGCCTTATCGCCTGCTTTACCCCCTTGAATATAATCCCAAGCAAAAATATCCATTGCTGCTGTTCTTGCATGGCATGGGCGCCCGGGGCAACGACAACCAGAAACAGATCAATAACCTGCCCAAGGCCTTGTTAGATGCCAAGGGCCGACAACACTACAACTGTTTTGTTTTGGTTCCGCAGTGCCCTAGCAATGATGTTTGGGTAAAATTTCCGCAGTTTCCAAATAGCCTAGCGGCAACTGCCCAAGCCACCAAAAGCGCGGGCGCCACCCTTGCCTTATTAGCCGAGTTGCAGCAACAATTGCCCATAGACCGCAAAAGGATTTATGTGATGGGCAATTCTATGGGTGGCGAGGGCACATTCGATTTCCTGACCCGAAAGCCCAAACTCTTTGCAGCAGCCATCCCCATTTGTGCCGTAGCCGATACCGCAAAGGCCAAATTGATTTACCGTACGCCTGTTTGGGCATTTCATGGCGACCAAGATGATGTAAACGACGTAAAATATACCCGGATAATGATTGCCGCGATTAAAAAACAGGGTGGCAAACCCAAATACACCGAATATCCCGGCGTTAAGCACAACAGTTGGGATAAGGCCTATGCCGAAAAGGATTTGTTTGAATGGCTGTTTGCCCAATCAAAACCTTAAAAGGCTAAACTCTTTTGGCTTTTTAACTGTTATACCCATAAACCCTCATTAATGCGCAAAACTTACCTCCCCCTCCTCGCCTTATTAAGTAGCCTCTGGCTTTGCTGCCAATCTGGAACTGCTCCAAAGGAAGCCCAAAAGCCTGCCGAAAAGGCAAAACCCAAAGTAGATTTAATGGTTGGAAGCACGGCCACCGCCTTTAGTGCCAAAACAATTGATGGCACCGTGTTTAACACGACGGCCAATGCCGGCAAATACTGGGTTATTTTTGTATACGACAAAAGCTACCTCAAACCCCGAAGCGATTACAACCTGCCGGCAGAGCTGAATGCCACCTATGAAAAATTCAAGGACGACGTGGCCTTTATTGGCATCATTAACGGGCATCTTGAAGATGAAAAGGAATTGAAAAACCTATTGGCCACGGCCCAGCTCAAATTTAAACAGATAGACAATACCGAATCATTTAAGCGCGAAGCGCAGCTAAACGACAACATTTTTTGTACGCCGGCCAAATTGCTCATCGATCCGAAAGGGAAAGTACTGTACAACGGCTGTGGCGGTGGCAGCGATTACATCGACTTTAAGCTAGACAGCCTTAAACGCCATCAAAAATTATAGCCTATGGAAACGCAACAAGAAATACAAAAGCAAAAAAACAGCTACATTTCCATCCTGCTGATTGTGATGAACCTGATCCTCTTGGCCATTTTTGTAAGTATCGGCTATGCTAGCGAAGACGAATCGGCGGCTCGGCTGCTTTGGCTAATTGCAGGGCTGGTGGTTTTATTGGGTGGCTATGCCTTTAGCTATCACGGCAAGGGCTACCGCTTGGGAAAATGGCTTTTTGCCATCGCTCTGCTTATTGGTTTGGGCTATTTTGGTCTGTTGTGGTACGTTACTGCCTTGGGCAAGGGCTTTTCACACTAAGCCATGAAATGGAACCTGATCAATAAAGTCTACCTTGTTTTGGCCATTGCCGGGCTGATTGCCATTGGCTTCAGGCTATTTAGCTACAAGAGCTGGGACCGCTATTATTATTTTTCTAGCGCCAGTACGCCGCAAAACTACCCCATCGTTATTCGCGAATGTCATTTTGTATTGCCCAATAGTGATGACGATGCCTATTTCAATACCGAAGACATCAATCAGTTTACTTCGGTTTGGGGCCGAGACTATTATTTTGCCGAAGTACGCGAACCGCAGCGTTTGCCTAAGCAACTGGTAATACAATACGTAGGCTACCGCGACAAGCGTTTTTACAAAGCCAGCCTCGATTTGCCTGTCGACAAAATAAGGGCCTGCTTTAAAGAAGCCCAAAAAAGTGGGGAGCTGGAAGAGCTGTATAGCCCAGGGATGCATCAAAACGGCCTTAAATTTCATTTAGGCATTGCCGAAAACGGCAACATCATTCTTTGGCTTCGGGGCAAAAACATGGAAAGAGTGATTTTAAAAGCCCAGATCATGCCTTTTGAACCCAGCAGAGCCGAAACCTATTATGAAAAGCCTTTGCCTAAAGAAGTCTATTTTAAAAAGGTATTTGAAGCCCTGCCCGACAGCATGCGCCTCCAGCTTGAAAAAGGGCTGGCGGCCAAAACCAATTACATCGATAGTCCTACGCACTACCTAGACCTGCAACAATAGCTTATGCCTGCTGTTCGATCAGGCGCAGCAAAAAATCCAATTGCGCCGGATTGATCTTGGCTTGCGCTTCGGCCAAACTAAACCAATCGCCCCGGTCTACTTCGGCAAAACTGGCCATCTTGCCCGAACGCGGGGGCCATTCGATGGTAAAGGTATTGCTGGTTAATTGGGCAGGATCAAATTCAAGCGGCACGGCAAAGCCATGAACGAGTTTGCCACCCTTTTGTTTAATGCTGCCTAAAGGAATAAAATCGCCACTTGGCGTATGGCCCACTTCTTCGGCAAACTCGCGAATGGCAGTTTGCAACAGGCCTTCGCCCTTTTCGATAAGGCCTTTGGGTATGGTCCACACCCCTTCGTCTTTTTTGGCAAAGAACGGTCCGCCGGGATGAACGAGAAAGAACTCGATTCCCCCTTTGCCTTTTCTATAGCCTAAAATTCCTGCGCTTTCTTGCATGGCTCAAGTTAAGAAATCTTTTAGTTTTTAAGTAGCCCAACAACCAGAGGCGTTTAAGGTGCTGGATAGTACCAATGGGATGGATGGAAAATAAAAGGCAAAAAAAAGCATCCACCTTTTACGATGGATGCGTTTACCAATTTATGAAGGATTCTAATTAGCTGATCTTAACATTAATTGCGTTTAGGCCTTTTTTGCCTTGCTCTACGTCATAGCTTACGGTATCGTTCTCACGAACGTTATCTAATAGGCCTGAAACATGAACAAAAATTTCGGCGTCACCATTTGAGGGTACGATAAATCCAAAACCTTTTGTCTCATTGAAAAATTTTACTGTTCCTTGTTGCATTATATTTTATTTAAATTATGCTCAAAGGTAACATAATTTATTGATAGTCAAATTATTATTATTTTAAGCCTAGTTTATTTCTTCAATTAGGCCAAGGGCTTTGCTACAAATAATGGGTTTAAAACAAATGGGGCTATGATCAGGGCCAAAATAGCCGTTTTAAAAAAAACACAAATTTCTTCAGCAGCTAAGCTGGTTTTAGTAGATTTGCCTATCAAAACAATAAATCAACTATGGGACCACAATCAACAGACGGCCTAATTTTACTTGTAACTTTGGCCAGTATATGCGCAATTATCTTAATCACTGCTTTCTCTTTAACGTTTTTTGCCAAAAGAGATACCAGCGATAAAGCACATCATTAAAAAAAAGCCCCAATCATTGGGGCTTTTTTTTCGTCCCCTATTGTCCCTTGGCCGTTTGCCTTAATGGTAGAGCTACATCGCTTTGGCATGGCTCCTTTTGCCTATTTATTGGAACTAGATGCGCAGTATGTCAGCTCGTAAACAAACCATAAGCTGGCCGTTTTAACGTTATAAATTCTTTCAACCTACAGGTTTTCAGCAATCAACAATTTAAAATTGTTATTTTTTTTCATAATTACTTTGAAATGCAAAGTACTTTTATTTAACTTTGAATTACAAAGCACTTCTTAAAACAAGACATTAAAATAAAAGACCATGACACAGACAACTCATGCAAACCCACAGGCGCAAAAAACATCGCTCAGCAAAACCATGCTTATCGGCGCCGCCGTTGGCTTAATCTTAATTAGCCTTTTTGTATTTGGGGTTAACCATCCCAGACCAGAATGGGGCGAGTATTGGCGAATTAAGCCCTTAATTGTAACCCCTATCGTAGTGGCATTTGGCGGTGCCTTTTACTACTTTATGAGCCAGTTCTTTTATTTGGGAGGCTGGAAAAAAGCAGTACTCATCGCCATCACCGTTATGGGCTGCTTCATTGCCATTTGGATGGGTACGGTTTTGGGCCTGGCAGGCACCTTGTGGAACTAAGCACAGCAGCTACCCCCATTAATAAAAATCCCCGCTGCCATTAGCGGGGATTTTTGTTTGTTTTGATCAAGTATAGACTAAAGATCTTTTAGGCGAAGGACCCCTGTCAGAATTTACGCTGCTGGTAGGGCGTACCTTGCCCCTCTTCACAATAGCTTTTGAGGCTGAGCAGGAACATGGCCCAATTGTAATTGCACCACCTGTAAAATTCGGTCAGTTCGCGCCAATCGAAATGTTTGAGCACCACTGCCGTTACGCCATCTTTCTCTGTCAGGTCGAAAGAGATACCTGTTCCAACCCACTCCGGGTCGGTTGCGATACATTCCCACAATATCCTTTGATTTGGAGATAGTTCCAGCACTTTCATTTTTGTGCCATAGTTATCGCCAAAATCGAACTCATTAACGAAGCCCAGTTCTGGTTTAACGATCAGGGCTTCCGTCCAAACGGCGCCAAGGCCCTCTTGTGTGGTTAATGCCTGGTAAACTTTGGCAATGGGCGATTTGATGTAATTGATGTGTTCTATTTTTTCCATGTTCATTTAGGGATGAGTTGCAAGCACAAAGCTAACAAGTTTGACAATTAGCCTTATGGGCATATTGGACAAGCTAGAGGGGCAAATCAGCCAATGAATAAATTTTCAATCTCAGCAATAAGTAGCTTGTTCATTCTACCCCTTTAAGGGCCATCAAAAACCGCCAACGAACAGCTGGATAATTTGCATATATTAAATGGAAGCATTAGTTTAGGTACCATTAACGCCCAGCTTTTCTCTTGGTTTGGTTTTGAGGAAAAAACCAAACCATTTAAACCGGAATATTAGCCATGACACCCAAAAACCTACAGGAATTAACAGACCAGGAATTGTTGCAACTAGCGAAAAAAAAGAAATCAACCGCTGTAATTAATGCGATACTGATTGGTTTTTTGATCGGAATCGTCTTTTACAGCGTGATGAAAAACAGCTTGGGATGGTTTACGCTTATTCCTTTGTTTCTGGCCTATAAAATGGCGAACAATGCCAAATATGATGGGCAGGAACTAGAAAATCTCTTGAAAGAACGGGGGCTCAAGTAAACAAGAGCCACGATAGCCGCAATCAGCCCTTTAGTTTGTCGTTTCTGCATCTGTCTTCCTCCAAAAAGATGTTGATCTTTGTGAGGAACAAACCACACTAAATTACGATGAGCAATACAAAGAAAGTAGACGAATTCATGGCCAAGCTGGATCATCCGCTGAAAGCCGAAATGGACGCAGTAAGGTTGATGATTACCGGTGCCGATCCCAAAATAGCAGAAGATGTAAAATGGGGCGGCCCAAGCTTCTTTTACAAGGAAGACCTGGCCACCTTCAATCCCAGGATCAAAAACTATGTTGCCGTGATCTTTCATAAGGGAGAGCTGCTCAATATCAAATCCGACTTTTTGGAAGAGGCCAGCAAGGGAAAGGTGTACGCCAAGTTCTATTCGATGGACCAGGTGATCGCGCACAAAGCACTTATCGAAAAAATGGTGAAGACTTGGATCGAACTGATGGATAAATAGGCGTTGCTGCAACAACAGCACCTCGCTTTTACTCCTCTTCGCCGATAAGTCGAATAATACGGGCAGGGTTGCCGCCAACAACAGTGTTTGGCGGTACATCCTTGGTAACTACGGCGCCTGCTGCCACCACTGAATTTTCGCCAAGGGTTACACCGCCTATCACGATTGCTCCGGCAGCAATCCAGACATTTCTTTCGATCACGATGGGTTTGCCGATGGTAACGCCCCTTCGCTGCGAAGGAGCAATGGGATGGCCGGTTGTGATCAGGCTTACATTTGGCCCAATCATTACCTCATCGCCTATTTCAAGGCCACCGAGATCGTAAAACGTACAGTTCTGGTTTACAAAGACGTTGCGTCCTACCCTTATTTCGTCGCCACCAGCGGTGTAAAATGGCGGAATCAGTATAAATCCTTTATCAACTTCTTTTTTGATGAGTTCGCTAAACAGCGACCTGATTTCATCACCATCGCTAAAGGTTAGCCTGTTTAGCTTGGCCGTAAGCTCCATTGCCCGTTTGGTATTTGCCACCATCGCCGCCGATTCCGTTGTTCCTCTATTGATAACCTTCGAATGTTTGTCGTTCTTCTCTTTCATGGGCGCTTAAGGGCTCGGGATTTGCTGTTTTGGATACTCTATTGTGTGCCGGGCGATTTTTGCAAAGCCAAGCCAGGCAAAGGTCTGTTTAAAATCTTGCTTTTCATAATACCTATGGTCCATAAATGGATAAAATTGACCATACAAATAGCCCAGGCTAAGGCAAGCGATCATGCATTGGTCTTTAGCGTAGCTCAGCACATCCCTCTCCCGCTTTAAGATTTATTTAGGTATTTTAGAGGAAAAAATATGAAAGCGCTGATCATTGGAGCTACCGGAGCCACCGGCAAAGACCTCGTCCATGTCCTGTTGCAGGACCCCTACTATACCAAAGTAGTTATATTTGTACGCCACCCTACCGGAATAAGCAATTCCAAACTCTCAGAAATCCTAACCGATTTTGACCAGTTGGAGAAAGTATCCGAATACATTAATGGAGAGGTATTGTTTTCCTGCCTCGGTACTACCCTGAAAGCAGCTGGTTCTAAAGAAAAGCAAAGGCATATCGATTATGAAATTCCCCTAAAATTTGCGGAGATCGCCAAAAGCAATGGTGTTTCCAAAACCGTTTTGCTGTCTGCTTATGGGGCGGCTGCCACCAGCAGCGTATTTTACTCCAGGTTAAAGGGAGAACTGGAAGATGAAATGGCCAAACTCGGTTTCGCCCAGTGCATCCTGTTTAGGCCGAGCTTATTGCTGAGGGAAAATTCAGACCGGCTGGGCGAACGCCTATCGGCAGGCCTGCTGGGCTTTTTGAACGGCATTGGAATTGCCCGAAAATTTAGGCCTTTGCCTACCGCCGTATTGGCTACAAAAATTGCCAAGGCAACCCAAATTTTTCCCGAAGGGCTGCACCTGATCAAGCTTGACGAAATCTTTAAATTATAAGCCTGATGAAATAGGTCCCGCTACCGGTTTGAGGCAAATGCTAGGCTAAAAAAAAGGACCGCTTTCGCGGTCCCTTTTCTATTTTAAATTAGGCATTTACCTGTTTTTTCCGAATTTTACCCTCAGGTAAAGCTCAAAGGTACCATTGGTATAGCTGCTGAGCTGAGAGGTATTGGAAGTGTACAAGCCACTGATCAGGTATTTCTTCTTGTAGTCCATCCCTATGCCGAATGTGGCGTTTTCGGTGCTGTGGTAAATGGCCGATAGCAGGATCTGCTGGTCGAGCACTGCAACCTGTGCACCTGCATCCCAAATGTCCTTATAGCCTTCTACCATTCGGTAAGCCACCAAAGGCTCTACCTGTTCGCCGTTAGGGTTGGCATTCAATGGAATTTTATAGCTCACCAAAGAATAGAACCTGGAAATATCCGCTACTTTCGAATCATCCCTCTTGAACAGCTTGTTCAGGTTTGGCAAGGATGCGCTTACCGTTAAACGATCGTTGGTAAAAGCTACCCCAAACTCTCCATCAATATAGGTTTCGCGGTCGTTGTACTGCCCTACCAATACATCGTTGGGGTTGCCATTGATGTCGGAAGTACTCAAACGCTCGTTGGTGAAGCCCAAGGATACCCCAAAATTCAGCTTGTTTTTTTCGCTGAGGGGCAAGTGGTAGGCATAGCTGGCCAATACCTTGGTTTGGCGCTGCAGGCCGGCCTTATCATTGTACACATTCAGGCCTAACCCAGAACGCTGGAAGCCATAATCCAGGGTAATGGCCTGGGTTACCGGAGCACCGGGAATATTGTTCCACATGCTCCTGTAGCCTACATTCAGGTTTACGCCCTGCTCAAATCCGGCAAAGGCCGAATTGGTCTGGTAGCGGTTGTAATAGTACTGTGACGACAAAGGATCTAATTGAGCCTTGCTGCTTAGGGCACAGCAAAGGAGCCCTAAAACTGTTAAAATATGTTGTTTTTTCATTGTTAAGCTAATTTAGTTTTTCCCTTATTTGCTGTTGCGCAACACGGTGATGAATCCTTTTTTCTTCAGTTTTTCTGGTCCGAAATCCACGATGTAGAAGTAGGTACCTTCGTTGAGCGGCACCCCGTTTAGGGTAGCATCCCAGCTGTTGTCATAGCCTTTCTTGCTGTACAGCACACGGCCTGCCTTGTCGAAGATGAACACTTCGCTGTTCGGATACTTGTCGATGTTCTCTACGATCCATTTGTCATTCACCCCGTCGCCGTTTGGCGTCAGGATATTGGTGGCCTCTACCGCTTGGAAATCGTCCCTTACTTCAATTGTAATGCTCTTCACCTCGCTGCAGCCATTTGCATTGGTTGCCGTTACGGTATAGGTTGTGGTTACGCTTGGCCTAACCGTAGCCGCTGCCTGGTTACTGATGGTTCCGTTTCCTTCTTTCCAGCTATAGCTGCTGCCGCCAGTTGCGGTGAGTACTGCAATTTCGCCTTTGCTGATCGAAGTGCCTCTGCTCGAAACAATAGTAATCACCGGAAGGGCATTGACCGTTAAGGTACCGTTCTGATACTGCAGGGTGTAGTTGGCAGCAGTACCACCGGCAACAGCCAATACATAATTACCCACCGCCGAACCGGCATTGGCAGTTGTAGTAATTACTGGTAGGGTACTAAGCACAGTTGCCGTTTCGCCGTTTACAAAACCGGTGTAGCTGAGGTTATTTTCTGGGTTTGGCTGTCCGAAGCAGCGTTGCCTATCGTCTGCCCTGGCCGTTAAAAGGGCTTTGCCTACGGTTAGGGTTCCATTCACATAATTAGGCTGGTAGTTGGCCGAAGCATAACCGCCAGGCGTAACGGCATACGTGCCTGCATTGATGGCTCCCTGCGCCGTACCGCTATAAGTTAGCGTACCAGTTAAGCTGTTGGCTGCATTGTCTGCACCCACAAATCCATTGTAAGTTACCCCATTGCCTCCTGTAAAGGCCAGGCCGTTATAAGTTTTGGTGGCATTGCTAGCCGTAATGTCCAAAGCCTTTTTGTTGATGACCAAACTAGCTGGAACATAGGTCAAGGCATAGTTGCTGCCCAGTGTCAGGCTGTTTTGCCCAATGGCATAGCTTCCTGCATTTTCGCCAACTGTACGGCTCAACGAACCGCTAAAGCTGTCGCCGGCTACCAAGGCCGGACTAAAGGTATAGGTCAGGGCCGGATCGTTACTCCCATAAACCTTGCTTTTCGCTTCCGCCGTAACGGTTAGGGCTTTAACCCCCACTACAATATTTCCGGCCACATAGGTAATGGCATAATTGCCTGCCGCAAACGTACCGCCTACAGCCGCATCAGGCGTTACTTTGGCCGTATAAGTTCCAACAGCATCGTTGGCCGCCGCCCCGGTTCCGTAAGCGATGCTTACCGTGCCTATGGTTTCGCCGTTTTTCAGTCCGTTCGAGCTAAAGGCTACAGCACCGCTTGCATTTGCCAAGGTCTCGCCGTAGGTTTTATTCACGTTGTTTGCCGTAATGGTTAATGGCGCAGCGCTTACCGCACTGGCAATGGTTGCCTTGGCTACTTCAACAGCGCCTGTGCTGCTCAGCGTTACATTGCCGCTATAATTGCCTACGGCTGCTGTGTTTTTTAACCTGAGGTAAACCGGAGTGCTGGCAATTGTGCCTGCTGCGCCTACCGTTACCGTATTGCTAAAACTGCTGTTATCTGTACTTGCCTCAAAGCCAGTTGGTGGTGTCACCAATATGCCTGCGCTCATGTTTAGGCCAGAAACTGTAAACTGGGTTGAAGCTGAAGCGGTTCCATAAACCGTATTCAAGGCATTTAATGTACCCGTTGCCGTTATTGTTGGAACGGTGATTACAGTAAATGTATTCGTTGTACTGTATGCACTTGCATTTCCTGCCACATCGGTAGTCAATGCTTTTAGGCTGTGCGGACCATCCAGCAAGGCTGTGCCCAAGGCATAGGTCCAATTGCCACTTCCGTCAACCGCGATGTTGCTGCTTAGCGTGGCTCCATCCAGCTCCAGGGTAAGTGTTGAGCCTGCTTCTGCGGTTCCGCCGATGGCTGGAAGGCCGGTATTAACTGTTGCACCGTTTGCTACCGATGCTACGATTGGCGCTGGCGGCGGCGTAAGGTCTATCGTCCAGGTATAGCTTTCCGGACTGGTATCTGCATTGCCCGTGGCATCGATTGCCCTCACTTTGAAGGTGTGCGGACCCGGCGCCAATCCGGTATAGGTCAATGGACTGCTTGCTGCTACATAGGCACTTCCATCCAACTGGGCCTCGAAGGTACCCGGTTCGGTACCTGTAAAGGTAAATGTGGCCGTTGTTGCATTGGTCACGGCTGCCGGATGGCTAGCCATTACCGTATTTGGAGCGGTATTGTCAACCGTTACCGCAGTTGAGGCCGCACTTAGGGCTTTGTTGCCCGCTGCATCGGTAGCTGTTTGGGCAGCCACGCTAAAGGCAATGGTGCCATCACCGGTTATTCCATTAAGGATTACCGTTCTGGTTAAGCCTGTGCCACTTACCGTAGCAGTTCCGTTTGCCGTTCCGCTGGTGATGATGGCGATATCGGCATTGCTTAGGGAAATGGTACCATCAGTATAGGTTAAAGTATAGGTAACCGGACCATTCTTGGTCAGGGCTACCGAAGGCGCACTCAGGCTAAGGCCTGGTGCAGTTTGATCGATATCGTAAACCTGGCCATTGATAAAGCCTGTGTTTGTAGGATTGCCAGCTAGATCGGCTACGCCTGTACTGCCCGCTTTAAGGTCAAGGCGCAGGCTTCCGTCGCCACTAATCGAATTCACATTAACCGTATAAACGGTTGTACTTACCGGAGTAACGCTTCCTACCGTACCGGTGGCCGTACCTGTTTGGGTTAAGGCAAATGCGGCTGCACTTACACCGGTTACCGGTTCAGAGAAAGTTACGGTATAATTTAGGCTCGTTGCGTTGCTAGGTGTTGCGCCTGTGCGATTGATCGAGGCTACGCTCGGTACGATACCATCGATAGCGATGTTTGTATTTGCACCAAGCGAGCCTGCCGTTCCCGGAACAGGCAATACCAGTGAAACATTGTTTGCTGCCGCATCCTTGATGGTTCCGCCTGCCAAAGCCAATGCGCTTATAGAAGCATAGTCAAGGTCGGCAGTTTGGTTGCCGGCAGCCACTGCATATTGGAACACTAGCGAGGAAGTTCCAGAACCTGAGCTGTAAAGGGCATTGGCACCGGTATTGAGGGCCAGTTGCGGCGTACCGGTAACGGTTACCGGCATCTGAAAGTCCATTTTGATGTGAATGAGGCTCCCGATCTTATAGGTGCCGTCGGCTGTACTTGCAGTTACCCCAGTAACTCCCGATGGCTCGGTAATGGTATAATAGCGGATAAGGGCACAGCCATTGGCATCGATTACGGTTACGGTATAGTTACCTGCCAACAGACCTGAAGCCGTGGCGGCTGTACCGCCCCTTGGAGACCATAAATAGCTATAACCCGGTGAGCCGCCAGTTACGCTTACAGTGGCCGAACCATTGGCTGCACCAAAGGCGGTGGCATTTGTTTGGTTCTGTGTTGCGCTTAATGCCGTTGGTTCATTAATTACAAAGTTTTTGGTCAGGCTACAACCATTGGCATCGGTAATGCGCACCGAATAATTGCCTGCTGTAATACCTGTAGCCATTGACGCCGTTCCTCCAGATGGCGACCATACATAAGTATATGCACCTGTTCCACCGTTTACGAGTACACCAGCTGTACCATTTGCACCACCGTTGCAGAGTACATCGGTTTTAAAGCTACTGGCAGTTAGTGCAGCAGGCTGATTGATGGTAAAGTTTCTGGTTGTTTGGCAAAGGTTGGCATCCTTAATGGTTACCGTATAGTTGCCGGCCATTAAACCAGTAGCCGTAGCTGCCGTACCGCCACTTGGAGACCATAAATAAGTATAGGTACCTGTTCCACCGCTTACGCTTACCGAAGCGGTGCCAGTAGCCGAACCGTTGCACAATATATCGGTTTGTGCGGTAGTTACATTTAATGCATCAGGCTGCATAATGGTAAAGCTTTGGGTGGTTTGGCAAAGGTTGGCATCTTTAACCGTAACGGTATAGGTACCTGCGGCCAGGCCATTGGCTGTTGCTCCCGTACCGCCCGATGGCGCCCATACATAGGTATAGCCTCCGGTGCCTCCGGTTACGTTAACTGTAGCCATGCCGTTTGTGCCACCATTGCAGGTCACGTTGCTTTGCGAACCCGGCGTGGCCACCAGCGCGGCAGCGGGTTGGTTAATGGTAAAGTCGAGCGTTTTGACCATACCTACCCCATCGGTAACGGTAACGGTATGGGTTCCGGCAGGCAGGCCAGTTGCCGTAGCCCCGGTTTTTCCAGATGGAGACCATGAATAGCTGTAAGGCGCCGTGCCTCCCGTGGCATTAACCGTGGCCGAACCCGTGCTTGCGCCATAGCACAGCACATCGGTCTTTGCGCCCGAGCTTAAAGAAAAGGGCATCAGCACGGTATTGGAATCCTTTACCCAGGTAAATGCATCAAGGCCGCCATAGGTATAGGCACCGCCCAAAGTAAGCTGAAGTTCGTCGATAATAATGTTCGAGTAATTTTGCCCGTTCAGGTTGGTCAAGTCGATTAGTGTATAGCCATTTGTCGCGCCTAGGGAAGTGACAAAGCCCGTCGTCTTGGTTTGGGTAAACTTGGTCACTCCACTCAGTTTACCCGTTATGGTCAGCGTTCCAACTACGTTCAGGTTTAAGGCGTTATTAGACAGATATATCCAGAACCTGTTTACCTTAAATAGATTAGAGGTAGTTTTGATACTGAATGAGGGCGAACTGACAGTAGTGTTTGAATTGTCGATATACCTGTTGTCTGGCGCCGTTCCGTTCCAGCCCGTTCCCGGATAATTGGCCTGGACACGGAAAGTGTTCACATGCGAAACGATACTGAAAATCACGCCGTTGTCGGTAAAGCTCGTGCTCGTGTTGGATTCCGTTTCAAATTGCTCCGTACTTGTTTGTCCAAACAGCAAAGCGGGACAGAGAAAGAAGAAGGCAATCAATAAAATTAAGTAGCTTTTTTTGTTCATAAGAGCTGGTTTAAATGGATAAATAGGGATGCTTTGGCAAAAAACCAAATGGATAAATCGTTTAGGACTGGCAGCCATTAAAAGGGCTAAACCAATCCTGTTGGGGTAATTGTTGGGCATAGGCAATGCTAATTGGTTAATACATAAATTCGTTGAACCTCCACAGCTTCTATCGGGCATAGCTAAACAAAAAGTCCATATGCGCTTCTTTAGCGTAAATCTCTCGCCAAGTGCCTCCTATTGCAAATTTTAAGGCGGACAAAAAGCGGACAAAGAATCGCAAGGCTTCTACAAGACCCTAAAGCCCTGCAACTTACCGCAAATGATCAATTTATTAAGGATACCCTGCCGGCAGAGCAACAGGCTAAAACAAAGAAAAAATTCGTTTTAGTGAAAAGGAAACCTAGGTGCCTGCATTGGGCAGAGCCTTGCGGTTTTTGGTAAAGAGAGGATCGTAGATTTTCATCATGTAATGGCGTTAATAGTTGAACAATAGGGGGACGCAAGAAAGCCTTGCCTTTCAAAGTTACTTAAGATCAAAAAAAAGAAAGGTACAAATTTGGCTGTGCAACGAAAAAGTTATTGAATCTTACTTTCAGCGTTCCTAGACAGTTTTTACACCCTGGGGATGTGGTATATTTAGCCATTTATTGAAAAGCTTGGCTAAGTTGCAGTGACCGATTAAAATACAAAGCCTTCTTGTAAGGGAAGGCTTTGTATGAAGACGATAGGGCCACAAAAAATTGGTGTTGATCCTTATTGGCTTACTTGATATCTCGAAGCCGTTTTTTTTGTCTGGGTAGCCTTGAACAGGGCTAGCCTTGCCTCCTCATAAGCCTTATAACGTGTGTTGTCTTCAAGCGATGGCCAAGTAGCCTGCTCTTTCAGGTTCAGTCCGGCCAAAGAGGCGTCAACGCAGTTGTCTACGGTCATTACTGTTTCTGGGTCGAGGGCTGATATAGGAACTCCGCCTACCTCCCAAATCTCTGTTGCGGTACTGGCTGGTAGCACCAGCTGAATGGTAACGTTGGTATCTTTAAATTCTTGTTGCAAACCGTTTGTGAAATGTACCACAAAGGCTTTGGTTCCACTGTATATTGCACTGATGGGTAAGGTATGGTAGCCCAGCACAGATGCAATGTTGACCAATATCCCTTGATTACGTTCTTTAAATCCCTTTAATACGGCATTTGACAATACGGTTAGTGCAGTAATATTTACCTCGATCATTGCAACTTGCTTTTCGGCAGGCGTTTCGGTAAAGTTTCCCAATGTAGAAGTTCCCGCATTATTGATCAGCATCGTAATTTCCTCATCACTGGCGAGCTGGGTTGCGAGTGATTGCAAATCTGCTGCCGAACCCAGGTCTGCGGTGATATTGGTCACTTTTACCCCAAACCGATTGCGAAGCTTGCTGGCAAGTACTTCCAAGCGCTCAGCCCTACGGGCAACAAGCTTAAGGTCATAGCCGCTTTCGGCTAGTCTTTCCGCATATACTGCGCCGAGCCCTGATGATGCTCCCGTAACTACGGCAGTACCCATTTTTTTTCTTTCTTGCATGTGTTCTATTTTAATTTCAATTATTGTAATGGCTGGCAGCTGTCATTTGCCTAGCTGCAGCTTAGCCTATCTAAACCCGCTATTATGGCCTATCAAGCTTTAGTACCACAAATATATTTACTTACATATAAGTAAGTAAATATTAATAAGTATTTGTTGCCAATGTCCTCCAATCCTTACCTGGGTTTGACAATCAAAGTAGAGCATTACAATTTGCACAAGGTTTTCCTACCTCGGCTTACAAGTGAAAGGCTCCAGCTTGGTTACTTACTTGTAAGTAGGTATCTTTGCAGCTAATTTGTGATTATGGCAACTGGTGCAACGAAAGAAAAAATAGTAGAGTTGGGAAGAGCTTTTATTCAACATGGGGGCTACCATTCGTTTAACTATAAACAGATCGCTACGGAGTTGGAGATCAAAAATGCGGCGATCCATTATTATTACCCGGCAAAGGAAGACCTGGGACTTGCCGTGATCGATAAAGACAGGGAAGATTTTACCCAGATGATGAATCGGGTAGCAAACGAAGCCCCTATGAAAAAAATCGAAGCCTTCATCCAAAACTACAACAGCTATTTTGATGACCGTAACAAGATGTGCGTGATCGGTACATTTAGTTCGGCCTTTAATGAAATTCCGGAGAAAATACAAAACGGAGCAAAGGCCTATCTTGATTTTGTATTAGATTGGCTAGTGGATACATTTGAGACGGGCCGCAAATTGGGCCATTTTAAATTCAAGGGCGCTGCCGTGCAACTTGCAGGTTTTTGGGTGGCTACACTTACCGGTTCTTTACAAATTGGTCGAATTCTTGGGTCAGCATATTTCAGGCAATTGTTAGAAAACCTAAAAGAAACATTAAAACCCCGATAAAATTTCTTTTCCATTTCTGGTGATAGGTTTTTGGCGCCTTTCCCTATACTCCAATTTAGCCACCTATACCCCTAACCTGTTCTTGGCTAGATATTAATGCCATACAAGCTGGCGCTCAACATGGAGATGACGGTGCACAGCCCTTTCGCTATAAAAAGACACCAGCTTTGATTTTTAAAAATCAAACAACTGGCTGATGAATGGTTCCTTATCGTCGAGATTATAAAAGACCATGTGCAAAATGAACCAATAGGCCAAAAAGAGAAATAAGAGGAACACCAAACTCATGGCGAGCGTGATGAGGAAGGGATTTTTTATTTTTTTCAGGCAAAATACCACCAGCAAAAACAGCAATGCCATGATTACTCCCGCAGGCAATCCTATTTGGGTTAACACACTGAGGGTTGATTTGAGCTCAAATTTAACCGATAGCCGATCGCTGATGTACCAAACAGTCATCCCTACCGCAGTAAGGACAAACATGAGCAGACTAATGATTAGTTTTTGAGAATTTTTCATCTTCTTTTTTTGATTTCCTGTATTTTTTTTCGCGACGCCAAAGGCATCGTGTCGGCTCCCCTCCAGCAGGAAAGAAATGACCGGCACAATTTATCAACAATTAATCATTATCCTGCGTTAATTGGCAATAAGCTTTGAAAAAATATTTCCCCTAAGCGGGAAATATTTTATTCTTGGGTTCTTAGCCCAATTGCTCCCCTTTTTTGGGGCATTATTTACAGGACTACCAGCACCCTTAATTTCGGTGGTACCGTAATGAAGTGCAATGACACCGCTCGAAAAGGTTTTTGTTTCAATCAGTTCCAGCTTTGTGGTTTCTTTAATTCCTTTAAATACCGGAATCCCCTGGCCAAGTAAGATAGGGTTTACAAATAACCAGAATTCGTCTATCAGCCCTTCGCCCAAGAGGGAATGCGAGGCACGGGGACTTCCAAAAATCAAAATGTTGGCGCCTTTCTGGTTTTTTAGGCCATTGATGTTTGCGGCAAGCTGGTCGCTGATTACGGTGGTATTGTTCAGTTCTTTTTGGTTGAGGGTTTTCGACAGCACAATTTTTGGAATTTTATTGTACCAGGCTGCATGTTGTTTGTCGTGTTTTGATGCATTCGGATCGTCGCCAGCCGTAGGCCAATAGCTTTGCATCATTTCGTAGGTTACCCGCCCGTAAAGTGCCGCATCGGCATTGTCGGTCATGGTGCCTACAAAGTCAAACAACTCTTCGTCTACTTTAATCCAGTTCATTTCTCCATTGGGCCCGGCTACAAAACCGTCGAGCGAGGTGTGCATAAAAAAAATCAGGTTTCTCATTGTATTGCTGTTAAGGTTGTGGCTCTGCGGATCTTGCGCCCCATCCGTGCTGGGTAATGCTCTATTGTTTGGGTGCTTTGTGGAGCAGTCCTACAAAGCTAATCAATCGGCTAAGATTGCTAAGGGTTGTTCTATACAAAAAAGAGGGGCATTCGAGACATTAGCTGGAAAATACAGGGTTATTGAAAGAACTAACATCCACACAAGATGAAGATCTGCCGGTATTGACTCTTTCTAGAGCGGATGAAAGAAGTGCGCCGCATTCCTCTTCAAGCCCAGGACAGCAGCAGGAGGCTACACCATCCGTATTCTACAAGGGCAGGAATTTTAGATAGAGTAATAAAATGTGATTGATTTATAGTCATTTTGCTGTTATTTATTGTTAAAGAGTCCCTCAAGTTTAAGGAACAAGAGTTTTTTTTCTTTTAAGAAAGAAAACGGCTGTTAATATAATCTGCGCTAAATAGAAATAAAATGGAAATATATGTATTAAAAATTTCCATGTTGATCTTTCACTACTTTCAAAAAGGGCAAGATTTACTCCATAAGTAAATTCCATCCTAGTGGGCACCGCTGCTGTACGACCATAATAAAACATAATCCCAATTCCACAAACTGAGATAACCAATAACGATATTCTCGAAAGTTTTTCTGGAAGTAATGATGCAACAATTATCAATGATAAGATCAGGCAATTGCTCTGCCTGAACGTTAACCTATCCCGTACTATGGTAAAGAGTTGAAAAAATAGGATAGAAATAGCTATTCCAAGCAAAACCTTTCCCAAACTTTTCATAATGATCTTATTTTTAGACTAATTTGGCAAAATATTGATTACGACCTGTCTTTTTTGATATAGCAAAGAGTATAAGGCAGTAAAACCCTAATTGAAAAAAGAATACAATCCGTAAAACCTGTGTGTTGCTGAAGACTTTATAAAACGTATTAAAATAAAGCGTTTCAAGAGGGTTGAAAATAGTTGGCGAACTGTATTTAGGCTGGATCACACCCAAATTATATATTCCCACCAAACATATAATTAAAGCTATACACCAGGTTATTCTATTTTTAAACAACAGTGCTATTAGCAACATTGACAATATACCTATTTCATTCATGTAGGAAAACCACTTTTGCTTAAACATTAATATAGCTATGGCAACTATCATTAAAGAAATTAGACCTGCTAAAAAATATATCACTTTTTTCATAAGTTAGTTTTTATTATAATATCTTACTTTATCAGTAGAATCATAAACATCTGTTTCCAGTTTTTTTTCAGTTTGGATAGCGGGAACCACGAACCAACCGTTTTTGCTCCAAGTATAAACAGTACCATCATTAGATTTTCCTAGATATATAGCCGTGTGAATTGGTGTTTCTATCGTTCCGTCGATCATATTCCAACTTTTCTCATTAAAGCTTAAAACAGTCTTGCCAAAAGAATATTGACTTGTTTTTCCTGTTATCTCGGTATAATCTCTGCTAAGAAGGCTTGCAAAATCACTGTTTTCAGGTGCCCTACTTTCCGTAAAATTAGGTTTCTCATTGCTGGACACAGCTAAAGAACATTCATAACAGTTATAGTTTTTTGGTTGATATAGGCCGGCAAATAGTCCTCCACTTCCATATGAATCAGGATTTTTAGTCGCATGGCTTATTGTTGAGTTAATTGCTTTTACTCCAGCTATATCATCCGTCAAGGCTATTCTTCCATTGCCCATTGACTTATAGAGTTCAGTAGCTTTGGCTTGGCTAACGTTAAGATATTTTGCTAGGGTCTGCGCATTGTCACCTTTTTCTGCTACCACCTGAAGCTTATTGTTTATAACTTGTGGCTTCCAAACAGGTGCCATTCCATCGGGATCGATAAACCTTATTGGATTGTTAAACGCATAGTTGTAAGGTGAATACCTTCTCATTTTTTCAGCCAAGGGATCAATTACATTCCATCTTCCTATCAAAGGGTCATAAAACCGTGCACCATAATCGTACTGCTCCAGTTCTTCCTGTAGCTCCTTTCCGTTATAAAGATATTTGTTGTTGCCAAATAGGGCAGATTTTCTTTGTCCAAAGGCATAGTAATCATCTTCCTGTAGTTTTTGTAAGGCTCCTGTGGTTGGATGTTTATTAAATGTGTACCTCACGTTTCCAAGATGGTCTGTGAGGTTATATTCATAGCTATAACTTCCACTGCTGTTTCTTGCGATTCCTTCCTCCGTCTGAATAAAATCTATTGAGCCGTTTTTGTATTGAATGCCATTTACATAGTCTGATATAGCCCCAGTTGAGCCATTCGTCTTTCTCAGTTTTTGCCCTACGGCATTGTAAACATAAGATAGACTGATACCCGAACCTGTTACGGTAACAGGAAGATTTAATTGGTTGTAGCCCATCGTCACCGCTGTTCTTGCTGAGCCAACGGTCGCAGTGGTCGCATTGCCGTTGCCGTCATAGACATAGTTCCAAGTAGCAAAAGGCCCTCCTGTAATGTTGTATAATTGATTGCCTGTATAATTGTAAATACCCGTAGTTGCACCGTCCCTGCTCAGCGAGCTAATGTTTCCCATTGCATCGTAGCCTATTACCTCGCTCATATAAATACCAGTACTTGTTGCATTTGTCAGCCTGCTCAGCTTATCGTAAGCATATATGAATTTATTCCCGAAACTAGTACCCCATAACTGCGTGCTGATATTCCCGTTATATTGTGGATTGGCAGTCGTATCATAGCCCAGCCTGATATTTAGCTCGGGAGAAGTACTGCCGGTAAGCCATCCCCGCTCGTTGTTAGAGAATTTTGTCAATTGCAGAAAGGTAGCCCCATTGTCCGCACTGTGTAAACTCTTCTGCTTTAGCTGTCCAATTTCATTGTAATCAAGCCTGTAGAGTATAACCTCACCTTGGTTGTTTATGTTTTCCTTGGTGCTTACCTTGCGTCCTGCATGGTCATAAGTGTAAGAATTGGCTATAACAGTAGTTGCACCGTTGGCCGCATGCGTTCTTGTACTGGCCGTTAGTTCTCCCGCGAAATTGTAAACATTATCAACAATATCGATACCGCCCAAGTGGTTTTCACTTTTGGTCTGTACGATCCTACTCTTGTTGTCGTAATAATTAACGGTAAGTAACCCGTTGCCACTTCCTAATATACCAATCCTTGTTCCGGTAGCGAGACTTCTAGTCCGCCCATCTGCAACCTGAGGAGGAATGGGTTGGCCAAAGCTATTTCCGTAGAAATTGTAGTCGTCGTAATAGCTGATGTTAAGGTATTCGGCTATTGCGACAACAGGAAGAGTGAGATTCGTATAGCCTGTGCCAGTGCCGTTGCTGTTGGCATCGTCTCTGCTTTCCCAAAGTACAGATTGACCATCACTACTTGCTTGTAATGATGCTCGGTCAGATGAACTATTTGCAGTTCCAGTTATTATTGCTCTCCCGATTGCATCATACTTGATAAAGGACCATTTGCTATTAAATCGTTGGACACTGTCTTGAGTCATTACAATCTGGTCAAGCTTATTATATACCAGATGATCCCAGCCCTTTCCAGGGATTTTCTTTTCTACGACCCTTTTTCTGCCATCATGGTGATAGCCATAGATCAAATTCTTAAAAACAGCATCAGTCTCTGTAAAGGTTGTCAAAGAAACTGCAGGTGGGATTACATATCTCAGGTTTCCAATTTCATCATACACATAATAAGTGGACAAAGCTGTGCTTTCATTCTGCCAAATCCTCTTTAGAACTAGTCTTCCCTCCATGTCCTTGAACTCTTCTACAATACCGTCCTTTCCGCTTGTCCAGTTTTCGTCTTTACCTATCGTCTTAAATAGTGTGTTCGGCAGAAAACTTGAAGAAGCCGTTGCACCAGAGCCTGTTATCGTCCAGTCAAGTACTTCGTTAATGGAATTGAATTTGCTATCTGTTTTAATCGTGTGGCCCGAATTTGGTATACTGGCACTGTAAGGTTGCCAAGAAGCACCTTCTGCGCCCTGCTCCAAAACCCTGTTGAGCGGAGATGATTCAAAAACTGTTTTTTTGAAGGGATGTTGACTTCTTGCAACATTTGCATCCCAGCTTCCCGTACCGTAGAAACTTGTCTGGTTGGCTAATGCCAAATCCTTAAAGCTCCCATTATTGCTTACCTGTTCTGCGTAGGGAAGATATTTAACCGCTTCTCTCCCTAGCGCATCGTAGACCATAAACTGTACAATGTCTTTTCTGTTCGGAGTTGCTTTCCATTGAACAGTTTGAATTGGCCTTCCAAGACCGTCAAAATAGGTTACGCTACGGTTGGCAAAATCTACATCTAAAGTGGCTAATTGTGAAACATCGGTAACTCCGCTTGCTTTTACCGTTGTTTCCATTACATAATTTCTCGAATTGGTAGGGCTTTGGGCAAAAACCAAAATACCGATAACCTGAAATAAAAAGGTAGAGAAGAGCGTTTTCATTTTCATTATAATCTTAAAAAAGACTTTGTCTAATTTAGTTATTTTTTGTAAGAAATGAATACTTCTCAACCAAATGGCTTACAGAGAAAAGCCATGCTTTGAAATTAGCCTTATTCAGTCATAATAACATTTTCAATATGACTTTCTCTATACCTTCGACTAATCGATTAGGGTCTTGATATTGGAATCTCCTAAACTTTACGGAAGCTGTTTGCTAAAATAGAAATACTTCCGACCTCGATATCTTTAGCCCATTCTTTTTGCTCACATTAATTGTGATCTGAAAAATGTGATCAGTTAATTGTCCCTGCTATCACTGAGTTCTTCAACTGCATTTTTAATGGCAAATTGATATTGAGTTCAATTATAATTAGGTTGGCAACAATCACAAATGTCATTATTTAAGCATTTTTTTTTGCTTATCCAATACATTTAGTTTGTAAAATAGTTACTTCCCGATGCAGAATTTTTACAAAACCTATATATCACATTAATGTGATTTACCTCACAATTATAGGAGCATAGAGACAAAAACACTTTTATGAAGAACTTTTTATTCAATAAATGAATGACTAAAGAGAAGATTTAATCTAATAAAGATTTTTTAATCTTATTAATTTCATATTTGGATAGCCCACCATGATACAAAATATCAATGTGATCCTTTAAATATTTATTTGAAATATCGATAATTTCCTCAGGAACTGTTTCTATCAACTCAACATTCTTAAACTTAATGTAATCATTATTCGCAAATGATTGGAAAAATCGTCTTTTGTTATTACCATTTACAATAAGCATATCAAAAACAATCGTTCCTTGAAACTCATTTTTGATGAAATTTGAATTAACATCATTTATGAGTTCAGACAATAAAACATTTCCATTAGCTATTATATAGATAAAGCTATTGTCAAATTTTATTGCATCGTACATATTTGAACTGGTCGTCATTGTATTATTTCACTGTATGAACTTTCAATTAGATGAAGTGTTTCATTAATTGTTTCATCAGCAACATCAATATCATCAATTACTTTTGTTCCAATAATCGTACCATCTATATGAAATAAAGTATGCCGATTACCTTTATAATAAGCATAACAGTCTTCGATAGCCTTAATAATTTTAAGATTTTTAATTACATCTACGTGTTCTTGTCTAACTTTTCCAGCATCTATATATGGTGCAAGCGTTGGCCCTATAACTTCCACTCCATTATCCAAAAATAGTTTCTTGATATACCCTTCCAAGCCTTTTAAAGCAGGAAAAGTATATGATGAATACTCTAATAATTCTAAGCCACTTTTTCGTAAAATCAATGCTGGACTAATTATTACCTGTAAGGTATTACCTAAATAATCAAATGAACTAGGAATAATTTTTTTCAAATCATTTAGAACATCGTCAGCTTTCGATTTAGCTTTAAACTGTTCAAGTTGAATATCAATAACATCTTTATATGGGAGTAAATTCGTTAGTCCTTCAATTACGACATTTTTCAAAATGTTGCTGGTTCCTTGAACTGAAAATAGACCAGTATTAAATCTATTTATGAAAACTGTACCGCCTTCGTGCCACTCTAATTTATATTGTTTACCAAGTTTTAAATCCTTTTCGTGTGTTAATGATATATGATGACCTGAAACATATTCAAGCAAAGCTTCAAATTCATCATCTGTCATCTTACGAACAGTCAATATCTTATTGTCAACAGACGGAACTTCGCATTCCTTAATGACGTGATAAGCAATTTTCAAAGACAAATCTACATTCTTGCCTACAGTAGCATTTAAAGTTGTCGTTCCATCTTTGATAGGAAAAACACTTAACAAAGCCTGTTTCTCATTCGGCACGTCAATTGTATACTTAATCATATTACCCTTTTTCTCAGCTATAAATTTAGTGCCATCTGCAAATGAAACAATTGCATTATCTATTCCGCTTCTTAATAAGGATAAATCTTTAAATACCATTCAGTCAAAAATGTGGACAAAGATATAACATTTACACCCATTTTAACTAATACTTAATATTTTCCCCAAACGCACCCTCCTTTTAACTATTTTTTAACTTCAAAATCTTTTAAAGAAATACCGTTGGAGTTTTTCCAGATAACACGTCCATTTGATGAATAGCCATTAATTACATTTGCAGCCAAGGAAGAACTAGAAAATATGTAGTCCTCTGTAAAGGTATATTTACCTTTATCTAAAGCGACAATCTTTTTTTCAATCAACGAATTTCTCAATACAGTTTGACTGCCAGTTAGTGATGGAGAGTTATCTAAACTCATATCGCTTTTGGCAAGCACTTTAAAGCCCTTAATAGAAGGTTCGCCATAGGCAACTAAACTCTTATTCTTATTTATTAATACATACACATTATCACCATATGCCTCAACTTTATCTTTAATTGAACTTATGTCACTTAACTTAGACTCCCTATCAAGAGAATTAAAAATTATAATGGGTAATGGTGACTTATAAAATGTATTAAAGGCGAAGCTTCTATTTTCACTTTTAAATTTAATCTTACCAATTTTGTTAATCCGCTCAGTTAATTCAATCGCTTTAGGGTAGAGAGCCTCCAATAGATTTAAATTTTTATAATTTATTTCAATATTATTTTTTAAAGCTAGCTCCTTTACGAAGTAAAGAATGTATAAACTAGCATAAATGATATATGATTTTTCTTCATATATACTTTCATTAGTGAACAGTTCAGGTCTTTTTTTATTTTTTTTATCTTCAATAAATTCAAACAATTTGTAGGCAAGTAAAACTTTATCTGTATCTATATCTTCACTAAAAACTTTATCGTACTCTTCCGCAAAAATAGAGGCCTTTGAATTTTTTGCTTCATACGGACTATTATTATAAAAACTCATTAGCACCTGACCCACCTTTTCCGAATCTAAACGTGCATTTTTTGCCTCATCTGCAAACTGATTCTTCTTTCTTTCATAAAAATAACCCTTTAGCTTAAATTCTTGCTCCAGCTTTAATTGTACATAATCAATTGATTTTATATCCCTATTATTTACTGGGTTTTGACTATTAGTAAATTGGGCAATTTTACCGCTTAATTCCCTACTTTTAATTTCATAAATCCTGCACAACACAGTAGCAGTCTCTAGTTTGCTATAATTTTCTTTTAAGGCGTCATATAATGCGTGAATAGTTTGGCTGCCATTAACAACTTGTATGTCTTTTAATTCAATTAATGGCAAAGAAGGATTTAAGTTATAGATTAGCTCTTTGCAAGTGATTGTTATTCCATTATTATAATAGAAAAACTTGGAACTATCATCTGACAGCACAGTTCGCTTGATATTTTGGTTGATTCGAGGCCTTTGCTTCAAATAAACCCTTACGTTATCATCAAAAGCATCTTCACAAATTTCGCTATCTTTTAATCTTGAGAAGTCATCAAGATTTGCTTCCATTCTTAAATCCTCTTGATTTAAAACTATTCTAATGCAATCTAATACACCTAGATTTATTATTAATGCTCTCGTATCCCCACCAGATTGCTCAAATAAATCTTTTTTACTTACTTGAATTTTGGCGTTAATTATCTTTCTATGTTTGCCCGTAAGTTTGGCAACAATATCCTGAGCTAAAAAATACCTAAGCTCAATGTTACTATATGACTCTAACTGTTTTTGAAACCTTTGTTGTTCTCCACTTTCTAGAGGCAAAGAGCCATTTGAAACCAAATGAATCACAAAAACAGGATATTTTTCAGCAAATAGACCCCATATTTCCTGAACCTTTTCATACAAAAGTTGATTAATTGAGTTTTTAAACACAGCATCATTTTCTCCTTCAAATAAATGACTAAGAAAGCTGAGAATTTTATCTACTTCACCACTTGGAAAATTGGAAAGAGATTTTTCATATTTACCAACATGTTTAAAGTTAAATAAATGTATGACTGGATTTTTAACAGATTCATCAATATATATAGCATCAATTCCTCTATCATGACCTTTATATCCGTCTTGCTTTGATAAATAATGTGAATCAGTTATGCAACTTTGAATCTCATCTGTTTGAAGATTAAACAAATCCCCTAAAACCATAAAGTAAAAAGCTTCGCTAGGAGTTGAGGCATTAACATTATCCCTTATGTTTTCTATTGAAGTTGTGATTAAGGAATAATCTTGCCTAGTATATTTGCTCATTTATAAAAAGTATTAATTCTAAGTTCAATACTACTAAAATGAGAGTGAAACAACAAGTTAATAATGAATGAATGAATGAATTACGGTATTAGTTTCCTAAGAAGAAATATTTTAACCTAAACATTCTCAAATAACTGTTAAGTCTCAATACCTAAAGCCTTTGCAAGCAAAACTACCGTACTAATTGACGTATTAATGATACCTCTTTAAAAGCACGTTCCAAAGGAAAAGAATGAATTTCCCATGCTTAAAAATGATCCCTTATAAGCAGATTACTAAGGGATTAGAGAGAATATTATTACTGATTTTACAGTAGCTATTTTCCGATGCAAAACTTGTTAAAAATATTCTCCAGCAAATCATCAGTCGTTACAGTACCGGTAATTTCGCCCAGGTAATGGAGCGCCTGCTTGATGTCCATGGCCAAGAAATCGGAAGTAACCGGATTGTCGATATTTTGCAATACCCTTTGCAAAGCGGTTTCGGTATTTTTGAGCGCCTCTACATGGCGGATATTGCTGACCAAGGTTTCGCTGGTATTGATGTGGTGCAGGTTCACCTTGGCTAATAACTGCTGTTTTAATTCTTCGATGCCTTTGCCCTCTTTGGCTGCTAAAAATAAGACCTCCTGCTGTTCGAAAGCTTCACGCTGTTCGGGCGTAAACAGATCGGCCTTGTTCACGATGGCCAAATAAGGAATGGCCAGTTTGTTGAGATCACGCAGCTGTTCGGCCAGTTCATCGGGCGTTTGCAAAGCATCGGCCATGTAAATAATCAGCTTGGCCTGTTTCATGCGTTCTAAGGTGCGTTCTACGCCTTTGGCTTCGATGATATCAGCCGTATCGCGGATGCCCGCCGTATCGATGAAACGGAAAATCACCCCATTAATGTTCAGTTCATCTTCAATGGTATCGCGGGTGGTGCCGGCAATGTCTGATACAATGGCCCTTTCTTCGTTGAGCAAGGCATTGAGCAGGGTAGATTTGCCCACGTTTGGCCGGCCGGCAATTACAATAGGCACGCCGTTTTTGAGTACATTGCCCATTTCGAAAGAAGCAATCAAGCGATACAATACCTTGTTGATCTGCATAATCAGGTTGCGCAATTGCTCGCGGTTGGCAAACTCTACATCCTCTTCGGCAAAATCGAGTTCCAATTCGATCATTGAGGCAAAATGGATCAATTGCTCACGTAGGCCTTTCAGTTCGTTGGCAAAACCGCCACGCATCTGTTGCAGGGCCACATCGTGCGAAGCCTTGCTATCAGAAGCAATCAAATCGGCCACGGCCTCTGCCTGGCTCAAGTCAAAAGCGCCATTTAAAAATGCCCTTAAGGTAAATTCGCCAGGCTTGGCTGCCCTTGCCCCTTTTCTGATCAACAAATTTAGAATCTGCTGGATAATGTAATTAGAGCCATGGCAAGAAATCTCCACCACATTTTCTTTGGTGTAAGATTTGGGCGCGATGTACAAGCCCACCACCACCTCATCAATGATCGTTTCTCCATCGCTGATCAGCCCAAAATGCAAGGTATGCGTTGCCTGCTGGCTCAGGTCCTTTCCCTTAAAAACCTGATTGGTTAAATTAACGGCATCTGGACCCGATAAACGGATAACGCCAATGGCACCGCTTCCGGGAGGAGTAGACAAGGCAATAATGGTATCTGTAGTGTAGCTCATGTGCGAATGGGAAGAATTGCAAAGATAGCTAAATGAGTCCGCAGTTTGAAGTCTGTGGTTGGAGTAAAATGGAAGACGGGTTAGAAGTCGGGAGTCCGAAGTCGGAAGTCCGTGGTTGAGTTTAGAAGTCGGGAGTCCGAAGTCAGAAGTCGGAAGTTTGCCTCCATCCCTATTTTCTTCGCGGTAAACGAATGACCAATAAGCTAATCGACCAATGACTAATAAGCCAATCAACCGATGAACCAACAAGCTAATCAGCTAAGGCCGCAAACAAATTTGCTATATTCGTGTTACACTACAGGAAAAACATAAACTAAAAACTACTTATGAAGGAATTACCGCTAACCGTAAGGCGATCTATTGAACTATTGGGCATTATTTTGGTGGCTGCCATCCTGATTTTGGGCAGAGACATCATTATGCCGGTGATTATGGCATTTTTCATCAGCATTATGCTTTTACCGATCTACCGTTTTTTAAGGAAGCATAAATTCCCAGAATCGCTTTCCATTATCCTTCCTATTTTGTTTGTACTTGTTTTTATCGGAGGCATTGTATGGTTCTTTTCGGCACAGATCGGCATTTTGGCCGATGATTTTCCGCAGATCAAGCAAAACGTGGCCAAGCACCTGCAATCGCTCAAAGAGTGGATCAAAGACCTTACCGGCGTAGAAACCACCAAACAGGAAGCCTTTTTAAAGGAAAAAAGCGATGACCTCCTCTCTATGGGCGGACGTGCAGCCAGTGGCGCAGCCGTAACCCTAAGCGGCGTGTTTGTGTTTGTGGGGTTATTGCCTATTTATATCTACCTGATCCTTTTTTACAAAGATATTTTGCTTCGTTTTACCTTTATGTGGTTCAAAACCGACGACCATCCCAAAGTAAAAGAAGTGGTTTACGAAACTGAATCGATCATCAAAAGCTATTTGGTTGGTTTGCTGATCCAAATCACCTACATGACCATTTTATTGGGTGGCTTATTGATGTTGTTCGGCATTAAACATGCCTTGCTGATCGGCGTTATTTTTGCCATCTTGAACCTGATCCCTTATGTAGGCGCACTGATTGGCAACCTGATTGGCGTATTGCTTACCTTGACTTCTTCAACCGAGCTTTGGCCGGTACTGACCGTTTTAGGGGTAATTGCAGCGGTTCAATTTTTAGACAACAACATCCTGATGCCACGCATTGTGGGCTCTAAAGTAAAAATCAATGCCTTGTTCTCAATTTTGGGCGTGCTGATTGGCGGGGCCATAGCGGGAGTTTCCGGCATGTTCCTCTCCCTCCCTATTATTGCCGTGCTCAAAATCATTTTCGACCGTACGGAATCATTTAAACAATGGGGCGTGTTATTGGGCGATGAAAGGCCGAGCAAAAGTCCGATGAGCTTTCCTGGTTTTAGGAAAAAGAGGCCTGTAACTACCAAATCGGGGGTGATTGATAAGAAGTAGGTTTGAGTCCAAGGTTAGTCTGAAGTCCGGAGCACGAAGTGTATATAGAAGATGTAAGAGGGGAAATGGAAGATGGGTTAAAAGAAGTCCGTAGTTCCAAGTCTGAAGTCCGTAGCATATTATGGGAAATGTGAGATGGAATAGGAGTTGATGGCCTATAACCTGTTGTTACCTTTTCTAGAATGGATCGAATCAGTTAATGGCTAAGGAACTAAGGACTTTATTTTAAAAGTTCGAAAGCGAATTTTAAAATCGTACCGAAAACAACGATCAGGAAAAAGACCCTTACAAATTTATTGCCTTTGAGTAGCGCCAGCCTTGTGCCAAAAAATGCACCAGCAATATTAAAAACAGCCATGGGCAGGGCATACTGAAACAGTACATGTCCGGTAGAACTGAAATAGATAATGGCCGCAAGGTTAGTGGCGATATTGACCATTTTGGCGTGTGCGCTTGCCCCAATAAAATCGAAACCCAATACGGCGATAAACACCAAGATGAGGAAAGAGCCCGTTCCCGGACCAATCAATCCATCGTAAAAACCAATAACCAGTCCGAAAACCGCAGCCAGGCCAACCTGTTGCGCTACCGAATGGCTCTTGTGTTTTTGAATACCGAACTGTTTGTTGAAATAGGTATAAATGGCAACGCAGATCAGCACCACCAGAATAACGGGCTTGATCACTTGATTGTTGATCATGCTTACCGAATAGGCACCCAATAGGGCTGCCAAAAAGGCCATAGAAGCGCAAGCCAGCAAGACCTTAAAATTAAACTTTACCTGTTTGCTGTATTTATAAGCCGCAATACTGGTGCCGGCCAAGGAAGGGATTTTTGTAGTACCTAATAAAGTGGCAACCGGATAATGGGGTAAGATGAGCAAGATGGCAGGCGTTTGCAACAAGCCACCTCCACCTACTATGGCATCGATAAAACCAGCGGCAAAAGCAGCCAAACAGAGGAGCACTAATTCTTGAACCATTAGTTCTATTGTTTAATGACTAAATTATCCATTAGCCAACCCCCTTTTAAACATTTCTGAAAACCAATTTCACTTCCAACCTTTACCTCGATTGGGTATTTGTAAACCAGCTTGTCATTAATTTTCACAAACAATATCTTTCCCTCCTGAATAATTTCGTAATTATTAAAATCATCCTGTTTCAATTCAATTGGTGAAAGACTGTTATCAAATAATTCATAAGACCAAGAATAATATGTCCATCCTTTTGGCCATTCAAATTTAGACAGTCGCAAGCCTCTTCTTCCAAAATCTAATTGATATAAAGATTTGATTTTAACACCGTCAGCCTCTTGCATCCTACCCCATTGAAAATCAAAGTCTACATAATCAAATTCTCTTTCAAGCACCTTTACGTCAAACTTGATGGAAAAATCTTGGTCCGCCTTGAAATCGTTAATTGTTTTTTTGTACCAAAGACAACCATTATTTACGCGATTCGTATTAGCCTTACTAACAAATAGGTTGCCTTCCTCTAACTTAACTACAAATTCTTTATTGTTAACATATCTCCAATCATTAGTATCATCTTCAAAATCGTCTTTAAAGACAATCTTCTGTTGCGCTTTTGAAATTGAAATATTTAAAACAATTAGCCAAAAAGCCAGTATTGCTTTTTTCATAAGATTAATTTAGCACTTTCTATTATAGGTAATAACAAATGATTAATGAATCCGCTAGGCTAATCAACCAATGATTAGTAAGCTAATCAGCCAGTGAACCAACGAACTCTTCATTACATTCTCTCCGGTACCTGGATACCCAATAATTGTGTGCCGTTTTTGAGCACATCGGCCGTAAGCTTACAGATATTTAAGCGGTGTTGTTTCAATACCTGATTTTCTTCCCTTACAATTGGTGGTGTTTCATGGTAAAACTTATTGAACAACTTAGCCACCTCGTACAAATAATTAGCCATAAAAGCCGGACTATAGGCTTTAGCCGCATTGACCAGTTCTTCTGGATATTTAGCCAACAACATGATCATTTCTAACTCTGTAGGTGCCAACGCTACCGTATACAGCGCACTGTCGACCGTTAACTGATGATTTGCCTTGCTGAGCAAAGATTTGATCCTGGCATGTGTATACTGAATAAACGGTCCGGTGTTGCCTTGAAAATCGATCGATTCTGAAGGATCGAACAGCAAACGCTTCTTAGGTTCAACCTTTAACAAGAAATATTTTAATGCACCTAAGCCTATCTGGCTGTAGAGCTTTGCTTTTTCGTCTTCTGTAAAATCGTTGGTTTTGCCTAAGGTTTCTGTTTTTTCCTTGGCAGTGTCTACCATTTCGGCAATCAGGTCGTCGGCATCTACTACCGTGCCTTCCCTGCTTTTCATTTTGCCACTTGGCAAATCAACCATGCCGTATGACAGGTGATGCAAGCCTTTGGCCCAGCTCTTGCCCAATTTCTCTAAAATGAGGAACAGCACCTTAAAATGGTAGTCTTGCTCATTGCCCACTACATAAATCGACTCGTCCATTTGGAAATCGTCGTATTTCATTTGGGCAGTACCCAAATCTTGGGTAATGTAAACCGAAGTACCATCGGCACGCAATACCAGTTTTTGGTCAAGCCCTTCGGCAGTCAGGTCGATCCATACCGAACCATCTTCTTTTTTAAAGAAAACGCCTTTGGCCAATCCCTCTTCAACCGTATCCTTGCCTAGCAGGTAAGTATTGCTTTCGTAATAGTATTTATCAAAATCAACCCCGAGCTTCTGATAGGTTACTTCAAAACCCTCATACACCCAGCCGTTCATCTTTTTCCAAAGCGCAATGATAGCTTCATCGCCAGCTTCCCAAGCCAAGAGCATTTGTTGCGCTTCCTTGATCAATGGCGCATTCTTTTTGGCTTCGTCTTCGGTTTGGCCAGCTTTCACCAATGCATCGATTTCTTTTTTGTATTCCTTATCAAACACCACATAGTATTTCCCTACCAAGTGGTCGCCTTTTAGGCCCGAGTTTTCTGGCGTTTCGCCGTTGCCCCATTTTTGCCAGGCCAACATCGATTTACAGATATGGATGCCCCTATCGTTCACCAAATTAACTTTGATTACTTCATAGCCTGCAGCGCCCAAGAGCTCGGCTACCGAATAGCCCAGCAAATTATTACGCACGTGGCCCAAATGCAGGGGTTTGTTGGTGTTTGGCGATGAATATTCGACCATTACCTTGCTGCCATTAGGCTTGATTTGGCCAAAATCGGCACTGAGCAATTCTTTGTTCAGCAAATTGAGCCAATAGCTATGGGCAATGCTCAGGTTCAAAAATCCTTTTACCACATTAAAACCGCTCACCACCTCTACCCGATCTACCAAATATTGACCAATTGCATTTGCAGTTTCTTCTGGCGATTGCTTAGAGAATCGCACAATCGGAAAAACAACGATGGTTACTTGTCCTTCAAACTCTTTACGTGTTTCTTGCAGATTGATTACGCTTTCGTCAACTTCTTGGTTATAAAGTTCTTTGATGGCCTTGAGCGTTTCGGTAATGATAAAATTCATGCCCAAAAATAGCGAATAAAGCGTAAAGCTGAAAGAGCAAACCCTCCAAATCTGTGGCAAAGACTATTATTTATTTACGAATAATTTCGTACATTGGCCGGCACAAGCATTTATTTACCATCGACCGAACATCCTCATGAAACCAACTGCTCTTCTTTTATTAATGCTCTTTGCCAGTGCCAGGCTTTTTGCCCAAGACCGCGTTTCCTTTAACGTACAGTACTCGGAACTTTATGCCACCTACGATTTTATCGGCAAGCTTTCAGACAATTACCCCGACAATGACCTCAAGTCTATTTTCGCCAAATCTGCCTATGCTACCGAAGCCAACCAAAAACAGATTGCCACATTTGAACAGCTCCGCTTGGATTACACCTACCCTTTTAGCCAATATCCGGTGCCATTAAAAGTGGGCCTAATGTCTAGAGATATATTGGAAAAGAATTTAGCCACCAGCAAAACGATTAACGAATTCAGGTCTAAATCGTTGGGGTTAATTCCAAACGAAGATCTTTCGGCCTTTATAACCATTTTAGTGCATTTTCAGTCCATCTACCGTGAGCTTGTTTTCGAACCAAATAAAGCGGCATTTGATAAACAAAAAAACAATTTGATAAATTACGTAAACTCCAACCAGTTTGCCGATTACTTTCAAACGGGACTGACTTTCTATAACACCAGTTGGGATAAGCAGGTCCCCTTTGAAATCTGTCTGTTGCCCTCGCTCGAAAAAGGCAATTTGGGCGCCAGGGCGTTTATCAATGTAGCTATTTGCGAAGCATCATTAGGGCTCAAAGACCACCAGACGCTGTTTAGCGTAGCCATGCACGAAATCTACCATATTGTGTACAACGACCAGTCGCTGGCTATGAAAAACAATGTGCAGCAATGGTTTTACCAAACCAAATCAGCCAATAGCCAATATGCCTTGCTGCTACTAAACGAAGTACTGGCCACCGCTTTGGGCAATGCCTATGTAACAGAACAGCTCAAAGGAAAAATAGAAGAAGACGATTGGTATGCCAACAAATACATTGCGGCAATGGCCAAAGCCATCTATCCCACGGTAAAAAATTACATCGATGCCAAAAAGCCAATGGATGAGGCTTTTGTAAAAACCTACGTTGGTATTTACGATACCCAATTTGCGCACTGGAACAAAGAATTGAACCACTTGTTCGCCTATCGCTACATGGTAACAGACAAGGAGGCGGATATGCAGTATTTGCGCAAAACCTACCGCAAATATTCCTATAGCAGGATGGGCTCGCCCATTACGGCAACGGAAATCGAAAAAATGAAGGCGATGCCGATTACCAAGGTTGTGGTGGTATCGGAAAAAAATCAGCAGACCCTCGACTTCATCAAAAGCAATTTTAGCGAACTCAAAAACATAAGGCTCGATGGCAAAACCGAGTTCATTAAAATCTTTACACTGAGCGACCGCACCAAGCTTTTCATTGTCAATCGCCATCGGTCAACTTTGGCGTCTTTGCTTACGAAATACTTCCCTAACTAAACCACCAACTGATATGAACCATAGAAAAACGATCCTTACTTTACTTGCAACGTTTTTAAGCATTGCTGCATTTGCCCAAGTCAGCACCACTACCGATGTAAACCTGGTTAAGGAAATACCCGTTAAAAAATTTATAGACAAAGCCTTTAGGGCAAGCGTTGACATTAAGAGCCAGCCAACAGACTCAACCGGACAAGCGGGTTTATTCGTGTTACAGGTAGGCAAAAGCGATTACGATTTTATTGCCAATACGGCCAGGAGCAGCAAAGCGGCCAAAAACGATACCACCTGGCGTAAACACGAGATCAAAGGAAAAATAAGCGCTAACACGCAAAAAATCTGGCTGTACATCAATACCACAGGCAATGGCCATTTCTACTATGACAATTTTAGCCTTGAAATTGAAACCGAGCCCGGCGTGTGGACCAAAATGGAGGTGTCTAATGGCGATTTCGAACAATCGACCAACCCCTTAAAAGATTACAAAGGCACCGAATCGCTCAAAACCAAAACGGGGATCAATATTACTTTAGAAAAGAGCCAGGACCCGCAGTATCAACACTATATACATATTCTCGCTACAGGTGGCAAGGTGGTTGAGCGCTACGGACAAAACAGCAGCAAGGGAAAATATGTAGACAGCAAGGGTTGCAAAATCTATTATGAAACCTATGGCACCGGCGAACCCCTGCTCCTGTTGCATGGCAACGGTGGATCTATTGCAGCGTTTAAGGCACAGATTCCCGAATTGGCCAACCATTACAAAGTAATTGCGGTTGATACGCGCGGACAAGGCAAGAGCGTAGATACCAAAAGCACCAGCTTTTCTTACAACCAGTTTGCCGAAGACATGAAAACCCTGCTCGATAGCCTTCATTTGAAACAAGTAAACCTAGTAGGCTGGAGCGATGGTGGCAATACCGGATTGATCTTGGCCATGAAATATCCAGACTATGTGAAGAAGCTTGTAGCCCTAGGTGCCAACCTGAACCCCAGCGAAGAAGCCGTAAGTTCGAAGATTTTAAACCAGACCAAAAAAGACTTGGGCAAGCTGCAGGCTAAAAATGACCCTAAGGAACAAACCACCGTTCGTTTGTTGCAAATGATATTGGCCGAACCGCAGATAGACTCCAACAGCCTGCAAGCCATCAAAGCCAAAACATTGATATTGGCGGGAGAAAAAGACCTGATTTTGGAACCGCATACCCAGCTGATCGGCAAAAGCATCCCGAATGCCCAGGTGCTTATTTTAAAAGGCCAAACCCACTTTGTACCGGAAGAAAACCCAGCCCTCTTTAACCAAACCGTGCTGGATTTTTTAAAACAGAACTAAATAAAGGATAATCAAATTGCCCTAGGCCTATCGTCTAGGGCAATTTGAATTAGTCAGTACATCATAAGTACACGTAGTGTTGAGACTAATATTTAGAACAACAAGACCATGCCGATCATTTCTATACCTGTATTAATGTAGGCCACGTTATTGGTCGAATCGAAAGTGCTGAAATAGCAGTTGTAGGTAACGTTATTCCATTGGTCATAAAGGTAAAGTACTTGCGAAGGGTCGCTCGGACTGGAAAGCACCTGATAGGTTCCTGCGGGCAAACCGCTGCTGCCTCCCCATTCAAAATAACCACAATAATAGGTCCGTTCTGGTGGCGGATCGCTTTTCAGCATCACAGCATTCGATTTTTCTGCAGTTACGCTTACAAAAGCGCAAGAAAGCAAAAGCATAAGGATGATTTTTTTCATTGCAATTTAATTTAAGGGTTCCGGTTAATTGTTGTTTTACAATTTAGTCATAACGCATCTTTAAATGATGCTCTATTTTTTGACAAAGCCATGTAAATAGCAAACGCATTGCCGTGTTAAATTCAGCACTTGATTATTTGACTATACCTCAGGCACAAACAGCGACAACCCACTGACCCATAAGCCTTAAGCCAGCTTCCGAGCATCCAAAAGCTTCATCAAATGATCAACTACAGCAATAAAGCAGTGCTTTTCTTTCTCGAAAAATCTGATAGCTTTGCATTATACAGACCAAAATATGAGCGCACAGAACGAAAATTTCAAAGTAAAGGTAAATACAGAAATCGGTAGGCTACGTAAATTGCTGATCCATAGCCCAGACAGCGGCTTAGGCAAAGTAGTTCCTTCAAAGGCGCAAGATTGGCTTTTCGAAGACATTGTACACCTCGATACCATCCGCAAAGGCGAATACGACTATTATATCAAATTGTTGATGTATTTTCTGGATCCAGAAAAAATCAAAGGCAAATTGGCACATATCGATTCGGAGGAATCCAATCGTTCCTTTTTCAAACCCAACGATCCAGATTTCCATAATTCCCAATCGGTTATTGAAGTACAAAACCTGCTGGGCGAGATCTTGGCAAATGAATCGATCAGAAAAAAACTGGTGGCAGCTGTAGCGGCTATAGAAGGCTGTACCTATAAACTGCAATTGCAATTGGTAGATACCGCGCCACAGGAATTGGCCGAAATCTTTATTTCAGGCACCTTGGCAGATGATACGATGATCTTTGCCCCTATTCCCAATCTTATCTTTACCAGGGATGTGGGCACAACCATCAATAACCATATCTTACTGAATAAACCGGCAAAAAAGGCCCGTGTGCGTGAAACCTTGCTGATGCGTTACATTTTCTTTAACCATCCTGTTTTTGCCGAATACCGGAACAACATCATCGAAATTCCAGATCCTACCCAGCACTTTTTAAGGCCTGGCGAAGAAACGCATTACCGCACTACCCTAGAAGGAGGCGATGTGATGATGGTAAGTCCGAACCATGTGCTGATCGGCTGCAGCGAAAGAACATCAGAAGAGGGTGCTAACGAAGCCATTAAATTGCTGTTCGAGCAAAACGTAGTGGAGAAAGTAACCGTAGTAAAAATTCCTAGCAAACGCGATTACATGCACTTGGATACCGTTTTTACGCAAGTGAAACGCAATACCTGGGTAATTTTGAATTCGATTGCCCACTCGCCAAAATACAATGCTTCAGAACCTATCAATTTTTTAAAGGAACCTGAAAGATTGGAAGCCACCACAGCCATCCAGTTTAACAAAAACAAACCGGGCGAGCCAAAATACTTCGAACATGTAGAGGCTTTGCTAAACGATATCAGTCAAAATGATTTGGGCTGTACCGAACCTACAAAGATCATTTACAGTGGCAACAATACTTTCCCATACGATTCGAGAGAGCAGTGGACGGATTCGTGTAACTTATTGGCCATTAAAGAAGGTGTGGTTTTGGGCTACGACCGCAATGACAAAACGGTAGAAGCATTTGAGGCCCATGGTTTTAACGTGATTAAGGTACAAGACCTGATCCAAGATTTAGAAAACGGCAAGGCAAATGCCGATACGCTAACAGATACTTTGATTTTAATGCCGTCGGCAGAGCTTTCTAGAGCCAGAGGAGGTTTCCACTGCATGAGCTTGCCTATTTTAAGAGACGATATTTAAGAGTTTTGAGTGGAGAGTTGGGAGTGCGGAGTTTTGAGTGGGGAGTTTGGAGTGGAGAGTTAAAAGTTGATTTTCCTCGTTTAGCTCAGAATGACCATTTCTAATTAACAAGTGAAGCAATAATCGAAAGATGCAAGCAGCTAATACTAAAAAACCAACAACTAACCAGCTAACAATCGAGTAATGCAGACAACCAACCATATTTTAATGATCCGTCCTGTTGATTTCAAATTTAACGAGCAGACGGCGGGCAACAACAAATTTCAGCAGGCCAATTCGGCAAGCGATGTACAGCAAAAAGCATTACAGGAGTTTGATGGCTTTGTAGCGCTCTTGCGTGCAAACGGTGTTGAAGTAACGGTGGTTAACGATACCCTGCAACCAGAAACACCAGATTCGATCTTTCCGAACAATTGGGTTTCTTTCCATAACAATGGCGAAGTGATCCTCTACCCTATGTTTTCGGTGAACCGCAGGGCCGAACGCAGAACAGATATCATTGATAGCTTAGGCAAGGATTTTGACATCAGCAAAGTAACCGACCTCAGCACTTACGAAAACAGCGAACAGTTTTTAGAGGGTACCGGTAGTTTGGTGCTCGATCGCGATAACAAGGTAGCCTATGCCTGTTTATCTTTGAGAACTAATGAAAAGGTGTTGGAAGAATTCTGCCAAAAAACTGGCTATACTGCAGTTGTTTTTAAGGCAGTGGATTCAACGGGCTATCCTATTTACCATACCAATGTGATGATGTGCGTGGGCGATAAGTTTGCGGTTGTTTGTTTCGACTCTATTCCAGACCAAACCGAGCAGGCACTGGTAAGAGGCAGCCTGAGCCAAACCGGCAAGGAAATCGTTTCGATTACTTTCGATCAAATGAACCATTTTGCGGGCAATATGCTACAGGTTCAAAATGATCAGGGCGACAGTTTATTGGTGATGTCGGAACAGGCTTATCTATCGCTAGATCAAAACCAGATTTCTATGCTAGAAAAATACTGCAAGCTGATTTATGCGCCTTTGTACACCATTGAAACCAATGGCGGAGGCAGCGCCAGGTGCATGTTGGCCGAGGTACATTTGCCGGTTAGATAAGTATTCAGTAGGTAGTTTTCAGTTCCCAAATAGCAGTTTTCAATTGCCAGTTTATAGTTGAGGAACCCAAGAATGATTTGTTATGCAGCACAGCGCGAGGCACCTATTCACGAGGCAGATTCCTCGCTAAACTCCGAATGGCAATTCCTATGCTAATTACCCAATAAACTAATGACTAGTTTGCAGCATAAAAAATTTGTTTTTAACGGCTAATTCTCAATTTAAAATTACATTTTTGCAAAAATATTTAATGTAAATAAATGCAGAGTTATTCCGAATTTCTTGATCTGAGCGTAGGCTTTCCACAAGAGGGCTACAGCGTTATAGACGATGAGCTATACTTTCACGATCTAAATTTAATGGAAATGATAGAAACCTATGGTACGCCATTGCGTTTCACTTATTTGCCCATGGTGAGCAAGAAGATCCAACAGGCCAAACTGTTGTTCCAAACTGCCATTATCAAGAACAATTATCGCGGCGATTACAAGTATTGTTATTGCACCAAGAGCTCGCATTTTAGACATATCGTAGAAGAAGCCCTTAAAAACGGCATCCACTTGGAAACCTCTTCTGCTTTTGATATGCCGATGATCGATGCGTTGGAGAAAAAAGGCGTGCTTGACAAGAGCATCACTGTCATCTGCAATGGCTTTAAAACCTACCAGTACAAGCAGTATATCATCGATATGTTGCACGATGGCTATAAAAACATCATTCCCGTACTCGATAACAAGGAAGAATTTAACCTTTACGACGACGAGGTAGAAATGGATACCCCTTGTAACCTGGGCATCCGTATCGCGGCAGAAGAGCAACCTGATTCGCAATTCTATACTTCGCGTTTAGGTGTTCGTTTAGAAGATGTAATCGATTTTTACAACAACAAGGTTTCGGGCAACCCTAACTTTAAGGTAAAACTGTTGCATTTCTTTATCAACTCTGGTATTACCGATTCGCCATATTACTGGAACGAATTAGAGAAATACGTGACTTTGTATTGCAAGTTCAAAAAAATCAATCCAGACCTGGATACTTTAGACATTGGTGGCGGTATGCCATTTAAAGATAGTTTGGTATTCGATTTTGACTATGAGTACATGGTTAACGAAATCGTAAAACGGATCAAGGAAATCTGTGCCGAGCACGATGTAGTTGAACCAGATATCATTACCGAGTTTGGAAAATACACCGTAGCCGAAGCATCGGGCATTTTATACAAGGTATTGGGCCGTAAACAACAAAACGACCGCGAAAAGTGGCTGATGTTGGATGGTTCTTTCATTACCAACCTGCCAGATGTTTGGGCTTTGAACCAAAAATACATCTTGTTGCCCATCAACAATTGGGATGCAGAGTATGAACGCGTAAACTTGGGCGGCATTACCTGCGACGGTCAGGATTACTACAACCAAGAGGCACACATGAACAGTGTGTTTATGCCAAAAACACGTAAAGTACAATATTTAGGCTTCTTCAATACGGGTGCCTATCAAGAGGTATTGAGCGGTTACGGCGGTATCCACCACTGTTTGTTGCCAAGTCCTAAGCACGTCATCATCAGACGCAATAGAGACGAGACGTTTAACTTCGAGGTATTTGGAGAGGAACAGAACAGCAAGCAAGTACTCAAAATTCTGGGCTACACCTAAACATACAGCAATCCTTCTCCAACCGAGAAGGATTTTTTGTTTGAAGAGGTTTTGCTGCGAATAAAAGCTTCGGCTTTTTTTGTTAACTTGTATTGCCTATCAAAAACAATACGCTCATGTTAAAAGAAATCAACTTAAACAAGGTTTTTGTCATCGACATTGAAACCGTACCTCAATTTGAGCACTACGAAGAAGTGCCCGAACACTTGCAGGAACTTTGGGAGCACAAAACCAGGCTCCAGCGCAAAGAAGAATTTACGGCAGCCGAATTTTACGACCGCGCCGGCATTTGGGCCGAATTTGGCAAGATCGTTTGCATCAGCATTGGTCTTTTCCACGCCCAGCACAAACAACAGTTTTTAAGAGTCCGTTCTTTTTCCGGGGCGGATGAATTTGAAGTTTTAAGCGGCTTTGCCAAATTGTTAAGCGAACAGGGAACCGATCAGTTGCTTTGCGCCCATAACGGTAAGGAATTCGATTTCCCCTATTTGTGCCGCCGCATGTTGATTAATGGCATTGCTATTCCGCCACAGCTTCAAATAGCCGGCAAAAAGCCTTGGGAGGTTAACCATATCGATACCATGGAGCTTTGGAAATTTGGCGATTATAAAAACTATACCTCGCTTAATTTATTGGCTACCATTTTCAATATTCCAACGCCAAAAGACGATATAGATGGCAGCAAGGTTAAAGAGGTATATTATAAGGAAAAAGACCTGCAACGCATTGTGACCTATTGCCAAAAAGATGTCATCACAACGGCACAAATTCTATTGCGCTTTAAAGGTTTGAATGCAATTCCATCCGAAAATATTACCTTAGTGATGTAGATGGAAACAAAGCTAAATATTCCTGAATATAATCCGGAGCAAGGTCTTCAAAACACTTGGGAAGATGGATTTGCTATAGAAAGCAACATTATTGACAATCAAATCGTTATTTCTGCAAATCAGGCTGGGTTAATTTCTTTGGCTAAACAATTACTTACGTTAGCCCAAGTAGAAGTGCCAACTGGAGCTCATTTTCACTATGACGAATACGGTTGTTTAGAGGAAGGTTCCAAGGAGTTAATCATTCAGAAAATATAAATGCTAAACGTTAAGGAACTCGCGATTGAATTTTATAGCCAGGAAGATAAAACCTGGACCGAAGCCGTACATAAAATCAGCTTTAAGCTCGATAAGGGCAAGGTGCTCGGCATTGTGGGCGAATCGGGTTCCGGCAAATCGGTGACCTCCTTCTCCATTATGCGTCTGCACGATTCAAAAAACACGCACATCAATGGCGAGATAGATTTTGAAAATATTAGCCTGCTTAACCTTTCCGATAACGAAATCAGGAATTTTAGGGGCAACAAAATCTCCATGATTTTTCAGGAGCCGATGACCTCTTTAAATCCGGTATTTACCTGTGGCTACCAAGTGCAGGAAGCCATTATGCTTCACCAAAAAATAGATAAGCAGGCCGCCAAGGAAAAAACCATCGCTCTTTTTAAAGAAGTGCAATTGCCTAGGCCCGAGCAGATTTTTGAAAGCTATCCACACCAGCTTTCTGGCGGACAGAAACAACGCGTGATGATTGCAATGGCCCTCAGTTGCAATCCGGAATTGCTGATCGCTGACGAGCCTACAACCGCGCTAGACGTAACCGTACAGAAGACGATCCTCGATTTACTGCTCCGCCTCAAAGACGAACGCAACATGGGGCTTATTTTTATCTCCCATGATTTAGGTGTCATCAGCGAAATTGCCGATGAACTGTTGGTGATGTACAAAGGCGATATCGTAGAGCAGGGACCAGCCAAGGAACTGTTCAAAAATCCACAACACCCCTACACCAAAGGGCTTTTGGCTTGCAGACCATCGCCACAAAGAAGATTAAAAAAATTGCCTACCGTAGCCGATTTCTTAAACGAAAACAAAGAAGTCGCCCTGCAGCATCAGCTGGAAATCAACAGCTATACCGATGCCGAAATTGAACAAAGGCGCGAAAAACTATACCAGCAACAGCCATTACTTGAAGTACAGCACCTTTGTACCTGGTACCCGATCAATCAAGGACTTTTTAGTAAGGGCAAAACATTTGTAAAAGCAGTCGATGATATCAGTTTCAAGGTTTTTCCAGGCGAAACGCTAGGTTTGGTTGGCGAATCGGGCTGTGGCAAAACTACCTTGGGCAGAAGCATATTGCGATTGGTAGAACCAACTTCTGGCAAACTGCTTTTTAACGGAACCGACCTCACCCAGTTGGGCAGAAAGGAATTGCGTAAAATGCGCAGAGATATCCAGATCATCTTTCAAGACCCCTACTCTTCGCTCAACCCCAAAATAACCGTAGGCAATTCGATCATGGAGCCTTTGCAGGTGCATGGCATCTTTAAAAACGACCAAGAACGAAAAGCACATGTATTGGGCTTACTCGAAAAGGTAAACCTCAAACCTGAGCATTTTGATCGCTATCCGCACGAATTTTCCGGCGGACAACGTCAAAGGATTGTAATTGCAAGAGCCTTGGCCCTGCAGCCCAAGTTTATCATTTGCGACGAATCGGTTTCTGCGCTCGATGTATCGGTACAGGCACAGGTGCTTAACCTTTTGCGCGAATTGCAACAGGAATTTGGCTTAACCTATATCTTCATTTCCCATGATTTGGCGGTAGTTAAACATATTTCAGATCGGATGATCGTAATGAACAAGGGAAAAATCGAAGAAGAAGGTTTTCCAGAAGTAATTTACAACAGTCCAAAAGCCGCCTATACACAAAAACTGATAGACGCCATTCCTGGAAAAACACCAGCCCCTTTGGCCGGTTAATCCCCTCTTTTTTTAACCCCAAGCTATCCCAATGTGTTATAGCCGTGTTATTTCTCACCAAAAATACCCCATGCTAAACATACAATTACTATATTGGGAACAACACAAATACCGCTATGGCAAAAAACAAATCCTCACACGTAAAACAGGTTCTTACCCAGTTGATTAGTGATATATTCGAAAAAAACAAAAATGTGGCCCTTAACCATAAACAAGTTGCAGCCAAGCTCAACCTAAAAGATGGCGCATCTTCCGATACCATTTTAGAGGTATTGAAGGAACAGGTAGACAAAGGCCACTTTACACAGCCTGAAAGAGGAAAATTCAGATTAAAAGACTTAAAAACATTTGTTGAAGGTACTGTAGACATGACTGCGGATGGTTCTGCTTTTATAGTGCCCGATGATGAATTTGAAAAAGATATTTACGTAGCACCTAGAAAACTGCGCAATGCCCTGCATGGCGACAAAGTAAAGGTATATGTATTCAAGAAAAAGACTGGCCGTAAAAACGAAGGCGAAGTTGTAGAAATCATCAGTCGTGTAAAAACCGATTTTATTGGGGTGGCCAAAGTTTCCGAGCGTTTTGCTTTCGTTATTCCAGACGACAGAAAAATGCTGCACGATATTTTTGTGCCATTGAACGACCTTAACGGCGCGAAAAACGGGCAAAAAGTTCAGGTAGCCATTACCGACTGGCCTGAGGGCGCAAAAAATCCAATAGGAAAAATCATCAACGTGCTTGGTGAGCAGGGCGAAAACAATACCGAGATGAATGCCATCTTGGCCCAATATGGTTTTCCGCTCAGCTTTCCCGATGAAGTTGAACAAGAAGCCAATGCCATTCCTGAACAGGTAAGCGAAGCTGATGTGAAAGGCAGAAGGGATTTCAGAAATACCTTGACTTTTACCATCGATCCGGCTGATGCCAAGGACTTTGACGATGCCATTTCATTCAAAAAACTGCCCAATGGCAATTACGAAATTGGGGTGCACATTGCCGATGTATCGCACTACGTATTGCCCAAAAGCAAACTCGACAAAGAAGCCTACGAGCGCGCAACGTCGGTTTATTTGGTAGATCGTGTAATTCCGATGTTGCCCGAGCGACTGAGCAATGGCGTTTGTTCTTTGCGCCCGCATGAAGACAAATTATGTTTTGCGGCTGTTTTTGAACTGGACGAAGAAGCCAACATCCAAAACGAATGGTTTGGCCGTACGGTTATCCATTCAGACAGGCGCTTCACCTACGAGGAAGCCCAGGAGGTAATCGAAACCAAAACCGGAGATTTTGTTGAAGAAATCACCAAACTAAATGAATTAGCCTATATTTTAAGGGATCGGAAATTCAAAAATGGAGCAATCAGTTTCGAAAGTACCGAAGTAAAATTCAAGCTTGACGAAAATGGAAAACCAACCGGCGTTTATGTGAAAGAACGTAAAGACGCACATAAGCTGATTGAAGATTACATGTTGCTGGCCAACCGAAAAGTTGCCGAATTTATCGCCAAAAAAGGAAAGGGCAAGCAGCAGTACACCTTCGTTTATCGCGTTCACGATACGCCAAACCTCGAAAACCTAAACAATTTTGCAAGCTTTGCGTCGCGTTTTGGCTACAAAATCAACATGAAGAGCGATAAAGAAATTGCCAAATCCCTCAATTTCCTGATGGAAGATGTGGAAGGCAAAAAAGAACAGAACATCCTAACCCAATTGGCCATCCGCTCCATGGCCAAAGCCATTTATACTACCAAGAAAACAAGCCATTATGGCCTTGCCTTCGATTACTATACCCACTTTACTTCACCCATCAGGCGTTACCCCGATGTGATGGTACATCGCCTGCTCGCCCTATACCTCGATGGTGGAAAATCGGCCAATGCCGAAGAGTATGAAACCGCAAGTTCGCATTCGTCAGCCATGGAAAAACGTGCGGCAGATGCCGAAAGAGCCTCTATTAAATACAAACAAGCCGAATATTTAGAGGAAAATGTTGGAAAAATCTATACCGGCATTATTTCTGGCGTAACGGAATGGGGGATGTACGTAGAGATTATCGAAAACAAATGCGAGGGCATGGTTCGCCTGCGCGATATTTCAGACGATTTTTATGTGCTGGACGAGAAAAACTACTGTATCGTTGGGCAACGCAAAAAGAAGAAATACCAATTGGGCGATGAAGTACAAATAAAAGTGAAAAAAGTTGATCTTTCTAAACGCCAAATAGATTTTTCTTTAGTACAGCAATAGCCACTTCATCACCGCTCATAATAGATTAAACAGATGAAAAAACTAGCCATCTTTATTGCACTGCTCTCGCTCTGCTTCCATGTTCAGGCTCAAAACCTGTTGCAGGGCCGAGTGATCGACGAAGCAAGCGGCGCAGGTATTCCCTTTGTTTCGGTAGGGATCATCGGCACCAATAACGCTTCTGTGAGCAATGAAAATGGGGACTTTGTGCTGAAGACTCCTACCTACCCTGCCAAACTACGCTGCAGCCATGTAAGCTATTTAACCGGCGAGTTGGAACTGGCAGAGAAAAGCAGCAGTGCCTTGGTCATCAAGCTTAAACCAGCAAGCATTAGCTTAAATGCCGTAACCATAGATCCTTACTTGGGTCAGCGTATTTTAAAAGCTGCCCTCGAAAAAGCAAAGACCTACGAAACCGATAATTCTTATGTAAATGCCTTTTACAGGCAGTTAACTACCCTTAACGGCAAGCCTAGCCAAATCTACGAGCTCTTTTTCGATCTGAAATGGACACCAAAGCGTGTACAGGGCTGGATAGCCAAACAAAGCAGATTTGCCGAAGTAAACGATGGACAGGTAGCCTTCTCCATGAGCAACCAGTCTTACTACACCTTCTCGGTTAGCGGCTACCTTTTTCCAGATAAAGGCGGAAAGTTTATCACCCTCAATACACTAGCGGATTATGAAATCAACGTCGAGAAATACATCGAACAGGCCGACCAGAAAATAGCCGTGCTCTCTTGCAAATACAAAAAAGCAAAGAAAAACCTCTACTACGTTAACTCCACTTATTATGTTGGGGTAGATGATTCAAAAATATATAGGCTGGAGAACAGCGTATTCAACTTGCCGATCAGGCTTTCTGATGCAAGCGCCAAAATCCCCCCTATCGTAACTACCGTAGCTACTTTTAATGGCAATGCACATCCAATTGCCGTACTGGAAAGCGTATCTACCAAAATGTACCTCAGCCTCAATGCAAAAGGCAGAGAGCTCAATCCAGGCATCAGTTCCCTGCTCACGGTGTACAATGTAGACAACGATTTAAAAGGCCAACAGTTTGAGGCGCTCAATCGGCGCACAAAAGATAAAGCCGTTATCGAATCGATAGCCTACGACCCCATCTTCTGGAGAAACAATCCTATTGTGAAGCAAACTACCCTAGAAGACTCTTTTATTAAAATGATGGAAAGCAAAGCCGCTTTCGGTACCATGACTAACCCCTAAGTAATGCACAGTCCTACACAACTACAAGAAATTATAGAAAACGCCATCCCTAAAATCGAATATCCAAAACATCCAGCCGATTTGTACGAACCGATCCGTTACATTATGAGTTTGGGAGGCAAAAGGATTAGGCCGGTAATGGTGTTGATGGCGACAGAACTCTTTACCAGCGAGATCGGCAAAGCGCTCGACGTGGCCTTGGCGATAGAGACCTTCCATAATTTCACCTTGGTGCATGATGATATTATGGACAATGCGCCTTTGCGCAGAGGCAAACAAACCGTTCACGAAAAATGGGGCAACAACAACGCCATATTGAGTGGTGATGTAATGATGGTAGAATCCAACAAACACCTTTCGAAGGTTGATGTAAGCGTTTTAAAACCCGTACTCGATACTTTTAATGCCACTGCCCAAGGTGTTTGCGAAGGCCAGCAACTGGATATGGAATTTGAGCAGCGAAGCGATGTAAGCATTGACGAATACATTGAAATGATCCGCCTAAAAACGGCGGTATTATTGGGTGGCGCCATGAAATTGGGAGCCATTGTAGGTGGTGCCAGCATGGCCGATGCAGAACTGCTGTACAATTTCGGCGAAAACCTGGGCGTGGCCTTTCAATTGCAAGACGACATTTTAGATGTATATGGCAATCCAGAGAAATTTGGCAAACAAGTAGGTGGCGATATCATGGCGAACAAGAAAACATTCCTGCACCTCAAAACACTGGCTTTGGCGCCACTTGAAGAAGCTGTTGCCCTAACTAGTACCTCTTTTATACAGGAAGAAAAAGTAAGTCAGGTAACCGAGCTTTACAATAAGTATGGCGTAAAAGAATTGGCTACCTCAGAAATGGACAAATACCTCGAAAAAGCGCATCATGCCCTAAATACCTTGGCCGTAGCCGAAGAAAAGAAAGAACAGTTTAGGGAATTGGTGCAACAGATCATGGAGCGGGATAGATAAGGGCTAAATGGAAGAGCTTTGAGTCCATAGTCCATAGTCCATAGTCCATAGTCCAAAAATCGGTATTGTAGGTGCTAGCAAAGCAATTTCTTTTGATTTCTCTATACCAAGCCTGGTTTGTCACGCAGAGCGAGGCGAAGCATCTATTCTTGAGATAAATTCCTTGTTAACTCGGAATGACAACTTCTAGGTGCCTTATCAGTGAAATTTGAACATAAAAAAAGCCTCGATAATTAATTACCGAGGCTTTCTATATTTTATCTCAACCTTACTCAGCTGCTGGAGCTTCGTCATCGGCTTTAGCTGCTTTTTTTGCAGGTGCTTTAGCTGCTTTAGGCGCTGCTTCTTTTTTAGCTGCAGGCGCTTTTTTTGCAGGTGCTTCAGCTGCTTCTGCTTCAACAACTGGTGCTGCTGCTTTTGCAGTTGCTTTTTTAGGTGCTGCAGCTTTTACTGGAGCATCTTCAACAACTGTTGGAAGTACAGAAACATATGATTTGTTGTCGCGTTTCTTTTTGAACACTACGATACCAGGTACCAAAGCAAACAAAGTATGGTCTTTACCAATGCCAACACCTTTATCTGGGTGGTGTTTTGTACCACGCTGACGAACGATGATGTTACCAGCGATAGCTTGTTGACCACCAAAAATTTTGATACCTAAGCGCTTGCTATGCGATTCACGTCCGTTTTTCGAACTACCGGCTCCTTTTTTATGTGCCATTTTCTTTTATATTTTTTATAGATTGGAAAACCCAATCTCAGAATTAAACAAAAAATTAACTACAGAGTGATATTCTCAATCTGGATTTTGGTGAAATACTGGCGGTGACCATTTTTCTTTTTGTAACCTTTTCTACGTTTCTTTTTGAAAACGATTACTTTATCACCTTTTAAATGAGACACGATTTTAGCTGTAACCGATGCGCCTTTTACCGCAGGAACACCTACAGTAATCTTACCACCATTATCAACCAACAATACATTGTCAAATTCAATACTAGCGCCTTCATCTCCTTGTAAACGGTGTACAAAAAGGTGCTGGTCTTTTGCAACTTTGAATTGCTGTCCTGCTATATTTACTATTGCGTACATTGTTAAATAATTATTTTAGACTTGTTTATTTTTTATCGAGGTGCAAATATAGAACAAATACTATTCAAACACAAATAGATATATAAAATAATTTTCGGCACTTTTCCTGCAAAACTTCCATTCGCTCCTACTGCAACGAAATTATAACAAAAAATAACATTTTGTTTGTTCCATAATTACGAATAATTCGTAGATTTACGAAAACTAAATTACTATAAATTAAAACCAACCCGATGAAATCCCTTTTAATTTCTTGCTTTTATGCATTTACAGGTGTAATTGCAGCCGCACAAACGCCAGACAAGGTACTTGCCAAGGTAAGCTACTCCTTCTCTCATCTGAGAGATACCACGCAAAAAGATAAACGCTATACCGAAAACATGGCATTGCTCATTGGCAGAAACGCCTCTGTTTATACCAGCTATGATAAAGTGGCCCAAGACCTCGAAAGAAGAAAAATGATTGAAGAACAGGTCAAAAATTCGGCAAACGGACAATCGATCAGCATTAACCTCGGCAAAACCAAAGCCACTACCGCTGTAGAATTTTACAGCTTCATCAAAGAGAACAAGCTTTTTATCAAAGAGCCTTTAATCACCATGTACCTCACCGAAGAGCCTTTGCCGAAAATCGATTGGAAAATGACCAAAGATACCGCAAGTTTTTCAGGCCTCCATTGCCAAAAAGCTACAGCAAGTTTTAAAGGCCGGAATTGGATTGCCTGGTACGCGCCCGACCTGCCCTTTCAAAGTGGGCCATGGAAGCTCAATGGTCTTCCCGGATTGATCATTGAAGCCTACGACGACAAAAAAGAGGTACAATTCTTATTTGCAGGCTTCGAAAACCTAAAAGATCAACCATTGCCAAGCCAAGCATTGACAACCGAAAACACCATCAGCACGCCTAAAACTGCGCTATCAAGCAATGAAATTCGTCTTCCTGCCGATGCCGTAAAAACAACTGTGGCAGAACTGAACAAGCTGAAAGAAGCAAGGGCAAAAGATCCTGTCGGTTTTGCAAAGGCTCAAATGGGTGATAGTGGCCTAACTATAGTAAGCGGGGTTTCCAAAACAGGGAATGCTCCTGCCAAGAACATCCTAAATAACCCTATTGAATTACCTGAAAAAAACTAAAACATGAAAACGAACCTCATTGCTGCCCTATTCATGGCACTTGCAGTCCCAGCCTTGGCCCAAAATCCAGACAAGGCCTTGGCCCGTGTCAAATATAGTTTCACCCATATCAGAGACACTACGCAAAAGAATAATCCCTATACCGAGAATATGCTTCTGGTGATTGGCAAAAATGCTTCGGTTTATACAAGCTTTGATCGATTGAACCGCAAATTGGAGGAAGACGGAAAGATCAAAGCCTCTCCAAAAGATCCAAATGCCCCATTTAAACCTATTTCTTATATTGATTACTATTTCTTTGTGAAGGAAAATCTCTTTTTTACCAGAGAGAAACTGGTTAATGAGTATTTGGCCGAAGAGATTGCGCCAAAAATCAATTGGAAAATCAGCAAGGATACGACAAGTTTCTCGGGCATTCGCTGCAAAAAAGCCACTGCATATTTTAAGGGCCGCAACTGGGTTGGCTGGTATGCGCCTGAACTTCCCTTTCAAAGTGGTCCGTGGAAACTCAATGGCCTGCCGGGATTGATCATAGAAGCCTATGATACACAAAAGCAGGTACACTTTCAGTTTGCAGGCATGGATAATGTAACCAGCGCAAACACCAATAGCGACAGCATCTTTTTTGAAAAGGAGATCAAATTGCCCAAAGACGCCAAAAGAGCCGATGTTAAAGAATACAACAAGGTTAAAGAGTTTTCGGAAAAAGATCCAAAAGGTTTCGCTGCTGCGATGTTTGGCGTAGACCGAAAAACCGTTGTGGTGGGCAGAAGCACAACAGGAATTGCCGGCCCCACCGTTACCAACAATCCGATAGAACTTCCCGAAAAAAAATAAGGTTTAACGAATAACTAAACAACAAGCTCATGAAAATCTTCTTCACTTTATTACTGACCATAAGCATCTCCGCTTCCTTTGCTCAAAAACCAGACAGCGTACTGCTCAGGGTGAGTTATACGTACACCAATAAGAAAGATACGCTAAGCAATGGCCAAACACGTATCGAAAATATGTTGCTATTTGTAGGCAAAAATGCTTCGCTATATACCAGTTATGATAAAATCAGGCATGAAATTTCAGAAGACCAGAAATTTAGGGCGATGATCATGAGCCAAGCCAACAATGGCCAACCCAAGGCTTACGCCATCAATACTTCGGCAAGTAAATGGATGGCCAAAACCTCTTATTTATATTTCATTAAGGAAAACAAGTTTTTTGGCAAAGAATTCATTTCGCTTCAAACTTATATTTACGAAGATAAAGTACCTGAAATGAAGTGGAAAATAAGCAGGGATACTTTAAGTTTTTCGGGCCTGCCTTGTCAAAAGGCAACGGTCAGCTATGAAGGTAAAAATTGGACAGCCTGGTTTGCGCCTAGCCTACCCTTTCAAAGCGGCCCCTGGAAACTGAACGGCTTGCCTGGGCTCATCATTGAAGCCTACGACGAAAACAAAACTGTTCTTTTTCAATTTGCCGGCATAGAGAATACCAAAGCAGGAGAATTTATCAGGCCAGGTACAAAAGAGCAAGGCGGCGCTATACTGCCTATCGACCAAATATTGGGATTGGATATCACTGGCGCCTATTTCGATAATACCATTGCCCTGCCACGCAACAGCATTAAAACCAGTAAAGAACAGCTAGACAAGCTGAGAACTGCTTACGAGAAAGACCCCAAGGGATTTGTAAAAAGCCAATCAGGCTATTAATCAATGTATTCGTTAAAAAGTGTTAAATCATTTTCCTTATTACGAAAATATCGTAGTTTTACGAATATCTAATTATACAAACCAACACAAACACAATGAAAACTATTTTAACCACCATTTTTGCAATTGCGCTTACTACGGTAGCTTTTGCACAAAGTCCAGACAAGGCATTGGCTAGGGTAAGGTATACCTTTACCCACATTCAGGATACCACCCAAAGGGATAAGCCTTACACAGAAAACATGCTGCTGGTTATCGGTAAAAATGCCTCTCTTTATGCCAGTTATGATAAAATTAACGAAAGCATAGCCCTGAACCAGCAAATCCAGGAACAGATCAAAAACAATGCAGGCGGCCCTCAAAACATCAGCATCAAAAGAACAGGCACTAAGCCTACCACTCCTCTCGACTATTTCTTTTTTGTAAAAGAAAACAAGTTCATCACCAAAGAACGCCTCTTTAACAATTACCTGGTTGAAGAAGATGCGCCTAAAATCAATTGGAAAATCAGCAAGGATACGGCAAGCTTTTCGGGTGTACGCTGCCAAAAGGCAACTGCTCATTTTAAAGGCAGAAATTGGATTGCCTGGTATGCTCCGGATATGCCTTTTCAAAGCGGCCCATGGAAACTGAACGGCCTGCCCGGATTGATTATCGAGGCTTATGACGAGAAGAAAGATGTTCAATTCCAGTTTGCAGGTATTGACATGGTTGACCAGACTACCGTTACGGCAACCGTAGAGGACAAACCAATTTCGGGTGCAGTTTCAGGTGCTACTGTAAAAATCATGGGAATGGATGCAGAGACATTTTATTTAGGCAATGAAATAAAATTACCTACCGACGCGATTAAAACTACACGCAAGGAATTGGATAAACTAAAAGAAGCCAGGGACAAAGATCCACAAGGTTTTGCGAACGCACAATTGGCCGGCAGCGGCATTCAGGGAAGCGTAAGGATGAATACGCAAATGAGGCCTGCTACTCCAGGCAGTGGCCCGACAAAAATCGTGATCAACAATCCGATAGAATTGCCAGAACAAAAATAAGTTCACGTTTCACCATATATCATGAAACCATTATGGGCATACGGCGTAAAACCGTAATAAATATGCTCATGATTGCTTCATAAGCGTTAAAAACAATCACATTCAGATGAAAAAGCAATACACCCTCACCTTGCTTTTCCTGTTGTTGGCTTCGGTATCGGCATTTGCCCAGAAGCAGCTCAAAGGAAATGTGAAGGACAATAAAGGTGCGCCCATTGTATCGGCAAACGTGAACCTCAAAGACAAGGAAGGCAATATCATCAGCTTTACCCGTACCGATGCCAAAGGCGAATACAGCTTGTCGCTTGGCGACGAAACCAAAGACCTCAGCATCGAGGCTACCATTATCGGCTATGAAAAGAAAGCCATCAACGTCACCGAGCTTAATCAAAATTACGACCTGGTACTGCAAGACAGCGAGATCAACCTCAAACAGGTGGTGGTTAAAAACAGGCCTTCGCTTTCTAGCAAGGGCGATACCTTAAATTACAAAACCTCTGATTTTGCGGATAAGCAAGACAGGACCATTGGCGATGTACTGAAAAAAATGCCGGGCATAGAAGTAGCCGAAAATGGCAAAGTAACCTATAATGGCAAAGGAATTTCTAACCTCTACCTTGACAAAGATAACCTGCTGGATGACAAATATGGCATTGCCACTAAAAGCATTCCACATGGCGCCGTAGAGAAGGTACAGGTAATTGAAAAAGACCAGCCTATTAAAATGATGCAAAAGAACAACATGAGCGATGATGTAGCCCTCAATTTGGTGATCAAGGATGAAGCCAAGCTCAAAATGATGGGTGAAATCAAAGCTGGTTTGGGCACACCCGACCGTTTTGACGGAAACATTAACGGCATCATGCTTAAAAAAAACCTGAAGTTTATCAACAACATCAAAGGCAACAATATTGGCATTGATCCGGGCATCGACCTGACTTCTTTTAACGATTTTTTCAAAAGGGCAGATAACGACAAACCGGGCAATTTTTTATCCGCAGGCGCAGCTGGCGTACCTACCCTGCCCCAAAACCGTTCACTTTTTAACAAGGCCGGTTTGATTAACCTCAACAACCTTTTTAAGTTTAACCAAGACCTGCAGCTAAAGGCCAACGTTTCTTATTTATACGATCAGCGCAGGCAAGAGTACAGCAAGTTTTCTGAAACCTATTTGCCGGGGCAAACCATCAGGTATACCGAATTGCAAAACAACGGCATCAATCCACAAAAGCTGCATGCCCAATTGAACCTGAACAGCAATGCGGAAGAACATTACCTGAACAACACGTTAATTGCCGACTACAATCCCTTTAAAACGAATTCGCAGGTGGTGATCAATGGCATCGGTGCCAATCAATCGCTAAAGCAGGAGCTTTATGATATTTCTAACGAATTCAGTTACCGAAAGAAATTAAAATCCTCAAATGTGCTCAATTTCTATTCTTATGTAGACAGAAGCTCGCAACCGGAGACGCTTAACATCAGGCCGGGATTGAACGAAAACATCTTGAACAACAACATGCCTTATGCCGGATTGGATCAATACATCACCCTGCCTACCTGGTTTACCAACAATTACCTGTCTTTTGCCTTGGTCAACGGCAAATTCTCTCAAACCTATAAGGCTGGATTTAATTGGCAAAATCAACAATTGGGTTCTGAGCTCTACCGGATCCAAAACGACCAGACTACCGAATTGGTTTCGGCCGATATGACCAACGATTTGGATTGGACCAAGCTAAAAACCTATGCAGAGGCTACTTACGAATATGCAGGCGACAAACTCAAAGCCGGTTTAAGCTTGCCACTCAGTTATAATAAAATAGATTACAACGACGCTAGCCATGGCTTGGATAAAAGTTTAGAAAAGTATTTCATCAATCCAAGTTTCAACATCAGGTACCAAACCGGCGTAGAGAATTACGTAACTGCCAATTATTCGTTTAAAAACGACTTGGGCAGCTTAGACGAGGTTTATCGTGGCACCATTTTGAAAAACTACCGCTCGCTGTTTGCCAACGATGCGCCTATTTCTGAAAAACAAACCCATTATGTGGGCGCAGGCTTTAATTTTCGCAAAGCGATGCAGATGTTCTTCTTTGCCGTGAATGCAGGCTACAGCAGTACCACATTGAATACGATTTCATCTTTCACGCTTAGCAACAACATCCAACAACGTGTGGTATTGCCTTTGGCCAATCAGATCAAGAGCTTTAACATAAGCGCCAACGGCAGCAAATACCTATTCGACTGGAGAAGTACCATTAATGCTGGCATAACGTTTAACCAAAGCAAATTTGATCAGTTGCTCAATAACGAGCTCCTGCCTTTTAACTCTTCTACCATCGCCTACAAGGCAGGCATAGAAGCTAAGCTTACCAATTTCATGAATTGGTCTTACAATGCCACCTATTCGGTTAATACCAGCAAATCGTCTATAGCCGATGCCATTACCACCAAATACCAGCAGTTAAGGCAACAATCTAATTTAACTGCAACCGTATTTAAAAGCTTTTTTGTGAATGTGGCAGCCGAGCATATTTTCACCCATCAGGCCAGTCAGCCAGATTTGAAATACATCTTTGCCGATTTCAATGTGAGATACAGGCTCATCAAGTATAAAACAGACCTTGAATTTGGCATTACTAATTTGGCCAATGTCAAAAAATTCGAAGCCATTAACCTTTCCGTTAACTCGCTTACTTCGGGCACCTATTACATCCCAGGACGTGTAGCCATGTTAAAAGCAACATTCAACTTTTAAATAACCCAACAAACAACAATGAAAAAAGCCCCTATTTGGGGCTTTTTTTTTATTTCTAAATCTCTTCCAGTTTAGTTTTTATTAGGAAAGCGATTAATTGACTTTAGTTTCGACCATCAAATTAGACTCTTTGGCATCTTTCCTTTTAATGGCAATTCCTTTGATTAATCTTGGTTCGAGAGATTTGCTCAGCTCTTCTTGATTAACTTTTACACCGTTTACATAATAGTTCATTTGGCCAGTACCAGTAGCCACACTATCTTTTGGTATTCTTTTAGTGGCATAGCCCCTTACTACAACTACTTTATCAATTGTTGGGTTTTCTTTATCTGTTTCGGTACCTTTTCCCCTAAACTCGATCTTCAAATTTTCTACCTTTCCAGACATCACTCCAGTTCCGCTGATGCTATCCCTACGAAGGAATGTAATATTTTTGATCTGTGTTTTGTCTCTCAATGTGGCCGCAATCATTTCGTTTACTTTATCATCTTTCGTTAGCAAAGGCAAATCAAAATGACCATCTTTTAGCGAATCGATTGCAATACCGATTTGCTTAATCAGCACCAGGACTTTAGGCGTGCTATCGGCTACTATTGCTTGAGGCTGAATTTTTCTTTTCTTGGCAACCTGATTTTGAGGGATAGCCACCACTGGCTCCTGAACGGAAATGGTACGCGTAATGGCTGCTTTTAATGGCTCAAAATGTTTGTTGATATCCTTTTTGCTCACCGTAAAGGCTAATGTAGTTAACAAAAGCACAGGCAGTGCAAACAAGTAACGGCTCAGGGTTAGGCGCGATGAACGTTTGGCATTCATCATTTTAATACGCTTTTTCAGATCTGAAAGGTTAAAATTATTGACTATGGCTACAGATGGGGTTAAATTGCCTACATCGAGCAAACTGTATTGATAGGTTTTTCTATCCACCCCTTTCTTCAATATTTTTTCGTCGGTAATAAACTCCAGGTTTTCTTTAACCGCTTTTTTCATCAGCCATACACCTGGATTAAACCAGTAAAAAACTACGCTTAACTCAGCCAATATAATATCTAGCGAATGCCACTGCTTTACATGTATTTTTTCGTGCGCTATAATGGTGGCCAGTTCTTTTTCTTTGTGCAAAGAAGGATTTACATACACCGTTTGCCAAAACGAGAAAGGGCTAACCGGCTCTTCCAATAACCTAACGGGATAATTGGCGACATGCCCAGGTGCCGATTTTTGATGCATCCGATACAACGAAAGGAACTGCAGCATCAATCTCAAAGCCATCAAAACCACTCCCGCATAAAATAAAACGGTAAGCAATTGCCAGTTTAATGCTATAAAATCGCTAGGCACCAGCTCGGCAGCCTTTTGATTAAGTTCGGGTACAAAAGCCACCTTTTGGCTCATTCGATTATGAAAGAAATCAGTGAGGTTGATAAAAGGATAAATCGTTGAAAACAAAATACCGAAAACCAAGAATATGCGGTTAAGCGTATAAAAAGTCAATCGGCGCAAAACCAGGTAATACGTAGCTCCAAAAAGGATGAGTACCAGGTTTATTTTAAGCAAGATGACAAAAAAGTGTGGCATAGCATTACTTTTCAGGGTTTTCGATCAAATTGATAATTTCTTTAAGCTCTTCGGCACTGATCTTTTTGTCTTTGGCAAAGAAAGCCACCAGTTCTTTATATGAACTCTGGAAATAACTGTTCACAAAACCATTCATGAAACGCTTCTTGTACTCGGCTTCTTTCACTTTTGCACTATAGCGATTGGCATTAGCATAACGCTCGCTCTTTAAGAAACCTTTGCGTTCGAGGTTTTTGATGGTAGAGGCTAAAGTAGTATAGGGAGGTTTGGGCTCGGGCATGGCATCCATAAAATCTTTGATAAAACCTGGTCCGGCCTGCCATACGGCAAGCATTGCTTCTTCTTCCTGTATTGTTAATTTTTCCATTACTTACGAATATATCGTAAACATACGAAATAAATCACAATCTGTAAAATTTCTGCAAAGCGATGAAATTATCATAAAACATGACGTTTACAAACCAATAAGAATAAGTTATACTCTGTTGTAAATTAGTGGTTTGTGTAGCGTTCTTCTGCTTCTGTAATGGTGCTTTCTACCAGTTTTTGTAGTTCGGTAGCGGCCTCGGCTATTTTCGGATCCTCGGCATAATCGCTCATGAAAATGATCTTTTTGCTTTTGTTGGTATAATGAAAAACGATTTCATAGCGCAATACCTTTTTGCTCTTCAAATCTGCACCAGGCTGGGCAATTACGTCGGGCAAAGCCCAAAGGTTCAATTCGTTGGCCTTGCTGTGCAAAAAGATCTTGTTGTTGCTGCGCAACTTGAATTTATTGGTAACCAGCGAATCTTTATTGTTAAGGTATTGGTAATGGCCGGTAGCCGAATTATAGCTGTTCACCAAAGTATCGCCTATGCCCCATCTGTATTCGATAGCAACAAAATCTGATGATTTGTAAGGCCCCTGCTTCAATTTAATCAGGTAATAGCCTCCAATACCTGCAATTAAGATCACGGCTACGGTACTGATGATCGACCAATTCTTTTTGAAAGACGAGACCATTACTTGCGTTCCTTTTCTTCCCTATCGTTTATGGTTTGTTCTATTACCTTTTGCATCTGTGCGGCTGCGCTTTTCATTTTAGGATTTCCGGCAAAATCAGCCAAGTAGGTTACCTCTTTCGATTTTTTCTGGTAATTGAATTTCATGAAAAAACGTGGTGCCTTGGAGTTTTTTAGGTCTTCTTCGCTATTGGCCACCACATCTGGCAAGTTCCAAAAGCCCTGCACATCTGCATTGCTGTCTAAAAACTTTTTGTCTTTGGCATTCAGCATCACATGTTTTACAATCAGCGAATCCTGATCGTTAAGGTATTTATATTCTCCGGTAGCCGAATTATAAGAGTTTTCCAATTTATCGCCTGCCCCCCATTTGTATTCCACAGATACAAACTCCTTTGCCTTAAAAGGCGCATTTCTGATAATAGGCGCGTAATAAACAATACAATAAATAATAAAAGGCACTATGATTGTTGAAGCCAAAAATATTTTCTTTCCTCTGCTTGTCATTTCTGTTAGGCTGAATATACTTTAAATTAATCTAAGGGACCGGTTAATTCGCCTTCCCACTTGCTCACCACTGCCGTTGCAATGCTATTACCGATAACGTTGGTAGCCGATCTGCCCATATCCAATAACGGATCGATACCAATTAACAGGGCCAAACCAGCCTCGGGAATATTAAAAGTGGCAATGGTACCTGCAATTACAACCAGCGAGGCACGTGGCACACCGGCAATGCCCTTACTGGTCAGCATCAAAATAAGCAACATGGTAATTTGTTGTTCAAAAGAAAGATGGATGCCATAGCTCTGCGCGATAAACAAGGATGCAAAAGTCATGTAGAGCATCGAACCATCCAAGTTAAACGAATAGCCCAATGGCAATACAAAGCTCACAATTTTGTCTTTACAGCCAAAACGCTCTAGCTGCAACATGGTTCTCGGATAGGCTGCTTCGCTACTGGCCGTACTAAAGGCCAACATCACTGGCTCTTTCATCCTGTTCATCAGGTTAAAAATCCTGCGTTTTAAGATGAGGTAACCGATGAAAATCAAGAGTAACCACAGGATGAGCATGCTCGAATAAAACTCGCCAATAAACAAGGCATAGGTTGATAAGACACTGATTCCCTGTTTGGCTACAATAGCGGCCATGGCACCAAATACGGCAAAGGGCGCAAAGTTCATTACATAACCCGTTACTTTTAACACAATGTGCGCTACCGAATCAAAAAACTCAATTACAACCTTGCCCTTTTCGCCAACGGCTGCAGTAGCCACACCGAAGAACAAAGAAAACACTACGATCTGCAGGATTTCATTATTTGCCATCGATTCGGCAAAGCTTTTTGGAAAAATATGCGAAATAAAATCTTTAACCGATAAAGCGGTTGCCTTGATGCCTGTATCGGTATGGCTGCTAGGCAAAGGCAGGTGCATGGCTTCTCCCGGTTTGAAGATATTCACCAAAAGCATTCCCAGCAATAAAGACATTAATGAGGCACTGATAAACCACAACATAGTTTTTCCACCAATCCTGCCTACGGCCTTAATATCGCCTACCTTGGCTACACCCACTACCAAAGTGGTGAATACCAAAGGCGCCACAATCATTTTGATCAGCCTTAAGAAGATATCGCTCAACAAGGTAAATGGTTCGAGTTTTTTCTCTCTTATGGTTTCGTTTTCCTTGCGGATTTTAGCCTGTGCTGCTTTTTGGGTTTTAAGCTGCGCATATTCAACAACGGTGGTATCCTTTAAATCGCCCAGTTTGCCATCTATTTTCTTGATCTGTGCTTCGGCACTAACAATCGCTTCGTTATTTTTGCTGAAATTATTAACGTTTAAATAATAACCCACGGCTACGCCCAATACAAGCGCGATAAAAATAAAGAGTGTAAGTTTGTTCTTATTCGACATTTGTTAAGTTTACATTTGAATAGAAGCCGTAAAACTACAATAATTAAATTATTCTCTAAACATTGTTGATAAAGCATTAGTTATTTTACATATTTGGGGCGTAACAAAACTATATTCCGAACATCTAATCGTTGATCATCAAAAGCCGCTAAGTGAACCAAAAAGATATACTATTTAAGGATATTTTCGACAAGAATTCAAAGAAGATTTTTCACTTATGCTATGGTTATACAGGAGATAAGGATTCTGCCAACGACCTGTTGCAGGAAACTTTTCTAAAGGTTTGGCAAAACCTGGACAAGTTCAGAAACAAGTCGCTGATTTCTACATGGATTTACCGTATTGCTGTTAACACCTGTTTAACTTATTTGCGATCTGAAAAAAGACAGGCCAAAGATGAACTGACGGAGAATATCATCGAAAACAAAATCGAAGAATTTTCTGAAAAAAACGAACAGATTGCCCTGCTCTATAAGTCTATATCAAAGCTCGAAGAAAACGACCGTTTAATCATTACGATGGTATTGGATGAACTGCCTTACAACGAAATTGCTGAGATTTCTGGCATTAGCGAAGGGAATTTGAGGGTAAAAATCCACCGCATTAAACAAAAACTGACCGAATTATATAACCAGCATGCAAGAATTTGATCACATAGAAGCGCTTTGGGCAACGCATAACACCGTAGATGTGAAGATATCTGCCGATGAGATGCTGAAGCAGGCCAAAAAGGAAGTAAGCGGCATGCGTACCAAATCGCTATTGACTGTAGTAGGCATGATGCTTTCTTTTATTGCCTTAGCCTTCTTGTGGTTTGTTTTCGAGGCCCATTCTTGGACTACACATATTGGCATTAGCCTGATGATCGTAACCATTGCCGTATATACTATCATCCTATACAACAATTACCGCATTATATCTAAAAGCGATTTTACGGCCAATCCGCACGAATTTATTGCCCAGCTTAAACTTTATCAGCTTAAACGTTTCCGCTTATATAACCGCTTATATTGGTTCTACGCCTTTGCGCTTTCTCTGGGCATGGCATTTTATTTCTTTGAGGTACTGCATTTAGACCTATGGCTAAAGATTGTAGCGCTGGTGATCAGCTTTGGCTGGATGATCTTCTGCTCTACATTGGTGCGTAAGGCGGTCATCAAAAAAGACAAGGAAAGGATTGCATTGCTCATCGAAAAATTCGAACGCATTGGCAGCCAGTTCAAGGAGCTTCATTAATTTTTAGTCCTTAGTCTTCAGTCAATAGTCCTTAGTCTATAGTTCATAGTGGATATGAACATGATTGACCAAAATCATTTACAGCTTCAATAGATTGGTTAATCTTGACCAAAACCGCCCTCGAATTTCAGACCGAGTTAAGTGCAACTTGACAATTACCTTGTCACAGGCCTTACCAAAACGACTAACTTCTTTGCACGCGCTGTATAGCTGTAAAACTTTTTTTGTTGCCGAAATATCCTTAAACAAGGCGCATAAAAAAAGTCATCCGAAAACGGATGACTCCTACTATTAACTAACCCAAATCTTAAATTCATCCAAACTTATATTGGGCTTCCTAAATTCAAAGATAGTGTAGCTTTTACATGGTAGATAGGCGAAAATCACCCATTCTGCTTAAGCTGCTTTGTTAAATCTGTTCAATTGGGTGATTTTCCAAGCACCAGACGAGTCCTTCTCTAAAGAAACAAAATTCTGTTGTACAAAAGTTGGAAACTTAATGTCAACCCTGGCCATCATAGAGGCATCGCTGCTCGACAGGATTTCATAATCCGCATCACAATTCATCAACACGGTTTGATTTTTCTTATAATAGGCCAACAAATCTTCCTTGCTGTGGCAGTTTACACTGTGTGGTCTATTTACCTTCATTACCATATCATCGGCTAATATCTGCTTAAACAAAGAAGCATCGCCTTTTACTTGTGCTTCTATAAAAGCATCGATTACATAACTTGGCTTGCTAGAATTTACTTTTTTTGAAGGTTCAACTCCGGTTGCATTTGCGGTTGTAATGGCTATACTTAGTAAGGCCAAATACAGGAGAATTGTTTTTTTCATAATGTGTGGTTTTATTGTTTGATAATTGTTTGGTGTTATCGGTATTGTTTTGGCGTAACCTGAAACGAGTTTCTAAACAAACGCGTAAAGGAGCTTTGGCATTCGAAACCTACGATATCTACAATTTCGCTTACCTGGTAATCTGTATTCTTCAAATAGTATTTTGCCTGTTGCAGCCTAACCTGCGTAAGGAACTGGTGTGGAGAAAGCTGGTAGGCTTGTTTAAACGTGCGCAACAAATGGTTAACAGACAAGCAAGAAGCCAATGCAATGTCGTTTAAGCTGATGTTTTTATTGTAATTGCTATTGATAAAATCTTTGGCGATAGACAAGCGCTTTAAAATCTCTGTACGGGTTGATTGGTTCAGGAACTTAAGTGCTTCGGCCCTATTGGTTACTTCGGCACGGTAAAGGTTATAATAGCTTTCTAGGCAATGGTTCAAAGATTCGTTCAACACAAACTCATTGGTCATTCCGTTCTCCACATTGCTTTTAAGCTGTTGCAATACCACCGACATCTCTCCCTGCAAGGGATAAATGGCTTCCAAAAAAACCGGTTTGTTATCGGCATAGGCCGGACAGTCTAACAAAGTATGGTTTTTATTGGCGATCGAATATTCATAATCGCAAACAAAACCCGGATCCAACAAAACCGAAAAACGGTTTACAATATCCTTTGAACTGATCTGACTCGAATAATTGGTACCTTCATTTAAGAATATAAAGCTTTGCGGAAACAAAGTCAATTGTCTTTTGCCTAAATGGTACTGAACAGAGCCATTGTTAACTAAACTGATCATATATTTTCCGGCAACGCCAGCATAGGATGCATTGCTCGAAAATTCATTGAGGATTTCGTTCTTGAAAATACGGGTCTTTTTGGTGCTCATCGGAAGTGGGTTTAGTTGTATATAACAAATTTACCTTATCAAATAAGCCTTCATTTCACCCCTCAGGGGGTATTTTTGGGGGATAACACAAAATCCCGCTTTAAGGGGTATTTTTTAATTCTGTATGGTTAAATATATTTACCTTAGGTTAGGCTTCATATCTCTAATACATTGGGCTACAAAAAAATATTACTATTATTCCTCCTATTTTTAACTTATAGTTACAAAGTCATTGCTCAGCGATATAATTTTGAGCAATACGACATAGACCGAGGGCTTACCCAATCGCAGGTAGTTGCCATTGCGCAAGACCAAAAAAGAAAACTTTGGATTGCGACATTAGGCGGTGTTGGCTCATTTAATGGCCGACAATTTACCAACTACAGCAGAACCAACGGCCTAACCAGCAATTACAATGTTGCGCTTACCGTAGACCAAAAGAACAACATCTGGATCGGATCTTCTGGGGCTCTCATCAGCTATAATGGCCGCGATTTCATCCAACGCAGCCCTTCCTCTTATTGGACAAGGAAATTGGCAACCACCAAAAACGGCGATGTGTATGGACTCAGAAAAAGGTATCTTTTTAAAATAGAAGACAAGCGGGAACAAATCATTAGCATTACCAAAGACACGATGGAGTACGTGAGCACGATTAGTGTAGACCAAAAGGGTATGCTGTGGGCAACCGTTTACAACAAAGGAATTTATTACCTGCAGAATGGCGCTTGGAAAAATCTCAAAATAAAGAATTCCTCCCTCTTCGATTTCGACGTAAGCAATTTATTAATAGATAGTTACACACCGAACAAACTGTGGCTTGTAACCACTAAGGGTTTGTTAACGGTAGAAAATGGTTTTTTAAACAGTGAAATTCCGGAGATAAACCCCGATGTAAAGGCTTCTGCAATCGCACAGGATAGCAAAGGCGCCATCTGGATTGGAGCAACCAGGGGTGTTTATCGCATTTATGAGGGTAAAACCATTCATTTTACATCAGAAAACGGGTTCACCAACAGTACCGTAAGCTCCATATTTAAAGATGTAGAAAACAATATCTGGTTAGGCACTTATGGGTCTGGCTTGTTTAAGTTTCACCAAAACAACTATGTTACTTTTGACGAAAGCCAAGGCGTAAAGAGCAGATTAGTAATGGGTATTAGCCATGGTCCAACACCAGGAACAATATGGTTAGGTTCTTTTGGCGGGCTGTATGAATATCGGGCAGGAACCAAAATAAGAAACATTAAAATCCCATTTGCCAAAAACGACGAGGCTTACCACATCAACCTGGTAAAGAAAGACAGCAAAAAAAGGATATGGATAGGCACTTCGGATGGCGGTTTGTGGTTTGCCCGCAACAATCAAATTGAACGGGTTGACAAAAACACCATGTCCTCGTCTTATCAAGCCATTTTAGAAACGGCTAATGGCGAAATATGGACGACTACCAATACGGGGCTCTTTACCTTTAACGAAAAAACCAAAAGCCTCGACAAACTCCTAAAGATTGGAGGCTGCAGCTTGTTAGAAATTGGCCGCGACTCGATTATGGTTGGTACGCAAGATGGCGCCTTTCTTTTTTCTGAAAAAAAGAACGTAACCCTTATCAAAAACAAGATTTTAATGGGTTCGAGCGTATTGTGCATGCTTAGGCTAGGACATTATGTACTTTTTGGCACCTCAGATTACGGCCTGCTGATATGGGATAAAAGAAATGGCAAAAGCTGGACACTGAATAGCAAAAACGGCTTGATATCAGATCATATCTATAGTATTGCCAAAGACAGCAATGGCATAATTTGGGTGGGTACAGGCAGGGGCATCAGCCGATTGGATTCCAAAACCCTTAAGATCATCAATACACCCGATGCGGCAGACCTACAGGTAGAGTGTAACCAAAATGCCATGATCCAAGATGGCCAAAACATGTGGATAGGCACCACCAAAGGGGCCATCGTATATAAAGTAAATCCGGTTGCCAACACAATGGTAAAGCCCTACGTTACCATCAATTCCATTAACGTTTATCCCAGCTACAAAAGCAACAAACGATACGATTTTAAAACTCAGTTCAGAAACCACGAGCTAAAGGAACGGCCAACTTTCCCCTATAGCCACAATTACCTGAGTATCAATTTTTCTGGCATCTACCTTACCCGGCCAAATGCCTTGCTATATCAATACCGATTGATTGGTCTCGATAATAAATTTAGTCAGGCGGGTGGCGGTACCTCAGTTAATTTTACGGCCTTACCTGCCGGAAAATACATGTTTGAAGTAATAGCCATTACCAGAACCGGCCTTATATCGGCAAATACGGCCTCTTTTTCTTTCGAAATCCTGCCGCCATATTACCAAACCAATACTTTTAGGTTTTTCGTTGTGCTTGTGGTTATTTTATTGATCCTCGCTACTGTATACACCATTTTAACGGTTAACGAGCGGAGAAGAAAACTCCGTTTAAAGATAAAGCTCGAAGAACAATATAAAATCAGGAAGCAAACGGCCGAAGATTTCCACGATGACCTCGGCAATAAGCTTACCCGGATTACCGTGCTTTCTGAAGTACTGAACAGCATGTTGCAACAAGACGATGCAGAGAAGAAAAACATCGTTAAAAAAATTGGTGCCAATGTAAACGAGCTTTACACAGGAACAAAAGACATACTTTGGTCGCTCAACCCTAAAAACGATACGCTAAACCAACTGATCGACCACATTAAGGAGTTTGGAAGCGAAATGTTTAACGATACCTTATCGCAGTTTAAACATAGCATTGAAATTCCGGACAATGATATTATACTCTCTCTGGATATGAACAGAAACATACTGCTCATTTTTAAAGAATCGATCCATAATGCATTAAAACATTCTAAAGCAACAGAGGTATATTTCAAAGCGAAGTTGAATGGTAAGCTCTTATTTCTTAGCTTAGAAGATAATGGCGTAGGCTTTGATGTAAACCATGCCAAAACCGGACATGGCATGAACAACATGTACGTGCGGGCCGAGCGGATTGGTGCAGATCTAAATGTGATCTCTAAAGGCGATGGAACGGCCATTTGTGTACTTATTAATTTTTCATCCTTAAATCAAAAACAAGATGTATAATAAGGCCGATGCAAGAATTGTAATCATAGAAGATGACGAAACCATTAGGGAAGGCTATGCCTATTTAATTAACCACACCTCCCCTTACCAAGTGGCCAATACCTATTCCTGTTTCGAAATTGCCAAGCAGCACCTGCTTAAGGACAATCCGGATGTGATTTTACTAGACATCCAGCTTCCCGGAATAAGCGGCATTGAAGCTATTCCCATCATTAAAAAAATACTTCCCCATACCTATGTGATTATCCTCACCGTTTTTGAAGTAGAAAAAACCATCCTGGATGCCTTAGCCAATGGAGCTTCGGGTTATTTTACCAAAAACACGCCATCGGCAAAGATTATTGATGCCATTAAGGAAGTGATGCTAGGTGGCGGACCAATGAGCCCTAATGTAGCGCGAACAGTTATCAGGTCGTTGCAAAAAAACCTCGACTCGCCACTCACCAAAAGAGAGGCACAGATATTGGACCTGATTTCAAAGGGCCAAGACCGAAGCCAGATTGCAAACGAATTGTTTATCGAGGTAGAAACGGTAAAAACGCACGTCAAGAATATTTATATCAAGCTAAATGTAAATTCTAAGGCTGATGCCATTAAAATAGCCAAAGCCAATCGTTTAATTTAATAAATTTAACTGCACCATAATTTCTTGGCACGGCTTTCGTTCTATACAATCGAATGAAAACCGTATTGAATATAGCCATTGCACTGCTTTTGATTTGCCTGAGCAGCTTTAAAAGCGCACAAGACTTTGTTCCCGAACAAATTGATTGGGATACCCATTTCAGGGCCGAACCAGACCGAAACTCGGCCTACGCGGCCTTAACAGTAACCACTTGGCATTACAGCTATACTTCAACCGTAAGAAACGGACATCTTTCTATCAATTTCAAGTTTGCTGCAGGTGTAGATCCTGCGCGCTCATGGGTAAAAAGAGACAGGATCAGCAACAGAAAAGTAAGCAGACAGTTGCTAAACCACGAACAAGGACATGTTTATATCAATTACCTGTTGCTTAAGGCAGGTGAAATCCAGCTCCCCAGCCAAAAATATACAGCCAACAATTATAAAAAGCTAATTGTACAAACAGCCAACAAGGTAAGCGACTATTACAGCAACCTGCAAGAACGCTACGACAATGAAACCAAACACGGCTCTGATTTAGAGGCCCAAGATCAGTGGGATGATTTCCTACAATCGGAAATGAACAAATACCAATAGTTTTTTATAAATCTTCAACAGGCAGGTATTTAACTATGTTATTGTCACATTGAGCTTGTCGAAATGCACTTTATTATAATCCTTTAAAGGCTCAGGATGACCATCAAATAATAAATCCCTACCGATATTATTCGATAGGGATCTGATTGGATTTTTAATGCCAAATTAATTTTCGGGCTTTACTTCTGTTGAAGAAAAGCTATTGCCGCTTAAACGATATTTAAGGGTTTTAATTAGGGTTGTTGTTTTGCCACTATCCGTAGTTATCACAGGCACCGAACGAAATAAGTCGCCGTTCTTCACGAAGAATTTATCATCGCCCTGATAACCCTTTTTCAGGTTGCTGTTTAAGCCTGGAAAACTAAGCTTATCAAAACTATTACCTGCAAACTCGTATACATTAAGGTCGTTTACGTTTTTCCTTACCACATATTGAATATATAACTCTGGATTGCCATCGTTGTCTAAATCCATATTCCAGGCATCGGTAATGATCCCTTTTCGCTCCCCTGCAATCGATCTGTAATTGTTTTTGATCGAATCAGACATCAGTAACAAATAGCCACCTACTGTGTCTACTCCCTTTCCCCAGCTTACTACTTCAAAATGATAGCCTGGCTTAATTTCTATGCTTTTATAAAATGGAAAGGGATTTGGTTGCTTGGTATTTGCCGCAGTTTTGGTGGTAACAACAGGCTTTTGATCATTGCTGCAAGCAGCGAACATCAATGCACCTGTAAGTGCAAAAAGGCCTAATTTAATAGCGTTGGTCAATTTCATTTGTGATGATTTATTTTTAACCCCAAATTATAGGTTTTATACTTTCTTTGCAAGCATTTTATGCTATTTGGTCTTCACTTCTGGTGCACCATTGTTCAAGGTAGTTTCTTTTACTACGCTTCTTTTGCCACTTGGCGCTACCACTACTGTCTTTAACGTTTTCTTTTGCCCTTGTGGTACAATTACTTTAATTGGTGCAGTATATTCGGTTGCATTTTCAGATGGACGGTAGCCATCAAGCGTATAATAGATTTTAGCTCCTGGAATTGGCGCTTTCAATTCTACCGTGATGTTTTCTCCGTTAAGTACTTTTTCATTCTGCCCGATTGGCGTTGGCACCCAATAATTGGTAGCCGTTTGATCTAAACGGGCCAAGTGCAAAGGCACTCTTTCTTCGGTAAAGTTTTTCAGGTCTTTTCTGTCTAACTGGCTCCATGCAATTTCCGATAGCGAAAGCAACTTAGGCAAGATCATGTATTCTACCTTGGCCGGAGTTTCCATATATTCGGTCCACACATTGCCTTGTACGCCAATAATGTGTTTTTGTTGTTCGGCAGTTAATTCTTTTGGAACCGGGTTATAGCTATAAGTCTTGGTGTATGGGGCGAAACCTCCAATGGTTAAGGGCTCGTCAGGAGAATCAGATTGTTTATGATCGAAATACATCCCTGCAGAACCAGGAGTCATAATTACATCGTGGTTTTGCTTGGCGGCTTCGATACCACCAGCTTCGCCTCTCCAGCTCATTACAGTAGCATTAGGAGCCAAACCACCTTCTAAAATCTCATCCCAACCAATAATTGAACGACCTTTGCCATTGATGTATTTTTCAATGCGCTGGATAAAATAGCTTTGCAGGCCGTGTTCGTCTTTCAGGTTGTTGTCTTTAATAAACTGCTGGCAAAAAGGCGATTCTTTCCAATAGGTTTTTGGAGCTTCGTCTCCACCAATATGGATATATTTTGAAGGAAACAAAGGAATTACCTCATCCAAAACGTCTTCTAAAAACTTGAATGTATTTTCTGTAGGCACAAAAATATCATCGAAAACGCCCCAGGTCTGTTGTACCAGTTTACCTTTTGTGGTGCCTGCCCATGGTGTTTCTTTTGAAATAAAAGTGTCTCTGTCAGGAAAACAGCTGAGCTCAGGATAGGCAGCAATTGCCGCTGAAGCATGGCCAGGCATCTCAATTTCAGGAATAACTGTTACGTATTTTGACGCAGCATAAGCCACAATGCTTTTTACTTCATCTTGTGTATAATAGCCTTTTTCTACTCTATTATTGTTACCGCCAGTACCTGGATAATTACCGGCAATCGAGCCTGGCCTCGTACTGCCCAAGCTTACCAGTTTTGGATATTTTTTAATCTCTATGCGCCAGCCCTGATCATCTGTTAAATGCCAATGAAAAGTATTTAACTTGTACATGGCAATCATATCGATGTATTTTTTAACAAAAGATATGGGAAAGAAATGGCGGCTTACATCTAAGTGCAGGCCCCTATATTTAAAGCGCGGATAGTCATCGATTTCTGTTGCAGGAACTGTGATTTTATCCTGCACCTTATTTGGCATCAGTTGCATGAGCGACTGGATGGCATAAAACAAGCCGGCATCAGTTCCCGTAACTTTAATTTGTGTAGGCGTAATTTTAATGTTGTAGCCTTCTGCAGGAAGTTTTTCTGCCCCTACCGAGGTTAACACAATGGCTTTTTGTCCATTGGCTACGGTTTTGGCTTCTCTCAATGCAAAGCCGCCTCGAGTTACAATAAAGGCGTTAAGCAGATCCGCCGATTTGGCATTGGCTGCTTCATTGCTCACCAGTACCACGGTTTTATCAAGCTGAAAACTGCCGCTCGATTTCTTAATGGATACCGGAGCAGGTATGATTCCCAAATTCGGGTCGGTTTGTGCCAGGCTTTGGAAGGCCATAAATGTACTGAAGAAAATAGGGATTAGTTTTTTCATAGGGTTCATTTTTGTTTTCAATGGTCATCTGTTAAGCCCACAAGATATAAAATTTAAGCCAATGCTAAAAGCATTTACTAAGCCCTTAAAACAAAAAAGCGTTGCCTATTGGCGACGCTCTCTCTATTTATCAATTTTAATAATTAAGCGGTTAGCTTTACCAAATCGCCTTTGGCTGCCAAATAACGCTCGGCATCTAAAGCGGCCATACAGCCAGAGCCCGCAGCGGTTACTGCCTGACGGTAGTAATGATCTTGTACATCTCCACAGGCAAATACACCTTCTATATTGGTTTTTGTAGTGCCTGGAATGGTGTGCAAATAACCGGTTTCATCCATATCTAACCAACCTTTAAAAATATCCGTATTAGGTTTGTGGCCAATGGCTACAAAGAAACCTTCTACTGGTAAAATTTTTGATTCTTTGGTTTGGTGGTTAAATACATTCACCCCTGTTACGTTTTTGCCATTACCCACTATCTCAGTGGTTTCTGTATTGTAGATCACTTCGATGTTTGGGGTATTCAATACGCGATGAACCATGGCTTTCGAAGCCCTAAATTCGTCTCTACGAACCAACATGTATACTTTATTACAAAGCTTGGCTAGATAAGTGGCTTCTTCGGCAGCCGTATCTCCGGCTCCAACAATGGCTACGTCCTGGCCTTTGAAGAAAAAGCCATCACATACAGCGCAGGCAGAAACACCGAAGCCGTTATATTGTTGTTCGCTTGGCAAGCCTAACCATTTGGCTTTGGCACCAGTAGCGATAATTACTGTATCTGCAGTAATTGTTTTAGCTTCATCAACCACAACCTTATGTGGCATGGCCGAGAAATCAACAGAACTCACATAGCCGAAACGGATCTGTGTGCCAAATCGTTCTGCCTGTTTTCTAAAATCTTCCATCATTTCTGGACCCATAATTCCGTTTGGATAACCTGGAAAGTTATCTACATCGGTTGTTTGGGTCAGCTGACCACCCATTTCCATGCCTGTATACATTACTGGGCTCAGGTCTGCACGAGCAGCATAAATGGCAGCGGTGTAACCTGCCGGGCCCGAGCCTATAATTAGACATTTTACGTGTTCTATTTCTTGTTCTTGAGACATTATGATTAAAATTTATACAAAAATACGGTTTAAGTTTCGATAGACAAAACCTGCCCTAAAATGTGAAAATAAGATGGGAAATATATCGGTTTTGACTATATCAGTATAAGGAATTTTGATAACAATAGCTCAACCCATGTTAGCAACTGTGTTTTATTTTTTTTTCCGCTTTTGGCAATTCTTGCCAAGTATAATTTTTACATCGTTTGAAATATCGATAAATACTGTACGGGCGGACCAATTGCTGGGTTTAGTATCACGTTTTTTACAGCCTACGAGATACTGAGATTTAGGTACAAATTCAAACTCGTTATCCCCTTAACCGAGTCGCTGGTAGCCTGCCCATCAATGTAAAGGTTTAACGTTTTTGAATCAAATGCCAATCATTTGTAGTATCGTCTACCTGGGCATTTACATTTAGAAACAAAAGATTAAGTCCGATAAATAAAAATACTTTTCTCATTTTTTAAATTTTTAAATTGTTAAATAATGAGTATAAATGTCTGGAATACTCTTACTTTAAAGGCTTTAATTTATAAAGTAGAAGTTTGATGCTATAATATAGACCTCATTTTGAATATGATTTCTGATAGGCCGCGGGGGTTAGGCCTGTTATTTTTTTAAACGCGGTAAAGAAGGTTGATTTTGAGTTAAAACCACTATCATAGCCTAAACTCTCGATGGTATAGTTTTTCTCGGTTTCCAATAGCTTCTTTGCTTTTTCAATTCTATATTCTTTAATGAGGTTTGAGAAAGATTTGCCCAATACTTCGTTTACATATTGAGATAATATATGTTTTGTTACTTTCAGCTCTTTTGCAGCCTCATGAAGCGTGAAGTTCGGATTAAGAAAGAGTTCTTTTTCAATGATGATATTCAGTTTTTGGCAGATGATATCTAGCGTTGTTTGGTCAATTTCTTTGTTTTTATATTTTTCCTTTTCTTTAAAAAAAGAGGTTTCACTGCTGTTTCCAAAAATCAAAAGCAATACGATTACGTATAAAATAAATGTAAACGACAAGGCTCCAACTATATAAGATGTATAAGCTGAGGTAACATAGGCCAGCCATATTGATGCGACCCCTAAATAGATGCTCAGCAACCATATATCAATTTTGCCTAACCTTTCTTTCTCCTTAAATTTTTGAATGATAGGCTGAATATATTTAAAAGCCAAAATAATGTAAATAAACCATTGGGCATGTATTGCTTTGATGATCCATGTTCTCCAAACTAGACGATATTCAACATAGGGATAAAAAAGACCTATAATGGTTATTGCTGTGATGTAAGGTATCACATGCTTTGTCCAATTAGGTTTTTCATCTTCTCTGTACGATTTCAGGTATAAAAAAAGAAATGGTCCAATCAGTACACAAGCAGAGAGCCCAACCTGTATAAAAACATTGGATAATTGCGGACTGAAATACAAAAATACTGATTTAATAATCCTGATACTGAGAACCAGTAGCAAAAGGGATAAAAAATAGTTTGCAAAAGTTTTCTTTCTTGCATGTATGGCAAAATATATTGAAAGTAAAAAACCATTAAAAGCACCTAAAGCACTAAAAAAGAAAAGCAACTGATTTGATCCTTCCATTATTTCATTAAATTCATAGGTTAACGGCCGTTGGCTTTAAGCAGTCTGACAAAATTGCCACCCAGTATCTTGTCAATTGCTTCTTTTTTATAGCCTCGCTTAATCAGCGCAGCAGTAATTTTTGGATAATCGGCCACTCCATCAATGCCCAAAGGGAAAGATTCGGCACCATCAAAATCTGCACCCAGGCCAACATGGTCTACACCAATCATTTTAACGATATAATCGATATGATCAACCAACAGCTCAACAGAAGGCCTTGTGGCATCGGCATCTGCCCTGTGTTTGGCAATAAGGGTATCAATTGCATTGCTACGGCCATATTTGCTGCCTAGGGTTTTGAGTTCATCGTTATACTTTGCAAAAAAACGCTTTTGCTTCGCATCGTAAGTCGAATCCAAAAAACCGCTATAAAAATTGAGCGAAATTACGCCCCCATTTTTGCCTACAGCTTTGATTTGTTCGTCTTTTAGGTTGCGTGAAACCGGATTAAGGGCATATACGCAACTGTGCGATACCAATATTGGCTTCTTTGAAGTTTGAATGGCATCAAAAAATGTTTTTTCGCCTACGTGCGACAAGTCGACCAATACACCCAATTCATTCAATCTTTGTACTACTTTTCTGCCCAATTCGTTTAATCCGGCATTGGCAGGTTTAACTTTGCCGGAGGTTTCCTCTGCTGCCGAGCTGGCCCAAGACGTACTGTTGTTCCAGGTTAGCGTGAGGTAAATCATCCCTCTTTTGGCCAGTGCATCTAATTTCGCCAGGTCGTTTTCGATCATGTGACCGCCCTCTACACCAATCATAGCGGCCAGCTTTTTGTCTTTAACAGCTTGCGTGAGTTCATTTGCGTTTTTTACCAAGGCGATTTGTTGTGGGTAACGTTGAATGAGTCTATACAAAGAATCTATTTCGCGATTGGCCAAATCAAAGCCTCCTGTTTCATCGCACCAAATAGAAAAGACCTGCACATCCAATCCGCCTTTTCTAGCTCTAACCAAGTCAAAATTACCTGTAGCCTGTAGCTTGCCGATATCAATGCCTGATTTGATCTGGTTAAAGAGGATATCGCCATGGGTATCAACTACTATGGCTTGTTGGTGGATGGTTGCAGGTGCTTGGGCAAAGCCTTTAGTTACGTAAAGCGAAAGCAATAGGGCGACAAATATTTTCATTAACTAGTTCTTTATATTTTGTTTTCCTTTTTGACGTTTGATATCTTCGCTTGACTTGAGTACATCTTTTTCATAAATATATCTTTTGGTTCCTTTTTCGGCAATCCATTCGCCTTCCTTCTCACCCATTACATAATTCCCTTTTAAAATGATATTTCCAAGCCTATCAAGCGTTTTAAACTCGCCATTTAGCTTGCCGTCTTTGTAGTTCTGTTCGTTCAGAATGTTTCCATCTGGATAATATAGCACCCATTTTCCCTGTTCCAGGCCATCAACAAATGAACCTTCCTGGTATTTGAACCTGGTTTTGTTTTTCAGCTTAAAATTTTCTTTGCCCAATAAGTTAAAATAGTTCAGATCCATGTAGAACACAAATTGGCCATGCGGAATACTCAAAACCTCATCTTTATACGTACCGGTTTGCGTAAGGTTGTCGTAGAGGTCATACCTCTTGAGCACCCACAAATCTTCGGTACTTAATTTCCCGTAAACACCATAAGATGTGGCTTTAGAAGCATCTCTTGTTACTTCATCGCCTATAAAGTACACGGGCTTCATTTGAGCCTGCGCTGTAAGCCCAATTATGCCTACAATAAAAAAGAGCAGATATTTTTTCATTTCAACTATTTTTTTGAGCTGAATTATGGTTGTTTATTAATCGCTGTTAATATTCCCGATGCATAGGTTTCCTTTTTGCCTTCCAAATACTTCCATTCACCTTCCTTGAGGTCCAATGCATATTGTCCGGCCACCAATAGCTTTCCCCTTCGGTTAAACAGCTTGTATTCTCCATGTTTCAAGCCAGAAACATAGGGCTGAATGCTTCTGATTTTTCCATCGGGAAAGAATTCGATCCATCTGCCATTTTTTTTGCCATTTACATATTGGCCTTGCTCAGACAAGAAGCGATCGGTTTGCTTTAGGTAAAAATTCTCATCGTTGTCATAGTTGAAACGATCAACGGAGCTGTAATATAAAAATTTGCCTGTGGGAACTTCCAACAAAGAATCTGCATAAAAGCCAACCTGTACCAGGTTATCATAAAGGTCGTACAATTTTAAGGTCCATACGCTATCTGTACTTACTTTACCAAAAACGCCATAATAAGTTGCGCTATCCTTATTGGTAGTGAGCTTGTCGTCAATAAAATATACTGGACGCACTTGCGCTCCGGCTGCCAGAGAGGCAAGCAGTAAAAGGGAGAATAGGACATTTTTCATTTGCAAAAGCAATATACGAAAAATCAGGTTTGGATAACACCAACATTAAAAGCTTTTTTTATGGGCGATTGATTGGCGGCTTCGATACCCATCGAAATCACCTTTCGGGTTTCTAAAGGATCGATTACTCCATCCACCCAAAGCCTTGAAGCCGCATAATAAGGTGTTGTTTGACTATTGTAGCGATCTGTAATCTGATTGAGCAGTTCGTTTTCTTTTTCTGGATCTGATACTTCTTCCTTGGCTTTGGAAGAGGCCTGTTGAATTTGTAGCAATACCTTGGCCGCCTGCGCGCCACCCATTACCGCAATTTTTGCACTCGGCCAGGCATAAATCAATCGAGGATCGTAGGCCTTGCCACACATGGCATAATTGCCTGCGCCATAAGAGTTGCCTATTACAATGGTAAATTTGGGTACTACCGAATTGGCTACTGCATTTACCATTTTCGCGCCATCTTTGATGATTCCTCCTTGCTCAGACCTGCTGCCAACCATAAAACCGGTTACGTCCTGCAAAAACACCAATGGTATTTTCTTTTGGTTACAGTTCATGATAAAGCGCGTAGCCTTGTCGGCACTGTCGGAATAGATTACCCCGCCAAACTGCATTTCGCCTTTTTTAGATTTGACCACATTACGCTGATTGGCTACAATGCCCACAGCCCAGCCATCAACCCTGCCCAATCCACACACAATGCTTTGGCCATATAAGGCTTTATATTCTTCAAATTCAGAATTATCTACCAAACGGTGGATGATATCCCTCATTTCGTAAGGTTTCTCCCTGTTATCTGGCAAAATGCCATAAATTTCCTGTTCGTCGAGCTTTGGCATCGCTGGTTTTATCCTGTCGAAGCCTGCATTTTGGGGAGCCCCCAACATACTCATGATCTTGCGGATGCTATCTAAACAAGCCTGATCGTTCGGATGTTTATAATCGGTAACACCCGAAATCTCACAATGCGTGGTAGCCCCGCCCAAAGTCTCATTATCTACGCTTTCGCCAATGGCCGATTTTACTAAATAAGAACCAGCCAAAAATACGGAACCTGTTCCTTCCACGATCATCGCTTCATCACTCATGATCGGCAAATAGGCGCCTCCGGCAACACACGAACCCATGATTGCCGAGATTTGGACAATTCCTTCTGAGGACATGATGGCATTGTTTCTGAATATCCTGCCGAAATGTTCCTTGTCTGGAAAAATCTCATCCTGCATAGGCAAATAAACTCCGGCACTGTCTACCAAATAGATGATGGGCAAACGGTTTTCCATGGCGATTTCCTGCGCCCGTAAATTCTTTTTGGCCGTCATCGGAAACCATGCGCCAGCTTTTACGGTAGCATCATTGGCCACAATCATGCACTGTCTGCCCGAAACATAGCCAATACCAACCACAACACCTGCGCTTGGACAACCACCCTCGTTAACATACATCCCATCGGCAGCAAAAGCAGCAAGCTCTAAAAACTCGCTCTCCTTATCGATAAGGTACTTAATGCGCTCTCTTGCCAGCATCTTGCCCTTTTCCTTTTGCTTTTGGGCATTTTTCTCTCCCCCACCACTATATATCTTTTTTAGCCTGGTTTTCAAATCGTAAACCAATTGCTTATTTCCGTCTTCGTTTTTATTGAATTCTATGTCCATCTGTGTTGTTTATTTATTTGGCAGGTGGAGCCTGGGCTAAATGATTTTTAACCATACCGGTCCACGCGAGCAAGTTAACCGATATATTCTTAAAACTAAAACCCTGTTTGGTATTTAGTTTAAGAGGCGGTGCATGCTAAATTAACTTTTTTAACGTTTGAATAGAGATGCGCTACCTAATCCTTATTTTATGCTTTTGTTGCCTGCAGTTTGCCCATGCACAGAACTTCAGCTATCCTAAACTAGCTGTACAGGGTAAATCTGTAAGTGCATTTGTTCCCAACAACTGGAAGGCTATCGATACAGCCTATGGCGACCTGAACAATGATTTAGTGGACGACATGGTGCTGGTACTCGAATATAACCATGCCATTACCGAAAAAAGGGCTTATGGCGATAGTGAAACAGAGCTGATCAAAGAGTTTCAAAAACCCCGAATTTTGGCCGTATTTTTTAAGAATAAGCGGCTAGGGAATTATCAATTGGCTTTACAAAACAATAATTTTATGCTTCGGTCTGAAGAAGGTGGAGCCTTAGGCGAGCCGTTTAAAGAACTGGGCATCAAAAACAATACTTTAAATCTTTTATTTGAAGGTGGCGGAGATTGGCGCTGGAAACTAGCCTACGAGTTTAAGTATCAAAATAAGCAATGGGCACTTGTGAAGGCAAACAACACTTATTATAACGTTACTTCTGGCGAAATGAGTGATAAAACCTATGATTTTATAGACCGCCGATTAAAGCAGGTTGATGGTAACCTGTTTGCCAGAAATGCGGCCAATCGAACCAGCGAAGAGATACTCTATTTTACAGAACTGCGTACCTTAAGCGATTTTAAAAAACCTTGGACCTGGGAAATTACCAAGGATAACTTTTTGTAGGATAAACTATCAGGATAGTGATTTATTAGCCTTCTCTATATTATTTTATCCAGTTTAACACCCCCGGTCTTTGACCACCCCCTAAAAGAGGGTAATAAGACACTCTATTCCCTCCTGCGGGAGGTATTCCTAAGTCAAATTGCGGTCTCTAAACCAAACCTCATCAGGCTTAGCCGAAAAGTTTTTCATTTTTTCTACCAAGGTAGCCGGATCTGTTTCATTAAAAACCAAATCCCTATTGGCTTGCTTTAAGAAACGGTTTTGAACCATTACATCCATTTGTAGAAATAGGTGATCATAAAATCCGCTTACATTCAGCACGCCTATCGGTTTGGCATGTAGCCCCAACTGCAGCCAGGTTAATACTTCAAAAAATTCTTCCAAAGTACCAAAACCTCCAGGCAGAATGATAAAGCCATCGCAAAGATCGGCCATTTTCTGTTTGCGCTGATGCATATTCTCGGTAATTATCATTTGGGTAAGTCCCTTATGTCCTACTTCCTTATCCATCAAAAACTGTGGAATAACGCCAATTACTTCGCCTTTATTTTCAAGCACCTTATTGGCAATAGCGCCCATAACCCCAACGCTCCCCCCGCCATAAACCAACGTAATTTGCTGACTAGCCAGTGTAAGCGCCAAGTCTTCTATTGCTTTTTGTAAGGTAGCATCACCATTAAAATTTGAACCACAATAAACGCAGATGGATTTCATATCTTTTATTTTGATGCAAAAATATGAAAATAGTCCATAGTCATGACCCATAGTTGATAGTTAATGGCAACTAGACTACGGATTCCAAACTATGGACTATCGCCTATGGCTAAAACTACTTCACCAACAAGCCGTCAAAAGTTACTGCTACGTAGTATAGAGCTCCCAAAGTTGGTCCGCCGGCATATTGCACGTAGTTTTTGTTGAAGATGTTGGTCCCTCCCAATTTAATGGTCGCTTTGTTTTGCGGAATGCGATAAGTAACCTGCGCATCAAATGTATTAAATGCGGGTACTTCGCCATTAACCAAAGGACTTTCCCACAAAAATTTCTCTTGCCATTTCCAAAGCAGGTTAAATCCAAAGTTCTTTACGATTTCCCTGTTGCCAAAAGAAATATTAGTGGCCCAATTTGGGGTATTGAAGCCAGTTACAAAAACATCTTTGTTTTTGTTTTCTGAAATGTCATTGTAATTCACGTTCCCGGCGATGGTAAACTGTTTGTAGAAATTATAGGTTACTCCTAACGAAGATCCATAGTTATTGTATTGGTTTTTGGCATTGGTATACACCCTATAGCGCGTTTGTTGCGTATTTCTGTTAGATTGTACCATGGCAATTACTGCTTCATCTGATCCGACCTTAACTTGCGAGGTTAAACCTGTGGCATAAGGCACTGCCACTTCTACCTGACCCAAAAATCCATTGTACTGATTAACATAGGCATCGATATCCAACACCAATTTATTTTCTAGCAGTACGCTTTTGTAACCAAATTCGAAAGAATTGATCCGCTCTGGCCTGGTAGGCGAAAGATTGGTGATTTCGAGCAGGCTTCTATTTTTCAATGCCGCTGCATTGGTCGTTAGTCCTCCAGCCACGTCTTTATTTACCGCCGCATTAAAATTATTGATCGAGTTTAACGTATAAGAATTGTCGAGGTAGTTTAATCCTTCGTTGATATATGACAAGCCGCCCACGCGCCTGATGTTTCCGTTATTTACGAACGAAATGGCTTCAAACAAGGCTGGGAAACGGTAGCCATTTTGGAAAGACACCCTAAAGTTATGCTTTTGGGCCACGGTATAAACCGCAGCCACCCTCGGATTAAGCTTAGCGGTAAATTCTGGGTTATAATCTATCCTCAGTGAACCAAAAAGCTTCAATTTCTCGTCGAACAAGGTTTTGGTTACCTGTGCAAAGGCACCAAACTTCTTATAATATACGTTATCTCCAAAACTTCCATCGGCCAAAGGCTTGTTTCTATCTGCAATTGGGCGCTTAAAGTCCACAAAGTTGTTTCCGTCTGGAATAACCTCGTAAATTCTCGCATCGGCACCCAGCAACAGATTGAATACTTTGGTTTTGTGCGATAAATCCAATTGTCCATCGGCATGATAGGTATGGCTTTTTTGACTTAGCCAAGCTCCTCCTGTTGCCGGCGCATCTCCGCCTACCACTGCCTTATGGTCCCAGTTATTAATGCCAATGATCGTATTTTTTAGCTGTTCGAAAGCTGGAGTTCCCGGAACTACCCTACTGGCATCTGCAGCTGTGCGACCAATGCGCAAAGCATCGGCCAAGGTTGATCCATTATTGAGTGCAGTTTGTAAGGCCGTTTTATATTTGGCGCCCCAAACACTATTAGTACCGCCACTGGTGATGTCGAGGTTATCAACCAAGGGCTTAATGTTATAAGAGTCGCCCGTGTTTTCTAAAGAAGCATAGGCTCTGATAAAGTAATTAGCTCCTTTAAGCTCCACTTTATGGTTTTGCACGATTACGTTATCCAACTGGATCTTGTTGCCACGTTGAAAAACACCGTCCATTTTACCAATGCGATAGCCATAAGAAAGCTCTGCATTATCGCCCAACCTGTAATGGAGCGAAGCATCAAATTTGAGGTTATCTACAGTAGGCTTTACTACATCCTTTTCCCAATAGCCGGTACGTCTTACAATGATACTCTGGTTGCCTGCATGCCCAGGAATGGTCAATCCCGTTAAGGTTACGGCATTGCTTCCACTATCATCGCCGTATTTGTTCCAGGCATCATAGGCTGGATTGTCATTATCGGCATTAAGTTCGGGAAAAGAGGGATTGGCCGTATTTAAATCATTGGGATTTTGATTGGTCCTGGTATCTGAGAGCCAATCGGTTCCTCTCAGGTAGCTGAAATTCACCTTGAAAGCGAATTTATTGTTAAAGGCTTTGGCATAACGCAAAGCTGTTTCGGTCAAATTGCTCAGTTCTCTGCCTGTTCCACCCACATGGTTAATGCCGGTTTTTTGATAAAAACTTAAGCCTTGGTATAAAAACGGACTTTTGGTTAGGAGATTAGCCATTCCATTAATAGCGTTCATGCCGTACAAAGCCGATGCCGCACCTGGCGTGATCTCAACGCTGGCGATATCGAGTTCTGTTGGACCAATGGCATTGCCCAGTGGTACCCCCAATGTAGCGGCCTGCATGTCAATTCCATCAACCAATTGCACAAAGCGAAAGTTGTTCGGAATATTAAATCCACGGGTATTGGGTACCTTAAAGGTAATGCTCGAAGTAGTCATCTGTACGCCTTTTACATTTTCTAGGGCATCGTAAAAACTAGGTGCCGGCGATTCGCGGATGGCCCGGATATCTAATTTTTCAATGGCTACCGGCGATTTTAAAATGCTTTCTTCTACCCTCGATGCCGTTACTACGACTTCTTTGCCCAAAAGCGTTTGGGTAACTAGCTCGATATTGAGTGCCGAATTAGGTCCGGATACTTCAAATTCCTGGGTTTCGAAGCCTACAGAAGAAAAAACCAGGGTAAACGGATACTTAGCCTTGGTTTTTAATACAAACTCACCTTTTGAGTCGGTGGCTATGCCATTCACAGTACCTTTAACCAGCACATTAATGCCCGCCAATGGCTGTTTGCTGTCTTTATCGATAATATGGCCGCTGATTTCGATAAAATTGTTGCCTTGCGCCCAGACGGCCGTTGACGAAAGGAAGAGGATAAAAATAAATGTAAACTTAAAAAGGGAGTACTTGTGTTTCATAAAGCTGAGGTGGTTTAAATTAATTCTTAAAATATATAATATCTATAGATTAAGTAGACAAATATATTTTAAAAAAAGCAACAACAAAATTTTATTCTGATTTTTAGATAAAAAATTGTTGTTGCCAAATAAGATTCCAAACAAAATCAATCAACAGCTACAAAAATTGCTGTTTTATTTAGGTGATGATCAGCCTTTGCTTAATTTCATTCGGAGTGCATGAAGTCTGTTTTTTCACAAACTGGTTAAAAGTGGCTGCACTATCAAAGTTCAACTGATAGGATATTTCCTTCTGCGAAAGCTTTCCATGGGCCAGCATTCGCTTAATTTCCAATAATAGCCTATCGTGTATCACCTGAAGTACGGTTTTTCCTGTTTTTTTCTTTACAATGGCATTGAGCTTTTTATAAGGAATTTCCAAAAATTCTTCATAGGCCTTGATGGCACGATTGGTTCTAAAGTTCTCTTCTAAAAAAGACGAGAACCTGCTAAATACCGCCGCATCTTCCGAAGAAAGCCTTTTCAGTTCGTCAACATCGCTATTTGCAAGCTTCAACAACAAAATAGAGAGGTAATGCAAAGATATTTGCCTGTTTCCTGGCAAGGAATAATCACTATGCTGATCAATGTTTAAAGCCAAGTCGTAAAACTCCCTGAACCGTTCGCTGTTCAGCTGTAATTGCCAAATATCGTTTAAAACATAAGGGTCGATAGCCAAAGTAGCCAAACAATCTATAGAAAACTTTAGGATCAAACCATTCGATTTTTTTGCCTCATCCATTAAATGTACCTGGTTGGGGTTAATCAAATAAATGGTATTAGAAGTGATTTCGTGTTTTTTAAAATCGATCAGTTGCTCGCCACCACCCTGCTCAAACAATATTAGCTCATAGTAATTATGACGATGCAGTATACCACAATCGCAGTTATTCAAATGATCAATTGTCTTGACAACAATTGCCACACCATCATTCGGTAGATGGTATAAGGGGATATTGATTTCGTCCATTAACAATTACAATAGAAAATGATTTGCATTCTTTTATTTAGCGCTAAATGCGCAGTCTATCCATCTAAAAGAGCTAACCAATATTAAAAACTATAAGGCTAAAAGCGATAGCTAAAACCTGCACCTGCACTGTAGCCAAATGATTTAACTTCATTCAGCTGTGTTTGTACAGAGGGACGCGACAGGTAATAAGCTTCATCTATACCTGTTAAAGCCTTAGCATAAATTGAACCAAAGTTGAGCGAAAGACCAAATTTTTGAGTTAGCCGATAGGCTACCTTCAATTGTCCGTATAGCGAAAACGCATCAGAACGATGCCTAAAACTCACAGGCTTTACAAATTCGTCGATCAGGTTCCAATTTGCCTTTGCTTTATAATCAAGCAAACTTGCAGCGAGCTCAAGATTAAAATTAAGCTTATGTACTTGTAAATCTACAGTGGTACCCAATATTATTCCTTGCCAATTGGTTTTATAGCTGCTGTTTAGCGATTGCTGTTCGGCCACGCCTGCCCTGCCCAACAAGTAAAGATTTTGCTTTTTGAGCTCATAGCCCAAAAATGGGCTTAGGCTAAAATTACGCAGCTTAAGCAAAGTATAGCCAACTGTGGCTTTAAGCGAAAGAGCTGTTCCCTTATTTGCGTCAAATAACTCCTGGTAGAATACGCCTTGCCTGTCATCCTGGCTATAATCGGTATCGGTTACACGCCCAGAGGCAATAGCCATGGCCGAAAAATCTATTCTGGCCACTATTTTATTGGTAATTCCATATTTCAGGTCTAGACCAAACTGTGCACCCCTAAGCTTTTCCCATTCCAGTTCCGATAATACATTGGGATTTTCTCCATCCTTGTTTCCGGCAATAGACCATTTCAAATTGGTTTGACTATAGGCAACATGAGATTCTACATAGAATTTTCCTTTAAGACTGTCTTGCGCCAAACAAGGTCTGGCAAGACAAAACAACAGTACAGCAACTCCAATCCGAGCATAGTTTTTCATAGGCAGTTAAACTCTAATATCATCAATAATAAAGATACCCGAAAAACCGCAGTAAGTTTACTGCAGTTTCCGGGACACTTGTACTAATTGTTTGTGATTATTTAGGATAAACCGCGGCAATAAATGTTTTATCGGTACTAGACAAAACTGTATTCCAACCTACAGAATAAGTACCAATTGTTAGTGCTTCTTCTACAGGATAGTGCATGATTGATGTAGGATCATAAGCACTATAATTGGTTTGGGCCGTGGTATAGCTGGCAAAAAGCTGCTGATCAACCTCGGCTTTGCTCCAACCCTGTGTGGCTGCATAATAATCGTAAACTTTTGGCTTATCCCATGGAATACTCACTAAAGGATGTTGATGCTCATGGATCATACCCAATGCATGGCCAAACTCATGAAGAACCACACGAGATATATCTGTGTTGCTAGAAGACGAAGTGAGTTGCAGATTCATAGTAGTTCGATTAGATGGAATCTGCTTGGCATAAGTTCCAAGATATGACCAATGGCCATCTCTGGCAAAACCTACTCTTATCGGTGCAGTTCTGTCGTTGGTTACAAATTCGAAATCAATGTTTGCGTATTGCTCCCATTCGCTAGCATATTGGATTACCTTGTTGCGAAGAGCCGCTGTTCCACCATTTAAGCTCACTTTTATTTTTGTGCCATTGGCCCATTGGTTAGCTTTAACGGTAGCACCTCTTGGCATCGTACCATCTGGTGTAAGCAAGGTACACATATCTATTTCATCTGCTCCCTGTAAACTTGATTGAACTTGAGGTTCTTGCGTTAACTCCTCTGCCTGTTTATCTTTTTTACAAGATGCCAGGACACCAATAACTGCAAAAAACAACATTAGCTTATTTATATTTCTCATTTTGGTAAGTTTTAGGTTAGTTAGGTTTTTATAGGTTGAAAATTTTAAACAAATAAGAAGCCATGCTATTATTTAGGATAAACTGAGGCAATAAATGTTTTATCGGTACTTGACAGTACTGTGTTGTTTCCAACAGAGTAAGTGCCAATGGTTAACTGCTCTGGAACAGAATAGTGCATGATTGAAAATTTATCATAGGCGCTATAATTGGTTTGGCCAGTACTGTATTTTGCGAATAGGTTGTTGTCAACTTGAGCTTTAGACCAATAGTTAGGCGCACCGGCATAGTAGGCATAAACTTTTGGTTTGTCCCATGGAATAGCAACCAATGGATGCTGATGCTCATGGATCATACCCAAGGCATGGCCAAACTCGTGAATGGTTGTACGGCTAAACTCCGAATCAGAAGTATTATCGTTAAACCAGCCAAAGTTCATGGTTGCCTGAGATGATGGAATAGAAAGGGCATCTTTACCGATGTAAGACCATGAACCGTCGTTTGCAAAAGTTACGCGAATAGGCGCAGTGTTATCGTTAGTTACGAATTCAAAATCGATGTTTGCATAAGTTTCCCATGTGGTTGCAAATTGGATTACTTTGTTGCGTACAAAAGATGTTCCTCCATTTAAGCTTACTTTAACTTTGGTTCCATTGGCCCACTGCTTTGTTTTAATGGTCGCGCCTCTTGGGCTTACGCCTTCAGGATAAAGTTCAGTACACATTTGGATGTCGGCAAATTCAGGTGCCATTGCGGTAGTTTTAACTTCTGGCGTTGGTTCTTCGCTCGCCTCCTTATCTTTCTTACAGGCAACAAATACAGCAACAAATGCCGTCAACATCATCATTGTTCTAAAGTTTTTCATAATTTTCGTTTTAAAGTTTTAGGGTTAGTTAAGTTTTTAGCGCATTAATTTGGTGATGGTCATCATTAGAATGCCTATTTCAAGCTAGAATAAAGCAAACAGAGGGATCCTCCTCAGGGTAATAGTTTGGTTTGCATGCATAAAATATAGAATTAGTAGTCAATACACAACTATGTTACACAAAACACAGCCACAATATTTGGTTATATCAAAACTAATGCTTAAAAAATCTTTTCTTTTAGTGATTTTATCCTTTTTATATTGAAAATCATCCAATCACTGTTTATGGCTATTTAGAAGCATTTTTTAGTACAAAACAAAATATACATTCGATAAATAAGCCAAAATCAATATTTTATATTTAAAAAATAAGCATAAAAAAAACGGAGCATTCATTGCTGATGCTCCGTCCTATTTGTATAGCGTATGCCTATTACCTGGTATAATTTGGCGCTTCTTTGGTAATGGTAATATCGTGTGGGTGACTTTCTCGCATACCCGCAGCCGTAATTTGAACGAACTGCGCTTCTTGCAGGGCTTCGATTGTAGCAGCACCGCAGTAGCCCATACTTGCGCGCAAGCCACCAACATACTGGTACATTACCTCGGCCAAAGTTCCTTTAAATGGAACGCGACCTACAATGCCTTCTGGTACGAGTTTTTTAATATCATCTTCTACATCTTGGAAATAACGGTCTTTTGAACCTTGTTCCATTGCCTCGATAGAACCCATACCACGGTACGACTTGAACTTACGGCCTTCGTAGATAATGGTTTCGCCAGGCGATTCTTCAACTCCTGCAAACAGCGAACCCGCCATCACTGTGCTCGCACCAGCTGCAATTGCTTTAGAAATATCGCCAGTGTGCTTAATGCCACCATCGGCGATAACCGGTACACCAGTTCCTTTTAAAGCCTTGGCACATTCGAATACCGCATAAAGCTGAGGTACACCTACTCCGGCAATAATCCTGGTGGTACAGATAGAACCCGGACCAATACCCACTTTTACAGCATCGGCACCTGCATCGGCTAGCGCCTTCGCGGCAGCTCCTGTTGCAATATTGCCGGCAATTACCTGCAAGTCTGGATATTTGGCCTTTACTTCTTTTAATTTATCAATAACTCCTTTAGAGTGGCCATGCGCAGTATCAATCGCAATTACATCAACACCAGCTTTTACCAGTGCATCAACACGCTGAATGGTATCTGCAGTAACCCCTACTGCGGCACCTACTCTTAAACGGCCTTTTTCGTCTTTACAAGCTGCTGGATAGTTTTTTACCTTCTGGATATCCTTAAAGGTAATCAGGCCACTTAAAAAACCTTCGCTATTCACAACCGGCAGTTTTTCGATTTTATAGTTTTGCAAAATCTCTTCAGCCTGCAACAATGTGGTACCTTCGGGTGCAACTATCAGGTTTTCTTTGGTCATTACCTGTGCAATCGGCTTGTTCATATCTTTTTGGAAACGCAAATCGCGATTGGTAATGATCCCCACCAATTTGTTATCGTTGCTTACTACAGGTATGCCACCAATTTTATGCTCTTTCATGATTTTAAAGGCATCGGCAACAATCGAGCTTTCAAGCAGGGTAACTGGATCTTGGATCATACCGCTTTCCGAACGCTTTACTTTGCGCACTTCGTCGGCTTGTCTTTCAATCGTCATATTTTTGTGCAACATGCCAAGTCCACCATTTTGAGCGATGGCAATAGCCAATGCAGCCTCTGTAACGGTATCCATAGCGGCCGAAACCAAAGGAACGTTCAGCTTGATCTTCTTCGTTAAAAAAGTGGATGTATTCACTTCACGGGGCAAAATTTCCGAATAAGACGGCACCAAAAGCACATCATCGTACGTTAAACCAGTTGCAATAAATTTTTGGGGGTCGAGTTGCATAGCAAATAAATTAAGAATTATTATTTGCCGGGCAAAGATACAATATAATCCAATAATATAAAAATATCATTACGTTTTGTGTAGCCGAAAAAGTTTGAGCATCTTTAATCACAAATCCCCATTCCGATGAAGAAGCTTATTTTTCTTACCCTTTTTTCTCTTTTTAGCCTCTCCCTTTTTGCGCAGCGCTTTAAATATGCTTTTGTATCCGACACGCACGTTGGCGCAACTACCGGCGAGGAAGACCTGAGAAGAACAGTGGCCGATATCAACAATCAGCCCGATATTGCTTTTACCGTAATTACTGGCGACATCACCGAGATGGGCACAAACGACGAACTCAAACTTGCCAAAAGCATTTTAGCCGAGCTGAAAAAGCCTTATTACATCATTCCGGGAAACCATGATACAGGCTGGTCTGAATCAGGCGGCGTCAGCTTTATCAAAGAATTTGGCGCCGATAAATTTACTTTCGACTATAACGGCTACCGCTTTATTGCCTGCGCTTCTGGGCCCTATGTACGCATGTCTGATGGCCATATTCCACGAGATGCGGTTGTTTGGCTAGATGGCGTACTCAAAAAAACACCTGCAAAAATGCCCATTGTTTTTTTGAACCATTACCCAATCGACAATAGCCTTGACAATTGGTACGAAGCCACCGATCGCTTAAAAAAGCACAACATCCAATACATCATCTGCGGACACGGACACAATAACCATCCTTACGATTTCGAAGGGATTCCTGGCACAATGGGGCGCTCTAATTTGAGGGCTAAAGATAGCATTGGTGGCTATAATATTGTGGAAATGGGCAAAGATTCGGTGTATTTCTCTGTTAAAAAACCACAAGAAAACCTATTGCCGGTTTGGAGAAAAATAGCATTGAAAACATTTGTAAACAACGACACCAAAAGCTATGAGCGTCCGAGTTTCGAGCTCAATAAAAAATATAGCCAGGTAAAAGCAAGCTGGACTTACCATTCGAGTGCCAATGTGGTAAATACGCCGGCTTACAGTGGCAATGTTGTTGTTTTTGGCAATAGCTTAGGCCTTGTTGAAGCGCTCAATGCACAAAACGGAAAAAAAATATGGTCTTTCCAAAGCAAAGGCGCCATCTATTCATCGGCAGCAATAGCCGAACAACTGGCCATTATTGGCTCGGGCGATGGCAACATTTATGCAATCAACCTCAACTCGGGTAAATTGGCCTGGAAGGCAAGCACTGCAAATGCGGTTCTGGGCTCGCCCATCGTTAGCCAAGGCAAAGTTTTTATTGGTGGCAGCGACCATAGCTTTAGGGCTTTCGACGTGAAAACCGGCAAGGAACTTTGGAAGTTTGAAGAAGTTGAAGGTGCAATTGTAGGCAAACCGCTTATTTACAGAAACCAACTGATTTTCGGTTCTTGGGGCCGTCATTTGTACGCATTAAATTTGGAAACCGGCAAATTGAACTGGAAATGGAACAACGGCAACGGCAATAGAATGTTTTCTCCGGCCATGGTTACACCGGTAGCCACCAATGGGATTGTATATATCGCAGCTCCCGATCGGTTTTTAACCGCGATTGATGCCACCAATGGTCAAACCTTATGGCGCAACAAGGAGGCTGGTGTTCGCGAATCCATCGGTCTTTCTGCAGACAGCACCCTAATTTATGGCAAAACCATGCAAGATCAGGTGATAGCTTATAAAACCCAAGCTACAGACCCTGGTGTTTTATGGCGATTGAACTTAGGCTTTGGCTACGAACACGCGCCATCGATGCTGATAGAGAAAGAAGGGAAAGTATTTTTTGGTACCAGAAATGGAGTAGTTTATGCTTTTGACCCTAAAAAGCAACAGAATTTATGGACCCATAAAATCGATAATTCGATGGTAAATACCGTAAATGTGATTAATGGGAAAAAGATCTTGGTAAGTACAATGGATGGCGTAGTTACGTTGCTACAGGAGCAATAACTAAATATTTCTTTGTTTTTTTTAAAACTTATGGAAATGTTCATATCATTGCATCAAGATAAATAAAACATGAAAATTAAAGCTCTCCTACTCCTATTAGGGATCACTGTATCCCATCTGGTTGGCTACGCCCAAAAAAAAGAATTCAAGTTCGGAAAAATCACCCCTGAAGATTTCAATGCCAAGGCACCCGGTGCCGATACCGCAGCAGCAGCCGTAAAACTGTTTGACGTAGGCAGTTGCTATTTTGAAGTATCCTCTGGCGGTGGTTTTGTCTATGTATATGAAAAACACGTACGTTATAAGATCCTCAATAAAAACGGCTACGATTTGGCCAACTACAAGATCGGTTTATACCGCAGCAGCAGCAATTCAAAAGAAACGCTCATGAATATGGATGCGGCAACCTATAATATGGTTGATGGCAAAATGGTAACCAGCAAACTCACCAAGGATGCAAAGTTTACCGAAGAACTGAATAAGAATTATACCTATAAAAAGTTTGCCCTGCCAAACGTAAAAGAAGGCTCTATCATTGAGTTTAAGTATACCATCAAGTCTGATTTTATCTTTAACCTGCGTGGCTGGAGCTTTCAGAGTGAAGTACCTACGCTTTACACGGAGTACAATGTTAAAATACCCGAATACTTGGTTTATAAAACCAATTTTAACGGCTACCTCAAAGTAAATCAAACCAAACACGAAAGCATCAATGCAAATTACGTAACCGGCCTCAGCTCATCGGCCATGTACGATCAGTATGTACTGGAAAATGTACCTGCATTAAAAGATGAAGCCTACATTACCACATTAGATGATTATAGGCCGTCAATCGATTTTGAATTGCAGATGACCCGTTTTCCTGGCGAAATGGTCAGAGATTACAACGGCACCTGGCCAAAGATTGTAAATGGCTTGGCGCAGGATGAAAATTTTGGCGGATTTGTAGGGAAAAACTCCTATGCCAAATCTGTTTTGCCAGGAATATTGAAAGGCGAAAAAGATACGCTAGCCATGACGAAACTCATTTTCGATTATGTAAAAAACAATCTTAAATGGAATGACGATTACAATATCTACACTACAGGCACTAATCCAAAGGCTGTTTTCGAGAAAAAATCGGGAAGCTCTGCCGATCTTAACCTGAGTTTACTGAGCCTGCTTAACGAAGCCAAAATCCAATCATATGCAGTTTTATTGAGCACTCGCGATAATGGTACACATCCGGGCTACCCGATTGTATCTAAATTCAATAACGTGATTGTTGCTACAGTGATCGACAATAAAAACGTATTGCTCGATGCCACCAACAAAGACCTGCCTTTGGGTATGATAGCCGACGACAACCTTAACCATCAAGGTTTTGCCATCGACCTTAAAAAGAATTTTGGGATATGGATTCCGACCGAAGCCAATGCCCCAAGCGAAAAAGTGTTTAACTACACCTTGGTACTCGATAAGGAAAACAAGCTGAAAGGAAAAGTGAGCCAATATGCCAGAGGCTATGCTGCCCTGCATTTAAGAGACAAATACAGAACTACCAATAACGAGACCGAATTTTTAAAAGACTTTAAAAAGAACAAAAACGGCCTCGAACTGGCAAATTACAAAATAGACAACCTTAACAACTTGGATGAACTTTTAACGGAATCTATGGACGTAACCATTGAGGACAACGTGGAGGAAGCCGGAAACCTGATTTACTTTACCCCTCTTTTGTACGAACGCACCAAAGAAAATATGTTCAAACATGAAGAACGTCTTTTCCCGGTTGATTTTGCCTATCCAATGAAGGAAAACTATCGTATTACGGTAAGCTTTCCAGAAGATTATGAAGTAGATAAATTGCCAAAAAGCATCACCTATAAACTGCCAGACAATAAGGGGTCTTTTACCATGAGCTATTTTAGCGAAGGCAAGACCTTAATGGTAAAAAGCATGATCGATATTCCCCAATCTATTTATAGTCCTGAAGAATATTTTGACCTGAAAGAATTGTTTAAAGCCATCGTTCAGAAACAAGCAGAACAGATTGTCTTCAAAAAGAAAGCCTAATGAAACCGCCACGGTTTTATAATCACCTATAGAAATGATTAAAATCATGGCAGCTTCATCGTAGCTGAATACAAACTTTAACAGATGAAAAAAACAATAACCAGCCTTTTATGCACATTGCTTAGTGTGTCCAGTTATGCCCAAGGCAATTACGATGCATCTAAAATTTACCCCAGCTTAACCAAAGACGCGGTTGCAGTTGTGCGTACCGAAGAACAGTTTTTTGATTTCAAAAGCATTAGCTCTGGTCAACTGGATTACAAAATTGCCATCACCGTATTGAATAAAGCTGGAGATGATTTTGCCGAAATGGCCGAAGGCTATGATAAGTTTTCAAACATTTACAACATTAAGGCGATACTTTATGATGCCAGTGGCAAAAAGATAAGAGAATATAAATCGTCCGACATCAAAGACATGAGCATGGTTTCTGACTACTCCATTTTTGAAGACAATCGCCTTAAGCTTTTAAAATTTTACAGTACCACTTATCCCTATACTATCGAATATAGCTACAGCCAGGATTATAAGGGTATTTTGTCTTTTCCCTCTTGGCGATCGATAAAAGGTTATGGCATTTCTACGGAAAAATCAGTATACACACTTCAGAAAAACCCTTCGGTTAAATTAAGATACTTGGCTAGTCCCAACCTAAAAACCGATTCGACAAAAAATGGCGACAAAACCCTTTATAAATGGGCTAGTGCCAATATACCTGCCATTAGCAACGAACCTTTCAGCACGGGCTTTGACAACGTGGTAGATTGGGTAAAGGTTTCGCCCAATGAATTCGAGTACGATGGCAGCCAGGGCAACTTTAACAATTGGAAGAATTTTGGAGCATGGATTTATAAGTTGAACGAAAATGGCAATAACCTCCCTCCTGCTACCAAGCAGATGGTTCAGAACTTAACCAAAGATGCTAAAACGCCAAAAGACAAAATGAGAATTTTGTACGGCTACCTGCAACAAAACACTAGGTATGTAAGCGTACAACTGGGTATTGGTGGCTTTAAACCAATTTTGGCAGAAAAAGTGGCTCAAGTAAATTATGGCGACTGCAAAGCATTATCTAATTATATGAAAGCCTTGCTCAACGAAGTGGGCATCAAATCTAACCTTATTATGATCGGAAATGGCATGCCAGGCTTAAATCCAACCTATTCTAGCATGGGGCAGGCCAACCACATGATTTTATCAGTACCATTGCCAAACGACACTACATTTTTAGAATGCACTAGTCAGCACATGCCAATGGGCTTTATCGGTTTTGACAATTCCGATAGAGATGTACTGATGGTTACCGAAGATGGCGGAAAGCTGGTACATACCCCTATTTACAACTCGAAAGACAATTTTCAGAACAGGAAAACAAAAATAAGTTTTGCGGATGATGAAACAGCCAATATAGCTATCAAAGCCACTTATGGCAATGCTCAATTTGAGAGCTATTTAAGTATGCTATTGATAGAGCCAACCGAACAGAGAAAAAGAATCATAGAGAGCAATGATATCCCTGGTGCCGAATTGGTTTCATTCAAATACGAACAGGCCAATAAAATGCTTCCTGTAATGACAGAAGACATTAATCTAAAAAGTAATCAATTGCTGAGCAAAGGTGGAGATAAGGCATTTTTAACCTTAAACCTGGTGAACCGCAGGGAAAGTGTTCCGGCAAAGCTAGACAGCAGAAAAACCTATTTTGCCGTTCCATTCAGTTATGAAGATCTAGATGAAATCAACTTTACCTTGCCTAAATCTTACAAGGTAGAGTTTATCCCAAAAGACATCAGCATTAGCTCTGAATTTGGAACTTATACTGCAAAATTCGTCACCAAAGACAATACCATTACCTACACGCGTACACAAACGATGTCAGCTAAAAAATTTCCGCCAGAAAAATACAATGAACTGGTCGATTTTTACAAAAAGATCTATCAGGCCGACAAACAGAAAGCTGTTTTGGCTAAAACACCATAAAAAAATCCCGCATTCAAAAGATGCGGGATTTTTTATGCAGTGTAACCGTACTAAAACGTTTTTGGAAAATTTATAGAATTGCCGTAAATTTAATTTTACAAATACCTCTAACCAAATGGAAAACTTTTTTATTGGGGTCAAAGATTGGCTCATTGGCTTTTTTGGCCTTGGTGATTTTTTAAAGCTATTAAGCACAAACGATTACAGCCAATTCCTTACCTGGAAAGGCACAACAGCTTTGATTGGCCCTATCATTCCTTTTTTGCTCTTATTCGAGATCATCAGGATGTTGCTTTACCGTAGATTTAAACTGGTAGATTACCGTATCTCTTTCTTCTCTTTAGTACTCAACTCTTTGGTGGGCAGGATCATTTCTATAGGCATGGTATCCATTTGCATCGGACTGTTTGGTAGGTTTGCCCCATTTAGCCTCGAAATCACCTGGTATGGACTTATCTACGGCTATATTGTATGGGAATTCGGCCATTTTATCTATCATTTTTTGGCCCATAAAGTAAGGTTATTCTGGTGCCTGCACTCTACCCACCATGCGCCGCAAACCATGAACTTATCGGTTAATTTTGCCCATTTTTTCCTCGAAGCGCCTTATGCTGACCTGATCCGAACAACCGTCTGCATATTATTAGGGGTAAGTCCTGCTTTGCTGTTTCTGATTATGTTTATTGATGGTACTTGGGGCTCTTTTATCCATATCGGAGAAAATGTATCCAAAGACGGTCGTTTTGGCTTTCTCAACAAGATTATCCTTACTCCTTCGCACCACCGGGTACACCATGCTAAAAACCCTTTATACATGGACACCAATTTCTGTAACCTCTTGCCTATTTGGGACCGTATTTTTAAAACCTACCAAGAGGAAGACAAAACCATTAATATCGAATACGGCATTACCCGAGAGATGAAAAAAAACAGCTTCCTAGATGCCTATTTTGGTGAAATCATCATCTTAGCCAAGGATGTTTGGCGTGCTCCCGGACTAAAAAACAAATTCCTGTACATTTTCATGCCTCCCGGATGGAGCCACACCAAGGAACACAAAACCGCCAAAGTAGTGAGAGACGAGTACCTCAAAGCACACCATCAGGAGCAGGACCAGACCTTTTATGATGAACGAAGCAAAAGCTTCTCTTCCTAATTACACCTAACTATTCGGCCTCGCAATGTTGCCTCAACTGTTTGGGACCTTGTGGCCAAATGAAAGCTGTTGTCTGTTTTTTCCAGCCCATGCTTTTATAAAAATCATCGGCACCAGGCGCGGCGCTTAAATTCACAAAGTGGTAGTTCTCTAACTGGTTGTTGAGCGTTGTCACTAGGTATTTGCCCAGACCCTGTTTTTGGTAATCGGGATCAACTACAATATCGGCCAGCATTGCATAATACCTGCCGTCGCCTACCACCCTGCCAAAAGCGATGATTTTATCTTCATCGAATACAAAAAGCGTAGTGGTACTGTTTTTAAAAGCGGCCGCTATTTCTGCTGCTTTGCGGTGCTTCCACTCTATTTTATAAAACAGCGAGATCACGTAATCCCAATCTATTGCAGCAAGGTCGGGATTGATTTTATAGGTATATTTTGGGTCTTCTTGAGAGATGATATTCATAAAAACTTTAAGCTAACAATAGATTATTTCTTGCCCACTACCACTCGGATCATGGCGTTCCAGTCTAAATAAACATTCGCAATGTCTTTTAGTTCTTCGGCACCCATTGTTTTTATGGTCTGGATATACCTATCGTAATAATCGTAGCCCAGGCCAGAGAAATAAATATTCTTAAACTTATCGGCATGCGAAAAAGCATTTTCTAAACTGCCCAGCATAGAACCCAACATGTAGTTGCGCACCAAGCCTAACTCTTCTTCGCTAATCAGTTCGGTTTTTAACAGGTTGATTTCTTTTTCTATTTCATTTAGCGCGCTTGCACAAACTTCTGTTCCCACCTCCGTGGCAATAAAGAAATAGCCCGCATGTCTTAGCGAAGCAATTCCAGATCCGATGCCATAGGTATAGCCTTTGTCTTCGCGGATGTTAGTCATTAAACGCGAGCCGAAATAACCACCCAATACACAGTTAAGCAATTGCAGGCCTGGAAAATCCTTGTGCTTACGCGTAATGCTCAAATTACCCATACGAATAGCGGATTGTAAAGCATCTGCCTTCTCTACATAAACTTCTTGACCATTTACCGCATCAAAGCTAAAATCATTTACAATAGAAGATCCTTGGTTTTCCCATGTCCCACCGAAAACCTGGTTCAATAAGGCAAATTCATGGTCTTCAAATTTACCAGCGGCCACAATCGTACAATTATAGGGCTGGTAGGCCACTTTAAAATAGCTGAGTAATTCAGCTTGCGTTAAGGCGTCATAATCTTCGAGCGTAATATCAACGCCATAAGGAGTTTGTCCAAAAATAGCATTGGCAAAGGTCTTTCTTGCCAAGAAATCATTCTTCTGCAAATTAACCTGTAGGCGCTGCTTTTGGTTTTGGATGTAAATATCAAGCTCGTGCTTTGGAAAAATGCTTTCGTTAATGATTGACCAAACAATGGGCAAAACGGCTTTTAAATGCTTGTTTAAGCTATACAGCGTGATCGTGGTTTGATCTGCAGCATATTCAGTCTGTAAAAAAGCACCATAATAATCTACCTTTTCGGCAATTTCTTTAGCCGACAATGTTTTGGTTCCATTATTGATCAAACCGTTTACCGCTACAGCCTGCAATGGCTTGCTCTGGTCCCAGTTTACGTTTTCGAAGATGAATTCGATCCTAACCAATTCCTGTTTGCCCGCATTAATGGTAAATACTTTAATGCCGTTATCCAGCTGCTGTGTTTTAGGATCAATAAAATGAATAGCGGTAACCTGCTTAAAATCAGGCGCTGTGGTACGGTTAAGCATTGGCTAAATAATATAAGGTAGACGATTTTTCTTTAACAAAAGTTTGGGCAGCTACGTGTTGAAGCTGTTCGGCAGTAATCACCAAATACTTGTCTATTTCGGTACTCAGCTTAGCTGCATCGCCTAAAAGTTCGTAATAAGCCAAATTCATGGCTTTATCCAATAAGTTCATTTCGGCAAATACCATAATCGATTCGGATTTGTTCTTTACCTTGGTCAGCTCTTCTTCGCTCACCTGTTCCTGGCTTATTTTTTCCAGTTCTTTCCAAATGGCTTTTTCTGCATCTTCCATGGCTACACCGGCAACCAGTTTACCTTCAACCACAAACAAGCCTTCATCTAGGCTACTGGTAATGTAGGCATTGATCTCGCTGAACAGCTTTTGCTCTTTAAGGAGGCTATTGTACAAACGCGAAGATTGGCCCTGAGAAAGGATATCAGACAGCAAATCATAAACCTGATAATCCGAATCCAATCTTGCCGACATTTTAAATGCGATATAAATGGCATTTAGAGGCACATTGGCATTCACCGTTAAGGCTCTGGCTTCTAGTTGCTCGGGCTCCTGAGGTAAATTCCTTACATATTTATCGCCGGCAGGAATAGGCTCGAACCATTTTTCGGCCAGCTTTTTTACTTCTTCGGTTTTCACATTGCCACCAACTACCATAATGGCATTTTGGGGATTGTAATGTTTTTTAAAGAAGGCTTTTACATCGGCCATTTGCGCAGTTTCAATCTGTGCCAGGTCTTGGCCAATGGTTGCCCACTGATAGGGATGTTTTTGATAGGCCAACGGTCTCAGTTTAAGCCAAACATCGCCATAAGGCTGGTTAAGGTATCGTTGCTTAAATTCTTCCATCACTACATTGCGTTGGGTATCTAAGCTCTTTTCAGAAAAAGCCAAGCTCAGCATCCTATCGCTTTCAAGCCAAAAGGCTGTTTCTAGGTTAGCTGCAGGCAAGGTGATGTAATAGTTTGTAATGTCGTTGCTGGTAAAAGCGTTGTTTTCGCCACCTACGCGTTGCAAAGGCTCGTCGTAGCTTGGAATGTTAACCGAGCCCCCAAACATGAGGTGCTCAAATAAATGGGCAAAGCCTGTTCTTCCCTCTTCTTCGTCCCTTGCCCCTACATCATATAAAATATTCAATACTGCCATTGGTGTGGTGTCGTCTTCATGTACCAACACTTTTAAGCCATTCGACAGCGTAAAACGATTAAAATCTACCATATTATTTTTTAAGGAGCGTAAATATAGAGAAAAAGGCAAGATGGATAAGGTAAAAAAGAAGATGTGTCTGTTTTATGATAAATTCGGTTCATTGTTATCATTTGTTCATTGGTATAATGTTAAATTGCTAATCGCAAACTAAAAACTGCTTATTGGTTCGTTCATGGACTCGTCATGCTTGATACCGATCCAGTATCTGTCTAGAAATAGATCCTTCACTGCGTTCTGGATGACAAGCCGTCTAAGAGATTGCTTCGCAGGCTTGCAATGATGTTTGGCTAAGCCCCCAGACAATAGACTATCAACTATGGACTATCGACTTCAGACTTCCCGACTATGGACCATCGACTAAAAGACTATGGACTAATTTTACACCCACCTTACATCCCTTTTAATTATCTTTGTGTTATGAATACTGCCGATTTATTACAGCGGGCGCTAAAATTCGATTTCTTAAGCAAAGAAGAAGGCGTTTTTTTATACCATAATGCCACTACAGCCGAACTGGCTTATGTAGCCAACGAATTGAGAAAGATACAAGTTCCAAGTGGCAAGGTTACCTGGCAGATCGACCGTAACGTAAACACCACGAACGTATGTATTGCCAACTGTAAATTCTGTAATTTCTTTCGCAGGCCGGGCCACGACGAAAGCTATATTACCGATATCGAAACCTACAAGGTTAAAATAGAAGAAACTTTTCGCTTGGGCGGAGATCAGCTTTTGCTGCAAGGCGGGCACCATCCCGATTTAGGCCTGAGCTTTTATGCCAATTTGTTTAAGCAGCTCAAAGAACTTTATCCAGACCTGAAACTGCATGCCTTAGGTCCGCCAGAAATTGCGCACGTAGCCAAATTAGAAGGTATTTCGCATACCGAAGTGCTAAAAGAACTCAAAGCTAACGGCATGGATTCTTTGCCTGGTGCAGGTGCAGAAATCCTAAACGACCGGGTTAGAAGACTGATTTCAAAAGGCAAATGTGGGGGCCAGGAATGGCTGGATGTGATGCGCGCCGCCCACCAGCTTGACATCACTACTTCGGCCACCATGATGTTTGGCCATGTAGAAACCATTGAAGAGCGTTTTGAACATTTGGTATGGATTAGAGAAGTACAAAGCGAAAAACCGGCTGAAGCCAATGGCTTCTTGGCCTTTATTCCTTGGCCTTTTCAAGACGATGGCACCCTCTTAAAACGCTTAAGGGGAATTAGCAACAACGTAACCGGCGACGAATATGTGCGCATGATTGCCTTGAGCAGGATCATGTTGCCAAACGTTAAAAATATACAGGCCAGCTGGCTTACCGTAGGCAAGGCTGTAGCACAATTGTGCCTTCATGCAGGTGCCAACGATTTTGGATCGATCATGATCGAGGAAAACGTGGTATCGGCTGCCGGTGCACCCCATCGCTTTACGGCAAATGGCATTCAGAGCGCCATTAGAGAAGCTGGTTTTGAGCCTCAGCTCCGCGGACAAAAATACAATTACCGCGAACTGCCAGCTCATTTGGAAGAACAGGTCATCACCTATTAATAGAAAAGGGGAAAGACTGATAGCCTCTCCCCTTCAACTTAAAACCAATAAAAAACTTAACAATTATTCTAGGTCAATCTTTTGCTTGGGATGATGAATAGGTTGGCAATATTTTTTACCGCTGCGCCTGTTAAAAATTCATCAAATGATTCTGCGGCAGCGGCTTTGGTAATTCCGCTAAAACCACCAATACCGGTAATTTCTACATTAGCCTGTACCGTATTGTTTTCACCCGCATAAACTCCATCTGCAGCAGTTACACCAGTATCATTTGAGATTCCATTCGGTCCCAAACTAATCCAAGGCTTTAAGGCCACGCCTAAATTTGCAGCTGTCATTTGGCGCAAATGCGATGCATGACGGGCTTCAACAGAGTGGATCTGCAATGCGGTTGTTAAAACTGGCATGCCTTTTAAAATAGGTGCCTGTCCTTTATAAGCCCTCACCCCTGTATCTTCGAAAGCCGTGGCTACTTTTAAGAAAGTAGAATAATTGGTATATACATCTCCAAATGTACCTCCAGCCGTGAAATCAAAATCGGTATAAGCCAATGGTGTTCTGGCATTTGCACCCAAGGCGGTAACCAACAAATCGACATGCGCTTTCTCATGATCGCGAATGGTGGTGATAGCCGTTAACGGTGCCCCTGTAGGAATTAAGCCTGGTGCAGCAGCTACCGCATGGTTGTAAAAATGGTATTCTAAATATTCTAACGATAGCGCAAAGTTTAAAACGTCGTTTACGCTACTCGGATTAGTTTGTCCGTATGCTTTTTGAAACATCGAACCTAAAGCTAATGGAAGGGCCGCTAAAGATATTTTCTTTCCCATGTTGAAAAAATCCTTCATGGCTGCTCTTCTCGGGCTCAGTCTCTCATAGATTTCGCCGTCAACTTTTTCAATTTCTTCTAATATGTTTACAATGTTCATGATTTCTAGGTTTTAAAGATTGATAACGTTGATGTTTGTTTTGATAAACGGTTTAGCCAAAGCCAAAACTTTATCAGGAGTTAATGCGCCATCTAAACCATTGGCGTTAACAGCACCAAAAGCACTGAGGCTCGCCAAATCGGCAAAGCTTCCATTAGAAATCTGATCTCTTACCCAAGCTGCATGACGTGCTTCCACAGAAACGATTTGGCCTGCAATTACTAAATTAGCAGCATTGGTTAACCTCACGCCAGCTCCATTATAAGCAGCAACGCCTAAATCTTCAAATGTTTTGGCTGCACCCAATACGCTGCTTGCGCTGGTGAAATCGATGGAAGAGAAATTCACTTCCAAGCTTCCAATTGCCGAAGCGCTTAAAGCTTTTTTAAAGAATTCGCGGTGGGCAATTTCATGAAACTGTACATCCTGGAAATAGTTTTTTTGAGCAGTAGTAAAGCCAGAAGGCGGATTTGAAGCTACCTGGATGTAAAACGCCGCTTCCAGCTGTTCTAAGGCATAGGCATAATTCAATACGCCGGTATCATCTTTAAAATCCAGCGTTACGCCACTGCCAACGGGTTGGTATCCCCTGTCTTTTTTACAGCCTGCCGCTACAAGCGCCAAAGCGGCCGCACTTGCCCCTGCATATTGCAGAAAAGAACGGCGTTGTAGTTTGGCATCCAAAATATTGCTTTCCTCCTGCAACACATTTTGTTCGTTCAAATTTTCCATAAGAATGAAATTTAAGTTTAAGGTTCAATTAATTAGGTCTTGAGTTAACATACGCAAGTTGAACTCCCTTGGATTTTAAACCGCATAATATTTCCTATTTCCTGCTATTTTTGATAAATTAAGCCCTATTAAAACTGACCTATGCTCAATGCGATAATAGTTGATGATGAAGAGTTTGCACGTTCCTCGCTTTATTTCCTGCTTCAGGAAAACTGCGAAAATGTAAATATTATGGGTATTGCCAAGTCGGTAAACGATGCCAGGGCCTTGCTGAGCCAATATAGTGTAGACTTGATTTTTTTAGACATTGCCATGCCCGGCGAAAACGGTTTCGAACTTATCCCCCAGGCCCAAAATGCCAATGCTACGGTTATTTTTACCACAGCTTACGATCAATATGCCCTTAAAGCCATCAAGGCAAATGCCCTCGATTACTTGCTCAAGCCCATTGATATCGACGAATTGAAGGAGGCTGTAGAAAAAGCCACCAAGTACATCAAAATGAACAAGGCCGAAAACAACCGCAACGAAAGCCTTAAAAACCTGGCCAGCGACCTGAGCGAGCGCTCTGCCATTAAAAAAATAACATTGCCCAGCGGACAAGGTTATCGATTGGTTGATATAGACGAAATCATACGCATCGAAGCGGATAGCAATTACTCGGTTTTTCACCTTAACAACCTCGAAAAAATCGCAGTTTCTAAAATTTTAAAGGAATATGAGGAAATTTTGCCCGAAGAACGCTTCGTGCGTATCCATAAATCGAGTATTGTTAACCTCAAATATGTAAAAGAATACAATTCTAAAAATGGCCTGCAGGTAGTATTGACCAACGGCGAAGCCATCAACGTATCACGCAGAAGGGCAAGCGATTTTTTCGATGCCATTAAAGCCTATACTAACATCCAAAGTGAGAGCTAGAACCTATTTGCATTTGCTTTTTGCCGGCTTGGCCCTGTTTCTTTTCGCCAATGTAAAAGCTGTTGCCCAAACAGCCTATCTGCCCCACTACACCACCAAAAACGGACTGCCCAGCAACAATTGCTACTATACCCTGCAAGATAAAAAAGGCTACATCTGGATTGCTACCGATGCTGGCGTAAGTCGCTTTGACGGTACCATGTTTGAGAATTTTTCTGTTGATGATGGCCTGCCCGATAACCAGGTGCTCCAATTAAGGGAGGATAAAAAAGGAAGGATTTGGTTCCTTTCGCTCAACGGGCAGCTGAGCTACTTTTATAATGGCAAGATCTACAATCCAGATAATGATAAACAACTGAAAAAACTCAATTTCAATGCGGTAATTGTTTCTTTTTTCGAAGACAGCAAAGGCAGGATCTGGTTTGGCACCAACAAAAACATTATTGGCGTATGGGATGGCGAATCGCTTTTCAAATACAGCTCGCCCAATATGGAGAAACAATATGCCAATGCTTTTATTTACGAAGACCTGCATGGTAATATTTGGGCCTACAGTACTACAGCGAGTTTTCTGTACATCAGGAACAATTTTGTATTGATAGAAGACAATTTTCTGCCTTTATCTTATAAAACGCTTTCGTTAACCAAAGAAAAACTGGTTTACTTTTTAAATAAGGATGGTTTAAACATCAAATCTGGCGCCATGAGCAGGCCAGTGCTGCGCGTTGACCCAGAACTGCTGAACAATAGTCCGGGCTATATCTATGCCAACGACAATGAGCTGTGGCTCAGCAATAACAGTGGTGTTTACGTTATAGACTACGATGGAAAGACCAAGCAGCTTTTAAAGAATGTCGATGTAAATCAGGTGATCAAAGACCATAACCATAACATGTGGTTTACCACTAAAAACGGTGTTTATCGCTTGCCCGCTTCAAGAGAAAGATTATACATCATCAACAAAGACCAGGGTTTAAGCAATGAAGTGGTAAAAAGCGTAACCAAAGATGAAAAAGGAAGGCTTTGGCTGGGCATGAACAATGGCGAGCTCAACATCATGAACCTCAAATCGAAAACCGTTGAGCAATTGAGCATTCCCGATAAGAAAAAATACAATAACATTAAGCAATTAATGGTTGATGAAAAGAACCATACCACTTATTTTGCCTCCGATTATGGCTTGGGAACTATTCCTTCAACTTATCCGCAACAAAAGGCTATCCGCTACCTTAAGGAAACCAATAATTCGGTATTTGTAGTCAAGAATTTCAGTATTGACACCGGTGCCAAACTGGCCCTCTCTTTATCATCTGGCGTGGTGATTGTGAACGACCGCAAGCACAAACTCGAGTTCTCTTCTTTAAACTATAAGGAAGAACAAGACTATTTTAAAGACCGCTCCTATCGCGTATTTTATGACAGGGCACAAAACCTATGGTTTTCTAATGTAAGCGGGCTTTCCGAATTCAACCAAGGCGTGCTCAATAAATATTATGAACGAGCATCGCTGTTGACCAAAAGGATCAACGATATTAAGGAATTGCCCAATGGCGCTTTGGCCATGGCAACAGATGGCTACGGAATCGTCATTTTTCAAAACGGTAAGGTCATTAAACGCATTACCCAAAAAGATGGCCTCAACAACAACATCATCAATAGGTTATTTGTAAAAGACAATTATTTATGGGCGATTAGCAATACAGGCATTACACGCATTGCCACTGCCGGAAACAAGTTTAGCATCAACTCTTTCGATTATGCAAACGATCTCCTGTCTGATGACTTAAACGACCTATATATTGATGCAGATACCGCTTATTTCGCCACCAATAATGGCTTGGTCTATTTTGCCCACAACCAAAGGGCGGCACAAACCAAAGCCCCGAAAGTTTATATTTCTTCGGCACTCAATAACAAAGAAGTACTCGATTTAAGCTCGCCCAGTTTTACGCTAAAGCCAGATGAGCGCAACATTACTTTTAACTACAGCGCCATCGATTTTAAAAATAGAAAGATATTATACAGGTATAGGCTAAAACCTGATGCCAATTGGTCTGAAACCAAAAACAGGCGCTTGGAGCTTTCTTCGCTCGAACCGGGCAATTATTGCTTTGAGGTAAGCGCGAAGACCCAGGACAGTCCTTGGAGCGCGCCTGCGAAGATCAGTTTTGTGCTCGAAAAACATTTTTGGCAAACCTGGTGGTTCTTTCTTTTGATGCTGGCAATTGGTGGCTATCTCTTATATGCCATAACCGTAAGCATTACCAAAAGGCAGAAAAACAAGGAACAAGAACAATTATTACTGAAGAACAAGATATTGATGTTGGAACAGCAGGCATTGCAAGCCATGATGAACCCCCACTTTGTATTCAATGTGATGAATTCCATTCAGCATTACATCAATACCAAAAATACCTCATCGGCCAATAAGGTGCTTACCGGCTTTGCAAGACTGATTAGAAAAAACCTTGAAATCTGTACCAAGAGCTATATCAATTTAGAAGAAGAAATCGAATACCTCAACCTCTATCTCAGCTTGGAGAAAAACCGCTTTGGAGATAAGCTCATTTACAGCATCCAGTTAGACCAACAAATTGATAAGGAAGAAACACTTATTCCTTCTATGCTTTTGCAGCCTTATATAGAGAATGCCATTTGGCACGGCATTATGCCAAAGGAAGAAGGTGGAGAAGTAACCATCAGTATTACCCAACAGGATGACGATTATTTGGGCATAAAGATAATAGATGATGGAGTAGGCATTAAAAACTCCTTGCAGCAGAAGAATGGCACGCACCAAAGCAAAGGCATGACCCTCACCAAGGAAAGGATCAATTTATTGAACAAAATTGAAGCAAAACCTATACAACTGTATATAGAACAGAATGGAGAAAGCGGCACTTCTATTACTATTTTGGTTCCTTTGAAGTAAATTTTACCGTTTACTCAATTATTCATACCACTCACTAAATATTCTCCAATCATTGTCCGAATAGCATTAAACTTGTTATAAGATATTCAACAACCCAGAAGGGTTTGTTATAAAAGCGTTCTTATAGGATTGACAAAAGATATTTTTTAACCTAACCTAAAACTATATCTCAATTCAGGTTTCATTTGTGTGTTAAAAGCGTCCCGAAAAAATCGAGACGCTTTTTTGCTTTATAAGCAATCTCCTATCTCTTCGGCAACAGAAAACCAGCAGTTAACTCCTTGCATTTCAAGCCCTGAAAAAATTCAAAAAAACTTTCAGAAAGCACGATTTTATATTAATTTTGAAGTAAATAAAATTCTAAAAAACAGGTTTCTTTCTATTTAAAAAGATTTTTTGTAATTTAGAGTAAACGTTAAAACTTTCCGACAATTAATATTTTTTGTGTTATGAAAACGCCAAAAAAACCTATTCAGAAAAACCCAATGAACAAGCCGATGTCTAGCAAAAAGGAATCAGATGAAGATGAAGAAGACGATGATATCCAAGATCGCGATGTCAGAGACGAAGAAGATGACGACGACTTTGACATGCCGTTGGATGATTTAGACACCTTCGAAAGTTTTGACGACGATGACGACGACGATGACAGATATTAATTAGATTAAAATCTTATATTTAAAAGCATCCTTTTAGGGTGCTTTTTATTTTAAATCCATTACCCCTAGCAAATGAAGATTGTACCCGTTAAGGACAAAGGAACGCAAAGAGAATTTTTAAATGTTGTAGCAAGCATCTATAAGGATGATTTAAATTGGATCCGTCCGCTGGATCAAGACATAGAAAAAATATTCGACGAAGAGCAGAACACATTCTTTAAGCATGGCCAGTGTACAAGATGGATCCTGGTAAACGAGCAGGGCCAAACCATTGGCCGCGTGGCAGCTTTCATTAACGAGAAAAAAGCACATCAATACGAATTGCCAACTGGCGGGATGGGTTTTTTCGAATGCATCAACAAAAAAGAAGCTGCCTTTCTATTATTTGACACCGCCAAAAACTGGTTGCTTTCCAAAGGCATGAAAGTAATGGAAGGTCCGATTAACTTTGGCGAAAATGATCAGTTCTGGGGGCTATTGGTAGAAGGCTTTACCCCACCTTCTTATGGCATGAATTATCACCTGCCCTATTACCAAAAATTCTTTAGCGACTATGGCTTCGAAACGGCCTATGAACAGCTTACCAACCACATTAACCTTACGGTTCCATTTCCAGAAAGGTTTACCAAAATTGCCAATTGGGTAGCCAACAAGCCAGGCTATACTTTTGAGCATTTCGAAAAAAGCAAGGCCAAGAAATACATCAAAGACCTGATGGAAATCTATAATGATGGTTGGAGCGATTTTGAAAACTTCGTACCTATTAAACAGGAAACCCTCGAAGAAAGCTTTAAGCAAATGGAAGTAATCATGGACGAAAAGCTCATTTGGTTTGCCTACTTCAATGGCGAACCGGCCTCTTTCGTGGTGATCATTCCAGATGCCAACCAAATGATTAAAGGTCTTGACGGCAAATTGGGACTATTAGAGAAGCTGAAATTTGCTTACAGGCGCTGGGTGGGTGTAACCAGAATGCGCGCTATTGTAATGGGTACCAAATCTGCCTACCAAAAACACGGATTGGAATCCGTGCTTTTTATCAAGTTAAAAGAGTACGTTATACCAAAAAATCAATATAAGGAACTAGAACTTTCGTGGGTAGGCGATTTTAATGAGAAAATGATTGCCATACATCAAGCTACTGGAGCTGCATTTGGCAAGCGGCATTTAACCTTGAGAAAAACTCTTTGATGCCGAAACATTTCTGAGTTCTTCATACAGATCGATGATCTTTTTCTGCAACTTGGTGATTTCCTCTTCCTTATGAGATAGCTTTTCTTTTAACATGCCCACTTCGAGCGGATTGATAGCCTGCACGCCTTTTCCGTCGTAAGAAATGATTTCCAGTGTTGAAACTTCAAAAAGCTTTGCGATTTGGTCTAGCCTAGAAATATTGATGTCTGTAATGCCAGTTTCGATTTTCGAAAATGCAGGGATAGAAATATCAAGCCGCTTGGCCACTTCTCCCTGGCTCCAGCCTTTTTTTTGGCGGAGCTGTCTGATGTTTTTTCCGATTGTGTTCATTTGATTTCTTTAGGTAAATAGAGTTATGTATAACTATACATTCAACTCTAATGCCAATTTAATCAAATCCATGCCCCCAAAATTACCGGAGCTCATCAATAGGAGGTTAGTTTTAGAAAAATTTAGGGAACGCAAATAGGCTTCCAACTTTGATGCCTGGTTAAAAAACAGAATCCTTTCATCACCAAAAGATGTTTGAACATCTATTTCGTTTAGAGGTTCCATTTTCTTCTGACTAAATGTTTTTTCATCTATGTAAACAATCGCTTGGTCAGCATCTTTCATCGTATCCTTATATTGCTGCAAGAAAGTTTTATTCAGGCTACTAAAGGTATGCAGTTCAATACAGGCAACTAATTTTCTGTCTTTGAATTGTGCCTTAACAGCATCAATCGTGGCTTTTAACTTAGATGGCGAATGTGCAAAATCCTTGTATACGTTCGTTTGTGCTACACTGTTCAACAATTCCAAACGCTTGGCTGCACCTGTAAAAGATGCAATGGCCTGGTTAAAATCATCATCACCGATACCCAATTCCTTGCAAACCAATTTAGCAGCATTTAGATTCATCAAATTATGGTCGCCAAACACCTTTAAAGCGGTATGTTGAGGCAATATATATGTTACTCCATCTAATACTTCATGTGGCGGAATACCGTAAGGAACCTGCTCAATACTTTCGTTTGAGTTAACGACAATTTTTCTTAATTCTATATCACTTTTACAATAAATCAACTTTCCGCCCGGCTGTATCGCTTCGATAAATTTTTTAAACTGGGAAATATATTCCTCAAATGTTGGAAAAACGTTGATATGATCCCATGCTATTCCACTAATTACACCAATGTTTGCATGGTACAAATGGAACTTTGGCCTGCGGTCTATCGGCGATGCCAAATACTCGTCGCCTTCGATAATGATAACCGGCGCCGAATCGGTTATTTTAACCATCGTATCAAAACCAGCCAGTTGCGCACCAACCAAATAATCAAAATCGCGATGGTAATAATTAAGCACATGTAAAATCATCGAAGTGATGGTCGTTTTGCCATGGCTGCCACCTATTACTACCCTTAACTTATCTTTCGATTGTTCGTAGATATACTCTGGATAAGAATAGATCTTCAAGCCCATTTCCTGGGCTTTTAACAGCTCCGGATTATCCAGCCTGGCATGCATGCCCAAAATAACAGCGTCCAGGTCAGCAGTAATCGCAGATTCATTCCAGCCCATCTCTGCAGGCAAAAGTCCGCAATTGGCCAATCTGCTGCTCGACGGTTCGAAAATCACATCGTCAGAGCCAGTAACCTTAAATCCTTTTTTATGTAGGGCAATGGCCAAATTATGCATGGCACTGCCACCTATAGCGATAAAATGTATACGCATATTTAAATGTTGAATGTTGTAAAGTTAGCAAGTTGAAACGTTAGAATATTCAAACATTTCAACCTTACAACTATTTTTTCACAAATTGAGTGGCTACCCAATCGCCAAGCTTTTTGTGGTCTATATAAACCAGGTTAAAATCGGCACAATGCGTCTTAATCATCTCCAGGTCTGGGTTTTCATAAAAGCCGCTAAAGAAAATACGTCCATTCTCTTTTAATACCCTTGCGTAATCAGCAATTTGATCAAGCAGAATATTACGGTTGATATTGGCCAATATGACATCAAATTCAGTGTTTGGAATAGCTTCTTTGCTGCCACAAAATGAAGTGAGGTTGCTGATCTCGTTCAATTCGGCATTTTCGATCGTACTGCGGTGACAAACCTCGTCGTTATCGATGGCTACAATTTGCTTTGCGCCTCTTTTGGCTGCCAGAATACCCAATATACCTGTTCCTGCTCCCATATCTAGCACCAACTGATCGGCAACAGCTGCTTCCAAAATGTACTGCATCATCATGGTCGTAGTTTGATGATGGCCAGTACCAAAGGCCATTTTCGGATCGATTACAATTTCATACTCATATTGTGGCTGTGCTTCGTGGAAAGTAGCGCGAACATAGCAGTTGTCGGTAATCACCAGCGGACTAAAGTTCTTCTCCCACTCCTCATTCCAGTTCTGGGTCTCGATTTCATTTACCAGATAGGTATACTGAAGTTCATCTCCAAAACCTGCCAAAACCTCGTTCAGTTGAGCTTCGTTGAACTGATTGGCCAGAATAAAGGCATCAAAGCCTTCCGCTGTATCTTCAAAAGTATCAAAACCAATTTCGCCCAAAGCCGCTACCAACAAATCTTTTTGGTATTCTTCAATTTGGCTAAACTGAAAAGCCACTTGTTTATAATCCATTACGAATTAAAGGTTTTGATAATGTCTACAAAATCACGCGATTTCAGGGAAGCTCCACCAATCAAACCCCCATCAATGTCATGCTGCGCAAACAATTCGGGCGCATTTTTTGCATTGCAGCTGCCACCATATAAAATAGTGGTATTATCGGCAATAGTGCTTCCGTATTTGGCTTCGATTTCTGATCTGATAAAAGCATGGATATCCTGCGCCTGCTCTGGCGTTGCCGTTAAGCCTGTACCGATAGCCCAAACAGGCTCGTAAGCCAATACAACCTTAGTAAAATCATCGGCGGTTAAGCCAAAAACACCATTTTCCAATTGGGTTTTTAGCACATGGTAATAGCTTCCGTTGTTTCTTTCATCAAGCGTTTCGCCAACACAAAAGATTGGAGTAAGGTTATTTTTAAGGGCTAGATCGGTTTTTTGAGCCAACAAGGCATCCGATTCGGCAAAATACTGTCTACGTTCAGAATGGCCGATAATTACATATTCGCAACCTACCGATTGCAACATTTTAGCCGAAATCTCGCCTGTAAATGCACCACTTTCGTTTTGGTGACAGTTTTGCGCGCCAATTTTAACTATTCCGCCAGCTAATTGCGACAAGCTGTTCAAATGGATAAATGGAGAACAGATCACGGCAATCTGATTGCCTTTTCTTTCATCTCTCACCATATTTACGATTTCCGAGAATAGAGATAACCCATCTTGGTAATCCATATTCATTTTCCAGTTGCCTGCAACTATCTTCTTTCTCATAATTCTTTATTGTTTTGTTGGATTAAAACCCTCTGTATTGTTCTGTTATTTCAAAAATATGCGCCAAAATCGCTTGGTCTGTTTCGCTTAGTGCCTCTTGTTTCCTGGCCAGTACTTTCTCTGCAGTAGCCAGCATTTTCTCTAAACGGTAGGTTTCGAAGCCCTGCGCGCCACCCCAGCTAAAATCTGGAATATGGTTGGGCGGAAAACCAGCGCCAAAAACATTGGCACTCACTCCTACTACCGAACCGGTGTTAAACATGGTATTGATGCCACATTTTGCATGATCAGCCATAATCAATCCGCAAAACTGTAGGTTGGTATCCCGCATTTTTTGCGCTTCATAATCGTACAGCTTGACATTGGCATAATTGTTCTTGAGGTTCGAGTTATTGCTATCTGCACCAATATTGCACCATTCGCCCATTACCGAGTTGCCCAGGTAACCTTCGTGTCCTTTAGACGAATTGCCCCAGATCACCGCATTATTGATTTCGCCACCTACCCTACAGTTGGGGCCGATGGTACTACCCGAATAAATTTTGGCACCCATTTTTACCGATGAATTCTCGCACAGCGCAAAAGAACCGCGAATGGCGCTGCTTTCCCAAACCTCTGAATTTTTACCTAAATAAATCGGTCCGTAAGTAGTATTGAAAATGCTGCAGCTCGCTTTTACGCCTTCTTCCACGAAGATATGATCGCCTAAAACCCTATTTGTTCCATCTAGCTGTGCCGATGTTCTTCCTTTGGTGAGCAAGGCAAAATCTTTTCTTATTTCTATAGGATTGAGGCCAAATAGCTGCTCGGGGTAAACGATATGGATAAAATCTCCATTAAAAGCGATAGGCTTCAGTTGCGATAAAACCTGAACTTCCAACATCGAAACCGATGAAGAATAGGCAATGATCAATTCGCCCTTAACCAGTACCTCACCATCTTTGAGCGCCGTTACGGCTTCCAGCAACGCTTCATCTGGGCAAATCGAGCCGTTAATGTAAAGCGATGAATCGAGGGCAGGATATTTAGCACTGAGATAAGGTTGCGTTAAGTAACCAAAATCGGAATTGAGGTATTTTGCCCATTTTTCGGCAATAGTTAAGATACCTATCCTTAAATTTGCCACCGGCCTTGTAAAGGTCAATGGCCTTAGCGAAAGCCAAGACTTGTCATCAAATAAATTGATTGTCATAAGCTACAAAAATAAAAAAAGTCCCGAGGCATTTGCACGGGACTTTCAATTATTTTATGCTTAAAGCTAAAATTATTTCTTAGCGTAACGAGTTTTGAATTTATCGATACGACCAGCTGTATCTACCAACTTCATTTTACCAGTATAAAAAGGGTGTGAAGTGTGAGAAATCTCTAATTTGTATAATGGATATTCATTTCCATCTTCCCATTTAATAGTTTCTTTAGTGTCAACACATGATTTTGTCAAGAAAGCATAGTCGTTAGACATATCTTTAAATACAACAAATCTGTAGCTTGATGGATGCAAATCTTTTTTCATTTGAATATTATTTAAGTTTTATGTGTATGAAACTTCAAGAATAAGGTTGCAATTTGCTGGCAACGCTACTTATGAATGTCTCAAATTAGTCTTTTAATTTCTTCGCCCTAATTTTAGAGGATGCAAATATCCTAATTTTATTTTTCATTTACAATACTAATTCAATTAAAATTTGAGAGAAATTCTAAATTGTACAAAAGCTTAAATGATTTAGACTTATATTTATCGTACCAAGCCTTAGGCCTCAAACAATGAACAGAAGAAATTTCCTTAAAAAAAGCACAGTAGCCGGATTAATATCAACGGTTGGCGTTGCTGCAAACGCCATGCTCCCCTCTCCTTCAAGCGAAACCAGTGCTGCCTTGGCAACTGATTTTGAGCTGAACGAAATTACCATTGGCCAACTGCAAAACAAAATGGAAAATGGCCAGCTCAGTGCCAAATCGTTAACCAAAAAATACCTGAAAAGAATAGCCGAAATAGACAAAAATGGCCCAAAACTAAATGCGGTTATCGAGATAAACCCGGATGCATTGATTATTGCCGCCCAGTTAGACGAGGAAAGAAAAAATGGAAAAGTAAGAGGCCCTCTTCATGGCATACCGGTATTGATAAAAGACAATATCAATACTGGCGACAAGATGCAGACCACTGCAGGTTCATTGGCTTTGGAAGACAACATTGCCAGTGAGGATGCATTTATCATCAAACAATTGCGCGAAGCTGGAGCCGTAATTTTAGGCAAAACCAATTTGAGCGAATGGGCCAACTTCAGGTCATCGAGGCCCAGCAGCGGCTGGAGCAGCCGTGGTGGACAAACCAAAAACCCTTATTGCCTCGACAGAAGTCCAAGTGGCTCGAGCTCTGGCTCTGGCGCAGCGGTGTCTGCCAATTTATGCGTCGTTGCAATCGGCACAGAAACCAATGGTTCTATTACTGCTCCAGCGTCTTATAATGGCGTAGTAGGCATTAAACCAACAGTTGGTCTGCTCAGCAGAAGTGGAATTATCCCTATCTCAAAAACGCAGGATACTGCCGGACCAATGACCAGAAGCGTAACCGATGCGGCATTGCTCCTTGCTGCATTGACCGGAACTGACCCAAAGGATGAAGCAACAGCAAACAGCAAACCTGAAAAGGATTATACACAGTTCCTTAAAACCGAGGCCTTGAAAGGAAAGAAAATCGGTATCGAAAAGTCATTTCTAAGTGGACACGAAGGCGTTGTTGCACTTTATAAAAATGCAATTGAGCGATTAAAGGAGCTGGGGGCAACCATTATTGAAATAGAACTTTTAAAAGAGCTCAGGCCTATAGGGAGCGCAAGCTTTACCGTATTGCAATGTGAATTTAAAGACGGTGTAAATGCTTATTTGGCCAAATCTAATGCAAAAGCAAAAAGCCTAAGCGAAGTAATTGCCTTTAACAAGGCCAACGAAGCCAAAGCCATGCCTTATTTTAAGCAGGAAACCCTCGAAAGCAGCGATAAAGCACCAGACCTGAACAGCAAAGAATATAAAGAAGCAGTAGCCAAAACCACTTCATCGAGAAAAACCATTCTTGATTTAATGGCCAAAAACAATCTCGATGCCATTGTAGGCACTACTTATGGTATTCCATCTAATATTGATTTGTTAAACGGCGATTATGGAAGCGGTTTCTACTTTGCTTCTCCAGCGGCTATGGCTGGCCTGCCTCATATCACCTTGCCCATGGGCAGGATTTACGAATTACCGGTAGGCTTGTCTATTATTGCAGGGCCTTACGAAGAAGGAAAGATCTTGGGCATGGCCTATGCTTTTGAACAGGCCACCAAACATAGATCGGCACCAAAATTTATCAGGTCTTCTAACTTTTCGTCGGGTATTTAGGTTGCACCGGCTTTAATTGCTGTATTTTTTCCAGGTTTCTATCTTGGCCTTTTGGCGTTCGATGTAAGCCTTGGCAATTACTTCGGCTGAGTTTTTATTTTCGCTGTTTTCCAATAGCTCCTTGAGCTTGTATTGGTCTACATCAGCCCTATAGAGAATCTGTAGGAGCTTCGAGAAATCATTTTCTACCAAATAATCAAACGAGTTGACTAAGATGTTATAGAGCTGTTCCTCATTTAGGTTTTCGGCTATATCGAAATCCTTACTTACTATTTTTATTAATGCGATCGTATCGCTCATGCGTTTTGTTTTTATTTATTTGCTGCTTGTTATTAGTTAGCAGTTGTTGGTTTTCAATTAGCAATTTGACAATCAACCAATTCTCCAGTGACTAATAAACTCACCACTTCTTCCCTCTCACCTCTTCCATCTTCCATTTTACCTTTTACCTTATTTAATTTCTTGGCAAAGCTCTACCAGTACGCCGTTACTATCTTTGGGATGCACAAAACAGATCAGTTTGTTGTCTGCCCCCTTTTTGGGTTCTGCATTCAGCAGGGTAAAACCTTCGTTTTTCAACCGTTCCATTTCTGCATATATATCTTCCACATCGAAGGCAATATGATGGATTCCTTCGCCTTTTTTGTCTAGAAACTTGGCAATGGCACTATCTGGTCTGGTGCTCGACAGCAATTCGATCTTGTTAAGGCCCACTTTAAAAAATGCCGTACTCACCCCTTCCGACTCTACCGGTTCTGTTTTGTAACAAGCCGTTCCAAGCAGTTTTTCGTAGGTATTGCAAGCCTGTTGCATATCTTTAATGGCAATGCCGATGTGTTCTATTTTGTTCATATCAATGTAAACCGTTAAGCAAATGTAAAAATGCGGGTTTTACCTATAGGTTCATAGCTATTATTTATAATTGTTCGAAAACTTTTTTCGTATCTTTGTGTATTGAATAACAATTGATAGATGATGGAACTTCCAATTTACTTAGATAATAATGCTACCACGCCTCTTGACCCGAGAGTGCTTGAGGCCATGTTGCCTTACTTTACCAATAAATTTGGCAATGCGGCTAGCCGTAACCATGCTTTTGGTTGGGTAGCCGAAGAGGGTGTTGATTATGCGCGTGAGCAGGTAGCAAAATTAATTGGTTGTACAGATAAAGAGATCATTTTTACCTCTGGTGCTACAGAAGCCGATAATTTAGGTATTAAAGGCGTTTTTGAGATGTACCAAGATAAAGGTAACCACATTATAACTGCCACCACAGAACACAAAGCTGTATTGGATACTTGTAAGCACTTAGAAAAATTAGGTGCAAAGGTTACTTATTTGAACGTAAAAGAAGATGGCTTGATCGATTTGCAGGAGCTTGAAGCGGCAATGACAGAGAAAACCATTTTGGTAACCATCATGTACGGCAACAACGAAATTGGCGTGGTTCAACCGATTAAAGAAATTTCGGCAATTGCACACAAACATGGCGCATTGTTTATGACAGATGCAACCCAGGCTGTTGGCAAAATTCCAGTGAACGTAAACGAAGATGGCATTGACTTGATGGCTTTCAGTGCACATAAAATGTACGGTCCTAAAGGTGTTGGCGTTTTATATGTACGCAGAAAAAACCCAAGAGTTAAAGTTACCGCACAAATGGACGGTGGCGGCCATGAGCGTGGCATGCGTTCGGGTACCTTAAACGTACCGGGCATTGTTGGCTTGGGTAAAGCTTGCGAACTGTGCAGGTTAGAAATGGAATCTGAGGCAACGCGTTTATCAGCTTTGCGCGATAAATTGGAAAGCGCATTGACTACTTTAGAAGAAAGCTATGTAAACGGAAACCGTGAGCACCGCTTGCCACATGTAGCCAATATCTCTTTCAAATATGTAGAAGGCGAAGGCTTGATGATGGCGATGAAAGATTTGGCGGTATCATCTGGTTCGGCCTGTACTTCGGCTTCTTTAGAGCCATCTTATGTATTGAAAAGCTTAGGCCTTTCTGATGATTTGGCACACTCTTCGATCCGTTTCGGTCTTGGCCGTTTTACTACCGAAGAAGAAGTAGACTACGCAATTGAGAATACCAAGAAAGCCGTAAACCACCTGAGAGACCTTTCTCCACTTTGGGAAATGTTTAAAGATGGCGTAGACTTGAGCAAAATCGAGTGGGCTGAACACTAATCCAGTTAACAGTTTTTTGGTTTGCAGTTCTAAACTGACAACTGAGCACTGTAAATTGAAAACTAATTAATAAAATCACCTCCAAAAGGAGACTTAAGAATAGAAAACATGGCATATTCAGAAAAAGTAATTGATCACTATACCAACCCCCGCAACGTTGGTACTTTAAATAAAGACAGCAAAACCGTAGGTACTGGTTTAGTTGGCGCACCAGAATGTGGCGACGTAATGCGTTTGCAAATCGAAGTTGATTCAAACAACGTAATTACCGATGCCAAATTCAAAACCTTTGGCTGTGGTTCGGCTATCGCCTCTTCTTCTTTGGCTACAGAGTGGCTAAAAGGAAAGACCATTGATCAGGCATTGGAAATTGACAATATGGACATCGTTGAAGAGTTGGCATTGCCACCTGTAAAAATCCACTGTTCTGTATTGGCAGAAGATGCAATTAAATCGGCAATTAACGATTACCGTGTTAAAAACGGTTTAGAAGCATTGGTTTTAGAAAAATCACATCACTAGAGAATGATGTAAAAAGGTAAAGTGTATGACGTAATAATAAGCGTAAACATTTGATCTTGCTACTCGATACTCACTACTTGATATTATTATGATTACCATAACCGATAAAGCAAAAAGCAAAATTGACCACCTTATGCAGGATTCCCAATTGGGTTCTGACTACTTTTTACGTGTTTCTGTAAAGGGCGGTGGCTGTTCTGGGTTATCCTATAATCTTGATTTCGACAACGAAGCAAAGACAGGAGACCAGTTTTTTGAAGACAGGGGCATTAAAATTGCCTTAGATATGAAATCATTCCTATACCTTGCCGGCACTGAACTCGATTTTACCGATGGCTTAAATGGCAAGGGCTTTAACTTTAACAATCCAAACGCCAGCCGTTCTTGTGGCTGTGGCGAAAGTTTTTCTGTTTAATATTACTTAATAAAAGCAAAAAGGCGTGCAGGGTATTCCTGACACGCCTTTTTCATGTTCAAACATTTTTATTGAGGGCGCATGCCTTTTTGTGAAAGATTTAAAAAGTTTTCATTTTGCTTTGCTGCTGTTTTGCTTTCAAAATTTATAGATTCAGAAACTTTATCGCTATCGTAGGCTACACGTCCCTGTCCTTCTTTAATTACATCAGGTGCGCCATGAGAATGATCAACATTTAGAATACCTACTATGGCATTTTTGATAGTATTACCTTCCTTTTCGCCCGACATTAAAAAAGCAAAATAAGAATAATAGCTTCCCCTACTAGATTTAACCTTGCCATAAACCGTAAACTTATTTCCATTGCCACTAATAGCAGTTACAATACTGGTATCAGCGGTGCTGATAAAGTTTTTGCCCAATATTTTTATGCTGAAATCCTTAGTGCTTTGTTCATAAAGCTTTACTTTTCCCGGAGTGAAAGTATATCCAGGGCTTACATCACCAGGTATATTGCTGCTTTTAAGTATAAATGGAGAGACCAAATAAGCGCCCTCAACATTTGGGGCCTTTGTTCCGGTATTGATTTGAAATCCAAGTTTGGTTAACGAATCAATGTATTTTTGAGGAATAATATCACTGATCTTCTTGTTCAAGATTTCCTCGTCTTTTGGATTAATATCCTTGCTTTTAGAACAGGCGCCAAGCTGCATCAATCCTATCACAATTAACGCTAAGGGGATCAGCCTTGTAATCCCGAATTTAAGTTTCAAGTTTTTCATAGAATGGTTTTTATTTTTTACATAACCATGCTACTTGCAAGCCAAATGCCATTTGGAGCAAATCAGACTTAAATAATCGAAAAATCACGGAAAACCATGAGTTCAAAATTACTTGAAACCACTGTTTTAGAAATATTAATACCGGCAATTAGGACACCCTGATTATAAAATAAAGTACTTATTTTGACAGCTTCAGCTCAATATTAATTACAGTACCCTTTTGATCATGCCCTGGCACAATTTCCATAGTTCCTTTTAAATAATCTACCCTGTTCCTAATATTGGTGAGCCCCATTCCCAAACGAACCGAGTTCAGCTCAAAACCTATTCCATCGTCTTCGACCGTAATCAAAAAAGAACCTTCATCTTGGCTGCACTGCACCAACATTTTTGTGGCTTTTGCATGCCTGTGGGCATTAGCCAATAGTTCTTGTACAATGCGGTAAATACTCATCTGCTCTTGGATCAGCAATTTGTTATTCATGCCATAAGCCTGAAAAACAACAACAAGCTTATTTGAAATAATGGATTCGCACAATTCCCTTAATGAAATTTCCAGTCCAAACCTAAGCAGGGTTTCGGGCATCATGTTGTAGGCAATGCGACGAAGCTCTATGGCAGATTTATCCAATTGCTCGATAATCCCATACAGGTCTGTTTTCTCCTTATCCTCTTTTTTGTTATTTGTGGCGAACACCGACAGGTTGATTTTTACACCGGCAAGCATTCCTCCCAACCCATCGTGCAAGTCTTGGGCTACTCTTTTGCGTTCTTCTTCCTGTCCCTGCAACATGGCCTGTGTTACCTTAATCCGCTCTCTCTGCTCCAATTCCTTAATTTCCTGTTTATGGTTCAACTCCTCTTGGGTCGACAGTTTTTTGCTCTTTCTATACAGCAACCAGCCAAATACAGCTACAATTAGCAGGAACAAGCTTGTAAGCAGGCCAATTAGGCGATTGTTTTTTGCCTTCAGCTTATTCTTTTCATTTGATGAATTGAGTTCAATGATCTTTTTTTGGTTTTCTGCACTCCGAAACTTTACCTCTAACTTGCTTATTTCTTCCTTCAGTTGGGTTTGGTTGGCACTATCTCTTAAAAAAGTATATTTCTGTAACCACTTATAGGCTTCAGGTATGTTTTTAAGTTTATCGTATGTTTGATATGCATCATAGTAACCTGAAATTTTATCATTTATAAAAGTCGTTTGGTCACGTTCATTATTTTTTACTATTTTTAGAATAATGCCCTTAGCTGCCTCATGCTTCTCTTGTAAGGTAAATACCTTATACTCTTGTTGCAAAATGGCGATTTTTTGCCGATCCAACTTCAGCTTTTCTGCTACAGCCATTCCTTCACCTAAAATCTGAAGCGCCTTTTCGTATTGTTTTTGCCCTATCAAATATTCGCTTTCAGTTTCGCAGTAATCCACAAAAAAGCTAGTCGTTTTATCACTTTCAAGTAATGCTTTACTCTTATCAAGCAATAACTTGGCTTCCGCATTTTTTTTACGTGTGATGCTATTTTTAGCTGCATTAATATAGGTAGCTAATCTGTGCCAACTTTTTACAGGAAGGCTTTCGTAAATTTTTATGCTTTTTTGCCAGTAAAGCGCAGCTTTCTCATGTTGCTTAAGGTTATCTAAAACTATCGCAATGTTAACATAGGCCAAGCCTAAAGATCCCTTGTGTCCAGATAGCTCGGTATAGGGTACTACCTTATTGATCATAATGTCAAGCGTCTGCTCATCATCGTTTTCAAACTGTACCATTAAGGCATAGTTGCGCCAAAGACCTGCCCTAACTAGATAGCCGCCTTTGTTTTTTACCTGGGCCAACAGCGAATCTGCCTGTAAAAAATACCTTTTGGCTTTTTTGTTATCTATATTCATGTAAAGCCATCCGGTGCCATAAATGTAACGTGCCCTCAAGTAAGGAGAGTTATTGCTGAGCTTTTTACCTTCCTGCAGATGAAATTTCGCCTTTAAGGTATCTCCTTCCAACATCCAATATTTGGATAAATCGAAGTTTATTTCGGCTTTAAGGCTATCGGAAACCTTGCTTTTTAGAATAGCATTTAAACTATCTACATATTGTTGTTTTTTAAGCGGAACTAATTGGGCCTTGCAAAAAGTGCAAAAAAGCAACAGGCAAAAAAACATCGGCCATCTCATCATCTAAAAATCTCTAATCAAAAAATAAATATAAATCCATTCAAGATATGAAATTTATGGAGCTGTAGTCAATACAAGTGAGAAACAAGTAAAATTTCAATAGAATCAAATCGCACAAGGTTTCGGGAATCCTGTTTAAATAGCCCATTTGTCTATCCAAAACACTACTAAAAACCTAAGCCCCTATTTAAACGTTGATATATTAAACCAAAAGCATTATTATTGCGAGTTCAACACAAACCAAACAATAAAATGGTCTCATTTAACGAATTTTCTACAGTCCCAACCTTATTACGAAACGTAGTAGAAAATATTCATAAGCCCGAAGAAACTTTTTTAATCCACAAGAAAAATACCAGCTGGGAAGAAATATCTTTTGCCACCACTCTAGCCAATGCCGACGCGGTTTCAGCCTTCTTTTTAGAAAAAGGCATTGCCAAAGGCGATAGATTGGGCCTTATGATAGAAAATTCGCCTGAATATGTTTACTACGATCAAGGCATCCAGCAGCTAGGCGCCATTAATGTTTCCATCTATCCTACCTTATCAGAGCATGAGGTAGCTTATATCATTAACGATTCGGGCATCAAATCCTTATTGATTGGCAATCCGTTTTTAATGCGGAAAGTATTAAAAGTGGCCGGCAACTGTCAGGAACTGCAGTACGTTATCCCAACATTTAAAGATTACGAAAAAATAGCTGTACCAGCAGACATCAAAGCCGAAATTATCAGTTTTGATACAGTATTGGCCAAAACGGTAAGCAATGAAGAACGAGCAGCAATCGATGCGCACAGGGCTGCCGTACTTCCAAGTGATGTTTCTTCCTTGATTTATACATCAGGTACTACCGGAACCCCTAAAGGTGTGATGCTTACCCATAGCAATTTTGTAGAAAATGTAAATGTTTGTCTACAACAGATCCCTGTAATTGATGAAACCGAAACCTTTTTATCGTTCTTGCCCCTTTCCCACGTATTCGAACGCACTGCTACTTATCATGTATGTTGCGCGCAGGGCTGTAAAATTGCCTTCGCTCAAAGCTTAGAGCTTTTGGCCAAAAACATGGGCGAAGTAAGACCAACGGTAATGTCTTGCGTACCGAGGCTATTGGAACGCATTCACGACAAAGCCATTAAATCGGGTACTGCCAGTGGCGGCTTAAAAGCCAAAATATTTACCTGGGCACTTGAAATCGGCAAAAAATATCGCCATGCTAAAGAAGCAGGCAAAAGTGCCGGATTGGTTTTAGGCACGCAAAAAGCAATCGCCGAAAAATTGGTATTCAGCAAAATAAAAGAAAAAACCGGCGGACGCTTAAAGTTCATGATTTCTGGTGGGGCTGCTTTGCCTAAAAACGTGGGCGAATTTTTTGGAGACTTAGGCATTAAAATCTTGGAAGGCTTTGGCTTAACCGAAACTTCGCCGGTAATGTCGGTTACCGAATATCACCGTCAGGTTTATGGCACGGTTGGCCGCGTTATTCCGGGTATAGAAATAGGCATTCAGGATGTGGAAAGCAAACAGATCATCAATATCCAAACACACGATACTTTTAACGAGGAATTTGAATGTGCGGAGGGCGAGATCATCGTACGTGGGCATTGCGTAATGAAGGGCTACTTCAACAAGCCTGCAGAAACTGCCGAAGCCATCGACAAGGATAAATGGTTCCATACAGGCGATATTGGCCGTTTTTACAAGGGAAATCTCCAAATTACCGATCGTTTAAAGAACATGATCGTTAATGCCTATGGCAAAAACGTGTATCCAACGCCAGTTGAAAACATTTATTTAAAGAGTCCTAAGATAGACCAGCTTTTCTTGGTAGGCGATAAACGCGAATACATTACCGCCATCATCATCCCTAACAAGGAAACGCTTCAAGAAATTTTCAATTTAAAAGAATCTTTCTTTCAGGAGCCAGGCGATTTTATCGAAAACCAAGAGATCATCGATTGGGTGGAAAAAGACATCAAAAAGATTTCGAACGAGCTGGCCAAATTCGAAAGGATCAAGAATTTCAAGATCAAACGCAATCCTTTTAGCATAGACGAGGGCGAGATTACTCCAACCATGAAAGTAAAACGCCGCGTAGTCGAGAAAAAATATGCAGAAGCGATCAATGACATGTACGCCGAAGGTGTAGAGGTAGATTAGTTGATTGGTGTTATTAGTTCATCTTTAGCACGAATCCCCTTCGAATCGTCACCTTGGACTTGATCTAGAATCTATTCTCGAAAGAGATCCCCTGATTGGTGTCCGGGATGATGCATTTCTTTTAAGTGATGAGCTAAAACTATCGACCATCAACTATGGACTTTATTACGATAAACGCTAGTAAATCATTACTTTTGCAAAAATATACGATAAATGAGTACAGGATTATCAGAACAGGAAATATTACGTCGCGAATCTCTAAAGCAATTACGCGCATTAGGGATTGAGCCTTACCCTGCAGAAGCATATACAATTAATGCCAATGCTGCAGATATTTTAGCTAACTACGAAAAAGACAAGACCGCTTATAAGACCATCAGCATCGCTGGAAGAATTATGGGCCGCAATATTATGGGTGCTGCTTCTTTTGCAGAATTACAAGACGCAACAGGCCGTATCCAGATTTATTTAAAGCGCGACGAACTTTGCCCAACTGAAGATAAGACCCTTTACAATACCGTATTTAAAAAGCTGTTGGATATTGGCGATTTTATTGGCGTTGAAGGCTATGTTTTCACCACCCAAACTGGCGAAATCTCTATCCACGTGGTAAAGCTGACTGTGCTTGCCAAATCATTGCGCCCTTTGCCAATTGTAAAACGTGATGACGAAGGCAATGTTTACGATGGTTTTACCAATCCGGAACTGCGCTACAGAATGCGTTACGTAGATTTAACGGTTAACCCAGATTACAAGCAGATTTTCATCAATCGCTCCAAAGTAATCAACACTATGCGCAACTATTTCGATAGCCAAGGCTGGATGGAAGTAGAAACCCCTATCCTACAGGCTGTACATGGCGGTGCCGCGGCACGTCCGTTTGAAACGCACCATAATACCTTGGATATGCCATTGTTTCTTCGCATTGCGAATGAACTTTACCTTAAAAGGCTAATCGTAGCCGGTTTTGATGGGGTTTACGAATTCGGAAAGATGTTCAGGAATGAAGGTATGGACCGTACCCACAACCCTGAATTTACGGCAATGGAAATCTATGTGGCCTATAAAGATTATATCTGGATGATGGCCATGGTTGAAGAATGCTTGGAAAAAATAGCTACAGCCATCCATGGAACTCCAGTAGTGAAAGTAGGCGAGCATGAAATCAACTTTGCTGGCCCATACGAGAAACTGACCATGTACGAGTCGATCCAAAAATATACGGGCATTGATGTTTCGGCTATGAGCGAAGACGAAATCAGGGCTACCTGCACAAGCCTCAATATCGAAGTTGACAATTCAATGGGCCGTGGCAAACTAATCGATGAGCTTTTCAGCGAGAAAGTAGAAGCTAACCTCATCCAACCTACTTATATTACCGATTACCCATTGGAGATGACTCCTTTGGCCAAAAAACACCGCAGCAAAGACGGTTTGGTAGAACGTTTCGAACTTTTTGTAAACGGTAAAGAAATTGCCAATGCCTATTCGGAGCTGAATGACCCTATCGATCAAAAAGAACGTTTTGAAGAGCAATTAAAACTGGCAGCCAGGGGCGACGACGAAGCCATGGCCATGGACGATGATTTTGTTCGTGCTTTGGAATATGGCATGCCTCCTACTTCAGGTTTAGGTATCGGTATTGACCGCTTGGTGATGCTGATGACCAACCAATCTACCATTCAAGAAGTATTGTTCTTCCCGCAGATGCGTCCGGAGAAAAAAGCAAAGGTAACTACCGATCAAGATTTTGTTGATGCAGGCGTAGCGGCTGATTGGGTACAGGTGATCCGTAAAATGGGCTTCAATACGGTTGAAGAACTGAAAGCCGGCAACCCTAACAAAGTATTTAATGATTTAGGCGGGATGCGCAAAAAACTGAAGCTGGAATTGGCAATGCCGAGCAAAGCCGAAGTTGAGGCCTGGTTTGCTTAATTTCAGGGCGATTTTAGCGTAGATTACTGTTTTCAGGGAATAACAAATAGCTATTCACGGCTATTTTATTTTTATTTTTTTACAGACAATTTTGTGAAAACAAATCATGTATTAAAATAAAATCTATGAAAAACCTATTGCTTCTAATCACCATGACCGGCTTCATGGCAATTAACGGATTAAATAATCATGCCTTTGAAAAGCCAACTGAAGATGCCAAAATCTATTTTATTAGAGCCACTGGTTTTACATCATCTGGCTCTGCATTTAAAACCTTCATTGACGATAAATTTGCATGCCGATTAAATAACAATAAATACAGTATCCATTCGGTTGCGCCAGGCAAACATACATTTTCAGTTCAGTTTGGAGGTACAAAGCCAAAAGCAAAGGCCGAAAAATTTGAATTGGATATTAAAGGCGGTAAAACTTATTATATACAGGTGGTACTTGATGCCGGTCTGATTATTAATAATGTTTATTGTGAAGAAATCACAGAAACATCGGCCAAGAAGAAAATGGCTGATATGAAGCAAGATACGAAGTGCGATTAATGTTTTGCACTTAACAAAAGCATAATAATAACTTAAAGGCTTACTGCATGAATTGTAGCAAGCCTTTTTTAATTTTAGCTTGAAATTTAAACAATCCGTAAAATGAACAGTTCAAGCTTAGAAATTACAGAAAACGAATATTGCATTAAGCTGAGTAAGGATACTTTCGATTTATCGTTGATCCGTCAGCTGATCAAGCGCATACAAGCAGAAGAGTTATTCTTTAGTCGTAAAAACGATAGCCTAGATGACGATATCATCAGCAGAAATGCTGTAGAATACGATGAAAACTTCGATCGTCTTAGTGATAAGTAGTATTTGTCATTCCGACCTCAGGAGGAATCTATCTTAACATAGATCCTTCGCTATGCTCTGGATGACAAACCATAAGACTACCTACTATACCTGATCTGTTGTTTATCCATCATCACCATTTGGTCTTTCATCTGTTTGATCTGATCGGCCAATAGTTTATTCTTATCTGCCTTTTTAGCATCTGCTAAATACATTTGGGCTTCTCTCTTATTTCTTTTGGCCATTGCAATACCCGCCAAACTTAACTTGGCCAAGGCCACGTTATGGTCCATATGCAAGCCAAGGCTCAATGCAGTTTTGAAATATTTCTCAGATTTCATTGGTGCTTTTCTCGATTCGATCAAACCGATCAGCAAATTATAGTATCCGTGTTGTACACGGTTCAATTGTTTCTCGAAATTGGTGATCCTGCCTAAAAATTGTTCTGCTTTAGGCATGTTGTCTTTGCGTAGGTACCATTGGGCAATCAGCATGTTTTCGTTGTAGAAATAAGTAACAAACAAAAAGATGCTCAACACTACCAAAAGGATACCCCAACCCCAAAAACCAAAAATCATCAATGCAACTGCAGCACCAACAAAAGCAAAACCTATAATGAGACGTATTAAATTCGACATAGTTTTATAATATTTTCGCAAATATCGTGTTTAAATACCAATATTTAGATTTTAAATTCATAATTTCATCAAAAAATCCGATAGAAAAATCATCGTTATTGAGCACCCCTAAAAACAATTGTATTACAATGAAAAATATACTAACTGCTCTTATACTTTTATTCGCAATGAACGCAGGCGCACAAGAATTGAACAAAAAAATCGAAGACCCTAACAGGCACAAACAAGTCATGCTTAATCAATGTACAAGAGAAGGCATCACGAGTTTTCCAGAATTTAAGGAAAGCTATGATGCAAACTATAAGGCTTATGTAGCCGATTCGACCCAATTTGAGCAACTTACCAAGCTTTTAAAAAACAAAAAAGTAACCATTGTACTAGGTACATGGTGTGGCGATAGCAAATATCAAGTGCCTAATTTTTTAAAGGTAATGGACAAGCTTAAAATCGATGAAGATAAAATCACTTTTATAGCTGTTGACGGCACCAAACATGCTGAAAACGGAATCATCGACAACCTAAAAATCGAGCGTGTACCTACTTTTATCTTTACCGATAAAAAAGGAACTGAAATTGGCCGTATTACCGAGCATCCGAAAGAATCATTGGAGAAAGACATGGTTAGTATCTTGTCAGCTCCTGCAGCGGCTAAAGCAAAAACCAAATAAATCTATGGCTACAGCTTTAGAGCCAAGCTGGCTACATGTATTAGAAGGCGAATTTGAAAAGCCTTACATGAAGAACCTTAAATCCTTTTTGCTAGAAGAAAAGCAGAAAGGATTTACTGTTTATCCAAAAAACGCCGATATCTTTAATGCCTTTAACCATACGCCTTTCGACAAGGTAAAAGTAGTGATCTTAGGTCAAGACCCCTACCATGGGCAAGAGCAGGCTCACGGACTATCTTTTTCTGTACAAAAGGGCATTGTAGTTCCCCCATCGCTAAAAAACATGTACAAGGAACTTGCTGAAGAGTTCCCAGATTTCAAGATTCCCAATCATGGCGATTTAACGGCATGGGCAGATCAAGGCGTACTTTTGCTAAATGCTACGTTAACCGTTCGGGCACATGAGGCAGGTTCGCACCAAAACAAAGGTTGGGAAACTTTTACAGATCACGTGATTTCCATGCTTTCTGAAAAACGAAGCGGACTGGTATTCTTGCTTTGGGGCAGGTATGCGCAACAAAAGGAAAGCCTGATTGATACCAAAAAACACTTCGTACTTAAAGCCGCCCACCCATCGCCATTTTCAGCCTACAATGGGTTTTTCGGGTCTAATCATTTCTCAAAAGCCAATGAAATCCTGAAAAAAGAAGGATTGGAACCAATTGATTGGCAAATTATCTAATTTTAACACCACCTTAGACACCTAAGCACATCTAAGTTTTTTATTAGTTAAGCAAAATAGTTTAAATCCTTATATTAGAGTATCTCTCTATTGATCATTTAAACTTTATTTAACATGATTGATAAAAACTTCCTAGACGATTTAGAATATAGGGTAACAGGGGCATGTATTGAGGTTCATAGAGCCTTAGGTCCAGGGTTATTGGAAAAGACATATCACAAATGCCTAATTAGAGAACTGCAATTAAGAGACATTTCTTTTGTTTCTGAGCAAGTCATTACAATTGCCTACAAAGGCGTACTATTAGATACAGAATTAAAAGCCGATTTGTTTATTGAGAATTGCCTTATCTTAGAGCTTAAATCAATTGAAACCATTTTACCAATACATGAAGCTCAAATATTGACTTACATGAAAATACTACAAGCCCCAAAGGGCTTGCTTGTTAACTTCAATTGCATCAATATAGTTAAGAATGGCAAAAAACCTTTCATCAACGAATATTATCCCCCCTTCTAACTTAGCCTACCTGAGGTGTCTTAGGTGGTGAGCATGCAATAAGTTAATACTCTAAAGGCACAATTGGCTCTTTCTTGGTAGTAGACATGATCATCATGGTTTGGAAGGTTTTTACCACAGAAATCTTACTGATTTTATCCATGATCAACCTCTCATAAGCCTTAATGTCATTTACATAAACCTTAAGCAAGAAATCTGCCTGGCCCGTAACGTGGTGGCACTCTGTAATTTCGTTGATCTGGTTTACTTCATCCAGAAAAATTTGGATGGTATTGTTTTTATGGAAATCCAACTGCACCTGGATAAAAGTTTTGATGCCTAGGCCCAATTTCTCCTCGTCAACCAAAGCATGGTAACTTTTAATATAACCCGACATTTCCAATTTACGTACCCGCTCCAAGGTTGGAGCTGGCGATAGGCCGATTTCTTGCGACAATAGCAAATTGGTCATTCTGCCGTTCTCTTGGAGCAGTTTAAGTATTTTAAAATCGGTTTTATCTAGTTCTGTAGCCATATTTGTTTCATTTGTTACCCAAAGGTAGAATACTAACGTCGATTAGCCAAATTTTATTCTATAAAGCTTCAATAAAATTACTTTTTATTTTATCGTTAATTTTTTAGATTTGTCTAAAATAATTATTAGGCTAACAAAATGCAATCCTATACCGAAGAGAACTACCTGAAAATCATTTATCACCTTTCAGAAATCAGCAATCCTGTACAAACCAATGCCATTGCCGAGCGTATTCAAACCAAAGCGGCCTCGGTTACCGACATGCTGAAGAAGCTTTCGGATAAAGAACTGGTCGACTATGTAAAATACCAAGGTGTTACCCTAACCGAAAAAGGAAGGTTAACAGCCATTAATATTGTAAGGAAACATAGGCTCTGGGAAGTATTTTTGGTAGAAAAGCTCTCTTTTAAATGGGATGAGGTGCATGAAGTGGCCGAAGAGCTCGAACACATCAACTCGGCCTTGCTGATTGAGCGTTTGGATTCTTTTTTAGATTTTCCAAAAGTCGACCCACATGGAGATCCTATTCCTGATCAAAACGGGAATTTTGCAGATTTGGCTTTTATTAAACTGAACAAACTAAAAACCGGAGAAAGAGGAACAATTACTGGCGTGAGCGAACACTCCTCTCCTTTCTTAAAACATTTAGAAAAACTAGGCCTGACCTTGGGCAAAAAAATAGAAATTACAGAAATCACAGATTTCGATGGTTCGGTTGAGCTATTGGTTAACGGCAGCAAATTGAGCATTAGCAGAGAAGTGGCCAAACACATTTTAATCAGCAAATAGCATGGACCAGAAGCAATCGTTAAGCGAAGTACACCAGAGCGTAGTCACCAATAAACGCACAGGCTGGAAAAGGATTTTGGCCTTTATAGGTCCCGCATACCTGGTAAGCGTGGGTTACATGGATCCGGGCAACTGGGCAACAGACATCGCCGGTGGCAGTAAATTCGGTTATCAGCTGATCTGGGTATTGCTCATGTCGAACTTGATCGCCTTGCTTTTGCAATCGTTAAGCTCTCGCTTGGGTATTGTAAGGGGGCTCGACCTGGCCCAGGCTTCGAGAAATGCCTACCCAAAATGGGTGAACTTTCCATTGTTTGTTTTGGCCCAAACCGCCATTATAGCCTGCGATCTGGCCGAAATTATTGGAATGGCCATTGGATTAAACCTCTTGTTTGGCCTGCCGTTAATTTGGGGCATTTCTATTACCATATTCGATACCGTACTGCTACTTTTTCTATTGAACAAAGGCATGCGTAAAATGGAAGCCTTTATCGTTTCTATGGTATTTATAGTTGGCCTTTCTTTTTTGGTAGAGATGTTTATCGTAGAGCCTTCCATTAAAGAGATCGCTAAAGGCTTTGAGCCTTCGTTGCTTTCGGGCGAAGCACTTTATATTGCCATCGGTATTATTGGAGCTACAGTAATGCCTCACAATTTGTATCTCCACTCCTCGCTAGTCCAAACCCGCAAGTTTGAACGAGATCATAAAGGCATTAAGGAAGCCATCAAATTCAACTTTATAGATACAGCTGTAGCGCTTAACCTGGCTTTTTTTGTCAACGCGGCCATCTTGATCCTAGCCGCTGCCGCTTTTTTTAAGAACGGTTTTCATGAAGTGGCCGAAATACAAGATGCCCATCGTTTATTGAGCAATATTTTTGGCTCGGTTGCTCCTGCCTTGTTTGCCATCGCCCTAATTGCTGCAGGGCAAAGCTCTACCGTTACTGGAACTTTGGCTGGCCAGATTATCATGGAAGGTCACTTGAACTTAAGGATCCAGCCATGGCTACGCCGATTGATTACCCGTTTATTAGCTATTATCCCTGCTTTTTGTACCATCTTATTTTTTGGAGACGATGCCTTGGGCGGTTTATTGATCTTGAGCCAGGTCGTACTGAGTTTACAGTTGGGCTTCGCCATTATCCCGCTCATCCACCTCACTTCCGACAAAAAAGAAATGAAGGATTTTGCCATTAAACCATGGGTTAAGGTATTGGCCTGGACAAGTGCCATTGTTATTGTTAGTCTCAATATCAAATTGGTTATTGAAGAAATCAGTGGCTGGCGAACAGCTTCGGGCAGTTGGTATATCGATGTAATTGTAATTCCTGTTGCTGTATTAACAGCCTTATTATTGATTTATATCTTTATCTATCCGCTCATCAACAAAAGGCAACGCGTGGGTAACGTGCCACATGGCGATGCCTTGGCTATTAGCAATATCGAAAAGATAAACTACCAGAGAATTGGAATTACAGTAGATTTCTCTGCAAATGACAGGAATACCATTAGACATGCGTTGATCCAGGGAGGCAAAAATGCACACTATTACCTCATTCATGTTGTAGAAACGGCCGTAGCCCGTTACCATGGCCAAACCGCAATGGACCATGAAACACAATCAGACACTGAAAATCTCGAAAAATACAGACTGAACCTGATGGAATTGGGCTATGAATCGAGTAGCCATATTGGTTTTGGAGGCACTGCAAAAGCCATTGCCAACATCAGCAAGGAAAACAACATCGAACTTTTGGTGATGGGTGCGCACGGACATAAAGGCCTTAAAGACTTGATCTTTGGCACAACAGTAGATTCAGTAAGGCACAAAGTGGATATTCCTGTATTGATTGTACGTTAAAGAATAAAATAAGCCAAGATTTTTTGGAGTTCAGCAGTATTCATAAAACCTTCCTGCTAATCGCTTAATCCGTGGTCTGTGTCCCACTGACCATAGATTTAAGGCTTAAAATAAGCCAAGATCTTTTGGAGCGCAGCAACATTGATAAAGCCTTCCTGCTGATAATTGATTTGATCTTGCGTATCGAGAATAGTCAAAAAAGGAAAGGGCAGCCGCTTTCTATCAGACATTAAACTGAGCGCCAATTCATGAAAACCTTTACTTGCCTTAAATTCAAAGGTTCGTCCACCATAACGAATTGGCAATTTTTCTTCTGCATTTAAAGCTATCCAATAATAGTTCTGCCCGAGCTGTTGCTGTATCTCGGGTGCGCTGAACACTTTCCTTTCCATGGCTTTGCAGTAGCTGCACCAATCCGTATAAACAAATACGACTACTTTCCGCTTTTCTATTTGTTGCAGACTATCTAATTGCCAAAAGCCAAAGGCATGTGATTGAGCAAAGGCAGGCCCAGCGCAAAAAAGAACCGCTATAAAGAAAATCAGCTTTTTCATCATTAATTGATGGTTAAACGCACACCTAAAAATCCTCGGATGCCTTGGTTCGGTGCATATACGTAATTAGGGTCAAAAGTTAGCGCATAAGGATTATCAGCAGTTGCCAATACTTGCCCATTTGCACCAAACTGCACGTTTTTATCAAAAGGATCGTTGGAACGCGCTATGATAAATGGCGTTCCCTTGTTTGGCGTAAAGTTCAACAGGTTTTTTACGCCACCATAAATTTCTATCCGTTTAAAGCCATCATAAGTCAACTGGATGTTCTGGATGCTCCAAGTTGGCGAAAACGGTCTGCGGGGATCTAAACTGCTCAACAAAGGCAGGCGCATCGGTCCGTAAACATTCCCAGTATAATCAATGGCCAAATGCATTTTATTGATTTTGTAGGAAACTGCCCAAGTACCAGAAAACTTCTCCGTTAGTATTTGCTGCTTTTTAATACCATCCTCGGTCAGACCAACATCTTGGTAGGTCATTCCAATATTCGCTTTTAAGCCATTGGCCAAAGCCATGTCTATATTTCCTGTAAAGCCTCTACTCACGGCATGGCCATTCAGGTTGTTATAAATGATCTGATTAGGATTGGTATCAAAATCGCCAACAATACGGTTATTGAAATAAGTATAAAAGGCTGAAAAATCCAGACCAAAAAAAGAACCGTTTTCCAAGTAGACCTTGGTTAAATAATTTAGATTTACGTTATAGGTCCGCTCTGGCTTTAGCTGATCGTTCACCACTACTTCTCTGGCACCAGTCAAGGCGGCATGGTCTTCGGTAAAGAGGTTCACCACCCTAAATCCAGTTCCGGCATTCAACCTGATGATATTCTTCTCGTCAAGGCTCCATTTATAGGCCAATCTTGGTGTTAAAATATGGCCATGTATCGAATTGTAATCATACCTTAGGCCAGCCAGCAGCGAATGCGCCTTGCTCAGCTTCATTTCATCCTGCACAAACAAGCCCGGCAAAAATGTATTTTCCGGCTGGTTCTGCTGCTTGTTTAAATCTGCCGAAGCGGTGGCTGGCGTATTGTCGTCATAATAAGTATAGCGGAGGGCCGAGCCGAAAAGCAGATCGTGGATTCCCATTTTTTTGTCCCAGGTAAGCTGGGTAAAAGCTATTTTTTGCTGCGCGATATAAGACACATCGCCATACCTGCTGTTCTGGTCGTGACTGGTTAAAGAAAAAGCCAAGAAGAATTTTTCTTTGATCGGCAGCTGATAATTGCCTAGCAATTCAAATCTTTTGGTATAAATACTCTCCCCATACACTTCGTTTCCACCGCGATAAGATTTGTTCCAATTCATTTCTCCTCCCCAACGGTCCTCATACAAAAACCGGCCAGCCAATGAAAACAGCCTGTTCTCTTTACGGTCTATATTCCATTTTTGGAACAATGAAATGCGATTTTGCAAGGTCACATCCGTAAATCCATCGTGGTTATGATCTATCTTGTTTTGGTAGTTGAAATAATTAACCCCGGTAAGCACGGCTACTTTTGGCGAAACATTGACTTTAAACCCAAGATCTGCACTGTATTCTCCATATCCTGTTGCCATGGCGTCGGCCGAGAACAATGGTGCATTTTGTACCTTTTTGGTAATGATATTGATCAGCCCACCAACCGCTTCACTCCCATACAGCGATGAAGCTGGGCCTTTAACTACCTCAATCCGCTCTACCAAAGAATTTGGAATACCCGACAAACCATAAACTGTTGATAAACTGCTTACGATTGGCATGCCATCTATCAGCACCATGGTATATGGCCCTTCCAAGCCATTAATATGGATATCGCCGGTATTGCAGATATTGCAATTGAGCTGGGGCCTCACCCCATTTACGTTTTGTAGCGCATCGAATATGCTCGGTGTTGGATTTTTTCTAAAAAACTTGGCTGTATAAATCTCTACAGGCACCGGGCTTTCTAAACGCTTGATTTCTTTTTGGGTACCTGTAACCACTACTTCATTTAGTCTTTCATCTATGGTTTCTAAGCTGATAGGCAAAAGCAAACTATCTTTTTGCAATTGGATAGGCATGGTTAAAGTTCTGTAGCCCATGGCATTAATTTTCAAGCTGTAGTTTCCAGGTCTGAGCTTAGCCAGCGTAAAATTCCCCAAACTATCAGTAACAGCCCCGATATTGAGTCCCACCAATTGTACACTGGCTTTGTGTACAGGTGTTGCGCCGGCCAGCACTTGGCCACTTAGCTTAACTTGTTGCGCTTGTACCTCAGTAGATAAGAAAATTAATAAAATAGGGAGGATAAATCTTTTCATCTTAAAATATTAGTCTTGCAAAAATATAAATTTAGATTAATCTAAAAAATAAATTAAGAATATAGCTTTAAATATTTTGATAAATCTCGATCGTTAGATATCCTGAGGAAAGGGATCATCAAAGGCAAAGAGATTCAAATCGATTTTCAATTCCTCCTTTTGTAAAAGACATTTTTCTAAATCAGCCGTGATTTGCTTGGCATTGATATCTTGTCCGATAAAAACCAGTTCATTGATTCGATCTCCCCATTGGCTGTGCCATCTTTTTTTGATCTGGGCTTCGTTATGAAGGTAATCCGGATACTTTAATCGATCTTGTGGTGCCATGCTTGCCCACCATACCCCAGCAGGCTCTAACCTCGACGAGCCACCGGCCTGCGAAAAACTGATGGCTTCATCTGGTCTAGAGGCCAACCAGAACAATCCTTTGGCCCGGATCAGCTCACTGGGATAATCTTGGTTCAGGTACTTCCAAAAGCGTGTTGGGTGAAAAGGCTTCGCATTGCAAAAAACAAAGGAACTAATGCCATAAGTTGCTGTTTCTGGCAAATGACTGCCAGCTGCTAGTTCTTGTTGCCACGATGCGCTCGCCGTTGCTTCAGTTGCATTAAATAAGCGCACATCGAGTATTTCACTGAGTTTTACCTTTCCAAAGCTGCTCTCCATTATTTTCGCAACCGGATTGAGCTTGCGAAGCAGGGCTTTTAACAAGCCCAGATTTTCTTTGCTCACCAGATCGGTTTTATTTAAAATGATGATGTTGGCAAACTCGATCTGATCGGTTAATAGGTTGACGATTGTCCTTTGATCCCCTTCCAGCGTAGTCAATTCCCTATCTAGCAGCAATTCATTGGTGCCAAAATCGGTATAGAAATTAAAGCAATCTACCACGGTAACCATTGAATCGATATAGCTGAAGCGAGAAAGATCTATCCCACTTTCTTGGTCAACATAAGTAAATGTTTGTGCCACCGGAATGGGTTCACTAATGCCGCTGCTTTCGATAAGCAGGTAATCGAACCGGTTTTCTTTGGCTAATTCTTCTACTTGAACCAACAAATCTTCGCGCAAGGTACAGCAAATACAGCCGTTGCTCATTTCAACCAGCTTTTCTTCGCTGTGCGAGATCACGTTTTTGTTCGCAATAAATTGGGCATCGATGTTGATTTCGCTCATATCGTTTACGATTACGGCCACTTTCAGGTCTTCTTTATTGGTTAGGATGTGATGGAGCAAAGTTGTTTTTCCTGCCCCTAAAAATCCGCTCAGAACGGTTACTGGTAGTTTTCTCATGTGTGCTGTGGATAATATTGAATGAAGCTGTTCAACGCAACTTCGATGCAAATATAAAAAGTCAAATTTTAAATGCAACATTATTGCATTTAAAATTTATAGACCAGTATTAGTCTAGGTATTTTCTTCAAAACGAGCGCGCATATGGATTTTAGCTAATAAATACCGATATTTGCAACATGTCAAAGGATATACAGATTAAAAACAAAAGGGCTTATTTCGATTACCACATTTTAGAAAGTTTTGTGGCGGGCATCGCCTTGTTGGGTACCGAAATCAAATCGATAAGGCAGGGCAAAGCCAATATGACTGATGCCTTCTGTACGTTTATTGGCAATAATCTATATGTACGAAACCTCCATGTTTCAGAATACAGCCATAGTTCTTTTTATCATCACGACATTAAAAGAGACCGCGTATTGCTATTGCAAAAAAGGGAGCTTAAAAAGCTAAAGGTTAAAGGCGAAGAAAAAGGCTATACCATTGTTCCTCTGCGCATCTTTACCAATGAAAGAGGCTTTGCAAAAATTGAAATCGGCTTGGCACAGGGCAAGAAAGAATTTGATAAACGCGATAGCATCAAGGAACGCGAAAGCAAACGTGAAATGGACAGGGCGTTGAAGTTTTAGGCTAGTTTTCAATTGTTAGTTACCAGTTGTTAGTTTTCAGTTAACAGTTGTTAGTTGCCAGTTGTTAGTTTTCATTTGTGAGTTTTCATTTGTGAGTTCTCAGTTAAGAGTTGTTGGTTAACCACCTCTTTCAATAATTTGTCATCCAGAACGCAGTGAAGGATCTATTAATAAAAGTAACTATAGATAGATTCCTCGTACCTCGGAATGGCAAAAGGGCTCGGGGTCCGGCATGACGAGTCTAGCTCGACTAACCCACTAATGAACCAATGGCCAATAAACTAGCTAATAACTAAAAGCTACCAAGCCTGGTCGCCTACCAAAGGCACAAAACGGAAGGTATCGAGTTCAATTTTATCATAATCATTTTCGCTTACGCGGATTACTGTCAGCATTTTCTGTGATTTCTCATCCCCTACCGGAATAACCAAAATACCGCCGATTTTTAATTGCTTTAACAGTATTTCGGGTACAAATGGTGCGCCTGCAGTTACAATAATCTTATCGTAAGGTGCATGTTCTTCAATGCCTTTAGAGCCATCGCCTAAAAAGAAATTAGCCTTATAACCCATGCCCGGCAATACTTTTAAGGTATGGGCATAAAGATTGGCCTGACGCTCGATGGTATAAACCTTTGCACCAAGCTCTAACAAAATACAAGTTTGATAACCTGAACCAGTTCCTATTTCCAATACCTTGTCGCCTTTTTGGATATGCAATAATTCTGTTTGATAGGCTACGGTATAGGGCTGTGAGATGGTCTGTCCATCTTTTATCGGAAAAGCAATGTCTTTATAGGCTTGGTTCCAGAAAGTTTCGTCGAAAAAGAAGTGGCGGGGCACTTTGCCTATTGCTTTCAATACCCTTTCATCGCTAATTCCTCTTTCCTTTAATAAAACAACCAGTTTCTTTCTTGCTCCTTGTTCTCGGTAATTATCTACAAACTTATACGCCATCTTGCTCCAAAAATAAGGGTTTAACACTAATTTAAGTTACTTTATATTGTTTAACGCATTATTTATTTATAACGAGCACAAAATCAATCCTAAAAATTATCCACTTCAATAAGGGGTGTGAAAAAATATATCCAAACCTTAATTTTAAGTACGGATAAATAAGCAAATAATTTCTACTTTTGAACTCGGTAAATTTTATCTTGATCGCATGAAAAGATTTTTAGCTAGTGTTTTTTGTTTGTTGGTGTCTTCTGTGGCATTTGCGCAGTTAGATGGTAATTATAACTATAGCATTGGACTTCGGGGCTACAGCATGATGCAAATGCCTAAAGTTTTAAATCAAACCAATTCCCAAGATTATACTCATGCCTATGCCAACGGAGTGATGATTAAGTTTAACGATAACCAGATCAGCTATCGCCTAAGCGGCAATTATTTCAGAAATGAAGTAACGTTCTTTAACCAATGCAGCAATTGCGAAATCGCTACCGGACATGTAACCGACTATTCTTTCAAGCTGGGTTTCGAAAAAAGCATCAATTATGCTATTGTACAGCCCTATTTTGGTGCCGATTTGGGTTTTAGGGCCAATCGTTTTACCGGCGAGATCAAAACCAATAATGCTAAAAGTGCCAGCTTGCCTTATACGGTAGATGCTGATAAAAACGGTTTTGTGATGGCACCAGTTCTTGGTCTTAAAATCAATCCGATTAAAAACGTATCCATTTTTGCCGAAACCAGCCTTGATTTCTACTACTCTTACGAAAGACAGGAAGCTACCCAACAAGATGCGGTTAACACCCGTAGCTTTGTAAAATATACCAAATGGGAATTCTTGCTTAACCCTGTTTCTGTAGGACTTCAGATCCACTTGATCCAAAGAAACTAGTAAGGATCTACATCGATCTGCGTAATTACGCTTTTAAAGTCTTTTTGGGCATTGAAATCCCTGATCGTATCTTTTAAAATGGTTTTCACCTTTTGTACGGGAGCCGATTTTTCTATTTTGATAATGATCTGCTTGATGTAATAGTTTCTGATTCGGGCCACCAAAGGTTGTTCTGGCCCTAAAATCCTACTTCCCAACTGCTGTCTTAGTGCCGTTGCCAATTGTTGCGAGGCCATGTTGAGCACATTTGCATCTTTATGTTTTACGTTTACAAAAATCAGTCGGGTAAACGGCGGATAATTGAATTGTTTGCGTTCATCCATTTCATCGGCATACATTTGCAGGTAGTTGTTTTCCATTACCTGTTGTATAATGCGGTGCGATTCGTCATAGGCCTGGATACAAACTTTCCCTTGCTTGTCTCTCCTTCCTGCTCTGCCAGCTACTTGCGCCAATAACTGATAGCTTCTTTCGAAAGCCCTAAAATCTGGGTAATTGAGCAAGGTATCGGCATTGATGACGCCAATGAGGCTCACATTGTCAAAATCCAATCCTTTGGCCACCATCTGTGTTCCGATAAGCACCTGTGTTTTTTTATCCTGAAAATCAGAGATGATTTGCTGCAAACTATTTTTGGTTCGGGTACTGTCTAAATCTAAACGGGCAATTTTTACATCTGGAAAAATCAAGCTCAACTCTTCTTCTATACGTTCGGTACCAAAGCCTTTTTGCTCGATATGTACAGAACCGCAGGCCGGACAAATGTTAATACTCGATTGGTGATAGCCGCAGTAATGGCAATGCAATTTGCCACTAGCTTTATGGTAGGTTAAGCTTACATCGCAGTTTACGCATTTGGGTGCATAGCCACAGGTAGCACAAATCAAAATGGTAGCATAGCCCCTACGGTTTTGGAATAGGATGACCTGTTCTTTATTTTCAAATGCCGTGGCCATATCGTCTATCAGCACACTGGTAAAATAAGAAGTCATCTTTTTGCGCTTCGTTTCTTCGGCAATGCTCACTACTTGTTGCATCGGGAGCTGTACGCCACCAAATCTTTCATTCAGCGTTACCAAGGCATATTTATCGGTTTGCGCATTATAAAAGCTCTCTATAGAAGGCGTAGCTGATCCCAATACCACTTTGGCCTGATGCAAATGAGCCAAGAAAACCGCAACATCTCTGGCTTGGTAGCGCGGCGCAGGTTCATGTTGTTTATAGGAAGCTTCGTGCTCTTCGTCTACCACAATAAGCTTAAGCTCCTTAAAAGGCAAAAACACGGCAGATCTTGCGCCTAAAACAACCTGATAAGCACCATTTACTACTTTATTCCAGATCTCAACACGTTCGTTGTCGTTAAATTTGGAATGATAAACACCAATCTTATCTCCAAAATATTGTTTGATCCTTTCTACAATTTGAGTTGTCAATGCAATCTCTGGAAGCAAGAATAAAACCTGTCCGCCATCGGCAATAGCCTTTTCGATCAATTTGATATACAATTGGGTTTTGCCCGAAGCCGTAATGCCATGCAACAGCACTACATCTTTTTGCTCGAAACCTTTTTGCACTTCGTTAAATGCATGCTCTTGCGCCTTGCTAAGTTCAAAATTTACCTCAAACTCGTCGCCATGCTCATTTAAACGGCTCACCTGTCGCTTCTCTTGGCTAAAAACATCTTTTTCAAGCAAAGCCTTTAGAGCGCCTTGTCCACAGCCACTTTCTTCTAATAGTTGTTGTTTGGGCACAGCCTGATCTGTTCTAGTCAGCTTGAGATAAGCCAACAGCGCATCTAATTGTTTTGGTGCACGCTCCAGAATGGCAAAAAGCTGTTTGAGGTTTTCTTCTTCTTTATAAAATGGATTAAGCCTGATAAAAGACTTGAGCAGTGGCTTGTATTTTTCTACCACCTCTTCGGCCACAATAATAACTTCTTTGGCAATGAGCGAATTGATGATTGGATAAACCGTTTTTTGCCCAAGCAGTTCAACTACATCGTCGATGCTGATGCGTTGTTGTTTTTGGAGCACCTGAAAAATGATATTTTCTTTTTCTGTGAGCTCCAGTTCTTCGGGTAGTTCATCTCGAAGAACCAATATGGTTTCGCTGGCCAGTTTGAGGCCAGTTGGCAAGGCAGCCGACATCACATCGCCTTCGTTGCATAAATAATACGACGAAATCCAATCCCAAAACTCAAATTGTTTATCATTGATGACAGGCGCTTCATCTACCACATCGATGATATATTTGGCCTGGTAAAATTCTGGAGGTTGCGTACCGATGTGTTTCACTAATGCGGTATACATCTTATGTTTGCCAAACTGAACCACTACCCTTTTACCCACAGCCACACTGTCGTTCAGCTCATAGGGCACCCTGTAGGTATAGTTGATCGCCAATGACAATGGCAATATCACTTCTACAAAGAGTGTTTCTCTTTCAGAAAAATCGGTAGGTTCGGCAAACTGCATTATTTATCTTTTAATGCGGCCAGAAAAAGGCTAATCCATCCTAAAATAAAACACAAGCCGCCAACTGGCGTAATGGGTCCAACGATATTTGCAAAAGTTAAGTGAAAGCCGTCTTTTAAGGTCAAAATATAGAGGGATCCTGAAAAAAGCACAATGCCTAAAGTAAAAAATACGTAGGCAAAACCGATGAGCTTGTTTTTATAGCGCGCGAAAGTAGAGAGGTATAAAAGGGCGAAAGTATGGTAAAATTGGTACTCTACGCCTTTCTGCCATATTTCTAGCGCTGATGCACTAATTGAACTCTTAAGCCCATGTGCACCAAAAGCGCCTAAAACTACCGCTAATGCACCAAAAAAGGCAGCGGTAAGGATGATCCGTTTATTCATAAATTATCGGCTTTATACGATCGCTAAATTAAGAAAATGCGCTTATAATCTCTGTATTCAACGAAAATAAACTGCTATAGTAGCCCTGATGGCTATCAGTTACATCTGCCCATGTATACGCTTGTAATACTTGAATTAATCAGGTAAAATCCTAATAACTAGACAAAAAATGGCATGTATCGAATGGCATTAATTAAAATAAATCTCTAGCCAAAAACAAACACAAAATACTAAATAACAATTAGTTACAAATAAAATAATAATTTCTTCTTAAATATTGGCACCGCTTTTGGATTGAATGATATAACTAAATCCAGTTAAACTGGACAATCTTAAACTGAAATACATACCAAAATGAAAAACTTATTATTAGGCGCGGCCGTATTATTGTGTACGGGATTTATGGCGCAAGCACAGAACACGACGACTTCATCTGATGCCAGAATAGGCGTTAAGGCAGGCGTCAACTTATCTCGCTTTAGCTTTTCAGGAAGCGATCTTGATGAAAATAGCGGCATCCAGGCGCTAAAAGATTATCAAAAAAGCAACATAGGTTTCAATGTAACTGTTTATGGTGATTTTGGAATTGCCAAAAATCTGATGTTGCAGCCTGGTGTTACCCTACAGAACAAAGGCACCAAGTTTGAAGCAAACGACGACAACCTAAATGGCTACCTCAAAACTAACCTGATGTATGTTGACGTACCTGTAAATGTTGTTTACAGTATTCCTGTACAAAGTGCAGGTTCGGTGCAAATAAGTGCAGGCCCATATCTTGGTTTTGCCATTGCTGGAAAAAACAAGACAAAAAACAATGCTGTTGATGGATCAGAAACCAGCACCGATATTGATTTCGGCAGCAAGGCTGATGATGATTTGAGCAGCATGGATTATGGTGCCAACTTTGGCCTAGGTTTTAGGATGACCAATGGATTTACCATAGGTGCCAATTACGGTTTAGGCCTAAGCAATCTTATTCCAAAGGATAGCAGAGAGGGCACTGATGCCAAAGTAAGAAACCGGGTTCTAGGTTTCAGCGTTGGTTATTCTTTCTAAGATTGTTAAACCTATCTTTACAAAGGCCACTTCGATACGAGGTGGCCTTTGTTGTTTAGAATCAATTGCTAGCCATTGATTAAAGGCAACTAGAATGCATAAAAATCGACATGGATATATTTACCAACATAAATGATAAGAATTAGGGCAAATTCTCGGAGAATTAGGCCCAAATAGATTAAATTTGTGAAGAAGACCATGAAAAGAATTTACATCATACTCAGTGTTTTATTGCTCGGAATCATAGCGATGGTCTATGTATATTTTTCCAATCTCAACACCGACACCAATACCAACGACTTATCGTTAAATGCAGCCACCGCAAATGCGGGAATTGTATTTAGCTTTGAAAACGACAAAAGCTTTTACGAAATCCTCAACGGACAAGACCTGTTCCGTCCACTGCTTGGCGAAAGCAAGACGGCCGCCTTCAAATCACTGAAGGAAAACCTGATCGATTTGCCAGAGATCAATGGATTATTTGATGGACAGAAAATTTATGTGGCCTTAGTTGCCGGAGCAAATAATGACATTGATTTTGTCATCAGCAGCCAAGTAAAACCCAACTATAAAAAAGATATTTCCCTGCGTGATTTGGGACTTAAAAAAGCAAAGATCAAACAGACAGGCTCCATTTATGAGTTAAGCTTTACCGACAGCACCCAATATTTCCTGGCTTTTAAAGACCAGCTTGTAGTAGTTTCTAATACTTTAGCAGCCATTCAGCAATCATTGCAGCCCAAGACAGCTCCAGACCAAAACTTTATTGATTACATTAAAGCTAACAGCCGTTTTAACAAAAACACTTTGGCCAATCTTTATCTCGACTTTAATAAAATCCCTTCCCTGCTTAAACAGGTTTTGAGCAATAATATGAGTGGCGAACTGAGCATTTTCAATAAACAGAACAGCTTTGCTTCTTTAAGCTATAATTTCAGTCGCGAAAAGCTATTGTTTAACGGAAGTACGGCAGTTAACGATCAGGATAGCTATTTCCAGTTGTTTGCCAAAATACCTGAGCAGAAAATCAGCATTAACAACATCATACCTGCAAAAACGGCCAATTACTGCCTCTACGCCATTAGCGATTACACCAATTGGAGAAAAGACCTGACGGTTTGGATGGGCAAACAAAAAGACAAGGACAAAACAATCAAGACGCTTGACAACATCAAGCAAAAATATGGACTAGATTTAGATCAGATTATTCCGAAATACTTTAAAAACCAGTTGGCTGTTTTCGAATTAAATACTGGTGAAAAATTCGGGGCAATTGCTTTGAGCAATGGCGAAAAGGTAAATCAGCTTTTATTGGATTTAAGCGCTTCCTATGCACCTGATATCAGGATTTTTAAAGAAAATTATATTCCATACAGTTATTTTGGTGAGCCTTTTAAAAAATTTGAACGTCCGTTTTATACCATCATAGATAATTATTTGGTGATGGCCAATAATGCGAGCAGCATACAGGTTTTCTTAAATAACTATAAAAACAATGAATTGCTCATTAACGATGAGGATTACAAGGGCTTAAGCGATCAATTGTCTTCATCAAGTACCATTTCTTTTTACATCAACCATAAAAATTCGAACGACATCTTCGGTCGTAATTTGAAATCACCTTATTTTAAGCAATACCAATCAAAAGACGGATTAAAAGTTTTTGATTCTTTTTGTTACCAGTTGGCTGGTGATAATGGAAAGTTTTTGACTAATTTGCTTTTGTATAAGAAACCGGAACAAACCTCAGTTAAAGCCGATACTTTGCAAACCATCCCTTAGCACAGATGAAAAAGAAATACCTCTTATTGTTTGGATTAATATGCTTATTTAATCAGCTAAAAGCCCAGCAATATGCGCTGTTTAACACTCGGACTTTATTTGATGCCTTTGAAAATCCGGCAGTAAAGGCATTCACGCTAGACAGCTCTGGCAAATACGCTTCTAATTTTCTTTTTCCAAATTTTAGCCTTAACGCGGCCGGAGGTGGCAGTGCCCAAGATGCATTGAGGATATTGGCACAAGAACACGTAAACGACACCAGGGGATTGCCTTTGGGCACTGGCGCCATGAACAAGCTCTATCAGAACACCAATGTCTACCTGCTTACCTTTAGGATTTTCAATTCTTATAAATACAATCAGGAAATCGGCTTTGCCTGGCAAGTACGTTCAGATGCGCATTTGGCCTACACTAATGAATCTTTGGCCATCTTCGACACCTACAAAAGATTTCAGAATGTGCCCTATACCGATATTTTTAATGATAAAGGTTACGCTCAATCGTATCATCAGTTTAGCGTAAGCATTAGAGAAAACTGGGATAAAAGATTGGCATTTGGCGTAAAGTTCAGTTTGTTGAGTGGCATTACCTACAACTCTGTTCGCATAGACGATTCTTATATCTTCGCCGATGTGGCCAACGATCGTCTAGATATTGGCCTTAATGGCACATACAAAGGCTCTTTTATACAGAGTGATGAGATTGATAAGAAAAACTTTATCCCCAATTTCAAAAACCCTGGTGTTTCGCTTAGCTTCGGAACTACCTATAATTCTAAATCTGGTTACTTCATTATGGGAAATATCAAGGACTTGGGATTTATCAAATGGAGCAAGAGTTCGCACATTGCGAAGTTCAATCAGCTGAAGAGCATTTACGCCCTCTCCACTCAGACCAACAAAGACATCAACCAAGAGATTACCGATATTGCGAGAGACATTGACCAGCAAAAAGGATTTTTTGCGCCAACCAATGCAAAAGCCGATTTTCTGATTTCCAGGACATTCGATTTTTATAAGCCGAGCTTTATTGTTTCTAAAAACTTGTTTCATCCAGGTGGCGATGTAGCCCTAGTGAATACTTTCAAGATCAACAAGTTTGCGGCGAGCATTACACCACTATACAATTTCAATGATTTTATAATGATTGGTTTACAGGGGATGTACCAAACACCAAACTTCGAATTCTTTTTGGGAACCGATAACATTGGAAAAAGTATTTCCCTAGGTAGAGGTATCAACAATAAAGATGCGAGCATTGGGAGCGGCTACGTAGGCGGTTCCGTTTATTTGGGCATGGGCATTAAATTCGGACGTACGGTAGAGCATCCACAGAATTTGAGCACGATGCCGGGTGTAAATGGAGAAAAAGTATACAAAGGCTTTTTCAGAAGCATGTACGAATTTTTCAAGAAATTGTAGGTAATAGCCCTAACAATTGAAAACTCTGAAGTACCTTAGATGGTAAACAATTACTTCAATGTAAAATGAAAGCCTAAAGCTTGTTCTTCGGGGTAGTAAACACGAAATCTTTCAGGTAAAAAGGCTCAAAATAAGCTACATCCTCAAAAATTCCCTTGGTAAAGGCATCGTAGGCCAATCTGCTCATGTAGTTAGCCGAATTATAATTGGCATCAGAAAAATGGGCATTGGGATGCGCCAATACTGGTGCACATTTGGCAGCTCCATCTCCAATAAAGGTCACAAAATTACTGTCGAGCTCCAAGATAAAGCTCTTCTCATCTATAATCTTGGCATTTACTATTTCTAGGCTTTGCAACTTATTGTTGTAAACCGCCGTAAATACTTCCATTCTTCGGGCATCGATCATTGGGCAAATCAAGCCTCCATAATTTGGATGTTGCTGCAGAAAGCCACTAACCATCATTGGCAAAGTACCTACAGCAATTAATGGCTTATCTAAGGCGAAACAAAGCCCCTTGGCAGTAGAAACACCAATTCGGAGGCCAGTATAAGATCCTGGTCCTTTGCTTACCGCTACAGCATCTAATTGCGCATAGCTGAGCTTGGCCATTTGCAACACCTCATCAATAAACAAAGTGAGGTTTGAGGCATGGATATTTTGTCCAGCGAGCTCCTTAAGCGCAACAGTTTCCCCATTTACAGACAATGCAACTGAACAAACTGGTGTAGCGGTTTCGATTTGAAGTATAGTAGCCATTTTTCAGGCACAAAAGTAAAGATTTATTTGAAAGAAAGAATAAGGAGCAAAGATCAAAGATTAAAGAACAAAGATTGAGGAGTAAGGAACAAAGATTAAAGGCAAAAGGTGGAAGGTAAAAGGTAAGATGGCAGATGGAAAATGGAAATGCAGCATAAATAACCTGTGGCTGAAAATGAATGACTTCTCTCCCAAAGAAAGTTCGGAATCGCAACGATTTTTGGACTATGGACTTGGTGCTCCATTCCCTGCGAAATCTTCGTACACTTTGCTGTTGAAAACTGATAACTGCCAATTGATAACTGACAACTGGCAACTGATAACTGATAACTAACGTCAAGGAACCGGATCGTGCCCGTGCCTGCCCCAAGGATGACAACTTGCAATACGCTTAATGGTAAGCCAGCCTCCCTTAAAAGGTCCATGCTTTTTAATGGCCTCTACCCCATACTGCGAACAGGTAGGCGTAAAACGACAGCTTGCTCCAAGCAAAGGCGACAAGAACAGCTGATACAGCTTGATAATGCCCAAGAACAGCCACGAAAACAATTGCTTAATGATTTTCATCTGCAGGTTGGATTTGGGCAATCAATTTTTGAAAGGCGTTAGACAGCTTCTTTTCAAAAAAACTGTAATCGTACTTTTCCTTGCCTACATATTGCAGTGACAGCAACAACAGGTTATCTGGCCGATTCAGAAATGGATAAAGCTTTTCTTCTTTTTGCAGGCGATAGGCTTCTCGGATACGCCTTTTGATCAGGTTTCGGTCAACCGCATGCTTGTAGCGTTTTTTGGCTACATTAATAACTACCTGCACGGGATATTTGTGAGGCTCTTCTACAAAAAGAAAGGTGATGCGAAAGGGATATAATAAAAAAGAAGAACCGTTTTTAAAGAGCAAGTCTAAATATTTCTTGCTACATAACCGTTCTTCTTTGTTAAATCTATTCATTTTGATTGCAGTTTGGCAGCATAGCTGATCTGCTAACTCCTCGAATGAGGTAAAGCAATCAAAAATTATGCTTTGTGACGACGCTCGTCAGAAACTGATAATTTTTTTCTTCCTTTTGCACGGCGTGAAGCTAATACTCTTCTACCGTTTGCTGTAGCCATTCTTTCGCGGAAGCCATGTTTGTTTCTTCTCTTTCTTTGCGAAGGTTGGAAAGTTCTTTTCATAACTGTATAATATCTTAACTAAGTTTTTTAAATAAGAGGTGCAAATATAACGCGATTTTTCTACAAATGCAAGAATGATTTCTTTTTATTTTTATCAACAAAACATCCCTGCCTTGTGTTGGACCATTTATACTACAAACCCAAGGCCGCTTTTAATTTTACATAACCTGTTTTGCTTACCGGCAACCAGATGTCAGATTTGAGCAAAACAATATAGCTGTCTTTCTCTTTCAGCTCAATTTTGGTTACTTGCGCCAGGTTAATGATATACGAGCGATGGATACGGATAAACTGCGAAGGGTCTAAGGTCTGCTCGAAAAAGCCCATGGTTTTGTTCTTATGGAAATTGCCTTCGGAAGTGCTCAGTTTTACATAATCATCATCAGCTTCGATGTAATGAAGCTCACTAACCGGAATGATCTTAATTACTCCAGCGCTTTTTACCACAATACGGCTGTTTTGTGCAGGTGATAAAGATGCAGTCTCTAATAATTCGCTGCTGCTTTCTTCCTTGGCCAGTTTTGATGGCAGTTTTTGCATCGCCTGTTCAAAGCGGATCTTTTCAATTGGTTTGAGCAGGTAATCAACTGCGTTTACTTCAAAAGCCTTAATGGCATATTCGTCAAATGCAGTAGTAAAAATTACTGCTGGCGGGTTTTCTACCAGCTCTAGCATTTCAAAGCCACTGATTTTTGGCATCTGTACATCCAAGAAAATAAAATCAGGCTTGTGCTGTGTAATGGCCTTGAGGCCTTCAAAACCATCGCAGCATTCGGCCACCACTTCAATATCCGGATAGTCTTTTAAATAGTGCTTTACCACATCGCGAGCCAAAGACTCATCATCAATTAGTATCGTTCTTATCATCTTTCTGCGGTATTTTAAGTGTGGTAATATACAAATTATTGTCTTTTGTTTCTGTCTGCAAAAGGTTACTATCTGCAAATAAAAGGTACAATCTGCGGCGTATGGCCGACAAACCAAAGCCAGTTCCTTTGCTGGCCTTCATATCTGGGTCGTAGGGATTGGCTACACAAACAACCAAGGCTTTATTCTCCAGCTTTACTTTAATGGTAATGGTTATGGCATTGGAAGTGTTGTAAAGACCAAACTTAATGGCATTCTCTACAATAGGTTGCAACAAGGTGCCTGGCAAACAGAGGCCCAACGTTTCTTCGGCAATTTCGGCATCTATACTTAAACGATGGCTAAAACGCACTTTTTCTATATCCAAGTAAAGTTGAATATATTCCATTTCTTCGGCTACGCTTACCCAAACCTCATCGTCTCTTTTAAGTGTGCCCCTTAAAAAGGCAGCCAATTTGGTAATCATGGTTCCGGCTTCGGTTGGATTTATAATGGTGAGCGCATAAACCGAATTTAAGCTATTGAACAAAAAATGTGGTTGCAACTGGTGTCTCAACTTGTTCAGTTCTGCTTCTTTGGCCAAATTTTGCGCTGTCAATAAGCGCTCTTGCGATTCGGACTGTTCTTCTATCCTATACCATAATATGATAGAAACCGCACACCAGCTCAGGCACAAAAAGGCTACCAGCGCTCTAAAAGGCAAAGAAAAATCTAAAAACTTGAGGTAATCTATTTTTTTGTTAAACAGGTAATGCAAGCCGTATTTAGATAAAAGTATGGCTACTAGCGTAAGTACGCCCGTTAGCAGCACCAAAAACAAGGCACGCTCTTTTTTGGGTTGGTAGTAGCCCAGCATATTGCTCAGCACTACACAGCCAATGGCCAATAGTCCATTGCTCACAATGCTATCGGCCAAGGCAATTTGCCAATTAAAATCTAATGTAAAATAAAGCATCGCGGACCATGCCGCTATCCAGCCTCCTAGAAAAATACTGCAGGCCAGCTTGATTTGCCTTATTGATAATGGGGTTGTTGTCACAGGCTGCGTTTTAGGTAAGGACTCTGTTAATAGTTTCTAATATCCACCCCGCCAAATAATGCCACCCCTTTTATGACTAATGTTTTGATTTCTCCTTCTGCCAAAGGCTGGATGCTTCTTTTGTCATCTAAGCCACCAAAAATTGCGGTTACTTCAGATTTTACTCTCCATCCCGGAGGAACAACGATTTTGGCACCACCAAAAATTGCAGTTACATCAATGCTTACTTCACCATCAAAATCAGCCTGGGTAAGGTTAAGGTCGCAACCGCCAAATACAGCTACAATTTCTCCTCCCTTAAAGTGTTTTGAATATACAGCCTGATGGCAGCCTCCAAATACGTTTATCGATTCGAGGTAGTCGTTGCTGCTATTTTTTTTTTCTTCGTCGGTAACAGGCTGTGGTTCTTCTGTTTTGAATTCAACAGCTTCTTTATCGCCAAATCTGTCTTGCCATCTGTTATGTCTCCTATCCCATCTTTCGTGCCTTCTTCTCCACCTTTCTTCATGATGCTTATAATTGCTTTTTGGCTTAAAAATGATGAATATGCCCAGTACAACAATTAAACAGGGAAGTACGATTTTAGTAAAATTGATGGCGTCTCCATAAGAATTGCTCAAACTGATGTACAAACCCACCAAGATCATGATGAACCAGCCACTGTGTCTGAATTTATGCTTGAAACCAATTAACAAACCTACCGCAACTAAAATATTGCCCCAGCTCAAAAGCCAGCGAGGCAAATCGAAGCCAATGTTGTCGAGCAGAATGAGAGCGCCTACAACGATGATGATTAATCCTGCCCAAACCTTGCCTGAGCGATTATCCACATTTGTATTATTATTATAGTTTTCCATTTGTTTCTTCAATTATTATACACCAAAGGTAATGCAAGCGTTGATGCTAGCCAATGGCATTCTCCTATTCGCAGGCCAATTATCGGTAAAAAGCATTAATTAATCGGTAAAAATATTAAAACAATTGGTGCCATGGCTTACCGCTCAGAAACAGGGCACAGCTAATTGCAAATTAATCAATTTTGGTCAATTGAAGGTTAATATCAAGCCAATGGCCTTTAAATTTAAAGCTATCTTGCTAATTAATAACTATACGATCCTCTTATGTCACTTCCTCTCAAAAGTATCGCCACTAGCTGCTTCATCTTTTTATCGGCATTTGCTTATGCCCAAGGAACCCAGGCCGATTACCAAAGGGCCGAATCCTTGAACGGCCTGATGCAGAACAAAATTTATAATTCGCCGAACACCTTTAAATGGATTGCCGGCAAAAATCAATATTTCTATTCTGTGCTCGATGCCCAAGGAACAAATTATAAGATTGTAGAGGTAAAGTCGCAAGAAATAAGGCCTGCATTTGATCAACAAAAACTAGCAAAAACAATTACAGAACATACTGGAAAGGCCATTAATGCTTTACAAATTCCAGCGAATGCCATTAAAATCAATAATGAGGGAACAGAACTCGATTTCACGGCCGACAGCACCATTTATACGCTTGATATCGCTACATTAACGGTTAAGAACAGCAGAAAAATAACACCAAGGCCTGCCCCACCTGCTAATTCTTCGGGTGCGCAAAGCAAATCTCCAGATGGCAAATGGATCGCCTATCTTAAAAACCATAACGTTTTCATCAAACCCTATAACCAAAAAAAAGAATTTATACAATTGAGCTTTGACGGTGCCGAGGGCGATTATTATAGCGATGACTTGGTTTGGTCGCCAGATTCGAAGCATTTGGCCACCTATAAAGTACGTCCAGGCCAAAAGCACCTCATTTATTTGATCGAATCATCGCCAAGCACCCAATTGCAGCCCATACTTCAATCGAGAGATTACCTCAAACCTGGCGATGCATTAGAACAAAAGCAACCTGCATTGTTCAGCATTGGCACCAAAAAGCAAATTGCCATTACTACCAACGAAATCCAAAACCAATATTTCCTGACCGATATTGTGTGGCGCAAAAACAGCAGAGCATTTACATTTGAATACAACCAGCGAGGACATCAGGTTTACAGCATCATCAATGTAGATACTGCCGGACGTTTATCCGATTTGGTTAAAGAGCAGAGCAATACATTTTTCACCTATTACAGCAAACGATATAGATACGACATTAATGATGGACAGGAAACCATATGGATGAGCGAGCGCGACGGCTGGAACCATTTGTACCTCTATGATGCCAAAGGCAAAGTGAAAAACCAGATTACCAAGGGCAACTGGGTGGTTAGAAATGTAATTACTGTTAACGAACAGCAACGTTTCTTGATTTTTGAAGGCAGTGGCATGGAAAACGGACAAGATCCCTATTTCATCCAATACTACAAGATTAACCTCGATGGCACGGGCTTGGTTAAATTGACCCAAGAAAATGGTAACCACAAAGCAACGTTTGCCAGCGATTACAGCACATTTGTAGATACCTACTCGCGCATAGATGAGCCACAAATAACTTTATTGAGGGATGGCCGTACCGGCAAAATATTAAAAACGCTCGAAAAGGGAAATATCGATGCCTTATTGCAAACCGGCTGGAAGCTGCCCGAAGTGTTTACAGCAAAAGGGCGTGATGGAAAAACGGATATTTGGGGTATTGTAGTGCGCCCGAGCAATTTCGATCCCAAAAAGAAATACCCTATTATCGAATACATTTATGCAGGCCCGCATGATTCTTTTGTACCTAAAAGTTTTGTAAACGATTCTCGCGGCTCCCTACACGAACTGGCCGAACTGGGTTTTATTGTGGTTCAATGTGATGGCATGGGCACTTCCAACCGTTCGAAGGCCTTTCATGACGTATGCTATAAAAACCTAAAAGATGCCGGTTTCCCCGATCGAATTGCCTGGATCAAGGCACTAGCCTCTAAATACAGCTATATGGATACCACAAGAGTTGGCATTTTTGGCAATTCGGCTGGCGGACAGAGTTCTTTGGGCGCTTTGTTATTCCATCCTGAATTTTATAAAGTGGCTGTTTCCTCGTCGGGATGCCATGACAACAGGATGGATAAAATCTGGTGGAACGAACAGTGGATGGGCTACCCTATCGGTCCTCAATACGCAGAATCGTCAAACGTAGACAATGCCTATCGCCTACAGGGCAAGTTATTGCTCATTTTAGGCGAGCTCGACGATAATGTTGACCCTTCTTCTACCATGCAGGTGATCAACCAGCTGATCAAACACAACAAGAACTTTGATTTTTTGATGGTTCCGGGCATGAAGCATTCATTGGGCGGAGATTATGGAGAGCACAAGCGACGCGATTTTTTCGTGAAACACCTCCTCGGCGTGAATCCGCCAGAATGGACCTGGGCGCCCAACATTACCGTTCCAAAGCCCTAGTATTAACTGGCAAATTGTTATTTTAGCGCAAAAAACTCAGATGACCAGAAAATATTTATTGTTATTGATCGCCATTGTGTTGCCCCTCATTGGCTTTTCGCAAGACCTTTCGAGCCATTATAAAATATACGACGTTAAAAAACAAAAAACCATCAGTATTGATGACATCATCAGCGATTTGGGCAAAGCCGATGTACTTTTCTTTGGCGAAGAGCATAACGACTCGATTGGACATTACCTAGAAGCAGAGCTATTCAAGAAGATGGCACTGGCTTATCCTAGCAAGGTAGCCTTGACCTTAGAAATGTTCCATACCGATGTACAACCCGTAATTAACGAATATTTGAGTGGTATCATCAGCGAAAAGAATTTCATCAAAGAAGGCCGTGCCTGGAACAATTATAAAGACTATAGGCCGATGATCGAGTTGGCAAAAGCCAATAAATTAGCTGTAATTGGCGGCAATGGCGCAGCAAGGTACAGCAATGCGGTAACCAAATCGGGTTTAACTATATTGCAACAATTGCCAGAAAATTCGAAACGTTTTATTGCCCCCTTACCTATTGATACGGCTGTTGGACGCTACTACGATAAGTTTATCGAAACTCTTGGCGGACACAGCATGGGCAGCATGAAAATATACCAGACCCAAAATTTTTGGGATGCCACTATGGCCTGGAGCATCGCCAGTTATGCCAAAGACAATAAGGGGAAAAAGATTTTTCAGGTGAACGGCCGTTTCCATAGCGATGAAAAACTAGGCACATTGGCCAAACTGAAGGGTTATTCGCCAAAACTCAAGATCCTGAACATCTCTTCATTTTCTGCCGAAGACTTTAACCAGCCCAACTGGGCTCAATACAAAGACCTGGGCGATTACATTATCCTTACCGACCCTACAGTTAAGAAAACCTTTTAAAAAAGAAACGTCATCCAGCTTTACTGGATGACGTTTCTTTTTTTGTTTCTATCAATCTTATTTGCTTCTTAATGCATCTCTTATTTCTGTCAAAAGCACTTCTTCTTTTGTAGGAGCAGGAGGTGCGGCAGGCGCAGCTTCTTCTTTTTTCTTCATTTTGTTTACCATTCTGATGATGATAAACAACACCAAGGCAACAATGATAAATGAAAGCACCTGAGATAGAAAATTACCATACTTAATAGCGGTTCCCGCAATGGTTAATTTACTGATATCTTCCAAGCCTGCGGCCTTTAAGGCAGGCGCTAAAACAGCAGGGGTAATGATATCATCCACTAAAGAGCTCACGATTTTACCGAAAGCAGCTCCAATAATTACACCGACAGCTAGGTCTATCACATTGCCTTTAACGGCAAAATCTTTAAATTCTTTTACAAAGCCCATAAGTAGTTTTTAGTTGTACAATTATTTAATTAAGTGAATTAAAAATAGTAAACTTTAACATTAATGCAAGTATTTAAGTTGAAAAAGTCAACTATTTCAAAAAATTAACTATTTATTAAAGAATAGAACAAACGAGCTTCAATAATCTAAAGCAAATGCTTATTTTTGGCACCAAGTCGTATTCATCATTATATGCTAAAACAACATTTACAGCAAAAACTACTACAAAAGCTATCCCCGCAGCAAATTCAGTTCATTAAATTGTTGCAGGTCCCTACTGTTGCTTTAGATACCCGAATCAAGGAAGAATTAGAGGATAATCCAGCATTGGAAGATCCTAGCTTAATGACTGCCGAAGAACCGAAAAGCGAATACGACGACCTTAACGGCGATACTGACGACTATAGCCAGGATTCGAGCGAAGACATAGGAAGCGACGAATTTAATGTAGAGGATTACCTGCAAGACGACAACACCAACGACTACAGTACCTCTTATAACAATGGCGATGACGACGAAGATAAGAAAGAAACGCCAATTGCCATTGAAAGCACTTTTTTTGAAAGCCTACAGGAACAACTTGATCTTGTACCACTTTCTGATACCGATTTTATCGTTGGCAAGCAGATCATCGGCAGCTTAGACGATGATGGCTACCTGCGCAGACCGATAACTTCGATGATAGATGATTTGGCTTTCTCGCAAAACGTAATGGTTGAGGAGGAAGACGTACTCGAAATGCTAAAGGTAATCCAAAGCTTCGACCCTCCGGGTATAGCAGCCAGAGACCTGCAAGAATGTTTGTCGCTTCAGTTAAAGCGCAAAGACGTTAACAATCCGATCATTAAAAAAGCAATTGCCATTGTAGAGCATCATTTGGATGAATTTACGCGCAAACACTATGATAAACTGGAAAAATCGGTAGGATTAACCAGCGAGGAGCTGAAAGAAGTGGTAGCCGAAATCTTGCGTTTAAATCCGAAACCAGGCGATTCTAACCAGGTAACCACCAAACAGCTGCAAATTATACCTGATTTTCACATCTCGAATAACGATGGAGTCCTGATCCTTACGCTAAATTCAAAGAATGCGCCTGAATTAAGGGTGAGCCGTTCTTATATGGATATGTTCGATCACTACGATAAGGCTTCGCAAAAGGACAAAAAAATGAAAGAGGCTGTCCAGTTTGTAAAACAGAAACTCGACTCGGCCAAATGGTTTATCGATGCCATTAAACAAAGGCAGCAAACTTTGTTAAAGACCATGAATGCCATCATGCAGTACCAGTACGAATATTTTTTAACAGCCGATGAGCGTAAAATGCGCCCGATGATCTTAAAAGACATTGCCGATAAGATAGGCATGGACATTTCTACGGTATCGAGGGTGGCCAACTCTAAATATGTACAAACCGAATTCGGTACTTTCCTGCTCAAATCTTTCTTCTCAGAAGCCATTCAAACCGAAACGGGTGAGGAAGTTTCTAACAAGGAAGTGAAAAAAATATTGGAAGACTGTATTGGCAACGAAGATAAACGCAGGCCGCTTGCCGACGAAAAGCTAACCGAAATCCTGAAAGAAAGAGGCTATAACATTGCCCGTAGAACAGTAGCCAAATACCGCGAACAAATGAATATTCCGGTTGCGAGACTGAGGAAAGAACTTTAATTAGTTTTGGCCTATTGCCATCATTGCGAAATGTCAATTGAGAAACTGCCGGCTATGATGAAAATGACCGTCGCTTTTCTATAGTTTCTTCAGCCCTGCTTTACGATACAAGGCCCTTTGGGCGCTTTCCCCTTCAATCAGGTTTAGTTAACCCAGGTTTGTGATGATAATTTCGACTCGTTTGCTGCCCCCGAGATAGATTCTGTATCAGATCCAAATAATGATCTAAAAAAATAAATTTATAGAAAGAGATTGCTTCAGATCCGAGCTGAAAACTGGCAACTGCTAACCAAAACTACCACATCCGCATTGAGCTCATCACCTTGTATACATTGTTAAGCTGCAGGCCCAAAACAATTTCATGGCTTCCGTAACTCACTTTATTTAGTTCAGAAGTGGTAAAATCATAGGAATAAGTGAGATTTACCAAACGGCTGATGTTGATACCGGCCATAGCTGCATAAGAATCATTATGGCGATAGCTTCCGCCAATCCAAAAGCGGTCCTTAAAAGAAACCTTCAAATTGGCGTCAACCGAAAGCGGTGTTGGATTTACATACTTAATCATAAAAGAAGGGATTGCAGAAATATCCTCATCCAAAAAGAATTTATAGCCGGCGGTTACAAAAACGTGCGGTACCTCTTTTCCGCTGGTATACCTCGGATCGTTGGTAAAAGCTAATTTCTGTGGAAGTATTTGCTGGGCCGATGCTCCGGCAAAAAACCTGGCCCCATAAAGCCAAACTCCAAGTGCCACATCGGGCTTTACCTGGCTCACAATGGTATTGTTGATGGCCGGATCGTTCGGATCTTCCAAAGTTAGAGCATTCACATCTAAGCCGATGCGGGTTAATCCAGCCGCTGCGCCAACCGAAAGATTTAGCGTTCCAGACAATTGCAGGTGATAGGCATAGGTTAAACTGGCATCAAACCTAGAAATTGGCCCAACCTTATCGAGTACCATTACCACGCCCATGCCATGGTGTGAAGGCGATGCCGTGTAGTTTTGCATGTAATTGTCGCGCATGGGATTATCTTCCTTATCAGGCATGGAAAGCGCGTTTTTCCATAAATATTCGCCTCCCAAGCTCCAGTTTGCCGATAAAAATGATGTCTGCGGGGCATTGTCTATTCCAGACCATTGCTTTCTGTAGCCTGCTTTTACATCCATGTAATTCTCAATGCCACTAAGTGCCGGGTTAAGCAAATAGTTGTTAAAAATATACTGGGTATACTGTGGGCGCTGCTGGCCATATACGCCAATAGCCAATACCATTATTACCCCTAAAATGCTTATGCTTCTTTTCAAAATTATCTAATAATGGTTAGCGCTCCAGTAACATTTTTCCTTCCGCTGTTTGGACTAATAATATAGTAATAAGTTCCCACAGGTAATGCTTTGTTGTTAAAGTTTCCGTTAAACGGTACCGAATAGCCTTTACTAAAGTATACTTTTTGGCCATTTCTATCAAAAATTTCTACAGTTGAGTTTGGATAAGTATCTAAATATTTCACATTCCAAACATCGTTTATGCCATCGCCATTTGGAGAAAAGCTGTTTGGCACATTGATTTGCTGCAATACACGCACATTGACCACTGCAGATGTGCTGCAGCCTTTGCCTGAAGTAACCGTTAAAGTATACCTCGTATCTGTCTCCGGACTGGCAATCGGATTAAGGATATTGCTATTGCTTAATCCTATGGCTGGTGTCCATTTGTAGGTTAAATCAGCCCCATTTGCTGTGGCCTGGATCTGTTTCTGCCCTCCTACCAAAATGTAAAACTCGCTTTCGGCATTAATAGTTGGCGATGGATTGACTACAATTTCCTTCGTAATCGTTCTGGAACAGGCTCCGGGATCACTGCCCACAAAAGTATAAGTAATCAAGTGTACACCTATCCCTGCTTTTTGAGTATTGAAAACGCCAGTTGAGCCGTCTACAATTCCCGCCCCGCTATAAGTTCCTTTTCCTATAATACCTGATGTTTCCTTTGCCTGGCTAATGGTAACCAGTCCATCGTTTTCGCAGGTTGGAGGAATATTGTCAAATACAAGTATGGGTATTGGCTTAATGGAGATGGTTTTAGAAAACGTTTTGAAACAGCTCTCACCAGTGTAAGCCACCATGTAAATCGTATAGCTGCGTGGCATAAGTCCGCCTAATTCTGGATAGCTTAAATGAATATCTTGAGCTTCCGGATAATCGATTGTAATAAATGAGGTAGGATCATTTGCATAATCTTTGTAAACTTCTACCTTGGTTATCCTGCCTGGCGCCGCAACCACAGAAGTATTGTTAATGACCACGTCGTTGCCGCTGCAAAGATTGTTTTCGTTCTGAACCGCAAAGTTTGCTGTAGTTACAAAAGGATTCACGATAAAGGTTTGTACTTTCTTATCTGTTTCGCAACCCAATTGATTAAATACCCTTAAGGTTACAGTATAAGTACCCGTTTCGGTATAAGTGTGCGCACCATCTATTGTCGTGGTAACAGCAGGTGAAGCCGAATCTCCAAAATCCCAAACATAAGTCAGTCCAGTTTTGCTTCCATCTTCGTTTTTAGAAAGGTTGGGAAACTTTGCCACACCATCATTTAAGCAGTAGCCAGGCATTGAAAAATCAGCCTTTGGCAGGGCAACTATTTCAACCGTATTCGAAAAAACATCGCTTACGCAACCAAAATCAGAAGTGACAGTTAGCTTAATGGTTTTGGTGCCAGGAGTAGTATATTTAAAACTCGGGGGCGTAGCATTATCTACATCAACCGGTACTCCATCGCCAAAATCCCAATGGTAGTTTTTGATCACACCAGCTCCAGCAATGCTCGAAATGTTGTTCAGTGCAAGCGTTCGATCAACACAATTTCCTCCTGTAACCGTAAATTTTGCTACTGGTTTGGGCCTAATCACAATCGGCATCGGCATAGAGGTATTGCCACAACCTGCATCTGTACCTATGGTTAAGGTTACGTTGTAAGAACCAGTTTGTGCATAAATATGTGTAGGGTTTTGCTCTCTTGAGGGCGCTGTTCCATCGCCAAAATCCCACAGCCAATTGGTAATTCCCCTTATGGCAGAGTTAGCATTGCTTTTGTCTTTAAATTGTACGGCAAAATCCTGACAGGCGGAAACTATAGGCTCGAAAGCCGCCGATGGCTTTTCATCTACCGAAAAATCGGTACTTAAGTCTTCGGTAGCCCCGCAGGCATCCGCAGAAGGCTTGGTTGCTTTTACGCTAAAAACATAATCACCCGCCTTGAGGTAAGTGATGGGATTAGGATAAGCATAAGTGTAATAAGTTAAGCCATCTTTTGTAAAATTGCTTAATGCAACCGGAGCCGATTGCGTAATGTCGCCATCGCCATTATCCACATTCCAAACTATTTGTGTAGCCTGGTAAGGCAAATTGACCTTTAGATTTAGGGTTTCGCCTAAACAGCCATTGGCCACTAAATTTCCAGATGCAACACTTTGTGGCTGAAAAGTGAAGTTTTGGATATTTGCACCAGCCAAATAGGCATAGGATTCAAATTCTCCGTAGCCATAGGCAATGGCCGAAAACCCACCATTAGCCGTCAGTCGATGCTGTGGCTGTAAATTGGTTACATCAATAATGGCATAACTGTATTCGGCATCTATGGGTACAAAACCTGTAACCGGGTTGCCATCTAACCTGAATGTTGGAATATCCGCAGTTCTGATGATTACATTCAGGTAAAATACACGGATATTAGTGGGTACATTTTGCAACTTGGAGTAAACAGTGATGTTCTTCAGCGTTTGTTCTACCGGATTGAGCACCGTAATTTCTGGATCTCCAGGAAAGGTTGGCGTGGCATTTTGGCCCGGTGGATTACTCAGGTTACAGGTTTGAGAAGTCTGGTAATGGGCTACAGCTATTGGAGCCGAACCAATAATTACATTCGGATTGTTAGAATAAAAGGTAACAATGGACCCTTTAGCATAAGGATTGCTCAACGGCGTGCCATTGGCATCAGCAGTACTTCCGTTCACGGTTATCGTGGTGTTGTCTTCGGCAACAATGATCTTAAACATATCGGTATTGCCATGCAGGGTATTAAAAAAGGGTGCGGTAACAAACTTCTTGCCCCAGGCACTTACCGGAAAAAGCTGCTGGTAAAGATTATCTCCGCCAGATGGCGCCCTGGTATTGCCTGTTTCGCAGAAAGCAATCCATGTACTGCCAGAAAAAACAGCGATTGGCTTACAGCCATCAACCGATCTAATGTGACTCCCTGATAAGTCTGCAATAGCTTGATATTGATAGATCTGACCCTTGTTTAAATGGATAGTGAAAGGCACGCCAGCACTGTGCTTTCCATTTCTTTCTTCTTTACTGGGCGTAATTTCTATCTCCGTGGCATCGGCTGTTGCTACAATCGTAAATTGGGAATATTCGGCACTGTTGCTTTGATGACTAAAAGTATAATATTCTTTACCTAATGTATTGCTTGGCAAAACCAAGGTACCGCCAGTTCGGGCATTGAAAGAAATGATGCTGTACAAAGAGATGGCTTTCTTAGTAACTACATGAATAGCCCTATCCGATGCAAATGTATCCGAACCATCAATGTAGACAGGAATTGAAGTGGGATCGATAATAACCGGCAGGCAGGTATTTGCGGTTATCGTACCACTTGATACCATTGCTGCCCCTACATAAATTTCGTAATCAGTAGCCTGATCGGCAGAAAGAAAAAGGGTAAGTCTAGAGTTCAGGCCATCTCTATGCCCGCTGTAGGCTACCCAAAAATCCTTGCCTTTGTTAGACGAATTTTGGGCATAGGTTTTCTCAAAAGATCCAACCAACAAAAAAAGAAATACTAAACAATAGAAATTCTTCATCCAAGCCTCGCCTGTCTTAAAAAATTTAGGGACAGCGTTTTACAATAATAATAATTTATTAAAACTAAACGATGGTTTTATTTGTTTAGAATGGTTGTCCAAAAACTGCTATATATAAATCTAGTCTACGACAACAGATTTTGGCGCGCAATAAATTCCAATTGTCTGTTGGCTATTAATAATTTCTCGGTTAGCTCTCTGTTTTCTTTACGTAACGTATAAATTTCTATTGCCTTCTCAATATTGATGCGCAGGTCTTCTTCCATCCAGGGTTTTTGGATGTAACGATAAACCTGTCCTTTATTAATGGCATCGATCACTGCATCAATATCGGTATAGCCTGTAAGGATCATCCTGATCGGATCTGGATGTTCTTCTAAAATGGAAGCCAAAAACTCTACACCGGTAGTTTTAGGCATGCGCTGGTCGGTTATAATAATGTGTATGTCTTCTTTATCTAGTATTTTTCTGCCATCTTCGGCAGATTCGGCAGTAAAAATTTTGTACAACCTACGGTAGGTTGCAGCAAAGGCGCTCAGGTTATGTGGTTCGTCGTCTACGTATAGTATATTTGTGCTCATCGGGATGTTAATAAAAGATAAAAATACTTTTTTATTATAACTCTTAAAAGACTAATTTAGTTGTTTTAACATATATCCCTGTTTTATCGTTAACAAGTTACTTTTTACTACCCATAATGCAGTCTAAAATTGGTTTCAATCCATTGCTCTCTCAACTTACCGAACAAACTTCAGCCTACAAAAACAGCTATAAACCCGTGTTTTTCAGACTGCTAGATCAGGAGCAGAAAAATGCCTTCGAAGTACTGCTTCAAAACAAGTCTACTTTACAAGTTTACGACCATATTACAGCGCAAGTTGAAGAATTGATCAAATGCCTGCAGCCAACTATCGTTTTTATGCCGCCAAGCGTATTGGCAGAGGCTGTTGAAAAGCATTTTGGTGAACTTTCGACAGATTATTTTGGAGTTTGGGTATACTATCCATGGGCCAATAAGGTAGTACACTTGCTAGATGAAGAAGAGTTTGCAGTGGTTCGTACCAATCGAAACAAGCATAAAATTACAGCTCAAGAGCAACAAACCCTCGCTCAAAAAAAAATTGGGGTAATGGGCCTTTCTGTTGGACAATCGGTTTCACTGACTTTGGCAATGGAAAGAGGTTTTGGCGAACTGCGCATCGCGGATTTTGACGAACTCGATTTGAGCAACATCAACAGGATCAGAACTGGCGTTTATAATCTCAAAATAAAGAAAACCGTTATTGTTGCCCGCGAAATTGCCGAAATTGATCCTTACCTGAATGTAGTTTGTTTTGATGAGGGCATTACAGAAGATAACCTGGATAAATTTTTGACGGAAAATGGCAAGCTCGACCTGCTCATAGACGAATGCGACAGCTTCGACATTAAAATCAATGCCCGCACCAAGGCAAAGGCACTAGGCATTCCGGTTTTGATGGAAGGCAGCGATCGTGGCACCATAGATATCGAAAGATTTGATTTGGAGCCCGAAAGGCCAGTTTTACATGGCATGGTAGCACATTTAGACATGAGCAAATACAAGACGCTCAGCACTTTAGACGAAAGGGCACCTTACATTACTGCGGTAACTGGCGTAGAAACCTTATCGCCACGTATGAAGGCCTCTGCCGTTGAAATTATGGGCACCATTTCTACTTGGCCCCAATTGGCAAGTGCAGTTACCTACGGCGGTGGCGTAACAGCAGATCTTTCCAGAAAAATCTTATTGAACCTGCTTAAAGTTTCAGGACGCTTCTTTTTAGACTTAGATGAGTTGATTAGTGATCCGGCTCCTCCTCCACCAAATCAGCCATTGGCCTCTCCTGCCCTTTTAAGTGTACCGGAAATAGAAGAATTTATCGGTATCCACAAATTAGCCTTCGATACCGCATCACATCATGTTAGTCAAGAAATTGTACAACAATTGATAGAAGCGGCCAAACTGGCTCCATCTGGAGGCAACAACCAGCCTTGGCACTGGCACTATCAAAACGGCATATTGCACTTGTTTTTAGAAGAACAGGTGGCACAAGCTTATTTAGATCCTCAATTTATATCATCTTATACCTCATTAGGCGCCGCTATTGAGAATTTATTGCTCAAGGCCTCAAGCTTAAACTTAGCCGTTAACTGGCAAATTACTCCTCAACTGGCTCCTAAGCATGTTGCCTGGTTCAGCTTTGGCGAAAACCAGCAGCCTAACGAAGAGGCTACAGCATTGGCAAGCCAAATCCCGTTGAGGCATACCAACAGAAAAATTACGCCAAGGCAAGAAATAGACGAAGCAACTTTGGCTAGCTTGACCAATTTGGTAACACAAACGGAAAATGCACAGCTCAAATGGGTAACTGATCCCGAAATGATCAAAAACCTGGGCATGATTGCTACCCATACCGACTTGCTAAGAATGTTTATTCCAGCTGCCCATACCGATTTCATTGAACGCGAAATGCGCTGGAATTTAGAGGAAGTGGCGGTTACAGAAGACGGTATCGGAATCCATACCCTAGATTTAAACAACAACGATCAAATCGGTATTCGTTTGCTAAAAGATAGGCGCATGATCGATTTCTTGCAACAGATCAATGGTGGCAGTGGTTTTAAACGCCTGTCTATGATGCAATTCATGGCTTCGAGCGCAATTGGTCTCATTACCATGCCACAGGGCGAAATCAAATCGTTTATCGAAGGAGGCATGGCCGCACAAAAACTTTGGCTGGGCGCAACGCAACTCGATTTGCAGGTGCATCCCATTAACGTACCACTGATCTTTTTCTATAAGAATTCAGTTGAAAACAGTTTACCTCTTCCCACAGAAAACAAGGCACAACTAAGCCAAGCAGAACAAAATTTCAAACATATTTTTGGTCTGGATTCAAGCGAACAAGCTATCTTTATGTTCAGGCTCTTTAAGGCCAGCCCATCCCCAGAAAGAACTATCCGAAAATCAACCTCTAAAATATTCTCCATTGGAAGAGCATAGGCCACATATAGACAATTTATATTTCAAGGCCTTTAGGGCGGTTGATGATCGTGCAGCGTGTATGAAGTTTATTGAAGGACATACCCATGTTCTTGAGATTTTTGGCATTACCCAAATCACTTCGGCAAAAATTGATTGGGTGCTCAACCCTGATGTATTTGTAATTTTGGTTACCGCCGAAGAAGGAGGTCGCGCATTGGCCGGTGGGCGTATCCATCAGGCAAACCGTAAAAATCCCTTGCCAATTGAAGATGCCGTAGGTTATATGGACGAAAGGATCTACCAAATGGTTGACGAAAGAACAGATGCCGGCACTGGCGAACTTTGTGGACTTTGGAATTCATGGGATATTGCCGGCCTTGGCATTGGAAGCATGCATTTAAGTACAGCCTGTGTGGCCTATGCCGATATGATCAAGCTTAACACCTTATTTGGCTTATGTGCTCCGGCAACCTACCGAAATTCTATTAGAGGCGGTTTTAGGGTGATTACAGAAATAGGCATCAATGGTAAGTTTTATTATCCCAAAGAAGATTTAACGGCAACGTCAATCCTGATCGATGATGTAAAAAATCTGCCTTTAACGCACGAGCCTGAAAGAAGCATTGCAATGAATATGCGATCAAACGCCATTACCAAACAAGAAATCCAATCAAAAACCGGCGAAATGATTACTTTGCATTTCGATCTAACACTATAGGCTTATGAAAAGAACAGTATACCTTTTATTGTTCGCCCTTCTTTCTTTTGGAAACCTAATGGCTAAGGCTTCGGTAGATGAGAAAGGCATCTTACAGCGTGATTTTACCGTAGGCTATTATAGAGATGGCACCAATAAAGCCGATTTAAAAGAGGCAATGAGCCAAAAGTTTACGCCTACAGACAAAGACGTACTCAACTATGGATTAGATACCGGCAGCTATTGGATTAAATTTAGCCCAAAAGCCGCTAAACAGTACGATAACCAGCTGTTGTTTATTGATCAATCTCGTTTAGCGCTGGCAGAACTTTATATTGTACACAGCAACGGCGAAAGTCAGCTCATTAAGCCTTACACCAGTTACCCCTACGCCAATAACGGGGCTACCTTGGGCAAGATATTCCAACTTCCCCCTACTATAGCTGCAGACGATAACCTATTTTTGAAGCTCCGTTCCAATGAAACCTTTTTGGCACCGGTAAGCGTAAGCGATCAAGGTACTTTATTAGAGAATTTCTCGCTCAGAAACGTAATCTTTGGTTTGTATACCGGTATTATGGTGGTGATGTTTGTATATAACCTGTTTCTGTTTATCATCATCAGAGACAAAAGTTATTTATACTATATCTTTTATCTCTTTTTTACCTGGCTTACCCAAATCTCTATACAAGGCTATTTTGCCAAATATTTCTCGCCCGAAGGAACCACGATCAACACCTATTCGGTGGTCTTGTTTTCTAGTTTGGCATTGGTGTTCACGAGTTTATTTACGCTCTCGTTCCTCAATACAAAGGTTTTCTCCAAGCTTTGGCATAAGCTTATCGTTATTTTCTACTACCTGACCTTACTTAACCTGATCGTACTATATGTGTTTGGCATTTACACGGCCTTTGTATTCATGCAGTTCCTTACCATTTCGGGAACTATTTTGGCCTTGGCCGCTGCCAGCTTTGTATATTTCAGAAAGCACTTTAAGCCGGCCGGCTATTACTTGGTAGCCTGGTCTGTTTTATTGGTTGGAGCCATCCTTTTCATCATGAAAGACTATGGTGTAATTCCTTATAACAACTTTACCATTTACCTGCTTCAAATTTCATCGGCAATCGAAGTAATGTTGCTTTCGTTCGCCTTGGCCGATAAAATCAATTTCTTTAAAAAAGAGAACGAGGTGGCTCAGGCACAGGCCCTTAATGCCTCCCTAGAAAATCAAAAACTCATCAGGGAACAGAATATCGTCTTAGAGAAAAAGGTAAAAGAGCGTACGGAAGAATTGGAAAGTGCTAATTCTACACTCAATGTTACGCTAACCAATTTAAAGGATACCCAATCACAACTGGTCGATGCAGAAAAAATGGCTGCATTGGGTCAGTTAACGGCTGGCATTGCGCACGAGATCAATAATCCCATAAATTTCGTAACTTCAAATATCAAACCTTTAGAACTTGATATTAACGATTTAAAAGAAATTATCACCAAATACGAAAACATTGACTACAGTCGAGATGTTAAAGAACAAGTAGAGGAAATCGAATCTTTCAAAAAACAGATCGATATTGATTTTGTAAACAACGAAATATCTTCGCTCTTATCTGGTATCAGCGAAGGTGCCAAACGTACTGCAGAAATCATTAGAAGTTTGAGGAACTTCAGTCGTGTTGACGAAACGGATATGAAGCCTATAGATTTAAATGAAGGGCTTCAATCTACATTAGTGTTGGTAAGGAACAATTTACCTGATAACCTAACCGTAATTAAAGAATATGGCAATTTGCCAAAAGTAGACTGCCTGCCTGGCAAGATCAACCAAGTGTTTATGAACTTGGTAAGCAACGCCATACAGGCCATAAAAACCAAAGCAGAACAAAGAGCAGAAGAATTTTTGACGATCAGAACCTGGTATGAAGACCAACAGGTAAAAATCAGCATCAAGGACACCGGCATTGGGATGACGGAGGAGGTAAAGCATCGTATTTTTGAGCCTTTCTTTACAACTAAGGATATTGGCGAAGGTACTGGTCTGGGGCTCTCTATCGTATTCAGTATCATAGAGAAGCACAAGGGTCACATAGAAGTTATATCAAAACTTAATGAAGGCACAGAATTTATTATTACCTTAAATGTAAATCCATAATCCAAATCGCAAAATGAGATCCCCGAGTGTAAGAGTTTTATACATTGACGATGAAGAGAATAATTTACAGGCATTTAAAGCCAGCTTCAGAAGGCAGTATGAAATTTATACAGCCATTTCTGCCGCCGAAGGCTTAAAAATACTTCAAAATGTAGCTGTACATGTGATCATTGCCGACCAAAAAATGCCCAATACAACGGGGGTTGAGTTTTTTAAAAGCATAACCGAAACATTCCCCGATCCGGTACGCATCCTTTTAACCGGCTATACCGATATAGAAGCCTTGGCTGACGCCATTAACCATGGGGATATTTACAGGTACATCACCAAGCCATGGAACGATCTCGAACTGCATAATTCTATCAAAAATGCTTACGATGCCTATAAGTCTAAGATAGACCTGCGCAATAAGATGGCTGAGCTCGAAAAAACAAATGATGAACTCAACCGCTTCATTTACAGTATTTCACACGAATTAAGAGCCCCATTGGTATCTGTTATAGGAATTGTGAACCTGGTAAAAATGGAGGGCTTGTTCAATTCGAGTGGCGAATATTGGGGCCTAATCGAAACCTGTTCCAACAAGCTCGATTACTACATCCAAAAGACGCTTCAATATTACAAGAACAATAAAACGCTTACCGATATCAATGAGGTAGATTTTAAAAAGCTGATCAAAGAACTCATAGAGGTTTACGCTTATACAGATAAAGACACCCAATTTATCATTCATGTAGACCAACCTGTTCCTTTTCGTGGAGACTTGTTTAGGATAGAAGTAATTCTAGGCAACCTCATTTCAAATGCAATTAAATACCAAAGGGCGGCAGAGCTCAACAAAAAGGTAAATATTGATGTGGAAGTCACTCCCGAAGCTGTGCAAATTAATATCGCAGATAACGGGATGGGTATTTTAAATGAACACTTGGAGAAGATTTTTACCCAGTTTTTTAAGGGAAAAGTACATCACGGCAGTGGCATGGGCTTGTTTATAGTAAAAGAAGCACTCAATAAAATTGATGGCCGTATTTCGGTAAGTTCAGACGTTAATCATGGTACCACCTTTAAAATTGTGATTCCAAATGTCAAATAACCCTAAAAGAGTAATGATGGTCGACGATAATGAGATTGATTTAAAGATCAATGCCAAATTGATCAGTATTACTCATTTATTTGACGATATTATTGTATGCAATTCGGCAGAAGCGGGACTTGAATACCTGCGCAAACACTTGCAAGACCAGGAACGGCTGCCACAGTTTATTTTGCTCGATATTCAGATGCCCGACATGGATGGTTTTGATTTTTTAGAAGAATTTAAACGTTTTCCAAAGTCGTTTACAGATACTTGTCCGGTAGCCATGCTCTCCTCTACCCTAGATTTTGGTGATATTCAAAAAGCAGAAGCCAATCCTTATGTAATCAAACTGCTCAAAAAACCGCTCTTGCCAAAAGATCTCGAAAAACTGATTTAACCAGCTTAAGTTTTTACTAGCCTCCCAAACCTTTGTGTTGCTTCGTTGTTGTATTGGATGAAAACCAAAAGCATTTGTTATGGGATATGATGAAAATATTGCGGGCCTAGGTAAAAACCACGACCGCGAAGCTAGAGAACACGATTTGGCGAAAAAACAAAGCGAGGCAAAACCTGCTGCCGAAAACATAGATGCAGAACCGCATAGTGTAAGTAAAACGAAAATCAAAAACCAATCTGAAGATACTGAGCCGATTCATGAACAGGCACATGATTATGCCAAGGAAGAGCATAAAAAGGCAGCTGATTGGGAAGATACTTCTAGCCTGGAGGATCAATAAGGTTTCTCGGCAAGCCATTCCTTAAAATGTTTGGCCCTGTCTTTACTTACGATTACCGGCTTGGCATAATGAATACCTAGCGTAAGCTCCAATTTCCCAAAAGAGCCATTAACAATCTTTTTAACGATGGCTTTGGCAATGATCTGCTTACGGTTAATTTGGAAAAATTCATAATTGCTCAGCAAATTGTTGATTTCCTTTAAAGAAAGGTTAATAATATAGCTTTCTCCGGCATGGGTAATCAGCCAATTGATCAATTGTACCTGATCGATCATTGCGATTTGCGAAACGCTAATCGGCAGCTGCGCACCTTTGCTATAAATCAATATCCTTTTATCTTTTGCCAGCAATTCTTTTTGCTTCAGGTAATTCCTTTTATTAACCCTTGCCTGATTGTTAGCATAGATGAGAAGGTAAAACCCATTGATAATTGCCAGATAAAGCACTATAATTGGCAGTTCATAAGTAAAATAACCCCTTTTAACTATACTTTCTCCAAAATAATCGAAGTATGCTGTTGTAGCAAGTACAACCAAAATCAGGGGCAGTAACATTCCGAGTAACAATTGCCAGCCTGTTCTCGCAATATCGTTATTGATCAGCTTTGGGTGCTTATCCAAAAAAACAGACATTCTTGCAATAAAAAAGGTAAAACCATAAGAAAGCAAAAGCGTGTAGGCCAATGCAATCCAATAGTATTTATTGTTCAAACGACTAATGAGGCTATCTCTTTCTCTTATCGATATCAGGAAATGAGCCGAATAGGGAATTAGGAAGATATAAAACAATAAGGATAAATACCAATGGGTATTAGTTTTGTTTCGCATAAATATGTTTTTCTAGATAGGTACTTAAAGCTAATATTTTTCCAATAAAATAAAATATAAACGCGACAGATAGTTACCTCACCGCCTCGTTGCTAATTTTTACCGTCTCGTTAAAAAACAATGAATTTACCTTGTAGAGCAATGTATTAGCGTATAGTTTTGCCTAAACATCTACTCAAATATAAACGCTATGAAAAAAATTCAATTCAACGCCATGGGCGTTCAAAGCCTACAAACCGAGCTTTACGCATTAAAAGACGAGCTGTTGTTTATGGAAGCAATTTCTATTTCTACAGATTTCAAAAATTGGATGAAAAGCAAATTCGAGCTCAATCCCAAGCAAAATAATTACTTGGATAAGCTATCCGCAAATTTTATCCATTATGCTTCCGTAAGGATTGGTTTTGCAATCGTAAACCGGCTTCCCATCTATTTCAATAATGTGAATTTCGATGAGGAAGATTCGGGAGCCGAAAAAATTATCAGAAGCTCTGATAAAACCTATTTTTCGACAGATGGCGTAGCCATGGGCTCGCTGAGCTTTGACGTCAGCTATAAATTATCGGCTATTTATAATTCATTATAAAATGAGCATTTCATCTACCTATGAAAAACGGATTATTCAATTGGCCGCCTTGGCTTTCATCTTTCTTTGGTGTTATACGTTAGCCACCAAACTGATCGATATCAAAGCATTTAGGTGGTCATTGTTTAATCAGCCTTTGCCACATTTCCTTGTGGTAGGCCTGCTTTTTTTATTACCCATAGCCGAACTTATAGCTACTTTATTTCTGTTTTTTAGCCGTACCAAACTTTATGGCTTTTACCTGTCCTTTGTGCTGATGCTTACGTTTACGATCTATATTGGTTTGGTTATCAATCATTTTTTTGATTCGATACCCTGTTCATGTGGTGGCATATTAGAAAACACCAGCTGGACTGATCATTTTTATTTCAACTTATTCTGGTTAATGCTTTCCACTTTAGCCATTATCCTGATGAAGAAAGGAGGTAATAAAAAAACAGCGTACATCTAACCATAATTTATGGCTTGGGCTTGGTTGCCCTAGCCTATTTACTCATCAAAAACTAAAACTATGAAAACCAAAAGAATTGGTGCACTAGCTTGCATCCTAGCAATTGCGATTGCTTTTACTCAAAGTGCTTTTAAAGCCCCTAAATCTTCTTACTATGGCAAAGTTATGCACTCGCCCACTTCATGGAGTTGGGAACCGATTGCTGGACTTGAACTGGTTGAAGAAGGAGAATTAGGGCCAAACACCTATAAGTGTAGCTACAGCGACGAACAGACCTGTACTGCAGTATTTACCAGCACCCCAGCGTCAAACGATCCAGAAAGTAGCGCCGCAACTTTGGGGATTTTTGAATTTAATAGATAGATCCAGCGCATATGTTCACTAGTTATAGGGGGACGTATGCATCATCGCAGAAATGGTTTCATATAACAAACAGACCATTTCGTATAAGATTTTAACGCTTCTATATAAATCATTTAAATATATCCGTTGATTTAGCCAACTTTAAAACGCTAAGTCATTTTACCCGCATCTAAATTAAATCAGACGCTCTTGTCGGATAATTTATTTGGAATTAAGCCCAAGTTGTGCGCTTGGGCTTAGTTATTATACAAGATCTTCATTTCGGAAAAAACAAAAAGTCTCTAGATAAATGCCTAGAGACTTTTTTGTTTTGAAAGCGGATGACCCTTAAAAAGGAGACAATACGGGTTTGGTACCCATAATCTTTTCAATACTTTCCATTACCTTATCTGTTAGCAAAGGTACGACCTCTAAAACCGTTAAATTTTCTTTCAGCTGTGCAGGTTTAGATGCACCCAAAATCATAGTGCTTACATTTGGGTTTTTAAGGCACCAAGCTAGCGATAGTTTAGCTACCGAAAGATTCATTTTATCAGCCAGCTTTTTCAATGCTTCCACTTTTTTCAATTTCTCTGTCGCCATTACCCTATCCTTTAGCCATTCCAATCCATTCAGTTCCAAGCGTGTATCTTTTACATCGCCACTCGAATATTTACCAGAAAGAAGACCAGAAGCTAATGGAGACCAAATGGTCGTACCCAATCCATGTTCCTTGAAGAGGTGGAGGTAATCATTTTCCAATTTTTGGCGCTCAAACAAATTGTATTGGGGCTGTTCCATGGTTGGGCCAATCAAATTATATTGCTTAGCTACTGCTATAGCTTCCATAATTTCTGAAGCGCTCCACTCCGAAGTACCCCAGTACAAGATTTTGCCTTGTTGCAAAAGGGTGTTCATTGCCCAAACCGTTTCTTCTATTGGTGTTTGTTTGTCTGGTCTGTGGCAAAAATATAGATCTAAATAATCAACCTGCAGCCTGCTCAATGCTCCATTACATGCTTCAATTACATGTTTGCGAGATAAGCCCACCCTGTTTGGACCTTTGTTTTCTGTACCGAAGAATACTTTGCTAGAAACTACAAAAGATTCGCGATCCCATTTTTGGGCTTTCAGAATTTTGCCCATTACGATTTCCGATTTACCTTCGGCATAACCTTCGGCATTGTCAAAAAAATTAACGCCGGCATCATAAGCTATACCCATCAATTCATCAGCAGTTTTGTCGCTAATCTGGTTGCCAAAAGTTAACCAGCTTCCAAAAGAAAGCGCACTTACCTGCAGGCCAGATTTTCCTAAACGTCTATATTCCATTTTGTCTAATTTTAGTTTGAATAATGTCCCAAATTAAGATTAATCTTACAACATTGAGGTTTCGCATTAAGTTTTTACAAAAGTCAAACGCATAATTTATCCCCTAATATCTTTACCTTAGTTCCAAAACAAAACCAAGATCAATGAAAAGAATATTTCTGATTCCATTAGCTTTATTAATAAGCTGTGGCACAGTTAAAACCACACAAACCGATAATAAAACCGGAGCACAATTGCTTAAAGACGTAGAAGTACTCTCCTCTGATGCTTATGAAGGGCGCAAAACCGGAACAAAGGGTGGCGAAATGGCTAGGACCTATTTAACAGGGAGGTTAAAAGAAATCGGATTGAAGCCTTATCCAGGCCAAACCGGCTACGAGCAGGCTTTCGAAATCAAAGGCCGTAATGGTGCAGCAGCTGTTCAAGGCAAAAACCTAATTGCTTACATACAAGGTAAAATGGATAACATTATTGTGATTTCGGCCCATTATGATCACGTTGGTGTAATTAAGAACGAGATTTACAATGGTGCCGATGACAATGCTTCTGGCGTTGCCGGGCTTTTACAGTTTGCCAAATATTTCTCGAAAAACAAACCAAACAATACCCTTATTTTTGCCATTTTCGACGGCGAAGAAATGGGGCTTCAAGGGGCGAAGGCATTTGTAGCCAATCCGCCAGTGACACTTGAGAAAATTAAGCTCAACATTAACATGGATATGATTAGCCATAATGACAAGCAAGAACTTTATGCAAGTGGCACCTTCAAATATCCGCAGTTAAAACCATTTTTGATCACAACCAATCCTAATCTTAAATTATTGTTGGGCCACGATGACCCTAAACAAGGCCGTGACGACTGGACCAACCAAAGCGATCAGGGAGCTTTTAATGCCAAAAACATCCCGTTCATCTATTTTGGGGTGGAAGATCATAAAGACTATCATAAGGCTACAGACGAGTTCCAGAACATCAACAAACAGTTCTTTATCGATGCGGCCAATGCAATACAGGAAGTGATCGTAAATATCGACAAGCAAAGAGACATTCAGGCTATTTTTAGGGAAAGTCTCCAAATGAAAAAGCAATAAGCTTAAATTCAAAATAAAAGCCCGTTTCGATAGCTGAAGCGGGCTTTTTTTGTTTTAAAAATCGATATCGATTACGCTTTTTATCGGAATATGGATATTGTTTTTGAGTTGGATGTATTTTTCAGTTACCGACCAAACTGTAGTGTTCACTCTTTTTGGTCCATCAATAGTGTTAAATTCAATAGTAGCTTTAGCCTTAAATTCGTTTCCCAATCGCTGGGTCGCTGCTAATCTGTTGGTTAGTTCTTCTGAGAGTGAGCTTGGAGAAGGTACGATCTTAGTAACATCTATAGTTTCTTTTTCAATCAATTCGCTAGTCATAGTGCATTCGTGTTTTGTGTATAACAAGCTTAATTATTTTTTGCTAATTAGACAAAAAAAGCAGGCACCTTTTTATAAACTCAATGTAAAATAAAAGTTAGCTTATAAACAAAAAAGACCACATTTAGTGGTCTTTTTCAATTATGAATTGGCTATTAATTCTTTCTTTTCAAACGGGTTTCAATCATCCCTACAAACTCTTTGTTGTCTAGGTTTGTCTCGATAACCTGACCCGATTTTACAGCAAGGTTTCTCTCTTGAACTACAGATAATTTAGCTTGGCTGGTTACGGTAACACCTGGGGCCAAAATGCCTACTGCCTTTTTCAGAAAGTTATCATTTACATTACCAAAATCGTACATCACCGTACCAGTAGGAATTTCATCATCAACTGCATCAGGAACCATTCCATTGTAATAACCTCCTTGGCCTAATGAATTTTTGGATTCGAACAAAGAATAATATACATCGTATTTGTTCTCTATGGTAATAGGGAAAAAGCCAACGGGTTTGCCGTAGGTGGTTAGGCCGACCAATTTAACATTCATATGTGGCTTAAGGCTATTAATCACCAGCTCACTGGCTGAAGCCGTGTTGCCAGTCACGATGAAAACAACGTTCTGTACATTGCCCAAAGCACCTTTTTTTGCAAAATTATTGGTATTGGCGGCAACAGAATAATTAACGTCTGCATAGGTTACCATTTTGCCGTTTTGATACTGCACCTTACCATTTCCATCAAGCAAAGGCTGATGACTTAATATCTTGGCATTTCCGGCTTGCATTGTTGCATTGTAATATTCGGTATACATTACTCCTGTAGTACCAGCAGGTGCGATCAGGTTGGTTAAATACTCAGCCGTTGCTACATAACCGCCACCATTATACCTTAAATCAACCACCAAATCAGTAACGCCGTTTGTTGCAAAATCGCTAAAGATTGCATTTAAGGCAGTATTTGAATTATCAGGATTTGAAAACCTGGCATAAGCCAAATAACCGATCTTTTTTGTACCGGCAGTTATCACTTTAGATTTGTAGATCGGGCTGCTTTTAAAAACAGCTTTGTTCAGCGATGTGGTATAGCTATCGCCAGTACTCTTTATCCCTTCCAGGTTTAAGGTTGTACCGTTTAAAGCTGCGTTTATGGAATTACTTTGCGCCGTACTGTAATTGGTACCATAAGTTACACCATTCATTTTTACGATTTTATCGCCACGTACAAACCCTGCCTTCTCGGCTGGCGAATTTTGATAAACTGCGGTAACATATACGGTATAACTTGCAGTTGTTCCATACAGTCCTACCCTAATTCCAAAATCATTACCATTGCCTTCTAAATCGACTGATGCTGTGGTCGCAATAGAAGCCGTAGGATTTTTATCAGCCCGGTCTTGTATATAAGAATATTTAGAACTCGTTGCTCCAGCCTTGTATTCATAAGGGATGGAGTACTTGGTGATTTCGAACAATTCTTCATCATAATTATCCAAAGCCGATCCTGAATTTGTATATTTTCTAGGATTAAATATTTCGTAAGTAGGCAATGCTGTATTCCACAAATAAACTTCCTTGGCATAAAGAAAAATAGAATCCCTTGTCAGATCGGCTCTTGATGCCGTTGGTGTAACTGGCGGATCTGGTGTAGGTGGTGGTGTAGGCGTTGTTTTACTCTTCTTGCAAGAAGATGCCAATGCTACAGCTAGCATGGCCAAAACAGTAAGTGACTTTAGTTTCATTCTCAATAAGTTAATCGATACTAATTAACGGATTTTTTTTTACAATAGTTTTGTTACACTAAAATATTCTATGTTCAAATCAGCCGCAAAGTTCTCATCTCTTTTGCTATCGCCTATAATTACCATATCTTCTTTAGTCAGGGTATGCTGTGCTAACATAAAATCGATACTTGCCGATGATGGTTTAGGCTCAAACTCGGCTGTAAAATACACCTTGAGGTACTGTTCCAAACCATTCCACTCCATTTGCTTGATTTTATTGATGGCCTCGGCCGGATTGCCATCAACCAAAATAAAGATCTCTTTCCTTTCAACGACGATTTCCTGCATAAAAGTCAATACCTGCTGGTAAAGCAACAATTTTAATGGCAACCTTGCATTTTCGTGCAACAGGTCAAAATTATGCTGGTATTTCTTATCAATTCCAAACTGAGTAGCAGTTTTATCGAAAATACCTTCGGCTCCGTTCGCTAAATATGCTGTCTGCATGAAAGTAATCATCGCTACCGAATCAAGCTGTTCCGTATAAGCCATAAATTCGGCAAAAAGGTAATAAACCTGCAAGAGATAGTCTTTTTTTGGATAAAGCACATCGTCTAAGCCGAAAACAAAGGCTTTCTTGGTTTTTAGATAAGTTTCAAATGCCATAAATTCAATTAGATTGTGATTAAAGAAAGTTGGCCATCAGTCCATGCAAAGGCGCCATTTAAGCCTTGCTGTTCTTGCCAAACCTGATTTTCGGTGCTGGCGTATACTAGTTTACCGACTTCATAAACAGCCCAGTCGTTTAATTTAGGTGTTTGTCCTTTGTCCAGGTAAAGCTTTAGTTCATCATCATTTGGCACCAAAAGCTGAATACCAAATTCGCCAAACAGAACTTTGGCTTTGGCCAATGCACTTATTTCGAAAGGATAGAGAGGCAAAACAGCAGTAATGTCTGCATCTAGGCAGCTGCTTAATATTTGATGGGCTATGGTCTCTTCGTTTTTTAAGCCCAGGCTCATCATTTGATAAGCTTTGGAATTGAGCATGGGTACATCGCCATAATCGGCCAGTATAACTTCGTATTGCTCAAACGCCTTTAGCAGTTTTAATGGGGCAAGGGCGGTTCCGCCGGTAATTAACAACTTCAAATCTTGATCCTAAATAATGAAACCATCTTTCATGGTAACTACCCTATCGCTGATTTTTGCCAGGCTTTCGTTGTGGGTTACAATGACAAAAGTCTGCTTAAAATTGTCTCTCAAATTGATAAACAATTGATGCAGTGCATTGGCATTTGCCGAATCGAGGTTACCCGAAGGTTCATCAGCCAAAACAATTGCCGGATTATTGATCAGCGCGCGCGCTACGGCAATGCGTTGCTGTTCACCACCCGAAAGTTCATTCGGCTTGTGGTCTGCCCTTCCGTTCAAATCAAAAAGAGCCAGTAATTCATGTGCCCTCTTTTCAGCTTCTTTCTTGCTCTTTTTAGCAATAAATGCCGGAATACAAATGTTTTCCAAAGCTGTAAACTCTGGCAATAGGTGGTGAAACTGAAAAACAAAGCCGATATTCTCGTTCCTGAATACGCTGAGCAGATCGCCAGAAAGTTTGTTGATTTTAGTGCCTTTGAGTTCTACGGTGCCCTCGTCTGGTTTATCCAAACTGCCAAGAATATGCAACAGAGTGCTTTTTCCTGCACCAGAAGCCCCAATGATACTTACAATTTCGCCTTGTGCCACTTCAAAATCCACCCCTTTTAATATAGGTAGACTTCCATAAGCTTTCTTAATACCTATCGCTTTTAGCATGGCACAAAGTTATTATTTTATAAATTAAGATCGAGCTATTTTAAAATTCAGCTACCAATAAAGCAGAGCTGGTCAAAACAATGAACCTTGCTTTGGCTTTATTTTATATTTTTTTTCGAAAAAACTTGCGACTTTGATTTTTCTACATAACTTTGAAAAACAAAGTGCTTTTAATATGAGTAACCAAGAGGAACAATTGAATGCCCTGAGCGATATCAGAAACATGATGGACCGCTCTTCTAGATTTATCTCTTTAAGCGGCCTATCAGGTATATTTGCAGGTATCACAGCCCTCGCAGGCGCCTATTTTGCCTATCTTGAACTAGGCAATTACCGTAATGGCAAGTACGGCTATGGCGTTGATGCAGATATAGACATCGAATTTAGGTTGTTAAAACTTGGCATTATTGTATTGATTGTGGCGCTTGTTGGCGGCTTTCTTTTTACCTACAGACAAAGCAAAAAAAGAAATATGCCAATTTGGGACAGGTCGTCGAGGATGCTTTTGACCAACCTTTTCATTCCGCTTTTCGCCGGAGGCGCATTCATCCTGGCTTTGCTCATCGAACACAACAACGTAGCCCTTATTGCACCTTCTTGTTTGGTTTTTTATGGCTTGGCATTGATCAATGCCAGCAAGTATACTTATTCGGATATTCGTTTTTTAGGGATATGTGAAGTAATTTTGGGGCTGATTGCGATGTTTTACATTGGCTATGGCCTTTATTTTTGGGCTATTGGCTTTGGTGTACTCCATGTTATTTATGGAGTTATCATGTACTTTAAATATGAAAAGGCCAAATAGGTATCGTTTATCAAAATTTAGCTCATGAAAGTGCCGTATTTTCTGAATTACATAAGTGGAATGGTTAAATCATCGCAGCTTCATCATCGCTGAAAACAAAAATTAAACAGATGAAAAACCCTATAGAGGCCTTAAATAAAATATTCGACAGCAGGATCAGGCTTGGCGTAATGTCCATCTTGATTGTGAACGAGCGCGTGAGCTTTAACGAGCTCAAACAATTGCTTGAGCTTACTGATGGCAACCTGGCTTCGCACCTGCAGACTTTAGAGCAGGCCGAATACATCAAGGTACAGAAAGCATTTGTTGGCCGAAAAACCAATACCACCTATATGATTACCGATTTGGGCAAACAGCATTTCAAGGCACATTTAGATGCTTTGGAAAAAATGATCAAAGGAATTTAATTTTTTTTATACTTTAACTTTGAATTTCAAAGTACTTTTTAAAAATGAAAACACCAGAAAAAAACTTCACGGCCAATATGGGCAAGCAAATCGCAAAATATTCGGCTATCCTAGGAACCGTCATCTTTCTACTTTTTTGCATCACTCAATTTACACAATTGATGTTCTTAGGTCTCGGCTATATTGTACTTGCTGCAATCGTTAATGGTATTTTCCTACTGCTCCTACTCATCGAAATATTAACCAATGCAAAAGATCGTACACAATTGTTCATTTCCCTGGGCATTATGCTCTTAAACATTCCACTCTCGCTTATTTACGCAAGCATTGCACTCAATATCTAAACCTTCATACAAATTCAAATGGAACAAAAATTAGATTTCAAGCTCCTCGCCATTTTTGCCGGAGGACTCCTTTTCACCTTTCTTTTCTGGATGGAAAGACTGGCACTCAACCTCCTCCTCTATTCGGTATTTATTATACTGGCCTTGCTATTTGACAAAGGCATACACAAAAGCGGAAAACTGTTTATACTAGGTGCTACGCACTTATTGGCCGGAGCTCTAGTAGTTTATAACCAATCGGGGCTAACCATAGTTGCCTGGTACATCAGTCTTGCGGTATTTGTGGGTTTTGCCCATGCGCAATTGATCAGGGGTGTTTTTACCGCCATTATTTCATTCCTGATGCAATTGTTCACCTCTCCTTTCAACCTCATCCAAAGAATAATGAATGTGAGGATCGGCAATTTTTCGCTGAAGCCATTGGGTAAACCCATTAAGTATGTGGTACTGCCCATCTTTGTACTCATCTTGTTTACCGCCTTGTATAGCAATGCAAACGAAGTCTTTGCCAAATACCTTGATCAGCTCACCAATGGGATCTCCGTTTTTTTTACCAATATCTATAACTTCTTCTTCGCCGATCTGAGTTTTATCCGTGTGATGCATGTAATATTGGGCATTATGTTTACCACAGCCATTTTACTTGGTTTGAAGGGAAATGGTGTTGAGGCACTCGAACTCAAATGCAAGGAGCAATTGGTGCGCAACAGAAAACGCAACAAGAATACTTTTGGCTATGAGCTAGCTGATCTCTTCTTGGGCAGCTTTATTAAAAGAAAACTGGCCCTCAAAACAGAAAATATTGTTGGTGTGCTCTGTTTTGCCTTGCTCAACCTCTTGTTACTGTTTTTGAATCTGATAGACTTGAGCACCTTATGGCTAAATGCACAAAGAGAAACCGTAACCAACTACGCATCAGAATTGCATGATGGTACAAATGCGCTTATCCTCAGCATTGTATTAGCCATGCTCGTTATCCTTTACTTCTTTAATGGCAACCTCAATTTTTACCGCAAAAACAAAACCTTAAAGCTGTTGGCCATCATCTGGATTGTACAAAATACCTTTTTGGTGCTTTCGGTAGGGCTAAGAGACTACAACTACATTTTGATGTACGGCTTAACTTACAAAAGAATCGGTGTAGTTGTTTTCTTGTTGCTCTGTACCATTGGTCTGGCTACAGTCTATTTAAAAGTGGCAAAGCGAAGAACTTTTTTCTTCCTCTGCAAAGCAAATGGCTTGGCTTGGTATATTCTCTTGTTTGCCTTCTGTTTCGTGAATTGGGATGTGTTTATAGTGGAATATAACCTTAAAAACCAAAAACCTGCTGCGATAGACATTGATCACTTAACCGATCTTTCTGACCAAACCCTGCCCCTGCTCGATCAGAACCGAAAACTGTTAAATGCAGGTTTAAAAAATTCTGAATTTTGGCCTTTGCCTATCACTACTGTTTCTAGCGACACAACCAAAACAGACATCGCAGTAAACAAGTTAACCGAACAACAGGAAGCAGAGCTGGCTTTTAACAAACGCCTGGATGTAAGGATTACCAATTTCAAAAAACGTTACGACAATACGACCTGGCTTTCATGGAACTACCGCGAATGGGAAGCCCGTAAATATTTTCATTAAAAAAACTGGTTAAATCTGATGCTCTCTAATCTATTTAACGCTCTCATCCCTTAACCTAAAAACCAAACCATGAAAAGCTCCAGCTATTGGAAAGACTACTTTGATCAAAACCTTAAAAAAGAAAGGATTGATTGGACAGTTAGCCCTGCATTAACCACTCATGAAAAACAAGAAATCCTAGCTTCGCTGCAAGCCTGGCAATTGGGAGAAACTTCTGAAGGCACTAACCTGATCAATGCCGCCAGTAAACATGCCGCTAAACTCAACGACAAACATTATGTAGACGCCATCAGGCTGTTTATCAAAGAAGAGCAGAAACATGGCGAAAACCTGGGTAAATACCTCGATCGGATTGGCGAACCGAGAATCAAAAAAGACTGGGGCGACAGCTTGTTCAGAAAAGTACGAGGTCTCAATACGGATATGGAATTCTGGACGATTGCCGTCATTACCGTAGAAAGCACCGCACAGGTTTTTTACCAGTGCCTAAAGGATGCCACTCAATGCAAGTTGCTCAAACAGATCTGTACGGACATTTTAATAGACGAAGCTGCTCATATCACCTTTCAACTGGAACGGTTAAGCTTGATTTATCAACAGAAGAACAAACTCATGCGGGGGTTTTCCTTTGTTTTCTATACCTGCTTTTACTATGCCACCATCTTAACGGTTTGGTTCGCGCACCAACAGCTGTTCAAGGCTGGCCATGTACATTTTACCAGCTATTGGAAAAAGATGCAATCCAAATTCAGAAAGACCATTAAAAAACTGAGAACGAGAAATGAAACTGCAAGCGAAGCTACTACAAACTGGCAAACTCACAAATCATGGGAAGTTTAATCGTTATCGCATTGCTGATTTTAGCGTTTATCATCGTTATGGTTAGCTGAGCCAAAAAACCATCAATAACAAACTTTTACTGGCTTAACCTTAACCAATTAATTCCCCCTAACATGAACACCTTTAAAAACATCCTTTCAGTTGTCTTAATCCTTTTAGCACTTTTCCAGGCTCCTTATTTTTATTATTGCGCATTTGGCTTCTTGAGTTTCTTTTTAATGATACCCTATTCAATTATCGCATTAATGCTTACGGCGACGTTAATCATATTGATCACCAAGAAGGAACATAAAAACCATAAATTTCATTTGATTGCACTTTATTTTTCTGTCGTTATTGGTACGCTGGCATTGTTTGTTGAAGATCAAATGGAAAAAGTTGATTGGGCAATTAGAAAATCGGCGAGGAACGAGATTGTTCGTATGATCAAATCGGGAGAAATCGCTACAGAATCTAATGTCTATTACGTGAAGGAGTACCAGTTTCCACCTGTTTCTAATGGCGGAAACGAAATCATCATTGACAAAGAGAATGGCAAATTAAGGGTAACCTTTTTTATTGACAGAGGGTTTTTAGACCATTTTTCTGCATTTGTCTACACTGAAGATAAAGATTCGCTGAAGGACATGATTTTTGGGAGCATCAAGGGCATACGCCACATTGAGGGAAATTGGTACCGTGTAGCACATTAAAAATCTGTTCAAATGGGCATTGAAGTTTATTTTATCCTTTTCTTTTTGGCGCTAGCCCTCTGCTTATTTTGGAGCCTGGTTTTTAGATCTGTAGAAAATGCTACTAAAAGAAAAGTGATTACCGTTTTGCTTACTTTAGCAAGTACTCCGATTATCTATCTAGCGCTTGTCTTTTTGATTCTCTTTGCACCCACCTACCATGCAAATCATGATTTTGACAAGGAAAAATGGAGGAATGATCCTGAAATGCGTTATGAACTCACCAAAGACTTAATCAACAGCGAAATTTTGATAGGAAAAACCAGAGCAGAAGTCATACAGCTTTTAGGCCGGGAAAACAGCAATGGAAATAGCGAAGACCTTTGGTACTATGATATTGGCTTAACACCAAGTATTAGTAATATTGATCCGGATCTTTTGGAAATCCATTTTAAAAACGGCAGGGTTGTTTTGGTTAAACAAATCAGTACTTAGGCTTTAACTAAATAAATTAACAACGAATAAATCATGGAAAGTTTAGTATTTATAGCATTAATCATTATTGGCTTCTTGGTTATGACGATGCCAATTTGGCTTGGTTATATCATTTATAAAATACTTAAAAATCGAGTCTTGAAGATTTTGGTTGTTATTGTTTTTGCTATTGCTGGTGGCTGGAATATTTATGAAGTTTACATCTCATTTTACCCAACGGATAGTTTTTATTTAGAAGATTTTAAGAAAATTACACTTACCGATCCGCCTGAAAGTGCAAGGGTAGTTAACAAATCGGCTTCCAATCCCGACCTTCACGGCGATTATTGTTCGGCTTCGGAAATCATACTGGCACCGAAAGACTATCAAAAGCTGTATAAGCAACTTGATGCAGATAAGAAATTCATCAAAAACGGAGTCCATTTTAGCAGTGAAGAATTCGACAAAATAATCGGGAACAAGGAACAATTAATTGAAGTGGGCTTTTCAAGAGAATATGCAGATCGAGACCAAGCAGTTTATATTGGATTCTTAAAAGACCGAAAAACCATCATCACCAATTTTTGCATATGGTAAAAATGCCAACCGCAAAAATTAACCTTTAATTAAATACCCCTTTCTTCTGGAACGGTGTATTACAATGGCCCCACTTACTAAGGCAACTTGTACATAAATTGATAAGGGGCAAAATTGCTCCTTTTTCTTTTTCTAGGCCATTCTTTTCATGCCCTATACAACTAGAATTAAACATTTTGTAATTTCTCGAACACAAAAGCACTATTTATTAAAAAATCGACCTGTTGCTATTGGCATAAAGCTTTTGAAATTGTAGATTTGGGCAAATTTTTGAGCAATGAATATCCACGAATATCAAGGTAAACAAATTCTAAAAAGTTTTGGCGTTGCCATACAAGAAGGCATCGTTGCCGATACAGTTGATCAAGCTGTTGAAGCCGCCAAAAAAATGAAAACCGACTATAACTCTGACTGGGTTGTAATTAAAGCCCAAATCCATGCAGGTGGCAGAGGTAAAGGCGGTGGCGTAAAGCTGGCCAAAAACCTAGACGAGGTAAAACAAAGAGCAACCGATATTTTAGGCATGCAATTGATTACCCCTCAAACTGGTCCTGAAGGAAAGAAAGTGAGCAAGGTTTTGGTTGCACAAGATGTGTACTATCCAGGTCCATCTGAAACCAGTGAGTTTTACATGAGCGTTTTGTTGAACCGTGCCAATGGAACTAACATCATTATGTACAGTACCGAAGGCGGTATGGATATCGAAGAAGTAGCAGAACATACGCCACACTTGATCTTCAAGGAAGAAGTTGATCCTAAAGTTGGTCTTCAAGGCTTCCAGGCACGCAAAATTGCCTTTAACCTTGGCCTAAGCGGCGCTGCGCATAAAGAAATGGTAAAATTCGTTGCAGCATTGTACAAAGCTTATGATCAAACCGACTCGGCAATGTTCGAAATCAATCCGGTTTTAAAAACCAGCGATGATAAAATCATTGCAGTTGATGCCAAAGTAAATTTGGATGAGAACGCTTTGTTCCGTCACCCAGACTACGCTGCAATGCGCGATAAAAGCGAAGAAGATCCAACAGAAGTTGAAGCAAGCGAAAGCAACCTGAACTATGTAAAGCTTGACGGCAACGTTGGCTGTATGGTAAATGGTGCTGGATTGGCCATGGCAACGATGGATATCATTAAAATTGCCGGTGGCGAGCCTGCCAACTTCCTTGACGTAGGCGGTACTGCCAATGCACAAACCGTTAAAGCTGCTTTCAACATTATTTTGAAAGATCCTAACGTAAAAGCCATCTTGATCAACATTTTTGGTGGTATTGTTCGTTGCGACAGGGTTGCCCAAGGCGTAATTGATGCCTACAAAGAAATCGGTGATGTTCCAGTTCCAATTATCTGCCGTTTGCAAGGTACCAATGCAGAAGAAGCTAAAAAACTGATTGATGATTCAGGATTGAAAGTATATTCAGCCATTGCCTTAAAAGAAGCTGCCGACTTGGTAAGCAAAGTACTCGCTTAATCAGACAAATTAGGAGACATTGCAAATGTCTCAATATAGATACAAAAGACCAGCCGTTAAACGTGCTGGTCTTTTTTTGTTGGCAACCTTTTTGCTAGAAATCTAGAGAAGCCAATTTTTTAAACGCTCGTATGCCAAAAAACATCAAGCCCATACAATGCCCAAAATGCGGAAGCACGCAGGCAATAGAACTCAGAACGGATTTTTATAGATGCAGGAGCTGTGGAACGGAATATTTTATAGACAGTGACGACATCAACATCAACCACAATTACAACTCAACACCCCCACCTAATTTTAGCACACCCAAAAGAACATTGTGGATTTTACTGGCCGTTGGCGGCTTTGTATTTATGATTATTCTGTTGCCTATTGTCATTTCGATTTTTAGCAGCTCATCAAAACAAAAAAGCTACGGCACTTATGCGGGCAGCGCCAAAAAAGAAGACGGCTATAAATGGAAATCTGGTTATCTCCAAAAATTTTACCTGGCCAGAAACGAAGGTGATGTGTATGTTTTGATAGGGCGCATCGAACCAGAAAGCTACAGCGCCAACGATCCTTTAAAAAATAACATCTACGTCGGTTTTTATGACATTTCCACTCAAAAGCAACTTAAAATAACCGAATTTCCCTTTAAGTCAGACGGCGATATCTCGAGCAACAGTTTCAAGTTCAAGGTTTTCGATGATGGCAAAACTTACGTGACCTATCAAGATTCAGAAGTACTTACCTTAAACCCGAAAACGCTCGAATTTGAAGCGATTACAGATAGTTATGTGAAAAATGTCCCCGAATTTAATGTAGGCATCGCCAAAATCGAATTTAAATATGAGAGTTACGGCAGCGGCTATACCGTTACCAACAACGAAGGCAAAAAATATGCCTATTACCCATTAACAAATACCATAGTAGTTGACGATAAGCTGTACAATCTATTGAACAGGGCCATACCCAACGCTACTAAAAAAACAGATTACACCTTTAGTTCGCAAAGCTCAGATTATCCGGACGAAAAAATACAATTAGTAGCCTATACCAGAGAATACAAAGCTGGCTATCCAAGAGACGAGCCAAGGTTTGAATATACAAAGGACTATGGAGGCTCAGGGATATTTACCGATGCCTCGCCTTACCGCAAGGTTTTCCTATTAGACTGGCACAAGCAGCGAAACCATGTCATCAGCTACACAAACCTAACACCGAACCGCACCTATTTTAGTGCAAATGTGCTTGATTACAACGATAAGGAAATATTGATCAAGTTTAAGCCGACACCCAAAGATAACGAAACCTACATTGTACAGCTTTTAGACAGCAAAACGGCCAATATCAAATGGTCGTATAAAGGCGAACAAAGCGTAAGCGAGGGATACATTTTAAAAAACGGCTACCTTCTTGATACTTACAACTATATCCTGCTCGACAAGAACGGAAAGCAGGTAAATAAACTAGACCTGAACAACCTCTCTTTAGACTATAAACCTTAACTATAAAAGCCATGGGCATATTCAATTTATTCAGGAACCAGCTTTCGAAGATAATACAATGGGAAAACCAAGATCCTTCCCTGCTATGGTATAGATTTGAAAACGAGCGCAACGAAATCATCAATGCAAGCAAGCTTATTGTAGCACCGGGCCAGGGATGCATTTTGGTTTATCAGGGAAAAATAGCCGATGTAATTGAACAGGAAGGCACCTATAACCTCGAAACCGATAACCATCCCTTCATCACAACCCTGCTAAAGATTAGGCAGAATTTTGAGAGCGAGCACAAGCTTTATGCTTTCTTTTACCTCAAAACCGAAATCACCAACCAGAATTGGGGCACGGCAAGTCCGATCAAATACCTGGATGGTGTTTACAATATCCCGGTTGAAATGGGTGCCAACGGCAATTTCTCCTACCGTATCTCCAATGCCAGCTTTGTATTCAGCAACATCATTGGCAATTTAGAACAGTATAGCAAAGAGCAGATGAGAACGTTGATCGGCAACCGTATCCCACAGGCCATTTCAAGCTACCTGGCTGGACAAAAATTTTCTTTCCAGGAAATTGATGCACAATTACCAGCTATTGCTGCTGGCGTAATCGCCCTGATCAATCCAGAATTTGAAAAGCTTGGCCTTCAGCTGTCAGACTTTAAAATTACCGGCACCATTTTCGACGAAAAAACCACTGCAAGAATTGGACGTGTGGCCGATGTAACCACCGATACGATGGCAGCTAAAGTAGCCGGACTGGATTATGTTGCGCTGGAAAAACTACGGGCATTACGCGATGCTGCGCGAAACGAAGGCGGTTTGGCCGGCATAGGCGCTCAAATGGGCGTAGGCATGGAGCTAGGCAGGCAATTTAACGATGAAAGAGATAAGCTGCTCAACGATAATGGCGACGATGATACCGTAAAGAAGCTTCAAAAGCTTAAGATTTTATTAGACGAAGATATCATTACCGCTGCCGAGTTTGACGAGTTGAAAAAACAGTTGCTAAGCAATTTAAAATAAAAGCCATGAAATATTTTATTGGATCTCTAACCATTTTGGTCTTGTTGTTTATACTCACCTATTTTCTGTTGTCTTACTGGGGCATCAGCATGATGGACAGTACAAATTTTAACAAGACTGTAGCTACAATTGGCATATTGGCCGTTTCGGCAGTAGTATTTACCGCAATCATTGCTTTTTTCTTTAAAGACGGCTCAAAAGGCTATGATAAAACCAAAGGTAATGTAGCCCATCCGAGGAACCAGGGATAGCTTAGTCTTAAGTCGGTAGTCTTTAGTCCATAGTCGATGGCTGATGGCTGATGGTTGATGGTTGATGGTTGACTTAATATGATACAAAATAAACACCTATTTTAGAAAAGCAAGGCTTGGTGTTCTTCGGTAAATCCAGCCCCGCTTTTCACTACAAGCCTCTCCCGATAAAAAATCGGGATTCGGGCTTTTCGTTTCAATCAGGTTTAGGGAGCATCATTTTGTGCAATTATGTCTAGTTGTACAGCTCCAACTCCAATAGCCCAGATTGGAGCGACATCCTTTTTTGCCTTCGTTTTCAAAAAAGATACAGCGGAAAGCTGGACTAGCTTTAATCGCTATTGCAGGCACTGCGCTCCAAAACAAGTTTAGCTATTTTAGAATTTTAACAATTACCAAAAAAGACATAAAATAAAAGACCAGTCGAATCATCGAGCTGGTCTTTTTGGTTATAGTTGTTAGGTTAGTTAAGTTCTGATCTGTAGATTTTGATTTTTTTAATGAAAAAGCTCTGGCCATCCAACCAGAGCTTTAATCAAACCAAATATAAATGTACTTTTTTGTATGAACACCACAAATATAAACAAATATTTTAAAAATTATAATTAAAAATTAAATTTTAACTTATTTTTTTCATTAAAAATCAATTAAAAAGTATTTATAAATACAAAACAGCAAAAATTCATAAAAAAATAACATAATTTATATGCAAAAACTAAATATTTAATCATTTAGTACCAATTAAAAACAAAAAAACATCAAATAAAACATAACAAAATCACAAAAACATCATAAAAAAATAAACAAAACATAAATATTTTAGCAAAAAATAGAAAAACATCTAAAAAACATTAAAATAATTCAGTTTATTATATTTGTATATGACTGTAAAATTTATGAACCTATTAGCCGATCATTCACCTTCAATTCCTGCTAACGAACACCTTCGCCTACAAAAACTCTACAGTTACCACATCCTCGAAACCCCAGCCGAAAACCCATTCGATCGAATTACCAAACTTGCAGCACAGTTATTTGATGCCCCTATGGCACAGCTTAGTTTTGTAGATGATGAATACACGTTTATCAAAAGCAACATTGGCCCACTTGATGTCAATGACAATTTACGGGAAGAGAGCCTGGCTGCTATCAGCATCCTCAATAATGAGCTTACGGTCTTCAACAATACACCAACAGTTCAAGAAACATTTTTACATCCTTTTATCCTCAAAAACAACATCGGTTTTTACATTGCCGCCCCACTTATTACACCAGAGGGATTTGCGGTTGGCACTTTAAGCGTACTCGACCTCAGCCCTAAGGAACCCGCAGCGCAACAGTTCGAATCCTTGGAATCACTTTCTGCCCTGATTATCGATATCTTAGAAATCAGGGCTGCTTCAAGACTGGCTACCCATGTCCAAACAGACTTGACCAATAAGACCGTACACGACCTTAAAAATCCAAATACAACCATTTCGCTTTCTACAGAACTCATCAAAAAGAAGATAGACGACATAGATATCGTCAATAATTTTGCCGACAGGATAAAATCGGCCACAGGAAGCGTATTGGCCAATATAGAACACCTGATGGAGATTTCGCAAGTAGAAAACGGAAATTTTAGGCTCAACATACAGGAGGTTGATGTGTTGCACATCCTTCAGCTTACCATTCACGATTTTGAACTCAGGCTTCAGAAAAAACAATTGAGCATAGAGCTGAACAGCATCGAAAACGCGCTGCTGCTGGGCGATGCCAAAAGGCTACAGGAAGCTTTTGCGCAACTATTGAGCAATGCAGTTAAATACAGCTATCCGCACACCAAAATCCAGATCAAAATCAGCAAGGCTGACGAACAGCTCATTATAGAATTTAAAGATGAAGGCCAAGGCCTGAACGAGGCCGACATGAGCAAGCTATTCGTAAAATTCGCAAAGCTGAGCGCTACAGCAACCGACAAGGAATACAGCAACGGAATGGGGCTTTCCATTACCAGAACACTTGTAGAACTGCACAAAGGGAAAATATGGGCTACCAGCGAAGGAAAAGATGCTGGTGCTTCGTTTTACATTGCCCTGCCACTTTAATTGGCACTTAAAGCAAACGCGAGTTTAAATACGGAACCTTTATCGCTGTTGGGTTCAAAAGATATTGTTCCGCCCTGCAGGTCGGTAAACTCTTTGCAAAGCAAAAGCCCCAGGCCAATTCCCTTCTCCTTATTGGTGCCATAGGTTGAAGAGGCTTTGAGCTTAAACAATTTAGATTGTTGCTCTGCGCTGATGCCTAAACCATTGTCTCGCACTTCGATATGGCAGATACCGGCCATTTGTTTTGCATTTACATTCACTTCGCCACCCTTTTCGGTAAATTTGATGGCATTGTTCACCAAATTTCGCACCACCAGCTGAAACATGTTATGGTCGGCCACAATATGCAGGCTGTCTTCACTGTAAATTTCAAGCTTCACTCCTTTTCGTTGCGAAATGCTCTTTTCGATATTCAGTCCGTTGAATAATGCGTCTTTCACATTCATGGGCGCCAGCTCTACGCGTGTACCCTCCATTTGTGTTTTAGACCAGGAAAGCACATTGGTTACCATGGCCGAGGTATCTCTTGTAATCTGGAGCAGCTGTTTTTTGATATGCACCCGCTCCTCTTCTTCCAAATCTGTTTCGGCTAAGAGCTCAAGATAGCTTTGGATAGAATTAAGCGGCATCCTGATATCGTGGGCAACAATAGAAAAAAGTTTATCCTTTTCTGAATTGATCCTTTCCAGCTCCAATTTCTGTTCTTCAATGGCTTTGCTCTTCTCGTCTACCGAAAAACGTTCGGCATCATAGTTTTTCCTAATGTAGCTTATGGCAAAATAGGTTAAGGTAACCACTACCAGGAAAGTAACCCCAAAATCGATCACCTTGCTCAAATTGCTCACATAAACATTTGGCGCCAATTGCGGATAAAAATATTCAACCGTTAGGATTGCAAACACCAACAAGATATTGATCGGAATCCAAATCTTGAAGTGCTCTTTTGGAATAACCGCAATCACCATTAAAAAGACAAGGCTGAACAATAACAAATTTGGCCCGTAGATACCCGAATTATAGAAATAATTGACCGTAAAAGCCAGGTTGCAAACGATGCAGAAAATCTTGATGCCTAGGGAGGATCTCCGTTTGAAGCGAGAGATGTAGTACATGTAGGCCGAAAAAACAACTCCGAATATGCAGAGACCGGCCGGAACCGCCAAGCCTATGATAAAATTGAACGGAATCTCAAAGCACATGGTAATAAAGGCAATGATACAAACCGTATTGAATATCCTTTCTTGCAAAGAAAACAATTCAGGTTTACCTATAAGTCGATCACCATCTAACTTGTTGCCGAGAATCTGCAAAATTTATTAAGGATTAAGGGGAGAGCAAACTTAAACATATTTAGCCATAAAGAAAAAATGTATTTTATAAAAAACTATGGGCAAAAACGGTAGGGATTTTAGGTTTAAATCCTTATTTTTGACGCCCTTATAGAGCAATTTGCAATGATCAAGAGAGAAAAAATTAAAGACCTGCTGCAGTCTACTGCATTTAACACCGAAGTTAAAGTAATGGGATGGGTACGTACCTTCCGCAACAACCAGTTTATAGCCTTAAATGATGGTTCTTGTATGGGTAATATCCAAATTGTGGTAGACTTTGCCAATACGCCAGAAGAATTGCTTAAACGCATTACTACGGGCGCAGCGCTTGCCATTGAAGGCACTTTGGTCGAATCATTGGGTAAAGGCCAAAAGGTAGACATCAAAGCCAGCAAAATTGAAATATTGGGCGACAGCAATGCCGAAGAATATCCTTTGCAGCCTAAAAAACATAGTTTAGAATTTCTGAGGGAAAAGGCGCACCTGCGTTTCCGTACCAACACCTTTAATGCCGTTTTTAAAGTAAGACATGCCTTGGCTTTTGCCATTCATCAGTTTTTTAACGAACAAGGCTTTGTTTACATGCATACGCCGGTCATTACCGCAAGTGATGCCGAAGGTGCAGGAGAAATGTTTAGGGTAACCACCTTAGATTTCGACAACACGCCTCGCACCGAAGATGGAAAAGTGGATTTCAAGGAAGATTTCTTTGGCCGCTCAACCAATTTAACCGTTTCTGGACAACTGGAAGGCGAATTGGCAGCAATGGCTTTTGGACAGATTTATACCTTTGGTCCTACTTTTAGGGCTGAAAATTCAAATACAACGCGCCATTTGGCCGAATTCTGGATGATTGAACCAGAAGTGGCTTTTGCCGATGCAGAAAACAACATGCAGTTGGCCGAAGACATGATGAAATATGTGATCAGCTATGCCTTGACCCATTGTAAAGACGAGTTGGCCTTCTTAAACGATAGGTTACTGGAAGAAGAAAAACAAAAACCGCAGCAAGAAAGAAGCGAACTTTCTTTACTAGAGAAACTTGATTTCTGCTTGGTGAACGATTTTGAGCGCTTAACCTATACAGAAGCTATACAGATCTTAAAATCATCAAAACCGAACCAGAAAAAGCAATTCAAATACCTGATTGACGAATGGGGCGCAGACCTGCAATCGGAGCACGAACGCTATTTGGTAGAGAAGCATTTCAAAAAACCGGTTATTTTAACAGATTACCCTAAAGACATCAAATCGTTTTATATGCGCATGAACGACGATGGCAAAACGGTAGCTGCCATGGATATTTTATTCCCAGGCATTGGCGAGATGATCGGTGGTTCGCAACGTGAAGAACGCATGGACAAGCTGACCCAGCGCATGGCCGAAATGAACATTCCTGAAGATGAATTGTGGTGGTATTTGGATACCCGCAGGTTTGGTACAGCACCACACGCAGGTTTTGGCTTGGGCTTTGAGCGCCTGGTGCTTTTCGTAACCGGCATGACCAACATTAGAGACGTAATTGCCTTCCCTAGGTTTCCTAAAGGAGCAGAGTTTTAATTCAGTTGGCAAATCAATTCATAAAAAATCCCGTTCTACAATAAATAGAACGGGATTTTCTTTTACCTAACAACTGTATATTTTATTCCTCTACCAATTCTTGCTGCTTGGAAAGGTTAATCAAATAGCCCAATATAATTCCGACAGTAAAAATTGCTTTCATAGCAACAAACAGTATGTTCAGTCCAAAATTCTTATAATCGAATTCGAGTTCGGTTACCATAACCATAACGAGCAGAACGGTATTTATGGCAAGGAAAAACAATACTCTCCACTCCTGTTTCCTAATGCTCAGGAAAAGGTTTTTAGATAAATTCCCTTTAATGATTGAAAAATATAACGAAACAATAGACAATACACCCAAAGCGAATACCAAATTCGGATATTGTTTATTAAAAATGCCAAAATAATAAAATGCCAGCACAGCGGCTATGAACGGCAAGAGTTTTAAGCCCTTTTTTACTTCTCTATCTATCTGCAAAGCTTCAGGTATCTATTAAAAACGCTAAGATATAATTTTTTGCCTATTCATGGTGCGGGCTTGCATGCTGGTAATCGACCAATGATACTTTATAATCTGTAGGTGCAAAACTGGCTGAAGTACTCAATGCCATACCCAGCTCAAATTGCAATGGATAAGGTGTTTGCAACAGGCATCCTTCTGGTATATAAGGATAACTTTCGAGGTAAGATTGCATCATGTTTTGTGAAGTCCGTCGGTTGATATAGGCACGGGTAAGCTGATAAGGATGACGCAAGCCTGCAGCCCCCAACAACTCTACCGCACTCTGAACAGTTGATTGATGAAAATTGAACACACGTACGGTTTTATCTTCTACCACCAAGCCCTTCATCAAACTAGGATCTTGCGTAGCAACACCGGTTGGACAGGTATTGCTATTACACTCTAAAGCCTGAATACAACCCAGGGCAAACATCATACCGCGGGCCGAATTGCATAGATCGGCACCAAGCGCAATGTTTTTAACCAGATCAAATCCTGAAGCCACTTTGCCAGAAGCAATAATTTTGATGTGTTTTTTAAGTCCAAAGCCGCTCAGTACATCATATACAAATGCTACGCCTTCTCTTAAAGGCATGCCCACTGCATTAGAAAACTCTTGTGGCGCGGCGCCAGTACCACCTTCTCCCCCATCAACTGTTATAAAATCTGCATAAATGCCTGTTTCGACCATCGCTTTGCAAATGGCAAAAAATTCGCTTCTGCGGCCAATACACAATTTAAATCCAACAGGCTTGCCTCCAGATAGTGTCCTCAATTTCTTTACAAACTCGATCATTTCTAAAGGTGTTGAAAATGCGGTGTGCGCAGGCGGAGAAATCACATCAAATCCTTCTTTTACCAAACGAATGCGCGAAATTTCTGGAGTAACCTTTTTAGCCGGCAAAATACCACCATGGCCCGGCTTTGCACCCTGCGAAAGCTTGATTTCGATCATTTTCACATTTGGCGCTTTTGATCTTTCTGCAAATGCATCATAATTAAAGGTGCCATCATGATTTCGGCAACCAAAATAACCTGTACCGATTTGCCAGATCAGGTCTCCCCCTGGTCCGCTATGGTAGTCGCTAATGCCACCTTCGCCTGTATTGTGGGCAAAGTTTCCCATTTTGGCCCCTCCATTTAAAGCCAAGATGGCATTTTGGCTCAATGAACCAAAGCTCATGGCCGATATGTTATAAATACTGGCCGAATAAGGCTGTGTACAGTCGGGGCCGCCAACCATCACCCGCGGATTAGAGTCAAGTTCGTGGTGGCTGATGGCTGCAATGCTATGGCTCAGCCATTCGTAGCCGTTTTCGTAAACATCCAATTGCGTTCCGAAAGGGATGGTATCGTTGTCTTTTTTAGCACGTTGGTAGATCAATGAGCGGTTAAGTCTGCTAAAGGGCTTGCCATTGGTATCACTTTCTACAAAATACTGGTAAACTTTAGGCCTCAGCTCTTCCATAAAATACCTCAGGCGACCAAAAACCGGGTAATTCCTTACGATACTGTGTTTTGGCTGATACAGATCATAGATGCCCAAAATCACAAAAGGTCCGGTAAAAATAAACAGCCACCACAAAGGCGTGTAGGTTAGGCCCAACATAATCGTAAGCGCCACGAGGAATGCGGCAATGGCAACAAAAGCTTTTCTCATAATCTATCGTTTTAATGCTGTTTCTATTATTTTGAAATCAATAAAAACCGATTTATCCAAAAGTAACAAATGCGCTAACTCTATCCGAGTAGCAAGCGTCTAATAAATGTAATTATAATCTTAAGATGTTAAACAAGCTGTGCCCTTATTTTGTTATTTTTACATATGCTAATCAAAATATATCCCGAAAATCCGAATCCGAAGGCTATTGAGCAAGTGGTGGAGGTTTTGCAAAAAGGCGGATTGATCATTTACCCCACCGATACGGTTTACGGTTTGGGTTGCGACATCACCAACCAAAAAGCCATCGAAAAAATCTGTCGTTTACGTGGCATTAAACCTGAAAAAGCAAACTTCTCATTTATCTGCTCGGATTTAAGGCATATTTCTGATTTCATTAAACCTATAGATACCACGATTTTCAGGGTACTCAAAAAGGCTTTGCCTGGACCATTTACCTTTATTTTTAACGCCAACAACAATGTACCCAAACTGTTAAGTTCGAATAAAAAAACAGTGGGTATTCGTGTGCCCGACAATACCATTGCCCGTCAGATTGTAGAGGCATTAGGCCATCCTATCATTTCGACTTCCATCAAAGACGACGACGAACTGATCGAATATTCGACCGACCCGGAATTGATCCACGAAAAATATGAAGATCTCGTGGATATGGTTATCGATGGTGGCTATGGCGACAACGAAGCTTCGACTGTGATTGATTGTACGACTGGCGATTTTGAAGTTATCCGCGAAGGCAAGGGAAATATTGAGGATTATCTCTAGTTTAACCAATTATTCTTTTGAAGGTTTTATAATTCTAACTACCTTGTAGTACACACATTTAAAACCTTTATCATGAAAAAATCAATCACGCTTGCGATCATGGTCGCATGCTTTGCCCTAACCAAGGCCAAGGCACAATCTGTAGGTGGCGTTAGGCTCAGCGAAATTCGTACGGAGTACATTGAAATCAGGACCATTTACGAGGGTACCCGTAAGTATTTTATTCAATTAGATTATGGTCAAAAGGCAAGACGGGACAAAGACCTACGCATTAAGGACGACAATGGAAACGAAATCGAATTTGCCTCGGGTATAGATTGCGTAAACAAGATGAAGAGTTATGGCTATGAACTTTTTCAAGCTTATCCTGAGGGATCGGAAAAAGGAACTGGAAATGCCATTTACATTCTTAAAAAGAAATAGCAACTAGCAGATTTTAATGATTTAGTCCTGTTGATCACCAATTGACAGGGCTATTTTTTACAACTCATTATTAGCCTGAGCTTGTTGAAGGTATGTGCGGGTATAGAAGTTGCTATGTTTCGACAAGCTCAACATGACAGTAGACAGGTCCGAAAAAGCATCCCATCATTAATTTGGCAAACCACTCCTTTATCCTTACAAATTTTGCAAAAAACGAAGCTTTAAAAAATTTAACAACGTTGAAATAAAGGAAAGATTATATATAGTTTTCCACAAAATGATTATTTAACAACAACTTAACATTGGAATTTGGTTTTTGCGTATACATTTGCTTGTTAAATTAATGTATATGAGAAAACTTTTACTCTTTTTTCTTTTTGCTACAGTCTCTTATTTACCCTTAAATGTTTGTGCTCAAATCGCAAACTGGGATTTCACTGGGCAAAATCAGCTGGCAACTTCCACTGCTAATACCTTTGATGCAGGTTTAACTGCCGCACCTATTTTAACACGTGGCTCAGGTGCTGCAGCCAGCGCTGCAAATAACTCTTTTAGAACGGTGGGGTTTAAAAATGAAGGTATATCAACAGCGAATACCGACTATTTTCAGGTAACACTAACGGCAGTTACAGGCAAGCAACTTTCATTAAGCAATATTGATGCAAAGTTTGCAGGAACGGCAACTTTTTATGCTTCGCCCGGCGTAGCTTCACAGTTTGCCTATAGCTTAGACGGTACCAACTTTACATTAATTGGCTCTCCAGTAAACATAGTAGCAGCAAACTTAAGTAGCTCTACTAATCTTTCTGGTATTGCTGCTCTACAAAACATACCAGCTGGTACTACAGTTACTTTGCGTTATTATGCAAGTGGACAAACAGCAACAGGTGGATGGGGTTTTACCTCAGCATCTAGTGGTACTAGTGGTTTTTCAATCAGTGGTACACTATCAAACGTAAGTACAGGCACCCCAACACTAAACGCCAATCCAAACACTTTAAGTTTTGGCAACCAAAATACCGGTGGCAATTCTACGGCACAAACCTATAATTTGGGTGGCAACAACCTTACAGCTAATGTAAGCGTAAACACTACTGCTCCTTTCGAAGTTTCAAAAACCGGAACAACTTTTACGCCTTCGATCACTTATACAGCTGCTGAAGTTAATGCCTCACAAACAGTTTATGTACGCTTTAGTCCTACAGCTGGCGGAACAACCAATGGAAGCATTGTTAATTCGAGTACGGGAGCAACGGCTGTAAATGTAAACCTTAGCGGAACCGGTATTAGCGGAACGGTGAATGCCAGCAAAACTTCACTCGATTTCAATACGCAAAACGTAGGCACCAATTCTGCTACGCAAAACTATGTGTTAAGTGGCACAGGGATAAGCAGCGATGTTACCGTAAGTACTTCAGCGCCATTTTCGGTGTCGAGAGACAATAGTAGTTTTAGTACATCGATTACTTATACAGCTGCCGAAGTTGCAGGCAATCCAACCGTTTATGTACGTTTTAGTCCAACAATTGCGGTAACTTCTACAGATGTAGTACTCAATACCAGTACAAACGCTACATCAGCTAGCATTGCCTTAACCGGTACAGGTACTACCCCACCGGCTGTACAGGCACATGTGGTGATTAGTGAGGTTTACGGAGGCGGTGGCAATACTGGAGCCACTTTTAAGAACGATTTCATCGAATTATATAACCCTGGCAATACCGCGGTTGATTTAACTGGCTGGTCGGTACAATATACCAGTGCTGCAGGAACAGGAACTTGGGCTCTTACTCCATTAACAGGGAGTATTCCAGCAAAGGGCTATTACTTAGTACAAGCACTTGCAGGTGCTGGGGGTACAGTTAATTTGCCTACACCTGATGCGATTGGAACATTAGCTCTTTCGGGTACAGCTGGCAAGGTTTTATTAGCCAATACTACTACCGCACAAACAGGTGCTAAGCCTACTGGCACTCAAATTATAGATTTAGTAGGTTTTGGGGGCGCGACTGGTTTTGAAGGCGCAAACCCTACACCAGCTACCACCAATACAACTTCTATCGAAAGAAAAGCAACTGCTACTTCTACCGCAGCCACCCTCGCTCTTGGAGGCGCTGAAGAATTTGCTGGCAATGGCTATGATACCGATAATAATAACACCGATTTTGTAGTGCAAACACCAAACCCTCAAAACTCGAGTGTGATTGAACCTGCGGGTGCCAACCATGTTGTGATTAGCGAAGTTTATGGTGGAGGTGGCAATAGTGGCGCGCTTTATAAAAACGATTTCATCGAATTATATAACCCAACCAATGCCGATATCAATGTGGCCGGCTGGTCGGTACAATATGCCAGTGCGACTGGAACCAGTTGGAGCGTTGCTACCTTAACAGGAAGCATAAAAGCTAAAGGTTTTTATTTGGTTCAAGGTAATGCGGGCTCTGGTGGCACGTTAAATTTGCCTACTCCAGATGCTATCGGAAATTTAAATTTAGCTGGCGGAGCTGGAAAAATTGCTTTGAGCAATACCAGTACTGCTTTAACTGGTTCAAATCCAACAGGGGCCAATATTATAGACTTTGTAGGATTTGGAACTACTGCCAACGCTTTCGAAGGAACTGCACCTACCGCAGCACCAAGCAATACTACTTCTGTTGAACGTAAGGCAAGCGCAAGTTCAACTGCAACTACCATGGGCACTGGTGGCTCAGAAGAATTTGTAGGCAATGGCTACGACAGCGACGACAATGCTGCCGACTTCATTGTTAGGGCACCTAATCCCCAAAATTCTACCCTAACCGAACCCGTTTCTACTTCTGCGGCAAGCATCAGTGTAAACCCAACCAGTTTGGCTTTTGGCAACCAAGCCATCAACACCGTTTCTGCAGTAAAAACTTATGTTGTATCAGGTGCCAACTTAACTAACAATGTAAACCTATCGGTTAATGCACCTTTCACCATATCGAAAGACAATAGTGCATTTTCGGGTTCGATCAGTTTTACCGCTGCTGAAGCCATGGCTGGTCAAACCGTATACGTGAAGTTTAGTCCGACCGCTTCTGGAAATGCGAACGTTCCGATTGCGCACAGCAGCGCTGGTGCAACAACGGTTAATTTGGCACTCACCGGAGTAGCTATCGATCCAAACCAAACCGTATTTAACTTCGAAAATTGTACCACTGCAGGCAGTTCGGCGCTATCAGATGGTTTTTACCAATATAGCGTTACAGGTCCTCAAACTTGGGGTTGTGTTACTACTTTTGGACACAATGCTTCTGATCCTACTGGAAAAGCGAGTGCCGGAAACGGCCTACAAATCAATGGTTTTGCCAGTGGCAATATCCTGAATGAAGATTGGCTGATTTCGCCAGCCTTGAATTTATCAACCATGAACTATGCCGTATTGTCTTTCTGGACACGTTCTGCATTTGCGGGTGATAAACTGAAATTAAAAATATCAACCAATTACACAGGCACAGGCAATCCTAGTGCAGCTACCTGGGTAGATTTAGATGGAAAATTTCCTGAAACTGCTACAGACACCTGGACCAAATCAGATTTTATCGATTTAACAGCCTATAAAGCTACACCTGTTTATGTGGCTTTCGTGTATACTTCTACCACTTCGTCGGCCAGCAGATGGACAGTTGACGATTTTGCAGTAAGCAACTCCAGCACTCCACCACCGGTAGATATCACCTTATCGCCATCGAGCTTAAGCTTTGGCTACCAAGCTGCAGGAACTACTTCTGCCGAAGGTACTTTTGGCTTCTCTGCAGGCAACCTCACTGGCGATGTAACCTTAACCGCTCCTGCCAATTTCACGATTGCTAAAACAAGCGGAGGCACTTTTGGCAGCAGCTTAACTTATACCAAGGCAAGCATCAACAATACGCCACAAACGGTATATGCCAAATTTTCGCCAACGGCAACCAACAGCACCTACAATGGCAATGTAACTATTGCTACAGCGGGCAGTGCCAATAAATCGGTAGCCTTGTCAGGAAATACTTTCGATGTAGCCAATACCTTGGAAGTAGTAAACTGGAACATCGAATGGTTCGGCAGTCCGGCTCAAGATCCATCAAACGATACCCAGCAAGCTGCCAATGTAAGAACTGTAGTAAACAGTCTTAATGCCGATATTTATGGATTTGCCGAAGTAGTAGATACCACACTTTTTAGAAGAGATGTATTGCCTCCGGGATATAATGTGATCTTTAGCGAGTTTGGTTCTTATGCAGATAACAAAGCCGATATTGATTATCCATTGGCTCAAAAACTGGCTTTTATGTATCGCATAGATCAGGTTAAGCCTTTAAGAACGTATGGCGTTTTGCAGGATACTTACAACCCTGCAGTACCTTCAACCAGCGTTGATGGCACTCCTTATAAAAACTGGTCGTCAGGTCGTTTCCCTTTTGCCATGGAAGCAGAGGTAACCATTAACGGCAAGAAAGAAACCGTTACGTTTATCGAGATCCATGCGAAGGCCAATACAGGGACACCAGCTGAGCAAGTTGATGCCTACAACCGTCGCAAAGGTGGCAACCAACAGTTTAAAACTTGGGTAGATGCGAATCTAGCAGGCAAAAAAGTAATCATCTTGGGCGATTTTAACGATGTATTGGATGCAGATAAAACCATCGCGCCTATGCCGGCAGGAACTGGAACATCTTATTCTGATTTCACTAATGATGTGGCCAACTATTTCCCGATTACTTTGCCTTTGAGCTTGGCCGGAAAACAATCAACCGCAGGTTTCCCTACGGTTATCGACAACGTGATCATTACCAAAGCATTGAACACCAATTATATTCCAGGCACAGCCGAAGTAATGGATGGGGTGAGAACCTTGGTGACCAATTACAACACAACCACTACAGACCACTACCCGATTAAATCGAGATACTTGTTCGGAAACGGTGTTCCAACCCTGAATGCAATTGCCAACCAAACGGTTTGCTACAGTGCAACCAACCAAACAGTGGCTTTAACAGGCATTTCAGCTGGGCCGGAAACTGCTCAAACGGTTACTTTATCCGTTACTTCTGATAATGCGAACTTGTTCGACGTTTTAACTGCGCAATCGACCGGCGCCGATAAAGGTACCGTAACCTATCATTTAAAAAACAATGTAAGCGGTGTAGCTAACATTACAGTTAAGGTTACCGATAACGGTGGTACCGATTTTGGTGGTGTTGACAACGTAAGTCAAACCTTTAAATTAACCGTAAACGGATTGGCTACCGCAACTATTGCAGGCTCAACTGCAGTTCCAATGAACGCTACAGCACCTGTAATTACCTTCACCGGAACCAATGGAACAGCACCTTATACTTTTACTTACAATATCAATGGCGCCGCCAACAAAACCATCACCACAGCGAGTGGAAACAGTGTTACGGTAACTACGCCAACCAATGTAACTGGTACTTTTGCCTACAACCTGGTTAATGTAAGCGATGCCAACTGCGGTCAGCCGCAAACAGGCACGGCTACGGTAATTGTAAGGCCATTGCCTACGGCTGCCCTCAGCGGAACGGCACAGATCTGCATCAATGGTACCGCTCCTGTAGTTACTTTTACTGGTGGGGCAGGAACTGCTCCTTATACTTTCACCTACACGATTAACGGGGGTGCTAGCAGAACCATTACCACGAATTCTACTGTAGCCACACTAAATGCGCCAAGCAATGTTGCAGGTACGTTTGTATATGCTTTGGTAAGCGTTGCCGATGCCTATGCCACTCAGGCACAAAGCGGAACAGCCACCATTACCGTAAACCCATTGCCAGTCGTAGTCATTACTAGCAACAATTCGTCTGCTGTTATTTCTAAAGGCACATCGGTGATACTTTCGGCTAGCGGTGCAAGCACTTATACTTGGTCGCCACAAACAGATGTTGTGGCCGGACAAGGCAGTGCCAATCTAACAGTAAGGCCAAAGCAAACTACCACATATACCGTTACGGCAACCAATGCTTCGGGATGTATCAGTGTTCAAAACATCACCATTCAGGTACAAGACGATTATCAAATAAAGGCACTTAACATCATGAGCCCTAACGGGGATGGCAAAAACGACAAGTTCGTCATCCAGAACATCGATTACTACCCGAACAATACCTTAACCATTTTTGACAGAGCCGGAAGAAAGGTATACACCAAGAAAAACTATGCCAACGAATGGGATGGTACATTTAATGGAGCGCCTTTGGCCTCGGATACTTATTATTACGTACTCGAATTTGGAAGCAACATCGCTCCATTTAAAGGCTATATCACTATTGTTAGAAACTAAAAAGCAACATTCCGATGAAGATCAATTATAAAAAACATCAATTTTTGAGCAATGCGATTGGCTTGTTATTGCTTAGTTTAACATTTAGCCTGCTGGGCACCTCAACTGCCAATGCACAGCTGAACCCTTTAAGTTCGCAATATTTTTTGAACCAGTATCAGGCTAACCCTGCATTTGCCGGAATAGCAGATGGCTTGAATGTAAACCTCAACTACCGCAAGCAATGGAGCAATATTCCAGGCTCGCCAAGTACACAATCTATTACGGCCGACTACAAAATGAACAAAGTGGGTTTAGGTATTAATGTGTACAACGAAAAAGCGGGTTCATTGCAACGCACCAAAGCAGTGGCTACTTATGCCTATCACCTACCCCTGAACGATAATAATCAAAAACTGAATTTCGGAGCCTCGGTTGGGATCATGAACGAACGCGTTGATTACAGCGACGTAAATGGCGATGCAAGCGACCCATCGATTGCCCAATTCAACAACAAAGGCTCTTTGTTTGACGGCGATTTTGGGGTGTCTTATACCAGCAATAAACTCAATATCGAAGCTGCCATTCCTAACATTAGAAGTTTCATTAAGCAGGAAGACGATAATAATGTAGACCGTTCGCAATTTTACGCAGCCGCAAGCTATAAGATTGCTACAGGTAGTGGTGTGAATGCCTTGTCGATCGAGCCTAAAGTAGCTTTTAGAGGCATTAAAGGTTATGACAACATTGTTGATGCCGGCGCTAATTTTAATTTTGACGAAAGGGTTTTTATCATGGGCATGTACCACAGTACTAAAAGTGCTTCGTTTGGCGCAGGCTTCAACTATAAAAATTCTTTAGCCTTTATGGGATTTTACACCACTGAAACTTCTGCTCTGCAGGGTTCGGCCAATGGCACTTTCGAGATCAGTGTAAGAGCTACCCTGTTCAAATAGATTTAACAACCAACCTTAACAGAACCGCTTCATTTTTGGAGCGGTTTTTTTTTAATATGCGAGATTAACTGCAGTTAGTTGAAGATGTTTTAAATGGTGAAATTTTATTTATGTCCTCCCCCTGCCCCCCTCCAAAGGGGACAGCACAGCGACTAAAACTTCCATTCTTTGCAAAAAAATTGTACTGTTTGCAGTTATAAGCCCCAACTTAGATGCCTTAGATGGTTAAATTTTATTTATACCTCACTGCCCCCTCCAAATGGGGACAGCACAGCGCCTAAAACTTCCATTCTTTTCAAAAAATTGTACTGTTTGTAGTTATAAGCCTCAACTTAGATGTCCTATGGCAAAAAATGTCCCCTATTCCTTCCTACCTCCCAAAAGGGGATAGCTTGACGCTTAAGACTAAAAACTCTCAACTGAAAACTGTATTTTTAAGCCATGGCAAAAAAGATCAATCTCAGTATTTTTAAGGAGTTCTTTCAATCTGGAAAAATAGGTGGCATACTCCTGTTGATCTGTGTGGTAGTTTCTTTGTTTATTGCCAATTCAAGCTCGGCCACAGCTTTTTCTGCTTTTTTATCAAAAAATTTAGGCTTTCAAATCGGCAGTACATCGATCAGTTATAGCATTTCGGCATGGATCAATGATGGGCTGATGGCAATTTTCTTTTTGTTGGTTGGCTTAGAAATCAAGCGCGAACTCTTAGAAGGCGAGCTATCGAGTGTAAAAAAAGCTTCCCTGCCGGTTTTGGCTGCACTTGGTGGCATGATCGTTCCAGCACTCATCTATTTCCTATTTAACCAAGGCACTGCCACGGCTTCAGGCTGGGGTATTCCGATGGCTACCGACATTGCCTTTGCCTTAGCCATCATCGCGATGCTTGGCAAAAATGTTCCCGCTTCGCTTAAAATTTTTCTGGCTGCCTTGGCCATTGCCGACGACTTGGGTGCAATTTTGGTCATCGCTGTTTTTTATACCGAACAGATCCACTGGACCGAACTTTTTATTGCAGGTGGTATTTTTGCTTTCCTGTTGTTGCTCAATTATTTCAAGGTTAAGCATTTGGTCTTTTACCTTATTCCGGGTTTGTTTTTATGGTATTTTGTACATCATTCAGGTATTCATGCCACCATTGCCGGGGTGTTGTTGGCCTTTACCATTCCAACCAACAATACAGCCAGCCTATCTCCACTCGAAAAACTAGAGCATAGCTTAACCATCCCCGTCAACTACCTGATCATGCCTATTTTTGCCCTGGCCAATACCAATATCACCTTTCAAAAAGAAATGATCGATGGTTTGGTTTCGCCATTAGGCTTGGGTATCATTGTTGGCTTATTTGTCGGGAAAACAATAGGCATCAGTTTCTTCTCTTGGCTAGCCGTAAAAACCAAACTGGCTAAATTGCCATCGGGCGCTAACTGGAAGCATGTTATTGGTGTAGGCATGTTGGCTGGCATCGGTTTTACCATGTCTATTTTTATTGCTCTGCTTTCATTTAACGATGCCCTGTTTGTGGTAGAAGCCAAATTTGCCATCTTATGCACTTCTGTACTGGCCGGAATTGCAGGTTTTACCTATTTAATGAGCGTAGGCAATAGATCAAATAAAAATTTTAAGAACCAATAATCCATTGCTTATTTCTCTTATTTTTACAGTTCCTCACCAAAAACCTTATGCCCAACAACCCCAAACGCCTGCCAAGGCTCACGGCTATTTTAACGCAATTGCAGACCAAAAGACTGCTCACTGCTACCGAATTGGCCGAAAAGTTTGAGGTGAGCATCAGAACCATTTACCGTGACATCAGGGCTTTGGAAGAATCGGGGGTACCGATTTTAACCGAGCTAGGCAAAGGCTATTCCATCATGGAAGGCTATCGCGTACCACCCATTATGCTTACCGAAAGCGAAGCCAATGCCTTGGTTACTGCCGAACAGCTGATCCGCCAGAATAAAGATTCTTCTTTTGTTCGCGAATACATCGAGGCCATTAACAAAATCAAATCGGTTTTGCGTTACAATACCAAAGACAAGGCGAACCTGCTGGCAGAGCGGACTATATTTGCGCATCACGACGAGAGCTTTCATACCAGCAATTACCTTTCGTGCATTCAGCTGGCATTGACCAATTTTAAACCTATCCAGCTCAATTACTGCACAGTTGAGGGAAAACAAACTACGCAAAGAGTAGTAGAACCATTTGCCATTTACAATAGTACCCAAGAAAATTGGTTGCTGATTGCCTGGTGCAGGCTAAGAAAAGATTACCGTGCTTTTCGCATGGACAGAATGTCTAACCTGGAGGTGCTTTCAGAAACCTTTGAGCCACATCAGCTGACCTTGGAAGAATATGTTGAAATTTGTAGACAAAATTTCGAAGCAGCCCTGACATAGGGTTGTCACTTGCTCGTTTTATTTTTGGGTTCAACAAGATTCAATTCCCATGAGCACTCAAACAATCAAACCCTTTTACGTTATAGGCATTAGCGTAAGAACAACCAACGAAAACGGCAAATCAGCACAAGATATCCCAGCCCTTTGGCATCAGTTTCTAAGCGAAAGCATTGGCGATCAGATCCCTAACAAGATCAGTCAAGACATTTATTGCCTCTATACAGATTATGAAAAGGACCATACCCGTCCCTATACTACTTTGTTGGGCTATCAGGTAAGCGATTTAAATCATATTCCTGCCGGATTAGTTGGCAAAAGCGTAAATGAAGCCAATTATGCCAAATATGTGGCTCAAGGCAACCTGCAAGAAGGTGCAGTTCTGAATGCTTGGACGGAGATCTGGAAATCAGATCTTCCAAGGGCATTCGACACCGATTTTGAAGTGTATGGCACTAAAGCACAAAACCCAATGGATGCAGAGGTGGATATTTTTATTGGCCTAAAATAATTGGTCTAAAAACTTCCACATTTGTTGGTGTCCTTCATCAACAAGTCTAAACCGTATCTAATCGTGAAGAATGACAGCTTAAAGAGATTGCTTCACTCCTCGCAATGACGATTTACTAGGATCTAAACTCCTTCATAAAATCCTTCACTTGTGCTTCTACCTGATCGCCATTGGCCAGGCATTTGACAAAGGCACTGCCGATAATGGCTCCGCTGGCATATTCATTGGCTGAGTCGAAAGTTTTTCTATCGGAAATACCGAAACCGATCATCAATGGATTTTTAAGCTCCATGGCTTTAATACGCGAAAAATAAGCAGTTGCACTGGTTGAAACATCAAGGTTTTTGCCTGTAGTAGCTGATGAAGACAACAGGTAGATAAAGGCATTGCTCAAGCCATCGATCTTGCGGATGCGTTCTTCTGAAGTTTGTGGCGTAACCAAAAAGATATTGCTCAAGCCATTTTTCTCGAATTCTTCTTTGTACAATTCTTCATACTCGTACATGGGCAAATCGGGAATAATGCAACCATCTACCCCTACTTCGGCACAAGCCTTGCAGAAATTGGCTACCCCAAACTGTAATACCGGATTGACATAACCCATCAATAAAATAGGAATGGTGATGCTTTTACGCAGGTCTTTCAACTGTTCGAAAAGCAAATGCAAGGTCATGCCCTGATCCAAGGCTTGTTTACTGCTGGCCTGGATAACCGGACCATCGGCTACCGGATCTGAATAAGGAAAGCCTATTTCCAGAAAATCGGCGCCAGCCTCTTGCAAAGCGGTTGCAATTTGCAGGGCACTATCCAATTGCGGATAGCCTGCGGTATAATAGATAGAAAGGATATCTTTCTTTTTATGCTGAAAAAGTTGTTGTAAACGGTTCATGTTAGGGGTATCGCGTTTGGCGTTAGGGGTATTGCGTTTGGCGTTTGATTTATCGCTGTACGCTATACGCTTATCGCTCTACTATAAATTAAAATATTTCATATAAGTTTCCATGTCCTTATCGCCACGGCCGGAGAGGCAAACCACTACATTTTCGCCGCCTTTAAATTCCATCTTTTCTAAATAAGCCAAAGCATGGGCGCTTTCTATCGCTGGAATTATGCCTTCCAACTGAGTGAGCAATAAGCCGGCTTGCAAAGACTCGTCATCCGTAATGGAAACATATTGGCCACGGCCGGTTTTGAACAAATGTGCATGTTGCGGACCAATGCCTGGATAATCCAGTCCTGCAGATACAGAATGTGGCTCTACCACCTGTCCATCTGGCGTTTGCATCAAAATGCTTTTGCTGCCATGCAACACACCTTCCTTTCCCAAATAAGTGGTTGCGGCAGAAAGTCCGCTGTCTACTCCCTTACCCGCAGCTTCAACGGCAATCAGTTTTACGCTTTCATCGTTGATAAAATGATAGAACATCCCCATCGCATTGCTGCCGCCACCTACACAAGCCAATACATAATCTGGCAATTCACTGCCTGTTTGCTCTTGCAATTGTTTTTTGGTCTCTTCTGAAATAACCGACTGGAAAGTAGCGACCATATCGGGATAAGGATGTGGACCAACTACCGAACCAATAATGTAATGGGTATCAACCGGATTATTGATCCAGTCGCGCATGGCCTCATTGGTGGCATCCTTTAAGGTTTTGCTACCCGAAGTAGCTGGAACTACTTTTGCGCCCAACATCTTCATTCGTGCCACATTAGGTGCCTGACGTTGGATATCCACTTCGCCCATGTAAACCACGCACTCCAAGCCGCGCAAGGCACAAACTGTTGCAGTTGCTACACCATGTTGTCCTGCCCCAGTTTCGGCAATGATTCGTTTCTTGCCCAAGCGCTCTGCCAACAAAATTTGGCCAATGGTATTGTTGATTTTATGCGCACCGGTATGGTTCAAGTCTTCACGTTTGAGAAAGATATTGGCCCCGTATTTTTTCGAAAGGCGATTAGCCAGGTATAAAGGTGAAGGGCGACCAACATAATCCTTGAGCAAGGCTCTAAATTCCTGCTGAAAACTCTCTTCTTTTAAAATTTTGAGGTATTCCTGTCTCAGTTCTTCCACATTTGGGTAGAGCATCTCTGGAATGTAGGCGCCTCCAAAATCACCGTAATAGCCTTTATCGTTTACAAAGTAGTTCATAGTTATTTTTATTTTTTCCTCACTGCTTCCCCCAAAGGGATAGATTAAAATCGAGGGAGGATTATTTGTTCATTGCTGTTATAAATTCTTTTAATTTGGCCACATCTTTCAAACCCGCCTCCAGCTCAAATTTGCTGTTCACATCTATGGCGTATAACCGTGGATCATTCAATTGCTTCAGGGTCTCAGCCTGCTCCAATCCGATTCCACCACTTAAAAAATAGCGCTTGTCTAAAGTATATTTGGCTAATAAAGTCCAATCGAAAACCTTTCCAGAACCTCCATGGATGGGCGTTTGGGTATCGAAAAGAAAATAGTCGACCACAGGCTCATAAGCCTCTAATTGGTCAAAATCAAAATCTTCGCCTATGCCAAAAGCCTTGATCACTGTTGTACCCGTTTTGGCAAGCTCGGCACAATAAGCCACATCTTCATGCCCATGCAACTGTACCGCCTTTAAATTGTACTTGATCACCAAGGCGATCACCCTTTCCAATTCTTCATCTACAAAAACACCGGTAGTTTTAATGCTCGATGGCACATATTTAATCAATTCGGCCGAAACCTCACTAATGCAGCGTGGCGATTTTGAATAAAAGATAAAACCCATGTAATCGGGTTGCAACTCTGCTACCGAAGCAATATTCGCTGCTTCCCGCATGCCGCATATTTTAAGTTTCGCTTTCATTTAGCCTACTAATTGTTTAAAGCTATGTAATGCCTTTTTGCCCACCAATGATTCTTCTGCTTCATAATAGCAATCGGCAAAGGTACTGCCCTGCTTAATGGTTTGGATGGCCAAGGCCGCGTTGCACAGCACCACATTGGTTTGCGCATCTGTTCCCTCGCCATTCAGGATATCCATAAAGATCTTGGCCGATGTTTCTACCGTATCTCCACCTTTAATTTCCTGCTCGTTGATCTCTTCAAAGCCTAAATCACTGATTTGCGTCAGTACTTCTCCTTTTTTACTGAACGATTTGAAATCGCAGGTCATCGAAACCTCGTCAAAACCGTCAACCGCATGGATAATGGTATAGTTTTTATCGGTCTGTTGGTATAAATAAGCATATAAACGGGCCAGCTCTAAGCTAAATACGCCTACAATCTGGTTTTTAGGCTGCGCCGGATTAACCATAGGTCCCAACATGTTAAAGAAGGTCTTCACCCCTAATTCCTTGCGGATAGGTGCAACGGTTTTCATCGCCGGATTAAATAAAGGTGCATGCAAAAAGCAGATGCCCGCTTTATCCAGACTCCTTTTCAGGCTGTCTTCATCATTGGTAAAGCTATAGCCCAAATATTCCATCACGTTAGAAGAGCCACAGCCAGACGATACGCCATAGTTGCCATGCTTGGCCACTTGATGACCCGCGCCAGCCACCACAAAAGAGGCCAGGGTAGAAATGTTAAAAGTGTCTTTTCCATCGCCACCTGTACCGCAAAGGTCTACCAGCTCAAAACCCGAAAAATCTACCTTGAGGCATAAGTCGAGCATCGAGTCCCTAAATCCCTGCAATTCTTCTACAGTGATGTTGCGCATGCAGTAAGCCGTAATAAATGCGGCAATCTGCGAGCTGTTAAATTCTCCCAAAGCAATAGAAGTTAGGATTTTCCTGGCTTCTTCTCTGCTAAAAGTCTTGTTTTCAAATAAGTGGTTCAGTATTTTCTTCATGGGTATCAAATAAAAAAGGTTGCCTTATGAGCAACCTTCTATATATTTTATAAAAATAAACGTACAAAAAAAGGTCACATCACGCTATTGCGTTATGCCACCACCAGTTTTTATTTGCGTTTACTTGAATCATTCTGTAGCAAAGATGGAATAGTTTTTATTATTTGCAAAATCTTTCTTAAAATTATTAAGAATTATGTCTTTTATTAAACGAAAATCGCATCATGACGACGACCTTGGCTTTGGCAACAGGCCAATGGGCAAAGACCAGCGCATGATGAATGCCAACGGCACCTCTAATATCAAACGCATCGGTTTGCCTTTCTTCCGCTCGTCCGACACCTATAATTGGCTCATTTCCATGTCGTGGGGCAAGTTTCTATCCGTTATTTTCATTGCCTGGCTAGTTGTAAATATCCTATTCGCCTTTGTGTATGTGGGTGTTGGCATCGAAAACCTAAAAGGAACAGACGGACTTACTACACGCGATCATTTTTTTGATGCCTTTTTCTTTTCTGCCCAAACCATTTCTACCGTAGGCTATGGCCATATCAGTCCGAGTGGATTTATAACCAGCTGCATTGCCGCGTTCGAATCGATGCTGGGTTTGCTGGCTTTCGCTTTGGCCACTGGTTTATTGTACGGCCGATTTTCACGCCCCAACGCCAAGATTTTGTACAGCAAAGACATGGTGGTTGCACCCTATAAGGATAGCACTGCGCTCATGTTCAGGCTGGCCAACTACCGCAATAGCCAGCTGATCGAAGTTTCGGTACAGGTGGTTTTTACCTATAATGAAATGGTAAACGGAAAAAAAATGAGAAGGTTTATGCCATTGGAACTGGAACGAAGCAAAATCGGGCTGTTAAATTTAAGCTGGACAGTGGTTCACCCCATCAATGAGAAGAGCCCGCTTTTTGAAAAAACCAAAGAAGAGCTGACCGAGGCAGAAGTAGAACTGCTTATTTTGATGCAGGCATTTGACGATACTTTTTCTCAAACCGTGCACAGCCGTGCCTCTTACCTGGACGAAAACATCATCTACAACGCCAAGTTTGCCCCTGTTTTCTTTCATGACGACAATGGGGTAACCACGATAGACCTATCCCGGCTCAATGCGATTGAGCTGCTTAGCCGATAGTAGATAAGTAGCTGGCGGTTTGCAATGATCAGTTTTGAAGCGCAATGCCTCTGATAAAGATTAAAGGCAATCCAGCTTTCCGCTCTATCTTTTTTGCTTAAAGGCAAAAAAAGGATGTCGCTTCAATCTGGGCTATTTTACCTGGGTCAGTGCAGGAAAAACTTAAAAATCAAGCACTATAATTGTTTAAAAAAGACCTTATTCGATTGCTTGTTTTGCATAATATATTTGTTACATTTGAATAATACACACAACTAACCTAAATGAAAACTACTATTACTTACCTAAAAGGGCTATTCGCTCTTTTTCTATTTGTGGCGATTTTAAGCTCTTGCGAGAAGAGAGAACAGCCCATCCAAATTCGGATCAACCAATTTAAGCAAACAGCCGTAGCCACATCTCCAAGCCTGGTACTTTCGGCACAACTTGGAAATGATATTGGAGGCAATAAATGGACCCCAATGTCTAATCAAATTGTTGGCTTTGACTATGAGGAGGGCTATGTTTATGATCTTTTGGTAGTAGAAACCGAAATCAAGTACCCACCTACTAGCGGTGTTCCGAAGGCCTATCTGCTTAAACAGGTGCTCTCGAAAACGAAAGTTGAACCAAATGTTCCTTTTAATCTTGATTTAAAGCTGGATGTGGTAAAATTCATCAATGGCAATGAAAATACCGGCTATAACATTTTAGACGAGGTCAAAATCGATTGTGGCAACCTGTGTGGCGAGCTGAAGCAGGTTTTACAATCAGATGCCAAAAAACTGAGCGGCACATTCACTTTAAACGACGATGGCTCTATCAAATTGGTAGAATTGCTAAGCGAATAGCTCGCAACTATTTAACTTCCTGCAAAAAGCCCAAAATACTTTTATACAACTGATTGCCTCCAAAAATCATTTGGCTGATCATGCCTACATGTTTTTTGCCTTCGATGACATTAAGCTCTATTGGAACGTTCTGGGCCTGCAGCAAAGTTTTAAGCCTTTCTGACTGGATCTTAATAGCTTCATAGGTTTTGGTACCATAAAAAACAAGATGTGGATTGCTGATGTTCTTTACATAAAACAAGGGCGATCCAGCCTGCCAGGTCTTGTTTTCTGCACTAAAGGTCCTGATAAAATCTACATAATAATGGTCTTTTTCGGCTTTGCTAAGGTATTCTTCCATGTCTAAGCCAAAGGGATCATCAAGAATTAAGCCTTTAACTGGATTTTTGATCCCCAGCGAATCAAAATATTGCGGGTCGGCGTTGATCAGCTCACATAAATGTCCGCCAGCCGAATGGCCCATTAAGAAAATACGATCTGGATTTCCGCCATATTTCGAGATGTTATCCTTTACCCATTTTACAGCCTGGGCACTTGCCTCAGCCATTTCCTTATAGGTTGCCTGTGGCGCCAAAGGATAATTGATAATGGCCGTAACTACTTCCTTTTTCGCAAAATTTCGCCCTAGCCACCAATAGGTTTCCTTCCTTCCGCTACTCCATGAGCCACCATGGATAAAAACAATAACGTCTCGCTGTTTGGTACTGTCTTTTTGGTAATACACATTCAGGCTATGGCTTTCATCTCCTGTATTGGCATAGCTGATGTTTTTCTCTACCCTAACCTGAGCCGAAACGCTAAAAGCTTGTAGCAAAAAAGCAATCACCATTATTTTGAATCTCATTGGAGGTTTTAGGTTGTGAATTAGTTGTGAGTTATAAGTTATAAGTTGTGAGTTGTAGGTTATAAGTTCTGAAAGAGAGAGGTAACACCCATTTTCCATCTTCCATTTCACCTCTTCCATCTCACCTCTTCCCTCTTTCCCCTCTTACTTAATCAAGGGATTTTTCTCTTTGGCAAACAGCTGAAAAACTTTTTTATCGGTAAATGCCGGGAACAGTTTGTTCATCCATACGGCCAGCTTGCCTTGGCCAGTCATGATGAGCGTGCGTTTGCGCTGTTCAATGCCATCGCTAATGCGACTGGCCACTTCTTCAGCAGTCATCATTTTGCCTTCTTCCATACTGGTTTCGCCATGTGCATTGCCATCTTTTGATAAAGCAGCCACGCGGATATTCGAGGTGGTAAAGCCCGGGCAAGCCACCATAACGTGTACGCCTGTTTTGAGCAATTCGGTGCGCAAGGCCTCCATAAAGCCATTCATGGCAAATTTAGACGATGAATAGCCCGTTCTGCCAGGCAAACCTCTGTAGCCGGCAATAGAAGATACGCCAACTACACTGCCTTTGGTTTTCAGGATTTCTGGAAGGGCATATTTGGTGCAATATACCGTGCCCCAAAAGTTAACGTCCATCAGGTTTTTAAGCACAGATAAGTCGAGGTCGTTAAACAAAGCCCGCATCGAAAGGCCCGCATTATTAATCAGCACATCTATTTGGCCAAAGGTGAGCAAGCTCTGTTTGATCAGGTTTGCACAATCTTCTTCCTTGCTTACATCGGCTTGTACGGCCAAGGCTTTAACGCCATATTGCTTCTCTAAATCGGCAGTGATTTCGCAAAGCGTTACATATTGGCGTGCACCCAGCACCAAATTGGCACCTCGCTTAGCCAATTCTTCGGCCAAGGCCTTGCCTATGCCAGACGAGGCTCCTGTAATAATGACGGTTTTGTTCTTGAAATTCATTCTATTTTCTGAAATAAGCTGTAAGCTCCTTTGGAGCTGTATGTATCAATTGTCTGCTATTTGATCAATGAATTTTCATAAGGCACACGGGTAAGAATAGAGCGGCCAAGGGTAATTTCATCGGCATATTCCAATTCTCCGCCAAAGGCAATACCCCGTGCTATGGTGGTAATGGGGATCTGAAAATCCTTTAGCCGTTTATGGAGGTAGAATAAGGTGGTATCGCCTTCCATATTGGCACTCAAGGCCAAAATCACCTCTTTAACCGGCGTTGTAGCCACACGTTGCACCAAACCATCGATTTGCAGATCTGAGGGGCCAATTCCATCCATCGGCGAGATCAAGCCACCAAGTACATGGTAAACTCCAAAATACTGGTTTGTATTTTCGATGGCCATTACATCGCGGGTATCTTCTACCACGCAAATGGTTGCTGCATCCCTTTTAGGTGCCGTACAAATGCTACAGGTGTCATGGTCTGAAATGTTATGGCAAATTCGGCAATGTTTGATCTCTTCTTTTAGCCGAATGAGCGTACGACCAAAATGTGCTACTTCTTCCTGCTCCTTATTTAGCAGATGCAATACCAAACGTAAAGCAGTTTTCTGCCCTACACCGGGCAATTTTGCAAATTCGTTTACCGCATCTTCAAGCAGCTGGGAAGAAAAATTCATCTACAAATTTAATCAAAAGTTAGTCGGTAGTCAATAGCTTAGGACGTTGTTAGTTTTTAGTTGCCAGTTGTCAGTTTTCAGTTGTCAGTTATGAGTTAACAACTAGAAAGTCGTCATTGCGAAGAACAAAGTGATGAAGCAATCTCTTTCAAGTAAGTTGTCTATTGTTAGTTGCCAGTTGTTAGTCTGGGTTCATAGTTCGTAGTCAATAGCCTGAAATCAATAACCAGTTGTCATTTGCCAGTTGCCAGTTTACAATTAACAATATAGCAATTCAACAATCCAACAATTAAATAGCAATAAGCTAATCCTCAAATCAGCTAATGAGTTTTCAGTGGCCAGTTTACAATGAACAATGTAGCAATTCAATAATGAGCTAATCAGCCAATAAACTAATCGGCTAATGAACAATGACACAAATGAACTAATGAACTAATGAACCAATAAACTAAAAGTTAAAACTTACCAACGCTATATTGATTTGAAACTGTAAATACTTACATTTAACAGCTAAATATAAATTATGAGTCCAACGATACTTTTATCTTTCTTATTGGGTTATTTTGCCTTGCTGATAGGTGTAGCCTATTTTACTTCGAGAAACAATTCAGACAACGCCTCTTTTTTTATTGCCAACCGGAACTCAAAATGGTACCTGGTAGCCTTCGGAATGATTGGTACTGCCCTATCTGGCGTAACCTTTATTTCGGTGCCTGGGGCCGTAGGAAAAAGCGAATTTGGCTATTTTCAGTTTATTCTGGGCAATGCTGTTGGTTTTATCATTATTGCCACCGTTTTGTTGCCCTTGTATTATCGCCTGAACATCATTTCAATTTATACCTATTTAGAAAGAAGGCTGGGTTTTTGGAGCTATAAATCTGGTGCCGTTATCTTTTTGATTTCCCGTACCGTTGGTTCTTCTTTTAGGCTTTATTTAGTCGCCATTGTATTGCAGAAATTTATTTTCGATGCATGGAATGTACCTTTCTGGCTCACCATCATCATCTGTTTGGTACTCATTTGGCTATACACCCATAAAGGCGGCCTAAAAACCATTATCATTACCGATACCCTGCAAACGGTATTCTTGTTGCTTTCGGTAGTGCTCTCTATCATTTTTATTGCTAAATCGCTACACCTCGATCTGGCAGGCACTTTTGAAGCAGTAAAAAACAGTAGCTATTCGAAAATATTCTTTTGGGAAGATTTCTTGGGCAGCAAGCAACACTTTATTAAACAGTTTTTGGGCGGTATTTTTGTAACCATCGCCATGACTGGCTTGGATCAGGACCTGATGCAGAAAAACCTGAGCATGAAAACCATTGGCGAGGCCCAGAAGAACATGTTTACCTTTACTGGCGTATTCGTTATCATGAATATCTTTTTCTTGAGTGTAGGCGCTTTGCTTTACCTCTATGCTTCTAACAATAACATTGATGTGGCTGCTTTGCAAACCCCAGATCACCTTTACCCAGAAATTGCCCTGAACCACTTGAATATTATTCCGGGTATTATCTTTATGTTGGGTTTAACTGCAGCTACTTTTGCCACTACCGATTCGGCCCTAACAGCCCTAACTACTTCTTTTTGTGTAGATTTTCTTCATTTCGACAAGAAAAAAGACCAAAATGACCCCAAGCTGGTGAGCGCAAGGCATTATGTGCACGTAGGCTTTTCGATACTGATGGTTTTGGTGATCATGGTCTTTAAATTGATCAATGATGATTCTGTAGTGAATGCAATTTTTAAGGCCGCGGGCTACACTTATGGACCATTAGTTGGTTTATTTGCATTGGGCATGTTCACCAAACGAGCAGTTGCCGATCGCCTTGTACCGTTTATATGCGTGCTATCGCCGATATTATGCTTCTTTATAGACATTAATTCGGTTGGTTGGTTCGGCTATGCACTAGGTTTTGAATTGATCATATTAAATGGTCTAATTACGTTTATATTACTTTGGCTTACCGGTAGCAAATCTACCTTACAGACCAAATTTTAATTTTAATAGCTATAAGAATGACAAGTGAAGAAAAGATAAGAAGTGCTTTTGCCAATAAAGACTGGCAAGAAATAAAAGTAACAGACAGCTGGCAGATTTTTAAGATCATGGCCGAGTTTGTAGACGGCTTTGAGAAATTGGCCAAAATTGGTCCCTGTGTAAGTATATTTGGTTCTGCACGTACCGCCGAAACCAATCCCTATTATCAGATTGCGGTAGAATGTGGCCGTTTGCTAACTGAGCGTGGCTATGGCGTAATTACAGGTGGCGGTCCAGGTATCATGGAGGCCGGTAACAAGGGCGCGCACATGAACGGCGGCAAGTCGGTAGGTTTAAATATCGACCTTCCTTTTGAGCAGTTCCATAACAAATACATCGACCATAACAAATTATTGGAGTTCGACTATTTCTTTGTGAGAAAGGTAATGTTTATGAAATACTCGCAAGGTTTTGTGGTATTGCCTGGCGGGATGGGAACCATGGATGAGCTTTTTGAAGCAATAACCTTGATCCAAACCGGTAAGATTGCCCGTTTCCCTATCGTTTTGGTGGGCACGGCTTATTGGGGCGGCTTGGTAGATTGGATCAAATCGCACATGCTGGAAAAAGAACATAACATCCATGCGGAAGACCTGAACCTGTTCAGATTGGTGGATACAGCCGAAGATGCCGCAGAACACATCTTCAGGTTCTACGACAAATATGTATTGAAACCCAACTTTTAAGAAGATTTATTTTCAAAGAAAAGGTCGACATTGTTTAATGCCGACCTTTTTTATGCTTGTATCGCTTATACGTCTAAGATTTCGCTCACTTTGATTTTCAGGGCATCAGCAATGGTTTTGATGCTACTGATGGAGGCATTGGTCTCAGCCCTTTCTATACGGCCGATCTGCCTGGTATCGAAACCAGTCAATTCTTGGAGTTTTTCTTGGGTGATGTTAAGCTTCTCTCTGATCGCTACTAGCCTCTTCCCCACTTTTTGCAGATATTGCTGATTTTTATGTTGTTTTCCCACCCTACCAAAGTGAAAATATAATAGAAAAAATATTAGGACTTATTTGTCCTTTTCAAATATTTTTTCGTTAAATTTGGTTGAAGCTTATTAGGCTTTAAACAATTGATGACCAATAGCATAAAAACAGGACTGCCCATTTATCCCCTCTTGTCGATGACAAGCAGATTTCCATTGGTCAAAAGGCTCGATAACGTGGCCGACTTTTCTTTCGCAATCCTGATCAGCTTGATCATTTGTTCGCCTGAATAAGTTCAAATAGCTCCTGCTATTTAAAGATAGCCATAATTCATTTTTTAATCTAATCTCTTACCCATGAAAAAAATTACGACCATGATCGTACTGGCTTTGCTATGCTTTGTTTTTTGGACAAAAGCACAAAGTGGCCAGGCGGTCGATATCACCAGCAAAGGCCTTCAAATTGGTCAAAAAATGCCTCCAGTACAGCTTGAGCGTTCTTTTAATTTTCCTAGCAAGGCTTTATCAACGGAAGACTTTAAGGGAAAGCTGCTCATCTTAGATTTCTGGGCTACTTGGTGTTCCCCTTGTGTGGGCATGTTTCCAAAAATGGAACAGCTGCAGGAACAGTTCAAGGACAAGGTGCAGTTCCTCTCGGTTACCTACCAAAAAACGGAGGAAATTAAGGCCTTTCTGCAGCAGCATTATCCCAAACAAATGCTGTCTATCCCTATAGTAAGCAACGACCACAAACTGCATCGCCTATTTCCGCATGTTTACCTGCCTCACTATATATGGATTGATGAGGAGGGCATAATCAGCGCCATTACCGACCATGAAGCTATAGATGCCATGCATATTGAACAAATGTTGGCTAAAAAAGCACAAAATTTTGCAGTCAAGCGCGATACAAATCTAGACATTGATAAGCAAAAACTGTTGCTTGCACAAACCGCTCCCATATTTGAACAAAGCCTGAGCGGCTACAGCTATTTTTCGGGATTTATCGAAGGACTAGCCGCAGGTTATCAGCTCTATCCAAACGATGTTAAAAAAGGCAAGCGTTTTACGGCAACGAATCTCACCTTAATGAATCTTTTCGCCATCGCCTATCGGGATTATGGAAATTTTGGCTACAAGAACATGGTTTTTAAGCTCAAGGATAGTAGCCAGCTGAGCATTGGGGTACCCAAATCAGAATTAAAAAACTGGGCCAAAAAACACAACTATTGCTTTGAAATGGTCACATCGCCAGCACAGAGCGAAGCCAAGCTTTTTTATGAGGCCATGCGTCGCTTATTGGGCGTTTACCTGCCACAGTATCAATCTGCCATTGCTTATCGGCAACAAAACTGCTTGGCATTGGTCAGAACCTCAAACGCCACCAAATTTGCCTGCGCAGCCGATAGTTCCAGTTTTTTAAAGGTAGATGCACAAAGCCTGCAGATCCAAAATCAGCATTTTATGCAATTGATCAGACCTCTAGCTACCTATTACCTGCAAAATCTGCCTTTGCCCATTATTGATGAAACGGGCTATGAAGGGCCTATTAAACTTACAATCCAAGCCAATATGGGCAATGTGCAATCCATTAACGAAGCGCTAAAGGCCTACGATTTGGCTTTGGTAGAGAAGATGGGTTCCTGTCCGATAATAAACATTACAGAAAAATAATCAGAAGCAAAACCTAAACCTATGAAAACCATCTTATTATCACTCTTTTGGGCACTCGCCCTTACTTGCCATGCCCAATTAAAAGGCAAGGTAACCAACACTGATGGACAACCTTTGAGTGGCGTTACTATTCAACAGCAAAATGGCGATTTTCGTACGCTTACTGATGCAAACGGCCGATTTGAAATCAAGTTGGCTCAAGGAGAATACCTGTTCGACTTTAGTTCTATCGGTTATCAGTCCCAGCAACAAAGTTTTAAACTTCCTTCAGCCCAAGAAGCATGGATCAAACTTGAAATTACCACCGAACAACTGCAAGAAGTAACCATCCATACCGGATATCAGCAGTTAAAGCCTAAGCACAGTACCGGATCAACCGTGCAGCTGAACCAAAAGCTACTCAACAGGAGAACCGGCGCTACCATTTTAGAACGCTTGGAGAACATAGTACCAGGCCTCATCTTTACGCAGGTGGGCAATGCGCCTAACAAAATGAATATCAGTATCAGGGGGCAAAGCACGCTCAGCGCCAATACTGATCCTTTGGTAGTGGTGGACAATTTTCCTTATGACGGCGACTTGAGTGCGATTAATCCAAATGATGTAGAAAGCATTACCGTGCTCAAGGATGCCGCCGCGGCATCCATTTGGGGTGCAAGAGCGGGCAACGGCGTGATTGTGATCAGCACCAAAAAAGGCCAATACAACCAAAAAGCACAAATCAGTTTCAGCAGCAATATTGGCATCGCACAAAAGCCTGATATATTTTATGCCAGTAAGATCAACACGGCTACTTATATAGATATCCAAAGACAGCTCTTTAAGGCAGGCTATTACAAAAACGATGAGCTGAACGACCTGAACAATATTTCGCACACGGCCTTCCCCGAAGCAGTTGAATGGCTAATTGCACAGCGCGATGGAAAAATAAGTGCCAATGATTTGGAGCTACAACTCAATCGATTAGCTACCAAGGATGTTCGAAACGACATCAATAAATACCTACAGCAACAGGCCATCAGCCAGCAATATTACCTCAATTGGCGCGGTGGAGGTGCGCAGCATCGCTATGCACTGAGCTTGGGTTATGACCGGCAATCTGGCAGCTTAAAAGGCGATGAACAAAACAGGTTGACCTTAAAAGCCAACGAAAGCTGGAATTTTTTAAAGGATAAGCTGCAGCTGCGTACCGATATCTTTATAGCGCAAAGCCTTCGCGAAAACAATGGAAGCACTTATGTGCACAAACAGCCTTATGCCCTATTGGCCGATGAAAATGGAGCACCTATTCCCGTTCCTACCCAAAGACAGGGCTTTTTAAATGCGACATTGGGCAAAGGCCTCCTCGACTGGGAAAACAGGCCTATTGATGAATTAAAGTTGAGAGACAATAGGCAGCATTTGAGGGATTACCGTTTTAACCTAGGCCTCAACTACAGGGTACTGGATTGGCTCAATGCCGAAATGTTGTATCAATATGGTTTAAGCCATGGTAAAAGCAAGTTTTATTCGCCATTGGAAAGTTATTATACCCGCAACCTCATCAATACCTACACCAAGGTTAATGCCGATGGAAGCCTAACGAGGCCTATTCCATTAGGTGGCATTTTAGACCAGGGATTTGATCAAAGCGAGAGCCATAGCCTAAGGGGCCAAGTTAATGTGCAGCAACAATGGCAAAAGCACCAGCTAATGGCATTGGCAGGATATGAGCTCAAAGATCTCCAGCGTGAGGATAACCAGTATCGCTTGTACGGCTATGATGATGAGCATGCCAGCAGTGCGATTGTGGATTATCTCAGTCTTTTCCCAACCTACAACGTGCCGGCCAATACTCTCAACATCGAAAATAGGGATAGCCAAAACAGTTTCACAGACCGATTCGTGTCTTATTATGGCAATGCGAGTTACAGCTATCAAAACCGCTATTTTTTAACTGCCAGCGCCAGGTTAGACCGCAGCAATCTTTTTGGTGTGGCAACCAATCAGAAAGGCGTACCACTTTATTCGATTGGTGCAGGATGGATCATATCCGACGAAAGCTTTTACACCTTAAAGCCATTGCCCTATCTTAAACTAAGGCTTAGCTATGGCTACAATGGCAATATCGACAAAAGCCTCTCGGCCTATACTACAGCGCGTTATTTTCCGGCAAGTGCTTTCGCCAGCAACAACTTTACCAAGCAGGCTTATGCCCAAATTGTTAATCCGCCCAATCCCGAACTGCGCTGGGAAAAGGTAAAGATCGTCAACTTCGGTATAGACTTTAAAATGCTTGATAACAGGATAAGCGGCAACATCGACGCCTATCACAAACAAGGTCTTGATCTCATCTCGAATGTTTCTTTTCCTCCATCAAGTGGCATATCCAACTTTAAGGGCAATTATGCACAAACCAAAAGCAAGGGCATCGATATCGACCTGCATACCGAAATCATCAAAGGCAAGTTCAGTTGGCAAAGCGACATCAACTTTAGCTTCATCCAAGAAAAAGTAACGAAATACAGCGCAGTAACCTCGGCAGGCAGCTATTTGCTATACGGAACCCCTATGGTGGGCAAGCCCTTATATGCGGTTTACAGTTATGCATGGGCAGGATTGGATCCTTTAACGGGTGATCCGCAAGGTTATTTGAACGGTTTGCCAAGCAACAACTACCTCAATATTCTAAACAGCTATACCCCAGCGCAACTGGTTTTTCACGGCAGTGCACGTCCCACTCAGTTTGGAGCACTGAGAAACACTTTTAGTTATTTGGGATTTGAACTTTCGGCTACCATCAGCTTTAAGCTTGGCTATTACATCAGAAGAAACAGCATTATCTACGGCAGGGATTCGGGCTTAGCCAACAGCCATGGCGATTATAACCAGCGTTGGCAAAAACCCGGAGATGAACTTCTTACCGCTGTGCCATCGGTACCGCTAGTGGCCAATGACCGTAGAGACAGTTTTTACAGCGGTTCAAGCATATTGGTAGCCAAGGGCGATCATATCCGCTTGGAAGACATTAACCTCAGTTATGAATTTCCGGCTTGCCTTTTAAAACGGATCCCTATTAAAAGCCTCCGCATCTATAGCTATGCACGTAACCTTGGCCTCATTTACAAAGCCAACAAAACTACCGAAGATCCTTATTACACCAACAACGGCCCTCAGCCCTTTAACATCTCTTTTGGATTGAGCAGCAATTTTTAACCTTAACCCTACAACCATGAAAACCATAAATTTATTATTCCTCTCTTGTTGCCTAACTTTTGTCTGCAGCTGTACCAAAGATTTTTTGGACGAAAGGCCTTCAAAAGCCTTATTGGTGCCAAGCACATTAACAGACCTGCAGGCCTTGCTAGACAATATCAATGTAATGAACAGCGCTCCTGCCTTGCCTAGCGTGGCTGCCGACGACTATAGTTTGCTAGAGGGCGGGGCTTTAAAGATAGATGCCGTACAAAACGGAGCCTATTTTTGGGCGGATGATGCTTACCAAGGGAATTCGGTTGGCGATTGGAATACGCCCTATCAACAGATCTTCTATAGCAATGTGGTATTGGATGAATTGGAGAAAATCAAAATGACAACCTCCACAGCAAACACCTATAATTCGATTAAGGGAAGTGCCTATTTTTACAAAGCGCTAGCCTTGCATAACCTGTTGCAATTGTTTGCAAAGCCTTATAATGAACAAGCAAACCTTAATCCGGGTCTTCCTGTTCCCTTAACTTCAGATGTAAACGAAAGACCTGAACGCAAAACGCTAGATTACACTTATACATCATTGCTCCGTTACCTTGAAGAGGCAGTCCTGCTTTTGCCCTTAAAACCAAGTACCAAAAACAGGCCTAGCCAACATGCCGCTTATGCCCTATTGGCCAGGGTTCACCTGACTATGCAAAACTATGCACAGGCAGAAGACTATGCAGAAAAGGCATTAGCTATCAATAGAGCGCTCATTGATTATAATACTGCTGTGGCTACCACTACTCCTTTTGGACAGGTTTTACCCAATGGCATAGACGAGGTGATCTTCTATAACAAAAAACTATCTTATGCTTTTTTTACTTCGGGTATCATCAAGATAGAGCCCAGCTTGGCTAGCCAATACCATAGCAATGATTTAAGACGCAAATTCTATTTTAGGGATGGCTCTGGTGGTTCCGTTTCCTTTACCGGCTATGAGGGACTTACTACCGATGAGATGTACCTGATCAGTGCCGAATGCAAGGCCAGAAGAAACAGCACCGATGAAGCTTTGGCATTGTTAAACAGCCTATTGCAAAAACGCTGGAAAACCGGCACCTACGTCAACCTAACAGCTAGCGATGCAAGCGCAGCGCTTAACCTTGTTCTTATCGAAAGGCGCAAAGAACTGGTTGGAAGAGGCCTGCGATGGGCTGACTTAAGGCGTTTAAACCAAGATCCAAAATTTGCTGTCAGCTTAAGCAGAACCTATGGCGGAAAGACCTTCGTTTTACCACCAAACGATAAAAAATATATTTTTCCTATCCCTGATAAAGAAATACAGTATGGTGTAATCGAACAAAACTGATTTTGGAAATTAAGCGTATCGGTACCTACTGATGCGCTTAATCTTGAGTTTGATCTCCAAACAGCCTCAGCGTAAAACAAGTTGTTTCATCGGTTGAGCTTACTTCGAGCCTACCATTATGGGCAAGTGCAATTTCATTGGCAATGTATAAACCCAGCCCTAAGCCTGGCTTTTGAGTTGCTGTGTTTTCGCCTCTTACAAAGGGGTTAAAAAGCTGAGCCATTGATTCCTGAGCAATTTTATTTCCTTTATTGCTAACTGAAAGATTTAAATCCCCCCCACTACCTGTCACTTCTACTTTAATTGGCATGTTTTTTTCACCATGCAAAATCGCATTGCCCAATAGGTTAGAAAAAAGCTGTGCAATTCGCTGCTCGTCGCAATAAACGGTATCGGTTAAATCGAAAGTTACATCGATAACCTGCCCCGGCCAAATCATATCAAGTTCTGTAATTACCTGATTAATGGTATCCTTTAGGCAAGCATGGGCTCTCTTTTCTATTTTGATACCATCACCCAACTTGCCACGTGCAAAGTCGAGGATATTATCTATCAACCCCCTGATCCTTAAAGATGATTTTTGAACAACATTGGCCAAACGCTTGGCTTTATCATCAAGAGGCAAACGTTGCAACACTTGTGCAGCATTGAGCGAAGCACCCAATGGATTGCGCAAGTCATGCCCTAAAATGGCGATAAACTGTTCTCTCAATTTTGCCGTTTCTTGTTCTTCCTTCAATTTTTCTTCTGCAAGAATCAACTCGTTAATCGCATCTAAGTGGAAAGCGATCAACTCTGCAAACAGCCTAAACATCCCCACTACTTCCGGGGTATTGAGCTTTGCCGGCCGAGGGTCTATCGCACACAAAGTGCCAAAGAAAAAGCCGGACTTAAGAATAATCGGAATAGAGATATAACTCTGAAAACCATACATTAAAGGTGTATGGTGTTGTGCAAAACGTTCGTCAGTCGCTACATGATCGATGATGACGGCCTGATGGTGCTGCCTGATTTCATTGCAGATGGTGGTTTCGAGCTTGAGTTCGCCACCTGGAACGAGGCCAAACTGAATATCGTCTTTTACGGCGCAGGCGATCCATTTTGTTTCGGTAACTCTGGCCACCGCCGAGAAGCCCATCCCTGTACTTTTACAAACTACTTCTAGAATATTGGCTACAGCTGCAATGCGATTAATCGCTTCTATGTCAGCCAAAAAGTCTACGGGAATCTGTTGCAAGAATTAAAAATTAATAGGATGCAAGGTAATCATTTAAATTTAACATTAATATTGTCTCAACTACTTTACAATCCCCATAATTTACTTTTTATCGTCTGTTGTGATCCCCGTTAAGGCCTTCTATTGGTTTTACTTGGGACAACTATAGTAATTTTGTTAAATATTAAATGACTTAGCAATCATGAAAATCAATCCTTTTGAGTTTATCCTCTGCCGCGTTCCGGCATTTGGAGTGTCAGACATGCTTGAAAACAAGTGGGCTGACCTGAAAGAAAAAATCAAAGAATCGTCGATGCCTTTTTTTGAGACCATTGAGAATCTCGAAGCAAACGATATTGACCAGCTGCCAGAAAAAACACGCTTTACCTTGTGGAAATATTTTAACAGGGCCAAGTTCCGCTCTACTCCTTTCGGGTCATTTGCGGCTGTAGTGCCTCTTTCCTTGGCAAAGCACCCAACGCAGCTTATCCAAATTAGCAACCAAATCTATTCTCATTACTTTATAGACTGGAGCCGTAAGGAAGACCATATTAAGTCTGTTAAAAAGGTTTTCAAGAGTTCGAAACATTTTTTAAGCAATTCGTCGATTTATTTTATAGGCGAAGAGATTCGATACATCTGTTTTAAAAACCAGGATTTCGAACTGGCTGCAGTTGCGCGTATTCCAGAATTGGAAGCCTTGCTTAACCATTGCAAAACTCCAAGCAGCCTTACTTCGCTCCACGGCCTGATGCAAAACGACTTTGAAATGAATGTGGCCGACACCAATCAGCTTTTAACACAACTCATTGAATTGCAATTACTCCATACAGATGCTTTTCCGAACATTACAGGCGAAGATTATTTTACAAGAATTGGCGAAGAAACAAAATGCCTGCCCAGTGATTACATTATTTCGGAGCGGAAACTGATTAATGGCAATTTCAACCAACAATACCTTAAGGAAGTGCCAGAACTGATCAATTTCCTTACACAGCACCTGCAATCGCCCATCAATTGTGACCTTGCCGATTTCAAGCTTGCATTTTTAAAAAAATTCGAACAAAAAGAAGTGAGCTTAGCCGTTGCCATGGATCCTGAAATTGGTATTGGCTACAGCAAACTGGAGCAACAAAACGGACAAGACAGCCTTATTGTTGACATTAAAGCTGGCCGGCAAAGAAAAAACGAGGTTGGACAATTGGACTATGGCCCCCTGCAATATTTCTTGCTCAATAAAATGATGGCCAGACAAACCATACAGCTCGAAGATTTTAAGGGAGAAGCGTTGTCCAATCAGCCCCAGCTTTCCAATACGTTTAGCGTTGTCTTCCATCTTTTTAATCAGCATCCGGTTATCCATCAAATAGGCGGATGTACCGCAAATGCCTTGCTTGGTCGCTTCACCCTTGCAAATAGCGAAATAGAGGCTTACTGCAAGGAAATGGTACAATTTGAAAAGGAGGCCAACCCTGATATACTTTTTTTTGATATCGCCTATCAGGCAGAGCAAAGGGCTGATAATGTAAACCGGCGAAAAAGGCTTTACGGCCACGAGTTGCCTATCCTTACTTGGCCTTCTTCATCACAACCTTTGGATTTTAACGATATCTTGGTTTCTATTTGCGGGCAAGAGATTGTACTTCGTTCCAAACGTCTTAACAAGCGACTTATCCCAAGAATACCGTCGGCTTACAACTACAGTCGTTCAGACTTGTCTGCTTATCGTTTTTTATGCGATTTGCAGCATCAGGGTTTACATACCAGCCTTGGCTTTAAGTTGCAAAACTATTTTCCGCACCTTGCCTATTATCCGCGGGTCAGCTTTAAGCACATTATTGTTTCGCCAGCAAGTTGGCTGGTACCTGCAAAGCTTTTTAAAGAAAAAGAACCAAATGAAGCCTTAAAAAACCTGAAAACCTGGCTTGCCGAAAATCAGGTTACAGCCATTTTTAAAGCTGGGCACGCCGATCACATCTTATGTTTTGACCCAGCTAAAGACGAAGACCTACAGGCATTTATTTCCTATGGCAAGCAATGTTGTGCCCAGGAAATTTACATTAGCGAAGGCTTGGTTGATGATTCTGGTTGCATAATCGATGAGAAAGGAACTAAACACCTGTCGCAATACATTGCAAACTATTGTCATAAGGAACCCATTTATAGGCCATACGCCAATATTGGCAGAAGCTATTTGGTGCAAAGCCAAAAGCCTGCCTTAGAACTGCCAGGTGGCGAGTGGATCTATTTTGAGCTTTACCTACATCCCAGTCGGAGCAATTCCATCCTTCAGCATGTCATCCGACCATTTTTAAAAACCCATCACAAAAAAATCAGAAAATGGTTTTTCATCAGGTATAACGAACCCAGCGCCCACATTCGCTTTCGCATACATTTAAATAATAAAACCGATGGTTTTTACTTGTTGGATGCCTTTAGGCAATTGATCTTCAGCGATGTGCAGTTGGGCTTTATCCAAGATTTCAAGGTACGCACCTATTATAAGGAAATAGAGCGTTATGGCGCTTCAAAAATCGACTGGATTGAACAGTTCTTCCATGCAGATAGTCAATATGCCTTGAATTTATTAGGCAGAACCAGCAGTAATGAACAGCTTTATCAAGCTACGCTAGCCTTGGTACAGACACTTTGCGAAGAGACATTGCCTTTTATTGGCGATCAGTTGCAATTTGTAAAAGATATTGCCCACAGTTTTGCACTGGAAATGAATATAGACCACGATCATTTTAAGCGGATCAATAGTGAATTTAACGAGTTCAAAAAAAGCGATCAAACCAGCCTTCCCCTGCCTAAAAATGTGTTGCAACCACTCTATAAGCAATTTCAGTTGTTAATGCAGCTATGCAGGGACGAAGCCGAAAAAAAAAGGCTACTCGGCGATCTCATCCATATGCACATCAACAGGTTGTTTATTAGCGATCAACGGATACATGAAACCATTATTTATCATTATCTGTTGAAGATATTGCAGACGAAACGGGCGCTTTCAGCTTTACCAGTGGGATAAACAAACGTACCGCAAAATGATTGTCTTCTGTTCCGTAAGTAAAATCGGTTTCAGCTCCATAGCTATACTGCAAGCGCTTTTTAATATTGAGCAGGCCAGAATTATTGCTGATGTTGCTGGCCTTGGAATTGATGAGGTTATCGGTTTCTAGGTAAAAAGTATCCTCTACTACTGCAATATTAACCTGCGCTACATGCATCGGATCACTCAAATCGCCATGTTTAAAAATGTTTTCTACCAAAGTGAGCAATACCAGCGGGATGAGGTGCAATGCTTTTACATCTTCGGTATAATCAAATTCGAGGTTGAGTTTTTTATCCTTTCTGATCTGGTTGAGGTAGAGCAGGTTTTCTACCTGTTCTATTTCATCTCCCAGTTTTACGTTTACCTGCTCCGAGTCGATCGCATAGCGCATCATCTGTGCCAGCCTGATAATGGCATCGCCAGCTACCGGAGAATGTGCGTTTACATGGTGATAAACGAAATCGAGTGTATTGAATAAGAAATGAGGATTGATTTGGGCCTTTAAAAAAGCATTTTGTGCGTGTATCAACTCTTGCTCGATATTCTGTTGCAAAATGATATTGTTCAATCGTTCCCTTTCCAGTTCCTCATTTTTTTTGCGCTCCTTTAAAAAAGTCTTGATGTAATAATAACCTGTGGAGAAACCCAGAAAATAAATCCCTCGATACAAGTTTTTCAGAAAGAAAGTAGAATCAAGCTTATAAGGTCCGTTCCATTTAATTATATTAATAAAAATGAGCAAAAGATCTGTCCAATAATGGAGCAAAATATAAAGTCCAATTTCTAACGTAATGAAAACAGGAAGTTTCCAAATGGCCTTGATCTTATCTTTGGTTGCCCAGCCCATTACAATATCGGCATGTACATAGAAAAAAACCAAAATAACGATGTAATGAAGAATATAGGTCAAGGGGTGCGAAAAACGCGTAGACATTAACCTAACAACTATCGTTTCGTACAAAATAAATATGACCCATACCAGAATATGTATCCTATTTTTAGAGAACCAGTTTAATATAAAATTTTTCATCAACCTACCTTTACGTATAGAATTATTGCCTTTCTGTATAAGATTTTTCTAGCACACTGAATATCAAGCTAGTTTCATAAAAAAAATAAAAATTATGAAACGCAAAGCATTAAAAATCAGTTCAAATACCTTATTTGTTTATAAATCTGTTAAAGCTTCAAACGGAAAATTCTCAACCGATACCGAAGCTACAACCATGACCGTTACTACTAGTTCACTTACGGGTGGCATCTTCCATAAGTAAAACATATCGGGCGGGATTAGTTTTTCTTTCCCGCCTTAATTAGCCTAGCATTGATAAAGTCGGCAAATTCCTTGCGGTAATGGTCGCCAACGGTAATTTGGATTCCATTTATCATTTTAATGGTATTGCCGTCTATGCTTTCCATTTGGTCTTTTCTAATAATAAAGCTCCGGTGCAGCTGTATAAAATCATCGCCATTATTTAATATTTTGGCCATCTCTGTCAGCGACATATAAGTTAATATGTTTTTGGCAGGTGTATGGATCATTACATAGTTGAGCTTGCTTTCTACAGCGATCACATCCTTGTATTTGATCTTGATGATCTTAGGGCTTTCTTCCTTGCTTTTCACAAAAAAGAAGTCCTCCTTTTCCAAATTGTTGTCGGTTTGTTGCTTTGCCGGAAACAGCTTGTTAATTGTGATTACAAATTTGCCCAATGTATATGGCTTGAGCAGATAGGCATCTGCATCAGCTTCGAATGCATCATAGGCATATTTGGTATGCGCAGTAGTAAAAATCAGTTTGTTCGTTTTGCTTCTGATTGCCTTTGACAGCTCAATGCCGGTTATTTTCGGCATGTCTACATCTAAAAGTATAAGGTCTACGGCATCCCCTTCGGTAATCGCTTTTAAGGCAACTAGTGGATCAGTGTAACTTTGAACCAACGTAAGTTCAGGCACAGAATCGATATATTTTTTCAATCCTTCTATTGCATGTTGCTCATCGTCAATTATAATACACTTATACATATTTAGTTTATAACGCCACTAAATATGTGCAAAATAGCTGTATTCTGCAAGATTTTCTTTTCTTATCCGTTAAAACAACGTGCTGGCTTAAGCAAACAAACAACCCGAAAGGAATGTGTACGGAGCTTTTGCTTAAGACCTTTTAAAGCTGATTTCGGGTTCGATATCGGCCAGCATATTATCCAGGTCGTCTATGGGCCTGCACGAATCGATCAGCTTAACCAAATCTACCATATCGAAATTATAAAGAGAAGAAAGCGCAAACAGCTTTGATAAGGGCGTTTCCACTAGATTTCTTTCATATCTGATGTAGGTTGGCCTACTCACAAACAAATAATTTGCAACTTCCTGCTGGTTGAGATTCTGCTCTTTTCTCAATTTCTTTAAGATCTGGCCAAGTTGAATAGTCATAACGCGGTGATTTTGAATTAAACTTGTTGTCAATATTGTAAATCGAGTTCATTTTTATTACTTTCTTATACGAACAGGATCAATTTCAGGATAGAAAGGTTATTTCTCGGGATGAAACTATTTTAGGTAACATTATTAGTGAAAAGTCGCTTTTTATAGCGTATTTATATTCTTTTTATTCACAGTGTTCATTTTTTTTACACCAAATATTTAATTCAGAACTAAAAAATCGTTCTGTAGGGCCATTAAAGCACTGTATATCTGTTCATTGCTCACCCATCGTTTAAAAAGGCCATTTTTCTTGTTCATTTTCGCGTTTATTTTTTATTTTTTTAATGGTATATTAGTGGTAAAAGCTCAAAAATAACGTATCTCCTTATGCCAAATCCCCTATTCTTGCAAGAATTAAAACGGCTCATTTTAATTAAAGCGAACATTAAGGTCATCAGTCCTTCAGATTGTAGGATTATTTCCAGTTCCGTTCAGAAAGAACTCAAAAAGAACATCAGCGAAACCACAATTAAGCGTTTGTTCGGGTTCGCAGAAATCAAACATGAATTTTCAAAGTTCACCATCAATACGCTGATGGAATATGTGGGCATGGCCAATGAACAGACCATTGGCAAAAAAGCGCCCAATATTGAACAAGAACCCGAAGACGCCTTTGAACAGTTGCGGGCCCGGGCACAGCGGATTACCTATTTTACTTTGCAAAATATCCGCAATCGCTGCAGCGTGCCTTACGAAATGACCATAGGCCGCAAATTTGCCAGGCACGACCTCATGTTTTTCCATTCCAGCAAATACAGTTTTACCTCCTTTATTTCGCAACCCGGATATGGAAAGAGCATTCTGCTGAGCCATTTGGTACAACAGATGTTTATAGATGACGATGCTCCCTTTAAAAAAGACATCGTCCTTTTTTTAAATGCGGACTACCTGTTTAACAAAGAATTAGAAGAATTAAGCCTCGAAGACCGCATTAAAAGTAAAATTGGCCTCCACCAGCACACAGACCTTATTGCCTATTTCAACGACCAATGGCTAAGCCATGGCCATAAGTTCATTATTATCTTGGATGGCTTTTCTGAACTGGTGATCAATAAAAGCACCAAGCAAAAAGTATTTGAAAGCATCATTAGCCTCGTCAACAATATCGAGCAGCAAGAAAGCGTAAAGCTGATCTTGGGCATGCGTTCAACCACTTGGAACCGTTTTTACGATAAAATGCGCTATTCTTATTTCTTAAAGAGCAAGTGGTTTCCGGGCAATTACTTTAACCTGAACGATAGCTCAAATGTACCGCCGCTAACAGAAATCGAAGTAGAACAGATTTTCCAGAAGATGAGTCCGCTCGATTTTACCAAGATCAGCGACAGCTTAAAGGCCCAGCTCAAATTCCCCTTCCAAATCCAATGGTATTACCAACTGAAGGAAGAATATCCCACATTTGATTCGTACACCAATATCATCCATTACGAGATCATTGCCCGCTTTATTCAAGAAAAGATCTACAATTCTACCTATGCTACCGAAAAGGTGCTATTCTGCAAAAAGATCATCCACCTGACCAATTACGGTCGCAGGGGCTATTCGGTAACCAAAACCGACCTCATTAAAGAGATGCCGGTTTTTAAGAATGCCTACATGGAACTGCTTACCGATGGCATACTGATGGAAGAAAAGCATGTGAAAAGTGGATTTCCGTCGGAATTTGTACGTTTTGTACAACCCCATGTATTTGAATATTTCTTGTTTACAGAGCTGTACGAGCTCTTTAACCAGCAAATGGACGAACGTTTCTTTGAACTGGTGCACCAGGAATATTTGGGCAACCACGTGCGTTTTCAGCTGTTGCAATGGTCGGTAAGGCTTTTGGTAAGGCTCAATAAGCTCAAGGAAATCAATGCTGTGCTGAGCCTTAAGCTCAACAATTACGAAAAAAACTACCTGATTTATTTCATTGCAGAAAACCTGAACTATCGGAACAAAAAGGATCCAAACCTCATGGTGCAGATCAAAGAACAGCAGCTACACAAACTGTTGATGAAACAGTTTATCCATTTCGATTTTATCGATTCTTACTATAAGGATGCTGTTAAATGTTTGATTGAAGTAGCCGATAGCGCAGAAACGGAACTTTATTACCACGCCATCCTCTCTATTTTTGATTGCCTTAGCCTAAACCAATCTAAGATACTGAAGCGCCTAGATAAAATGGAAGGCCTAAAATGCGAGGCCAAAAACTGGGACGTCAATCCATACGAAGCCATTAAGCTGATCTATTTGCGGATTAAGGACGTAGCCATTACCCAAAACTACACCCTGCAAAAGATCGAGGATTTTAAGTACGGAAGCAAAATCAACGGTTTGAAGCAGAAAGAGCTACCGGATATGAAACAGGTGATCAGCTACCTGCTGATCTTTTTGGTTAATCTGTTTTACGGGTCTCCTTTGGAGGCTACCAAAGTAATTTCGGCCATTATACGAGAGCATCCCAAATTGATGAAAACCCGCAAATTTTTCTCTATTTACCTACTGAACCTCATGGCCCAAGCTTGCGCGCGAACAAATCCTAGCAAAAAGACAGACCAAATGGAGAAAATATTAACCCAGCTCTATGCAGACGAAACGAGGGTAAATCCAACCCTGTATGCGCAGTCGGTTTTTTTATCGCTAAAGGCCGAGCAAAGCAAAAACAGAAAGGATTATGCAGCCGCCCTGCAATATGCGCACGAGTGCATCAAAATATACAAGCGCAACGACCTGGCGATTAATGAACTGTTCACCTACAATCTTATTATAGGTATTTACAAAGAACTAAAAGACTATGAGAAAGTAGAAGAATACAGCTACCACAAATTGAATTTGCTAGACAGCAAACAGGTAAATGTGCCCGCGTTCAAATCTACCTCTTTCATTTAGCCTAAATAAAAAAAGGAGACTTTCGTCTCCTTTTTTTATTGCATTAATTTATCTATTTTTTTGTCACCTTAAATTCTGTTCGTCTATTGAGCGCCCTTCCTTCTGGATTGTCCTTTCCATCAGGCAGTTTGTTTGGCGCCACTGGTACGCTAAAACCATAGCCCTTACTCGTCATCCGCTCTGCTGCTATGCCTTTGCCTACCAAGTAATCTACGCAAGATTTTGCCCTGCGGTTAGATAGATCAAGGTTATAAGCTTCGGTTCCGATATTATCGGTATGCGCACCCAATTCGATTTCGATGTTTTTGTTATCTACCATCAAATCATATAAATAATTGAGCGTAACCTTTGATGAATCAGTCAACTCAGCGCTGTTAAACTCGTATAGGATATTGTTCAATACAATTGGCTTGTTAACTTTAAACGGTGTTAGGCAAAGTTCGGCACTTTTCAAGGTATCTACACTGGCCAGCTGCTCATAATTGTAGCTGATGTTTTTGGCAAAATAACTGTCTTTTACCGCATTGATCTGGAAGCCACGATTAGAGCCTATGCCAAACCTATATATTCCGTCTTTGTCGGATATGGTGGTCTGCTCTGTAAAATCGGCACCTGTAATGGTAACGGTAGCGCCCTCTAAAGGTTTTAGGGTCGCACAATCGATCAGTTTACCACTAATGCTTAATGTTTCCTTGCGGATGTTAAAAATCTCTAAACAGCACAGCGATTCGCGATCTGAACTGATGTAACCTGCCTTATCTTCGTCGTCGGTAGGCGTAAAATACATATCGTCTTTGGCCGAGTTAAATGGATAGCCCATATTTCTTGGTGCGGTCCAGTTGGTAAAATCACCCTCTGATTCATAAAAATCGAAACCACCGATACCTGTACGTCCGGTACTGCTAAAAAGCAATTTACGGGTTTTAGGATTATAGTATGGGGCTTCGTCGTCTTCTTTGGTATTGATTTTATCGCCCATGTTCATGGCATTGCCTGTAGTGCCATCGGGTCTGATAATCGCATACCATAAATCGTATTTGCCCAAGCCTCCTGGTCTGTCAGATGCAAAAATGAGGTATTTACCATCCTTGGTAATGTAAGGTTGCATAGAGTTAAAGCCGTTTACATTGATCTCGCCACCTAAAGCAACCGGCTCAGACCACTGGCTATTGGCCAAACGGCTTGATACATAAATGCTTCTTTTTTTCTCTTCCTTATTGATCCATGCCGTAAAATACATGAAGGTTCCATTCGGATGCAAGGTTGGCGCAGCAGCTTCCATCTGTTTTACATTAACCGCCACTCTGCTTACTTGGGCATTTGGCGTTTCTGGTTTAGATGAGGTTGCATAAATGGCATTGATGTAAGGATTGTCTTTTCTTACTACCGTGCTGGTACCGCCAGACAAAACTTCGTTCTTTCCATTGGTTTTTACCGGTCTCGACGAAGTAAAATAAAAAGTCTGGTTGCCTACTGCGGGGGCATAATTTGAACCAGCGGTATTTACTTCGGCCGGAAGCCTGTTTAATTTGAAGAGCCTGGGATATTTGATTTCGTTCAATGCAAACCTGCACGACTCGATTTCCGCCTTTGCCTTTTCTTTATAGCCATCATTTACATCGTACTTGCTTACAAAAGTTCCGAACGCGGCAATCGCCTCATCAAACTTAAAGTTGGCACGTAAACATTCGGCATACCAGTAGCCACTTAGGGCATATTTCGGATTACTGAAACCATTGGCAATGACATACCATTTTTCGGCATCTTGAAAGTTTTTATAGAGCCTTAATGAAGTAGCCAATTGAAACACGGCATATTCGTAATCGTCTCTACGAGGGCTTTCCTCCTTAATTCGCTTTTCAAAGCCGTAAGGCACCACGAAGCCTGTACTATCTGGCGATATCTGCAATGCCCGCTTATAGTATTCGGAGGCGGCATAATATTCTTTGTTAATGAAGTAGACATCTGCTACCCTCTTGTTATCTGCTGTCATCTGGGCCTGAGCAAACGAAAGGCTACAGCACCACAGGATCAAAATTGTTTTTAAATAGCGCATATCTTAAAAATTAAAGTCGTGGACAGAAGAAATTAGGACCAACAATACCTTTTCTGCTGGTAAATGATACCGAGAGCTCTAAACCTCCCCTAGAACCTGTTGCCTTGTTCAAGCTCGAGGTATTAAAATCATAGCTTACACCAAACACCATGCTTTTAAAGTGGAGGCCTAAAAAGGCAATCGCCGAGTCGTCTACACGATAGTTGGAGCCAAAAAGAATGTCTGATTCGGTATTGAGCATCATCTGTGCATAAGCTCCGGCTGCAATCTCCCTGGCATCGCCTTGTTTAAGGTAGATGAAGTTCGGGGTGATATCCAACATGTTGTTTACCTTGATCCTTGCGCCACCATGTCCGGTAAAGCGCATAGGCAGGCGTGGATTATTTCCGGCAATAAATTTATCTTTTGGCCTGGTTAAGTGCGATACGGCTGCACCGGCAAACACATTTACTCTTTTGTTGCTGCCACCATCAAAAAACATCACACCGGCATTGATATCTGGCGCAACATAGCTTGACGATGAAATGTCATCAGACGTTCCCATAGTCGGATCATACCCGGTTACCGGATTGTATTGGCTGCCCGTGGTAATTTTAGAAAGATCGATGCTCTTGCTGATGATCCCAGCCTGCATACCAAAATTGATGATCTGCTCGCCACTTTGTCCAAAGCGAATGCGATAAGAGGCCGAAGCCAATGCACTGAGCTGATTGTAGCCAATATCACCCGCCCTTTGGTTTATAATGAGACCACCCAAAGACAGGTTTTTGAAAGGCGCCATATCAAAAGAGGCACCTGCGGTTAAATAACCGTTTCTCAGCGCATCCCATTGTTGCTTGGCATTTACGTTTACGCGATAATCGCCATCGGTAACACCTGTTAAGGCCGGGTTAAGCCATAACGGGTTAGCATAATATTGCGAAAAATGCGGATCTATCTGTGCTTGTACTTGCTGTGCACCAAAACTTAGTCCGAATGCCAGCATTAATATTCTTAAGTATTTCATGTGTTCCTTTTTAGGTAAAACCATTTCACAATTATGTTTTTAATGCTATCTGAGCAATGTTACTGTTCCTTTATACGATTTGGTGGTACCATCGGCGAAGGTTACCTGGATCAAGTACACGTAAACTCCATTTGGCTGTATGTTTCCACTAAATCTTCCGTCCCATCCGGTATTAATCGATGTCGATTCGAACAAGAACTGCCCCCACTGGTTGTAAATCTTCATATTGAATTTACTTACCAGGTTACCATAGGCGAAGAAGATATCGTTCTTACCATCGGCATTAGGCGTAAAGGTGTTAGGGATATAAAGCTCATTGGCAAAAGGATTATTTGCACTGCCGGTTACTGGTGCAGAGTTGGCACTGGTTTGACAGTCTATTTGTCCTTTGGCTCTCACAATGATGGTTGCACTCTGACCAGGCTGTAAACCTACTACCTGATAAGTTGTTCCGGTTGGTCCGCCTGCTGGTGCAACCCATGTATTGCCGTTGTTTAACGACACTTCATAAGCTGTTGCTCCTGCTACTGCGTTCCATGCAAAAGTGATGCTGTTCGCCGTAGTGCTTTCAACCCTCACTACTGGTGTAGCGATAATTGGCAGTACAGTTACCGTTATTGCGGTACGCGAGTTGCTTGGACAGCCTCCTGATTTAGAAACGCTTTCTACATAATAAGTAGTAGTGATGGTTAAAGCCGGGGTGGTAAAGGTATTTCCTTCGGCCAGCATTGTACCGCTAGAACTGTTGGCGTACCATCTGTAAATCAAGTTTGCATCTGGATTGCTTACGCTCAATATGGCAGTGCTACCTGCACAAATCGGATTGTTATTGGCAGTTACACTTGTTGGTGCGGCTGGCACTGGCATAGCAATGATCGATGCAGGCGCCCTTGAAGGAGACAAACACGAACCGGTACTTGCCTCTACATGGTATGTTACATTTGCGGTAACCGGAGGTGTAGTAAAGGTAGCTCCAGTACCTACAACGGTGCCACCATTAGCTGCATCGTACCAAGTATAAGTTACGCCGCTTTGAGGATTGCTTACGCTTAATACCGTAGTATTGCCGATACAAACATTCACATTATTGGTAGCTACTACTGGTGTTGTTGGCCTTATCGTAACCGTTACGGTTACCTTAACCCTGCCACTTGCATTACCACAACCATTGGCGCTTACGGCCTGTACATAGTAATCTTTAGTGGCATTTAGAATAGAGATATTCAATGTAGAACCTGTACCTACCTGATTGCCACCAACAGCTGCATCATACCATTCGTAAGTAACACCAGGCTGTGCATTTTGTACAGTTAGGCTAGTTCCGTCGCCAGCGCAGATGCTGGTTCCAGTATTGGCTACAATTGGGTTAACAGGACGAGGGTTTACGGTAATCACTACCACTTTGCTGCTTCCAGTAACGTTCTCGCACCTGTTGTCGCCTTTTACGGTTACGTAATAGGTAGCATCGGCTGTAAGTGCTGTAGTGGTAAATGTAGCCTGGTTAGAAACCACATTGGTTAAGGCGGCATCGCTGTACCAGGTAAATACCGGATTGGTTACCGTAGTTGTACTTGCGGTAAGCGTAGTGGTATTGCTTTCGCAGATGGTAGTGGTACCCGTTACCGAAATATCGCTTGGCGTAGCATTTGGCCTCACGGTGATGGTTACAGTTTTGGCATTTGCCGGACTGTTTTCACATCTGTTGCTTCCTTTTACGGTTACATAATAAGTAGTGGTTGCATTAAGTACCGGTGTTGGGAATGAGGCTCCGATATGAGCCACATTGGTTAACGAAGCATCGCTATACCATGTAAATACCGGACTGGTTACGGTTAAGCTGCTGGCCGTTAAGGTTACACTGCCCGTACCGCAAATGTTGGCACTTGGTGGCACAATATTGATATCGGCGGCAGTTGCTCCATTGTTAACGGTTACCGTTACAATTTTAGCTGTCGAGGTACTGTTTTCACACTTGTTATCGCCTTTTACGGTTACATAGTAAGTCCTGGTTGCCGTAAGTGGTGTTGGTGTAGTAAACGAGGCACCTACAAATGCTACCGAGGTTAAGGCGGCATCATTGTACCAGGTAAATACCGGATTGGTTACCGTTGTGGTGCTGGCTACCAAGGTGGCTTTGGTGTTTTCACAAATGGTAGCATCGTTGGCAGTAATGTCTGCAGCAGTGGCCACTGGTTTTACGGTAATGGTAATGGCTTTGGCATCTGCCGGACTATTGGCACACCTGTTATCGCCTTTTACAGTTACGTAGAAAGTAGTGGTCGCACTTAACGGCTGACTTGTAAATGTTGGGCCAACGTGTACCAAGTTGGTCAATGCCGCATCAGCATACCAAGTGAATACCGGATTGGTTACTGTTGGACTGCTTGCAGCCAATACAGCTGGAGCTCCATTACAAACCGTAGTGTTTCCTGTTAAGATGATATCGGTCATTGCCGACAATGGATTTACCGTTACAGTAACCACTTTAGCATCAATTGCTTTGTTTTCGCATTTGTTATCGCCTTTTACAGTTACGTAGAAGGTAGTAGTGGTGCTTAATGATGGGATCAGATAGGTTGGACCTACAAATACCACCGCGGTTAACGAAGCATCGCTGTACCAAGTAAACACAGGGTTGGTTACGGTAAAGCTCGAAGCCATTAAGCTTACCGAGCTGCCTGCGCAAATGGTTGCATTGCTTAAGTTTACATCGGCTGCAGTAGCATATTCATTAACCGTAATGGTTACTGCTTTTGCATCGGCTGCACCGTTGGTACATTTGTTATCGCCTTTAATTGCCACATAATAAGTAGTTGTGGTATTAAGAGGACCTGTTGTAAAATCGGCACCTACATGAGCTACATTGGTTAAGGCAGCATCGCTGTACCAAGTAAACACCGGATTGGTAACCGTAGTAGAACTTGCATTTAAGGTAGTTTGGCCACCTGCACAGATTTTAGTCGGTCCGCTTACCAGGATATCGGCAGCAGTGGCCAACGGATTAACCGTAATGGTGATCACTTCTGCATCTCCAGGTTTGTTTTCGCATTTATTATCGCCTTTTACGGTTACATAATAAGTGGTATTGCCATTTAATGGCGGACTTAAGAAATTAGCACCAATATGAGCTACATCTGTTAAGGCTGCATCTCTGTACCAAGTAAATACCGGATTGGTTACCGTAGTAGAGCTTGCAGTTAAGCTTACAGTAGAACCGGCACAAATGGTACTGATACCTGCCAAGCTGATATCGGCAGCAGTAGCAGAAGGATTAATCGTTATCGTTACCGCTTTGGCATCGGCAGGCGAATTGGCACATTTGTTTGTACCGCTTACCGTTACATAAAAAGTAGTAGTAGCTGTAAGACCTGTCGGCGTAAATGCAGCTTGATTAGCAACCACATTGGTTAAGGCTGCATCGCTGTACCAAGTAAATACTGGATCGGTAACTGTAGTAGAACTAGCTGTTAAAGTAGTTGTACCATTAGTACATACGTTATTTACACCAGCCACTTGGATATCGGCAGCAGTAGATGATGGCTTAACGATAAGTGTAATTTTAGTACGGCTTCCATTGGCACAAGCATTTCCGTTTACGGCCTCTACAAAGAAATCGTAAGTACCGGCTGCCAAATTAGCTGGGGTGGTGTAGTTGGCATTGTTCAATACCAATACGTTGCCATTTGCATCGTACCAGTTAAAGGTTACGCCACTTACTGCTTGTACAGCCAAGGTTACTGGCGAATTGATACAAGTAGTAGCTGGATTTCCTGAAACCGGAACTGGTGGAGCTGGTGGAGGCAATATGGTAACCACCACTTTTGTAGGGGCGCTTTCGCAACCATTTACAAAAGCTTTTACATAATAGTTATAAGTACCTGCTACCAATGTTGTAGGCGTGTTGAAAGTTGTGCCATCAGCTTGGTAAGCAGTTTCTAAATACCACCTGTAAGTTACGCCGGCCTGAGGATTTTTAACGCTCAATGTAGCTACAGTACCTTGACAGGCACTTGCTGTAGCCACTGTAACTTGTGGTGCTACATTTATTCTTTGTGCGTAGTTGAAGTTAACTGATGTCAAAGCACCGATCAAACCTGAATTTAACCTTACTTCTACTCCATCAAATGCGGCAGTAGGAACATAGGTTAAAATAACTGCACTGTTATCGCTCAATAGTTCTAAGTGGATCAATGGATTGTTCACCACCATTTCGTCGCCGTTGCTGGTAGCGCCATTGTAAGTAGTTACCGTTAAGCTTGGCAATACAGCTAACGATAATAGTTTGCCTGGTGAGGTCAATACCACTTTTAAGGTATCGCCTACTTTAGACAAGCCACCAGTAAAACCTACGCGTTGGTAAACCGAAGCACCTAACAGACCAACTGGCATCAGCAATGAAGAACCTGTTTGAATGTTGTTATCAACTGCCAAACCTGGATTTGCAACACCGGCCAATATCGCCACACCAGTAACACCATCGGCTAATGCTACAGTAGCTGCACCACAAGGCGTAGGTTCTGTGCCATTAGGGATAACAGTTACTACAACCGATGCACGGCCAGAAGCTGGACATGGACCAGGCACAGTAGCTTCTACATAGAAAGTTGTAGTAGTGGCTAAAGGCCCTGTTACATAGGTAGCAGTATTGGCCAATAGGTTACCGTTGGTTGGTGCGTCATACCATCTGAATGTAGCACCGGCGGTACTTGAACTTGCAGTTAAAATTGCTGGACTGTTTTGAGCCACTGTTACTGCCGGAGGAGTAACGATTGGCAAATCTACAGAACCAACAGTAATGGTAGCCGTTGCCCTGGTAGCCGAAGCCAAACCACAGCTATTTACGGCTTCAACCGAGTAAGAAGTATTTGCAACAACAGCAGTAGCCGTAAAGGTTACGCCATCTTTGCCTGCCTGATAGGTTCCACCAGCATCATACCATTTATAGGTTAGGCCAGCGATTGGATTTTTAACTTGTAATAAAACATCGTTTCCGGCACAAGTATTTACGGCAGCGGCCAATAATTCTGGCACAGCTGGAGCCGGTGTTGCAGTTACATTAACAGCCGTTCTGTAGCTTACGCAACCTGATGCAACAGTAGCCGCTACGAAATACCTGGTATCTGCGGTTAAGGCTGGAGTAGTAAAGCTGATGCCATCTTTGCCTGTTTGGTAAACACCAGCAGCATCATACCATTTATAGGTTAGGCCAGCTTTCGGATTTTTTACAGTGAGTACGGCCGTTTGACCAACACATGCGGTAACGTTCGAAGCCATTACTTCTGGAGCGGCTACAATGCGCTGTGCATAATTTACGTTCAACGAAGTTAATGCACCAACAAGACCCGAGTTTAACCTTACCTCTACCGCATCAAACTGCGCTGTAGGCACAAAGGTGAGCAAGGCCTGAGTATTGCCACTTAATAATTCGAGGCTAATTAGCGGATTGTTAACAGCCAATACATCGTTATTGCTTACGCCTGCATTGTAGGTAGAGATTTGAACCGAACCCAAAACGCTTGCCGCTAATAATTTGCCTGGCGAGTTGATCAATACACGAACGGTATCGCCAACATTAGAAACACTTCCAAAATCTAGTCTTTGGTAAACCGAAGCACCTAATAAGCCAACCGGCATTAATAAGGTAGAACCAGTTTGTGTATCGTTGTCTACAGCTAAATTCGCGTTAGATACACCTGCCAATAAAGCGATACCTGTAACACCATTGGTTTGGGTTACGGCAGCCTCGCAAGGTACCGGATTAGGAGATCCACCTGAATTTACGGTCACTGTAGCCTGAATACGGGTAGCAGAGCTACAACCCGTTACTGTACTGGTTGCTTCTACGTAATAAGAAGTAGTAGCAGTTAACGGTGGCGTTACAAAGGTTTCGCCGGTATAAATAGGAGTTGTAGAATTGGCAGATGTGTACCAGTTAAACACCACATTGGTTTCTGAAGAACTTGCGGTTAATACAGCAGTTTGTCCAGGATTGATGGTTGAAGAAGAAACCTGTACTTGTGGCGCTACCGGACGTGGGTTAACGGTAATGGTTACCGAACCGCGGGTTGCGCTTACGCATCCTGACAAGGCCGCTTCTACATAATAGGTTTTGGTGGCAGTTAATGCCGGGGTAGTGAAATTAGCTCCTGTAAATACTGGAGTACCACCAGCAGCGGTTTCATACCAGTTATAAGTAAGGGTTGGATCAGGATTGCTCACAGCCAGCGCTACGGTTGAACCTTCGCAGCTTGCCGAAACGGCAGCCACAGTTGGTGCTGCCAATACCGGTACTACGGTAACGGTTACCGGAACACGCTCTGCATTTGCACAACCTGCTTTGCTTATTTCAATATAATAAGTGGTAGTAGTAGTTAAGTTTGGTGTAGTAAAGCTATTGCCATTGCCAACTACGCTTCCACCTGTTGCAGCATTGTACCAAGTTAAGGTAGTGCCACCATTTGGCGTAGCTGTTAAGGTGGTTGTACTGCCCGAACAGATGCTTAAACCTGCGGTTGAAACCGTTGGTTTAGGATAGATAATTTCTGCACCATAAATATCAAGACTGCTTAAAGCGGCCACTGTGGCTCCAAACCTAACTTCTACCCTGTCGTAAGGCTGACCAGCAACCAAGGTTGCTTTAAAGCGATTGGCACTCAACAACCTTAAGTCTAACAAAGCAGAGTTCAATTGGTAGCTGGTTACTACGTTCGAACCATTCATTACGTTAACCGTAATTCCACCTAATACCGATAGATCCAATAAACCTGTTGGTGTAGCCAAGTCTAAACGAATACTATCGGTAGCTAGGCCAACATTAGGGAAAATTAACCTTTGATAACCTGTAGCACCTACGCCTACAGCCAATGTAATTCTGGTAAAGTTGTTTAAATCGGCATCGGTAGAGTTACCTGGACCATTAATGCCACACAATAAACAAATACCCAATATACCACTGTTTTGGCTGGTGGCTGCATTACAATTAGGGTTAACCGGACCATTCAGTACAGTTACCACTACAGGTACGCGGCTTGCACTTACGCAACCGGTTCCATTACTTGTTTCTGCATAAAAAGTTGTTGTTGTAGTTAAAGCTGGTGTAGTAAAGCTCGGACCTGTGCCCAAAGCAGTACCTCCTGCAGCAGCGCCGTACCATTTAATCACATCGCCGTTAGTAGCAGTGGCCTGCAATACAGTAGTTTGACCACTGTTGATCACTTGGCTATTCGTTGTAATTACCGGAAGAGCTGGTGCCGGATTGATAGTAACCGTTACGGCAGTACGTGTACTCACCGCTGTTCCAGACACCGCCTCAACATAAAACGTAGTCGTGCTGGTTAATGCTTGTGTATTAAATACGCCGGCATTGTTGGTTACCAGTGGTGTATTTCCTGTAGGGCCGTACCAATTATAGGTAACACCTGCCTGCAGGTTGGTTACGCTCAAGGTAGCAAAACTTCCGCTACAGATTGTAGCATTCGCAGCCAATGGAGCGGTTACCCCAACAGTAATCGTATAATCTGTATTTACTTTATTGCCGTTGGCATCTGTTGCTGTAAGCGATAAAGTATAAGCTCCACCTAACGTAGGTGTACCTGTAATTTCTCTGGTTGTGGTGTTAAAGCTTAAACCTGGAGGCAAGTTCGTAGCTACATAAGTATAAGGAGCAGTTCCTCCAGTTACCGCTGGCAAAGTTTCGGTTGGATAAGGTATCCCAACTGTGCCGTTAGCCAAAGTTGCAGTAGGCAATGACAGCGCACCTATTACCTTAACAGGATAAGTATTGCTTGCTGTTTTGCCAGTGCCATCGGTTACGGTTACTCCAACGTTGTAGTTACCAGATTGAGTTGGTGTACCTGTAATCTGCCTTGTTGCAGGATCGAAGGTCAATCCCGGAGGCAAATTAGTAGCAGCATAAGTATATGGACCTGTACCGCCTGTAGCTGCTGGGATAGTTTCTGTTGGATAAGCAACTCCAACATTTCCATCTGCCAGCGCTTTGGAAGGCAATACCAAAGGAGCAATTACTTTAATCGTATAGTTAGCCGTGGCTGTTTTTCCATCCGCATCGCTGGCATTTAAAACAACAGTATAATCACCGGCCGTAGTTGGCGTACCTGTAATTTGTCTGCTTGCAGGATCAAATGTCAATCCCGGAGGCAAACCAGTAGCCGAATAGGTATAAGGTGTGGTACCGCCGGTAGCAGGCAATAAAGTTTGTGTCGGATATTGCGTACCTACCGTTCCATCAGAAAGCGGTGTAGTGGCCAATACCAAAGGATCTTTTACAACAACAGTGTAATTATTGGCGGCTGTATTGCCATCGGCATCAGTAACGTTAATGGTTACCACAAAAGTACCCGATTGGGTTGGTGTACCTGTAATTACTCTTGTTGCAGGATCAAACGTTAATCCCGGAGGCAAATTGGTCGCTACATAAGTATAAGGTATAGTGCCACCGGTTGCCACCGGAATAGTTTGTGGCGGATATAAAGTTCCTACCGTGCCGTTTGGCAAACTTGCTGTTGGCAATACTAAGGTAGGCGTTACCTTTATCGTATAGGCTACCGTAGCCGTACAGCCTTTGCTATCGGTTGCGGTTATGCTAAAAGGAAAATCGCCAGCCACTGTTGGTGTACCTCCTATTTGTCCGCTGGCCGATAAAATCAAGCCTGCAGGCAATGAACTTCCGGCCGCCAAAGCATAAGTAAAGGTTGGCGTGCCTCCTGTAGCAGCAGTAATCTGTTTAGAATAAGCAGAACCAACAGTTGCATTAGGCAAAGTAGTGGTGGCAAAAGTAATTTGCGGATTAACGGTAACCGTGATCGGTACCCTACCCGATTCAGCAGTACAACCAATTCTTCTGGCTGCTACATAATAAGTTTTATTGGCCGTTAAAGCCACAGTAGTGTAGGTTCCATTGTTTGGAGTAGTAGCCAATGCTGTACCCCCATCAACTACATCATACCAGCGAAGCTCGTTGTCGGCTCCCGTAGTTGCCCCTAATACAGCTGTACTGTTGTAACAGGCATTAACCGCATTAGATAATGGTGAGGTAAAAGTTGGTCTTGGTGCCGTACTGGTGATACTGTATAGGCTTACGGTTTGTGTTAAACCTGCATTGAGCAAGGAGTTGAGTGTTATTTTTACGCGATCAAAAGACAAACCTGGCGAAAATGGAATACTGGTTGTTTGTCCGGCATTTAACAGCCCTAATAGATCTAGGCTTAATAAATTATTGAGGTTAGTGGTATATACCTGAACATTACCATTGTAAGCTGTAACCTGCGTATTATTCAATAAGCCCGCACTTAGCAAGGCAGGATTAACACGCATGCGAATATTAAATTCATCGCCAACCTTAGATGGAGTAGCGAAGTAGATGGTTTGGCTAATCGAGCCTGCAACTCCTAATGCACCTAAACTGATTTCGGAAAAATTAGTCTGGTCAGCATCGATGGCGCGTTCAGGATTGGTTACTCCCGCCTTGCCTAAACCCAACAGGTCAACGGTAAGTCCGCTGCCCTCATAACTGGTAGCAAATGCATTGGCACAGGTTTCGGTACCCGAGGTATAAAAAGCATAATAAACCTTTGTATTATAAGGCGCACTTAACAACAAAGCATCTGTCCTGTCTTTGAGGTACACCCTATCATAAGCTTCATTTGGCGTGATCGCTATATAAAAAAAGCCACTCGCATCCTTAATCAGACGCAGATTGGCATTTGTAAATCCAGAACTACTTAAACCGGATACTTTCGTTTCACCAAGTGAATTTCTCGCCCCGACCTCAAAATAATGGTCGCCCAACGCGATGTTCCCGACCAGCGCAGCGAGGGCCCCGCCAAGATTTCCGCCCAGCAATACATTAAGCAATGTCGGATCTCCATCTATCCGCAAATATGTGGTGGTATTTGCCGGAACTGTGCTTGCAAATTGGAGTTCCAATTCTCCGCTATACTTGCCAAGCCCCAACGCAGCTCCACCATAAGATTTTACGGTGGCGAAAGTATTATTTCCGTTTGTTGCATTTGTTGCATCCTCAACCTGTGGAGACTTTACAGCAGCGGTTGTGGCATAAATTCTTGTTTGCGCATACGATTTAGAAAAAAGCAGCGTTAATAAAGTAATTTGTAGTAGCAGAAAAGCGATCCATCTAATAGACCGAAGGTTAAAAGTAGATATCGATTTCATAAAATAGGGATTATTATGCGTTATTCTGACGCAATTTTAAGCAGCAAACCGCTACGCTTTGCCATTCGACTTGTTCATTAGAATCAGCCTACGCACCCCTATTGTTCATTTTATTCATTTTATATTGTTCACTACAGGCTTAAAAGTGCTTGAACATGAGCATATTTCTTTCTCCTTGCCTATTTAGAGGCCTTTTTACCTAAAAATGACGATCAATTTATGAACACAGACATAATTCTGAACATTGATTTTCTTTTAAGTTAAGTCTTATCTTCGCGTGAAATCGATTGCAACACGCTAAAAAGATGACTCAATTTATTTTAGATGAACTCAGGCATTTAATTCTAAAAAAAGTTGGAATTCGCGTAGTCTGTCCTTCAGACTGCCAGGTTATTGCATTGGCAATCAGCAAAAAGGTAAACAAGAGTATCAGCGAAACCACGATTAAAAGATTATTTGGTTTTGCGGCCATTCATCACCAATTTTCGAAGTTTACCATCAATACCCTTTTAGAGTACGTTGAAAACGACGATACCAATGCCGTTACAGATGCGGCCATTAACGGCAATCCTTATACTGGCGACAAAGACTGGGATTACCTGATTGCAAAAGCCAGAACGCTTTCAGAAAGTACCATTAAGCGGATCATCACACAGAGTGAAATCCCCTACCACCTTACTATAAACAGAAAGTTTGCCGAACACGACTTCAACTATTTCTATTCCTCTAATTATATATTTAGTGCATTTATTGCACAGGCAGGCTACGGAAAGAGCATTTTGCTCAGTCATTTGGTACAAAACCTGTTTCTTAAACCGGGCGCCAAATATGCACAAGATGTGGTTTTGTTCCTGCATGCTGAACGCGTGTTCAATGTAGAAAGCGATACCCAAAATCTTGAAAACGACCTGCAACAACTGCTTGGCCTTTCTACCGAGAAGGATATCATTACTTATTTTAATGAACAGCACGCCAAAAACGGCAAAAAGCTGGTCTTAATTTTTGACGGCTTCCACGATATATTAAGAAGGAGTGGCTTAAAGCCAAAAATATTCGACAGTATCGTTAAATTGCTCTGCGATTTAGAAGGCAGTCCGGCCATTAAACTGGTATTGAGCATGCGCTCTTACGCCTGGAGAAGATTTTACCAAAATATTCGCCATTCTCATTACTTAAAAAGCAAATGGTTTGCCGGCAGCTATTTCAGGGCTATTGAACAATCGAATGTACCAACGCTCACAGAAGCCGAGGTAGATATATTATTTGGCAAGATAAGCTCGTTTCCTGCGAAAAGGCTTAACCCAGAACTCAAATACCAGCTCAAGTATCCTTTCCATATTTCTTATTACTACGAGCTCAAACCGCAATATCCAGAGAATGAATACCGGACCAATCTCATTTTTTATGAGATGACACTCAAGTATCTTTCTAAAAAAATATACAATTCCAAGCATGCTGTCGAGAAACTAATCTTGTGTAAACAGCTTATCCAGTTGAGCAATTATGGAAAAAAGGGCAATCGGATCGATAAAAGCCTATTAATGGACGAGTTTACGGTGTTTAGGGATGCCTATATGGAGCTTTTGCTCGATGGCATCCTCATCGAAGAACAGCACCATGAACACGGCTTCCCTATCGAGCTTGTTCGTTTTATTCATCCGCATATTTTCGAGTATTTCCTGTTCAAAGAAACATTGGAGCAACATCAGGATCAAATGAACAGCGTTTTCTTCGATTCGGTTATTGCAGAGCACAGCACCAATAAACTGGCATTGCCACTCTTAAAATGGGCCACTTTCTTTACGATCAAAAATGCCGATTTCGATCCGATTATGCTCCTGCTCAACCTCAAACTGGGCCGTTGGGAAAGCAATCAGCTCATGCTGTTCATGGCTGAACAATTTAACTATCAGTTACAAAATGAGCCAGATAGCCTGAACGGATTAAAAAAACACAGCATCCATAAAGAACTACTCAGAAAGTTCACGGAAGTAGATTTTATCGATCCAAGCTATTGCAACCTGCTTAAAATTTTTAGCGAAATCAGCCAAGATGAAGAGGTAAAAGCAACCTATTACTCCATGTTGTTCATTTTTGATTGCCTCTCGCTCCAGATAAACAAGCTGCAAGCCCATATCGAAGAGTTTAATACTGCAAATCATCCATTAAAAAATTGGCCGGTACATCCCGCAACATTCGCTTCATTGTTAATTCAACTGCTTAAAGGCAATAACATTAACGAAGATCCTGATTTTATAAAACTTGGCCTAGATCATAACAGCCCAATCCTACTCGAGAAAATGTCTGGAGCGCAACAATTTGTTTCGAGCATATTCCTCATCATTATCCAATGGCTGCACGGCGACTTAGATCAGGTGGTGAACACGATCAACTCGATCAAAAACTTTAAGCACGCGGGTTCGATTTCTGATTATTATTCCATCTACATGCTCCATTTATTGGCCCTCGCCTATTCGCAAAGCGGAAAAACCAAAAAAGCCAACCAGTTGGAGCGGATTTTAAACCATATCCACGAGCACCCCTTAAGGCCGGATGCAAGCCCATGCGCCAAAGACCTGCAACAATTGGTATTGGCCCAGCAAAACCTGAACAGAAACAATTATGAACAGGCGCTTGTGCACGGGCACGAAAGTGTGGAACGCTACAAAAAGAACCATTGCTTCGCATTGCAAATGGTTGCCTACCAGATTTTGATCAGAACCTACCTCGAAACCAAAGACATAGACAAGGCCAACGAGTACCGTTACATCGTGCTTTGCCTATTGGATGAAAAGGGAATCAGCTCTAGTCTGTTCAGCCTGCAGGCCAATACTTCCAACAGCATTATAAATCCTTAAATACAATCGTTTGAACAGCGATTTAAAGCAATGAACAGCCTTGTTCAGCACCTCAAAAACAGCCCTAACTTGAACAAAAAGAACGTACACAATTCGGTCTTATCTATGGTTATTTGTAAGCATAAGATTAATGCTGATGCGACATTTAAGGTACATATTAGGACTTTTTTTAATTTGTTTGAGCTTGAATTCAAATGCCCAAACTGGTTGTCTTTTACCTAATAATACGCTTTATACTTCAAAAGTAAATCCTGGGCTAATTGGTGCTGTTCTTGCTGCCTTATTAGGTGGACAATCCTTATACTATGATTCGCCTAATGCTGTCTTAGCTGGCTCACAATGCTATTGGACACCAAGCTCAACAGCAGTTCCTTGTAGTGTATGTTCTGGCGGTATTTTGGCGGGACTTTGTCTAGGTACGCTTACACAAGGAGGGTCGGAAGGAACATTTATCATGGAATGCGACCTCGACGAACATACCTGGGCCTTGCTCCTTGGCGCCAGTGCGCTGGGCGTTTACCTCATCAAAAGAAAGGGATTAATTTAAGCCAAACGAACTCTATGTTAAGTCGAAAAAGCTCGCTTAACATAAACATAATATGAATTTAAGGCCTCCATAGCCTAATTTTGCAAAAACTCCTAATTAATTTCATGAAAAAGCAAAAAGTAAAAACGCTCTTAAAAATTTCCAGAAAGAACGCGAAAAAAGATATTCAGGCAGATTTAACCAAAGCTTTACAAGAAGTAATCAGCAAATTCGGAAAAAGCTCTAAAAAGCTAGATAAAGTAGTAAAAAGAAGCGCCGATAAACTGGCTAAGGAATTGGCCAAAGAGCTTAACCTAAAGCCAGAAGCTGTTGAAGAGGCTAGCGAAGCAATAATAGCCACAAAAGCTAAAAAAACTGCAGGCGAAAAGCCAGCAAGCGCAAAACCTGCCAAAAGCAAAGCGCCAAAAGAAGCTCCAGTAGAATCTTAATCGAATAGATAAAAGAAAGCCTCAGCTACGAATGTAGCTGAGGTTTTTAACTATTAATTAACTAACTATTAATCGATTATGGCTTGTTAGGCGTTTCTGGTGCTTTGCCTATTAATTCCATAAATTGATCCAGTTTTGGTGTAATGATAATCTGCGTGCGCCTGTTTCTGGTTTTGCCCGCTTCGGTATCATTTGCGGCCAAAGGATTATATTCGCCCCTGCCGCCAGCAGTTAAACGCTTAGGATCTACCCCATAATTGTTCTGTAGCGATTGTACCACAGACGAAGCTCTTAACGCACTTAAATCCCAGTTGTTTCTGATATTTGGTTTTGCAATCGGTACATTATCGGTATTACCCTCTATCAGCACATCGTAACCTTGGTAATCTTTAATGATTTTAGCAATTTTAGATAAGGTTTCACCCGCTTTGTCAGAAATCTCATAACTGCCCGATTTGTAAAGCATATTATCTGAAAGCGAAATATAAACCACTCCTTTCAATACCTGTACATCTACATCAGTCATCTCTTCCCTACTCAATGAACGGGTTAGGTTATTGGTGAGGACCATGTTAAGCGAATCGCTTTTGTTTTTTGCATTAACCAATTGCTGGATGTATTTATTCGAGCTGTTGATCTCATCAACCAGTTTAGAGATGTTTACATTGCCCTGGCTGCTTGATGTTAAACATTTGTTGAGTGCTGCCTGCAAGGCCGCTGCATTCGATTTTTCGGCAGTAAGTTGCTCTTCCAGACTTTTTATTCTAATTTTTGACCCTGATAAATCTTTTTCACTGTCTTGCAAACGCTGGTTCAATTCCTGGTTGCTCTGTTGGAGCTTGGTATTGTTAGTTTGAAGTTCAGCATATTTTTTGTTGCTCACACAACCTTGTGCCAATAAGCCCGTAAGCATTAGTAGCGGCACCATGTTTTTTAATCTCATATTCCTTAACTTTTGATTAAATAATTATCTGTATAAACAAATAAGTGCTAAGAAAGTTTGCCCAACGAAAAATGCCTGCTAACAAGAAAAGGATTTTAGCGCATCGAAAACCTAAAAATTGGGTTTCTCTTTAAAGGTAGACTGTTCTTTTGGTTCTTCTAGTTGTTTGATTTTATAGTCGAACCATAACCATACGGAAATAAAAATAATTACAAACGCCAATAAAATTGCAATAAGCGAAAGCAACGATTTAGAAACCCTAAAGCCAAACAATAACCTGTGCACCGTCATTTTGTAATACGTGTTGTCTTAAAAGAAAATAGCTCTCTCGGTTGAGATGTTAAAACATGGCATCAACCAATTAAAAATACCGAAAAAAAGTGGCCTGTAGTAATGCCAACCGCCTAAAACGGCCTTAATCGAGCATTCAGTTTATTCATTTTAACAGGTGGGTTGTTCAGTGGCAACTCAAACCGTTTTGCCTTGGTCTTTCCTTGCCCAATCTGCCATGGCTACCAATACCGGTGTAAGTTCATTTCCTGCCTCTGTAAGGTCATAAACAACAAACGGGGGTACTACAGGCTCCGCCTTACGATTAACCAAGTTGTCGGCCTGTAACTGCTTCAGGTGTTGGATGAGCATTTTTTCGGTGATCGGGGGAATGGCGCGTTTCAGTTCGCTGTATCTTTTTGGTCCGCTCATGAGCTGATAAAGGATAATAGGCTTCCAATAGCCGCCAATTTTATTCATCACATAGCTAACCGGACAATAATCTTGCGCCAGTTCTTTATTAAAATTACGCGTAGAGCTCTCTTTAACCTCGGTCATGATACATACTTTGGGGTAAGTACTTGTAAAAAAGTAAGTACAAATATAGCTTTGTATCACAATTAAAAAAATAAACATCATGAAAATTACAGTAACCGGATCAATCGGAAATATCAGCAAACCCTTAGTGGCACAATTGACAAAAGCAGGGCATGAAGTAAAAGTAATCAGCAGCAATGCCGAAAATAAAGCAGCTATCGCCGCATTGGGTGCCGAAGCACTGATCGGCTCAATTGACGACATCGATTTTCTTACAGTTGCCTTTAGTGGTGCAGACCTTATCTACACCATGGTTCCCAACAACTTCGCAGCTACAGATTATAGAGCTTACATTGCTGGCATTGGCCGAAATTATGCCATTGCAATAGAAAAATCGGGAGTGAAACAAGTCGTTAACCTGAGCAGCATTGGTGCCGATCAAACTGGCGGTACCGGTCCTATTGCGGGCTTGCACGACGTGGAAAACACCTTTAATCAATTGGCCAATGTAAATGTGCGACATGTAAGGGCAGCTTATTTTTTCACCAATTATTACAACGACATCCCTTTGATTAAGCATTTGAATACCATTGGTGCCAATTACGGCCCAGATACAAAAATGCTTTTGGTACAGCCAGAAGATATTGCCGATACCATTGCACAAGAAATTGAACAAGGATTTACCGGAAAAAGCTATCGCTATATAGTTGGCGAAGACATCACTGCTGCACAAGCCGGGCAGATTTTAGGCGAAGCAATAGGTAAACCCGATTTACAGTGGACAGAATTTACCGATGAACAGGCACTTGATGGGATGCTTCAAGCGGGATTGCCTGCCGAAATCTCTAGAAACTATGTAGAAATGGGCGTTGCCTTGCGCACAGGCTTATTAAGGGCAGATTACGAAAAAACCAATGGCCAAATTACAGGAAAAAGAAGCCTGAAGGATTTTGGAAGCCAGTTTGCTGCCAAATTCAATCAAGCCTAATCTTAATGCTTAAACTTGTTCCTGTTTGTAACCAACAAAGCCTATATTTATCTAATTGATATGCTAGAGCTACAAACAGGAACTTTTTTTGGCGCACACCATAAAGTGATCAACCTACCTGGATTGGTGATCACAGATACCCAATACACCAAAGACAAAGTAGATTGGCATTACCACCAGAACCCTTATTTTACTTTCCTATTGCAGGGAAGCATGCTCGAAGCCAACAAAAAGGAAAGTTATGAATGCCTGCCTGGCACCCTGCTTTACCATCACTGGCAAGACGCCCATTACAATGTTAAAGGACCCGGATTTGTACAAGGATTGCATGTTGAATTAAGTCCCTTTTTTGCAGAAAGGTTCGAGCTCAGCCACAGCCCTATCGAAGGAAGTCTGCAACTGCATCATCCGATGCTCAAATCTATTTTCCAGCAGCTTTACCTTGAAAGCAAAATCAACGATTCCATTACGCCCATTGCCATCGAAGCACAGCTGCTAAGGGCTTTCGAACTGCTTGGCAAAGAACAGCAATTGACCAACAATAGCCATCCCAAATGGGTAAAGAAGGTAAAAGATGCCTTGCATGAGTACACGCATTCAGACTTGAATCTCAGCAAATTGGCCCTAATAGCCGATGTGCATCCCGCGCACCTTTCAAGAGATTTTCCTAAATATTTCAAGGCCTCCATTGGTCAATATCTGCGTCAGTTGCAGCACCAAAAGGCTAGTCATTTGTTGCTAACAGATGCTTCTTTAACAGAAATTGCCTATAGCTGTGGATTTGCAGACCAGAGCCACTTTATCCGGCGGTTTAAAAAAGAGACAGGCCTCAATCCATTGAGCTATAAAAAAATGATGCAACGTTAAAAATATTCTATTTTTTGGCGAATTAACTCCCTACTATTGCCCCCATAAAATAGCGATATGACAATCAAAACATCAATAATTACCTTTTTCTTGGCCCTATCAACTTTCTGGCAAAGCCGTGCGCAAGACATGAAAGCCTATGAGGGACATTGGGAAAGTACCTTGCCTAACCAACAGGCTTTTAGTCCAAAGGTTACCATCAGTCCGATTAATGCGCATGAAGCAATATTCATCCTAACCAGCCTGAATGGTTCCATCCGACAACAATTTTCGTTTACTCCCGACAAAGAATTTGAGGTAAAACTAAGCGATGACTTCATTTTCAAGGGATCTTGGGATCAAAAGAAACAGTGTGTCACAGGATTTATCAAATCTGGCCAGTGGTTTTATCACCTCCAGCTTGCCAAAAATGCAAAGCATGAATTTGAGGCTACCTGGAATATTTTATTGACCCAAAAATTCAATTCACCATTTTACTTAAGCATAGAAAATGCCAATGGCGAGCAATATGAAGCTTATGCCTTTAGTTCGGAAGCGCGCTATCCAGGCTTTTTTTGTTATGATTTCAAAAAGAAGGACGACCTTATCTCTTTCCGCGATTTTAGAACTGGTTTAACTTTTAATGGAAAGCTGGAAGACAAGCAACTCCCTTTGGAAATTAAAATCGGCAAACTCTTATTGGCCAAATTAATGCTCAAATCCTCTGTAAACGAATGGAATTTAAAATCTAGTGCTCCACCAACACCATACTCCAGCCAGCAACCTCAACAGCTTAATGATGACTTAAAGACCCTCAGCTTAAAGCAAAGCGGATTTAAAATCAATGAAAGCTACCTCCAAAAAATGGTAGATAGCATTAACGCCAACAAAATCACCAATACACACAGCGTATTGATTGCCAAAAACAGCCAATTGCTTTACGAAGCCTATTTTGGAGGCAATGATGCAGCTTCACCCCACGACATGCGTTCGGCTTCGAAAAGTATTTCTTCGGCATTGATCGGTATTGCCATTGACCAGCATATTTTACTTGATACAGCTCAAAAATTAGTCGATTTGTTACCTCCATCCTACCAAAACTTGATGACGGCCCCGCGTAAACAGGCCATCAGTTTGGGCAGCCTGCTCACCATGAGTTCGGGGCTTGATGCGGTAGATTTTGGGATAGACCGAAAATCTGTAGCGGCCGAAGACAATTATCAACCTACCAGCAACTGGGCTAAAACAGTGTTAGAAGCACCGATGATCAATTATCCGGGTATCCATGCCAATTATGGCTCGGCCAACCCCTATTTGCTGGGTTTTGCATTGGCCAATCAATTGGGACCACAAACGCTGGGTTTTATGGATCAAAACCTGTTTAAGCCTTTAGGGATAGACAATTACATTATTCAACAGGATGAAAAGGCCAACCCCTATTTTGGTGGCGGTGTTTTCATGCGCTCTCGCGATATGCTCAAATTTGGATTGTTATATGCGAATAAAGGCCAATGGAAGGGCAAACAGCTCATTAGCAAAGATTGGATAAATGCTTCATTCAAAAATTACCTGATGTTGGAAAATCATCCTGAAAAAAATGGTTATGGCTTTTTGTGGTGGCACTACAGCTACAAAATCGGCAACAGAAATATCGAATCCATTGAAGCGCGTGGTGCCGGTGGCCAGTATATCTTCATTCTTCCGGCATTAGATATGGTGGTGGTCATTACTTCTGGCAATTTTAGGAACGGCAGGGTATGGCAACCAGAAAAGATAGTAGAAAATTATATTTTACCTGCTTTCATTAACAATTAGGCCCTTTTTAAAAAGCAAATGCAACAGCCTATTCCCTGTTGCATTGCTTAACTTAACTATTAATAATGATGAGGTTCAAATATATATACATTATTTTATAAATGCAACAAAATTGCATTTATATTTGTAACATGAAATCTCGTTTAAATTCCCAACTGTTCGACAAGGTCGGCATGTCAGCCTCGGTAGCCTGCGCCATACATTGTGCATTGCTTCCCATTGTACTTACATTACTACCTATCGTAGGCTTAGAGTTCCTGGCCAATCCGGCTATAGAACTGAGTATGATCATCCTTTCCTTAGGCCTTGCCTGTATCGCCTTATCCAGTGCCTATAAAAAGCACCGAAAAGCATTGCCATTTGTTATGCTGATGCTGGGCTTTGCTTTTATTGCCTTCGGCCATTTGATACACGCTATAGAAAGCTACCTGATTCCTTTGGGTGGTTTGCTGATTGCCATTGCGCACTTTATCAACCTTAAACTCACCAAATCATGTAGTCATAATGGCCCTAAACCTTAAAATCATGCATAAAAAGAAACTCTTATTTGTGACCCTTTTATTGCTGATGACTACGGTACAACCTGCCTGCAAGCATGAGCAAATGGATACCAGAAAGCTCTACTTAAAATACCTGAAAAGCCATATTCGAAAAACAGCCGATCCCGTTCGGTAATTATTTAAGGATAGGTACCGGCTTTTTCTCCTGATTGATCGAAACAAAGGTAAAGTCGCCGTGAACGGCCAATTCCCTACCCTCGGCATACATCTGTTCAATGTAGATTTCTACATTTACTTTCAGGCTGGTATTGCCTACATGAACCACTTTGCCTATAAGCTCTACAATGGTTCCGGCAGGAATTGATTTTTTAAAATCGATGCGGTCGCTGCTTACGGTTACCATCATCTGCCTACTGAAACGGGTAGCCGTAATAAAAGCCACTTCGTCCATCATGTGCATGGCCGTTCCGCCAAAAAGGGTATCGTAGTGATTGGTGGTGTTTGGAAAAACCGCTTTGAAAATGCTGGTTTGAGAAGCGTTTATTCTTTCTGCTAAGGTCATAATTTAAAAATTAACCCAAGCAACCTTAATGGTTACTTGGGTATAGGTGATGATTTATTAATTTTTTCGCATTTCTTTGGCGGCTTCTACCATTTCGATCAGGGCGCTTTTGGTTTCGTCCCAGCCCCTAGTTTTAAGACCACAATCTGGATTTACCCAAAGTTGCTCAGGCGCAATTACCGATTTAGCTTTGTTGAGCAGGCTGATCATTTCTTCACGTTTGGGCACCCTTGGCGAATGGATATCGTAAACTCCGGGTCCAATTTCATTTGGATATTTAAAATCGGCAAAGGCATCCAAAAGCTCCATTTGCGAGCGCGAAGTTTCAATAGTGATCACATCGGCATCCATATGGGCAATGTGCGCGATGATATCGTTAAATTCTGAATAGCACATGTGTGTATGGATCTGGGTATCGTCTTGCACTCCACTCGCCGCAATTTTAAAGGCATTTACCGCCCAGTCTAAGTATTCCTGATGCTTTGCTGTTTGCAATGGCAAGCCTTCCCTAATGGCTGGCTCGTCTATCTGGATAATCTTGATGCCAGCCTGCTCTAAATCCATAACCTCATCACGTATGGCTAAGGCTATTTGCGCACAGGTAACAGCGCGTGGCTGATCATTGCGCACAAAAGACCACTGCAAAATGGTAACCGGCCCTGTAAGCATACCTTTCATAAACCTGGTGGTTAACGATTGTGCATAAGTGGTCCATTTTACTGTCATGGCATTTGGCCTGTACACTTCCCCATAAATTATAGGTGGCTTTACACAACGAGAGCCATAGCTCTGTACCCAACCATTTTTAGAAAAGGCAAAACCAGCCAATTGCTCGCCAAAATATTCTACCATGTCATTGCGCTCAAACTCGCCATGAACAAGCACGTCTAGGTCAATTTCTTCTTGCCATTTTACGGCTTTTGCGGTTTCTTCGGCTATCAATATGTTGTATTCTTCTAAAGAGATCGATCCATTTTTGAGTTTCGCGCGCCAGCTTCTCACTTCGGGAGTTTGTGGAAACGAACCAATGGTAGTGGTGGCATAACTTGGCAGTTTTAAGGAATTTCTTTGCTTCGTCCTGCGATCGGCAAAAACACTGGTTCTTTCAGAATCCTGTGCCGTAATTGCCGCTACCCGTTTTTGAACCGTTTGGTTATGGATAATTTTGGCATGCCTACGGTTGTGCTGTGCCAATTGGTTATCAGCCAGCTGTTTGTTCAAGGCAGGAGTTTCTTCGCCATTGGCCAATTTTTTCAAAGCCACTACCTCTGCTATTTTTTGTTTGGCAAAGGCCAGCCACTGCTTAATTTCTGCCGACAGGTTTTTCTCATCGGTTTCGAGGTCCAAATCGCATGGAGAATGCACCAATGAACAAGATGGCGCTATCCAAACCCTGTCTTTGCCCAATATGCTTACCGCTTTTTCAATGAGTTGCAAAGAGGCATCGAAATCATTCTTCCAAATATTGCGTCCATCAACCACACCTAAAGAAAGGATGGCATTTGGAGGGAAAACCTCCAATACCTTGTCCAATTGTACAGGCGCACGCACCAAATCAACATGCAGCACATTAAATGGCAAAGAGGCCACCAAAGGGAAATTGGTATTGAGGTCTTCAAAATAGGTAGCCAACACGATTTTTAGGCGTGGAAATGCCTTCCTGATCTCCTTATAGGCATTGCTGAAGGCCTGCTGTTCTTTTGCAGAAAGATCGAGGCAAAGAAAGGGCTCATCAAACTGTATATATTCCACGTTTAAAGCTTCTAGGCGACGTAAGATTTCGAAATAAACTGGCAATAGATTGTTCAGTAGCGATAGCTTATCAAAACCAGCCTCTTTTTCCTTGCCCAGCAACAAATAAGAAACCGGACCGATCAATACGGGTTTAGTGGTGATACCCAATTGTTTGGCTTCATAAAACTCGTCGATAATCTTGGTAGAGAAAAGCTTGAATTGTTGGTTTTTATAAAATTCGGGTACGATGTAATGGTAATTGGTATCGAACCATTTGGTCATTTCCATGGCTACCACATCCAGTCCGTCTTTTTGATAGCCCCTGGCCATGGCAAAATACAGGTCGAGTTCTACATTGCCACTCTTTAGGATTACTTCGTTGTAGCGTTTCGGAATCGCTCCAAAACAGAATGAATGGTCTAGTACCTGATCGTAGAATGAAAAGTCGTTAGATGGGATTACATCAATACCTGCTTGTTTTTGCAGTTCCCAGTTGGCTTGCCTCAGGTTTTTACCTACCTGAAGCACACTTTTGAAGGTGGTTTTGCCTGCCCAATAGTTTTCGCAGACCTTTTTAAGTTCGCGCTGGCTACCTATACGCGGATAGCCCAAATTTTGCGTTTGCATCTTTTAAAGATTAAGTGAATAAAATCATTAAAAGCCCTACGCCTTATCCGTACTTTGGCAATAATAAAATGGAAGGGAAACAATGCAGACATGCCAATCCCATTAGGAAAAGGCTCAAATTGCATCATACCAGACCAATGGCTTTATTACGCGAAAGCATCGTCAATTCGATAAACGGCAGGTCTCCTGACTTATCCCCCATCTTATCGCCTTCCCATTTTGATTGCTCGAAACAGTGGCTTTATGATAAGATCGTTGCCTTTACAGGCAGGATTTACAGTTGCGCGACAGCTCGTGATTTGCACACGATTCCCTATTAACCTCGATATTACACCGAGGACCGATACCGGTTGATGAAAAATAAAGTGAAGAACTTACATCGGGGTAAAGGTAGGGAATAGAAAGGTAATTTTTGCTTTTCAGTTGACAGTTTTCAGTTATCAGTTTTGGTTAATAGTTCATGTCAAATCGGCGTATCGTCATTGCGAGCGAGCGAAGCAATCTTTTATCAATGAGTTGTAAGCGCTAGTTTGCAGTTCTCGGCTTGCAATTAAACCGCAAAGCATACAAGCACCGATCTTTGCACGGTTCTTGTATGCTTTGCGGTCAAACCAGTCAGCCAATGAACTAATGAACCAATGAACCAACTAAGCGTTCAATCCACCATCAATAGTCAAGGCACTGCCGGTAATGTATTTTCCTTCTTCGCTGGCCAAAAAAGCCACCAAGCCAGCAACATCGGCCCCAGTGCCATATTCTGGCAAGGCCATGCGGGTTCTTAAGAAATCGGCCAGTTCGCTATTTGCCGGGTTCATATCGGTATCAATTGGACCTGGTTGTACCACATTTACAGTAATGCCTTTCTTGCCTAAATCTCTAGCCAAGCCACGTGTAAAGCCTTGAACCGCAGCTTTGCTCATTACGTATAATGTGCCACCTGGACCACCTGCATTATCGGCCATATTGCTGCCAATAGTAATGATACGGCCACCTGTAGGCAAGTGTTTTACCGCAGCCAATGCCGCCGCATAAACCGCTCTTACATTTACCGCCATTATATCTTCATAATCTTGTAGGGTATGCTCTTCAAATGCACTTCCGATATAAATTCCGGCGTTGCTTACCAAAATATCAAGTGCACCAAATTGCGCAACGGTTTGTTCAACCGCTGCTGTTACGGCAACAGGATCGGCACTATTGGCTGCAATGGCTTGGGCTTGGCCACCATTGGCATTAACTTCTTGCACCAAGGCTTCTGCTTTCTCTGGAGAGCTGTGATAAGTAAAGGCTACAATAGCGCCTTCGGCTGCTAATCTTTTAACGATGGCGGCACCAATGCCACGGCTGCCTCCGGTTACTAGGGCAATTTTATTTGCTAATTTTTTCATGATTTTTCTATTTTTTCTTCAAAATTAAACAGCTTTCTTCTATATTTGATTGTACACGATAAATTGTTAGGTACTAACAAAAAAGTAAGTAATGAGAAAAGAGACTTCAACCAACGCCATTAACGAAAAGCAGATTAACGACAGCTGTGGCATGGCCTATTCGCTGCATGTATTAGGTGGCCGTTGGAAACCAGCCATTTTATGCAGACTAACCTATGGTACCTGGCGTTTTGGTGAGCTGAGAAAGAGCATTGATGGCATTTCTGAGCGGATGCTGGTGGCACAGCTACGCGAATTGGAAAACGACAGGGTGATTGAACGCCTGGTTTACCCAGAAGTACCACCACGTGTAGAGTATCGTTTAACTGCCTTGGGCGAAACCATGAAACCCATGCTTAAGGCTATGTCTGACTGGGGCAATATGCACCGAGAAACGGTAAATCCTACCGAAATTGAGGAATTGGTATAAACAAAAAAGCCCCTTAAAGAGGCTTTGACTTATGCTTGAAGATGCATTTGTTAATCTTTTCTGCGCATCTTGAATTTTTGCGATTTGAATTTGCCGTTGATCGTGCCTGAGATTTCGGCTACCAGCGAATCTTTGTTGATCTGTTTATAGCTGATCTGTTGCGGAAAGTCGTGGGCAGGGTTTTCAAATACCATTTCGGTTGCTGAAACAGTTTTAGCTTTAAAACTAACTGGTTTGCCACCATTCTGGTTCTTCACCGTTGGAATATAAAAAAGACCATCGGCTTGCTGTGCCAATTTGATGTTTTCAAAAACCATGGTATCTTTCTCTTTGATCACGTAGCTTTTACCATGAAATTCGGTAGACGATGCCTTTACCCAACTTTCGTACATCGTGCCACGGGCCGTTTTTTGCTCCCAGGTGCCAATCAGCCATTTGGTTTTGTCTAAATCTGTAAATGCTGCTTTAAAAGCAAGGGCAACAATTGCCACGAAGGCCAATGCAAGGCCACACATCATTTTTTTCATAAGTATCCTCTGTTTTAAATTTATAAGACAAATTTGCGCATCAGCAAATACAAAAAATTGTAAAAACACGACAGCTTATTCCGAGCTAACCAGTAAAGCCGAAAGTTGCAGGTTAGCGGCATAGAACTTCTTCGGACTGATGCCCGTAAATTCTTTAAAATCCTTGATAAAATGAGCCTGATCGTAATAAGAAGCCTCATGAGCCACATCCGTTAAATTATCAAAACGTTTTTCCAACAGCATTTTTAAAGCCGTCTGTAGTCTTATAATCTTATTCAATTGCTTTGGACTTAATCCCACGTTTGTGGCAAACTTACGTTCCAATTGTCTACGGTTTATCTTGAGCTGTTCGCTCAATTCACCTACAGAAAGCTGTCCGTTGAGGGCAAGCATGGCGCTTACGCAGGATTTGACCAAATTATTCGCAACTTCAGTTTCCTCAAGTTTATGGAGCAGAAATGTTTCAGCGATTTTAATCCTTTCGGCAGTAGTTTTTGCAGCCAACACTGCTTTTTCTAACCGAAGTCCGGCATCGCCAAACAACTCGGCCAAAGGAACGGCTCTATTTTCTAGTTGTTGTGCATCGAGCTTTGTAAAGGGCAAAAAACCATCTGGATTAAAACGGACTGCGAAAATCCCGGTTGCTCCAGTTGGTGCAATGTCTAACGCTGAGGTAATTTGACCAAAAACAAAACAGCGGGACTGAATGACATAGGTCTCTTCGCTTTGATATTGCTTGTACAGGTCGCCGTAATGGAAAATCATTTCCATACAGCCATCGGGCACAATTCTTTGCTTCTGTTCGCTCGCCAAAGCAGGACTTTCTAGAGTCCAGGCACATTTGACAAAGGCGTTGAGTTCGGGACTGATTTGAAAAGTTTGATAATCCATGTTGCTCCTATTACCCAAATATAAGGAAATAAAAAGGGGCATCAATTGCTTTGAATGCCCTTTTTATTTGTTGCTGTTGAAGAATCTTACCTCAACAAGGTTATAAAGCCCTTCTTAGTACCAAAACCAGTTCCAAAATCAATAATGTAATAATAGGTACCTTCAGCCAATGGCGAACCATTGAGCGTGGCATCCCAATTGTTTTTATAGCCTTTTACCTTAAAAATGGTTTTTCCGGCACGGTCAAAAATGGTGACCGAGTTGTTTGGATACAGATCGATATTTTCTACAGTCCAATAATCATTTACGCCATCACCATTCGGCGAAATAATATTAGTGGCATTTAAGGTTTTAAAATCCTCTTTTACTTCTATGGTGATGCGCTGGGTACTGCTTCTTCCATAAATGTTGCTTCCGGTAACCGTATAAGTTGTAGTTAGCGAAGGACGAACGGTTAAAGTCGCGCTGTTTTGTCCGGCTACAATTCCATTTGCCGTAGCCCATTGGTAGGTTACTGCTCCCATTGCCGTTAACAAAGCTGTTTCGCCTTTGCTAATGCTATTGCCAAGGTTGCTGGTAATGGCAATGATTGGCGCCGGATTATCCGCAATTTTCAAACTTTGAATAACCGGATCAGCGGCTATGTAATTGGCGTTTCCGGCTTGGCTTGCCGTAATGTTTACCGTACCTGCTTTGAGGATCTCAACCTGATTGCCATTAATGATCCGGGCAATGCTTACATCGCTACTGGTGTAACTCACCGTCAAACCTGAACTGGCTGTTGCCGTAAGCTGAAATGGCGTATCGGTAGAGAGCTTATCTGGCAAAGCTGCAAAGCTGATGGTCTGTGTGGTGCCATTAATGGTTAAAGTACCAGCAACATAAGTGATCGCATAATTTTGCGTCACTGCTCCACTAGCCGTAATCGGATAAGTACCAGCCAGCGAAGACAGCGTAGCCGGAGTACTTAAATTAACCGGGGTGGTGAATACAGTAGCATTTTCTGTACCTACGAAACCCGAATAGCTTGCCGTTAAAACAGGATTGGCCTGATTGAATAATTTGGTTTTGTTATCGGCAGTAATGACCAAGGCTTTTTTGCCAATAGCAAAGCCTGCACCTGTAAAGTTTAGCGTATAATTACCGTTCAGTGCCAAGCTATTTTGATTGATGGCATAGGTGCCAACGTTCTCGCCTGTTGTTCTTGAAAGTGAACCTGAGAAGCTATCACCGGTTACTAAAGCTGGACTGAAAGTGTAAGTCAAGGCTGGATCTGAATCGCCATAGGTTTTGCTTTTCGCATCAGCGATGACATTAATCGTTTTCTTGCCGATAGTCAAATCTGCTCCAGTATAGTTCACGATATAGTTGCTATTCAGCGCCAAGCTGTTTTGATTGATGGCATACGAACCTATATTCTCGCCCGTTGCTCTTAACAATGAACCTGTAAAGCTGTCGCCTGTTATTAAAGCCGGACTGAAAGTATAAGTCAAAGCTGGATCTGAATCGCCATAGGTTTTGCTTTTCGCATCAGCGATGACATTAATCGTTTTCTTGCCGATAGTCAGATCAGCACCAGTATAGTTCAAGGTATAGTTGCCACTTAAAGACAAGCTATTTTGATTGATGGCATATGAACCTATATTCTCGCCCGTTGTTCTTAAAAGCGAGCCTGTAAAGCTGTCGCCTGTTATTAAAGCCGGACTGAAGGTATAAGTTAAAGCTGGATCTGAATCGCCATAGGTTTTGCTTTTTGCATCAGCGATGACATCAACCGTTTTCTTGCCGATAGTCAAATCGGCTCCAGTATAGTTCAAGGTATAGTTGCCACTTAAAGACAAGCTATTTTGATTGATGGCATAGGCACCCACATTCTCGCCCGTTGTTCTTAAAAGCGAGCCTGTAAAGCTGTCGCCGGTTATTAAAGCCGGGCTGAAGGTATAAGTTAAAGCTGGATCTGAATCACCATAGGTTTTGCTTTTTGCATCAGCGATGACAGCTATTGTTTTCTTGCCGATTGTCAGGTCAGCACTGCTATAGTTCAAGGTATAGTTGTTGTTCAACGCCAAGCTGTTTTGATTAATGGCATAAGCACCCACATTCTCTCCAGTTCTTCTTGAAAGCGAACCTGAGAAGCTATCTCCGCTTACCAAAGCTGGACTGAAAGTATAGGTCAAGGCTGGATCAGCATCGCCATAGATTTTATTTTTAGTATCAGCGATGACATCAACCGTTTTCTTGCCGATGGTCAAATCCGCACCAGTATAGTTCAAGGTATAGTTGCCGTTCAGCGCCAAGCTGTTTTGATTGATGGCATAAGCACCTACATTCTCTCCAGTTGTTCTTGAAAGCGAGCCTAAAAAGCTGTCGCCACTTACCAAAGCAGGACTGAAAGTGTAGGTCAAAGCTGGATCAGCATCGCCATAGGTTTTGCTTTTTGTATCAGCTGTTGCAGTCACAACCAAAGGATTGATCACTAAATTGCCAATGGCAACTACAGCCGTATAATTCGCATTGCTTAATTGTGCCACTATCTCGTAAGTACCTGCATTTGTTGGAGCTATTGCCTGTCCATCATAGCTTAAGCTTATTCCGGTAATTCCATTCGGAACAACATTTACAGTTGGCGTTTTTGCCGAGCCATCATAGCCCTGCACCAAATTAGTCAAGCTTAAAACCGCAAGGGCCTTATCAACCGTTAGGATTTGAGGTACAACTGTTGCTGCATTATAATTGGCATTGCCTAATTGCGATGCGGTAATCTCTGTTGAACCAGCGCCTACGATGGTCAACACATTATTAGTAATGGTAGCTACATTGGTGTTTGAACTTGTGTAGACGATTGGATTTCCTGATCCGCCACCTGTTGCCATTAAATTGAAAGGCAAATCACCATAGGTTTTGTTCGCTAATGGGGCAAAGCTGATGACTTGCTCTTGTTGAACCACCGTTAATTGTTGTGCTACATCAACAGCTGCGTTGAAATTGGCATTCCCTGCCTGCGATGCGGTAATATTTGTCGTGCCCGATCCAACAATCGTTACCTTATCACCATTAATAGTGGCTACGTTGGTATTGGAGCTCACGTAAGTAATCGGAATACCCGAGTTTCCACCGGTCGCAGCTAAATCAAATGGGGCATCGCCATAGGTTTTGTTTGCCAAAGGCGCAAAGCTGATGGTTTGGTCTTTTTTATCAATGGTTAGCGATTGCTGCACAGCCGTTGCCGCCGTATAATCTGCGTTTCCTGCCTGATTAGCCGTAATAATCGTTGTTCCTGCACCAACTATGGTTACTTTATTGCCAGTAACGGTAGCTACACTGGCAACAGAACTGCTATAAGTTACCGGATTTCCCGAATTGCCACCTATTGCCGTTAAATCGAAGGCAGCATCTCCGTAAGTTTGATTCGGCAATGCACTAAATACAATAGCCTGATTGCCTATTACATGGATTATTAAATTAAAATGGTTTGTTCCACTGGCATTTGTAGCGCTTACCTGATAGGTTGCCGATGAAGAAACAACTGTTGGCGTACCACTAATGATGCCTGTGATTGGATCTAAATTCAACCCCATAGGCAATGCCGGATTAATGCTATAAGTTGCCAATCCGCCAGTATTTATTGGTACTATTGGCGTTATCGCTACATCTATGGACAGATTTTGTGGCGTAACGTAAGTGATATTGGCTAAAGGAATTGGCGCAACCACAATGTTGAAAGGCGCTACAACAGTTCCCCCATTGCCATCGTTAGCTATAATCTCTACGGCTAAAGTACCTATCGAACTATGAACTGGCGTTCCGCTTAAAGTTCTGGAAACCGCATCAAAGCTTAGCCAGCTAGGCAAAGCCGCACCGCCCGTTAACCTGGCGGTGTAGGTTAATGCATCGCCTTCGATATCCTGAAAAGTATTATTGGCAAAAGTAAAGGCAAAAGGAGAATCTTCTACCCCGTTTTGCGTCGGTATGGCATTCGCTACCGTTGGCGCATCATTAACTGATGCTACATTGACTGTACTGTTGATGATATTGCTAGGCAAAGCACCATCACTAACGGTAAAGCTGATTGTTCTAACCGCTGTTGAGGGATGTGTAGAGCTATTTTCATATTTTACCGAGCGCAAAGCCTCTTGAAATTGGGCTAAAGTAGCACCGCTTGTAGAATTTAAACTCAATATTCCAGTAGCAGGATCAAACATACCCGTAACATCTCCCATGGTAGATGGAGCATTTACAAATGAAAGTACATCTTGTCCTGATGCATAATTTGTACTGATGGCTACCGTTGCCGAGCCTAAAGTTGTATGGTCTACATCATTTAAGCTAATGCCCGCATTTATTACACTGGCTGGATCTTTTTCAGTATAGTTCAAGATGCTTGTACCCGCTAAAACTGGCGCATCATTAACTGGCGTGATGTTAATGGTGCTCGAAATTACATTACTATTGGCTATTCCATCATTTACCATAAAATTGATGGTTCTCGGCGCTATTGACGGATTAAAAGAATTGTTCACATATTTTACCGCGCTTAAGGCCTCTCTAAATTGGGCCAAGCTAGCCGTTGTTGCTGTGGTGAGTGTAATTGTACCTGTAATTGGATCGAAAACACTTGTAATATCGCCCATTGTAGCAGGCACATTTGTTAGCGAAAGTTCATCCTGCCCTGCTACATAGTTTGTACCGATGATAACCGTAGCCTTAGTCAGGGTCGTATTGTCTACATCATTTATTGTAATTGTTCCGTTAATGATGCTGGCAGGATCTTTTTCAGTGTAGTTTAAAATGCTTGTTCCAGCTAAAACCGGTGCATCGTTAACCGCAGTGATGTTAATGGTACTGGTAACTACGTTGCTGTTCAACGAGCCATCGTTTATTATAAAACTAATAGTCCTTGGCGCCGTTGAAGGGCTAGCAGAACTGTTCGTGTATTTAACCGCACGCAAGGCTTGCTGAAACTGCGCTAAGCTTGCTCCTCCTGTCGAGTTTAAACTCAATATTCCCGTTGCCGGATCAAAGACGCCGATAATATTGCCCATGGTGGCCGGATTACTGCTTAATGAAAGTATGTCCTGGCCCGAAATAAAGTTTGCACTGATGCTTACTTGCGCGTTGGCCAAAGTACCATTATCAGCATCGCTTAGCAAAATAGTTGTATTAACCGTACTTGCGGGATCTTTTTCGTTATAGTTTAAAACACTTGTGCCAGCTAGAACTGGTGGTGCAGGGTTAATGGTAAGTGCAACGGCATTGCCAGTAGCCTGTGCAAAATCATAATTTCCATTGTTCGCTGTTAGGCCAGTGCCGTTAATGCTGTATTGTCCAACTGGACTAACCGCATTGGCAGGAGAAGTAAAACTCAAGGTTCCAGTAGTGGCCGAAGTCAAATCTTGTCCCAACAAGAAACCCGTTACCATGCCCGAAAATGCCGGATTGGGATCTCCATAAATCCTCGAAGCCGGATTGGCTACATAGGTTAGGCTAGCTGGATTGATGGCAAATGCCGAATTGTTAGCCGATGCCTGTGCCAATACATAGTTTCCGTTGTTAGCAGTTAAGCCAGATCCATTAATAGCATACAAACCTACATTGCTAGCCGTAGTTGCCGTTGTGCCAAAAGCCAAGGTTCCAGTGGTGGCCGTGGCCAAAGTTTCGCCATTGGCAAAACCGGTTACCGTACCAGAAAAAGCAGGGTTTGAAGAGCCGTATATTTTTGAAGCACTATTGGCTACATAAGTTAAAGTAGCCGGACCAATGGTTAATGCAGTGTTATTTCCAGCTGTTTGCGTAAAAGTGTAATTGCCGTTATTTGCGGTTAATCCATTTCCGTTAACAGCATAAGAGCCCACATTACTGTTTGCAACAGCCGTACTGGCAAAAACCAAGGTTCCGGTAGTAGCTGTAGCCAAAGTTTCGCCATTGGCAAAACCGGTTACCGTACCCGAAAAGGCCGGATTTGGCGTGCCGTATGTTCTCGAGGCACTATTGGCCGTATAAGTTAAAGCAGCTGGCGTAATAGTTAAGGCAGTACTGTTTCCAGCTGTTTGCACAAAATTATAGTTGCCATTATTAGCGGTTAAGCCACTTCCAGTAACCGGATAGATACCTACATTGCTGCTTTGTGTAGCCGTACTTGCAAAAGCCAAGGTGCCTGTGGTGGCTGTAGCTTCTGTTTCGCCATTTATAAAACCAGTTACCGTACCAGAAAAGATAGGATTAGGCAAACCATAAGACCTCGAAGCTAAAGATGCCGAGTAAGTTAACGTTGCAGGATTGATAGTAAAGGCAGTGCCATTGGCTGCATCCTGGGCAAAAACGTAATTGCCATTATTCGCTGTTAAGCCGCTTCCGGCAATTGGATAAACACCCACATTGCTGCTTGTAGTGGCAGTGCTTGTAAAAGCCAAGGTTCCTGCAGTTGTTGTGGCCAAAGTTTCGCCATTGGCAAAGCCGGTTACCGTACCAGAAAATGCAGGATTAACTGTACCGTAGGTTTTTGAAGCATTATTGGCCGTATAGGTCAAAGTAGCAGGTGTAATGGTCAATGCCGTATTATTTCCACTAGCCTGTACAAAGTTATAATTGCCGTTGTTAGCCGTTAGACCGCTTCCATCGATAGCGTACAAACCCACATTGCTGGCTGTAGTTGCTGTGCTACCAAAAGCCAAGGTTCCCGAAGTAGCGGTGGCCTGGGTCTGCCCCAATACAAAACCGGTTACTGTACCTGAAAATGCAGGATTTGGCGTACCGTATGTTCTCGAAGCCGGATTGGCCGTATAAGTTAAAGCAGCCGGACTAATGGTCAGTGCAGTACTATTTCCAGCTGCCTGTGTAAGGGTATAATTACCATTGTTAGCGGTTAAGCCACTTCCATCAATAGGATACAAACCCACATTGCTGTTTGCAACTGCTGTACTGGCAAACGCCAAAGTTCCGGTAGTGGCCGTAGCCAAAGTTTCGCCATTGGCAAAGCCAGTTACCGTACCCGAAAAAGTTGGATTGGATGCACCATAAGTTTTGGAAGCACTGTTGGCCGTATAAGTTAAGATGGCTGGCGTAATGGTTAAGGCAGTACTGTTTCCAGCTGTTTGCACAAAATTATAGTTGCCGTTATTCGCTGTTAAGCCACTCCCAATAACCGGATAGGCACCTACGCTGCTGGCGGTAGTTGCCGTTGTGCCAAAAGCCAAGGTCCCAGTTGTTGCCGTGGCCAAAGTTTCGCCATTAATAAAACCGGTTACCGTACCAGAAAGTATAGGATTAGGCAAACCATATGATCTCGAAGCTAAAGAAGCTGAGTAAGTTAACGTTGCAGGATTGACAGTAAAGGCCGTGCCATTGGCCGATGCCTGCACAAAAACATAATTGCCATTGTTGGCCGTCAAACCGCTTCCGTTGATCCCATACAAACCAACATTGCTGGCTGTAGTTGCTGTGCTACCAAAAGCCAAAGTCCCTGTGGTTGCCGTTGCCAAAGTTTCGCCATTGGCAAAACCTGTTACCGTGCCCGAAAAAACAGGATTTGATGCACCGTATGTTTTTGAAGCGCTATTCGCCGTATAAGTTAAGGTGGCTGGCGTAATGGTTAAGGCAGTACTGTTTCCAGTTGTTTGTACAAAATTATAGTTGCCATTATTAGCGGTTAAGCCACTTCCGATAATCGCGTAAGAACCTACATTGCTGTTCGTAGTTGCTGAAGTATTAAATGCTAAGGTTCCTGTGGTTGCCGTAGCCTGGGTTTCGCCATTGGCAAAACCCGCTAATGTACCCGATAAAGTCGGATTGACACTACCGTATGCCCTTGAAGCGGTATTGGCCGTATAAGTTAGCGTAGCTGGATTAATGGTCAAAGCGGTACTATTTGCAGCAGCCTGCGCAAATGTATAATTGCCATTGTTGGCTGTTAAGCCACTTCCAGTAACCAAATATGTGCCCACATTACTGCTTGCACCAGCCGTACTCGAAAAAGCCAAGGTTCCTGTGGTTGCGGTAGCTTGGGTTTGGCCATTGGCAAAGCCTGTTAACGTACCTGTAAAAGTAGGATTTGTAGCGCCATAGTTTCTTGAAGCATTACTAGCCACATAGGTCAAGGTAGCAGCTGTAACCGTCAATGCGGTAGTGTTAGCACCTGCCTGCAAAAAAATGTAATTGCCATTATTGGCTACCAAACCACTTCCGTTGATGGCATAAGATCCTGCATTGCTGGCACTGTTTGCAGTGCTGCCAAAAACCATGCTTCCAGTGGTAGCCGTAGCTTCGGTCTGCCCCAACACAAAACCCGTTACCGTACCCGAAAAGGCAGGATTGGTTGCTCCATAAACTCTTGTGGCAGAATTTGCGGTGTAGATTAGCAAAGCAGGACTAACCATTAGTAAGCCATTAACTAAAGTAATCGCATAATTGGCAGTAACATCAACACTAGAAGCATTTAAAATAACTATAGAGCCGTTCGTAATGACCACGTCGTAATTGCCTACATTTGCCGAGCCGATTGCACCGGCGCTGCTTAAACCAGCCTGGAGTATATTCGAACCGACAAGCAAAGATCCTGCAGAAACACGCACCAAAGAAACCATGTTACCTGATAAATCTGTTGCATTCCCATAATTTTTTGCAATGGTTAAGACTCTTACCGTTATTGGAATTTGATTTACGGTACTTGTACCTATTGCCGAGGTTTTGGCAACAGCCGAAGTACTGCTAAGGTTAATTGTACCGCTGTAGTTTCCGGCATTGTTACTGGCTGCCAGCCTTACATATACTGTTGTTGCACTAATCGTACCTGCTGCGCCTACTGTAACATTCGGACCAAAGCCACTGCCTGCGCTTAAGCTCACTTCAAAATTGGGAGGTGCCGCAACCAAAATACCCGCTAACATATTTGCGCCAGAAACGGTAAAGCTGCCTGGAGCAGATGCCGTTCCATAAGTACCATTGGGAATGGCCGAAACCGCAGTTGACGTAATGGTAGGGATTAAAGTGGTAAAACTCTGCTGATTGCCATAGCCTATAAAAGTGTAAACCTGACCATTGCTTGCATCGGTAAACGAGTTGATGGCATAAGCCCTTACATTATACGTAGTACCCGGAGCCAAACCATTAGGCGTTCCCGAAAAACCACCCATACCACTACCCATTGCTACTTTGCTATCGGTTACCGTTGGCGTTGCTGGGCTTGTTGCATACACTACGCCATGTTCAGTAATTGTTGCACCACCGTTAAAGGTTACAAAGCCCCCCATGGTGGCATTATTTATACCTATTGAACTTGCCAAATTGGTAGTTAGTGCAGGGGCACCAAAGAGACCATCTCCACTTAGCTGCAACCCAGTCCCATTTACTACGTTCCAAGTACCTACCCCAATTGGCGGAGGCAGTTCTGTATCAGCTCTGTTGTAATAATAGGCGTTGCCTGTTTGGCAGGTTGGATGATCTTGGCTCGAATCCATCACCCAGGCATTAAAATTCTGGTTATTGTAATTGATGCACCAACGGATATTGTAGGTGTAGGTCGTACCAAAACTATCAGTTCCTTGAGCCGAAAAAAACACTTTGCCATTGTATAAACCCCCGCTTTTGTTTAAGGTAACCGGAGTGGTTTGATAAGCATCCTTATAAACTATCGAGTTTTGGCCACAAGCCCAAACGGCAATAAAAAGCAATGGCAACAAGAAGTAGAGTTTCAGTTTCATGAGCGTTGGTTTAGCATTAATAGATGGCATAAAGGCTACCCCTATTTAAAGAGATAGCCTATTTATGGTTTGAGCGTTAGTAATTCTTTATTTAGTTAAATGGGAACAACACACATAATGTAATTCACTGCTAGCGAGGGCTGGATGTTAGTTACTGCCTCCACATTGCGCGGGTCTGGTTCTATGGTAGCCGCGTGTAGCGTAGATGGCTTGGTTACTGCTGTGCCATATTTCAACACGCCTCTTGGCATAACTGAAAATACATTGCCTTTTGGACTAGCATCAGCTGGAACATCGTTGCTGGCCCAAAGATCATGGCCGTGTGCAGGTACTGTAGCCAATTTGTAATCGCCTCCACCACTTTGCCCAACCGTATAATTTGTTAAGCCAGGCGCCTGTCCGGAACCTAAAGCTACCCTCGCCCTCAAATCGGGCAACCTGAAGGTTTGGCCGGGCGTACCGCCATATTTATTTCCGAGAATTTGGTAAAGTCTATTAAACTGCCCGCTAACGGGCATTTCTTGTCCGGCACAATACATCCAGCCTATTGGGGTGTAGTCTCCGCCAAAAATTCTTATTTCTCCTAAAAATGAGTCCATGGTCTGTTTAATTTGTTCTGGTTAAAGGTTGAGGTTATGATTTTTGCGGAAAAATTCCTGTTAAAGCAATTGCGAAAACTAGACCGATTACCGGTTGTATGTTACTGATAGGCTTTGCTATACCCGTAACACCCAATGAATTCATGTCCATCGTAGAAAGGTTTCCAGATGGGTTTCCCGTAAGGTAATGCGCTCCCATCTCTTGCTTATCATCTGTAGTTGCCAAAAAATTATCAGCAGGCGTAGGCGAAGTACCACGTCCATCTGCAACCATCACATCATGTCTGTGCGGAGGCATGTTATTGTACACCAGTGCTGTTTCCATAGCACCTAACTTCTTTCCAAAACCATATACCGTATCGCCTGGAACGCCCCCTACAGCTGCCCTGCCATTCAAGTCAGGCACACCAAAATTGGTTTGTCCATCACCGCCATATTGGGTTTTCAAAATCGAGAATAAAGTTTTGGTGTTGTTATTGATCGGCAATAAGCTGCCGTTACATAGCGTCCAATCTTTGGCCAAGCGGTCGTTCCAACAAGGAAACATTTTAACTTCGCCAATATAGTTCTCTACTATAGCCATCACACCTTCGTAACAGATAATGTAGTTCATGGCTACAAACGATTGTACGGTTGGCACACTGGTGGCAGTTCCAGAGCTGGCTATCGAACCTGTATTCATTTTCACTTTTTTGTCCTTATTGTAAGGCCCATAAGTAGAAAATCCTTCTTTAGCCTTCGTTAATGTTCTAGAGATAAAAGAACCTACAGGCGTAACAGAATTCGCATCATCTCCGGTAACATAAACCAAGTGGTTATGCGGGGGCAAGTGATCGGCAGTGAGCTCAACTTTTTCAGCGCCAGCTTGTTGCCCAAGGTACAGCTTAACCGTGTTATCTTTAGTGCCTGTGTTTACAGGAATACGGCCCCTTAAATCAGGCACGTTAAAATGTTGCCCATCGCCACCAAAAGTCTCTTGTATCACCACGTACAAATTCATGTACTCGTTGATGTCCAGGCCTCTGCCATCGCATATCACCCACCCACTCGGGGCATTATCGCCAGCGTACAACCTCACTTCTCCAACAAAACTGTTTCCGTTCATTTTCTTTTTAGTTTGGTTTATTTTTAAATAAAAATTAGTTTCAAGGCTAAAAAACAACAGATAAAGCTTACTCAGGATAATCAGCTTTGTTTGCGGCGCTGAACAGCACCCGGCTTGGCAGGAAGTAACAACCAGCTATTGCAAACAATAGCTGGTTAATTGATGAGAGACATTATGAATTATTTTATAGGATAATCTTTCTAATTCGCTTTCAAGGAGATAGAGCGTTGAGCGCGAATAACAAGACGAAGTTAGCTAACCTATATTTATCTCGGCAAGGAAGAGAGGCTTAATTTGTCCATAATTATAAATCAGTACAAATTTTTGAAAACAAATGGTCTAGAAGACTAATAGCCAAGGCTTTTCAAGTATGCAGAAGGGCTTTGTCCTACCAGTTTTTTAAAGGAATTGTAGAAAGCGCTCCGGGAAGCAAAACCAGCGTCATGCGCCAGGGTTTCGATGGTATAGCTTTGCATAAATCCAGGCTTTGCAATCTGTTCTTTCAAATTGGCAATGCGATAGGTATTTACGAAATCCATAAAGTTTTGCTGGTAATGGTTGTTTAAAACAGACGAAAGCTTATGGGGCGACAAGCCCAAAGCCTCCGAAAGCGATTTAAGGCTCAGGTTTTTGTCTTTAAACGCTTGCTTTTCTATCATCTGCTGCGTTATCTGTTTGCATATATTTTCCATCTCCCTGTCCTTTTTGAGCGAAAGGGCATATTGCTTCTGGATTTTTACCAGCGTTAGGGGCTTCATGTCCAATAGCGAAGCCACAAATTCTGAAGGCAGGCGCTCCATGTAGCCTGGCTTGGTTTGGATAAAATAGAGATAGCGTTCTTTGGCGCTGCCTACGCGTACAATGTGCGCACGTTCCTGTGCATCCATGTAATATTGCTCCAGCATCACCCTAAAAATAAAATTGATGTCGAAGTGGTGCAAAAACAGGCGTTTCAGCACGTCGGTAGGTATAGCAACCAAGCTTACATCTTCAACGGCGATAATGGCTTCTTTAGAGGCACCATTACCATACAGGCCAGAGATAGAGCTTACAAATTCGTTCTCTACCGAGATATAAGTTACGATATGTTTTTTCTTGTGTGTAGTACAGCCCATCAGGGCGCCCTTTTTGATGAAATACACATAATGGCAAATGGTGTATTCCTTTACCAGTACATGGCCCTTCGGATATTCGAAAGTAACCATATTGGCATATGTTTCTTTTTTGAGTTCATCGCTTAAGGGATAAACTCGATTTAAAAGGTTGATCACCAGATCAGAATCCGGTTTTGTCGCCTTTTGAGGAGATGCTTGAATAGTAGACAATTGTATGAACGATTAAGGATGATTAATAACTCAAAAATATTAAAAAAATACTTGTTAAAGCATATTTCTGCAATTAAATCGCTGATTTAGAGCATGCAGCTCTATTCAAACAAATCCACCAAATCCGCTTCTGGTTAGGTACCCAAAAATAATTTCAAAAAAATCAAAAAGTGCAAAAACAGACTGACATAGGGTTGTCAGTAGCGGGTAGTTTCTTTGTCTCAACAAAACATCAAATACTCAACAATTAAAACTTTAATCATGGAAACACAAAACTTAACTGCCGCAGCTGCTTCAACATTTGCTTCGAACAACGACATCTTAAATCAATGGCTAGGCCATCGCCGGTTAACCAGACGCGTAATCGAAGCTTTTCCAGCCGATCAACTATTTACTTATCGCATTGGAGGCATGCGCACTTTTGCCGAAATGATGAAAGAAATTATCGATATTTCAGGTCCGGGCGTTCGTGGCATTGCTACCGACAGCTGGGAGCACACCGGCAACATTAACGGCCATGTCATTGAAGAAGCAGATCAAAACAAGGAGGGTTTGTTAAGGCTTTTTGATGCAGGCACAGAAGAAATCAAGACCTTTTTTGCACAAATTTCCGAAGAAAGATTTCAGGAAACCGTAGTGGCATTTGGCATGTACGAAGGAGTGGTTTTTTCATCCCTCCTCTATTTCATCGATAACGAAATCCACCACCGTGCACAAGGCACCGTTTACCTGCGCAGCCTGGGCGTAGAGCCACCTGCCTTCTGGAACAGAGACTAATACCACAGCTGTAGTTTATTCAAACCAATTTGTCATTCCGAGTGTAGCTAGGAATCTGCTTAGAAATAGATCTTTCACTTCGCTCTGGATGACAAATGGATAAACTATTTGCGTACCGCCTGAAAACCATAAGTTTTGCCTTGCTTGGAAAACAATGTCACTGCTTATCGGCAATTGTCGCCCTTCTTTCCGCTTTACTCCATTGCATTTCGTGTACGCTTCAATAAGGTTTAGCTGTTAAAGGCAAGGTTCTTTTGTTGTTCATTAGTCATTGGTTCATTAGTAATTGGTAAAGAAAATAAGAACTAAGCAAAGACCAAAGCTTATTTCTTTGCGAAACTTTGTGTCCTATACGGTTATAACTTCCAGCAAGCTCGCGTACAGGCTTCCATCTTCCATTTTACCTCTTACATTACACCTTCTCTTACTTTGTGTCCTTTGCGCTTAGAAATTATATGGGAAGAAAATTGTAAATTGACGACTATTTACCCACATGGACCAAACAGGCAAAAGACGGATACAGCTTACACTTTTTGTGGATGAGGAATATAATAAGGCTATTGAAAGCATCCGGAGCAGGCATAATCCACAACAATTTGCAATTATTAAAAGTCATGTTACCCTATGCCGGGAAGACGAGTTGCACGAAATCGACCTGATCAAAACAAATTTGGCCCAACTGAAAACAGCTTCAATTGGTATTACCTTTGGCCAAGCAGTCAGGTTTGCAGCAGATAAGGGTGTTTTACTACCGGCTATTGGTCCCAACACAGCGTTTCAGGAACTGAGAAGACTTGTCTTAAAAGGAGCCATTGCGCAGCCACGATTGCACGAAGCACACCTTACTTTGATGCATCCAAGAAATTCTACCTGTACCGATACCCTATTTGAAGAAATTAGACAAGTAGAACTGCCCAGGTTTTTAAGTTTTGACAAAATTAGCCTTATTGCTCAAGAGGGTGATCATCCATGGCAAGTTTTGGCAACTTTCGATTGTTGAACTGTTAATTGAGAACCGAAAAACCTCCAATTGAAAATTGAGCGATTTTTACACCAGATTTTGAAAGACAATTTCCGATTTTTGTTGCATGGTAACTTTACAGCACATACAGAACGCAAGTCCAGAAGAAATCCAGGTTTTGGCCAACAACCCATTAATTGCCCAAAACCTGAGAGACGTTTTTCCTTCGCCCTATTCGATTGACAATGCCAAGCAATTTCTCGAATTGGATAAACAAGGCTTGCTGGGACATGTTTTCGCCATTTACTCGGATGAGCAGTTCATCGGCATTGCGCGTGTAGTTCCGCAGAGCGACGTTTATAGAAATAATGCCGAAATTGGCTATTGGCTGGGCCAGCCTTTTTGGGGCAAGGGATTTGCTACGGAAACCGTAAAGCTGCTCATCGATTATGCCTTTACCCAATTAAACCTGTTTAGGGTATTTGCAGGAGTTTTTGAACACAATAAAGCTTCCATGAAAGTGCTGGAGAAAAGTGGCTTTACTTTAGAAGCCATCCAGAAATCGTCCGTACTCAAAAACGGCAAAACGATAGACGATTACCTCTATCGCATTTTGAGGCCCGAATGGGAAAAACAGCAATGAGCAAAAGCATAGCCACACATATTGCAGCAAAGCTTGGGTATCCAGATTTGATCAGGCTATTGGCCGAAAACCTGAATGGTGCCGATCTCAACTCTTTGTTATTGGAGGTTTTTGACCAAAGGCTCAAACAGATAGCAGCACCAATCTTGTTAAAGCAATATGAAGCCAACCGATTGGTAAAACCGGCTCAAGTCAATGTAATTAGGCTTAAGGAACAAGAGCTCAATGTTCTGAAATTATGGGCTAGTTTAGGTTTTGAACCTGTAGAACTGGCACCAGTGGCCCAACTAGGTTCTTGTTCGGTAGTGGCTACCGTAGCACAGCAGAAAATACTTTCGGCCTTAAGAAACAGCGAGGTACAAGCCGATCCTACCAATGCATTGGCCTTGCATTACGCTCACCTTAAAAAGACAAAACAGCTCCAAGAGCCCTATCAATATACAAGTATAATCCGCCTGCTGAGAACAGGTGCCTTAAAAAGTCCGGCACATACCCCACATTTTTCCATGGGATGCCTGGTAAGCGCCGGAAGCGACAAGGGAAATTTTGAATTCGAACAAAAAGCACCGTTGCAGCACTTTAATGCCCATGCTAAATTATTGATCGAGAACTATGGCATTGAGGCGATCCGTTTCTCGATTATTCCTTTAAACGGCTATAAAAATGGAGAAAACCTGATTAAGGCTTGCAGCGAATACCTGCAGCAACAAAATTTTAGCTTTCCAGTAAGTGTGGAAGAAAGAAACGAGACTCAAAGCTATTACAAGGGCCTGCAATTCAAAACCTATATCAGCATGGATAACGAAACGATTGAAATTGGCGATGGAGGCTTGGTAGACTGGACGCAGCAATTGTTGGGAAACACCAAAGAACGCCTTTTTACGAGTGCTATTGGCGTACAGCTATTGCATTATTTAAGCTTTAAGCATGAAAAAGGCTAAAGTAATTTTTGAGCAGGAAACCTCCAGTTGTGTACAGTTACGCTATCCTGCAAAAGAGCTGTCGCATTTGGTGGCATATTACATTGAAATAGCCGTTCCACCGAAACATCCCGGAGATTTTTCTATTGTGGCATTGCCTAGTTTGAATACGCTCATTGCTGTTCCAATTACCGCCTTCGAAAAACAAATCTACAATCACTCAGGCTCGATACCATACTCCTTAAGCGAACCAAAAATATTGGGTAATTTAACGGAAGCCATCAGCTGTATTTATCCTGCCGGTGCCAAGGAATTTGCAGTTAAATTCAAGCCTGGCATGCTGCAACAGTTATGGAACATTAAGCCCGAACTACTTATCGATAAGCAATTGGATGTAAGCCATCATTTGCCGGCATCGCTACTAGAAGATCTTTGCAAAGCACCAGATTTTGCTAGCAGAACAGCTGTGATGGAAGCCTACTTGTGCCCTAAAACCCAACACTCAAATTCTGTAAAGCTAGATTTTGTACAAAAGGCTTTGGATTTGATGGACAATACGGCACATGTACTAAAAGCTACAGCAATTGGCCAACAAATAGGCCTTTCAGTACCTACGCTCAACCGCTATTTTAAAGAAGTACTGGGCTTATCGCCTAAGCAATGTGTTAAAATCCTACGCCTCAAAACGGGACTTAAACATTACCGCGCACAAGGCAGTTCGGGCAATTATACCGATTTAGGCTATACCGATTTCTCCCATTTTGTGAAAGATGCCAAAAGCCTAACGCACGAAACACCCGCAAAGCTTTGAATATCAAAACAAGCGATTTTACTGTTGGATTTATTCCTGAATTATTGCAATTGTTAAATGTTGGAAAGTTTGAATGTTGAAAAAATTCAATACAACTAGTCATTTCCATCTTCCGTTTCACCTCTTACATTTCACTTCCCCTAGCTAAACAAAAAAAGCCCCCCATTTGCATGAGAGGCCTTCAGTGTAGTTCAGCTTAAAGCGTTGCCATATCAATTACGAAACGGTAACGCACATCGCCTTTTAGCATTCTTTCATAAGATGCAGTGATGTCTTTAATGTCGATCAGTTCGATATCAGAAACGATATTGTGTTCGGCACAGAAATCAAGCATTTCCTGAGTTTCAGGAATGCCTCCAATTCCAGAACCTGCCAAACTTTTACGACCACCCAACAGCGCAAACGGCTGTACGGCATAAGGTTCAGATGGCACACCTACGCAAATATGCGTTCCATTGGTTTTTAAAAGCGACAGGTACATGTTCATATCATGCTCTGCAGAAACCGTATCCAAAATAAAATCGAACGAGCCTTTAACCGCTTCCAATTGTGCAGGATCTGAGGTTACTACAAAGTGATGGGCACCTAGTTCTTTAGCAGCAGCTTCTTTTGATGGAGAAGTACTCAATACGGTAACGTCGGCACCAAATGCTACGCCAAACTTCACACCCATGTGGCCTAAACCACCTAAGCCCAGCACTGCCAATTTATGGCCTTTTCCTACTTTCCAGTGGCGCAAAGGCGAATAAGTGGTAATACCTGCACACAACAATGGCGCCGTAGCAGCCAATGGCAATTTATCAGAAATGTGCAATACAAATTCTTCACGTACTACGATGGTATTTGAATAACCGCCATAAGTTGGTACGCCTTGTCTGTCTTTGTTATTGTAAGTTTGTGTATTTCCTTCTAGGCAATATTGCTCCAATCCATCCTTACAGTTTTCGCAAACCTGGCAAGAATCAACCATACAGCCTACGCCGGCCAAATCATCTAATTTGAACTTTTTAACATGGTCGCCCACTTTAATTACCTTACCCACAATCTCATGGCCTGGCACCATTGGGAAAATACCCGGAAACCAGTCATTTTTGATTTGGTGAAGATCTGAGTGACAAACCCCGCAGTACAATATTTCTAGTTGAACATCATGAGGTCCTACTTCCCTACGGTCGAAATCCCAGGGAGCTAAATCTGTTGTTGCAGTTTGTGCTGCATAACCTTTGGCTTGTATCATAAATTATTAATTAAGTTTTGTTATAAACAAAGCTACAACCTATCGGCTAAACTTCGACTATAAGATTCAAAGCAATAATTATACATTTCAAACAATTCTAAAAAAGGCATTAAAAAAACATCCACAATTGTGGATGTTTTTTTGCTTTTCGATTTTAAATTGCTTGTTAGTAAAAAGTAACCGAAATAGGCAAGGTATAAGCGAGCAGTATGCCACCAGCCCAGTAAACAATGCCTACCTGATAAGTGCCCGGACCACCAAAAGCAGACATGGGAATACTGGTTCCTCCAACTTCGTTACCTGCCCTTCCAGCACTTTGATACTCTACATTATAGTCATCAATGTAATAATAAGCACCTGCCGGAAGTGGATCTCCTAGCCAATAAAGAGCTATACTTCCAGTTGAGGAGTAAGCTTGTGGGGCTGGCCCCGACAACGTCCCCTCGGGGTCAAAAAGAAAAGTCTTTTTTGCAACCGCCTCGGCTTTTCTTTTCATTAATCCATCAGTTGCATTTGCGGTTTCACCTATTCCTAAGGCTAAAACAGCAACCATTAGTACAGTAAATAGCTTTTTCATGATTTTAAAGTTTAAAGAGTTAAATTTCAAATGGATAATTGCTTAAGCTAAACTTCGGTTTAAAGCAAAGTAACCGTAATGGGCACTACGTAATTATAGATAATTCCTCCGTCCCAATAAACAATGCCTACCTGATAAGTACCCGGTCCACCAAAAGCAGACATGGGAATATTAATGGTATTGCCTTCGCTACCGGGAAATCCAGCACTTTGATATTCCACATTATAATCATCAATATAATAATAAGCACCGGCAGGTAGCGGATCTCCACCCCAAGCCAAAAATACGGTGCCTGTTGATGAATAATAATCTGTACCTGGTCCAATTAAAACTCCTGACGAATAAAAAGAGGATAAGTTTTTTGAAACTGCCTCTCCTTTTTTCTTGATCAGTCCATCGGCAGCATTTGCAGCTTGACTCATACCTAGTGCCAAAACAGCAACCATTGTAAATACAGTAAATAGCTTTTTCATGATTTAATTGATTAAATAAGTTAATTAATAGTTAAAATAACCATAAATAGCCTAACCAAAGCAGATGTAAAAAAATAGATCACCAAGTCTAGATTAAAAAAGATCCTGTTTAATGGTTTTAACAGGATTTCCCCTGATCAAGCCATGATGTGCCAACCATTGGCTTTGCTGCTGGACCAATAACTGCTCGGTTTGCCAAAGCATTATCTTTTGTTGAAGCCTAGCCAGACAAAGCTTTTTATTCGCCAACTGCGATCGGCTATCCATCGCCATTACCTGAATACCTGAGGGCAAATGCACTCCCCTTACTGCTGTTTCTACCTTGTTAACGTTTTGTCCGCCAAGGCCAGATGAACGACAAGTTTCAAACTTCACGTCTTTCGCATCCCAATTCATTACTTCAGGCACCTGAAATGAACTGACGCCCACAAACCAGTTTTTGCGTTTATGGAATTTGCGGTAAGGACTTTGGGCTATCCATTGGATGGTGCCCGTCCATTCCTTCACAAAGGCATCCAGCTTCTCGCCGGTAGCCAACATAACGGTTGATGACAAGGTACCTTTCAGTTCTCCAGCCTCTTTTTCTAATACTCCCAATTGGATTCCCAGCTGTTTGGCTTGTTTAATGAGCAGGCTTTGCACGCAAGCTACTACCCGACAGCATTCTGCCGGTCCATTGCCTGCCGTAATTTGTATCATTGTCTTTTTCATACCTACTCCTTATTCATCCTCACAATTTTTGGAAAAAACCGACCCTGTACTGAAACCAGTTCTTGTTGGGCAGCCATTACGCTTTCAATGTTCTTGTAAGCCAGCGGATTTTCCTCTACCGTACCACCAATTAAAGTGACACCAGCCTGGGCCAACATTTTTTTCATGGCCGAATTGGTCATGCTATCTTTTGCCTTTTGCCTACTCATGGCCCTTCCTGCCCCATGCGAAGCCGAATACAAGGCATCGCTACAGCCCTTGCCTGCTACCAAATAAGCTGGCGTGGCCATGCTGCCCGGAATAATGCCCAACTCGCCCTCATGTGCGGGCGTGGCTCCTTTACGATGCACAATAACCTGTCTGCCATCGGCCAACTGCTCTTTCCAAGCAAAATTGTGATGGTTTTCTACCAGCTGCAAAGCCGTTAATCCCAAGGATTTGAGCACATTGGCATGGATCAAATCATGACAGGCTTTGGCGTAATCGCCGGCCAATGTCATAGCTAGCCAGTATTCTTGCCCAGCCTCGCTGTTCAGGCCGAGCCAAGCCAATTGCTGTGCCGTTCTCGGTAGCTTACAGGTGTTCATGGCAATTTGGGTGTATTGCTTGGCAATGGCCGATCCCAATCCCCTGCTGCCCGAATGCGACAATAAAGCCAGGTATTTTTTAGCTGGCAAACCCAACGAGTTATGGTCTAAAAGCTCAATTTCGCCAAATTCTACGAAATGGTTTCCATTGCCCGATGAGCCCAGCTGCCTTGCTGCCTTTCCATGCAAAGGTTTTAAAAATGCAAGCTCATTAAACAAGCTGTTATCCAATACTTCATGTTCTTGTCTTCGTTCCAATCCGCCTTCCATACCGAAATGCGTATGTTGCTTTAAAGCTACCTTAGCCTGATAGCCATAGCGCTTAAAAAAACTTTCGCTTTCATCAATGATCGATAGCGCCATCCTACAGCCAATATCCATCCCAACGGCATAAGGAATAATCGCATTATCTGTAGCCAAAACACCGCCAATAGGCAAGCCAAAGCCCATGTGTGCGTCGGGCATTAAAGCACCCTGAACGCTTATGGGCAAGAGATTGGCCAGTTCCATCTGCTTTTTTGCCGAGGTTTCTATGCCTTTACCCCCATAGGCTTTGCAGGCCACAGGTTCTTCGTTAAGCTCATAGGCTTTAAAAGTAGGCTTGTCTGTTTTGCCTATAATCTTCTCTGCTATCTTAGCTGTTAATTCGTTATCCAGAAATGCTGCTGGATCATTTTTAATCTCAACCAGCAAAGCCAGCAATTCCTGCTTGCTATGGTGCTTGAAATTCTTTGCAGCTACCATAATCACCAAACTTCTTAATTGGTCGTTATGATAGCCTATTTTACTTAAATCTTTTGTTCTTAAATTGCCCATATGGCTTATGTGTATAATTCCAGGTAGCCATCGTTACCGACGTACCTGGTTATGTTTTTAATTTTGTTAATGTGTTTGACAGGTTCTTCATGCCAGCCTCTCCACCTGTAGTGTCGGCCATGGGTTAATAAATTCATCCGTGGTGCCAAACAATGGTTTTGGATATGCACATCAATACCTGCCAGTTCTTTTTCGATCGCAACATCAATCATTTTTTGGTGCGTAACCATATGCGCTTCTACCTTGAGCACAAAGCGCCAAGGTTCTGCAAATACATACCTCGAATCACCACGGCCATTTCTGGAATTGAAATTCTCTATGCATACAAAACAGGCTCTTTCCTGTTCAACCAGTTCCATTCTATTCCTTTCCCAAGCATAAGGATCGAAATCGCGAAGCATTTGCCTTCTCGATTCATATCCGTAGCGCCCTCTGCGACGTTTCTTGCGTTTAAAAGCTTTATCCTTATCGTATTGAACAGTGTTGATTTTAACAAGTAAATTGGCATAAAACTCAGCCCTTGGGCTATGCTTTACATCATCTCTCAGTACAAAAAAACGCTTCCATCCACGTTGGTATGGTTGCTCGAGTGGTACCAGTGGCAGCTTTACTTTTTGTTGCCAAAGCTCATCTCTGCGCCTGCTTAAATAAATGAGTTGCTTATCATGGTCTTTTTTGACCAGTCTTTTCTTTTGCCTTGCCGATCTGATACGGCACAAGCATTCATGTGGGTCCATTGGACTTCAATCAAAATTTGATAAATTAATTTTGGATCACTATTCGTCCTTGAGTAAGGATATACCCTTTTGATACGCTCGACAAAAAAATAAAATAGCGGCAGCGGCACTATGCAGTGCAATTTATTCCAATAAAATATATTGATAGGAGAACAGCTGCCTAATTAGGCAATGAGCGAAAGGGGCGATATGTAAGTTTGCGCTGTCATTTTTCCTTGATATTTAATACGTTAAACCAATCAGGAATTGGGGCAAAGATAAAAAATTAAATTAATCTCCTCAAAAAAATTATACAAACCAGTCGATACGAGACTTTTTTTTGATAGCACTATTGGTTTATTTCCACCTGTTATTTAAGATCAATTGGCTTTCCATTTTCTATAAATCTGGTGTCTTTAACTGCACCTGTGCCATTAAAACGATACTGCAGGCCAACAATCTCGCTGCTTTCGCGGGCAAAGCTCAATGAGTAGGCTTCTACATCATTTACAAAAAAGCGCATTTGTCTGTTTTTGCTTTCTACCCTTATTTTTACCCATTGGTTCAGGTCGCAGCCAAATTTAGAAAGGTCGGCATTTTTACTTTCTATGTCTCGGCCCACAGCCCGCAAAGCCAAATCGCCTATGCAACCTTTAGAAGAAAGTGGGATCGAAATCATATCGCCTTTGCACAATATCATAACGTTTACCTGCTGGCAGGCTCCTGTACCCTGATTAAAATCGCTTTTTAGGGTGGTTTCAAGAACAAAATTGTCGTTTTTCAGTCCACCAAGGTCCTTTACGTTAAAAAAACGCACTGAAGGCAAAGAAGGCTGCAAGGTAACATTGTATTTCAACAACAAATCTTGCCCCACTTCTACCTTCTCGTCTTTTTGCACTTCATCTTTTTTAAAGTAGAGCGGTACGGCTCCGTTCTTATAAACCATGGCCAACCAACCATCCGAAGAGATCATCAAATCGTGTTCTTTAACAATCTTCTTCCCTATCATTAGCTTCGCCCTGAAATAACCCGGATTGTAATAGATGGTAGAATAAGTGTGCTCGTTTTTACTGACCGATACTTTACGGCTTACATCCCACGATTGGGCAATAAATACAGAATCGGCGTCACTTGCCGTTGCATCATAATTAAAGACGACTGAATTGGGCACACCTTCTGTTTTAACCTTATTGCTGCTGAATTGATAGCTTGAATTGTCCACTTGGGCCTCTGTATCTATTTTTGATAAGAGCAATGTACAAGCAACCACTAGCAACAGCACTACAGCTACAAGCCAGTTTTGCCATTTCCAGGCCTTTTTTCCGTTTGTAGGATTTTCAGCAGCTTTGACCTTTCTTTCGGAATTTAGGCTTTGCTTAAAATCACTCCAATCATTAAATCCCGCAAATTTTGCCAAGGTATTTAAAGTGGTAACCGTAGGCATATTGGTGTATTTCAATCTGCCCCAGAGACGCTTCAAAGTGGTTACGCTCAGAACAACTCCAGTAGCTTCCAGGATTTCGATGCTCAGTTTTTCAAAATCATAGCCTGTCCATTCGGCGCTATTGCCCCGATTGAATTTATTTGCTATTAATTCCAAGCATTGCTGAAGTTGTTGCAATTCCGAACTGTTATTCATTCTCTATCAACCATTTATAGACTTGCACGTGTTTGCACGCGTTTGGCGTGGCATTGCATAGGTCTTGGTTTAACTAATATCCAAATTTGCCGAAACTAATTCATTTAAATCAAAACAATTATGACAAAAACAGCAAATGATCTCCTGGTTTTTTTTCAAGCCCTAACCAAAAGAACCTTTTTAAGAATTGTCTTCTTGCTGCTGGCCAACATCGCAGGCAGGGAAAGCGTTCGAGCCCAAGATGTAAGCAACCAGCTGAAGGTAGTTAACCGCATCTTGAACATTGATCAGCAATCGGGTGCACTCTACCTCAATGAAGTAGAAGGCACGGGCATCGCCTGGCTAAAAAATAAAGCATTTACCAATGGTACGATTGAATTTGATGTAAAAGGAAAGGATATGCTTCAACGCAGCTTTGTGGGCATCGCCTTTCATGGGCTCAACGATACGACTTATCAATGTATCTATTTCAGGCCCTTTAATTTTCGTGCCAACGATCCGGTGAGGAAATCGCATGCTGTACAGTACATTGCCCTGCCCAAATACGATTGGCCCCTACTTCGGGAAAAATTCCCTAACAAATACGAACAACCTATTTCGCCTGCACCTGATCCCAATGCATGGTTTCATGTAAAAATAAAGGTAAATGGAGATCGAATAAGCGTATATGTAAACGGGAATAGCCAAGCAGCCCTTGAGGTACAAACTTTGGTACAACCAGCCGGAAAAATGATTGGTTATTGGGCGGGAAACGGCTCTGGAGGCCATTGGAAAAACTTGAAAATTACCAACGAATAGCTGTACTTGATTTTAGGGAAAAGGAATTTTAGTCAATAAAAAAGGGAAATATTTCTATTTCCCTTTTCTGTAGCTTGATACTGGTTAAAAAACCTTTAATCCGAGAGACAGATTATAGATGTTCGTTTTTTCTTGCAGCTGCTTGTTTATTTTGGTAAAGCCTCTGCTGTAGCGTGCATCTATAGTTAAATTGCCAATATCAACCCCAGCGTTCATTACGCCACCCACATTCAGCTTTTTATAATCAAAACCTGCTGGACCAGCGGCCTTGTTCAGCGTATAGTTGAGGTCGGGGCCGGCCGAAACCCTCAGGTTCAAGGCATCGGTATTGATGAGCTTATAGCCTACCATCAACGGCAAATTGAGCTGATGGAATTTTGGCGTATACACCTGTGAAGCATAATTATATGAACTTTTAAAAGTTACATAGTTAAGCTCCGGCTGAAAATACAAGGCATTTCCAACCCTGGCAAATGCGCCGAAATTATAGCCTACTTTTCCTTTTTTGTCGGTAATGGCATTGAAGCTGGTTGGCAATTTAGTATAGCTTAAGCCAGCCTTTAAGCCAAAGCTTGTTTCAGGGTTTTGCGCTTTAACCGCAAGAGTTGCCAATACCATCAAGGCAATCATTAAATAAAACTTGTTAGTTTTCATAATTTTTAATTTGTGTTTTTGTGTGATTTGAGAATATGACAACAACTGATGCTGTTACCCCTACGGGTCTCCACAAAAAAATATGATTTAATGATTTTTATTACTTCTTGGTATAGTTTGAATATTCGGTAAGCGTTTGTACGTTAACCGCCTGACCCATAAATTTAGCCTGCATATTCAAGTCTTGCGCTACCGGAAAATAACGTTTCGCCTGTTCGTTTCTCGTGTATTTGATGGTCAAATCGAACTTATCGGCAGTAAGGATCTTAATTTTTAAGGGCTTTTCGTTTACCGCCTGTACCTGTTCCATTTTCTTGGTTTTAAGGTTGATGGTCATGAACATTTTGCAGTCTTTCATAAAAGCAGCATCTTTTGGAACGCTGGCGATAGCTGGCTTATAACTGATAACCAGAAAGTCTGCAGACTCTTTTTCAATCTTGTAGCTCGCATCATCAGCTTGATTGGAAGCCTGCGATTTCGTTTGGTTTTTCCGAAAGGAATTGATATCCCCTTTTGACGGCGATTTCCCATCCACGGCAATTACCGTCCACTGTTCTGCTTTTGGATTGGCTGGATCAAATTTGGCTACAATTACATTTGTTTTGCCTGCAGTTATGGTTGTTTGTTTGAAGTCGAAGGCGTAATCTTCAGGCTCCTGAACATTGTCCGGATTGAGGATACCAGCATCAATACCGTGTTTAGCAAAGGCATTCAGCACCGCTGTTTTTTGGGCCGAAACATTATGGGCGAATGCCAACAGCACAAAAAGAGCCAGGAGGATCTTTATCATACGGCCTTCTAGTTCAAACTTCTTTTTTTGATGATTGGGAACTTCGATTTTTTGATCGGCAAATAGGCCTGTACCTTGAGTTTCTGCTCCAATCCTTGCGTTTGCCAATGCCATTGTGTTTGTGTTTTTCATTTTTCAATCTTGTTTATTATGAATTTGATGGCACAAAATTAGATTGGACCCAGGCTGCTTATTTTGACTTCCTGAGTGAAACAGCAAAAATGCCGAGTGAATTGCCGATAAGAGGTGCTGAAATGATTTGGCGCTTAATAATCTAGCCAGGCTTTAAACAGGGGCGCTTTTGTTCTGCTCACCATCACTTCTTCTTCTTCATGATTTTGCAGCTTGAGCTTCAGTTTGCCATTAAAGAAATTATGTACCTTTTCAATGGCATTGGCGTGCACGATATACTGACGGTTAACCCTAAAGAAGTTTTTGGGTTCCAATTCGCGTTCCAAGGTTTCCATCGTTTGTGGCACCACTATTTTTTCCGCACTCGTCAGTTGTGCATAGGTGATATTGAGATGAGAATAAAAGAAGGCAATATCTTCTACATTGATTTTGCGATAGCCATCCCGATAGGGCAAAAAGAAACGCCTGCGGTATTCCTTTGGCTGCATATAGCTGAGCAGCTCTTCGATGAGGGGAGCCTGCTGATAAGCCTGTTGCATGCCATGCTCCAGCTTTAGAATAGCGGCTTCCAGTTCCTCCTTTTCTATGGGCTTAAGCAAATAGTCTACGCTGTTGTATTTAAAGGCCTTTACCGCATATTCATCATAGGCAGTCGTAAAAATCACCGGACATTTCACATCTGCCAGGTTAAAAACCTCAAAGCTCAGCCCATCTGCCAGTTGGATATCCATGATGATCAAATCAGGACACTCATTCTTCGCAAGCCAATCTACCGTTTTCTTCACGCTCGTTAATACGCCTGCAACCACTGCGGTTGGCCTGAGTTCCAACAGCAACCGTTCTATCCGATCCGAGTTCGGTTTTTCGTCTTCCAAAATCAATAGTTTCTTGATCATATATAAGGGATAAGCGGTATTTTTATGGTGAAGCTTTCTTCGTTTTTTGTTATCACAGGGGCTTTATCGCTTAACAAAGCATAGCGATCTATGATATTTTGCAGTCCAATCCCTGTAGAATCTGGCTTTTTGATCAAAGGCAACAAGTTATTGCTCACCACCAATTCGTCGTCGTGGCTTGAAAAGATCTTCACCACCAAGGGATCTTCGGCTTCTGTACGGTTATATTTCAGCGCATTTTCAATAAACAATTGAAGCGTAATCGGTGGAATGAGCATGTTGAGCTTTGCTTTCTCAATATTGACCTGAAATACGCAGCCTTCCCCCATTCGGTTCTTGATTAAAAAAAGATAGGCCTCCAAAAATTTGAGCTCTTCTTGCAGGGTAACCAGCTTCTTTTTTGAATTGACCAACAGGTACCTGTAAACTTTCGTCAAATTGATGGTGTATTCATAGCCCAATTGCTGATCTTTTAATATCAGTTCAGAAAGCACGCTCAGGTTATTGAATACAAAATGAGGGTCGAGCTGGAGCTTTAAGGCCTGCAATTCTATTTCAGAGCGCAATTGTTTGTCTTGTGCAGCCTTGATCTCAAATTCGGCCGATTTTAAAGCTTCGGTCCGCCAATTTTTCAACAGGTAATCGCCCGTGTTTAGTGCACTGATCATCAAAGCCCAAAATATGACTAAAATAAGTGTATAAAATCCTTCCCGCAAACCAACTGCTGGGGAGAACTTACTTAAAAAACCGGCAAAGACCTGGTAAACGGATGCCAGGCAAATGATAATGAACAATACGCCTAGCACCTGGTACAGCGCTTCGATGAACAGGCGTTTAACGGGACTTACCATCCACGAAATCTTTTTGTTCAATCTTTTGCTGATGAAGAGGCTCAACTCTACGATGGCTGCATAAAACAACAGGTTGATCAGTATATCGGCAATGATTTTGGAAGCAGGCATGTTAAAATAATCCTTCCAGTAGGCAAATGAAAAGACGACGAATCCAGTTACATAAGAGACAATGGAAGTGAATAAAATCAGTAATAGTCTTTTCATTTTGCTATTTTCGATGAAGTGGTTTTGGTTTTGTTACAGCAAAGACCTGAAAATTGTGAAGCTATTAGCTGTAACGCATCGAAATCCTAGCCACAAAGTTAGGGCATTTTATAATTTGAGCCAGCAGTTTTCTGTTGGAGCATTTCTATAAAAAATACAGGAAAACAAGTATTTCATTAGCAATTGAGTAGCCTTATTTTTATGACCGTTAGCTCCGAAAAGAACATTCACCTTAATCATCATCCATATGCAACGCAGAAAATTCCTCCAATCATCGCTTACAGCTGCCGCAGGTTTAGCAGTAGCCACCAACTCGGTAACAGCTACCGAAAAGTATCCGGCACAAAAGGAAGTATACGAATGGCGCGAATATGAGATGCGTTTCGGTGCCGATCAGGCGCAACTCGAAAACTACTTTAAGACAGCGCTTATTCCCGCCTTAAATAAATATGGGGTAAAAACAGTGGGCGTATTCAGGGATTTAAATCCTTCGGAACCAGCCAAGTTTTATTTGCTCACGCCCTATTCGTCTCTTGAAAATTATCTTGCTGTAGACACAAAGGTAAAGGCAGATGCAGCCTATATCAAAAACAGCGCAGCTTATCACAGCCTAGCTGTAGAGAATGCCTTATATAGCCGCTTTACCTCTTCCCTGCTCATTGCTTTTGACGGCTGGCCTGCAATGGTTGTTCCTACGGGCAAATCGAGGATATTTGAATTAAGAACCTATGAAGGCTACAGCGAAGACGCCGTGAGAAGAAAGATCAAGATGTTCCATGATGGGGAGTTTCCTATTTTTAAAAGGGCAAAGCTGAATCCCGTGTTCTGTGGAGAGGTAATCGCCGGCGACAAGCTTCCTCGCCTCACTTACCTCATCAGCTGCAACAGCATGGAAGAACGCGACAAGGGTTGGGGAGCCTTTGTAGCTGATCCCGAATGGAAAAGATTGGTTTCAGATCCCCAATATGCCCATACGATCTCTAAAATTAGCAATACCTTTTTGGCCCCTACTTCCTATTCGCAGGTGTAGCCATTGATGTTATTGCTTTTTGGTATCTGTCTGTGTAGAAAGGTCCATTCCCTGCTCAGCTACATATTTGTCGTATTCCATGTGCCGGGCGATGTTTGCCGCAGCTTCTTTGCCTTTGAGTTTAGCCACCAAGTGTAGCGCGCCATCAATTCCCGCCGAGATTCCTGCAGTTGTGATCACCCTGCCATTGTCTACATAACGTACATCCTTCAATACCTTGGCACTGGGCACCGCCTTTTGCAGATTTTCAATGCTGTTATGAAAGGTAGTTACTGTAAGTCCATCAAGCAGGCCCGCTTCTCCAAGAATGAATGCACCCGTACATACAGAGAAATAGCTTTTCGTAGATTTGTCTCTCGACTTGATCCATGAAATCACTTCTGGATCATTCGCAGCTACCTCATCATCGCCACCAAACACAGCGAAAATATCTGTTTGTGGGGCATCTGCTAGGCTATAATCCGGAAGAATTTTTAATACCCTTTGCGATAATAGGGGGGCTTTTGTTTTTGCCACCGTAATTACTTTAAATCCTGCATACGAAAAAACCTCCATCGGGCCTGCAAAATCAAGCACCTCTACCCCGTCATATAAATAAAAGCAAACGGTAATTTGTTGGTCCTTTACCTCCGCTTTATCTTTTTTGATTAGCTTCATCCCGCAATGCGGACATATGCCTTCTTTTTCAAATGTCAATGTATCGCATGTATTGTTACAAGGCGGACAAGCGTATAAAGATTCTTTTGGTTGTGCCAACAACAGGTTTGGCAAAAGCAATAACAACAATAATAACTGTTTCATAAATAGATCATTTGAGGCAAATTTAAGAGAACAGCAGATGCAAATCAGGACAGATACCGTACCAATCCGGCCATTTTATACCTGAGTAGCTAGACTTGGTACTTTTTCGCTATTCTTCGCAATTGAGCGGCATTTTGATAGCCACATGCTTTCGCTATCCAATCTGGCTTATAGGCGGCTTTCATCAGGTGCCGGGCTTTCTCCATGCGCAAACCTTGAATATACTGTCCGACGGTAACCCCTGTGGCCGATTTAAAAATTCTGGTCAGGCTTCTTGGACTCATGCATGCCTGTGCTGCCAGCTCATCAATGCTCAACTTATGATCGAGGTGCCCGGTAATATAATCCTGTACCTTGTGCACCTGGTAATTAATATGATGCCTGTTTTGAAGGTAAATACTGTTTTGAGACTCCTTACCGTCTCTGCGGATATAAACAACCATATCTTTAGCCACCAGGCAGGCAAAAGCCGCGCCATGACGTTCTTCCAGCAGGTAAAGCGCCAGGTCTATTCCGGTGGTAATGCCCGCACTGGTAAAAATCCGACCGCTTTGTACAAATAACTTATTTTCGATTACATTTAAACGGGGAAACGCTTTTTGAAGAGCCGAAGTCCATGCCCAATGCGTAGTACAATCCTGATGATCGAGCAAACCAGTTGCTGCGAGCGCAAAAGCAGCCGTACAGACCGAACAAATTGTTGCCCCTGTTGCTGCCGCAGCCTGTAACCAAGGTATCCACAAGGCATCGTCGGCCCTGTTCCATTTTGCAATCTCCATACCGGCTACAATAACCAGGTCACCTGCATTAATGGTTACGGCATTCAATGGTTCAATATTGGTAAAACCTAAGCCAGATGAAGTGTTCGGATTGGGATAGGGAGACACATAAAGCATTTCATACTGTTCTCCGCAGCAACCTGATTCATAGAAAACCGTTACAGCACCAGCCAGGTCAAGCAGGTGTACGCTATTGAAGATTAAAAACACTACACGATTGGATGCCATACCACAAAATTAGAAGATTTGACCTTAATTCGGTTTTAAATTAAGTAATACCTTTTTGGCATTCAGCTCCTATCCATAGGTGTAACGGCGAATCTAGGCATTGATGTATACCCAGGCTTTCTTCCCTGATTCTAATGTAACTTCTACCCTTTTGTAATCTTCAACTTCGTACTCGTCTGTTCGTTGCAGTTCATCGGCCGAAATTTCAAAAACCATGCCCTCAACTGCATCGGTAGCCATGCCTGTATGTTTAATGATAGGATGACGCGAAGCACCACTTATGGCCACAACCTGTGCATCGGTAATTTCAATCATCGACAGCTCATATCCAATTAGCCGATCTGATTTTCCTTCCAGCGTTCTGCCGTAATTCTCTATTTGCACATTTTTGTGTTGCAGGGTTCCGTAGGAAAATAGGTTTTCAGCATGCATATGGCGAGGCTTGTTTTTCAAATCAAGGGCTTTGCGAATATAGCTATCCAAATCATTTCTCCCTAATTTTGTACAGCCTGCCTAGCCAGTGTCCCCAAAGGCTTCTCTACCTTAATGAATCAGATTACTTCCGCTCATCATTCAGGCATGCTAGGTGAGCCCTCAGGCTTTCTTCTCCAATCGTATCCAACAGCTCCGTTACGCCATAATAGTTAATTGCGACAACGATATCGACACGAGCAAGCAAACCATCGCTTGCTGTTTCAAAGCCATTAAACTCTTGCAACATTAAAGCTAAACCAACACAACTTGGCTCGGCTTTTCTTAAGGTATAGCCCATATTCGTCTCTTCAGTAGGTTTTAGCTTTGATTTTTTTTAAAGGGCCATGCAGACAAAAATAAAAAACATCCCTATTTGTTATGCTCTGTCTAACATGGCCAATATTGTTCTCTTTTTACTGTTTGGTTATCTTAAATTCGGTTCTTCGGTTAAGCTGATGCTCGGCCTCGGTACATTTCACCCCAGTGGCACAATTGTTTAGCAACTGGCTCTCTCCATAGCCCTTGGCCGTAATCCTGTTCTTGGCTATGCCCTTATCAATGATGTATTGCACCGCCGAATTGGCCCTGCGCTGCGACAGCCACTGGTTGTATTTATCGTTGCCGCGGCTATCGGTATGCGAGCCCAGCTCTATCCAAATGGTAGGGTTCTCTTTCATAATTTTCACCAATTTATCTAACTCAATGGCTGCATCGGGCCTAATGTTGGCCTTATCAAAATCATAATAGATGTTTTCTAACCTGATTGCTTTATTGATTTCTACTGGCTCTAGGTAAAGCTGTTTTTCGAGTATGGCCGATTTTTTTAGGCCTACGGTAGAAATTTCCTCTTCAGCGCTCCTAAAACTTGTTTTATCCGCAGTCAGTTTATAAGTTGATTCCTCTTGCAAACCAAAGCTGAACCTGCCCAAACTGTCTGTTTCTACCTTCAGGTCGCTACCGTTTATTTTAGCCAAGCTAACCATGGCATTTGCCAAAGGCATCTTCGTTTGCTTGTGGTAAACAATGCCTTGAAGCTGTAGTGTTATTGGTGCCTGTTGTTGGGTATAGCTGTATAGATCATCACTTCCCAAGCCACCTATCCGGTTAGATGCAAAATAAAGCCTGCCGTCGTCCATGTTAGGGTTAAAGGCAAAATCATCTTGTGGCGAATTGATTGGGTAGCCCAAATTCTCTATTGTACCAATGCCTGTATCTTTTTCGCTTTTGCTTGCCCGGTAAATGTCCAAGCCGCCCATGCCCACACGGCCATCGCTACTAAAGTAAAGGTTGTTATCATTATCAAAGGCTGGTGTGCGTTCATTGCCCTCTGTATTCACTTCTTTTAGGTTAATTGGCTTGCCCCAAGCTCCCCCATTTGTACGGAAACAGGCATAAAGGTCTGTACCTCCCGCACCACCAGGCATATTGGAAGAGAAGTACAATGTGTTTCCATCTTTAGACAAAAAAGGATCACCAACCGAATATTCTTCTACTTTGTTATAGGCAAAAGGTATTGGGTTGCTCCATTCTCCTTTTGAATCTTTGCTGCTGCTATAAATTTCTACATTAATGGTTGCCAGTTTGCTTCTTTCTCCTTTGAATTTCGGAATCTGCGTTAAAGTAAAATAAGCCTCGTTGCCATCGGCACTGAAACTAACCGCTCCGATATGGTAATCTGTTCGTGCCGGTAACGGAAACAGCCTAACGCTATCTTGTGCCTTGTCTTTAAAATAAAGGCGAAAGTAGCCATTGCCTGTCCAGCCATAACTATTTTTGTTAGGAAGATTAGAGCCATCGAATTTAAGAAAAGGCCTGTTGCCCGAGGTTCTATTTTCTTCGAGCTTGGTTAGGCGATCTGAACTGAATACCATACCGCCAGTATTTGCTGTTATTCCCCAATCTGATTGTGCGCTGTTCAATGCCTTGCTGTTTTCGATGTTTACAGCTTTTGGCGAGCGCATCCATTGCATGGCCGAATCACAAGAAAGTATCCAGGTATCCAGCTGCTTTGCACTGATGGTGTTTGTTGCTAAGGCAGCATATTGACGGTACTGTTGTTTGGCTTCGCTATATTTTCCATTGGCCAGCAACGCTTTTGCATAGCTCAGCCTATCAGCAGGCGAACTCCCTGGCATATTGGCAGCCATGGCACCCCAACTCTCGGCTTCTTTATAGTTTTGTATAGCCTGATAAGCCATGGCCAAACGCTCGGCCGTATGCAAAGCCTCCTTTTTCTTCCATGCCTGTTCATAAAGATCTATTGCTTTTACATAGTTGAACAGCTCGAATTGCTTATCCGCCTCGTTCACTACGTATTGCGCCATTACGCTTGTAGATAAACTCCATAAAATGATACCTATAAATAGCGTTTTTTTCATCTGGGTAAATTCCATTTCTTTTAAAAATATCTTGGACTTAGCATCCTTGCGTTTCGTTTATTAAAAAAATAGCTGATCGAAATCTCGTGCGTACCTCCGCTATAGCTCTGCAGGGGTCCGATGGAGAAATCGTAGGCATAGCCAATCCTAAGATTGTTGGTTGCAAATACCTGTATTGCAGCCACTGCAGAGTTAAGGCTGCTCAAGTCATTCTGCAGATAGTCTTTGTTGTAGAGTTTTACACCCGTGCGATATGAACCGCCAACCCATATCCTATCAGCCATGATCAGAAAAGCATTTATATCTAAACTGGTAGGTCCACCCCTGTCATCCTTCAACAAAAAAGAAGGTTTGAGCAATACATGTTGCGACATGGGGAATAATGCGCCAGCCGTGAGGTAATAATGTGGTTTTGGCTTGGGTATAAAGGCGTACCTATCAATATCGATGTATTGCGAAATAAGGTTATCAGCACTCAAGCCAGCATAAAATCGATCGTTTGAATAGTAGACCCCGGCCCTGGCATCGGGAACTATAGTACTCTGCATGCCCAAGGGTTGGGAAATTTCAGGGTCGTTGGGGTTCAGCAACGCCCCATTGATACCCAATTGCACGGCACCTACACCTATGCCAAAGGCTAATCTCGAGCTTCCATCTGCATTGGTACGAATACGGTAGGCATAGCTGGCATAGGCAGATTCGTTACGTTGCGCACCAAGCCTGTCGCTCGATAGCTGCAAGGCAAGCCCTACATTGCCGTCGTTGGCAATGGCATCAACTGCTACCGACATGGTTTGTGGCGCACCATTGATGCCCGTCCATTGGCTCCGGTAAAATGCATGCACATTCAATTGCTCGCGGTAGCCGGCATAGGCCGGATTGATGTAAATGCCGTTGAACATGTACTGGCTAAACTGTGCATCCTGTTGGCCATAGGCCAAACCGAACACGAGCTGCAATAGGCCAGCCGTTAATATCTTTTTTATGATTGATCGTTTCATTTTATTGGTTGTTTTTGTGAAGCTCAAAAAACTGTTAATTATACAGTCGAGCCATGCCCAACGCTTAACACCCGTCTCCAGACGCCCCCACTACTGCCCCCTCTTCCCTTTTCCATCTTACATCTTCCCTTTTACCTTTTTCCTTTTTCCTTCTACTTCTTAAAAGCCCTCACCAAAGTGATATAGCCCTTAAATACCTGCCACTCGCCACCAGCAACTTCCTTCACTCTCAGCACATAGAAATAGGTGCCCTCGTTTAGGCCTTCGCCGGTCCAGTTGTTCTTGTAATTGCTGGCCTTGTACACCTCGTTGCCCCAACGGTTAACGATGGTGATATCATTCTCTGCGAACAGTTCCAATCCACGGATTTCAAAGGCATCATTGGTACCATCGCCATTAGGCGTATAGAGGTTGGGGATAGCCAATGTGTTGCCAGAAACCGAAAACTTGGTGAACCATACGCTTTTGTCTGTTAGGTTGGTGGCCATTGCCATATTAAGACGGGTATGGATGCCAATATTCGGATGGAGGCTCTTGGCAACGTCCCATTTATTTACAGCAACATACTGTGCAATGCCTGCAACAGCATCTTTAAACAGCGATCCGTTTGTGCCCTGGTTATGTTGCAAAGTAACGTCTGCCTGTAGTGGTGCATCGGCATAGATATGCCAATTGCGGTTCATTCCGGTGTTGGGTTTGATGCCTCCAAGCGCTGCAGCGGCATAGTCTTGTACGCTTACGAATAGCTTGCCTGCCGATTTTGTAGTTAAGGTGGCCGGTGTATAATCTCTTTCTGCTATACCAACGGGAAATACAAAAGCGCTCGCTCCCGCATATTCTTTTACCATATGGCCAGTTATGCTGTTGCCGGTTACCACCATCCTATCGGCGCTGTAGCCTGTAATCTTGCCATTGCTGTCAAAAACAAGGTTATGGCCGTTAAGTATCATATTTGCACCATCAACCGCCAGGCTAAGTTCCTTTCCCATGTTCAGCGAGGCCGAAGCAGCACCAGAGGGATTCGTCGTTCCATACCCCGGATCCTCAACATCTGTCAATATTGCATTGCCGGCATTTCGATGCTCGATCAGCAGATTGATAAAGGCACTATTGTTTCCGTCTATCGTTGTCGCGCTCGCTGGCATGTCCAAGTAAAATGGGTTGTCGCCGGGATTGTAGATCACAATTTTGCCCGAACCGCTAAAGGTTGCCCCCGGAGCAATCCAAATATTTTTGCTGTAGATTTCTAGCGTCCCATCAATCACCCAATTCGCCTTTGGGCCAAAATAGCTTCCCTCGGCAAAGCGCTGTTCTGTGGTACCTGCAGCTACGGCAACGGCCGAATTGTCGACCGTGGTGCTCCCCGTACCCGTTTGTGCTTTGGCTTTTGCGCCTGCTATCAAACACAGCAACAATATGCTTTTCAAATATCTATTCATTCTTTGTCTTTAAAGGCACTTTCAATATTAAACTTGTCCCGTTACTTCACAACAGTTAACCTAATTGCAACAACACCCAAACTGTACCATCACTTTGAATCAGGTATTTATTACCAAAGTTTGGATTGGGGCCGTTTACGCCCTGAGTTGATTTAGGAATAAAATTTTGAGTCTGGCCAGTTGATACTTCAAATGAACGAGTAGTGGTAATTGCATCCGCTCCATTATTAATGATGTTATACATACGCCCCTTGCAGGTTGTTGGGTCGGGCAATATTAAATTTATAGGTCCAGTTGCCCTGTTAACAATGGTAAAATCATCATTTTTTGCTTCGTCATTCGCAGTAATCACCCTGATAGCCGTGCTTACCGAACCTTGAACCATTAAGGTTGAGTTGGGACTAGCTGTTTGAATACCTAGACTTCCCATTTGATAAATATTATGGGAATTTGAAGTTGCTACATTTCCGGTACCTACCTCTTTCCAAGGCTCAGGTACTACAGCTGATGAAGCAGCAGCAAAAGATGTTGAACTTAAAATTTTTAAAACACCATTGGCATCTGCTACGACAAAAAAATCTGTAGGGCTACCAGGCTGTAGGTCTTCAAAACGTGCAGGGTTACTACCGGCACCTGGCTTAACATGTAAGGTATTGGTTGGTGCATTAACACCTATACCAACATTAACAGCGCCTGAATTATCCGCAGCAGCGCCTAACACCATGCTGTTACTGGCTCCAACTACTGCATTTGCTCCAATTGCCGTCGAATAACTATAATCTCCATTTGCGCTTGTAGAATTGCCTAAAAAGGTGTTATCCGAGCCTGTTTTAATCCCTGTTCCAGCAGTATATCCAATGCCTACATTATTGCTACCTGAAGTAACTTCTGACAAAACAAGGTAACCGATGCCAACGTTCCTAGATCCAGTTGTATTATGGTTTAAAGCATCGCGACCAAATGCATTGTTAAAATTACCAGTTGTATTATCCGTTAGTGCATTAGAGCCTACTGCAACATTACGCATTCCTGTAGTATTTCCATTTAAAGCACTGCTTCCAAAGGCGCTATTAAAAACACCAGATGTATTGTTAGTCATCGCCAAGAAACCAACTGCAGTATTGTCAGTACCTGCTTTATTATTACTTAGTACCGAGTTACCAATTGCTATATTTGCATCTGCGCCGTTATCCAAGGCTGCTGATAATGTATTTCTTCCTATGGCGAGATTATTTGATACATTACCTCCGCCTTTCAGTGCATCTTGCCCCACGGCAACATTTCCTTGCCCTGTTCCAGTTGCAGAAGGGGTATTTTGACCAAGATAAACGTTAGATTTGAGGTGGTCTATACGTCCAGCTTGAACATCATTTACCCTAAAATTAAGTGGGATATCATCTGTGGTACCCAAAAAGCTGGTGCCGTCTACGGTTCCTGCATTACCTGTAAGCTTCCAATCATTTCCAGCCAGAGTAGACTGATCAATCGTTTTTAAAATGCCGTCAGCATCAGCTACGACCAATTTGTCGGTAGCAGATCCTGAGTTGAGATTGATTGCACGGATCCTGAGGTTTCCGTTGCCTATATCTAATCGTTCTGTAGGTTTGGCAATAGCGCCAATACCATCAACACCAATACCCATGTATCCATTTTTAAGCAGGGTTAATGCATTGTTTCTGTTGGCGCTACTAAGCCCATTTCCGATTTGCAACAAGGGATCAGTATCAACAAATGTATTGATTGTGCCCAGTGTGATGGCAGCGTTGCGTCCGAAAACAACTTCATTTTGTGAAGCTGCGATATTATTTACTCCGAATGCCGTAGTGTTAGGTGCCAAAGCAGTATTAGTGTTTCCAAAAACCGTAGCAAAACTAGCAGCTGAATTTGTTGTATTATATGAACCCCATACTGTTGAATTAGGACCTGCTGCTGTATTACTATCCCCAAATGCTGTTGAAGTATATCCGGTGGCATTATTAAACCATCCAAAGGCAGTGGCATATAGCTCTGTTGCCTTGTTGTTTGCCCCCCATGATCCAGAAGACTGCCCCGAAGCGGTATTTCCTTCTCCAAATGCTACCGAATTAGCGCCAACAGCGCCCGCAGGTGTGCCTAAAACTAAATTAGTACCTCCGCGCACTGCACCTTCTACATCTAATGAGGCCCCTGTTTGCACCGCATTTTTGCCAATGGCTACGCTCCCGGTCTGGTAAATATTTTGTGCATTGGTACTGGCAGGCGTTGTTCCGCCTTGTACATACCACGGTTCTGCCGCAGCGCTTGCTGCTGCTATGGTTACTACCTTGCCACTGGCGTCTATACCCAACGGTGCAGCGCCTGCCGTAACCGGCGATGTATTTTTTAAATTAGTAAAGGTTAAACCAGAAGTGTTTGCAACGGTTGAGGTTATTTCTAAAGTATTGGTGGGTGTACCTGTACCAATGCCCATATTGCCCGTAGCTGTAATAGCCGCCCTTTGAAGGCCGTTTGTAGTAAATTTTAAGGCACCGGCACCCATTGTACCAACGTCTAAAGGTGTAGCCATAGTTAAAGATCCTGACTTAACCTGGGCGCCATTGCTGTTGTCTTCAAGAATTAAATTAAAGGGTGCTGTACCGGTATTCAATTGTACGTAAGACCTGCCTCCTGCCGATGCCTTCAAAATCTGCGTTCCCTTTTGAAAGGTGATGCCATCGCCTGTAGCGCCATCGGCAAATTTAAGGGAAGCACCAACACCCATGGTTAAGGTTCTGTTTGCGGTGCCTATGGTACCATTGGAGTTGTAGATATTTACACTTGGTGTATTGATCTTATAAGGATTAATTGTTGTGCCCGAACCTGTAACAGTAGTATTGGTACCATCTACAATCAGGCCTATCCCGCCTTGCGCACCAGGAGCGCCATCTATACCATCTGCCCCTGCGGGACCCGCTGGTCCTGCCGGACCTTGCGCACCTGTGGGACCGATTGGACCCGTTGCACCTGGTGCTCCCACTGCTCCCGCCGGACCTTGTGCACCCGTATCGCCTTTATCACCTTTTAGTGAAGCTAAAAAATCTGTTTCTGTCTGTCCAGGATGGGTAACCAGCCAAAGCTCGTAGGAAGATTTGCCATCAGCCCCTGTCGCTCCTGCTGGGCCTTGTGCACCTGTTGAACCTGTAGCACCAGCTGGTCCTACTGCTCCTTGTGCACCAGTTGGACCGATTGGGCCGATTGGACCTGTTGCTCCCGCCGGACCTTGTGCACCCGTATCGCCTTTTAGCGAGGCCAAGTATTCTGCTTCTGTTTTTCCCGGATGCGTAACCAGCCAAACCTCGTAGGCAGATTTGCCATCGGCACCTGTCGCTCCTACTGCTCCTGCTGGGCCTTGTGCACCTGTTACACCCGCTGGTCCTGTTGCTCCTACCACACCTTGCGCACCAATATCGCCTTTATCACCTTTTAGTGAAGCTAAAAAATCTGTTTCTGTCTCTCCAGGATGCGTAACCAGCCAAAGCTCGTAGGCAGATTTGCCATCTGCACCTGTCGCTCCTACTGCTCCTGCTGGGCCTTGTGCACCTGTTGAACCGATTGGACCCGTTGCACCAGCTGGTCCTGCTGGACCTTGTGTGCCCGCAACACCTGCCGGGCCTTGCGCACCCGTATCGCCCTTTAGCGAAGCCAAGTATTCCGCTTCTGTCTTTCCCGGATGCGTAACCAGCCAAACCTCGTAGGCAGATTTGCCATCTGCACCTGTCGCTCCTACTGCTCCTGCTGGGCCTTGTGCACCTGTTGAACCTGTAGCACCAGCTGGTCCTGCTGGACCTTGTGCCCCCGCAACACCCGCCGGACCTTGCGCACCCGTATCACCCTTTAGCGAAGCCAAGTATTCCGCTTCTGTCTTTCCCGGGTGCGTAACCAGCCAAACCTCGTAGGCCGACTTACCATCTGCACCAGTCGCTCCCACTGCTCCTGCCACTCCTTGCGCACCTGTATCGCCCTTTAGTGAAGCCAAGTATTCCGCTTCTGTCTTTCCAGGATGTGTAACTAGCCAAACCTCATAGGCAGATTTGCCATCGGCACCTGTCGCTCCTACTGCTCCTGCTACTCCTTGTGCACCTGCCGGACCGATTGGACCCGCAGGGCCTGTCGCACCGGCTACACCGCTAGAGCCTGCCGGCCCAACTGGGCCTTGGGAACCGGCTACTCCAGCATCTCCCTTCGGGCCTTTGATATTACCTGTTTTTACCCAGGTATTTCCTTGTTTACTATAAATGTCACCCGAACTATTATCTACATAGGTATCTCCGTTAGCTCCAATTCCGGCTCCAGGTGCTCCAGTTCCATTGCTAACAGAAGTTCCATCCTTGCCTGCTATCCCATTGATGTTTACCCAAGTTTGGGTTGATGCATGATACACATAAGTTCCACTGTCGTTCGTTACGATAACAACACCTTCCCCAGGACCTCCGGGCTGACCAGGAATCCCCGGTATGCCAGTTGTGCCCGACATATTTGCCGTATGCAAAGTACCTGCGGTGCTTTTGGCAAGTACCCATTTGGTACCGTCATTGTAATAAATGCCCGGCGCCACATCATTTTGCGTGGCGGTATTGTAAACCATCATACCCGCTACGTGTGCGCTCAAGGGGAAGGCATCTGTAGTAAGCCTTAAAGCAACCCGTGCATGTAATATGCCTTTGTTGGCGCTTTCTAATTCGAGTAAGGCGTCTTTGTTTGGCAAATTAGTACCGCTAACTGAACCATCTTTTACCTTTTGTTGGGCCGAAACCAAGGTATGGAAGCCAAGCATCAAACCAATGCACATGGCTTTTTTCATGGCATTGGCTATACGGTGATACAAAAGCTCTTTGTTTAAATTTCTGGTTCTCGTTGCTGTCCCTGTTTCTAAGACGTTTCCTGATGTTAAACCAATTAGTTGTTGCTGATGAGCAGGTGCTTTTTTCGCACTCAGCTGAGATCGTAATTGTATGTTCATAAAATTGGGGATGATGTGCGTTATTTTTTCTTAGCCGTGATCATGCTGATCCTACCAATTACCTAAAATTAGCATTGCTATCCTTAAGTGAGTCAGGCACATACGCATTATAACAACATCATGCTACGCTATTGAAGCGAATAACAAAAATTTGCTATCCATTAGCAAAAACAATAGCATAAATTGAAGCAATTTTGCTATTCACTTCTTTAAAAAAGAGGAAAGTGGCAGCAAGATCTTATTTTGTTATCGATTGCATAAAAGAAAAGAAGAAAGATTTATTACTTAAAAAATCGATTTAGCTTAAGCAACAAAAAAGTTAACTAACAAAAAATTGTCATTGTAGGCCATATCAATAGCATTAATTAGCTATTCATGACTTTACCGATCTCTTGCCCATGAAACTAAGGCTGTACTTTTGCTATATTCAGCCTGTTTATGAAAAAAAGTGAAGCTATTGCAATTGTTTTTGATGACCATCTCCTATTTGCGGATTCTTTTTCGGCACTTATCGAAAGACTGGAGCTTTTCCGTTCTGTTCATACCCTTAGCGAAGAACGGGAGTTAATTCATTTTCTGATCAAGCATTCCCAGTTGCCCATTTACCTCTTTTTAGACTATTACCTCAAAAACAAAAACGGCCTGCCCCTCATTAACGAAGCCAGGAGGCTAAACAAGCACATTACCATCATTGTAATGAGCTCGGTAATCAGTCCAACCGCCATTACAAATATCCTAAGCTACAGCCCTCAGGGCTTTGTGAGCAAATCATCGGGTTTTAATGCTATCCTCGAATGCCTCACCATCATCAGCCAGGGTGGCCAGTACGTTTCTCCTGCAATCAGCGAGATTGCTTCGAGCACCAACCTATCCAAAAAGATACCGTTTACAGCGCGTGAACTGGAGGTTTTGCATTATTTTGCACGTGGATTATCTATTGCCCAAACCGCTGAACAGACACACTTAAGCAAGCATACCATTGTGGCCCACCGCCGCAAAATGATGGCCAAAGTGAGCGTCAATTCCATTACAGAACTGTTGTCTTATGCACGCGAGCAGGAGCTGATCTGACACCATCTGTAACTATTGATTCCCTATATTCCATGAACATCAGATTTTGCCCTTACCCAAGGATTTTTTATTTCCTGTCCGTATTTTTCCTCCTCCTTGCCAATCAAACAGCGATTGGCCAGACCAAAACAAATGCACAAAATGAATTTTACAAGCTAGACAAGGCCTACCAAATGGGCCGGCTATCGGCAGAACAGTATTTTCTCAAAGCCGATTCGCTCACACACCAGCTCTTTTCTGAAGGAAAGCATTTTGAAACCAAGGAACTGGTAGACCTGCTAGACCTTTACGAAGAAATTGCCTGGAGCAAAGAGACCTATCTCCGTGCCCGTGTAAGCTATTACTTCCTTTTTTTTAACAATGCACGTCTCTTTAAAAAGAAAGGCGCTTCGATGTATTATGCCGAAAAGATTACTGCAGCATATAAAAAACTCGGTGAGGAGCATCCCTTGATAGAGCAGTTGCAAAAATGCAGGATCTATCAGGAGCAAAAGCTTTACGCCAAGGTAATCGACATTTTTAAAGGCGAGCGAAAATACCTTGAAACCCTGCCCGAGCTCTTGCGCCAAAAAAAAACCGACGAGGCGGTGGCCTTAAACGCTATGTATATCCTTTCGCCAACCCTAATGGGCTACATGAGGATGAACGACACTACAGGGGTACGCCAAGCTGCACTTTTGGCTAAGCAGATCGGTACGGCAATACAGCACAAGTATCCGATTAAAAGAAGCCAGATGCTCTACAATGACCTGCTCATGGTTGATATGGAGCATACGGTAGCCAACTTTGAGCACAGGTATAACGATGCCAAAGCCTTGCTAAACAAAATGCAAGCCCTAAAAATCACCTATAAAGACCAGGCAACAAACTTTATCGATATTAACCTGGTTCGCTTTCGCATTGAAAACTACCTTAACCTAAAAAATCCAGACAGCCTCCGCACTTATATTGCAAGATATGAATCGTCTCCTAATTTTGGCAAAAGCCAAAGTGCAGACCTTGCCGAATTCAAAGCCAAACTACAGGCCCTCGAAGGAAACTATAAAGGAGCCTATACCTATCTTGGCGATGCGCTAAAAAATGAGCGGGAGTTAGAGGCAAGCCTGCTTACCGAATCAAGCGACCTGCTTTATGCCTATACCCAATCTGAACATACCGGAATCGCCCTTCAAAAAACAGAGAAGATTAAACAGCAGCGCACCTTTTGGCTGGTGCTGATTTCTGTTTCGGCCTCAATTCTCATCCTGATCATTTACCTGATTATGGTTTACAGCAGCCGAAAAGCAAGGGCACAGGTAGAAGCCCTTAATAGCGCGGCCAATATGCAGGTTATTGCCATGGAAGAGGCTAAACATCAAGCCGTAAAGGAAGAACAGCAGCGACTGGGGCAAGACCTGCACGATGGCCTTTCTTCATCTATTGCGGCCTTTAGGAACCAACTTGAAGTACTGGCTATGGATATCGAAGATACTTCCCTAAAAAACAAATTCATTGCGCTTAGAACCGAGATGGCAAAGACCTATGAAACCGTAAGGAGCAAGAGCCACGAATGGTTTAGCGCTGCCGATACGCAACATGAGCTCTCTTTCGAAAAACAGATCATATTGCTCACAGCAAACGCCCTGCCCAGTGGCAAATATAACAAGACCATCCATATAGACGATCACTCGCTGAGTGGTGTTGGAACAGACATCCGCATCGCACTCCTGCGCATTATCCAAGAAGCCATTACCAATATCATCAAGCACGCCAAAGCCAGAAACATAGAAATTTTGATTTACGAAGAAAACGATAACCTTATCTTAACGGTGAGCGACGATGGAATTGGTCTTACAGAAAAAAAGCCTGGCGACAGCAAATCGAACATGGGCCTGGAGTCCATTCGCAGACGCACCAAATACCTAAACGGATCAATCAAGATCAACTCTAGCCCAAAAGGCACCGAAATCGTGGTATCCGTGCCAATCGTATACATTTAACGCCATGGTTCAGGTCTAATGTTTCTTAATAAACAACCTTGCCCTTATAGAGTATTGAGCTAACCGGCGATATCCGAGAAACTGCTTCGGCAGAACAGCTCGCCTCCAAAAAAAACAGGTCTGCAGCATCACCTTCTTTTGGCTATTGCTGCACACCTTTATCATCTAAAGGCAAGGGCCTGCAGTGGCCAGCTTTAGTCATAATTAGCTGAACATAAAATAAATACAACTCCATATTTAGCCAAAGCTAAAATTTCATTTATATTTAACAAATACTTGACAGGCATCTGGCTTTTAACCTAATTTTTTTATGATGATACCAACCAAACCCATCCGAGCGATAAAATTCGCTTTAAATTTATTGCTGCTCCTCTTCGTTTTTATTTCAACTGGGCAAGCCCAAACCCAAGAAACCATCATCAAGAATGGGCGGGTGATTTTAAATTTTGGCAAAAAAACAAGCGATAAAAATCCCAAAGCAACCTATACCGTCAAGAGGGCAAAAGGTCGTTTTGGCAAATACGAAACCATAGGCACCACCTCAAACACTTCTTTTGTAGATCAAACAGCCAAAGGAAATCTGTACGACTATTATTACCAGGTATTTGACAATAACCAGCAAATTGCCCAATTGGGTTTGGAAATCGAATTATTTGGCGAAAACACACGTATCTATAGCCCATTTGACAGCTTAGCATCCGTTGGCCGCGAGATCAATGGCATCCACGATCAGCTGTTTGGAAAAGAGTTCAGTCCTAATCGTTATGCCATCCTTTTTAAGCCTGGCGATTACAAGGGCGCTGGTTTGCTTAAAATACCTTATTACGTACAAATTGCAGGATTGGGGAGAACTCCTTATGATGTACAGGTATCCAACCTGCATACGCCGCCTCGCAATGCTGACGGCAATGGCACTACAACCTTTTGGCGGGCTGCAGAAAACCTTTCGGTTATCGGTCCAGAAACCTACGATGAAGAAGAAACCTTTAAATGGGCCGTTTCACAAGCCGCACCAATCCGCAGAATATATTCTACTCGCGTAGTACGCCATCAGTGGGGAAATGGGTGGGTAAGCGGGGGTTACACCGCAGACTGCTATTTCAACGCCGCTGCAGGATCAAAAAACCAGCAGCAATGGTATACGCGCAACTCTTTTCTCAATAAAGGACGTGGCGAATTCCAGGAAATCAAGTACAACTATTGTTTCCAAGGTGTTGATTTTGGACAGAGCGTAGAGCTCGGCACCTATCAAAACAATTGGGATAAAGGCGGCAACGTCACTATGATACCAAATACTCCGGTTATCCGTGAAAAACCATTTTTATTTATAGATAAAGATCAGCGCTATAAAGTATTCCGTCCGGCGTTAAAACATAACCGCAAAGGCGTTTCATATACCAGAACCAATATGGGCGATGGCGAAGTGATTGACGTTTTGAAAAGCTTCTTTGTGGTTAAAGCGGGTACCACTGCACAAGAAATGAACAAACAGCTCAGCGCAGGCAAGCACTTGCTGATTACCCCTGGCATGTATAAACTTTCAGTGCCCCTGCACATCACCAAACCCAACACCATTATACTGGGTTTGGGCTTGGCCACTTTAATACCTGATCAGGAAAACTCTACTTCGGCAATTGTGGTTGACGATGTAGACGGCGTTTCAATTGCCTCCCTAATGTTCGATGCGCATTACAGTTCGCATAGTTTGCTTCAGATTGGGACTAAAAAAACCGAAACCCGACACAAGCAGAACCCAACTGTTTTAGCCGATTTGTTTTTCAGGATTGGAGGCTTTCGCTCGGCCAAGGTACATGTTGACCAAACAGTTATCATCAACAGCAACGATGTTATCGGAGACCATTTCTGGATCTGGAGAGCAGATCATGGCGTACGGGGCAGCGTGGGATGGGATATCAATACGGCAAAGAACGGACTGGTTGTTAATGGCGACTACGCAACCCTGTATGCGATGTTTGTGGAGCATTTTCAGGAATATCAGGTCTATTGGACAGGCGAATATGGCAAAACCTATTTCTTCCAGTGCGAAAGCCCCTATGATGCCCCTAATCAGGCCGCTTATATGAGCGAAAATGGCACCCGCGCCGGTTATGCGGCCTACAAAGTAGCGCCTAGCGTTAACAACCACGAGGCTTCGGCATTTGGCATCTATGATGTATTGCACAATGAAATCAAGATAAAAAGTTCAGTGGAAGTTCCAGATAAACAAGGAATCAGGCTTCACAACATCTGCAACAACAGTTTGTCGAGCCCGCCAAACAGGGGCTACGAATTTGTAATCAATGAGATTCAAAAGAGTACCTATAACACACGAAGAGACAACCGTACCTATGTGGTTGAATTTATAGGAAAAACGCCCCCTGCTAACCAATAAACAGGGCTGGAATAATCTTGCAACCAAAGTAACTGCTTGAATTTAGTATAGAATCAAAAAAGCCATTTCTTAAACAGAAATGGCTTTTCATTTTTTTGTGCCCATCAACATAGAGAAATCTAATTCTATCAGAAAGTACCTTCACAGGATTATACACCAACCCTATTTATTCATTGTGATTATCTAGCCGACCTCACAGCTTTTACTTTTTTGATTTTTTTGTTTGCCAAAAATTCCTGGTACGCACTGGTTTCCATTCCATAAAGAGCAATTTTCCCATCTACATCACTATGAATGCCAAAACCATAGGTTTTTGTTAGGGGCGAAGCTCGCAGGCAAGCCTGCCCTTTTGAGAAGAAATGCGCCCTTGCCTGTTCATATTCCCCTTCAGTTAGGTCATTTCTGTCGGCATAAACCTGGAACAAGATGTCGTCAGAAGTATATTGATAAGGATTTTTGGCAATTAGTCCGTACTGCATTTCTGCAACTGTTTTTTTGTCTTTACTCGGCGGTCTTGTTCCACAGTTAACTTTTGTATCTTCTGCCACTTCAATAAAGGTGTCAAAATAGTTTGTTGAATGAATTTTCATACTGCCACTCCTATTTAGAATTTTAGGCCCAACTATGAGCTTTTACTTCGCCTGTTTTCTCAAGATTCCTGCTTGCCTGGCCACTACAATTAGCCAGATGCAATAAGTGAATGCTTCAAAACGCATAGGGTATCCAACTGTTACGCTTGGTCCGGCCACCCCATTGTTCTGGGAAAATAAAACAATTATCGAAATAATGGAAATCAGAAAACCGAAAACTACCAATATTGCTGACCATAAAATTGGTTTTCTTACCGGTGCCCAGTTTGGGTTTTTAAATAGCGACCAGCTCCCAAGAACAGCCGAAAACGGCATTGCCAATCCCAGAGATCCTCCCAGGCCGTGTAACATTCCACTGATTGTGGCCTCTTCTGGATTTATAGTGATCGGATCGGTTACAAAAACACCTGCAATCAATAAACCCAATGAACTGACTAAAAGTAAAACTAAAGCTATTTTACCCAACACGCCTACAAACTGAGACCGGATACTAAAGAACAAGGAGGCATAAGCCAAGGCCCATGCGAGGAAGGCAATGACCATCATCCAGCCATGCTCACCGATTGCATATTCGCTGATCATACGCCAGGATGGATCGAGTTCTGCTTTAATGAAATGCAAGGCAACAAGCAAGATCATAAAGGTGAGGGTTGCGCCTATCGTTGCTTTTAGCCAGGATAGCGATATCTCGTTTACCGGTTTTGTGTTTTGAAGGGTTTGGACTTTCATTTTTCTTTTTATTTTAAATTAGGCTGATTATTCACGTTTGCCTTTGAGATAGGCATACATCGCGGTTGCGTGGCCATGTCCTAAGCTAAAATCCTGCTTTAGCCAATTGATGATTTCGGTGGCTTTAACATTTACGGTTCCATCTTTGATAAAACCTTTTTCTTCGGCAAGGAGCTGGAAATCTTTGGGCGTTTTGCCGGTTTTTTCCTGGATATTTTTGATATAAGTGGTGAAAGACATCGTTATGGTTTTTGGGTATGGAGTTTGATTTTTTCGAGTGTACTTTCTATATCGGCACCAATGATCTGATCCATATTGATAAACAACAAAGTAATGTTCATTGGCCAGTTCATGCCGCTATGGTATTCCCACAGCAAAGTGCTTTTATTTGGGTCGATGGGTTTAAAGAATAATGATCCGTTTGCAGTAAAAGCATAAGGGGCAATAAACCTGATGTTAAAGTCGATCTGTTTGTTTTCGATAAAATGGGTGTTTTCCCATTCTCCCGTACCTGCCTTTTTACTTTTACTCTCAAAATGAAGTATTGCCCCTGCCTGTCCGTCGACCCCTTTTATCTGAATTCTGGCATTGGGGTCATAACTGAGCCATTGGTTGAACTGTGGTTGGTTTTTATGAAAACTCACGTAGCTGTACACTTTTTCAACTGGTGCATCAATGGTAATTTCTCTTTTGATGGTGTAATTTTTACGGGTAAATATTGCGATTACACATAGCACAGCAATAATTGCAACCAATACTGCAAGGATTTTCAATAGTATCATTTTCATTTTTAATAATTAAGCGGATCGTATAAGTTCCTCAAAACTTATTGCGCAAAAGTATAATGAAAGGGCAAAAATGATCTGGTTCAAAAAAGGGCATCAATGGTAAATTCAGGGTCTTTCAGAAACCCTGAAAGCAAGCGGCGTAGAACCGGTGTACTTCCTGAAAAACTTCCCAAAATTCGAAGCGTCGGTAAAATTGAGATGGAAAGCAATCTCAGAGATGCTAAGCTGTGTAAACTTGATCATCAGCTTAGCTTCTTTTATCAGCCTGTCATTGATATGTGCAAGCGCATTCCTGGCAGTTATGGAGCGAACGGATTTTGAGAGGTAACTGGAACTTACGGTAAGCATTTCGGAATATTCTTCAACTGTCCGTTTGTTCAGGTAATGCATGTTTACCAGTAACAGAAACTTGCTGGTGAGCAGCTGTTGTGCAGAAAGCGGAATATTTTCTTTACGGTGCTGAACGGTCTCTGATTCTTTGAGTTGATAGAGCAGTGCCAAAAATTTATGTGCAGCTCTATTGTAGCTGGACTGCGAGGTTTCATAAGCGCTGAACACCTCTTCAAAATATGGGGCAAGTTCAGCGTACTGATCTTTGTCAAGTTGGAATAAGTTGGTGCTCAAAGGATCAAAAACCGGAAATTCGCTGGTAATTTTAGGTTTGAAGAAATCAAAACATTCTTCTTTAAAATAGATCAGGTATCCATCGGTATCTTTATCCCTGAAAAAGCTGTAGATGGTGTCTGGTGATTGGAACACCAGAAAAGAATCTTTAATGTCTTCACTGGTTTCATTGTAAGCTACGCTGGTCTTGCCTTTGGAGCTAAGCAGTGCCAGAAAAAAGAAACCTCTTCTGAACGGTGGCTTGTAGATGTCGCCGATATGTTCAGACAGTCTCATGCAATAGAACAATGGATTTGAAGTCTGGTGTATTACTGGGATTGAAGCTAAAAAACTGTTGATATCACTATAAAACGGTATAAATTCCTTTTTTTCTGTCATTGATGGGATGGCCTTATTTTGTCTTCTTTACCTGTAATATAGTCATTGCCGGCAAGCTTACCTTAGTGCTGGGTGCATTTTTAAAATCATTGCACCTGGCAGTCTTTTCGGTACTCAATTCTAGAAAATTTTTCTGAAAAACTTATAACTTAAGATTAATTCATCAATACTGTTTCGCTGACGAACATATCAAAATGCTATTTGGCCATGGCGTTTTCAAATATTGAATGTTTGTTATTTCTGGCCCTTTCCCACCTTTAGCGTATAATTAAGAACGGAGGAAAAATGTTATCATGTATAACAACCTTTTCTCTTATAATTGCAGGAACTATTAAGTGATTATGGATTTTTACGGATATAGCCAGGTTCGAACGAGCGACCGGGAGATTATGAGGGTTTGGTAATGCGAACTTGTATTAAAATATCGTTTTCTGACTTACAGACGCAATGTTAACTTTTAATTCCTAATCAAAAAAAACAAAGCAAAGTTTTTACCTCATTTTTTCATGGGAATAGTTTGATCTGCCTATTTGTAAATCGGCGTTAAAAATTGAAACCATGGTATATTGGCTATTTCACTAAAACTTTCCCCGAAACTCACAATTCAATATCCACCGACATTTATTTCGGTTTTTAAAGCATAAGTTTGTACGAAAATATTTTCACCCAATCAATGAAACCAAATGTCTTTATAGGAAGCTCAGTAGAAAATCTCGATCTGGCCTATGCAATTCAAGAAAACCTGGAATATGATGGCAATATTACAGTGTGGACACAAGGAATTTTTAAGCTTTCTTCCAATGCCCTGGACGACCTGATAACAGCACTTGACAGATTCGATTTTGCAATCTTTGTTTTTAAGCCGAATGACCTGATCCAAATGCGCGGAAACAGCCATAACGTGGTGAGAGACAATGTGATTTTTGAACTAGGGCTTTTTATTGGCAAACTTGGCAAGAACCGGGTATTTTTCCTTACTCCCAAATCTGCTGAGAACCTGCATTTACCAACTGATCTATTGGGTCATAACTATGGTGTTTACGATGATCATAGAGAGGATGGGAATTTAAAAGCCTCTTTAGGTCCATTTTGCAACCAGGTACGTCAGCAACTAAAAGAATTCATATATATAAACTTGTCGGACTTTGCTAACGAAACAGCAATTGCAAAGAAGATCGTAGTTGAACGACAAGCGTTTTGGGAGTATGAACTTGCGGTTGAGTTGTTAGAGAGCAAGATGTCGATTATTAACCAAAGCTATTCTGAACTTAAAGCGGATAAAATCATTCAACGTAAGACCAATGTAGACCGGGATCAGCTAACTGATTTTGTACAAAATTCGCTTGGAACGGTTATCGGTCTTGCCGAGCAATTCGTAAAGGCGCTTGAGGAGCTTACCCAATCATTCGGCCCCCCAGGTATAGCGGGAAAAGCTATCGAAATAAAAAACGCATTAGACAGGCTCGCTCAGATTGCACGTGAGCTGTTGGCGTGGGAATATGAATTAAATGCCATCTTAGTACCTAAGAATCTTGAAAGAATAAAGGAACTAATGAAAGGATGGAGCGCAGTTTTTATGGATCAGATCAACACATTAGCTCCTCAGCTCATCGAAATGATCAGGGATGCAAAATCAGGAAAAGCCATTTCCGGCAAAATCAACTTGGTTTTGGGAACGCCACCGGGTATGGATGAGATCGCTCAGCTTTTTAGAAATTCATATCATTAGACATTATGCATAAGTGCGATAAACTAACGAGGTGTTTCAGATAGTATCTAAGAGGTTATGTAATTGCAAACCAGTTGCGCCAAACCACGACCACAGCAGCAACAAGATATGGCAACGGTGACAATTTGAGATACTAAAGAGGGTTAATCAAAAAGATTTCGTATTAAAATATTCATTGAGGATGCCAAAAACTTTATTTCGGCTTTTTGATAACACTAGTATTTCTGATAATAGGCCAGTCAAGGTTTCTTTTACAACAGCGGCTTCATATATCTTGCATAAGTTGTCCAATATGCAGACAACGATCTTTTCCTTTGGTTTCTGCCGGTCAGCAACGTGCGGTTTCGAACTGCTATAAATCGCCGTTATAAAACCGGCAGCAACGTTCATTGAATGTTCCTGTGTAAGATTGCCAGCAATCAAGCCTTTAATGCCGGTGGTGAGCGGAGGCATAAGTCGATTGCCTGTAAACGCAGCACATTGCATCAAAACACCGATGGTGGCTGGCATGACCTGTTCATTTAGCTGAACTAGCGCAAACACATTTTCCTGGTATTCGTCAAATGTAATCTGGTTCAGTCTATAGAGCCCAAATAGAAACTGAAAAGTACAAAGACCTTCTACATCGGTTTCTGATTTGGCAATGCTTCTTACACTTGATTCTTCAGCAAAAAGTACCCCATCAACATCCTTTGTGGTTAAGATGGTGTCAATGGTGCTTTCACCTATTGTATCATCATATCCCTGTTTTTCGTTCCAATTAATTTTAAGCGCCGCCTGGCAGGGTACGACTTCTGTATGATCGGCAACCCACTGAAAAAGCTCTTCCAGAAAACTAATATGTTCGTCAATATCCTCCTTAGTCGTAACTTCCCTAATCAGTTCGTCCCCATTCCTGATCAGGTTAACGATGTTGTTCCCTTTCACTTTGGCAAAATCGTCCAATTGCTGCTGTATCAGATCAAGCGTAGACTTTAATACAATTTTACGGTTGGAAAGGTCCCTGACTCTCTCATGGAGCCCAAGTTGAAACAGGGTTAGCAACCCTATAATTTCAAACACGATCGGACTTCCCTTTTCAAATTTTTGCAGGGCGGTCTCAAAATCTTCCTGCATGACCATAGCATGTACCCCAACTTGGGGATTTGCAGCGCAATCCATCCAGACTTCTATGGGGTTTTTGCCTTTTAATACTGCAATGGCCGCTATAGGGAAATTCCCGGCTTGATAATATTCATTTAAGGTATCGCTACTGCCACTCTGCTTTTCCAGGATATCGAACAATGCGTTCCTCATTTCGAGCGGGCTCCCGGATTCCGGAAACTGGAATGTCCGCATACTGGATTGGTTAGCAAATACGGTTCCTATTAGTTTCAGGCTTTCCCTTATTGCAAAATCAAATTTAGGACTGATCGACAGGATTTCGCCAAAATGATCAGCATAGCTGGCGTGGATCGCTATCAAATCACCTACTTTTTTTCCCATCAGAGCCTTACCTTCATGGGAATGGATTGACCTCTCTCCTCTGGATTCGACACCATCAAATCGGTCTTCCAAGATAAAAGAGACTATATTGGCACCGATTTTCAGGGTTACCTCACAATCTTCGATTACCTCATCAAGAGCAGACCTGGTTGGTGGATTTGTCTTTTCCTCATCCAGATGAAAGGCAAAAAACTGGTCATGTGCTTCGGCATCATCATAAAATTGCCTCCTGGCCTCATAAGCGAAAGATCGCGCGAGTTGAACAAAGCCTGCTTTCAGCATTAACCTGGCCACCATGAACTGGTGCGTCAAAGACAGGTTTTTGTCCAGATGCCGAAAGTTTTCCATTTCCACTCGCAAAAGGTCAGTCTTTCTCTCTCGATCATATATGCAGGCCAGCCTCAACCGCATCTGCTGGTCATCGGGATATACCTTTAGGTAATCTTCACAGGTTTTGATCGCCTTTTCCTCATCCCGGATACGCTCATAAACATAGGAAACAAGTTCTGAACAGAGCCTGATTGGGCCATACTTTTCTAGCAGATCGTGCGCTATGCTTAAAATTCTCGCATTTTCCCCGATAACATTATAACACCGCAGAAGTTTTTCCAGAATTGGCGAATACACATTTCGGTCGACTACGAGTTCATAAAGCTCCGCGGCTTCCTGGTGGCAGCCGCATTTCTCCAGATCCTGTGCCAAAACTAGGATCTCATGCTCGGGCATCTCCGAGGTAACTTTGGATTTTACGGTAAGCAATGACTCCCTGAGTTCGGCCTGTCCCAACCGAGCATCGATCCTCGCCCGAAGCGTCATCGTTGACAGGTCTTTAGGGGCCAGTAGTTCAAGGGCAGAAACGCACCCCTCTGCTTTATCATATTCGCCCAAATGCACGTAGATGCCATAAATATCCAGCAGTGAGCTTATGTGCAGTTTTTTAGGCAGGGATTTCTCCATCAATTGCCTAAGCACCTGCTCAGCAGATCCAATTTCATCTTCAATCAATAAATGGTGTGCTTCCAAATATTCAAGTTCCAATAACTGTTCATCACTGGCCACTGCTTTCAGCTTGTCCAAAAGCTCCCTGACCTTGCCGGTCTTGCCCAATTCAATGGCAACAAGCAGGAGCTGATGCTGGACCTCATAGGACTCACTGATATTGCCTGCGTAAAGCACATCTTCATAATATCCCTCCTTATCGCCCAGAATTTTTTTCGCAATTCCCCTATTCAAAAGGTACCAGGCTCTTGTTCCTGCTAATTCGGTGTTTTGCACCTCTTCCCAGGCTTGGGTGTACATATTTACGGCCTGGTTCGCCTCGGCAAGTGTTTGGGAAGATATCTGCTGGCTCTCGATCTTGAAGCTATTGAATATCGATTCAAGAATGAATGTTGCATGCAATGAAAGAATTTCATACTTGTCTCCCTCCTTAACTTTCAAGGCTACCCTTAGCCATTTAAAAGCTGTTTTATAATCCTTCTTTTCCCTATATTTCCGAGCCAGTTCGAACACGACCTCTACGTTTTCCAATACCTCCGCCGGAAGCTCCATAACCAGTTCGTCAAGCTTGTCCAATGAGGCCAGCCTGATCTTCGAGGAAAGAATCCCAGCGTGCATCGGATCTATTGCCAAGCCTTTTTCAACCAGTTTGTTTGCTTCGTTTTTCTGCCCTTGGATTGTATATCCCAATATCCCAAAATTGATTGCTTTGATATTTTCCGCTTGAAAGCTCAGTCCTTCAACGAACGAATGCGCCGCGCTTTCGGGATCCAGCAGGTCGATATGACATATCCCCGTCAACGCAAGCAACCTGTATTTTTCACGGTCGTCCATTTTTTTCCAGTCGCTTTTTTTCAATAACTGGAAATGTTCAATTGCGCTCAATGGTCTTCCATTGGTACGATAAACAAAAATCTCATCCAGTCTGGCATCATACCCAGCCTGGCCTGTAGGTACGGTTTCATTAGCCAGGCTCAGAAATTGGTCAAATTTGGCATGAAGCAGCAAGAGCTGGCCAGAGTTCTCCTCCAAACCAGTTTCAATGCGCATTGTGCTATCTTCTATCCGCGTCAGCGAATTTTTTACCTCGATATCATAGGCATTGTCTATCTGCTCGCTGTTCGGAGAAAATACCCCTTTGAAACTGTTCTCATGCGCAGCCTTCATCCTGCGCATATCCTCAACCTTAAATACCTGCAGGTCATCAGTCTCCACATGGTGCTCAAGACACAAAGCCATCAAATTATCAAAATGGCGTCTTTGCTGATTTGTGCTATCTGGATTGAAACGCTTCCCGCCTTCCAGTGCTGCTTCAATATGACATACGTTAGCTATGAGCTTGTTTTTGTGGTTAAAAAGCCTATTGCTACATCCCGGGAAAGCACATTGATTGCCCGAAAGTGCAAACAACAGATTCAAAGTTTCCTTAGTAGGCGTTAAACGTTTTGGAACTTCTTTAAGGTTTTTATCAGCCGATGCCATATATGTTTTATTGAGAGTCAATCAATGATAGCAAAAAAGAAAGAAACTTGACAGAAAAAATTACAGCTCAATCAAAGGGAATATTTTAAAAATCTGCAAGGTTATAGGCTCTTATAGGTTTGTCTAGCCCTATCTTTTAACCGAATTTCCAGCTTTTTTATACGAACCGATGAAGCATTGGCGGATTTAACATACTGATCCTTTGCAAGTCCAGCATCTCTTAAAATAGGTTCTGGAATATTGGTATTCAAAGCAATATTTCCGTTTTTTAAATCCTTAGAATGTCTTTAGCAATTGTGTTTTTTATTAACTCAACACCTTTTCCGTAGCTAGTAGTTCCTGGATTGTACTTTTATAGCCAATACCCTGAAATGATGCCCCTGGAATGCCGTATACAATTGCTTTTTCCATATCCTTATGGAGCTTCTTGTCAAATTTTGACTGTTCCTTTTTTTACAGATGGCTGTCAAGCAGGTCATCTATATAGTACTCTAAGTTCATATCAAGCGAAAATGCATCCATTACCTTACTGGCTGGGTACAGCTCAGAACGATTGCCTGAGGCAATGAGATAGAATTTCGACGAAATCCAATTATGAAAACAAAAAAAGGGTGTTTCTTTATCAGAAACACCCTTTTTTTGAAATTTTGTGGGCCCAGCTGGGCTCGAACCAGCGACCAAAAGATTATGAGTCTTCTACTCTAACCAACTGAGCTATAGGCCCTGAAAAACCACTTGGGTTTTGCGAGTGCAATGTTACGTATTTGCCACGAATTTTGGAAGTCCTTTACATGGAAAAATTAAAAAAAATTGTTTTAAACATACCCAAGCCATCAATATTTTAAGCTAATTCGTCAAATTTTAAAGGGCTCAAAACTTTTTGCGCGTATATTTGTCAAATAGCAGTATAGCATGAACAACATCAAGAATATTATTTTCGACTACGGCAATGTGATCTTCGAAATCAACTTTGAACGTACCCAAACCGCACTTGCCCAATTAGGCATCCATAATTCGACGCAATTTTTTGCCCATCAAACCCACAGCAACCTCTTCGACGATTTTGAAGTGGCAGGCATTACGCCCGATCAGTTTCGAGACGGCATTCGCGTAGCCGCAGGCAATCCTCATTTGAGCAATGTTCAGATTGATGAAGCCTGGAACAGCCTATTGATCGGCGTTTCTGAAGGCAATCACCAGGTGCTGCTTGATGTAAAAGAAAAATATCGCACCTTCTTGTTGAGCAACAATAATGAAATCCATTACGGTTGGATCATCAATTACCTGAGAAATACATTCAACATCGAAAACTACGACGATTATTTCGAAAAGGCATATTTCTCGCAACACATGAAACTGCGCAAACCCAATGTAAATATTTTTGAACAGGTAATCAAAGACAATAACCTTGATCCAAGCGAGACCTTATTCATCGACGATAGTCCACAACACATCGAAGGCGCCAAAAAAGCTGGTTTGCATGCCTTGTTAATGGACGTCCACCCAGAAAAACTGAGGACCTTCCTGCAACAAAACGGAATACTTTAGTGAATGGTTATTAGCGGATTGGCTGATTAGTAGATTGATCATAAGATGAATTCAAAGTAGGCCCTGAAAACCGCCAACTCAAAACTGACCTTTACTCCCTTAAAAAACACCTAAGGACCAAGTGGCACAAAATCCCATGGCAACAGTTGAGCAATTCTTCTTTCGGCCATATCGCCATAAATAAAGAGGTTATCTTCAGGATAATAGCCGTTGCTTTGGACATGGATTTTGCCCTCGCTTACAAAATACATGAAAGTAAACTTGTTCTTTGGATTGATGGGTGCATTCGCCGTTACATAACCATGAGCCTTCGCCTGCTCTAACGAGATCTTGCTCGGGCCAGTGCTAGGCTTTGGCTTATAACTGATCATCAGCGTATCTTTAAAAGCAAGAGCTACTGTATGCGAAGCCCGATCTAACTGGGCCAATCTTCTTGCCGATACATAAGTGGTATCAAATGCCAGCACATCGTCCTCCTTCATTATTTTTTGATAGTAATTGGCTGTATCTCTATCTTTAAAAAGCGTTTTAAGGTTGTAATCGGCACTTGTTTTAACCGTAAACGTTTCTGCCAAACGGCGCTGCACAACTGCCTCTACCCGCTTCTTCTCTGCATTTTTGATCGATTTATAGGCATACAGGGTAAAACCCTCATTAGTGAGTGTATTGGCATACAAAGCACGCATGAAATGCAATTTCGAACCAAAATAAACTTGATCCCTTCTAAGTTTGAGCTGTTCGGGTGTGCTTTTTGCGTTCTTCATATCTTCAAAAAAACTAGAGTACTTCAGCAACAGTACATCCGTATTAAAAACATAGCTAAAATCTTCCAAATCGAGTTTAACCACATAGCCAAGCAGGTTGTTTTCGATTTCAATCGGCGATTTGGCAAAAGCCCTTAGTTCGGTGCTTTCCTTATCGTAGTAAAAAGCTACTGCGTTTGGATTTCTAATCCTACAGGCATTGCTAAAATGAGGATCATTGCCGAATAGCACCTGCGTAAAGAAATCGCCCCATTTTTTAAAGTTGTCGTCTTTGTTTTTGATGGCACGAACCACTACGGCATCCAAGGTTTGGTTTTGTTGCTCCAGGCTAATTACAATTTCCTCATTCCTTTCGCCGGCAACTACCACAATTTTTTTCTGGTAGGCAACATGCGAGGCCACCAGTTCTACTTTTCCAGAAAAAGGGACCGTTAAGCTAAATTTGCCATCGGCATCGGTTACCGTCCCTATGGTGCTGCTGTTAATGTAAATGCTGATGCCTGGCAATGGTCCTTTGTCCTTTTCGTCAACAACCCTACCTTTAATTAGCATTTGAGCCTGAGCAGCTACAGAAATGAAGAAGAATAAAAAGAGTAAATATTTTTTCATAAATTTAGACAAGCCTGTAGGTTCTCCATAAGGCTCAATATCGAAAAAAATGGTTAATTTTTAAGAAATGAACGAAAAAAGATTTACTTCCTTAAAAGAATTCTATCCTTTCTACCTGAGCGAACACCAGAACCTAACCAGCAGGATTTTACACTTTACTGGAACGGGACTGCTCATCTTGGCCATCATCGCCGCCATACTGTTCCTCAATTGGCGATTCCTGGTAGCGGTGCCGTTTATCGGCTACGGCTTTGCCTGGGTTGGGCATTTCTTTTTTGAAAAGAACAAGCCTGCCACTTTTCAATATCCCGGCTACAGCTTGGTGAGCGATTTCATCCTGTTTTGGGACCTGCTAAGTGGCAAACAGCCCTTTAGGGTTAAATAGCTTTTGCCTATACCCTCATAGAGAAAAGCAGTTTGATAGTGGAAGCTATCCCTTATACCTTTACTGATAACAAAGCGTTGGAATATGGAACAGTACTTCCTTCCGGTCTCTGTTAAAATTTTGCGACAAATAGTTTGTACACGATAGTATTCGATCATTAACAAAAAGCATTAAAAATGGAAAACAACCCTAACGACATCAGCAAATGCCCATTTCACGGAGCGCTTCAATCCAATGTTGGCGGTGGCGGCACAAAAAACCGCGACTGGTGGCCAAATCAGCTTAAACTAAACATTTTAAGGCAGCATTCTACATTGTCTAACCCCATGGACAAAGACTTTAACTATGCGGAAGCCTTTAAAAGCCTGGATTACGACGCGTTGAAAAAAGACCTGCATGAATTGATGACCGACTCGCAAGACTGGTGGCCTGCTGATTTTGGGCATTATGGCCCCCTGTTTATCCGGATGGCCTGGCATAGCGCAGGTACCTATCGTGTGGGCGATGGCCGGGGCGGTGCCGGAGCAGGACAACAGCGTTTTGCACCATTAAACAGCTGGCCTGATAATGTAAGCTTAGACAAGGCGAGAAGGTTGTTGTGGCCAATTAAACAGAAATACGGACGGAAGATTTCATGGGCGGATCTTTTGATCTTGACCGGTAATGTGGCCCTCGAATCGATGGGTTTCAAAACCTTTGGCTTTGCTGGAGGCCGAGAAGACGTGTGGGAACCTCAGGAGGAAGTGTATTGGGGAGCCGAAACCAAATGGTTGGGCGATGAAGCCAGGTACAGCGGAGAGCGTGATCTCGAAAATCCGTTAGGTGCCGTACAAATGGGATTGATTTATGTAAACCCCGAAGGCCCGGCAGGAAACCCCGATCCAATCGCAGCGGCTAAAGACATCCGTGAAACTTTTGGCCGCATGGCAATGGACGATGAAGAAACCGTGGCCCTGATTGCCGGTGGACATACTTTTGGCAAAACGCATGGCGCAGGTCCTGCTACCAATGTTGGCAAAGAACCAGAAGCAGCCGGTCTAGAAAGCCAAGGCTTGGGTTGGGCCAGTACTTTCGGCTCTGGAAAAGGTGCCGATACCATTACCAGCGGTTTAGAAGTAACCTGGACCACTACCCCTACCCAATGGGGAAACAACTTTTTCGAAAACCTATTTGCTTTTGAATGGGAGCTTTCTAAAAGTCCAGCAGGTGCACACCAATGGGTAGCCAAAAATGCAGACAGCATCATTCCAGATGCTTTTGACTCTTCAAAACGCCACCTGCCTACCATGTTAACTACCGACCTTTCGTTAAGGTTCGATCCAGCATACGAGAAGATCTCAAGACGTTTCTTAGCAAACCCAGATCAATTTGCCGATGCTTTTGCGCGTGCCTGGTTTAAACTAACCCACAGGGATATGGGACCAATTGCCCGTTATTTAGGTCCGGAAGTACCAACGGAAGAACTGATTTGGCAAGATCCGTTGCCGGCAGTGGACCATGCCTTAATCGATGCCAACGATAGTGCCACCTTAAAAGCCAAAATACTAAACTCAGGCCTATCTGTGGCTGAATTGGTGTCAACTGCCTGGGCTTCGGCTTCAACTTTCCGTGGTTCAGATAAGCGGGGTGGTGCCAATGGGGCACGTATTCGCTTGGCGCCTCAAAAATACTGGTTGGTTAATAACTCTACTCAATTGGCCAATGTGTTAGACGTATTGGAGAAAATCCAAAATGAATTTAATGTTGGAGGTAAAAAAATCTCCTTGGCCGATTTGATTGTATTGGCTGGCAGCGCGGCCATAGAAAAAGCAGCGGCGGCTGCCGGACACCATATTGAGGTTCCTTTTAGCCCTGGTCGCGTAGATGCTTCGCAAGAACAAACCGATATCGATTCGTTTTCGTTCCTAGAGCCAACGGCAGATGGTTTCCGCAATTACAAAAAAACAAGATATGCCGTTTCAACAGAAGCCTTATTGATCGATAAAGCTCAGCTGTTAACGCTTACAGCCCCTGAACTAACTGTTTTGGTGGGTGGTCTGCGTGTATTGGGCACCAATTTCGATGGCAGCAAACATGGCGTGTTTACGCAACGCGAACAAGTGCTCACGAACGACTTCTTTGCAAACCTCTTAGACATGAATACTGCTTGGAAAGCCGTTAGCGAAGACAAAGAACTGTTCGAAGGTCGCGACCGCGGTACAGGCGAAGTAAAATGGACAGCTACCCGTGCCGATTTGGTATTTGGTTCGAGTTCAGAATTGAGGGCAATTGCCGAGGTTTATGGAAGCTCAGATGCTGAACATAAATTTGTAAACGATTTTGTTGCCGCTTGGACCAAAGTGATGAACTTAGACCGTTTTGACCTGACTTAATTGAGTTAGCCTATCTTTAAACAAAGCTGCTGATCAAATAACCAGCAGCTTTGTTTAATAACCAGAAAAAAATAATTGCGATATTTGCATTGCCATGAACGCAGAAAAAGTAGAAAAAATAAAAAAATGGGCCAAAAGAATTGGATTTTGGGGCTTTATTTTCTTCTTGGCTAAAGGCCTGGTTTGGCTGGCTGTCTTCTATTTTGCTGCGAAAAAACTATAAATTAGCCATTAGTTCATTACCAACAGATAATGACGATTTGGAACACTCCAAATCCAAAACTCACAACTCACAACTCAGCACTCATAACTACAATAGCACATTAAGCCTACTTAAAGCCTTCTCCTCGCCTTCTCTTTGCTAATCAAACCCAATTCTCTACCCGTTTGTCCGGCTACCGAGGTATTTTCTTGTGCCCTTCTAAACAAATAAGGCATTACTGCTTTGATTGGCCCATAAGGCACATATTTAGCTACGTTATAGCCGGCATCAGACAAGTTGAAGCTCAAGTTGTCGCTCATGCCCAACAATTGTGCAAAAAATGCATGTGGATGGTTGTGCGGAATTTGCTTTTCGTCCATCAATTCGGTGAGCAGTCGGCTGCTCTCTTCGTTGTGCGTACCACAAACAAAACCGATCTGGTCGATATGTTCTACACAAAACCTCAAAGATTCATCATAATCCTTATCGGTGCTTGCCTTGTCAGGCTGAATTGGCGATGGATAACCCATTTCGGCCGCACGTTTACGCTCCTTTTCCATGTAGGCGCCACGCACCATTTTTACGCCCAAAATAAATCCTGTTTCTCTGGCAATGAGGTAATCGGCTTTTAAATCGGCCAATTTATCATGCCTGTACATTTGGTAGGTATTGTAAACGATCAGTTTTTCTTTATTGAACTTGGTCATCATTTCCAAGGCCAGTTCGTCAATGGTATCTTGGATCCAGGTTTCCTCGGCATCGATCATTACCGGCACCTGTTTGTTAAAAGCCGTTTGGCAGATTTTTTCGCAACGCTGCCTTACCCTTTCAAACTCAGCAGTTTCATCGGCAGTTAAGGTTTGCTTGGCATCTAATTTCTCCAGCAAGGCAAATCGGCCAATACCAGTTACCTTAAATACGGTAATGGGGATGCGGGGATCGCCATCGGCTCTTAAAATGGTACGGATGGTTTCTTCACAGGTAAAATCAAAAACATGCTCTTCTTCTTCGCCCTCAACAGAATAGTCTAAAATGGTACCCACTTTGCCCAAATGCAATTGTTCAATCGCGTGTTCGCATTCTTCAATGGTTTCTCCGCCACAAAACTGCTTAAAAATAGTTGCCCTGATGGCACCTTTAATCGGAAAGCCAATATTCAGCATGAAATTGGTAATTGGAGGGCCGATTTTGGTTAAAAAGTTATTGCCTATAATTCTAAAAAGCCAATAAGCCTGGTTGAGTTCTGCATTAGATTTGTTGCGAAAAGCGATTTCGGTATTGTCAAAATTGATTTTTTTCGGGGGGTGTATTTCCATTGACATGTATTTTACTTGGTCAGACGAGTGCAAAAATATAAATTACAATGATTCTTTAGCTAAAACACTCTGCAAATAATTGTAAATTTGCAGCGCAATGATAAAATTCAAATTAGAAGGCGAATTTATTCCATTAATTGCACTTTTGAAGGCAACTTCATTGGTGCAAAGTGGCGGCGAGGCGCAAATGGTTGTAGAAGACGGCCTGGTTAAATACAATGGTACCGTTGACCGTAGAAAACGACTAAAGGTGCGCATTGGCGACAAGGTAGAATTTATGGGCAAAACAATAGAAATAGTGTAATGAAAGCAATAAACAGCGACGGTCACTCCATCTATTTCGAATCTGGCTTAAGTCCTTTAAAAGAACTGTTGGCCCAACGCAATTACAGCAAGGTGTTTGTTTTTGCCGATGCCCATACGGCCGAACTCTGCCTGCCTTTGTTTAGGGAATACCTGGATGAACTGGAAGATTTCGACATCATTGAAACCGATCCGGGCGAAGAAAACAAGAACATCGATTTTTGCATTGGCATTTGGAAAACCTTATTGGATTTTGGTGCCGATCGCAAATGTTTGATGATCAACCTAGGTGGTGGTGTAATTACCGACATGGGTGGTTTTATTGCCTCAACCTATAAAAGGGGCATAGATTTTATCAATATCCCTACTACCCTGCTCTCGCAAGTGGATGCTTCCGTTGGTGGCAAAACCGGCATTGATATCGACAATGTAAAGAACATGGTAGGCACTTTCAGTTTGCCACAGGCGGTTTTTATCGAAAATGCCTTTTTGCAAACCTTGCCGAAAAGAGAAATGCTTTCTGGCTTTGCCGAAATGATCAAACATGGCTTGATTGCCGATGCGGCTTATTACGAGCAGCTTAAAGCGGCCGATTACCAAACCATTTCGGCAGCTGCTATCTACCGTTCGGTAGAAATCAAGCATGAGGTGGTAAGCAGCGATCCTTTTGAAAAAGGACTGCGCAAAATATTAAATTATGGACATACCATTGGCCACGCGGTAGAGAGTTATGCATTGAGCAACGACAAAAAACCGCTTACCCATGGCGAAGCCATTGCAATTGGCATGATCTGTGAAGCTTTCCTATCGGCTAAATATTGCAACTTAACAAAAGAAGAATTAAAAGATATTAGTAATTATATTTTAAGCATTTATCCAAAATACAAGATCAAGGAAGCCAGTTTCAGCCAATTGATCCAACTGATGCAGAGCGACAAGAAGAATGAAGAAGGCTTTATTCTTTTCTCTCTGATTGAAAAAATTGGGCATTGCACGTACAACTGCAAAGTAACCGATAACGATATTTTGGAAAGCTTAAACTATTATAATTCGTTATAGTAAGCGTAAAGTATGAAATTTACCGGCAGCGATATTTCTGTGGGCACGTTATTTGGAGGTGTAATTGTATTAACATTGGTCGAAATGTATTTTAGCTATGCGCACGACCGTAAGCTTTACACCAAAAAAGACACATTAAACAACATCTACCTGATGTTGGCCGCAGTTGTGGTTAATTTAACCATGAAAACGGCTACTTTTTTCCTTTTGCAATACTGCTATGAGCACTATCGCCTTTTCCAGATCCAGAACGTTTGGATCTATTGGATCGTGCTGATCTTGGCGCAAGACTTTTTATATTGGTTTTTGCATACTGTTGGGCATTATGTGCGCTTTTTCTGGGCCATGCACGTTACCCACCACTCTTCAGAACACTTTAACCTCACTACGGGTTTCCGTTCTACGGTATTTGAACCATTGTACAGGGTATTTTTCTATTTGCCTTTGGCATTTATGGGCTTTAATGCGCTTGATGTACTTTTTGCCTATCTGATTACCCAAATTTATGGCAATATTGTACACACGCAAACCGTAGGCAAACTGCACCCGATTATCGAATACATTTTCGTAACCCCATCTCACCACCGCGTACACCATGCCAGCAACGTACGTTATTTAGACAAGAACATGGGCATGGTATTGATTTTATGGGACAGGTGGTTTGGTACTTTTCAGGAAGAAGTTCCTCAAGAAGAAATCAAATATGGCCTAACCAAACAGCCAGATGATTCTAGGTTCAGCAATATCGTTTTCCATGAATGGGTAGCATTGGCCAACGATGTGAAAAAAGCGCCTACATTTTGGGACAAGGTGAAATACGTAATCAATCCTCCCGGATGGAGCCATGATGGCAGTACCCAAATTGCCAAAATAATGCAAAGAGAACTGAAAGAGGCCGAAATGGCTGAGCAGCATACTAAAACAGCACAGCGAGAACAAAAGAGTGCCTAGTTTTTAGTCTTATAGTCGATAGTCCATAGTCCATAGTCCATAGTCCATAGTCCATAGTCCATAGTCCATAGTCCAAAAATCGTCATTGAGAGCGAACGAAGCAAGAAAGTTTTCAGTTTTCAGCTGGCATAAACAGATTTGTCATCCAGAGCGAAGCGAAGGATCTGTCTTCGATGTAAATTCCTCATTAGCTTGGAATGACAAAACCAGCTAAGTCCCCAAAGAAGCACTGCCTTTATCAAATAAACCTTATTGCAGCGGGCACGAAATGCAGTGGAGTAAAGCGGAAAGAAGGGCTGGAATTGCCGATGAGTATTACCGTTGTTTTTCAAGCCAGATAGCCCATGAATCAAAAGATTCGTCATGCCGGACACCGATCCGGCATCTACCTCGAGACAAATTCCTCCTTAATCAGAATGAAAAATCGTAAAGGCAATAACTGATCAACTACTGATGGCTGTGTTTGGAGCGCTTCATTTGTAGTACTATTAAAGCCAGTCCCGCTATTCGCTAAAGCCCTCGTACCTCGGGGCTGCTGCTGCTATCGGGGCTATGGAGCAAGACCAGTTTACAGTCCACAGTTAGCAATTGAACAACCGCCAAACGCATAACGCCCAATCTACCAGCACTTTGTTCATTTATTTTACAAACGGAAAATTGATAAAAAAGCATACAAATTGTTTTGTAGATTCGATTACAATCGATCATTAAATACAACTATTATGCTTAAAGATTTCAAAAAACTAAGCCGCGAGGCGTTAAGAAAAATTAACGGCGGCGGGCCAGGCGGGCCATGCGATATCGCCCCAGAAGGTTGTCCCTGTCATGTTCCACCAAACCACCCTTGCTTGGGCGGCAATGGAGGCGGAGGCACAGATCCATTGGGCTACTGTTTTAACGACCACACCTATATTCCATGCGATCAGCAATGCAGCAATGGCACCCAGCCTTTCTGCCCTGCCTAAGCCTATGTTTTTTAGTGTAGCCTGAGGCGAATTAAAGCACAAAATTTAATTTTGTTCAAATTATTTTCAATTCCCTCTTGACAAATTAAATTCGGAAGTGTACATTTGACACCGTAAAGAAAAAAATGAATTTAACTACTACATATTGGTTCGGCTACTTTTACTACTTTAGTAAGAGCCGGGACTAGTATGCAAAAAACATAACAAGAATATTTGTATATAGAAAGTCCCGGCATACCGCCGGGACTTTTTTGTTTTAACGCAAAAAAGTTCAATGAAAACACCAAAAACAAAGGTAGCCATACAAGGCATCAAGGCATCATTTCACGAAGAGGCCGCATTCAAATTCTTCGGTAGAGACATCGAAACCATCGAGTGCAACTCTTTTAAGCAAACCTGCGACAGCTTGGAAAAAGGCGAGGCCGACTATGTGATCATGGCCATCGAAAATTCTATTGCAGGTAGCTTATTACCAAACTATACCTTGATCAGAGAATATAATTTTGCTGTAACCGGCGAAGTTTACCTGCCTATTCAGCTTCATTTGATGGCACTGCCTGGTGTTAAATTCGAGGACATCAAATTTGCGACATCCCACCCTATAGCCATTAGGCAATGTGTGGATTTCTTCGACGATTTTCCTGCTATCCAGGTGATTGAAAGCAATGATACCGCGGCCTGCGCCAAGAAAATAAGGGATGAGCAATTGAAAGACACCGTTGCCATTGCCAATACCTTGGCAGCCGAGCTCTACGGCTTGAACATCATTGAGCGCCGCATCGAATCGAACAAGAAAAACTATACCCGTTTCCTCATTTTGCAAAAAGATAAAACCGAGGACACCAAAGAAATCAATAAAGCTTCGATCTGTTTTCAGGTTGGCAACCACGTCGGTGCACTTTCTAAAGTACTCAACATCTTTGCCGAACTCAACGTAAACTTAACCAAAATACAATCTATGCCTGTTTTAGGCAAAAGAAACGAGTATTACTTTTACGTAGACATGGAATGGACCAACATGGAGAATTATGATACGGCCATTAGAAAAGCCTTAAAATATACCGTGAACTTCAATATCATGGGCGAATACCAAAAAAACGATAAAGTATAAATCCTGAAGAAGGATCAGTTAAGCATTAAATTAAAAGAATTATAAAACCCCAATAACCCCCGAAAAATGAAATTACAATTAAACATTCAACCGTTAAACAGCTGGATCAACGTAAAAAACGAACCCTTATTAATCTCTGGACCATGTAGTGCAGAAACAGAAGAGCAATTGCTTTCTACCGCACACTTATTGGCAGCAACCGGAAAAGTAAGCGTATTGAGAGCAGGAATTTGGAAACCACGTACCCGTCCGGGAGAATTTGAAGGCATTGGCAGCATCGGTTTAGAATGGCTGAAACGCGCAAAAGAAGAAACAGGATTGCCAACAGCAGTTGAGGTAGCCAATGCAAAACACGTTGAAGAGGCTTTGGCCGCAGGCGTGGATATCCTTTGGATTGGTGCCCGTTCTACAGTGAACCCTTTCACCGTACAGGAAATTGCCGATGCCTTGAAAGGCGTAGATATCCCGGTATTGGTAAAAAACCCAGTGAATCCTGATCTTCAATTATGGATTGGCGCTTTAGAGCGTATCAACAAAGCAGGCATTACTAAATTAGGTGCGATCCACCGTGGCTTCTCTTCTTTTGAGAAAAGCGCTTTCCGTAACGAACCAATGTGGGAAATGGCCATCCAATTGAAAACCTTATGTCCTGAATTGCCGATCATCAACGATCCAAGCCACATTTGCGGTAACCGCGACCTGATTTCTTATGTTGCACAAAAAGCATTGGACTTGGATATGCAGGGCTTGATGATCGAATCGCACATCGATCCTTCTGTAGCATGGACAGATGCGAAACAACAAGTAACCCCAGCTGCATTGGCAGATATCGTGGCTAATTTCACCCTACGTAAACCTGAATCGAAAAACGAAGACTTTACCGATAAATTAGCAGACCTAAGGGCTCAAATTGACAAAATAGACGATTTGGTTTTCCAAAAATTGGCAGAGCGTATGGGCATTACCCAAAAAATTGGCGAATACAAAAGAGACAATGGCGTAACCATTTTGCAGGTAAACCGTTGGGATGAAATCATGAAAAAACGTACCGCTTTTGCCAAAGCGTTGAAGTTAGACCTGAACTTTACCGAAAAATTGTTGGAACTGATCCACGGCGAATCGATCCGCAAGCAAACAGAAATTATGAATGCCGGCAAAGCTGAAGAAGGAATTGCAGCAGAAGCACACACAGAAGTGAAAGCTTAATTATAACAGCACATCGCACTGAACTCCGATTCAGGGTCTATCCCAGAGATAGATCCCGAATCATTTCGGGATGACGATTATGAAATAATAGCCACATTCAAAAACAAACAATGTCTAAAAACATATTGCTTTCTTTTAAAGGAAACAAACAAATCAATACCGAAATCAGGTTAACTGGCTCAAAAAGCGAATGCAACAGGGCATTGATCATTTCGGCGCTTAGCAATGGAACGGTTGGCGTAGAAAACCTTTCTGTAGCTGCTGATACCGTTACTCTTGCACGCGTATTAAGAGAGTTGGGAGCTGGGAGCGCGGAGTTAGCCAAGACCAACAACTCCACACTCCATAGTCAAAACTCCACACTGGTAGACATCGGCCCTGCCGGTACAGCCATGCGTTTTTTAACGGCTTACCTAACTTTGCAACAAGGCAACTTCTTGTTAACCGGAACTGAAAGGATGAAACAAAGGCCTATCGGAATTTTGGCGGAAGCATTGAAAAGCATTGGTGCTAAAATCACTTATGCCGAAAACGAAGGCTTTCCACCCCTACACATCTCCGGTCCTTTTGAGCAAAGCCAAGCCAGCGTAAAAATCAAGGGCGACATCAGTAGCCAGTATATTTCTGCTTTGTTGATGATTGCCCCACGCTTGCCTCAGGGCCTCAGTTTAGCAATCGAGGGCGAGCTCACTTCTAAGCCTTATGTAGAAATGACTTTGGCCATGTTAGATCAAGTGGGCATTACGCACCAGTGGGAAGATAACGTAATCAGCATAGCGCCACAAGCATTTAAGCCTTCAAAATTATATGTAGAGCCTGATTGGAGCGCCGCTTCTTACTGGTATTCCATTGCCGCATTGGCTGATGAAGCTGAAATCTTTTTACCGGGATTAAACGGTTACAGCCTACAAGGAGATAGCAAAATCACCGAAATTATGGCCAATTTTGGCATCACCTCGCAGTTTAAGAATGGTGGCGTTTTGCTCAAAAAAGACCCTAAGCCAATAGAACGCAAGATTTTCGATATGAAGGAATGCCCAGATTTGGCGCAAACCGTAGTGGTCATCTGCGCAGCTTTAGGCCACGATGCTACCTTTACGGGATTAGAAACCCTAAAAATCAAGGAAACCAATCGCGTTTTGGCCTTACAAACAGAGCTCGCTAAAATCGGCGTTAAATTTATCGAGAAAAACCTGAGCTATAAATTAGATTGTTCTGGCTTGCATTTCCCTGAAAAAATCAGCATCAGCACCTACGAAGACCACCGCATGGCCATGGCTTTTGCACCTTTGGCTCTTAAAATTGCCACCGTAGAAATCGAAGATGAGCACGTAGTTGATAAATCTTATCCTTATTTTTGGGAAGACCTGGCGAAAGCTGGTTTTAATATTGGTACAGCGTAATTCGATTTACGAAATGCGTTTAAATTAAAATATAAAATTGTATTCGATGAGAGTAGCTCAATACTCGATAAGCAATACTCAATACTAGAAAAATGGCAGGAAACTCATTCGGACAATTATTTAAGATCACAACCTTTGGCGAATCACATGGCGTAGCCATTGGGGTTATTATAGATGGCTGTCCAGCGGGATTAAACATAGACTTGGACTTTGTGCAATCGGAACTCGATAAACGCAGGCCCGGACAATCAAAAATTACCACGCAACGTAAGGAAAGCGACACCGTACAGGTACTTTCTGGAATTTTTGAAGGCAAAAGTACCGGAACACCAATCAGTTTATTGATCCCGAACGAAGACCAGCGTTCAAAAGACTACGAGCACAACAAGGATGTCTATCGTCCTTCACATGCCGATTACACCTACGATGCAAAATATGGCTTCCGCGATCACCGAGGAGGTGGCCGTTCATCTGCCCGCGAAACCGCTGCCCGTGTAGCCGCAGGTGCCATTGCCAAATTGTTGCTTAAACATTTTGGGGTAGAGATTTTTGGACATGTCACTGCGGTTGGACAGATCAATGCACCAAATTTTGCTTCGAACAACTTAACCGAAGCATTAGCCGTTCGCGAAGAGAATATTGTTCGCTGTGCCGATCCGGCAACGGCCAAAGAAATGATAGATTTCATTGATTCAGTTCGCAAAGACGGCGATACCGTAGGCGGAAAAGTAGGCTGTGTCATTAAAAACTGTCCGGTTGGCTTAGGCGAACCCGTTTTCGATAAACTTCATGCCGATTTGGGCAAAGCGATGCTCAGCATCAATGCCGTACATGGTTTTGAATATGGTTCGGGCTTTGCCGGCAGCGAGATGCGCGGCTCTGAGCACAACGATATCTTCCTGACAGGCGACAAACCACATACCCTGACCAATTTCTCTGGAGGCGTCCAAGGAGGCATCAGTAATGGCATGGTTATCAACTTTACAGTGGCTTTCAAACCAGTAGCTACGATTATGCACAACCAGCAAACGGTTAACGCTGCTGGCGAAGCTGCCGAAATCAAAGGCAAAGGCCGTCATGATCCTTGCGTTGTACCAAGAGCTGTCATCATTGTTGAAGCTATGGCTGCATTGGTATTAGCCGATCATTTATTGAGGCAAAGAAGCGCTAGGCTTTAGTTTTTTAGTCTTTTAGTCCATAGTCCATAGTCCATAGTCCAAAAATCGTCATTTCGAGCCCGATTTTCATCGGGAGAAGTAAGCTTTAGGAGAAGGTTTTCAATTGACAGTTTTCAGTTAGCATTCACTAATAAAGACATTTGTCATCCAGAACGCAGTGAAGGATCTATCCTTGAGTTAGATTCCTCGTTGCCCTCGGAATGACAAATATGATTTGGAAGCTTTGTCATGCAGAGCGAAGCGAAGCATCTAACTCAAGACAGATTCCTCGCAAACTCGGAATGACAAGTACATTTCTATTCCCCTCCCGTGGAGGGGTGCCCAAAGGGCGGGGTGGTTAAACAACTAAGCAATAAGACATACTTCATCCCCTGCCCCTCCAAAGGGGGACAGATTTACAGCCAGGTACCGGAATTTACACAATAGCTTTCTTCTAACGAAAAAGCCCAATCGGTGTCCTGCATAGATCTTTGTCATGCAGAGCAAAGCGAAGCATCTATTTCAAGATAGATTCGTCGCAAACTCGGAATGACAAGTACATTTCTATTCCCCTCCCTTGGAGGGGTGCCCAAAGGGCGGGGTGGTTAAACAACTAAGCAATAAAACATACTTCCTCCCCCTGCCCCTCCAAAGGAGACAAATTTATCGCTAGGATTCTTATCTTTAACCCATGAAATACCTGTTATTCTTACTATTCATCATTGCTGCAACTGCCAATGCCCAAAGCTACAAACAACTGATTGCGCAACATCGCGAAGCTTATAAAGCTGATTTCATTAAAGAAGCCCGCTCTCCTCTCAAAGAAGCCGATTTAAAGAACCTCGATTTCTATGAGGCCGATAGTACTTATAAAACAACAGCCACCTTAACGCTTTTAACGGATCAGAAGACCTTCAAAATGCCCACATTCGAAGGCACAGGGAGCGATTATGTACGTTATGCCAAGATCAGCTTCAAACTAAACGGCCAAGAGCTAAACATGGTTTTATACCGAAACATTGGCTTAATGACTCATCCGGTATATAAAGACCTCTTGTTTTTGCCTTTTACCGACGAAACCAACAAGCAAACAACTTATGGCGGTGGCCGTTATATCGATCTAGACTTAAAAACGATCAAAGACGGCAAAATAGAAATCGATTTCAACAAGGCTTATAACCCTTATTGTGCCTACAGTTCGGGCTATCGCTGTCCCATTCCGCCAGAAGAAAATGATTTAGCCATTGCCATCCAAGCTGGCGAGAAAATGTATAAAGGTGAAAAGAAGCATTAGTTTTGGGTTGAAGTTGGTAGTTTATGGTTGATAGTCAATGGTCGATAGTCTATAGTCAATGGTCGATAGTCAATAGTTTATAGTTCATAGTTCAAAAATCGCCATTGCGAGCCCGATTTCATCGGGAGAAGCAAGCTTTATCGACAAGTTTTAACTAAGATCTTTGTCATGCAGAGCAAAGCGAAGTATCTATTCTCAAGACAGATTCCTCGCAAACTCGGAATGACAAATACATTTTCTATTCCCCTCCCTTGGAGGCGTGCCCAAAGGGCGGGGTGGTTAAACAACTAAGCTATAAGACAGATTCCTCCCCCTGCCCCCTCCAAAGGGGGGATATATTTATCGATAAACTAAAAAAGTTTCGGGAACTTCTCTGGATTGCTTTCGTGCATCATGGCATAAACCGCTTCCATCACATCATCAGTAGATGGCTTGCTGAAATAATCACCATCAGAACCATAAGGCGGACGGTGTGCCTTTGCCGTTAAGGTTTTAGGCTGTGCATCCAACAAATAATAACCCTTTTGCTCTTCCAAAATCTGTTGCATAATAAATGCGGTTGCCCCTCCCGGAACATCCTCGTCGATTACTAACAATTTATTGGTCTTTTGGAGCGATTGGGCACAAATATGATCCGTATCAAAAGGCATTAAAGTTTGAGGATCGATAATTTCGATAGAAATACCCATTTGTTCCAATTCCTCTGCAGCTTCTTCTACAATACGTAAAGTTGAGCCATAAGTTACTACGGTTAAATCGGTTCCTGCCTTCAACACTTCGGCCTTGCCAAAAGGAACAGTAAAGCTGCCTACGTTTTCAGGCAATTTTTCCTTCAAACGATAGCCGTTTAGGCATTCGATAACCAAGGCAGGCTCATCAGACCTGAATAAGGTATTGTACATGCCTGCCGCCTGGGTCATATTGCGGGGCACACAAATGTGCATCCCTCTTAACGAACCCAAAATCATGCCCATTGGCGATCCAGAATGCCAAACGCCCTCTAAACGATGGCCACGGGTACGCACAATTACGGGTGCTTTTTGTCCGGCTTTGGTACGGTATGATAAACTTGCCAAATCATCGCTCAACACGTTGAGGGCAAATAATAAATAATCTAAATATTGGATTTCGGCAATTGGCCTTAAGCCACGCATGGCCAAACCTATGCCCTGTCCAGCAATGGTCATTTCCCTAATGCCGGTATCAGTTACCCTCAATTCGCCATATTTGGCTTGCAAACCGGCAAAACCTTGGTTCACATCCCCAATATTGCCTAAATCTTCACCAAAGGCAACCAAACGAGGGTCTCTGGCAAAATTAGAGTCGAAGCAGGCGTTTAAAACCTCCCTCCCATCAATCATTTTACTGTTTTCGGTATAAATGGCGTCTACAACTTCTACTGCAAAAGGACTTTCCTTCCCATCGGTAAATAGTTTTGAGCTGTATTTTTCTTCGTTGATGCCTGCTTGTTCCTGGTACCATTTCACCAACACGTCGCGCTCGGCAGAAGGTGTTTTCGCGCTTTGGCGGATCGCCTTTCTGGCCGCGTTCATCACTTCTCTTCTCAAGGCATCTGGAGTAGAGGCCAATTGAGCAGCTATTTTAGTCAAGGCCTCATTGCCATTGGCAAAATCGTTGATCATGTTGATCACTTGTGCCTGTTCCTGCTTAATGCTTTCCAAAAACTCGTTCCAAGCTTCTTTTTGCACTTCGCGAACATGTTTTTTGGCTTCTTCCTCCAATTGGATCAGCTCCTCGTCGGTAGCAATAGCCGATTCGATCATCCATTTGCGCATTTGCAAAATACAATCGTGCTCTTTCTCCCATGCCAACCTGTCTTTATCTTTATAGCGTTCGTGCGAACCCGAGGTAGAATGTCCTTGAGGCTGCGTTACTTCGGTCACGTGGATCAGAACTGGTACATGCTCGTTACGGCAAACTTCGATGGCTTTTTGATAGGTCTCGCATAAAGCAGGATAATCCCATCCTTTTACCTTAAATATTTCGTAGCCATTGGTGCCTTCTTCGCGTTGAAACCCTTTTAGGATTTCAGAAATATCTTCTTTGGTGGTTTGATACTTTGCCGGAACGGAAATGCCATAGGCATCATCCCAAACCGAAATGGCCATAGGCACCTGCAAAACACCCGCCGCATTGATGGCTTCAAAAAACACGCCTTCAGAAGTAGAGGCATTGCCAATGGTTCCAAAAGCCACTTCATTTCCATTTACCGAAAAGTTTTTGAGGTAATCAAGTTCTGGATTTTGTCTGAATAGTTTCGAGGCATAAGCCAAACCTACCAAACGGGCCATTTGTCCGCCGGTTGGCGCAATATCAGAAGAACAGTTCTTTACCTGGGTCAAATCTTTCCAAGAACCGTCTTCATTTAACGAACGTGTAGCAAAGTGACAGTTCATTTGTCGGCCGGCCGAAGAAGGATCAGCTTCAACGCTCGGATTTGCATACAGTTGCGCAAAAAATTCTTTAAGGGTAGCAATGCCTGTGGCAAAGGCAAAAGTCTGGTCGCGGTAATAGCCCGAACGCCAGTCGCCATTTTTGAAGGCCTTGGCCATGGCCAGTTGCGGCACCTCTTTCCCGTCGCCAAAAATACCAAACTTGGCCTTACCAGTTAACACTTCCTTTCGCCCTAGCAAGCTGGCCTGACGGCTTTCCAAAGCTATCCGGTAGTCGTTGATTACTATGGTTTTAAAGTCGTCGAAACTTATTTCCGAAGCGTCAATCTGATTGGTCACTAGCTTGCTATTTGACATCATAAGCGATATTGGTTAGGCCACAAAGATACGATTCTTTCTAAATTGCATCTCACACTGCTGTGTAATTTAAATAGTGGAATAGTTTGGAATACTTTTTGCATTAACCTTTAAAACAATTAAATTTGTTTAAACCCAAAGAACATGAAAAAGTTAATTTTGTTATTTACGTTGATGCTAGGTGTCGGATTTGCCAGCAAGGCACAGACCAAGCCGGCAGAGTTTAAGTTTGAAGCCGAAACCCACGACTTTGGCAAAGTAGCCTTGGGCAAACCAGTTACTTATACCTTTAATTTTACCAATGAAGGCGATGCCCCATTGATTATTTCGAAGGTAGAAACCACTTGTGGATGTACCGTTCCAGAATACACCCAAACTCCGGTTAAAAAAGGAGAAAAAGGTTTTGTAAAAGTAACTTTAACTCCTGCAGGCTCACCGCTTCCTTTTAACAAAGCGATTACCTTAACCTCTAATGCCCGAACCACTACCAAGGTCTTATATATCAAAGGCGAATCGGTAAATGGAACCAGCAAGTAAAATTCTTGAAGATATTTGAATAAAAACCCCGTTAATCCAACGGGGTTTTTTATTTTTGTGCCATGCCAAAAATATCAGAAAAAGGGCTCCAAATGCCCGCTTCCCCTATTAGAAAACTCACTCCATTTGCCGATAAGGCCAAAGCAGCGGGCAAAAAAGTTTACCATTTAAACATTGGTCAGCCAGATATTGCTACACCAGAGGGCATGCTCAATGCCGTAAAAAATATAGATTTTAATGTTTGGGCCTATACGCCGTCTGAAGGTACTTTGGCCTACAGAACCAAACTCACCGAATATTACAACAAATTAGGCTACAACATTAAGCCAGAAAACATTTTGGTAACCGTTGGCGGTTCTGAAGCCATCACCATTGCCATGCAAACCTGTGTAAACGAAGGCGATGAAATCATCATCCCTGAGCCTTTTTACGCCAACTACAATGGTTTCGCCTGTATGAGCAACGTGGTGGTTAAACCGATCTTGTCGTACATCGAAAATGGTTTTGCCCTGCCTCCTATTGCAGAGTTTGAAAAATTGATTACGCCAAAAACAAAGGCCATCATCATTTGCAATCCGAACAACCCAACCGGTTATTTGTATTCGAGAGAAGAATTGGATGCTTTGAAAGCCTTGTGCCTGAAATATGATCTTTTCTTGTTCTCTGACGAGGCTTATCGCGAATTCTGCTACGATGGACGCGAATTTATTTCGCCAATGCACCTGGATGGCTTGGATGAAAACGTAGTAGTAATGGACACCGTATCTAAACGCTACAGTGCTTGTGGCGCGCGTTTGGGCTGTTTGATTACGAAAAACGCATCGGTAATTGCTTCGGGATTAAAATTTGCACAAGCCCGTTTAAGTCCGGGTATGGTTGAGCAGATTGCCGGAACCGCAGCGGTAGATACGCCAGACAGTTATTTTGAAGAAGTAAATAAAGAATATACCTTACGTAGGGATACTTTGGTTAACCGCTTAAACAGCATGGAAGGTGTTTTCTGTCCTAATCCGGGTGGTGCCTTTTATGTAGTGGCCAAATTGCCTATTGATGACGCCGATGCTTTCTGCCAATGGATGTTGGAGAGCTTTGCACACAACAATGCTACGGTAATGATGGCGCCAGCTACAGGCTTCTATTCGAGCCCAGGCTCAGGCAAAAACGAGGTAAGGATGGCTTATGTACTGAATACTGCCGATTTGAATGCAGCCATGGATTGCCTGGAAGCGGCTTTGGTTGCGTATCCTGGAAGAACGGTTTAGCTAGTCTTTAGTTGATAGTCAATGGTCGATGGTTTATAGTTTATAGTCCATGGTTCATAGTCCATAGTCCATAGTCCATAGTCCATAGTCCAAAATCGTCATTGCGAGGAGGAACGACGAAGCAATCTCTTAACAAACGTTCGTCACCCTGGACGACCGATTCGAGGTCTATCTCGAGAGATCCAGGATCAAGTCCAGCATAACAAATCAAAAAACTAATAAAACAAAAAGGCCTTCCGAAATCGGGAGGCTTTTTTTTTGTAGCAGGTAGAAACATCACAGCACTACAAGGTCTTCTCATTTTGATCTAGCAGTGCTTTGTTCAGCAAAGAATCAAAATAGTTGTTCTTTTCTTCTAAATCAGGTGTATCGTGCCAATTGGATAAATTGCCAATATGGAGCCATTCATCCACCCGCTCGTAAAAATCGGTATGTACATTGCCATTTAAGGTCTTTCGGAATCTGCCAAAAGAATATTTAGCCAATTCTCCAGGATAGGGAATGTTTTTCAGCAGACTATCCCAGAGCGATCCGCCAGTATCAAGATTAAATCCATTAGGCAATGTTTTGGGGCTAAAATCGACATTGTATGGGTTGGTATCGGAAAGCAGTTTAGCCCCCACAAAAAAGAAGCCTGCCCACAGCGACCAATAAGGCTGGTCGATGCTTACCTCAGCAGGCGCCTCGTTTTTACCATAAGCAGGTGTCACCCTCCCATAGATACCATTATTCATTCTATTGACGATGGAACATGGTTTAATGGGAAAAATATCGTGGTCGATAAAGCCAAAGTATCTATTATTGCGCTTTCTGAGTACATTTTTATAGGTCCAATGCATGGCTGAGGAGTGCGAATGATTGAGTTTATAGCCATTTTTTGGCACACTGACATACAGTACTCCATATTTCTCGCAAAGCTCAAAAATAGCTTGTTTGGTGAGCAGGTCTGTAGAATTATCGGCAATGATGTGTATGTGCGCTTCCGTTAAATTCTTTTTAAGGAGCTTGATTTGATATTCAATTGCCTTAATGTTGTTAAAAGCAATGGTAACTACATCAATGGAGTTGCCGTTTTTATCACCTAAAATATTTTCTGATTTAAGGCTGGACTTTAAATTTAGAAAATAAATATACTTTAACTTCTTTAGCATCGTTTCTTATCCATTGCACGTTGCCTAAAGAATATATACCTTACCAACGAGGGTTACCTAAACAAATGTAATAAATTTATTACAAAGTAATTAATTTACTTGGTTTTCGTTTTAGGTTTTTATAGCTCTTTTCTGCTGATAATTCGTCAGCATGGCATTTCTTGAAAATAATAAAGCTGTGAAAAAAACAAGAGCTGAGGTATGATAAAAAAAGAAAACCACAGCTAATGGTTAAATTAGTGTGGTTTTAATGTGGAGCCGAAGGGGTTCGAACCCTTGTCCAGTTGTGTTCTAAATTATGCCTTCTACATGCTTATTTTCCAATTAATTGTAGGGAGGAGGCGAGCTGGAAACCGACCTTACCTATCTCCTTAGGTGCTTTGTTTCGCTATCGCATCACACCTTTGCAACAGCTAGCGTTGTTATTTCGATGCCCCGGTTTCTAACCTAACAATGCGGCAGTTAGAGGGACAAAAGCTTGCGTAATTCTAAATTAGGCAGCTAAGGCGTAGTTATTTTCGCCAATTATAGTTTGAACGTTATCTTTTAAGTGCTCTCCGTACAACGCACTGCATGCTTACATACTCAGCGCCACCCTGTCAAATCCAAAACGGCCCCATTTGTAAGTTTCCGGTTCGAAGCTCTAACTATAAAGTAACCCGAACCGGGTAACAAATATACAAAATAAATGCCAAATAAAGCTTCATACCTCTGTTTGAGGTATTTTTATCCTCTTTAGCCTTTAAATAGAGCTATATCCTGCCAATGATCAACTGGTCAATTAAATTCAGGAGCTGCTGGGCCGACAATTGATTAAGGTCTTCTTGACTGAATGGCGGTTCATCGCCTCGGTAATTCGTAACTTTTAACAATCGGTAACCATGCGTATGTGCCAAATGTTCGATGTGTTTAGAAACGTCATTATAAACTCTACTGGCGCAGATAATGAGGTCGCAACTGTGTTTAAGCACATAATCGTTAAGCCTATCATGCAAACCCCAAGCCCATAGGTAATCGCCCATGCTCTCGATGCCAATAGTTAGCCCTGCACAAACCAGTACATCAGAAATTTCGCCAGCAGGCAAAGGCAAGGTGTAAGTATGTGCGGGGTTGATGTATTTGATGATCAATTCTTCTTTAAGCGCCTTGATTGTCCCTGATTTGCCTCCGCCCTGGGCGCCCCAAACTTGTATAATGGTTTTCTGTTTCATTTGATTGTTAATTTAGATTTAGCAAAATACAATTGATTTTTGATTTAAAAATCAGGTTTCCCGTAACGGTACCTGGTTAGCAAAATTTTTAACCCTGAGTGCTAGCGACCAGCCAGTTTATTAGCGATTTTTAGTAGCCTTTGTTCGAGTCATGGTCGACTCTTCTTCGGAAAATCGTGCTTTAAAGGGCAGTTTTCCGAACAAACCTCGAAGAAGACTCGAAGAACACTGGTCTAAATCAGACATTTGCGGACAATTCCGGACATTTTCGGACATTCCTTTTTATCGCTTTGCTTAAGGAGCTGCGCTTCGCTATATTCGTTTGCCATTTAATATTGGCCAAACAATGTTTTTCATATATTTAAATAATTTCATCGCTAACCACATAATCCCATGCCAAAATACCTCCTTGTCCTAGCCTTTGTTTTTGGAATTTGTATCGGATCGGTCAATGCACAATGGAAAGCCGTTCCTGGAAAGATTGCTACAGAATGGGCCGCCAAAGTTGATCCTTCCAATCCCTTGCCCGATTATCCACGCCCGCAGCTGGTACGTAAAAACTGGATGAACTTAAATGGGCTTTGGCAATATGCCATCCAGCCTAAAGCCGCTCCTGCCCCAACTGCATTTACTGGTCAGATCTTGGTTCCTTACCCGGTAGAATCTTCGTTAAGTGGCGTGGGCAAAATGGTAGGCGACAGCAACGTGATTTGGTATAGCCGCACCTTAGAACTCCCTGCCAATCTGCGCAAAGAAAAAACGCTTTTGCATTTCGGCGCGGTCGATTGGGCCTGCCAAGTATTTGTAAACGGCACTAAAGTGGGCGAGCATGAAGGTGGCTATGATGCTTTTTCGTTTGACATTTCAGCTTTGCTTAAAGCAGGCAGCAAACAAACCATTAGCCTGCGCGTATGGGATCCCAGCAATGAAGGTCCACAGCCTCGAGGCAAACAGGTGAAAAAGCCCAGCGGCATTTGGTATACGCCAGTTACGGGTATTTGGCAAACCGTATGGCTAGAAGGTGTACCGCAAACCTATGTTGTTGCCACGAAACAAACGCCTGATATCGACAAACAGCAACTGTTGCTTTCGGTAGATGTAGCCAACCTGCAAAACGACGATAAAATAACCGTTATCGCTTGGGATGGCGTGCAAGAAGTTGCTTCGCAAACGGTTACCGATGGCAAAAACATCACCTTGCCCATTCCCAATGCCAGGCTTTGGTCGCCCGAATCGCCTTTCTTATACGATTTAAAGATCATGATTGCCAGGAGAGGCAAAATCATTGATGAAATCAATTCTTATTTCGGCATGCGCAAATCGTCGATGGCCAAAGACAGCCAAGGCATTAACCGAATGATGCTGAACAACAAATTTGTGTTTCAATATGGTCCATTAGACCAAGGCTGGTGGCCCGATGGCTTATATACCGCCCCAACTGATGAAGCCTTAAAGTTCGACATCGAAAAAACAAAGGCTTTGGGCTTTAACATGATCCGCAAACACGTAAAAGTAGAACCTGCACGCTGGTATTACTATTGTGATAAATTGGGTCTATTGGTATGGCAGGATATGCCAAGTGGCGATATGGGTGGCAATGTATGGGATTCGAAACCAGGCTATATTTCGGGTGGCAAATTGGATAAAGACCGTAGCGCCGAATCGGAAGCCATTTATAAAAAGGAATGGAAAGCGATCATAGACGAATGTTACAACTACCCTTCCATTGTTTCCTGGGTTCCATTTAACGAGGCCTGGGGACAGTTCAAAACCAAAGAAATTGTAGATTGGACCATGCAATATGATCCTTCGAGGTTGGTAAACGCCGCAAGCGGAGGCAATTATTTTATGGGCGCAGGACAAGTGTTCGATATCCACAACTACCCGGCTCCGGTAATGCCCGACCCTCAAATTTATGGAGGCAAGCAGGCATTGGTATTGGGCGAGTTTGGGGGCTTAGGCCTGCCGATTGAGGGCCACACCTGGCTAGACAAGGGCAACTGGGGCTACCAAAGCTATAAAAACAAGGAAGATTTATTTGAACAATACAGCAAATACATCAATTCAATTCCCAAGTTGATAAGTCTGGGTCTTTCTGCTGCCATTTACACGCAAACCACCGATGTGGAGGTAGAAACCAATGGCATTTTCACCTATGACAGAAAAGTATTGAAAATGCCTTTAGAGAAAATGCATCAGCTTCACCAGCAATTGTACAATCAGGCGCTTACCAAGTTTTAAAGCTTTGCAGGTCTTATGGATTAGTGTTTGAGGCAGATAGGAACAAAATAATGCTTATTGGTTGAGAAAGCAGGCTCCGGCATCCTTTGTTACGATAGTCCCGCCTTTTGCTCCAAGCCCTCACCCGAAGCGAGTTCAGGATTGCGGGCTTTCCGCTGCAGTCGGGTTTAGTTTGCAGGGCTTTTGCTTTTGGGTCGGCCGGTTAAAATATCTATCAATCCATTCCTCTTTTACAATATTTATGAGTTGAAAAAACTTATAAACATCAATTTATTTTGCTAAAATTTTTAGTTATTTTAGCCCTCGACTATTGATATTTATTGGCTTTTAAGCCCAAAAACCTCAACACATGAAAAAGATAATTTTAGACTTAGCCGTAACCTTAGATGGATTTATTGAAGGCCCAAATGGAGAAATTGATTGGTGCATTATGGATAAAGACATGGACTTTGAGGGCTTCCTTTCCAGTATCGATACCATATTTTACGGCAGGGTAAGCTACGATGCCTGGGGCAACTTTAGGCCAGACAGCGATGCAAGCGAGGCAGATCAGGCCTTTTGGAATAATATCCATTCAAAAAAGAAGTTTGTCTTCTCCAGTCAAAGCAGAAGCGATGAACGTGCAACTTTTATCAACAGCGATATTGCCCAACAGGTGAGCGAAATCAAAAAACAAAACGGCAAAGACATTTGGTTGTATGGCGGGGCAAGCCTCATTACCACTTTTATTGATTTGGGCCTTGTTGATGTTTACAGGCTATCGGTTCATCCAACCGTTTTAGGAAAGGGAAAGCCTTTGTTCGAAAACCTGAAAGAGCGCATCAACCTTAAACTGGCCAAAACCAACGTATTCAAATCGGGCGTGGTACAATTGATTTACGAGCCTGCAGCGAATAGTTAGGCATTTGCTCTTGTTGGTAAAAAAACACCAACAAGAGCTATCCTTTTTTGCTCATATTTTGCTGTTGCAAAACAGTGGTTCCCTTCAAAAAATTTGCGGATAATCGATATAGCCTACGTCTCCTCCATGGTAAAAAGTTTCCTCGTTCCATTTGGCCAATGGCGCCTTATGCGCAATACGCTCTACCAAATCGGGATTAGAGATATAAAGCTTACCAAAAGCAACTAAATCGGCCACTTCAGATTGCAGCATTTCTTCGGCACTGTCGATGTTAAAACCCCCAGCTACAATGATCGTGTTCTTAAAACGTTTACGCGCATCACGAAGATAAGTCAAAGGGATTGAGGGTTTCCCATCGCTTAACGCAATCGAAAAATGCACATAAAGTATATCGAGGCGCTGCAGTTCATCCATGATATACTGATGGGTCTGCTCCTCTTCGGCATAAGAATGCAAATCGTAGATATCCCGGAAAGGAGAAAGCCTGATCCCGGTTTTTTCTTTGCCTATGGCTCCAATAACGGAATTGACTACTTCAAACAAAAACCTGGTTCGGTTAGCAATGCTCAGGCCATAGGCATCGGTTCGGGTATTGCTATGTGGATTGATAAACTGATCGATCAAAAAACCATGGGCCGCATGGATTTCAACGCCATCAAAACCCGCAGCTATGGCATTAATGGCCGCTTCCTTAAAAACATTTACCCAAACAGGGATTTCTTCGAATGGAATTTCATTCGGCATGGCCATGAGCTGATAGCCTTCGGGTGTACGGATGCTTTCGTTTACGCTGATGGCAGAAGGGGCAATCAGCGCTTCGCCGTTTTGTATAGCCGGATGCCCCACACGACCCGAATGCACCAATTGCGCAATTATTTTGCCACCGCTCGCATGTACTTCGGCTACAATCTTTTTCCAGGCCTGCTTTTGTTCTTCGTTATAAATTCCAGGCGTATCCATATAAGCTCCGCCATTTGAGGCTACAGCCAAATTATCGGTAATGAGCAATCCGGCACTGGCGCGTTGCTTGTAATGGATGGCTGCAGATTCGCCTGGGATGCCTTTGCTGGCCCTGCGCCTGTTCATCGGCGCCATTACTACCCTGTTACGAAAAGTGAGGTGTTTAGCCAGGTGGGGAGTCAATATTTTTTTCATCGCTTATGTGTTCTTATAGCACAAAATTAAGGCTGCATGCCTGCTAAAAGATGTACAAGCAGAGGTTATTTATGTAAATTTGAGGGTAGGCAATCTGGCTTAAATAGTCCTGGCCTGCTCATTAAAAATACACTGATTTGAAACGCAAACATTTATATCAGCAGTTTGAACTGGATGTTTCTGAAATGGAACACTGGAACGAGCGTCCGCTGATCTACCAATTTTTCGAGCTTGTACAAATAATGGAAGGCGAAGGAAAGCGCATCGTGAACAATCATGAGTTTCCCTATAAAAAAGGCAACCTGTTTTTGTTTACGCCTTTAGACTGCCGTGGATTTGAAAGCAGTACGCCCACGCGTTTCTGTTCTATCCGTTTTTCGCCAGTATTTTTAGAGCAGTATAAAAGCCAGGAGGAAAAAGAAAACGTAATCGCACGGCTGAAGCAATTGGAAAGCATTTTCATCCAGCATAACAATGCCGAACAGGTGATGATTAAGCGCGACGAAGACTGTCAATTGATTTCTTCGCTCATTGCTCACATGATCAGCGAATACAGCGACAAGCAGTCGTATTACGATGAAAACCTGCAGCACCTGGTTACGCTTGTGCTAAACATCATATCGCGCAATGTATCCCGTAAGGAAATGACGGTTCCGAATACAAAATTTGCCGAACCACTGATCAATAAAATACTGGTCTATCTTCATCAGCAGATTTACTATCCTGAAAAGCTGCGCATCAAACACCTGGCAGATCAATTTAACCTATCGCCAAATTACGTAAGCGAATATTTTAAGAAACTAACCAATGATAGCCTACATTGCTATATTACACAATATAAAATGAACGTCATTTCGCAAAGGCTCACGTATAGCGAGTATTCGCTGGCACAGATTGCAGATGAATTTGGATTTACCGACGAAAGCCACCTGAGCAGGCAGTTCAAAAAACATGTAGGAATGGCACCTGCAGAATTCAGAAAGCAAAACAGGCACTAGAGCTTTTATAAAATTAATGCAGCACCCCTGCCCTAATGATCAAAAACGCGTTGAGCAATACATAAGCAGCCAGCAGCACAATGGCAAAACGGCGGTCTAAGCGATCGGCTTGCTCGTCTTTTCCTTTCTTGATCATTTGGAGCGAAATGGCCGTACAAATAATGACGATCAAAATAAACACGAGCGTAAGGCCGTGCAACATGTCTACCAAGGTAAAGGAGCTCGAATCAGGCAAAGAGCCATCTATGATGTACTTGTTGCCAATTACAGCAAACAAAGAACCCACGCTGAGCCCAAAACGCGAATCGATGCTATCGGCATGGATAAAGAAACACATAAAAGCAATAAAGAAAGCCACGTACATGCCCAAAAACATCTTGAGGAAAAGGCCCAAGGCATCTCTGCTGATGTTGATCTTTACCCTAAAATTGCTGTATTCGGTGTGTGCAGGCTTAATCGTTTCGTCGCCAAAGGCAGTCTCATATTGTTTGATGCCGTTCTTTAAGGTCAGGCTGTCAATGTCCCAACCCCTGAGCGTAAACCTCGGATCGAATTGCTTGCCCATTGTATCAGGCTGAAAAACGAGGGCTTCGCTGTCAAACTGCGAATTTTCTATGGAGAGGCGGAGCGCCTGTTTATCAAAGGGAAAATTGTTGATGGCCCAAGAATCTTTCATCACACATTGGATTTTCATGAGCAGGTACATGCGGTTATCGCTGCTGTCTATCGTCGAAAACGACTTGCTTACCGATTTGGCTTGTGGAATTTCGAGGTTGTTTACAAAATCGAAATCCTTGTTCTTGTATTTGAGCCAGAGCCAGAAATCTACGGTATATTCTTTGTCCTTAAAATTAATATCGTGTATACTGGTTACGTAGATACCTGTTTTTACGGTATCTGGCTTTGCTTTTTGGGCAAAAACCATCGAACAGCACAGCGAAAGCAACAACGTGCAAAGCGCCACAATCAAATTATTTCTTTTCAAGGCTTTTTTAATTTCTAGCTAAAAATAAGAGTTAACATGAAGAAAACTATACATCCGTTAAATTAAACTTCAACATAGCTGGATCTTTTTGCCACCGGTAGTCGGGCAAATCCAGCGCTATGGGTCGAGATGGCATATCTCGACCAACTCGAAGACGTGGACAAAACTTGGTTAACTAAACCTGATGGAAGCGGACACGCAGTAAAGCGGACAGCAGGATTGCATTGTCCATGAAATGCTGAACGAAGATTTTCAAAAGAAAAATACCGCTCTTGTTTAAAATTAGGTGGCTTAATTAGGATCTGGATTGCAAGTCCAGCGCTATTTGGATCGAGATGGCATATCTCGACCAACTCGAAGACGGCACAAGACTCAGTTAACTAAACCTGATGGAAGCGGACACGCAGTAAAGCGGACAGCAGGACTGCATTGGCCATGAAATGCTGAACGAAAATTTTCAAATAAAAAGACTAATCTTCTTATTTACAATCAGGAGTTTTGTTGCTTATAATCAGCAATAGAACGCACCACGCTATAAACCACTGCAGTATTCCAATCGGTCAGGTAATTATAGGTTCTATTGATTTTACTGGCATTATCGGTATCGTAAATGGCAAAATAGGTTTGGTAGTCTCTTGTAGCTACTCTCTCCCACGGGATTTGAAAGTTCTCTTCCTTGGTCAGTCCAGCTACCTTGATTTCCAAATATTGATTGTTTACCTTGATATTGGCTAAGAAAAACTCTTCTTCATTACTGAATTTCGCCAAGAGCCCATCAATAATATCGCCAACATAGAAGTGATAAAGCGCATTAAGCAACTTCGCGTAAAGTGCATGCTGCTCTTTTCTTTTAATGCCATAAAAGCTGTTAAAGCTAATTTTCATGACTTCATCATCATGGCTTCTCACAAACACCTGATAAACCCGGCCTACGGTAAATTCAAAACCTCTAATCCATTTAACTCCGTACCTATAATCTTTGATCGCCGATTTGTCAAACTGAACAGCTAGCCCTTTTTCATTGGTAAACCTAATGTAGCTTTCATTTATATTTAGCCTGCTCGTTCTCTTGCTAAAAACGCTATGCTTCACTTCAAAATCGAGTTCTTCCATTACCTACAAATGCGCCAGAATATTTATCAATTTGCCAAAGGGATCGCGCACAAAAAACCGGCGTACGCCCCAAGGTTCGTCTACAGGTCCGTATTCAATGTTGAATTGAGCGGTTTTCATGCGTTCAAAAGCTTCATCTACCTCATCAACTTCAATGGAAAGATCAGGAGTTGGGGTTCCAGAGCCGCCTTCTTGTGCAAAGCTCAGCTGTACCGACATTTTAGCTTCATTGCCATAAGTGGCAATCCAGCCATGGTCCATTAACAGTTCCAAGCCTAATATCTCCTGGTAAAAAATTTTAGCCTTTTCCAACTCCAATGTGTGGATGTTGGCAACGATGCGCTTTACTTTCATTCCACAAAATAACAAACAAAAACCTAGCTCTTCAATAAATCATCAACTGCTTTAATTAGGCTTTCTTTCTCGCTCGGTCTTGGGGCTTTCATGGTGCTTACTTGCCCGTTTTTATCAATTAACATATAAGTTGGAAAGCTGTTTATCGAAAGCCTTCTTTCTATCAATGATTGTTGCTCGGTTGGTAATCGGTAATGCACAGTATTTTCACTAGTCAAGTTATACTCTTTGATGATGTTCTTCCAAGGCTCTTCAGGCGAGTTATTGGCAAAATACATAAATACTACCTCTTTGCCTTTTAATGCAGCTTTAACATCTTTTACGTAAGGCATCTCGCCCCTGCAAGGACTGCACCAGGTTCCCCAAAAATCTACATAGATTACTTTCCCTTTGTAGGGTTTAATCAATTCGGCAAAAAGCGAGTCGGCATTTTTAGCTTCTTTTAAATGATCGGTTCGCTTAAGACTGGTTTCATAGGCTACGCCTGCCCTACCTAATGTTTTGTAGTATTGCTGTATTTTTGTGACTTCTGCTTTTATCGCGTCCGATTTGATCATTTTAAGACAAGGATTAAAAACAGAATCGGGCAAGGCAATATGATTATTGTCATAATATCTATAAAAAGCCTGGGCAATTACCGCCTTATTTAAATCGTTATTTGCCAAATGCTGTTGGGCCATGATATCGCTATGTAAAAATTTTAAATGCATCAGCTCTCCAGATTTCTTCTGAATTATTTCTTTGTTCTTATCAATTAGATCTATTATCATTTGATCCATCTCGGGTGTATAATCTTTTTGCAATTTTGCACGTGCTGCATTAGCCGAATCCGAATTGCCTTCAAGTTTGATTAACTCTATTTTGATGTTAAGTATTTCTTTTTCCTTATTATTGGCTACAATCGTTTTATCATTTATCAAATTGAACAATACCTCGTCAAAAGAAATCGAAATCCTTTTATTGTACTTATAAGCCAGGTAATCTGTAATAAAACGAAAAGTCTGGGAGGCCAAACTTACCGGTTTTGAAAACGTATTACGAAACAGCGAATCGTCTACATAGCTCATTATTTCGGCCGGTAACTGCTCATTTTCTTTTAGATTAAACTTCAATTGCATTAAAGCAGATAATGTTCGGTATTTATATGCTTCGGTAACGAAATAACTAAACCGCTCGCTCAGATTAGGATGGAGCATTTCGTAATTAGCCAGGTATCTTTGTCCGCTTTTAAAATTCCGCTTTTCTATATCCAGTTTCTCCAATAAGGTTTGGCTTTTTCGCGCATTGTAATCGTCCCAAGTTATACTAAAAGGTTTATTGAGGTTATAATTTAGAAGCTCGCTATGAAATTGGGCATTATCGCCCATGGCAATTCTTTGTTCAGTATTAAAATCATGAAAAAAGAAATAATGTTCGCCGGGCTCCAATACGTCAGCTATCATGCCTCTAGGCCAGTCTAAAGATACTTGGGAGGTATTGAGCAAAGGCACTTTTATAGTAAACAAATTATTGCTGTCTAACTCTGCGTAATAGTTTACCTGCTCATTTTTTATCGGGTCAATAACACCTACAGAAAAAGGCTTGACATCAGGTCTGTTTCTTAAATAGCCGGTAATAATTGCGGTATCTATTTTATCAAAATGGCTATCCTTAAATGGGGTTCTGTCTTTTGTTTTGTTTGGTTTAAGGCTCTTGGTTAACAGGTAGCAGGTTGTTGTGCCGTTTTGGTCAGCAATTTCGGCCAGGTTGTTTTGTTTAAGCTTAACATTAAGCGTTAGGTTTTTGCCTGCATTGCTTAAGTTGAGTTTATAGCCATCTCTTTGAGTGGTAATATTTTTGTAAGCCCAGGTTTTTCCTTGGTAAATGACAAAGTTCTCAAAAAAGCCGTATTGCCATTGGTTAGAATCCTCATTGATCCAATTGCCTAAGAATTTGTAAATGGCCTCATTTTTGGCCATTGGAGAAAATATGAGTTTAGTTTTGTTGCTAACTACTTTTAGGGTATTGCCTATATTGCGAACATATACCATTTTATAACGGTCTTTGTTCTTGATCAAAAAACGGTCTTCAATATCAAGATATCGGCCAGCCCATAAAATTGTCCATTCCATATTTTCGTACAGCATTTGGTTAGTCTTAGTTACCGTAAAAGTGCTGAACGCTGGCGAAGTGACTGCCCATTTATTAAAGTATAGAGCCGGGATTTTATTGGTTTCATATAGCTTAATATCAGGATCTGTAGCGCTCCAAGTACAATCCAATATAATTTTAGCTGTACTAAACCTTAAATTAGCCTTGCCATCTTTTAGATTACTGATGTTGAGTGTCAAGCTTTTTTTTGCTTCGTTAGAGAGCCAGAGTTCATAACCATGTGTAGCCTGTTTTAAACTATCTACGTTATAAATTTCGTAATCATACTCAACGTAATCTTTGCCAATAAAAGGGCCGTTCCAATTGCCATCTTTATTGTTTTTAAAGCTCCAGAAACCTTGCAGGCTTTTGGGAATATCTACTGTTGCGTGCGCAACCGATACAAAAAGAAAAAATAGCGCCACAAGTGCACAGGAAGATTTTTTTATCAAGGAAGTATGGTTTTTCGGTAAATGTGACCTAAAGATATTTATTAAACCATATAAATCAATAGGTTAGTTAAAAATAGCTTAAAGCATAAAATCTAATAGCACAGCATATAGATAGGATAACCCGCATCGATTTCTTTATATACTTTTAATCCAGATTTGGCATAAAAGGGAAGGTTTTTCTCAGTAGAGGTTTCCAGCAACAGCAACCTGCCCAAAGCTCTGCTCTCTGCCAATAGGCTGGTGAGCAGCTGTGTGCCCAGGCCTTGGCCCTGTCTGCTTGGATCTACTCCAATAAACCAGAGGTAATAAGCGGGTTTGTGGTTGGCAAGCTCCTGTTGAGCCAGCTTGATCTGTTTTTCTTTGGCCAGCACCTTGCCGACATTGCCCAATCCAATTACAAAAAAAGCCAATTTAAGGTCTCTAAAAAGCGAGCTGAAAGTGAATCTCTTGCGTTCTTTGAACAAGACCAAGGCACAGGCATCGCGTTCTTTAGAAAGCAGCACCTGACCAAATTCCATGCACTCTTCAAAAGCATATTGCATCAGCATTTGGATACGGCGCAGCCGCTTTCCATCTTGTTTGATGAGTTGATTTACGCTTTTGTTCTGATCAAAAGAAGTGCTTAGTAGCTCCACCACCCTTGCCTTATCCTGAAATGAAGCACTTACCATGATGCTAATATCGTTGATTTAAAAGAACTTCGTTGCCCCTATCCATTTTTTTACCAAATGCTTTTGGCCAATTTGGCCACTCGTAGGGTTGGCTTATCCATATAATCTAATATCTTAGCCAAATGAAAGTTCCTGTTGCTGCAAACCATGATCAGATTTCTGCCAAAAAGCTAAAGGCCATATTCGGCGGATCGATAGGGAATTTGGTAGAATGGTACGATTGGTATGCCTACACGGCATTTGCCATTTATTTTTCGGCTTCTTTTTTTCCAAAGGGCAATCCTACCGTACAGTTGCTCAATACTGCCGGAATTTTTGCCCTGGGCTTTCTAATGCGCCCCTTGGGCGGCTATATATTTGGGCGCATTGCCGACAGGGTGGGCAGAAAGCAATCGATGACTCTTTCGGTGCTGTTAATGTCGCTTGGATCGTTGCTGATTGCGCTGACGCCAACCTATAACACCATTGGCTTGTTTGCACCTATTTTGTTGCTCACGGCAAGGCTGATGCAGGGTTTGAGCGTTGGTGGCGAGTACGGCGTATCCGCTACCTACCTGAGCGAAATGGCCAGCCAGAACCGACGTGGCTTTTATTCGAGCTTTCAGTATGTAACCTTAATTGGCGGCCAGTTATTGGCTTTGGCTATCCAGTTGGCCTTGCAGAAACTCTTTTTAACCGAAGCCGAAATATCGGCCTGGGGCTGGCGTATTCCCTTTGTTTTTGGCGCCATCCTTTCGCTCGTAGCGCTTTACCTAAGGAAAAACCTCGAAGAAACCCAAGCTTTCGAACAACAGGCTAATTCAAAATCCAGTCAAAAAGGAACCATCAAAGAACTGCTCAAGCATCCTGTTGCGGTAATGAAAGTTATCGGACTAACCCTGGGTGGCACTTTGGCTTTTTATACCTATACTACCTACATGCAGAAGTTTTTGGTCAATACGGTGCACATGAGCAAAGAACAGTCTACGCTGATGTCTTTTGTAACGCTATTTATTTTTGCTTGCCTGCAGCCTGTATTCGGCGCCCTTTCTGATAAGATTGGCCGAAGGCCCCTACTCATCGGCTTTGGGGTGTTGGGCACCATTTGTACCGTGCCTCTGCTCAGCGAATTGAGCCAAACTACCTCACAATGGGAAGCGTTTTTTCTGTTAATGGCGGCCTTGATTATTGTAAGCGGCTATACCAGCATTAATGCCATTGTAAAGGCAGAACTCTTTCCCGCCGAGATCAGGGCCTTGGGTGTTGGCCTGCCCTATGCCCTAACCGTGGCCATTTTTGGCGGTACGGCTGAGTACATTGCCTTAAAGTTTAAAGATTGGAACCACGAATCTTACTACTATTGGTATATTACGGCCTGTATTTTTGTTTCCCTACTGGTATATGTTTCCATGAAAGACACCAAATCCAGCTCGGCTCTTGACCGCGACCAAACCAAATAATGCTTGCATTTTAGATCTTATATTTTTATTTTTAATTGGAAAACTTACCTTTTAAAAACTACTTAGCTATGGGAAAATTTGTAATCACAAGAAGAACAAACGGAGATTTTCAGTTTAATCTTAAAGCTGGCAATGGCGAAATCATTTTAAGCAGCCAAGGCTATTCGAGCAAGTCTTCTTGCAGCAATGGCATCGAATCAGTTAAGAAAAATGCCACTGACGACAATCGTTACGAAAAGAAAACCGCAACAAACGACAAGTATTATTTTGTGTTAAAGGCCGGAAATGGAGAAGTGATTGGCAGCAGCCAAATGTACGAAAGCAGTTCGGGCAGAGACAATGGCATCGAATCGGTTAAGAAAAATGCGCCAGACGCTACTGTCGACGACCAGACTTCTTAAATATTTTGTACTGATTAAATATACGAGCCTGCTATTAGCGGGCTTTTTTGTTACTTAAAGGCTTGCTACGCGCCGATAACTTGAAAACTTATCAAGAGAGATTGCTTTGTCACTAGCGTTCCTCGCAATGACGACTATTGGACTATAGACTATTGGACTATAGACTATGGACTATCGACTATTGACTTAATAACGGTGCTTTAAAAAATCCCAAGGCATTTTGCTGGCCGATTTTTTATCTTCTTCGATCAAGAAGCGTGCAATCTGGGTAAGCAGCAGATCGTTTTCGCTTACGGTTCGATCACCAAGGGCTACGAGTTTTTTAATGTTTGATGGGTTTGCGGCATCCAATCCTTCCTTAATGCTTTCTAGGCTTTCGGGTTCGATGCGGATGTAGTTCTTTTCCTTGCCTACCGAATGAAAAAGCTGCTCTAGAAAGAAATCGCTGGTTTCGGCTACGCCACTCATCATGATATCAATCAATGCGGGTACAATGGCCATCGCGCTGCTTTTCTTAAAATGGTCATAATCATACGACCTTCTCGAACGGCCTGTGCCTAATGAAAACAGGTGGATATCGTTTATTTTGGTCTGGTTATAGGCTTTGGTTACCTCAATCAGGCCACTCAATGCAGGATTGGTTGCAAAAACGCCTCCATCGAGCAAGGGATAGCGCACGTTGCCCAGCGAATAGATTTCGGCTACGCTAAAATAGGTTGGCGCTGCCGAAGTGGCCCTGCAAACGTCTTTGAGGTAAAAATCCCTGCTTGCACCTCTGGTAATTGCAGTTTGTTGCCTAAAGAAATGGGTTTTGCGCAATTCAATGTTATAGGCGCTGATGATGCAGGGCTTGATGAGCTGGCTCAATTTGGTTTCGCCAAAATACCGTTTTAAGATCCCTTCAAAAACCTGGCTGTTGTAACGTTCGCCGGCCAAACCCAAATGTGCTTTGATGCGTTTGAAAAAGCCCATCTTAAAAATCTCGTTGCCATGTTCCAGGTAAAGATCTAAGGCAGCTCTTGCCGAAAATTTTGGACGGGTAGGATGATCTTCTGATGGACAGAGCAACAAACAGGTAAGGATGCCTCCGGTACTCGTTCCGGCAAAAAAATCGAAGTAGTCTACAATGGCCGCTTCTGGATTTTTGCTTTCTTGTTTCAGCTTTTCTTCGAGGGCTACCAACAGCATGCCCGGAATAATGCCTCTTATACCACCACCATCAATAGAAAGGATCTTCTTCATAAGTTATATTTGGCCTAACGGTAAATATAGCCTACTTATTTTTTATTGTGAAGCACTTCTATTAATGAAAAGTCATTTATTAGGTAATTAATGCATTACATGCAAACGATTTAACTCTTCTTTGTATTTTTTGGAGCTGCATTTTTTGGTTTTGCCACCTCTGGCTTGATATCGTATTCCTTTTCAATGGCTTTGATGATTTTTTTGTTGCGCGCTATACAACGATCGTAACCATGAATAATTTCGTCAACGCCTAGGAGATTCTTGGCCCAATTTTGAGCTTCGTCTGTAGAAAGTATCACATTAAGGTTGTTTCCTGTACTTGTACGTTTAACATTTCTGATGCAATATTCTTTCAGCTTTTGCTTAAAATCGTTATATAAGTTGGTCTGCAAAATCAAAAACGGAAGATCTTCCTGATAAAGATCCATGATATCGCTTTGCAGTTTTTCATTTTCGATCAGGCCAATTTTTCCGGCCGATTTAAAACCTTCAAACCTTCCGTTATTAGGTACAAGAATAGTTGCATTATCTATTTTATATCGGTGCTTTTCAACGCTGTCTTTGTTCAACGTTTCATTAAATTTTAAACTGGCTACATAATCGAAAGCTTTCTTACTTCCTACAAAGGATTTGCGATCGTTTTCCATTTCAGAAATATCTTGTTGCAAATCGTTTCTTAGACCAATCAAAAACTCTTTCACTTCTTTTTGCTGATGCGAATGTTCGCTGCGCTCATGGAGCCAGATGGAGAGGGAAACGGCAAAAACAATGATCACGATCTCGATCAAAAATTCTCTTAATTTATGCCAAAAGCCGTGCTCTTTGCTGTTCCAGATCTTATATACTGTTTTGGTATGCTTAATTACCTCTTGCTCTGCCATAGAATTTAAAGTCGCTTGGTGCTAAAAATTTGATTTGGTCGAAGATAATAACAAAAAGCCAAAGCTAAAAGACAAGTGTTTAAACAATAGCTAATGATACAGAGCAATAGTTTTCCGTTTGTTATAGAAAAGCAAAACCGGTATTTCATTTGAAATACTGTTCCAAAAACAACAGTTTAATATTTTACAGGAATGATACAACTTGTTGGTGAAGAACACCAACAAGAGCGGGTTTAGGGAACAACGGTCTTTGCTCCTATTGTTGGTTGCATAAGCCCAGATTAAATAGCCCAGATTGTAGCGGCATCCTTTTTTGTTGTTCAGGCAAAAAAGATATAGCGGAAAGCTGGACTTCCTATAATCGTTGAAACAATGAGCGCTCCAAAAACAGCAGTTTAATACTCTACAGGAATGAATAATAGCTTGTTGGTGAAGAATACCAACAAGGGCCTAACAAGCAGTTCACAGTTATCAGTTAACAATTCTCCAATGCACAAATAAGCCAATGTACTAATGACTAATGAACTAATTATAACATGCGAAGTTATTAAACTTCGCATGTTATCCATTAACCCCCAGTACGTCTAATGATCTCTTGCGCCGCATTTTCTGTAGGCTTGTTCTTTTTGATCTTATTGTTACCAAAATTATACCTGATATTGAGCGAAATGCTACGAGCATCGAAGTAGTTTTTGTTAATGGTAGTGGCGTATTTCGAATTGATCACAAACCGGTCTGCAGAAGTTTTGAGGAGATCGGCCCCCGTAAGCGTAAATACAAATTGATCTACTGTTTTTCTAAAGCCAATGGTCAGGTTGCCTTTCGGCCTGCCCTTGCTGCCTTCGCCAATATCATATACCATTGAAGTTCTATAATTGAAATTAAGAAAGCCAGAAAATCCCGCTTTCGGTGCAATAGAAATGGCATTGTTCATTTTCAGGTTACCCGAAAAACCGCTGTTATCTATCACCTCATCGGCAGCGTTGCCTTTGTAATTGGAATAGTTGCCCGATACAGTTACCGATGATGTGATCGGTTTTACAATAGAAAAATTTGCAATAAAGGTCAGATCGGCAATATTTCCCTTGCCGTAATTGAGCCAAACCATCCTGATTACATTATCATTGTTATTAGCCAACAGAAACTGGGAGAAGTTATTGGTTAAGTGGGCATAGCTGAGCAAAAAGATATAAGCGCTTTTTAAGGTATAGCTAAACTCGTTCTTTAAAATATAGGACGACTGTAAAAAGGGGTTTCCTTCTATATATTGCGTAGGATTGTTGTACACCCTTAAATTGTTCAGTTGCCAAAAATCTGGACGTTCAATTCGTTTAGTAAGCGTGTAGGAGAAGTTATTTCCTGTGTTAGGCGTATAATTAATGGCCAATGTTGGGAACAGGTTCAGGTAATCCTTGTCAACGGCAACTTCATTTTTAATCAGCTCCTTGCCCTTAGTACTCGACTGTTCGAGCCTTAAACCCGCAGTAACGCTCCATTTCTTGCCCAAGTTAAAATCGGCACTGGCATATATCGCATTGATATGTTCTCGATACTCATAGCTTGCAGACCTCAAGTCGTCCTTTATAAATTCTCCGGAGGGGTTGGCTATAGCATAGTGAAGATTGTTATTGGTAGATGTGTTAAATGACCTAGCGCCCAACTTAAGTTTTGTACTTGCACCTATGGGCAATTTATAGTCGATGGCAAAGGTATAGTTCTTTATTTTTTGTGGCAACGTAGCAATTTCGTTGCGCCTCACCGCATTACTGCCATTTTCGGTGGCAAAAGTATGCTGGCTGGTGTTGTTGATGTATTCGAAATAATCGGCAGCAGCAATGATATTTTGGCCAAGTGTATCTAAATTGAACTGATAATTAAGCCCTGCATCCAAAGAATGGCCTTTGATCTTGCTATCGTTGGTAAATACAAATCCCGAATCCACCTTTTGCGTTATTTTATTCAAATAAAGACTATTGTTGATCCAATTTAAGGCTTGCTGGTTGGGGTTGTAATTGATATTGGCTGTAAGCACCTGTTTTGGACTAAAATTATATTCGACACCCAAATTGCCTCCGTAATAATTCCTGTATTCGTTCCTCACCAAATCGGTAGGATTCAAAAGCTGACTAGTATTAGCACCCTTAAAGTCGGTATCGTGCTTCTCTGTAATCAGTTTCCTGTCTCTGTTCAGGTAAGGCGTAATATTGATACCTAAATTCTTTTTACGGTAGTTAAATGCACCACTCACGATTTGTGAATTATAGTTTGCCTGTCTATCTGTAAATGCTAAAGAGCCTTGATAGCCATCGCTTTCGCGTTTTTTGAAAACAATGTTCAGGATGCCGGCATTGCCCGAGGCATCGAATTCGCTACCGGGCGAGGTAACGATTTCAATATCGCTCAGCGTAGTGCTTGGCAGGCTTTTCAGGTAATTGAACAGTGCCTGGCCAGTAAGGTTGGATTTACGTCCATTGATGTAGACCACAGCACCCTGTTTCGCCGCTATCGATAGCGATCCATTGTCATCAGCATTCACCAAAGGCACCTGTTTAAGCACATCCCAAACGGTATTGTTAATACTCAGGCTGCTGTTGGCTACATTAACCACAAAACGGTCTGATTTACGTTGAATTAAGGGTTTTGATGAAGAAATGGTGACTTCCTTTAAGTTGTTGATGCTTGGTTTGAGGTAAATCGGTTCTACATCTACTTTTTCGGCCGAATCAAGCAATTCTCTGGTGTAAACCTGGTAGCCCATTCCCGAAATGCGCATGATCATTGCCGAAACATAGGCGGTGGAAATATTGTAGGTTCCGGTAGTATCGGTATAGCCATGGCCAACCAATGCCGAATCGGCTTTGTTTAAAAGCTCAACCAGCACATACATAGCCGGATCTTTGGAGTTTTCTATAAAAACCTGACCTGACACTCTTCTTTCGGCTGCCTGATTGGCTTTTTTCTTTTCGATCAGGATACTTTCGTCTACCTGCCTAAAGGTAAAATCGCTTTGCTGAAAAATCTCGTGCAAGGTTTCTTCTACCGTTCTGCTTGCAGGTGGCAAACTCAAGATTGGCATCTCCTTGATATCGCTCTTTCTATAAAAAAACCTGAAAGGCGTTTGTTTTTCTATTCTTTTTAAAGCTGTATGTATCGATTCGTTGTTCAGACCCACAGTTACGGGCGTAGCCTTAATGTCTTGGCTTTTAAGCGTAATGCCGAAAAGCAGTTGCAGGCTGATGAACGAAAAAACAAATACTAATAAACTAATACGCATAAGTTGTATGATAAAAGGCGTAAAGAAATGTGGCGAACTTTGGCCACTACTTGCTAAAGCCTCCTGCTGCTTTGCAGAAAATTTCATATTTTTAAAAGTTTTAATGATTGTCAAAATGATTTAGAACATTCCTATCTTCAGGAAGCCTATGGACCGATTGCCGTCGGTTCATAGTTTTTTATGGCCTTGCCATTCTCTCTGGATCGTTAGCTTCTTTTCTTCTTCATAATTGGTTAGTTGGTTTTCTCACAGCCGTTGCCGTAAACCGTGACGATGTTATTTTTGATCTTATAGCTTGCTTGGTTAAATTCGCAGATAACGCCTATGGCCTGCGCCAGGGTTTTGTCCTTTTTGATGGTGCCGGTAAAGCGACAGTTTTTCAGTTTTTCATTGTTAAACTTCACTTGTACGTTATATTGCTTTTCTAGGGCCAAGGCGGCCTCGCCGAAAGTGGCATTGTCGAAATAAAGGTCATCGGGCAACCAGGTAAGCACAGCCATGGCATCTGTTTGGCTCTGTACATGGCTTTTGCTCTGCTCTTGATAAACGATCTGCTGGTTAGGTGTTAATAGGCCCAAAACCTTTCCTTCTTCTGCCACTTGCACCTTGCCCCGGGTTACCACTACCTTTACTTCATTGCCCGATTTGTTTGAGCTGATGTTAAAGGCAGTACCCAATACGGTGGTGGTTATTTTACCCGTATGAACCATAAAGGGTCTTTGTGCATTGTGTTGCACATCAAAATACGCCTCTCCCATGAGGTATACTTCCCTGCTTTTGTGTGCAGCTGATGTGTTGTACCTGATGGTAGCTCCGGCGTTGAGCCATACGCTGCTGCCATCGCTCAACATTACGTACTGCTTGATGTTGGCCGGAGCGCTAATGGAGGTCCAGTTTGTATTGGGATTGATAATTTCCTTTTGTTTCGGCCAAAGCAAGAAAAGCAATAAAAAGCCTACAATTGCCGCAGCGCTTGCCATGGCCAGTTTTAACCAATTGAAAGGTTTGAGCTGAACAACTTTTTGATCCCTGGCAGCTATTGTATCTTCTACCCGATGGTATACCTTTTGCAACCAAGCCTCTTGGGCAGGCACATCCAGCTCGTCCCAAACTTTTGGGTCGTTAGGTGAAGCCAACCAGTTTTCAACCACTTGCTGCTCCTCTAAACTGGCCTCGCCTTTAAGGTACCTATCTAATAATTTATCGATTTTCATAAACGCCTTTCTTTATAAGCGTATAAAGCTGGCATTGGTACTATCAAAAAATGAAAAAAAATTATGGCGTACTGTTGATAGCTCTTAATCAAGGATTTAGATTTTCATCATTGCTATAACGAAAGCCTCAACCTATTCATCTATGGCAGAAAGACTAATGTGATTTCATCAGCAAAAAAACCAATACCGGCAAGGCCTCTTTTAAATATTTGAGTGCTGTGGTGAGCTGGTTTTTAACGGTCTGCTCAGAAATGTCCAGTTTTTCGGCGATCTGTTTTACGCTGAGGTGCTCTTGCCTGCTCAACCTGTAAATTTCCTGTATGCGAGGAGATAGCTTCTCCAACGAAGTTTCGAGGGTTTGTTGCAGTTCTTTGGCTTCGAGCTGCTGGTCGGCGCTTTGGGCATAGCTGGTTTCCAATGCCTGCAAAAATGCCGCATAACGCTGATGGTTGCTGTTTTTCCTGATGTGGTCTATTACCCGGTAACGAGTGGCCGAATAGAGATAGCTTTTAAGGTTCAGCTCCTTATCCAACTGATGCCTTCTTTCCCAAAGCCAAACAAAAAGATCATGCAAAATATCGCTGGCCTCATCCAAATCGTGCAACCTTGAACTGGCTACCGTAAAACGAGTAAGGTCTTTGCTATACCGGTTATAGATTTCGGTAAAGGCACCCTTGCTGTCTTCTTTAAGCAGCGCAACTAATTGCTGGTCGTTTAACGTATTGAATTGCATGTGCATCTGGTCCTTGGCAAATATAGCATTATGGTTCAATTAAAAGTCCGGCCTATAAGTTTCGTAAACCAATCGTGATTTTAGCTAAATTAGGACACTAAACCAGAAAACTTTTCGCAGCTTATGGAATTGCAAAAGCGATTTCATCTTTCTTAAAACCATTCATATGAAGTTTACGCTACGCCTATCGCTGTTAGTTGCTTTTGTACTTGTAACCGCAAATGCAGCCAACGCACAAAAATATACCTTCGACAGTTTTTATAAAGTCGATTCTCTAGCCAAAGAGGGCCAGCCCAAAACGGCACTCGAGCTGGTCGGCAAAATTAACGAGCAGGCCCGTGCCAAGGGCGATGCAGCTTTGCTCATCAAATCGGTGGTTTACCGCATGCTGTTTCAGAGCTACCTGGAAGAAGAGGCCTTCGACAAAATTTTGGTAGGCTTAAGAAAAGACATCGAGCTGGCCAAACAGCCCGAAAAAAGCATATTGCAATCTTTATTGGCCGAAATGTACTGGAACTATTACCAGCAAAACAACTATAGAATTGCGAACAGAACCAGTGTGGAGGGCAATATAGGCGATGATATCAAAACCTGGTCCATTCCTAAAATCACTGCTGAAGTAACGAAAAGCCTATTGCTGTCGGTCTCGCAAAAAGAACTGTTGCAGCAGACCAAGATCGATAAATACGAACAGGTACTTAACGGCGATAAAAACACCAGAAGCCTCAGACCAACGCTTTATGACCTGCTGGCGCACCGCGCTATCGACATTTTCGTTAACACCCAACTCAATTTTACCCAAATAAGCGACGAAAGCATCGATTTTAGCAATCCTATATGGTCTGCTCCTACCCAAACCTTCTTAGCCACCGAAATCCCACAAAGCGATAGCAGCTTGTTCTATGTCCAAGCGATGCAGCTGTTCAAAAACCTTGCTCAGTTTCATGTTAGGCAACAAAACAAAGCCGCTTTGGCAGACCTTGAGCTCAAAAGGCTGAAATTCGTTTACCTCCATAACAACAACGATGACAAGGGTGAATTATACTATACTTCCCTGCAGCGCTTGGCGAGCGAAAATACAGGCACTGAAATTTATGCGGATATTTTATACGAGCAGGCTTCATTGCATAAAGAAGCTCAACTCCAAATAGATACTAACAAATTAAATCTGGTTAAGGCCGTAGAACTGGCTAATATAGCCGTGAAGAGCTATCCCAAAAGCCAGGGAGCCAGCAATGCGGCGAGCCTTGTTAAACAAATAGAGTATCCCGAACTGAATATGAAAACCAGGGGTGTTAATTTGCCCAACAAGCCTTTTCAGTTGCACCTTGCCTATAAAAATCTCGATACCATTTATTTTAAGCTTTACAAAAGGCTAGCAGTAGAAAGAACCTACGTCAATCTCTATAATCAAAAAGAGTATGATGCTTATTTTGCAAAGAAAAAAACCATTAGAGAATGGTTTATCGTTTTGCCCAAGCAAACAGACTATCAAACGCACACCTTGATAGACAAAATAGAGGGCCTCGCCGCTGGCAAATATATGCTCGTATCGAGAGAAAACCGCTTTAACGCAACAAAGGCTTATACAGCTTACCTCAGTTTTAACATATCGACACTTGCAGTTACAGATCGAATTTTAAACAGCCGGCACGAATATGTGGTAAGCAGTGCCATTAACGGACAGCCTTTAAAGAACATCAGCATACATCAAAAAAGACAGGGAAATGGCGGCTTGCTCTATGATGGAGATATCTTAAAAACCAATGAAAATGGCTATGCTTCAACCGATGAAATCTATAATACTTACCGAGCGGTAATCGTTGATAAAAAAGATTCGCTGGATATCGACCTCAACAATTACAATTATAAAGACAGACAAGCCAGAAAACGCATCATTCTGTTTACAGATAGGCCAATTTATAGACCGGGCCAGCAGGTATATTACAAAGGACTGTTTATCCAAAACGAAAATTCGACCAGTAGCATACTGCCCAATGAGGAGGTAAAACTCGCCTTTAAAGACGCTAACTATAAGGATATTGAAGAAATAAAAGCCACTACCAATGAGTATGGTACTTTTCAGGGAGTGTTCACCATCCCGATGGGTAAGCTCAATGGGCAAATGCGCTTGCAAACCGATTATGGCGGCATCAGCATACAGGTTGAAGAATACAAAAGACCAACATTTGAGGTTGTTTTTGACAAATCTGATCAAAAATATAAACTCAATGATAGCGTAAAAGTAAAGGGAACGGCTCTAGCCTTTGCTGGCTATGCTGTAAGTGGTGCCAAAGTGAAATATAAGGTACTGAGAATAGAAAATACTTTCGATGGCATTTATCGATCTCGCTACGTAACACCAAAGCAAATTGCCATAGGCCAAACTGCTACCAAAGATGGCGGCAAGTTCGACTTTAGTTTTTTTGCCAAGGCCGACAATGCCAGCATCAATTATACCTACGAGATCAATGTAGAGCTTACCGACATTAATGGCGAAACCAGGGCCAATACCAAAACCATTAATGTGGGCAAAAAAGACCTGTTACTTAACGCCAGTGTAGCTGAACAACTATTTTTAGGCACCAAGCCTGACAGTGTTTCATTTAGCTTGACCAACCTCAACAACGAACCGGCTAAGGGAAACATCCAAATTGAATGGGCGTTGTTGCAAACCCCTGCCCGATTAACCAACAAAAGTTATTTTGATGCAGAAAAATACAGCCTAAGCAGAGCAGATTTTATCAAGACCTTTCCAAACGAAGATTATAACGACGAAAGCAACCCTGCAAAATGGCCAGTCAAAACAATCGCCTTCAAACAGCAAACCACAAGCGACAAAAAGAGCTTGCCCCTCAATGCAAAGGACCTGCCGGAGGGTTTTTACAGGGTAAAATTTACAGCTATAAATGCCTCGAACGATACGGTTAGCCTTGTTAAAATGGTTCGGGCTTATCCAACATCGCCTGTTGCCATTCAAAACCATACGGAGTGGCTGGTGGCCGAAAAAACAAGAATTGCCCCTAATGAGGAAGCTATTTTTAGGGTGGCTTCCCTATTCGCCAACAGCAAGGGCTATTATGAGGTGTATCAAAAAGACAGCATTGTACAAAGAACGTGGTTTAATCTCTCTCCTCAACAAACCATTGTTCGGATAAAGCCAAATCCAAAATATGGAAATGATTTTGCCGTACAGTTTACCCTGGTTCAAGATGGAATTGTGTACAACTCGCTTCAAAACATCACTATTGCTGATCCAAGCAAAGAATTGGAGATCAAGTTTCTCACTTTTAGAGACAAGCTGCAGCCTGGAGAAAAGGAAAGCTGGAAACTGAAAATCAGCAATAAAAAAGGCGAAAAAGAAATGGCAGAATTGGTGGCTACCCTGTATGATGCCTCGCTCAACGACCTTAAAAAAATGAATTGGCAAACCAATCTCGAAACCAATTACAGTTACCAAAACTATAACTGGAATTTTGGCGTGGGCAACCTGCAAATGAGTAATTATTTATGGTTTTTAAGAGCAGTTCCCTATTTCAACCCAACAGTTCGCGATTACGAAAAACTTGACTTTTTTGGCTATAATTATTTTGGTGGCTATAATTACACCTACCGCAATTACATTAATAAGCTGGCCACGTCTTTAAAGGCCAAATCATCGGCACAAACGCAAAAAGGCCTAGCTGATTTAGCCAAAGGCACCCTACTTTATGGGGTTGTTACCGATAATGATGGTTTCGGTTTGCCTGGGGCAGTAGTAACCGTAAACGGAGTTGGTGCCGTGACCAATCAGCTGGGTATTTACAGCATCAAGGCCAAAGAAGGCGACAAACTCGTAGCAACTATGATTGGCTATACCACTTTTCAAACAAAGGTAGGCAAAAACAAAAGGCTGGATATTGCATTGAAAGAAGACCAGAAAGCTTTAGATGAAGTAATGGTTACGGCTGCTGGCCAAGCCAGACAAAAAAGATCGGTTGCAGGAGCAGTTAGCACACTGCAAGCAAAAGAACTTGCTCAGGCAGCGCCGGTGGCAGCATTAACTGTTGAAGACAACAAAGTTTATAATTTTGTGAGCATTGATGCTTATGATCCTGTTACCAAAACACGTATGGTAAATGGTAAACCAGTTAGAGAAACGCCTAAAATCGTTCCCCGCACCAATTTTAACGAAACGGCCTTCTTTTATCCGCAGCTGCATACCAATGAGCAGGGAGAAATCAATATCGAGTTTACCATTCCGCAATCGCTTACCCGTTATCAAATGATGGGCTTTGCCCATACCAAGGACCTTAAAACGGCTTCGGTGAGCAATCAATTGGTTACCCAAAAGCAGTTAGCCATTTCGGCAAATGCACCACGTTTTTTCCGCGAAGGCGATACGATTGTACTCAGCGCCAAACTGAATAATCTTTCGGGTGCCCAGTTAAAAGGCAAGGCCAGTTTAGAGTTACGCAATGCCTTGACAGGAAAAGTGATCCAAATTAATGCGCCGGGAACGGAAACGAACCAAACATTCGAGGTAGCCAATGCAGGCAACGAGGTGCTCAAATGGCCATTGATCATTCCGGCAGGTTTAGGCGCCATTACCTACAAGGTGTTGGCTCAGGCAGGCAACTATAGCGATGGCGAAGAAATGACCATTCCGGTATTGCCTAATTCAATGCTGGTAACCGAAAGCATGCCTTTAAACGTGCGTGGCAATACAAGCAAGGTGTTCAACCTAGAGAAACTGAAACAATCAGGCTCCTCTCAAACTTTGCATCACCAAAGCCTTACTTTCGAATTTACCTCCAATCCGGTTTGGTATGCCGTACAGGCACTTCCCTATCTAATGGAATACCCTTATGAGTGTGCCGAGCAAACCTTTAGTCGCTTTTATGCCAATAGTTTTGCTACCGGCATTATCAACAGCTCACCTAAAATCAAACAGGTATTTGAGCAATGGCAACAGGTTAAAAACGGCGAAGCGCTTCTTTCCAATTTAGAGAAGAACCAGGAACTGAAATCGGTTTTGCTAGAGGAAACACCATGGCTACGCCAGGCCGAAAACGAAACCGAGCGTAAAAAGAGATTAGCGGTGCTGTTCGACCTTAACCGCATGACCTATGAACTGAAAAGCAACTTCGAAAAATTGGAGAAAATGCAATTGGCCAATGGTTCCTTCTCTTGGTTTACCGGCATGAGCGAAGACCGATACATCACCCAGCATATTGTATTGGGCATGAGCCAGTTGAAACACCTTAAGCTGGTTGACGAGAAAAGCTATCCTAATTTCAACAATGTGTTGAGCAAAGCGATCAACTATTTGGATCTAAAGCTGATACAGGACTACAAAAGCGAACTCGAAGGCAAGGGAGCTGCTTATTTTCCTCTACATTATTTGTATGGCAGAAGTTATGGCATACCTAAAAACACAAATCCAGATTTTGTTAAAGCCTACAATTATTACCTCCATAGCATAGGCGAGAGCTGGCTAAAAATGGACAGCTACCAATTGGCACAGGCAGCCTTAGTGCTGCACCGTAACGGCAAACAGGCTGTGGCACTCAAAATCATCAACCTGCTTAAACAAACCGCACAGCAAAGTGATGAAATGGGCATGTACTGGGCCAATAACAAAAGTGGTTGGTGGTGGTACCAAAGTCCGATTGAAACTCAAGCCATATTAATCGAAGCTTTTGACGAAGTGGCTTCAGATACCAAATCTGTTGAAGAAATGAAGATTTGGCTGCTCAAGAATAAACAGACCAACGATTGGAAAACCACCAAGGCTACCGCAGCGGCCTGCTATGCCCTGTTAATGCGTGGCTACAACCTTTTGGCGGAATCTGCCGAACCAACTGTATCAATCGGCAATAAAAGCTTGGCCGATTTAGGCTTTGTCGATGCGCCTAAAGAAGCCGGAACAGGTTATCAAAAAGTAACTATTGCCGGATCGGCCGTGAAGCCTGAAATGGGCAAAGTTGAAATTAAAAACAACAACCAAACCATTGCCTGGGGTGCACTTTACTGGCAATATTTTGAACAGTTGGATAAAATTACACCGGCTGCAACAGGTATTAAAATCAAAAAAGAGCTGTTCTTGCAAAAGCAATCGAATGCCGGCAACATCCTTACGCCTTTAACCTCCACCAATGTGCTCAGTCCCGGCGATTTGATTAAGGTAAGGATCGAAATTTATGCCGACCGTGCCATGGAATATGTTCACCTTAAGGATATGCGTTCATCGGGTTTTGAGCCTATAAATGTAATTTCAAGGTACAAATACCAAGATGGCTTGGGCTATTATGAAAGCACAAAAGATGCCAGCACCAATTTCTTCATCGGTTATTTGCCTAAAGGTACTTATGTATTCGAATATCCATTGCGTGTAACCCATTCGGGCAATTTTTCTAATGGCATTACATCGCTACAGAGCATGTATGCACCAGAGTTTACCACCCACTCGCAAGGAATCAGGGTTACGGTTAAATAGATCAGCGCAAAAGCCAGCATAAATTATGCTGGCTTTTGCAATAATATCCCTTCAAAAAACTCATTTCCGAGCTTAAAACGACGTTTTTATCAAAAATACCTAGAATTAAGTATTGTGTTGCCCCTGCTGTAGGAGTAGTTTTGGTTAACTATTAAGCAAACAAATCAATCGGAAAATGAAACAAGCAAAAAAACTATTGTTCTTCGCCATGGCGCTCCCTGTATTGGCAGCCAGCTGTGAACTTTTTGAGGCAGAGCCCGAAGAAGAAGAAACCAAAAAAGTAGACAACACCACCTATTCTTACAGCTACACTTGTCCAACAGGAAAGAAGTACAGCATCCAAATTCCCAATAGGCTATCTGCAGCCTGCAAAAAGAACTGGGAATACTATGCACGCACTTATGGTTGCAACGATGCGGATAATTTTCAAGATGCGAACGCCAAAAAAGCACAATGCCCATGAGAACGCTCTTCATTATCGCTTTAGTTTGTGTCTTTGGAATGGCAAAGGCACAAATTAAGCTAACCTCTGGCCAATACACCACGGCAGACGGTTATTATACCGTAACCATCAACTTTGAAGGCAGCACCCTTACCTTGATAGAACCCAACCGTACTTCTATTTATAAAAAGGTAGACAATAACATCTTCAGTTTCGTCCATCCCACTTCAAAGGTGGATTACCGCATTGAGGTGATGGATCCTGCCACCATTCAAACCTTTAAGCCTGGGGTGTCTAACAGCCGTTATACCATTAAGCTGAGCAGTACCAGCATGGATTCTGACAACGAGCAGTATAAAACCTATTCGGCCATAGCCGAGCGCTACAAAGCCAAAATGGAAACCGATAAAAAGGATGCCCAGTTGTGGTCGCTTTGTGCAGCCGCCGCCTATGTGCGAAGTACCATGAACGAAGAAGGCTTTAAGGAATACGCCGAGAAAGTAACATCGTCAATCAAGCTTATTGTGGTAAACAAAGCCAAATGCCCTTGCGAAGATGTTATTCCAACTACGATATGGAACAACACCAAATAAGGATGATCAAAAACAAAGGCCTCAAATTGAGGCCTTTTATTATTTATTCACCAAAAAATGAACAATCCTGCAGGCATTGCCCTTACTGTTTGCATTTTTATTGGCACTTATCCTGAGTTTGAGTTCATGCTTTTTATTGGGCAAATCTGCAGCCAGCAAAATATACCAGGGCAAATGTAGCTTGGCGCTCCACTGCGTAAACAAGTCGACAGTTTTAAAAGGCTGTCCATCAATTGCGTATTCTATTATCCCAGCATCGCCACCAGCAACAATGGCCAAACCCACGGCACTGCCGGTAATAGAAAGGCTAAGTTCCGATCCCGGCGTTTCTGCAGTCAAGACTGGTACTTTCACAAAACCTTCCCTCGTACTTAATCCATCTTTCGGTTCCCATTTGGCCAAGTGTTCCCAGCCTTTTCCCAATTTGGCATTTTCGAGCGCATAATAGGTCCCATTTGAAAAACTCTTGCTGTTTAAAGGCTTAGCGGGAAGCTTGTATGCGCCCGTTGCTTTGCCGTTTGGATCGAAACACCTGGACAATAAACGCTTAATGGCCGAAAAATAGATTTCCTGTCCGAATACCGAAGGGTGCAGGTCTTTAAAATCGTAGGTCCAGCTGTATTCCTTTGCAGTTATTTGATCATGTACCAGTTTAGCTAAGTTAATGGATGGCAAACCATAATGAGCAGCTACTTTTTCGTGGTTGGCTACCTCGGCAGGTTCTTTGTTAAGGTCGTAATCGCCGTTTTTTGCCGGATCTGCAAAGGATAAAAACACAATATCGATTGCAGGATTAGCCTTTTTGGCTTGTAGTACAATGCCTTCCAAATCTCTTATTTGTGTAAGGCTATCTGTACCATTGCCACGGTCGTTTACCGCAGCTTCTACAAACAACAGGTCTATGTTTTTAAGATCGGGCAAATCTGTCGACATTCTAAAAACATGGGGCAAGCTGCCCAGCGATGGGATACCTGCCTTTATGAATTTAAAATTGGCTTCAGGGAAACTTTCTTTCAAATAAGTACTTGTTTTGGTGCGCCAGCCTTCATTATAAGTAATAGAACCACCCAGAAAAGCTACAGTGGCTTGTTTATTCTTTAGGATAACCTTGTGTACATTTTCAAGCCCATTTCTAGACTTTATGTAGGCATCCTGATTAACTTTGGGAGCAATTGGCCAGCTATTGTTCAGGATAAAATTGGCCCATTCTTCGGCTTTATCGATTGGAAAATGATGCGCCTTTAAATCCTGCGGACCATTAGTTACCGGAAAAACACTTGCTGGTCCTCCCAAAGCGGTATACCGTTGTACCAATGGGTAGGTGTTTTCCGCCACCGGAACGATCTGATCGGCATTTGAAATCACGTGTAACACAGGCACCTTAAAAGAAGCCAAGCCATCCAAATCATTCAATGGGATATCACGGTAGGAAAGTGCCGTTTCTTCAGTGAGCTTTAGCACTTCCAAACATTGGGCCCATGTGGCCTTATCTCCATTTCCTTTTCCTTTACCTCCCGGCCAACTAATGATATCGCAAACTGGTGCCTCGTTGTAGATGCAGGAAACTTTATCAGGATTTCTCTTTGCCCAGCCGTATACATATAATCCGCCTCTGCTCACTCCTTCTAAAGCTGGTTTAGGTGCAAAAGACAGGCTATCCGTTAAATAATAATAGCTTTTATCCCATACCTTCATGGCATAGGGACTGCCGTATTGATCATCAACTTTGACAAAGAAAACATGAAAACCTTTTGTTAAAAGCAAGCTATCCATGTCTGTATGCCAATCTGGAAAGGAAGCCCGCCATACCCAAGGCTTGCCACTTAAGGCTTTTGCCGGTGCCACGTACCAGGCATCATGGCCAGAAATCTTAAAATGGGTCCGATTAAAACCCTTCCATTTGTCCTGTTTTACGAAAGAGGAAGGTTTAATTGCATTTTGCTGTGCGTGAATATTGGCTGTACTACTCGCGAAGAGCAGCAACAAGCAAGCTATTATTTTTTGCATCTGTTTAAAGTTTGTTTTTCGATAAGTAAACGAATTGCAAATTAGCATCATTCTTTAAAAAAAATCGATAAAGCCAACATTGCATCATCATTGGTAAATTTTATTGGTTGGTTTATTTGGCGACCAGCATTTTTTTATATTCTCGTGGAGTAATGCCTTTGGCGCCCCTAAAAAAACGGTTAAAATTAGACAAGCTATTAAAACCACAGGCATAGGCCAGGTTACTGATTTGGTGTTCCCCATCGGCCATGAGCTTACAGGCGTGACCAATGCGTACTTCATTTACAAACTCTACAAAGGTTTTCTGCGTACGGCTCTTAAAATACCGACAAAAAGCTTGTTTGTTCATATTGATCAATGCAGCAACATCATCTAGCTGTATATCGGCCGAGAAATTAGTAAACACATATTTGAATACCTTATCCATCCTGTCGTTGTCTTTGAGCTGATAATTATTGACGTAGCCAATGCTGGCCAATAGTTCGTACTCTTTAGTGCGAGAGAGGATATCGAGGATTTTTAACAGCAAGATCATCTTTCCAAAATCGTCATCCCCTGCTGCCATCTGCAATAAAAGTTCTTTTAAGCTTTTTTTGGTTTCTCCAAAAAACTTCATTCCACGCTTGGCGATTTGCAACATCTCCTTAAGCCGTTGCAGCTTTACCATGCCAGAAAAAGCCTCGGTCAGCTTGTCGGAATCAAAAAACAGAGACACCGAACGCGCATGGGGCAAAGGTTCCTTGTCGTCAAAATATTGTTGATCATTATGCCAAACGTGCGGCAGGTTAGATCCGATAAAGGTGAGCTCATCGTCCTCGAACGTATCTATGCTGTCGCCTATAATTCTTCTCCCCCTGCTCTCCACAACATAGTTCATTTGGCATTCGAGGTGAAAATGGAAGGTGGTCGAAAAATAAGGGCTGTCCACAATTTTAGTCTTGAAGACCTCATTTTCAGAACCTTCTAATATTTTAGCAAAAACTGGTTTCATATTAGCAATTCTTATTGATTTGGTAATTGGGGATGCTAATATATAGTTAAATATATCTTAAAATCAACAAATATGTAGTAGAATTTTATGCGCTTCCTGACAAAACAAACTGCAAATTAGCATCAAACAATCAATAAAATACTAATCGAGCTAATATAACACCATAACTGGCAAATTTAGTTTTAGTAATCTCAACCATGTTGCCCTACCTTTAGTTTAACGTTCTCCAACCAAATATAACCAATTTTAACAGGGCTTAAACTTTAGCAAATGAAGGATAAGCTTAATTGAACTATTCATTTACATGACGGGTGAGCAGAAAACATTGCAGCATAAAGTAATTCTTTTAACCGGTGGTGCCGATGGCATCGGTTGGGAATGTGCCAAAGCCTACACCAATGCAGGGGCAATTGTTTGCATTGCAGACAAGGTTTTAGTTGCAGAAGCCAAATTAAACACTTTGGCCAGTACCGAAACCCTGTCCTTAAGCTGCAATGTAAGCCACGAGGAAGAAGTTAAATCGGCAATAGCCTTTATTATTGAAAAATATGGCCGTTTGGATGCCGTCCACAACAACGCCGCCGTAACCAGTCCTTCTACCTCTTTAGACTATACCAGCAACCAGGAATGGGATTTGCTGATGGACGTAAACCTTAAAAGCATATTATACACGACCAGGTATGCCATTGCCCACCTCAAGGCCAGCAAAGGATGCATTTTAAACACCAGTTCACTGGTAGCTAGCATTGGACAAGACAACCACGCCGCCTATGTAGCCACCAAAGGCGCAGTAAATGCCCTTACCAAGGCGATGGCTTTAGATTATGCACCATTTGGCATAAGGGTAAATGCAATAGCCCCTGCGGCCGTGAACACACCTGCCCTACAGGTTTGGTGCGAAGAGCAGGCCAATAAAAGCGACATCCAACAATACCTTAATGCCTTGCAGCCTCTGGGCAATATGCCCTTAGGCGATGTAATTGCCGATGCCTGTGTTTTTTTGCTTAGTAATTCGGCTCGGTTCATTACCGGAACCATCTTGCCTGTAAGTGGCGGAGCCGAGCTTGGCTACAGAACTCTCCTCTAGTTTAAAACCTACCTATGATTAACCATATTCAATTACAAGATGCAAGATATGCCCTAGCCGATGGTGCAGGCAGCGATGCTGTACACAAAAATCCCAAATACGCGTATGCCGTAACCAAGCTTACAGATGAGCGTGGCCATACAGGTACCGGCTTGGCTTTTTCTTTGGGAGAAGGCAATGACCTGGTTTGCAAGGCTGCCCAATTTTATGCCGAAAAACTAAAAGGGAAAGACATTGAAGAGCTGATGCACAACTTCGGACAAGTGTTTTACGAACTGGCCAATGAGCAACAGTTCAGGTGGCTGGGGCCACACAAAGGCGTAGTACACTTGGGCTTGGCCAGCGTTACCAATGCCTGTTATGACCTTTGGGCAAAAAAGAGAGGTGTTCCGCTTTGGAAGCTGCTCATTGACCTTAGTCCAGAAGAAGTGGTAAATACCCTAGATCTCTCCTACCTGGAAGACGTATTGACCCGAGAAGAAGCCATTGAAATGCTGACCGCGCAAATGACCAGTAGAAAAGACCGTGAAAAAATCATCAGTATGGGTTATCCTGGCTATGACACTTCTGTAGGCTGGTTCAATTACAGTGATGAACAAGTTAGGATCAACTGCCAAAAGGCCATTGCAAGCGGTTTTAAGGCCATGAAACTCAAAGTTGGTGCGCAAGATCCATTGCATGATATCCGTAGGGCAAATATTGTAAGGGAAGAAGCCGGAGATGAAATGAAAGTGATGCTCGATGCCAACCAGCAATGGACCCTGCCCAAAGCCATTGCCATTTGCAACGAACTTAAACAGATGAATCCCTATTGGATAGAAGAACCTACCCACCCTGATGATATATTGGCGCACCAAACATTGGCCAAAGAAATTGCCCCCATCAAATTAGCGCTGGGCGAACATGTGCCTAACCGGGTGTTGTTTAAAAATTACCTGCAAACGGGTTGTGCAGGCTTTATTCAGGCAGATGCCGTAAGGGTTGGTGGCGTGAGCGAGTTTATTACCATTAGCCTGCTCAGCAAAAAATTTGGCATTCCGGTGGTGCCACATGTGGGCGACATGGGTCAGCTACATCAGCACTTGGTGTTGTTCAACCATATTGCCATGAGCCATAAAGCCTTGTTCTTAGAGCACATTCCGCACCTCAAGCAATATTTTGTCAATCCTGTCAACATAGAAAACGGCGTATATGTTACCCCTCAAGAACCAGGGAGCAGCTGCGACTTAATTGATGCATTATGATCAGTACAACAGACATCATCATTACCATTTGCTATGTTTTATTTATCGTAAGCATAGGTTTATGGGCGGGAATGCGCAAAAAGAAAGATAAAACCACCTCTTCGGGAGACTATTTTCTAGCCGGCAAAACCCTCCGTTGGCCCATGATCGGACTGGCTTTGTTTGCCACCAATATTTCTTGTTTGCATTTGGTAAGCCTTGCCCAAAGCGGTTTTGATACCGGCCTGCTCAATGGTAATTTTGAATGGATGGCCTCTTTTACGCTTATTTTGTTGGCCTTGTTCTTTATTCCGTTCTATATTCGATCTGGCGTAACTACCCTACCCGATTTCCTCGAAAAACGCTACAACAGGGCTTGTCGCGATTGGCTGGCATTCATTTCCATCATCTCTGCCATTATTATTCATATTGCCTTTTCTTTTTTGGCTGGTGGCATCGTATTAGAAACACTTTTTGGCATCAACATGTACACCAGTATTATTGTGATTGCTGCAGTTACAGGGCTCTATACCATTATTGGTGGCTTGCGGGCCGTGGTAGTTACCGAATCCATACAAAGTGTAGTGCTGATTGCCGGGGCCATTATCATTACCTTTTTTGCCTGGAATAAAATGGGCGGCTGGGATCATTTGACCACTGTATTGAAAACAGAGGGCGAAATGGATAAACTGAGCATGGTAAGGCCAATTGGCGACAAGAGCGGTTTATCATGGGTTGCCGTTTTTCTGGGCTATCCCATATTGGGTATCTGGTATTGGTGCGCCGATCAAACCATTGTACAAAGAGCCTTGGGCGCGAAAGATGAAAATCATGCCAAAGCCGGGGCCTTATTCTGTGGCTTTATCAAGATCCTGCCTGTTTTTATTTTTGTAATGCCTGGTTTGTTTGCCTACGCACTTTACAAAAGCAACCTCATCGACCTGAGCAGTTTGCAACATGCGGGCGCTGATGGTCAACAAGTATTAAATACCAAGGGCATATACACCTTGATGATTACTCAATTGCTTCCGAAGGGATTGGTAGGCATTTTGGTGGCAGCTTTGCTCTCCGGACTGATGAGCCAAATTGCTGGTGCCCTAAACTCTATTGCCACCTTAAGCAGTTTTGACCTTTACAAAAGGTATAGACCTATGGCCAGTGATGCCAAGCTAGTCAAAGTTGGTAGGCTTTCGGCGGGCATTGCCCTGTTGTTTTCTTTGGCCTTGCTGCCATTGCTCAACCGCTATGGAAGCCTCTTTGAAGGCATCAATGACATTATTGCACATATTGCACCACCCATTACCTGTGTCTTTTTATTGGGCGTTTTTTGGAAGAAAGCTTCAGCAAAAGCTGCCCAACTTACCTTATGGCTAGGTTCTTTACTGGGGATTACCGTTTTTGCCGTGAACAAACTTGATCCGGCAACCTTTATTGGCCAAACTTCATTTATGATGATGGCTTTTTATTTGTTTTGCGCCTGTGTGCTGTTACAAATCCTATTTTCCTACATCTACCCGATGCAGCACACTACGCAGAGCAAAAACCTCTATTGGAAATCTATCTGGGAACCGCTTCAAGCCAAGGGTTGGCCAGGTATCGGCAACTACAAAACATTGTCTCTTTTGCTTCTTTTAGTAATGGCTACTTTGTATTTTACATTCAGGTAAATGATTTATAAACCACTCAGCTTAATTAAATTGCCATGAAAAAAATAGCTATAGTTTCCATCCTCACTTTAGCATTTAACTATTGCTTTGCACAAGTGCAATTACCATCAACGCAACCCAATCTGGCCCAAAAAGCGATGATCAAGCGTGGCTATGGCATGTTTATCCATTTTGGCATCAATACTTTTAACGAAACCGAATGGTCTGATGGCAAACTGCCCGTAAGCAGCTATAATCCTACCCAGTTAGATCCTGATCAATGGGTTAAAACTGCAAAAGAAGCTGGTTTCAGGTACGTACTGCTCATTACCAAGCATCATGATGGCTTTTGTTTATGGGACAGCAAATACACCGATTATGATGTGGCTTCATCGCCGGTAAAAACCGATGTGGTGAAGGCGGTGGCCAATGCCTGCAAAAAGTATGGAATTCAATTTGCCATCTATTATTCGCTTTGGGATAGGCATGAACCATCGTACCAAGATAAAGATCCGCAAAAATACATCAACTACATGCTGAACCAGCTAACAGAACTTTTCACCAACTATGGCAACATCTGCGAGCTTTGGCTAGATGGTGGCTGGGACAGGAAACCAGAAAACTGGGGGATTGACCAGGTTTATCGGCTCGTTAAAAAATACAATCCAGCTTGTGCCGTAAGCGTAAACCATACCATAGAAAGCACCGAAGGCAAAAGAAATTATATGGTTCCATCTAACATGACCGAAGACAACAAGTACTTTTTTCAGTATTTTCCTTCAGATTTTAGGCTTTGGGACCCCAAACTGATCACCAAATTCGATAAGAAACAATACCTGCATCAAGGTCAATCCTATTACCTCCCTTTTGAGCATACGCTTTGTTTAAGCAAACGCTGGAATTGGTTTCAAAAGGCCGCCCAACTCCCTACCAGAGACCTTGACGAGCTCGAAGAACTATTCTACTGGTGCACCGATAACGACAATAGCCTGGTGATCAACGTTCCTCCAGACCAAACTGGCCGCATTAGGGAATATGAGGCCAATGCAGTGATCAGTCTGGGCAAAAGACTTGGCTTATCCTTAAAAAAGCCCCTGCCCAGCAATGGGAAGTTTATTTCTTTCAACACACCTGTTAGCGCATCAAGCGTTGGACAGGAAAAAGGGAAGGCCTTGGAGGCATCGGCAATCAACGATGGCAAACTCGATAGCCGTTGGTTGGCAAAAGATACGCTAGCCAGCATTGAAATGGACTTAGATCCCAATCAAGCTTTCAATAAGATCAGCATCTTCGAATACCAAGACACCAAAGATTTGCCCGATGGCTTTTCGCAAATCAGGGTGCCGCGCATCCAGCAATACAGCGTAGATGTGATGCAACAAGGCCAATGGCAAACCATTTACCTCGGCGATGAACCCATGGGCGACTGCAAAGTGATCCGTTTGCCCCAAAACTATAAAACAAGCAAACTTCGCTTCAAGGTTTTAAAAGCAACGACACCACCGTCTATCAATGAAATCAACGTAATTAACATGCCCGCAAAATAAATAAACATAAACTACCCCTATGAAAAACAAAAAAACAAGCATTCTTTGGCTGTTGTTGCTATGGACGCTAACTACCAATGCTCAGCTAAAGGCTGATGCAACATTGATGAACAACTTTATGAACGACCGCTTTGGCCTCTTTATCCATTGGGGACCTGTAGCGTTAAGAGGAACCGAAATTGGCTGGAGCCGTGGCAATCAGGTGGCAGTTGACGATTATGACAACCTTTATAAAGAATTTAATCCCGTATTGTTTAATGCCGATGCCATGGTTAAGGTGGCCAAAGATGCCGGCATGAAATACCTGACCATTACAGCCAAGCACCACGATGGCTTTTGCCTGTGGCCAACGGCTTATACTGATTACGACATCATGAGCGCGCCTTATCAAAAAGACATTGTAGGCGAATTGGCCAAGGCCTGCAAAAAACAAGGCATCAAGTTATGTATCTACTATTCGGTTTTAGACTGGCATCATCCCGATTATCCGATCCATTCGCCAAAAGACCAACAGATCGATCCAAAATCGGATATGAACCGGTATATAACTTACATGAAAAACCAGTTAAAAGAGCTCATTACCAAATACGACCCATACATGCTCTGGTTTGATGGCCAATGGGAAAAACCTTGGACTGATGAAATGGGAAAAGATTTGTATGCTTATCTCAAAAAATTAAAACCAAATGTAATTATCAATAACCGATTGGGGAAAGAATTTGCAGCGATGGAAAATAAAAACATAGATGCTTCCAAAATGATAGGCGATTACGATACGCCTGAGCAGGTAGTAGGCAAGCTAAACATGACAACCCCCTGGGAAAGTTGTTTCACCATTTGCAACCAATGGGCATGGAAACCCAATGATAAAATGAAACCTTTAAAGCAATGCCTCGAAATCCTTTCTAAAACTGCTGGAGGCAATGGCAATTTGCTGCTCAACGTTGGCCCGATGCCCGATGGAAGAATTGAAGCAAGGCAAATTGAGCGCCTGCAAGAGATAGGCAAATGGCTACAGCAAAATGGAGAAGCTGTATATGGCACAAAAGGCGGTCCTTACTTGCCAACCGCTAATTATGCCTGTACCAGAAAAGACAATAAAATCTACCTGCATGTATTGGACAACAACTTGACCAATCTTACATTAAAACCTATTGCCGGCCGGAAAATTTTAAAGGCAACCTTAAATGGCCAAGCGATTAAATTTGTGCAGGGCGATCAGATTTCAATAGAAATACCTAAAGGCTTACCTAATGAATCGACTTACATTATTAAGCTTGAATTAGATGGACTGGCTACTGATGTTCCATTAATTTAACCCGTTAAATCTGCCATGACCACAAAAAACAGCATATGCTTAGGTTTGTTATTTGGCCTATTTACGGGCAATGCTCTAGCCCAAACAAATCTGCAGCAACTCCAGTCTAATTTCGTCGATTTGAGATTTGGCGTTATGATGCATTTTAACATGGGTACCTTTACCGACGAAGAATGGGCAAGGCCGGATCATGATGCCAAGCAATTTAACCCAACAAAACTCGATTGCAACCAATGGGCCAAAGCCTGCAAGGCTGCCGGGATGACCTATGGTATATTAACCACCAAACACCATGATGGCTTTTGCCTTTGGGATTCGAAATATACGGATTACGACATTGGCAATAGTCCTCAAAAAAGAGATGTGGTAGCCGAATATGTAAAAGCCTTCCGTAGCCAAGGCCTCAAGCCCTGCCTTTATTTTTCTATTTGGGACAGGCATAATGGCATAGAAAATGGCGGACCGAAAGAAGAAGAATTTGTGATCAACCAATTAACAGAACTGCTAAGCAATTATGGAGAAATCCCCATGATTATTTTTGATGGTTGGAACTGGAAAATGGGACACAGGGCAATTTCCTATCAGCGCATTTATAACCACATTAAAAAACTACAGCCAAACTGCCTGGTAAGTGAACACAATGGCAACAGTCCCTTACAAACAGATATTGTGTATTATGAAGGTCCTAAGGGTATCTATCCGCTGAGCAACAATGGCTATCCTTCCCAAATGGCACTTACCCTCACCAATGGCTGGTTTTGGCATCCCGGGGCACCAAAACAAGTAAAGAATATTGATTATACCTTAGATAAGTTGCAAAGAGTGGTACCCGCCTACTGTAACTACATGATCAATATTGGTCCAAATAGAGATGGACTTTTTGATGACGAAGCCGTAAAACATCTCCAAGCTATTGGCAAATTATGGAAACCTGCACAAGGTAGATTGCCACTGCCCAAACAACCTGCAATGCTACAAACCTACCTCATGCCTAAAGGGATTACCTCTTCCAACGGCCAAACTTTTATAGAACCTGCAGGTCCGGCAGACGACGGTTCGCCGATAGCTGAACTGCTTAACCAAAAAACAGCAACTGTGATGATTGATGGCATCAGTGATTTAGTTGGAGACCGAGGTGGATTTGTCGCTTTCCAAACCTATTGGAAATTTTCGGCCAATCAGGATCGTTATCTTGTTCTCGATTTGGGGACTGAAGAAACGATTAGTAAATTCTACTATTTACCAGCCCAATTGAAAGGATACAGTGGCATTATTACCAAATACGAATTAGCTGTTTCAACAGACAATCAAAACTTTCAAAAAATCAAAACAGCTAATTGGAACAAAACAGCCGATCTTAAAGTAAGCACTTTTCCAAGCGTAAAAACCAGGTATATCAAGCTTCAGATCTTAGAATCTATAGATGAGGCCACCGTAAGCGAAGTCGGCGTAGGCAATTGATTGATCAACTGTTAAAATCAAATGACATGAAAAAACTAAAATTTTTATCGACAATGTTGTTCATCTTCTTTTTTCTGGCATCGTGCAACAATGGGTCGGAAAAAAAATCATCGATCAGCTCAATAGCAAAAAACAAAATTGTGCGCTATGGCTCAATTACTGGCTTAAAGCCTGAAAAACTGGCCTATTACAAACAGCTCCATGGCAACATTTGGCCAGCTGTGGCCGAAAAGATCAAAGCATGCAACATTCAAAATTATTCTATTTATTTAAAAGAGATAGAAGGCAAACTTTACCTGTTCAGCTATTTTGAATATACAGGCACTGATTTTACTGCTGATATGAAGAAAATGGCCGCAGATACCACTACGCAACGTTGGTGGAAAGAAACCGCGCCTACACAGTTGCCTCTGCCCGATGCCGCAGCTAAAAAAGAGACTTGGAGCCCAATGGAAGAAGTTTTCCACCTCAATTAACAAATACCCTACTTATGAAAGCCGTTATATTAAAAGAACCAGGCACTTTAACTGCCTTAACCAAAGAAAAACCCAATGCACCTGCGCCGGATGAAGTCCTCTTAAAAATTAAGCATGTATCCATTTGTGGCACCGATTTGCATGCATTTAAAGGAAATCAGCCATTTTTTAGCTATCCAAGAATACTGGGGCATGAAATTGCCGCCGAAATAATAGCCGTTGGCAACGATGTTGAAGCCTTAAAAGCTGGAGATAGCTGTACGGTTGAACCTTACCGAAATCCGGTGATCGATCAGGCCGTTAGCAGAGGAAAAACCAATTGCGGCAGTCAATTGACCGTATTAGGTGTTCACGAAGATGGCGCCATGCAAGAATACATCACCTACAAAGCCTCAAATATCCACCTCACCAACGATCTTCCGCCAGATCAGGTTTGTTTGGTTGAACCCTTTGCCATCGGCAGCCATGCGGTAGAAAGGGCACAATTAAGCGCAGGCGATACGTTATTGGTAATTGGTGCAGGACCGATTGGCTTGGGCATAATGGCCATTGCCAGACTGGAAGATGTTAAAATTGTGGCCTTGGATATCAACCAGAAACGACTGGATTTTGTGAAACAGAAATTTCCTGAAATTGAAACACTCTTGCTAGGCGAATCGGTAATTGACGACTTGAAAACAAGACTAGCTGGCGATTTGCCAACCATAGTTTTCGATGCAACTGGCAATAAAACATCAATGCAAGCCACTTTTAATTATGTAGCGGCAGGTGGAACGATTGTTTTTGTAGGACTTTTTATTGGCGATGTAGTTTTTGACGATGCCAATTTCCACCGGAAAGAGATTACCCTAAAAGCCAGCCGTTCGGCCAGAGCGGTTGATTTTAAAAAGGTAATCGATCTTTTAAAAGCCAAATTGATTGATACCTCGGGTTACATTACCCACCGAATTCCATTTGATCAATTAGCCGATCAGTTCGAAAATCTTTATATTCAAGAGGATAACCTAATTAAAGCTGTCGTCGATTTTTAATTCCTGCTACCTATGAAACCTATAAAAACTTTTTTTGCGCTTTTCTTTCTTTTGCAATTGGGCTTACATGCCCAAGAAACACCGCAGCTTTATACTGCTGCTATTGAAAAGCTAAGCCCAACAGATTGGCTGGTTACCCCCGGCAAGCAAAAAGCCGCTATTTATTATACTGCCAATAAAAAGGGAATTATCCTTTACAATGGTTATGTACGCCGAGAATTTGCCTTGGTTCCAGGTTTAGCCTGCGTTGATTTGAAGAACATGAGCAACGGGCAGCAATTGCTCCGCTCACCCAAACCAGAAGCCAAAATTACCATTAATGGCAAGGCTTATCATGTAGGCGGGCTTTATGGCCAAAAAGAAAATGCGTATTACCTGCCCCAATGGACAAGCGAACTGAGCAGCAAGGCCGACTTTGTGTATAAAAACTTCCAGATCGAAAACATCAGCCCCTATCTCAATTGGAAACCCAATACCTGGACATCAAACAAAAAACAAGCGACAGGCAAACGCCTCACTTTCTATTTGGAGAGCAACAATCCCGACTTAAAAAACATTCAGGTTGCGGTACATTATGAGCTTTATGATGGCTTGCCTTTGATTGTAAAATCACTTTCTATTCAAAACAACAGCAATGAGGCCATTAAAATAGATAGAGTAGTTAACGAAGTGCTGGGTGTTGTAGATGAAGAAAGTGCCGTAGTGGGCACCGAAGCGCAGATGAAAAAACAGCATGGCATTTACATCGAGTCCAATTATGCTTTTAACAATTCCATGCAGTACGAAATTAGCGATCAAACCACGCATTGGAATAAAGACACGACCTATACCTCACAGGTAAATTACGATTATAAAAGTCCGGTTTTATTAGAAGTTTACCCAGAAAATGCACCTGGCCTGGTATTGGCACCCAAAGAAACGTTTAAATCTATCCGAACCCATGAGCTATTGATCGATACTTATGACCGGGAGAGAAAAGGACTAATGATCAGGAAAATGTACCGAACCGTTGTGCCATGGACTACACAGAACCCGATTTTTATGCATTTGGTAAGCAAGAATGACGAGGAAGTGAGGAATGCCATCGAACAGTGCGCCAATACAGGCTATGAAGCCTTGATCATGAGTTTTGGCAGCCATTGCAATATGGAAGATACCACGGCCAAGAACATCAGCCATTGGAAAAAAATCGCTGATTTTGCACACAGCAAGGGAATTCTGATTGGCAGCTATTCCCTTTTTAGCTCCCGCCACATTAGCGAGGAAGATGATGTGGTGAACCCAAAAACCGGAAAGATTGGAGGTTCGTTCTTCGGCAACGCACCCTGCTTCGGCAGCAAATGGGGTTTGGGCTATCGCAATAAAATCAAATACTTTCTAAGCAAAACAGGTTTTAACATCTGGGAAAACGACGGCCCCTATCCTGGGGATATTTGTGCTTCCACTACACATCCAGGCCACAAAGACAAAGACGATTCGCAATGGAAACAAATGGAAATCCAAAAAGAACTGTACCGGTGGTGCAATGAAAACGGCATTTATGTGAATGCTCCCGACTGGTATTTGTTAGATGGAACGAATAAAGTTTCCTTAGGCTATCGCGAAGTTAATTTTTCTTTGCCTCGCGAACAGCAAAAAATACTGAACCGCCAAAACATTTTTGATGGAAACTGGGAAAAGACACCATCCATGAGCTGGGGATTTGTACCCTTAACAAAATATCAAGGTGGCGGACCTGAAGCCATTTTAGAGCCCCTATCGGCACACCTCTCCGATTATAAGCAACTGATGATGCAATATTATGGGGCTGGCGTACAGGCCTGCTATCGTGGCCCACGCTTGTACGATACCGAGGCAACCCGAAATACGGTAAGCGAAGTGATCAGTTGGTACAAAAAATACAGGGAAATCCTAAACAGCGACCTTATCCATCTGCGCAGGGCTGATGGCAGGGATTGGGACGGCTGGCTGCATGTTAATCCACTACTCAAGCAAAAAGGCCTGATGATGGTATTTAACCCGCTCAAGGAAAAAATAACACGTAACCTTAAAATACCACTCTACTATACTGGATTAACGCAAAATGCCAAAATAAGCGTGAATGGAGGTCCGGAGCAACTGTATAAGCTGAACAGAAACTATGAAATCATTCTTCCAATTGCACTTGATGCCGAAGGCTATCAATGGATCACCATTGAATAGGCAAATTTTAAAACAATAAGGTTTAGGCTTTGAGTTGCACAGCCTCAGAATAAATGATTAGCTTTGATTAAACACCAACCTTGATGCAGCGTAAACTAACTTTACTTTTAATTCTCTTATTAGTCCTGATTACCAGTTTTGTGCTGCTGAGCATCTATGTGGTTGACAATCCCATTCCAAAATTCGATCTCAACATTTCTTTGTTGGTGCAAAAATACCATTCTGATGCATTGGACAAGATCATGCTGGGAGTCAGTTTTTTTGGCGAGCTGCCCTACTCTCTATTGTCTGTAATTGTGGTTGCACTCATTTTCTACTATTACAAATATAAGCGTGAGGCCTTTTTTATTGCGCAGATCCTGTTTTCCGGACTGATTATTTTAGCTATTAAAAATTTTGTAAACAGGCCGAGGCCAACTGAATTTTATGTGCGTTTGGTAGAAATCAACCGGTTTCAGAGCTTTCCGAGCGGACACGTACTTTCTTATGTGCTCTTCTTCGGCTTTCTCATTATCCTGATGCGCAACCTAAAGGATATCCCTCAAACCACGCGTAACATAGTAACCTGTATCTCTGTTTTTTTGGTTATTATGATTGCCCCTTCCCGAATTTATTTGGGCGCGCATTGGTTTACAGATACTTTGGGAGGTTTTATTTTAGGGCTGATCTGCCTTTTTCCGTTGTGCTGGCTATATTTTAAAAAGAAACGGGGATAAAGCCATAAGCCTCATCCCCGTCATCTAAATTAACGCTCTCGAATATATAGACGCTCGTTTAGAAAGTTTATTGTATGCCTTTCGATTTTTTTATTGAATTTTTAAAGAATTCCAAAATTTGAGCCTTTCTACATCATGTTGCGTATTGTATTTTTCCAAAAACATGAGCGTATACATTTTGCTTCCCACAAAAACATTCATTAATTGTGCCTTGTTCAAGTCTTCCTTTTCGCCTTTCATATCCATCTTTAAAAAATAAGCTGGCTTGCCCTTAAAAGTAGTAATGGAATCCTTCAGCGCAACCGCAACATCAGCGCCCAGCAAAAAGCCATTCTTAATGTCGGTATAAGTTTTTTTCTTTTTCAGCAGTTCGGCTAGGGTTTTTGCATCTACCCCCATCTTGGCAAAATCGCTTACGATGACCATTACTTTGGCTGTAGAGTCGACATTGGCTATCCAGGTTGGCTTTCCCTCCATAATTGCTTTTTCCGGTTTTTCTGGAAAGGCTATCGACGTCCTTTGGTCTATTTTTACTTCTTGCCAAACCAAAGCGAGGAACAGAAAAGGCGTAAAAAGTAAAAAAGCGGTGAGTTTTTGTTGCATGACCTGATGATGAGTAGCGAAGGTAGGAATTGGCCCCGAATTGCAAAATACCTAATACTGTGTATTTTAGACCTAAAAAGAAACGGGGACAAGACTTGAAGTCCCATCCCCGTTATCTAAATTAACGCTCTCGCAACAAATAGACGGTTATTTTTTCTAATTATCGAAAGAATCAAAATCTTTTTTTTACTCCTAATAGCTCTAAAAAAGAGACGGAGATAGAAGGCCTCGGCCCTATCCCCGTCATCTAAATTAACGCTCTCAATACATAGACGCTTTAAGAAACGCTTTAGTATATCTGGTCTAATTTTTTTTTAAAATATTTTATTGGGCCATTGCCGTTACCGCCTGTAAAAACCAAGCTGCGTGTGGTATCCATTGTTCCGTCCAGCGCCACTCGTTGCCATTGGCGTGCATTTTAAAATCTATGCCGCTGCCATCGGCCTGTCCATCGGCACCGGTAATGCCATTGGAAATGCCACCCCTTTCTGAGCCATGCCCAAACATAGAAGCCATGTAAGGCACATTCTGTTTGCCAAATTGGTACATAAAACACATTTCGTAAGGATTGCATCCTAAAATCCAGCCCAACTGCTGTGAAGCAAACTTGGCCAATTCAGGTTTTACGCCCTGCTGGCCTTGTTGCGGGTACACCAAACGTCCACCGATGAGCGCAGCGGTAGCCAGTGAACCCAAACGGGCATTTTCGCCCTGCCACCACCAGCCGCTTTCATTTTCGTGCGGAATAAAAAAGCCTTCCCTGTATTGCCCCTTTAGCAAAAAGCTTTGTCGCGCATAACCAAAAGGATTTGCCGTATTGTTGTTAATGCTGAGTTGATAATCTAAAAATCTCTTGATCACAGCAAGGGTCGATTTTCTCAAATCAGTATTGTTTTCCTTATCCAAATAACGCGCCAAGGCGATAATCGGCATTCCTGCATCCGCTGCGTGCCAAAATGGACGGTCTTTGTCATCGGCGATAAAATAGCCCTTGGCCGATAGGCGCTTTTCCAAATTCTTAGCCCTCTTTTGGGCTTCGGCTTTGTAACTGTTCTCATTCGTGCTGATCCATAATTCTGTAGCGGCCATTAATGCGCCGTAATCATCAATGATATTTTCTTTGCCATCATCGTCGTACTTCGTATTATTCACCAATAAATGCGCAAAGGCCCGTTTTGCAGCGGCCAAATATTGCGAAGAAGTGAATTCGCCATCTTTTTTCCACCTCGAAATGCGCGCCAAGGCTGCAATGGCCATGCCACCACCTTCCCTAAATGCACTTTGGTATTGATCGGTTACTTTGCTATCGGCCAATAAGCCGACCACACGGCGTGCACTAGGGTTCTCCTTATTGAAAAAACTAAACACCGTCATGTAGAAATAACCTTCTTTTGACAAGGAGCGCATCAGGTAATCGGCGCCCCACAGGGCTTCATTGCGCAAAGAATCCGCTACGCCCAACTGCTGCAACAAGTTCGGAATTTTTTCAGCCGTGCCTACCATAGACCAGGTAACCATTGGGATCTGTTGCGGCATCATAAAATTAGTGTAGGCCAGGTGCGAGAAGTACTTGCTTACATCACCAGAGGCATCGCACCAGCCACCACGCAGATCAACCGCCTGGTTGCTTCCCTGAAGCAGAATGGCTTTGTCGACCGCTAATTCTTGAGGCGTATTGGCCCTTTGTTTAAAATAATAATGAATGATAGATGGAATGGTAAGGGTAGCCAATGCATTATCGGCAAGTTCAAAAGGTGCCGAAACAATGATTTTATTGTTAAAAGAAATGCTCACCTGATACTTTCCCTTTTGTGCAAAGGCTGAAAAATCGGCCTCATAGAAATATTGTTTGGCATCCCAACTGGGCAGCTGCTGAGCCTTACCCAATTGACCTTTAAAAACACTCTTTTGAGTAGCCACATCGATCAGGCTAAAAGAACCCGGGTTTGCCAACTGCGATGGAAGACCGACGATGGCAATTTTGGCACCCCTACTGTCGAACCCGACTTGGTTCACATAAATGGTTTGGGCAAAAGCCACATTAAAAACGAAGAGCAAACTGCACATGCAGCAAAAAACGGAACGGTAAAATAATTTCATAATTAAGGGATTAAAGCTGGAAAATAAGGTATTTTTTTGATTTCCTTATCATTATGGTCTTTAACCATTAAGAAAGGAAGAAATACGCTAAGTATGCCAAGCTTATCTTTTAGCTGATTAGTTCATTGGGTGAACACCCGATTCGTCATGCTAGACACCGATCCAGCATCTCACTGGAGACAGATTCTGAAACAAGTTCAGGATGACGAGCGAGACACTTTACGCTCTTTGCAAATCGTTACGCTCATCGCAATAACGATTCGTCGATTGGCCTATCGCAGCATCTTCCATCTCCCCTTTTACATTTTCTATTTTAGCTTTTGTTTACTAATTTTTTTAGCATATATTTGTTCCAACAGAGAATAAGATGTTATATGCAGTTGTAGATATCGAGACCACAGGAGGCTATGCGGCGGCGCACGGCATTACCGAAATTGCCATATACATTCATAATGGCGAAGAAGTGATCGATAGCTTCGAAACACTGATCAATCCGCACCAGCACATTCCGATCCACATCCAGGCTTTAACCGGCATCAGCAATGAAATGGTGGCCGAGGCGCCAGATTTCAGGGAAGTGGCCGATCATATCTATGAATTGCTGCACGATAAAATCTTCGTTGCCCATAACGTAAACTTTGATCATTCTTTTGTGAGGCATCATTTGGAGGCTTGCGGACATCAATTACAGGTAAAAAAGCTTTGTACGGTGAGGCTAAGCCGAAAAGTATTTCCCGGGTTTACTTCTTACAGCTTGGGAAGGCTTTGTACTGCCTTAAGTATTCCGATCAATAACCGCCACCGTGCAGGAGGCGATGCCGAAGCAACGGCTACATTGTTGGGCATGATCATAGCTAAAGACAGTTTGGGCGTGATTGAAGATACTTTGAAAAAAGGTTCTAAGGACCAGGTTTTACCACCCAATCTTCGCAGGGAAGAAATTGACAAGTTGCCCAACACGCCAGGAGTCTATTATTTTAAAGACGAAAAAGGAAAGGTCGTTTATGTGGGCAAAGCCAAACAGCTGAAAAAAAGGGTTTGTACCCATTTTAGTGGCCATAGCATCAGCCAGCAACGGCAAAATTTCCTAAAAAGCATTTTCCATATCGATTATGTAAGCTGTGGCACCGAACTCATGGCTTTTATTTTGGAAGCCAGCGAAATCAAGCGCCTATGGCCCGCGAACAACCGCGCCATGAAACGCTTTGAACAAAAATATTCGCTCTATTCTTTCGAAGACCAAAAGGGCTATATCCGCCTGGGCATAGACAAATACCGCAAAGATAGCCATGCACTATATAGCTTTAATCACTTGTTAGAGGGACACGAGCTATTGAGAAAATTGGTGCTCCAATATTCGCTGTGCGAAAAACTCTGTTTCATCCAAACCTTAAAAGACGCTTGTACACATCATGCCAGCGGGCAATGCAATGGGGCTTGCATAGGCGAAGAAAGTGTTGACGACTATAATTATCGCGTAAACCAGGCTATTAAGGAGCTGCAAGACCTGTTGCCTTCTTTTGTACTGATGGACCACGGCCGTACTGATGAGGAGAAAAGTTGTTTATGGGTAGAAAAAGGCAAATTTTACGGAATGGGCTATATTTCTAACTATGCAGACATCAACAACTTGGAAAGCCTCCGATCAGCTATAGACCCCTATCCTTCCAACGATTACATCATGAACCTGATCTTATCCCACCAGAGCCAGTTTCCATTCAAATCCATTCCCTTGGCTATTATCCAGCAAAGCCATGAAGCCATGGATTTTACCCTTTCATAAGCATTTTTTATCGCCAATAGCACATAAAAATTTGCATCAACAGTAAAAAGTACCATTTTAAATTGAGATAACACCTTTCCCAACGCAAATAAATAGGGTATCTTTGTATGTGATCATCATGATTTGCCAATACCCTAAAAGGAATGGTTAAGGAAAGCATGATAGCTTCATCACCGCTGAATTAAAATACAAAAACAGATGAAAACAGATATTCCTGTTTATGATATCCAAAACTTTAAAGCCTACAAGAATGACGGCATTCTGGTAAGCCGTTTTGGGCATTATGCGCAGCAACATCAGCACCTGCATTCGGCACATCGCCACTCCTTTTTTCATTTGGTGTTTTTTACCGAAGGCAGCGGAAGCCAGCAGATAGATTTCAAGCGTTTTGGGGTAAGGCCCGGCCTGATCTATTTTATGGTACCTGGACAAGTGCACAGCTGGGATTTTGAGACCACGCCAGATGGCTATATCATCAATTTTTCTAGCGATTATTTAAGCAGTTTTCTTTTACAGCCAAATTACCTGGAAAATTTCAGCTTTTTTAATGGCCAACCAGATTCGCAGGTAATCCAGCTTCCGCGCGAAACACAAGACATCCTCATCTCTATTTTTGAAGCTATTTTAAAGGAAGGCCAAAACGAGCAACCCATTAACGACGATCTGGTAAAGACCTTGCTCATCCGTTTGTTTATAGAAGTAGCCAGAAGCAGCAATATCATGCAAACTGCGCCAAGCAATTCATATAACCATACTTTGCTTAAAAATTTTCAGCGTTTAATAGACCAGAATTATGCGCAATTGAGGTTGCCTAAACAGTATGCGAGCCTGCTTTACATTACACCCAACCATTTAAATGCTTTGTGCAATGATTTTTTGGGCGTGTCTGCAGGTACCCTGATTAGAGAGCGGGTTATTTTAGAAGCCAAACGCCTGCTCATCAATCTTGACCTGATGGTTTCAGAAATTGCAACTAAGCTCAACTTTGCTGACCAATCTTATTTTATCAAGTTTTTTAAAAAATATGAAGGCATTACGCCCGAAAAATTCAGGAAATTAAATACAACACCCCATGGAACAAAATAAAGCAACAAAAGAATTATATATTTCTCAATGGCATGGTTTTGCTAATGCCAAATGCCCTCGCTGTAGGGTAGGAAAAGTATTTACCGGTGCTACTTATGGCTTTAGGTCGCAAAAAATGAATGAATTTTGCCCGCATTGCCAATTGAAATTTGAACGCGAACCCGGTTATTTTTATGTAGCCATGTTTGTAAGCTATGCCATGAATGTTGCCGAAATGGTCTCAATCAGTGTGGCGGCCTACATATTGGGTTTAAAATTGGAATATGAGAATCTATGGTACTTTGTACTGCTCCTGTTTGGCTCTACCTTGGTTTTTTCGCCCTTTAATTACCGCTATTCTCGAATGATCTTGCTGTATTGGCTGTCGCCAGGTTTGCATTATGAACCTGCTCGAAGCGCAAGTAAGTAAATTAAAGGCTTACGAAGTTCTAAAAACTTCGTAAGCCTCTCTAGATAAGCTTAAAGAATAGCATACCTGTAACTCACCCACTCATCCCAAACCGATTTGGTTTGAGGAACAGTGGGTGTTTCGCTCTGCTCCTTTTGGGCCTGTTCTTCGGCCTTGTCTTTACGCTTTTCTACATATTTTTCTACTACTGGTGTAGCATGTGCACTTTGGGGTTCTTGGGCAACTGGGCTTGATAAATTTGTAGCCTCTTTTTCGGATTTTTTCGATAGATTTTTAGACATAGCTCTATTATTTAATAAAAACTATGCTCAGAACAATTGTTTTTCGAATAATGTTTTCCGAAAATCGTCAAAATAAAGCTGCAAAAGCATTTTTTTATTTAACCACCTAATTAAATCCTTGTTAAATATTGTTTTTGGATATGCTGGCAGGTAGGGATACTCCACAATAGCATTACAAAGGGCGAGTGTCCCCACCCGCCCTTGCTATAATAAAATATCATTAATTTTTTTAAACAGGCGCTGAACACCTATTCGAGCTTTTGTTTATTTGCTTTCTTTCAACACCATATCAATGGTAATTGCCGTAGCTACAATAGCTACTTTTTGCTTGTTTTCAGCATAAGTAGGATCGATAGATACGTTGTATTTGTCGGCAGTAGTAAAGATTTCCTTTAAAGCACCTGCCCATTTTTTGCTGATTTTGCCCATTTCTATTCCCTTAGAATCTTTGATGGTAAAATTCCAGGCTTTCCAATCGCCGGTAATCTCTGCAATGTTGTCGCCGGTTGAGGCATCGCTAATGATAAAGGTAGGCTTGAAAAACTTGAATTTTTGTTTGATCAGCCCTATTTCTATGCCGGCAGGATCTGTAACCGTAATTTTCGACATCCAAAACGTCCAGCCTCTGCTAATAGTTGCCTGCAATTGGTCGTTTACATCTGTAATTTCCAAATGAAAAGGCATCATGGCTTTATTAATGAGCAATGTAAGGAACTTATGCCAGCCGCTCATGCGTTGTTTAATGATGCCGATTTGCGCACCCTGCTCGTTATACACCTTATACTCGTTTGTAAACTTTAAAAAATTTACCTTCTCATCGATAAAATACTCATCGCCAAGGAAAAAAGTAGGAATTGAATTGCTCATTAATTAATTTTTAAGTTTCTAGTTCTGTGCTAAAAATAATTATTTTTTGTGTCCTGCAAATTAAGTATGAATAAATTTTAATAGCCGCAACACGAATTTTAGAATCCGCAGAGCGATTTAATATCCTTAACTTTGCAGCAATAGCCATTGAAGGTAATGGCTTAACTGATCAAACAAAATGGAAATAGGAAAATATAATACGCTACGGATTGTTGGCAAAAACATTGATGGTTTAAGCCTTTCGGATGGGAGTAGCGAAGTATTGTTGCCTTTTAACGATGTACCCAAAAATATTCAGGTGGGTGATAACGTAGAAGTATTTATTTATGCGAATAAAACAGGCGAGCTGATGGCAACTACTCAGGATGCCTTTGCCGAGGTTGGTGATTTTGCTTTTTTGACAGCCGTTGATTCTGGCGAGAATGGTGCTTTCTTGGATTTGGGCATAGGTAAAGACATATACGTACCTGTTCGCGAACAAAAAAGACCAATGCACCAGGGAGAAGGCTATGTAGTTTATCTTCACCTGGATGACGACAGACGTTTAATCGCTTCTTCGAGGCTTGATAAATTTATTGAAGAGGAAGATTTTGATTTTGAAGAAGGCGATGAAGTTAGCTTATTGATCAGTGAAAAAACAGACCTGGGCTATAACGCGATTATCAATAACCGATATATTGGCCTGCTGTATCACAATGAGCTTTTTGCCAATTTAATGCCTGGCGACCAAAGAAAGGGCTGGATCAAAAAAATTAGAATTGGTAATAAAATAGACTTGACTTTGCAGCCGACAGGCTATGGCCATATTTTAGAAACCAAGGATGTAATTTTAAAAGAATTGAGAGAAGCTGGCGGTAAAATTCCATTGGGCGATAAAAGTACGCCTGAGGAAATCTACGAGCGTTTTCAAATCAGCAAAAGTGCCTTTAAAAAAGCCATTGGCGGCCTTTATAAAGAACGCACCATAAGTATTGGAGATCAGGAGATTAGCCTTATTTTGCCAGATTAAACAAAATAGCTATAAGTATTTTTAGGTTTAGCAAACCTTTTGTACAAATTAAACGTATAAGTAAGTGAGTAGAATCTACTTGAGGGAGTTTTTTTTGTGAGGTGCGGCCTTTTAGGTCGCACCTTTTTTATGGAGCAATGCTTAAAAAATTATATAGTTTAAATGTAATTGTGTTATTTTTTTTTAGGCTTTTATATCGAAATCGTTATCTTCACTACTTCAATTTTAATAAAAACAAATTATGACAGGTACAGTAAAATGGTTTAACGATGCAAAAGGCTTTGGTTTTATTACGCCAGAGGACGGCGGCAAGGATATTTTCTGCCACCATTCTGCCATTCAATCTTCGGGACTAAGATCTTTAAAAGAAGGCCAACAAGTTGAATTCGAAGTTAAAGAAGGTAAAAAAGGACCTGAAGCAGGCAACGTTAGAGTAACCGGATAAGTAGTAAAGACTTTTATTTATTTATTTGATGCGAAAAAAAATGTCACCTACAGGGTGACATTTTTTGTTTAGCGCTTTTTAGAATGCCTTTTTGTAAAGATTTAGAACATTTACATGCACAAGAATGAGGTTTTTCGTATTTTTAAACCTTAATTTTTTCATTTGCTTACATTCTTTACCTATAGAACGCCCAAACAATTTGCCACAGCATTTAAGCAGTTCTACAGCTTGGCCAATTTAAGGCAGATCAAGATCTTAAGCACCATCCTATTTATTATTAGTTTTTGTTCAAGAGTAGCCAGCCTTGTTTTTTATAAGGAGGTGATCCAAATACAGAGTTATGCCGAGCATTCTCTGGGAAACTGGATACAGTTGTCGGGCGCATTTGTTTTTTATTTGCTGAGCAGCATTGCTTTGCGATCAACTAAATGGACAATCAAACAGAGGCGGGTACTTACCATCTTATTTATTCTTTTTATACTTCTCATCACCTTTGGCGTGAGCTATACGGTTTCCTTGCACAACACCAAAAATACATTGACCATGTTTTTAATTGGCATTGTATGCGTAAGCCTGTTTTTTGCCATCGAGCACCGTGAGATTTTAGGAATTGCCATTTTTATCGTGATTGTATTTATACTGAGCATGGTTTTGCCAAAGATTACATTCCAAGAGAAGATAATGAATGTGATTGCGGCTTTTATTTTAGGCTTCATATTGCTGGGCTTTTCAAGGTACAGCTATTATTTTAAGTCGATGCATTTTGTAAGGCTGAAGCAGTTGGAAGAAAAGAATAATGAAATACAGCATTTAAATGCACAAAAAGGAGAAATCTTAGCCTTTGTTGCCCACGATTTAAGAAATCCTTTAAACAATATAGAGGTATTGAGCAGCCTCTTGCTGGCCGAAGACGAAAAGAACAGCGAAGTAAAATTGATTGCTACGGCCGCAAGCCAAGCCAAAGAGATCATTAACGACCTGATGGAAGTAGTTAAACAGGATCAACCGGTTTTGAAAACAGAACGTTTGGCTCTTGCACCCTTTTTACAGGCTATTTTAAAAAAATGGACAGCTAACCAGCACAGAGACTTACAGTTTGTCGGTGCTGATGTAATCGCATTTGCCCAAATTAACCGTTCTAAACTAGAAAGGGTAATTGATAACCTGATCAGCAATGGCTTTAAATTCTCAGCTCCAGAAAAACCTTTAACGCTCAAGCTCAATACGCACGATGAAAATGTATGCATCGCAATAATCGACCAAGGAATTGGCATTCCACAGCAACTGCAACACCATATTTTCGAACAGTTTTCTAAAGCTGGCCGTACAGGCTTAAAAGGCGAAAAATCTGTAGGCTTGGGGCTACATATTTCTAAAAGGATTGTGGAGCAGCATGGAGGAAGGCTGTTGATGAAAAGCGAAGAAAACAAAGGCACTGCCTTTACTATCTTATTGCCTTTGGCCTAATCGACTTCTTGTTGCGTAGCAAACAGCTTTTGCGAGAAATTAACTAAAAAGAGCTCTCTTTTGGCTCGGGTAACGGCAGTATACAGCCAACGCAAAAAATCCAGGTCAACCATGTCGTCTGTTAAATAGCCCTGATCTACGAATACGGCATCCCATTGGCCACCTTGGGCTTTATGACAGGTTACCGCATAGGCGAATTTAACCTGCAAGGCATTATAGTAAGGGTCCTGCTTAATGGCTTCCATCTTTTCTTTCTTTGTTTTGATGTGCTCATAATCGATCATTAGGCCTTCAAAAAGCAACTTGTTCTGTTCGTAAGGCAAATTTGGAGTCTCAGCCTGCAGGGTATCCAAAATTACTTTGCAGTCTACACTACCTATTTCAGGGAAATCGAGGAATTCCAATTGTACTTCTGCAAATCTCAGCCCGTAGCGTTCTTCTTCCCTACGCACCCTTATTACCTTAGCCATATCGCCATTGGCAATAAAAGCAGTTTCCTGGTTATCTGGCAACCAAAAATAATTGTTGCGTACCACCATAATCTGATCGCCCCCACTCAATTCTTCATCTCGATAGAGCAGCCTCGACCTGATCTGGTTATTATACACATTGGCAGATTTATTGGAACGGCAAACCACCAAGGCATTCTCTATGCCAAATTTACCGTAGGCATATTCTAAACCTTCGACCATTTTTAGGCCGGTCATGCTAAAAATATCCTTGTAATTTTTGGTGATGAACTTAGGCAACACTTTCTGTTCGGTGCTAAATTTGTTGATCAGCTTGCGTAACATGGTGGCATTGGCCAAAATGCCAGATTTCTTTTCCTGACGCACTACTTCTTTCAATTCGACTGCGGTGGTATTGAGGTGAAAATTGTCGCTGAGGTACTTTTCGTTCAGTGCCGGACTATCTATACTTCCAACCGGTGGCAACTGGGCGGTATCGCCAACAAACAATAAAGAGCAGTTTTTGTCTTTTCCATCGGGACTTGGCTGAAAAACGAACTCGATGAGGTCTTTTAAAAACGAAGAAGCATTTTGTACGTTCCATTCATCGGCTATCATTGAGGCTTCGTCGACAATGAACAAGGTATTTTTGGCCAAGTTGGGTGCCAGCTGAAAAGCCAGTTCGGTGCTTACCGCACTTTTTTTACGGTAGATCTTTTTATGGATGGTTAATGCCCTCTTGTTGGTATAAGAGCTGATAACCTTGGCCGCCCGACCTGTTGGTGCCAACAGCACTACATTGAGCCTAAACTGGGGCAAAGCCTTTACCAAAGCGGCTACAGAGGTAGTTTTACCCGTTCCGGCATAGCCCCGCAGCACCAAACATTTTTCGGTTCGGGCATCTGCTAAAAAAGCAGCGGCCTTGGCACAAAAGACCAATTGTTCGTCGGTAGGCTCAAAAGGATATGATTGGGCAATTAAATCGGCTTTATCCATTTAGCAAAGATGCAATGGTAATGTTATAGAAAAAAGAATTATTTTTGTCCATACATGAGCAGCAACAACAGCATATTATTAATCGACCCTAACTTTGATCCCGTTACGGCATCTGCCTGTAATTTGTTGGTAAAAGTTGGTCAGGATAGTTTTTCTTATGCCATTATCAATAAGGAGACCCAACAGGTAAATGCTGTTTTTGATGAGCAGGAATGTGAAAACGGGCTTCAAAAACTGGCCGATCGATTAAAAACAGATCATTACCTGAATTTGCCTTACCAAAAAGTTAAGGTTGCCGTGCACACGCCAAACGTGATTGCCGTACCGAACGACTTGTACGAAGAGGCGAATTTAGCCAATCATACGCCCTATTTTATTGGTTCGCATACCGGAAACCTTTACCAGCAGGCCCACTATCATTTTGGTTTCACCACTGTTTTTGCGCTGTCGAAAACTACCGAAGATACCCTGAACAGCTTTAACCTGAGCCAATTGTTTACCCTTGATGCAGGTTTGTTGGCTTTAGCTCAACACATCAAGGAAACTGCTTTATTGATAGATTTTACCGCCAGTTCTTTTCAGGTACTTTACCTCAAAGAGGGCCAGGCTACTTTTCAGCAATGCTATGAAATTGATAACCTCGACGAGTTTAACTACTATCTTTTGCTCATGTTTAGTCAACTGAATATTCAGCCTAAAGAAGTTGCATTGTATTTGAGTGGCATTGTTCACGAAGGCGATGAAAGATACAATTGCTTGGCCAAATATTTTACGCAAGTCCAATTTGTTGAAAACCAGCAAGAGCTCAATCAGGATATCCTTGACGACATGCCAAGCCATTACTACAGCAGTTTATTAGCTTTGGATCAATGCGAATAATTGGGGGGAAATTAAGAGGCATACAGCTCAATGCGCCTGCCAAACTACCGGTTAGGCCCACTAAAGACATGGCGAAAGAGGCCTTGTTCAATATTTTGCACAATACCTACGATTTTGATGAATGCACAGTGCTCGACCTTTTTAGCGGCACGGGAAGCGTGAGCATTGAATTTGCTTCTCGCGGCATTAAAGCAGTACGATCTGTAGACAAGCATCCTGGCTGTGTAGCCTGGCTAAAAGACGTGGCCAGCAAATATGAGCTTGAAACCATTGATGCACAAAAAGCCGATGCCTTTAAATTCTTGGCCCAAGAGCACCATACTTACGACATTATTTTTGCCGATCCGCCTTACGATCTGCCCAATATCCCTTTGTTGCCCCAATTGGTGGCCCAAAACAAATTGCTTAATCCTAATGGAGTATTAATCGTGGAACATCCGCCCTTACTTAAACTAGCGCAGCAACCCGGTTATTCACATACCAGAAAATACGGCAACTCGTCTTTCAGCTTTTTTGATCCGGTTATTTAATCGGCTTCGTTTCTACTTCCCAATCGTCTGTTCTAAAGGGAGCTATCGGAAAACCTTCTTTGCTAAATACATTGGCCATGGCCGTATTGTCAAATGCAAAACGAACCGCCAAAGGCTTTTCAACACCCTTATTGGAAACAATTATCCTGTCTTTTTCTAATTTTACTTCGGCTGGCAGAAATACCTTATCGGCTCCAGCAATGTAAAAATCGCTTGGTTTTGCGTTTCCCTTAACCATAAAGCCTGTAGTTGCATGATCAAAAAATAGAATTGCTTTATTGTCTTTCAGCTCCATTTTCTTAAAAGCCGGACTTTGATACGCACCAATATCTTTTTTATAGGTTTCGGCCAATGCCAGTTTAGCCAGTCTGTTGGCCACATCCAGTTTATTTTGGGGATGGATGTCGCCAACATTGTCTACCAGATCAGTAATGACAACCATACCGGTATTTGGCGCTGTTAGCGATTTGCTTTGTTGCTCCCTAAGCAATGCACCAATATTTGTCAGCTCATACTTAAAGGGTGCGATCTGTACAAAATAGAAAGGGAATTCTTTTTGCCACTGCTTGCGCCAATCGGCAATCATACCTGTAAATAATTGCCGATAAGTGCTATAGGTTTTGGTATTGCTTTCGCCCTGATACCAGATTACTCCTGCGATATTAAAGTTTGCCAAAGGGCTGATCATGGCATTATAAGCTCGACCAGGCTCTACGGGCCACCAAGGCGTTTTTTCTAGTTTGGAAGCTGCAGTTTTTAAAGGTTCGCTATTGGCAATTACATGACCGGCTGTCCAGGCTTCTGCCGGTGTACCGCCCCAGCTGGCATTGATGATGCCTACTGGCACCCCAAGTTCCTGCTGTAGCTTTTTGGCATAAAAATAACCAATGGCACTAAATCCCTTGAGACTTTCTGGTCCACAAACCTTCCATTGCCCAACGCAATCGTCTTGAGGCGTAATTGCCGTGGTTTTTGGGATATGAAACAACCTGATCTGGTCATTGGCACTTTTCGGCAATTCTTCTACCATTTGTTTTACGCCTTGATAGCTGCTCCATTCCATATTGGATTGCCCCGAGCACACCCAAACTTCTCCGATAAGGATATTAGACAATACAATTTGATTATTACCTTTAATTGTAATGGTATAAGGGCCACCAGCAGCTGGCGTGGCGATGCTTAGTTTCCATTGCGCATTACCATCGGCAGTTACCGAATCTTTTTTATTGTTCCAGGAAGTAGTAATGTAAATCTTTTCGTCGGGATCAGACCAGCCCCATAAATTGACATTAGTTTGCCTCTGCAGTACCATGTTGCTTGCAATTACAGCAGGCAAGCGAACATTTGCATGGCTTTTTTCCTGACAGAACATAAGGGCTGCCAAGAGGATTAAAAATATTTTTTTCATAGTAAGTAGATTATAGGTTCTTAAAAATAGAAAATTATATTTAGTTATCAGCTGGGCTATACTTGCAAAGTTTCAAAAACTCCGCAACTGGAACTCATACAGACAGAACAGGTGAAATGCTCAACTCATTTTCTTCCTCCCTGAAGGGGATAGCTTGTTCGCTAGCCTTCCACCCTCAGCCCTCTACCTTTAGTCTTTGGAGTCAATCGATGCTATCGCTATCTTTGAATATGAAAATAGCGTTATTTCCTGGCTCATTCGACCCTATCACTATCGCACATGTAGATATTTTGAAAAGAGCATTACCCTTGTTCGATCGTATTGTAGTGGGCATTGGTCTGAACAGTTCGAAACAGAATTTCCTTTCTTCACAAAAAAGAGAAGAAATCGTAAAGACTGTTTTTGCTTCTTCTGCTAACGTGGAAGTACAGCTGTACGAAGGATTAACGATAGATTTCTGTCAGAAAATTAATGCCAAATACATGATTAGGGGGATTCGTTCTGCATCAGATTTTGAGTACGAACGTGCCATTGCCCAGATCAACCAAACCATGAATCCAGACGTGGAAACGATCTTGTTGCTGAGCAAGCCGGAATATTCGGCCATTAGTTCTACTATCGTTCGTGATATTTTACGTAATAACGGCAATGTAGCACCTTTTGTGCCTCATGAGGCCTTGAAATTTTTATAAATACTAGATCAGGTTTTCGGCTTTCAGCACATCTAGAATCAAGGGGTAGGTATTCTTGATCTTGCTTTGCACTCCTAATGGATTTACCCAAACTGCACTAGTGATTCCTTCGTCTTTTTGGGGAATAAGCTTTGGAGCACCTTTTACCCACATTTTATACCAGCTGGTGCGTTTCAAAATCAGTTTGCTGCCCAGTTCGTAAACATGATAGGTTTTGCAGAGCCGGTCATCGCGTTTCTCTATTTTAACCCCGCATTCTTCTTCCACCTCTCTAACTGCAGCAGTTTTTATTTTTTCTTCTTTTTCTACCTTTCCTTTTGGCAAATCCCACTTTTTATTTCTGAAAATAAATAAGAATTCTCCATTGGCATTCTCTACCAAACCACCGGCAGCTTTAATGATGGTGAGCTTTTTCTTGATCGCCTGAAACAATTCCTTAGGCTTTTTGCTCACCAGGATATAGTTTTTCTGCTTGCTCTTTTTCAAGTTTCTGTAAAATGTTGGAAAATCAAAGCCCTCTGAGTCAAGCTGTTGAATTTTATCTATTTGTCTGGGCACAGTATCTGCGATAAACAAGGTGTTATCGTTAATATAAATTCTGTATTTTTGGGCCATGTATAATAAAAGTGATATTGAATTAAAGGTAGCTGAATTTTTATTACAAATTAAAGCAATTAAATTACAACCTAATAATCCATTTACTTGGGCATCGGGTTGGAAATCCCCTATTTATTGCGATAACAGAATTACATTGTCGCATCCTGCTGTTAGAACTTATATTCGTCAAAAGCTTGCACAACTGATCCAGGAAGAGTATGGAGCTGTTGATGTAATTGCAGGCGTAGCCACTGCCGGTATTCCACAAGGCGTTTTGGTTGCCCAAGAATTAGGTTTGCCATTTATCTATGTTCGTTCTAAAGCCAAAGAACATGGCACAGGAAGTTTAATTGAAGGCGAAATTATAGAAGGCCAACGCGTAGTAGTAATTGAAGACTTGATTTCGACCGGAAAAAGCAGTTTGCAAGCCGTAGAGGCTTTGCGTGGCGCTGGTTTATCAGTAGCAGGCCTGGTTGCTATTTTCACCTATGGCTTTGATCAGGCTGATCAGAATTTTGCAGATGCCAAATGCCGTTATTCTACCCTGTCTAACTACCCTACATTGATCAACTATGCCGCTGAACATGGTTTTATTGCCCAAAACGAGATCAATTTATTGAACAAGTGGCGCGAAAATCCATCAGCATGGGGCAAGGACATTGCAATTAACGCAGAGTAAAATTTTGGTACGATTTTTCGACACCTAAAAGAAAAACAGAATATGACCATTATTGAAAGTACCGTTGAACTAGATCTGCCAATAGATAAGGTTTATAATTTTTTGGAGGATTTAAACAATCACCAACAATTAATGCCTGATAACATCTATAATTGGTCGTCTACGGCTGATGAAGCGAGTTTTACCATCCAAAACATGGCAAAATTGGCCATCAAAATTTCTAATCGCGTTCCGAACAGCGAGATTGTTGCCATTCCTACAGAAAAGGCACCTTTTGATGTAGAATTAAAATGGACGGTTGCCCCTAACGCAAATGGAGGCACTACAGCTTCACACATTATTTCGGCCGATTTGAACATGATGATGAAAATGTTAGCTTCAGGCCCTTTACAGAAACTGGCAGATCACCAAACCAAAAGATTAAAAGAAATACTTGGTTAATAGCCAAAGCAAGAAATAATCTTCAAAATGCCCTTCAAAATTGAGGGGCATTTTTATTTTACTGTAAAGCTATAGCTTTTTCTTACCAGCTGTCCGCTCAACGCTACGCCCTCCAAGGTAACCAAATATTTTCCTGGCTCGTCAGCTGTAAAGAATTTCATGCTGGCACTGCCTTTTTCGTCGGTTATCAAATTTGGCTTCCAATAAATAGTTGATCGTAAATCAGCCATCGGCTTGTCTTTGTCTTCGGCCTCATAATTGGGCGAATAGAACTCTTTGACAAGGCTGTATCCCGCTTTCATACGGCCAAGGCCTGAAGGAGGTGTGGTATTGTATTTCGTTCTCCGGGTTTCTAATGTTAGAAAAACGATGCCAAATTTTGGATCTCCTTGTTTTTTTGGATCCATAATCAATCCTTGATAAACCAATCCCGTACTTGCCGCTTGATCGCCTCCAGCCATGATCTGCACGCCAGCCAATGCGCTAGGTGCAATTCCGCTTAAATCGTATAAAGGTTGTCCGTCTAACAAAACCAACATCTTTCCTTCTTTTCCTTTATAGTAACCATAAAAATGATACCCCTCCTGCATATCTAATTTAATGTTAACTCGGTTAAGGCCTCGCATGAGGTTGGCAATATTCCCTGAGCTCTGTAGCTTTTCGGGTGTAAAAGTGTAGTCGGGCACTGCTAGTCTCGGAAACTCAGAACGAAAGATGGGCGGATGTTTCTGCGCTTTGATTTCTACTTCGTTGAGCACGATCGTTTTTTTATTCACTAGCCCATATTTGCTCATCTCTACATATCTTTTCTCACTTTGCTGCAGGTAGTTGACAAACACATCAGTCAATGTGCTTTCATCGGCAGTGGCAAATGCAAAACGCTTCAAGGGCTCTTTGCCGTCCATCACAATCTTGGCATTGTTGCGGTCTTTAGCGTTTTTAACCCTCAAAATAAACGAAGTGCTGTCAGGGAAATCAAGGTTGTCAAAAACAAAACGGCCATTGGCATCGGCCACGGTATCGATCAGCAGGAACTGGCTAGGCACAAACAGGTTGATCTTCCCAAAAGGAATCGGTTTATTACCCAAAGTAGTGATGGTACCTCTTAAGGTTGGGCCATTCTCTGCCAAAAACCTGATATCCGGCTTTTTGCTTTCCTGAATTTCGCTCCACTTGAACCTGCGCCAGCCTTGCGTGAGCATCAACATATCTAACTGCCTTGTTTTATCGGTATTAATGTTCGTAAAGTAATAGTTCGGCTTTTCGATATTTCCTTTCAAGTCCGAGGTTAAGAGCAGGTTGGATAAAATGCTCATTTCCCCGTCTTCAGCCTGCCCCACCTTGTCCTGATGTACCACGGCAACGGAAAAACTGCCTACCATGCCTTCTGCCTTTTCATTTTCTACCTTCAGCGACAGGTTTACGGGCGACCTTTTGCCATAACTTTCCTTATCGCTTACCAAATCTACTTTCAAGGGTTTTTGCTGATGGATAAACACCAATCGCTCTGCCAATGGAACCATTGCCTCAGAAAACAAGGTAAACTGTACAATACCATCAGACAGCAGGTTCTTCGGCAGTTTAGAAGAAACAGTTTCCTTGTCTACTTTGATCTTGGCCGTATACTTCGCCACTCCGTTCGATTGGGCGACAACAATGATTTCTTTATTGAGCAATGCCGAACTGCCACTGATCCGCATCAGCAGGTTTTCATCGTCCAGGTGGCTTAGGTTCAGCACATAGCCATTGGCTTGTGCAACAGGTAAGGCATAGCGCTTCTCTTGGCCGTCTTTTGTAACAACAGCCGTGTATTGCTTACCGGTTTCTGGAGTAAGGGCAAAAAGTCCCATGCCCAAATGCTCCGACTGGAAAGTTGCCACTTTTTGGTGATTCTGGTCTTCTATAAAGCCTTCTACAGCTATCCCAAATCCATTTCCGCCAATTGCCTTAAAGGCGACTTTTGAGCGCAGGCCTTCTATCAGGTTTCCGCCCTCAGGAAAGAACTGCAGGTCAATAGATTGAGTAGCTTGTACCACAGGCAATATTTTTGTTATCTTATCGCCTTTGCCTCGGTCAATGGAAGTATGTAATAAAAGTTCGTTAACCGGATAGGTCTTTTTAAGCGCATAATTAATAATCAATTCGCCATTATCATCTGTCATGCCTTTGCCTGCGAAAAGCTTATCGGCTTTATAGCGCAGCTCGTATTCGACCTGTTGGTTCCGCAGAGGCTCTTTATCCAATTGTGTATAGGAAACCGCCGCCTTGAGCAAAGTTTCGTTGCTTTTGGGACTGATTTCAAACTTGGCCTTTACCAGCAGTTTTTCATTTAATGCATCGCCTATCATTACCTGTTTCCTGAACAGGAACGAATCGTCAAAATTGCGCATCCAGTTGGTATAAGCCCTGATCTGGTAGGTGCCGGCATTAAAGGTCGAATCGGCCAAGCTAATGCTTCCGTTGGTCAGTCCATTCTCTAGCGGCAATGTCAGCGTTTTTCTAACCGAATCGCTTTCGTCAACCAGTTCCACATACAGCACTTTGCTCAGCAGCGAAAGCTTATTTTCTTCAGCGTTTACTACGTAGGCCTTGAACCAAAGATCATCGCCAATGCTGTAATAAGGCTTGTCCAGATGCAAATGCACTTTTTCCTGAGGCCTGTCGGCAGTAAAGCGTTCCAGTTTCTCCAATAAAGCATTGAGCAGATCGTCTTTGGCCATAAAAGCACCGAGAACAAGCAAATGGAGGACACCAATGATGATGAAGAGAAGCGATTTTTTCATAACAAGCTGGTTAATAGTTCTTAAATATAAGATTACGCTGAGAATTAAACAACTTAAGCATTAGTTAAATAGAAGAGCAGTTTCTTTCGCCATATAATTTTAATACCTTAGTTAGAAATAACCTATTGTAATGGCATCAAAATTATTAAGCGCTACTTCTTTTTTGATTTGTTTGGGATGGTTTACCCATACTCATGCACAATCCTTTACGCCCACAGCCCTAAAAACAGAATACTTGGTTAATCCGATCGGATTAGACAACCCAAACCCTCGCTTTACTTGGCAGATGGCCGATTCGAGGATTGGTGCCAAACAAACTGCCTTTCGTTTATTGGTAGGCACCGATTCGCTGGCCTTGGTACAGGGCAAAGCCAATTTGTGGAACACAGGATGGTTGCAGACCAGTGCATCACTAAAATCTTATGCGGGGCCATTACTAAAACCTTTTACTAAATATTTTTGGAGGATCGAGTTAGCCGATCAAAACCAATCTAAATCTGGCACTGCAAAAATTGCCAGTTTCGAAATGGGCATGATAGACCAGAAAAATTGGCAAGGCGCTTGGATTGCCGATAACGAAAACATCAAGCTTAAGCCTGCCCCCTATTTCAGGAAGGTTTTCGAAACCAAAAAACAAATCAAATCGGCCAGGGCCTACATTGCAGCAGCAGGCTTGTACGAACTTTACCTTAATGGGCAAAAAATAGGCAACCACAGGCTCGACCCGATGTATACACGTTTTGATAGGCGTAACTTATATGTAACCTACGATGTAACCCAACAGCTCCAAAATGGGAAAAATGCAATTGGGGTACTGCTGGGCAATGGTTGGTACAATCATCAATCAACCGCAGTATGGTATTTTGACCGTGCGCCATGGCGCAATAGGCCTACTTTTTGTTTGGATTTACGCATTACATACACTGACGGCTCCGTAGAAACGATCAAATCGGGCAAAGACTGGAAAACCGATCTCGGGCCTGTCATTTTCAACAGCATTTACACGGCTGAGCATTATGATTCTCGTTTAGAGCAGCCTGGCTGGAACACTGTTAACTTCGACGATAGCAAATGGAAAAATGTAAATTTCCGTTCAGCGCCTTCATCGCGTATTGTGGCCCAAGCCATGCATCCGGTAAGAAATGTGGAAGAAATCAAGGCTAAAAACCTTCAAAAATTTAACGACACAACCTATGTCTTTGATTTGGGGCGCAATATTTCTGGCGTCAGTAAAATCAAGCTCACTGGTCCTGCCGGAACAGTAGTTAAATTAAAACATGGAGAAAGACTTTACCCAAATGGACGTGTTGACTTGTCTAATATCGACGTACATTATCGTCCAACTGATGATAAAGATCCCTTCCAAACCGATATCCTTATCTTAAACGGCAAAGGCGAACAAAGCTTTATGCCGCATTTCAACTACAAGGGCTTTCAATATGTAGAAGTAAGCAGCAGTTCCCCTATCCAGTTGGCAAAAGAAGATTTGGTGGGCTATTTTATGCATAGCGACGTGCCTGTGGCCGGCAGTATCAAAGCCAGCGATCCGTTTATTGAAAAGCTACAGTTTGCCACCAATAATTCTTACCTGTCTAATCTTTTTGGCTATCCAACAGATTGTCCACAACGTGAGAAAAACGGCTGGACTGGAGATGCCCAGATTGCCATAGAAACCGGGCTATATGGCTTTGACGGCATTACGATCTATGAAAAGTGGTTGGCCGACCATCGCGATGAACAACAACCCAACGGTGTTTTGCCATCGATTATTCCTACCGATGGCTGGGGCTACGAATGGGGGAACGGACCTGATTGGACCAGTACGATTGCTATTATTCCTTGGAATATCTACCTGTTTTATGGCGATCGAAAGATCTTGGAAGATAATTACGATAACATCCGTCGCTACGTGAACCATATCGACGAAACCTATCCTACTGGATTGACTTCTTGGGGATTGGGCGATTGGGTGCCTGTAAAATCTACTTCGCCTGTTGAATTGACTTCTACCTGCTATTACTATGCCGATGCCCTGATTTTAGCCAAGACCGCCAAAATTTTGGGCAAAACTGCCGATGAGCAAAAATATATGGTCCTTGCTACCAAGATCAAAAATGCCTTTAATGCCAAATACCTTAATCGTACAACGGGTATTTATGGTTCGGGCATACAAACCGAGCAGAGCGTGCCTTTGTTTTGGGGTCTTGTTCCTGATGACCTCAAACATCGGGTGGCCGAAAACCTGGCCAAAAGAGTAGAGGCAGATCAGTTCCACTTGGACGTGGGTTTGCTGGGCACCAAAGCTATTTTATCGGCGTTAAGCGACAATGGTTTTGAGGATTTTGCCTATAAATTGGCCAGCCAAAGAACTTTTCCGAGCTGGGGCTGGTGGATTGAGAATGGCGCAACTACTTTGTATGAAAACTGGAACATCCAATCTAAAAACGATATTTCGCTCAACCACATCATGTTTGGCGAAATTGGTGCCTGGTGGTACAAATCGCTAGGCGGCATCAAGCCCGACGAAAAACAGCCCGGCTTTAAGCACATTCTGCTCCAGCCACAAGTGGTTGAAGGCTTAGACAGCTTCGAAGCCACACACGATAGTCCCTATGGGAAGATTGTATCTAGCTGGAAGAAAAACGGACATGGGGTAACTTATCATTTTGTGATCCCTGCCAATGCCGAGGCAAGTATCAATATCCCGATGGTAAGGGAACAAAAGGTCTATTTAAATGGCAAGCTGATTAATGCAGGCCTGATTAGGCTGCCAGCTGGCGATCATTTGCTTGTGCTTAAATAAGCATCGGTTAATCCATTTAAAAGCTGTATTTTGGGCATTATAAAATCATTTCATTATGGGAATTTACCTGATCATTATCATCATACCGCTATTCATTTACATTTTGGGCCTGGTATTGGCCATTGTAAATTTTTGGGCAAAAAAAACTGTTATTGAAGTAATAGCATGGATATGCGCAACCATTTGCTTAGTAATCAATGCCCTTTTATTTTTTAATGAAACTTTTGGCAGTACCTCTTTTATCGCTGGATTGAGCTATAGCCAGGCCCTTTCCATTCCCTTAACTTCATTTTTATTTCTCCTGTTTCACTATCGAAGCAAACAGGCCAAAACAATCACATCTTTTAGGACTTTTTATGTACTTAAATCCATTTGCATCTTACAAATTGCAGGTACAATTTTAGGTGCACTCATCAACGGGCTTTATTCAACTGGCTGGATAGATACTTCAAAATCAGACACAGTTCAATTTATTTCGATCATATATACGGGAATCAGTTTTGTCGTTTTTACCACAATAACTGCCTTTATTGCCTATTATTACCTCAAAAAAACGAACCTAATCGCACCGATCAAAACCTTATTTGGGAAGTCGTTCGTATTGATTGGAATAAGCTGTCTTATTTCAGAAGTATTAGATTTTTCATCGCTACTTTTTAAATATAGAGATGCAGAGTGGGCTTCATTTTATCACATCATCAGCATTACAATAGCAATTGCCTTTCAATGCATGGTCGGCGCACTAATCGCATCTTATATTTTCCTTAAAAAAGCAGACAAAATTTCAGCATAAAACACTAATTTACAGACAATTAGTCAACAAAAACCAAAACTTACCGACAAAATTTCCGATTGGCAAAGCAAAATGCCAATGGCATTTGTTTTGATTTAAAGGAAACATGAACTTCAACAACTTTACGATTAAAGCACAAGAGGCCATTCAAAAGGCTTCAGAAATAGCGCAAGGCAACCAACAGCAGGCTATAGAAACAGCACACCTGTTAAAAGGTCTGTTATCGGTTGATGAAAACGTGGTTTCTTATGTTTTAAAGAAACTCAACGTAAACCTGAACGTGGTTGAGCAAAACCTCAGCACAGCTATAGAGAAATTACCAAAGGTTTCTGGTGGCGATATCTATTTGTCGTCGGGCGCCAATTCAGCCCTACAAAAAGCCCAATCTTATTTAAAAGAATTTAAGGACGAATTTGTAGCTGTAGAACATATTTTATTAGGTTTATTGGCCGCTAACGACTCTACGTCAAAATTATTGAAAGAGCAGGGCGTAACCGAAAAAGACCTTAAAAAAGCCATTACCGAATTGCGTGGCGACAGTCGCGTAACCGATCAAAATGCCGAAGCTACCTATCAGGCATTGGGCAAGTACGCCCGTAACCTGAACGAGTACGCCGAAAGTGGCAAGCTTGATCCGGTAATTGGCCGCGATGAAGAAATCAGACGTGTAATCCAAATTCTTTCGCGCAGAACCAAAAACAATCCTATTTTAATTGGTGAACCTGGCGTGGGTAAAACAGCCATTGCCGAAGGTATTGCCTTTAGAATCATCAAAGGCGATGTTCCTGAAAACCTGAAATCGAAAACCGTATTTTCTTTAGATATGGGCGCATTGATTGCAGGTGCCAAATACAAAGGCGAATTTGAGGAACGCTTAAAAGCCGTAGTAAAAGAGGTAACACAAAGCGATGGCGATATCATCTTGTTTATTGATGAGATCCACACTTTGGTTGGCGCAGGTGGTGGCGAAGGTGCCATGGATGCTGCCAACATTTTAAAACCAGCCTTGGCGCGTGGCGAATTGCGTGCCATTGGTGCTACTACTTTAGATGAATACCAAAAATATTTGGAAAAAGACAAAGCCTTAGAGCGTCGTTTCCAAAAAGTAACCGTAGATGAGCCTGATACCCAGGATGCGATTTCTATTTTGCGTGGCTTAAAAGAACGTTATGAAACCCACCACAAAGTAAGGATTAAAGACGAAGCTATTATTGCAGCCGTAGAAATGTCGCAACGCTATATTGCCGACAGGTTTTTGCCTGACAAGGCCATCGATTTAATGGACGAGGCCGCTTCGAAACTTCGCATGGAAATGGACAGCGTTCCAGAGCATGTAGATGCCTTAGACCGTGAGATTATGCGTTTGGAGATTGAACGCGAGGCTATTAAACGCGAAAAAGACGATAGAAAGGTAAAAGAGCTTTCGGAAGAAATTGCGAACCTTTCGGCCGAGCGCGATGAGTTTAAAGCCAAATGGCAAGGTGAAAAAGATTTGGTGGATGCAGTAAACAATGAGCTGGAGCAAATTGAACAATATAAATTAGAGGCTGAGCAAGCCGAACGCGCAGGCGATTATGGTCGTGTGGCCGAAATTCGTTATGGTAAAATCAAAGAGGCACAAGACAAAGTTGAGAAACTAAAATCTGATTTAGAAAGCCAGCAAAGCGATAGCAGAATGCTTAAAGAAGAAGTAACTGCCGATGATATTGCTGGTGTAGTGGCTCGCTGGACAGGCATTCCGGTAACCAAACTGGTAGCTAGCGAACGCGAAAAACTCTTGCATTTGGAAGACGAGCTCCACAAACGTGTTGCTGGCCAGGATGAAGCTATTGAAGCCATTTCTGATGCCATTCGCCGTTCTCGTGCGGGTTTACAGGATAAACGCAAGCCGATTGGATCGTTCATTTTCTTGGGCACCACCGGCGTTGGTAAAACGGAGCTGGCAAAAGCCTTGGCCGAGTTCTTATTTAACGATGAGAACGCCATGACAAGGATAGACATGAGCGAATACCAGGAAAGACATGCCGTTTCGCGATTGATTGGGGCGCCTCCGGGCTATGTGGGTTACGATGAAGGCGGTCAGCTAACCGAAGCAGTAAGACGCAAACCTTATTCGGTAGTGTTGTTAGACGAGATTGAGAAGGCACATCCCGATGTATTCAACATCCTGTTGCAGGTACTAGATGATGGCCGTTTAACCGACAACAAAGGCCGTGTGGTGAATTTTAAGAACACGATCATCATCATGACTTCGAACATTGGTTCGCACTTGATCCAAGATAACTTTAAAAAGCTGGACGACGAGAACCGAGACGAGGTAATTGCCAAAACCAAAAACGAGTTGTTCGAGCTCTTGAAGCAGACCATTCGTCCAGAATTTCTGAACCGTATTGATGAGCTGATCATGTTCACTCCGTTAAACAGAAATGAAATCAGGAATATTGTAAGCCTGCAGTTCAAACAGGTACAGCAAACCTTGGCCGAAATGGGCATTACCATAGAAGCGAGCGAAGAAGCCTTGGATTGGCTAGCCGAATTAGGTTACGATCCGCAATTTGGTGCTAGGCCGCTAAAACGTGTAATCCAAAAAAGGATTTTGAACGAACTGTCTAAATCAATTTTAGCCGGAACTGTAGATAAGGAAAGTAAGATCAAATTGGATATGTTCGACCATCAGTTTGTTTTTATAAACGAAAAAGCGGATTAAAATCCTCCATATATTCAAAGAAGCCTCGATAATTTATCGGGGCTTTTTTGTTGGCTACCGAAAATGCCAAACAATTTGTATTTTAGTTTTGTACATAGCCAACAACCATGACCAAATTTAGCCGTCTCCTCCTCCCTCTCCTATTATTCTTCATTAATTTATCGAGCCAAGCCCAAGAGGTCAAATACAAGGAAATGGTGCAGTACGATAGCGTACGAAAGGCTGTTCCGAGAGAAAAAATATACATGCAGCTAGACAAATCGGTTTATGCCATGGGCGATACCATTTGGTTTAAAGGCTATTTAATCAACGCCAGTCTGCTTAATTATTCGGCAACAAGCGCCTTGGTCTATGTAGAAACCATCAATAAGAATGGGCAAGTTATCCAAACCGTAAGCCTGCCTACTCAATATGGCTTAACTTGGGGCGGTTTTGCCTTAGATCCCAATAAATACGAACCGAGCACTTATGTTTTTAGGGCCTATACCAATTGGATGCAGAACTTTGGAGATGCTTTCTTGTTCAAAAAAGAAATTCAGGTTTTAGATATTGCCGTTCCTGCAGCCAGCACCCAAGCCGTGGATGTGGCCAAAGCTCAGGGTCCAAAAGCTAATAAGACAAACATTGCCAAGAAACCATTAGTCGATTTACAGTTTTTGCCTGAAGGTGGTACTTGGATAGCCGACAGGCAACAGAAATTGGCTTACAAGGCAGTTGACATTAACGGCAAGGGCTTAGGTGTTGAAGGCGAGATCGTTAATTCAAAGCAACAAAAAGTAGCTTCTTTTACTTCCAGTAATAGAGGAATGGGCTACCTTGATTTTACGCCAAAAATTGGTGAGACCTATACCGCTAACTTTAAATCGGCAATGGGCAGTGGCAGTCAGGCTTTGCCCAAAATACAAGCTAATGGCGTAACCTTAAAAATAAACAACAGTTTCAGCAGCGACTCTATCAGTATTTCCATTCTTTCAGACCTGCCCAATCAAGAATTAACGATCTTAGGACAATCGAGAGGCGTATTGTGTTTTCTGGCCAAACTCAAGCCAAATGCCACTTATAAAAATATCCGTTTGGCCAAGAGCATCTTCCCTACTGGTGTTTCACAGATTTTGATCCAAAACGGGCAACAACAAATCCTAAATGAGCGAAATTTCTTTATCAACCACCACGATGAACTCAAGGTACAATTGTATGCCGGAGCTGAAAGCTATACACTTAGAGACAGTATTCCTATTCATCTAAAAATAACAGACCAAAGCGGGAAGCCTATTTCTGGTTCTTTTTCTTTAGCCGTTACGGATGATGGACAAGTAAAAAAAGACAGCCTCAATGATGAGAATATCTTAAGCTATTTATTGATGAGCTCCGATTTAAAAGGTGAAATAGAAAATCCAGGCTATTATTTTAACCATACCGATGCACAGCGCCACGAAGAACTAGAAGCCCTGATGCTTACGCAAGGCTGGGTAAGTTACCAATGGGATTTGAATAAAAAACCTGTTTTTAAGGCTGAAAATGAATTTACCGTAAGTGGCAAAGTAACCAACATTACCAACAAGCCTATTGCTAAAGGAAAAATTACCTTGCTCAGTACACGCAAAGGCCTGATGTTGATGGATACGGTTACGAACGACAAAGGCGAATTTGTCTTTAAAAATTTTCCAGTAATGGATAGCCTGTCTTTTTTGATCCAGGCGCTTAATGCAAAAGGCAACAGGGGTACATTGGGTATCGAAATGAATGAATTTAAGCGCCCTCCTATTGCCATTGCGCCACCAAAGCAACAAATTATTACCGAACCCGAACAAACGGATAGCACAGCTAAGCAATTGATCGCCAACCAAAGAAAGGTCGACACTTACCGTGGTAGCGGTATTGGCTTGCGCGAAGTAAAAATTACAGGAAAAAAAGTGGTGAAACGCTCTAAAAACCTGAATGGTCCTGGCGAAGCTGATCAAACTTTATCTGAAGCAGATCTAGATAAATTGAACAAGAAAACCCTGTTGAATGTACTCGAAGAAAACGTAAAAGGCTTTAGGATGGGTGTTAGGCGTAAGTCGAACATCCAAGAGTTTATGGTGAATTTTGCCATTGTTAAACTTGTAATTGACGGCGTTGATGTAGATTTCTTTTACTCGCCTAGTGGAGAACCCGTTTATAATGCCCATTACAACTTCATTAAGTTCTACCTCGACTATTATTCAGCCGAAGATGTGCAGGGAATAGAAATCATGAAAAATCCCCGTAATGCGGGCAAATACCGTATGGAGTTTTTGCATCCGATGGACGAGACCGAGTATGTATTTATAGAGATAACTACCAAAACCGGATCTGGTCCCTTTCTTAAAAAAGCAGCCAATATGTACATCTACAAGCCCTTGTCTTATGGCGACAATAAGATTTTTTATAACCCAAAATATACCGCAGCTAACAAAACCAATCAAACTCCTGACCTGAGATCGACCATTTATTGGGCGCCAAATTTGGTAACCGATAAAAATGGAGAAGCGCATACGCATTTCTTTTCTAGCGACCAGAAAGGAACTTATACGGCATGGCTGGAGGGAACCGATACACAAGGAAATTTTGGCTTCAAGGTACTCAAAATCGTAATTAAATAATCCCAAGCTTAACTTCATTTTTGTCTTCGAAGATGTGATCAAGGAACAACGTTCGAAAATTTTTAAACTCATTTACAACGAGTTAACTATTTTTAAACTACATCTATAGTTGTTTTTCGTTTTTTATGCCTAAACTTGATCAACACAAAAAACACACAAATGAAATCTAAATTACTCATCATGGCCGCCTTATGCGCCATCGGGTTTAGTGTAAGCGCACAAACCGAAAAAGGCAAGAGTTTGATCAATGGTACAATTGGGTTTGCATCCACCAAAGCTGATGGTAAATCCGAATTTGCTTCAAATACCACTTCTACCGACAAAACACAATCATTTTCAATCATGCCTCGTTTTGGCTATTTTGTTGCAGACAACCTGGCTATTGGCTTGGGCATTGGTTACACGCAGAGTAAAAATAGCTACAACTCTATATTCGCTACTTCAGGTACCGTGATTAATGGCACACAAACTGCTAAGCAACATACTTTCAGTATCGAGCCATTTTTAAGAAAATATATTGATGTAGCTGATAAGTTTAAGTTTTTTGGCCAATTTAATGTAGGCATAGGTTTCGGCAAGGCTGAAAATAAAATAGAATACAGCATTCCAGCACTCCCAATTTCAGAGCAAAGTTACAAAATTACTTCTTATGGTGCAGCGCTATCTCCGGGCTTTGCTTTTTTTCCTTCGAAAAAGTGGGCTATAGAATTTAGCTTCCCTTTGGTTAACTATAACAAAACGAAGCCTAAAGACGCAACTGAAAATGCCAACCCGCGTACAACCGAATCATTTACCTTTGCAACCAGCTCATTTAATCCGAGCATTGGTTTTAATTTTCATTTTTAATTACTCTGAATAAAAAACCCCTCTGTTTAGCAATAAACGAGGGGTTAATTATATATTTTACGCTTTCTTTATTTCATGCTTTTCGCTCTGATGGCTTTAAATTCAGAACCTTCTTTCCAACCCGGAAAAGTACTTTCGTTGCTTAAGCGATAGCCCACATCAAACAACAACCTTAAATCTGCCACCATTCCCGAGAAATCCCATTTAGCGGGCTCAAAATTATCCGCAGGTGCATGGTAACGGTTTTTCGTATAATCTTCTTGTTGTGCCTTGCCCCAAGCTTCACCATGTTTTACATTGTTAATTCCATTGCCCGTATACAATGCCGGGATACCCACTTTGGCAAAATTGAAATGGTCTGACCTAAAATAAGAACCGGCCGAAGGGTTTGGATCCTTAGCCACCACGCGCTCCTGTTTTTTAGCCGCTTCGGTTAAATAATCTTCCAACTCAGATTGTCCATAACCTACTACTACAATATCCTTGCTCATTCCAGAAGCTTCCATGGCATCGATATTGATATCGGCAACCGTTTTGTTTACCGGCACTAGCGGATGCGAGGCGTAATATTCAGAGCCCAGCAAACCTTGCTCCTCACCTGTCAAGGCAATAAACAAAATAGAACGTTCTGGCTGATCTTTGGCTTTTTTAAAGGCATCGGCCAATAACAACAGCGCCGCGGTTCCGGTAGCGTTATCAACTGCACCATTATAAATCGAATCGCCGTTAATGGCTTCTCCTTTGCCCAAATGATCCCAATGGCCCGAATAAATCAGGTATTCATCAGCTCTTTTGGTTCCTGGCAAAACGGCCACCACATTATTAGAAATCGATTTTTTGATAGTGTTATTAATGGTGATCGATAGTTTCAACCCCAAATCAACTGGTTTAAAGCCTTTTTGCCCTGCCTGCTTCATCAGTTCTTCCGATTTTCCAGCCATTTTAAACAGGTTTTTGGCTACATCAAGGGTAATCCAGCCTTCCATTAGGGCTCTCGAGTTATTATTGTCTTTGGCATCCAAATACAGCTTCGATTTAGACCAGCCGCTTCTCACTACGCTCCAAGGGTAACTTGCCGGGGCCGTATCATGAATAATAATAACTCCTGTAGCGCCTTGACGTGCAGCTTCCTCAAATTTGTAGGTCCAACGGCCATAATAAGTCATGGTTTTTCCCTTAAACAAGGTCGTATCTGAAAAGCCTGGATCGTTCACCATCACCACAACGATTTTTCCCTTTACATCTAAGCCTTCGTAATCGTTCCATTTATACTCTGGAGCTACAATGCCATAGCCGGCAAAAACCATTTCAGAATTTTCTAGCTTCACTTGGTTGCTTACATGTCTGGTAGCAGCTACAAAATCATCCAAATACGTTAAAGTGGTGCCATTCGTACCCGTAGCGCTTTTAATCATCATCGTTCCTGGTGTCGATTTAATGTCGACCATAGGCACCTCCTGAAAATAGCTATCGCCATTGCCTGGTTTTAATCCCAATTTTTCAAATTCCGTTTTAAGGTAATTGATGGTTTTGGTTTCTCCGGCAGTAAAGGGCTTGCGGCCTTCAAACTCATCTGAGGCCAATACCGCAATGTGCTTCGCAAAAGCCGAATCGTTAATGGCTTTCAAGGATACCGAATCTGCTGCTACGCCTGCTGATTTTTGGTCTGACGATTGACACGAAGCCAAGGCCAACGCACCTAGCGACAGGATAAATAATTGTTTTTTCATCTGATAATAAGTTAGGATACTTAAAAATAGTGTTTTAAAACAAATAAGCCCCGATAAATTACCGAGGCTTATTGTGAATGTTATTGCTTTCGTTCTATTTCCCTGTCCATTTCCGTAATGTTTACGTTTACAGATTGAGAAAAATCATTTAACAGGTAATTGTTAAAATAATCGGCCAAACGCCAGAACATGTATTCGGTCATATCGCCAAAACCATGACGCTGACCCGGAACAATCATAAAGTCAAATCTTTTTCCGGCTTTGATCAAGGCATTGGCCACGCGGATAGAGTTAGCCGGGTGTACGTTGTTATCGATATCGCCATGCATCAATAGCAAATGTCCTTTTAGGTTTTTCGCCAAATCAGGGTTTTTGTCAATTGCATATTTGAAAGTCGTATCGCCTTTGGCCGAAACCACTTCTTTTACACCATGGTGCTTTTCGCTCCACCAGCGGTTATAGATGCTGTTATCGTGGTTACCCGCTGCAGAAACTGCCACTTTAAAGAAATCTGGATAAACTAACAAAGCTGCAGTCGACATGAAGCCACCGCCAGAGTGGCCAGTGATCCCTACCCTGCTGGCATCGATAAATGAGTATTTATCTGCCAATTGCTCGATGGCTGCTTTTTTATCGGCCAAACCATAATCGCGCAAGTTGCCGTAGCCATAAGTATGGTACCATTTAGAACGCGCCGGATTACCCCCGCGGTTACCCACGGTAATTACGATATAACCCAATTGCGCCAAACGATCTACACGATCCATTGCACGACCGAAGGATTTGTTTACCGCCTCGGTTTGCGGACCTGGGTAAACATACTCAATGATCGGATATTTTTTGTTCGGATCGAAGTTGAACGGCTTGTACATTACGCCATAAATATCAGTAATGCCATCATCTGCTTTAACTTTGAAGGGCTCAGGGAATTTGTAGCCTGTCGCCATCAATAAAGATAAATCGGCAGTTTCCAAGTCCATTACTTTATTGCCTTCGTTATCTAGCAAAACAGATTTTGGAACGGTATTTACACGCGAGAAATTGTCTACAAAGAACTTGTTCTCGTCGTTCATGTTGGCAGCGTGGTCAAAATCGCCGCTATTTAACAGTTTCATGCCTGTACCATCAAAATTGATGCGATACAAGTGCAAATAATACGGATCTTCTTTTCCTTCGCGACCATTGGCCGTAAAGTAAAGTACACGGTTTTTCTCATCAATGTTAACGATACCTTCACAGTGGAAAGAACCCGTAGTAATTTGGTTTTTCAACTTGCCATTGCCATCAAACAGGTAGAAATGGCCCCAGCCATCACGCTCGCTCCAATGGATGATTTCCTTGCCACCATCAATCAAGCCCGGGCGCTGTACTTCTACATAAGTATTGAAACGCTCCTCGATCAAGGCAGTTACTTTGCCCGTATTAATGTCAATGGTACAAATGTCAACACGCTTCAGATCCCTACTGGTACGAGCAAAATAGAACTTGCTGTTATCGCCCTGCCAAATAGAGGGACGAAACTCGTTGTCTCTGTCCTTATTTAGGGTTTCTTTGCCAAAAGCCCCAATGCTTTGGTCTTTAAAAGCCGTGGTATTGATGGTTTTGTAAGTTTTCTTGGCAAAATCGAACAACACAAACTCGTCGATAGGCGCTTCTTTTTCGCCTGGCATTTGGTATTTGTAGGTTTCTAAGGTTGGTCTTCCGGCCGAAACACTGTTGATGACCCAGAGGTCTTTTACCTGACGAGAATCCGTTCTATCTAAAACGAAATACTTAGAATCTGGCGACCATAATACATAGGCACCACGTCTTTTCTTGTTGTTTTTGATATTGTCTTCATTGTTTTCGCCATCGCCATCGCTACCATAAGAATAGAACTTCACGCCGTCTTTGGTTAATTGATGTTCTACAATGGTGCTGTCTTCTTCATTCTTAACCGCCTTTTTGTAGTTGTCTTTGTCCATCCAGTACAAGTTGTAATTACGGGAGAAGATAATGGCCGATGAATCTGGTGCTACCGAGCCCCAAGATGGTTTGGCTTTGGGCTTTTGGAAGTTTGGAATTTCGGTCAGTTTTTGGCTGGCTAACTCATAATTGAAAGAATAGATCTTTTTCTGCATCGAATCGGCCGCTTTTTTATCTTTCCGATCAGGTTTTACCTCATCAGTTGTACTTTTAACCTCGAAGGTGATGCTTTTTTCGTCTTTCGCAAACTTAAGGTTCTCGATAGGCAAGTGTTGTGCATCAAAAGGATCGCGGATGATCATGGTAATTTGCGCTGCCATTTTAGCAGGATCAAAAAGCGTTTTTTTGCTTCTTGCTGCCGGCTCAACAATATACCATTGCTTGCCATTTGGGGTTTCGTACTGGTACCAAAACCTATTGCTCAGTTTTAGCCAATGCGGATCTACGGCTGTAGAGTAGATAATTTTTCTCAGCTTATTAGGCGAGAAACGAGCCGCAGCCTGGTAATTTGCTCTTTCTGGAGCGGGAGTAGTTTCTGTTAGGGAAATGGTTTTGGTTTGCGCAAAAGCCTGTACGCCCAACAGTAAAACAAAAAACAAGAGGAAGTAGAGTTTTTTCATTAGTACATAATTGTTTTTTAGTGGTTATGAAGCTATCATGAGCATATCATTGCCTTTTGTGAGCGGTGTGCTCATGATGATTTCATTACAGAGTTGATTGATAAATAAAGGCCTAATTTATTTAAAATGTACTGTCGGCTATAGTTTTATTTGTAAAAAAGATAAGAAGATTGAGATTTGCATATTTTTTCTTTGCATATACAATGTTTTTATCCACAGCATTAAAAAATTATCGCGCAAATCTGTCTTGTTTTCATAGTTTTGTAACATAAATATTAACCATGAGAAAAACTTTCTTATCACTTGTGGCAGCCTCGCTTATTTTAGCATTGGGTTGTCAATCAAAATCACAGTCTAACGCCCCAAAAACAGGTACCGATAGCACAGCTGATGCCAAAACTTCAACTACTGCTGAAAATACAACTCCTGTAGCAATCGGCGATATCAAGGTTGCCGATGCCAAAACCATCTTGGCACGCAAGCAAGTGCCTATTTTATGCTATCACCAGGTACGCAACTGGAAACCAACAGATGGAAAAGTTGGTAAAGACTACATTGTAGAAATCCAGAATTTCAAAGACCAGATCAAAATGTTGGCTGATAGCGGCTACCATACCATTTTGCCCGATCAGCTTTACGCTTACCTCAATACCGGCGCGCAACTGCCAAGCAAGCCCATCATGCTTACTTTTGACGATACCGATTTAGATCAGTTTACTATTGTTCGCCCTACTTTACAGAAATATGGCTACAAAGCGGTTTATTTTATCATGACCGTTTCTATTGGCAAAAAAGGAAAGTTTGTTGATTACATGAGTTCAGATCAGATTAAACAACTAGCTGCAGAAGGCAATGTAATTGGAAGCCACACCTACGACCACAAGAACTTTAAAAAATATGCAGGCAAAGATTGGGAAGAGCAGTTGGATAAGCCTACCAAAAAACTGGAAGACATTACCGGCAAAAAAATGACCGAGTTTGCTTATCCTTTTGGCTTATGGAATGCAGAAGGAATTCCGGAACTTAAAAAACGCGGTTTCAAAATGGCATTCCAATTATCAACCAAACGCGATGAAAAAGATCCCTTATTTACCATCAGAAGGATTATCGCCAGTGGTTACTGGAGCCCTAAAACATTAAGCAACAGCATTAAAAACAGTTTCTAGTGAAGTGAAATCCTATTTATGCCTAGCCCTTATTCCCTATTTATTTCTTTTATCTTGTCAATCAAATCCTCCTAAAAAAGAGCAAAAAAAAGCAACTACAAAGCCAGCAACAATAGTCACTAGTTTAAAGCCTGCTGATAGCAAAACGATCTTGTCCAGAAAGGAAATTCCTGTGCTCTGCTATCATCAAATCAGAGATTGGAAAGCATCCGATTCTAAAAGGGCGCATGACGACATTATTCCGCCAAATAATTTTAAAGCACATTTAAAAATGTTGGCCGATAGTGGCTATCATACTGTTCTGCCAGATCAGCTTTATGATTATTTGGTTTATGGTACATCGCTTCCGCCAAAGTCAATAATGATTACTTTTGACGATACGGACCTTGACCAATATACTGTTGCAGCGCCAGAACTAAAAAAGTATGGGTTTAAGGCTGTTTATTTTATCATGACCGTTTCCATTGGAAGGCCACGATACATGAGCAAATCACAGATCAAGGAATTATCTGATGATGGAAATGTAATAGCCAGCCATACGTACGACCATAAAAACTTTGCCCAATTTACTGAAGAAGATTGGGCTACACAGATCGATAAGCCTACAAAGACTTTAGCTGAGCTAACTGGTAAAAAGATCGAGTATTTCGCCTATCCTTATGGGGTTTATAAAGCGTCTACACTCCATAAATTAAAGGAACATGGTTTTAAGGCCGCCTTTATATTATCCACAAAAAGAGACGAAGACTATCCTTTATATACGATAAGGCGCATCATAGATCCTGGGCGTTATACCGCAAAAAACTTATATTACAGTATAAACAAGAGCTTTAATAAGCCAACCAACAAAAAAGCCGGCTGATTGCCGGCTTTTTTGTTTACAAGACTGCTGTAATTCGATATTTCTTGCCGTTGAAATCTATTTCATCGCCTTTTTGTTTGCCCATAAACAATTTTCCAATGGGCGATGCCACCGAAATGGCAAAATAAACTTTTCCATCTAACAAGAGTTGTCCTGCGCTAATGCTCAGGTAAAAATTGCCTTGATCTGTATAAACCAATCCCCCATTTCTTGCCTGCGTTGCCGGTGGAAGTTCCTTGATGAGCTCAAGTCCCCTCAACTGCTCTTCTGCATCTGCAAGCAAACGGGTATTGCGCTCGATATCCTGCTGGGCCATTTCGCGGCTTGTTTCGAACTTATCGCCGGCACTGCTCTTGGTATCGTCGTTACTCGCCTCTCTTGCCTGTTTCAAAGCAGTTTTGGCTGTTTCAATACGTTTTTCCACGAAAGTTAAACACAGTTGATACAAGGAAGATTTTACGTCCATTAGCTATTTTAAGAGTTGGTTAATCGGTTAATTATTGAATTGCAAACTGAGAACTAGCAACTAACAACTGAATTAGCCCTCGATCCAAGTTACCTTTTCAGCCATTGGTGTTCTGTTTGCTTCGCGTTGCTCTTCTTCGTGATAGCCCATGTAAAACAATCCGTAGCATTTTTCATTAGGCGCCAATCCTAAAAATTCACCCAAATCGTCAATTAGCGGTGGCGAGCTCCAGTAAGCACCTATATTTAAAGCTTCGGCCGTTAAGGCGATGTTCTGAACGGCACAGGCTGTAGCCGCTATTTCTTCCCAGGCAGGTAATTTATCAGGATTAAACTGAATGTTGATCGCTAAAATACAAGAAGCCTGAGCTGTTTTCTCGCCAAAGCTGTCGTATTTTTTCTGCATAAATTTCTCTGCAGACACATTTGCCTTATATAATTGGCCTAAAGTTTCGCCCAACTTGGCCTTTCCTTCTTTTCTGATTACGGTGAAACGCCAAGGCTGGGTAAGCTTATGGCTAGGCGCATAATTTGCACTTTCCAAAATCTGCTCGATAACTTCAACAGGAATTTCTTGATTGGTATAACTGGCAGGAAAAATACTCCTGCGGTTTTTGATTACGTTAGATATGATTTCGTATGTATTGTTCATAAGGTCAAAAATAGACATTTCACAATTGTGATTTATCTTTGTATTGTTAATTATTAGAAGATTGTAAAGTTGGAATGTTTTAAGGTTAATTGTTAAATTGTTAACTAACAACTGGCAACTGTAAACTGACTATCGACTTCAGACTCTAGACTTCGGACTAGCCTTCAACTGTTTCCTGATCTGTTTTACTTTGGCAAAAAAGGCAATGCTCTCTTTGTCTACCAGGTATTCCATGGTTTGCAAAAGTTCCTCTCTGATCCAATCCTGCCGCGTACTAAGGTTAGCCAGAATATTGAGGATATGTGATTTGATGGCAACCGGAACCGCTTCATCAATAAGCCAGGCAAATACGGTTGCTATCAGTCCTTCCAATGGGTAGTTTGCAAGCATAGCCTTGATTTCCGATGTTGCATTTTTCTTGGTCATCAGAGCCAATATTTTACAATAATGTCTCCTGCACGAAGAATTTTCCTGTGTAGCAAAGCGCTCCAAAAAATAGCCTGAGGCAGGCAGGAATTTTTCTATTTTGTTCTCATAAACGTTTTCCATGATCCAAGAAGCCCTGAAGGCAACTTTATCATCATTGTCGAAAGTGAGGTCGATCAGGTCTTTTACCTGCCAATCATCACTGGCTATAATCAACGCAGCATAAGTATCTATTTCTTGCTTAGATAGCGCATTTATCATCCTGCCCTTTAATTCCAAATTGTTCATCTCTAACTATAAAAATTTTGAGAAGTGTAACATTTTACTTATCTTTAGAATAACTAACTCATTTCCAATATGAAAGCAATCACACTTCCATTAATCATTACTGGCGCTCTCGTTGCGGCCATATTTAACCCAGTCCAAAAAACAAAAACCCTTTCGGACGATTCGAAACTAACTTACAATATTAACGAGAATAATAAGTTAGACGGCGCATATTTTATTGAGAATCCAGATAAAAATGTATGGATCAGAGGATCTTATAAAAATGACGAAAGAGCTGGAAATTGGTATGGTTTCAACAACAACAAAACCGTTTTCATCAGGTACAATTACGAACTGAAAAAGTTGTTGTACATCGATACGGTAGCGATCAAAAAAATAGAGCTTACCATTTTGAGCAAAGATCCAGAAGCAGTAAAGAATGCGCCTGCGCCACTGCCTATCTGTTCAATCGACCAAATTGTATCGCTATTGGGCGAGAGAGCAAAAGCAGCCTATCCTAAAGACATGATCGTTTACAATAAGCCAACCGATGTAGAAATCGTTGCGAAAGTAAAATCAGCCGATGATGTAAAATATTTTGTAAACTACAGCATCAGAGGCAATAACTACTCAACTGAAATCAATACTAAAAACTTGGAATTCAATATCGAGTGGATCCCTTCTACCTACAATGGAAAAGCGGTTGAAGCAGAATTCAGGATTCCAACACAGTTGATTTTCTCTGCAGATGCATCGAGAAGACAACGTTTCACTTGGAACTACTAGTTTAAGCAACTAAGAAATACGAAAGGCAATCTGAAAAGGTTGCCTTTTTTGTTTTGTACCCTATCGCAAAGCGGAAATAGCTTAGGTATAAGCAAAAAATTTGCGTACCTTTGCAGCTTATTTTTCAGCAACATGATTTCAGTATCTAATTTATCACTACGTTACGGCAAACGTACTCTTTTTGAAGAAGTTAACCTTAAATTTACACATGGCAATTGCTATGGTGTAATCGGGGCCAATGGCGCAGGTAAATCCACTTTCCTCAAAATTCTTTCTGGCGATGTAAGTGCCACTACCGGTAGTGTAGCCTTTACTCCTGGCGAACGCATGGCCGTATTGAAGCAAAACCACTACGAATTTGATGAATTTTCTGTAATCGAAACCGTAATGATGGGCCACAAGGAATTGTACGACATCATGAAGGAAAAAGATGCCATTTACCTTAAAGAAGATTTTACCGAGAAAGATGGCGAACGTGCGGGTGAACTGGAAAATCTTTTTGCCGAAAAAGATGGCTGGAACATGGAAAGCAACGCTGCTACCCTATTGAGCAACTTGGGCATCAAAGAAGAACATCATTATAAATTGTTAAAAGAGCTTGATGGTAACCAAAAAGTACGTGTGCTTTTGGCACAGGCCCTATTTGGAAATCCTGATATCCTGCTACTGGATGAGCCTACCAACGATTTGGACATCGATACCATCGCCTGGCTAGAGAATTTCTTGGCCGATTACCAGAACATTGTTTTGGTGGTATCTCACGATAGGCACTTTTTAGATGCGGTTTGTACACACATTGTGGATATCGACTTCAGCAAAATGAGCATTTATACTGGTAACTATACTTTCTGGTACGAATCGAGTCAATTGGCATTGAAACAACGCAGCGACCAGAACAAAAAACTGGAAGAGAAAGTTAAAGAGCTGCAGGAATTTATCCAACGCTTTAGCGCCAATGCCTCTAAATCTAAACAGGCTACTTCACGTAAGAAAGCATTAGATAAGATAGATATTTCTGAAATCAAGGCTTCGAGCAGGAAATACCCAGCCATTATGTTCAACAATGTTGGCCGCGAAGCTGGAGACCAGATTTTACAGGTAGAAAACCTGGGAAAAACCGCCAACGGCGAAGTAATGTTCAAAAACATCAGCTTCATGCTCAACAAAGGCGATAAAGTTGCTGTTTTATCTCAAAACAGTTTAGCGACCAGCGCTTTCTACGATATTTTAGCAGGCTACGATAAAGATTATACAGGTGAATTTAAATTTGGTGTAACCATTAGCACTGCTGATATCCCAAATGACAATTCTACCTATTTTGAAGGAAAGAACGAGAACCTGGTAGATTGGTTGCGCGAATATTCAGGCACCGATGCCGACGAGCAGTTTGTAAGAAGCTTCTTGGGCCGCATGCTCTTTTCTGGAGAAGAAGTACTTAAAAACGTAAAAGTGCTATCTGGAGGCGAAAAAATGCGTTGTATGTTCTCTAGAATGATGCTGCAACAAGCCAACTTCCTGATGTTCGACGAGCCGACCAACCACTTGGACTTGGAATCGATCACTGCCTTGAACAACGGCATGAACGATTTTAAAGGAACCATGCTTTTCACCTCTCGTGACCACGCCCTTACCGAATCGGTTGCCAATCGGATCATCGAGCTTACGCCTAAGGGCATTATCGATAAATTGATGACTTATGACGAGTACATCAACAATGCCGATGTAATGAAACAACGCGAAGAAATGTACAAATAATAGCATCGCTATTTTTTGATAGATCCCATCAGGCTTTAAACTTGATGGGATTTTTTATTGGGGCAGTAGCAAATACTTTACATAATTTTTAATGCAATTGAATTGCATATACTATTTTTGTATACGAAAGGCTAAATGGCCTTAAGCACAAATGATTTCAATTCAGGCGGTAGCCCATAGCTATAATGGTACGCAACAACTCAGTTTTAAAGACTGGCAGATCAATGATGGCGAACAATGGCTGTTATTAGGTCAATCTGGTAGCGGAAAAACGACCCTTTTGCATATTCTAACAGGAATTTTGAGGCCTAAGGCTGGCGAAGTACGCATTGGCGAAACTTCTATCTACAAATTGTCTTCTAAAGAACTCGACCGCTTTAGGGGCCGACAAATAGGCATTGTTTTTCAAAGGCCTCATTTGATCAAAAGCCTAACCATAGCCGAAAATCTATTATTGGCCCAAAGTTTCGCCAAACTGCCCGAAAGCCACGAACGGATTGATGAGGTATTGAAATCATTGGATATGCTGCACAAGAAAAATGCTTATCCAAACGAGCTCAGTCAAGGTCAGTTGCAACGTATTTCTATTGCCAGGGCCGTAATCAACAAGCCTGCCCTTTTGATAGCCGACGAACCCACCTCTAGCTTGGATGATAAAAATGCCCAAGCTGTACTGGATTTGTTGTTGCAACAGTCGGGGCTAAACCAGGCCACTTTAATTGTAGCCACCCATGACAAAAGAGTGAAAGACGCGTTTACCCATACTTACGACTTGACATGAGCCCATTTAAAATAAGTTGGAAGAGTTTAGCAGCTAAACCGCTTTCATCGGCCTTAAACGTGATGCTCATTGCCTTTGGTACGGGCATTTTAACCATTTTGTTATTGGCATCGACCCAAATTGAAGAAAAGCTGAACAACAACTCCAAGGATATAGATTTGGTAGTTGGCGCCAAGGGCAGTCCATTGCAACTGATTTTGAGCAGCATTTACTACATTGACTTTCCAACGGGCAATATTCCTTTGAAAGACGCCAATGAATTGGCGCATAGCCCTTTTGTAAAGCGGGCAACGCCATTGGCCTTGGGCGATAATTACAATGGCGTTCGTATCGTGGGAACCGATACTAATTTCATCAGCCTTTACAAACTGAAGGTACAAGACGGAAAATTTTGGAAAGCAGACTTGGAAGCAGCCATTGGGGCAACCGTAGCCAAAAACGAAAAATTAAAGGTAGGAGACACTTTCTTTGGTGCACACGGCTTAACCGGCAATGCCGACATCCATAAAGACCATGCCTATAAAGTGGTGGGCATTTTGGCTCCGCAAGGCAATGTAACCGACAACCTGATCTTAACCAATATTGCCAGCGTTTGGAAAATGCACGAAGAGCCTGAAAAAGCTGGCGAGCATGAACATCATGATGAACCTGGTCCAAGCCCTACTGCAGAAATACAAAACCTGGAAATCACTTCTTTGCTGATCCAGTACCGCTCCCCAATGTCGGTGGTCATGTTTCCGAGAATGGTTAATCAGGGCACCAACCTGCAATCGGCCTCTCCTGCCATGGAAAGCACCCGCTTATTCTCGTTAATTGGGGTGGGCGTAGATACTTTGCAATGGTTTGCCGTATTGATTATGCTCATTGCGGCCATCAGCGTATTTGTAAACCTTTATAATTCATTAAAGGAAAGAAGCTACGACTTGGCTATTATGCGTACTTTAGGCGCTTCGAGAACCAAATTGTTTGTCATCATTATTCTCGAGGGACTGATTTTGACCATTATTGGTACCATAGTAGGCATGGGTTTAGGCCATTTGGCACTGCAATTGATTGCACATTACCAAGAAAGCAGCCAGGCAAAGCTGAGTGGATTGGTTTTCATCCCTACAGAGGTGTATCTCTTGCTTGCTGGGTTGGGTATCGGTATATTTGCTTCTATTATACCTGCTTTGCAAGCTTATCGTTCTAATATTTCTAAAATACTTGCCAAAAACTAAAATTAATTAATTGATGAAAGCATTGTGTGCAACAACATATTAACCGAAACAAATAAAATCTGGTCGCACACGATCGCTTCATAACCATTAAAATAAATGATTAACTAATGAAAAAACTAAGTATCATCCTTTTATTATTAACCGGCTTCGGATTTGTAGCAAAGGCGCAACATGACCCAAGCGACCAGATCATGTCTGAAAACTGGGATATTATCGGCAGCGTTGATTTTAAGACGGTGAAAGACACCGAAATGTATGCCATCTTTAGCAACGACATTAAAAAACATGCCAACAAGCCTTTTGAACTAGAAGGCTATATCGTGCCTATTAAAGACGGGATGAAGCAAAGCAAATTTATGCTCTCTACCCTACCAATTAACCAATGTTTCTTTTGCGGCAAAAACGGCGTGCCGATTATGGTGATGGTTGAACTGGCCGAACCGATTAAATTCACTTACCAAACGGTAAAGATCAAAGGAACATTGAAATTAAGTACAGCCAATGCCATGGACAATCCGCCGATCAGTTTAATGGCAGGCAAAGCACTCTAACACAATGCAAAAGAGAAATCCTGTAGATATTTTAAGGGAAAATCAGCTTAAAAACACGCGTCAACGCGTACGTGTGCTCGAAGAAATTGCAGCCGACAAGGCAGCTATTTCGCAACCTGATTTGGAGAAGAAGCTGGGCAAGGAGATAGACAGGGTAACCTTATATCGTATTCTCAACACTTATGAAGACAAAGGCATCTTGCACCGCATCATCGATTTTAATGGAACGGCCAATTATGCAATCTGTTCGTCGGCTTGTACGGCACACCACCATCATGATGAGCACCTGCATTTCAATTGCACCAATTGCCATAAGATCTATTGCCTAGAGACCAAAGTGCCCGCCATCAACATCCCAGATGGCTTTACCGCCAATACCATTAGCCTGATTGCTTATGGCATTTGTGATAAATGCAGCAAAACCAAGGGCAACTAATCATTTTTAAGCATAAAAAAAGGGCGTTAAGTAATTTAACGCCCCTTTTAATTTTATATGGATTAGTGACCTGAATGACCATCGGCACCGTGTGCGTGGCCATGGCTCAATTCATCGGCAGTTGCTTCGCGAACTGTCAAGATTTTTCCAGCAAAGATCAGGTTTTTACCAGCCATCGGATGGTTCAAATCAACTGAAATGAATTCTTCGTGTACACCAGTTACACCTGCGCGGAAATGGTTTCCTTGGTTATCTTGCAATGGGATTACATCGCCAACGTTTGGCAAATCGCCTCCAGCTTCTTTAAACATATCAATAGGCAAGTCTACATGGGCAGCTGGATCAATTTCGCCATAGCCATCTGCTGGAGAAAGCTCAAAACTGTACTCGTCGCCTGCTTGTAAACCTTGCAAGTTTTCTTCAAATTTTGGCAACATCATGCCTACGCCAAATAAGAACACTAATGGGTTTTCTTCATTTGCTTTTTCAACAAAAACTTGCTGACCTTCTGGTGTAGTAGTGTGCAATTCATAAGTAATAGACACTACGGTGTTTGAATTGATATTCATTCTTTTCTTTTTAATTTATATGTTTTACTGCCTCGGCAACCGTTCTTACAGGCAGTTGGCAAGTTTTATTTCGGCAAATATAGATTTTTGTTTCTTGGCTTTGCTTATCTTTTAACAAAGGGAGTTCACTTTTTGTTCCGCCCAACATAATTTTATTCGGAATGTACAATGCATTGAATTCATTTTTAATTGTTCCTAGCTCTACACCCGTTAAGGTTATTTCGTTAATGCCATATACCTCATTCAACAATTGGATGCACCAGTTTGAATAGGCAGAACCATAAGCCTTAATTCTAGGCAAAACCGAAGCCAGCATGGCCGATGCTTTTTGGGTATAGGTTTCATCATCGTAAAATAGTCCTAGTTTTTGCAGGTTCTGGGCCATTACCGAATTAGAGGCCGCAATTACATTATCCATTACCTCGTGCTTACGTGCAATGAGTTCTTCACCATTACCGGCAGTATAGAAGAACATATCGTTTGCTTCATCTTTGAAATTGGCCAACACATAATTGGTTAAAGCTTTTGCTTCGGCCAGCCACTCTTCATTAAAATCTGCTTCATAAAGGGCAATCAAGGCCTCGATCATAAAGGCATAATCATCTAAAAAGCCTGGGATGCTTGCCTTTCCGTTTTTATAGTTACGGTACAAGCCGCCATCAGGTGCAACCAGATCGCTCAGTATAAAACTGGCAGCTGTTTTTGCGCGTTCGTGGTACAATTCGTAATCCAATACCTGTGCCGTTTCAGCCAAAGCCTTGATCATCATGGCATTCCAAGCCGTTAGACATTTATCGTCCAAACCCGGCCTTATTCTTTTGCTTCGTTCATCGAGCAGTTTAGCCTTTGCCAAAGCTACTTTATCGTATAAAGTTTCCGCAGTTATATTGTATTTGGCCAAAATAACTTCATCGCTAAGGGTTCTTCTCAGGATATTCGTTTGCTCTTCCTCCCAATTGCCTTCCCCGGTTACATTGAAATATTCTGCTAACAATGGCGCATCTTCTTCGCCTACTACACGGTCGAATGTTTCCTTGTCCCAAACATAAAACTTGCCTTCTACACCTTCACTATCGGCATCTAAAGCCGAATAGAACAGGCCGTTCGGTGCACTCATCTCTCTAAAACTCCAATCAATCGTATCTACAATAACCTGCACAAAGGGCTGAAATTTAAGGCATTGGTAAGCTTCGGCATACAAACTGATCAGCTGGGCATTATCATACAGCATTTTTTCGAAATGGGGCACATGCCATTTATCATCAACCGAATAACGGGCAAAGCCACCTCCTACCTGATCGTAAATACCGCCCATGGCCATGGCTTCCAATGTGCCACAAACCGCAGCAAAAACAGATTCGTCGGCTGCCAAAAAGCTATAGCGCAATAAAAAGCTCCAGTTATTGGGCAAAGGAAATTTGGGTGCACGGTTATAGCCACCTTCGGTAATATCGAAATGGCGTTTCCAGGGCTCGATAATCTCGGTGAGCTGCGCCATTGAAAAATCGATTTCTCCTTTAAAAGGAATGATCTGTTCTGCCTGCTTAATGCCGTCGGTTAACCGTTCGGCATAATTTGTAGCCTTTTTCGGTTCGTCTTTCCATAATGTAGCCAAATTGAGCAGGATATTGATCCAGTCTGGTTTCCTAAAATAAGTACCTCCATAAATAGGACGCTGATCGGGCAAACAAATGGCATTTAAGGGCCAGCCACCGTTGCCGTTCATCAATTGCACGGCCAACATGTAGATCTGGTCAATATCTGGGCGTTCCTCACGGTCTACTTTAATACAAATGAAATGCTGATTCATTACCTCGGCAACTTCATGGTCTTCGAAACTTTCGTGTTCCATTACGTGGCACCAATGGCAGGCCGAATAACCGATACTAACCAAGATCAGCTTATTTTCTGCTTTTGCCTTTTCCAAGGCTTCTTGCCCCCATTCGTACCATTGTACCGGATTGTAGGCATGTTGCAATAAATATGGCGATGAGGCGTGGATGAGGCTGTTGGGTTCTGACATGGCTAATGTAAAATGGAAGAAGGAAAATGGAATTTAATTCGACACGTAAATCTATTAATTATCTAATTGCCTCTTTAGATTAATTTTTGTTTTTTACCTTAGTTCTCAAATCTTATAGCCCACAAAATGAAAATCACGCATACCGAAATCTATCGTTTCAGCATTCCCATGGAGCCCTTTGTCATTGCAACCGGCACTATGCACTTTGCACAAAATGTACTGATCAAAATCTATACTGATTCTGGCATTTATGGCATTGGCGAATGTTCGGCATTTCCGATGATTGTGGGCGAAACCCAAGATACCTGCATTGCGATGGCGAAGGATTTTGCACTGATTTGGAAAGGCAAAAACCCGCTCGAAATACCAGAACGCATGCAAGACCTCTTGGCCTATGCCGACCATAATGCCACCATCAAGAGTGCGTTTGATATGGCTTTATTTGATATTGCAGCCAAGAAAGCTGGATTGCCTTTATATAAATTCTTAGGCGGGCACAAACGTGCGATAGAAACCGATATGACGATTGGGATCGATACGCCCGAAAAAATGTCGTTGATGGCTTTGAAGCACCAAAAAAGTGGTTGCAGAATTTTAAAAATCAAATTAGGCAAAAAAGTGCATGACGATATTGAGCGTGTCAAACAAATCAGGGCTGCCGTTGGCAAGGAGATGACCTTGCGCCTGGATGCCAACCAGGGCTGGAGCTTTGACGATGCGCTTTTGGCTTTGGGCGAATTGGCTTCGCAAAACATAGAATTCTGCGAGCAGCCGATGCGCACCTGGTATGACGACCGATTGCAAGAACTCAGCCTCAACTCGCATATTAAAATCATGGCCGATGAAAGTTGCTATAACCACCACGATGCCCGAAAGCTGATCAACGCACAGGCTTGCGAATACTTAAACATTAAATTTGCCAAGTCTGGCGGTATTTTAGAAGCACAAAAGATACATGAAGAAGCCTTGCAAAAAGGCGTTAAATGCATGATAGGCAGCATGCTCGAAAGCAGAATAGCCCTTACGGCCAATCTCCATTTCGCATTGGCCAGTCCAAATGTAATCTTCTTCGATCTAGACACCTGTTTGCTGGGCCATTTGGTTGATCCGGTAATTGGAGGCCTAACTTATGATGGCTTTATCCTCGATGTGCCAGAAGCCATAGGAATTGGTGCCGATGCAGATCAAAAATTCTTGGATACCTGCGAAAAGTGGACTATTTAAGATGTGTCAATAATTGTTTTTCGATTTTTTGAAGCACAATTTTACTGCAGTTATTTAACCTGGGCTAGTACAAAGAACATAGCAGCAATACCCAATGTTTACTAAACCCGATGGAAGCTGGCACGAAGTAAAAGCGTACAGCGGGGCTACATTTGCCCCAGTGCTTCAGGTTTTGCTTTTCTAAAAACCAAAAGACACGGAATCTGCTTCAACTACTTTTTCAGCAAATTATCAAAAGCCAAGCTGTCTCCATTAAAGGCATTGAAATCTACCACATGGTTAATGCCATTGATGCGTGCCTTATCTGAATGTTGCCAAAATTTCCAGTCCTTTTGGTTAAGCTTAAGCTTGGGCTGATGGTAATGCGCCACCCAAAAAGGATAATCTTTATAATAGCCCTGCAGGTAATCCTGATAAAACTTTAAGCCCGTGTAAATGATGGGTTTTACCTTGATCCGGTTTTCTATCTGGATGATAAAGGCATTGAGTTCTTTACGCATTTGGGCTGGCGAAACGCCGTCGAGGCTTTCTATATCTACCACTGGTGGCAAATCGCCCTTTTCGCTACTCACGGTTTGCAGGAAGAAGTTGGCTTGCCACAAGCCCGATTTCTTAGGCCTAAAAAAATGATAGGCCCCTACTTTAAGTCCTGCCTTGGGTGCTTCTCGCCAATTGCGCTGGAAACAGGGATCTACGATCAACACCCCTTCTGTGGCTTTGATAAAGGCAAAAGAAACTTTTACGCCGTCATCTTCCATGTTTTTTACTTTTTGCCAATCTATCCGCCCTTGGTAGTAAGATACATCGATGCCATGAATGGTGTACTTTTTGGGAATCCGGATGTTGTAGCTTTCGTAGGTACGGTAGTTTTTATCTTCGCCCGGATGGCGCAGCCAATACCAGGTTGCACTCGCCACTTTGAGGATGTAGCCATAATAAAAGGGAGACAAAAGAACCAGCAACAGCCCTGCAATGGCAAATTTGAGATGGAGCGACCATCCTTTCTTCTTCTTTTGCTGTGGCTTTCTTGTTGTTTTTCTTTTGGCAGGAGGCATTGGCTAAAATTACGAAACCTTGCTCAAATGTAAAGCAATAAATAAAATTGGATAAACACCTATAAATGAATAACAAACAGCAAAATGTAACCGAGTTTGGTATATTTTCAATGGCAGTTCATCGATAGTTAGGGAGTGTTGGTATAAAAACGGGAAAAGGGCTGAAACGTTTCTTGGCAGATGGGGTCTTAATTACAAAAAACCCAAGGTCATGAAAACTTCAATCAAAACATTCTTTGCTACTGGATTAATTGCATTAGCAATATCAACATCAGCTTATGCAAGCGATGATTTAAAAGCAACTACAGTTTCGGCAAACGCTATCGCTCCTTCATCAATCAAAAAACTGATTGTTAACGGAAACGTAGAAGTAACCCTTAGTCAAAATCCTACATCAAAGGTTTTGTATACTAACGATGGCACGGACGAAGTTACAGTTAAAAAGATAGGCAATTCTTTGTTTATCAGTTCAGACAACAATGCAAAGAATGCGAAGGTTACGGTTTATATTGACGACATCTTTAGGATATTGGCTTCTGAGAACGCCACTGTAAGAACCGATGAGGCACTAGTACTCAAAAACCTGCAACTTTATTTAAGCGATGCAGCCAAAGTAGAGCTCAACGCCAAAACAGAAAACCTATATACCAGCATCAAAAGCAATTCTAAATTGGTTTTAAACGGTTCTACAGACTTATATTCGGTAGACATGGATAAAACTTCAAGGATCGGGGTAGAAAAATTCAAAACACTTAAAACAGAAATCATCAGCGAAAGCGCTTATGTTTCGAGGGGTTAATTTCAAAATCCTATCATAAAAAAAGCTCGCCAAAATTGGCGAGCTTTTTTGTTGGACCAAAATCCATTATTTGCTTAATTCAGCGTAGTATTTGTGAAACAGAGGCAAAGTTTCAATGCCTTTGTAGTAATTAAAAATATCATATTTTTCGTTTGGCGAGTGCAAGGCATCGCTGTCTAGGCCAAAACCGAATAATACCGATTTAATGCCCAATACATCTTCGAACAAAGCTACAATTGGAATACTGCCTCCACCACGTGTTGGGATAGGCTTTTTGCCAAAGCTCTCTTCAATTGCTTGCTCTGCTGCACGGTAAGCCACGCTATCTGTTGGAGTAACCACAGGTTCGCCACCATGGTGCGCAGTAACTTTAACTTTTACATAGTCTGGTGCAATGCTTTCGAAATGCTTGGTAAAGATTTCGCTGATTTCGTCTGAGCTCTGGTTAGGCACCAAACGCATCGAAATTTTAGCATTGGCTTTGCTTGGCAATACAGTTTTGGCACCTTCGCCAATATAGCCGCTCCAAATACCGTTTACCTCTAAGGTTGGTCTGGTACCGGTACGTTCTAAAGTACTGTAGCCTTTTTCGCCCCAGTCTGCCTTGATATCCAAATCCTGTTTGTATTCATCCAAATCGAATGGTGCCGAATTCAATGCTTCTTTTTCAGCATCCGTCAACTCGATTACTTTATCATAAAATGCAGGAATGGTAATGTGATTGTTTTCGTCGTGCAATGAGGCAATCATCTTACATAAAATGGTAGCTGGATTAGCTACTGCGCCACCATAAACACCAGAATGCAAGTCGCGATTTGGACCAACCACTTCAACTTCCATGTAAGCCAAGCCACGTAGGCCGGTTTCGATAGAAGGATTTTCCATGCTGATCATCGAGGTATCAGAAATCAACACTACATCGGCCTTTAAGCGGGCTGCATTTGCTTTCACAAAAATACCCAAGTTGGCCGATCCTACCTCCTCTTCGCCTTCAATCATAAATTTAACGTTGCAGGCCAAAGTATTGGTTTGCATCATCAGCTCAAATGCTTTTACGTGCATGTAGAACTGGCCTTTGTCATCGCAGGCGCCACGGGCATAAATTTTGCCGTCGCGCACAGTAGGTTCAAAAGGCGGCGTGTGCCAAAGCTCCAGTGGATCAGGTGGCTGTACATCGTAGTGGCCATAAATCAGCACGGTTGGCAAGCTTGGATCGATAATTTTTTCGCCGTAAACGATTGGATAGCCAGCCGTTTCGCAGATTTCTACGTTAGCTGCACCAGCATCCTTCAATTTTTGGGCTACAAAATCGGCCGTTTTTAACACATCGCCTTTATATTTTGGATCAGCACTTACCGATGGAAAACGCAATAATTCGAAAAGCTCATCTAAAAAGCGTTGCTTATTCGCCTCAACATAATTCTTGATTTCTTGCATATCATTTATATTTTTAAACAAATATATGCTTTTTGCCAAAGCCTGCTAAAAAACAATGGAAGCTAACTCGATTGTCAACTTTAACTAAAAGTAAATCAAGCTTATAAATAGCATTTGTAATAATTATATATTTGTGGCCGAATAGCTTTATTTTTGCGCTATCTAACATTAAAAAGGGATGAGATTTCGGGCATTAGCGCTCTACTTAGCAATTTTATTGGGGTTAAGCTTTAGGTCAACTGCTCAAATTACCGGAGCCAGCTGTCCTGAATCTGCCAAATATTATGCTAAAGACAGCGTAAACGTGATCACCTTTGGTGCAAGCACGGTAGCTGGCGTAAACGGACTTGATTTTCAGTCTTACCTCACCACCAATTTCTTAAACTGCTACACCGGGAAAACCATTAATGTTCAAAAATATGGAGTTCCAGGCGAAACTACTGGTAAAGGCTTATTAAGGATAGACAATGCCACAATCGGCAAAACCGGCTTCATCGTTATACTAATGGGGGCCAATGATGCCTTGGATATCGAGGCCGGCAGACAGAAAATAGCCGAAACCGAAGAAAATATGCGGACTTTCATCGTTAGGTCGCTCAATCAAAACCTGATTCCGATTGTTTGTACGCTCCAAAACTTCGACGACCGCCAAGATGCACGCCTGCGAAGGGCAAATGTACAGGTGAGGCTCATTAATGAAATCTACAAAAGACTGGTAAAGGAATACGGCATTTACCTGGCGGATATTAACGCGGTAATGCGCAGGGATTTTAGCTTGTACCAGGATGCCGTCCACCCCAACGCTAGGGGCAACAGGTTAATCAGCTTTGTGCTTTTTGACACCATTAACAAGATTATTGCCGAACGTTTTTTGCAGTTTACCGTAACACAGAACTATCCTAATCCTGCCAGGGATCTGACTTCTGTTGACATCATTATGCCAGCTTCAGACAAAATAGAATTCAAGATCTACAACCTGCAGGGGAAAATTGTGCAGACCGTAATCAACGAATACCTTAATACCGGCAAACATACCATACAACTAGACCTCCATTACCTGCCCCCAGGCATCTATATCTACAAAATCGTTTCCTCTTCTGGGCAATATGCCGCTACTAAAAAGATGATCGTGGTACGCTAGTACGCATTTAATCGCCAATTGCTTCAAATCTTCGTTTTCATTGCTATATTAGCCTAACAAAATTCATTTAGGCCTTTGCGATGCTCAATTTTACAAATGAAACGATCGACCTGGATCAGCTGCCCAAATACCAAGAAACGAAGCTTACTGCGCCGCATTCCAAGTACTGGAAGGTCATTCTCATTAATCTGCTCCTCAGTTTCTTGATCATTAGTGGCGGATTAGCCACGTTTTTGGTGTTCAATGAGGAAGTACGTAATTATTTAGTACTGATCTGTAGTGCTTACCTTGTTTTCTGGCTGTTGCTTATTGTGCTTTATAGGGCAAGCTTTAAAAAAAGAGGCTTTGCCCTGCGCGAAAAAGACATCATCTATAAAAGTGGGATCATAGCCGAAACCACCACCATTGTTCCTTTGAACAGGATACAGCATGTGGCCTTAGACGAAGGGCTTTTCTCGAGGATGTTTGGCTTGGCTACGCTACAGCTATTTACGGCTGGCGGACAAACAGGCCATATGCATATAGCCGGAATTGAGGCAGAAAAAGCCAAAATTATCAAGGAGGCATTGGTTAAACGATTGGATTTGATCACTCCAGCAACACCGAGCGAATAATGAACCAGGATTTTAGCCAACCACAGCGACAATCGATAACTGGCGTTATCATCATGACCGCCAATATGCTACAACACCTGATCAGGGCATTTATCATACCTATTGCCATCATGATCTATAAGGCCGATCATGAGCAGATGATCTATTTTGCCCTTATGATTGGTGGTATTTTAATCGTTTCGCTTGTATTTGGCTATTGGGGCTATCGCAGGTTTACTTTCTTTTTAGATGATGACAAGCAAGAATTTGTGATCAACAAAGGTATTTTTAACCGTACGCAACTTACCATAAAGCTCGACAAAATCCAGCAGGTTAACATCAACCAATCTTTACTGCAGAAAGTAATCGGCATTTACAGCCTGCATATCGATACGCCAGGCACCGAGAAGAAAGAAGTGGGCATTAAGGCAATTGATGAACAGAGTGCCTACCATTTAAAAGAAAAGCTGCTAAATAGAAGACAGAGTGCGATTGCAGAAACCCTTAATGAAGAGCCAAAACCGCTTGTTGTCGATACCCCATGGCTAAAAATCAGTCCCAGCACCTTGCTAAAGGTAGGTTTGACTTCAAACTATGGCCGGAGTTTAGCCCTATTAATTGGTTTTGCCTTTGCCGTTTTCCATAATGCCAAAGAACTGCTCAAAGCCTTCGATTCGGATAAGGGACAGGTAGAAAGTGTATTGGAAAGAAGTGCAACTTTCTTTTCGATAGGCTTATTGATTGCTGTAGTGCTGGTGATCTTATTGGCTACTAATATTATCCGTACTTTCATCAGGTTTTTCGACTTCCAGATCGGCAAGCATAATGATTCCCTCCTGATTGGGTCGGGCTTGTTCTCACGCAACAATACCTTATTGAACCCAAAAAAGGTACAGATTACCACTTATAGCCAGAACTATTTCCAAAAGAAGTTCAATTTCATGAATTTTTACCTCAAACAGGCTCACGCCGGAGAGGCTGATAATGAAAAAGACAGGCGTAAATCTAATTTGGAAATCCCCGGTTGCAGTCCTGGCGAGAAAGAAGTGCTGTTAAAAATGATTTTGGGCAAAGCACCAGCCAAAGGACAGGTTTTTATCCCAAATTTCAGGTTTCTCAATTTGCCCATCTTCTTCAATATTGTGTTGCCTGTTGTGATCTATATCATTTTATACCTCAATATACCCACTTTAAAGCCCTTTTATCCATTTGCCATTGCTTATGCCGTGATTGGCATCTTCATGATCTATATCAGTTATACCAAACACAGGCTAACCGTAAACCAGGAGCTTTTGACCAAGCAATCGGGGATTTGGGACATCTCCCAAGAAATAATCTTCTCCCATAAAATACAGACCATCACCACTTTTCAGTTTCCTTGGCATAAAGCTGTAGATGTAGGTCATTTGCATTTGCATACCGCAGCGGGCATCATTCGTTTCAAGTATGGAAATTATACCGAAATCAAGGCCTTGGCCAACTATTGGCTTTACCAGATTGAAAGTGGCAGCGATGAATGGATGTAATTGGACGGGCAGCCAAAACATAAACATCATATATAAATAAAATATAAACTATGGAAGAACTAATTTTAAAACAGATCGAGGCAAAGGAAAATGAGTTATTAAAGGCGATTAAAGAAAGTGACGTAGCTACATTAGAAAATTTATTGCATAACGATCTGCTTTTCAACCTGCCTTCTGGACAAACAATTACAAAGGAGACCGATTTAGAAAATTATCGCTCCGGACATCTTAAAATAAGCACTATTGTTTCAAGTGAACAGCTTATTCGTTTAATACAGGATTCTGCAGTTGTTTCGGTTAAAATAAAACTTGAAGGCACCTATTTAGATCAAATTATTGATGGAGATTTCAGTTACATCAGGGTGTGGAAATTAATTGACGGTAATTGGAAAGTAATTGCCGGAAGTTGTATAGCTACAAATATCACCATTTAGAAATCGTAATTATACACGGATCTTATATAATGTACTATAGCGCAAACATATAGGCATTAGCCAAAATTGGCTTAATCAAATTGAAGTGGCAGCGATCAATGGATGTAATCTCAAATAGGCAGTTTGGCTCACAACTACTCCATCACAATCGTTTGCGTAAAATTTTAACCCTACTGTTCTAGGTTTAGAGAAACTAAAAATTTAGTACAAGTTGTTTTGTTTAACTTTTAACTAAAAAAGTTAAATTTTTATCCTTTCAATTAAAAATATACACTTTTAACTAGTTGCAAAGACAATCGTTTGTGTTGGCTTATTTAACGCTATTCCAAAATTTAGGTTATACCTTAAATCTCTTAAAGGCTATTTTCTCTCTGGTAGCCTGCTAACCTAAATTTAATCCGATGAAAAAAAATCTACTAAAAAGGATGATTCTAACGGGCTTGCTCGTTATTTTCTCGCTCCTAACCTACGCACAGGTTAAGGTAAGCGGCACAGTAAAAGACAAAGATGGACTGCCGATTCCCGGCGCAAGTGTCCAAATTAAGGGTACTACAACTGGCGTAAGTACAGACCCTGATGGGAAGTACATCATCAGCGTTCCCGCCAACACTACTTTAAGCTTTTCTTTTTTAGGTTTTACCACACAAGACTTAGCCGTGGGAGATAAAACCGAACTTAACGTAGTATTGCAAGCCACAACCAACGATTTAAACGAGGTGGTTGTAGTAGCCTATGGAGCGCAAAAAAAGGCAAGTTTAGCCGGCGCCGTTAATACGGTAAACACCAAGAACATTATCAACAGGCCAGTAACTTCTTTAACCAATGCCCTACAAGGTGCGGTACCGGGAGTAGCCATTAAATCTGCACCAGGTGATGTAGGCAACGATTTGGGATCGATCAATGTTAGGGGTCGTGGAAACCTTGGAACTTCAGAACCACTCTTTGTGGTAGATGGGGTAATTGTTTCTTCTGGAGACTTTGCCCGTATCAACTCAAACGATGTAGAGAATATTTCCTTGTTAAAAGATGCCGCCGCCGCTATCTATGGATCGAGAGCAGCCTATGGGGTAATCTTAGTAACCACCAAAAAAGGCAGTGGTGCAATGAAAATCAATTATAACGCCTACTACGGAACACAATCGGCCACTTATTTGCCAGATTATGTAGGTGCTTATGACTATGCCGTTTTGCGTAATGAAGCTGCTACAAATGCAGGCAAGGCACCGGTATTTTCTTCATCAGTACTTACCCAAATCCAAAACCAGTCTAATCCCGACTTGTATCCTAACAACGACTGGTATGCCTTAACTTTGAGAAAAACTGCTCCAATGATGGAACATGCCATTAACATATCAGGTGGCGATAAAGTCAGGTATTATTTGGGTGGTGCCTATTTCGATCAGAATTCATTAATTCCGGGTAAAGATTTGAAGCGCTATTCCCTAAGATCTAACGTAGATGCACAAGTGAGCGAAAAATTTAGGGTAGGAACCAATATCTCCTATATCAGGGACGGATTTAACAACGATAAAGGAAATATCGACTTTACTTCGCTATCAAGACAAGTGCCTCTTTTGGTAAACAAACAAAGCAATGGCAACTGGGGCAGCATAAACGGGGGATTGATCGATGCCACTTTAGCAACCGGAAATACCGTACGTAAATTGGAAGAAGGTGGCAGAAGTTCCTATTACACCAATCGTTTTATTGGTAATTTAACAGGAACATACACCCCAATAAAAGGACTTGATGTTTCTGGTCTCTTCTCTTATAACTTTTACAATACTTTAAATAGCACTTTTACCAATACGATGAATCCCATCCCTAACTTTTTAACGGGGGTGCCTATTGCCAGTACAGCGGTAACCACAAACCAGCTCGACGAATCGTGGCAAAATATTGGTCGCTTATTAGCTCAAGCTACTGTAACCTATGAAAAAACCATCAATAAACATTATTTTAAGGTATTGGCTGGTACCTCTTATGAAAACACCAATAACCGAACCATTCGAACCATTCGCAAAAACTTTGTAAACAATGATTTGAATGCCATTAATGGCGGTTCTGCCGATCCGTTAAATACAACTGCTTCTGGCGGTATCGATCAGCGTGCCTTCGAATCGTATTTCGGCAGGTTAAATTATACGTATAACGACAAGTATATTTTCGAATCGACCATAAGGACCGATGCTTCATCTCAGTTTGCACCTGGCCATCGTTGGGGTACATACCCATCTTTCTTGGGTGCCTGGCGCATTTCTCAAGAAGATTTCATGAAGAACATCAAAGCTATTGACGAATTGAAAATCCGTGCATCATGGGGCAAATCTGGTAACGTAAATAATGTAGGCTCTTATGATTTCTATGACGGCTTATCTACAGGTACAGGAACTATCCTTGATGAGAGCAAGCAAGATGGTGTATTTCCAGCCAAAATATATAATGCTGGCTTAACATGGGAAAAGGTAAGCACCTCCAATATTGGTTTAGATGCAACTTTATTCAAGTCATTTTCGCTTCAAATTGATGTATTTGATCGCTTAACAAAAGATATCTTGCTCTTAAATCCAAGTATTCCGGCCGAAGCAGGATTACCAACTGATCAAAATCCTTCTATCAATTTAGGCAAAGTAAGAAACAGAGGCTTTGAGCTTTCACTTAATTATAACGGCAAGATCAAGGATTTCAGCTATTCTGTTGGTGGAAACGTAAGTAAGATCTGGAACAAGATTGTTGATTTGGGTGGTCAGAACGAAACGCCTCCTACTGGCTATTACATTAACCGAGTAGGTTATGGCATTGGTTCATTCTACATGTGGAAATCAGACGGCTTATTTACAACTGATGACGAGGTTGCACAGCATGCCTTCCAGGCCAATGGTACCAAAGCAGGAGACATTAAATATGTTGACCAAAATGGCGACAATAAAATTGATGGTGACGACCGTGTAATTGTAGGCAACGATGTTCCTTACTTTATTTATGGCGTTAATCTGTCAGCCAGTTATAAAGGTTTTGATTTTTCATTGCTTGGACAGGGTGTAAACGATGTGAAGGTTTATCTGGAAATGGAATCTTCTCAGGCATTCTTTAACGGCGCGGGCGCAAAATCTTATGTTCTTGATAGATGGACCAAGGAAGATCCAAATCCTAATGCACCTTACCCAAGGGTTCTTCTTTCTGGAGACAATACCCAAAACCTCAAACAGTCTGACTTTTGGTTGTTCAATGCCGATTATTTCAGGATCAAGAGCATTACTTTGGGCTACAGCTTACCAAAAGATTTGCTGAACAAGCTTAAAATTGGCGGATTGAGGGTTTATGCATCAAGCAATAACCCATTCACCATCCGTGGGGATAAAAAATTGAAGGATTTTGACCCAGAGGCACCGTCTGCTCGCGCTTCTTATCCTTCATTAAAAACTTATTCATTTGGTATCAACCTAACTCTGTAAATAGTCATGAAAAAAATATTTTATATATCAATTCTAACCCTTGCTGCCTACTCGTTGAGCGGTTGCAAGAAATCAGCGATAGATTTTGTACCACAAGATCAGCTGTCTAGCAATTCTTTTTGGAAATCGCAAAAAGATGCACAATTAGCCTTAAACGGATGTTATGGCTACCTAAACAACGCCTACAACTATGCCTACGATGATGGCGGTTCTGATAATGCCTATTCGCAATACCCTTGGGAAAGCAATGCCACGCCAATAGCGGCCGGAAATATCGACGCTACTTTAGATCAGGGCTACAATAGCCGCTATACTTACATTCGTAGGTACAATTACTTTTTAGACAATATTGGCAAAGCACCAATGGGCGATGCCTTGAGAAAACGCTTTATCGCCGAAGCAAGAGTATTAAGGGCTTTTACGTATTTTGAATTGGCCAGAACATTTGGACCGGTTCCTTTGCTTAAAACTTCTTATACCGATCCACAATCTACGGCTATTGCACCAACGCCAGAAGCTGAAGTGATCAATTATGCCATTTCTGAAATCCAAAGTGCAGTAACGGATCTTCCGCCAAGCTATGCCGGCGGAGCAACTACCGAAACAGGCAGGATTACCAGTGGAGCTGCATGGGCGCTTTTAACCAGAATCCAATTACACTATCAAAAATGGAGCGATGCCGTAACTAGTGCACAAAAAGTGATGGGTGCCGGCTATCAATTGTATAGAAAAGCTACGCTTACCGCCGATGACCTCAAGGATGATTTTAGTCCATATATAACTTTTGCCAACGATGCCGAAAAAGACAAGTTCTATAAAGGTTTGGCCAGTTATGAACAACAGTTTTGGACAGCCAACGAATTAACCAGCAAAGAGATTATTTTAGTTTCACAAAACATTACCAATTCTTCTTACGACTATGGCAATGGTTTAAGAACCCTGTTCCCTCCGGGCGATTTGGGTGGCTGGAGCTCGATTACCCCTACCCAAGAACTGATTAATGCTTACTGGGATAAAACAGGCAATACTTTTACGCCTCCAGACGCGGCTACCAGGGCTACTAATTACAACAATGGTACGCCTAATGCAGCTTATGTAGATGAATTTAAAAACAGAGATACCCGTTTATACGCCAGCGTATTGTTTCCAGGTGCGCCATGGGGCCGTTTTAACAATGGCTATAAATTCTCTTGGGGCAAAGGTGGTGGCAACAATAGTGTTACCGGTTATAACTTCAAGAAATTGATAGACCCTGCCTTTATTGCAAACGATTGGGATGGTGCGCAAGATTTTGCCATTATCAGGTATGCAGAAATCCTGCTTTCTTATGCAGAGGCGAAGAATGAGCTGAGTGGCCCTGATGCTACCATCTACGCGGCATTAGATGATATCCGTGACCGTGCCGGCATGCCTGCGGTTAACCAGATCATTTACAGTGATAAGGCCAAGCTAAGAGAGCTGATCCGTAACGAACGCAGGATTGAATTGGCTGCAGAAGGACAACGTTTTTGGGATATCAGACGCTGGAATATTGGCCAAAACGTAATGAAAACCCCTTACGACATTACCAATAGCCCAGTACAAGCCCGTGTTTGGCAGTCTAAATTTGTGCTCATGCCTTATCCGCAAAGTGCATTAGATAAAAACCCTAACCTTAAAGCCGCTCAAAGCGCCAAAGGCTACTAGTATTTTTAATAGATTTTAAAGGCCAAGCAATGCTTGGCCTTTTTGTTTTTAGGCGCAATTTTTGCTATAATTGGTTACACACAAAACACAACCAAATGAAACCTAAATTTATCATCATGGCCATATTATGCGCCATGTCATTGGGCCTACAGGCTCAAACCGAAAAAGGAGGGGGCCTTGCCGGGCTCAGCTTAAGCTTTGGCACCTCGAAGGCAAAAGGCGAAAGCAGCGCCCTCAACAATTTTACAGTTACCCCGCGACTTGGCTACTTCCTGAGCAATAATTTTGCTTTGGGGCTCGAATCGCCCTTAACCCTATCCAAGCTCAGCAATGTAAGTTTCACCAGGTGGAATGAAGAGGAAGGTTATTATGAGACTATCTCCAGACCAAGGGAGTTCAATTTTGGCATTTCAGCCTTTGCCCGCAAGTATTTCGACATTAAAAACCATTGGAAGGTATTCGGCCAGGCTAATTTAACATTTCAGCTCATCAGTACTAAGCTTATCAACGACGATGGCTACCTGGTTAGAAACACGATCCAGCTTAAGGGAATTGGAGCCAGCTTAAGTCCGGGTGTTGCCTATTTCTTTTCTTCAGATCGATTGGGCATAGAGTTTTCTTTTCCGGTTGTATCGTTTTTTCACCAAAGCCATTACGATCCCAATTCGAGCTATAATTATCCCAAAACCAATAATGTGCGCCTGGTTTTAGAAAATTTTACGCCAACCTTTGGCATTAACGCCTATTTTTAATTCTAGGGCATTACAGTTGAGCCATCAGAAAAGCAGAGACCGCATTTTATTGGCTGTCCTGCTTTTCGCTACAATCAGGTTAAGGAAACAGCAAGCTACACCAATCCATTATTGCACCAGCCCCACTGAATAGTCCGGATGGAAGCGGCATCCTTTTTTGCCGGCTGAGGCAAAAAAGATACAGCGGAAAGCCGGACTCGCTTTAACCATTGCATGGGCCCTGCGCTCCAAAACAGTTCACAGTTAGCTGTTGGCAATTGACCAATCAGCCAATGATCTAATGACACCAATAAAATAAAGGAACTTAACTTACCAACACCTTTTTATAAGCGCGCATAATTTGTTATTTTTGGGCCTTAAAAAACAGGAGCCGATTTGGATTACTTAGCAGGATTAAACCCACAGCAAAGAGCAGCAGTTGAAAATACCGAAGGACCAGTGATGATTGTGGCCGGCGCGGGATCAGGAAAAACCCGTGTAATTACCTATAGAGTAGCACATCTGATACAAAATGGTACCGATGCCTTCAATATTTTGGTACTTACCTTTACCAACAAAGCCAGCAAGGATATGCGCGAGCGTATCAGCAAGGTGGTGGGTGGCGAAGCCAAAAACATTTGGATGGGTACTTTCCACTCGGTATTTGCCAAGATTTTGCGCGTAGAAGCCGAAAAAATCGGTTATCCTTCTAATTTCACCATTTACGATACCGACGACAGCAAAAGCCTGATCCGTACCATTTTGAAAGAAATGCAGCTGGATGATAAGCTTTACGCCGCAAATATCGTATATAACCGCATCTCATCGGCTAAAAATAACTTGGTCTCTTTTACCGAATACCAAGAAAACCCTCAGATCCAAGCCGAAGACATTGGCAATAAACGCCCAGAGCTAGGCAGGATTTACGAAACCTATGCCAAGCGTTGCTACAAAGCGGGTGCAATGGATTTTGACGATTTGTTGTTCAAAACCAATATCCTGCTGAAGGACCATCCAGAGGTTTTAAACAAATACCAGCACAAGTTCAAGTACCTGATGGTAGATGAGTATCAGGATACCAACTTTTCGCAGTATACCATTGTAAGAAAACTGGCGGCTGCCCATCAGAACATTTGCGTAGTAGGCGATGATGCCCAAAGTATCTATGCTTTCCGTGGCGCCAACATCCAGAACATCCTCAATTTTGAGCGTGATTATCCTGACTTAAAGGTTTATAAATTAGAGCAGAATTATCGTTCTACCCAAAATATTGTAGAAGTTGCCAACAGCATTATCGCCAACAACAAAAACCAGTTAGAGAAAAATGTATTCTCCGATAATGAAAAAGGCGATAGAATTAAAGTTTCGAGGGCTTTTACCGACAACGAAGAAGGCAAATTAGTGGCCGAAGCCATTGTACAGGATCGTACTTCGAAAGGTCTTGAATATAAAGATTTTGCCATTTTATACCGTACCAATGCCCAAAGCAGGGCCATGGAGGAGGCCTTGCGTAAACTCAATGTACCTTATAAAATATATGGTGGCCTCTCCTTCTATCAACGCAAGGAGATCAAGGATCTGATTGCTTATTTCCGTCTCACTTTTAATCCGGCAGACGAAGAAGCGATTAAACGCGTAATCAATTACCCGCGTCGTGGGCTTGGCGATACCACTTTAGAGAAAATCTCTGTGGCGGCCGATCAGCACGACATCAGCATGTGGCAGGTTATTTGCAATCCGCATCAGTATTTAGATGGCCGTGTGCCAAACCAGCTGAACGATTTTGCGATAATGATCCAAAGTTTTGCGGCCGAATCGAAGAAATTGGATGCCTACGAAACCGCCTTGTACATTGCACAGCATTCGGGCATTTTAAAAGAACTGCATAGCGACGACAGCGTTGAAGGCCGGAGCCGTTACGAAAACATCCAGGAATTGTTAAACGGTATAAAGGAATTTGCCGAGCGTGAAGACATCGAAGACAGAAGTTTGGCTTTTTTCATGCAGGATATTGCCCTTTTAACCAACGACGACCGCCAAGACGATAAAGATAAAGACACCGTTTCCTTAATGACCATCCACTCGGCCAAAGGTCTGGAGTTTAAAAACGTATTTATTGTGGGCTTGGAAGAAAACCTCTTCCCTTCTCAGATGTCGCTCACCTCTAGAACCGACCTGGAAGAAGAGCGCAGGCTGTTTTATGTGGCCATTACGCGTGCGGAAAAGAAACTGACCATTACTTATGCAACCTCGCGCTACCGTTGGGGCACCCTCACTTCTTGCGAACCTAGTCGTTTTATCAATGAGATCAATCCATCTTATTTAGAGCTTGAGGTAATAAAACCTGCAAAAAGCAGTTTTGGAGATAACAGCTTTGATACCGAGCGCAAAAGCTGGAGCCAACAACGCGAATTTACACCTAAACCTAGTCCAAGTGCAACGGTAATCAGGCCAAAAACCACTTCAATGTTGCCAAAGGCACACGTTCCAACCGCCGGGTTTACCCCAAATGCCGCCAACGAATTTCAAAACGGCATGGATGTAGAACACGAAAAGTTTGGTTTCGGCAAAATTGTTAACTTAGAAGGTACTTTGCCCGATGTAAAAGCAACTGTATTTTTCCAAGGTTTGGGCAATAAGCAACTATTGCTAAAATTTGCTAAATTGCGAATTGTGAAATAAGAATTATCTTTATCCAAAATTTACACATTAAAGCGCCAAATCGCTCATACTAAAGAGCTAGCGCTAAAAAAATAACAATGAATTTCGATTATAACACCACCCGTAGCGACCTCATCTTAGCTGAATATGGCCGTAATGTACAAAACATGGTTAAGTACATTATCGATTTGCCTACCAAAGAGGAACGCAATAAATATGCACAGGCCGTAATAGACCTCATGGGCTTTTTAAATCCGCACCTGCGCGATGTAGCCGATTTTAAGCATAAATTATGGGACCACCTGCATATCATTTCCGATTATAAAATCGACGTAGACAGCCCTTACCCTAAGCCAACGCCAGAAGATTCGCAGTTTAAGCCAGAACATATCGGCTATCCTCAACAAAAAATTGCCTACAAGCACTATGGCAAAACCGTAGAGATACTGATTGCCAAAGCAATGGAAGAAGAAAATCCAGAACGTAAATCGGCTATGGTACAAGGCATTGCCAATTTCATGAAAATGGCCTACGTACAATGGAACAAGGATAATGTGGCAGACGAAACCATCTTGAAAAACCTGAAAGACCTTTCTGGAGGTGCGCTGGCCTTAGAAGAAAATGTAAACCTGAATAAAGTTGAGTTCAAGCCACAAATCAACAGGTCGAACAATAACAACAACAATAACCGCAACCGCAACAATAAAAACCGCAATAACAAAGGTCGCAACAACAATAATTCCAAACAAAGACACTAACGTACTACAGCACAGGCTAAAAGCATTGATTGTATTTTGGCCTGTTTTGTAAATTCCAGATAAGCTAAAACAAGAAAAATGAATGCATTCGAAATTATAGGTGGCAAAAAATTAAAGGGCGAAATCACTCCGCAGGGAGCAAAAAACGAGGCGCTTCAGATTTTATCTGCTGTTTTGCTCACCGACCAAAAGATCACCATCAGCAACATTCCCGATATCAAGGATGTAAATAAACTGATCGAACTTTTGGGCGATTTGGGCGTAATTGTAGAACGTTTAAACAAAGACACTTATACCTTCGAAGCGAAAAATATCAACTTGGATTTCTTCCAGTCGGATGTTTTCAAGGCAAAAGGCGGAGGCTTGCGTGGCTCTATCATGATTGTAGGTCCACTTTTGGCCCGTTTTGGCAAAGCTGCTATTCCTAAGCCGGGAGGCGATAAAATTGGCCGCCGCCGTTTGGATACCCACTTTTTGGGTTTCGAAAAATTAGGTGCCAAATTCGTTTACGACCAGAAAAAAGCATTTTTTAATGTTGATGCCACCAATCTGCGGGGCGCTTATATCCTATTGGACGAAGCTTCGGTAACCGGAACAGCCAATATTGTAATGGCAGCCGTATTGGCCAAAGGCACCACTACCATTTATAATGCGGCCTGCGAACCTTATTTGCAGCAATTGTGCAAAATGCTGAACCGCATGGGCGCCAAAATTTCTGGCATTGGTTCTAATTTATTGACCATCGAAGGTGTAACCAAATTGGGTGGTACAGAGCACAGAATGTTGCCAGACATGATCGAAATCGGTTCTTTTATCGGCTTGGCCGCCATGACCGAGTCAGAAATTACCATCAAAAACGTTTGTTATGATGAACTGGGAGTTATTCCTGAGGTTTTCAAAAAGCTGGGCATCAAATTAGAACGCAGAGGCGACGATATCTTTATTCCTTCGCAAAAACATTATGAAATTGATACTTTCATTGACGGTTCGATCTTAACAGTAGCCGACGCGCCATGGCCAGGTTTTACACCAGATTTACTGAGTATAGTTTTGGTGGTTGCTACACAGGCCAAAGGAAATGTGCTTATCCACCAGAAAATGTTCGAAAGCCGTTTGTTCTTCGTTGATAAACTGATAGATATGGGCGCACAAATCATTCTTTGCGACCCGCACCGCGCTACCGTTAACGGGATCGATAAAAAATACCAGCTAAGAGGCATCAGCATGACGTCTCCTGATATTCGTGCCGGAGTTTCCCTTTTAATCGCAGCCTTATCTGCCGAAGGAACTTCAACCATTTATAACATTGAGCAAATTGAACGTGGCTACCAAGACATCGACATTCGTTTACGTGCCTTAGGTGCACAAATTAAACGTGTTGAAGGTTCAGGCCCGAGCCATTAATCAAGAAATATATTCAAAGAAAAGCCTCAAAATTGATTTTGGGGCTTTTTTATTGCCTATTGGCGAACCGCCTAAATATTAATCGTTTATAGAAAAGCAAGGACAGCGTTCCAATTCATTGTCAGTCCCGCTTTTTGCTAAAATTTCTCACTCTGTTCGCAATTACCGCTGTCAATCGGGTTTATGAAATAACTGCCTCTGCTGCTATTTTACTACCACCATCAATTTTAAATATTAAACCACCCCGCCTTACAGGCACCCCCTCGGGAGGGGAACTAAATTTTCGAACTATTGCACAAGCCCAGGTAAAATAGCCCAGATTGTAGCGGCATCCTTTTTGTCCTTAAGGCAAAAAGATACAGCGGAAAGCGGGACTGCCTTTAGCTTTTGCAGAAACTTGCGCTTTAAAACAAACAATTTATTGCCAAAACCAGCAGAAAAAAAATACCACCCCACCTTACAGGCACCCCTCCAGAGGGGAATTGTATAACCGCAGTCTATAAATATTCCTAAAAACAAAATCCCCAAACCTAAGCTTGGGGATTTATCATTTCATAAGTAAACCATTACGGGATAATTAACCTGAAATAGCTTCTATTATATCGTATTGCGTGATGATTTCGAATTTGCCTTGTTCATCTTCTACCAAAACAGCGCTATTGTCTTTATTGATCATAGCCGAAATTTTGTCGATAGAAGTATTCAAATCTACAAAAGGAAGTGATGCCGTCATAATTTCTTTTACTGGGCTCGATCTTAGCGAAGGATTCTCCAATAGCGATTCCAACACATTGCTTTCGGTTATTTTGCCAATTACCATGCCCTGTTGTGTAACAGGAAGCTGAGAAATGCTCAATGTTTTCATGATATTAATGGCCTCGATGATTGTTTTCTCACAATCTAAGGTCACTACCTCTTGGTTAGAACGTTTAGCCAAAATAGAGCGGGCAGTCAGTTTTTCGTCTTTCAAGAAGCCACGCTCGCGCAACCAGTCTTCATTGTACATTTTACCCATGTAACGGCTACCATGATCATGAAAGATGACCACTACCACATCCTCAGGCTTCAATGAAGCTTTCAGTTGCAACAGTCCGGCAATGGCCGCACCTGCAGAGTTTCCGGCAAAAATGCCCTCTTTGCGTGCAATATCACGGGTCATTAAGGCGGCATCTTTATCCGTAACCTTTTCAAAAGCGTCTATTACATCAAAATTTACATTTTGTGGCAAGAAGTCTTCGCCAATGCCCTCGGTAATGTAAGGATAGATTTCATCCTTGTCTAAAATGCCGGTTTCTTTATATTTTTTAAATACCGAACCATAAGTATCAATTCCCCATACTTTAATTTTAGGGTTTTGCTCTTTAAGGTATTTTCCAGCACCAGAAATGGTACCGCCTGTACCTACCCCTACCACCAGATGGGTGATTTTTCCTTCGGTCTGTTCCCAAATCTCCGGACCAGTTTGCTCATAGTGGGCTTGTGAATTGGCAAGGTTATCGTATTGGTTGGGCTTCCACGAGTTAGGTACTTCTCGCTCCAGGCGCGAAGAAACCGAATAATAAGAGCGCGGATCTTCAGGATCAACATTGGTTGGACAAACAATTACCTCTGCCCCAAAGGCACGCAAGGCATCAACTTTTTCTTTCGATTGTTTATCGGTTGTGGTAAAAATACATTTGTAGCCTTTTATAATGGCGGCCATGGCCAGGCCCATTCCTGTATTGCCCGAAGTACCTTCGATAATCGTACCTCCGGGTTTCAGTTTTCCAGATTGCTCGGCATCTTCTATCATTTTTACCGCCATACGGTCTTTAATCGAATTGCCCGGGTTGGTGGTTTCGATTTTGGCCAATACAGTTGCCGGTATTTCTTTAGTAATGCTGTTTAATTTAACCAAAGGCGTATTGCCAATGGTTTCTAAAATGTTATTGTACCACATGCAACAAAATTACGCATTGGCGATTAGTATTTTATAAACTAATATTTATTTAAAACATTATTTTTAAATAATCGATTTTAAGGAATTTAATTCCATAAGCTACCAAATTAGTAGACAATTATACTATAAAATTAGGCCAGCTTGTAAATTTTGCCTGGCAGCGAAACGATTATTCCTTGCATTTCGAGGGTTAACAAAGTTATAGCCAGCTTGCTTTGAGGCGTATTCGCCTTTAGGCTGAGCTCGTCAATCCCTAAAGGGTCAGCCGCTAAAATATCGACGATCAATTGTTCCTCCTTATTCAGGTGGATAGGGATTTGGGCTTGGATTTCCTGCTTTTTGGGGATTTCATCGTCCCAACCCAAATAATAGATCAGGTCTTTTGGATGGTTAATAAGCCCTGCCCGATTGGTTTTGATCAGGAAATTGCATCCTTCAGAAAATTCATCGTTCACCCTGCCCGGAAAGGCATAAACATCTCTATTATAGGAATTGGCGAGCTCGGCGGTAATCAACGCGCCCCCTTTAAATGAAGCCTCTACCACTACGGTTACATCGCTCATGCCGGCAATGATCCGGTTTCTTTTGGGAAAGTTTTCCCTATCGGGATTGGTTCCTGGCAAAAATTCGGTGAGCAAGCCTCCATGATGTACCATTTTCTGGGTCAATTCTTTATGGGCTGCCGGATAAATGCGGTCTAATCCATGACCCAACACGCCTACGGTGGGTAACCTCTGATTAAGGCTTTCTTTATGGGCGGCTGCATCAATGCCCAACGCCAAACCGCTTACCACCACTACATCATAAGGGAGCAGCACCTCGATCAGTTGCTTGCATAGCTGTTTTCCATAGGCCGTGGCATTGCGCGTGCCCACTATGCTTACAATGCGTTGCTGATTTAAGTCGGCAGTACCTTTATAATAGAGCAGCAAAGGTGCGTCATAGCAGTTCCTTAATCTTTTGGGATAGTTCTCATTTGGGTAAAAAAGCACCTGGATCTGGTGTTTGTCAATAAATTCCAGCTGAATTTTCGCTTTTGCCAAAGCATCGGTGCCCACTATAGAATCTGCTATTTTATCACCAATTCCCTCTACCTGTTTAATTTCACGTTTCGAGGCCTTGAATACGGCTTCGGCACTCCCAAAATGGAAGAACAGGTTTTTGGCCAACATAGGGCCAACACCTTTGATCAGACTAAGGGCTATTTGATGCGTTAAACTCATTAAATCTAAAATAATCAATAAATTTAGATTTAAGAATTAATTTTATTTAGCTGTAAATCAATTAATTATAACCAAACTATAAAAATAGTTTGTTAACTATAAAAATAGTGGTAAATTTAAATTAAGTAATAAGAAAATAATAGAATGAGAGAGTTAACAAAAGCGGAAGAACAGGTCATGTTGATTTTGTGGGAAATGAATGAAGGCATCGTCAAAGATGTGATCGATCGGATGGATCCACCTAAGCCAGCTTATAACACCGTATCCACTGTGATCAGGGTTTTGGAAACCAAAGGCTTTATTTCGCACAAGGCCGTAGGCAATACCCATATCTATTTCCCGCTGATCAGCGAAGAGCAGTACAAGCATTTTGCGTTTGACAAGGTGATGAACAATTACTTTGAGAACAATTACCAAAGCCTGGTATCCTTTCTGGTAAAAGAAAAAAACATGGACATGAATGAGCTTGATGAGCTGATTGCACTGGCCGAAAAACTTAAAAACGACAAGTAATGGATTGGTTGTACTATTTGCTAGAGGCAAATCTCTATTTGCTCATTTTCTACGGTTTTTACCGTTTGTTGTTGCAAAACCAGACTTTTTATAATAGCAACCGCTATTATCTTTTGCTGAGCAGCCTTACGGCTTTCGTTTTGCCCGTCTTACAAATAGGCTACCTCAAACCTGCCCCGATCGTATATGAAATGATCATTTTACCCCAATCCCCTCCTATACAGCCTGCAATGGGGCTTAGCGATTACCTATATGCCATATATATGATCATTGCTTTGGCCTTTGCCATTAAGCTTTTGTTAGGTGTCGGAAAAATTATAGGCTTGTGGCTGGGTGCCAAAAAACACCGAAACAAGAGCTTCACCTTAGTAGAACTGAAACATGAAAACGAAGCTTTTTCTTTTTTTAACCTGCTGTTTATCCATCCCCAACTGGCCCAAAAACAAGTTGTACTCAAGCATGAGTTGGTCCATATTAAACAAAAACACAGTTTAGATGTATTGTTCTTCGAGCTCTTGCAAATCATTTGCTGGTTTAATCCGATCATCTATTTTATGAAGAGGGATGTTAAACTATTGCATGAATATATTGCAGACGAACTCAGCGCATCTACCAATCAGCAGAAACACGATTATGTGATGTTCCTGATCGAAAACTCCTTTGGCATTGTGCCACAGCAACTTACGAACCAAATTTTCAATCAATCAATATTAAAAAGGAGAATTAACATGTTAAACAAGAAAAGAACAACCAATTGGGCCAGGCTCAAGTTGTTGTTGGCCCTACCCTTGGGCGGCGCAATGCTCTGTACCTCAACAATGGCATTTACAAAAGATTATGGTTACGTAGATTTATTTCCGGAGAAAAATAAAGCTACCGAAGCCCTAGTGCAGGAAGTGCCAAAAGTAGAGAATGTTAAAAAACAAGATGTAAAGACAGAGAACCTCAAACTGCAGGAAGTTAAGGTGCAAGACATTAAAAAGGCAAAAAAAGACCAGGTTAAGTTTCCACCACCAAAAGCTAAGGCCTATAAGACAAGACCTGATGCGCCTGCCATCGAGCCGCCGCCACCAACGGTAAAAACGGTCAGGTTTCCTCCACCCGTTGTTAAGCCCGACAAAGCAGCTCAAGCTCCAGGAGAGCCAAAAGATGCGGTTAAATTTCCACCACCAATTGTCAAACCCGATGCACCCGCAGTTAAACCACCCCCACCGGGCGCAAAAAGCAAGTATAAAACGAAAAAAGATATTGTAAAGTTTCCACCGCCGATTGTTAAGCCAGATTCTAAAAAAGAAGGCAACGACGATGCCGATTTAAAAGCAAAACTTGCAGCTTTACCAAGTGTAACCGTAGCAAGTACTGACGCAGAAAAAGTTAAAACAATATACCTTAAATCGCTAAAAGAAAGCCAACAGGGGAATGCCAATACTGAACAGGATTTTCAAAATCTCAAATCTGATCAAAAAATCTACTATTCAATTGCTGCAAAACAAACAAAATCCGACGGTAAAGATCTTCATTCGACCAAAGAAGTTTATCAAAACTTAAATAATACCTACAAAAGCCCTGAAGCTAAAGATGGGCAGCGAAAACTGCAATACATGACTGTCAAACCTAGCACAAAAGACCCTAAAAAAGAGACCAAGTCAATTACGCTAGAACTGCTTCCGGCCAAAAAACAGCCTTAAAACCGAACAAACATTTTTTTAGTACAGCCCTTCTGCTCTTCATGGGTAGATGGGTTTGTTATTTAACCTCATCGACACAACATGGTCAGAATTACTGTATTTGTAGGTCTATTATTGTTATCCCTATCTTCATTTGCCCAAAAACCAAAGAAAAGAACGATCAAATCAATGCCTCAGCTTTCAATTTATGATTTAAGCGGAAAAGCAACAGATTTGAAGACAATGGGCAAGGAAAAAGTAACTTTTATAGATTTCTGGTTTATTCCCTGTGGAGCCTGTTTTGAAGAGATGAATATGCTTCATCAGCTGTATGCCAAGTACAAAAGCAATCCAAATGTCTGCTTTATGACGATTACAATAACAGATAGCGCATTTGTAAGGCCTTTGACCGAAAACAGAAATACGGCCAATAATCAAACCTATGATTATTTCAAGCAACTTTCGAAACTTGACAGCTTTAAACTACCTGTTTATTTTATAAAAGATGCCACTCAAAAAATGATATCACTCAAAAAAGAAGGGGCATTTTTTGATGGACGAGGCGTGCCCAGAAACAAGAATCCTTTACTGTTACCTGATTACATTTTTGGGTTTTCAGGCTATCCTACGATCTTTATTTTTGACAAAAATGGAAATGTAGCTTACAAGAAGACAGGCTTTACAAAAGACGGAGAAAAACAGCAGCAAAAAGAAATAGAAAAGCTGATTAATGCCAATCTATAGCAATAACGATTTCAGCAAGCTTATTGCGGGATATAAACTACGTATTTGGTTTCAAAGAAATCTTCTTCAAAATACACTGAAAGCGGGTGCAATTCTGCTTTCAGTTTCGATTCCTTGATCTCTTCCGTCAAATCTCCACCTTTGAGGTAAAGAATGCCGTTTTGAATGGCATTGATGTTTTCTTTGGCAAATTTGCCTCTTATCCAAGGGTAAAAATCGATCAATCGGGTTACTGCCCTTGACACGATAAAATTATATTTATCGGTCACTTGTTCTGCCCTTAAATGGCTCGCCTTTACATTGCTTAAGCCCAATGCAGCAGCCACTTCGGTCACTACCTTGATCTTTTTTCCAATCGAATCGACTAAATGGAACTGTGTTTCCGGAAATAAAATTGCCAAAGGGATACCGGGAAAACCACCTCCAGTACCTACGTCCAGTACCTTTTCTCTAGCTTTAAAAGTACAAAACTTGGCGATGCCCAAAGAATGCAGGATGTGGCGTTCGTACAGCTCATCGATATCTTTTCTAGAAATTACATTGATTTGCGCATTCCAGAAGCTATATAAATCATACAATTGCTCAAACTGCGCAATTTGCTTTTCGCTAAGTTCCTTAAAATACTTTAAAACGATGGTTGGTTTAATATCAGACATGATCAGCGATTTATTTCCACTTTACTTTTTTCACAAATATAGACAGAAAGGCATTAAGCACCAGAAAAACAAATAAGATAGGATCCAATATAGGAAACCACCAGCGCAATTCACCGTAATTAAGGCGCTTTAACAAGCGGGGATAAACAAAGCTCCTGATCAAAATGCTCAATACAAAAATACCAATCCCTAGGTAACGCGTAGCTGACAAACAAACAAGTACAATACCTAACATATAAAATAGAAACTGTACCGCAATTTGCATCGACAAGATGAATTTATGCTTGGGCTTATAGAACTTGCCTGCACCAACATGTCTTTTTTTCTGCCTTAAATAGGTTATAAATGAGGTTTTAGGCTCGCTCCACACATGTGTTTCCTTATTTATCCTAATGGCCGTATTGTGTGCATTGGCATGTGCATTCACAAACAGGTCGTCATCTCCCGATGGGATATGCATATGGGCCGCAAAGCCTTTATTCTTAAAGAAAAGCGATTTTCTATAGGCCATATTTCGGCCAATGCCCATATAAGGCATGCCTTTAAGGGCAAAAGAAAGGTAATTAACTGCCGTAAAAAAAGTTTCGAACCTGATCAGGCAGTTCAACAGGTTCCTTTTTTTGAAATAAGGCGAATAACCCAACACAAGCTGTATATCGCTCTCAGCAGGCTGTTGCATGCCCATTAGCCAATTGTTCGAAGCTGGCTCGCAATCGGCATCTGTAAACACCAGCCATTCATAACTTGCTGCTTTGATGCCCATGGTTACGGCAAATTTCTTACCCGCAATAAACTTTTCGCCTTCTGCCACGGTAACGACTTTCAAATGGGCGTATTGCTTGTCCATTTCTTCCAGAAATTCCTTTGTTCCATCCCAAGAACGATCGTTAACCACCACAACTTCAAATTGTGGATAATCCTGATTTAAAATGCTTGGCAGGTATTTTTGAAGATTTTGGATTTCATTTCGGGCGCATACAATTACGCTGATCGGATTAACTGCACGCTCGGGAAGCTCCTCCACCCTAAAATTGGCCAGTTTAGCATGCACAAACAGGCTAAAATAGAGCTGTATCAAAAAACAAAAAACAAAAGCGCCGAGCAGGCTAATCTCTAATATATTTAATTCCACGATGGTATTTCTGAAAGCCAACAAATCTCTCATTTTTAATCTGTAAACCAGCTTTATGTTGATAAAAAATTAAGGCCATGTTTAAAAAACACATAATTATTATAGGTTTTAGACGTTGTTTCTAGCCAAGCTTCAAAACAACAGGGCGCAATGGCCTTAAAAAAGGAATATTCTTGCTATTTTTGTCGGATTTTTGAAGAGGAAGCAATGCCATGAAAATCATTATGGCGAACAAATACAGAACAGATGAAATTTGATTTACAGGCTAAAGACCCGTCATCCAAGGCCAGGGCCGGCGTAATTACTACCGCCCATGGCGAAATACAAACCCCTATTTTTATGCCTGTAGGCACGGCCGGAACAGTAAAGGCAGTGCACCAAAGAGAACTTAAGGACGATATCGAGGCCCAAATTATACTAGGTAACACTTATCACCTCTACCTGAGGCCAGGATTAGAAGTTTTAGAACCTGTCGGCGGATTGCATAAATTCATTGGCTGGGACAAGCCTATTTTAACGGACAGTGGTGGCTATCAGGTCTATTCGTTAAGCAAAGTGCGTAAAATCAAAGAAGAAGGCGTTACTTTTCGCTCACATATTGATGGCTCTAAGCACCTGTTTACGCCAGAATATGCCATGGACATCCAAAGAACCATTGGTGCCGATATCATCATGGCTTTTGACGAGTGTACGCCCTATCCTTGCGACTATAGGTATGCGGCCAATTCGCTAAACATGACCCATAGGTGGCTTAAACGCTGCTGCGAGCGCGTTGATACAACCGAGCCAAAATATGGCTACGAGCAAACGCTTTTCCCCATTGTACAAGGTTCGGTTTATAAGGATTTGAGGATGAAATCGGCCGAGTTTATCGCTTCTATGGGCCGAGAAGGCAATGCCATTGGTGGTTTATCAGTTGGCGAACCTGCCGAGGAAATGTATGCCATGACAGAAGTTGTATGCGATATTTTGCCTGTAGACAAGCCTCGTTACCTCATGGGCGTGGGTACACCGATTAATATATTAGAGAATATTGCGCTTGGAATAGATATGTTCGATTGCGTAATGCCTACCAGAAATGCCCGTAACGGCATGCTTTTTACCAGAAATGGCATCATCAACATCGGCAACAAAAAATGGGAAAGCGATTTCTCGCCAATTGATGCCGAAAGCGATCTTTTTGCCGATCAGGTTTATTCTAAAGCCTATTTAAGGCACTTGATGCATTCTAAGGAAATTTTAGGCGCTCAAATCGCTACCTTGCATAACCTTCATTTTTATTTGTGGCTGGTAAAAGAAGCACGCGAAAAAATCATTTCGGGCGAATTTTACACTTGGAAGAACAAAATGGTGAGTATATTAGGCAATAAATTATAATGAATTTCATTAGGCGACGCATTAAAATTATTGACGGCTACATCATTGGCAAGTACCTGGGTACCTTTATTTATACCCTGGCCATCTTTGTTGTGATTATTGTGATCTTCGATTTGTCTGAGAAATTGGATGATTTTCTGGAGAAAAACATGAGCATTTGGGAAACCATTACCCAATACTACGCCGGTTCGATACCATTTTATGTAAACATGCTTTCGCCGTTGATCAATTTCATAGCCGTAATTTTCTTTACGGCTAAAATGGCCGACCAGACCGAAATTGTGCCTATTTTAAGTGGAGGCGTGAGTTTTAATCGCTTCTTAAGGCCCTATTTCATCTCGGCATTTATCATTTTTTCGGTCAACCTGTTCTCTAACCTATACGTACTTCCCTACACCAACAAGATCAAAAACAAGTTCGAAAACGAGGTTGTAAACGACAAAGACCCTTATATTAAAATGAATATCCACATGAAAGTGGATAGCAACACCTATATCTACATCGATAATTTCGACAACAAGACCAATATTGGCTATCGTTTTTCGCTAGACAAGTTTAAAGGCGATATTTTAAAGAAAAAGCTGATGGCCGAACAGATTACCTGGGATTCGGTTAAGAGAACCTGGAAACTTAGCAATTACACCATCAGAAATGTAGATGCCCTCAAAGAATCGATGGTTTATGCCAACTACAAACAAAAAGATACGGTTTTAGATATGCGTCCGGATGATTTTTCAGTGTACCAGAACGTATTTGAAAGCATGACCAATAAAGAACTTTCCGATAAGATCAAAAAGGAAAGGATCAGAGGGTCTGGCGTAATGAGCGATTTGCTTTTTGAACAGTATAAACGCTGGTTTCAGCCTTTGTCGGCATTTGTATTGACGTTAATCGGCGTTGCCCTGTCATCGCGAAAAGTACGTGGTGGCGTAGGTTTGCCATTGGGAATTGGCATCATTTTGAGTTTTGCGTACATCGTTTTTACCCAATTTGCCAAGATGTTTTCTACCAAAGGCGGACTGCCCCCACTCGTGGCAACATTGCTTCCTACAGTCTTTTTTGGTTTGCTAGGCTTATATTTGCTGCGAAGAGCACCAAAGTAAAATGAAATCAGACCTTAAAGCCACTCCAAGCACCAATCGAAACCTATTAATTTTACACCTCACCGTTTTTATTTGGGGTTTTACGGGCATTTTAGGCGCACTCATTTCCATTAGCGCCGTGCAAATGGTATGGTATAGGGTTTTAATTGCCTCCATTACTTTATTCGTTTACTTTAAACTGAGCAAGACCAGCATCAAGGTCACCCGTACGCAGTTTCTAAAATTCTTTTTTACAGGCAGTATCGTAGCTACCCATTGGATCTTTTTCTTCCATTCTATTAAGGTAGCCAATGTTTCCGTAAGCTTGATTTGCCTCTCCTCCGTTACGCTTTTCATCGCCATTTTAGAGCCTTTAATAAAAAAACATGCCATTTCTAAAGGCGATATCTTTGTGGGATTACTCATCATTTTGGGCATTTACCTCATCTTTAAATTCGAAACCAAGTACACTACAGGCATTATTTTTGGACTATTGTCTGCAGTAGCCGCCAGCTTTTTTTCAACCATTAACTCCACTCTGGTGCAAAAAAACAACCCTAGCATCATTGGATTTTATGAGCTTGCCGGCGCCTTTTTCTGGATCAGTATTTACCGTCTATTCGACAAAAGCCTGCTCACAGAGACCTTTAATTTAAGCTTGATGGACTGGTTTTACCTCTTGGTTTTAGGTACCATTTGCACGGCCCTGGCCTACGTTGCAGGGGTATCGGTTATGCGCACCTTATCGGCATTTCGCGTAGCGCTCATCACCAATTTGGAGCCGGTATATGGCATCGTTTTGGCCTTCATTTTGTTTGGTCAAAGAGAGCAGATGACAGGCGGTTTTTACCTAGGATCTCTACTCATTTTGGCTGCCGTTTTCATCTATCCGATCTACAAAAACCGTCGCAATAGGGCTTAGCTTTGGACTCAATTTTAGTCGTTTAACCAATTAAAAAACACGTAAAATTATTAATCACAAATGGGCATAAACAGCTTTCCAATCGCTCTGCCTATTGTCAACAACAACCTATCACTACGATAATTTTAAGTGTCTTATATGCCATAGAGAGCCGATTTTCAGCCATTTAAGACACATAAGGACATTTAAGAATATTATAACAAGGAACAAAAAGAGCTATCTAAGCTATGTGCCTATGTGGTTAATAATATGCAACAAGGAACAAAAAGGGCTATCTAAGCTATGTGCCTATGTGGTTAATAACAATGCCACAATTAACATGGTCTTAAATGCCTTATATGATAACATCCTATAAAAAAAAAGCCAGTTTTTAAACCATCTAAGACACCTAATAGTACCTAAGATTTTAATCACCACATAGACACATAGCTGGAAATAAACTCAGAAAAATGCAATAATACCATCTGTTTTTCAAATTTTCAACCTCAAAAAACAGCTCATTTACCAAGATAGGTTTTAAAATTCAGCTAAAAATTAGGGTATCCAACCATTAAAACTGATGGATTGAAGCCCTAGTTTTTACCTCATCTCCTATCTCCAAAGCTCCTGATTTACCAGAAAAAATCAACGAATTTACCCCATACTTCATTAACATCAACCATAAAAAACACTAGATTAAAACCTGATTCCAATCCAATATTTCACTGGAAAAACCATTCCATATATCAAGCAAATGCATCACTTTTAACCATCATTTTTGCCCTGTATACAACCTCAAAAAGGACTTCAACAAAGACATGTTTTCACCAGCTCCTAGCATAAATAAATAGCCAAATCCGACATCAAAAAATCAGCTTATTTTTGTCAGTGAAACAGGAGTTATACCCGTCTTCAAAACGCTTATTTTTTAAGCTTCAACTCAAGCAAAATTGGCGTTAAAACCAGACAACAAATCACACCTCAAACTGACAAAAACCAAGTAGTTTTTTCATCGATTTTTAGTCGATTTCTACAATCCAATCCTAGGGTAGGGGTGTGAAGAAACGTATACATGTGTAAAAATTTACCGAAAAAATTTGCTTAAAATCCGAAGGAAATAGTGTACCTTAATAGCAGGTTTTAAAAACGTTCTCTGATTTCCTTAAAGCTGTAAAAAAACACCTTCAACAGCATAAATTCCAATAAAATACCGTAGATTATGTTGATTTATATAAACATCATAAAAATATGTAAATCAGTATTTTAAAAAATTTAACTTAAATTAAAACATCAAATAAAAGATCGATTTAAAATTCTGAAAAACTAAAAATTTTAGCAACACATCTTAATGAAACTTAATATAGCAATAAATAAATTGAAAATCAGACTTTTAACCATACTCATATTAAGTTTTATTTCATTTAGCGGTTTTGGCCAAATTTTCGACAGCGAACAAAACCCACTTAGTGTAAAATGGCGCCAGATTCAGCACAATGGCTTCAGGCTGATCTATCCGAGCGAACTCGAAAAAGAGGCCCAAAGAATGGCCAATACTATTACCCATATTTACCCTTATGTAGGCCGTAGTTTAGAGCGACAAAAAACGAGCATCCCTATCGTGTTTCAGAACCGCGGAACCATCGCAAATGGCTTTGTTCAACTGGCCCCAAAAAAGTCGCAATTCAACACCACTCCACCCCAGCAATTTGACAGTCAGGATTGGCTCAATAATTTGGCAGTTCACGAGCTCAGGCACGTTGCCCAATTCGACAAAATTACGGGTGGCCAGGCCCACCCTTTTCCCGAAGAAATTTACTTCGCCTACTTGGGTGCGAGCATCCCCACTTGGTTCTTCGAAGGCGATGCGGTGAGCACCGAGACTTCCCTCACCCATGCGGGTCGCGGCAGGCAGCCTTCATGGGTCATGCCTTTCAGGGCTTCGCTACTGAGCGGACAAAATTTTTCTTACTCGAAAGCTTACTTCGGATCGAACAAAGACCAGACCCCGGGCTACTACCAATTGGGCTACCTACTCACTTCGCAGCTCCGCAAAGAATTTGGAAAAGGAATCGTCGACAGCTTGTTGGGCGACATCCACCGTCGGCCACTCCGCCTCTACCCTTTTTCGCAGAGCCTAAAAAAATACACCGGCTACAATACCAGAAAATTTTACCTCCACACTTTGGAGCAATTGAAAAAAGATTGGCAACAACAAGACGAACAAAACCTAGGCAACAATTACCAAAGTCTCAATCGTCCGTCTCGAATTGCCACCAACTACTACCTGCCTACCGCACTGCCCAATGGCCAAGTGCTCGCGCTCAAGGAAAGCAAAGGCGAAGTATCAGGATTTGTCTTGGTCAATGAAAATCAAAGCGAGGAAAGGCTCTTCAAAATCGGCTACCAAGAACAGGCTTGGTTCAGTTATGCCAACAATCTTTTGGTTTGGGACGAGATCAGGTACGACCCACGCTACAGGCAGCGAAACTACAGCGTCATCTGTCTTTACGATTTTACCACGAAAAGCAAACGGCAGCTCACGTTCAGGAGCAGGCTCTTCTCTCCTACGCTTTCTGGAGACGGAAAAAAATTGCTGGCCGTACAGGCAGACCTGAGCAATCAATTTAATTTGGTGGCGATCGACATTGCCAGCGGAAAAATAACGAAGACCTATGCTAATCCTTCAAATCATATCCTGCAAACTCCAGCCCTCAATGCCGATGGCTCAAAGCTGAGCTGGGTTGCGGTAAACGAAGCAGGCAAGTCGCTCTGGCTGGCTGACGAAACGGGCAAAACCGAGGAAATTATCACACCCACGAAGCAACAGCTGAGCAGACCGATATTCATTGGCGATAAAATCGCATTTAACGCCCATTTAAGCGGGCTTGGCAATATTTACGAGGTAACACCTGCTGACAAAAAGATCGTCGCTCTAACGTCAGCAAAATACGGCGCGTTTAATGCAAATTTAACTCCGGATGGAAAGTCGATCCTTTTCAACAACTACCAGGCCATGGGCTACGAAATTGCAAAGGCCCCGATCGAAGCAAAAGCCATTCAGGCCAACCATTTCGTTTATTTTGGCGAAGCTGCCGAAGCGCAGGAAAATACAGGCGACGTGTTTAAGCAAATCCCCGACAGTACTTACGTTTCTAAGCCATACAGCCCATTGGCACACTCTTTTTCCTTTCACAGCGTCAGCCCAACGGTTGATGACGACGACAGACTTGGCATCGCGCTTAAATCAAACGATTTGCTGAACACCATGGATTTTTTTGGTGGCGTAAGCTATCATAGCGATTTGAGAAAGCTGGAGTACAATGCCGGATTGACTTACAAAAGCCTGTATCCGGTGTTGAGCGCTACTTTTAGGAACCGTCCACGCTTGGCTTATTACCGTCTTAACGGACAGATCCGCGAAGCCAACTGGCGAGAAAACATGCTCGAGTTAAAAGCCAGTGTGCCCTTGAACGTAAACGCCTACAACCACAACTACAGTTTTTTGGGCGAGATCGGAACGAGCTATACCCAAAGAAATTTCGAGCCATTAGAAGCAAAGCTTTTCAACAATACACTCAAATTTCCGATGAGCTACCGTTTGGGCCTTGGCCACAGTGTACGTGCGGCCGAGCGGGACGTGGCCCCAAAATGGGCGCAGTCTGTTACCTTCACCTATTACAACCAACCCTTCGACAAGCAATTGAATGGCGATTTGATCGCTTTCGAAAGCGCCCTCTATTTTCCCGGCTTATTCAAAAACCATTCGTTCATGGCCAGCTTCAACTATCAGGAAAGCAGCGGTTCACTCAAGGGCAATAATGAAATCAATACGGTTTATGGCTATGGGCAGATCAGGGCAAGGAGCGAGCTGAAAAACACACTCCTGCTCAGCTACCGTTTTCCAATTGCTTTTCCAGATGCGGAGATCGGCTCTTTGGCCTACATCAGGAATTTTAGGGGTGGGTTTTTTAGCCACTACGAGAACATTGGTACCGAGACCAATTTGGGCGAGCCTAAAACTTTTGGACTCGAATTACGCAGCAGCTTAAACCTTTTGCGCTATCAACCTGTTATAGATTTGGGTCTAAGGGCCGTTTTTGTGAATAAAATTTACAATCAAAACCCTATCTTAGAGTTTATATTCAACTACAGTTTCTAAATATGAAAGCAAAAACCATCTTCATCATCGTTGTTACTGCACTGCTGACCACTTTCTTGTTCGTGAACAGGGAAGCCGTTCCCTTCGATTTTATCTTCGGAAAAGAAGTGTACATCTCAAAGCTTATCGTTATTGGAGTTTGCATCTTGATCGGCTTTATTTTAGGCTTCATTGCCGGAAGACCGAAAAAAACCTTGTCTAGCTACGACACCGAAATCGAAAAACACCAACCTGTAGAAAACAAGTCTATTTTGAGCGACGAGGATCGGGATTATATTTCTTGAGGCTGTTCTTAGTTGGGAATCCGAAGTCGGAAAGTCAGAAGTCAGAAAGTCGGAAGTCCGAAGTCTAGTTTCGAAAATGACTCATCACAATCGGACTCAGGACTACAGACTCAGGACTCTATCTTAGGCCCTTTGTTCCTTAGTTCTCGCAGGGCATCAAGTGCTATCCAATTGGCTTTTTTGTTTTGTTGGGCTAAAATATTTTCAGCGGTGGCGATGGCATGTTCATACAAAAACGCATTGCGCTTGCCCATTTGCCTCAAGGCCCAATTCACAGCCTTCTTCACAAAATTCCGATGGTCCCAGGCTTCCCGTTCTATGATTGGAAAAAAGGCCAAGAATGTTTCGTTGGGTTCCTTTTTCAGGTGCACGGCTGCTTCGGCCATGAGCACAAAACCGGTGCGCTTTACAAATTCCTTTTCTGCCTGGGTATACTCCAAAGCCTTCGGCTTGAAATAAGGCGTTTTAACGAACAGATTTCCACAGGCCTGATCACATACATCCCAAGAAGCAAAATCGTTTGTCCAGCTATCTATTTGCTGTTCGGTTACCAATTTATAGTCGCCAATGATCGTCGCCAAAATCCTGGCCTCATGGATTCCTGTTTTCCAAAGTTCGAGCGAAAGCTCCTGATTCTTGCGGATCTGTTTGGCCAGCGCCCTTACCTTCGGCATACTCACCCCAAAAGCATGGGTATTATCAACGCCAAAATGAAGCATTTTCTGGTGATGTGCCGGATCTGAAAGGGATTTAAGCTCGGAAATAATAAAGTCGCAGTCGTTCATCTCGACAAGTTGAAAGTTTAGCGTTGAAAGTGTAAAGTTAATACAGCATTTGAACAATTCAACAGCCAATACCTTCCAACAATAAATGAAACCGGCGAATTCATTAAAATAAACTAACGAGCCAATGAACTAGGCAAGCGCCTGTTCAATGTCCGACAAAATATCGTCGATATGCTCTAAGCCGATAGACAAGCGGATTGATCCCTGCTCTATCCCAACGATATTGCGTTCCTCTTCGGTAAGTTTGCTATGGGTGCTCGTAGCCGGATGCGTAGCAATAGACCTCGTATCGGCCAGGTTTGCAGAAATCGAGAACATCTGAAGCCCGTCCATAAATTTGCGCGCTCCTTCTACACCGCCATTCACTACAATAGTTACGATGCCTCCACCCTGTTTCATTTGCTTTTTGGCAATTTGATATTGTGGATGCGATGGCAGGAACGGATATTTCACCAATTTGATTTTAGGGTGCTTCTCCAAATATTCGGCAACCTTCAAGGCGTTTTCGCAATGGCGATCCATACGAACGGCCAATGTTTCCAAGCTTTTCGATAAAATCCAAGCATTAAACGGCGACAAAGAAGGTCCACTGTGACGTGCAAATGCAACAATTTCAGCAATCAGCTCTTTGCTACCCAAAATAATGCCTCCCAAAACGCGACCTTGGCCATCGATATATTTCGTAGCCGAGTGGATGGAAATGTGCGCGCCCAATTTGATCGGCTGTTGCAGGTATGGGGTAGCAAAACAGTTGTCAACTACCAAAAGCACATTGTGTTTTTTAGCCAAAGCGCCTAAAAATTCCAAATCGATGATATCAATTCCAGGATTTGATGGGGTTTCTACAAAAATGATCTTGGTATTTGGCTTGATCAGTCCCTCCCAATCATCAGGTTTGTCTAAATCGGCATAATCAAAAGTAACGCCCCATTTAGAAAATACATTCGTCAGCAACTGGTGGGTGGAACCGAAAACAGAACGACTTGATACGATATGATCGCCACTTTTTAGAAAAGCACCGAAAGTAGTGAAAATAGAAGCCATACCCGTTGCCGTTGCAAAACCGTCTTCTGCCCCCTCTAACAAGCACATTTTTTCAATGAACTCTGAAGTATTTGGGTTTGAGTAACGGCTGTATACGTTTCCTTCCTTCTCATTGGCAAAAAGCGCACGCATTTCTTCGGCATCATCAAACTTGTAGCTTGAGGTTAAAAAGATGGGCGAAGAATGTTCTTTGTGCAGGCTTCTTTCAATTTGGGTACGGATGGCTATGGTTTCAAAATTTTCGTTTTTCATTGTATTATTAGTATCGAGATGTGGGTGTCAAGTATCAAGATATTAGTATCAAGTATCGAGACGCCGTATTTTTTTTTATTTAATTGCGTAAGAAAAATTAATGGTCGCCGAACGGCCGAGGATATTGGAAACAGAACAATATTTATCAAAAGTCATTTGGATGGCTCTTTCTACCTTGGCTACGCTTAGATCGCCATAAAGTTCAAAATGGATATCGATTACATCAAAAATCGGAGGCATTTCTTCGTCCTTACGCGTTGCCTTGATATTGATTTTGATATCATCTAAAGGCTCTTTTTGTTTGGTCAACACGTTTACAACGTCGATGCCGCTGCATCCCCCTAGGCCAACCAAAAGGGTTTCCATAGGCCTAAAGCCCTTGCCTTCGCCACCAATGGCCGGCTTGGCATCTAACTCTACCGTAAATCCATTTTCATTTACAGCTTCAAAATTGAATTTTCCGCTTTTGCGGCTGAGATTAATCTCCATGTTGTATTATTAGTATCAAGTAGCAAGTATCGAGTAGCAAGACCTGGTTAGTTTTCAGTTAACAGTTTGCAATCCCTTTTCCATCTTACCCAGATACAGTATCAAGTATCAAGTAGCAAGTAGCAAGACTTGATTAGTTTTCAGTTAACAGTTTGCAATCCATCTTCCCTCTTCCCTTTTCCATCTTCCATCTTACCTTTTCCATCTTACCCAGATATAGTATCAAGTAGCAGGTATCGAGTAGCAAGACTTGGTTAGTTTTCAGTTAACAGTTAACAGTTTGCAATCCCTCTTCCATCTTACCCAGATATAGTATCAAGTAGCAAGACCTGGTTAGTTTTCAGTTAACAGTTTGCAACCCCTCTTCCATCTTACCTCTTACATTTTCCCTTTTCCATCTTACCTTTTCCATCTTCCCTCTTCCTCAAACATCATAAAAAACCAGGTTCTCTTGTTCTAGTTCCGGCAGGGAAACAGGCTGCTCAAAAATTGCAAACACCGAAGAGCCGCTGCCGCTCATGAGCACAAATGTAGCACCTGCGGCGTAAAGCTTTGTTTTTATTTCGTCAATTTGCGGATATTGGGCAAAAACCGAGGCCTCAAAATCGTTAACTATCCTTGTTTTCCATTCGGCAATGGACAAATGTATCAAATCTTTGAGGGAAACCGAAGGCTGGTTTACTTTTACGTTACGATAAGCTTCAGCAGTTGATACGTGCACCGATGGCTTAACCAATACCATGAAATATTTGGAAAGATCTATTTCAACGCTTTCAAATCGATCGCCCTTCTCGTAGGCATAGGCAGGCTGGTTTACAATGAAAAAGGCACAATCAGCCCCTAAAACACGGGCATAATCCTGCATTTGCTCAATACTCATCCCCAATTCAAACTTTTCATTTGTCAGCTTGATCAGGAAAGCAGCGTCTGCAGAGCCGCCACCCAAGCCTGCTCCAACAGGAATATTCTTCAACAAGATGATTTGCTGCTGTGGCAGGTTAAAATCGGCCTGTAATTGCTTAAAAGCCTTTAAACAGAGGTTGTCTGCGGCATCGCCGGGAATATCGATCCCCTTGATGGTACAAAAAGTATGGTCTGCATCCACCAGTTCTATCACATCATGCAATTTGATGGGATAAAACACCGTTTCCAGGTTATGGTAACCATCGCTCCTCTTTTCGGTAAGCAACAACCCTAAATTGATCTTGGCATTGGCAAAAGCGAGCATGTTTTAAATTGACGATTTTAGATTTAAATTTTAGATTGAAGAATTGCCCATTAGATCTTATACCGATAATGGCCGATGATTTTCCATGAAAACAGGCAATCTGAGATTTCCTGCCCGTTGCCAATGTTGTGTACGATAAGGTATCTTTTGTTATCGGCCGATTTTTTATTGACCACTAAACCAATATGCGAGATATTGCCGCTCAGGTTCCAACAGACGATGTCGCCCGGCTTGTAATCTTCCGTCTTTTTGCTCATGGTTTGTTTGGTGCCCTTTCTTCCAAAAAACACCATCAGGTTATATACCCTGCGGTGGTCGATGTTTGGATCTGGAGTTTTACGTCCCCAATCTTTGGGATAAAGCTTAAAATTACGCTTCATATCCTCATGCACTTCCTTTTGCAGATCGGTGCCCAAGGTACGATAGGCCCTGATCACCACATCGGTGCAAACGCCTTTTCCAGCGGGCACGTCGCCATTGGGATAGGGAATTTTAAAATAGGCCGGATCGTAAACCACCTTCTGTTTAGTGAGGGCCAAAGCGGCATCAGACAATTGCAACGCTTTTGGCGACTGTGCAAAAACACCAGTAGCCAACAGGAGGCAAACAAAAGACAGCGCTATTTTTCTGAGCATAATGACGGTTATTTGATGTCCAAAGCTAATTTATTTTTTTACGAATTGGAAAAATGACCAAATGTTAAGAAAAACCTCAGTCGCCAAGGAGCTAAAATTGCTTAACTTTGTATGCTAGCGGGTAGAGCTCGCTCGGCTTTAAAAGATTATGAAACAGTATTTAGATTTGATGCAACATGTGCTAGACCATGGCACGCAAAAACACGATCGTACAGGAACAGGCACCATTAGCGTTTTCGGCTATCAGATGCGTTTTAACCTGCAGGAGGGCTTTCCGATGGTCACCACCAAAAAACTGCACCTCAAATCTATTATTCATGAGCTCATTTGGTTTTTGAGTGGCGACACCAACATCAAATACCTGAAAGACAATGGCGTAAGGATCTGGGACGAATGGGCAGATGCCGATGGCAACCTAGGTCCCGTTTATGGCTCACAATGGCGCTCGTGGCCAAAACCCGATGGCCAAACCATTGATCAGATCAGCCAAATCGTAAACATGATCAAAAACAATCCTGATTCAAGAAGGATTATTGTATCAGCCTGGAACGTGGCCGAAGTAGAAAACATGGCTTTGCCACCTTGCCATGCCTTTTTCCAATTTTACGTAGCCGAAGGTAAATTGAGCTGCCAACTGTACCAGCGCAGTGCGGATATTTTCTTGGGCGTTCCTTTCAACATCGCTTCTTATGCCTTGCTAACCATGATGGTGGCGCAGGTTTGCGGATTGGAATATGGCGATTTTGTGCATACCCTTGGCGATGCCCATTTGTACAACAACCACATCGAACAGGCCAGGCTCCAATTGAGCAGAGATCCAAGGCCATTGCCAACCATGGAAATCAATCCAGCAGTCAAAAACATTTTCGACTTCAAATTCGAAGACTTTGCCCTAAAAGATTACGATCCGCACCCACATATTAAAGGAATTGTTGCGGTTTAATAAGTGTTCATTGGTTCACTAGTTCATTAGTCATTAGGGGTCGTACCTATCTCATAAATCATCATCTCAACCACCCCGCCTTTCAGGCACCCCTCCATGGGAGGGGAATGGCGAATTGCCTTCCGGCCTATAAAACTTTGGAAGCAAGGGCAAATCGAAGCGTTACACTACCTTTCATTTTGCAATTAACAGCAAGGGCGCAAAAGTGGTGCACTAATACAGTTCAAGCACTACCGTAACCACGGCTTGGCCTTGCGCCACTAGCGCGTAGATTTAGCAATTGCAACAAAGGTTTGAGGCCTTGAACTTTTGGTCACTTTTGTTTCAAGACAAAAGGACTAGCCCAGCCGGCAGTGAGGCGAAGATAACTTATAGTACAAACCAAATTCGAATAACAGCACTATGTTGGAAAATAAGTTCTTCCTAATTCATTTGTACATCTACCTTTGCATCATCTAGAACCCTCTAATCAACTAATGAAATTATCCCTAGTAGTAGCCATAGCCGAAAACAATGCCATCGGCAAAAACAATGAATTGCTGTGGCACTTGCCTGCAGACCTCAAGCACTTTAAACAAATTACCTCAGGCCATACGATTATCATGGGCCGTAAAACCTACGATTCTATTGGCAGGCCCTTGCCAAACAGACGGAATATCATCATTACCCGCCAAAGCGACCTACAGCTTGAGGGCGTAGCGGTGGTGAATAGCCTTAACGATGCAATTGCCTTATGCGCCGATGAAAATGAAGTGTTTATAATCGGCGGTGCCGAAATCTATAAAACAGCTTTGCCTTTGGCACAAAAAATTTACCTCACTACCGTGCATCAATCGTTCGATGCAGATGCATTTTTTCCAGAAATCGATAGGAACGAATGGACGGAAACCGATAAAGAAAGCCATTCTCCCGACGAAAAAAACGCATTTAGCTATACTTTTTCAACGCTCGAACGCCTGTAGTCGAACTTCCTTAATAAAATTACAATAAGAAGTCCTATTATTTAAAAAAATAATTAGATTTGCCGACTTGTTTAAAAACAGCATACTATAGAAAAAATTATATACAAAAGACAAACAAATGCAAGGTAAAGGTTTTATTAAATTTATGGCAATACTATTGGGTATTGTCTGTCTGTATTCACTTTCGTTTAATCTAGTTACTTATAATGTAGAGAAAAAAGCCAAAGAGTATGCCAAAGGCGACGCCGTTAAGGAAAAAGCCTATTTAGATTCGATGGCGACACTTCCAGTTTATCCTGGATTAGGCCTAACCTATCAACAAGTAAAAAGCAAGGAAATTAACCTTGGTCTTGACTTAAAAGGTGGTATGAACGTTACCATGGAGATTTCGTTGGCAGAGCTGACCAAATCTTTGGCAGGTAACACCAACGATGCCAATTTTAACCAGGCACTGAAAAATGCACAACAGCAAATGGCAGCCGGTGGAAAGGATTTCATCTCTTTGTTTATTAACGAATACGAAAAACTTGTACCTAACGGAAAATTAGCAGATTTCTTTGCTAACCAAGATAACGCTGCGCTCTTAAAAGCAAACGCAAGCAATGCCGATGTAAAGAGCTTCTTGTCTACTCAGGCCACTAGCGCGATCGATCGTTCATTCACTATCCTACGTAGCCGTATCGACGGTTTTGGTGTAGTAAGTCCGAACATGCAAAAACAAGAAGGTTCAAACAGGATCTTCATTGAGATGCCGGGTATCCAAGACAAAGAACGTGTACGTAAATTATTACAGGGTTCTGCAGAATTGCAGTTCTGGCAAGTTTACCAAAACGAAGAAACTTATGGTATTTTAGATAACATCAACAAAACCTTAGCTGCTTCGGTAAAAGATACAGTGGCCGCTACGCCTGCCGTTGCTGGCGATACCACCAAAAAAGGTGGTAAATTAGCGGGCTTAACTACCAAAGGCAATAACACTGCCGATACTTCTAAAGCAAGCAAAACACTTAACGAAGCTAAAAAGAACCCTTTATTTGCAGTATTACAGCCTTCTGTTGCTCCAAATGAAGCCGGCCAAATGTCGTTTATACCAGGTGCAATTGTTGGGGTAGCGATGCAAAAAGATACCGCTAAGATCAATGCTTTCTTTGCAAAAGCCGAAGTAAAGCCTATTATTCCTGGCAGCATGAGGTTCATGTGGAGTGCCAAACCTAGAACCGGTACTAAACTTTTTGAGCTTTATGCCATTAAAGTAACCACCTTAGATGGCAAACCTGATTTAGGTGGCGATGCCATTGCTGATGCACGCGATAGCTACGATCAGCAAAACAGACCAGAAGTAACCATGTACATGACTTCTGAAGGTGCTACCAAATGGAAAAAAATCACTGCAGATGCTGCAGCTGATCCAAACAACAAAAAAGCCATTGCTATCGTATTAGATAACACGGTTTATTCTGCTCCAACTGTACAAAACGAAATTCCTAACGGTGTTTCTTCTATCTCTGGCAGCTTCACCAAAGAAGATACCAAAGATTTAGCCAATATCTTAAAAGCGGGTAAATTACCTGCTCCTGCTAAAATCGTATCAGATTTCATCGTAGGTCCTTCATTGGGTCAACAAGCTATCGATAGCGGTTTAGCTTCATTCATCATTGCATTCGTTGTAATCTTAGCCTTTATGGCCCTATACTACAACAAAGCAGGTTGGGTAGCTAACTTGGCACTATTGATCAACTTGTTCTTTATCATGGGCGTGTTGGCCGCTTTCGGTATGGTGCTAACCCTTCCAGGTATTGCTGGTATCGTATTAACCATTGGTTTATCGGTAGATGCGAACATCTTGATATTTGAGCGGGTGCGTGAAGAGCTGGCACAAGGCAAAAGCACAGCCGTTTCTATTAAAGAAGGCTTCAAGCATGCGATGTCTTCTATCATCGACTCAAACGTTACCTTGTTCATCTTGGGAGCAATCTTGGCGATCTTCGGTACAGGTCCGGTACGCGGTTTCGCGGTAACCTTAATGGTAGGTATCGTAACTTCGTTATTTGCAGCCGTAGCTATTTCTCGGGTAATTTTCGAAGGTTTATTGAGCAAAAAAGCGAATATCTCTTTCGATAACAGCGTAACCAGAAATGCATTCAAGAATATTGCCTTCAACTTTGTTGGCCGCAGAAAGCTTTATTATGTAATCTCATCATTGATCATTTTGGCCGGTGTTGGTTTTTATGTAAAAAATGGCGGTTTGCACCTAGGTGTCGATTTTAAAGGTGGCAGAACTTACATGGTGAAGTTCGACAAGCAATTGAACACTGAAGAAGTTTCTAAAAAATTATCGGCCAATTTTGATGGCGAAGAGGCTTTGGTTAAAACAGCCGGAACCGACAATTCATTAAAAATCACCACCCCTTTCCATATCAACGACCAAGATCAAAATGCGGATAAAGTAGTTGAAACCGCCTTAAGAAAAGGTCTGGATGAATTGGGTTCAAAATATAGCATTGAAAGTTCACAAAAGGTAACCCCTACCATTGCCAATGATATTATCTATGGCGCTTATGGTGCAGTGTTGTTCTCTTGTGTGGTGATGTTTATCTACATCTTGATCCGTTTCAAAAAATGGCAATATGGTTTGGGTGCGGTAATCGCGCTATTCCACGACGTGTTATTGGTACTTTCATTCTATACTATTTTAGATGGCGTGTTGCCTTTCCCATTGGAGATTGGACAAGATTTCATTGCCGCGATTTTAACGGTAATGGGTTACACCATGACAGAAACCGTGGTTGTATTTGACCGTATCCGCGAGAAATTGGGCGAAAGCGGCAAAACCGATGTATATGGCGAAGAACGCAATACATTGATCAACTTTGCCTTGAACAGTACCTTAAGCCGTACCATTCTAACTTCGTTAACCGTATTCTTCGTGTTAATGGTGATCTTCATCTTCGGTGGCGATAGCATCCGCGGATTTATCTTCGCCTTGTTAATTGGTCGTATCATCGGTACCTACTCGTCATTGTGTATCTCTACGCCAATCGTAATCGACTTGTCGAAAACCGAAAAGAAAAAATAAGTTGAAAAAACCATAATATAAAAGGCTCCGAAAGTTTCGGGGCCTTTTTTTGTTACAATCAGATTACCATAAACAGCTCGTTCTTAAACTGGTTTAAGCAGGATTGCTAAAAGTAAATCTATATTTGTTAAACTAAATGCAAAGCTCATGGGTTTATCAGATATGAACAACGAAAAGCAGAAAATAGTAATTGTTGGCGGCGGTTTTGGCGGAATCGAGCTGGCCAAAAAACTTCGCAAAAAGAATGTAGACGTCACTATTCTCGACAGGCATAATTACCATACCTTTCAGCCACTCCTTTATCAGGTAGCTACCGGCGGATTAGAAGCAGACTCGATTGCCTTCCCTATCCGCAAAATATTCAAAGGCCAAAAAAACCTTACTTTTAGGGTAACCGAAGTTGAACAGGTTATCCCCGAAAGCAATACGCTTTTAACCACTATCGGCGAGATCAAATACGATCATTTGGTGATTGCCACCGGCTCTACCAGCAATTTCTTTGGGCAAACGGAAATCGAGCACAATGCCATGCCCATGAAATCTATTCCAGAGGCTTTGAACCTGCGCAGCTTGATCTTGCAGAACCTGGAAGCTTCGCTTATTGCCAAAACGCCTGAGCAAGAGGCCGAACTCTTAAATTTTGTAGTGGTTGGCGGTGGCCCAACAGGGGTTGAAACTGCCGGTGCCATTGCCGAACTCAAAAAACACGTACTCAAAAACGATTATCCAGAGCTGGATATCCATAAAGTTAATATTTACCTGATCGAAGGCTCTCCTGAGCTCTTAGGTGCAATGTCTGTACAGGCGCAACAAAAATCAAAAGCCTTTTTAGAAGAACTTGGTGTAACAGTATATACCGAAACCCGTGTACAGGCTTATGACGGAAAGGTGCTTTCTTTTGTAGATGGCAGAACCATTGCCTCTTCTACGGTAATTTGGAGTGCGGGCGTAAAAGGCGTAGTGCTCAATGGACTGAATCCCGAAAAAATTGTGCGGGGCAATCGCTTAAAGGTCGATAAGATCAACAAAGTGGAAGGCTATGAAAATATCTATGCCATTGGCGATGTGGCAGCTATGATTACCGATGAAACCCCAAATGGGCACCCGGGAGTAGCGCCAGCAGCCATCCAGCAAGGCAAGCTTTTAGCCAAGAACCTGATGCACATCATCAATAACGAACCTACGGAAAACTTCAAATATTTTGACAAAGGTGCCATGGCTACTGTTGGTAGGAACCGTGCAGTGGTCGACATCAATAAAATCCGTTTTCAAGGTGTATTTGCCTGGTTTACCTGGATGTTTGTGCACTTGATGACCTTGGTTGGCTTTAGAAACAAGCTCGTGGTGTTTGTAAACTGGGTATGGAGCTATTTTAGTTATGACAGGGGTACCCGTTTGATCATTAGGCCATTTGTTAAAACAGCGAAGCTAGAAGCTGAGGATAAAAAGGATAGTTCATTGGTTCATTAGTTCATTGCTCTGCAACTCAAAACTGCCACTATTTGTTGGTACCATTGGCTTATTAGTCATTAGCTTATTGGTTGGTTAGCTTATTAGTCATGACTTCATTAACCTAAAATTGTCATTCCGAGGCACGAGGAATCTATTTCAAGAACAGATGCTTCGCTATGCTCTGCATGACAATTCGTTTTGTAACTTTACAACCAAACGCAATACGCTAGACGCAATACGCTATACCCCTAACCAAATGAAAATGAAACTCGTAGAATGCCCACGCGATGCCATGCAAGGCCTGCACGACTTTATCCCTACCACCGTTAAGGCCGAATACATCAATCTTTTGTTAAAGGTAGGTTTTGACACCATCGATTTTGGGAGTTTTGTATCGCCAAAGGCCATTCCGCAGCTGCGTGATACCAAAGAAGTATTGGATTTGCTGGATTTGTCAAGCACAAGGTCTAAGCTATTGGCCATTGTAGCTAATTTAAGGGGTGTAGAAGAAGCCGTTCAGCATCAAGCCATCACTTACCTCGGATTTCCTTTTTCGGTGTCTGAGACCTTCCAGCAACGCAACACGAACTCAAGCATTGCTCAATCGTTAAACACGGTCGAAGAAATGCTCAATTTATGCGATAAAAACAATAAAACAGCGGTTGTTTATCTCTCTATGGGTTTCGGCAATCCTTATGGCGATGAGTGGAATGTAGAAATTGTAGAACATTGGGCAGATGAGCTGGTTAAACGAGGCGTAAAAATTCTTTCCCTGGCCGATACAACAGGCGTTTCTTCGCCAGAAAAGATCAAAACAATTTTACCAGCCCTGGTTAAAAGATTTGAACAAACCGAAATAGGAATCCACTTGCACAGCACGCCCACTACCCGATTAGAAAAGATCGAGGCCGCTTATGAAGCTGGTTGCAAACGTTTTGACAGCGCCTTGAAAGGTTTTGGCGGTTGCCCAATGGCTGCCGATGAACTGACCGGCAATATGGCTACCGAAGATTTGATTGCTTATTTAGAAGCTAAAGGCGAAAAGCTAGAACTGGATATGGAAAAATGGTTTGAGGCGATGGCCTATTCGGGCAAGGTGTTTCATTAACCTCCTAATCCGCTTCCTCACCCATATGCCTGATGCTATACTTGCCATTGGGAAGTACCGCTATTTTGTAGGTATACACAAAATCGGTATTGGGTACATGAGCAACCAGCATGAAAACGAAAATCTTTTCTTCAGGAATATATTCCCAAAAATTCATCTCCTTCAATACGGCCTTGTTCTTATACCTGTCTAAAGGGCTTTCGGGCAGGTCTTTTTTGAGAAAGGATTGGTCAAACCACAGCTTCCCGTTTTTACGGATCTTGACATTGGTCAGCATTTCTGGATAATAATTGGCAATCACCGTATTTCTATCAAGGTTAAAGTACTGAACGATGTACTTGCCCTCTATATTTTGATTCTGAACGGCAATGTTCATTCCCCCTATTAAAGTATCCTTAATTACGCTATAAACGATATAATCGTTGCGTTTAATGGTATCTTTTGGCAAAGTAGCTTCCTTGGCAATATTGTCACAATCTCCATTAAAATTGACCAATAAAATGCCAAACAATACTCCAGAAAGCAAAATTGCCTTTAAAAACATAGTCTTTTTTTAAACTTTCTTCACCATTTTAAAATGCTGGATACCCGCTTCTTCAAACTGTTCGCCTTCGGCCACAAAACCAAACTTGGCATATAGGCTCATGGCATCCAGTTGCGAGTTGAGATAAATATACTTGGCATCTGCGGGCAAATCATCCAATGCGGTAGCGATTAAGGCCCTTCCTACGCCTTGGCCCCTAAATTCTTTAAGCACGGCAAAACGTTCTAATTTATAGCCCTTATCGGTTTTACGCCAACGGCAGGCCCCGCAAGGCTTATGGTCTGACAAAGCCAAAAAATGGGTTGAAACATCTTCGTTTTCCCATTCCAATTCGGGCGGACAGCCCTGCTCGTGTACAAAAACGATCTTACGGATGGCAAAAACTTTTTCCAGTTCTTCTTTGCTGGTTGCTTTGTGTACTTGAAGTGTGTCCATTTTATTATTTCTTTGCGGTTTTTAGGGTATGTTTTGCTTTGAGTTCGTTAATTTCTTCGGCCTTGTCTATCGAATGCGAACAATGGATATCGCTTTCCTTTTTGGCAAGCCTGGCCAGCGTTACATAAAATTTATGCAGCTGGTCGAGTTCTTTTTCGGTCAGGTCTTCAATATCAACCATGCGGTTGCTGGCATGCTCATGCGCAGCGATCAATTCGTTTAGCTTCAACTGAATGGCCTTGCTATCCTTGTTTTGGGATTTTTGGATCAAAAACACCATTAAAAAGGTAATGATGGTGGTTCCGGTATTGATCACCAATTGCCAGGTTTCTGAATAATTGAAAATCGGGCCGCTTAATGCCCATATCAATACAATTGCCGTAGCGCCCAAAAAAGCATAAGAACTACCGGTAAAACGGGTGGCTGCATTGGCAAAATTCTCGAACAGATTGCTTTTCTTTTTTCTACTTGTCATAACATGGGTTTTATAGTACTAATTTGCAAATAAATATGGGCATAAAAAAAGCGTAACGAGTAATACTACTGTCACGCTTTCTTTAAACATTTTTGGTGTAGAAAAGTTTGTATTTACAATTTTTCGTTTACGTTAAGGCAGTTTAAATCCTCAAAAGCAACGGTTAAGCGTTTAACAAACTCTTCCTCTCCTTTGCGCAACCACACACGTGGATCATAGTATTTTTTATTTGGCTTATCCTCACCCTCCGGGTTACCGATTTGGCCTTGCAGATAAGCTTCATTCTTTTTATAGTAAGCCAAAATGCCTTCCCAAAATGCCCATTGCATATCAGTATCGATATTCATCTTGATTGCTCCATAAGAAATGGCTTCCCTAATTTCTTCCTGAGATGAACCAGAACCACCGTGGAATACAAAATTAACAGGTTTTTCGGCAGTTAATCCGAATTTCTCTCTCACAAAATCCTGTGAGTTTTTCAAGATTACAGGCTGCAGCTTCACGTTTCCTGGCTTATAAACGCCGTGTACATTGCCAAAAGCAGCGGCAATGGTAAATCTATCGCTTACTTTGCTCAGTTCTTCGTAGGCATAAGCCACTTCAGAAGGCTGGGTATATAATTTAGAGCTGTCTACATCGCTATTGTCAACACCATCTTCTTCGCCACCGGTTACGCCAAGCTCAATTTCGATGGTCATGCCCATTTTGCTCATGCGCTCCAAATATTTGGTGCAGATTTCCATGTTTTCTTCAATTGGCTCTTCAGAAAGGTCCAACATGTGCGATGAAAACAAAGGTTTTCCGGTTTCGGCAAAGAATTTTTCGCCATGATCTAAAAGGCCATCAATCCATGGCAACAACTTTTTAGCCGCATGGTCTGTATGCAGTACTACTGCCACCCCATAGTGCTCTGCCAATAAATGAACGTGCTTGGCTGCAGAAACCGCACCTAAAACACAAGCATTCAAGTTGTCGTTGTTCAATGTTTTGCCCGCATAAAACTGCGCACCGCCATTAGAAAGTTGGATCATTACCGGCGAGTTTACCGCTTTTGCCGTTTCCATTACCGCATTAATGGTATTGGTGCCAGTAACGTTTACCGCTGGCAATGCAAATTGATGTTTTTTAGCCTGTTCAAACAACTCCTGAACGGCTGCTCCGTAAATTACGCCTTTATAGCCTTTTAAACTCATTTTATATTTGTTTTGTTGATTTTGGAAAGTTATAAAAAATTTTAAAAATTACCACTTAAACCTGAACGGTATTAAACAATTAACTTAGTGTACTTTTTACAATATCATCGGCTAATATACAATTATATTTTAAAGCGCAATTTCTAAAATCAAAACAAACCTTGTGTTAAAATATTTTTTTGTTTCTTTGTAATCGCATTTTTTAAAAGTAACATGGCTTGGTTTAAGAGAGAAAAAAAGGGGATCAGTACCTCAACTGAAGAAAAAAAGGAAGCACCAGATGGCTTGTGGAACAAGTGTCCTAACTGTAAAAAAGCACTTCACAGCGCAGATTTGATAGAAAACAAGTACGTTTGCCACTACTGCGACTACCACCTTAGAATAGGTTCTAAAGAATATTTCCAGGTTCTTTTCGATAATAATGATTTTACTGAACTTTTTGCCAACCTGACTTCAGGCGATCCGCTCCACTTTGTGGACAGCAAGCCTTATACCGACAGGATTGTAGAAACAACGGCTAAAACAGGCCTAAAAGACGCCATTAGAGCGGCTCATGGCAAGATAGACGGCGAAGAGATTATGGTGGCCTGTATGGATTTTGCCTTTATCGGCGGTTCGATGGGTTCTGTAGTAGGCGAAAAAATAGCCCGTTCTATCGATTACAGCCTTAAACATAAAGTGCCTTTCCTCATGATTTCAAAATCGGGTGGTGCACGAATGATGGAAGCGGCCTTTTCTTTGATGCAGATGGCTAAAACCTCGGCTAAATTGGCTTTGTTGAGCCAGGCAAAAATTCCTTATATCTCTTTGCTCACCGATCCGACTACAGGTGGCGTAACCGCTTCTTATGCCATGTTGGGCGATATCAATATAGCAGAACCAGGTGCATTGATCGGCTTCGCCGGACCACGTGTAATTAAGGAAACCATTAAAAAAGACCTGCCAAAAGGCTTCCAAACCTCTGAGTTTGTATTAGAGCACGGATTTTTGGATTTTATTGTAGACAGAAGACAAATGAAAGCCAAACTGGCTACTTTCTTAAAGATGATGAAGAATTAAGCAGCGTTAATTGTGTAACTGTTAAAATGGTTAATAGTTAAATTGCTAACCGGCAACTGATAACTGATAACTGATAACTAACTAAAAAAGCCAAATCGTTTGATTTGGCTTTTTTAGTTTACCGATATATGGAGATTTGCTATCTTTAGTTTTCAGCAAATTTCCCGACATGAATAAGATCCTTCTTTCCCTGCTTGGCTTAACCTTATGTACCAGCTTTACTCCAGCAACCGTCACCCCTGTTTTAAGGCCTAGAACGGTGGTTGTATGGCAACCTTCGCACCAAACAGATACGGGTGTCGATTTTAGCGAAGCCGAAACCTGTAATGGCATTATTGAAGGCGCCATGGCCGCTGCACCGCGACTTAACGAGTACAAAGTGTGGAGCTTGAACAAAGAAGGGTTACACCATCCCAATGTGGGCAGCAATACGGTAATTGAACATACTACCGCTGTGATCGATGGAAAAATATCAGGCTATGCCTACGAACTGCAAGAATCGAACAAACTCAAACCAACCGTTTTTATCGCTGTGCACAATAACGGAGGCACCAAGCGCCATGCCATTTGGGGCTATATCCATGAAGGTGATGCCCAAGAAGCCGAGAACAAAGAATTGGCTACACGACTAATCGCAGCCATAACTGCAGCCACCGATTTAGAGAACAGGGGCGTTCTTTTTGACAGCTCTACTGGAAGAAACGACTATACTTGTAAAGCTACCGGCAAAAAAGCCTTTTACAGCCTTGACGAGAATGTAAATACGGCCAAATACAGGGTTTTATTAGAGGTTGGCGATAATGGAGTAAGCAAAGCTTTCTTACAAAACCCAGCCAACCAGAAAAAGATGGGCGAAGCCTTAAAAGCCGAGCTCGCCAAATGGTTAAAAGAGAAAAACCTGGATTAGCTACATGACTTTTGAAGAAATTCCCCTACATCGGCTATGCAACCAAAAAATTGCTTCAAGTACCTTTAGTCAGCCGGAAGAGGTAGTAAGCTATATGGCAGCCATGCAGGCGCAAGAATATGCAATGGCCAAGTGGGCAATTGCTCTACGCCTGCCCAGTGCCAAAGAAGCCACCATAGAAAAAGCCATTAACGAAGGCAAAATCCTACGTACCCATGTATTGAGGCCAACCTGGCATTTTGTATCGCCAAGAGATATCAAATGGATTTTAAAACTCTCGGCGCCAAGGGTACATGCCCAAAATGCTTTCATGTACCGCAAAACGGGAATGAATAGCAAACTCTTCACGCAAACGAACGATATTATTGTAAAAGCATTAGCTAGTGGCAAACAACTCACCAGAAACGCCATTAACGAATTGTTTAAGCAACAAAACATTATAGCTGATGGCGTACAACTAGGGATTTTCATGATGTATGCCGAATTGGAAGGCTTGATTTGCAGCGGGGCTCGCCAAGGAAACCAGTTCAGCTATGCCTTGATAGCCGATGTGGCACCGCAAGCGATCATGCTCGATGAGGAAGAAGCTTTGGCCACCCTAAGCCAACGCTATTTTGCCAGTCGCGGACCCGCAACCCTAGCTGATTATGCAACCTGGTCGGGTTTAACGCTTACAAGCGCCAAACGTGGCTATGAAATGGTCAAGGCACAATTTCAAACTGCCATCATCAATGAAAAAGAATATATTTTTTGTCCGCAAGAGATAGAAAATACCCATCAATTGCAAACCTCTTTTTTAATGCCTGATTATGACGAATACGGAATAGCCTATAAGGATCGATCGGCGGTATTGAATAGAGCAAAAGAGCAGCCCAACAACAGCAGCTTCATTTTTAACCGGATGATTGTATTGAATGGACAAGTTGTAGGCAGCTGGTATCGGACCATCAAGGGCAAGAACCTGATCTTGCAAACCACACCATTTAAGCCCCTTAACAAAAAAGAACAACAGGAAGTTAAAAAGATGGCGCAACAATTTGGCAAATTTCTCGATATCGACCCCAAACATATTGAATTACCAAACCTCATTTAGAAAATTTCATCTCTTATATTTTACATCTCACCTCTTACATTTTACATCTTACATTTTACCTCTTACCCCTAATTACCATGAAAAAATTACTGCTATCACTCCTATTCATCAGCACTTGTGCATTGGTTAGCGCCCAAGAAAAGAAGGCTAATCCCAAATACGACGAAAAATTGGCCAAAGAATACGGTGCCGATGATTACGGCATGAAAATGTACGTATTGGTGATCCTTAAAACAGGAAGCAATACTTCCGAAACCAAAGCCAAAACCGATAGTCTTTTTGCAGGGCACATGGCCAATATGGGTCAATTGGTTAAGCAGCATAAATTGATCGTTGCCGGTCCATTGGGCAAAAACGATAAAACTTACAGGGGCATTTTCATCCTCAATACCAAATCGATAGATGAGGCTAAAGAAATGCTGGCTACAGATCCGGCGGTAAAGGCCAAGCTCTTAGATGCCGAACTGTTCAATTGGTATGGCTCTGCGGCACTTCCGGCCTATTTAAAAGTAGACGAGCAATTGGGCAAGTATAAATTTTAAATTTAGTACGAACAGGTGCAACGTCGCGATGAAATGATTGTCTTTTGTGCAACAAAAATCAAACGCTTAGCATGAAAAGAACGATCCTTCCTATCCTATTTGCAGTAATCAGCAGCACCTGTTTTTCGCAATCGCTCTCCAAAAACGATTTTATTGAAGATTTGGAATACCTTAAAAAAACGCTGCCTACAAGGCATACCAATCTTTTTGCTAAAATCGATTCGCCTACCTTTGTTAAAAAAGTTGATGCCATTGAAGCCAAGGCTGGCACTTTTGACTATGAATCTTTTAGTGCCGAGCTTTTTAAGCTCACCGTTGCCATTGCCGATGAACATACTTTCATTGAACGCCAATTCACTAAAATACTGCCCATCCAATTCGATCTTTTTAAAGAAGGCTTGTTTGTTACAGCTATTGATTCTACAAACAGCACCTTGTTAAATTCTCGACTAGTTGCCATCAATGAGCGGCCAGTGAGCAAAGTGATTGCCTTGTTTAAAGAAGTTGTCCAAAGCGAAAACCAATCTTACTTTGACGACCATTTGTTGCATTACATCAATAATCCTGCGTTTTTAAAAGGTTTGGGCATTTCAAGTTCAGATCAGGAGGCAGAATTTACCCTGATAGATAAAAACAACAAACAGGTTAAGGTAAAGCTCAATGCCGTTGCCGGAAACAATTTGGCCAACGTTAAATTAGCCCTAGGCTCAAATACGCTCCTTTCACAAAAGAAAAAAGGCAATTATTGGTTTGATTATAGCCCAGATCAAAAAATGGTTTATTTCAACTATACCAAATGCAGGGAGGAACAAGCAAATCCTTTTTCAAAATTCAATGATGAACTGTTTGCTGCGATCAATCAATACAGACCCGAAAAAATTGTGTTAGACCTGCGCTACAACAGCGGTGGCAATTCAGCCATTTTAGATCCATTTATCGAACAGATCCAACAAAGCTACCTGAACCAAAAAGGAAAATTCTTTGTACTGATTGGCAGATCTACTTTTTCATCGGCAGTAATGAACGCGGTGGAACTGAAAAGAAATTCGAATGCCACCTTTATCGGCGAGCCCACCAGTGGCAACATCAATCATTATGGTGAGGTTAGAGGCTTTGCATTGCCCAAATCGAAAATCGTAGTGGCTTACTCTACCAAATATTGGGAAAACTGGAAAGGAAAAAAAGGCCCGCTTCAACCAGATGTAACCGTAGCCTATTCGGTTAAAAACTATATCGCCGGAAATGATGAGGCCTTAATGCAAGTGGGGAAGAAGTAGTTGTTAGTCGGAAGTCCGAGGTCGGGAGTCCGAAGTTGAAAGTCTAAAGTTGAAAGTCTAAAGTTGAAGGTTTAAAGTTTAAAGTAAAAATACCGCAAGCAGCCTACTAAAAAAGGATGAGAGATAGAATTTCTTCTTCCAGTCATCATACCGGGTTCCAATCCAGCATTTTGATCAGGCATGCAAACTATGGACCATGAACTATCAACTAAATTCTATGGACCATGAACTATCGACTATGGACTATCGTCTATTGACCAAAACCTACTCCTCCTTCTTCTGGAACTTGTAAAACAAATAACCCAAGAAAGGCAAGATCAGCAAGCTGCCCAACAATAAGGCCCAGCCTAAAGTGTTTATGGTTTTGATTGGTCCTATGGCTTCAAATAGCGAAATCGCATCGCCGTTTCTCAACCTGATGAAATTGGGAAAGTGCGCGTAACTGATAGCCAATAAAATCATCGTAACCTGAAAGCCCGCCAGGATGCGCAACACCTTTGTTTTGCCTTTGAGCAACAAATACCATAGCAGCACCAAAGAAAGGCTCGCTAAGCTCACGGCTGTTAGTCCTACGGGGTTTTCAAATACCCAGCTCACCAAGGGCACGTCTTCTGAATGGGCAGCCCAGAAAACTACGATGCCAAAAAGTACAGCAGCCACGTTCATGAATTCTGCTTTTTTGATAAAGCGTTTTTTATCTTCTTCGGCTTTACATTCGCCAATGAGATAAATGGCGGCCAAAAAGCCACAAAGCGCAACCGTAAATAAGCCAACAGCTACAGAAAACAGGTTGAGCCAGCCCCAAATGTAGGCCTGTACAAAATTATGTGGATCGGTGTCTATTTGCCCAGAAAGCATGCTGCCAGCAATAATTCCCAGAAACAAAGGCGTAATAAAGCTCGAATACACAAAAACCTTATTGTATACTTCCTGCATCTGGTCTTTCACCGCATCGTAATGCCTAAATACAAATGCCGTTCCGCGAGCAATAATCCCCACCAGCATCACGGCCAAAGGGATGTGCAGGTAAACAGACATGGTACTGTAAATAAGCGGAAAAGCCACAAATAAAATTACAATGGCAATGATGAGCCACATGTGATTGGCTTCCCAAACCGGGCCAATGGCATGGTACATGGTGTTGCGGGTCTTGCTCCTGTTTTTGGAAGAAGTGAAAAGCTCGATAATACCCGCACCAAAATCGGCCCCGCCCAACAAAAAGTACAGCAAAATAGCCAGGCACAAGAAAGAAATGACAACATATTCCATAGCTATTGTTCTTTAAGGTTTTGACTATACAAAGTAGGCACCATTTTAATCTGTCGGTAAAGCAAGAAGATTACAATCAGATTTAACGAAGCATAAATGGCCGAAAAGAGGTAAAACGACCAGGCAATACCCGGCATCGGGGTTACGGCATCCCTGGTTTTCATTACACCATAAATAATCCAGGGCTGGCGACCCACTTCCGTTACCACCCATCCTGCTTCTAGGGCGATGTAGCCCAGTGGTATAGCGATTACAAATAGCCTTAACAGCCACTTGCGATCAACAACTGCTTTTTTGCGCCATAAAACTAGGTAATAAGTAAGCGAGAGCAATACAAGCAAGCTTCCTATGCCTACCATGACCTGAAAAGCATAATGGGTTACGGCTACCGGCGGATGCTCGCTTTCCGGAATTTTATCCAAGCCTTTTACTTCGGCCTTAAAATCGCCATGGGCCAAGAAACTCAAGGCGGCAGGCACCTCAAAAGCCATGGTTACTTCTTTCTTTTCTTCGTTAACAATCCCTCCTATTAATAAGGGAGCAGGTTTTTGGGTATGGTAAAGTGCTTCCATCGCAGCCAGCTTAGCCGGTTGCCTTTTGGCCACGTCTTTTGCCGAAATATCGCCGCTAATAGGTTGCAGCAAGGCGCCCACTGTGGCAAAAACCGCAGCGATCTTAAAAGCCTTGTAATGAAAATCCTGATTTTGTTTCCTTAAGATCATCAATGCATGCACGCCTGCTACGGCAAATCCTGTAGCCGTAAAAGCCGCCAGGCACATGTGCAGGGCCTGAGTAAACCAAGCTTTATTAAACATGGCCTGTATCGGGTCGATATTTAAGTATTGTCCGTTAACGTAATCAAATCCTGCCGGACTGTTCATCCAGGCATTTGCTGCCACTACCAGGATACCCGAAGCCAAGCCGCTTACGCCTACTACCACACCGGTAAACCAATGGAACCACTTGTTCAGCTTGTTCCAGCCATATAAGAAAAAGCCTAAGGCAATGGCTTCGATAAAAAAGGCAGTACCTTCTAAAGAAAAGGGCATTCCGAAAATCGGACCAGCATGTTCCATAAATTTTGGCCAAAGCAGGCCCAGCTCAAAAGAAAGCATGGTGCCCGAAACGGCTCCGGTAGCAAAAAATATGGCTACGCCTTTGCTCCAAGCCTTGGTAAGGTTCTTGTAAACCTCATTATTGGTCTTGAGCCATTTATAGTGCGATACCGCCATAAAAAACGGCATCACCATACCTATACAAGCATAAATAATATGAAAGCCCAAGGAAAGGGCCATTTGTGAACGGGCAGCGAGGAAATCGTCCATAATTGAGTAAATTACATGTTACAAATATACCTCATCAAGGCATTGATTTCCTTTATAATCAACAAAATAGCTGATGAATTTTCAATATAGAACGTTTATAAATTGCAGATAAATTAGGTGCTCTTGAGTGGATTGTTTAATTGAAAAATGTTGTAAGGTTGCAAAGTTGAAAGGTTGCAAGGCTCCTTGGTAACTCAAAACTGACAACCATCAACTCACAACCTTTAACTCACAACTGAAAACTCACAACTAGCCTGTGGTCAACCACCCCACCCTTCGGGCGCCCCTCCAAAAGGAGGGGAATTGTTTATCGCCCACTAAGAACTGATGACTTGCAACTGAAAACTGAAAACTCACAACTAGCCCGTAGTCAACTCTTGGTAAGCAGCCGTTAAACTTCGTGCAATGCCATCGCCTTTCCATTCTGGGGCGCCGGGAATGCTTGTTGCCTTGAGGATCTCTTCCTTGCTCTTTCCAGCCTTGATTTCGCCTCCCACAAAAGCCATGAGCGATTGCAAATAGTTTTGAAAAGCCTTGATGTCTGCTTTGTTTCCGGTTACTTTTTCAGGATCGAGGCTATGTCCCCAGATAAACAAGGTATCATTGTCGAATTGATTGGTGATCTGATCTAATGCTTTGATCCAATTGCCGATATGTGCTCCATTCTCCTGATCGATGTAAGGATAGCGTCTGTTGAACACCAAATCGCCTACATGCGCGATATTGGCATTTTCAAAATGATACACCACATCGCCATTGGTATGGCCAGAACCATAATAATAGGCACTTATTTTCTCTTTGCCTACCGGTGCTTTCCAACCTTTGCCAAAAGTGGTATCAGGCAGCAATTGCTTATCGAGGTTATTGGCCTTTTCGGCTGCCAGCTTTTGGTTCACTGCCGAGTTCTGATGGGCCACCACATGCTCGGCCAAACCCTTAAAGGAAATATTGCCCGCCGTATGGTCGCCATGGTGATGCGTATTTAAAAGGTATTTAAATGGCTTATCGCCTAGTTTCTTCAATTCTTCTATAACATGTGGCGCAGAGGCGGGAAATTGTGAATCAACTACTACAAAACCGCTCGTACCATTTAGCCAAGCAATGGTACCCCCTTGTTCGGTAAAAATGCCAATGTCGTTTCTCAAAGCCTTAAACTCGTAGGCACGAGCCCAATTGGGGTTGGCAAATAGATCTGTTTTATAAAAGGCAAGGACCGCTAAAGCCAGTGCAGAGTTTTGGATGAATTGTCTTCTGTGCATATGGATGAAATTAAAAAACCACGAAAGTAAATCCCGTGGTTTAAATTTAGTTAAATATTTTGATTATACACCGCTGCCTGGAGTGGTACCAGGTTCATGTCCATCGCCAAAAGCCTGATTAGTGCGGCCATGTTTTTTCTCAAATTTACTGGTGGTGTTCGAAGAACTGTTTTTCTCAATGTTTTCTTCGTTCCTCGGTGTATCTTTTTCGGTATCAACGTCTATCAGATCATTTTTTACCGGTCTCTTTTTTTCATTGTAATTTTCCATAACAATTGCTCCTTTAATGTCTTTTGAATAACAAGCCAGTCTTGGCATTGTTTGTTCACAACATGGTTTTAACTTAAACAATAAGGGAGTAGATGGGCAATGTTGCATACCAAAAACATCATTCAGCTGTAGTTTGAATTGTTTTGTCCAATTTATCCAGCTTGTTCATTATGAATGTAACGGAAAGATTGTTTTTTTGGTTATCTTGTTCAATAGTAAGCTGATAGGCGATCGAATTCGCCATAAGGCTAACTTTAATCTCAATTCACTATAAACTAACCTAAAAACAACATCATGAAAAAGATCATCCTATTGTCGGCTTTATGCTTTGCATTGTTTAGCGTGCTTAACCCAGGCCGAGCCAGTTCTGCCAAAACCAACGTAACCATCAAGAAAAAGATCATTCTCCAAGGTTCGAGGTTTGACCCCATTAGCAACCAAGATGTATATATCTCTTTTAGAACGGGGATCGACGCCGTAATTGGCGTTGAATGTCCTTTAGGCAACGTGGTTACGAGCTTTAGCTATTCTTCGGCATCGGCAACCATCACCACCATAACCGTGAACAACTTTATCGTAGACATTCCGGGCTATGGTCCAACCGATGTATCTGGAGATTACATTGTCTTTTGAGCCTAAACCACACCACAAAAAAACCTCATAGCGATTAACTATGAGGTTTTATATTTCTATCTCTGATTGCCCTGCTTAAGCTAGCGCATTTTGCTTCACTACCATTTTCACTTTTTCGATCACGTAATCCAAATCTTCTTTAGTGGTGTATTTACTAAATGAAAAACGTACTGCGGGGCGGTTTGGATCGGCCTTAATGCCATTCAGCACATGAGAACCGATATTTGAACCGGATGAGCAGGCACTGCCACCCGAAGCACAGATCCCGTTGATATCTAAATTGAACAACAGCATGTCTGCCATATCCATTTCAGGGAAAGATACGTTCAATACGGTGTAGAGGCTCTTGTCGGCATCGGTTTCGCCATTAAAGGCTACACCAGGAATTTCGGCAATCAGCTGTGCTTTTAAATAGTCTTTTAATTCTTGGATATGGTGTTGATGCGCTTCCATCTCTGCATAGGCAATTTCTAAGGCTTTGGCCAAACCAACAATGCCATATACGTTTTCGGTACCGCCACGCATGTTGCGTTCTTGTGCACCCCCATAAATCATTGGCGGAATTTTAATGTTGCTGTTTACATACAAAAAGCCCACTCCTTTTGGTCCGTGAAGCTTATGCGCCGCACAAACAATAAAATGTGCTTTCAGTTTGCGTACGTCATGGGTATAATGTCCCATGGTTTGTACTGTATCTGCATGGTAAATGGCATCGTATTTTTCGCAGAGATCGCCTACTTTTTCCATATCGGTTAAGGTACCCAACTCATTGTTGGCATGCATCAGCGATACAAAAGTACGGCCATTGGTCTGCAATAACTCTTCCAGGTGCTTATAGTCGACGTTTCCTTTGCTATCGATATTTACAAAACTCAATTTATCGATTACACCATCCTTTAGCAACATGTTTAAGGTATGCTCAACGGCATGGTGTTCAATTTTAGAGGTGATGGCGTGTTTGATTCCGTAAGCGGCAATGCCGCAACGAATAGCCGTATTATCGGCTTCCGTACCACCAGAAGTAAAGAAAATTTCAGATGGCGAAGCATTTAATAATCCAGCAACTGTTTTTCTTGCTTTTTCTACCAATGTTCTTACCTCGCGGCCCAATGCGTGTATAGCAGAAGGATTTCCGTAGAAATTCTGCATTACATTGGTCATTTCGGCAATTACTGCTTCATCTAAAGGCGTGGTCGCCGCATTATCTAAATAAACCCTTTTCATTTGGCTCGGTATTAATTGAGTTGTAATATTTCTTTAATGTCTGTAATGATCTTGTTGGCCAGGTTTTCGGCTACGGTTTCATTTTCAGCTTCGCTATAAATACGGATAATTGGCTCCGTATTCGAACGACGCAAATGTACCCATTCCTTTTCAAATTCTATTTTAAGGCCATCAATGGTGCTGTGTGGCTGGTTTTTATACTTTTCCTGCACTTTCAACAACAAACCATCGATATCCATTTCTGGCGTAAGGGTAATCTTGTTTTTCGAAATATGGTAAGCCGGATAAGAGCTGCGCAACACCGAAATGGTCGTGCCTACTTTGGCCAAATGCGATAAGAACAAAGCAATACCTACCAAGGCATCTCTTCCATAATGCGATTCAGGGTAAATTACGCCCCCATTGCCCTCGCCTCCAATAATGGCATTGGTAGCCTTCATTTGGTTCACCACGTTTACCTCTCCCACTGCAGCGGCATGGTACTGGCTACCTGCTTTTTCGGTCACATCGCGCAAGGCACGAGTCGACGAAAGGTTAGAAACCGTATTCCCAGGTGTATGTTTAAGCACATAATCGGCAATAGCTACCAAGGTATACTCCTCGCCAAACATGCTGCCATCTTCATTTACAAAACACAAACGATCTACATCCGGATCAACCACAATGCCCAAATCTGCACGCTTGGCCTGTACTACTTTAGAAATTTCGGTCAAGTGCTCTGGCAAAGGCTCTGGGTTATGCGGAAATTCACCGTTTGGCTCGCAATACAATTCAAAAACGGTTTCCACACCTAAGGCTTTTAACAAGGCCGGCACGAAAATACCGCCACTCGAATTTACGCAGTCGATGGCAATCTTGAAATTTGCTTTTTTGATGGCTTCCACATCAACCAATGGCAAAGCCAAAATTAAATCGATATGTTTTTGCAGGTAGCTATCATTTGGGGTTACTTTGCCCAATTCGTTTACATCGGCAAAAGCGAAATCTGCGTTTTCTGCAATATCTAAAACTTCTTTACCGTCCGCATCGCTAATAAATTCGCCTTTTTCGTTCAGCAATTTTAAGGCATTCCATTGTTTAGGGTTGTGGCTGGCCGTTAAAATAATCCCGCCACCGGCTTTTTCCAATGGAACGGCAATTTCTACGGTTGGGGTAGTAGACAAGCCCAGGTCAATAACCTCGATGCCAAGTCCCTGTAAAGTGCCAATAACCAAATTATTAACCATTGGACCCGAAATACGGGCATCACGGCCTAATACAATTTTTTTGTTTTGTGTTTTGTTAATTACCCATGAGCCATAGGCTGCCGTAAATTTAACAATGTCAATTGGGGTTAAACCATCGCCAGCTTTTCCGCCAATGGTACCTCTAATTCCAGAAATAGATTTTATTAATGTCAAGGGTTGTAGATTTTTCCAAAAATAGTAAAATTTTGACTAACGAATGCCAATTAAACACATGCTAAGGTAATTTTTAAAAGCAACAGGTTTGCGTTTTGAGAAATAAAATCAGGTTTGCTGTTCTACAAATACTATATTTGCCTTATCAAAACACGTCAATAAATAGCCTGATGCAGCGTAAATGGTTTCAACATTGGTTTAATTCTCCTTATTATCACATTCTTTACAGTCAGCGTAATGATGAGGAAGCTGAATTTTTAATTGATAATCTATCAGCCCACTTGAGGCCGGTAGCCAACAGCAGGATCCTTGATATTGCCTGTGGCCGTGGCCGCCATGCCATTTACCTGAACAAAAAGGGGTATGATGTAACCGGAATCGATCTTTCGGAGCAAAGCATTAAATATGCCCAGCAGTTTGAGCAGAAAAACCTGCATTTTTATGTGCACGATATGCGCAAACTGTCTTACATCAACTATTTCGACATTGCCTTAAACCTGTTTACCAGTTTTGGCTATTTTGATACCGAAAAAGACCACGTTAATGCCTTAAAAGCCTTTAGAAAAGGGCTTAAAGCAGACGGAACCTTGGTGATCGACTATTTCAATACACAAAAGATCATCAAAAACCTGACGCATCAGGAAACCAAAACCGTTGACGGCATCGAGTTTCACCTCAAAAAATTTGTGTCTGAAGGCAAAATCATCAAGCATATCAATTTTGAGCACCGCTTAAAAACCTATGCCTTTGAAGAGCGCGTGCAGGCCTTTTTTCTAGCCGATTTTGAACGCATGTTCGAAAAAAGCGGCTTAGTGATTACCGAAACCTTTGGAAGCTATGCCCTAGCTCCTTTTGACGAGACCAAGTCTGATCGGTTAATTCTCATTTGCAAAAAAGCATGATCGCAGAATTACAGCAATTTGATACGGAGCTTTTCTTAAAAGTTCACCGGGGCTTAAGCAATGGTTTTTTCGACTGGCTGATGCCCTTGGTACGAAACCGTTTCTTTTGGTCGCCTTTGTATCTGTTTATTGTTGTTTTCTGTATCAGAAACTATAAAAAAACCGGCTATTACATGATCGGTATGATCTTGGCCACTTTTGCCATGGGCGATTTGATTGCCTCGCGCATCATCAAGCCTGCGGTTGCCCGGTTGAGGCCCTGCAATGAGCCTAATTTGGTGCACGATATTATCCATCGGGTGCCTTGTGGAAGCGGCTATAGCTTTCCTTCCTCACATGCCACCAACCACTTTGCCATTGCCATTTTCCTGATCTGCCTATTTTACAAAAGTTGGAAACCCATATTGCCTTTGGGTCTGTTCTGGGCACTGCTCATCAGCTTTGCGCAGGTATATGTAGGCGTTCATTATCCGATAGATACCTTTGTAGGCGCGCTTTTAGGCACTTCCATTGGCTTTTTTACCTTTTTTATTTACCAGAAAATTAAACCTGCTCAGTAATGGAAATCTGGAAGTTCCTTGTTTTGTTTTTTTGTGCCTTTTTTGGAGGCATGGCCATCTTTATGGTCAAAAACGACAAGTCGCAATTGCTGAAGCTGATCCTGTCTTTTAGCGGGGCCTATCTTTTTGCCATCACTGTGCTCCACCTTATTCCAGATGCCTACAGTGGCAACGACAAGGGTGAGATTGGAATATTTATCCTGATTGGATTTTTGCTGCAGATCTTTTTGGAGCAGTTTTCTGAAGGCGTTGAACACGGCCATATCCATAAACACCACGATGGGCACGCCTTCCCATGGGGAATTATGATCAGTCTCTGCCTCCATGCCTTTTTAGAGGGAATGCCACTGGCTAAAGACCAAAACAACGAATTGATTTTTGGCATTGCCTTGCACCATATACCGGCTGCTTTTGCCTTAGCCAGTATCTTGATACAAAACCACTTTAAGGCAAAGGGAATTATTTTCTACATTGTCATTTTTGCACTGATGGCTCCGATTGGCTACTATTTCAGCACCAGCTTAAGCAACGGAAGCATTAGTGGCATGGAACCTTATTACAACAAGGTAATGGGTATTGTAATCGGTATTTTCCTCCACATTTCGACCACTATTCTTTTCGAGTCGAGCGCAGATCATAAAATCAACAAACGCAAAATGATAGCCGTACTTTTAGGTATCGGCATCGCGCTGCTTGGTTTTTATGGCACAGGCCACTAACCCCTCATTTTATCAAGCAGCACATTTAATTGTTCGGCTTCTTCTTCGCTTAAGTTGCCTACAATAAAAGTAGAAAAATCCACTTCCTTATCCATTTTTCTCAACAAGACCAGGCCTTTGCTGGAGATCACGATATCTACGGCGCGCTTGTCATGGCTATTGACGGTTTTTTCTACAAATCCCTTCTGGATCAGTCGATCTATGATTCTCGAGGTATCGCTCATCTTATCTAAAATCCTGGATTTGATTAGGTTGATGGTAGATGGGCTCGGGTGCTGTCCCCTTAATATCCGCAGTACGTTAAACTGTTGTTGTGTAATGTCATAAACATTGAGCATGTCTTTTACTTTCTGACTGCTCCAAAAATAGGTGTAGGTCAAATTGACCAGCGCCTGCTGGAATACGTTTTCAAATTTAGAAGCCTTAATTTCCTTTTGTAGTTGCATTGTTTGGATTGCGTTTTTCAAGCTGGGTAGTAGAAGGTTTTTTTAGACGATTATCTTTCCCATAATTCCACGGACAGTGCAAGCACTTGTTCTTACAGCATGAGCCTCTTTTCAAGTGGTACGCTGCTGTAAAAACCATCAACCCGTCTTCGTTAAGATAATAATCGATACCTTCTATCATTAATTAAGCAATTTAACGACCAATTTTGGCGCGAAGTAAGTTTGAAGCTCTGTTCCGCTCCCGTGAGTAGTCCAAACCTCTCTGGGTTTTACGGTTGCTATCGTTTGCAAAATGGCATCCCAATCTACGTGATCAGAAATATACAATTGAATTTCGTTATTTTTTTGCAGATTTTTCCATCCCGTTGCAAAAACCCTGATAACGTTAACTGCCCTAAAGTAACTATTGTATACCATTGGGGGCACGATGTAGATCATGTGGGCGGAATTTTGTTTCATCACCTTCCTATCGTAAACTTCATACTTGCCTAACGCAACCCCCATTTGCTCATACAGTTTGGCAAAAGGCATGATGCTGTGGTGCAATAAAATACGCTTCTGTGGGCAGTATTCGTTGAGCAGGGCGATCAAACGCTGGCTTTTTCCGAGCGCATAGGCTCCCAGCATGATGTTGCTTTCTACTGCATTCAGCTTTTTGATTTCTTCAACTGCATCAGGATGCTGCGTAGTTTTTGTAGCAAAAGTGGTTTCGGTTAGCAACACATCGGCAGGCACCAGCTCAATCGCTTCGCAGGTGGAGTCGGCTTCTAATTTATAATCTCCCGTATAAAGGTACTTAACGCCTTTGTACTGCATTAACACCAAAGCAGAGCCCAACATATGTCCGGCAGGGTAAAAACTGATCTCTACCCCATTGAGGATAAAAATTTCAAGATATTTTTTTTCGTGAAACTGAACGGCTGCGAATTTTCTGTAACGGTGTTGCATAAAAGCTACAGTGGGTGCAGTACAGTATACATTTTTATTGCCGCTCACGGCATGGTCGCCATGCGCATGCGAGATAACGGCTTCGGCTACAGGCTCTTTAGGATCGAGGTAAAAATTACCATAGCTGCAAAATAGACCAATTTTGGTTTGAACAATAAAATCGTTGATGATGGGGGCAGACTCGGACATGTATCAGGTTAAAGCTTCAAAAACTGTTCATGAAGCGTTAATACTTGCAAAATAACAGATTTCTGCTCGGTATTTTCTATAAAATAATCAGCCATCTTCACTTTTTGCTCATCGCTAAACTGTTTGTCCATACGCGCTAGCACCTGTTCCCGGCTTGCGCCATCGCGTTGCATTACCCGGGCCAGCTTCAGTTCTAGCGGGGCGGTGACCAGTATATTCTTATCACACATTTGATAAGAACCGCTTTCAAACAACAAGGCGGCTTCTTTTAAGGTATAAGGTACGGTTGAGGGGATGTTTTCGGCCCAACTGTCAAAAGCCCTAAATACGGCCGGATGTACCAGTACATTGAGTTTGGCTAGCTCAGCCTGGTTATTGAACACAATCTGCGCAATGTGCTTATTATTCAGTGTGCCATTGGCGGCATAGCTCTCTTGGCCAAACGCCGCCTTTACGCCTGCTATTAAAATCTGATCGCTAACCATGAGGTCTTTGGCCACGGTATCTGCATAAAAAACCGGAATGCCCAAAGTTTCGAACACCTTGCACACCGTGGTCTTACCACTGCCTATTCCTCCCGTTATTCCTATTTTGAGCATTATTTCTCGATGATAAAATTAATTTTGCGAGGCACCACTTTGATCAGGTTGCAATATTCCGGAAAACGGGTAATTTTTACCGTAAGCTTGTCGTGGTGCAAAATCTTCCATTCGTTCAGGTCCAACGTCGCCTCAATAAAATCTTCGTCTACTTCCTGATAGCTCGAAAGCGCCACCATAAAGGTTACCTGTACTTTTTTGGGGTAGAGCTTTACATTGTAATAATCGTTGTTGTTGATGACCTTTAAGGGAACATCTACCGTTTTCTCGGTAAATTCATCAATTGGGATCTTTACACCAATGCTGGTAGGATAGATACTGACGTTATTGGAGTTATTTTGCTTGATGGCCAACCTTGTATTGGCAGTTTGCTGCAGGTCTTTAAGCTTTAAGGTATCGGTATACCATTGGTTGATTTTAGCCAACTCTTCCTGCGGACCAGAAATATTAACATAAGCCGGCAAAAGCTGTACCTGGCTAGAGATGCCATACTGCTTGACGAAGCTTAAATCTGATACCAGTTTAATAGGGATACGCTTGATGGTGCGTTTAGAGAAATCGAAATAAAGGGTGTCGGGTTTTACAGAAATTACTTTTTGAGAGGTTTCCAGCTGCTTGTTGATCTGCTCCAGCTGATCAGAAAACAGGATATAGCTATGGTTGCTTAATTGTTTGAGGCTTACCGTAACCGACTGTGGTTTGATGCGCAGCCGAGAAAAAAGCAATTGCCAGCCTGTTCCTTCTACCTGTAAGTCAACCACATCTGGCTGTAGAGGCTTAAAGGCCTTGTTTTGCGGTTCGTCTTTGTATAAAAGTTCGGTTTTGGCTACGTATTTATATTTTCGATTAAGCGACATAAACAGCCAGGCGCCTACGGCACAGATTAAACAGGTAATGAGCATTCCTAAACGCTTTCTTTCCAGTTTATTTAGCTTAATCAAGGGCATGAAGGTAAAAATACAAAAAAGCCGCTCTACTTTATCGGAAGAGCGGCTTTTTATCGTTGAAAAATCAATTATGCTTTTGGAGCAGCGGCTTTGGTTGCATCTAAAGAAATGGCCGATTTATCAAAACGGATCTTTGTGCCGCCTTCTACTTCGATTAAAAACGTAGTATCGGTTGAGCCTATAATTTTTCCGTGTATGCCTGCAGTGGTTACGATCTTGTCGCCAATTTTAAGGTCTTCAACCAATTTTTTATGGTCTTTTGCTTTTTTAACTTGAGGTCTGATCATGAAGAAATAGAAAACGATCATGATTAAAACCATAGGGATAATGGTACTATAAAGTTGGTTACCACCTGCCTGTAAGATTGTTGCTGAATTCATTATTTTTATTTTATTGTTATATTATTAATTGTTTAACTGCTACTGCAAACCGCCAATTGAAAATTGATAAATTGCCTATCCTTCAGTCGCCATGCTGGACCTGATCTAGCATCTCTCTCGAGATAGACCCTGAATCAAGTTCAAGGTGACGTCTTAAAGCCTACTGCTTAGCCGTAACCTCTCCTACCAAGTGCAGTTTTGGCATTTCTGGGTTTGCATTCGAAGTAATGGTTACTACCTTATCTTGCATGCCCATTTTGCCGTGGCTATCAAAAACCACTTTAATTACGCCTTCTTCTCCTGGCTTTACCGGTTCGCTAGGATATTCTGGAACGGTACAGCCACAAGTTGCAGTTGCATTGGTAATAATAAGCGGGGTTTTGCCTTCGTTTTTAAACTTAAATTCGAAATGCACTTTTTCTCCCTGTGCAATTTGCTTGAAATCGAAAATTTCCTCTTCAAATTTCACTTTTGGGGCATCTGCTTCCGTTACACCTGGCGTACCTGTGGTAGTGGCTGTTGCTTCTGCTTTTTGCTCTACCGTAGCTGATTTGCTTCTGTTGCAAGCTGTAAAAGCAATTACAACGCAAGCCATGATCAATAATCTTTTCATGATGTTACTCTTCAATAAGGCCTCGGCCAATTTTCTTGATACTATTGGTTCGTTTAAGATCGTTTAAAATCTTATCTAAGATACCGTTTATAAATGAATTGCTTTTCGGCGTACTGTAATCTTTTGAAAGCTCGAGGTACTCGTTAATGGTTACCTTAACCGGGATTGAAGGGAAATTCATTAGCTCGCAAATGGCCATTTTCATCAATATGGTGTCCATTAGGGCAATACGCTCCGATTCCCAGTTTTTGGTGCGCTCGGCAATCAATTCCTGGTATTTGTCGTCGTTTTTAAGGGTATAGGCAAAAAGGTCTCTCACAAATTTGCTGTCTTCATCCCAATCGGCGCTAATTGGCGTTAATTTGTTCTTGAACGAATCTTCAAACGTGAAATTTTTCAAGGTTTTGGCAATCATGCCCTGCATCACCTCTCTATCTACCGGCCAATTGATAAATTTATCTTCAAATGCCTGGATGATATTTTGGTTTTTGAGCAATAGCTTACGGAAAATGAACTTGATGATTTCCTTAGAGCTCTCCAAAGTTTCTTCTCCATCTTCGGCCAGGTAAGCCTCATACTCTTTGGTTGCCCTGAGCTTATTGAAAATCGATTTCACCAATTCTGGATCGGCAAACCAATTCACCTGGTACTTGTTCACCGCGGCGCTGTACTCTGGATTTTCTCTAAGGGTTACCGCAAATTTATTGTGCAGCAGTTTTTGGTTCGGATTTAAATCCTCGGCAGTTGGCAAATGCTTGTTTGCTCTTTCCAATGCATCGTGAGCTGTATATTCCGTTACATCAACCAAAAGGGCCAACATACGGATATACATCTCGTAAACATCATCAATACTTTGCATCAGCTTTTTTTGATTGCTTACGATGTCTTTTTTGTCTGTCATGTGCCAAGCAAAAATATTTTGCAGGACTTTGATTCTGAGGTGCCTTCTGTTTAACATGAATGTAAGAACGATTGGTATTTTTACCGTTTAAAATTAATATGAGGATTTGATTTTTTTGATGTCGCTTATTCTTTTTTCTGCAATGCGGCTTGCGGCCAAATTGGTTGGTATCTGCTCTGTTTTTGATAATTTGATTACTTCACGGGTAGCTTCGTAAATGTTCTCTGTCAATTGCATGGTCCTTTTCTTGCCAAAACCGGTTAATTCTGCATAGCAGTTGATCAGTCCGCCGGCATTGATCAAATAATCAGGCGCATATAAGATGCCTTTTTCCAATAACAACTGTCCATGTACCTGCTCATCGGCCAATTGGTTATTGGCAGAACCTGCGATAATGGCAAATTTCATGGTTTTAATGGTTTTGTCGTTCACGGTTGCCCCTAATGCACATGGTGCATAGATATCGGCGCCAATGGTAAAGATCTTATCGGCATCAATCGGCTTTGCCTTGTATTTGCGGGCTACTTCCTGCAAACGGTCCTGGTTAATGTCGCTGATGTAAACCTCTACGTTTTCTTGTCTCAACAATTCTACCAAGTGTTCGCCTACGTTACCAATTCCTTGCACAACTACCGATTTTCCGGCCAGCATATCGGTTCCAAAAACTTCCTTCACACAAGCTTTGATCCCCAAAAATACGCCTTTTGCGGTATATGGAGCTGGATTGCCCGCCCCGCCTAAAGATTCTGGAACGCCAGTTACATAGTTGGTTTCCATGCGGATGTACTCCATATCCCTGGTTGTAGTCCCCATGTCTTCCGCCGTAATGAACTCGCCATTCATATTTTTGATGAAACGGCCGTAGCTGCGCATCAGGGCTTCTGTTTTTTGTTTTCTTGGATCGCCAATAATTACGGCTTTGCCGCCGCCCAAGTTCAATCCGGTAATGGCCGATTTGTAGGTCATCCCTCTCGAAAGGCGCAGTACATCTTCTAATGCTTCGGCTTCAGAATTATAGGTCCACATGCGCGTACCGCCCAAGGCTGGGCCCAAAGTAGTATCGTGAACAGCTATAATGGCTTTTAAGCCGGTATCTGGATCATTGCAAAAAACCACTTTTTTATGGCCTGTTGCACTTAATTGGTCTAAAACTGAAGGAACGATAGCACTGTTACCAGACATACAAATTTCTTGAATTGATGGGGACAAAATTAAAATAAAAAAACCATTATTTTACGTTGTTTTTTATGTAATTGCGAAAAAAAGAAAAGTCTTTTGGCTAACTTTGCCTATACATGAGGCACCTCCTATTTCTAAACAAATACTTTTACAAATATAAATGGTGGATTATTCCGGGGATAATCTTTGTGGTGATCTCCAACATCTTTGGCGTTGTACCCGCACAGGTAGTTGGCCATGCCTTTAACCTCATTACCGAAAACATCGCCATCTACCAGCTCTGCAATGGTTTTGACCGTCAGCAGGTAATTTACGACATCTTCAGCTACAGCCTTTTCTTTTTCGGCGCACTCATTTTGGTGCTTTACCTTTTAAGGGGCTTGTTCTTGTTTTTTATGCGCCAAACCATCATCCTCATGTCGAGGCATATCGAGTTTGACATGAAGAACGAAATCTATGCGCATTACCAAAAATTGAGCCTGGGCTTTTATCGCCGCAACAATACCGGAGATTTAATGAACCGGGCCACCGAAGACGTGAACCGGGTAAGGATGTATGTTGGTCCGGCCATTATGTACACCATAAATACCACCGTATTATTCTTCCTGATCATTTATTTCATGTTTTCGGTAAATAGTACCTTGGCCATCTACTGTTTGTTGCCTTTGCCCATTTTGGTACTCACCATCTATTATGTAAATACGATCATCAACCAAAAAAGCGAACGCATACAAGAACAGCTTTCCCGTTTGTCGAGCTTTGTGCAGGAAAGGTTTTCGGGCATTAGGGTTATTAAATCTTATGTAAGAGAAGAACATACGCAAGCCGTTTTTGCCGAAGAAAGCCAATCTTACAAGAACAATTCGATGGGCTTGGTAAAGGTGCAGGCCTTGTTTTTTCCCTCGATGCTTTTATTGGTGGGCCTCAGCACTACCCTAACCGTTTACATTGGTGGCAAACAGGTAATGGAGGGCTCGATTACCGCCGGCAATATTGCCGAGTTCATCGTTTACGTGAACCAACTTACTTTTCCGGTAACGATGTTAGGTTGGGTAACTACGCTGATCCAAAGAGCCGCTGCTTCGCAGAAACGCATCAACGAATTTTTGCAGCTGCAGCCAGACATCAGTTCGACCAATACCGAAGCACACGAATTTACAGGCAAGATCAGCTTTAAAAACGTAAGCTTTACCTATCCCGATACGGGCATCGAAGCCTTGAAGAACCTGAGTTTCGAAATTGAAAAAGGACAATTCCTAGCCGTTATTGGCAGAACGGGTTCTGGCAAATCGACCTTGGCCAACCTGATTATGCGGATGTACGACATTGATTCGGGCAGCATTACCATTGATGGCAAAGAACTGAGAGACCTGAACCTACAGAGCTACCGCAACCAGATCGGCTTTGTGCCCCAAGAAGTTTTCCTGTTCTCCGATACCATTAAAAACAACATCGCCTTTGGCCTGGATGAGATTAAACCCGGACAGGTGGAGCAGGCGGCCAAAAATGCGGCCGTTTACCAGAACATCATTGCTTTTGACCTGCAGTTTGAAACCATGTTGGGTGAAAGGGGAATTACGCTTTCTGGCGGACAAAAACAGCGTGTATCTATTGCAAGGGCTTTAATCAAAGAACCTAAGATCCTTATTTTCGACGATTGCCTTTCGGCAGTTGACACCAAAACCGAAGAGGAAATTTTGGGTAACCTGGGTGCCGTAATGCAGGGAAAGACGAGTATTTTGATTGCGCACCGCATATCGACCATAAAAAATGCCGATAAAATTATTGTCTTGGATGAAGGCCGTATCGTTGAGCAGGGTACGCACCAAGAGTTACTGAACCTTGGTGGCGCCTACGCCGAAATGTACGACAACCAACTATTGGAAGAAGAAAACGGCTAATCCGTTGCAAAAATGCCCATAAAAATACGCTTGTCTTAAAGTTCAGTTTTTTAACTAAATAGAAAAACTGCGATTTTCTATTTTGAACTTTGAAAATTATTGCTTTATATTTACGACAACCTTAAACTAATACTACACACAACAATGGGAGATTTTGACAACAAAGAGAGAGAAGAGGTTTTTTCCAAGAAGGTAAGAGCAGGCAAACGGACTTATTTTTTTGATGTAAAAGCGACACGTTCAGGAGACTATTACCTTACCCTAACAGAGAGCAAAAAGAGATTAGAGGATGGTGTATTTGTGAAACACAAAATCTTTCTATACAAAGAAGATTTCGAAAAATTCACGGAAGGTTTATCAGATACGATCGATTACATCAAATCACATCAAGAAGTAGTGGAAAAACGCTACGAATATTCTGAAAATGCAGAGTATAATGTTGCTAAAACTGACAACGACGATTTTTCTTACTAAAAGAGCCACCAATATTCAATCCCTCCACTGAGGGATTTTTTTTGCGCTTTATTTTCTCCGGCTACCCCCCTTAAACGCTATTTCCTCTCCCTACCCCCTCCAAAGGGAAACAAGTAGGAAGCATATTAACGCTGTTTCGAGCTGTTATATTTGTGTGGTCATTATTGTAGAAACCACCAGAATAATGTAGAGGCTGATCAAGATAATGGTCATAATGCCCCAATACTTGAATAACGATTTTAGCCTAAACAAAGCTTCATTCAAGCTGTTTTGGTCAGCATACAATACCCCAAGCTTTGCTCTAGCCGAATATTTGAACAGCAATAAGCTCGGATAAAATATAGCAAAGGCATACAAAAGGCCAACAACGGTAAAGCCCATACTGCCTAAAGCGGCAAATGGTTTGAGGCTTGCCAATTCAGGACTGGTACCAATGGCGGCACCCACTGTAAAAGCGCTCACTACGGCTAATCCTGTAAAAACAAAACCTACAATGGCTAAAAAACCCGCCCATTTGGCCATCTCATAAAGATAGCTGCGCATTTCTTCACTAACGATCAATTGTGGGCCTGCCGACGATTCTGGCATTATTTCTTCATTTTCCATAGCTCTTGCATTATGATTAGCAGCTCAAAGATAAACATAATTAATATTTACGTCTTTACAAAGACTAGGGAAAGGGCTTAAAAATTAATATCTTTGCGCGCTTCTTGGTAGTGAGTAGTGAGTAGTGAGTAGTGAGTAGTGAGTAGTGAGCTGGGAGCTGGGAGTGTTGAGTTGAGAGTGTTGAGCTGGGAGTAGTGAGTTGGGAAAATGTATAACGGTTAATAGGCAACTGACAACTAGCAACTGATAACTAGCAACTGATAACTAGCAACTGATAACTAAAAACCGAATTATAATCGTAAATAAAATATAAATGGCATTACAATGTGGTATAGTTGGCTTACCAAATGTAGGTAAATCAACCTTATTTAACTGTTTATCTAACGCAAAGGCACAAGCGGCCAATTTTCCGTTCTGTACCATCGAACCCAATGTGGGCGTAATTACTGTACCCGACGATCGTTTAACCAAACTTGCTGAACTCGTAAATCCGCAAAAGGTAGTGCCTAACACTATCGAAATCGTTGACATTGCCGGTCTGGTAAAAGGAGCTTCTAAAGGCGAAGGCTTGGGGAACCAATTTTTGGGGAACATCAGGGCTACCAATGCCATTATCCACGTATTGCGTTGCTTTGACGATGGTAATGTGATCCACGTTGACGGTTCTGTAGACCCCATTCGCGATAAAGAGATCATCGATACCGAATTGCAGTTGAAAGACCTGGATACCGTGGTAAAACGCATCCAAAAAGTAGAGAAACAGGCTAAAACAGATAAAGACGCTAAAAGAACGTTCGATAGCTTGAGCATAGTTAAAGCGCATTTAGAGACTGGGAAATCGGTTCGTACCGCTCCTCTTTCGGCAGAAGATTTTGACTTTATCAGCGATTTGGGCTTATTGACCCAAAAACCTGTAATGTACGTTTGCAATGTTGACGAAGCATCGGTAGTTAGCGGAAACAAATATGTGGACTTGGTGAAAGCCAACGTAGCTGAAGAGAACGCAGAGGTTCTAGTGATTTCGGCAAAAATCGAATCAGAAATTGCCGAATTGGAAAGCTATGAAGAACGCCAGGAGTTTTTGGCCGATTTGGGCTTAACCGAATCAGGCGTAAACAAACTGATCAGGGCAGCTTATCGCCTATTGGATTTGTATACCTATTTTACTGCTGGTGTACAAGAAGTAAGAGCCTGGACCATTACCAAAGGCTTCACGGCACCACAGGCTGCTGGCGTAATCCATACCGATTTTGAAAAAGGCTTTATCCGTGCAGAGGTAATTAAATACAACGATTTTGTAACCCTAGGTTCTGAAAATGCCTGTAAAGATGCCGGAAAACTTGGTGTAGAAGGAAAAACCTATGTAGTGGAAGATGGCGACATCATGCACTTCAGGTTTAACGTATAAGAATTGTATTTTAAAGCTTGTTGGTGAGGACACCAACAAGAGAAATCCTGTAGGTTTAGCCTACGGGATTTTTTATGCAAGAATAATCCGACGACTCGTCATGCTGGACACCGATCCAGCATCTCACTCGAGTTAGATCCCGGATCAAGTCCGGGATGACGAACCGGAGAAAATTTACCCCAAGCAGGAATACCAGACCTTGACCATTCTTTTCATTCCGAAAGACTTGCTTCCTCCCCTGCCCCCTCCAAAGGGGGACAAATTTATCGCAAGCCGTTATGTCCAGAACCGCTCCTTTGTCATTCCGACGAAGGAGGAATCTGTATCGATAAATTCCTGTCGAAACACCTCAAAAGTCCCTGCATCTGTCTTCGACAAGCTCAGACTGACATTTGTTCTTGAGTTTATTTACAGTTTAAAGCAAAGCGCGCGAGGTTGGTGCAAAGAACTGAAACTTGCTTCCTCCCCCTGCCCCCTCCAAAGGGGGACAAATTTATCGCAAACCGTTATGTCCGGCACCGCTTTTTTGTCATTCCGACGCAGGAGGAATCTGTATCGATAAATTCCTGTCGAAACACCTCAAAAGTTTCTGCATCTGTCTTCGACAAGCTCAGACTGACATTTGTTCTTGATTTTATTTACAGTTTAACCGCAAGGCTCGCGAGGTTGGTGCAAAGAACTGAAACTTGCTTCCTCCCCCTCCCCCTGCCCCCTCCAAAGGGGGACAAATTTACTGTAAAGAGAATAGCACTATGAATCCTGGACTAAAGACTATGGACTATCAACCATCAACTATGGACTATGAACCATGGACTAAAGACTACTGACTATCGACTATGGACTATCAACCATCAACTATCAACTATCAACCATCAACTAAAGCAACGTCCCTCTTAAAATCAACACCGCAATACTGAAATAAATCACGATTCCCGTTACGTCTACCATGGTAGCCACAAAAGGCGCCGAAGAAGTAGCCGGATCGAGTTTTAGCTTTTTCATGATGATCGGCATCATCGAGCCAATTAAACTGCCCCAAAGTACAATTCCGATCAAGGTAAAGAAGATGGTTACCGATAACAGGAACCAATGCGTGCCATAATCATAAATATGCAGATTCTGCCATAAAACAATCCTGATCAGACCTATGGTACCCAAAATAAAGCCCAACAGCAAGCCCGAAACAATTTCACGGCGCATCACCCGCCACCATTCGGCCAAGGTAACCTCGCCCAATGCCATTGCCTGGATAATCAACGTTGAGGCCTGCGAACCGCTATTGCCTCCACTGCTCATGATCAAGGGGATAAACAAAGACAGCACCACTGCTTTCGACAATTCGATTTCAAAATGCTGCATGGCCGTAGCGGTAAGCATTTCGCCCAAAAAGAGTACGATCAGCCAGCTTGCCCTTTTCTTTACCAATCTTAAAATGGGCATATCCAGGTAAGGTTCGTCCAAAGCCTCGGTACCCCCTATTTTCTGCATGTCTTCGGTATATTCTTCATGCGCAATCCACAAAATGTCATCCACCGTTACAATGCCCAATAGAATGCGCTGGTCATCCACTACGGGCAGGGCCACGCGGTTGTTCATCCTAAATACGTTGATGGCTTCCTCTTGCGGCGCATTTACCTTTAACGAAATCAAACGGTTATCGGTTAAATCGCCAATACGCATTTCCGGGTCGGCCAATAAGATCTCCCTGATCCTGATGTCATCCAGCAACACCCCATCTTTATCGATGACATACACCACATCAATCGTTTCAGAATTTTTGCCATAGCGGCGAATATGCGAAAGCACCCGATTAACAGTCCAGTCAGTTTTTACCGCAATAAAATCTGGTGTCATCAATCGGCCTACGCTGTCTTCTTCGTAGCCCAGCAAGTGCAGGGCTTCGATCCTGTCGTTATCCGGCAATAAGATCAGTAATTTTTTAACGGCATCGCCTTTGAGCTCGCCCAATAAGGCGGTCCTGTCATCTGGAGGTAATTGCCTGATGATTTCGGTTAATTTATTGCTCTGCAGTTTTTTAATGATCCTTTCCTGCGTAGGAAAATCGAGGATACGGAATACATTGACTGCCCTTTTGGTAGAAAGTGTTTCTATAAACTTAACGGCATATTGTGGAAGTTCGTCGATGAGCTGTTCTACATCAGATATATTCAGCTCGTTTAAAAACGCCTTTAACTGCTTATCGCTCTCATTTTCTATCAATTGCAACACTTCTTCTACTAGCAGTTCTTCCATATCCGTCAAATTTAAATTTACATAAGCAGTCTATTCCGTCTTTTTTTGCAAAAATGGCTTTTTCTTTTTAGAATGGCAATTATAATCCACTCAAAATACCCGATTGCACATTAAATAATAGTTAAGGCTGTTACTGTTAAATCAAGCCTCTTTTTAACAACGCAAACATTAAATAAGTTTCTGAGTATTTGGCCATTTAGCCACCTGGTTTTTGCAAGGGCGATCCAGAGAATTTTAGGGGATTTCATGATTGATTCGTCGAGGTTTCGTCGGACTTTGTTCGGACTTTGTTCGGAAAAACAGCTATAACTCCGAACGAACTCCGTATTAAAACCAAGCATGAGCTGTTAAAACATAAAGCAACATCTCAGAATCTGGTTGGGGCAAGAACAAAGAAGTTGCTTCGGGGGCTTTGCGGGCAGGTCTAATCCCGTTTCCGTAAAATATTATTAAACAAAATTTAAATAGTTTCTAAATACATCTTGCTATATTTAACCCCATAAGACACCTTCTTTATTAATGAAATTTCTCTTAACGCTCTTTTTGGCCCTAGCGGGTTGTACATTGGCCTATGCGCAAGAAACGCCTCGCAGCACCCAATACATTTTCAATAATTTCCTGCTCAATCCAGCCGTTTCGGGCATTGACAACTACACCGATCTCAAAATAGGCTACCGCAAACAATGGTCGGGCATTGAAGGTGCACCGAGTACCCAATACCTTTCTTTAAACTTGCCCTTGGGCGAAGCATTTGTAAGAAGCTCCATCAATTCCTTCTCCTCAAGAGGCTACAACCCCTTAAGCAGGAGTTTTGTAAATACCTATACCGCAGCAGAACCTCACCATGGCATCGGTCTGATTGCCATGACCGACAAAGCCGGATTGGTGAGGCAAAGCGGCGTGAGCTTAACCTATGCCTATCATTTGGGTTTGAGCAGCCAGCTCAACTTATCGGTTGGCGCTTCGGGTGGTTTTAATTCGCTAAGCGTTAACATTGAAAGAATTGTGGCCGAACACAGTGAAGACCCTTTGTTTAGCGCCGATTACAACAACAGGCTTCGTCCAGATTTGGGCTTGGGTTTATGGTTGTACAGTCCGCGGTTTTTTATAGGCGCCTCTGCCAAACAGCTGTTGGGCACAAGAACCGTTATCGACAATAACGAAGCCAAGTCTTTGGCTTACCAGTCAACCGCGATTTACGGCACTGCAGGTTTTAAGATCTTTTTGGATGAAGATATCGCCATGATTCCTTCTACCCTGGTAAGTTATTGGAAAAATGCACCTCTGGCCATCGATGCCAATTTAAAACTGGCCTACCAGGATAAGTTTTGGTTGGGTGGCAGCTACAGAAACAACGATTCTTTTTCTATGCTGGCCGGACTTAACGTCGCCTCCTTTGTGAACCTGAGCTACTCTTACGACATGAGTACTTCGGCCCTGCGCAACGTAAACAATGGCACGCACGAAATCGTACTTGGCTTTTTGCTGAACAACCGCTACGACGTAAAGTGCGCTACCCGCCAGTTTTAACGCAACAAAGTAACGCTTCCGGCTAAAGGCTTACATTCGGCACGCAGGTCGATGACGAAATAATAAACGCCAGCTGGCAATTCCTCGCCCCTGAAACGGCCATCGAAAGGTTTAGTATAGTTTCCTATCGATTCGTAAACCAATTGTCCGCTTCGGTTGTAAACCTTAATGTTGTTTCCTTTAAAATCGGGCAGGCCTTTTACCATCCAGGTATCATTCAGTCCATCGCCATTTGGCGTAATCACGTTGCCCACCTCCAAGTTATCATGCGTAACCTCAATATGCACCTTGGTGAAAGTACTTACGCAGGTTCCCAATTTTCTTCTCACGTAATAATCGGCTGTTTTGCTTACTTTAAAGTTGAATGTTCCGGTAGTGGTTTCTAAAATCGGACGTTCGTCGCCCAAATTGGCAAAAAGCTGATAAGTACCTTCTTCGGCTCCAATTACAGGTAGGGCGATATCAGAAACGTAGCATACGCGGATATCGTTCAGCACCGGAGGGAGAATTTTAAAAGGTTCGTCTTCTACTATGTATTCTTCGCTAATGGCATAGCCACAAGTGGTTTTGTCTTTCACTTCCAAACGGTATTTGCCACCGCCTACATTAATCAGGTCTCTGGTGTATTGAACGGCCTCTCCTGCTTCGTTAATCCATTTGTATTCGTAATCCGGTACACCACCAATTACTTCAATGCCCTTAACCGAACCGCGTTTCAATCCGCAGCCATCTTTGGCAACCATTGCACTGTTTGGCTTAATATTGAGCTTAGGAATAGCTACAATGGCAAACGGTCCTAAAATGGTTTCGCAGTTGTTGATATCGTAGGCAAACAACCTGTAGTTTCCTGCTGGGAGGTTTTTGATTTCCCGTACTGTACCTGGAATAATCGTTCCCGATTCATCTCGCCATTCAAATCTGCTTGGAGTAGCCGTAGAAGTATAATTGATGTTGATGCTGCCATTAATCAGTTCGCAAGTGGCATTATTTACCACTTGGTTATAGGTATAAACTGTTGGTGCCAATGCCGGCACTATAAATGTACGAGTTGCCGCACAGGTTGAAAGCGTATTGCTGGCCTTTAAGGTATAAGATCCCGGTGCCAAATCGGTGATGCGCAAGGACATGCCCACAGAATAGCTTCCCTTTCTGATCGATGCTCCCGTAGGGCCAACCCATTCATAAGTATCGGCATCCTGAATGCTTACATTATCCAATACGCCATTGTCTAAACCGCACCTGCCTGGGGTAATCGAGGCATTGCTAATGATCACGCTATTGTAGATGGAAATGGTATAAGCTTGCGAAACCGGCGAACACTGGCCACCATCATACACAAAAAGTGTATAATTGCCTCCTTCTACATTCTCCAAATCGAGGGCTGTTCCTACTTCAACTGTTCCCAATACGCCTGTAATCGGATCGCGCTTGAACCATTTAAAAGTAGCTGTTCCAGTTACATCATCTATTTTGATGCCTTTGATGGCCCCATTGATTTTTCCGCAGGCCGCTGCAGTGATGTTAATGCTGCTGTTGTTGATTTTAGGTTGTGGCTTTCTGCTGATCTGAACAGGATCTGAATCCAATGTACAGCCGGCTTCGTCCTTTACTCTTACAAAATAGGTTCCTTCGGGGAAGGTGGCCGGATTGGTAGTGCCAATAATTACCGTTGGATTAGCCGAATTGTACCATTCGTAACGCAAAGTTCCTTTTCCCCTCAGCACTTGCGCCTGAAAAGAAAAACTGGTTTGTCCACAGGCGGGAACCGGCGGCACGATAACCGGTTTGGTCAGTTTCTGGTCTTTAATGTCGAAACGCGTGGCAAAAGCCTTACAGCCATCGTCAATGGTAACTTCGTAAATACCAATATCCAAATTGCTGATGCTCTGCGTGGTTCCTTTAGGTACACGGCTGCCGTCGGTTTCTATTTTAACCCAGTTAAAGGTGAAGCCTTCGCGCGGTTCTGGAATGGTGATTGATCCATTTGAATTACAGGTTACCGGCTCCACCAAAGCCTCGTTAGGCAATAGTTCGGCAGTAGAAAAAGGCGATGTGGTGGCATTGAGCAAACTTGCCGTGGCCGTTACCTTTCCAGTTAATGCGCCATTATACTCCCAACGGCCATCGCTACCTGCCTGTACTGTGGCAATATAGGTTTTGCCCTCGCAAATTCCCTGACAGTTCTCTGTATAAAAAAGCTCTACTTCCGAGTTTGGCGTCGCCCTGCCCGATACATAGGCTGCTTGTTTTTTAAGGATCTGGATATAGGGCTGCAAAATGGTCAGGGTTTTGCCAATGCCAAAAGTGCGGTTGCAAAACATGCTGTTGCGGGTAATCTTCACTGGCCTTGACGATACCGTTTCTATTCCAAAGTTATTATTGGCAATGAGGTTTCGCTCGGTTGTAGCCGTAGCTCCACCAATGGTCCCCGTACTGTTGGTTTCGATCTTGATCCCTATGCCATTGCCCATGTTTACCGTTCCATTTACATCAGTCCCTATGGCGTTGCCCGTGAGGATAAAATCGGCATTGGCCAAAGAAATACCTACGGTGCGGTTCCCACCCACCACGTTGTTGCGTACGTAAAGTGCCGTGTTTACGGCGTCGACCTTTAATCCGGCAATCTCCAAAGAAGAGGAAGAAAGGAAAATCGGCAAATCATGAAAATCTTTTTGTCCGGTATAATCGACCCCTATTTTATTGTTGATCACGTTGATATCAAAGCGGGTGCTCGTGGTAAAAGAGCGTTTGATGTCGACGTTAATTCTGTTCGCCGCAATGACGTTGCCCTCGCCTGCATTATCGCCTCCCAAATCCAAGGAACAATCGTATAATCCGGCCGAAACCCCGATCACGTTGGTATGTGGACTGATCCCATCGTAAACCAAGCCGATCAGGTTGGATTGGATCTTGATTTTAGTCAGCGGATTGGTGGTAAAACTAGAAGAGTTCTGAATGATAATGCCATTGATGTTGCCGCCGATTACGTTTCCTTTTCCGGGTGCGCCAATGGTGATATTGCTCGATCGGTAATCAACCACAATACCCGATCCCTGGCTCATGTTTACGGTTTGCAGATTAGTGATGCTGGCAAAATTCCGGATGTACAAACCATATACTTCTACACCTGTAGTCTGGATGCCCGTACTGGAAAACTGGCCGATGACCAAGCCTGAAAAAGTGGTATTTGGATTTTCTGGCTCCAGGATTACCTTCGCACCCGATACGCCCAGGACTGGCCAAGCGGCTTGTGAACTGCCATCGATAATTACATTGGAAGTAACTACCGGCAGTGCCGAACGCAATCTGATGGTGCGATTGGCATTATCGCTCGGGTTGCCCGGCAACTGAAAATTGATAGTAAAAGTGCTTGTTCTGGTAGTTGAGCTCGCATCGATCAGACCCTGTCTGAGGGTTCCGGGACCGCTATCGGCATTGCTGGTTACGGTATAAACTTGGGCCGAAAGCTTGCTAAAGCAAAAAAAAAGTAGCGTGAGAGCCAGAAATCTAGAAAAGCGCATAAATTAATTTGAACAGCCAAAATACAATTAAATGCAAGTATTGCCTAATGCTGGCTACAAAAATTAAACACTTTTAAGCAGGGATTTTAAAAAGCAATGAGCAAATTAAGAACTTGATTAGCTATATTTGCCGTTCTGTTCTCGTAGTTCAATGGATAGAATGTCAGATTCCGGTTCTGATGATGGGGGTTCGAATCCCTTCGGGAACACCAAATCCTGACTATAATGGTCAGGATTTTTTTATTAATGACCGATATACTCACCATTTTTGATAAAGCTGTCTGAAAATTCATTCTGGATCTGCACCCTAAAATGATGCCTGGTCTTAAATTTTTTTGTTTTTTTGCTATTAAAAATAGGCCTGAATTTATTGATCAGTATGCTCTCAACATCATCAAGTAATTGATGAGAGAAATCTTTATCTCCGACAAACTCAAGGGGCAAATAGGCATGCTCCCGGTTATATAGCATAATTTGGCAGAGATAGACATTCTTTTCAAATGCATTATATTTCGGATCAAGCAGTTTAATTGCTGTTGAATGCCCTCCGTTAAATCGGGAATGATTTGATGCCGACTTACCAACATAAACAACCTCTTCGCTTTTCACATCACTAATAGTTATTATGTAAATTGGATGTGATACATCCGGCGGCTCACCCAATTCTTCCAAGATATTCCATCTGTCTTCTGTATCGAGTGATATACCGTCAATATATTGCGGAACAAGCTTTATTGCCTTTTCAACATAAGTTCTGTTTAGATCCCATGCCTCGGCTAAACCCAGTATTTTATTTTCATTGATTTTATGAAACGGTTGCTGATAATTTATGGCTAACCATACAAATTCTAAATCCGGTTCGGCTTGATTTAGGTCAGTCAGACTTGGCAAAATATATTTTCCATTGAGCCATGGCCTTAAAAATGAATATTTCATCTTTTATTTTTTTATAACTGTGTAAAGGTAACTCTAATACTCAACAGACCCGATTTGAAGCCAACAATGTCCTGCTTTATCAATTTAACAACCTTAACGACATCTAAGCCAATTGCCTTTAACAGGTGATACCTTATAATTGTCTGCAATAAAGAGTTTATACTTCTTATGTGTTTTGGGTTAACACTCAGATCACATGTCAAACGCTTGCTTAAATGCTGGTAGTGATCTCTTTGGATTGCTATTTTATCATACAGCTTATAGAGATATTGTATATCAAAAAACTCTGAGAATAGTGTTTCTAAGGTTATATCAGTTGCATTTCTAAGTTTTTTATTCATGTCTCCCTTTACGTCTGGGATCTTAACAGTATGGCCCATGACTTCCAATCCCTGAATAATTGCACAAAGATTTTTAAAACGGTCATCCAGTATATCTTCCTTTGAGTTTATTTCGTTAAAAAACAGCCTGCAGATTAGTTTTTGACGTTGATCAAAAGCAGTCCAATTGTTATAATATTCTCTGATATCGTGCTGAATATCCTCCAATTTATAGATAAGGTGCCCAGAGGGAACTGGTTCGGCATTTCTTTTTGCAGAGATGATTTCCTTATTGAAAAAGTAGAACTGGAATTTATTTCTTCCCTCTTGCATTTCCCCCACAGGCGTATCAAACAATATAATATCGCTGGCCACTTGCCTGATATTAAACAATAATTGTATAAACCAGCCTAATTCAAATACAATGCTCCCTATTTCCTTATATGTTACCTTGGTTTTTAACTTTTTAGCAAAATAAGGTTCGAGCAATACGGAGAAAATTTTGGGATCTGATCTTTTATGCATCCAACTAACGTGGTTCTCCAGATTTGTATCTTCTGAGAATGCCACATCTTCGAATTCCTGAACCAGCTTAAAACTATTTCCTTGTAAATCAATTTTTTCTACATGAGCAAAATTCCCAATTTTTGATAATTCGTTAAATACAATGTTTGTCTGAGCAAAATATTTGTTGTTGATATCATTTATTTCATCGGTTACCAATAATGTGTTGGCCACAAATTGAATTTTAGAATAAGTGTTCCATGTTGTCTGTTCCGATATCAGAAACACATCCAGGGCTTTGAAGTTTTTTATCCCGCTTTCAGTCGAAACATAACCGGAAAAGCTCTTTAAGCTATTTGCTTTCATAGGGTTGTTTTCCAGGATAATCGAAAACACAATACTATTGGTGCTGGAAAAGGAAAGCGAACATGGATATTGCGAAGTTTCGGTCTGAATACTTCCCGCATAGGTATTATTGAAATCAAAAATATTCTTCATTAAGGCTAAATATACTGATTTGACATCTCTTTTAACCTGAGACAAAATTCTCCCCTCATCCTTTTACTTACAATTTCTGACCAATTTATTAAGTAAAAAATCAATTTTTAATAATTCATTTAATAAAATGTCAGATTCCGGTTCTGATGATGGGAGTTCGAATCCCTTCGGGAACACTAAATATTTGAAGCCACCTTTAATGAAGATTAGGGGTGGTTTTTTGTTTTTACAAGCAAGTATTTCAGTCCAAACGCAATATATCTTAATATTTACAATGATTTTAATTTTCAGTTATTTCAGGCGCGTTAGTTTGCGTTCCAACAATTTGATCAGAAAAATTTTCCATTGTTATTAAAGTTATCATAGGTGAGTTACGCTATTTGTTAATTTTTCTGGTTAACAAGGAACCGATTAGCCTAAATTAAGAAATGCGGCAAGACATCCATCTTACCGCAAATCATTAACTAGAAACTGTATGAGGATTAATTTGTAGATGTAGGATCCTAAGTATTGGCATTAGTCTCGTATAAACTAATGCCAATTTTTTTATTCAAAACTGATCCAGCTTCGGGCATCTTTAACGGCTACTATATCAAAGCCACTTCCAACACGGATTACATAAAACCCTCTCCCATCTGTAAATGCCTGGGTAGTATTATCGATTGTAGTTTTAGCAGGTGCACTGGTTGTGCTTCCAACCGTAGAAGTTACCGTATTGATCAGGTATCCATCAGGTGATATTACAGAGCTAAGCTTGTAGTAATAAGAATAGTTACGACCAACATAGCATACAAAAGTTCCGATATTTGTTCCAGATACATAATAATCCAAGTCAGTAAAGCCGGTAATGCCTTTGATGTTATACGCGTCAACTTTTCCATCTATGGTAAAACCGGTAGTAGATTCCCACCAAGACTGATTGGAAGGTCCAAAAATGCCATTCACAATATGTGGAAGTAAAAAATTAGGCGCATCGCCTTTATTATACTGCAATGGGGCATTTGCTTCTTTAATCTGTATTTCGCTGCCGTTTAATCGCCCTTTGATTAAGTTCGATCCTGCATCGAAAACAATACTGCTGATGCTTGATACTTTAGTCTTTCCAATTTCAAGAGGATCGAAAAAGCCAATGCTGGTACCGCTCACATAATAAATACTGCTTGTCGTTTTTAAAACACCTCCATCCAGATAGCTCGCAGTGAACAACCTTGAGTTGGCATTGAGGTTAACTTCACATTCGGTTCCTCCAATGTTAACGCGTTTAAAGTAGGTTCTCAATAAACCAAAAGTATTCTCTAAAGCATCTTTTTCTTTAAAAATATCGGCAATCGTTACATTAGCCGTAGCTCTGATGAGGGTTAATTTGCTTTTATTGGTAAGTCCCACCATATGGATGGTATCTGCACTTGAGGCTACCACGCCAAACTCAAAGTCTGAAGAATAGCCTGCTCCAGCATCTCCATTAAAAACATTTGGATCGGGATCGGACAACAGATGCAACAAGGAATAGGTATCAAAAATTAAGGTAGGCTGCTGCAAGGCCTTTAAGCGATAAGAGCTTTCTGGACTGCCAGTTTTATAATTGGCTGTCATTACTACCCTATTCTTGTCATCGAACTTAAAGGTAAAAATCAGCGGTATTTTTGATGCCGTCTGCAAATAGCCCTTCCAACCAAATTGGCTTGATACCAATTGCGCTTGATAGTCGGACATCTTTTCATTTAGACGCGTATCAACCGTATCCTTAGGCGCGTCCTCAAATTTCTTGCAGGCTGACAAAGTCAAAATCAACCCAATCATATAGCATATATATTTTTTCATTTTAATAATTTTATTGTCAATGAGATGAATTACCATCAACTTGATTTATACTTTGTTTTATTTTGAGATCTCTATCATTCCTTCCTGAACTGCTGTTTGCAAGGCATCGAAATCTATACCGAACGAACCTTTTATATAGGCTCGAACAATCGCTTCTTTTTTGCGCAGCTTAGCTACTGCATCTGCCGATTTGATGCCTGTAAGAATAGCCTCATACTTCGTTTTGCCTAAGGTTAGCATCATGGATAGCATTTCTACAAAATCTTCGTCTTTACTGGCACGCGAGTAGGCTGTAATAAATCCCATTTCCCTTACCTCGGCATCGCTAAAGTTAAACCAGGTTGCCTCATAGCCATCTGGGGTTATGCGTTGATAATCGAGCGTAACCGGAATGTTCTGGTTCATAATGTGTCCAAACTCGTGGTGCATGGTATGCAACATCTCCTGTACAACGGCTACATTCTTTTTATCGAACTTGTTAACCTCCAGAATAGATATCTTCCGACCGCCTTCTGCCGCGCCGATGATCCGGGTTCCATTAGAAAGCCATTGTCCGGTACCTACAAGTACCACTTCCTTTTGGCTATATTTCTTCATGAAATTGATGCCTGCCACTTTATCGTATGGATTTATCCACCCTAGTTTGGCCGCAGTTAGCACCGGAATTACATTAGCTTCCAATATAGGCACCAGATTATAACCCATGGCCACCTCGGTTCCGTCCCATTTGTACTTTACCTCTATATTGTAAGGCTTGGTCAGGTTTTCGGCTATCCATACATCAAAATCGTTTTTTGTCCATTTATCTCCGCCCAGGCCCGTTAAGTCAACTGGGCCAATTGGGTCGTCTTTTTTACAGCCATAAAATGTTGAAAGACCAACAACTGCCATAAATACTATTAAAAATCTTGTTTTCATGATCATAAAATTTAATGATTAAAATTATCTTGGATTGGCGGTTAGGCCATAGGCAATTACCTCTTTTGGCAGCTGTAAAGACCTTCTAGGATCATCTGGCCCCAAGGTTATATTGATCTTGCCATTTCTGGAAGCATGTTTAACCGGTATCTTCAAACGCAAGATATCCAGCCACCTCAGCCCCTCAAATACAAACTCTTTCTTTTTATAGTCGAGCACACAAGAAATAAGCGCGTCTTTAAGTGGCAAAGTAGCGAAGGCAGCCTGTGCTTTGGCATCTGTAAACTTATGGGTAGTTGCACTGTACGAGCGAATCCGTTTTGACAGGTAGATATCCATATCCTGCCCTACCGCAGCATTATTGCCCAAATTTGCATTGGCCTCGGCACGGTTAAACAGCACTTCTTCGGCATTAAAGAGGTTAACCATATTGTAAGCCTCATAGGTATTTGCATTTAAACCTGTTTTAACTTCTTGCGTGCGGTATTTTGGCATATTGTAAACATCTGGCGTGCCACCGAATACCTTGCTTGTAAAAACCAAAGTTCCTCCAATTGGACTTCTGCCCATAAAAGTGAGCATGGTATTGTCAAATCCATAACAGTAACCTGGAAAAGTAGCTCCCCAATTGCTCCTGGCTTCTGCCAGCAACAGGTTTGAAGGCTCTGTAGAGCTGTTGTATTGCGACTGAAATTCGTAATAAGCTAAAACGCTATAGCTAGAGTTCCATGGCCTCATATTGTTTGAAATAGAAGTTCCCGGGAATGCTGCATTTGCATACTCAATTACTTTTGGATAGTTCTTTTTGAAAAGATAAAACCTCGAGGCAAATGCATTGGCGGCAGTGGTGCTGAAATGCCAAACGTCTCTGCCTTTGTAAGATTCGTTGCGAAGCAATGGAAGCCCCTCTAACAGGTCTTTCTCAATCTGATCGTAAACAGATGCTACTGTGCCTCTGGTATAAGTACCTTCTACAATAGTTTCGGGTTTGGTTACATAAGGTATCCCCAGGTCGGTAGCTGCAGTGCTAGCATCGTAGGGTTTGGCAAATAAGGTAACCAGCATAAAATGTGCGTAAGCTCTTGCCAATAAAGCCTCACCTTTGATTGCCGAAAATTTGGGGCCATCTCCCGCCTCTTTTATAGCCGCTAAACCATGGTTAGCCGCAGAAATTGCTGCATAACAGCTCTGCCAATAATTATTGGGAGTATCGTCATCTGTTTTATCCTGATCGATGTATTGCCATGGAAAGGCATTCACTTCCACCTGATCGAGCAAACCCTTGTCGTAAGCATTGTCAGACATGGCCTCAGCGAAAGTGATATAACTTCCCTTTGGATAGGCTGTAGCCACTAATTCACCAATTTTAACAGGATCGCCATTCAATTCCGTTCTGTCGTCTGGCTGGTGGTCCAGAAACTTTTTACAGGCACTAAAGCTCAGCGCCGTAAGCAATAATAGAAATAAGTATTTTTTCATATCGAATATTTTTAAAAACCAACTTTAAGAGATAAGGTATATTGCCTTGGGATAGGAAGGGCAACCCCGCCTGATTCAAAAAACTCGGGATCTTGGCCGTTCAGTTTTTTATCGGCGTAAATCAGCCAAAAATTATTGGCTACTACCGTAAGAGATGCGTTTTTGGCACCAATAGTTCCAATCCATTTTACCGGCAGGTTATAGCCAACTGTTACTGTCTTCAACTTCAGAAAGTCGCCTTTGGCCACCCTGGCACTTGAATAGTTATAGTTGTTATAAGGATAGGTACCCGATATATCGTTGGCATTGTAACGGCTTGGAATAGAAGGAATGTTGGTAGTGAGCTCATCGCCCGGCAATGTCCATCTTCTTTTAAACTCTAGAGGCAAGGCATCCAGATCTGAATAAGAAGTGGCAAAGATCGGTCTCAATCTCACTACATTACCCGTTGCGAAAGTAAACAAGGCACTAAAGGTAAAGTTCTTGTAACGGAGCTGATTAGAAAAACCTCCGGTTAATTTCGGATCGGTTGGACCTTCATATTTCATGTATTGGGTTTGTTGAGACTGAAGATCTACATTTCCGCTCCGCACGCCCTTCTCATTGATAAACTCGGGATTACCCGTATCATGGTTAAGGCCTTGAAAATCGATAGAATACAATCCCCTGTATGGGAAGCCTTGCATTGGTCCACCGTCATTTGCAGCCAGTTCAAATATGGTTCTTTGTCCGCCTAACAAACGGGTAACCTTGTTTTTATTGTAGCCAAAATTCAGGTTGGTTCTCCAGCCCCAATCTTTCGTGTTGACTACTGCGCCGCTCAAGGTAGCTTCGATACCTTTTGTTTCCATATCGGCATAGTTCACATTTTTAATGTACTGGCCGCCGATACTGGTTGTGCGGTAGGGACTGATGAGGTCAAACCCTTTCCTTTTGTAAACATCGACCACAAGGTTTAGTTTATCGCCAAAAAAGCCTAAATCTAAACCAATGTTGGTTTCATATTGCTTTTCCCAAGTGAGGTCGTCATTTCCCAAACTTTCGATACGGAGGATAGATTCCAAATCGCGCAGGGTTGGGCGGTATGGGCTGCCATTGCTGAAAATTACGCTAGAATTGGTTGCCGCACCAATACTTGCCACTAAACCATAGGTAGCACGCAGGGTTGCCCTGTTCAGTGTCTTTTTGATGTCTTCGGTCATGAAACTTTCGGTATCGATGTTCCAGGCACCAGAAACATTCCAGGTTGGCAGCCAGCGGGCCGTTGTCGACTTGCCCAATTTGTTGGAGCCATCGTAGCGAGCTGTAGCGTTAAAGCTGTATTTACCCTTGTAAGAATAGGCTCCCCTAGCTAAAAAGGCTATAAAGCGATCGTATTTATTTCCCATGGCATAGTAGGCCTGATTACCTTCAACAGCCTGTTTAATGGCATTTGGATCGATAAAAGGCACTCCACCCTTGTCAAACTGATAACCATAGCCTGTAGACGACCTGTACTGACGATTGGCAATACGAATATCCTGGGCCACATAAAAGTTCATCAGGTGATCCTGGTTGATGGTTTTATTAAATTCTAAGGAGTTTCGAACCGTATAGGCCTTCAAGAAATCATCAGATGGGTTGTAAAAACCACCGTAAGGGAGAATAGAAATTGGTTGCAGATCCGGATTATCAGGATTACGGTACAAGAAACGGTTTTTGTCCATAATCTCCGTTGTGCCCATAGCCCTGTAGGCATTGGCCATATTCGAATTCTCTCTTACCTTTCCTTCGGAAGTAGATTTTACATACCTCAAAGAACCCAAGCTTTCAAATTTCAACTCTTTAGTAATGTCATACTTCACACCACCCTGCAGTTTAAAATCTACCACACTCAAATCTAAAGTGTTGTTTTCCAGCTCAGTGAGGATATTGAATGGTGCCAGATTTCTGGTAAAGAACTCCCTGTTGCCCTGCTCATCAAAAGCAGTAAGCGTACGACTGGTATTTAAGGCATAGCTGAAAGGATTAATGTCAAAATCTCTCGAGTATTTGCCCTCTACTGGGTTACTTGCGCGGGTTACCGTATTTGGCGCAGCTTGATTTCTGATAGAGCCTGTAGTAATAAAGTTTACTGTTAGCTTCTTGGTCAGGTTAAAGTTCGCATTCAGGTTAGCTGTGTACCTTTCTACTTCATTGCCCATGGCCCAGCCATTATCGTTCAAATAACTGGTAGAAAAATAGACCTGCGATTTTTCTGTTCCGGTTGAAATACTGATTGCATGCTCTTGCAATAATGAATTCTTAAACAAAACGTCGAACCAATTGGTGTTGGCCCTGGCGTAGCGGCTTAAGAAATTTTCTCTGGCTTCTTGTGTATTATCCAAGCCAAAAGTGCCGGTTGCCGGATCAAACGTATCCGTTAACTGGTACATTTTGGTAAAAACCCCACCATTGATCTGGTTGGCGGCATCGGCATGGTTCAGCCAACCTTTTCTTGCCAGTTCTGCATTTACCGACATCTGATCAGCAGAATTCATGATATTGAACTGGTTATAGTTTGGCTTGAGATAGGTAGAAAAATTTCCCGTATAGGTTACTATCGGATTACCTATCCGCCCTTTCTTTGTGGTAATTACAATTACCCCGTTCATGGCTCTTGCACCATATTGTGCAGTTGCAGAAGCATCTTTCAGGATGTTAAAGGTTTCGATATCATCAGCGTTCAATCCTGCAACAGACGAACCGATCAAGGTACTGGCATCACCTGAGGAGAGTTGTTCGTTAGAAATATTAACGATATCTTCTAATATTACTCCGTCAATTACCCAAAGCGGCTTATTTTCGCCGGTAATAGAAGTAGCACCACGAATACGCATTTTTGGCGCTGCCCCAAATGTACCGGAAACGTTCTGCACCGATACACCGGCTACGCGTCCTTCGAGCATGCGGCTTACATCGGTTATCCCTTCTTGTTTTACATCTGAGCCCTTAATTGCAGTTGCCGCACCGGTAAACAGTTTCGGATTTAAATTCTGGAAGCCTGTAGAAACGATATCAACCTGTTTAAGTGCGTTAACATTCTCTTTCATCTCTACATTGATGGTGGTACGCCCATTAATTGGCATCTCTACAGAATTATAGCCCAGATAGGTAAAAACCAAGGTTGCTTTGTCGTCTACCTTAATTACATATTCTCCATTGGCGCCTGTTGTAACAAGGCTGGTTCCGCCCTTTTCGCGTACGCTTACGCCGGGTATGCCCTTTCCATCTGCATCTGTTACCTTACCCTTGATTTCTATTACGGTAAAGTAATCGACTATTCTTTCGATCAGGCTCTTCTGCCTGGGCTTAATCAGGATGGTTCTGTCTTCAATAGTGTAGGTTAAATCTCTATCCAATAAGATTTTGCCCATTACCTCTTCAATAGTCGCATTTTCGAAATTAGCGTCTAATGTTGAAGCAACGCTTATCTTATCGGTAGAAAGCAACAGATCGTAGCCCGTTTGTTTTCTGATTTCCTTTACCATTTTCCGGAGCGTTACGTTCTTCTCCTTTAAGGTAATCCGTTGGCCAAAAGAAGCGGCGCTCACTTGCATGAGCGAGGCAAGCAGTATCACCGTAATTAGCTTCATCATCAATAACGTTTTTGGTATGTAGCCGGGAAGCGTACATAAAATTTTAGTATAAATTTTATACATTTGATAGTCTGTTTTTTTACGAAACACTGATTTGTTTAAGCGCGAAAAAGCGTTTCGTGGTTAATCCAAGAAATAATTGATTTTTTGATCGATAGCTGGCTTTGCCAGCGGGTTAAACAGGTAATTGAAAAGGGGTGTTCCAAGGCACTCCTTTTTTTTGTTAACCCAGTCAGTTTAAGTGGCTTGTTGTTTCTGTTGCATGTTTTCTAGTTTAGGTGTTTGATTAATAGTTTATTAAGAAAGGCTGGTTAGTCCTTTTGGTTATTCTTAGTTTCTTTGTGTACAATGATCTTGTTTTTTGTAAGCTCAAAACTTACTTCTCCGGTCTGTTCTAGCTTGCGCAAAAGCTGTCCTACTTTTTCAAAGCGCCCTACCGTACCGTAATAGGTTACCTCTTTAGCTGCAGGATCGGCATACTCAATTTCTACATTGTACCACCTGGAAATTTTCCGCATAATGCTTTCCTGTTTTTCATTGTTAAACATAAAGTATCCGTTTTTCCAGGCTACACTTTCCTCCACATCTGTGTTATTTACACTAATGCCCTTGTTAGAAACCACCGCTTGTTCTCCAGGTTTCAAGATTTCTGAAGCATTGCTGCCACTAGGAGAAACCCTGATGCTTCCTTCCAACAAAGTGGTTTTGGTTACCAATTCTTCTTCGTAGCTACAGATATTGAAATGGGTACCTAACACTTCGACTTCCTGGGTTTTCGTTTTTACAATAAAAGGGTGGGCTTGATCTTTGGCAACTTCAAAATAGGCTTCTCCCATAATTTCTACCCTTCTTTCTTTTCCAATGAAAGTTGTAGGGAAAGTAATACTGGAAAGTGCATTCAGCCAAATATGGGTACCATCTGAAAGCACTGCCTGCCATTGGCCACCAGCAGGAACTTCTATGGTATTGTACTTAGGCTCATCGATTTTTGATGGAACACTTTCGGCCACCTGATAAATCAATTGGCCTTGTGCTGTTTTGGTAATCCGGATGCCGGCTTGGGTAGCCAATTGGCCATTAAGGGCATCGGTGAGGCTAATTTTTTGGCCATTTTCTAGCGTTAAAATTGCTTTATTTCCACCTGGGATAATGTTATGGGCTTGTGCTTCCGCATCAAATTTAGGTGCTTTATTGCTCAAGAAATAGAACAGGCTTCCACCCACTACCATCAACAAAACCGCAGCTATTGCCCATTTTTTTAAGTTGGCATAAGCGCTGATTTTTTTTACGGGAACCGCTTCATGGTAAATACGGTTGTTGATCCGCTGTAGCATTTTCTCCTTTGCCTGCAACTTTTCAGCATTCGACATCCCATCTGCATACTTTTCTTCAGATGTAGATTCTTCATACCACCGATCTATTTCACGACTTTCGGCCTCACTTGCCTTGCCGTTTTTTAACCGAGCTATGATTTCTAACAGATGTTTTTTGTATTCCTCTTCATTGCTGTCCATATACTCCTATTCGTAAAAGCAGGCAGAAGGTTCTACTCAAATGCTATCTTTTTTAAATAAAAAAATATAAACAACTGACTATCAATAAAATAATTTTAATAAATAAAAGATTTTATCTTGCAAAAAGTAAAAGCAGTACCAATAAAAGATCAAATTGGTTACCCTTAAATTCTTCTTTTAAAAATTGGGTGGCTTTATGCAAGTGTTTTTTTGTGGTACTTTTTGTAATTCCCATACGTACCGAAATTTCTTGGAGAGATAGTTGTTCGAAACGGCTCAGCATAAAAACTTCGCGGCATTTTTCTGGCAGTTTTTCTGTTGCCTTTCTTACACGCTGCCGCAGTTCTTTTATGTCCAGCTGATCATCAATAGCCAATTGTGGCAGGCTCCCCTCCTGTATCAGTTTATCAATATGGTTGTAATGGAGTTGCTGGGCCCGGTAGGCATCAATCACCTTAAATTTTAAAGCAGTTTTTAAATAGGCTTCTATAGTAGATTTTGGGTTGAGTTCTTTTCTACGCATATAAAGGCTTACAAACACCTCTTGTACCACTTCCTCTGCATCTTCACGAGAATGCAAACGCTGGTAAGCAGCGTCGGCCAATTTTTCCCAATAGCGATTGTAGATTTCTGTAAAGGCCGCATGATCACCTGATCGTAAAAACTCGATCAATTGTTCCTCATTATATGTATGATATACCGACATCCGATCTTCTCCCGGAGGCTAATATAACAAAAATGTTATACAACTGGCCGATTGTGCTCATTCTTAGCTGAATTGCCTTTGAAAAAATAAATGATGCTGAACAATATGAATCAATAGCGAACGAATTGCATGAGCAGCAAAAGTTAAATCCGCAAATAATGACATTAAAAGCTAATGATATTAAGCTAAGTAATAACTACCATTAGTAATCGCAGGTATTAAACTGAGCTAATTATTTGCAGGCTTTTTTTATTTGATGGATATAACCAGCAAAACTTATAATAACGCCAGCTGTTTAACTAAAGCATAGCCACTCATTAGCTATTCAAACACATCAAATAAATATCCCTATGACACAGAAAAACAAAGCAACACTAGAAAAGGCAAATGCGGCAATCACTGCTGGCGACTATGAAGGCTTTTTAGCTTGTTGCACTGAAGATACCGAATGGGTATTTATAGGCGACAGGGCCTTAAAGGGCAAGGAAGCCGTACGACAGTATATGGCCATCACCTATAAGGAACCACCGAAATTCGCAGTGGAAGACCTCATTGCCGAAGGTGAGTTCGTGACCGCAATTGGCAAAATAAGCTTAAAGGAGGAAGACGGCAAAACGGTCGATTATCACTATTGCGACGTGTGGAAATTTCGCGATGGCCAAATGGCTGCATTAAGGGCTTTCGTGATCAAAGCCTAGTCATCGAGCCCATTTCCTGAGGTGCTAGCAACACCAGCCACCTGATTCTCCAAATTGGAGTAGGCTGAGCATCGAGCCCTAAAGCGTCAAAACAAAAAAGCCTAATTCCTGCTGATTATCGGAACAAGCTCTAGATTGTAAGCATAAAACAATTATATTTAGCTTAAGCTGGAGATTTTTATGACTGGGATCAAAACAGAAAAAAAACATGTTTGCATCAAGACGCTAATCCTACTCTTAGGATTGTTATTCGCCCATTTGTCTGTTTTTTCCTTCGGCGCCAAGGACAGCCTGCTGCTTGTGTTTAAAGAAGAGCTGCTCAAGAAAAAAACCTACGACCAGCAAAAAGAAAATCGGATCAGCAAGATCAAGAAAGCGATAGCTTCATGCCCAAAAAACAACCTTAAAGTTCTATATCAGCTTAACCTGTCTCTTTGGAAGGAATACTATGCCTATCAAAGAGATTCTGCCTTGGTCTACTCCCATACGCTTCTTCGGATAGGCCTTCAAATCAATGACCGGTCAAAGATCAATACGGCCAAGCTCAAATTGGGCAATGTCCTTATTTCGTCGGGAATGTACATGGAAGCAACCGAATGCATAGGAACAGTAACGATACGCTTTGAAAATGACGAGCTTAAGCGAGAATACTACGATATGAACAGGCGCTTGTACGAGGGCTTGGCAGACTACGATGCCGATAATATCTATGCGCCTTATTATCGTGAAAAAAGCAGCAAATACAACGATTCTGTGCTATTATTGCTCAGGCCTGGCTTATTTGAGCGGGAGATTTTGGGTAGGTTTTCCGACAGCACAAAGGCCAATCGGCTCAGAAACTACAACTATTACATAAATTATTTATCGCGCAGCGACAATATAGCCCTCCATAAAAACGCAATGGTAGCTTATATGCTAAGCGACCTGTACAGTGGCCAACAAAAAATAGATTTATTGCTCGTTGCGGCTATTAATGACATTCGGTCTTCTACCAAGGAAACCGCGGCCGCGTTTAGGCTCGGGGAAGAGTTCAACAAGTTGGGCGATCTAAAAAACGCCTATATCTTCATGCAGGAAGCCATGGAAAGTGCAGATTTCTTTGGATCGCGATCGCGCAAGGTCGAAATTTCTTCCCTTCTCCCCTATGTGGCTGCAAAAAACATGTTGGGGGCAGAGCGCAAGGTGGTGGTGGCCATATTGGTGTCGGTTATATTGGCCTTCGTCATTATTGGGGTATGGTACAGCAGGACCCGGCTAAAATCGCTGAACGGGAAAATCCATGCGCAAAATGCCGATATGCAAAAGGCGCTTGTTGCCCTTGAGCAAAGCCAGAAAGAAAATACTTGGATGATGAAGGTTGTGGCGCACGACCTTAGGGGCTCAATGGCAGCCACCCTGGGCGTAACCGGCTCCTTATTGAGGAATACCGATCTTAACGAAAAGAACCGAAACATGGTCCAGCTGCTAGAAGAATCGAGCAGCAACGCGATGGAAATGATTGCCGACCTGCTGAACATGAATGCTACAGCCGATGGGTTGGCAAAAGAAGCTGTTGAAATGCATACGCTCATCCATTATTCTGTAAGTCTGCTCCAGTACAAAGCGGCGGAAAAGAGGCAGCAAATCAAGGTCGAAACAACACCAATCATCCTGAACGTGAATAGGGAAAAAATCTGGAGGCTAATGAGCAACCTGATCATTAATGCGATCAAATTTAGTCCTAAAGACACCCTTATCAATGTCAAATTGGAAAGAAAGGCCGGGCAGGCATTGATCAGCATCCAAGACAACGGCATCGGCATCCCGCAGGAAATGCAAAAAGAGATCTTCCAGCTTTCTTCAGAAACCAACAGGACTGGAACAATTGGCGAAGAATCTTTTGGGCTTGGCCTCTTTATCTGCAAACAGATTGTAGAAGCACATGGAGGCAGGATCTGGATAGAAAGCAACGGCAATAACGGAACCATCTTTTTTATTGAACTGCCATTGGCCTAAATACATCCAAATAAGCGCCAGGACATTGGAAGCACCAAAACTTTGTTATATTTGAATGAACCCTAAAATAGCAGGCTGTTTATTAGAAGATCCCTATGAATTGTTTGGTTGTTGATGATGAAGTAATTTTTCGCGAGCTGATTAAAGATATGATCGGCCTCTACCCCACGCTCAACCTGATTGGCGAATGTGAGGATGCCGTAAGCGCTTATCATGAAATTACGAGTCAGCAAATCGACCTCCTCTTTCTCGATATTAAATTACCCAGAATGAGTGGCCTTGAATTGGCCAAAATCCTTGAGGGCAAACAGACCCTGATTATCATGGTCACTTCAGAGCCTGACCATGCGCTCGAAGCCTATAACCTCAACATTATAGACTATATCGTTAAGCCCATTACCCTTGCCAGGTTTAATCAGGCCATTGAAAAGGCCAAAACCTTATTTGAGGCCAATCATTCGGCCAAACCTATTGCCAACGGCGAATTTATCTTTATTCGCGATTCTTACACCATCAGAAAGATCAAATTAGATGAGATCTTGTATTTGGAAGCAAAGAGCAATTATGTGAGCATCCATGTTTCAAACCAGGTTTATTCCATCCACTCTTCCATCAGTACAATCGCACAAAAATTGCCAAACCATATTTTTGTAAGGGTACACCGCTCTTTCCTCATCAACATTAACAAAGTAGATACCATAGAGGGAAAATCACTGATCATCAACAAAGCCGTTATTCCGGTATCTGATGCCTACCGAGGCGATTTAAACAAGCGCATACAGATTCTTTAAGTATTTCCGCTTAATGTCAATAGGCTTTTCCTGTCATAAATAGCTGCCCTTCTTGCTTTGGCCGAGGCAATTGTTCGGCATTCGCAAAAAGTTAGGCATTGTTAAGATCAAGTAAGTGCCTATCCACACAACATCTCTATAACTGCATTGCAAAGTCTTTTACTTTTATTATTGCTCCAGTCCATTGGATGGCAGGATACCTATAGGCTTTGATCTTTCATTCATCAGTAAAGGCGATTAAGGTTGACTGCATTTCCAGGTAGCAAAAAAACCTAACCAAATATTATTGACCTATGATCAAACTTCGACAATTATTCCATTTGGGCCTTTTTGTATGTTTAAGTTTTGCTGCCTTGCCTGCAATGGCACAGCAAAAAACCATAACTGGAAAGGTAACCGACAAAAAGGACAATGCGCCGCTTCCAGGCGTAGGCATCAAGGCCAAAAACCTTGCTATCAGTACCACTACAGACGCAAAGGGAAATTTTAGTCTATCGCTCCCTGCAACTGCCGATACGCTCATTGTTTCTATGATTGGCTACAGGACGCAAAGCATTGGCGTAAAAGAAGGCACTGTTTTCAATATCAGCTTAACAGAAGATCAAACCACTTTACAGGAAGTGGTGGTGGTTAGCGTGGGCTATGGTACCTTAGATAAGAGAGAGATCTCAAGTGCCATTTCGCATGTGGACTCAAAAGATCTGTTGGCCGTTGCCGGCAATAGTCCTTTGATGTCTTTGCAGGGCAAGGTGCCCGGGCTTACCATTTCCAATACGTCTTCGGCCGATCCCAATTCATCACCAAGTGTACAGATGCGGGGCGTTTCTTCCAGAAATGCGGGCTTGGGGCCTTTGTATGTTGTGAATGGCGTACCTGGTGGCAGCGTTGATAACATTAACCAAAATGATATCGAGTCTATCGATGTGCTGAAAGGTGGCGCGGCTTCTGCCATTTATGGTACACGGGGCAGCAATGGCGTAATCATTATCACCACCAAAAAAGGCAGTTCCCAATCAACTTTGTTTTATGATGGTTATGCTAGTTTTGATTATACCACCAATAAACTGGAGGTACTCTCAACTGCTGACTTCTTAAAATACAGGGTAAACGTAGACAAACCTCAGGGACAGAACTATGGTGGCGATACCGACTGGCTAAAAGCAGTAAGCAAATCGCCTGCCTTTGGACAAAAACATACCTTGCAGCTCTCAGGCGGTTCGGCCAAGACGAATTACTTCGCCTCTGCCGATTACAGAGATGCGGGCGGCATAGACCTTAGGGGCAATAAAAGGGAATACGGCACGAGGATTAACCTCAACCATACTTCGGCCAATAACATTTATACGGTAACCTTAACCGCTGCGCCCCGGTATGGCAAGGTAAACCATGCCGATTATGGTGGTTTTAATAGTGCGCTCACCTTAAATCCAACACTTTCCATTTATGACGACAAGGGGAAATATGCCTTTATCAACACTGGTTTTTTCTCGCCAAATCCGGTAGAAAATGCCTTGGTCAATTCATCTCAACAGGAACAAAAAAGATTGGATATCAGCGCCTCGCTTAAGGTGAACATCCTCGAAAACCTAAGTTCTACGGTCACCATCTCCCAGGTGGGCAGCTCTTTTAAAAATCTTAATTTTAACCCTTCTACCCGAAGCAGCATTGTCAATTCAAATACAACGGTTAAAACAAATTATGCCTCTCAGCAACAAGAAGAATACGACACCAAAAACTTAGAGTGGATCGGCAATTATGCCTTGAACATCAACAAGAACAGCTTTAAGCTCTTGGGTGGCTATTCTTACGCGCTATCGAACTACAAATCTTTTAATGCCAACAACTACGATTTTCCTTTCGATACCTTTCTTTGGAACAATTTGGGTTCTGGTGCCTTTAATGGCGGCGATAAGGGCAACGGGCAGGGCGCAGTGGGTTCAACCCAAAATGGCTCTACGCTGATTGCCTTTTTTGGGAGATTGATCTATTCCTATAACAGCAGGTACATTCTTACGGCCAGTTTAAGGCGAGAAGGCTCCTCTAAATTTGGGCCGAACAATAAATGGGGAAATTTTCCTGCAGTATCTGCGGCCTGGCGGATTTCGGACGAAGAATTTATTAAAAATAAGATCTCATGGCTCAACGACCTCAAATTAAGGGCCGATTATGGCGTAACGGGCAATCAGAATTTCGACAACTATAGGTCATTGTTATTGTATGGAGGTTTTGGCTATTTCCCTTTTAACGGTACTACTTATCAGGTTTTTGGTCCAAGCCAAAATGCAAATCCTTATTTGAGTTGGGAAAAAGCAGTCAACTTTAACGTAGGTGTCGATTTTGAATTGTTTAAAGGCAGGCTTACCGGATCGCTAGATTATTACATCAGAACCAATAAAGATTTGCTTGGCGATTACAATGTACCTTTGCCGCCAAATCCACAGTCTACCACCTATACCAATGTAGGCACGCTTAAAAACTCGGGTATCGAACTGCAGCTTAACGTTAGTGCCGTAAACCAGGAAAACTTTAAATACAACCTTGTTTTTACCGGAGCTTTTATCAAGAATAAATTCGTTTCTTTTTCTAATGATTTATACAAGGGGGCGCCTTTTCAAGACCGCGCCGGATTGCCGGCTCCAGGCAGCCCAGGCACGATACAGCGCCTGCAGGAGGGAGAAAGAGTTGGATCCTTCTATACCTTTAGATCGGCAGGTGTCGACGAAACCGGTACTTTATTGGTTTACAAGAAAGACGGCAGCATTGTAAAGGGAAATTTGGCCAATAATGACGATAAGCAATTTGTAGGCAATGGCCTTCCTAAATTTACCGCTGCCTTGGGCAATACATTTAGCTATAAAAACTGGGACCTGAGCATCTTTTTGCGTGGCAACTTTGGCTATAAAATATTCAACACACCAGCCTTCTACCTTGGCACCCCCTCTTCTCAGCCCGATGCCAACCTGCTTTCTTCGGCATTCGACAGCAATAGCAAATACTCAAAACTCACCAATACCGCTACTACTTCCATACCATCAGATTATTTTCTTGAATCAGGTTCGTTCGTAAAGATAGACAACGTAGCCCTGGGCTACACCACTGGTCCTATTAAGTCAAAATACATCAGCAAAGCCAGGTTCTACGCCACCGCCAGAAACCTGTACACCTTTACTAAATACACAGGGGGCGATCCAGACCTGGTACCCATTAATGGGCTCGATCCAGGCGTAAATACAAGCTTAAACTATTACCCGTCGACGATGCAGTTGATGTTCGGGGCCCAAATCACTTTTTAATCTAAATTTTTGTAACCATGAACTATAAAAATATAATCTACAGCAGCCTCATCGTAAGCCTATTGCTGTTTGCCAATGGCTGTACCAAGCTAGACGAGGAAGTATATGATAAAGTGGATGCCGGTAAATTTCTGACCCGCAGAGACGACGTGATCAGGGATTTTTTGAGACCGTTTGAACATGCCTACTGGAGCATACAGGGAAACGATTACTATGCGGCCGTAGAAAACAGCACCGATGAGCTGGCGACGATCAATAGACAGGGCGACTGGCAGGACGGCGGCTACTACCAACGGATGCACTACCATACCTGGACCATTAATGATGGCTTTACCAGCGGGGTATGGACAAATCTATACCAGGGCATTGTACTGGCTACAAATTCGCTACAGGACATGGAAAGCATTCAAGACCCTACAAAACTGAATGTAACACCTGCAGAACTAGCCGATTTTAAGGCCGAACTGAAAACCCTAAGGGCATGGTTTAACCTGAGGGCACTTGATTTTTACAGAAACATAGAAATTATCACAGATGTAAAAAACGCCATTCAGGGCAACAAACAGGTACCACCCCAAGAGGCTTTTAATTTTATCGAATCAGAACTTAAGGCATCCATACCCAACTTGCCTACTCGTGCAGAATTAGGCGCAAAAGGTATTGGCAGGTGGACAAAAGCTGGCGCAGCCGCTTTACTGGCCCGCTTGTACTTTAATTCGAAAGTATACACCGGCGTTGATAAATTTACCGAATGCGCTGCCGTTTGCCAGGATATTATTGATGGAAAATATGGAGCTTACCTCTTAGACACCAAATGGGATGCGCCTTTTGATTATACCAATACCACGCTTAACTCTGAGGTGATCTATGGTTTTCCAAGCAGCCTTTCGCGTACCCATTGGCAATACGACGGGGGCATGTACTTTTTTGCGATGACTTATGATGCCGCTCCGCTTTACTGTGGCTTTACCGATTTCGGACAGGCCAATCCAAAGTATGCTTTGCAGCCTGGCAGAGACGTAGACAGTGTAGAATACAGTTTTAAACTGGGCAAGCCCTTTGTCAAATTCCAAAAATATCCCGACGACTACAGGCTGAAGCTTTATAAAAACCTGGGCAACAGCCAAAGAGAAGGCATGTTCCTATATGGTTATCTGCCTTATCAAAAAACAGTTAACGGTACTACCACAACAGAATATGTACAGGGTAACAAAGGCAAATACCCTTTGTTTATTCGCGATCAAGTGGGACGCTTTTTGGATGCCAAACCAGGTACCAAAATTGCCGACAAGCAATCAAACATGAATTATGCAGATCATAATTCGGGTGTTTTCTTCTTAAAATATCCCCTATACCCTACACCAGACCCAAATCGGATCACCTCTGCCTATGCAGAAGTAAGGCTATCGGAAATTTATTATACACTGGCCGAATGTAAATACAGGGCCGGTGATAAAGGAGGAGCCGCCACCCTCTTAAATGCGGTACGCAAACGAAATTACCCAGCTGGTTCGCCTAGTTTATACCTGACTGACGGCAGCCAATTAACCGATCAGGAAATGCTGGACGAATGGGGACGGGAATTTTTGGGAGAGGCCAGGCGACGTACAGACTTGATCCGTTGGGGCGTTTTCAGCAGCGGTACTTGGTGGGATAAACAGCCTGATGGAGGCAAACATACCGAGATTTTCCCCATTGGCCGGGATATACTTGGGGCCAATCCTCAGCTTGTACAAAACCCAGGCTATTAAAAAACATTCATTTACAACACACTATTAACCTAAATCAAATTTTATGGACAGAAGAGAAGCCGTAAAGAGTGTCGCTTTCTTAATGGGCGGCGCCTTATGTGCAACTACGATTACCACCCTATTCGACAGCTGCAATGAGCCGGGGAAAAACAGTGCGCACTTGTTCACTGCCGAGCATGAAAAACTAGTTGCCGAACTGGCCGACATCATTATCCCAACTACCGAAAAATCGCCAGGCGCCAAAGCGGCCGGTGTGGGGCCTTTTATAACCATGATGATAAAAGACTGCTATCCTGAAGATGCTCAAAAAGCCTTTGTTAAAGGTCTCAACGACCTGGAAGAACGTTCGAAAAAAGATTTCGGCAAGTCTTTCCTGGCCATCTCGGTAAAAGAGCGCGAGCAGTTGCTCAGCAAATTGCGTGATGAAACCCTAACTGCACAAAAGGAAGAAAAAGCTAAAGAAACACCCTTGTTTTTCCCTATCGCTAGAGACCTCACCATGCTGGGTTATTTCACTTCAGAAATTGGCGCTACCAAAGCTTATGACTATGTGCAAATACCGGGTCGTTACGATGGTTGCGTAGACCTGAAACCGGGTCAGCGGGTTTGGGCATCTTAATTTAATATTTCTAAAACACACACATGAACTTAAACACAAAAGCTACAGCACAAAACACCTACGATGCCATTGTAGTGGGCTCGGGTATTAGCGGAGGCTGGGCAGCAAAAGAACTAACCGAAAAAGGCTTGAAAGTATTGCTCCTGGAACGCGGCAGAAACATCGAACACATTAAGGATTACACCACGGCCATGAAAAAGCCCTGGGAATTTGAGCACCGGGGCCGCTTAACTGAAGCCCAGAAAGCCAGCCATCCCGTTCAAAAACGTGACTATCCCTATCAGGAATACAATGAAAGTTTTTGGGTAAACGATTTGGAATGCCCTTATACCGAAGTGAAACGCTTCGATTGGTACCGTGGCTTCCATGTAGGCGGCAAATCGCTGATGTGGGGCCGCCAGAGTTACCGCTTAAGCGACCTTAACTTTGAAGACAATGCCAAAGACGGGCATGGCGTAGATTGGCCGATCCGTTATAAAGACATTGCCCCTTGGTACGATTATGTAGAGAAATTTGCAGGAATCAGTGGCCAGGCCGAAAACTACCCGCATTTCCCCGATGGACATTTTTTGCCACCCATGGAGCTGAACTGCGTAGAAAAATCGGTGAAGGAACGCATTGAAAAGCATTATAACAAGGCCCGTATCATGACCATTGGCCGTACGGCAAACCTTACCGTGGAACACGGTGGCCGGGGCAGCTGCCAATACAGGGACCTCTGTAGCCGGGGCTGTCCGTTTGGGGCCTACTTCAGCACCCAATCTTCTACCCTTCCCGCGGCAGTAGCAACCGGTAATTTGACCTTGCGCCCTTTTTCTTTGGTAAACGAAATTATTTACGACGCGGCAACCCAAAAAGCAAAAGGCGTCCGCATCATTGATTCGGAAACCATGGAACACCATGAGTACTTCGCCAAAATCATTTTCGTGAACGGTTCTACTTTAGGCACTACTTTCTTATTGCTGAACTCTGTTTCGGCCGAGCATCCAAACGGCTTGGGCAATGCCAGTGGCGAATTGGGCCATAACCTGATGGACCATCATTTCCGTTGTGGCGCATCTGGCGAAGCGGAGGGCTTTGACGACAAATACACCTATGGCAGAAGAGCCAATGGCATTTATATTCCCCGCTACAGAAACATAGGCAACGACAAGCGCGATTATGTTCGCGGCTTTGGTTACCAAGGCGGTGCAGGCCGTTCGGGCTGGCACAAAAATGTAGCTGAATTGGCCTTTGGTGGCGATTTCAAAGACCTGATTTCTACACCGGGCATTTGGAGCATGGGCTTGGGCGGTTTCGGCGAGTCATTGCCCTACCACAAAAACCAGGTGTACATCGACAAAACCAAAAAAGACAAATGGGGCCAAAATGTTTTGGCCATCGATTGCGAATTTGGAGAGAACGAGAAAAAAATGCGGGTAGACATGATGAACGATGCAGCAGAAATGCTGGAAGCAGCGGGCATTAAAAATGTAAATACCTACGATAGCGGTTCTATACCGGGCATGGCCATCCACGAAATGGGAACGGCACGCATGGGCAAGGATCCAAAAACTTCGGTTTTAAACAAATGGAACCAGATGCACGAGGTGAAGAACGTATTTGTAACCGATGGTTCATGCATGCCTTCGGCAGCCTGCCAAAACCCTTCGCTAACTTATATGGCATTAACCGCAAGGGCAGCAGATTACGCCGTAAGCGAATTAAAGAAAGGCAACATTTAAATAGAGGAAGCAGGTAAAGGTTGAGGTATCGGGTAAATTTTAAAACCTTAAATCCTAAACCTTAAATCTAAAATCCTCAACCCGAGACCCTACATCTCAAAACCTATGAATAATAAAAAAATGGGCATGATTGGCGGTGGAAAAGATGCCTTTACTGGCGTTATCCATCGCTTGGAAGCCAATAACCGGATTTGTAAAAATTAGCAATATCCATTTAAACAAAACCAATACAAGTACACCAATGAAACTTTCACAGCAAACACTTTTATTCTTAAGCGGACTGGCATTATTTCTTGCATCCTGCGGCGGTTCCAGTCCGGACGAATCTTCAGCGGCAAATACCGAAACGCCGCCTTCCGCGGCGGCCAAACCGGCCATGGAGCCCGGCGAACTGCTGATCGTCAAGTCGGACTGCATCGGCTGCCACCACAAGGAAGACAAGCTGATCGGACCCGCCTACCGGGAAATCGCAGCCAAATATCCAAATACGCCGGAAACCGTTGCCGCACTGGCAGGAAAGATCATGAAGGGAAGCAAAGGCACTTGGGGAGCAATCCCGATGACCCCGCATCCAAAAATCGGCAGCGACGATGCGCAGCTGATGGTAAAATATATCTTATCGCTCAAAAAATAACATCCCCTAAAAACTTAAGCTATGGATAAGGAAAAAAAAGAACCGGAAGTACAAAGCAGACGCAGCTTCATCAAGGCGGGAGCGATAGCCGCCGCTGCATTCACGATCGTTCCGCGCCACGTATTGGGCGGCAGGGGCTTTCTCGCCCCCAGCGACAGGCTATTGGTGGCGGGCGTAGGCGTGGGCGGCAAGGGCCAGAGCGACATCGCGGCATTCGCAGCCAGCGGCAAGGCCGACATCGCCTTTCTGTGCGACGTAGACGACCGCCGTGCAGCCAGGAGCATAAAGGATTTCCCGAAGGCGAAATACTACCGCGACTGGCGCGAAATGTACGACAGGGAGCATAAGAACTTCGATGCGGTTTCGGTATCTACCCCGGACCACAACCATGCCGTACAAACCCTGGCTGCCATGCAGCTGGGCAAGCACGTGTACGTCCAGAAGCCTCTGACCCACGATATCTACGAGGCCCGCGCACTGACCGCAGCGGCAAAGAAATACAGGGTGGTAACCCAGATGGGCAACCAGGGCGCATCAAACGACGGTCCGCGCCAGATGAAGGAATGGTACGATGCGGGCCTCATCGGCGACGTGCATACCGTTTACGCCTGGACGGACAGGCCGGTCTGGCCGCAGGGCATTGCCTGGTCTGCCAACAGGGCCGAAGTGCCAAAGGAACTGGATTGGGATCTGTGGCTGGGAACGGCTCCATACAAGGACTATGTAGACAAACTGGTGCCTTTTAACTGGCGCGGCTGGTGGGATTATGGAACCGGTGCGCTGGGCGATATGGGCTGCCACCTGCTCGAAGCTCCATTCAGTGTATTGAACCTCAGATACGCCACCGAGGTACAGGCCAGCGTGGGCTCTGTCTATGTCGACGAATTCAAACGTGGCTACTTCCCCGAAAGCTGCCCTCCATCGAGCCATGTTACCCTCAAATTTCCCAAAACCACCAAGACCAAAGGCGATGTAACCGTACATTGGATGGACGGCGGCATCCAGCCGGAAAGGCCGGAAGAGCTCCAGGCCAGCGAAACTTTTGGCGACGGAGGCAACGGAACACTGTTTATCGGTACCAAGGGAAAAATGATGGCCAGCACCTATAGTGCCAATCCGCGTTTGCTGCCTTTGTCTAAAAATGCCGACATCAGGGTGGCGCCAAAGTTTGCCCGCGTGCCCAACCAGGCCAACGGCCACTATGCCCAATGGGTTGAAGCCGCCATTGCCGGCTATGGCAAAAACGAGGTCAGCTCGCCATTTGAGATTGCAGGTCCATTAACCGAAGCTTTATTGATGGCGAATTTGGCCATTAGGGGGGCCGATATCCAGAGAAAGGGCGCCGACGGCAAAATCAGCTATCCGGGCAGGTACACCAAGCTGCTTTGGGACAACGACCAGATGAAGGTGACCAATTTCGACGAGGTGAACCAGTTCGTAAAAAGGGAATACCGCAAGGGCTGGACCCTTGGCGCCTAACGAGATTAAAAAAGCTATATTAAAAATATTATAATGAAAAAGTATCTATTATCAGCTGCCGTTTTATTGGCGATGGGCTTTGGCGCGGCTGCACAGACCGCCAAGGTGCCCAAGGGTTTTAAATTGCTGTTTGATGGCAAATCTGTTGCCGGCTGGCATTCCTACGGAAAGACTACGGTTGGCCAGGGATGGAAAGTGGAAGATGGTGCCCTGCATCTCGATCCGAAAGCGAAGAACAACGACGGAGGCGATATCGTAACCGATAAAGAGTATTCGAATTTCCATTTGAGCCTCGAATGGAAGGTGGCGCCAAAGGCCAACAGCGGCGTCATTTTCTTTGTGCACGAGGAACTGCCCAAATATGGCCAGACCTACAGCACAGGCCCGGAAATGCAGGTCTTGGACAACGACGGCCACCCCGACGGAAAGATTGCAAAACACCGCGCCGGCGACCTGTACGACCTGGTAAAAAGCTCTTCGGAGCCCGTAAAGCCGGTTGGCGAATGGAACAAGGCCGAGATCATCAGCGACAAAGGCAAACTGACCTTTATTCTGAACGGCGTGAAGGTTGTAAATACCACTTTATGGGACGACAGTTGGAAGGCCCTGGTCGCGGGCAGCAAGTTTGCCAAGTGGCAGGGATTCGGCACCTACCAGACCGGCAAAATCGCCCTGCAGGACCACGGCGACGAGGTATGGTACAGGAATATCATGATCAAGGAACTATAGGGATGCAGAATGGAAGATGTAAGATGGCAGATGGACAGCTTTGTTCCTCTATCTTGCATTTTCCATTCCTATATCAAGAACATAAAGATGTAGGATATGGAATGACAATGGACAGCCTGTCCTCCATCTTCCATCTTACATTTTACCTAAAAACTAACTAAACTGGTGTTTGGAGCATTTTCCAATGCAGAAAAACCTTCTCCCTTAAGCAGAAAATCGTTAACTTTGTTTTGGCTTTAGGGGTATTCTGCAAAGAATTGAGACAGTCCCTTTGAACCTGATTCAGTTGATACTGACGTAGGGAAAAGTTAGAATTCCATTTCTTCCTTTATTTGTTCTCCATGGTGGGAACCCTTTGGCCATAATTATATTTTAAAAAATTATGGAAAAATTACTCTGGAAGCACACCCTACTCGTTCGTGAACAATCGCCTTTGGTACACAACATTACCAATTTTGTAGTGATGAACAATACCGCCAATGCGCTATTGGCCGTTGGTGCCTCGCCCATTATGGCGCATGCGCATAGCGAAATCGATGAAATGACAGCCATTTGCCAATCACTGGTGATTAACATCGGCACTTTGGATGAATATTGGGTGGCTTCTATGCTCAAAGCCGCAGCAAAGGCCAATGAGCTTCAAAAGCCTTTTGTACTGGATCCTGTTGGTGCTGGCGCAACAACTTACCGAAACACCGTTTTAGCACAGTTATTAGCCTTTAAGCCAAAGGTGATCAGGGGAAATGCATCAGAAATTTTGGCGCTGGCCAACTTTAACACCAGCAAAACAAAGGGTGTAGACAGTACTGCCCAAAGCAATGAGGCAATCGAAGCCGCAATGAGCCTGAATGAGCAGTTTGGCTCGGTGATCTGTATTTCGGGAGCAACAGATATCATCGTTGCTAAAGACCAGCAACTCTTCCTCCAAAACGGAAATGAATTGATGACCAAGGTAACTGGTTTAGGCTGTTCTGCCACTGCAATTATCGGCGCATTTATTGCCGTAATCGACGATACCTTAACAGCAGTTGCCGCCGCAACCTCACTGATGAGCATCGCAGGAGAATTGGCCGCTGCTACAGCTACAGGCCCTGGTAGCTTGCAAAGCCTGCTGCTCGACAAGCTCTATAACCTAAAGGAGCAAGAATTTCTGCAATACATCAAGCTCCAGCAAAACTAATGATCAACAAATTTCCCTATCGTTTATACCTCGTAGTTGCAGCAGCAAACTGTGCTGGGAAAAGCATGCCTGAATTGGTTGAACAGGCCGTTATAGGAGGCGTAGACTTGGTACAACTGAGGGAGAAAAATCTATCGGACCCTGAATTTATCGACAGTGCATTGCGGGTACAGGAAGTTTTAGCCAAATACAACGTCCCATTGGTGATTAACGATAACCTCAACGTTGCGATGCAGGTCAATGCTTTTGGCATCCATGTAGGCAATTCAGACATTCCTCCCAGCCAAATCAAAGCTGTATGGAACAACTGCCAATCGATTGGCTACTCGATCGAATATCTGCAGCAACTCGAATCGAGGGAAAGCCAAATAGCAGACTATTTGGGGATCAGTCCGGTTTTTGCCACCCCCACCAAAACAGATACCGTAACGCAATGGGGTTTAGAGGGCATTCGAAAAATCAGATCGCTGACGACCAAACCACTGGTAGCCATTGGCAACATGAATGCAGACAATGCTTTTAGCGTAATCGAAGCTGGCGCCGATTGTATTGCTGTGGTATCGGCTATTTGTAGCGCAAAAGATCCCTTAAAAGCATCGCATCAAATCAGGGAACAAATTGAAAAAGCATTGTAAACAACAGATGAAAAAATATACTTATCCAAGCGTACTCAGCATTGCCGGTTTTGATGGCAGTGGCGGTGCCGGCATACAGGCCGATATGAAAACCATCTCGGCACTGGGCTGTTTTGCCACCTCAGTACTCACCGCGCTCCCCGTGCAGAATACAAGGGGCGTGAAATCGATCTATCCCATCCCTGATCAGGCCGTAAAAGAACAAATCGATACCATTTTGGACGATATTTATCCCGATGCCATCAAAATTGGCATGGTGCACACCAGCGAACTGGTACTTACCATCGTTGAAGCCTTAAAATCGCATCCTGATATCCCCCTGGTTTTTGATCCGGTTATGGTAGCCACGAGTGGCCATCGATTGATTGAGGATGATACTATTTTGGCCATCATCAAACACCTTTTCCCCTTGGCTAGCTTGATTACCCCTAACCTCGACGAAGCTTCGGTGCTGGTGGAGATGGAAGTTTCGACTGTTGACCAAATGTATATTGCTGGCAAAAAGATCCAGAAATTGGGTGCCAATGCCATTTTACTCAAAGGTGGCCACCTCAATCCGATTGCTACCGGATCAAGCAAACTAACCTCCCTTTTCTTCGATGAACATGGGCAGGTGCATGAATTTCATTTCGAAAAATACGAAACCAACAATACCCATGGCTCTGGCTGTACGCTTTCATCGGCCATTGCCACTTACCTGGCGAGAGGAAAATCACTTTTAGAAGCTGTTAGCCTTGGCCAAGACTATGTGCAACAAGCCATTTATAACGGGAAAGACGTTGTAACCGGAAAGGGAAACGGCCCATTGAACCATTTTTTTAACCCCGAAAAACTAATCAAAAATGAATTGGTCTAAGCATACCTGGATGCAGGCGCAGCCCATCTATCAGCGAATTATAGCCATGCCTTTTATCGAAGAACTGATGAATGGCACGCTTCCTATTGAAAAATTCCAATTCTATATCGCACAGGATTCCCATTACCTCGAGCATTTTGCAAGAGCGCTCTCGCTGATTGCCTCAAGGTTGCAAAACTTGGATGATGCCCTGGCTTTTATCCGTTTTGCCGAAGGTGCAATTATAGTAGAGTCGGCATTGCACGAATCCTATTTCGTAGATTTTAATGTAGAAAAAGGCTTGATGGGTCCAACCTGTCATCATTATACCTGTTTTTTGAAAAGTACCGCAGCCTTAGAAAGTGTGGAAGTAGCGGCAGCAGCGGTGTTGCCTTGTTTTTGGATCTATAAGGAAGTAGGCGATTTTATCTACCAAAATCAGCAAAGCTTGGCCAATCCATACCAAAAATGGATCGACACTTATGCAGGTGAAGAATTTGGCATCTTGGTAAACCGAGCGATTTCCATTTGCGACCGGCTGGCCGCTAATGCCAGCGACCAGCAACAGGTGGCGATGACTGAAGCATTTATAACCGCCAGTCGCTTAGAATTTGATTTTTGGGATAGTGCGTACCGACTCAAAACCGGCAGTTAATTGCTACTTAAGTTTATCCAAGTTGCTACTTGCTTTCGTCAAATTCTTGTCTAAATCTTATCTGCTTTACAAATACTCGTTACTTCTTTATATTTTGCACAAATGCAACATCATAGCAACAACACAAATGAGGATAAGCCAGAGTTTTGGGAAACAGCTTTTGGCGAAAAACAGGAAATGTGGGGCTTCGAACCGGCCAAATCGGCGGTATTGACGAAGGACTTTTTTGTGGAGCAATCGGTAAAAAACGTATTGGTTCCCGGCATTGGCTATGGGCGCAATGCACAGCTTTTTATTGACCATGGCATGGCGGTAACAGGGATCGAAATCTCGAAAACAGCCATTGAAATGGCGAGAAAGCACTACGGAACGGCTATGGTGATTCATCATGGCTCGGTTACGGATATGCCTTTTGACGATAACAAGTATGAGGGCATCTTCTGCTATGCCTTAATCCATTTGTTAGGCAGCAAGGAAAGGAAAAAACTCATCCGCGACTGTTACAACCAACTTGCTGATGGCGGGTACGTGATCTTTACAGGCATTTCAAAAGAAGCCCGCACCTATGGACAAGGCAAATTGATCAGCAAAGACCGTTATGAAATATTTGATGGGGTTCAGATGTTCTTTTATGATGAAGAAACCATCCATGCGGAGTTCGACGCATACGGATTGTTCGAAATCGTGCCCATTAGCGAAAGCCAACCGTTTTTTCTGATTAAATGCAAGAAAGGCTAGGATAACATTACCACATAGCATCCATAAGGTCAATCACATAGCAAATAAAGATACTTTTAGTAATATCATATTTTAGTACCTTTGTATATGCAAACTGCAGTTCAAAATAAACAAACGTTAATATCATTGCTTAAAGCCAATGGCCAACAATTGAAATCTTATGGGGTTTCGAATCTTAGCATATTTGGTTCGTTTATTACTGGAAAAATCAATGCAGAAAGCGATGTTGATCTCTTGGTTGATTTTAATCCAAATGAAAAGAGTTATGATAATTTTATGGATTTATCATTCTTTCTAGAGGATTTATTAGGCAGAAGAGTTGAGGTGGTAACGCCAAAGTCACTAAGCAAATATATTGGTTCGCATATCCTAAAACAGGCAGAACATGTTGCCATCTAATATAGAATTGCTAAGGCATATTGTAGATGAGGTATCTTTTGTTCTAAATGCAGTTAAGGGAAAAGAAAAAGATTCGGTAATTAACGATCCTATACTCTCAAGAGCGATTATCAGAAGCTTAGAAATCATTGGTGAAGCAAGTACTAAAGTCCACCCAGATTTTAAATCTATATATCCTAATGTGGAGTGGAAAAAAATGTCCCATACTCGAAATCGATTAATTCATGACTATTTTGGGGTGGATTATGACATAGTTTGGGATATTATAGTTGCTAAATTGCCTAATCTTGAAATAGAAATCCAAGCAATCATTTCAGAGCATTAAGGAGAATAGAAGCTTTTCATTACGCCTATTTGAGGCTAACGTCATCGTACGGAAGCATAGGATTGATATCCCGCCTACCAGCAGGCAGGTTTGCGGTTAACCCATAACTTAGCCTATCTTGGGTGTCTAAGGTGGTAAAAGTACTACAGCAACGACCCCTGAACAGATTCACAGCCATTATTCCCGCTTTCACATTGCTGTTATCTTTTTGTACTTCCGTGGCTCATCTTTGGCCTATGAAATACAAATCGACAAAAGATGAAAACGATTAAAACTCTTTTAATTATAGTTCTTTGCTACATGGCCTTGAGCGCCAGTGCCCAAAAAGACAGTTCGTTTCAAGTGCATGTGCAGCAGTTGTTAAAGGAAAAAAATCCTGAAAAGAAAATCGCGTTCATGAACAAACTGATCAAAACTTACAAGCTTGATCCCGTTAAAGATGCCGAAGATTTAGACGTCATGAAAGGCAGCATTGCCCTCTCTTTTCTGAGTGCCCATCAATACCCACAGTTTGAAAAATATATTGGAATGATCAGCAACAAGTTTAATCAAACCTCTTATTTGAACATGGCCGCAGAACAATTGCTGCAACAAAAAATCACAGTCTATGCCGAAAAGATAGCCAAACAAACCCTCGACCGCTATTATTCCTATAAAGACCAACCGAGCGCCAAACCTGTCAATTTCCCTCTAGAAGATTGGCACAGGTTCATGAAAATGGCCAACAGTCCTTATTGCGATACCTATGCTTCGGCCTTGTTTGCCAATAAAAAGTACCAGCAAGCACTTGTTTACCAAGAAAAAGCATTGGCAGAGACGACTATAGAAGAAGCGTATTTGCCATCGGCAGAACGTTATAGCCTGCTCCTCGAATTAAACAACCAAAATGAAAAAGCTTATGACCTCTTATTGCAATTGGCCAAGCTGGGCAAGACCAGTACGAACATGAATACACAACTGAAGAGGCTATACCTTAAAAAGAACGGCAACGACAGCGATATAGATGCATTTTTTGCCCGCATTAACGATGATATTTTTCGGGAAACAAAAAACACCCTCAAGAAAAAAATGTTGGATCGCCCAGCACCAGCATTTACGTTATTTGATTTAGAAGGCAAAAAAGTATCGCTTGCCGAACTGAAAGGCAAAATAGTAGTCCTCGATTTTTGGGCAACCTGGTGTGCACCCTGCAAGGCTTCATTTCCGGCTATGGAAAAACTCGTGAAACAACATCCAGAGGTTGTATTTTTGTTTATTGCCACCAACGAAACCGAAGCAAATGCTTTGACCCGGATCAAAACCTATCTTCAGGATAACAAATATGCCTTTCAGGTACTGCTGGATATTCCTTTGGCCAATGAACCAAAAATGTTCGAGGCATTATCGGCTTATAAGCCCGAAGGCATTCCGGCCAAGGTTGTAATCGATAAGCAGGGCATACAAAGGTTTTTGTCGGTTGGATTTTCTTCAGACACCGAACTGATTAACGAAATGGAAGCCATGATTGCCTTAACCAAAGAACAATAATCTAAATTTACAGCAATGAATAGAAGAAGATATATGGCCATGTTGTTGCTCCTTTGCAGTCATTTGGCCTCTGCACAAAGGCAATTTACACTTTTAGACAAGCCCTCTTTGTTCCTCACGGGCGATGGCTTATTGGTAGGACAAATTGAAAAATCTATCCAAATCAACAAGGGAAAAACCAATTACATTTACCTTGCGGGCGGTTTTATCAGTATGCGCCCAACCAATAATAGGCTCGGAACAGCAATTCGTTTTTCGAAATTGGGGAAAGCTGCCGATAGCGCCTCGCTCAACTATTACCGCCTCCATAGCCTCTATTACAAAACCTACTTTGCAACAAAGGGGGCCGACAACAATCAAACTGATCTTTCTCCAAACGCTGCTTCAAAAAAATTGTTCATGCAAGACCAAAAAATGGGCTTGGCTTATTTAAGGGTTAACGATATTTTTAACATAGACATCCTGGATAATCAAACCGATACCTTAGTCAAGAGGTATTCGATCAAAAGACTAAGGGCAATTCCCGAAATAGGCATTTATCGATTAGCGCCAAATCAAGCAAGTGGCACAAAAATACAGGTCACCGAAAATAGGCAACTCTCAGTTTCCGCAACTGACGAGATTGAGTTAAGGTCTGAAGACAAAGACGGTTTGCAAGACCAGCGCATCAATTATACCTTAATCAACCTTAAAACCGGAAAGCCAAAGTACTTTAACGACAAGGCGTTTATAAAACTTCCAGTGCTGATAGCCAACACTGATTACGAACTGCGATGCAGTTACAGTATCCAGCCCGAAAGTGCAAGCATTTACCGAATCCATGTAAAGGCGAAATGGTACCAATTGCCAATTGTTTATGGCTTTGCAACAGGGCTTGTCATTTTGATCATCGCTTTTATCATTATTTTCCGTTTAAAAAACAAGGTTAACCTCTCACAAAAGAAGCAAACAGAGATCGAACAATCTATTTTGAGGCTCCAATCACAGCTTAACCCCCACTTTACCTTTAATGCCTTAAGTTCCATTCAAGGTTTGATGAATACCAATCGGATTGCAGAAGCCAATGATTACCTACAGGATTTCAGTTCATTGCTGCGAAAAACGCTGAGCAAAGGTCAGCAGATTTTCAATACTTTAGATCAGGAGCTAGAAATGATGCAAACCTATATCAGGCTAGAGGCACTGCGTTATAATTTTAGTTGGGAGATCCAGTTATCACTCAACATGAGCTCTTCAACAATAGAAATCCCCACACTGTTGTTACAACCCTTGATAGAAAACGCCATTAAACATGGCATAGCCACACTAGGTAGTGAAGGAAAATTGCTGATCAGCTGTACTACAGACGAAAATGATGATTCCCTAAGCATCAGCATCAAAGACAACGGCAAATGGCCAGCTGATCAAATCAGTTTTGGTTATGGGCTTCAGTTAACTGCAGATAGGATTTCGGCCATCAACAAACTGAGAAAAGAAAAGAAAATTGTGCTTAAATTCGACAGGCAGAATGGTACAGAAGCTATTCTCACCTTTCACAACTGGATAAACTAAATGATCAAAGCCATATTAGTCGACGACGAGTCCATCAACATCGGTAATTTGAAAGCGCTGCTAACCAGCCATTGTCCACAAATCGAAGTCATTGCAACGGCAACAACAGCCGATCAGGCCAAAGAATTGATATTGGAACTCAAACCGGATGTGGTTTTTCTGGATATCCAAATGCCCGAAAAGAATGGCTTCGACCTGTTAAAATCGATCAAGGAACCTTGTTTTGAAGTGGTTTTTGTAACTGCCTATGATGAATATGGCATTATGGCCATCAAATTCTCAGCCTTAGATTATTTGCTCAAACCCATTAATGTAGCAGAACTGAAAACAGCAGTAAGCAAAATAGAGGATTCGGTAAACAGCAAGAAGAAGAACTCAAGACTGGATAACCTATTGCAGCTGCTAGACAAACAACAGCTGGATGAGAATGAGAAAATCGCCTTGCCTACCCAAAAAGAAATCTTCCTCACGCCAATCAAAGACATTGTAAGGTGCGAATCGTCAAATAATTATACCACTTTCTTTTTAACCAACGGCCTCTCCCATCTCATTTCGAGGCCCATTTACGAATACGACGAGTTATTGTCGCCCTACGGGTTCATCCGTTGCCACCAATCGCATTTGGTCAACAAAAAACATGTGAAAAGTATTTTAAACGAAGATTCGGGCTATCTTATCATGGATCATGACAATGTTAAAATCCCAATCTCCCGACAGAAAAAAGCCCTGATCAAGTCCTTATTCAAAGCTTAAGCTTCTGTTAATAAACACATAGAAACATAGGAACACATAGGAAGCACAGCTTACATGCATCATATGGTAAGTATCAATAGCTTCTCCTATGTGGTTAAACTATTAAAGACACCTAGTAGCACATAGAAAGCAACCAGCTTATATGCCTCACATGGTAAAAAACAAACCAGTTTCACCTATGTGCCTATGTGTTTAAACGATTAAAGAAAACATAAGCCTAAATTACTGCCCAAGGTACGCACCAATCACCTTCATTCGCATTTTGTTCAGCTCGTCTATTTCAGTCGTATTAGAGATCAGGATAAAAGTCAGGTCTTTATCGATCAGGTGTACCCAATTAGCCGTATGGCCATAGCCTCCGCCCTGCCTTTCGGCTAAAATGGTATTTACCGTTCCGAATTTTGCCGGGTAAACCCAAAAGCCAAAGGCCACATCGCCCAGTTTCGGGTAGCTAGTTGTCATCAGTTCAACTGTTTCTTTTTTAAGGATCTGATGTTTGAAAATGGCTTGGTCAAACTTGAGTAGGTCTTTTGGCGTGGAATACATGGCCCCTGCCGAATAAAAATTATCGATATACCCATTGGTTGGCATGTAAACCTCTTTCACGTTGGTTTCTCGAGGCGAATAACCCTCGTCCATGTTTTTGATGATATCTTCGTGGTGGTAGAAATCGGTTTCCGTCATTTTCAAGGGAATCAGAATCTGTTCCCTCAATACCTGCTCATAAGGTTTTTGATAAATGTTTTCGATTATCTTCCCCAGCAAAATAAAATCGCCGTTGTTGTAGGCAAACTTGGTTCCCGGCGTATCAATCAATTTTTCGGAAAGGTATCTTTTAATGAATTCATCTAAGCCCCAAATGGTCTTATTGTAGGCCTCATGGATCATTTCTGGGCTACTGATGTCTTTATGAAACCTGCCGCTGCTATAGGTGAGCAGATTTCTGATGGTGATTTTTGTAGCACCCTCTCCTTTGTACTCGGGGAAATAGGTATGAACTGTAGAATCGAGATTGATTTTGCCCTGTTCATACAGTTGCATGATCAAAACCGTGGTGAAGGTTTTGGTTAGCGACCAGATCTGGTACCTTGTAGTTTCATCATATTTGATGCTGTAATGCCTATTGGACAAACCCGTGTATTTCAAATACTCGATTTTGCCATTTTTGGCAATGAGTACCACTCCATTAAAATTGCGCTGGTTGATGCACGAATCCATTACTTTCTCAACTTTTGACAGTTGGGCAACAGCAAATACAGGCAACAGCGAGAGACAAAGGGCTAAAAGTTTATTGATTTTCATTTTTTATTGTTTGCCCTAAATTAGGCAAGGCTTGGCTAATGGAAAGTTAAGCTCCGTTAAATAGAGTTAAATCTTCGTCGGCTCTTGTTTGTTGTTGTAAAATTTCATCAATTTAAAATGTGAAATGGCTTTCGTCAAAATTGATATACCCGCTGGTGCTCTTCTCGCTAATAGCCAGCATCGCTTTGCAGTTTGTTTGGCTAAACGGGCTATATGTATCTCAGCGCAACGATTTGAAGAAAAGCATTGAAGACGTAGTAGGTTCAGCTGCCAAACAAGCAAGGTACCGTTCTTTTGTGAGTGATGAACGTGGCAAGCAACAGCTGCAAAACTTCCCAAAACTCAAGGAATTCCTCTTATCGCCCCAATGGCTACAGTTGCAGCAAGCATTTGATAATTTAAAAATCGATGGTGTACACACCGGTTTCCACTATGAAATTGGCCTAGATAGCGCCTTGCTCCATATGCAGTTCAATTTCAAAAATGCGCCTGCTAGCCATCAAAAAAAGCAATCGCCACAAAATGAACCGCTAAGCCTAAGCGAAAAAAGTTCGTTGAAATTGATGGATTCGCTGGTTAAGGCGGGTGTTGAAAAATTGGGCATCAACAAAACTGGCTATGCACTTTACAGCTATAACAACGACAGTTTGTTTTACCAAAGCCAAGCCCAAAGCCATTACCGCAGCGATCGTTACGTTTTTCATTTGGCTTATGCGCATACTTACCAGCTACTGTATAAGGGCTTAAACGGTGCAGTATTTTACCAAATGCGCTATTACCTGCTTTCTTCTTTACTGATGGTACTGCTTACCATAATGGCTTTCTATTTCTTGTTGCGCCTGCTCAAAAGCCAAAAGCTGTATGCCGATGCCAAACTTTCTTTTACCAGCAACATGACGCATGAGTTTAAAACACCAGTAGCTACGGTAGCAGTTGCCTTAGAATCGATTGTGAAATACAAATTGACCAATGAGCCCGAAAAGCTGCACGAATACCTAGAAATTAGCCAAAGCGAATTGAAAAGGCTAAATATCATGATTGAAAAAGTGCTCAGCTTAAATGATGGCGATGCCTATCAACAACCCAAAAAGCTACGGGTTAACGTTCGTCAGCTATTGGAAGAAGTTATCGCTTCCCTAAAATTACAAATCACGGTTCATGAGGCCAAGATTGAGGTAGCATGCAATAGCGACTGCGTGATTGAGGCCGATGCCTTGCAGCTCACCCATGTGTTTTACAACCTGCTAGAGAATGCCTTGAAATATGCTTCGCCCAATGCCTTAATTACTATTGTTTGTGAGCCAAAGGGCGATAGGCTATCGATTAGTTTTAGGGATAATGGACCAGGTATCGACCCAATTTATCATCAAAAGATATTCGAGCGCTTTTTTAGGATCCCAACTGCCGATCTCCACAATGTGAAGGGTACCGGCTTGGGCCTCAATTATGTAAAAGAAATCATAGCAGCCCATTCAGGGAGCATTCAAGTAGAAAGCGAAGTCCATAAAGGCACCACCATTACCCTCTTAATTCCTTATCAATAATGGCAGCGAAGATTTTGTATGTAGAAGACGAGCCTTTTCTGGCGAAAATTGTAAGCGATGGCCTGCGGAGCAGCGGCTATGACGTGAGCCACCTGAGCGATGGCCAATTGGCCCTGCAACATTTCATTAAAGAACGGCCTCAGCTTTGCCTGTTGGATGTAATGTTGCCCATGAAAGATGGTTACACACTGTCGACAGCAATCAGAAAGATAGATGCCAAGGTGCCCATCTTATTCTTAAGTGCAAAAACCTTAACCGATGATGTAATTAAAGGCTTTAAAAGCGGTGGAAACGATTATATGCGCAAACCCTTCAGCATTGACGAACTGCTGATCAGGATCAAATCGCTGTTGGGAAGAATTGAGCCTGAAACAGCATCGAATAAAAAAGAAGGCGAACGTTTTTACGAGTTTGGCAACTGCCGATTAGATACCTTGCTCCAAGAATTGACCACTTCTGTACGCACTTATAAGCTCTCTTTTAAAGAAGTAGCCTTGCTCGAAATCATGTTGCTGAATAAGAATACACTTTTGGAAAGGCAACATATTTTGCGCCAGATTTGGGGCGACGATAGCTACTACAACACCCGAAGCATGGATGTTTTTCTTTCCAACCTACGGAAATACCTCAAATCGGAACCAGCCATCCAGCTCATCAATATTCGTGGTATAGGCTATAAATTTATTTGTTAGCCTGATTTAAAAGTCCTAAATCTTTACATTTCGGTTTTTAAATGTAACTTTGTTGCATTGAAAACCATTGGCCAATTATATAGACAGCAATTGTTCTCCAAAATTTGGGCGATTTTCTTATTGGCTGCTTTCCTCAATGCCAGTCTGATGGAGAGTTTTCACCACCATACTCAGGCCAAAACAGCCATAGCTATTCAAAAACCGGGCAAAGCCCATCAGCAGACTTCTATCCTTTCGGCCCAGTTCAAATGTAAATTGTGCGACCTGATTAAACATAATGCCCATTTTTACGATTTGCCCGTAACTGCTCATTATTCGGTCATCCAGCCCGAACTCGTGATCAACTATGTTCATTTTCTTGAACGACAAGCCAAGGCTTTTATATTAAGCTGTACCAATAAAGGTCCCCCAAGCTTCTAACCTACCCTTTCTCTACCTCTAACGCTCTTGAGCAGCGTACCCTTTCCAATTCATCAAAATTGCGGAGCCATACGGCTTTTGCTATGCTTTTTATTTTAATTATGCTACAGGCAATTTCATTATCCAAAAATTATCAGTCGCACCAAGCGTTGCGCAACCTCGATCTTCAAATTAATCCAGGCGAAGTTTATTGCCTTTTAGGGCAAAATGGCGCAGGTAAAACCACCACCATCAACCTGTTTCTGGGTTTTATCAAGCCGAGTGCCGGCAAGATCATCATCAATAACAAAGAAGCCCTTTTTGAAGACAGCGACAGAAGGCAGTCTTTGGCTTATATTCCAGAAGTGGTGATGCTTTACCAGAATTTTTCGGCGATAGACAACCTCGATTACTTCTCCAAACTGGCAGGCTTTAGCTATTCAAAAGAGCAGCTGGCAGCTTTCTTGTCGCAATGTGGCCTGCAAACAGAAGCACATCATCAATACCTTTCGGGCTTTAGCAAAGGCATGCGACAAAAAGTGGGCATTGCCATCGCTTTGGCCAAAAATGCATCTGCCATTTTAATGGATGAGCCTACCAGTGGCCTCGACCCTAAGGCTACCGAAGAATTTACGGTGCTTGTGCAACAACTAGCGCGAGAAGGGAAATCAATCTTGATGGCCACCCACGATATTTTTAATGCCGTAAATGTGGCTACACACATTGGCATTATGAAAAAAGGCGAACTCATCCACACCTTAAAGGCCAGCGACATTACCGCAGGTGATCTTCAAAAATTGTACTTACAGACCATTTAAAATCCTTAATGAAAACAATATTCAATCAACTGATAAACATCAGAACAATGTTGATCCTGGTTTTGATCAGCTTTCTCCAACTGCACGTTATTGCGCAAATCAAAGTGACGGGTCAGGTACTCGACCCTCAAAAACAAGGCATACCAGGCGCCACCTTAAAATTTAAAACCGGCAAAAATATCAGTGTGGCGCTAAGCGATTCGACAGGTAATTTTAGCCTTGTCCTCCAAAAAGAAGGAAATTATATCCTAACGGTTACTGCCATGGGTTTCGCAGCACACAATGGCACTTATAGCCTTGTAAATGTTACCGAATTTAAGATAGATCCGATTATTTTAAGCCATACCAATGAGGCTTTGCAAACCGTTGAGGTAATAGGCACCAGTAAACAGAAATATTATGGGAAGTATTCCTTCTCCGCGACTAAAACCGCTACCTTAAACAAGGATATTCCACAGGCGATTTCCTCCATTTCCAAAGAACTCATTGCCGATAGACAGGCTGCTATGTTAGCCGATGCGGTGAAGAACGTAACTGGCGTATCGCAGAGCAGTTTTTACAACCAGTTTTCCATCCGGGGCACCAACCAAAACGAAGAAGGTGCGATCATTAACGGCATGCGGACCAGACAATATTACTTTAACCAGCCTCTAACTGCCAATCTAGAGCGCATTGAGGTCATCAAAGGTCCGGCCAGTGCCACTTTTTCGAGTGTAGACCCTGGTGGAAGCATTAACCTGGTGACCAAAAAGCCATTAGCAGAAGAGCGTAAAACAGTGAGCATCTCGGCCGGAAGTTTTAGTACCGTTCGTGGTGCCTTGGATTTTACCGGCCCTTTGAATACAGAAAAAACATTGCTTTACCGCTTAAATGTTGCCTACGAAGACAGCAAAAGCTTCAGGGATCTGCAGTACCGAAAAGCTTATCTGATTTCCCCCTCTTTTTCCTACATCCCGAACCAACAGACGAGTTTTAATGTGGAAATGGTACTCAACAACAGCAATTCGAGGTTAGACCGCGGACAGGCGATTTTTGGTGCCATAGCCGGAAAAACAGACTTGAATAGCACACCCATTACTTTTAACATGGGGGCAACCAACGATAAGTTTAACACACAAGACCTGATGCTGATGGCCAACATGTCGCATGCCTTTACAAAGGATATCGTTTGGAACCTGGCCTACATGAAACAAACCTGGAACGAAGATTTATTGGAACACCGTACCACCAATGCCTTTGGCGTCGACGAATTTAACAAAGCCATACCTACATTGGCGGCCATGCGGGCCATACAGCGCCAACAAAAATGGAATACAGACAATTTGAGCACGTATTTGAGCATCAATGCCCAAACATTTGGCATTAAGCACAAACTGGTTATTGGCTACGACCGGATGAATACCCAAAAATTTAGGGGCGGTGCCGAAAACTCGGCCCAAGGCTACAAACTAAAGGATGGAACCATTGCGGCCAAATACGATCCTGCCAAGAAAGACCTTTACCAGATGAAAGCCATCAACGGAGTGGATGCCCCAGTTCCCAATGTGGAGCATTTTAACCTGGCCAATCCGGCTTATACCTTGCGCAACCTGAGCGATTATGCTTTTACCAAAAATGAAATTCCGCCAGCTTATTATTTGGTCAATGGTGCTTACATCCAGGATCAGATCAGCTATGATAAATTGACCCTAACCCTTGGCCTGAGACAGGAATGGTATGAGGACTACAGTTCTTACAAGCTTCCTGCCGAGAAAAAGGTAAGCCTGCATAAACTCTTGCCAAGAGCCGGCCTTACCTACAGTGCTACGGCCAACATCAATTTATACGCAACCTACCTACAGGGTTATCAGCCACAAGGCAATACGGCAACCCTTGTTATTTTGCCACCACCTGCCGGCACTTATTTCAAGCCTTTAGAAAGTGATTTGAAGGAATTTGGTCTTAAATCCGAGTGGATGAACGGCAACCTGATGTTTAACCTTTCGCTGTTTGAGATCAATCAGAAAAACCTATTGCTTAACGACCAGTTTGAGGCTAACCTGTTGGTGGCGCGTGGTGCGCAGCGCAGCCGAGGCATAGAATTGGAAGCTTCAGGCATGATTAGACCCAACTGGCAGTTCAATGCGGGATATAGCTTTATCGATGCCATTATTAAAGAGGATTCCAATCCAGCCCTCATCGGCCAGCGCATTCAAAATACGCCAAAACATAGTGCCAGTGTTTGGACCAGGTACGATTTAACAGACAACACCCTGTTAAAAGGCATTGGTTTTGGTTTAGGCGTACAATATAGTAGCAACAAATTGCCGCTTTACATCCGCGATTTTGCCATTCCTGCCTATACCTTGGTTGATTTGGCTTTGTATTATTCGCCAGCAGGCGCTAAGGTACAGCTGGCCATGAATATGAACAACGTGCTGGATAAAACGTATTGGGTAGGTGCACAAAACTACCTGAGGCTTTTCCCAGGCACACCAAGAAATGTAATGTTCAACATCACTTATAAATTCTAAAATGAACAATCCGATTGTCACCATTGCCAAAAGCACTTGGAAGGCTGCCTTTGCCAATAAAGCCACATTGAGTTTAACCCTGTTATTGGGCTTAACGCTTTTCCTGGCTACCTATGTAGGTTGGCAAAACTTCAAGATGCAACAAGAACAAAGGCTGCATTACAAAGAATTAGTACGGAAATTATGGCTGGATAAGCCCGATAAACATCCACACCGCATGGCGCATTATGGCTATTTGGCCTTCCGTGAGAAACATGAGCTGAGCTTTTTTGATTTCGGCATCGAAAGCTTTGCCGGGGTATCTGTTTTCCTCGAGGCACATAAACAAAACACGGTTAATTTTAGTGAAGCAGGTTTCTCCAACGGCATGCTCCGCTTTGGCGAAATCAACGTAGCTATGGTTTTGCAGTTGCTGGTGCCCCTGCTCATCATCTTTTTAGGCTATAATAGTATTACCGAAGAACGTGAAAATGGCACCTTAAAAATCCTGCTTTGTCAAGGTGTTAATTGGCGTCAGCTGTTATGGGGTAAAACCCTGGGTATTATCGGCCTAAGCCTCACCCTGTTTCTGCCGATCATGTTCCTCACCCTATTGTTGTGGGCTATGCTCAGCAATTGGAGCATCGGCGTCGATTCGGCCATTCGAATGGCTTTGATTTTGCTTTGCTATTCGGGCTATTTCTTTGTCTGCGCGGCGCTTACCGTATTGGTATCGGCATTTCAACGGAGTTCAAGAGCTTCACTAACCTTGCTTTTGGCTTGTTGGCTGTTTTTTATGGTGATTATGCCCAGGATTACGCAGGCGATTGGCGTACAGCTCCACCCCTCTCCATCTAAAATTGAGTTTTTGGATGCCATTGCCAAAGATGTACAGCAACAGGGTGATAGCCACAATCCAAACGATCCGCATTATGCCTCGATCAAAGATTCACTCTTGAGGACCTACCAAGTAGATGATGTAAAAAAACTCCCATTTAATTATGGCGGCTACATTATGGCCGAAGGAGAAAAAATTACATCGAACATTTACAGCAATCATCAAAAGCAACTGAACCAGATTTTTGAGCAACAGAACAACATCACCATGGCCACAGGTTTTTTAAATCCCTACCTCGCCCTCAAGAACATTTCAATGGCACTTACGGCATCAGATTTTAGGACCTATATTGATTTTCAGCAACAGGCAGAAGCCTATCGCTATAGCTTGGCCCAACAGATGAACAAGCTCCAAATAGATAAAATCAGCAACATTGCACCGGGCGATCATGAAAAACCATTGACGATTAACCGATCTAACTGGGCCAGTCAACCCGATTTCAATTATCGCTTTGCAACTATCGATGAGGTTATTGGGCAAAGGGCAACTTCTCTTTTAGCGCTTTGCTTTTGGCTCTTTGCTGCTGTCTTATTTGTTCAAATTGCTCCAAGGTTCACTAAAACACTTTAATTATTATGAAAAATAGACCATATCTACTTGAATTTAAATTGTTTTTAAGTAATAAAGCCACTTGGATAGGCCTCTTGGTGCTTTTCTTAAACGGATTGGCTGGCTTATACTTTGGAAAAACGTTTGTCGAGCATCAAAAATCCGTTATTGAAAAGGCCACATTGCTTCAAAAGACAAATATGGCCAAAGACATTCATCATTTTGGAAATGAATTGGGCCTGTTGCTTTACCACCATAAGTTTTCATTTGCCGATGAGCCCAGCAATTGGGTTGCCTTTGCCAACGGACAGCGCGACATCAATCCCTATTTAACCAACGTAACCATGCTGGCTCTTGAGGGACAATTGTACGATACCGAACTCAATAATCCGGTTACTTCCTTGTTAGGCAACATGGATCTTTGCTTCGTATTTATCTATCTCTTCCCCATTATCATTGTAGCCTTTACCTATAACCTGCTTTCGGCGCAAAAGGAATCTGGGGTGTGGCCATTGCTCAAGGCCCAAACCAATGGGTTGTTCCGACTGATCTTGAGCAAATTATTGGTAAGAATGGCCTTGGTTTACCTATTAGCCTTCTTGCTGATGATTATCGCCTGCTTTTATCTAAGCCTCCCGATAGATCTTCATTTTTTAAGCATCTTGCTGATGATTGGCTTTTACCTGCTTTTTTGGTTTGCACTTGCCTTTTTCATCATTTCCTTTGGCCAATCGTCTAGCTTTAATGCCTCGGCTTTAATTGGCCTTTGGGTATTGATGTGCATCTTTTTGCCAGCTTCTTTGAACTTAACGCTCAGCAAAACCTATCCGGTAAACGAAGCCATGCAAAACGTGATCAACCAGCGGGAAGGCTATCACGAAAAGTGGGATATGCCAAAAGAACTCACCATGGAAAAGTTTTACAGCCACTATCCGCAGTTTAAGAAATATCCTTTCCCTGCCGAAAAAAGCTTTAGCTGGTACTGGTATTATGCCATGCAGCAAATGGGCGATGACCAGGCTTTGTCCAGTAAAAAAGCCATAGCCGAGAAGCTGGAAAAAAGGCAAAAGTTCACTACAATTTCGGCATTGTTTATGCCTGTGGTACAAGCCCAGCTTAGTTTAAATGAAGCTGCGGGTTCAGACCTGAGCCAACACCTGGATTTTCAGCAAGCCACCAGACGCCGGCATGAACAGATGAGGTTTCATTTTTATCCCTACATCTTTAGCGAAAAATCAGTATCGGATATGAACTTTGAGCAATTCAAACTTCAAAAATACAGCAGCCCGCAAACAGCTATTCGTTTTGGCCAGTTTTTACCGATTCTGTTGTTCACGCTCATCCTCATAGGCTTAGCTAGCAGACGTTTGAAACACGCCTTTAATTAACCCTGCATTTACCCGTAAAAAAGCCCCGTCCTGATAAAATCTGAACGGGGCTTTATTTTTATGATCGAGTTGTTATTGCCAGCCGCCACCCAATGCACGGTATAAAGCTACACCGGCATTCAATTGGGCCGTTTTAATGGTAGTTAAATCTAATTCTCCCCTCAATAGGTTTCCTTGGGCAGTAATGACCTCTAAGTAGTTGGCCATGCCGCTTTTAAACAACAGGTCAGAATTTTTAACGGCTAACTGCAAGGTTTGTACCCTCGTTTGTACCGTAGCATATTCGTTTTTAAGGTTGAGGAGTTTGGCTTGTTCGTTCGAAACTTCGGCTACAGCACCAATTACGGTCTGTCTAAACTGCAATACCGATTTCTCTCTTTCTATTTTGGCCAATTCGAATTGTGTTTTCAATTCTTTTCTTTGGAAGATGGGCTGTGTAATGCCACCGCCAACTACACCAAACAAAGAAGCAGGAATGTTAAACCAATTGCTGGCTTTAAAAGAATTCAATCCGCCACTGGCCGAAATGGTTAAGCTGGGATACATCATTGCATTGGCAACACCCACTTTGGCATTCGCGATCCGCAAACCCAGTTCTACGCTTTTAACATCAGGTCTGATGCTCAATAAATTTGCCGGAACACCTACAGCCAGTTGGTCTGGAATAGTCAGTTGATCTAAAGTTGTAGCACGCTCAACTGCGGTCGGAAATTTGCCCGTCAATACGCTCAAGGCATTTTCTTGAATACTGATCGCAGTTGTAATTTGTGGAATCAATTGGGTTGCGCTCAACAATTGGGCTTCTGCCTGCTGAATGGCCAACGAGCTTACCTGACCTGCATCAAATTGCATTTTGATCATTTTAAGCGTGTTGTTATTCAGTTCGATGTTCTTTTGCGCCACTTTTAATTGCGCATCAAGCATCAATAACTGATAAAAGCCAGAGGCTACTTCGGCAACGATACGGGTTTGTACGGCTTTCTTTACTTCGGCCGACTGCAAGTAACCCGCATAAGCCGCTTCCTTTTGGTTTTTGATCTTTCCCCAAATATCTGCTTCCCAACTTAATCCCAAATTGGCATTAAAATCTTCGATATGTGTCGTTTTTAAAAACTGCGAAGTGCTCAATCCGTTAAGGCTGTTATCTGATGGACGGTTAGAGCTAGCCGTAACCTGTAGGTTGAGCTGGGGTACATTGCCCATTTTGGCTCTTTTAAGCATCAGATCGGTAGCATCAATGTTTTTTAATGCTAGCTGCAAATCGATATTCCTCAACAAAGCGCTATCAATTAAACTGCGAACAGCAGCCGTGCCGAAAAAATCCTTCACCGGCAAAGAACCGATGCTATTGGTATCTGTAGCGTTTATATCCCTAAAATTCATAGGCACATCCTTAATGGGATTGACTATGTTTTTGGTTAAACTACAGCTGCTTACGACCAAGATTAACAAGGCCAAAAAGCTATTTATAATTGTTTTCATTTGTTTATCTATTTTCAACTGTAATGAAGCTATCATGATTTTGTAATCATTCCTTTGCAGGCTTTGTTAAAATCATGATGATTTAATAGTGTTGTAATGGAAAGCACAGCTTAAAAAACCATGCTTTCCATGAATTTAATTATACCATTTCTTCAACCATAAAGAAACGAGGGGCAAAAACTCTTCAATGAGCGAAGGCTCTTGCGTTGTAATTGGGTTATTTTCCATCGTGAACTAAATGTTGATCTTCTTCGTGGTGAGCGTTTGTAGGCGCACCAGTAATTTTTTCTTGTAAAAACTGGAAGATGATGAAGAGTACCGGAACAAATAATACCCCAAGTACTACTCCCGAAAACATACCACCAGCAGCGGCAATACTGATAGAGTGGTTACCCAATGCCGATGGACCAGTAGCCCTCATCATCGGGATCATCCCTACAATAAAGGCCAATGAAGTCATGATAATTGGGCGTAAACGCAATTTGGCAGCTTCCAATGCCGATGAAAGCAAGGTTTGTCCGGCTCTTCTGCGCTGGATGGCAAATTCTACAATCAGGATGGCGTTTTTGGCCAATAAACCAATCAACATCACCAGTGCCACCTGTACATAAATATTATTAGAGATACCTGTAAAGCCAATGGCAGCAAATACACCGAATATACCAGTTGGGATAGACAGGATTACCGAGAAAGGCAGGATATAGCTTTCATACTGTGCCGCCAACAAGAAATATACAAACAACAAACACAGCAAGAAAATGATCACCGATTGGCCTCCAGAAGAGATCTCTTCTCTGGTCATCCCCGAAAATTCGTAGCTATAACCGCCAGGCAAATGCTTGGCCGCTACTTCTTCTACCGCTTTGATGGCATCACCCGAACTGTAGCCAGGTTTTGCAATGGCATTCAAGCCGATAGAGCTGAACAAATTGTAACGTGATACCGTTTCTGGACCATAAACCCTTTTCAGTTTAACCAAGGTATTAATTGGCACCATTTCGCCACTGCTGTTCTTTACAAACACCCCATCCATGGCTGCCGGATTGGCCCTGTCTTCTTGATCAGCCTGTACCACCACGCGATAGTATTTGCCAAAGCGGTTGAAATCGGACGTTTGTGCACTACCAAAATAAGCCTGCATGGTTTGCAGAATATCTCTTACGCTTACGCCTAACTGAGCTGCTTTCACTTCATCAAGCTCCATAGACAATTGCGGATAATCAGACCTGAACGAAGTAAAGGCTACCGCAATTTCTGGACGTTTCATCAGCTCGCCGATAAAAGTAGATGATACCTCGCTAAATTTATCCAGTTTGCCTACGGTTCTGTCTTGCAATACGAGGTCTAAACCATCAATATTACTAAAACCAGGTACCGTTGGGAAAGTAAACACAAAGAAGTTCGCTCCTTTAATGGCCGCAAGTTTTTGTCTCACCTCGCCCATAATGCCGTCGATATCTTTGATTTTTCCACGCTCTTTGGTAGGTTTCAACAACACGAAAGCCACACCTGATGAAGGGCTTGAAGACTGGGTTAGCATATTGAAACCAGAAAGGCCCATCAAGGTTTGTTTCGATTCCATCGATCCCAAGATGCTTTCCAATTCCTTGATCACGGCAGTGGTACGGTCTAAAGAGGCACCCGCTGGCATAGATAAAGAAATAGCAATGAAACCTTGGTCTTCGGAAGGAATAAAGCCCGATGGTGTGCGTTTGATCATCACTCCGGTAGCCACAATTACGGCAATCAGTGCCACAACGGTAGCCCAACGGAAACGGATCAAGAACTTCAAGGTATTGGTATATTGATCGGTTATTTTTTGGAAGCCAGAGTTAAAGCCTGCAAAGAATTTTTGCTTGAAGGTCTTCTTCTCCCCTGCTACCGGATGATGCTCTTTTAAGAACAAGGCTGCCAATGCAGGGCTCAAGGTCAAGGCGTTTACTGCCGAAATAACGATCGCAATGGCCAAGGTAAAGGCAAACTGTCTGTAGAACAAACCTGTAGAGCCTTCCATAAAACCTACCGGCAAGAATACCGCCGACATGATCAAGGTGATGGAAATAATCGCACCCGTAATCTCGCTCATGGCTGCAGCCGTTGCCGCCTTAGGAGGCAAATGCCGGTGTTCCATTTTGGCATGAACCGCCTCTACCACCACAATGGCATCATCTACCACAATCCCAATGGCCAATACCAATGCAAATAGGGTAAGCAGATTGATAGAGAAACCAAAAATCCACATAAAGAAGAAAGTTCCCAAAATGGCCACCGGCACTGCAATGGCTGGAATTAGGGTCGACCTGAAATCCTGCAGGAACACGAACACCACAATAAACACAAGGATAAATGCCTCGATTAAAGTGTGGATTACCTGATCAATTGATTGGTCTAACGAATATTTTGTATTGTATAAAATGAGGTGTTTTACGCCTTTCGGAAAGTCTTTAGACAGCTTTTGCATCAATTTGTCTATCGCGATCTGGATCTCGTTAGAGTTTGAACCTGCCAATTGTACAATACCGATGTTTACACCAGGCTTGCCGTTTACACGGGTAAAGTTGGTATAAGAATAGGCGCCAAATTCAATTCTGGCCAAGTCTTTTAGCCTCAATACAGAACCATCTGGATTGGCTTTGATTACCATTTCTCCATACTGTTCTGGCTTATTGAGCTTGCCTTTATAGGTAATTACATACTCGAAAGACTCTTTGCTGCTCTCGCCGAATTTACCCGGCGCAGCTTCCAGGTTTTTGTCTTGGATAATGCCCATCACCTCTTTTGGCGTCAAATTATAAGTCGCCATTTTCGAAGGATTAAGCCAAACACGCATCGAGTAGTCTTTGTTACCACCGAAAATAGTGGCCGAACCTACACCCGGGATACGTTTAATATCTGGAATGATATTGATTTGGGCATAATTGGCCAAGAAGGTCTGATCATAGTTCTTTTCATCGTCTGTAAACAAATCGACCACCATAATCAAACTGTTCTGTTGTTTGGCCGTAGTAATACCAGCTTGTACTACCTCTGCAGGCAATTGGCTGGTGGCTTGCGATACACGGTTTTGTACGTTTACCGCTGCCTGATCGGGATTGGTGCCCAGTTTAAAATAAACCGTGATCACCAATGAACCGTCGTTACTGGCTGTTGAGCTCATATAGCTCATGTTTTCAACACCGTTGATTGATTCTTCCAACGATGGCGCTACCGAACGCAATACGGTTTCGGCATTGGCACCTGGGTAGAAAGCCATTACCTGAACCGCCGGTGGCGCTATATCAGGAAACTGCTGCAAGGGCAATTTGGACAGTCCCAAAACCCCAAGTATAACCAATAGGATAGATATGACCGTAGCGAGTACCGGCCTGTTTAGAAATATTTTGAACATGATTTTGTCTTATTTTGAAGCGTTGTAGGCTGTTACAGGTTTGCTGATTTCTGGTTGGATCAAGTCGCCTTCTTTTAAGCTCTCGAAGCCTTTAGAAATGATCTGCTCACCCGATTTTAGGCCATCTTGTATTAAATAATTGGTACCGCTTGTACCTAGTACCTTAATTGGACGTTTACTTACTTTGTTGTCTTTGCCAACAGCATACACAAATACTTTATCCTGTACTTCGATGGTTGCTGCTTGTGGCACCAAAAGGATATTGCTGTGCTCGATGCCTAACCTTACCTTACCGGTATTGCCAGATCTCAATATGCCTTTGGCGTTAGGGAAACTTGCCCTTAAAGTAATGGCACCAGTAGTTTTGTCGAACTGGCCATCAACCATATCAATTTTGCCATTGATTGGATACAGAGTCTGATCGGCCAATACCAATGCAACTGGAGGCAAATGCTTTAACCTGTCGTTTACCGAATTTCCTTCGTATTTAGCATTGAAATTGATAAAATCTGTTTCGGCTAAGGAGAAATACACATGTACTTCGTGCACATCAGAAAGGTTGGTTAAAGCCTCAGGATCTGCCGGGCCAACCAGGCTTCCCTGTTTCTTTGGCAAACGGCCGATGTAACCACTAATTGGTGCTTTGATTTCGGTATAAGCCAAATTGATTTGGGCATTATTTACGCTGGCTTTGGCCTGTTCTACATTGGCTATCGCAATTTGATGTGCTGTTTTTGCAGTTTGCAACTGAAAAGCAGAAACCACTTTGTTCTGTACCAATGGCGTAAGCTTGTCTATTTCTAATTGCGCATTTAAAACCGCAGCCTGTGCGGCTTGTAGGGCAGCTTTGGCGTTATTCAATTGGGCCTTGAATGGCAATGGCGAAATTTGGAACAACAATTGGCCTTTGCTTACCAATTGGCCTTCGTTTACATAAATGCGATCTATGATACCCGAAACCTGCGGACGGATTTCTAAATCTGCAGCGCCTTCAATGGCAGCAGGGTAGTCTACAAATGTTTCTTGCGAACTTTGGCTAATGGTAATTACTGGTAGTGATGGAGCTGCGCCTGCTGGAGCCTGCTCCTGTTTGCCTGCACAGCTTGCTAAGAATAGGGCTGTTGACAAGACAAATAATCTAACATAGTTAGATAACTTAACATTGTTAAGCGACGGAGTGAAATTGGAGATATATTTCATGATTATTGGGATTTTAATGTTTATTTTACGTTAATAAATTAATCTAACAGTGTTAAGTAGAAGCGGAAAAAATTTTAATCGTTGATGGTTCTGATAATCGCCTGGATAGCGCCTCTCAAAATCTGCTGATTAATTTCCTCGTTGGTACCTTTTTGTGTTAGGTTGATCGATATGAGGCCGTGTATGACCGACCAAAAAGTATAATATTTTAAACAGATGATGTCTTCGGGTAGCGGATCTTTTGTAATCAGCTTCTCTATTGCATCTGAAAAAAGCTTAGTTGTATATTCTGCTTCGGGCAACGATTTTTTGAGCTCGCAGCAGTTCATGTCTACACCATACATTAGCTGGTACATTTCCTTGCTCTTGAAGGCAAATTCCCAGTAGGCCATCCACATGGCTTCTAATTGTTTGGCCGGTTCGGTTTCGCTGTCTTGGGCCTTTTTAATCTTCTTGCCCAGGGTAGTATAGCCTTGTCGGGTTAATTCTATCAAAAGGCCCTCTTTGTTGGGGAAGTACTCGTAAATGATTGGAGCTGTATATTCAATTGCATCTGCAATCTTACGCATACTCAACGCATTCCACCCTTCGTGCCTTACAATTTGCAGGGCCGCATCCAGTATCCCTTTACGGGTATCTTCTTTTTGTCGTTGAATTCTCTCTTTACTTCCCATGGCCGATTAAATGATATAAAATAATCTAACACCGTTAGGCAAATGTAGAAAGGATTTTGAAACACCGTATCATTTATTTGTCAGATAAAATGAAATACATGTTTAGAGGGCTTAAAGGGAGATTTTTGATTGAAAAAATTATGGTTTTGAGTCAGGAAGGCTGATTAATATATTCAAAAGCTAGCACAATAGCTGATACGATTAGGGCGATTGCCAGAATGAATATCTTCATTCGGCTACGAGTATCTTTCAGCCAATAATTTTCAGATTCCTTTGAAGTAATTTTAATAAGATAGATCCCAAGTGAGACAAGTGCAAGCACTTTGAACAGCTTAACAATAACATCTAAATACATTTTCACGACTTTTAAGTCTATTAATAGCTTACCTTTCCCATATCAACCCCTTGCCCCCCTCGCTCTGTATGCTGAAGTTTGAAGCTAACGAGGACAATCATTTTTATTGCGATAATCAAGAAAAGCATCAATGAACTTCTTTGTACTATCCCTTGTTGACTGAGGTAGGCTTTCGTTGAATTCTTTATCTTGTGTGTCCATATAAAATATCCTATAAAACCTATACTTCTTTGCAATTTCCGCTTCGCAAATCGTTGAAGCGTAAAAATAGTAACGGTTGTATTGATTTTTTTTCATGCAATCGCAATATTGTTTTGCTGCCTTTTCCCCATCCATTTGATTGGTACAGGATGGGAACAAAATAATTATTAAAAAAAATAGAATATAGCATCTCATAACTTAGTGATTGTGTGGTTTAGATTTTATGTGTGGATCTCCCCCAGCCTGTACCTTCATTAGGTTTAGAGGCAAGGATAATTCCTTAAATAATCAGCGTTAAAATTATGTCCATCTAAGCTAGGTAGAAGCGACATGCCAAACATCCCAGTGGAAGAGCTATTTGAACTATAATATTTCCTCATTGCTTCCTCATCGTGAGCTTGGGTACCGATGGAATTGCTTTTATAACTAAATCTCTCATAAGCATTAGCTGAACTCAGCACCTATTTCAATTCCCCAATCTAGCGCAAGTCTTAGCGCCTAAGCCTACACAAAGACCTGACTTGGGTTTTTATTAAGCCATGTATTAAGGATACTTCTGAATTATCAGTTACTGACTTAATAGTTCAAAAAAAGCATCTTGTTTACTAATCATATCCCCTAGATAAAACCGAGAAGTGATATTAGAGCCATTAAACTCGCTAAGTATTACATGGAGTAGCCCACTATCTCTACGATCATTTACATGTCTTTTTTTCATTAGTTCAGCGTGAAAATCAATTTTATTTATTGTTGTATCTTTTAGTTTGTTCCATTTATTCCCAAAATATTCATAGGACGCTACTGATAATTCGTCTTTCATGTTTAATATGAGTAAGTTTTTTATTTCAATCTTTTCGCCACTTTTTACAACTTCTAACACAAAATAATTCCTGATTTTACTTTTTGAAATTTCCTCCAGAAACTTAGCCCTAAGTGTTTTTTCCTCTCCACCGAGGGCTCCTGTGGTATTATTGTATATGAAAACTTTCGTTTCATCTAGCTGATTTTGAAGTCTATCCTTTAACAACGATTCTTTTCTTGAATTTAACTCCTCTTCAATAGAATTCATTGTTTTTTCATTCCATTGTTTCAATATTGATATATCATTAGGCTCATGATATGTGCTTTTAATTTTACAGCCTGTAGCTATAATACATATTACTAAAATCAAAATAAAATATCTCATATATCAGTATGTTTTTTTTGAACGAAGGCACTGCTCTTTCTACCTTGCCTTGCTCTTTTCGAATCTGTGAATCAATTCTACGGGTACAAAACTCGTCTCTTCTTAACGAACTAGTAATCCTGGTATCCGGATCATTATAATCTGTCAGTGAATTATTGACTGTACCCCAATCTAGTGCAAGTCTTAGCGCCTAAGCCTACAAAGGCCTGACTTGGGGCTTTTGCTAACTATATTTGGATAACATTTGGGCAAAGCTTGGTTCAGGTTTTTAAAGGTACAAGTTTGCCACTACTAAACCCCAACACAAGAATTGCGCGGAAATAAAATTCACTATGTAAAAGTCTTTCATTGTCTATTGGCTTTTCAAATGCCAATAGTAATTACTCAAAATAAAAAGGTGTAAATCTGTTGTCAATATCAAATTCATTTTCGTTTAATTCGCTTTTAGGGTAATATTGAACAACTATATATTGGTCCCAAAACACAAAAATCTTTTTTTTTGCTGTTATCTTCGCACTTTTCGAGATTATAGAAATTGTATGCATCCCAAATTTTAGCTTTTCATTTATAATCTCTGCCTGATACTGATGATAGTGTAAGCTGTCGTTAAACACAACACGATTCTCAATCTTTACTAAGAGGTCCATATCTTCAGCAGGATTTGCGATATGAAGATAGATTTTAACCTTGTTTTCTCTAAGCAACAAATATCCCGTAGCAACTAAAGCTACTATCGATATTACAATAATAATTTTCTTTAGTTTGTCCATTTTGTTTTTAGTCCAACACTGTTTATAATTCCACGTCTATATGTCCCAGGTTCGATAAGGATTGGATTTGGTAATTTCTGACCGGTATAAGGATTGGTCACTGAATTTGAACCTCGATTTACATTTCTATTTTTATATATACTTTCTATCTGTGATGAATTTAAAGACGTGCCTTTCCCTCCTTGTTTCATTAAATTAGTGAAAGTAAAACCCTTGAAATGCTCTAAACCTGCTGCATGCCCTACTTCATGAACTGCAGTTCTAGTGTTTGACCAGCCAACAAGGCCTAATAGTGTCCCTTTTTCTGAATAATCGGAAGCATCTAAATGAATTGTTTTACCTCCAATTTCATTTGTTGCTCCTCTTGCCTTATCTCCAGATGCATCAGCCATAACAAGCAAATGATCTGAAGATGCAACATCATCCATGGAAGTAACGCTTTCTAATCGAATATCTGATCTCATTACTAAATTTTCACCATCTGATTCAAATTTTCCTTTAAATGTTTCTGATATAGCTTTTGCAATATCAGAAGTGGCTTCTTTCATGTCAATATTTAAGCTAGAGCCATTAATTACCTTCCCTGTCATATGCATTGTTATAACATTTTTATTTCTGGAATACCATATACTATCACCGTTTACATCTATATTATTTATTGGGTTATTTGCACCATATTGATATGGGTTCATAGAAAAATATTTTTCTGCATACCTGTCTATAACATTAAAACGCCCAATCACAGGATCATAGAATCTAGCACCATAATCATACTGCTCTAGTTCTTCCTGCAGTTCCTTGCCATTATAAAGATACTTATTATTACCCGCCGTTGCAATCTTCCTCATTCCAAAGGCATAATAGTTATCTGCCTGCAGGGGCTGTAGCTGGCCTGTAACCGGATGCCTGTTAAAGGTATACCTAACGTTGCCCAAATGATCTGTCAGATTGTATTCATAGCTGTAGCTTCCTCCGCTGTTCCGTGCCAACCCCTCTTCAGTCTGGATGAAGTCGATTATCCCATTGTTGTACTGGATGCCCTTCACATAGTCTGTAGTTGCAGTGGAAGTAGCAATACTTGTTTTTCTTAATTTGACCCCCGTGGCATCGTAGACATAGCTGAGGTTCAGCCCGCTTTTTGTTGCGCTAGTAGGCAGGTTTAGATAATTATAGGTAAGGGATACCCCATTCCTGCCATCAGTTATGGCATTGCCGTTGCCATCGTAGGCATAGGCTCCGGTAGCCAAAGCCCCACCTGTAATGCCAGTCAGCTGGTTACCCGTATAACTGTAGGTACCTGTTTTGGTCGTGCTTCCGTCAAACCTGCCCAATGTGGCAATGTTTCCCATCACATCGTAGGTCAAAGCCTCGCCCATGACCATGCCTGCCGTAGTCGATCCATTAACTAACCTGTTCAGCTTGTCGTAGCTGTAGGCAAAGACATTTGGCAATGGTCCGACAGTGCCCCATAGCTGGTTAGAAATGTTGCCATTGAACTGGGGCGTTGTGCCATCTTCGTATTTCAGCTCCATGCTGAACTGGTCGGAAGTGCTGGTCTTCATCCAGCCCCGCTCGTTGTAGGCAAACTTGGTAAACTGAAGGAAGCTGGTACCGTCTGTGCTGTGCAGGTTCTTCCGTAATAGCTGGCCCAGTTCGTTGTAGTCGAGCTTGGCCAACACCACTTCTCCCTGGCTGTTGATCTCTTCCATCGTGGCCAGCTTGCGCCCCATGTGGTCGTATTCGTAGCGGGTAGCGATTACCGTTGGCGTTCCGCTGGGGCTTGACGTATGCGTCCTCGTGCTGGCTGTGAGTTCACCTGCAAAATTGTAGGTGTTCACTATCCTGTCTGTACCGCCCAGATGGTTCTCCGCAATGGTCTCCTTTACGCGTCCGTCCTCGTTGTAATAGGTCAGCGCCCATTCGGAGGCGATGCCGTCGTCATGGTACACCCTGGTACCTGTAAGCAGGCCCCTCGTCCGGTTGCTTACGACCGAAGAGGCCGGATAGACCGAACCCATGTTCCTGAAACCGTAGTCGTCGTAATAGCTGAATACACTTGCCTTTGAAAAGTTTGCTGTGGGGATCGCGTTGTTGGTATAGTCGGTACCGGCATTGTTCTCTCTTTTTTCCCAGAGCTGGGTCTGCGCATCCGCACCGGCCTGCCATGTGCTCCTGTTTGCGGTACTGGCAACGGTGCCGGTAATGACCGTCCTGCCCAGGGCATCGTACTTTACATAGGACCACTGGCCGTTGATGCGCTGTACGCTGTCCTGCGTCAGCACCACCTGGTCAAGCTTGTTGTAAACGGTATGCTCCCAGCCCTTGCCCGGGATCTTCTTTTCGATTACCCTCTTCCTGCCGTCGTAATGGTAGCCGTAGATATAGTTTTTAAATACTGGATCAGCCTCCGTAAAACTCGTTGCCGTTACTGCCGGTGGCAAGACGTAGCGGAGGTTACCCAGGTCGTCGTAGAGGTATTGGGTTGATAGGGCTACGCTTTCCGTTTCCCATATCTTTTTGAGCACTACCCGGCCTTCCAGGTCCTTGAATTCTTCTGTGGTACCCGCCTTTCCGTTGGTCCAGTTCTCGTCCCTGGAAACGGTTTTGTATAGCGTGCCTGCCGGGTAGTCTGCTATCGAAGATGCTCCCGAGGCATTTACTGTCCACAGCTTTACTACATCTGTTGCATTGTTAACTGCATAAACCGGCTTTACGGTATGCCCAGAATTGGCTATCGAGGCGTTGTAGGGCTGCCATACAGCACCCGGTGCGCCCTGCTCCAGTACCCTGTTCAATGGGCTGGCCTCGAATATAGTTTGCGAAAAGGGTTGCGCAGTCTGTTTGATGCTTGATGTGCCGGACTGGCCTGTGTAGAAGCCCAGCTGTTCGGTAATGGCGCTGGGCTTGTAGGCTCCGCTGTTACCTGCAACCGTGTATGGCTGATACTTGATCGCTTCGCGCCCAATGGCATCGTAGGCAAAGGGCTGCACGATATCGGCAAAGCTTGGACTGCCCTGAACCGTTACTGTCTGCAAGGATCTGCCCAATCCGTCGATGTACTGGATCGTCTGGTTTTCCTCGCACACGCTCCGCGAGTTGTTGATGTTCCCGCTGTTCACTCCTGCCACCTTGAACACCCTCGAAAGGAAGTAATTCTGGTTGGCACTCGGCGAAGATACCAAGGGATTACAGAGCTGGAAGCTGGCACCGGTGAAGATGCGGACATTGCTGCCATAGGGTACCTGGAAACCGTCGGTCAGTGTAACGCTGCCGCTCGCGCTGATCTGCGATTGGCCGGAATAGCCTGAAAGGGTGATATGCTGGGCCATAGCTGTTCCAGATAGAAACAGTGAGGCCAAAAGAATCAACTTAATATTTTTCATGAGGCGCTAGTTTTTGTAGTGGTAGTCGTAGCTTTTGATGATATTCCCGTTCTGGTCCTTGATATATTTCAATCGCTGGAAACCGTCGTATTCGTAGTACATGGTCATGCCCTTGACATCAGTTTGGCTGGTCATCCCCAATAATGGCTGGTACGTATAGATAGTGATGAAAGCATTAGGCAGAGCTGCTTTTAAAGGGACAATAAAATTATCTACATCTGTTTTGCTAGGATTAGATAAATTATTAAAACTATTGATAGCGCTTTCTGTAAGCACACTCTTTACACTTTCGTAATCGACATTCTGGATTTCAGCAATAGGGTACTCACCTTTGTAACTCCACAAATAAGCCTTTTTTACTCCATCAATATTAACAGAGAGGCTATTTCCCCTATTCGAATATTGATCGAACAAAACCCTTGTTTCCCATGAGTTATTATTTAAATTGATCTTTTCTATGCTATTGGGTGCATAAATATTAGAATAGAACAGATTGTAATTAGTTCTTTTATAATCAATCAAAGTGTTCGATTTTAATGATTTAGTTTCTATTACGGGTGTGAGTATATTTAATCCAAGCATACCTTGATAGATTCCATTTGGGTCTCTACCTTGGCTAACCATTTCCAATGGATAAAACATTTCGCTTATCAAATTCTTTTTATCACTACTTTCCATTTCTGTCTTTATCAACTGAAAATAAGAGTTATAATAAAAGTTCTTAGCCGTTGTAAGCTGTACCGTCACTCCATCATCTTCATACATCTTCTCGATTACTTTTTTTAATAATCGCCTTCCTGAATAAATGGGATAATCGAAATAATAATATTCACTCAAATTAGGCGGGGCATTTAACATACAGTCGGCTCTAGTAACTCCTAGACCAATTTCCAACCCTCTTCCCTCAGATCCAGTCAAATCATCGTATTCATTTAAAGTTTGCTTTAACAAAGAATATCCATTAGATATTTTTTTGTATATGGATTCACTTTCAATTTTTCCATTTGGCCAGTCGTAGGTCAATAAATAAATGTCATTTGGATAATTTGCAGAACCAGGTTGTGTTTTATCTGTGAACACCTCGTACTTATATATTACTTTTCCATTATCAATTATATTGTTACCAGAATAGACAGTTACAGATTTATATGCTATTAAACTACCATTGGACGTAGTTAGTGGATAATACGAATTACTATTCCAAAATTTCCTTTTTCCAGTGCAAGGGGCACATCCCGCTGTCTGCGTTCCACCACTTACAGGTATGGGATCACCACTTAAGTATTCCTTTTCATAAGAGGTTGATGACCAACCATAAACCGTTGAAAGAACTGTTCCTATTCCAGATTCATTTTCACCATATTTGTAATTCGTTTGAAAAGCCAAACTATTATTTTCATCAAAGCTCGAAATTCCTTTAATTCTAAGGCCAAAACCTTTGCGAACATCCAAAATATCTTCATAAATAGTATAATTGATAGCTACTCTAGCATAAGCCAGGGGATTTCCAATTGCTTCCGCATAAAGTTGATATTGATTACCCGGCACCAATGCTACTGCAACCGTGTAATGGATATCGTTATAAACATCTGCTGATACTGTATTGACTACTTGCCCTGTCGTTAAATTCTTCAATCGAACAAATGGCCTATTTGGCAATCCAGTCAAATCATTGATATGTCTGATTTCCACAGTTATTGTTGGATAAGAAAAATTATTCGCAATAAAAGTTTCGGTATAAGTAGGTGTCATACCCCCATTAGCAATACAGCTAATACTTCTATTTATAGCTTTTCTTTCAGAATGCGCATATTGATTGGGTTCATAGTCAAACTGTGTATAACCACCAGTAGGAAAAACTACTTTTTTGAGTATCCCAGCTTCAATATGGTCTAAAGAGACATCTTTATTTGCGGAACCAAAATTGACAAGCAATCCATCGATGATTTCAGAGCCTTTTTTTAATAGGGAAGTATTCTCGATATGACCATTGTAATATCCCCAATCATCTTGTGCAAAGCTATTAACTGGTGGCAAATTAACATTACTATATTCAAAAGTATGGCTATTAATTCTTGCATCCAATTCAGTGGCAAACTGCAATGAATCCAAGCGCAAGCGCTTCTGCACCGAACCATCATTTGGTCCAATTGGATTTGTAACTGTTGTATTGAAATAACTTGTAAAAAATTTGAATGATTTGATTTTTTCGTATCCTGAAATATTTGGACTACCTCTAAACAACTCTATGCTATTCAATGCCGAGCCACCACCATCTAGACGACCATCACTAGAATTAAACTTTAAAAAACCTGCTTTAAAGATGATGTATTTTAGCCTCTTCGCCGTGTAGCTCCTCTGCGAGGTGGTCATAGCAGCAAAATCTAGACTCTTATTTGCGCAGTATTGCCCGCTAGTACCATAGCTTTGGCTAAATGAATATGAGTTTTCAACAATTGGGAGATTATCATTTCCATATTCAAAATTCAAAGTATCTGTCTTATCTGCTGATATCATTTTAGTAAGATACCAAGCAGATGTCCCTGCACCACTGAATGATCCTTGTATCGTATTTGATACGTTTTCTTTTGTATTGAAATTATAAGTATTTCCATCCTCGTCGATAATATCGAAGCCTGTAGTATTATTATATGAAAGCTTTAAGAAAGAACTCTCGATAAATAACGGCTGGCCATTAGGACCAAATATGAATTTCCCGCTGTGTCCATTAAAATTGAAAAAGAAATTATCAGGTTGTGTATCAACATTGCCTTGTGTCACATTATAAAGATATGACAGGTCATAACTACCTGAAGGGATTTGATTTGCAGAAGGAGGAGGCGCTGATTTAAATCCTGAACTAGAAAGATCATCCATCCCTCTTATCGTTCTTGATATTACTCCCCCAGCGCTTAATGCCCACCCTAGTCCAACCCAACTAGAACGTTCATCAATCCTAATACCATTAGAACCATTATAAGCTAATGTTATTGGAAGGTTAAATCTAGCAGTAGTAATGTTATAAATCGGCACACTCAATCCAGCCGTGCCTGTGTTATTGTCGGCTTTATAATTGCCATAAACTCCCAATGCCGCAACCTCTGGTGAGGGGGGAATAACTTTAGAAAAATCTTGACCGAAAACAATCTTACACAGACATAACAGTCCGATAGTGAGGGTTAATTTAGATTTCATAAGTAGATATTATTTACACCCAAGATGTAAACAAAAAATGAATAAAAAAAACTTTTTCCCCAAACAGTAGTTTTCGTAGGACGAACGCATCGAATCTCAGGACGAACGTGCGTTTGGCAAGGATATTGCGATTCTGAAAACGGTCTCTTTTTGTAAATAAAATGAACTTTTAAGGAGGGATTCTGCGTGAAATGAGATAATATGTAAAATGGAAGAGGTAAAAAGGAAAATGGAGGGGAGAAGATGGAAACCCTAGATTTTACAAAAAGGCAGACCCGTAATTAACCAGCAGTTAATTGATATAAAATTTAAAGAAATCTGTCAATCTGTGGTTAATTTTAATCTGTTATTTTCTTAAAATTTGTCGCAACTAACTGCAAACAACTGGACAAATTATCTAAATAGTCAGTGCGTCAAAGACCTAGGGAAGAAATTAAAGCATTCTGATATCGTCTATACTATACCTTTTTGCCTTCAGCTCGTAAATTGTACAACAAAGCGTCAAGTCACTTTTAATACCGTCGAACCATAAATCAAAATCTATCCTTACCGTGTAAGGGTCATCTGTCGGATAGACATCAATTTCTTCGAAAGAACTATATGGTGGCATAGTCATTTTGCCATATCCATCTACAGCCTCAGCGATTACTTCTGGAGGTATTCGATGATCAAAATCATTCAACCACAAAAGATCAAAGTTTCCTTCGATAAATAATTCAACAATATCTTTTACAGTTTCTTTGATGAAGTTATAATTCATAAATAAAGCATCTTTAACTATGCAAGATATTCCTGCTCATAAAATTTAAAGAAATCTGTTAATAGCTAATCATAATCCGCTATTTTCTTACAGGTAATTACAAGCAACAGCTTAATAAAAATACATAAACTGCAATATGTAAAATAACATTGTCAACAGAGATATAAATTATAAACTCTAATTCTTTTTTTTGAGGTTTTATAAAGTGGAGAAGAATCCAATACACTAAAATATTCAACAAGAAAACAACAGCATCTAAAATCAATTCAGAAATAAAATGAGGACTTGCTGAACCAAATCCTAACAAAAACCCAACAACGATATATCCAATCCTAAATAAAATTACGATCAGCACATATAAGATTAATCTAAAATATAATCCCAGGGAATCATGCAAGATGTTCTTCATCAACTATTAATTAATCGAATTAGGATTAAAAAAGAAAATTTGAATTTCTATGGCTAACCATTCCAACGCACGAGCAGTATGCTCACGCGAAAGTTTAGGATAATTTAAGCACTCGCCTTCTTCAATGGAGCTTTCTTGATGGTCTTTTTCAGCTTGGTCCACTGCTCGTCGTAAAAATCGCACGACATGTAGTTTACTCCTACCCTTAAAGCTTTCAAACCGCTTACGCCCTGCAATTCTTCTAATTCCAAAGTTTCGAGGTCGTTGTTTAAAAAGCCCTGTTCTTGCAGGTACTTGATATATTCTAGGTATTCGTTGGCCTCATAGGCGTTGAAATAAACCAAGGCGATTTTGCCAGGTTGCGTCAAACGCTCGTTTGTTCCCCTAACCAATACCTTATCGATCCTTTTCTTCACCACTTCGTAACGGATGTTATAAGCGCCCTCCACGTCGAACCTACGTTCGTCGTTCCTAAAGCTGATGTCTATTGGATTAGAGTGTACAAAGATCAATTGCGTAGTGAGCAAAGCCCTTGGCATTTGGCTCACCAATCCATTGGTTAAACGGGCCACTTCTACCATGGCCGTTAATTGCCATAAACGGATATTTTTGAGGTACAACAAATCAAAAGGCACGTCTGGTGCGATATCCTGGCCGATGTAAATATCGTACTCTACCCCATCTGTTCTGAATTTGGCAAAATAGCAAGGATAAGTAGCCTGTAAGGCCTGCTGTGCCTCGTCTAAGTACTCGCTTACCGAGGTATTGATGAACTGCATCGAGGTTTCCAAGGTTCTTCTGAACTCGAAAGCAATACCATCAATAGGGTTGATGCTGCCAAAATATTTCTGAACAAGGTTAATGGCTTCTGGATGGCCTTTTTCAATGTGTTTCAACATCGGATACACTTCCAGTTCCAAAAATTCGTTCAATAACGCTTCTTCACTCGAGCTGATAAAATCTTCGATTCGTTTACGCCAATCTTTACAGTTGAACAGGATCTTATCTATCAAATCGAGCGGAATAATGGCCCGTAAACCATTTAAGGTATCGATTAAGATCGTCAATTGCACTTTAAGGTCTTCTTTCAATGCATAATTGCGTTCTACCGTAGAATTGCGGATATCGATAGCCCCAAATAGCGGATAGAGATCTTTAAAAGTAACGGTTTCTATTTCTGTCGATTTCCTTTTCTCTTTACTCATTTTAAGGAAATCCCATACCACCTGGTTAAATTTCCATTGTACCGAAGGCTGTAGGGCCGTAAACTTGTCTTTCAATACGGCATCCATTTTGGCTTCGAACTCCTCTATGCGGTATTGCAACAATTGGCCCAGCAAAGGCATGGCCGAATGCAGCTTAGTGAGCAGTTTTTCGTCTACTTCTAAACTTTCTGCCGAATAAATTTCAAGCACCCCAGCCAACTGATTGTTATAGAAAACTGGCAGGAAAGAATAAGAATGCACTCCGTTTTTGCGCAACACGTCTAAGAAAGGAAACCTGGCTATCTTTTCATCATCCAGGTTATTGAAAAACACCGGACGTGGATGATCCTGATAATCTTTCACCAAGGCATAAAATGATTCTTCCTGCAGGTTATATTTCTTGCCCGAATTGAGCAGGATACTCTGTGAATTCTGTTCGTTGTCAAAAACAAATTTGCCATTAACCACCAAAAACGGCAATAGTCCAAATTCGATATGGCCGTCGCCAGCCAAGGTTTTTAAGGCCTGGATAACATGCTCGTAGGCTTCGTTTTCGTAAGTATGGTTAACCAAGGCATTGCGAATTCCATCAATAGAGTGCTGCAGGGTTACATCGCTTAAAGAAATTACCGTAAAGCCATCAAACTTGAACTTATTCAAAGGCAGGATATTCATGAGCATTTCTATCTCATTGCCTTCCTGAATAAGGGTGGCTACCTGTTCAAAATTAAGCTCAGGCAATTCACCATCATAGCTGATATCGACAAATTGCGTATCGGCATTGATGTTATAGTATTTGGTTAAATTCGTTTGCGGATTGGTATAAGAATGCAGGATTTCGTGTCTTGATATCGAAGTATAATTATAGAAACGCTCCAAAATCATCCGATAAATAAACTGCATCTGTTGTTTTTCCTTTGATGCCGGCTCGCCGTTTTGGCGCTTCTCTTCGATGTGAAAGGAAAGGAAATCGTAAAAGGAATCGGTGCTGAAAAAAATCTTATCGGGCACAGGTGTGCTCAAAGCCCAAAACAAATCCTTTTCATTGGCCATCAAGGGCGTAAGAATAGTAAAAATAAGTTCTAGGGTATCTTTGTATTTAACCAGTTCCTCTACTTCTATCGTGTTTTTTAACTTTTCTTCGCGTTCGATTTTCTCGAGCAAAAAACGATAAAACTCCGCCTTTAGCGTCTGTTCGGTCTTCAGCCTATTTTTAAGGTAAGCAATTAAAGGCCTAAACGACAAAGTAAACTCAACTTGGCAACCTACGCACTCGTTTCTGTTGATCTGAATAATATTAGTATTCATCCGTTTATTTATTTTTTTAATGGTCGGATGGAACTTACCAAGAATAAATTTTCAACTCCCATCTCAGGAAATCATAAAAATTTATTCGTGTACGTTTTATCTCTCGTTAATTTTAAAATCTAAAGTTCATCGAAACATAAGGATACCATCCTTCTTTCGAATAGCCCATCACAAACCTAAAAATGGTTAGGGATGCTGGGGCAAAATATACGCCGGCACCAACGCCATGGTGCCATAAATCTGATGATTCGTCGGTTTTCCAAACGCGACCCACATCATAAAATCCCATTAGGCCTACCTGGCCAGGGAGTACGTAGCTTACAAAATCGCCCAGTTTTGCTCTCAGCTCCAAGTTGTTGTAAAAACTGTGTTGCCCAGCGAACCTAAACTGTCTGTAGCCCAACAAATTACCTTGTCCACCCAAAAACAAATTCTGGTAAAACGAAGGTTTGCCTATGGTTATACCACCGCCAAATCGATCTGCCAGCACAAACTTGGCCCTACCGTCCAAATTCTTGTACAAGGAAATATTCGCTGTAAATTGGACAAAGGAACTGGCATATTTATTTAAACTCTTGTAGCCTACCAATTTAAAATCGGTATAGCTACCTAGTGTCGGCAAAATCTCGTTGTCGCGGGTATTATTGATAAAGTTGACTGCTACGCCGGTGTAAAGTTTGTCTTTATCTACGGTTAAACTATCATAAGAATGCAATTGTGACGTATTATTGATAAATCTGCCTGCATTATCGTCCTTATCAAAATTATAATATTGGAAAATCGGGCCAACGGTAAAGGTCGATTTTGGCCTACGCCACCTCAACGAAGCTTCCAACTGATAGATACTAAATCTGGCCCTGTAAAACTTCACATCATCGCCAGAATCGTCAAACTTGGTTTCGTTGCCAACTCCGAAAAAGTTCTGGGTATTGTTAGGTGCAAAAGCATCAGCCTTCAACACCAAATCGGCCTTGCCAACAGCTTTTAACCAATCGCCACGGTAGTTGAACCTAAAAGCCGAAGTGGCGAACGAATGCAGAAAAGAGAAACTCTGCTGGTTGCCATAAGGCTGTTTCCTGAACCCAGGATTGGTGATCTTGTAATTCAAGCCTGCCAACAAGCCATCGTCATTGTTAAAACCTGCATTGAGAAACAACTGGTAACGGCTGTACAAATCCTTGCCCAAATAAGAAACATTCGAGGTATCTGTGGATAGTCTTTTGTTCAGTTTGCTTACCTCATCGCCACTAAAAGTGGATTTGTTGTTTTTAAGGCCAAAAACCTGTACGCTTCTGCTGGCATTAGGTACTTCATAGATCTTTTTGCCTCCTCCTGATATGATCCTCAATTTAATATTTGAAGTTTTATTGTTCAAGATGAGGCTGTCATTGCCATCTTTTACGTACAAGCGGATTTCCTTGGTTACTTTTGGATCGAAATTGCGGCTAAAAATCTCTTCTTTGATATCGCCGTCTTTTGAAATTTTATTGATCTGTATTTTCAGGTGTTGGTCGGCAGAATCCGTAATCAATACGCGCTCGTTTTTATTGCTGGTTTGAATATCTACAATGCGGTTAAAGAAATGATAGTATTCGTTCATCAGCTTTGGCAATGCATCCCTGCGTTCTTTCATCTGTTTCAAAAACTGATCATGGCGCAAGGTATAATTAGGCTCTGGCAATCTGCGTAAGGCTTTTTCAAATACATCGTCGGTTAGCTTGGCACAAAAATCCCTGATGATTTGGTCCCACTCGGCTTCGGTAAACTGCGAAAGCAAACGACTATTCATCGCCCTGCCCTCCCATAAAAACCAATTAATGTTTTTGATATTTCTCTCATAGCCCTGCATCATCGGTAAAAATGAAGAACCTTGCGCATAGCGTTGGATCAAACCATCCGAGCTATAAAAAACCTGGTCGCGATCTCTCGGAACGGCCAAATATTTTGAGCCTTTTTCGCCCTTTTCAGGCTTCCAGCGCCATTGATCTTCATGACGATCCCAATCGCCCAACATCACATCCAAGGCCCTTCCACGCAGCAACAAAGCTCCATCGTAGGTATTGTCGTTGTCATCGTCGAGCTTTTTGAACATTTTGGTAGTATTGTCTGAATTGCCCAGAGGTTCTCTTTCTTCCAACAGACACAAAGTATTGGCAAAGGCATTTGAATATTCTCCCAAATTGACATCGGGCGATACCCAGCCGATAATCGGATTGCTATGGGGCACATTCACCGCATCGGCAATGGGTGGCACCACCAAAGCACCAAAAGGATGCTGCGCAGACATGTTGTCTTTCAAAATATCTTTGGCAAAAGTTGCTCTTAAGCCTTGCGGCAATAGCACTTCCGGATATTTCTCTACGCTTCTGAGTACCCATTCCTTGCCGTCTTTATCTTCGAGCCTGAGCGAGCGCGATTGATTTCCTCCGCCCAACTGGGTTGGCTTTAATCCGCCTTTAAATTTCGAGATATGCAACACCGGAACCTTGGTTTCCATCGCATAATCCTTGCGGTAGTTCTCGCCAAAGAGAAAACGGTGAAACTTGCCTACGCTATCATACGATGGATGGATTTTAATGCTCACACTATCGGCAGTGATTACTTTCAATTCGTTTCTTTTAGCCACGGCAATCTCTTTATAAGGTTGCGTATAGCTGAAAACCCTAACCACGCCAGTATCCGCATATACGTAATACTCATAGCGCATGTCGTTGTTGTTTAGCTGATCGGCAATGACATAGCCTTGGCGATATTCGTGAAAAAGCGAGTTTTTGCCTTTTTTGTTCGGCGACCATTTTGAACCGGCACCACTTACGATCTGCAATTGCTTGCTTTTGATCAGCTGCAGGCCATGTTCGTGTCCGGCCACATAAACCACGTTCGGTTTATCCCCAAAAACGCTGTTTACACTTTTGATCATATCCTTGTACAGCGGGTGGTTCAAATCTTCTGGACTTAACAGCGTAGAACGCAGAAAAGGATAAATCGAGCCAATAACCGGCAAAGGAATAATCAGGTTTTTATTCAGCAAGGTAAGGGGCAACAAGTGATTGCGCCAGGTAAAATAACCGCCATGCGAGCCATAACTCTGAAACGGATGGTGCGAAGCCAGCAAAATCATCTTATCGCGGTTCTGCTCCATCAAATCATTCATTTTGGCAATTACCGCATCTTTGGTTTGGCAATCGCAATCTGCTGCCGGATTTTGTTTATTGTAAGGAAAAAGCCACCACTCGCTATCATAGGCAATAATGGTCAGCTTATCGGTCAATTTAATTGCAATTGGATCTGGACAGCCGTTTGATGGGATCAGTTTTAACAAAGGATCGCCCAATGATTCGAGGTATTCACTCTGCCTGATGATTTTTTCCAGTCCGTTAGGTCCAGATTTGTCCCAATCATGGTTGCCAGGCACAAAATAAACCGCAGCGCCTGCTTCCCGCATCGGCTGAAACTGCGACTGCAATATTTTAATGGTCTCTTGTTCATCGCCAAAGCCAGGAATGGCCATACCGGTTGGATAAATGTTATCGCCTAGGTAAAGCGTAGTGGTTTTGCCCTTTATGACATGCTTGGCTGCATTTTTTAGGGATTCCATTTGGCCGGTATTCATTTCACCAGCATCACCAATTAAAATTACGCGGTACTTTACAGCATCTTGGGCCAGGCCCAACAAACTTCCGAATAATAAAATAATAGAAAAGGTAATTTTTTTTATCATACTGGCTACTTGAACGTTAACGGATAGAATTGGCTATTATAAATTTAAGGTTTTTTGTAATTGAATCTCAGGATATTTCCCTGCTGGGTTTCGCTGCCTTCATTTGAAATATACAAATTGCCGGCTGTATCAAAAGCGATGCCCTCAGGCTGGTTAAATATATTCGAGCTCAGGTGGTATACATTTTTGATTTTCCAATTCGCATCGGTTACAATCAAGGCCTTGTTTACGCTCGAAACGATATACCATTCGTTGGTTTTAAGGTTTTTGGCTAGTGCCGATGGATGAAAGGCACCTTTTTTCTTGCCCGAAAGCTTGTCTATTTGACTGGCATCGACCACAAAAGTGCCTTTAGGTTTAATGCTGCCGTCTTTTTGAAGCGACAAGATATAGCCACTTGCCTGTTTAATGCCTTTATCAACCTTGCAGTCTTTGCAAAGCATGTAAACCTCACCAGTAGCCTCATTGGCAAAAAGGCCTTCATATTCGCCTTTTGGAACCAGGTTTTCGATCTTTTGTACATTGGTGGTTTCTGGCTTTTGGGTTTCGCTAAGTGGAAATACAAACAAAGTGCCATTGCTCTTTAACAAAATAGCCCAGCCTTGGCTAACAGCTATATCTTCATAATCACCTTTGCCCGCAAATTTGGTGGCTACCTCGTCTTTGGTTCCCAAAGGCATGCGAAAAATCTTTCCCTCTTCATCTTGCTCTGCGTATACAATTTTGTTATCGCCCTTGTCAAATGCAATACCTGATATTTCCTGCAAATCATCTGGCATGCTGTATTTTTGAGGCTTGCTCAAATCATATCCCGGCGGATTTGCTGGTCCTTTGCTTTTGGTTTGCGCACAGGATAACTGCATAATCGCAAAGGTTAATGCCACGAAACCTATTTGATATCTTTTAATATGTTTAACTGTTTTGATCATCATACTTATTTTTTAAAAATTGATAAATACGGTACTGTGATTGTTCAGGTTCTCCTTTAGCTACAATCGGAATATTATTTAAGTTTTGATCTAGTTCAACTGCCTGTACATTATCCGCCAGTTGCAGGTTGATCATCGCTTTGATTTCGGCCTTGATCTCTTCATCAAAAACCGGAAAACAAACCTCAATCCTACGGTAAATATTCCTGTTCATCCAATCGGCCGAACCCAGATAAATCTCTTCCTTACCGGCATTGTGGAAGACAAATACCCTGCCATGTTCCAAGTAACGGTCAACAATTCTTCTCACCTCAATGTTCTCGCTCATGCCTTTTACACCAGGTTCTAACCTGCAAATTCCCCTCACAATCAACTGGATTTTTACGCCAGCCTGTGAGGCCTCGTAAAGTTTGGCGATGAGCACTTTTTCTTCAAGGTTATTGAGTTTAATGATTATCGAGGCTGTTTTTCCCTGCTTGGCTTGGACTATTTCCCGATCGATAAAAGCCAAAAACGAAGCCTGTAAATTGAACTGCGCCACCAATAGGTAATCCAGTTTCATCAGGTCTGGATCGGTTGGCCTCACCCTTTTTGCCAAGAAAATAAATACCAGTTCCATTTCGCGCAACATGCCTTGATGGGCTGTCATCAGGATATGATCGGTATAAAAATTAGCAGTGGTTTCGTTAAAGTTTCCAGTGGCAAAAAGTCCGGTATAAACTGTTCTTAAACCTACTTTTCGTTTAACCAATGCAATTTTGGCGTGTACTTTTAAAGCCGTTACGCTGTACACGATATCTACACCGGCCTCTTTCATTTTTTTGGCCCATTTAATGTTATTGGCTTCGTCAAAACGGGCCTTTAACTCTACCAAGACAAATACTTTTTTGCCGTTTTTGGCTGCGCTGATCAAAGCATTTACAATTTTCGAGTCACTGGCCACGCGATAGAGCGTCACATAAATTTCCTGCACATCGGCATCGGTAGCTGCTTCGTTAAAAAAGCGCAATACACTATCGTACGATTGATATGGCGGATTAATGAGGATATCCTTGGCCAAGATCTGATCAAAAATCGATTGGCCTTTAATAATTGGCGGATAAGCAATTTTAGGCCACGAAGGGTTGGAAAGATTTGAAATATTAACCGGAAAGGAAGCAAAGTCTTTCAGGTTATGATAGCCCCCACCTTCTACCAAATTTGCATTTTGCAGGTTCAGCTTATCGATGAGCAAATCGAGCGTAGCCTGTGGCACGCCTGGCTGATACAAAAACCGCGTAGCCAAGCCGAAATCTCGCTTTTGTAACTGGTTTTCAATCTGCTCTGCCAAACTGCCGGCATACTCATCCTTAAGGTCTATTTCTGCATTTCGGGTAATTTTAAAACTGAAACAGCCCGTAACTTTTGCGTTTTTGAAAAGCCGTTTGAGGTTACATTTGATCACATCGTCTAAAAATACAATAAAGGTCTGGTCGCCTTTGGCAATCTTATAAAAACGCGGCAGGTTATTTGAAGGAATATTCAGCACAAAAGTCTTTTCCTGTACGCCCTCTGTCAGGTTAATCAGGAAATAAAGCTCATTATTGTTGGGAAAGAAGGAAGATTTGGCTTCGGCCAGGTTAACCGGTTGCAAAAATGCCAGCACTTGGCTCAAAAAATAGCGCTCAATCTCTTCGTTTAATTCGGCAGGCAGTTTTTCATCGTAAATTAAATGGATCTGATGCGCTTTAAGCTCAGGGATAATGCTCGTTCTTAAAATATTGCCGTATTCGCGCTGCTGCTGATGAATAGCCTCATTTGCTTTATCGAGCATGCTCTCGTCTATGTTGACGTTGTTTTTCTCTTTCTTGCTCAGCTTGGCCAATGCCAACAGCACGGGCATCCGTACGCGATAAAACTCATCGAGGTTAGAGGAATAGATAGACAAAAACTTGATGCGCTCGAGCAAGGGCACGTTTGACCTTCCAGCCTCCTGCAACACACGTTCATTAAAGGTAAGCCAACTGAGATCTCTGTCAAAAAAAGCGTCTTCAACTTTTATATCGGGCATTTTTAGTCTAATTTACCGTAAGCAACGTACGAAATAACATAAGCAAGAACAGAAGCAATCAATCCAAACATGAAAATATTGTAGGCTGTTCTCAATAACTTGTATTTGCGGCCCAACACCACCCCTTGCGAATACACATCGGTAATGAGCGTACCGTAAAGAAATTCTTTATCGTTCATCACTTTGATCATTCCCCTTGAATAGTCTTGCAGGGCCATTTTGTAGAAATTACCAAAAAACAACAGGTTTACCTTTTTACGTTCGAGGTCGTTATCGTTAAACACTCCATTGGGAATTGAAGGCCGAGTAGCCAAAATAGAGAAGATGATACAAGAAAGTGCCACCATTAGCAAAATAAAGGTAGGAACGATGAGAAAAGCATTGTCTTCCAACCTTCTGAGCACCAAACTCACAATCAGCGACAAAATGATAGAGTTTACGGTAATCAGCAATTGCGATTTATTATCGGCCATGTCGCTGAGGCGCTGATTATTACCCGAAGTAATCCTGAACATGGTTTCGATGCCTTTATCGGGCCTTTCTTTGTCCTTGTTCTTGCGCAGTTTTTCTTCTTTCTCCTCTTCAGTATCTATTTTGTCTTTTATAGTTACCGGAGCTAATTCTACTTCTTCTTCGGCCAGTTTAGCCTTTAATTTGTCTAAATTTTTGGCCTTTTGGTCATTGAGCAACAAATTGCAATAATCGGTTTGGTATTGATGGGTTTCGAGAAATTCGATGTCTTTTTTACGCCATTCCAGCTTGCTGATCTGCTTGTTATAAAGCATTTCTACTTCTTTGTGCATCAGTTTGGCCTTCTTCCTAAAGTTTTCGCTGCCCAAATGAAAAAGATCGCCATCGCACAGAATGTTTTCCAGCTGATTAGTTGGCTTTTGAGGCATTCGGGTAGAAAGAATTACCTGAGCTACTGCATCCCTAACCTCAGCCGGCACTTCAAGCTCTTTGAGGAAATTTCCTGCTAATTCGGCACCTTTTTTCTCATGGTTAATGGGGTCTTCGAAATAACCCGTGTCATGAAACCACGCTCCGGCATAAACAATAAAAAAATCCCTATCGCTTAGCTGATAGTGATTGGCAATTTGGACCGTGGCTTTCACCACGTCTTGGGTATGATCTAGGTTATGATAAACAAGCTTGTCATCGTGGTGCGTGCTGAAATAGGTCAGCACATGTTTTTCAACTTCTTCTTGAAGGTGCTTATAGTTCATTGGTTCAAATACTTAAATCGAGCGCGATTTTTCTTTTTATTTAATTAATTAGATATTTACGAAATATACGCATTTTTATTAATGGCATCCCAAAAAACCCACAAAATGAAATTTGTTTCCCACTTTTTGCCGACACTCCCTTTCCGTAGATTTTTGCTAATCATTTGCCTGGGAATAGGTTTTGTTTGCAGCAGTTTTAAAAAAGACGAAACCTTTAAAAAAGAAATAAACGCTACGCTTCGCCAATTGGTTTTAAAAGAAGCCAAATGGGCGATGGAGCAAAAACCGGTAACCGTTACCGCCTCGAAAGCAGAACGCAGCAGTGGCGGCCTGCACGATTTTTATTCGGAAGGCGATTATTGGTGGCCTAATCCAGAAAAACCCGATGGGCCTTATATCCAAAAAGACGGACTGACCAATCCACAGAACTTTGTAGCCCACCGCTTGGCGATGATCAGGTTTAGCCAAATTATTGGAGCTTTGGCTTCGGCTTACCAGCTCACCGGCGATGAGAAATATGTTAAACAGGCTGTGACCCATATCAATGCTTGGTTTATTGATGAAAACACCAAGATGAACCCTAATCTATTGTATGCGCAGGCCATTAAAGGCGTAGCTACCGGCCGTGGCATTGGCATTATCGATACCATCCAGCTGATGGAAGTTGTACAGGGCATTTTGGCCATGCAAAAATCAAAGGCCTTGCCCGCGGCCACACTTAACGGGACCAAGAATTGGTTTGCCCAATACCTGAATTGGTTAACTACACATCAATACGGCAAAGACGAGATGAATGCCAAAAACAACCATGGCACTTGCTGGGTAATGCAGGTTGCCTGTTTTGCCAAATTCACTCAAAACACAACGCTGATCGATTTCTGCAAAGACCGCTACAAAACCATTATCCTGCCACAGCAAATGGCTACAGATGGCAGTTTGCCCCTTGAACTTAAACGCACTAAGCCTTTTGGCTATTCGATTTTTAACCTCGATGCCATGGCCACCATTTGCCAGTTGTTGAGTACGCCACAAGATAATCTGTGGAACTACCAAACCAGCGATGGCCTTGGCATTAAAAAAGGTATTGATTTTCTTTATCCTTACCTGGCCGACAAGAACAAATGGCCTTATGCCAAAGACGTGATGCATTGGGAAAGCTGGCCTGTTGCACAGCCCTCACTTTTGTTTGCCGCCGTTGCCTACCAAAAACAAGATTGGCTGGCCGTTTGGCAAAAAGCAGAACATGATCCTAAAAACGAAGAAGTGATCAGGAATCTGCCAGTTAGGCATCCGCTGATCTGGCTCAATTAATCCTTAATTTGTTACAAAACAACGTTCTTTTTGGTTTGTTAGCTATAAAGCAAAAAAATATCCTCATGCCAAACAGAACCAACAAATTTCAATTTCTTCCTTTTATAAGCTGCCTTTTCATTCCTTTGTTTATTGGTTTTTTAGGCAGCATGCTTACGCTTGAATCGGTAAAGACATGGTATCCAACCATTAACAAGCCGAGTTTTAATCCGCCTAATGCTGTATTTGGCCCGGTGTGGACCGTTCTTTACATTTTAATGGGTATTTCTTCCTATCTGGTTTGGAAAAAGAGAAAAATAGCCATGGGTTATTCCTGGGCGGTTGGCATCTATTTTTTACAATTGATCCTGAACCTGACGTGGTCCTATCTCTTCTTTTATCAGCATCAAATCGGTTTTGCCTTGATCGAAATTGGCCTACTGCTGCTCACCATTATCATCAATGCCTTTATCTTTTTTCGTATTGACAAGATAGCCGGATGGCTATTTCTTCCCTATATACTTTGGGTCAGTTTTGCGTCTTATTTAACCTATTCCATCTCGCTTTTGAATTAATTTAAAAGAAAAACAATATTTTTATGGGGTGATGTACCCTAAAAAACTCTTTGTTTTGTTCCTCATTCTTTTAGCGCTGCAAGTAAAAGCGCAAAAGGTGGGATTGGTATTGAGTGGTGGTGGTGCCAAAGGATTGGCCCATATCGGTACTTTAAAGGCACTTGAAGAAAACAATATCCCAATCGATTACATTACAGGTACTTCGATGGGTGGTATTGTAGGTGCCATGTACGCTGCAGGCTACTCGCCCAGCCAAATGGAAAAAATTGCCTTGAGCGATGATTTTCAAGACTGGGTAAATGGCCGCTACAAAAGCGATTACAGCTATTATTTTCAGAAGACAGGTCCAAATGCATCGTTGCTTACGGCCAAACTTTCGATAGACACCAGCTTAAGATTAAGCTTCAGGTCTAACCTAATTAACGATATTCCGCTCAATTTTGCATTGCTGGAATTATTTTCGCAGGCTTCGGCCATTTCTAAAGACAATTTCGACCAATTATTTGTACCCTATCGTTGCATGGTTTCCGATGTGCTTTCGCAGCAGAGCATTACCGTTGGCAAAGGCAGCTTGGCCGAAGCGGTACGCGCCACCATGACGGTTCCATTGATCTACCGTCCCATCAAACTGGATGAAAAATATGTTTTCGATGGCGGGATCTACAACAATTTTCCGGCCGACGTTATGAAAAAGGAGTTCAATCCAGATTTCATCATCGGGGCCAATGTATCTTCCAAAACCTTTAACGAATATCCAAAAAACGACGACCGTTTGCTGAACAGGTTTCTCGTGTATATGTTTTTAGCCAAATCAGATTCTACTTTGGTTGGCGAAAACGGCGCTTATATCCAGCCTGACATGACAAATTTCAGTTCCACCAATTTTGTACCGGTGGCCGAACTGATTAAACGGGGCTATGATGCAACCATGGCCGAAATGGAAAGCATAAAAAGCAAGGTTTCGAGAAGAGCAAATCCCCAGGAACTTTTAACCAAGCGGATGGAATTTAACCAGCGCAAACCAGATTTGGTATTCAGTAACGTAGTGGTTTCGGGCGTTAATTCTCAGCAGAAAAAATATATTGAACGGCTTTTTAAGAGCGACCAAGCTACATTTAACCTAACCGATATCAAAAGGGGCTATTATAAGCTGGTGGCTGATGAAACTTTCGAAACCGTTTATCCCAAGATAACCTACAACGCAACCACCGATAGCTATGTTTTTGAGATTGTGGCGAGGCCTAAAAAGAGTTTCAGGATAGATTTTGGAGGGAACATCTCTTCTAGGCCGATCAGTAATGTGTACTTGGGCCTGCAATACAATTACCTCAATAAAAAGGCCTATACTTTTGGAGCTAACTTCTACTCGGGCAGATTTTACGAATCGGCACAGGTAAGTGGCAGGGTCGACTACCCTTCTGGATTACCTTTATTTTTGGCAGCCGAGTTGACCTACAACCACTGGAATTACTACAATACCAGCCAGATTTTTATCGAAAATCCGCATCCTACCTACGTGGAGCAGGGTGATAGGAAGATAGATATTAAATTGGGCATGCCTTTAAATCGCAATGCGCGCGTAACATTGGTAGGCTCGTTTATCAATAACAACGATAGTTATAGTCCAACCAATACTTTCCAGGTGGGCGATGTGTTAGACCGGACTGTTTTCAATGGCCTCAGAACAAGCATCCTCTTTGAGCAGAATTCGCTTAACCGCAAGCAATATGCCAACCGGGGCCATAGCCTTTTCTTGAGCGTGAACTTTACCACCGGAAAGGAGAACTACACGCCAGGGAACATTTTCAGGGCCAACAGAACCTTTATCAATACGCTGGACATCCAACGTACCTATAGGGAATGGATGCACATTAAACTGAGCGATGAACATTATTTTTTCCATACCAGGCACTATAGCTTGGGCTATTTGGTAGAAGGTGTCATCTCTAGCCAGCCGCGCTATTTTAATTACTATTCTACCCTATTGGCTGCACCGGCATTTTATCCGATCCAAGATAGCAGGTCTCTGTTTCTTGAAAAATTTAGGGCAACGAGCTATGCCGCAGGAGGCTTAAAGAATGTATTTAACATTAAAAGAAACCTCGATTTGCGTTTAGAAGGCTATTTATTTTTACCTTACAAAGAATTTGAACAAACCGGACTACAACAGGTAGCCTATGCAAAGGCATTTAGGAGATGGCACTATGCAGGTACCGCCGGATTGGTTTACCATACACCGGTAGGTCCGATAAGTTTCAGCTATAATTTATATGACGATCCTGTAAAAAGAAACGGGGTTTTACTACATTTAGGATACTTAATTTACAATAAACGATCTTTAGAATAACCTCGCTACTATGAGAAACCTGCTTGTTGCTTTTTTCCTCTTTATTTCGGGTACTTGTTTTGCCCAAAACACCGATATCAATAACTTTTTGGTTAAAGAGAGTTTGTTAAAAAACAGCAAATTGGCAGTTATTGCAGCAGACTCGTTAGGCACGCCCATCGAAAGCATTAACGGGGTTTATACTTTTAGCGTTAGTGGTTTTAGCCAATCGTTGAGTTTTAACGATGGAGTGGCCGTAATTCCCTTACAGATAGACAAATCGACCTTTGTGTACATCAAGCACCAAAACGACAAAGGCACCCATAGCAAGCTCTTGTATGTGTACAAGAAAGATGGTGATTTAAATCCTTTTACCATCAGCAGGATCTTTTTGATCGTGATCCCTTTGATCATTATCATCCTGGCTTTTGCCTTTAAGCGATTCATTTACATCGCCATTATCCTGTTGCTCGTTTTCTTCTTTTTCAGCTACAGCAATGGCCTGAACATTTCTACTTTCTTCGAAACTACTTTTGATTACCTGAAGAATTTGATTTAGTAGTTGTTCGTTTTCAGTTGTTCGTTGTTAGTTGTTCGTTACTAGTTGTTAGTTGTTCGTAAAGCAAATTTGCCTCTAGCATCTCTCAACTCGAGAACTGAAAGTTAGAAAGGCATTCCGATACCAAAATTGTATTGCATAAAGCGATAGCGATCGGGGCCGTTGGTTAAGCTGTATTGTCTTTTGAATTCGCTACCACCTTTTAAGAATTTCCCGATTACCCATTGCTCAGAACCCTCAAACTGCGGGTCTTTCACTTTAAGGCCAAGGTCGAACCTGAACACAAAGAACTGCACGTCAAAGCGCAAACCTACTCCGGTACCGATGGCAATCTGCTTGTGCAGATCTTTGAGACTGAACTTGGCATTGTTTTGCAATTCGTCGTTAGAAAGGTTCCAAATATTTCCCATATCTACAAATACGGCACCCTTAAGCTTTCCTCCAAAAAACTTGTTAGACAACATAGAGCGGTATTCAAAGTTGGTTTCAATACGCATTTCTCCCAATTGGTCCAAACCAAAAAGCGCACTCCTCAATTCTGGCGTTTGCAAAACAGAACGGTTGTAGTTTCCTGGGCCCAAGGTTCTGGCCTGCCAAGCCCTAATGCCGCTTGAACCGCCTGCATAAAACAGTTTCTCAAATGGAACAGTAGTAGAATTTCCATAGGCAAAACCTATACCTGCGTTAATCCTGGCAATGAATTGCTTATCTAGTCCGAGGCTTTTGTACCAGCGTACATCTATTTCCGGACGAACATATTGATTAAACGGCAAACCCAGCACCGTTCCATAATCACCGTTTTTCGGATCGTGCTTATCGCCAAAAACCTTGGTGGCCAATTGCAACAAGTTACCCGCCATGTCTATATTACCCCTGAAATAAACAAAAGATCTGTTACTCAGCAATTTATCGGCATTAAGCGAGTAGGCATATTTAACGCCCATTGTAAAATCTTTTCTGCCCAACAACAAAATGTTATAGAAGTTATTGGCCAACAGCCTCTTGTTGATTTCGGCATTGGGATTTGAACTGCTTGTATCGATCAACACGTTACCAAAGCGATATTCAAAGTTTAATGGCGTTAAAGAGTGGAGCTTTGACTTCGTCTCTACCCAATCGTAACTAATTGAATTGATAAAAATCCGCCTCACTGCAACATCCTTTTGCAAGGCATACAAGTAACTGGTAGAGAAAGTGGTGTAAGGCATGCCGTTTTTGCCCATTAGGGGAATACCAAAAGGCACCATTAACCGAGGTACCGTTAAGCTGGCACTCAACGAAAAATCGCGTTGGTAAATATCAGAGAAGATCGATTTCCCGCCATTGGTTCGCGATTGCAAACCTCCCTTGATCTGAAACTGAAAGCGTTCGGCCCCCTTTAAGAAATTGTTATCGGTATAGGTATTACTGATGTTAAAGCCAACCGTACCACCGTTAAAAGGCACCTCACCCTCTATCCTGTTGCTTCGGCGCTTTTGTGGCGTTAGCAAGATCACTGGTTCAACCTTATTGCTGCTGTCTTTTGCCTTTGTATAATCTATTTTTACGTTTTTGAATACATTGAGCTGGTAAAGCCTATCGTAGGTAAGTTGCTCCTTGCTGATGTCAAAAACCTCGCCTTCTCTTAAAAAATCATAACGAACTATCGGATTTCGCCTAAATCTTTTAGACAAATCTGTAAATTTAATACCTCTAATCGCCCTTTTTACTTTTAGCGAATCCGAGAGTTTATTCAAATCCGTGAAGCCATCAGCGCTTTGTGCGATAATGATATTGGTTTCGCCAATGGTATAGACCTTGTGTTTGGTTACGGTACTGTCTATCGGATTATCAATGATCAGCTTTACGTTCACCTTGCTCGCATTAAGACCCGAATCAGGCTCATAACGTACATATGGTCTTACAAAATCGAAATACCCGTTCTGGCGCATCACCTGATAGATCTGCTCGCGTTCGTACACCAGCGAATCCTCATCGTATTGCATGCCTTCGCGCAGGTGCGTAAAGTATTGTTTCTGTGTAAAATAGAGTTGTTTAAGTGCGCTATCTGGAATTTGATAGCTGAACTTGTTGACCATAAAGGCTGGTCCCGGACTGGCTATAAATTTGAGTTTGGCCTTTTTGTTTTTTATATCGATCTGTGATACTACCTTCGCCTTAAAAAAGCCTTTGCTCTTAAGGTATTTTTCGATCTGGTTGCGCGAGATTTCGACCAATGCGCTATCTAAAATGGGTGGTGGAGAGCCCAGGGGCTTGATATTGCTGGTTTTGTATTTTCCGTTTTTGGTATTGAATATATTGTAAATGCCCACATTGATGCCCAAACCGCCGGCAGGTCTGATGTCTTTCTGCACGTAGTTATAAGCCTGCTCTTCAAAAGCCTTACCAATGCTGTCTATTTCAACTTTTTTAACGATTGCCTGATAGTCTTCGATGTACTTTGTTGAAGCACATCCTGCCACAAACACCAAAATAAATAGTAATATTGCAAGAATTTGTACCTGTTGCCTATAATTGTATTTGTATGCTTTCAAAATCTCAAATCAGTTTTATAAAATCGCTCCATCAGAAGAAGTACCGCAAAGAAAGTGGAATTTTTATGATTGAAGGTATAAAATCTATCACAGAATTCATAAACTCAAGCTACCAAATCCATAGCGTTTATTATACGCCAGCCTATTTCTCCCAATTACCCAAAAATCTCGCAAATATAAAGTTATTTGAGGTAAACAACGCTGAACTGGAGAAGATTAGTACATTGCAAAATCCACAGGGCGTTTTGGCTTTGGTCCACATTCCTGCCAAACAGGAAATAGATCTTGCCCAATTAAAAAACCAGTTTTCGCTTGTTTTAGACGATGTGCAGGACCCCGGAAATTTCGGCACCATTATTCGTACCGCAGATTGGTTTGGCATTAAACAGGTCATCTGCTCAGCAAACACAGTGGAAGCCTACAATCCAAAAACCGTACAATCTACCATGGGTTCGCTGTGCAGGGTAAACGTAAGCTACACCCAGCTCGATACTTTTTTAGCGGCTGCCAAACTGCCCATTTTTGGAGCCTTGCTCAATGGACAAAACATTTACCAAACCAATTGGGGCAAGGAAGGCCTGATTTTATTGGGCAACGAGGGCCACGGGATTAACCAAACCCTATTGGATAAAATTACCGTACCCGTTACCATTCCCCGTATTGGAGAAGCCGAATCGTTAAATGTTGCGGTAAGCGCTGCTATTTTTTGTTCGGAACTTAACAGGAAATAAATGTTCGGGGCCTATATTTGTTTTAGGCCTTAAAAGATCTATGCGAATGAAAAACCAGTTTTACCTGCTGTTGATAATGCTTTTATCTTTTGGCTTTATCAATCAGTCGTTTATATCCAGTCCAAAAAGGGCACTAGGGATCTTCACATTAGAACGGAAGGGCAAAATCTATACCACGCATCATGTGGGAGGCAATGTGGTGATGCCCAAAAACAAGAAAAACATCTACCTGATGTTAAGCACCGAGTTCCATACCGATGGCAAAAGCATCAATCTTGATATCCATTTCCGTAATCAGGATGACCTTGTTGTGGGCAAAACCTATACCTTAGGCCGCAAGCTGGCTCCGGATGCCCAAAAGCCACGGGTGATTACTTATATCGAAATGCTTAACAGTGATACAGAAAGCACAAAAATGATTGCCTGTGGATCGGATATGGGTACTTTAACATTAACTAAGCTCACCCTATCGGATAAAATGATTACCTTATCAGGCAAGTTCGAATTTAAGGGCAAAAACGATAACGATAATCCAAAAGCCGAAAAAGAGATTGTGGTAAAAGGCAGTTTTAGTGACATAGAAATTATGAAGGTCTCATCAGACATGCTTAAATAATAGTTTTAAAAAATTTTAAATTCAATTTGCTTTGAACCCTAATTATTAATTATTAACTTTGCAACCTTGAATTTTTAAGGGTCGAGTGGCCGAGTGGCTAGGCAGAGGTCTGCAAAACCTTGTACAGCGGTTCGAATCCGCTCTCGACCTCAAGATTAAATAATTAAAAGAAATAAAGCGCATTACCATGGCAGTAACAAGATTAAAAAGAAAAGACAGATACAACAAAACTGTTTCTCGTTTAGAGGTGAAAAACCTAAAGTTAGCTACTAACTTAGAGTTGGGAAGCCGTTCTCAACAATCTACAAAAGACCAATTGGCTAAAAACAACGCAATCTTGGCTCAATTAGAAGCTAAAGCTTAGTCAATTTTCTTTTCAAAAGACTTAAAGCATCCTAGATCATTCTAGGATGCTTTTTTGTTTTTGCACTATTCCCTTATTTCTATTATTCACAAACGATCAAAAACAAAAAAGCTCCCGATGAACCGGGAGCTTTTTTGTTGGCTTGTAGCCTTTAATAATTGATGGTATAAGTGACATTGTAAGTACGCCCCCTACCCAAGTAATCAAAAGTTTGCGGAGTGGCCAAACCTTTATACAACATTTGTGAACGTTGGCTCCAAATGGTCTGGTAATCTTCGTTCAGCAGGTTCTGTACACCAATAGACAAGTTACCCACCGGCAGCTTCACATTGCCCAACAAATCGATTGTGGTATAGCCTTTCAGTTTATTCCCTGCACGATCTTCCAAATCAAACGAGTGGAAAACCTGGCCTTTTAAACCAAAGAACTTGTTTTTAAAGCCAATAAAGCCCGTTGCTTTCGATGGACTAGCATCGGTTACGCTTTGAAGGAACCAAGAGCCATTTTGCTTATTCTGCGATTTAATGTACAAACCATTTGCTCCTACTTCAAATCCATTTTTAAAATTAATGGCTACCGAACCTTCAGCGCCTAGGTTTCTTCGGTTTTCATCAATCACCTCTACGGCAAGCGTAATGGGCACTACCCTAAGGTTTTTATCAGACAGGGCATAGAAACCAGCAACCTGCGCACTGAAAGTGCCGTTACGGAAGCGGTAGCCTGCTTCATATTGATTGGTTTTTATCCCGGTTAATGGCGAGTTCGCCACACTTGTAGCACTTACCAAATTCCAGTTGGTTCCGCTTAATGTATAAGTACCTTGTCCATAGTATTTGGCAGGATCGGCTAAGTTAAATCCTTGCGAAAAATTAAACCAGGCCTGTTGTGGTGCTGAGATTTTGAACACCAAACCACCATTCAACAAATTCACGTCGTAGTGGTTCTTTCCGCCTGCAATTGGGGTAGCCGTGCGACCGAATGCACCATTGCCATAAACAATAGCAGCGCTGGCGTCAACACCTACAAAATCGCCTACTTTTACAAACATCCTTTGCTGACGAACACCTCCTGTTAGGCTTAGAAAATGAGTAAGTTTAAGCTGCGCCTGTACAAATCCAGAAAGTCCGTTTACGGTAAAGCCCGGATAACGGCCAATGTTTGCAATGCCCACATTGTTAAAACCGCCACTGGCAGCCGATAAGGTTCTGTTGAACAAAGTTTGACTGGCATTAAAACTTTCGTTATCGCCATCAACACCATAGGTCAGGCTAAATTTATTCCAATCTTTAGCCAATACAATTTTTACGGCGTTATAATCGGTTGTTTGAACAGACGAACCGCTGTATAAGAACCCGCCACCAGGTATAGAAGCATTTCTTACTTGGGCAGGAAAAGGGTGGAAACTAAACTTCTCTGTTCTGGCCGAAGCTTGAACATATAAATTCTGTCCGCCAAGAATATCGATAACACGATAATTTGCATTGATTCCAGCCCTCGAAGTTTTAGGGCTTACTGTTGACGAGAAGCCGTTGCGCATTTCGAGCAATGCCGGATTGGCCAACAACCCTCCAAGGTTTGCACCTAAATACAGATCCCTATCGCCAACATAGCCTGAATTATAGTACTGGGCATTCAGGCTTAAAGTCTGTTTTTCCGACAATTTGAATTCGCTTGTTGCAAATAGATCAAACGATTGGTTGTACTGTAAATCGGTTTGCGTAATATCCGTGTAAATCTGCTTGTTGTCAGCATCAAAAGCCGCATTGTTCTTTTGGTAGGCAATCCCGATACGGCCGTTCCAGTTTTCGCTGCCTCCAGCTATCGATTGTGCTACCCGTACATCGTGGTCGTTATTTTGCTTCAGGCCACTCCTAACACCTGCCTGCGTAGTAAAAGCAGGCAATCCGTTTTGTCCTTTTTTGGTGATGATGTTCACAATACCCCCCGTTGCGCCACCGCCATAAAGAGAGCTGGCTCCAGAAAGCACTTCGATCCTTTCGATGTTAAATGGGTCAATCGAATCGAACTGACGGCTTACTCCTCTGGTACTGTTCAAAGAAACGCCATCAATCATAACCAGCACATTTCTTCCCCTCAGGTTTTGGCCGTAATTTGTACGTCCCTCTGGGCCTGCATCCATACCCGGAATCAATTGCGCCAAAGCTTCTTTAAAACTTACGCCCGCCTTGAGCTGTTCTTGCAGCTTTTGTTGATCAACCACCCAAACCGTTCCCGGAATCTCGCTTATTTTGCTAGGTTTACGAGACGAAACGACAACGATTTCCTGCATGTTGCCCAAAGGGCTCAAGGTAATATTCAACTGCAGCGACTGGCCTTCGGCCAAGCTTACCTTTTGTGTGCTTGAGGCATAACCAATATAACTTACGGTCAATTGATAGGTTCCAGGGCTCAAGTTGAGCTCAAAGCTGCCATCCTGATTTGTGGTTGTTCCATTGGCTTTCCCTTCAACCTTAATGTTCGCTCCTGCCAAAGGCGTGGCTTCCCCATTCACCTTTCCAGTAATGTTTTGTGCTTTTGCCATACCCGCGAAAAGGCCTAGGCAGCAAATTAAGTAGAAAATTTTATTCATAACTCAGATCGTTTTTTGCGCAAAGCAACATTTTATTTAGATTAATTCCAAATAATTTGCATTTTCAAGTGTAAATCAATTTCTTTGCGCCTTAAAACCACTATGCTGCTATTGTATGACTGCCAAAACATCCTCAAAATCACCCTGGGCTAAACATCAAAAAAGATGGTTTGGCAAATGGCATACCTATTTGGGGATCGTAGCCGGAGCAGTAATAGCATTTGTGGGCTTAACAGGCAGCATCTTGGTTTTTCAGGATGACATAGATCGTTCCCTCAACAAAGAATTGTATGATGTAGTTGCACAGCAACGTAAACTTGGGTTTGACGAACTCGTTCCGCTCATTAGAAAAAAACACCCTAACCTCAAGTTTGATTACCTCATTGCAGGCAAAAACGACAGTCCACTAGAAGCGTACATTGCATCAAACCTTCAAACCCAAGAACAAACTTTTATCAATCCCTATACCGGCGAAATATCTGGCAAAAGACTGTATTCGAGTTCTTTTATCAAGGTGGTTACCGAATTGCACCGAACCTTGTTGGTACCGGTAATCGGCAGGTATATTGTTGGTTTCGCAGCCCTTTCGCTCTTGATTTTAACAGTTTCGGGTCTTCGCCTCTGGCTGCCCAAAAAATGGAAACAGCTTAAATCGGGTCTGACGGTAAAGTTCGATGCCAAGGCAAAACGCCAAAACTACGATTGGCACAATGTATTGGGCATTTATTCGTCGCCTGTTGTTTTTACCTTGAGCCTAACTGGTTTTTGCATTACTTTTTCTACGTTGGTGATTCCCTTGCTCTTTATTTTTGCTGGGAAGTCTCCAACAGGTGTGGCCGCATTGTTAGGTGCAAAATCGGCTTATCATGCCAATGCCCAGCCTTTGCCGCTTTCGGCTATAGTGAAAACCGTAAAAGAGAAAATGCCTGAGGCCAGGTTGGCCGGAATGGCGATGCCTGCAGACAAATATGGTACTTATCGATTGGATATCCTGAGTGGCAAACTCCCTGTTGAAGGCCAACGGGAAATGCTTATTGTTGACCAATACACCGGAAAAGTACTTTTAAACAGCCGAACGGATTTTCCAAATATTGGCAATGCTTACCTGGGCTGGCTTACGCCTATCCATTATGGAAGTTTTGGTGGCAGGCCCACACAGGTTATTGCCCTAATTGGAGGCCTAATTCCGCTGGCCTTATTTATTACCGGCTTCATCATTTGGTGGCCACGTTATCGAAAGGCTAAAGGAAAGGCACAAAAGCAAGCGCTTACTGCCGATGCTAGGCCTGTTATTGAAAAACCGGCAAAACAGAAGCAGGGCCTTTGGCGCACCTTTATCTTCCAAGTGAAAAAGGGTTTTGGCTACGCAGGCATTGTACTTCCGTTAACTGCACTTACAGGTGCCATTTACGGCCTGTTTGCAGGAATTGTGTTGCAACCTATGGTATTTGCCATTGCCTTTACCTGTATTTTGGTAGCGCTTAACTTCAGTTGCGCCTTGCTTGCCGAGCTATTCAACCTTATTTTTTTATTGCCATTTAAAAGAGGAAGCGTTCGCTTAACGCGCTACTTTGCACTCTCGTTTTCATTTTTTGTGGTCTTTCTCCTCACCTATTTCTTGGTACTGAATACGGGATTGAAAATCTTTTAACCAAGTTTATCTTCTTCTTTGGAGCTACCCGAATTGCGGTGATCATTAGTAAATTATGAGCACCTAATTTAACACCTAAGTCTTTGACTTTTCTTTCTGAAAAGGGGGAATTAGTAGCGACAAAAAGCATTTGTTAATTTTGATTCTAAATTTAACATAAACTTAACAATAGAACATTAATTTAATGTCGAAGAAACTTAGCAAAAGAGCAAGTTCTTCCGAAAAATGATAGATAAGAAACTCTGGAGCAAAATCGAGGCATTCGACTTCGATAGCCCGATCAGCGAATACGGCTTCTCGATCCGATTGGCCAATGAAAACTACTGGACTAAAAATTTTACCCAAAAAGCCATACTCGAGTACAAAAAATTCATGTACCTGGCTGTCACTTCAGACGAGATGGTTTCTCCATCGCCTATTGTCGACACCGTTTGGCACCAGCATCTCATCTTTACAACCTCTTACTCAGATTTCTGCGACCTAGCAGGGAAACAGATCCAACACATCCCCTCCACACACCACAGCGAAGAATTTGCCAAGTTTAAACAAGCCAAAGAACGTACCCAACAGCTTTATAAAGCCAGTTTCGGCGAACAGCCAGCAGAAATATGGAACTATAACGACATGTACGACAGTTTGGAATTGCCAAAAGCCAAGCTTAAAATCAGGGCCTTCGTACTTTTGGGATTGCTTGCATTTGCCCTGCTCATTACCCCTTTGCATTTTGTACTCAAGCCTTTGTACATCAAAATTGGCAACCCAGATTTTTTGGTCGGCCTTTCTATAATTTGCCTTTTTGCCCTTGTCCTGCTCGAGTGGTACAACCAAAGCCGATTGGCTGGCATTGTAAACGGTTTGAAGCCCCATACTTTTGTCCACGAGCTTACACCTTCAGAACTGATCTATTTAAAAACCCAAAGTTTGCCTCATGTAGTGCATAATGTAGTTAACCAGCTTGTAGAAAAGAAACAGATTAAGATTTCCGACTCTTTTTTGGAGCCTACCTTAGAAAAGTCGCCCCAAAGCCACGAAGAGCACCAAACTTTAAATGCAATAGCTTTTTTAGGCAAAACAAATTACACACAGCTTTTAAATCACCTTGTGCAAAAACCTGTATTTGTAGTTACCGCAAGCTGCATGGAGGCTTTCCAGAAGTATTTTATCAAATCAAAGGCCTTTGCCAAAATCTTCTATCACAACTTTATTGTACTCGCCATATTGCTCCTATTGGCCTTGAGCCGACAAATCATCGGGATTGAAAGAGATAAGCCTGTTGTCGAAATTGGCATATTTGTGTTGCTCTTCTCCATCTTAATCATCCTTAGCTTATGGCGCCTAACCAGGCTTGTAGCTACCAGAACCATTCCCAGTCTCTATAAGCGCATTATATTGCCAGAAAAATCGATGCAAGATGACCACGAATGGCAATATTTTTTGTTTGGCACAGCGATATTAACTTCCTCTTTCGTACCCATCGTTCATCAACAACGGAAATATGATAATGGAAGCAGCTGCGGCACTTCTTCCGATAGTTCTTCAGGGAGCTCTTGCGGCAGTTCATGTGGCAGCTCTTGCGGAGGCTGTGGTGGCGGAGGCGATTAAACGGCCAATCTTTACCGCAAAGTACGCCAAATACCTTACCAGAGAATTAACAATACATGATATTTAAGGACAGGTAAGCTTAGTTTTTATAACAGAACCACGTGGTCAACCCTAACTGGTAGGTACTTCAAGTTTTCTTCGTGTCAAAAGAACAATCCATTGGTTTTTCAAAATAAATTTGTGTAAGTAAATACTTACATATATATTTGTAAGCAATCACTTACACAATATGAGAAGAGACGTTTTTCAGGCCATTGCCGATCCGACCCGAAGAGAAATTATAAACCTAATTGCGTTTCAATCGTTAAACTTAAACGCCATCGCCGATCATTTTGAAGTGAGCAGGCCTGCGATTTCGCAACACATCAAAGTGTTAAACGAATGTGGGCTACTCAATATCAGGCAAGATGGCAGGGAAAGGTTTTGCGAAATCAAATTCGAGAAACTGCAAGAAGTATCCAATTGGATAGCCCAATACCAAACATTTTGGAACAATAAGCTAGATGACCTGGAAAGGCATCTTTTAAAATAACAGATCAACTTAAACAAAACCAACCATGAGCAACAAACCCGTAATTGTAGAAAGAACCTTTAACGCACCCATAGCAAAAGTTTGGAACGCCATTACAAATCTTGACGAAATGAAACAATGGTATTTCCAGCTGAAAGACTTTAAACTTAAAGTTGGCTTCAAGTTCGACTTTTTAGCTGGCGAATCTGGCGGGCCGCAATACCTGCACCTTTGTGAAATAACCGAAGTGGAAGAAGGCAAAAAGCTGGCCTATACTTGGCGCTACGATAATTATCCGGGCAATTCTGTTGTGAGCTGGGAGCTTTTTGACAAAGGAGAGCAGACCTTGGTAAGAATTACACATACGGGATTGGAAACCATGGCCGAAAACGGACCGGATTTTGCCAAAACAAGTTTCACCAAAGGCTGGACCTATTTCTTGTATACTGCTTTAAAAGGCTATCTGGAACCAGAGGAAAACTAATGATATAGATCGATATGGAAAAAATAGTTATTGTTGCACAAATGCTGATCAGAAAACCTGCCAAAGAAGTTTTTGAGGCATTTATAGATCCTGCCATCACCACCAAATTTTGGTTTACCAAATCATCCGGCAAACTGGAAGAAGGCAAAACCATTACCTGGGAATGGGAAATGTATAAAGTATCAAGCGAAGTTACCGTAAAGGAAATCATACCTGATCAGAAAATATCGATGCAATGGGGCAAACCTGCCACAACCGTAGATTATGAATTCACGGCTGTTGATCACCATTCAACTTATGTGGAAATCAAGAACTATGGCTTTGATCTGGATGCGGAAGAAATGATCCAGGCAGTAATGGACAATACCGGCGGCTTTACTACGGTATTAGATGGCGCCAAAGCGTATTTGGAGCATGGGATCCAGCTTAACTTGGTGGCTGATAAATTTCCGCATAAAGATTAAGTTTTTATCAAATGGGCGGTGTCTCCACCGCCCAAAATACTCGCTAGGAGTGCTAATTTTTATGTTATTTCTAAACAGTTGCTAAATTTTGCCTAGTTTCAAGCAAGCGAAAGCGATTATCATTACAGCAAAAAATCTGGGCATGAAACTAAATTTAGAGACGATTATCATTTTTGTTCAGGACGTAAACAAGCTCAAATCATTTTATGTAGCTATTTTAGGGCTAGAGCCAATTGAAGAATTGCCGTCGGAGTGGTTATTGCTAAGAGCTGGAGTTTGCCAAATTGGGCTACATCGCATTGGCGAGACCTATCTGGACAATAGCAAACCACCTTTCAAATTTGACAACAATACCAAAATTGTCTTTGAAATTGAGGAAGACATCTACCAAATAAGAACTCAATTACTGGACAAAGGCGTAACCATGCGCGAAGTAAAACGCTTTGACCAATCTGATTTTCTTTTTTGCGACGGAGAAGATCCCGAAGGCAATGTTTTTCAGCTCAAGCAGAAAAAAGAATAATTTTTCGTTAACTTGAACCTATAAACCAAATCAAAATGACTACAGTAAACGTATACCTCACCTTTAAAGGCAATTGCAAAACCGCCTTCGAGTTTTACAAATCGGTTTTTGGCGGAGAATTCCAATTCATTGGCTTTTTTAAAGATATGCCGCCACAAGAAGGCATGCCGCCAATGTCGGCCGAAGCCGGCGAAAAAGTAATGCACGTTTCTTTGCCGATCAGTAGCGAAACCTTTCTTTTTGGAAGCGACACCGACGATGTTTGGTCGCCAAACTTTACACAGGGAAATAATTTTTCCGTTTCGATTACCACTGATAGCCAGGCAGAAGCAGATCGCTTATACAATGGCCTTTCGGCCGGCGGACAAGCTACAATGCCCATGAGCCAAACATTTTGGAGCGCTTATTTCGGCATGCTTACCGATCAATTTGGCATCAATTGGATGATTGGCCTCGAAGAAGAGCCAACTAACTAAGTGATATTCGCCTAGATTTTTTTTTACACTGCCATAGGGTTGTCAGTGAGGTCTCTTATTTTTATTTAATTATCAACCATTTAACTAAAAAGAGATGACAAATTCAGCAGTATTACGAGGATTAGCAACAGTAAATTTTTACGCAACCGATCATGAAGCCGCAAAGAAATGGTACAGTCAATTTTTAGGCATCGAGCCTTATTTCAACGTTCCAGGCTATTCGGAATTTCGTATTGGCGATTATCAGCAAGAATTAGGCATTATTGATGGAAGTTATGCACCTGAAGGCTATGTTGCAAAATCGGGTGCCATTGCACATTGGCATGTAGACGATTTACAGGCCACGCTAGATAGGCTCCTGGGTATGGGCGCAAGCCTTTATCAGCCTATCACCGACCACAGTGGTGGCAGCGGCCGTTTTGTTACCGCATCGGTAGTTGATCCATTTGGAAATATCCTTGGCATTATGCACAATGCACATTACTTGGATATTTTAACCCAAAAACAGGCATAAAATGGAAACAAACAGAGGTGTTGAGGCCTTTTATGCCAAAACAAGACAGGAATGGAGGGATTGGCTGAAGAAAAACAGTCAATCGAAAGAAGAGGTTTGCTTGATTGTTTACCACAAGAAAAGCAAAACACCATGCGTAAGCTATGTGGAGGGTGTTGAAGAAGCTTTATGTTTCGGCTGGATCGATTCGCTGACTAATAAAAGAGACGAAGAAAGCTTTTACCAAAGGTTTTCGCCCCGTAAGCCCCGCAGCAACTGGAGCCAATCTAACAGAGACCGGGTAGCAAGGCTCACCAGCGAAGGCTTGATGACCGAACAGGGCCAAAAAACAATCGACATTGCCAAAGAGAATGGCAGGTGGATGCCTGAACCCAAAGCAGGCAAAGTATAAAAACAAATGAATAAACAGATCGATTTAGATTTCATTACAACGATAAACGAACAACTGGCAGCTATCCCTGCCGGACAGATCCAATTAAGAGACGACCGTACCAAACAGCAATGGCTGGTTGAAATCGAACCTTTCTTCTTGTCGAAGTTTCAGGTTACACAGGCGCAGTATTTCGAAGTTTTAGGCGCGGCGCCAAGCACTTTTAAAGGCGATTTGCTTCCGGTTGAAACGGTTAGCTGGAAAGAAGCTGTGATTTTTTGTAATGTCATTTCGGCTATCGCGGAGCTAGAAGCCTGCTATACTTTCGACTCAGCTACTGAAGAAATCAGGTTCAATGCTACAGCTAACGGATTTCGGTTGCCAACAGAGGCAGAATGGGAATATGCCTGCAAAGCCGGAACAACTGGCATCAGGTATGGAGAGTTGGATTCGATTGCCTGGCACAAAGCGAATTCGGAAAAAACAAGTCATCCTGTAGGCATGAAAACACCCAATGCATGGGGCCTTTATGACATGCTGGGAAATGTTTGGGAATGGTGTTCGGATATTTACGATGAAACCGTTTATGGGTCTTACCGTGTTTTAAGAGGCGGAGGCTGGTCTGATACAGAAAGGGGCTGTATGGCTACCAATCGTAGGCGAAGTCATCCCCTATCTTTTAAAATCGATGACCTGGGCTTTCGTATAGCAAGAAATATGAATAAATAGCATGACAATAATCGAGCAACTAGCCTCTTCCCTTGGCAGAAGAGATGAAGTTCCCAATCAGGAATTGGCCAAACAAATTGTAGCCAAAGGTGATAAAGATGCCATTGCAACATTGGTAGAAAACCTGCAACACAAAAACAAGGATATCCAAAGCGACTGCATCAAAACGTTGGATGAGCTCTCCAAGCTCGATCCAAAGTTGGTCGCGCCACATATAGACGCCTTGCTGGACTTGCTAAACCATAAAAACAATCGCCTGCAATGGGGCGCTATGTCGGCATTAAACGCAATTGCCAATGAAGATCTAAAAGCAGTTTATGGAGCATTGCCAAAAATTATTGCCAGTGCAGACCAAGGTTCCGTCATTACGAATGATAATTGCGTAGGCATTTTAATCAAACTGTGTGCTACGGCAGCCTATGCCGATGATGCTTTCGCATTGCTTAACGAAAGGTTAATGAAATGTCCAATCAATCAACTGCCTATGTATGCAGAAAATGCCATGCCCATTATCAATAGCCAAAACAAAAGCACTTTCGTCAACACGTTAACAATCCGATTGCCCGAAATCGAAAAAGACAGCAAGCGCCTGCGGGTTGAAAAGGTGATCAAAAAGCTTAACAAGTAGGTTTGAGAAAATGTATCAAGTAGCAAGTACTGAGTATCAAGACAAGAGATACAACATATGCAAGGTTTTCAAAAAAATTGGTCACTTCGAAAAACCGAATTACCAATTTCTTTAAATTGAACAGTTTAGGCCTGTCTACATTTTTACTTCTTCAATAATGCAGCCACCTACTTCATTTTTGGCAATAATTACACCTTCTGTAACGTCCATATCAGTTTTCTTGCTGGTATTGGTTACATTGAACTTAAAGCTTGCCTTAAAAGAAGAAGCTGAAAATTCTTCGATGACAATGCTGCCACTATTAGTCCTAAAGTTATCCACCCCTTCCATAAAAAGAAAAAACATTACTTTATCGCTTCCGTCAAACGTATAGGTTCCAGGGCCTTTAAAATTATTGATATCGATTAAAATCTTCTCTTTTAGCGCTGGGTCGCTATCATAGTTAATGGTTAAATGCGCAGCCACCCTCGTCGCCTTTACGCCTGGCGCCGACCACTCTAGGTTTCCTATTTTAGCCTTAAACACACAATCGTTGGTACTTGTAACAGGCGATGCTGTTGTTGCAGCAGCCTGTTCTATATTGCCTGTAGCCGTTGAATCTTGTTTTGCCGCATCCTTCGTATCACTTGCTCCGCAAGACGCAAAAAACAAAAGGCCAGTAACCATCAGGGAGCCAGCCAATTTCTTGAGTATATTTTCTTTTTGCATAGTTCTGATTTTTAGTTAAATATATAAAACCAAAACAAGGGCAACAAGGACAGACCGTTCTTTTTGACATAAGTCAAATCCATCGAAAAACTATTTTGAAGCTACCTTTAGGCCAAAGCCTTGCAGATTTTTTTGATCAAGCCTGGGCCTTCGTAAATAAAACCCGTATAAAGCTGTACCAATGAAGCTCCTGCTTCTATTTTCTCTTGGGCGTCTTCTGGAGAGTGGATGCCTCCTACCCCAATAATAGGGAATGCCTTGTTCGATTTTTCAGAAAGGTAGCGGATCACTTCGGTAGATCTTTTGGTTAAGGGCTTGCCGCTTAGGCCACCTGTCTCGCTTTTCAGTTTTTCTTCGGTATACAAGCCATCGCGATCAATGGTGGTATTGGTTGCAATTACACCGGCAATTCCGGTTTCCTTTACAATCTCTACAATATCGTCTAACTGTTCATCAGTTAAATCAGGCGCTATTTTAAGCAATATTGGCCTTGAGATGTCATTTTTGCGATTGCGTTGCTGCAAGGTATTGAGCAGTTCTTTTAAGGGTTCTTTTTCTTGCAAGGCCCTTAACCCTGGGGTATTGGGTGAGCTTACATTGACTACAAAATAATCTACCACATCGAACAAACGGTCAAAACATTTGATGTAATCGCTTGCTGCGTCTTCGTTTGGCGTGCTTTTGTTTTTACCGATATTGCCTCCTACCACAATTTGAGGCTCTTTTTGTTTCAGCAGGCGCAGGCGCTCGGCCATTACATCTACCCCTTTGTTGTTAAAGCCCATGCGGTTAATGAGCGCTTCATCGTCTTGTAGCCTAAACATGCGGGGCTTATCATTGCCCGGCTGTGGCAAAGGCGTAACCGTTCCTACTTCGATAAAACCGAAGCCCAAATTGCTCAGTGCTTCTACGTACTCGCCATTTTTGTCGAAACCTGCAGCCAAGCCTACCGGATTTCTGAATTTAATGCCAAAAACCTCCCGTTCTAAACCCTTTAAATGGATATCATAGCTGCTGCGCAGGATCGTTTTGCCCAAAGGGAAATAATCATGAAACCATTTAAGGCGTTTAACCACAAAATAATGGACATTCTCTGGGTCAAACTGAAAGAAAACAGGTTTGATTAGGCGATACATGCAACGAAGATAAGAACGATTTTGTTATGTTTTATCCAAGAAAAAAAAATCTATCAAATAAACCCAAATGTTCTATTTTTTTACACCGCTTTTAATTCTTTTGAAATCACCGAACATTTGGATAAGTTAGGTAACCGATGGGTATTTAAACAGCGAGCTATGGCGCTTACCATGGCAACAACCTAACCAAAAAACTGATAATGAAAAAAATTAACTTGCTCAGCAAAGCTGAAATGAAAAATGTATTGGGTGGCGACAACGAGACCGTTGGCCATATTGGTGGCGATACAGCGATCATGTATTGCAGAACCAGGTATGTGGCTTTAATTGGCGAACCAGTTCAGGTACCTGATTGCACACCAAGCAATTGGGCCAGCTATTGCGCAGGCAAAGACGGCTATTCTGAGGAAGATTCGCAATGCGTTTATTTCTAAGAACCAGAAAGGTTTTAAAGCCAGCTTCCATAAGTACGAAGCTGGCTTTTGTTTTAGTAGGCCGCGGTAAATCGCTGCTGCTTGTGCTGATTGCTTTCTACCTCATCAGCAATAACCACTGCCAAATCCTGTACCGAAAGCACACTCCTACCTTCGGCGTTAAAAACCGGACTTTCTAACCCTAAACGATAGTTTCCGGTACGGCCGGTATCAATACCTGGGTGCATTTCTATGGCCGGACTAAAGAAAGTCCAGTTCAATTCCCTTTCGTTTTTGATCGTATTCAGGTAATCTCTGGCCGCTGTTGCTCCTGCTTTATATTCGGCTGGGAAATTTGGGGTGTCAACCAATTGCTGGCCATCAATAAATAAGCTTCCCGCACCACCAATTACAATTAAACGGGGCACGCCTGCCTCTTTTGTTGCTTGCTGTATGGCTTCGGCGCCTTTGATAAAATCGGCATACAAATTTGGGTTGGTCCAGCCTGCGTTAAAAGCACTTACTACCACGTCGGCGCCTTTTAAGGCATTAGCCAAAGCTGTAGGATCACCTACATCGGCAATTTTTGCTGTTACCTTATCATTTTGTTTTACAGAATCTGTGTTGCGGGCGATGGCAATCACCTCATGGCCACGGTTGGCCAATTCTGCCGTTAAGTTTTGGCCAACAAAACCTGTGGCTCCTATTACTGCTATTTTCATTGTATTTGTTTTTATATTGTAATTAACTTTGTTACAGTTTTAATTAAAAAAAATCAGACGAACTTCGCGCTAAAATCTGCCAAACTTTGTTTGTTCAATTGTTCGATCAGTACACGTTCAGTATCATTATACAAGTTATCCAAATGGGTATTGATGTTTTTGCCAACAGGGCATTGCGGATTGGGCGTATTTTTTTGATGGCCCAAAAGAGAAATTTGCCTCACGCTTTCGTAAATGGCTCCCAAGCTAATATCCGAAGCCCTTTTTGCCAAAGTTGTCCCCCCATTTTTTCCTTCCTTGCTTTGCACAAAGCCGTGTCCACGCAAGTTGACCAGCTCTTTACGCACCATTGCCGGATTGATGTTAATGCTTCCAGCCAGCCATTCTGAAGAAACCAGCTCGCCCTTGGCCTGATCTAGCAAGACCAAAATATGCAAAGCGATGGCAAATCTTCCGTTGTTCATTCTGTAAATATTTTTATTACAGTACAAAGATAGGGATTAGTTTTAAAGTTCCAAATTTTTTGTTGTTAGTTGCTAGTTGTTTAGTTGTTAGTTGTTTAGTTGTTAGGCTAAAAGTAAGGCTGATCAAATGGCTTTTCGGATGGTTCTTTGAAAAATAGGCCGAAGGAAAATAGCCCGGATTGAAGCGGCATCCTTTTTTGACCCTTCGAGGCAAAAAAGATACAGCGGAAAGCCGGACTTCCCTTAACCAAGCTACAGGCATTGCGCTGCTAAAAAGCAGGCGTTATGCGGAAAAAAACATAAGATTTGTCATCCAGAACGAAGTGAAGGATCTATAAAAATAAATTACTTCATATAGATTTCTCCTCCGTCACACTATCAAAAAAAGAGCTCATGCCGACGCGATATTTTTTGGTGTCGGATTGCAAATCCAAAGCTACTGGGGCCGAAATGGCACATCCCAACCAGCCCGGACGGCCAATGAACTAATGACCAATGAACCACTGAACTAATGCAATTTAATTTGTATTTTTGCGCTGAAATGATTTCTATAAACGATTTAACCTTTTTAATTGGCTCTAGGGCCTTATATGATGAAGCTGACTGGCATATTAAGCCAGGCGACAAAGTAGGATTGATCGGTGCCAATGGCACTGGAAAATCTACCTTGCTCAAGCTGATTGTGGGCGAATATGCGCCTTCATCGGGTAGCATCTCGATGGCGAAAGACCTCAAGATCGGCTATTTGAACCAAGACCTTTTGTCGTACGATTCGCACCACAGTATTTTGCATGTGGCAATGGAGGCTTTTGAGCGCCAAAACCAATTGCACGATGAAATTGAAGAACTCTTAAAAAAAATTGAGACGGATTACAGCGAGGAGGTTTTAAATAGACTAAGCGACAAGCAGCAAGAATTTGAAGCGCTTGACGGCTATAACATCGAATACCGCGCCAACGAGATTTTGGCAGGTCTTGGTTTCAGCACCAACGATCAGCAACGCCCTTTGAATACCTTTTCTGGAGGTTGGCGCATGCGTGTAATGCTGGCTAAAATCCTGTTGCAAACACCAGATATTCTTTTGCTCGATGAGCCGACCAACCACATGGACTTACCCTCTATCAAATGGTTGGAAAACTATTTGGGTGGTTTTGAAGGCGCTATTGTGATCGTATCACACGACAGGTATTTCTTAGACAAGATTGTTAACAAAACCGTGGAATCGCGCAAGGGCAAACTCACCTCTTATGCGGGCAACTACTCTTTTTATTTAGAAGAAAAAGCTTTGCGTGGCGAGATACAGAGAGGCGAGTTTAAAAACCAGCAAGCCAAAATCAAGCAGGAAGAGCGTTTAATCGAACGTTTTAAAGCCAAAGCGAGCAAGGCCAAAATGGCGCAATCGCGTATGAAGGCCTTAGATAAATTGGAGCGTGTTGAGGATGTGGATGATGATAATCCAACGGTAAACTTCAGCTTCAAATTCACCAAGCCTTCTGGTCGCCATGTGGTGAGGATTGAAAAGGCATCTAAAAGCTATCCAAATGTTGATATTTTAGACAATGCCGAGGCTGTAATCGAAAAAGGCGATAAAATTGCCCTAATTGGTGCCAACGGTAAAGGCAAATCGACCTTGTTACGGATGATTGCAGGTACCGAAAAGTTTGAGGGCTCTTGCGAAACCGGGCATAACGTAACCACTACCTTCTTTGCGCAGCACCAATTGGAGTCGCTGCATTTGGAGAATACGATATTAGAAGAACTGCAGGCTTTTGCGCCTAAACATACCGATACCGAGCTTCGCTCCATTTTAGGCTGTTTCTTGTTTACCGGCGATGATGTATTCAAAAAGATCAGGGTACTTTCTGGAGGAGAAAAATCGAGGGTGGCTTTGGCCAAATCGTTGACTACAGATTCGAATTTCCTTATTCTGGATGAGCCGACCAACCACTTGGATATCCAATCGGTTAACATTCTGATCCAGGCCCTGCAACAGTATGAAGGCACTTTTATTGCCGTATCACACGATAGGTACTTCTTAGACAATGTAGCCAATAAGATCTGGTTTATTGAAGAAGAGAAAATCAAGGAATATCCAGGCACCTATGCCGAATACGAAGAATGGAACAGCAAACGTGTTATTCCTGCTCCAAAACCTATTCCGGTTAAGCCAGCTGGCGAAGAAAAGAAAACCAAAGCGCCAGAACCCGCTCCTGCCAATGCACAGCAGCAACTGAAAAAGCTGAACGAAAAACTGCGCAGGATTGAGGAAGAAATCGCCGCTTTCGAAAGCAGCGTAAAAGCCGCGGAAGCCGAACTGGCTAAAGAAGAAGTATTTTCTAACCAGCATAAGCTAGATGAGGCCAACAAGCATTATTTGGCGGAGAAGGCATTGCTAGACCATGCCCAAAAAAACTGGGAGGAATTGGCTTCTGAAATCATGGAACTTGAATCTTAATGTAAATTGATGAAAAAATTAGGACTGATCGCTTTTATTGTAGTTTTATGCACTGGCGCTTTTGCACAAAATACAAGCATAGTTTACGACAATAAAATCTATCAGCCCTTTATCAAGACCGTAGAATGCTACAACAGCAAAAAAGAGCAGTCTTTTCCGGTGATTACTTTACGAACAGGCGAAACACTGACTTTTGCCTTCGATGATTTACGTGCAGGCAACAAAAACTACAGCTACAGCATCGAACATTGTACCTACGATTGGAAGCCCTCTAACATCAGTCAGCTTGATTATGTAGAGTCGTTTAAGGAAGACATTATTTTTGGCTACCGCTACTCTTTTAATACCCTACAAAAATTTACCCATTACCAGGTTACGTTGCCTAACGACCAGATCAAGCCTAAATTAAGCGGCAACTATTTGTTAAAAGTTTACGAAAGCAACAAACCCGAAAACGTCATTGTTACCCAACGTTTTTACATTGTAGATAATGTGGCGAATATTGGTGCAGAGCTGTTGCCTAGCAACGAAGTAGAATTTCGAAACAGCAAGCAAAGGGTAAGCTTCAGTATTTTCCATCAGATTGCTATCCAAAACCCTTACATGCAGGTAAAGGCTGTGGTAATGCAAAATGGCATTCCGCAAACGGCCATTGTCAATACCAAGCCTGCATTTGTTAAACCGGGTGCTTTGGTGTACAATGAGATAGGAACCAATGAGTTTTGGGCAGGCAACGAATTTAGAAAGTTCGATCTCAGGAGTTTCCGCTACAAAGCAGAACATGTGCAGGACATTTACCGAGATACGGCTATTAATGTCATTCTCTTTTCTGATCAGGCCATTGGAACGGCAAGGTACAGCAACCAGTTTGACGAAAACGGGAGTTTCTTTGTGCGCAACCAAGACGGGCGCGATAACATTACCGACAGCGACTACGCCAATGTTTTGTTTACGCTAATTGCAAGCCCCCCCACACCAAAAGGCAATGCCTACGTGCTTGGACGCTTTAACAACTACGCGATCAACGAAGACAGCAAGCTGAACTATGATGCGGGCCGCAAGCGTTTTTATGGCAACATCAAGGTAAAACAAGGTGTTTACGATTTCAAATATGTTTGGGTTGATGAGAATGGCAAGTTTGACGGTACCGTTTTTGAAGGCTCTTTTTTCGAAGCCAGCAATGATTACCAAATACTGGCTTACTACCGCAAGCCTGGTGGCCGTTGGGACGAATTGATCGGGTTCACCAATATTTCCAATGTAAAAAAATAGCCTGCGTTAGGCATTGGCCTATTGATGCATCTATATCACCAAACCATGGACCTTAGACTATTAACCATGGACATTTATTTTAACACCCATACACTCACGCTTCCGGCATTGCAAAGAAAAACGGCCTTGCCATTTTCGCCTATGGTAATTTCTTCTTTCCTGTGCCCCAATGCGTCTACAAAGGTGCGTCCAGCAAAGGCCTCTCCCATTTCCATTTCCTTAAAGCCTTCATCGCCATTGCACATCAATACGGCCAAGCCTGAGTTTTTATGTTCTTCATCGCCAACGCGAGTCCAGCCAATACAATTGGGATGATCGAGGTAATCCCGTTGTTCGCCATAGGCAAAGTCTCTCCTCGCTTTTAATAAAGTTGGGAGCTCGGGCAAGCCAATCAGTTCCACGTGTTCATCCTTATCATCGTAGGTTGCGCCATATACATCAGTAAAAAACACACATGGCGTGCCCTGTAAGCGCAATAAGATCAAAGCATAAGCCAATGGGCGAAACCAGTAGTCAACAAATGATTCGAGCGCCTGTAAAGGTTGCGAATCATGGTTATCTACAAAAGTAACCGCCAACTCGGGCCGCGTGCCTACCAATGTATTTTCGAAAATATTGCTCAGGTCGTAATTCTTCCCTTCGGTAGATGCCAAATAAAGGTTGTGGTGCAATAGCGAATCGAACAACTGGGTTCTGCCTCCCGTGATTTCTATGTATCTATCGAGTTCTTTTACATCTTCGATATCCCAATTTTCGGCTACAAAATAAAAATCGCGTTTGCATTCCGCTTTCATTGCATCCATCCATTCGATTAGAAAATCTGATGATATATGCTTCACTGCATCCAAGCGAAAGCCATCTATTTTCGCCGTTTCGAAATACCATTTGCCCCATTGCTTCAGTTCCTCACGTACTGCGGGGTTCCGAAAATCGATATCATCGAACATGAGGTAATCATAATTGCCTAACTCGTTTGAAGGCACTTTTTCCCAGCCTTCTCCATGTTCGTTCTCAATCAAAAAGATATCGGATTCCTTTAGGTCTTCTGCCCAATCTACGCCGCTAAAACATTGGTGAGTCCATATAAATTCAGAATATTTACCCTTGCGTCCTGGAAAAACAAACTTTGTCCAAGCTTCGATTTCGAATACATCAGAGGTAAATTCATTCCTGTTTTCTTTATTTACCCTCCTTACGTTCACTTTTTCGAGTTCATCGCCACCCGCCTTATGGTTAAAAATGGTATCGGCTAGTGCCAGTAGGTTATTTTGATGCAAGGCTTCGATGGCCTGCAGGTATTCATCTTTGGTGCCATACTTGGTTGGAACACTATTCTTTTGGTCAAATTCTCCTAAATCAAACAAATCATAGGTGTCATATCCAATGGAAAAAGTTCCATTTGTGCCTTTGTAAGCTGGCGGCAACCATACGCTGGTAATCCCCATTTCGGCTAAATTTGAAGCCTCCTTTTTTACTTTGGTCCACAAGTTATCGGCTTCGTTATAATACCAGTGAAAATACTGGATGAGCGTTGGGTTCTGCATATTTTTTTGGGATAAAGTAGAATAACAGGAAAGCTCGGCTTATGTTTTAAGCTCTATACGATTTTAGTGATTTGACAAGCTACAAACAAGCATTTTGCTTTTCTTTACCATAGGCAAACAAAGTCCATTTTACTAAAAATGCAAGAAAAGCCAGCTTTTTTGCCTACTTTTGCAGCCATTATGAGTATAAAAGCTAAAAGCCCAAAAGATTCCTTCACGATCATGAACGAATTGGTATTGCCAAACGACACCAACACCCTGAACAATTTAATGGGTGGACGGTTGTTGCATTGGATGGATATCGCAGCGGCTATTTCGGCACAAAAACACTGCAACAGAATTGTGGTTACAGCCTCGGTTGACAACGTTTCCTTTAAGCAGGCGATTAAACTGGGTGATGTAATTACCATTGAAGCCAAGGTAACCCGTTCGTTTAATACCTCGGTTGAGGTACGTTTAGACGTTTGGGCAGAAAACATCCCTTCTGGCAGCAGAGCAAAGTCGAATGAAGCATATTATACTTTCGTAGCGGTTGATCAAAGTGGCAGAACCATCCCTGTGCCCGAGTTGAAACCTGAAACCGATGATGAAATCGAATTGTTTAACGGCGCTTTGCGTCGCAGGCAGTTGCGATTGATTTTAGGCGGAAAAATGGAACCCAACGACGCTAGCGAGCTTAAAGCCCTGTTTTTTAAGGAATAACGCCAACCATTTGTGGTAGGCCTAAACATTGAAACTGCATGACGACCTACACTACTTTGATTATCCTAAGCGGACTGGTAATCTTTTCCTATCTGTTTGACCTTGTAGCCAGCAAAACCAAATTGCCATCGGTTTTATTGTTGCTGTTGCTGGGCATTGGCCTACGTTTGTTGGTGGATAACCTGAACCTGCATACCTTCGATTTTCTGCGCATCTTGCCTACTTTAGGTACCGTTGGTTTAATATTGATTGTTTTTGAAGGTTCGCTAGAACTCAAATACGATCGAGAGAAGAACAAGGTGATCAAGGGAGCGTTCTTTTCGGCTTTTTTCATCCTCTTGGTTACCATTGCAGCTATTACTTTTATCATTTACCAGATTACCGGAAAAGAACTTTACCTGTGCATTGTGAATGCGGTTCCTTTTAGTGTCATCAGTTCGGCCATTGCCATTCCATCAGTAGCTGGCTTAAGCAAGAAAAGTAGGGAATTTATTATTTATGAGAGTTCTTTCTCAGACATCCTAGGCATTATCATCTTTAATTTTGCCATTTCTAATCCACATGTATCTGCGGGGTCATTTGCAGGCTTAGGCTTGAGCATGGCCATTATTCTGATCCTTTCGGTAATTGCTTGTATATTTCTGCTGTACATCATGGGTCGGATTTCGCATCACATCAAATTTTTTCTGATCATTTCGATTTTGATCTTGGTATATGCCATTGGCCAGTCCTACCACCTTTCTTCGCTGGTACTGATTTTGGCTTTTGGTCTTTTCTTAAACAATGCCGATGCCATTAGACATGCCTGGTTCAGGACGGTATTCCTTTATGAAAACTTGGCCAAAGACTTGGCTCAGCTGCATCAATTGTCTGCCGAGAGTGCTTTTATTATCCGTACTTTCTTCTTCGTGATATTCGGATTTACCATTAACATTTATGAACTGAACGATCAATATGTGCTGGCCAATGGATTTTTGATCTTATTGAGCATTTATGTGATCCGCTTTGTGTATTTGCGGCTCTTTAAAAAGGAAAACGTCATGCCTGAAGGCTTTGTCACACCTCGCGGATTGATCAGTATCTTGTTGTATTATAACCTGCCGGCCAGCATGAAACTGCCTGAAATCGGCACTTCATTTTTATTTGTGGTGGTACTGGGCACGAGTTTAGTGATGAGTGTTGGCCTCTTGATGAGTAAGAGAAAAAATTTAGACGTTCATTAGCTCATTAGTCATTTGTTCACTAGTCATTAGTTAGTTGTTAAACCGTCAACTGGCAACTGAAAACTGACAACAGCGAACTGAAAACTGCAACTGACAACTATCCTCACTGTTTTGCTTTTTCAGAAATCTCCTTAATCTTTTTTAGATCGGCAACTCTGGTATTGGGATTACCTTGATAATGGATGGAGTAATAATCCAATTGGATTAATTGCTGAGGATCATTCTTTCCTTCTAGGTTAAACTTCGCAATGTAAGGATTAATCGCATAAATGGGATAGGCAATGGCATTTAACAGGCCATTGAAAAACACTCCTACTCCTGAAGCAACCACTTCCTGTTCTAAAGTAGGCGCCTCAATTCCATATTCGTCTACCAGTTTACCGTCGCCGTTAGTATGATATTCAGTTGGCGTTGAACCAGCCATATAATTTTTGCCGATATAACGTTTCTTTGTTTTCCTGATTTTTACAGATTGAATATCTGTGATTTTAACAGCTTGAAACCGGCCATCAACATTTAGAATTACATTGACAGAATCTACTTTTTGCAGTATGCCTTTGTGCTTACCTGTTTTTGTTTCTAAAATGGCTTTATAAGCTGTAATGGTTTGGGTATAGCCTACCGTTGTGGCAACACAAATAAGCAGGGTGAGGATGAATGTTTTCATAGATGGTAAATAAGTACCCAAAGCTAGCCTAATTTGGCTTTACCTACTGTTAAAAACTGTTAAATGTAAAGGGCGTGTTACAATAGGTTAGTTCATTGGCTTACTGGTTTATTCGTAGACAAGGTGGAAAGTACTTTTCCAAGGAGATTGCTTCCTCACTAACATTCCTCGCAATGACGATTGAAAGAAAAACTGATCACTGTAAACTGCTAACCGATAATTGTGAACTGGCAACTGTGAACTAATAACTGTCAACTGTCAACTGAAAACTGCCAACTGAATTTAGCTTCCCATCTCCAGGATTTTATCAAACTCAGTTGCTTTTAAAGGCATTACCGATAAACGTCCCTGGCGTACCAAGGAAATATCTTTTAGGCTTTCTTCTGCCTTGATCTGCTCTAAGGTAACCGGATTGGCCAGGCTTTGTACGGGTGCCAAATCTACCACTACCCAATTGGGATCACTGGTGGTTGGATCTTGATAGGCTTCTTTTACTACCTTGGCAATCCCTACTACGTTTTTGCCTTCGTTACTGTGGTAAAAAAGAACCAAATCGCCTTCTTTCATGTCCCTTAGGTTATTGCGGGCCTGAAAATTACGCACGCCATCCCAAAAAGTACGTCCGTCTTTATTAAATTTCTCCCAGCTGTATTTGAAAGGCTCTGATTTGACTAGCCAATGATTCATGTTCTCGATATTTAAGCTACAAAATTAATAAAATAGAACGGGATACTAAAAGACGAACTCTATTTATTACATACACTCACAACCCGCAAATCCTCAAAAACGCTTCTTTATAATTGCCACTAATCGGTACTTCCTGATCGCGGACAAAGACACGGTTGCCTTCGATATGACTGATGCGGTTTTTATTGATGATAAAAGAGCGATGCACCCGGATGAATTGGTTTTTGGGCAAGGCTTCTTCCAAACTGGTTAAGGTAGTGGTAGGCATCAATTGCTTATCGCTCAGGTACACTTTGGCATAATTGCCGAACGCTTCAAGCAAAAGGATATCATCAAAAGCTACCTTAAAGATTTTGTTATCGCTTTTAATGAACATAAAATCTTCGGCAGGAATTGTTTCGGCTACAGGCATAGTTGTTGCAGCGGACGCCAGTTTTTCGGCCACTTTATCTACCGCCATCAAAAAACGCTCGAAAGAAAAGGGTTTAAGCAAGTAATCGCTGGCCGAGAGTTCAAAGGCATCAACGGCATATTCTTTATAAGCTGTGGTAAAGATAACCTGCGGTGCTTTTTTCAAGGTCTTCAAAAAACCGATGCCATCGATTACCGGCATGTTGATGTCTAGAAAAATAAGATCAATAGGCTGTTTTTGCAATTGGATCCGTGCTTCCATGGCATCTTCACAGGAAGCCACTATCTCCAACAAGGGATATTGCTTGGCATAGCCTTCAATAATCTGCCTTGCAATAGGCTCATCGTCAACAATTAAACATTTGATGGTGTTCATCTATTTCATTTTTACTTGGAGGCTCACATTGTACATGCCTTCATCTTTACTGATTTTCAGTTCGTATTGGTTTGGATAAAGCACTTTTAGCCTTTGATAGGTATTACTCAATCCCAAGCCACTACTGAGGTTCTTCGTTTTTTCTTCATGCTCGTCAAAGCTGTTCCTGATCGAAAACAAAATCCAATCATCCCAGGTTTTGAGTGTGATGTCAATTACGATCGATTTCTGTGCTGTATTTTTCGAATGTTTAAATGCGTTCTCGATAAATACAATCAGCAACATGGGCGCAATCTTGATCTGCTCGGTAGGTATCTGCTCTAAATTGCAGGTAAGCGATAAACGATTGCCGATCCTAATCTTCTCAAAATCAATGTAATTATTGATATAGGCCAATTCGCTTTTAAGGGGAACCAACAATTCCTTGGCTTCATAAACCGAATAGCGCAAGAGCTCAGAAAGCTTCAGCAACAAACCTGGAATCTTTTCATGGTCGCTAATCGAAAGTCCATACATGTTATTGAGCGTATTGAACAAAAAATGAGGGCTCAACTGCGACTGCAACAACTGCAGTTCGCTTTTGCTTTGGTTAGCCAGTGCATCAGCCTGATCTATGCGTAGATTGAAACGTTTAACCAAGAACTTAAGCCAAGCGCCCAAGGCCGAACTCAGCACAATAAAAAGCACCCAAAACAACAGCAGGTTAACAGCTGGCATGCCATGCAACTGGATATCGGCATGGATAAAAAGCCCAATAAAACAAGCGACTACCACAACACCTAAACCCGCAATTGTTCTGCTCAGCAAGCGTTGGCTATTCAATTGCCAAGCATCGGCCAGGTACCAGCCCAAATATAAAAACAGGAAAAAAGCAACAGTTACCGCGAAGCCAATTTCTTCTGCGCCACTGCCCGATACCAATTTAATATAAAAGAGCGAGGCCCAATATACCGGCACCGCAGCCATAATGGTGAAATAGACCAACACCCGGTTGCCCCGTTTGCGTGGTGGCTTGCCTTTCTTTAATTGATCGTTGCTTGTGCTCATCTAATTTTCGATTAGGCTAAAGGTGGGCAAAAATTTTTATTCCCTCAATAATTGCTGTCCGAAAGTACCAAATGGCTGATGAAATTGATTTTTTGGCTGATGAGCGATTTCGACCGGAATAAATCACATTCCATCAGTTGAAACCCATAACTCGTCATATAAATTTAAAAGATTGTGTGCTAAAGTCAATTTTTGTTTCAGATCAATCCAATACAAACATGAAAATCCTAAGCCTAAAGCACATATTCGTATTCGCAGTCATTGCACTGTTTACCTGCCCTATCCGCTCGTTGGCACAAAACAATCCGCTGAGCATTCGTGGCCAACTGGTCGATTCGGCGAGCAAGGCGCCTGTAGAATTTTTAACTATTGGCTTATTAAGTTCGGCCGATAGCCTTTTGCAAACCAGTTTAAGCAAAGCCGATGGCACTTTTAGCTTTCTCCAATTGAAAGCCGGCAGCTACACTATCCGCATCCAAGGCATGGGTTATCGCAGCAAGCAATTAAAGTTGAATCTAAACAGCAACGAGGCAGTGCACAATTTGGGTCCTATAGCGCTGATCAGCGAGGCCAAAAATCTTCAAACGGTTAACATTACAGCACAAAAGCCCATCATCAAACAAGATGCAGATAAAATCACCTATGATTTACAGGCCGATCCGCAAAGCAAGGTCAGCAGTGTGTTAGAAATGATGCGTAAAGTACCTTTTATATCGGTTGATGGCAATGAAAACATACAACTGAAAGGCAGTTCGAGCTATCGCGTATTTATCAACGGCAAACCTTCAGGATTGGTAGAAAGAAATCCGAGGGATATTTTGCGCAGCATGCCTGCTTCTACCATTAAAAGCATCGAAGTGATTACCAATCCATCGTCTAAATATGATAGCGAAGGCCTAGCGGGAATTATCAATATCATTACCATCAAACAAGTATTTAACGGCTATCAGGCTTCGGTTAACCTGAACGGCAAAAGTCCGATTGGCGGTCCGGGAGCGGGTGCAACTTTGAGCCTGAAATATGGCAAATTGGGCCTTATCGCGGTGGCAGGTGCCAGCAGGTTTAATCAGCCCAATACTTTTTCAAGCATAAACAGATGGGCATCCGAAAATTCCCTCTTGCAACAAAGCAACCGCAAATCACATAACAACACGGCCTATTCGGGCGTCGAATTGAGTTATGAGCTCGATAGCCTCAGCCTCCTTTCTGGCCAATTGAACTGGAGCGGCAATGAGCAAAACGGTACAGGTTCCCAATTGAGCCAATCTTTCGTACACAACAACCTGATGCAACAGTATCTTTTAACCAACGAGAACCAGCGCAAGGGTAATGGGATTGATGCCACTTTAAACTATCAATTGGGCTTTACCAAAAACAAGAACCAGCTCATTACCTTTTCTTACCGCTACCTGCGTAACACCGGCAACCTTAACAACGATCAAGGTCTCGATCAAACCATCAACTATGACAATCCTGCCTTTCAGCAAAAAAACAATGAAGGTTTAACCGAACAAACTGCGCAAATAGATTATGTACAGCCTTTTGGCAAATTAACGATGGAAACCGGATTAAAAGGTATATTCAGAAACAACAATAGCGACTTTCGTTATTTAGGTTATGATGGGACAAATTTTACTTTGGATCCATCAAGATCAGACAATTTCGACAATAACCAAAATGTATATGCCTTTTATAATTCTTATGGCTACAATACCGGAAAATGGCAGTTTAGGGCTGGAGTAAGACTTGAAAAAACCACGATCGACGGCAATTTCAGTGCGGGAAAGCAACAGGTTACACAAAGCTACTGGAATGCCATGCCCCGCGCAGCTATCAGCAGAAAACTGAATGAGTTTAGCAACCTGAGCCTGAGTTACAACAAGCGTATCCAACGCCCGTCTATTAACCAACTAAACCCTTTTGTCGATCGCTCTAATCCAGATTTCGAGAGCACAGGAAACCCAGGCTTGCGTCCTACAACTAGCGATTTGTTGCAACTGGGTTATTTTCGTTCAAAAAAATGGACCTTTAATATCGAGTTGGGCTATATGTTCTTCAATAATGTAATTTGGCAAATCTCTACTTTTGATGCCCAACGCAACCTTACTTTAGCCTCTTACGAAAACACTTTTGAAGGTCGAATTGTCAAAACGAATATTTACCTTAATTACCCGATCAGCAAAAAATGGAACGTAAGCCTGAATGCCGACCTACGTCATGTCGATTTTTACGTAACAGTAAATGAAAAAGTAGTAAATAACAGTGGCGCTATGGCTTATGTCAATGTTGCATCGGGCTATCGCTTTAACAAGGGCTGGCGCGCCAATGCCGATTTTACCATGAACACTGGTGGTGTTTCGGGTGCGCAAAGCAATACCAACGGTTTTATAGGAAATTCCTTTAGCCTAAGCAAAGAGCTGTTGCAAAGCAAATTGAGCTTAGGTCTTGTTGTAAACAATCCTTTTGCCAAATTTAGAACCATAAACGACGAATTAAACGGACCAGGTTTTAGTCAGTTTACCAACAGCAAAACCTATTACCGAAGCCTCGGCGTAAGTTTGAATTACCGTTTTGGCAAATTGCAAACTGAAATCAAAAAGAACACACGAGGCATTAAAAATGATGATTTGCAATAAATATTTCTTTTTTACCACCTCAGACATCTTAGTTAGCCTTAAATCAATTTGTCATTCCGAGTGCAACGAGGAATCTAACTCGAGACAGATCCTTCACTGCATTCTGGATGACAAGATACACCAATACTCACATTCCCAACCGTTTCTATAAACGCTATCCATATCCCCCTTTGGAGGGGGCAGGGGGAGGAAAGAAACATTATTTTCACTATAAACATCGGATCAAGTCCCACATGATGTTCTTTTTCACCACCTCAGACACCTTAGGTTTCTTAAGCGGCAAACCTATGTGGCTATGTGGTTAACGTTTATATAATCCTTATTCAAGCAGATGTAATCAAGTTCTTAAAGGTGATTCTTTTACTACCTCAAACATCTTAGTTCTTCAACCACAAAATCAATCTGTCATTCCGAGTGCAACGAGGAATCTAACTCGAGGCAGATCCTTCGCTACGTTCTGGATGACAAACAGGCCAATAAAACCTTTAGCTATTATGACGATTCTATTTTTTTCAAAAAATATTTGCGAAACCGATCGGTTGCACTTATATTTGCAACTGAACGGTTGCAAATTATTAACAAGATGAGAAGAGACGTATTTCAGGCCATTGCCGATCCTACCCGCAGAGCCATTATCGCATTGCTTGCCTTTCAGGCCATGACCCCTAATGCCATTGCCGAAAACTTCGACAGTACCCGGCAAGCCATATCCAAGCATATTAAAATTTTAAACGAATGCCAGCTCATCGAGCAAAAACAAAATGGACGCGAAATCTATTATTCTTTTAACCCCCAGAAAATGAAAGAGGTTGACCTTTGGATGGAACAGTTCCGCAAACTTTGGGAAACACGTTTCGAACAATTAGACAACTTATTGGAAAACTTAAAACCTAAAAAATCATGACAAAGAGAGAAGCTATCTTTTCGAAAGAACCACAAAACAAAAAAATCACAGTCACCAGATCGTTCGGTGCGCCCCTATCAACCGTTTGGAAAGCATGGACAGCAAGCGAAATCCTAGACCAATGGTGGGCACCTAAACCTTTTAAGGCCGAAACCAAAACCATGGACTGCCAAACAGGAGGCCATTGGATTTATTGTATGGTAGGGCCTGAAGGCGAGCGCCATTGGTGCAAGGTCGATTACCATAGCGTAAATCCAGAAACACATCTCAACAGCAGTGCTGGCTTTTGCGACGAAAACGGCACGCCCAACCTCGAATTCCCCATCATGCATTGGGATAACCGCTTTACAGCCGAAGGCGATGAGACCAAAGTTTATATTGAAATCACTTTCGACAAGGAAGAAGACATGAACACCATCATCGGCATGGGCTTCCAAGAGGGCTTTACCGCAGGATTGGAAAACTTAGACGAATATTTAGCTTCACGCTAAACAAATAATGAACAAAAAAGCCCCCGGAGTTATTCGGGGGCTTTTCTATTTAAATAAAAATGGTTTAGTCTTTCTTGCTGTCTAATGCCGCTTCGATACGGTCTGATAAATCTTGCAAATGATATTTGCTCAAGGTATCGCCTTGCGAACCTGCAGCTGATTTGATGTTTTTGTCTAAATCGCGCAATTGGCCTTTCACTACCGATACTACATCGCTTTGCGAAGCCGATAAACCGCTAGGGATATTGCCTCCTCTTCCGGTTAAAATAGCATTGACAGCTGTTGGAGCTGGCGCAGCCGGTTTAACAATGGCAATCAGTTTATCCACATAAGCTTTTTGCAGGTTACGACGATACACATCGATGGTAGCATTTGATTTCAGTTCGGTAAAGATCGAACCGTTCAAATCGCTAAACAAATCGGTAATCTTGTAAGCGGTTGCACCATCTGTAGCTTCGGCAGCTACCAATTTGCTCAAGGTACTATTGCTCAACAAACGGCTTAGTGTAGAACCTTGCAATCTTGATGTTACTTCTAAAGGATTCTGATCGATATTGTCTAAAATCGATTGGTTTAACAACCATTTTGGTGTTACGAAAAGGTTTCTGTTCAAGAAATCCATCGCTTCTTTTTGTGTAGCGGCAGGTACGCGCTCATAAATAGCACCAGCCTGCTCAACAGTTTTAGGATTTTCGTAAATACCACCTACGTTTTTAGCTACATGACCCATGTAACGACCAAATTGTGTGGTCAGCTGGCCATACATATTAGATAGGTTCTCATAACCTTCGTTGGCTTCTTTGGTCCAGGCAGGCAATTGAGGCAAAATCACTTTTAGGTTTTTGATACCATAATCGCTCGCTTTCATGGCATTATCGCCTAAATCCTCATTTTGTGAATGTGGATCATCAGGATTAGATTCTGTACCAAACCATAAACGCCTGTTTTTAGCCGATTCGATCACCATTTTATTCAAGGCAGCAGTTTCATCGCCAGCACCTTTTGTATCTGGCATATATTTATAACCCCACTCAATCGCCCATTTATCATAATCGCCAATGCGTGGATACAAACCTTTTGAAGTAATGTTGTCTTCTGGCTGTGCCACATAGTTGAAACGCGCATAGTCCATGATTGATGGCGTGTGGCCATTTTCTTCTACCCATTTCTTGTTGCGCAGGTTTTCTACCGGAACAGTCGAGCTTGAGCCATAGTTATGCAATAAACCCAAAGTGTGACCAACTTCGTGCGACGAAACAAAACGGATCAAATCGCCCATCAACTCATCACTGAAAGTCACTTTACGTGCCCTTGGATCAACCGCAGCTGTTTGGATCATGTACCAATCGTGCACCAACTTCATTACGTTGTGGTACCAGTTGATATGGCTTTCCATGATTTCGCCACTGCGTGGATCTGCGATGCTAGGACCGCTGGCATTGGCAATTTCCGAAGGTTTGTAAACGATGGCCGAGTGGCGTGCATCGTCAATGCTCCATGTCGAATCCTGTTCTTTGGTTGGGGCGACCTTACCAACGATGGCATTTTTGAAGCCAGCTTTCTCAAAAGCCTTTTGCCAATCGTTTACACCGGCAATCAGGTATGGAATCCATTTTTTTGGTGTAGCCGGATCGATGTAATAAACGATCTGTTTAGCTGGCTCAACCAATTCGCCACGTTTATATTTGGCCAAATCTTGAGGTTTTGGTTCCAATCTCCAACGCTTGATCAAATCGATTTCCTTTACGCCTTGAGGATTCAAATCGAAGTCGGTATAGCCTACGGTAAAATAACCTACACGTGGATCGGCATAACGGGCCTTCATTGGCACTTTAGGCAAAATCACCATTGAAGTATTTAATTCAACTGTTGCCGAACCTGTAGAACCACCCGCACCGCCACCACCTGTAGGAGCACCACCACCGCCAAATGGAGATGGCGCAGCAGCCAAGGTATAGGTTTTTACGGTACTGATTTCAACGTTTGTTGGAAAACTGCGGATACTTTGAATGTAACTGCGGTCTGCCAACTGCGTACCCAACCTGAACCTTGTTTTAGACGCAGGCGAGCTGAAATAAAAGATATCGTTATCGCTATTGATATAGTCGGTTACATCGATTACGCTTCCGTTTTTATCAGGCGAGTAGGCCGCGATGTTAAAAGAAGCAGCAATTGGCTGGATGCTTGAGTTTTTTAGGTTTTGGTACATGGCTGTTGTACTATCAGGACTATACGTTCTGAAGCTCACCTTGCGCATGAAAATACGGTTGTTTGGTCCTTTATCGAAACGGATGACCGTACTACCGATCACATCGCCAGCATAACCTTGTGCGGCACGAACTTCGGCACCCGATTTGGCAATGCGGCTCACCACCAAAATGTCTCTGCCTAAAGTGGTATCGGCAATTTCAAAAAAGAACTTGTCTTCGATTTTGTGTGTAGTGATCATGCCCTTACGACTAAGTGCCTTATCGGTAATCACTTGATTATAAGGTTTTGGCTGTGCCCTTACGCCTGAGCCTAAAGCCGAGCCTGGTGCCCTGCGGGTAGTATCTGCTCCGCCACCACCTTGTTGTCTTACCTGTGCCTGGGTTACAGTAATAGCCCCAACAGCCAGTAAAATGGTTAGTAAATTTCTTTTCATGTAATAATAAGTTAATTGACAAGTAAATATAGATGGCCTGAAGCCCAATTAGCTTAAGTACGAATAACTTTATAGTTACAATGCCATAAATATTTATGCGAAAATCACCACGATGTGTGGCACATTAAGCGTTCGGCGTTGAACGCTTGGAAATCAACCGTCATGCTGAACTTGATTCAGTACCTATTTTTGAGAAGATCCCGGATCAGGTCCGGGATGACGCCCTTTGATAGCCTATAGATTTTCCCATCTTCCATCTCCCCTCCTCCATCCTACCTTTTACTTAGCCTTGAAACTCCGGATTTTCGATCAGGCCTACAATATTGCCAAAGGGATCGTAAATACTGCCTACCCAGATTGGTCCACCCACGTTTTTAGGTGCTTCGTGTACTTTTACGTCTAGAGATTCGATTTTCTCGAAGGAGGTTTTGATATCTTCAACGCCCCAATAGGTGATGGATTGATTTCCTGTTTGGTAAGTCGATGGATCCGGATCTAAGCCGAGTTCAAAACCACCAACATTATAGCCTACATAAAAAACCTCATCAAAATAAGGGGTAATTCCGAAAACCTGCAGGTACCATTCTTTGGCTTTTTCGAGGTCGTTAACATGATAAACGATAGTTCTGAGTCCTTGTAGCATAACTTGAAGAGTTTTTATGTGGTATGTTGTATGTTTTACGTTTAGCGTTTTGTTTAAAATCTAGAAAAGAACCCATCATACCCCCCATCTTACCTTCCCCTTCTTCCATTTTCCATCTTCCATTTTCCATCCTAGTGGATCATCTTAAACAGCATCTCCTTCAACAGCTCACCATCTGTGGTGTTTCCGGTACTGTCTAAGCCTTTGCTCTTTAAATCGTAGGTCCTGAGAATACTGATGATATCGAAGGTTTTTCCAATGCTGAATGTGCGGGCAGCCGATTCATAATCTTTAACAAAATAAGGATTGACCCCCAGTTCCTTGGCGGCATCGTTTTTATTGGGCAGGTAATGGTATTTAAGGATCTTGGTAAAATAGGCACTCAGATTGGCCATTACCATCACCATTGGATTTGCCTTTGGATTATCTGCAAAATAATTGACGATCTGGTTGCATTTGAGCACATTTCGCGTAGCCAATGCCTTCTGCAACTCAAATACATTATATTCCTTGCTAATCCCGATGTTCCTCTGGATATCATCTGTTTGGATGGTCGCATCTTTGCTAATGTTCAAGCAAAGCTTTTCTACCTCATTCGCAATTTTAGATAGATCAGTTCCTAAATATTCGGCCATCAGCGCAACGGCCTGCGGGGCAATTTTATAGCCCTTCTCTTTGATATGGTCTTCAATCCAAGGCATCAATTTGTAGTCGCGTACCGGGTCTGACTGAAAAACCACTCCATTATTGGCGATGGCTTTATAGATCTTCTTGCGCTTATCAAAATTAGCATATTTATAAGCCAATACGAGAATAGTGCTCGGCAAAGGCTTCTCGAAATAATTGAGCGCTACTTCGGCTTCTTTGCCACTACCCTCGGTTTCTTTGGCCCATTTCAGGTCTTGTGCTTCTTTTACCACGATCAGCTGGTATTCGGCCATCATAGGGTAACGCTTGGCCGCATTTAAAATGGTAGCCATATCGGTATCCTTGCCATAAAGCACGGTTTGGTTAAAGCCCTTTTCGCCATCGCTCAGCACATGTTTCTCCATGTAATCCACTACCTGATCAATGTAATAAGGCTCTTCTCCCTGCAACAGGTACAAAGGTTTGAATTTTCTTGCCTTTAAATCTTTTATAATCTCAACCGCGCTCATTGCCGTAAAATTACGATTTAAATTAGATTTGAGATAGTATATTTGCTCTTGAGTATAGCGAGTAGCAAGTATCGAGTATCAAGTAGCAAGATGGCTAGCTCGAATAACAATAGGCCAAATAAGCTATGGACTATTGACCATTAACTATCAACTAAAAACCGATAACTGCCAACTGATAACTGTCAACCAACAACTGATAACTGCCAACGATGCCCTTTAATCCCACACCGCTTAACTTACCACCACATCCTTTTAAGATTACCCAAAAAGACGAGGTGTATTTCATTTTTGATGAAATCCGTAAAAAGCACCTGGTATTAACGCCCGAAGAATGGGTAAGGCAACATTTTATCTGTTTCCTCATTAAAGAAAAAGGGTTCCCGGCGACATTATTGCAAATTGAAGGTGGTTTAAGCCTTAACCAAACACGCAAAAGAAGCGACATTTTGGTTTACAACAACTTGGGCCAAAAGATCATGGTTATTGAGTGCAAGGCGCCTTCGGTGGCCATTACCCAAGCCACGTTCGACCAAGCTGCACGTTACAATTCGGTGTACAAAGCACCTTGGCTGGTGGTAAGCAACGGCTTGCAGCATTACCATGCCCAAATAGACCATGCCAACAGCAAGTTTCTGTTTGTAGCTGAGCTGCCGAACTATAAGGATTTATAATTTTCAATTAAATATGTCAGTCTGAGCTGTCGAAGACCGATCAATACGACGTTTCGACAAGCTCAACGTGACAAATATTTTATAGAATTCCACAACAAGTCTGCCACCTTTAAGAATTGTACTCCTTTTTCCACGATTGTTTTTGCCCTGAATAAATGGCTTCGTTGCACATGGCTACGCAAATAGAGGCCTTGGTGCCCGTATCGATGTTCGAAACCGGCACAATTCCTTCTGTTATTGCCTTGTAAAAAGCATTTAAGGCATAATTGGTACCGTCAATGGTTGGCTTCTCTAAAATTGGGATGCCCCCATCGGCGTTGGGCGCAATCTTAGTGGCGCTGGTTACGCCATCAACAATACCTAATTCTTTGGCCAATGCCTTTTCGGGATAAAAAGTACCTGTATTGGTTAATAAGGAAACCGAACCTTTGGTCCCTTTGATCTTAAACAAATAACCATCATGGGCATTGCCACAGGTAGCGCCAAAATTACCAATCATCCCTGCATTTTTATACCTTAACGTAGCCTGCACATTATCGTAGGTTTCCCTGCCATCTTTAAATACATCGATGCCTCCGGTTCCTATAATCTCATCTGGCTGGGTATCGAAGGCCCAATTGATGAAATCGATTTGGTGCGAAAGCAGTTCGGCCGGCAAGCCTCCAGAGTATTCCTTATACATGCGCCAGTTGATCTGTCTTTCTAAACTGGGGTCGGGCACTGCCCTTCGCCAGTTTCCGTTCCTGTCCCATCTACAATCTATTTGCGAAACCTTGCCGATATACCCACTCTGGATCATCTCCTTCACCTTAAAGTACAAAGGCGAATAACGGTACTGATAGCCTACCTGAAACACCTGTTTAGGGTATTGCTTCACCAGTTTTCTCAAAGCAATTGCCTGAGCAGTATCGTAGGTCATTGTTTTTTCTACATACACATGTTTACCTGCAAGTACCGCATCTTTTGCAATTTTAAAATGCATGTTTAGGGGCACGGCGATAAATACGGCACTGATGTTCTTGTCATCGAGAATTTTGTGGTAGTCTTTGATGGCTTCGGCCGAATCGGGCACATAGGGTTTGGTTTCAGTCAACCTGAAATCGAGCACATCGCAATAGGCGGTTATTTTAAACAGCTCGGGCATCTTTTTAATCACAGAAAGTACGCCCTTGCCACGATCGCCGCAGCCAATCATCGCTATTTTGATAGGCTCGGCAGCCAGGTTTGCCATCAACTGGTCAGACAATAGCAAACCCGACCCCAATAAAGCCGATTTTTGAATAAAACTCCGACGGTGCATTTACAAAGTCTTGATTTTAATACTTCTAAAGCTCACCTTATTGCCATGATCCTGCAACAGCAAATGGCCCTTAGGTGCTTCGCCAAAATTTTCCCAAACCTTATACTTGCTTAGTGCCACCAGTTTTTTGAACTCTTCAGAACCTCTATTATATTCCAGCACTTTTACGCCGTTAAGGTAATGCTCTACTTTGTTGTTCGGATAAACCACCACCCTGGCACTGTTCCAGGCTCCAATTGGATGCAAGAAACGAGCTTCTTTTTTGGCGGTGATCAAATCATATAACGAAGCCAAGGTTCTGTTGCCATCTCGGCCCAGTTTCGCATCTGGGTGCCTTTCATCATCCAATACCTGATACTCAAGTCCAATAGCCGATCCGGTATTCTTTTCGGCTAGTGTAACAAAATATTTTAGGCCACTATTTGCACCTTCAGACAATTTAAAATCGAAAGAAAGGTCAAATGCCGAAAACTCTTCTTTGGTTACAATATCGCCACCATTGGTCGATTCTGCACCATTTGATGGCAGCACCGTTAATTCGCCATTGGCAATGTCCCAGCCTTTTGCCGGAAAAGCGGTTTTATAAGCGCCAATCCATCCGGTATTTGTTTTGCCATCGAACAACAAACGATAGCCATTGGATTTCTCGTACGCCGAAAGTTGATTTGGGGTAAAATTCACCGTATAAATACCCTTCGGAAAAGCTTGAGGTTTTAGGTTTTCCGTTTGGATATTGATGTTTTTAAAATAAACTTTTTTGCCATCCAGTTTGAGGTTATTACCAATGCCATGCACCTGCAACCCGATAAAGCCTTTTTTGTCTACCGTATCAATTACATAGGCAACAGGAACTCCGTTTACCCAGGTTTTGGTTTCATTGCCAATGCATTCGATTTTATAGTGGTTAAACTCCTCAACTTTATAGGCCGATGTTGCCTTCGGATTAAGTGCTAACGGATAAAGCCATTGTCTGCGGGCTTCATCATAAATGCCACCCGTCCATGCCCTGGCCGATGGGTCTATTTCCATTTGGCGACCATAAACCATTCCTTTGCCTTTATTACCGGCCGGATCAAAATGGCTCCTGGTCTGCACGCCAGAATTGGTTTCGGTACCTTCTAGTTTTACATCTAATTCCAAGATGAAATCACCATACTCTTTTTCGGTTACCAAAAACGAATTGGGCGATCCTTTAGCCATGGTACCGATGATCATGCCGTTTTCTATGGCATAAGGGGCCGAACCTACAATGGCTTTCCAGCCTTTTAAGGTTTTGCCATCAAATAAAGGAGTAGTTTTTTGTGCTTGTACAGCCGTGGTGAGGCCAAGCAGGGACAGCGCTAAGGTAATTGTGTTTAACTTCATCATATTGGGGATTGTAAATGATAGGTTTGGTAGATTAGTATTTAAAAATTTTGCCATTGGCCATTACTTCCTGCTTTTGCTCATCGAAGGTAGCTTTTGCTCCGGTATGCACCGCAGCATTGGTCATGATATTAGCTATAGAATGGTAATAACCGGCTTCCACTGGCGCATTTGGCGTTTGTCTGCTGCGTACGCATTCCATCCAGTTGCGCATGTGACCCGAAGTAAGCGCATCGCCACCCATGCTGGCGCCAGTAGCGGTTTTGATTTCTTTTTTAGAAAGGTCGAAGTTGCCCAAAAGGTTGGCTTTCATGCCCATGGCAGCGGCTTCTTTTTCGCCCAGTCCGCCCTTTGGCGATACTTTATTGGTGATCAAATTAAGCTCTCCTCCGTTCGAATAATAAACTTCGCCCACATCGCCTACGCTATTTTGCATTCTCGAGGTGAAAGTAACCTGAAAACCATCGCTGGTATCGGGTTTGCCATAATCAAATACGGCCACCATGCTATCCCAGTTTTTGCGCCCGTCTTTCCAAGTGTAAATTCCACCATTGGCTACTACGCTACGCGGATGCTGCAGTTGCGTAAACCAGTGCACCGTATCAATCTGGTGCGACATCCATTGGCCCGGCATACCCGATGAGTAAGGCCAAAACAAACGATATTCCAAATATTTGCGCGGATCCCAGGTATCGGCAGGGCGATTGAGCAAAAAGCGTTTCCAATCGGTATCTTCCTGTTTTAGTTTTTCTACCAGGGATGGCCTGCGCCAACGTCCTGGCTGGTTTACATTCCAAACCAGATCAACAGCGGTAATGGGACCAAATTTACCTTCTTGAATATAACTGGCGGCGTTTTTATAATTTTCGCCACTGCGGCGCTGCGAACCGATCTGTACAATTTTATTGCTGGCCTTAACCGCTTTCAACGCTGCTTTTGCATCGTCCATGGTTTCGGCAAACGGCTTTTCTACATAGGCATCGCAACCTGCCTTTACCGCTTCTATGGTGTGCAGGGCGTGTTGAAAATCAGCTGTACTGATAATAACGGCATCCAAATCTTTCATGGCATACAGTTCGTCGTTATTGCGACAGCTCTGCACATCGGATCCCAGTTTTTCTTTGAGAAAAGAGGTACCCAAATCCCTGCGGTACGACCATAGGTCTGAAAGCCCAACGATATCAAAGTTCAGTTCTTTGTAGTGGTTTTGGAAACAAGGGAATAGCGTTTCCCTAAATCTATCAGAGAAGGCAACTACGCCAACCCGAACCCGATCGTTTGCGCCAATAATTCGATTATAGCTTTTTGCGCTTGTACTAAGCGTACCGGCATAAGTAGCGGCTGCAAGCAATGCTGATTGCTTGATAAATGTTCTTCTAGTGTGATCCATTTCAGAACGATAAATAAATGAGTGAAAAAGTTTATCCGGCAGGTTAATCGTTTAACCTAATCAATAATAAGATTTTTCGTTCATAATTAATAGCCTGACAGATAATATTTTAATTACAAAGCTACTTGGGCTTAGCTAATTGCCAAGATGGTTGATTAAAGGCGGAGGGTTGAGGGAAGAGGTAAGATGGATATGGAAGATGCATCAACTGAAAACCGGCAATTGCAAACTCCATCTATTCTGTTAATCTGTGGCTAAAAATATTGGAAACAGTATTGTTGTGAAGAAGAACGCCAATTTCCTATTTTATAGAAAAGCTAGTGAGCATTCCATTTGAGCGTCAGTCCCGCTCTCCTTTCAAGTCCTCGCCTCGTACCTCGGCTTCGGGCTTTCCATGCTATCGGGTTTAGGAACAGGTGCCTATACAGCTATTATCGCATTGCCTACCGTTAAATAAGAGTATTGCTCCTATCAAATTCCTAAACCAAATTGTCATCCAGAGCGAAGTGAAGGATCTGATTTAGAAAGAAGAACTGTGCTTATTGGATTCCTCGCGCGTCGGAATGACAAAAATTGTCATCCAGAACGAAGTGAAGGATCTGATTTAGAAAGAACCTACTTATCGGGTTCCTCGTACGTCGGAATGGCAAACGATACCAATAAGCTAATGACCAATTAACCAATCCTCCAATGAACCAATGACACCAATGAACCTTTTTATAAAGGCTTTACTGCTGTAATAGAAAAGGTGTATTTGCCAACATCGTAGCCCTTAAAATCAGACACGTTGATAAACTTCACATCGGCTCTTTTACCTTGCTTGTATAAATTGCCACTGATGGTGTATTTTTTATCCAATGCTACCGTTTTCACAATATCATCAGGCATAATGCCATTAACTTGAAGCTGAATATAATTCAACAAAGAACCTTTTGGTCTTGCCTTATCGTTATAACCTACAAATTTGGCTAGCTTAAAAGTTTGTCCGCTAACAATGGTATCAGTCAGGCTTTTCAGTTGCAAAGGCATATCCTTTAAAAATCCTGGCTCATTGCTCAGCCTAATCGCCCAGCGCTTAAAGTTCTCTGTAGTGGTATCCAAGCTGGTCTCATCTTTGGTCCAGTCGGGATTTTTGGCAATAAACTCGTTTAGGTTTTGCTCGATAAAAATAGTAGAGCTGTTTGTTTTTTCTTCTGCTTTTTTGCTAGTACAGGCAACTAAAACGGCTACTGCAAGGATCAAAACTAATTTCTTCATGTTTTATCTTTTTGAGTTGACAATTATTTTAACCAAAGCTGGATCATAAATCTTAAAAGCGGTTTGGTTCGATTGTACCAAATTGGCGGTAAGCACAGCATTCACTTCTTTAGGGTACGACTTCATTTTAGGCAGGGCAAAAACACCTCTTACACAAGGAATTTGATTGGTTAAATTTCCTCCATCAAAACTCATTAAAGTACCTGCGTTTTTACCCGCAAAGCCAATCAGCATTACTGGCTTGCCATTTAACTTGTTTACCAAAGAAAGCGGACTGCCCAATTTTAAACCATTTTGAAGCACATAAGTTGAGCCCGGCTGATCGATGATTATATTCTGGATCGTTTCGTAAGGCTGCGCGCTTTCTTGCCAGTTAATGGTCAACTCGCCAGCTGTACCCTTCCAAACCTTGGTAGCGAAGGTATGCTGAAACACCCCATTCACAAAAACCGAATCCAGCTTTACGTTTTCCTTGCCTGCCTTGCCTATTACGTCCTCATAAGTATCATCAAAAGTGATTTTCCCCACGCCTTCGCAGCTCACCACAATATTGTTCGGATTTGGTTTTAAGCTTGTACCAGCAACTGTTGTACTGTCAATTGGCGGAGGTGGCGTCTCTGCATCTTGGCTAATAGATGCATCCAAAATTACCGTATCTGGCTGTTCTGCCTTCTTTTGATTGCTCTGGCAGGCCACAAAACATAATGCCAATCCTACAAATACAAGCTTAAATTCTTTCCTGTTAACCTTCCAAAAGTTCATATCAATTTAGCTTAAACACAATAGGCAAACTATAAGATGCCCTAACCGGATGTCCTTTTAATATAGCGGGATTCCATCTCCTAAGGCTAATCAGTCTTTTTGCTTCTTCATCCAAGCCATGCCCCAAGCCTTTATCTATTTTAACATTAGTTACCTTCCCATCTTTATCCACGATAAAAGAAAGCAATACTTCTCCTTCAATTTTATTCTTTCTAGCTGCTTCCGGATAAATAGTGTTTTCTTTCACAAATTGAGAAAGTTTTTCTAAACCTCTAGGATATGATGGCATCAAAATATCTGGCGTTGCATTGTTGTACACTGTCGTATCTTCAGCTTTCCACTCCTGTCGAGGAGACTCCGACCAGGTATAAGGGATGCTACTATTTCGCTTAGGTATAAACCTTACTACGCCTTTAGCTCCTGCTTGACCATAAATAGTTATGGCTTGGTCTTTAGTCAAGACCTCAACAAATTCTATTTTAGATACATCCCAAGGCTTGAGTACGGCAACTGTAGCTATTTCTCCGTCAACTATCACAATCGGTTTTGGATTTGCTTTTAATAGGTTCTGGTAAACAGAATCAATACTTTTAGAAGTAAAGAATGTGGGTATTTTCGATTTAGATGAATCTTTCGTTTGACTTACTTTTTGGGCATACAAATTGGTTCCAAAAATAATGCAAACAGCTAAAATCAGTGCTTTTTTCATATTAACCCTCCAATGTCGCTAAGCTCTCGGTAATGATTGCGATTTTAGATTCGGCATCAGCTTTTTTGTTGCGTTCGTTGGCAATGATCTCAGGCTTTGCATTCTGTACAAAACGCTCATTGCCCAATTTCGCATCAACCGATTTCAAGAAGCCTCGCAGGTATTCCAATTCTTTAGTCAGGCGCTCTTTTTCTGCATCAGCATCAATCGTATCGCCTAAGCTGATAAAGAACTCGTCGTTGCCCACCATAAAACTGGCCGCACCAGCAACTTTATCGTTTACCAATTCTATTTGATCGATGTTGGCCAATTTGAAAATGATGTTTTCCCATTGCTGGTAATCAAGGCCTGAATTAACTTTGATGGCCATTGGCAATGCCTCTTTTGGCGAAAGCTGGCGCATGTTTCTTACATTTCTGATTTCAGAAACCAAACCCTTTACCAATTCGGCCTCTTTTAGCAGTTGTTCATTAACCTGACCAATTACCGGATAATCGGCTACGATACAGCAATCCATTTCGGCTCGCTCGCCAAACAGCTCATCATGATACAATTCTTCGGTTAAGAAAGGCATAAAAGGATGCAACAACCTTAAAATCTGCTCAAAATACTGGATGGTTATTTGCTTGGTCTCGGCATCAATAGGGTGTTGGTACTGCGGCTTGATCATCTCTAAATACCAGGCACAGAAATCGTCCCATACCAATTTATAGGTGGCCATTAAGGCTTCTGATAAACGGTATTGCTTAAAGTTCGATTCGATTTCGGCCAAAGCTTCGCTGAAACGGCTTTCGAACCAGGCAATGGCTTTTTGGTTAGGGTTAGCTAATTTTTCGTCAACTTCCCATCCCTTTACCAAACGGAAGGCATTCCATATCTTATTGGCAAAATTTCGGCCCTGCTCGCAGTAAGCTTCATCAAACATCAAGTCGTTTCCTGCCGGAGACGACATCAGCATGCCTACCCTAACCCCATCGGCACCATATTTTTCGATCAGTCCTATCGGATCAGGCGAATTGCCTAACGATTTAGACATTTTTCTGCCCAACTTATCACGAACAATACCAGTTAAATACACATTGGTGAATGGTTTTTTACCCGTAAACTCACGTCCAGCCATGATCATTCGGGCTACCCAGAAGAACAAAATCTCTGGTGCCGTTACCAAATCGTTGGTTGGATAGTAGTAGTTGAAGTCTTTATTTTGAGGATCTTTAAAGCCATCGAAAACCGTGATTGGCCATAACCACGACGAAAACCAGGTATCAACCACATCCTCATCCTGCTTGATGAATTCGTCGGCCTGTTTCCTAAAACCTGCTTTCGATTCTTCAGACCAATCGCGGCGCTCTGGCACGCGGTTAATCAATTCTTCAATAGCCTCTGCTTTTGTTTTGGCCACAACCGGTTCTTCATGCTGGAAATACCAGGCCGGAATACGCTGCCCCCACCACAACTGGCGACTAATACACCAATCTCTCACATTTTCCATCCAGTGGCGATAGGTATTGATGAATTTTTCGGGGATCAGTTTTACCTCTCCATTCAATACATCTTCCAGTGCCGGTTTAGCCAATTGGTCCATTTTGCTGAACCATTGCAATGACAATTTAGGTTCGATCACCGCATCGGTACGTTCAGAAAAACCTACCTGCGATTTATAATCTTCAACTTTCTCCAGATGCCCACATTCTTCGAGCATTTTGGCAATCTTTTTACGGGCCACAAAACGGTCTTCACCAATAAGGATTTCTGCCTTATCGTTTAAAGTACCATCATCGTTTAGGATATCGATAACCGGAAGCTTATGCTTAACGCCCAATTCATAATCGTTCAAATCGTGCGCCGGAGTAACTTTCAAACAACCAGTACCAAACTCCATGGTTACGTACTCGTCTTGGATCACCGGAATTTCACGGTTGATCAAGGGCACAAAAACCTTTTTGCCATGCAAGTGGGTATAACGCTCATCGTTGGGGTTGATACAAATCGCACTATCGGCCATAATGGTTTCTGGACGAGTAGTTGCGATGGTTAAGAAGGTTGAGGGCTCACCTTCGCCTTTAACCTCATATTTGATGTAATATAGCTTTTGGTTAACTTCCTTACGGATTACTTCCTCGTCGGAAACGGCGGTTTTACCTGCAGGATCCCAGTTTACCATGCGCACGCCACGGTAGATATTTCCTTTTTTGTACAAGTGGATGAAACTATCGATTACCGCTTCAGACAAATCTTCTTCCATGGTAAAGCGTGTCCTGTCCCAATCGCAGCTCGCACCTAGTTTTTTAAGCTGTTCTAAAATAATGCCACCGTATTTCTCTTTCCACTCCCAGGCATATTTCAAAAATTCTTCACGACTCAAATCTTTTTTGCTGATGCCTCTTTCTTTAAGCATCGCAACAACTTTTGCTTCGGTAGCAATAGACGCGTGATCCGTTCCAGGTACCCAGCAGGCATTTTTGCCTTGCATACGGGCCTTACGGATCAACACATCCTGAATGGTATTGTTGAGCATGTGCCCCATGTGCAATACACCGGTTACGTTTGGTGGCGGAATGACGATGGTATAAGGTTCACGTTCATCAGGTGTTGAATGAAAAAACTTTTTATCCAGCCAATAGCTGTACCATTTGTCTTCTGCGGCCGTAGGGTCGTATTTTGTGGAAATGCTCATTTATATTTGTATCGATTAAATCACAAAAATACGATTTTAGGGCGAATTTTTAAAGCGGAAAAGCATTCGCAGTTCTCAATTTTCAGTTGACAGTTTTTAACCGCAAAGGGACAAAACTTTCGCAAAAAACAGACGAAGAAATGGGCTATGGAAGTATGTCATCCAGAACGAAGTGAAGGATCTGTTTTTGAGCTAGCTTCTTCATTATCACTTCCATTGAATGATAAACCTTATTGGAGCGGACACGGATTGCAATGGAGTAAAGCGGAAAGAAGGGCTACAATTGCCGATAAGCAACGCCACTGGTTTTCCAAATAAAGATCAGTCTACAGCTAAACCACATTAACCTTAAAACTTTACAAACTTCCCTTAATTTTGTAATTTAGAATAGATTAAAACCAAGCATGAAACTAGACCGATTAACCCCCAGCATCTCTACTAATCAATTTGCAGCAACCATCGAATTTTACACCCAAATACTTGGCTTTTCATGCCTAACAGATGAGCCAACCTATTGGGCTTTTCTGCAAAAAGACAATGTACAACTCTTCGTGAGCTTGCCCAATGAACATATTGGTTTCGAAAAAGCAGTTTTTACAGGTTCTTTTTACTTCAACACGCCTAACGTTGATGAGATTTGGGACGAACTCAAAGACAAAGCCAAAGTTTGCTATCCAATCGAGGATTTTGATTATGGCATGAGGGAATTTGCCATTTACGACAACAATGGCTATTTATTGCAGTTTGGCCAGAATTTGCCTACAAATCAGTAAAGACCTCATCTAGGTTGAGGCTAAAGCCCGGCAAAACACCTGAAGTAACTACCTCGCTTAGGGTATAGATTTTTGAAGGCTGATAGCGACCATCGATTAAAGTATAAATTAAGATGGTTTGATCGCTTTGGCTCACCACCCAATATTCTTTTACGCCAAACTCTTGATAAACCTGGTACTTGTACAGCAGGTCTTTTTTGTTGTTGCCTGGCGAGAGGATTTCGATGACGAGATCGGGCGCGCCGATACAGCCTTTATCATCGAGCTTGCTTTTATCGCAGATGACGCAGATATCGGGTTGCAACACGGTGTAAATGGCTTCGTTGGCTGTACTCTCTTTTGGAAAGCGCACATCGAAAGGCGCCGAATAAGCTTTACAGGAATAGTTTTTCAAAAAAGCAACAATTGGAAAGAACAGATTTCTTGAAATTTCCTGATGCACGCGAGATGGCGCCGGACTCATTTTAAAAACCTTGCCTTTGATCAGCTCAACGCGATCATCGAAAAGCCAATTGAGGTAATGGGCATAACTGTAGGTTAGCGACAGGTCAATATCATTGAACTGCCACACCTTTTTACCGTCATCTTCTGGGATTTTATATTTTATATGCTCCTTCACAAACCAAATATACTAAAATAAATAGCAAATTAAAACTTCATTTTCTGAATTCTAATTGCATTTAAAATAGCCAGAAATGCGACTCCAACATCGGCAAAAACAGCCTCCCACATGGTTGCAAGTCCGCCAGCACCTAAAATAAGTACGATCGCTTTCACCACAAAGGCCAACCCAATATTCTGATAAACTACGCTCTTGGTAGCTTTGCCAATTTTAATAGCCGTAACAATCCTGCTTGGCTGGTCGTTCTGGATTACTACGTCTGCAGTTTCAATAGCCGCATCGCTGCCCATTGCCCCCATGGCCATGCCTACATCGCTGAGCGCCAATACAGGTGCATCGTTAATACCGTCGCCTACAAATGCCACACGGTTGAGCGGATCTTTTTTGATTTCTTCTAATTTGGTTACTTTATCTTCTGGCAATAAATCGCCAAAGGCCTGATCGATGCCTAACTCTTTGGCCAGTTTCTGCGTAATGGCCGTTTTATCACCACTCAGCATTACTACCTGTTTAATTCCGTTGGCATGTAATTCATCTACCGCTTGTTTGGCATCCGATTTTACTTCGTCGGCAATAATTGCATAACCGGCGTACTTGCCATCAACAGCCAAAAGCACAATGGTTTCTACCTGCTCGTTAATCAAATCTGGATATTCGATATTGAGCTTTTTAAGCAATTTGGCATTACCCGCGCCTACTTGCTGTCCTTCGATCATAGCCGTTAATCCGTGGCCCGCAATTTCTTTCACATCGGCCACCTTGAGCAGTTCCTGATCGCCATAATGGCTTACAATGGCTTTGGCTATCGGATGGGTAGACTGCGATTCCAATGAAGCCAGCAAGGCCATAAATTTGGCTTCATCGATTTCGGCTTTGATTTCTTTTACATTGAATACGCCTTGGGTTAAGGTTCCGGTTTTGTCCATCACCACCACATTGAGCTGGGTAATTACATCGAGAAAATTAGAGCCTTTAAATAGAATTCCATGCGCTGATGCCGCCCCGATGCCACCAAAATAGCCCAATGGAATAGAAATAACCAAGGCACAAGGACAAGAGATTACCAAAAACACCAAAGCTCTGTACAACCAGGTCTGAAATTGGTAATCGGCCACTATAAAATAGGGAATAGCGACCAAAGCCACTGCCAAAAAGAAAACAATAGGCGTATAAATCCTGGCAAACTTGCGGATAAACAATTCGGTTTTGGCTTTTCTAGAAGTTGCCGACTGCACCATTTCCAAAATGCGCGACAATGCGCTATCAGCAAATTTCTTCGTCACTTTTAAGGTAACCACCTGATGGAGGTTAAGCATACCCGCCAAAACAGCTTCATCTTTGCGGATGGTTCTCGGCGTACTTTCGCCAGTGAGCGCCGCTGTATTAAAACTGGCACTATCGCTCAGCAGTTCACCATCTAGGGGCGCCTTCTCGCCTACTTTTAGCTGTATGGTTTCGCCAATGGCAACCGTATCTGGCTTTACGGTTTCAAATTTGCCCTCGCGTAAAACGTTGGCTACATCTGGCCTTACATCTAACAGTGCCTTGATGTTTCTCTTGGCTTTCTCTACCGCAGCACCCTGAAACAATTCGCCAATGGTATAAAAAAGCATTACGGCAACTGCCTCAGGATATTCGCCCAAGGCCAAAGCACCAATCGTTGCCAGCGACATCAAAAGGAATTCTGTAAAAATATCGCCTTTGGCTATGGTTACCACAGCTTCTTTCACTACAGAATAGGCCACAATGGCATAGGCAAGCAAGTACCATACGATACGCAGGTAGCCTGTAAAAAAGCCCAGCTTAAAATGATCGAAAGCAATGGCACTTAGCAAAAGCGCCAAACTTAAAATCGCCGGCAAATAGGTTTTGATGGAGGAAGCATCACCATGGTCGTGATCATGGCCATCATCGTGGCTATGCGAATGGTCATGGCTGCAGCAGCCATCTGTATGTGGGGGATGTTCGTGTTTTTCCATTTCTAATTTAGAATTATTCAAAATTACATATTAAATCACTAAAATGAGGTTTTCAAACTGCTGATTTTTAAGCTTGCACAATAAAAGATGTTAAAATATGTTAAATAAGATATAAAAGCTAAAACAATGAAATCGTTCAGATTAACAATATTTAATATTGACATTCTCCGCAAAATTGGCTTAAGCAAAATCTATTACTGGTTCAACAAGTAATATTTCTATTATCATGCCTTAGTTTATCGGCTAATTCTTAATTTTCATCTTTAATTTTAACCATAAAGTATGAAAATTCAATTGAAAAGCTATTTTGCAGTAGCAGGTATTTTGGCGGGCAGTTTTGCAGCTTCGGCGCAAAAGGCACCAAAAAAATACATCGACCCGGCAAATATGGATTTGAGCGTTAAGCCAGGTGATGATTTTTATCAATATGCCAGCGGAACCTGGATCAAAAACAATCCTGTACCAGCCAAAGAAACACGTTGGGGATCTTTTAACGAACTTCGCGAATTTAATGCACAGGCCGTAAGAGGCTTGGTAGAAACCGCAGCAGCAGATAAAAGTGCGCCTGCAGGTTCGGTAACCAAACGTGTAGGCGATTTCTTTGCGGCCGCCATGGACAGCACCACTATCGAAAAATTGGGCTATACTCCTATCAAGGCCGATCTGGAAAAAATCAACCAAATAAAAGATGTACAAGGCTTGTTAGATCATATTGCTTACATGCGTACCTCGGGTATTGGAGGTGGCATGTTTGGCTTTGGCGTTGGTCAAGACAGGAAAAACGTAACCAAATACCTCGTTAATATTTCTCAGGGCGGAACCACTTTGAGCGATCGCGACTATTATTTAAAAGACGATCCGCAAAGCCAAAGGATCAGAGCAGCTTACCATACCTACATGGTTAAGTTGTTTAGCCTCATTGGCAACTCTGAAGCAGCCGCTACCCAAAAAGCAGAAACGGTTTTTAAATTGGAAAAGGCATTAGCCGAAATCCAGATGAGCCGTATCGAAATGCGCGACCAATATAAAACCTATAACAAGCTAACTGTTGCCGAATTCAATAAAGTAACTCCAGCTATTAATTGGACTACCCTAATGCCTAAATTTAAGGTAAATGGCCAAGATACAGTATTGGTAAACTCGCTTTCTTTCTTTAAGAACCTAAACGGCATGTTGACTTCGGTTCCTTTGGCCGATTGGAAAACGTACTTAGAGTGGAACATCTTAAAAGGAGCTGCGAATAACTTGAGTTCTCCTTTTGTTAAAGCCAGTTTTGCATTTACACAGGCACAAACCGGACAAAAAGTACAAACTCCACGCTGGCAACGCATGTCGGCCTTAACCGACGGTACCATTGGCGAATTATTAGGCCAATTGTACGTAGCTAAATATTTCAAGCCAGATGCGAAAGTACGCATGGACCAAATGATTGTCAACCTGCGCAAGGCTTTCGAAATCAGGATCAACGGTTTGGAATGGATGAGCGATGCCACCAAAAAGAGAGCCTTAGAAAAACTGCATGCCTTTACGCCTAAAGTAGGTTATACCACCAAATGGCAAACTTATACCGGTTTAGACATCAATAGAGGCACTTATTTCCAAAACTTGCGCAATGCGGGTGCTTGGGGCTACAATGAAATGGTGAACCGATTAGGCAAGCCTGTTGACCGTACGCGTTTTGGAATGACTCCACCAACTGTGAATGCTTCTTACAGTCCTACCATGAACGAAATTGTATTCCCTGCCGGAATTTTACAGTTTCCTTTCTTCGATCCAAATGCAGATGATGCCGTAAATTATGGTGGTATTGGTGCCGTAATTGGTCACGAAATGAGCCATGGTTTTGATGATACCGGAAGCCAATATGACAAAGATGGCAACCTTAAAAACTGGTGGACCGACGAAGACCGCGCTAAATTCAACGAAAAAACAAAAGCCTTGGGCGATCAGTTCAGTGCTTACACGGTGGTAGACACCATCCACGTATTGGGCAAATTGACCATGGGTGAAAATATCGGCGACTTAGGTGGCTTGAACGCAGCTTACACTGCCTTTAAAATGACCAAACAAGGCCAAAGCAATGAGAAAATCGATGGTTTTACACCAGATCAGCGTTTCTTCTTATCGTGGGCACAAGTATGGAGAGGCAATATTTTGCCAGAAGCTGCTGCTCAATTGATCAAAACCGATTCGCACTCGCCAGGTCCGTACAGAACCATTGGCGCTCCGGTAAACATGGACGCCTGGTACGAAGCATTTAATGTGAAGCCTGGAGACAAGCTTTACAAAAAACCAGAAGACAGAATTAAGATCTGGTAAGATATTTAAAAGCAAAGCCTCCTGGGTAACTGGGAGGCTTTTTTGTTATATCAGGATTAGCGGCCTAGATTCGTCATGCTGTACCCCGATCCAGCAGCTATATCGAGAAAGACCCTGAATCAAGTTCAAAGGTAACGGCCTCTATTTAAATCGTTGATTATTTATATTTCTCTTGCACCTTTTTCGAAAGCTTTTCAAGTACTAGAGCCCTTGAAGTCATTACCCGGTTTTTAAGTTCTTCGTCGCTTAATAGATCCAAACGATCAATCAGCACCCATTGTCTTTTGGCCATATGCGAGGCCTGACGGATACCGTCCCTTGCCACCAGTTCATCAAATTCTTCGGGCGTACACTTGGTAGAAAAACTGTTCCCCTCTTCTAAGGCGATGATGACAAACATTTTTTCTTCGATCATGAAACAAAGGTGTTCCCATTTCATTCCTTCGGTTGTTCCAGGCAAACTGAGACAAAATTCTCTAAAGCTTTCAATATTCATGAGCTAAAGATAATTTTTAATGGGCATTTTTTTAGCAACTTTGTGCCATGAATATCCTGACCAAAACCGCCGATGGCTCCAACACGCTATTCAATGAAACCATTGGCGAGCATTACCATTCTGCCCATGGCGCTTTGCAAGAAAGCAAACATGTTTTTATAGAAGCTGGATTAAAGTTTGTCAGCAGCCTCAATCTAGGTCAGGAAATCAAAATACTGGAAGTGGGTTTTGGTACCGGGTTAAATTTTATCTTGAGCAAGGCTTATTGCGAGGAACAAGGACAAAAACTGGATTATACCGGCATAGAAGCATTTCCCTTGCCTTTAGACCTTATTGGCCAAACGGGTTATCATGAATATGTGCCCGAAAAAAGCTGGCAGGAATTTATAACAAACTATGAACAGGCGCTCGTTCATCAACAGGAGCTCTCCCCTTTTTGCAAGTTGAACATCGCCCATACAACCCTTGCAGATTTTAGCAGCAGCCAGCAATTTGATCTTTTGTACTACGATGCTTTTTCGGTGAGGCATCAGCCAGAGATGTGGAGCGATGAGCTAATTGCCCATTCTTGCAGTTTTTTAAAACAAAGGGGCGTTTTTGTAAGTTATGCCATAACCGGAAACTTGAAAAGAGCCTTAAAAGCTTGTGGCATGCAAATTGAAAAACTTCAAGGCGCACCAGGCAAAAGAGAGATGATCAGAGCTATTAAGGTAATTTGAGATGGAAAATGGAAAAGGTAAGATGGAAAGGCAATAGTCCGTAGTCTTTAACCCATCAATTATCATGCTGGATCCCGATCTGGCATCGACCTCGAGAATAGCTCCCGAATCAAGTTCGAGCTGACAAACAAATTATAAATTTTTCATCTATATTTATTTCAAATTTACCTGCCATGAAAGAAGTATCGTTACCCTTTGTTGCCAGACTAGCGTTAGCGCTGCTCTCCATTATCATGATCGGCTATCTGGCTATTTTGGGCAAAAGCCTTTTGTCGCCTTTGCTTTTTTCTCTGCTAATGGCCTTTTTGCTCCTGCCCTTTGCCAACTTTTTAGAACGCAAGCTCAGGTTTAAGCGAAGTTTGGCCGCTATTACTGCTGTAGTTGTAATGATTGCCGCTATTTATGGCATCATGTACTTTTTCGGTACTCAGCTAAGCGAGCTTTGGGCAGACTGGCCTTTGCTTGTGAAGCAACTCACAGCTGCTTTTCACGATATTCAGCATTGGATCTCTAAAACTTTTCATGTAAATGCAACCAATCAACAAACCTATTTAAGCAATAGCGCAGAAAAGGCATTGGCTACAGGGGCAACTCTTGTAGGTTCTACCCTGCTCACCATTTCTTCGAGCCTGTTGTTTTTGGCTTTTACCTTGTTGTTTACGTTTTTTATCCTCAACTACAGGCGATTGCTCTTTACCTTTTTGAGCACGGTTTTCGCCGAGAAACATAAAACCAAAGTAACCGAAATCGTAACTGAAATCCAGCGGATCATCAAAAAATACATTACTGGGTTATTTCTCCAAATGCTGATCGTTTCTACCTTGATGATCATTACGCTTTCTTTACTAGGAGTGAAATATGCGATTTTGCTGGGCTTGATTGCCGGTATCTTTAACATCATTCCCTATCTGGGCATCTCTACTGCACTGCTCATCAGTGCGCTCATCACTTTTGCCACGGCAGGTGCGGCCAAAGCCTTGTTTGTAATTTTGGCTTTTGTAGGCATACACACCATCGATGGTAACCTGCTGATGCCATTGATCGTGGGTTCGAAAGTGAAAATAAATGCTTTGTTCGCTTTCATCGGCATTATAGTGGGCGAAATGATTTGGGGCATTTCGGGTATGTTCCTGTGTATCCCTTATTTGGCCATGCTCAAAATTATTTTCGAAAGGGTTGATGGCTTAACTCCTTGGGGAATTTTATTGGGAGAAGAACAGAAAGCCAATCCGAGAAAGCGAAAAGTTTACCGCATTACCAAGAAAATCAAACTCGAAGAAGCAGAATAGCATGAAGGAAAACGAGAACAGGTCGCCACACATTTTAAATACTTCGGCCAACCTATTGGGATTTTGTTTTATCGTGCTCACTTCGGTAAAGATTTCTAAACTCACACAATCTTCGTACATAGACGAAGGTGCAGCCCTGGCTATTATTTTGTTTATGGGCAGTTGTCTCCTCTCCTTTTTGGCCATGCGGAGCACTACCTTGCGTGCAAAAAAGATGGAACGCCTGGCGGATATTATGTTCTTATTCGGGCTTATCGTACTTTTGCTAACTACTTTAATGATTACCTTCAATATTATCCACTAATATGCCTGCCAATATTCCACCTCTAGCTACCCAAACTCCAGATACCGCCTTTTTAAGATTGCTTACCGTGCTGGATACCTTGCGTACCCAATGTCCCTGGGACAAAAAACAAACCATGGAAACACTGAGGCACCTTACCATTGAGGAAACCTACGAACTTTCCGACTCGATTTTAGACGGCGACATGCAGGAAATCAAAAAGGAATTGGGCGATTTGATGATGCACTTGGTTTTTTATGCCCGAATTGCCAGCGAAACCAACGAATTTAACATTACCGATGTACTGAACGGCGTTTGCGATAAACTGATTAACCGCCATCCACATATTTATGGCGATGTAGAGGTAAACAACGAAGAAGATGTAAAGCGCAATTGGGAGCAACTGAAACTCAAAGAAGGCAACAAATCGGTATTGGGTGGCGTACCAGGCTCATTGCCCGCCTTGGTAAAGGCAAGCCGGATCCAGGAAAAAGCACGTGGCGTGGGTTTCGACTGGGAAGAAAAAGAACAGGTTTGGGCAAAAGTAGAAGAAGAGCTTCAAGAATTTAAAAACGAATTTAACATTGTCGAAAACGAGGCTATTGATGCCGAAAAGGCCGAAGGCGAATTTGGCGACCTGCTTTTCTCTTTGGTTAATTATGCCCGTTTCATCAACATTAATCCAGAAAATGCGCTCGAAAAAACCAACAAAAAGTTTATCAAGCGCTTTCAGTTTTTAGAAAGCAAGGCCAAAGAAAGCGGCAAGGCCCTACAGGATATGACGCTGGCCGAAATGGATGTATATTGGAATGAAGCCAAGAAACTTTAATTTTACCCCGCTAAACTTATTCAGATGAAGAAAATATACGCACTGGCCTGTATGCTTGTTTTTGCGTTTCAGGTAAATGCCCAAAGCGACAGTACCAGCAGCCAAATATTGAACAAAACCGAAACCGCCGAATTCTTCACCCCGGCTTTCAATAAAAAGAACCTCATCAGCTTCCCTATTTTCAGGGCCTATATCTACAAAGATAAAAGTGGCAGCTATTATGTAGCCCTTTCAGAAAGTTCAGACAAGGTGAAGGCAAAAGATACCATCAATAATACCATCAAAGCCTTTAATTTTAAGGTCGACAAAGGAGTTGCGATTAAAAAATGGGAAATCAACGATTTTAAATTCCCAGAAACAAAGGGCGAAGAAATAGAAACTTCTATATGGTTTTGGACCAAATACTGCGAGTTTAACGACCTAGATGGCGATGGATTGATCGAACCCATTGTGGTGTATGGCACCTTCGGCATCAATGGCTATGATGATGGGCGCTTAAAAATCCTGACTTATTACAAAGGCCAAAAAACAGCCATCAGACACCAAAATAGCGTAACAGATTCTGGCCGAAAAACCCAAATCGACCTTACTTTTTACAACCTGCCAGCCAAGGTACAGGCACACATAAAAGAGCTGATGGCAAAAATGGAGAAAAACAACCATGCCATCTTTCCAAGCAGCTATTTGGATAAAATGGCCAAAAAAGCAACGCAGCTTACGAATTAAATCCAAACTGCGAGAATCAACAGCTGGTTTGATAAGTTTTTAACTGTTTTAGGGAAAAGCAAAAACTGTTTTGCATTCGACCGTTAGTCCCGCTTTTTGCTAAAGTTTTCGCTTTGCTCAAACTATCGCTGTCAATCGGGTTTATAAAACAACCGTCTCTTCTGCTATGCTTGGTTGCAGGCCCGGCAAAATAACCCGGCTTTAATCCTCCACAGAAACAAGCGTTCCGAAAACAGTTAACAGTTAACAGCTTACAGTTTACAGTTTTTTAGCTATGCTTCTTTTTCTTGCTCATTGCGGCCTTTTCGCCGGCACCGAAATTGCTGGTTTTGGCATTGCTTTTCTTTTTTTCATGGAAAGCACCCTTGCCAAAAATTTCTTCCTCGGCCTCTTCCTTGTTCGATCGGTTTTTGGAAGAATTGTCTTTTACGGTATCTTCGATCAGCAAATCAGCCGGCAGTTCGGCCACTTCTAATTTCTGGCCAATAGATTGTTCTATTTTACGTACTTCGGCAAGTTCCAAATCGGTGGCAAACGTAATCGCCATTACTTCATCTCCACCTTGCTTTTTAATTACCCTTGCTAAATATATTTCTCTTTGTGCAGGCAATTCGAAATGAAACAAAAACGGAATACCACTTAAGTCCATATCGGTTAAGCCTTCGTTCGCAACAATCAGCACACGTGCATTTTCATCAGCCTTAAAAACTTCGATGTCATCAAATCCGGCTTCGTCAAAAAACAAAGGCTTGTATACAAAAATATCGCCGGCCTTGCCATCAAAAAGATCTTTAGACAAAGTTTGCGCGGTTAAGCGCGTATTGACAAACACCACAACCTTATCAAAAACCTCGCTATCCCTTAGCAAAAGGTTGAGCAAATTGAGCTTGGTCCTAAAATTAGGGAGTTGATACAACAGTTGCGGATGGGTCTCTACTACGGTTTCGCCCAAGTCTTCAACTTCTATCAATGTAGGAAAACGCATAAAGCTGCTGATCATTTTCTCCAGCTTCTCGTGCATCACCTCTGTAAATACCAAATGTTGGCATTTTTGGATGCTGTTGGCCAATTCGTTAATCGGCAATTGCATTCCCTGTTTCACCATTTCGGCCGCATCATCAATTACCATCAACTGGATTTTATTGGTATTGAGACCTAGTTTCAAATACACAGCTCTTGCCCTCGACGGAACAGCCACTACGATATCGCAGCCGTCTGTAAGCCAGTTAACCTGGTTTTCCATGCTGTCGTCGGCATGAATGCCCACAATACGAATGGTTTTATTTTTGTTCAGCAATTCAAACTGGGCAATTACTTCCTCTACCTTCTCTTTGGTTGGCGCCAAAATCAATACCCTAGGTGCTTCTTCAAAAGCATATTTGATGCGCATTAAAGTAGCCAGTACATAGGTTGTGGTTTTGCCAGCGCCCTCTGGACCAACGGCGATCAGGTCTTGGCCGCCAATAATGCGCGACATGCTTCTCGCCTGGATTTCTTTTGCATTTAAATAGCCCAGCTCGGTCATAACCGATACCAAAGGCTTGCTTAATTTGAGTTGTTCTAAAGACACAGTTTGTATTTTGAACTGCAAATTTACGAAAATATAAAAGAGTGGGCAGCGATGTGCCGAATAACTATTTTATCTTTTTTAGAAAAACTTGTAGCGTTTGCCCTTAAACCTGCGTATAGCTATTAAGAAACAAACAAACCATGAGAAGATTACTTTACATTGCTGCACTGGCCCTTACTTTTGCCGCTTGTAAGAAAGATAGAGATAGCACTGCATTTCAAGGCAGCTACGAAGGTACGTTCAGAGCCGTAAGTAATGGCCAAGCGGTAATGAGCGATGCAAAAATTCTATTTGACGGCGAAAACTATACAAGTCTAAAAGGCAGAGGCAAGGGCACCTTTAGCTTTGGGAACAACGGTGGCAATCCGACTATTGATTTCGCAGACAAAAACATGTGGACGGCAGATTTTGACTGGAACCTGATTTTAAAAGGCACATTTGAATATAAAACCAAGGGAGATAGTTTAATTTTGAACAAGGTTCTGCCCTACGATGTTAATGGAACCAGAGCCTACAATTTTTACCAATATCGTTTAAAGCGCAGCAGATAATAAATGGCCAAGCCACAGGCATCCCCTCTTAACGAAATACTGAGGAACTGCAAAGATGGGAATCTGCAGTTTCAGGAAGTGCTGTACAAGCAGTTTTATGGCTATGCATTGGGGGTGGCTTCGCGATACCTAATCAACAAAGAAGATGCTTTGGAAGTGGTAAACGATTCTTTTATCAAGGTTTTTAAGTCATTAGGCTCATTTAGGGAAGATGCCGATTTTAAGGCCTGGTTCAGGAAAATACTGGTGAATACGGCTTTAGACCATAAAAGAAAAAACATGCGTTTCAATCAGGCCATAGAAATGGTAGATACCGAGATACAGACTACTTATCACTCGGCCATTGACCAGCTTTCGGCCAAAGACATTCTCAACCTGATGAAAAACCTTAACGAAACGCAACATTTGATTTTTAACTTATACGAAATAGACGGCTATAGCCATAAGGAAATAGGAGAAATGCTGAATATCCCTGAAAGTTCTTCGAGAACTTATTTGACCAGGGCTAAACAGGCACTGAAGAATTTATTGGGCGAGTATTCAATATATACACGATGAAGGAGCAAGAAGAAGAATTAACAAGGCATATCAAAGCCTTATTTGAAGATGTGGACGATGGCCTAAGCGAACAAGGCTGGGCCGAACTGCGCAAAAAATATCCGGAAGTACCCAGCAGGAAGTTGCCTATCTGGTGGCTTTCGGGCATTGCCGCCTCTATTTTAGTAGTGGCTGGCATCTTATTGTTCGTTCAAAAAGCTCCTCAAACCATAAAAAACACTAATTCAGTTGCAAAAAACCAAAAAACAGAAACACCAAATACCACAACGGGTCAAAAGCCAACAGTAAAATTGCCAGACATTAATCCTGACCAAAATCCAGTAGCAAGTAGTGATATCAAAAATCCAAATGTTAAGCAAAACGTATTTGTTGCCCGTCAAAACCCAACAGTTGCGGCAAGCAACTCCACAGTAATCCCAACGGTTTCAACTGTTGTTCTTGCTAAAGCAGACACTTCCAGTAGAGTTTTTCCTCCTGCCCAGGCAGTTGTTGCACCGCCTCAGGTAATGGCTGCCCAGCCTAATCAGCAGATTGTAGCGAACCAGTCGGCAATTGCCGTGCCAGCAGCACAGCCTGCACAGAAAAAAACCACCGAAGATTTCTTAAACGAGCAAAGCAAATTGCTAATGGCCAGTACTAAGCAAAAAGAAGAAAAAGGCAGGGACATCAAGAATTCATTGGATGTATTTACCGGAACATTTGTTAACTATTATGCCAATAATGCGGCCAAGATCAATGCGGGCTTTGGTATAAATGCCAATATAAAAGTAGCTCCAAGCGTAGTGTTGAGCGTTGGAGCAGGCCTGAGCCAAAACAGGATCTCCTATAACAATAGCGATAGGATTCCGAATACCTTGGCCAGCGATGTTTCTTCTAGTGCGGCAGCCTATAATGTGGTTAGTGCCGAAAGCCGAATTAGCGACATTAAGGTAAATGCCCAGCTATTGGCCATAGATATCCCTATTACCGTTAAGTTTTATACCGGCAAAAACAAAAATTTCTACATCGCTACTGGTATCAATTCCAACTCTTATTTATCACAACGTTATACTTATGATTATACCGTTCAAAATTCAGCTGGCTTTGTTAAAAGCGCTCCCATCCAAGAACAAACCGAGGAAAGCAAATTTAAGGGCTTCGATTTTGCCAATAGCGCGATTATTGCTGTAGGCCTGAGCCAAAGCGTGGGCAGAAACACCATTATTTTCGAACCTTATTTCAAGCCTACCATAGGCAGCATGGGCGATAAAAATCTAAAAATAAATAGCGCAGGGATCAACCTGAGATTCAATTTTACCGGCAAGAAAAAATAAACCCAAACCATGAACAGCTTATTAAAACCCCTTTTCGCAACTAGTTTGCTAGCCCTTTTTATGTCCATTGCACTAATGGCCTGCAAAAAAGACAAGATCGTTGATCTTTCTGGAAACTACTCGGTTACCAAAAACAAGGCACAAAGATTTGAACACAATGGCAAGCTGCTTGCTACCGTAACGATAACCGACATCGAAGACACGCGTTGCCCTCCAAACGCTTTCTGCGCCAATGCAGGATTGGCCAAAGTAACCCTAAAAATAAAGGATTTAAGCATCAATGAGGAAAAGACGGTTATGCTATACCTTGGCTATCTTTTGCCAAAAGAACAAAAGGATTTGGCAAAGATCAACATCAATGGCAAGAGCTACATCATCCAATTGAGAGAGCTTCAGCCTTATGCCGGAGACAACAAAACAGAAAAGACTGTATACCTGATGCTCAGCAAGCTTTAGTCAACAAATCACCCATTTCAAAAAAGACAAACGATGAACTTTTTAACCAAAAATCCGCTACCAGGAAGCATATTTGCAATTTTACTCCTGATTACGGCTATTGCCTGCAAAAAAGACAAAACTACAGACCTGTCTGGGGCGTTTACCGTTACCCAAGCCGATGCCTATCATTTCAAGCAGGGCGATAACATTTTAGCTACTGTTACGCTAACTGCAATTGAGGATAGCCGATGCCCCATTAATGCCAACTGTACAGATCCAGGTTTTGGCAAGGCGACTTTAAAAATAAAAGACCTGGGCATCAGTTCAGAAAAAACGATCACCCTTTATATTGGAGCGCCTGTACCTGCCACACAAAAAGATTTAACAGAAATCAGCCTCAACGGCACCAACTACATCCTTCAGTTCAAAAACATCAGTCCTTTTCCTCGAGTAGGAGCTCAAGTCCCATTAACGGCTTATCTTACTTTGACCAAAATTTAATTTTATGTCGATTTCATCAAATTTTTGATACAAATCGAAAATTATTTAAACTATGTGTAAGTTTAAGAGCCTGTATTAAGCAGGCTCTTTTAAGTTAACCGAAAACTTACCCTTGTTTAAATGAAACCATCAGGTGCAACCTTATACAATTGCACAGATCGCTTCATCAACATTAAAAATTAAAGCTGATGAAAAAACTACTACTCAATTTATTTTTAATCGCCCTTGGCGGGACTGCTTATGCGCAAGATGCCATAAACTACCAGATGCCACCAAAGGAAATTGCCGACCTCTTGCTTGCCAAACCTACCCCAACCGTGAGCATAGACAGCAAAGCCGAATGGATGTTGTTTAGCGAACGCAACTCCTTCCCATCTGTTGAAGAGCTGGCCATGCCCGAATACCGAATTGCTGGCATGCGCATCAACCCTAACAACTATTCGCCCAGCAGGCAGACCTTTATTAACAACTTTAGCCTCAAAAACATTAAAACCGGCAAAACATTGGCCGTCACGGGCTTGCCTACGCCTTTGTATGCAGGCAGCGTAAACTGGAATCCCAGCGAAAACAAGATTGCCTTTACCCAAACTACCCAAAGCAGGGTAGATTTATACGTAATAGATGTAGCTACAGGCAAAGCCACTAAAATCAACAAACAGCCGTTAAATGCCATTATGGGTGGTGGTGCAACATGGGTTGATGACAATACTTTATTGTACCGAGTGGCCACAAAGGCCGCCAGCTTGGCGCCAAAACGTCCGCTGGCACCAAAAGGACCAACCATTCAAGAAAACCTGGGCAAGGCTGCACCGAGTGCTACGCTTCAAGATTTGATCAAATCGCCATTTGATGAGCAGTTGTTCGAATTTTTTGCCACTTCGCAATTGGTTCAAAACAAAGGTGGCGTAGAAACCCTGATTGGCAAACCAGCCATTTACAGTGGCATTTCTTTATCGCCCGATAAAAACTACATGATGGTGAGAACCATTAAAAAACCTTTTTCTTACCTGGTATCGGCAGGTGGTTTTCCATCTGTGGTTAACATTACTGATAGAGCTGGCAAAGTGGTGAAACAAGTAGCCGATCTGCCATCTACAGAAGTGCGCCCATCAGGTTATGACAACGTGCAGAATGTGCCAAGAGGCTTCGACTGGCGCGATGATGAACCAGCTACCCTGGTTTGGACAGTTCCTTTAGATAGTGGTTTGATCAAAAAGAACGTAGAATACCACGATCAGGTTTTGGCTTTAGCTGCACCATTTAGTGGTACGCCAAAAGAGATCCTCAAAACAAAAATGCGTTTTGGTGGCATCAGTTGGGGCAATGCCAATTTGGCCTTGGTAAGAGAAAATTCAAGGATCAAACAAACTTCAAGGTTAAGCCGTTACAACCCAACTACCAGTGCTGTAGAGACTTTATACGAACTGAATACCACCGACGCCTATAATAATCCAGGATTTCCGGTTACCGAAAAGAATAAATATGGCCGTCAGGTAATTCTAACTACGGATAACGGCACTAAATTATTGCTGAACAACACCACTGGTGCTTCAGAAAAAGGCGATTTGCCTTTCTTGGCCAAATTTGATTTAGCGACCAAAAAATCTGAAATCCTTTGGCGTTGTCAACCGGGTTCTTTCGAAATGGTAACCGATGTGTTAGATCCTCAAAAACTGGTATTGCTTACCCGTAAGGAAAGCCAGAAAGATGTGCCTAATTATTTCATCAAAAACCTGGTTTTGCGCATTGCGGATAGACAAATCACTAATTTTACCAATCCTTATGCCCAACTAGATGGTGTTACCAAACAGAAAATCTCCTACAAACGTGCCGATGGCATTGATTTAACCGGCGATTTATATTTGCCAAAAGGCTATAACAAAGAAAAAGACGGTCCTTTGCCAGTATTGATCTGGGCTTACCCGCGCGAGTTTAACTCGGCAGCAGATGCGGCTCAGGTTCGTGGCTCGCAAGATAAGTTTACCACCATCAGTTCTGGAGGCCCTTTGTTTTTCGTTACCCAAGGCTATGCCATTTTAGACAATGCCGAAATGCCTATTGTAGCCAAGGATGGCAAAAAACCTAATGATACTTTCGTGGAGCAGTTGAAGCTCAATGCCGAAGCGGCCATCAATAAACTAAGCGAAATGGGTGTGGGCGATAAAAACCGTATGGCGGTAGGCGGCCACAGCTATGGTGCTTTCATGACCGCCAACTTATTGGCACATACCAACTTGTTTAAGGCGGGTATTGCCCGTAGCGGTGCCTACAACAGAACGCTTACGCCATTTGGCTTCCAAAATGAAGACCGTACCTATTGGGACAACCCGCAATTGTATTATGAAATGAGCCCTTTCAGTTATGCCAACAAAATCAAGACGCCGATTTTATTGATCCACGGTGAAATGGACGATAACCAAGGTACTTTCCCTATCAATAGCGAGCGTTTGTTCAATGCCATTAAAGGCTTTGGTGGTACTACACGTTTTGTGTTTTTGCCTTACGAAGCCCATGGCTATCGTGGCAAAGAAAACATCTTGCACATGCTTTGGGAGATGAATACCTGGCTGAACACTTATGTTAAAAATGCCAAATAGCTAAACAATTTTAGGCTGGTGTCTTCACCAGCTTTTAGCCCACCTTAATCAAAGCTTGTCACCATTTCGTGGCAAGCTTTTTTATTTGTCTTGGGTTCTTAATGCGCCCAAAATATTATCTTTATTTTATATTCACCCTAACCCCAATTCACGTATGCTAGTATCCCTCAAAAACAAACTGTTACCTTTTGCCTTAATGATTTGCTGTATCCTTTTGGTAAACAGTCTTCAAGCGCAAAAAAAATCCAAATTCAATGTCATTGCCTTTTACACCGGCAAAAATGACCAGGCCCACGTCAGCTATGTACACGAAGCCAATAAATGGTTTCCTAAAATGGCCGAAAAATATGGCTTCAGCTACGACTCAACCGCTAATTGGAGTAATTTAAATGCTGAATTTTTGGCCAAATATCAGGTGGTGCTCTTTTTAGATACCCGTCCCGAAAAACCAGAACAGCGTACCGCTTTCGAAAATTACATGAAAAACGGAGGCGCCTGGATGGGCTTTCACTTTTCGGCCTTTGCCCTTACCCCTTCTGCTTTCGAACAAAACTGGAACTGGTACCACAACGAGTTCTTAGGCTCTGGCCAATATGGCAGCAATACCTGGCGACCAACTTCGGCTGTTCTAAGGGTAAACCGTAAACATCCGGCGACTAAAAACCTACCCGAAACCTTTAAATCGCAACCCAACGAATGGTACAGGTGGGAAAAAGACCTGCGCAAAAACCCAGACATCGACATCCTGCTCAGCATCGATTCGACCAGCTTTCCGTTGGGAACCGGTCCGAAGGCGCACGAAATATGGCACAACGGCTTTTATCCGGTAGTTTGGAGCAACAGAAACTATAAAATGATCTATGTAAACATGGGCCATAACGATATGGATTATGAACATAAATACGGCAAAGACACCAAAACCCTATCCTACACCTTTGATAACGACATGCAGAATAAAATGATTATCGATGGTTTGCTTTGGCTGGGCAATGGCAAAAAACCTACGGGCAAAAAATAAATAGCATGGAAAATTTCGACTGGACCTCCTTTACGCTGAAAATAGCCATCAAGGCTGATCTGCAAACACTTTATAAAGCTTGGGCTACCAAAGACATAGAAAAATGGTTTTTGAGCGAAGCTGATTATCTTGACGCCAACGAACAACCTATTGATGCAACACAATTGGCAACGGTGGGCGATCGCTATTTCTGGCGCTGGTTTTTGTATGAAGACACCGAAAAAGGCAAGGTTACCCAAGCTAACGGCAAAGATTTTTTCGAATTTACCTTTGCCGGAGAATGCCTCGTGAGCATTACTTTGACCCAAGAAAACGAGCATACCGTAGTTACCCTCACCCAGAAAAACATCCCAACAGATGATAACAGCAAAAAATATATCCGTTTGGGTTGCCACAATGGCTGGTCGTTTTATTTGATCAACCTTAAATCTGTATATGAAGGCGGCTTGGACCTAAGAAATAAAGACAAGCGCTTTAAACCAATGTTAAACAATTAAAAAATGGAGAAACTTTTGGAGGTCATCAAAGCCTCGAGAAATAAATTACTGAGCATCATTGCCGATCTCTCAACAGACGAACTGAACCAAATTCCACATGGTTTTAACAATAACTTGGCTTGGCAAGTAGGCCATTTCGTGGTGAGCCAGCAGATTTTATGCTATCGCTTATCTGGCAATCCTTTTGTAATAGAAGAAAACCTGATCGATCTTTATAAAAACGGCTCTAAGCCCGAAAGGCCTTTTAGTGCCGAAGAAATCGACCAGATGAAAACTTACCTGTTGAGTACAATCGATCAACTGGAAAGCGACCTGCAAACCGATAAGTTTGCCAATTATACACCTTATACCATTTCTACCTATCCAGGCCTGCAGCTAACGAGCGTAGCCGATGCAATTAGCTTTATCGTATCGCACGATGGTTTGCATTATGGTTGCAGCCTAGGGCTGAAAAGACTGGTGAAGGCAGGAAGATAGTCCTTCATTTATATTGGTCGGAATGTGCGATCTTGATCTAAATAACTTTCGGCGCTTGTTGGTGTTCTCCATCAACAAGTTTTTTCCTTTTACGTCGAAATGCGCCGCCTTGACCTAAATAGCTTTGGATTTTTAATCAAATGAAATATTCAGCGCTTGTTGGTGTTCTTCACCAACAAGTTTTTTATAAAATAAATAGTTTTCTTTTGAAGCGCATTGCCTATGGGATGGTTAAGATCAGTCCGGCATAAAAGAATCGTCATGCCGGACACCGATCCAGCATCTGTCTCGAGTTAGATCCCGAATCAAGTCCGGGAGGATATCGCTTCAATCCGGGCTATTTAACCTAGGTCAGTGCATCCAACATAGCAGCACGAACCTTGCATGCTAAACCCGATTGACAGCGATAGTTTTGAGCAGGGCGAAAAACTTTAGCAAAAAGCGGGGCTGACAATCAAATGGAATGCTGGTGCTACTTTTCTAATAAATAGTTAAATGAGCATGTTGCCCTTATAAAAATCTGTTAATCTGTGACTATTTAAAAATTGAATACTATCTTCATCTTGGAAAATTAAAAACAACTATCTAAAGAGATGAAAATCAAAAACACGCTCCTGTTCCTTTTGCTTTTTGGCCTATCCTTAAATGCCACTGCGCAAAACACCTTCAAAAACGAGGCCTATGGCTTTAGCATGCAGGAACCAAAAGACTGGCTATCAATGGACAAACAATCCGTTATTGATAATTTCAATAAAATGATTGGTACAGATGACAAGAAGCTTACAGATGCCATTAAAAGCAACAATGGCTCCTTATTACTGGCCTCTTATGCCAAGTATGATGTAAAAAAACATGCAGGACTAATTCCAACGATCAAGATTAATGCATGTGCCAACCCTACCCAAAACTTTGAGCAATTTAACCGGGCTATGAGCCAAAGTGCAGGCATATTTAAAAATTATTTCCCTGATTTTGTCTTGATCAAAAAACCGGAAACGATTGAAGTTAATGGAGCCAAAGGTATAGTATTTGTTGGCACTTATTCACTTAAAACCACCCAAAACGAATCAATGAAGGTTAGAACAAGAACTTATGCCTTCCCTAATGGCAAGTTCTTTTTTCAGCTTAATTTTACAGACGAACAGGGCAAAGAAGAAGACAGTAAATTGTTTGACGAATTAGTGCAGACGATAAAAATCGGCAAATAACACCCATAAAAAAACAAATACAACTCAACTACATGATCAAAAACACTTTTCTGTTCCTTGTGCTTTTTAGTTTATGCTTAAATGTAGCTGCTCAGCAAATATTCAAAGATGGGAAATATGGTTTCAGCATACAAGAGCCTACCGACTGGGTTAAAATACTAAATAGAGAGCCTTACTTCAATCTAGATAAAAACAATGGCAGGAACATAGTAACCTTTAACAAGTACGAAAGAGGGACGCATCTTAAAGGCAATTCAACAATCAATGTTAGTGTGGAACGGTTCAGCGGAAAAATTGAAAATTTCACAAAAAAGATGCTAAAACCAGCTAAATGGGATGAGTATTATTATCTCGGCCACTCTATTGTTCAAGCACCAGAAGTTGTTCAAGTTGATGGAAAGACGGCAATTACAGGGACCGTAAATTTTAAATATAATTCTCACACGGGAGAAGGCGCTTTCAAGAAAAAAATCTATTACATTATTGCTGATAAAAAATTGTTTAAAGTTGTTTTTATCGCCAGCTTAGCTGATGATGTAGACTTGAAACTATTTGATGAGTTAGTACCGACCATAAAAATTGGGAAGTGATGCCAACTCAGCGTTTGTTGGTGTTCTTCACCAACAAGTTTTTTATAAATAAATAGTTTTATTTTGAGGCACATTGCATATGGGATGGTTAAGATCAGTCCGGCATAAAAGAATTGTCATGCTGGACACCGATCCGGCAGCTGTTTCGAGTTAGATCCCGGATCAAGTCCGGGAGGATGTCGCTTCAATCCGGGCTATTTAACCTAGGTCAGTGCAACCAACATAGCAGTACGAACCTTGCATACTAAACCCGATTGACAGCGATAGTTTTGAGCAGGGCGAAAAACTTTAGCAAAAAGCGGGGCTGACAATCAAATGGAATGCTGGTGTTGCTTTTCTGATGAATCGTAGGATTTTTCCGTCCACCGGAAAGCAGCTGATCCAATGTAATAAAATCTATCTCTTCTTCGCCTCCTAGCCGGCGGGGCTAGTCCTTTTGTCTTGAAACAAAAGTGACCAAAAGTTCAAGGCTTCAAACCTTTGTCACAAATTCTAAACCTTTGCATTGATGGCGCAAGGCCAAGCCGTGCGAACATAATTAGTTAATTAGCGGCACTACACCACTTTTGCGCCCTTGCTTGTTTTTGCATACTGAAAGAAAGTGCTCAGCTTCGGTTTGCCTTTGTTTCCAAAGATTTGGAGGCCATATGATGAAGCAACTGCTATTTTGGGTCAGTGCAACCAACATAGCAGAACGGACTTACCTACCTAAACCGATAGCATGGAAAGCCTGGAGCCGAGGCACAAGGTGAGGACTTGCAAGGAATAGCGGGACTACCAATGAAATGTTGGTTCTGCTATTCTAATAAATGGTCAATTGCCATCGCCTACAGTCTAAAATCTGTGGATAACTATATTGATGCTGGTTGAGATGTGGCTATTTCATTATCTTTGCAGGCAAATGAGATACTTCTTCCACATCGGCTACAATGGCCATTACTACAATGGCTGGCAAAAACACCCCAAGGCAAACAGCATACAAGAAGTTATCGAGAACAAGCTCAGCCAGATTTTTAAAACACCCTTAACTATTAATGGCTGTGGCCGAACCGATTCGCATGTACATGCCAGCCAGTTCTTTTTTCATGTAGATATTGAACCTGCATGGGATTACGATCTTGTGTTTAGGCTCAATGCCATATTGCCCCATAACATTGCCGTTTTTGATATTATTGAGGTGGAAGAAAAGCGCCATGCCCGTTTTGATGCCGTTCAGCGCCAGTACGATTATTACCTACACACCTATAAAGACCCTTTCTTGAGCCAATTGAGTACTTTTTATAGGTACAAAGACCTCAATTTAGGCGAAATGAAAAGAGCCGTTGATTTATTGCCCCAATACAAAGACTACAGGGCTTTATGCACATCGCCAGATAAGAACGAGCATACGCTCTGCTATGTGCGCGATGCCAAGCTATTTAGCTCTGCCAATGGCGAACATATCCGTTTCCATATCTCTTCCAATCGCTTTTTGAGCAAGATGATCAGAATCATAATGGGCAAGCTGCTTAAAATTGGCAAGAACGAGTTGAGCGTAGCCGAATTTGAAAGCTACCTGATCAACAAAACTCCACCTCCTTTATTAGAGCCTGCCCACCCTACCGGACTATATCTTTCTAAAGTAACCTACCCCTACCTTAACCTTCCATTAAGATCGGAATTTGCAGGTTTGCAAAATAAAGATTGGATAGAAGTTATTTAAATAATCCTTGGTATAAAATGCCGTCTGCCGATGGAAAATCGAAAGCCAATAATTTGGCGATGATTGGCGCTACGTCTTCTTCGCCCATTAAGGGAATGACAACACCTTGCTTAATGCCTTTGCCAAAGATGACAAATCCAGTTTGGATCTCTTTAAAATCGGGCAAATAGCCATGCGTGCCGCCTTTTCCAGACCTCACCCATTCGCCATCGGCCGCCGGACCAAAAGCAACGCCCTGTTCTGCTGTTAAAGCCAATACCGCATTTGGATCGGCACCAATCTCATCGAGCGCAGTTCTGTCAATTACCCTGAACAAACGTTTTTGGCTTGAAGTTAAGCCATTTAAAATCGATTTTACCTTATCTAAAGTAGCTTTGTCTTTAGGATCTTTCAGGTGCAAAAATGCCGAACCACCACTGGCATGGAAATAAGCTTTCCAATCGTCTTTCTTGGCAGGATCATATAAACCAGCTTTTGCCAACAACACATTTGGTGTTACCTGTGTATGTACGTCGACAAAGCCATGGTCACCGGTTACGATAATGGTAGTATTCTTTTTAATACCCGCTTTCTCTACCGCATCGATAATTGTTTTGATCGCCCTATCGGCACCAGCTACAGCCGAACGAACCTTCGGTCCTTCTCTACCCTCTTCGTGCTCAAAATGGTCTACCTGTGCGATGTGGATGGCCAAAAACGAAGGCTTATACTTTTGGATTAAGTAAGAAGCCATCCTCGATTTGTTTTCATCGCTCGAATAGTAATCCAAATCGGCACCGCCTTTGCCCAGCTTTCCTGTGGCATATTCTTGTACTTCTTCAAATAATCCTTTTGGATTAGCCACATCGGCCAATGCCTTGATTTCGTCGTTTTGCTCGCCTTTGTTTTTTGGCAGATACCAATACTCCGGCAAGTTATAATTGATGGGTGCCCCTAAAGTTACCGGCCAGCCCACACAGGCAGTGGTTAAGCCAGCTTGCTTGGCGGCGCTCCAAATGGTAGGTACTTTAATACTCGAATAATCCCAATACCATTTGCCACTGATGCCCAAAGGTTCAACAGGTGTATTGTAATAGATGCCATGTTTTAATGGTTTCACACCAGTTAATAAAGTGGTATGCGAAGGATAAGTAACTGTTGGAAAAACACCACGAACACCTTGGGCATAAGAACCGGTTTCCATGGCCTGACGCAAGTTGACCATGTTCCAATTGGGATTTATATAGAACTCTGGTCGCAAACCATCAACACTGATTACAATCACATGGTTCTTTTCTTGGGCATTGAGCGAAACCGCCATACCACAGCATAAAATAAGGGAGAATAAAATTTTCTTCATCGTTAAGGGATATAATTGCCCAAAACTATAAGCGCGATATAGGTTAAAAGTAAGCTTAGGATTAAGAAAATGTTAATCGGCCGGCCTAGTCAAAAGTCTTTAGTCAATAGTCGTTTAGTCGTATTGATAACTGTCAATTGGAAACTGCTATTTTTTTTAGAACTTTAGCCAAGATCAGATCTCTTTCAAATGCCACATCAGCTCATCAATCAAAAGTACCTCCTGAACAAAATGCCTGGCAAAGGTGGCTGGACGTTTATTGTAATTACAGAAATACCCAAAGAAAAGAGAGGCTATTTTGGCATGGTCAAAATCAATGGGCAAATAGACGACTATGTCCTCGAGAACGTGAGCTTAATGCCGATGAAAAACGGAAATCTATTTCTGCCCGTAAAGGCCGAAATCAGAAAACGCATTGGCAAAGAAGCCGGCGAATGGGTTGACCTGATTTTATATAGTGATACCATTGCACTAGAAGAAAGCACATTGAGTACCGAAGAGGAATTGCTCTTGTGCCTGGAAGATGAACCCATCGCTTTAAAAACCTATCGGAAATACAGCAGGGAAGAACAAGAAGCCTTTATTAATTGGATTGACAATGCCAAAAATGAAGAGGCGAAAGTAGAACGAATGGTACAGGCCATAGACCGATTGGCCAAGAATTTGAAGATGGATAAGAAGGGATGATAGATCGTCATTATTTAGTTCAGGATCTAACTCGAGTGAGATGCTGGATCGGTGTCCAGCATGACGAATCCCTTATTTCGAAAAGCAACCATAGCATTTCATAGCAAATCCTGTCCCGCTGTACGCTTTGCTTCGTGCCCGCTTCCATCGGGTTTAGCTAACATATTTTCTGCTCCTATGTCTGATTGCACAGGCCGAAGTATAATAGCCCAAATTGAAGTGGCATCCTTTTTTGCCGTTAAGGCGAAAAAGATAGAGCTGAAAGTTGGAGTGTCGTTAATCTATGCAGTGATGTTGCGCTTCGAAACGAATACTTAACTATTGCACTTCAACTAAATCAACCCGTAGTGTTCTTCACCAACAAGCCATTTCAAGTGTTAAAGTCAGATCGTTGGTGAGCAACACCAACGATGGCATCGAAAGTTAATGCTCTAATCAGCTAGTGATTTTTTACTTAAACCTAATTGCTTTTAACGGACTGATTCTGCTTACCAAGAGTGATGGGATCAGCAATACCAAGAAACAAATAATGATGGTGGCCAGATTGAGCAGCAACACGTCGACAAAATGCACCTCCATTGGCACATACGAGAGGTAATAGTTGGTTTGGTCTAGCTTAAACACTTGGGTATATTGCTGTATAAACGCCAGGCCAAGGCCTAAAATATTGCCCAAAATCAAGCCGATGCCAACCAGGTAAACCGCATTGTAAAGAAAAACCTGCATTATGCTGCCATTAGACATCCCCATTGATTTGAGGAGGCCAATCATTGTGGTGCGTTCTAAAATCATGATCAGCAAGGCGGTTACCATATTAATCACCCCTACAATCATCATCAGCACTAAAAGCACTTTGGTATTTACATCTAACAAGGAAAGCCAGTTAAAAATTTCGGGTGTACTTTCCTTTACCGAGCGTGAGCGCAACTTGAGTTCTAAATTGGCATAAACTTCATCGGCAGTGGTTTTGAGTTTGGTAAAATCCCTCACCTTTACCTCAATGCCACCCATTTGGTTGGGCGCCCAATTGTTTACGCTTCTGATGATGTTGATATCGCCAATGGCAAAACTCTTGTCGATATTCTCAATGCCCACATTAAAAATCCCGGCAATTTTAAATTTCCTTCTTTTGGGCGGGTTCTGCACAAAATGCATCAAAAAGCTATCGCCAGTTTTCAATTTCAACCGATTAGCCGTATAAGCCGATATCAAAATCTGATTAACGCTGCTGTCGGCAAAATTGATCACGCTTCCGCTCACCAAATGTTTCTTCACAAAAGTCCAATCGTAGGTTTCATCAACTCCTTTAAAATTGATGCCCTCTACTTCGCCATTGGCCGAAATAATGGCTGGCTTGGTGGCAAAAGGATAAAAAGAAACCAGTGACTTATTATTTTTGAGGTAACTTAATGTGGTATCATTGGGCACAAAAGGCGCCTTCTCGAAAGACCCATTCAAATCATACCTATATATCTGAATATCACCGATAAAGCCTCGAACTTTGTCTTGGATTTCGGTCTTGAAGCCCTTGATAATGGCTACAGAAAGAATCATAACGGCAAGGCTGAGCATTACGCCGGCAATAGCTATGCGCACGATGAGCTTCGAAAAAGTCCGCTCAGATCTAATGGCCATCCGACCCGCTATGAAATATTCTATATTCAAGTTTTGTAATAAATTGTAACTTAGCAAAAGTGCTAATTCAATTCCGAACTCGCACATAAATCTTAAAAAAACCTTTATAATGAAGAAACTTGCTGTTGTTTTTACATTTGTATTTGCAGTGTTGGCACTAACCGCTTGCAGCCAAGAACGTCAGATGAAAAAGCCTGGCGAAAAAGCCGGTTTGAAAACCGGAGCCGAGCAAACCGAAAAATACCTGCCACTTTTAAAAGGCAAACGTGTAGGAATGGTGGTTAATCCAACTTCTATTATCGGCAAACGCACTTCGGTAGACAGCTTATTGAAACGTGGCGTTAATATTGTAAAAATCTTCGGTCCTGAGCACGGCTTTAGGGGCGATGCCAGCGCTGGCGTTCACGTAGACGACGCCGTTGATGCCAAAACAGGCATTAAGGTAGTTTCTCTTTATGGCAAACACAGCACGCCAACCCAAGAAGAATTAGCAGACATCGACATCATGATTTTCGACATCCAGGATGTTGGCGTACGTTTTTATACCTATATCAATACTTTGCAGCACGTAATGGAGGCCTGTGCGCAAAACAACAAGGAATTGATGATTTTTGACCGCCCGAATCCAAATGGCTTTTATATTGATGGTCCGATTTTGGATCCGCGCTTTAAATCAGGCATTGGCGTACAGCCTATTCCAATTGTACATGGCTTAACCATTGCCGAATATGCACAAATGCTCAATGGAGAAGGCTGGCTGAAAGATAAGCTCAAATGCAAGCTGAACATCATCAAAAATGCGAACTACAACCACGATATGCCTTACGAGTTGCCGGTTAAGCCATCGCCGAACCTAAATACGCAGCAGGCTATTTTACTGTACCCAACAACTTGCTTGTTCGAGGGCATTTACCTTAACCATGGCCGTGGCACCCAGTTTCCTTTTACCGTAATTGGTGCACCTTATTTAAAGGGTATTTATTCTTTCTCTTATACCCCTACCAGCATTAAAGGCATGGCTGAAACGCCTTTGTTCCAAGACCAGGTTTGCTATGGGCTGGATTTGAGAAATTACGATGTTTCAAACTTTAGGAAGACTAAAATGTTAAACCTAAGCTGGATCATCGAACTGTACAAAGCTTCGCCTAAAAAAGAAGATTTCTTTAACAACAAGCTGAGCAAAGAGATGGGCACCATCGAAAAATTAGTTGGTGTAGATACATTCAGACAGCAGATTATTGCCGGAAAATCTGAAAAAGAAATCCGCGCAAGCTGGGAACCAGGATTAAGCAAGTATAAACAAATGCGTAAAAAGTACTTGCTCTATCCATAAATAGACAAGTTTATGAACAAGGAATCCGTTAAAAAGAGCAATAAGCCTGCAAGCAATTTTCAGGAACCGCAGCCAAAGGGCAAAGTGCCAAAAGGCGACCAAGCGGTTAAAAAGGAAGAAGATAAGGTTTATAAGGAAAAGCCTGCAACCAGCAAGGCTAAAAATCCAGCTAAGCAGCGAGAAGAAAGCGAACAGCCTGTGCATCCTGTTAAAAAAGCACCAAAAAAATAGTTAATCAAAACATCCCTAAGTGTCTGAAAAAACCAAAATAGTTATTGCCGGCATTGGTGGCGTAGGGGGATACTTTGGTGGCCTGCTTGCCAAAAAATACGAGAACAGTGCTGTAGAGGTATCTTTTATTGCCCGTGGCGAACACCTGAACCAAATTAAGCAACAGGGTTTAAAGGTAATTAAAGGCGATGATTCATTTATCGCCAAACCTTATTTAGCCACAGCCGATGCCACAACAATTGGCCTGGCCGATTATATTATCATTTGCACCAAAAACTATGATTTGTCAACCATAATCGAGCAATTAAGGCCCTGCATAAGTCCAGCTACGGTTGTATTGCCTTTGTTAAACGGCATTGAAGGCGTAGAAAAAATCAGGGCACTCTTACCCGATGTACTGGTGCCATCGGGATGTGTTTACATCGTTTCGGCCATTAAAGAACCTGGTGTGGTAGAGAACATTGGCAATCAGCAAAAACTATTTTTTGGATTGGATGACACTGCTGATGAACGCTTAAACCGCCTCGAGCATTTATTAAAAGAAGCGGGAATTGAAGCCACTTTATCAACCGATATTTCAAAAATCATTTGGCAAAAATTCATTTTTCTGTCCTCTTTAGCCACGGCTACCTCCTATTTTGACCAATCGGTTGGTCAATTATTGCAAGAAAAACGGGAAGTTTTAACCAGTTTAATTGCAGAAGTTACAGCTTTGGCAAAAACAAAAGGCATTGAGGTAGATCCGGCAATCCTAGAAAAATCCATTGCTCATTACGAAATGCTGCCTTTTGACGCCACCTCTTCCATGCATCGCGATTTTACGGCCTCAAAGCAAACCGAACTCGAATCGTTAACGGGCTATGTGGTTAAACAGGCTGAAATGCTCCACATCGCAGCACCTAACTTTAAGAGTGCCTACTCACAATTACTCGCTAAATAATTGAGCTTAATCTATTCGGATTTAGTGAATTTTAATTATACTTGGTTAACCAAACCAAACGATTTCCATGGACAATGAAGAATCTGCGCCAACGCGTGAAGAATTGAAGAGAAAGGCTTATACTGAAGGCCTTAAGCTTTCTAGGTCAGGAATGGATAGAGAGGTAATTTATGCAAGATTAGAAAAACAAGGAATTCCAGAAGACCTGATTTTTGAGGTCATCGAAAACCTGTATGCGCAAAGAAAAGTAGAACATATCAAACAGAATGTAGAGCCATTTTATAATGTGGCATTGATAAAAATTGGCTTAGGCGTAGCTTTTGCAATAGTTTCATACCTCCTCTTACCTGGTCAGATTATTATTCCTGTCGGATTTATTTTAGGAGGCATCATTTGGGCATTCATCTTAAAAGGCCGAATGAAATAAGGGCTAATGATGCTCTTTCTTCAAAAACTGCAACAATATCTTTTCATCATTACGTATTGCGTCTTTATTTGTGCTGACTTCAATATTGATTTTTTTGAGATAAGGTTGCAAACGGTCTTCTTCAAAAGCCGTTAACAATTGTGGATAAACATAAGCACTTTTACAAACAGCCCTCGTGTTGCCCAATTTGCCCGCCACACAATCAAGCATCTCTACAATAATCTTTTGCTTAGACATTTCTGGATATCGTTGGGTTAAACAAGCCAACTGCCTTAACGCCTCCAAGGTACCGCCCCAAGTCCTGAAATCTTTGGCCGTAAAATCGCTACCCGTTATTTCCCTGATATAATTGTTGATCATTCCCGAATCGATGGCTTTATGCGTTGTGCCTTGTGTATAAAACTGAAAAAGCTCCTGTCCGGGAATGTCCTTGCATTTTTTAACCAATTTGGCCAAGTTTTTATCGTTCAGCTCCACTTCTTGACTAACGCCCTTTTTGCCCACGAAAGTGAGAAAAGACCGATTGCCTTCCTGCTTAAAATGTTTATCCCGCAAGGTGCTCAAACCATAACTTCCATAAGCTTTTTTATAGCTTTCGTTCCCAATCCTGATTAAAGTCTCTTCAATTACACGCAAACTAATGGCCAGCACTTTTCTTTCGTCGAAGGCTTTTCTTCTCAGGTCTTTGGCAATTTGCAGACGGGCTTTGGGCAGTGCCTTGCCAAACTCCAGCAGCCTAAAATACTTATGGTCGGCCCGTCTGGTAGTCCAATCTGGATGGTAGCGGTATTGTTTTCTTCCGGCAACATCAAGACCTGTTGCCTGCAAATAGCCATTCTTTTTGGGCGAAATCCATACCTCGGTCCAGGCTGGAGGCAGTACCAATTTCTTGATGCGCTCTAGATCAGCCTCGCTTTTAAGCCGGTTGCCCTTGGTATCTTCATAATAGAATTTGCCTGGCTTACCTTTTCTATAAAACCCTGGCATAGCCGGATTAACGTAAACCAGGTGGCTTGAATTGATTACTTCTTCGGTTGAAACCATAGGGACAGCGAACAATTTGAGTGATTTTTTTTAGTTTTGTACTAAACAGCAATGCGGTTTTGTGTGCTGGGAATAACAATACAAATATGAAAATAGTTTTTATGGGTACGCCCGATTTTGCCGTTGCCTCTTTAGATGCCCTGCTACAGGCCGGATTGGATGTTGTTGCTGTAGTAACAGGAGCAGATAAGCCTGCCGGACGTGGACAAAAGCTGAGCGAAAGCGCCGTAAAAAAATATGCTGTTGAAAAGGGAGTTCCCGTACTGCAGCCACTTAAGCTGAAAGACCCCGAGTTTATTGAAGCCCTTAAAGCGCTTAAGGCCGATCTGCAGGTGGTAGTTGCCTTTAGGATGCTGCCGGAAGTGGTTTGGAATATGCCACCCAAAGGCACCATTAACCTGCATGCCTCTTTGCTACCTCAATACCGTGGCGCCGCCCCAATTAATCATGTTATCATCAATGGAGAGAAGGAAAGTGGCGTAACCACTTTTTTCCTCAAACAGGAAATTGATACCGGCGATATTATCTTTTCTGATTCTGTGGCCATTGGCGACGATGAAACTGCAGGTTCACTGCATGATAAATTAATGGAACTGGGTGCGAGTTTATTGGTTAAAACCGTAAAAGCCATCGAAGCTAACGATTACAACGAAGTACCGCAGCCACACAGCGAGGAGCTTAAAATGGCGCCAAAAATTTTTAAGGAATTTTGCAAGGTCGACTGGAACCAGCCTACTCAAATTGTTTATAACCACATTAGAGGCCTGAGCCCCTATCCTGCAGCGTTTACCATATTTAACGAAAAGACCTTAAAAATATTCGGTGCGAACTTGGAAGAAAAAGAACCTGGCATTTCTGCCGGAGCCTTTTTAACCGATGGAAAAACCTATCTTAAATTTGCAACGAAAGACGGTTTCTTAAAGTTGAACGATATCCAATACGAAGGCAAGAAGCGAATGCCAATTGAAGAATTTTTAAGGGGAATGCGGCTATTAAGCTAATAGTCCATAGTCGACGGTTAGTGGCCGATGGTCCATAGCCTATAGTCTATGATCGATAGTCTGTAGTCAAAAAACTGTCATTGCGAGGAGAGTAACGACAAAGCAATCTAGTTACCGGTTGACCGTTTGCAATTGACTAATCAGCAAATGAACTAATGACATCAATAAACAAACAGGCTTGCCATTGGCCTGCCTGTTTGTTTATTGGACTATCGGTTATAGTTTTCGATAGCCCTTTCTATATTTTTCTTGCCAGATTCTTGGATGAGGTAGCCTCCTACGGTTAAACCGAGGCCAGCTCCCATCAAAACGTAGCTTCCCGTGTAATTGCGATCGCCAAGCTCTTTCCATCCTGTATTAGGATTGTTTTTAAAGTCATTGCCCGAAAGAAAAGTAATGGCACCAGCAATAATTGCTGCTCCAGCCGCAACATACATGATGGTACCCGTATTCTTGCTGCTCCGGTAGCTTTTTAACAGGTCCAAACTTTTCGGATTGTCGGCCATCGCTTCGCTGAGGTTGTTATAATTTACTCTTTTCAAATCTAAAAAACCCTTATTAAAAAACATTCGGGTGTTCACCACTTGTCGCCTGTAGGCTCTAAACCTATAATAGTCTGTCTCCACAGGAACATCGTCATAAACTACTTGTTGATAAAGGTTAATTTTCCCTTCAATAATCCTCTCGGCAAACGAGGCCTCTCCAAAAAAATTGAGTTTCCTGGTATTGGCAAAAAAACCGTCTTCATTGCTAAAGAACTTGACTTGTGCAGTAGGCACTCGCCGAGAATCGGCCCTTAAGGTCCAAGAACCTGCAAAATCGGGACGAAGCCTGATCTTTTGGGCATAAACCGTGGAATCGGAATAGAAGTACATAAAGTTTTTGGATTCGTTCACTTGCGAACGAGCGTTTAGGCCATAGCAAGCCATCACGATAATGAGTAATTTTTTCATTTCGGTTAAATTTGTGTGTAACCAATATTACTAAAATTTTAGGTTAATTTCAATGGTTGGGTTGTAATATGGAAGAGGTAAGATGGGAGATGGAAGAGGGGTTGGTTTATAATTTATGGTCCTTAGTGCAAGGATCGTCATTGCGAGCCGACTTTTATCAGCGAAGCAATCTTTTTTTAGAAAATTCAGTTTGCAATTCACCAATAACTAATCCTTTAATCAGCCAATAACAAACTAATGAACCAGTGAATTTAACTTCTCGCTCAACATTTTCGCCACTTCGTTAAAATAGCGCTTTTTGCCATAGCCCATTACCCAACGGATGCCACTCACGGCATTGGTTACAAATACTTCTTCGGCTTCCTTTAAAATCTCCGGACTAATTTGTGCTTCGATCAAGGGCAACTGATGGGTTTTGGCCAATTGCAATACAACGTTGCGCATTACTCCTGCCACGCATCCTTCGGATAAGGCCGGCGTATAGATCTGCTTCTGATAAACTACAAATACATTAGAGCTCATGCTTTCGCACAAAAAGCCATTTTGGTTCAAGATCAGGGTTTCATCCAGGCGGTGCTGTTTTTGGTACAACGCAGCCATTACATACAACAATGCATTACTGGTTTTGTAATTGGACAATTTATTGATGGGCTTAGCAATTTCATCGTACACATCGATGATCAAGCCTTTTTTATTCAGCTCATAGTAAGGCTCTTCCAAGGGCTTGCATTCTAAAAGATAGCCTACTTTGTTGCTTTGTGGAGTATATAATCCTTCACCATCCCTGTAAATCGAAAGGCGAAAGCGGGCATTACCACTCATTTTATTTTTCTTGAGCAACTCAGTGGTTTTTTGTTTCAGAAAATAATCGTCGAGCAGGGCGTAGCCTTCCATCTTTAAAGCCTTCATTCCGGCCTTTAGTCTATCGGCATGCAAAGTTGCAAATTGGAGCTTGCCGTTGCACAGGCGCATCGATTCGAACAGTCCGTCGCCAAACTTAAAGCCACGGTTACTCGATTTGATTATCGCTTCGTCTGCGGCAAAAAACTCGTCGTTATGCAAAATGTATTGCGACATCTCTTATTGTGCTTGTAAAGAATAATTACGCCATTTAGTTAAAACGGCTTCAAAATCAGCCGGCAAAGGAGCTTCAAATTCCAAGTATTGCTTGGTAGTGGGATGAATAAAGCCCAAAGTTTGTGCATGTAGCGCCTGGCGCGGCATCAGCTCAAAACAATTAGCCACAAACTGCTTGTATTTGGCAAACGTAGTTCCTTTTAAAATCTTATCGCCACCATAATTGGCATCGCTAAACAAAGGATGTCCGATGTGTTGCATATGCGCCCTGATCTGATGGGTACGGCCGGTTTCTAATTGGCAACTAACGAGCGTGACATAGCCCAGGCGCTCCAATACCGAATAATTAGTTACCGACCATTTCCCTTTTTCTTCGTCATCATACATATCCATCACAATCCTGTTTTTCAGGCTTCGGCCAATGTAGCCTTCTACCCTGCCGTCTTTTTCTATATCGCCCCAAGCCAAGGCAACGTATTTTCGGGTAATGCTATGGTCGAAAAACTGCTTGGCCAATTTGGTCATCGTAATTTCGTTCTTGCTGATGAGCAAAAGCCCAGAGGTATCTTTATCAATCCGATGTACCAATCCGGGCCGGCCATCATTGCCTGGCAAAGTGGGCAGCTGCTCAAAATGATAGGCCAAAGCATTAACCAATGTACCTGTATAGTTATTAAAACCTGGATGCACCACCATTCCCGCAGGTTTATTTACCACCAAAAGGTCTTCGTCTTCATAAACGATATCCAATGGAATATTTTCTGGATAAACTTCGGTATCGCGGGGCGGATGGGCAAATACGATGGAAATTTCATCAAATGGCTTTACCTTATAGCTTGATTTGATTGTTTTCTTATTGACCAGTACATTACCCGCATCAATGGCATTTTGAATCCGATTACGGGAGGCATTCTCTATCCGGTGCATTAAAAACTTGTCGATTCGCAACAAAGACTGTCCTTTATCTACAACAATATTAAAATGCTCAAATAGGTCCTGCTCTTCTTCCTGCTCAATATTATGGTTTTCCATGCCACAAAAATAGGATTAACAATTTGATAATACCGAAAAAAACAAATTGGCTCGCTATTTGTTTATACAGCACTTATAAAGAACTAAATAGGTGGGCGTATGAAAAATTTTACTCAAAATGTTAAGATTATCTTAAACTTTTTTCCTTATCTGATCAGGAAGATCTACTTCAAACACTGATTGGATTTTTAAACAGGTATAGAAGATGAAAACTAAATCATCCGCGCTTAAGATAACTCTCATCCTAAGCGCTTTTTTATTTCCTTTCCAGTTGATGGCCCAAAAAGATGTGGAAGGCTTATTTAAGTCTGGGCCCGAAGATGCAACAAAATTAATCAATGCTTACATGAACCCTTTGTTCAAGGGTTTGGGCGTCGGTTTAAATTCAGGTTGGAACAATACAGCCAAGAGGCAAGGTTTTTTGCGTTTTGATTTGCGCTTTACGGCAACTTTGGCTTTTGTGCCTTCTTCAGACCGTTCTTATGATGTAAATACGCTTGGTCTGCAAAACATCAGACCGGCTACTCCTGGCGGACCAAGTACAGGTCCTACGGCTTTTGGCGATAATAACAGCGGTGCCAATATGCGTTTATACTACAATGGAACCCCAACCAACGAAACTTTTAACCTGCCTCAGGGCTCTGGTTTAAATTTTGTGCCATCTCCGCAGGTTCAGTTAACGGTAGGCCTGCCTAGAAATATTGATGTTTCGCTTCGCTATGTACCAAAGATCAAACTGGGTAGCGACGCTGGAAAAATCGACATGTTTGGTATTGGTGCCAAAGCAGAGCTGTTTCCGCTAATTTTGGGCAAAAGAGAAAACCTGATTCCCTTTAATTTAGCCATTGCCTTAGGCTTTACCCGCCTTAACTACAGCCTGCCCCTGCACGTAAATACAAGTGCATCCAATTCAAATCAGGAATTGGACATTAAAGTCAACGGGTTTAGCTCAGAGCTGATTGTTTCTAAAAAACTATTGGCATTTACCCCATTTGCAAGCATAGGCTATAACAGCGCCAATTCAACTTTAAGGGCATTGGGAAGCTACCAATTCAGCACCCCTACTTTGCTCGATCCTAACAAAACGACCACGTTTAACGACCCTATAGCTATTAAAAATGACTTGGATGGATTTAGAGCCAGCCTTGGCTTTCAATTAGATCTCGCTTTTTTAAGGCTTTATGCCTCTTACACAGCTACCAAATACCAATATGTAAATGCAGGTATTGGCTTTGGCTTCGGCAAATAGCCTAAAAATTTTAAAACCTCGGCAAAAAAGCTTCTCTTTGGTGGAGCTTTTTGTTTATGCAAATCTACAGTCCCATTCAAGCCATCAATTTTGAGCACCTCAAGCAAGTTTGGGTGAAGCGGGATGATCTGATCGATCCTTATATTTCGGGCAATAAGTGGCGAAAACTGAAATACATCTTGGCCGATGCCCAAAGCAAGGATAAAAAGCATTTGGTAACCTTTGGCGGCGCCTATTCTAACCATTTGGTAGCTACGGCAGCTGTTGCTTCGAGAAACGGACTTAAGGCCACAGCTTTTGTTCGTGGCGAAACGGTTCACAACGAAATGCTGCTGCTCTGCAAACTCTTTGGCATGCACTTGATTTTTGTAGACCGGGAAAGCTATAAAGACAAGCAACAGCTATTTGACAGATATTTCGGTAAAGATGCGGAAGCCTATTTCATAGATGAGGGCGGAGCCAGTACCCAAGCGGTACAAGGTTGCGCTGAAATCATCGACGAGTTGTCCATACAATATGACCATATTTTTTGTGCGGCAGGCACCGGCACTACTGCTGCAGGATTACTGAAGGGCATTTACAAGCAAAACTTAGCTACCCAGCTTCATGTAGTTCCTGTGCTCAAAGGTGGCCAATTTATCGCCTCTGAAATAGCTAAATACGAAAGCAAGCTCAATCAGCTCAGCCTTCATAACGATTATCATTTTGGTGGCTATGCCAAAACCACACCCGAACTGTTACAGTTTATGAAGGATTTCATTGCGCAAACAGGCTTATTGGTCGATCCTGTATATACTGCAAAACTCTTCTTTGCCATTAACGATTTGGCCAAAAATGGTGCTTTTGAAAAAGACGCCAAGATATTAGCCATCCATACTGGGGGCTTGTTGGGCATTTGGGGAATGCAAGAAAAGCTAGCCCAGATTTTGAGCTAGCTTGAACCTTACATTTGCGTTTATTTGATTTTGTTGATATAGTCGATCGCTTTTTGTAGTTGCACATCTGTACCTGATGCAATTTCTGCTACGCTTGGTTTAAATTCGATATCAGGGATTATGCCTATTCTTTGTGTTTCTTTTCCGTTCGGATAAAAAATACCATTGCCTGTAAATGCAAACTCATAGCCTCCCGGTAAATTCAATTGCTTCTCATCGCCATCGGCACCGGCAGTTTGGCTGCCCAAAACAATCGTTTTATTATTAATCTGACGTAACATCATGGAAAACCACTCGCCCATGCTCTGTGTATTTTCGTTGGTTAGGATTACAATTTTGCCGGTATACAAATCGCCCATTGGCTTAATGTCTTTAGAGAGATAATCCTCTATGGCTTCCTGTTTTACAAAAGTACCCGGATTTTTAAGCCCTGCACGATAATAGCGAGCGAAATAAAAGGCTGGCTTGCCCAAAGCTGTCGGCAAAAAATAATAGAACAGCCCCGGTGCCTGCGGATAATTACGCATATCGAAAATGATCGCTTTTTTACTTTTCAATTGTTTTGAAAATTCCATTAAAGCGGCATCATCTTCTGGCAAGCCTGTCTCCATAAAATTACCAGCTCTTACAACTGCAATATTGCCATTTAGTTCTTCGTAGCCCTTAGGCGCCCATCTTTCATTTAATTTTGCTTTAAAGTAGGCATTAATCAGGGCAACATGGTTTTTATTGCTTCGTTCTAGCATTTCTAATTTCAGCTCTAACAATGCATTGCCTCTGCGTACCTTTACTGTTAAGGTTTTACTGGGCAAATCACCAAAAGCGAAAGCAGTTCCTTTAAAATCGGTTGAAAGGTGGCGCTGTTTTACCGCATAGTTAGAAGCCGGCAACAAGGCGCTGCGTTCTTTTAGCCACTGTTCTGTAGCTGTTCCGTTGATTTCCACAATCTGATCACCAACTTTGATAGCCGAGGCCTTGGCCAAAGAATCATTCAAAAAATTCTTCACTACAATTGTCCATTGGTCAACCTGATAGTCGAATGGCGGATAATAGACCAGTTTAAAGATTTTTGGCAAGGTTTTCATCTGCCCAATAAATCCACCAGCATGAGTATCATTAATGGCGCTTTCTAGTGTCAATACTGCTTTTTCATAGCTCATTCTCGAATCGACAGCCCTAAACATCGGGATAGATTCTGCTAATACATCACACCAGTTTCGGCCAATCACGTATTTATAAGGAAACAGGTATTCGATAGCTGCCCAGGCTTTGGCCAAGGCCAATAAATTCATGGCTTCGCTTTTAAAATCATAATCAGCGTATACAGGTTCGTTAGGCACCAATCCAGCGTTTTTGCCATCTGCCGAAATGTAATAGTGCTTGCCAGTTGCATTTGTATTGCTAACCAACAGCTTCAATTCTGATTGCAGGTTTTTGGGATAAGCTTTTATCCAGTCATAATTTAGGTTTTTATTAAGGTATAGCGCTTTATCGTTTATTGGTTTAACTTTGGTTACTCCAATTGTGTTTTCTTTCAGCAAAGCCAATAGTTGTTCGTTACAGGTAGCTTCGTCGGCTTTGCTTACCGAAGCGACGTTGGCTAGAAATACCTTGTCGGCATCGAACTTGCCACTTATGCCTTGGGGAGATTTATACTTGATCAAAGCCCATACCTGGATAAATTTCTGAATATTCTTTTCCTGTTGTAGGCTTGTTTGTGCTTTTGCTTTCAGGCCAAAGCTCATTAAAATTGTAAATAGAATAATATGGATTGCTTTCGTTTTCATGTTCTTAGTTTTGATGTCTCAAAGGTGGAGCATCTTTAACGCCTCGACAAAAGCGATTGACGAAAGCCCAAAACTCCTTGACAAGAGTTAGATTTTCGCGTTAGGCCCTAAGTGTGGAAAATGAAGCATTTCGTCAATGAAATTTGGCTTTTGGTGTATTCTATTTGATGAGGCCATCATTTTTAGCTTATTTTTAAGCCATGAAGAAGCATAACATCCGCTACCTGCATATCGGTTACTGGTTACTGGTATTTGTTCAGGTATTATTGGTAGCCCTAGGCACCGGTGTTTTAGGCAGTCAAATAGACTGGGGTTTATTTTTGCGTATTGTGCTTCCCGTTAAGCTCATTCAAACAGCTTGTTCCGTAGCATTTTTCTATGTGAACTATCTTTTGCTTGTGCCTTATTGCTTAAAGAAAGGCAACATTTTTAAATACGTTCTTTCGCTTTTAGGCGCGATATTAACTTTTGCGCCCTTGTATTATTACCTCGAACAGCATTTTTATCCATCTATAGGCTGGAAAAGCTATGAAATAGACCTCAGTTTTTTATCCGCAGCGATGATTGTAGTCAGTGCTAACTTCATCCACATCTTTTTAGGCTTGTTGCTGAGCTATCTAATGGACTGGCGAACCATGCGCGTGGAGAAAGAGATCGCCGAAAAGGAGCAGTTCAAAACCGAACTGGCTTTTTTGAAATCACAGGTAAACCCTCATTTTTTGTTCAATACCATTAACGATATTTATTCACTCACCCAACGGCAAAGTGAGGAAGCGCCTGATGCCCTGCTTAAACTCTCTGAGCTGTTGCGTTACATGTTGCGAGAAAGCGATGACACGCATGTGCCCTTGGCCAAGGAAATCGAATACCTTGAAAATGTGATCGAACTGCAGCGCATTGGCCAAAAAGGAATGTCGTTTATCAATTTTAAGGTAGAAGGACAAGTTACGAATCAGAAAATCGCACCCCTAATTTTGATCAATTTTATTGAAAATGCCTTTAAGCATGGTGTTTTTAAAGACGAAAGCGAGCCTATCCTAATCGAACTGGGCATAACCGAAAATCAATTTCACATGCGTGTAAGGAATAAGGTCAATACCTTAAAAAAAGATAAGACGGGTGGCATAGGCTTGGTGAATGTAAAAAGACGTCTTGCCTTGATTTATCCGCAAAAACATGAACTGCTGATTGACCAACAAAACAGTACCTTTACCGTTGACCTCAAAATAGACTTGTTATGATCCGTTGCCTAATTGTTGATGATAAACCCTTGGCCATAGATGTACTGAAGCACCATTTAACCAAAGTCCCGTTTTTGGAATTGGCCTACAGTACAACCGATCCGTTAGAGGCGCTCAATAAAGTAATCGAGGGTGGCATAGACTTGGTTTTCTTAGACATTCAAATGCCTGAATTGAGCGGGCTTCAGTTCATGAAGATTGTTAAGGATAAATGCCAGGTCATCTTAACTACCGCTTATACAGAATATGCGCTGGAGGGTTTTGAAAACAACGTGATTGATTATTTATTGAAACCCGTTTCTTTCGAGCGTTTCTATAAAGCCGCAGAAAAGGCCCAATTTGTGTTGAATGCATTGGCAGAAAAGAATGCTCCTTTACCTTTACCTGTATCAGCACCTAGCGACAAAGAGATAGATCATATTTTTGTTAAAACCGAATATAAACTCGTCCGTGTAAACACAGCAGATATCCTTTATATAGAAGGGATGCAAAACTATATCGTGATTTGTACCAGCACCGAGAAAATCACCAGTTTGCAGACAATGAAAAAAACAGAGGAACAGTTGCCTAGTCCGCAGTTTTTAAGGGTGCATAAATCTTTTATCGTGGCATTGAACAAGATCAGCAGCGTTGAGCGCAACCGCATTTATATTGCCGATCAGGTAATTGCCTTGGGCGATATTTACCGGGATGCCTTTTACAATGCGATTTCTTAGTCTTGTACGAATTGTCCATAGTCTATAAGTCTATAGTCAAAATACTAAAAGCGTTATCATCCAAGCAAGCGAAGGATCTGTAAAGAAAATAGCTGACGATTGTCAGTTATCAGTAACCAGCTCAGCAAATAAACCCATGATCAATGAGCCAATCAGCCAATGAATGGCTAATAACTCGGCTTGACCTTTGTAGCCGTTTTCTTATTATCAACAATAACTGGTTCGAAAGCTACCTCGTCGAGGATTTCTACTTCATGTGGACAATCTTCTTTTGAGAAAGCATATTCCTCGTGGGTTGTATTGTCTTTGATGTTTCCCATTCCTTTTGAAGAATTGAAACTAATTACTACTCCATACCTCATCGCACTCGTTCTAAATTCAAGGTAAGGTACGTCATTTAATCGGTAGTCTATAGTATTTTAGTTCATGGTTAATAGTTGATGGTCAATAGCCAGTCGTCATTGCGAACGCGCGAAGCAATCTCCCTAAACCAACTTGTCATCCAGAGCAAAGCGAAGGATCTCTAAAGAACCTTATCCAACTCAGATTTCTCCTCACGTTGGAATGACAAACCAGTTTACAATTGGCAATTCTCAGTAAATTAAAGACACTAACGGCTAATGAACCAATGCAATGCTTTGAACAACCCTTCATTCATTAGTGATTAAAAAACACCACATAGGCACATAGAAAATTTAAGATGGCAACCAGTTTACAATTGGCAGTTCTCAGTAAATTAAAGACACTAACGGCTAATGAACTAATGCGATGCTTTGAATAACCCTTCATTCATTAATGATTAAACACCACATAGGCACATCGAAAATTTAAGATGAAATCCGTTTACAATTGGCAATTCTCAGTAAATAAAGGCACAAATGAACTAATCAGCCAATGAACTAATCAGCCAATGAAAAGCTTCGTATAACCCTTCTTTTCTTGTCGGTTAAGTATAAATCAGCTTAAAAAGTTTTCCACATATGTGTAGTCTAAAATTGGTTTTTGTCTATAATCATACTTTAAACAGTTTAAACCTAGTTTTTGACTTTTTCTCAAAAAAGTGCTCAGATTTGATAATTTGGCACATTTAGTTACTTTTGAGAAACACCAAAATATAAATTTTATGTATCAACTTAGTGTAGCGCCAGACCAAGTGAACCAAACTTTGCAGCAACATATTTTAGCTGATGGTTTCGACCTGACCTATGATATGGAGAAAAGTACAGGTGCTTATATTTATGATTCGAAATACAAGCGCCAACTGCTCGATTTCTTTACCTGCTTTGCATCGGTGCCTTTGGGCTATAACCATCCCAAAATGATCAATGACGAGGCCTTTAAGCATAACCTTTTATTGGCAGCATTGGCTAACCCCTCTAACTCTGATGTTTACACTCAACAATATGCAGAGTTTGTGGCTACATTCTCCAAAGTTGGTATTCCCGCTTACCTACCTCATGCCTTTTTTATTGCCGGTGGAGCTTTAGCTGTAGAAAATGCCATTAAAGTGGCTATGGACTGGAAGGTTCAGAAAAACTTTGCCAAAGGCTACAAAGAAGAAAAAGGATTTAAAGTATTGCACTTTGAAAAGGCATTTCATGGTCGTACAGGCTATACCTTGAGCTTAACCAATACCCTGCCCGATAAAACCAAATGGTTTGCCAAATTCGATTGGCCAAGGGTATCGGTACCACAAGTGAAATTTCCATTGGCCGATGATAATTTAAAAAATGCGATTTCAAGCGAAGAAATCTCTATTGCTCAGGTAAAACAGGCTTTTGCCGATAATAAGGACGACATTTGTGCCATCATTATCGAGCCTATCCAGTCTGAAGGTGGCGATAACCATTTGCGTGAAGAATTTCTGATCCAGCTGCGTCAACTGGCTGATGAAAACGAAGCTTTTTTGATTTATGACGAGGTACAAACCGGTGTTGGCCTTACGGGCAAATTCTGGTGCCATGAACATTTTAGCGAAAAAGCCCGCCCAGATATTGTTGCTTTTGGCAAGAAAATGCAGGTTTGCGGTATTTTGGTAGGCAAGAAAGTGGAAGAAATCGAGACGAACGTGTTTAAGGTTCCTTCACGTATCAACTCTACCTGGGGTGGCAACTTGGTAGACATGGTTCGCTCTACACAAATTTTAAATATTGTACACGATGATCATTTGTGCAAAAATGCAACAGAGGTAGGTGCCTATCTAAAAGAAAGATTGACTGCACTCGCTAGCCAACATCCCCAGATGAGCAATGTGCGTGGCCGTGGTTTGCTTTGTGCCTTTGATTTCCCGAGCAAGGAAATCCGCAACAGCTTTATCCAAAAAGGAATGGAAAACAATGTGATGTTCTTAGGCTGTGGCAACCAAACCATTCGCTTCCGTCCGGCATTATGCATTGAGCAAAAACACATAGACGAAGGCATGGATGTAATGGAGAAAATATTGCCACAATTGTAGCCTACGCTAATGTTTCAAATAAAAAGCCCCGACCAATTGGACGGGGCTTCGCTTTTTTACCTAAATTTATTTTTAAACTACTTTAAAAATTCTAACTCAAATTGGTTCAAGAAGGGATTGCCATCAATACTAAAATCTGGCAAAATCTTAATGTTCATCCAATACAGCATGTTTGCTGATACTGCAGTTGGGGTAACCACAATAGATTTACCTGCGGCGTTAGGGTCTAAAGCTGTAGCCGGAGGTACATCCGTACCCATGGCTTTCCAAGAATAAGGTCCAGACAAGACCATATCATAACCACCTGGAGCCTTATTGGTTAAAATACTTTCAGTACCCTCATCAATTGGCCAAAAACCTTTTAAATTGGCATAATTTGGGTGCTTGGTAATATCTTTTAGCGAAAGATTTGCTAAAACAGCCGCATCGCTTAAAGCAACATTGAAATACTGCAGGTTAGCTGCATTGAAAGTAGCGCCACCAGAATTATCAACTTTAACAAATCCCAAAGTTAAAGGATTGACAACAGTTATACTTTTTTTACCCGCAATATCAGTTGTAGATTTAAGTACGCCATCCAGAAACATTTTCAATGTTCTTGCAGTTACTACATTTGACCCATTAAGTGTAGTTTTAATAGTCATAGTTAACGTATGCCATGCATTATCGGAAATAGAACCCCCGCCTGTATAGCCCCCATCTTTTCCTGCACCTCCGTTCAATGTTCCACCGGCATAGCCCCCGAAATTACTGCCACTTTGCAACCAAAGCCATCCAGTAATATTAGATTCACTCATGCCACTTGTTTTGCCCAAAAACCCAGGGTAGCTTTGGCCTCCGGCAAATTTGGTCTGTACCTGAATCGTCATATCCCCTTTATCACCAATATCATATAATCCATTGTCCTTGGGTACTATTGCATTTGAAAATCCAGTAAACTGAACAGTATTAAAACCTCTTTTTTGTAATTTTTCTTCTTTAAAGTTTTTGTTAGAAGCCATTAAAAATCCTAATTGTGGATTGCTGCTGCTGCCGCCATGGTTAGTGGTTACGATCACCAACCAATCTTCTTTGGCGTAGTTTTTTCTGGCTTTTACAGCGGCAAGGATATTGCCTACATATTCATCAGCTTTTAGAATGGCATTTTTGTAATTATCATTGGTGGCCACAAATCCTCCGTTTGCACCCGCAGCCTCTACGTCTCTAAGGTTAACCATCATTACGCCTAGGTTATCTTGCTTGTTCAAGATGTTGATGGTGCTGTCTTTAACGGCCAAATCGCTATTTGCCACTGGTGCAAAATCTGCATTTCTCAAATAAGTACGCAGATTAACCCATGGCGTTACAATAGCCGTTTTGGTAGCTTTGTATTGTGTAATGTAATCAAGTACGTTTCTGTAGGATACCACTGGGGCATGATCATCGCCACCTGGGTCTTGCGTGCGCTCAAAACTCTCTGCACTGATTTGATGCTTGGAATAACTTACGCCCGTTGCCATACTCACCCATGAAGAAGCATCGGTACCCACCCCACTTTTGAGCATCTCGTAAGAATATTTAGATGTTTTACGCAACTCTGTGATGATGGGTGGCGCAATGGTTTTGATCTCACTTCCGGTCACACCATCAATACTGATGACCAGCACTTTTCTTTGCACATCGCTAACAGGCTTTAGTTCTTCGAATATTGGTGGCGGATTGTCGTATTTTTTGCAACCACCCATCACTAGGCCAATCGTAATCACCAATGTTAGTGGCATTATTTTTTTTATAGCTTTCATCTATTAGAAATTTAAAATTATTATTCAACCACTCCCAGTTCTGCCAATGCAGCATTTTGCGTATTTGGCCATGAATTTTTAAGTACTACCCTGAAGTATCTGGCCTTGATAGGATTCGGAAAAGTATAGGTGTACTTTGCCGTTCCATTGGTAATTTGATAAGTTCCTATTGATGTATAGGTTACATTATCTATGCTACTGAATACTTCTATATCCTTTGGTCTACCATTACTGTTGTCTCCTCTTGGCACAAAGTAGATACCCTTAATGGTACGGCTTACAGTGGCATCAATGTTTAAAGTATAAGGATAAGCACCCAATGGAGCACTCGACCATCTAGAATGCCATATGGTTGAGTTATTACCATCTGTCATGGCAGAGGCTTCTGCTCCTGGCTCAACAGAACTGGCTGTAATAGTTATCGGCCAGGTAAAAGCGCCCGTACCTCCAGTCTTATTTAAAGGATTATAGGTCCATAGACGCGTATTTAAAAGAGGGTATTTAGCCGAAACCTTTGTTACTACGGCATCACTTACATTTATCCCCCAAGAATAAAAAAATGGATATAGATCAGTTTTCGCGTAATCAGAGAGCTTTTCATATACAAAATTGTGCATGGTAATGTCGCTGCTATTCAAGCGCTCGGCGTGTCTTGCCTGCGAGTATAAATAGGTCATTGCACCATAGCCATATTTTTCAAAGATCTGCACAAATGGGGTCATCCTTTTAAACGGATCGTTCATCGCGGCATCCGTATCAAAGTTTTTGACACCACCACCCGAGGCATAGGCAATAGCTTGAGGAAAACCGCTTGATACCGCCGGGTGCAGGATATTGTAATCGGCACCAATTCTATTCGCTACCTTAAAGCTGAACAGGTTATTGGTAGTTTCGCCTAGTGTGCTCCAGCTCCATACTTTGCCTTGCTGGCAGTTGTGTCCAAATTCGTGGTAGCTGCCCCACATGCCTTGGCTGGTAGAAATCTTTTTCAGACTGGAGAAGCTGCCAAACCATTCGGCATCATCAGTTCCTACAAAAGGGAAACCTGAGTGGCCATATCCAGCCGACAACTGAATATCCAATACCCCTCTCCATGGTCCTTGCGGACTACGGTCTTTCACATCAGATGCATTATCCGATAGGCCCATCCATCCGTTGTAATCCAGGTCAAATACATCATTCCATTTGGTCAATACTGCGGTTGGATTGGTTAAAGGTTCAGCAGAGCTGAAAGTAGCGATTACCTTTGCTCTTGGCATCAGGAAGATTACGCGCTTGCTTCTAAATTCCAACCATGGCACATTCGAAGCCTTTACTTTGGCCACCCAATCATCATCGGTGCTTTGGCCCAAGATAAAATCTGGAGAAACTACCGCATTAGAAATAGTAAATTCTACTGGATTAGGGTAGGCAAAACTAGCGTTGATGTAAATGGTACCTCCATAAAGGTTACGGATATAGTTTACGCCGGCATACAATTGTTTGCGCGTAAAAATTACCGGATCTCTTAACAAGGGATATTTACCGCCCAGGTTATCGGTTTGACCGCCAATCTGTACGCTCAAGCCTTCGATACCTGCCGGAACAACGATTTTCACCAACTCACCAGGAGCGGCATAATAACCTGTACTGAACTGAGGCTGAGGTGCCACAGAAATCCGCAGGTTATCTGTAGTTTGATCGGTAAAGTTTAGATCTAAAGTAAATTTGGCGTCTTTAACGCGAGGTTCGGCCTGGTCTACCAAACCCGGAAATACCCTAGCCTTAGCATACATCGATTTATCGATCAATGCCATATTGGTATCTATTTTACCAGTGGCTTCATTACCAGAATTATCAGGATAGCCATCTGGAATATTATAGCCATATTTTTTACAGGCTGCAGTAGCCAATAATAAAACAAGCACAAACAATTTAGTGAACTGATTAAGTTTCATCTCTTTTTAGTTTTATTATTTAGTTGGATAGTTAACTGTAGGGATATAGGCCTTGCCCATTAAATTCCATTGTGCGGGAACGGCAATATTCATCCAGTTGTAAATCAAAACCGGAATATCAACTCCGTTAGGTACTGCCATATAAGCCGCCTGTGAAATTTCAGGAGAAATGTTTGGAGAGATATCGCTAAAGGTTTTCCAGTTCGGAGTCCCAATATAGTTTAGGTCAACCCCTTTACCTGATGCCTCCTTAATTATATTCCCTTGGTTATCATCACAAGGCCAATAGCCAAGGAGATTGCCATAATATAAATCCGTTGGCCTCTTTATCGTTTTTCTCATATAAGGCAATAGATCTGCTTCGGGAATAGCAATATTATAAATGGCTACGTCCTTAATCAAAACATTAATTGTTCCGTTAGATTCTGTAGAATTAATATGGCCAAGCGTAAATGGAACTGTAGGCGCAGACATGTTAGCCGAACCCAGATTTAATTCCACGCTCATTTTATCATCGGTGTATATTTTGGCTTTACGACCACTATTGTTATAAATACGCATCGCCAACGTATGCCAAATGCCATCTCTTACCTTCTCTCCGCCAATTTGCGTTCCTGTACCTGCTACCTTCATCGTCCAGGTGTCTCCTGCCGAAAAGAATACCCAGCCAGAGGTACCGCTACCACTTTTAAAATCAGGGGTCTTTCCTATAAACGGAGGGTAAGCTGTTGAAGAATGATCCATTCTCACTTTTAGCATCACCGTAAAATCACCACTGGTACCAAAATCTCCAATGGTATTATTATTGGCCGTCGCAGCAGTAAAACTTCCATTGTTTCCTGAAAAATTTGGGGCAAAGCCTGTATAAGGCAAGCTATTGACACTAGGCTGATCTACCCGATTTGGACTAAATTTTGGGTTGTAAAAAACCAAGTAGGTATTTCTCGAAGCGTCGTTAAAGATGTTGTAACCTGGCAAGCCACCAGAAATGCTAGCACCCCCTTTATTAGAGGCGACAATCACCAACCAGTTTTCGTTAGCATAGCCTTTTCTGGCTTTTAACGCTGTCAATATCTCCCCAACGTAACCATCTAAAGTACTAATTGCACCGGTATAAGCCGGTGTACTTTCGGTATAGCCATTGGCTGCACCTGCGGCTTCGGCGCCATGAAATTGGGCAACCAATACAGAAGGATCGTTACTTGTCAATTCATTTATGGTAGCGTCTTTAACCGATTTATCATCGGGCAAGTTTTGCTTTACGCTTGCATCGGCAGCCAAATTATCATTAAAGGCCGCGGTAGATGCCAAAGAAACCGTCCTTACATTACCCAAGCTTTGTTTTAGTCGGGTAAAAATGGTTGGCGTAGTCTGTACATTGAGACCGGCAAAGCTTTCGCTGGTTACATTGTGTTTTGTATAATCTACCCCGGTTGTCATGGTGGTCCATGCTGCTGCATTGGTGATAGGGTTGAGCTGGTAATCGGCCAAACCATCATACGAATAAATGGCTTTGCTTGTCAGCTGCGTTAAATTAGGTGGTGCTATTGTTCTCACTACCGAACCACGCACGCCATCTATAATGATATATAAAACCTTTTTAGTGCCATTGCCAATTCCTGCCGTATCGTTTTTGAACGTTTGCGGCAATACATTATCAAAATCTTTATTACAGGCTGCGTTTAGCAAAATGAAGCCCAACAGGGATCCAATGCCCAATGTTTTTAAATTAAAAACCGATCTTATAATTCTTTTCATATTTTAATAAATTAAGAGCCCATTAATTAGAGATGATCAATCTGAGTACATTGTGAGGCAGTACGGTATTAAACCTCAGGATATCACCTACCAAAATCACCTGCGAGCCATTGGCTACCGGCGTTTCGATCATATCATATACACGGCCTTGAAAACCTCCGGTGTTGTTATAGCCCACGGCCAATTGTCCATTTGCTTCCAGCACCATAAATCCCTGGCGCAGGTAATCGCCATATTTGCTGAAAGAACCGGTTACCAAGATTTTGCCACTGTTCAGCTGTGCGGCGAAAGTAGCTGTACCACCTGTAATGGCCTGCCCTGTAAAAGTGCTCAGGTTGCTGCCATCGGCGTTAAGCAAGGCTAAGCCTGAAGCTGCTTTTCCATTAAAATTGGCAAAAGTACCGCTCACTACGATTTTATTGGTAGTGGCATTATACCTGATCGAATAGACATCGTTATCGGCTCCTGCACCAGCTAAAAAGCTGTTATCTACGCTTCCATTTAAATTAAGACGCACAATATGATTGGCAGGAATTCCATTAAAAGTACTGAAGCCTCCTACCAGGATCAATTTGCCATCGGCCTGCATTAGGGCATCCATAATGGCTCCATTCGCACCTGCAGCACTTTGACGGGTAGCTTTATTGTAATGAAATGTCGAATCCATAGTGCCATCGGCATTTACCCTTACCAATTGCTTCATTCTGGTTACGTCATATACTTTCTCGTCGTAAGAAGAGTTTGGAATGTACATCCTTTTGAAGTTCTGGAAGTTACCGATGATATATACCTGCTCTCCAAATACAAATGTCTTTCTCACTGTTCCATCCACACCTGCATTAAAGGATGAAATGGTATCTCCATTTTTCCAGGTTTGTTCTGGCTTAGGGTTAACAATAGGAACCAAAGAGTTTCCAGCCGCATCTTTATCCATAGATCTGATGGTATCTAATGTTCCATTGGCATTTAGCCTGGCAATGTTGTTTAAGGTTTGCCTGTTAGATCGGGTAGAATTATAACTGGTAAAATTTCCGGCAATAATATATTTTCCGTTTTGCGCTCCACTTGTAATCCTGTTGATCGAATAAATGGTTTTGGCACCACCACCAGCTCCTTTTCCAAAATTGATATCGTTGGTAATGTAAGCACCACCGGCATCAATTTGGGCAATACCTCCATTTGGCACTTTGTCGGTTCCTTTTAATTCGAAGCTATTGAATGCACCACCTACCCAAAACCGTCCTGTAGGCAATTGCTCTAGGTCGTAAACCGTACTTGAGCCATTGGTATTGCTTGCACCATTTACTATTTTAAATTGATCATCGACCACCACTTTTCCACCCACTTTAATTATAGGTCCAAAAAAGCTTTGTCCTTGTGCGGTAATCCACAAACTACCTGTACTGGCGGTTAATGGCACTTTAAAAGCAATAGTACTGTCGGTATAATTCAAAACTTCGGCTTCGATCTCGTTCACGTACAACTTGAAGTTGTCTTTGAATTTCATCAGCCCGTTTACTTTAAGGCTTAATGTGGCACCAGCCGTTACAATATCTGGATCTGTAGATTTAGAGATGAAGTTAATGCCCAATGCCTGCTTTCCGCCGGCGTAGGGATCTGGCCCTATTGCATTGTCTTTCTGGCAAGAAACGACTACCAAAATAAGCGCAAACACACTTAAGAGGGCTAGAGCAGATTTATATTTGATATGAGTTAACATTTTCTATGAGTTTACGGTAATAAGATCTATGGACTTGGGGGCAATATTCCGGCAGAAATCACCTGTTCTATAAAGGTGTCGGTGTTGAAACCGAAATTATGCTTGTTTCTGTTTAGTACATGCAATACACCATTGGTAGGCTGGATATCTGATGTAGCAACCGGAATGTTAACCAATGCAACCTGCGGATTTGACAAATCTGGGATATAGGCCAAATACAACTGGCGATAGCCTGCATAAGCTACACCTCCAGCATCGTTAAAGATGACACCAATATTCATGATACGGCCACTGTAAGAAGTATATCCCTGCCCCGGATAGGCGATGTACGATAGCGTATCGCGTTGCGGATAATCTTTGAGCAGGTACGAACCTTTAAAAACATATTGCGAAAGCGTATTTTTCCATACTTCGGGTTTGATCTGCTCTAGTTTAGACACGGTATCCTTGCCATTGGTTCGCAGATAGATATTCAATCTTTTAACTGATTTAAATATCGAACCGCTTGGTGGTGCAAAGAAAGTCACGTTTTCCTTGTCGATCACATCATTCATCCCAGCCAGGTTAATGACCCTTACCGTGGTATCGAACAAAGCTGGTTTGGATTTTAAATACTGCAAGATGCTGCCATTGTATTTTGCATCATGTACACCAGTATCAAAATAATACTTTTTGCAGCTTGCCAACAGCATTAATGCCGAAACAAGCATAAGCACTACTATTTTATTTCTGTTTTGCGTCTTCATCTCTTTAATATTTTAATTCCAATAATTATTTCCAACCAAATAAGGATTTGCGGAGCGTTCGGCTGCGCTGATGGTTAAAGGCCAAGTCCAGGCACCCGCATTGAAATTGCCCACCCCGATTGGGTTTTTGGCAAAATCAGAACTGGTTACTCTTTTGGTACGTACCAAATCGAAATAAAACTGGCCTTCTCCTATTAATTCCCTACATCTTTCCTTAAAAATATCCGCTTTCAAATCTTCACCCGTTGAAGTAATCGGGGTTGCCGCAGATGCAAGAGTTACTTGGTTGGCATATCCTCTGGCTACGTCTTCTGTGCCCAGCTCCGCTGCCGCTTCTGCAGCCAACAACAACATATCTGGCAACCTAAAAATAACCGCACTGTCATCATTTGTAATAGAGATTGATGAGCCTGTACCAGTGGTATAGGTATTGATGAATTTTTTAAACTGGAAACTTCCGTTTTCCGCATTGTAATTTTCAAACCATGTGGCCAATCTTGCATCTGAGCTCGAAGGAAAAAGTTTGGTGATGTAGTCTTTTTCGTAAGTCATAAAACTTGCGGTTTTTGATACCGTACCACGGTAAGGGAAATGCGAAAAGAAATAAGAGTAGTTGGCGGTTAATGAAAAACCCTCTCCATAATTTGCTTCCTGCAATACCGAGAACAAGTTTTCTGAACTGCGTCCTTTAAAAATTCTGAGTGTATTTTCTGGAGTTACCTGCAACACTTTATAATTGGTATAGGTTGCCATTTCTTCGGCCAGCAACAATACGTTTTTATAGTATTTTGTTTTATCTGAGGTATCCCAGGCGGCGGCCCACATATTCAAATGCATTAATAGCGCCACTGCACTTGCCCTTGTTGGCCTAAAGCCATTTAATGAGGCATCAGCATATGCAGTAGGCAGGTTGTTCTTGGCGGCCGTCATATCGGCAATACATTTGTTCATTACTTCTACCTGTGGGGTACGAGGCAATGCCGAGCTATGGTAAGCCTCGGTATAGTAAACCGCATCGCCATACAGCCTGCAAATAAACAAATAGGCCAGGTTACGCATGAAAACTGCTTCGGCCTTGTAGCGCAGTTTTTCGCTTTGCGATAGGTTGTTTGAAGGCACTTTATCAATCTCGCTGTAAAGGATGTTTGAAGCTGCTATCACATCGTAAAAACCTTTCCAGTCCATCAATTGCTTAAAGGCATTGTCATACCTGGTAGTACCAGAAACAACCGATTTAAGGTTATTGCTAATGAGGTTGTTAAAAGGATTTGTACCGTCGTTTTCCATGCTCACCACCTTTACGAAGTTACACCTGATATCGAGTGCCGGAAAGAACACACGGTCGCTTCCGCTTGCCACTTTATTTCTAAACAGGGTGTAAATGCCGTTGGTAAAGCCTTCGGCATCTTGCCTGGTTTTCCAGAAATTATTTCCAGAAAGGGCATCAATCGGTTCCACATTCAAAAATTTCTTACATCCTGGTGTTACAAAGACCATTACGGCCAGCACCAATGCATATCTAATATTTTTCATTTTCATAATTTCCAAGATTAAAACTCAACGTTTAAGCCAACAGTAAACTGCTTAGCAAGCGGATAGCCACCCGAACTATCTCTTCCCGCACTCGTTACGTTCTCTGGGTTTGGACCAGAATAGCGGGTAATAAAGCCCAAATTCGAAGCGGTAAAATTGATGCTCGCCCTATTCATTCCAAATTTTTGGCTAAATTTCTGGTTCAGGTTATAGTACAGCTTAACTGCATTCAGTTTAAAATAAGAGCCGTCTTCCTGAAACAGGGTTTGCGAATACCTGAACGGATTGATAATACTCGACCTTACAAAATCAAGCGGATTGGCATAGGTTGCATTACCTCCATTGGCTACCCAATAGTTGTACTCAGAAAGTGGCACCAATGCACCCAAGGTAGTTGGGTTGTTAAAGTTCAAAAACTGACTGGCCAAAGCATTGTTCAGGATATCGCGCTTGAAGGTGAAAGATGCATTCACTTCTAAACTCCAGTTTTTATACTGAAACAAAGAGTTGATACCTCCAGTAATCTGCGGTTGAGAGTTACCGGCAATCACCTTATCGTAATCGTTCAGTACATAATTGCCGTCTACATCGGTAAAGATCGGATCGCCAGCCTTAAAGTAGTTTAACCTGCCATTGGCGCCCACTCTATAAGGCAAACCAGTAATCGGATCGACAGGTACTTGGGCGTTTGTTCTATACACACCTTTTGTATTAAACAAGTAGTTAGACAAGGAACTGATCCCTAACCTGTAATAGGTATCCTGATCTAAGTTGGATATATCTTCGTAAATTTTCTCTCTTAACTTATCAGGAAGCGCTGCCAAAACCTCTCTATTGATACTCAAGTTGGCCGAAATGCTCCATTTAAATGGACTTGTGCTGCTTAACGGGCGGCCTGTTGCCTGAAATTCCCATCCATAGTTTACATTGCTCACTTCGTTTGAGGCAACTTTAGAGAATGAATTGGTATTAGACAGGTCTTTTTCCCAATATTGGTTATCGGTTTGTTTATAATAGGTATCGAAAGTAAAGGAAAGCCTATTGTTAAAAACACCGATATCAAAACCCGCATTATAGGTGGTAGACTTGGTTGGCTGCAAGCTCAAGTTAGGCAGCTTATCCACTTCTAAGATTACGGTATTTGAATTATTGTACCTATCGCCTGCATTATACCTGCCATACGCATCGTAGATATTACCAACTGGCTGAATGTTAGAACCGTAGCTCAAACGAATATCACCAAAATTCAACCATTTAAATCCGCTCATGAATTTCTCCCTATCAAAATTCCATTTCACAGCTACTGCCGGATTACGTTTAAAGCCGGTGTTAGGTCCGTTTGTTGAAACACCATCTGCACGATAGTTAAAGTCGAATACATATTTTTGCTTGTAGTTGTAAGAAAACTGGCCGGCAAATGCAATCGACCTAAAATCGTTATAGTCTATCGTTCCGCCCAATGAAGTCACATAATCTGTCATATTGGTCAATGGCCCTCTCAACTGGTCGTTTACCCCTCTCTGGTTCAAAATCGCATCGGCCTTAAAAAAAGAGGCATTCAATTCTGTAAAGGCGAAAATTGCAAAGTTGTGTGCATCTTCATCCTTTTCCTTAATAGAGTATACATATTGCACCTGGCTACGGTTGTATAGTTTCGTAGAACGATCGTTATAGGTATAGTACTGAGATTGGTTGCTGTTTAAAGCACCCGGAGAAAAATTATCCTTTGTGCTCGACTGGTTGGTATAGTTTAAGAACGTGGCCAATTTTAAATTGGGTATCAGTTCATATTCGGCATTAATCGTAGCAAAAGTGTTTAAAATCTTGTTGTCGTTATCGGTTGTTAAAGCCCCCAATACCGAGTTAACCGATGAATAGAGCGAGGGTGATGGCAAGAGCGAAGACGAGCTGCCCCCTGATGCCACTCCACTGTTGATCAATCCATTGCCACTTCCCGTTTGCTGCTTCTGTATGGAGTTGTTCAACTGACCTATCAGCTTAAATTTTCTGGTAGGGTTATAGGTCATGTTCATGTTTACATTGTAACGAGAATAGCCCGTATTTTCTTGGATACCCTTCTCATCATAAAGACCCAAAGCTACCTTATAGTTAAAAGCTACATCTCCCCCAGAAACGTTCAGGTTATGGGTTTGATTAAATGTAGGGCGGTAAAAATAAGACTGCCAATTGGTAGAGTTATTGTAATAGGCATTTAAGCTATCGGCCAAAAACGGCGTACCATTAATTAAGCCGATGGCATGGTTGGCTGTAGTATCATAACGCATGATCTGGTCAATCCTCAACAAACGCTCGCCCTTGCCACCAATTACCGAACGCAACTGAGGCACGGTTGAAAGAAAGGCCGATCCATTGTAGCGAACCACGGGAATTTTAGAGTTACCACGTTTGGTGGTAATCAAAATTACACCATAGGCACCGCGAGAACCATATAAGGCGGTAGCCGCTGCATCTTTTAACACCTCGATGTCTTCGATGTCATCTGGCGGAATTTGAGAGGCTGGAGAAACACCCGGACCTGCTTGTTGGAAGCCGTAAGAATAATTGGTATTGTCATCAACAGGAACCCCATCAATTACAAACAACGGTGAGGTTGGCGTAAGGAAGGTGGAGTTACCAGATCCTGATAAGCTGATGTTAGAAATACCACGAATTACAACCGAGCCCCTAAAACCTGGTGCACCCGTATTATTTTGGATATTCAAACCGGCAACTTTACCCTGCAAGAGCGAAATTACGTCGCCTGCCGGCTGCCCTTGGAGCTCTTTACCTGAAATCTTAACACTTGAACCTGTTGATAAGGTTTTTGACTTGCTGATATAACCCGCAGAGGTAATATTTACTTCTTTTAAGGTCGTATTGTCTGCGCTTAGGGTTACCGTAATATTGGTTCGGCCACCCACTTTAATAACTGCAGTTTTATAGCCGATATATTTAAAGACCAGTTCTGCATTTGGATCTACCGTAACCCTAAACTTGCCATCTGGATCTGTTTGGGCTACTACTTTGCCATCGGCGAGGATACTCACCCCGGGTATGGTTTCTTTTGATTTCATGCTGCCGTCAACCACTGTACCTGTAACCGCAATCTTCTGCTGAGCAAAGGCAAGCTGCTGAAAACCAAAAACCAATAAAATAGCTATGCTGTAAAAATACTTCATCGGAAATATGTTTTGTTGTGATCTATTTGTTTTCATTAATCATTGTCGAATTTTGGTTTGTCCCTCTTAAACCAGAAGATGATCTCCCAGTCGCCCTTCTCATAAATATTAAAGTTGAGTGCGATATAGCATTGCTGCTGCACGTTACCAAAAGCCTGTCTGTTGAACCTGAATACTGCCCTCGCCTGTTCGCCCGAAGTGGTGGTATATTTGGTAGGATAGCTGGTACAAGGAATTGGATAGGCTACATCATATTTTGCTCCTGTTGCATCTTTGATCAGATTAAAGCCATGAACTACGTTGGCCCAATCTGTAGCGGCAAACTTGTCGGGGTTGATCGTATTGAACAAAGTATCTACAAACCTGAATTTCACGCTGTTTCCATTGCCCACTTTGTTAAACAACACCTGTACGTCGTTTGAATTTAATGGCTGACCAGATCTCGTACCCGTGATATTCATTCCGGTTGGATTAACCGAAACCGAAGTAGCCTGGCCAGTAACCGGATCTAGGTTAGAGGGCTCGTAAGGGCGTTCTCTTAAAGGAGACAAGCGGAATTTTTGAAAATATTTTCTGCCTCCAGAATTCGACATTTCTACATCGAACACATAACCCGAATCGGGCTGTGCCTTGATCATGTTCGAATTGGCTGCGGCCCACATCATAAACTCTCCAGAGTGCGGACGGATCTCGAAAAGCTGATGGTTTTCTGTGGTGCGCTTGGCTTCAATTTCGGCCAGCGATTTTTCGGTACCGTCATAAGCCGTTTTCCAAACCTTTACCGGGTAAAAGTTAGTCAACTCTGGTGCAGGCTCTCCAGTAAAAGTACGCATGTTTACAATCTTGAAATCCAATGGCCTACTCGAATTGCCGTACTGAAAATTATTGGTAAAGAGCGTATTTCTGCCTAAAACCGGCTGATAGTTGTATTGTATAAACTGTGTATCGTTAGCTATTGATAACCTGGCATCTGGCAGATTCTTCTTGCACGATAAGAAAAGCATACTCCCTCCCAATAAGGTTAATAGTGCTTGTAATAAGTATCTCGTATTTTTCATCATTCTTAGGCTATTGATCTAATCTGTCTGTGAACTCGCCAAAACCAAAATTGTGCAAGGGGGTTAGGATATTGATGGTTGCATTAGTGGTTTTGATATTTACGGCATTGGTAGTGGTGGTGGTCCAAAAATCCTGGAAGTTAGAACCATAGGTATCACTAAAATTTAATACCGCCGGACCGCCACCAACATAGCCAGAAGAGCTCTGTCTGATGTACCTGATGTGCATCGGATAGTTGATGATGATCGAATTCAGCAATAACCCGTCGGCGCTGTTAATAAATGCATCTGAGCCTCTATTACCCCTGATGATATATTTACAGGTCATAAAGCCTAATTCATTAATGTCGGCTGTGCTCAAATAGATAGGATCCTTGCCCTCAGCCTTACGTTGTAAATTCAGGTATTTGATAGAGGCCTCAAAATTCTTGTTTACTGGTGCAAACAAGGTAATTTTGCCGCTGGTGATAGAATCCTTCAAAATTGGAATACGCTCTAAAACCAGCAATAGCGAATCGAAAGTGCCCGGTTGCGACTTCAAATAATCAAATGCCGAACCATTAAAAGTCTGAACCGTATTTTTATAATCATAAAACTCCGATTCGCTTTTTTTACAGGCGCTCATGTATAGGCAGCACAGAGCCAAAAGAACAAATGCGCAATTTCTATATAATGTATGTTTCATTTTTTTATAGTTTTTTTTCAGTGGTAATGAAGCTGTCATGACTTAAGTTCTTTGTATGACGGTTTCATTGTCATCTATTTTATCTGTCAACTATTGCCAATATGGATTTTGAGTGATTAAGGAATTGGCATTGATTACATCTTGCGATACCGGCCAATAAATGCCCCCTGCTGCCTCAAACTGCTTAAAAGTCATTGGCACGCCATTCTTAGTGGCAAAAGTTCCATTGGAGTTTTTGATCCGATTATACCTTATAATGTCATACCATCTCCAGCCTTCGCCCATCAACTCCCTTCTGCGTTCTTTAAAAATGGCATCGATCAGGTCTTCGCTAGAGCTCGATTGATAAACCTCAAATCCTCTTTGGTCGGCGGCTTTGTTTAAAGCACTAATAGCCGCTTCGCGCTGACCTAAAACTGCTAAGGCTTCAGCTCTGAGCAAGGTAATTTCTTCCATTCGGCTAAATACCATTGATGAACTGAACAAGGTTACGTTGCCCGATGTATTGCTTGGATAGATAACCTTAATCTTACTAAATACGGGTTGTTCCGATTCGAAGTTGGTGAAGTAGTTTTTCCTATAAGTGTTCGTAATAAAGTCATAGCTAAAGCGAAGATCGTCGGGATTGGTAAAGATCTTGATGATGCTATCTTTAGGCACAAACATTTCTGGCTGTACTTTCGGAATATATGGGGCAGCCAGGGTTAATTGTTCGATATGGCCATTGGCGGTAGAAAGTCCGCTACCTGCCTCAAATGCAAATCCCACAATCAACGTGGCCCTTTTATAGGCAAAAGGACTGTTGTACTCATTTTCTGTCAACTCGCCCATACCGATATAACCCAGTCCATAACTGCCATCTCCGCTTGACATGGCATAATTTTCGGTACAGAATCTGGTGTACTGCTCACAATCTAGATAGTTGCCTTGCCAAGCTGCAATGTGCGCCAATATATCATAAGCTGAAATTCTGGTAAAAACAATACCGTTCCAGCTCGGCCAGTTGGCACCATAATATAAACCTGGCATAATTGGGTCGGTACCGCCATACCTAAACGGAGCTACTTTTGCTGCTGCTAACAATTCACTGGTACAAAACGACAATATCTTGTCTTTTGACGTTCGTGGCAATTTTACAAAGTCGCCATCATGTGAGGAGGTCAACAATGGCACATCTCCCCAAAGCCTTACCATATAGAAATAGGCAAAGGCCCTGATCATCCTGGCTTGTGCAATATCTACATTGTTGTTTAATTCGGTATAGCGCTGGTCGCGAGACACAATCTCTTTCGAACGTTCGATGAACAAGCTTGCCGCATTTACCGCTGCATAAAACCTTCTCCAATTGGTAATTCGATTAATTACCGGATAAGATGCATTCAGCTGTCCATTAACAATCGCTTTTAAATCCGCACGATTGGTAATCGTAAAATCTCCTTGTCTCAAATCGCCCATTAGCCAATGGGTATTATCTGATACCGTTGCCGAACGGATCAAGCCATAAGCAGAGAGCAAATTGGCTTTTGCATCCTCTAAGGTTTTCCAGTTGGTTTCTTCGGTTGCCAGTCTGGTCGACTGTACATCGTCAATTTTCTTACAAGAGAAATTGCCCAAACCAATAAGGAACAATAGCATTCCAATAGAGATTTTATAAAAACCGTTCCTTTTATTGATCATATTATTCATATCGTATCGCTATAATATTTTTATAAATCCAGTTTTAAGCCCAGTACAAATGTTCTTGGGATCGTTAAATTAGCTCCATCATAAAAGCCGTTATAGTTGATCAGCTCTGGATCGACACCGGTAAACTTTGTGATGGTAAATAAATTCATTGCCGTAGCATAGAGGTAAGCCCTTCTTATGCCTTTGCCCGAACTCCTGTTGAAAAGTGAAGTTTTGCTAAAATCGTAGCCAAGCGTTACCGATCTGAGTTTCAGATACGACGAGTTTTCTAAGAACAAATCCTGATCGGTACGGTAAGCATCCACATCGCTCCATGGGTTATAGATCGGATAGGTTTTTTCGTTGTCAAAGGTTTGCCATGAAGAAACTTCCTTAACCGAATTGATGTCGTTGCCAGCTTCGCGGTTCACGAAACCATAACGGGTGGCCTCGAATTGGTTAATTGATTTTTGGCCTAAGGCAAAGATGAAATTGAAATTAAGGTCGAAGTTTTTATAGCTCAGGGTATTGTTCCAGCCACCAACAAATTTTGGCAACCTATCGCCTGTTAAAACTTTGTCTTTGTTGTCTATCCTGTTATCGCCATTGTAATCAACCCATTTCGGGTCGCCGGCTTTCATTGGAATGCCGTTAAAAGTCATTCCTGTTGGCACTTCGGCATTGGTGTTGTAAATGCCATTGTTAGTATACAGCCAGAAACTGCCTACAGGCTTGCCCACCACCAATTTGTTATCGGTATTGTAAATGAGTTCCTTTACGCCGTTTGGCAATGCAGCAAGCTCATTTTTGTTATAATTAAAATTTAATCCCGTACTCCAGCTGAAAGATTTTGGCTGATCGATAATTACGCCGTTCAATAAAAGCTCTACACCTTTATTATTAATGTCCATGCCCGATTGGTAATTGGCAGTGTATCCGTTTTCAAGCGGCACCGGCAAACCGATAACCTGATTTTTATCGTTACGGTTATAAAGCGTAATCGCGGCATTCAATCTTCCTTTCAGTGCAGTAGCATCGATAGTTAAGTTGGTTCTATCGGCATAAGGAAGGCTAATGTTATAACCGATAAAACCGCTGTCATAGGGCCTGTTGATACCCAAACGGCCACCGTAGCCAGGAATGGTAGGTTCTTCAAACCATCCATTTTCCGAACGGTACTGTGGTCCAGCAGCAAAACGGTCGTCTTGGAAAATCCTAAGCGTACGACCCCAACCTGCACTCAAATGCAAATTGTCAAAGAAGGTTTTGTCTTTAAAAAACTGTTCCTTTAAATTCCATTGGGCATTAAAGGCGGGCGTAGTTACCCACCTGCTGTCTGGCTGACCGTTAGAAGAACCGTCTCTCCTTAACAATGCACTCAAGGTAAGCAGGTTTTTATACTTGTACTTTGCCGAAGCATAAAGAGAAAACAAATTGTTTCTTTCTTTATCGATATACCTGAATACATAAAAACCATCTCTCGCCAAAGTATTTAAATAGTCATCATCGCCAGCATTGCCTTCAACAATGTTCAATTTCACATAGTCGTTAGGTCCATTGTAAGCCCTGGCATAATTGTATTTATAAGTATCGCCCTGAAAACTTTGGCCTATTTCGAAATCGATGCTATGTTGGGCATTAACCTCGTATTGATAAGTAGCATAGTTGTTTAGCAACAAACGCTGGCTGTAACCAAAGTAGTTAGACACATAACTCACGCCATCCATTAAGGTAGACGGAGTAAAGTAATCTCGGATCCCTTCGTTGTAATCGAATCCGAGGCTCGAAGTAATTACGATCTTATTTACTTTCGCGCTCAGCGTCAGGTTTCCATTTAAAATGTTAGAGCGGTTATCATCAACATTGCGGGCACTTTCGTCCAAATAGCCCGAATAAATAGAGGCATTTGGAGAAAGCGGGCTACTCAAATCAGGAATATACCTAGTTTCTGCAAAACGATCTCTTAAACTTTTGTTCCTGTTTCTATCCAAGCGAGCTGTATTTATCGTGCTCGATACGGTAAGCCATTCAAAAGGAGCCATGTTGATACCAAAAAACAAGTTATACCTGTTGATATTAGTGTCATCGGCATTACCAGCGTTTTTAGTTCCCGAACCAAAGAATCTGAAATTGGCACGTTCGCTACCACCGGTAATTCCTAAATCCGCCGAGAAGGTTGGCGTACTTTGATAGTACAAATCATTCCAGTTAGAAGGACCATAATAAGCGGTGTTTGTCGAATCCCTTAAATAAGAGGCATAGCTTGCATAATTTGAAGCATTGGCATATTTCTGGTAAAAAGGCTTGCGAAAATTATTTTCATAAACCCCGTTTACCGTATTTACACTTGGCGCGGCTACATAACCAAAATAAGAGTTAAAGCTAATGTCTCTCACCCCAGCCTTTGCGTTTTTGGTTGTAATATAAATGGCGCCATTGGCCGCATTTGGACCCAACTTGGCCAATTCGTAAGGGTCTTTCACTACAACAATTGATTGGATGTTATCTATATTAACCTGAGATAGCAGGTTAGTTGCCGGGCCTACCCTGTTGTAATCATATTTTTGGATATCAAAAGCAAAGGGATTGTCTTGAACCAAAGGCACCCCGTTCAAATAAACGGCGGGTTGCAAGGCATAAATGTCTTTTTTGGCGAACAGCAAACCCGAGGCGCCCTGAACAATCATACTCTGCTCCGTTCCTGGCTCTCCATTGGGCTCCTGAACATATACACCTGCCAAGCTTCCTTTAATAATCTGCTGCAAAGACAAATTTGGAACCGGGGCAGACGAACGGATATTGATCGTATCGCGGTTGGCTTTAAATTTTTGTAGGTTTTTGATCATTTGGCCAATGGTATCGACCGATTGCGAAGTAGCAGCATTGGCTTTCTTGGAAGTATCCTGCTGAAAAGCAAAATAAGCTTTGGCTACGTGATGACTTGTATAATTGGCATATACGGTCATCGGTCCAAAAACAGCTACTAAAAAGAAACAGCAAATGCACGTAAAAATTTTAGTCATTTTTATTTTTTATTAATAAGTGGATCGTACGTAATGGAAAGAACTGAAGTCCTTTTAGGGGTTGGCGCTATTTTAAGCGTTGCAAACTATACACTGGCCTAAGCAAGGGCTGTACAATAAAAAAGCATGTAAAATGGGAAAGTAGATTTCTCTTCATATCGGATTTAGTTTAAGTTGGTTGTTGGTTGGTTCGTGGTTCTTCATCAAATGAATGTGTCGCTTACTGTCATTTAATAATTAACCAACAGTTATTTTACTTTCATTTGATATTGCAATTTGTTTATTAAAAACAATTTTATATTCATTGGATACTACGCAAACGTTTGTTAATATCTTACCGCTTTAAGCTAAAATACTTTCATTCTAGCCGATCAATCCGCGGTTATTTTACCGCATTGGCATTGAAGTACTTAGTGAAGAAATCTGGAAGATATGTTCGATTTTTTGACAATGCCTAGGCATTTGTATTTTTTTGGGGAATGCAAATCGGAGAATGACTTTTTGCAAAGCGCACATTTTCGAATGAGTAAAACAAAACATCCTTAATCAATTAAAAGGAAATAAAGTTAAACCTACACTTAACGCAAACGTTTGTTAAATATGCTTAAAATGCATATTTAGGCCAAATTGTATTGTGACCGCCGTTTTCTCTTCCACACAAATGTTTGCCAAAAGCTAAAAAAAGCGATTAATATTCGTCAAAACAGCACCATAAAACGTTTTATGAATCAAAAGGCATTAAGAATCGCGAAAATCGGCACAAAAAAGTGCCTTTAAAGAAATTTTAACTGCAAAGCAGAAACCAAATTTTATTTGCCAATTACATCTTTCAGGGCTAAGGCAAGTTTGGATTCCATTATGGGACCTTCGAAACCTACGGTACGATATTGGATTTTCCCTTCAGCATCGATAACAAAAGTTGAAGGAATAGTAGTTACATTAAATGCTTCTGCCAGCTTACGGTCATTATAGTAAATCGGAAAAGTAAAGGACGCATTCTTTGCCCAGTTCATGGCGTCTTGCAATGAGTTTTTCGAACCTGAATTCATGATCATAAATACCACATCTTTCTGGTCTTTATATCGATCATATACTTTTTGCATGTAGGGAAAGCCTTCGATACAAGGCACACACCAAGTGGCCCAAAAATCCAAGACAATGGTTTTGCCTTTTAATTGTGTAGGATCTACCAGCTTTCCTTTCATATCGTATACATTGCCAAAAGCTGGCGCTGGTTTGTTTATCCTGGTAGCTTGCAGCTTTGGCAGGTTTTCGCTTTCCCAATCGCGTTGTAATGAACTCAATTGTGCTTCAAAGCCTGTGGTGCTGCCATTGTAGGCGATGTAATTTCTTTTAAAGTTAGCGAGCACGGCAGAATCAACAGGCATCTGCAGCAAGATTTTGCGATAGGCATCAAACGCCAGTCTCGAACGTCCGGTTTGCTCATACAAATAACCCAGGTTCTGATACACCGCTATATTTTTTGAAAGGCTTAAGGCTTCTTTTAAGGTTTGCTCGGCCAAATCATATTTTTGCTGCCTTACATAAATGCTACCGATAATTGATAGGATTTCTCCCTTTTGCTGCTCAACCAGAGTTTCCTTATTGGCTACATAGCCTGGGATATAGCCATATTCTGGAAAATACCTGATTACCCCAAAAGGATAATCGTTTACTTTTCCAAGCGACATTTCTGCATACATTTTAGCCGTATCCAAGGCCAGATTATTTTCGGTTAGCGTTACTGCCAATTCTTTCAGTTCCCTAGGCAACCAAGGGTTTTGTACGGCTGCTACGCCACGTGCATGCAATAGTGCTTTTTGTTCGTTCCCAGCTTTGGCATAGTGTTCAAAAAGGCTTTGGTGTATACCCGAAACACTAGAGCTTTCGCCTTGGGTTGTGTAAGACAGCAACGTTTCTAGTTTCTTTACCTTTTCTCGCTCGTCTTTGGTTTTATAGGCGATTTCATATAAAAACTCATAAGCTACTTCAGACCGCGGATACTTTTTGAGCAATTGCTCCCTTAGTGTATCCAGCCTTGCATTTTCACCCATGATTAAATAACCCATGGTCACCTGATTAACGTTACCCATATCCGTTGGATTTTCATTTAATTTCTGCTCGATGATAGCCAAAGCACTTTGAAGGTATTTTTGGGCATTAATTTTGTCATCAGCCATCCGATTAGCCAACTGCCTTAATTTGGCGGCATAGTTTTGAGGATAAAGCTCCAGTTCCTTACTAATCAACTGATTGGTCTTGATTTTTATCGAATCTGATTTTCCCATCTGCGCACTTAGGCTATACGATTTATACAAGTAGGTATCAAATACCGGCTTGTCATCCTTATAAAAAATCAGATCGTAGTGGCTTTTGGCATCTGGTCTGTAAATGCTATCGCCCTGTTTGATATAAAAAGAGGCGTATTTGGCATACCTTGGAATAACGAACGAAGTTTCCCAGCGTTCGCCATTTTGCGCCAACGTTAAAGCGGTAGGCATTTCATAAAAATTGCTATAGCTCCATACCAGTATCGGTTTGTCTTTGAGCACAGGCATTTTAGGCATAAAACTAATGGTCAGTTTTTGCCCTATCTGCGGTTTTTCTGGAACAATTTGAATCAGTTCTTTTTGGGCAAAGCCCGATAGGCCAATTAATAATAGGCTAAACAAGAGGAGATAACGTAAATTCATACGTTAAAAATAATTAAACAAAAGCAGAAAAACCAGTAATGGCCCTGCCTACAATAAGCGTATTGATTTCCTTGGTACCCTCGTAAGAGTAAATCGCTTCTGCATCGGCTACGAACCTGGCTACATCATATTCCAACAAAATTCCGTTGCCCCCCATTACCTCGCGCGCCCTGCTCACAATATCGCGGGTGCGCATCGAACAAAACACTTTGGCCAAAGAAGCATGTTCGTCGGTAAGCATACCCTGATCTTGCAATTGCGACAAACGAAAACACAGTGTTTGCATGGCGGTTAAGTTAGAAAGCATTTCTACCAAATGGTTTTGGATAAGCTGAAAAGAAGCAATGGGCCTGCCAAACTGTTTCCGTTTTTGGGTATAGGCCAGCGCAGCTTCATAGGCTCCACGGGCACAGCCCACCGCTTGCCAAGCTACCCCTGCCCTTGTCATCCGCAGTACTTTGGCTGTATCTTTAAACGAGTTGGCGTTTTGCAAACGGTCCGCTTCGTCAACCTCGCAGTTTTCTAAGGTAATAAGGCCGTTCTGCACGATACGCAAAGCCATTTTATCCATTATTTTGGCTACAGAAAACCCTTTGGTTCCCTTCCTCACCAAAAATCCTTTGACTTGGTTATCGTCGAGATCCTTTGCCCAAATTATCGTTACATCTGCGAATGTGGCATTGCCGATCCATTTCTTTTGCCCATTTAAAATCCATTTGTTGCCCTGTCTTTTTGCCGTGGTCCCCAAGCCCCCTGCAGTGCCGGAACCTACCTCGGGTTCAGTCAATCCAAATGCACCAATCTTTTTAAACTGTTGCATTTCTGGCAACCATTCCTGCTTTTGGGCTTCAGAACCCAATAAATAGATAGAGCCCATGCTCAAACCGCTCTGCACGCCAAAGAAAGTAGAGATTGAAGTGTCAATCCTGGCCATTTCCATTGCCAAAATACCTTCCATTACATTAGACTTGCCTGCACATCCATAGCCCTGATAGGTTAAACCACAAATATTCAGCGTAGCAATTCTTGGAATAAGTTCAAATGGAAATTCGGCTTTTAACCAATACTGGTTAACGATAGGTTTTACTTCCTTTTCTAAAAAAGCCCTTACTTCCAATTGCAAGGCTCTATCGGAATCTTTTAACGCTTCATCTCCCAAATGATAAAAATCTCCTTCGATGGCTGGCAAGGACTTTTTTTTGCCTTTTGAAGACATGAGTTTCATCAAACCCTGCCATTGCTCATCATCCAGGTTACCAGCTGCATCTAGCATCTGTGCCAAATTCACCTTTTTTGACAAGGCATTCAGTTTGTCAAAATCAACGGATTTAAAGAGTTGATACGCATTTTTTAAAGAGGAAAAAAGATTAGACATAACAAAGGGGTTTAAAAATGATAACAGATTTTACCCCTTTTTGTTGTTCAGTTTCTTTTCATTCGACGGATTGTAACATTTTTATCACCTATTTTCCGTAAATTGAATTACTTAATTGTCCTATAACATCAACTAAAAAAAACCTTTATGAAAAGAAAACTACTGTTGTTATGTGCAATCCTCTGCAGTTTGAGTAGTATTGCCATAGCTCAAAATCGAACCATTACAGGTAAGGTAACCAGCGAGAATGATAAAAATCCAATTCCTGGAGTAACCGTATCGGTAAAAGGCAGCTCCCAGAACGTTCAGACAGACGTTAACGGAAATTACAGCATCTCAGTAGATGCGAATACAAAAATCCTTGTATTTAAATACCTCGGCTTTAGCGATCAGGAAGAGGCATTAGGCTCAGCTAATACTTTAAATGTAAGCCTAAGAGAAAAAGCTTCAGACCTTAGCGAGGTAGTGGTAGTTGGTTATGGTACACAAAACAGAAGAGACGTAATTGGGTCTATTGCTAAACTTGGTGTAGCCGATATCAAAGACAAACCCCTAACTACGATCGAAAGTGCCTTGCAGGGAAATGCACCAGGCGTTTTTGTGAACTCGAGCAGTGGTAAATTAGGCCAGGCCCTGCAAATTCGTGTACGTGGTATCTCCTCTATTTCAGCTAACAATCAGCCCTTGTTTGTAATAGATGGCGTACCTGTAGTAACTGATGCACTGGGTAGCTATACCGAACCAGACAATCCATTAGCGGCCATCAATCCCGATGATATCGAGTCGATGGAAGTACTAAAAGATGCTTATGCTTCGGCCATTTATGGGGCCAGGGCTTCGAATGGTGTGGTCATCATTACGACCAAAAAAGGAAAGGCCGGACAAACCAAGATAGATTTGAACTATTTTGCCGGCTTTAGCGATCCTACCAAAAAAGGCAAATTCTTAAATGCATCACAGTATAGACAATTGCTTGAAGAAGCACTTAAAAACGTAGGCTACGCTGGTTATGCCAATGCCTCCGAATTCTGGGCTGATAACAATGCCGTAAATGACTGGGATAACAATGCTGATGCCGATTGGGCCAACGCAGCTTTTAGGCGTGGCCATAACCAGCAGTACAATATCAATGTAAGCGGTGGCGATGCCAAAACCCGTTTTATGGTATCGGGTAACTATAACAATAATGACGGTATCATTATAGGCAACCGCTTTGTGCGTACGGGTGGCAGGGCCAGTATAGAGCACAACGCCTTTAAAATATTGGATTTGGGAGGAAGCATTAATATTTCGAAAACCGACAACAACAGGGTATCGAATGACAACTTATTCTCCAATCCGTTGCAATTGAATGCATTGCCGCCTATCCAGCCGATCTACGATCCTGCTACCGGCGAGCTAAATGGCAATACCGTATATTATAACGGTTTGATAGATCAGGTTAATGGCAGCAATTTGTCTACTACCTACAGAACCTTAGCTACGGCTTATGCGAGTTTAAAAATAACGCCAGATCTGGTGCTGAAAAGCGAATACGGTTTTGATTTCAATAACCTGGAAGAAGAGCAGTACTTGGGCGCTAAAACCCAAGATGGAGGAGGTACCGCAGGGTATAGCTATAATTATTTGGCAAAATCGATCAATTTTAACACCAACAATACTTTAAGCTACAACAAAGTATTTAATGAAGACCATAGCTTAAATGCTTTGGTTGGTTTTACTTTCCAAGACACCAAATTCAGGTACGGAACAGTTACCGGAACAGGCTTTCCTTCAGATCGTTTTGAAAAAATAGCCAGTGCAGCCAAAATATCGGCTGGTAGTTCATTCGAAACTGGTTATACTTTTATATCCTACCTGGCCAGGGCCAATTACAAATACAAGGAAAAATACCTTGTAGGGGCTTCGATCAGAACAGATGGTTCTTCTAGGTTTGGTAGCAACAACAGGTACGGAACTTTTCCTGCCGGTTCTTTGGGCTGGATCATGAACGAAGAAGATTTCTTAAAAAATGCCAAATGGATTTCAATGTTGAAACTGAGGGCCAGTTATGGTTTAACGGGTAATGCCGAAATCGGGAACTTTGCCTCGCGTACCTTATACGGCGGCGTAAATTATGCCGGTACAGCCGGTACCTTGCCTAACCAGTTGGGCGATCCTAACCTAACTTGGGAAAACACCTCAGACCTTAACTTTGCCCTAGACTTTGGTTTATTTTCTGAACGTTTGAGTGGCTCTTTTGAGATTTACAAGAAAAAAACCAGCGACCTTTTGCTAAATGTGCCTATTCCGGCAACCAATGGTTTCACTTCGATTACCCAGAACGTTGGCGATTTGGAAAACAAAGGCTTGGAGATCTCGCTAAACAGCAAAAACTTTATTGGTGCATTCAAATGGTCAACCTCATTTAATATTTCGTTTAACCGAAACAAAATCACCCGATTGGCAGGCCAGCCGATCTTCCCTGGCGGAAGATACCTTGGCAGGATTTCAGAGGGCGAACCATTCGGCTATTTCTATGGCAAAGCCTATGCGGGTGTTGATCCATCAAATGGAGATGCACTTTATTATGTTGATGCCAGTCGTACCACTACTACCAATGAGTACAGTGATGCCGAAGACCAGAAGATAGGCAATCCGAATCCGAAATTTTTTGGCGGATTTGGCAACAGGTTCTCTTATAAAAATTTCGATCTTGATATCCAGACCCAGTTTGTGTATGGCAATGATTTGTATAATGCAGCAGGCGGTTTCCAATCGGCCAATGGCGATTATTTCGATAACCAAACCTTAGACCAAATGGACTACTGGAAAACTCCAGGACAGATCACCTCAATTCCGCAGCCTCGCTTTGGCGATTCGAATGGTACAAGGCCATCTTCAAGATATGTACAATCGGGTTCATACCTGAGGGTAAAAAACATCATTTTTGGCTACAATGTGCCTAAGGTTTTTGTAAACAAATACAAAATGCAGAGCGTAAGGGTATATGTTTCTGCCTTAAATCCATTTACCATCACTCATTATACCGGCTATGATCCAGAGATCAATACCACGTTTGCAGGCAACGTACAGCTTGGGCATGATTTTTACACCCCGCCACAGGCACGCACCATTACTTTTGGTTTAAATGTTGGATTTTAATTGATGTAAAACTTGAATTATGAAACACTATAATAAAAACTTATTGATTGCAGGCCTGCTCCTATTAGGCTTCGCGTCTTGCAAAAAGGAACTAGACATACAGCCTAAGCAGTCTATCTCGTCTGACGTTGCGCTCAGTACCACTGCTGATGTACAAAACGCACTCATAGGTGCCTATACTGTATTAGCTACCGGCGATTTATATGGAAATAACCTTGTTTTTGTACCAGATATATATGCCAATGAAGGCTATCTCAATTGGACCGGTTCTTTCAGTACCTATAGGGATATTTCCAATAAATCGATCATTGCCACCAATGCCGATGTAAGCCGTACCTGGAATTCTGCCTATAAAGCCATTAATGTGGCCAATACAGTACTTGGTGCCTTAAACGTAGTAACCGATGCCAATACCAAAAACGTGATAGAGGGCAAGGCGCTGTTTATCCGTGGCATTATGCATTTTGAACTGGTAAGATTATGGGGATTGCCTTATGACCCAGCTACGCCCAATGCTAATCTTGGTGTGCCTATCATGACCAAGGCTATTAAAACAACCGATGATATAATTAGCAATATTCCACGCAGTACAGTTGCACAGGTTTATACAGCCGTAGAAAACGATTTGAAAGCTGCCGTTACCAAACTGAGTGCCGTAGATGACAAATACGCAGCGATGGCATTCTTGGCAAGGGTTTATCTACAAGAAGGCAAGTATGATTTGGCTAGGGATTTGGCCAATGACATCATTACCAATAGCCCTTATAGCTTGATCACCACCTCATTAGAAACTCCGTTCAGGGTTAAGAATTCTGACGAAGGTATTTTCGAAATCCAGCAAAACGACCAAAGCAATGCGGGCTCTTCAAACGATGGATTAGCTACCTTTTATTCGAGCTACCTCAACCCTACAGGAGGAAAGGTAGGGCGCGGGGATGCCAGTGTTAATACCACTTTTTACAATTCGTACAGCACTACCGACAAACGCAGAACAGAGATGATTTATGAAGGCAATGGTGCTAAAGCAGGTCTCTTTACCAAAAAGTGGTATAATTTCTTCGACAATATCCCAGTATGTAGAATTACAGAGCAATACCTGATCCGTGCAGAAGCTAATTTCAGGCTGGGCACTGCAATAGGTGCTACACCAGCCGACGATATTAACGCTTTAAGAAGCAGAGCAGGACTGGGCAACATTGTGCCTACCTTGGATCTCATCTTAACCGAGCGAGACAAAGAACTGGCTTATGAAGGCTTTAGACTTCATGATTACAAACGAACCAAGCGTGCTATTGGAGCTTTTCCTTATAACAGTCCAAAATTGGTTTTCCCAATTCCAGACCGTGAAATGAGTGCCAATAAGGGATTAGTCCAAAATCCAGGTTATTAAACTAACCCGCCAAAACCAGAAAATGTCCGATTCAAAAATTGAATCGGACATTTTCTATTAGTAAGAGGCCCAATAAATATTTTACTTATAGCTAAGGCCGGTGGGGACACCCGCCTCTAGAGATGTTACCGGCAGGTACTCCCAGCCACCAGAATATTCAAAAATAAAAAAATTTAACAGGCGCTAAACCTTATCTTAAATCAAACAAATTATCTACCCCCAACAGCTTTCTTGAGGTAAAGCCTTCGGCGTAAGTGGCACCAATACTCTTGCCAAATTCACGGGCGCGGGAAATCACGGCTTCCAAAAATTCTGGCGAAGAAATATAAGTCTGTGGCTCACTCGTATCCGGACTATCAAATTGGGTTTTAAAAGCCCTGATCGAAGCAATTTTCTGCTCCATCACCGAGGTAATATCCACCAGAATATCTGGCTCAATATACCTGTCTTGAATGTATTGCAATACCAGTCTCGGGCGCCAAGGCTCTTGCTTGGCTCCTTCCAGTTCGGTTTCGATCCTTCTCAAGCCTGCCAAAAATATGGCATCATTGGCCAAATCTCCTGCCCTGCCATGATCTGGGTGGCGGTCGTGCAAAGCATTGGTAAAGATGATTTCAGGTTGGTACTTGCGCACCATCTTGATCACCTCTAATTGATGGGCCTCATCATTTTTAAAAAAACCATCTTTAAACCGCAGATTTTCTCTGGCATGAAGCCCTAGTATTTTGGCAGATTCTGCCGCTTCTTCATCACGTATTTCGGCAGAGCCTCTCGTACCCAATTCTCCACGGGTAAAATCAACGATCCCTACTTTCTTTCCTAAGGCAATATGTTTTAAAATTGTTCCAGAACAGCCTAATTCCGCATCATCGGGATGCACAGCAAAAACAAGTATATCTAATTTCATCTATTATTAATTTTGAATGAGCGCATGATTGAATTTTGAATGAGTAACAGATCACCAAAACCTGTCACCTTACAAACCGCTATCTTCCGCCTATACCCTTCCACCCTCTGCCTTCTCATCTAGCAAACGTTGGATTTTCTTTTTCACTTTTGAAGAGCTTGGTTTGGTAAACGAATAGAAATAATCTACTACTTCGCCCTCCTTATTGATCAGGTATTTATGAAAGTTCCATTTGGGGGTAGAACTCAAGTGTCCATTCAGTTTTTTATCGCTCAAGAATTTAAACAAGGGATGTGCCTGTGCGCCCCTCACCATGATCTTCTCGAAAATAGGAAATTGAACGCCATAGTTTACCTCGCAAAATTCGCCGATGGCATTGCCGTCTAGCGGTTCCTGCTTACCAAAATCATTAGAAGGAAAGCCTAAAATTTCGAAGCCTTTATCCTGATAAGCCTCTCTCAATTCCTGAAGTTCTTTCAGCTGTGGCGTGAAGCCGCAACCTGAGGCGGTGTTGATCACCAATAGTACTTTTCCTTTGTAATCTGCTAATTTTTTATCGGCCCCACTTAACAATTTTGCTTTAAATGGGTATATGGTTTGGTCAGGATTCATGAATTTAATTTTGGTAATAGCCGGAGCTGACAATAATCGACTCGATGTCCCTTTCTACATTGGGATCATAGGTGCTTTTGAGATTATGGCCGACTACTCTTGCTATTAATTGATAAGAGAACGCTGCAAAACCACCTTTAGTTTGCTTTACAATGTCGAAAGTGGTACGTCCCACCTCGCGATCAATCAATTTGGTTAAGATCTGTCCTTGTGTAATGGTCAGCTCTTTTATTTCGGTATTGAACATGCGCTTGATTTCGGCATCACATTCTTTAACTAGTCTTTTTTGTTCTTTTTTGTCAGAAACTGTAGCTAAATCTCGCTCCAGCTGTTCGTATCGCCTCTTGGCAAACAGGGCATAAGGCATTACCTTTAACACATTGTATCTTAATCGGTTATAGGCTGCCTGATCTGCTGCCGACTTCCAAATGCGCTGTCCATAAATTACTACTTCATTCAGTCCTATCCACGGGATCATATAGCCATTGTCATTTGTGGCTGCCACACGAATCGTATCGTTTTTACCCAATTTAGGCCAAATTGGAGGCACGCCTGTTTCCTGTGCCTGGGCAGACACGCCGAGAAACATGACAATAAACAGAATAAAAAAACGTGAATATTTCATAAATTTATGCCTGAGCAAAGTTAAAGCTAATTTTATATATTCGTTTCAACGATAATCGAATATAATCTTTTATAGCTGAAAATACTATAATTTTACCTAGAAAATACAAATGAAGAACACTTTAGTAATTGATTTAGAGGCAGAGAAACAGGAAATCCTTAAAAGATACCGCGCCCTTTTACGAGCTTCGAAATCAACTTTACAAAAAGGAGACAAGAAAGAGATCAGAAAGGCATTTGAAATGGCTCTCGACAGCCATAAAGACATGCGTCGCAAATCTGGCGAGCCCTATATTTACCATCCGATTGCCGTAGCCCAAATTGCAGCCGAAGAAATTGGACTGGGCACTACTTCTATTGTTTGTGCCTTGTTGCACGATGTGGTAGAGGATACCGATATTACCTTGGATGACATTGAGCGCGAATTCGGTAAAAAAACCGCCAAGATTATTGATGGCTTGACCAAAATTTCTGGCGTTTTCGACTATAACAGCTCTCTGCAGGCAGAAAATTTCAGGAAAATGCTGCTTACCCTGGCCGATGACGTAAGGGTGATCCTCATTAAGCTAGCCGATCGTTTGCACAACATGCGTACAATGGATTTTATGCCGAGGCAAAAACAGCTGAAGATTGCTTCAGAAACCATTTACCTGTATGCTCCACTGGCCCACCGATTAGGTTTATATGCCATTAAATCGGAATTGGAAGACCTTTCCATGAAATATTTGGAGCCAGATACTTATAAGTTTATCGCTACTCAGCTGAACGAAAAAAAGGCGGAAAGAAATTCCTTCATCAAGGCTTTCGTAGAACCGATCAACGAAATTTTGGCCGAACAAGGGTTAGTGGCTAACGTATACGGCAGGCCGAAATCCATCCATTCCATTTGGAACAAGATGAAAAAGAAAAACATTCCTTTTGAGGAAGTTTATGACCTTTTTGCCATCCGAATTATTTTAGATAGTCCGCCAGAACGCGAAAAAGCCGATTGTTGGAAAGCTTACTCTATTGTAACCGATTTGTACAGGCCTAACCCCGATCGTTTGCGCGACTGGGTGTCTTCGCCAAAAGGAAACGGCTACGAATCGTTGCACACGACCGTGATGGGTCCAAAAGGACAATGGGTTGAGGTGCAGATCCGCACGCAGCGCATGAACGAAATTGCGGAGAAAGGTTTTGCTGCGCACTGGAAATACAAAGAATCGAGCAATGACAATGGTTTAGACCAATGGATCCAAAAAGTGAGGGAAATGCTGAGCAATCCGGAAGCTAATGCCCTCGATTTCTTAGATGATTTCAAGATGAATTTATTCTCTGACGAGATTTTCATCTTTACGCCAAAAGGCGCTTTATTGCAATTGCCATTGGGTGCAACAGCGCTAGATTTTGCCTTTGAAATTCATACAGATGTAGGCGCGAAGTGTATTGGTGCCAAAGTAAACCACAAACTGGTTCCCCTATCGCATAAATTGCAAAATGGCGATCAGGTAGAAATCATCACCTCGGGTAAACAGGTACCTAAAGAAGATTGGCTCAACATTGTAGTAACCGCCAAAGCCAAGTCTAAAATCAAGTCTTCGCTAAAAGAGGAGAAGAGAAAAGTTGCCGAAGCAGGCAAAGAGGTCTTGGAACGGAAGCTTAAATCGTTAAAAATCACCTACAACACCGATAATTTAAACAAGCTGACTTATTTCTTTAAGCTGCAATCAACCCAAGACCTGTTTATTGGAGTAGCGAATGGCAAAATTGAGCTTAAAGACCTCAGAGAATATTTAACCAGCGAAAAGGAAATCGAAAACAGGGGCAACGATTTTAAAACCGATGGCCGGCAGGTAGAAGCATTGCTGAATAAGGTAAAAGGTCCGGAATCGGATATTTTACTGATTGGCGAAGACCTGCAAAAGATAGACTATACCCTGGCGGCCTGTTGCAACCCTATTCCTGGCGATGACGTATTCGGTTTTGTAACGGTTAACGAAGGCATTAAGATACACCGCACCAACTGCCCTAATGCGGCCCAATTAATGGCCAATTATGGCTACCGGATTGTGAAGGCAAAATGGAACGGCCAAAAAGAGCTGACTTTCTTAACTGGCCTCCACATTGTGGGAATTGACGACGTGGGCTTGATCAACAACATCACCAAAGTAATTTCTGGAGATTTTAAAGTAAACATGCGTTCGATTACCGTTGATACCAATGACGGCATTTTTGATGGCTCGATTATGGTGTTTGTAAACGATACTGATCACCTGGATAACCTGATCAAGAACTTGTTGGAAGTAAAAGGCGTAACCGGCGTAACGAGGTTTGATGCCTAGGGAGTTATCAATTGTCAGTTATTAGTTGTCAGTTATCAGTTTTCAGTTGTTAGTTTTCAGTTAAGCAACTGAAACAATGAGGCACTTAAACAATCTGAACGTTTAAACAATTAAGTGCTAGAATATAACGATAGTGTAATCATCTTTAAAATAATCAGTGAAACACTTTAATGTCTGTAATCATTTCTATACCTTTGGGAGGAGTTTAAAACTATGTCTGGACAGAATACCAACGAGTTGGTGAGAAAAATCTTCGAAGCCTACCTCGAAAACAAAAACTTGAGAAAAACCCCTGAGCGTTTTGCCATTTTAGAAGAAATTTATTCTAGAGATGACCATTTCGATGTGGAGACGCTCTACATTCACATGAAAAACCAAAAGTACCGCGTAAGTAGGGCTACGGTTTACAATACCTTAGAACTTTTAGTTTCCTGCGATTTGGTAACCAAGCATCAGTTTGGCAAAAACATGGCGCAGTTCGAAAAGTCTTATGGCTATCATCAGCATGACCACGTGATCTGCATCGACTGTGGCAAGGTGGTTGAATTCTGCGATCCGCGTATTCATCAAATTCAAAGTATGGTGGGCGACTTATTAAAGTTCGACATCAAGCACCATTCTTTAAATCTTTATGGAGTTTGTTTCGACTGTAGCGCAGCAGCTGCCATTAAAGCGAACAACTCACAAAAACAACACGCTAACTAATTATCCAATCCATAATCTTTTATTCTTAAATTAAAATAATGACGCAAGTAGACGTACTACTAGGCCTGCAATGGGGCGACGAGGGCAAGGGAAAAATTGTTGATGTTTTAAGTCCACAATATGATTTGATAGCCCGTTTTCAAGGCGGTCCAAATGCTGGTCACACGTTAGAGTTCGATGGTAAAAAATTTGTACTGAACACCATTCCATCAGGCATTTTCAATGAAAAAACCATGAACCTTATCGGTAATGGGGTAGTAATCGATCCAATTATTTTAAAAAGAGAATTAGACAATCTTAAAAAAGCAGGCCACGACCCAGTTGCAGCCGGCAAATTGGTATTGGCGCGCAAGGCACACTTGATTTTGCCTACGCACCAGTTATTAGATGCTGCCAACGAGCAAAAAATGGGCGCTGGCAAAATTGGATCAACCCTTAAGGGAATTGGTCCAACCTATATGGATAAAACCGGCCGCAATGGTTTGCGCGTAGGCGATACTACCCTGCCCGACTTTGCCGCCCGTTATGCCAAACTGGTAGAAAAACATAAAGATATCCTTTCTCACTACGAGTTTGAATATGATTTGGCTGAAAAAGAAGCAGCCTTCTTCGAAGCCATCGAATTTATCAAAAGCATTCCTCATGTAGATAGCGAGCACTTTGTAAACGGCTACCTTAAAGAAGGCAAAAAAGTATTGGCAGAAGGTGCACAAGGCACTTTGTTGGATGTAGATTTTGGATCATATCCTTTTGTAACTTCATCAAACACCACAACTGCAGGCGCTTGTACCGGCTTAGGTATTGCACCTAATAAAGTGGGCGATGTTTATGGTATTTTCAAAGCTTATTGTACCCGTGTAGGAGGAGGTCCCTTCCCTACCGAACTTGACAATGAAGTAGGTGAAAACCTGCGTCAGGTTGGCCATGAGTTTGGCGCTACAACAGGCCGTGCTCGTCGTTGTGGCTGGATCGATCTTCCAGCATTGAAATACGCCATCATGCTGAACGGCGTTACCGAATTGATTATGATGAAGGCAGATGTATTGGATGGCTTTGACAAGATCTATGCCTGCACGCATTACGAGTACAATGGCGAAACCATCGACTATATGCCTTATGATATTATTTCTATTCAACCTAAACCTGTTTTAAAAGAAATTGACGGTTGGAAAACAGATCTGACCAAGATTACCTCAACGGATCAAATCCCAAGCCAGTTGAATGCCTATATTGCTTTCCTAGAAAAAGAACTGGAAGTGCCTATCAAATTCCTTTCTGTTGGACCAGATAGAACACAGACTTTAACTTTAAAATAGATCATACGATATAAAAGAAAGCCCCGATAATTTATCGGGGCTTTTTTGTTGGTTTGGTTTATTCAAAGATGGCTTGTTGTCAAGCTTATTTAGTTTTGGAAGAGATCGCGCCCGGCTATTTTTTTAAACGGCCTTTGAAAAAATTCGTCTACTTCGGTATTGAATTTATCTACGCTTTTGAGCACTAAAAATCCGTGGCCCGAATTGGGCGAAATCCATAAGTTGGAATTGGGAATAGATTTGGCAATCAGCAAGGTATGCTCTGGCCTGATTACATCATGATCGCCAGCCATTACCAAGGTTGGGGCTTTGATTTTCGCCAATGCAGCGGGCTTGATATTGGGCTGGGTTAACAAGAGGTTAAAATGCCTCAACAAAACGGTGCGCTCTATAGAAGGCTTTTGCTTGTCGTAGTATTTTTTAAGGCCATCAAAATATTTAAGCACATAAGGTTCAACACTATTGGTATCAGGCCATAAGTTAGCGCCGGTTACCGCCAGTTTTTTCACCTTTTCAGGATGGCGCATGGCCAACAATAAGCCATTGATCCCGCCATCGCTCCAGCCTAACACGTAGGCCGAATCTATTTTGAGGTGAGTTAACAAAGCATCATAATCGTCGCTCATCTGTTCATAGCTCAGCGAATCCAACATATTTAGGGTGTCTAGCGTTTTGCCATGATCGCGGCTATCGGCTACAATCACTTTGTATTTTTTGGCGAAATAAGGGATCTGTTTTTCAAAGTCGCGAATAGAGCCACTGTTCCCATGGATGATCAATAAAGGTTTGCCCTCGCCATAAGTTTCGTAATACATATTTATGCCGCGTATCTTGGCGTATTTGCCTACTGCTTTATTATCGCCATAAGGCACTTTAGCTTGATTGGTAGCTTGCTGATTGGTTTGCGCATGCAATAGCACCGTAAACAGTAAAAGGCTTAAAATAGATAAGATTCGTTTCATGGGATCAGTTCATTTAGGAATGGTAATTTAAGTTAGTTAATAGGTAGACGAAAGGCAGCAGCAATTGGTTGCAAGCCTAATCATTATTTTTAAAAGGCTGGCAATCCACATTCAAAACCCCTCAACAATAAGCCCTTACACACCCGCAATAGGCAAGCAAATGCCCTAAATCAATCAAAGATATGGTTCGGCCAAGGTATTGTTTAAGGAGAATTTTAGCAATAAAATCCATTGAATTACTGCCATTGAATCTTGCATAAATATTTCACGGAATTACATCAGTCTTGCCTAGTTAGTGGCAGCTTTATTAAATCATTGCAAATATTCTTTTACTTAATTTGCCTAAGTCTGCTATATCTGTATTACATAAAATAATTACAATTCTACTAAAGTTCTGGTCGATAAAAATACTCGAATTAAATCCGTTAATACTTCCATCTCGTCTTAAAGTTGAAAATTTATAAGTTTCGGCGTTATAGTAAAAGCCATAAGTAGGCTCCCCTCCAATCCAATCAAGGTTTATAATTTTTTGAACTTTTGTTAAATAATTATCTTTTGTCGTTTGCGACACCAATTTATTCCCTTTAAGTGCGATTAATAGTTTATATAAGTCTTGAGTAGTTGAGTAAATCTGACCTGCCCCAAAATAATTGGATAAATATCTATGGTCATTGTATAAAGTATCTCCCTTTTTTCCATTACCAAAAGAATAATTGTGATAGCCATAAGCCAAATGGGGAATAATAATATCATCATTTACAAAGCCGGTATTAATCATTTTTGCAGGCCCCAATATTTGAGTTTGAATGGCTTCTACATAAGTTTTATTGGTTACTTTTTCAATAACTTTCGACAATAGAACATAGTCAACATTATTATAGTTAAATGTTATTGTATCGCCGGTTTGCTTTTTGGACACAAAAAGCTTAATAAATTCATCAATGTTGTATTTTGATTTATATGCTTTTACTGGTTCGTTCGCTAAACCTGAATAATGAATTAAAAGATCATTAATCGTAATATTCCTACAATTTGGTGGTAGACTATCAATGTAATTTGAAATTTTGTCATTAAAATTTATAAGCGATTTTTCATTGAGTTGCAAGATCGCAATAGTAGTAAACAATTTGGTAATTGATGCAATTGGAAATCGAGTGTTGGAATCAATAGGAACTTTAAATTGAAAATTTGCGTATCCTTTACTTATCTTACTTATTACTTTTCCGTCTTTTACTACTAAAGCTGAGCCATTAAAATGCCCTCTCCCATACTCATCCGTAATAATATTATCAATTTTGTTTTGCCCGTAGCAAAGAATATTAATAAAGAAAAAATTAAAACAAAAAAACCATTTCATTTGAGATGTCTTTAAAAATTACTGCCAACAATCGTATTTAATAAACAGACGACGAGAATCGGTTTATGGTTGCATCATGATATAAAACCCCAAACTAATTGCCCAATTTTCTTTCTCATTTAATACCTTTACGGCCAAAATGAACAAGGGCGATATCAACCTATTTAAACAAAAGGCCAAGCAATGGGCCACTTCTTTCGAAGTTTGTTGCTGTTTAGATTCCAACAACTATACCGATCCTTATGCGCAATACGATTGCCTTATTGCAGCTGTGCATGAACAGCAGCTAAAGGCCGATGTAGGCACTGCCTTTTTGCAATTGCGTTCATTTTACGAAGCACATCCAGATTGGATGTTCGGTTTATTCAGCTATGAGCTTAAAAATGAAATCGAGCAGTTAAGCAGCGCACACCAAGACGAGCTCCATTTCCCCGATCTGTTCTTTTTTGTACCCAAATACCTGCTGGCTATCCAAGGCAATTCGGTCACGGTACTTAAGGGCGATGAAAGCCTAATCCAGCAGATTGAGCAGCTTGAAATCACCCCAGCAACAAATCCCAAACTCGCTATTGCAAAACGATTTGATCGCGCAGCCTATATCAAAACTGTTGAAGACCTACAGGAGCACATTAAGCGGGGCGATATTTATGAAGTTAACTTTTGCCAGGAGTTCTTTGCCAAAAACGCCTTTATCGATCCATTGGCGGTTTACGAATCCTTAAACGCCATATCTCCTACCCCTTTCTCGGGTTTCTTTAAAATGCATGGCCAATACATTCTATCGGCCACACCCGAAAGGTTTTTGTGCAAAAGAGGCAACAGGTTGATTTCGCAGCCCATTAAGGGAACGGCCAAGAGAAGCAGTGATCCAATTATAGATGAACAGATAAAGCTTGCTTTAAAATCGAGCATCAAAGAGCAGGCAGAAAATGTAATGATTGTAGATCTGGTGCGCAACGATTTGACCAAAAGCGCTGTTAAGGGAACGGTAAAGGTAGATGAGCTGTTTGGCATTTACAGCTTCCCTCAGGTACATCAAATGATCTCTACCATCAGTTGCGAACTCGACCCGAGTATTCATTTGATAGATGCCATTAAAAACACCTTTCCGATGGGTTCGATGACGGGGGCACCGAAAATTAAGGCGATGGAACTGATCGATCAATATGAAAAAAGCAAAAGAGGTGCTTTTTCGGGATCTTTTGGTTGCATTAGTCCTACTGGCGATTTCGACTTTAATGTCATCATCAGGAGCATTTTATACAATGAATCTACCCGTTACCTCTCCTTTCAGGTTGGCGGAGCCATTACCTATGCCGCCAATGCCATCGAAGAATACGAAGAGTGCCTATTAAAAGCTTCTGCTATTTTGAAGGTGTTGGGAGATTAGCGTGTTGAGTATTGCGTATGGCGTACTGCGTATTGGGTAAGACGTATTGCGATTGGCGCCTACGAACGAGCTGTACATTTTGTAGGTTTTGATTAATATGAAGCTCAGTGCCCTTAGCCAGGATTGACGTCAGGCCTGCTTTCCACTATATCTTTTTGGCCTCAGTGGCAAAAAAGGATGCCGCTCCAATCAGGGCTATTTAACTTGGGCCTGTGCAACCAGAAATAGCAGCACCAGCCTTGCCACCTCAACCCGATAGAATGAAAAGCCCGGAGCCGAGAGGCGAGGACTTGTAAGAATAGCGGGACTGCTGTTAGTAGTTGGAATTGTCCCTGCTTTCAAAAAACAAATTGAGTTACATCTTAGTGTCTGGTCTTATGACGGATTAAAGCCGTACATAAAATTATTTAAGTGTCCGCCAGAACTTTCAAGTCCTACTAAATCCATTAATTCTTCAAAGTAAGAGCAAACCCGCTCTCTATCCTCTGTATCAAGATCATTGTAAATAGCTGAAAACCTACCTAACCCAGTCTTTATTGCATCTTGATAATCTTTATCGCTTGCATCACCTTTTTGTGCTAGATTTTTAAAATCATCCGCAGCAAGATTGATTTTTTCAGTTAAAGCAGGTCTTAGAGCCGGGTTTCCAATGCCTGGATAATATGTTTTTTGGTCTTCCAGAAATTTTTCCTTGTTTTTAAAATCTTCAAATTTTGCCATTGTTGCTTGATCTACTTTCTTGATATTTCGTCCACATGCCAAAAATAACAATATGCCAAATATTGCAATAATAGAAAGCGAAAATTTACGGTTTATCATGTCGAAAGATATTATTTTTTTATAAATAAAAAGGTGTAAAGCCTAAACCTTACACCCTATACCTTCTACCTTATTAGGCCTACTTGCCTTTATAATATTTCATTGCTTCTGGCAAATCTCTTTGGATCTGCGCAATGCGACTTTCGTCTGTAGGGTGCGTACTTAAAAATACGGGTGGCTTAGCTCCGCCTTTGCTGGCCGCTGCCATTCTTTGCCAAAAGGCAACTGCAGTTTGCGGATTGTAGCCCGCCATGGCCATAAACGAAAGCCCCATTTTATCTGCTTCCAGTTCTTGCTTGCGCGAATTAGGCAAAATGTACAAGCCTTGTGCACCCACGCCGTATAACTGGTTAACTATTGCCTGCGTGGTTTGCGATTTATTGCCAACTACCGCTCCAGCGGCTTGTCCACCAACTTGTGCTGCTACCATCTGCGAGGCACGCTCTGCAGAGTGCTGGGCAATGGCATGTGCAATTTCATGGCCCATAACAGTCGCCAAACCTGCATCGTCTTTGGTGATGGGCAAAATGCCTGTATAAACCGCAACCTTACCACCTGGCATACACCAAGCATTGATTTCGGCACTTTGAATAAGGTTAAATTCCCATTTGTAATTTTTGATTTGGTCGCCAAAACCATTATCGTTCATGTATTTGGTTACCGCAGCCGCGATATTGGCTCCGATACGCTTGATCCGCTGCGTTTCGACAGAGTTGGAAGAAACCACTTTTGTGCTTGGATCGCTCAATAGCTGTGCATAACCTATTGCCGCTTGTTGCTGCAACTGGCTATCATCTACTATGCTCAACCTGCTTCTGCCGGTTAATGGAACTGTTGTACAGGCGGCTATCGTCAACATACCTGCTGCTAAGCCCAAAATCGCTAATTTTTTCATCTATAATGAGTATAATCTGGGCTAAGGGCCCATCAGTTTTTAAAGTTTTTAGTTTTTGTTCCTAACCATTTCCCTTAACAATTAAAGGCAATAATAGTTTCGTTCGGCGATGCTTTTAAGCTTGCTTCTTTTTGAAAAGGTAAACCTTTGATTCCTTGCCCTTGAGTAGCCTTTCGAGATTTTTTTGATGCGTAACCAAAATAAGGATGCACACGCAAATTCCATAAAGTACTTCTGATTTAATTGAAGAGTGAAATATAAACACTATCCCGATCGGAAAGGCAAAGCCTGCACAGATAGAACTAAGGGAAACGTATTTACTGATCAATAAAACCACTACAAAAACAATAACGCAAAGCATAGCCGCCTGAAAGTTAACAGCCAAAACCATTCCAAAAAGTGTGGCTACTCCCTTTCCGCCCCTAAACCCTGCAAATATCGGGAACAGATGGCCCATAACGGCAATTACGCCCAAGGCTAATTGATAGTTTACAAATTGGGTAGAATTATGCGGCCCCGTAACGGATAGTCCGATAAAATGGGCAAGTTGTGTAGCTGTATAGCCCTTAAAAATATCGATAAGCATAACGGCAATACCAGGCTTTTTGCCCAAAACCCTAAACGTATTGGTTGCACCTGCATTGCCACTTCCGTATTCGCGCACATCAACGCCATAAAAAGCCTGGCCCAACCAAACTGCTGTTGGTATAGATCCCAGAAGGTAGGCAAATATTAGTGCGGAAATGGAATAGATCGAAATCATGACCTACAATTATACTAAAAAATTCAGATTCACGTGGGCAGAATTTGGTCTTAGAATGCTTTTAAACTCAAATCAAGGCTTTTTACCGAATGGGTAAGCGCGCCCATCGAAATATAATCAACGCCACAAGCCGCATATTCGGCTACATTGTCTTCAACAATACCACCCGATGCCTCAGTAATAAAACGGCCATTGATCAATTGAACCGCCTCTTTAAGTAAGGCTGGCTCAAAATTATCCAACATAATGCGATTGACTTTGCCTGTAGCCAATACCTGTTTCAGCTCGGCTAGGTTTCTCACTTCTATTTCTATATCGAGCTGCTTATTTTGGGCTGCCAAATAGCTGTTTGCCGCCTCAATTGCATTGGCAATTCCACCTGCATAATCAACATGGTTGTCTTTAATCAGGATCATATCATATAAACCTATGCGATGGTTTACCCCGCCACCTATCTTCACTGCCCATTTTTCTAGATAGCGCATGCCTGGAGTGGTTTTGCGTGTATCCAGAATTTTGGTTTTATAAGGTTTAAGCAAACTTACGATGCGATTGGTTTTGGTGGCGATGCCACTCATGCGCTGCATGCAGTTGAGTACCAGGCGCTCGGCCAGCAAAATGGAATGGGTACTTCCGGCAACAGTAAAAGCGATATCACCTTGTTTAACAGAGTCGCCGTCTTTTAAAAAGAGCTCTACCTGCAATGCCGGATCGATTTGGCTGAAGATTCCGAGGGCAAGCTCAACACCGGCCAAAACACCGTCTTCTTTAACAATTAACTTGGCCTTCCCTTGTGTTCCGGCTGGTATGGTAGAAAGTGAGGTATGATCTCCATCGCCAACATCTTCGGCAATGGCATTTTTGATAAATAGATCAATTAATTGTTTATCCAAGGCTTTTTTTGTTACAAAATTAGCATTTTTTGGGTTAAATGCTATTCTTTATCCGGCTCTATCCTTAACTCGCTGATTAAAAAATTATTACCCGATTTTTTAAGGGTAATGGTAACCCTAAACTTGCCGTTTTTGGTGTTTAGGGAAAGAATGCCCAAACGGTAATTGGGGTTATTGCTTAAGCGATGGATAACGGTTGTGCGGTTAGGCGGGTTCTTTACAAAAAAATCTTTTAAGATCTGCTCGGCTTGTGCTTTGTTATATACATCTTCCTGATCTATAATGATTAGTTCTATAGACGAAGCAAAATTTTTGGCGATTTCTTTTGAGTTTCCTGCCCTGAAATTTGCAGATAAATCGTCAACAATATCGGCTTGAAAAGCCTGATTCGTGGGAAAATGCAACAGCAGCATCAAAAACGCAAGTAAAGGTTTCATCATGTGTGATATCAAACAGTAAATTACAAGCTAAAATTATGCCATTTATTAAACCATAAAGTGTAAAAACTTTCATTTAAAGGCATCATTAGGCTTATATTTGTAAATATAAATGGATCAACAAACAACTTAATCCTGCAAATATTGTTGTTTAAACATATAATTTCAAATAATGAAAGCAAAAAAAGTAGTACTTCTTATTTTAGATGGTTGGGGCTATGGAAAAAAAGATAAATCTGATGCCGCCTATGCCGCCAATACACCGTTCTTCGATTCTGTCCTAAAAAAATATCCAAACTCAAAACTTGAAGCCTCTGGCGAAGCCGTTGGCTTGCCTGCCGGACAAATGGGCAACTCTGAAGTTGGCCACATGAACCTAGGTGCCGGAAGAGTGGTTTACCAAGAGCTGGGCCGCATCAACAAGGCCATTACCGATAGAACTTTACACAACAACGAAGTATTGGTCAACGCTTTCGATTATGCCAAACAAAACCACAAAGCTGTACACTTTATCGGACTCGTTTCTGATGGCGGTGTGCACGCTCATATTAACCACCTCAAAGCCTTATGCGATGCAGCTAATGAAAAAGGACTAAAGGATGTTTTCATCCATGCTTTTTTAGATGGCAGGGATACCGACCCTAATTCTGGACTTGGCTTTATTTCTAGCCTGGATGAGCATCTGAAAACTTCGGCTGGTCAACTTGCTAGCGTAGTAGGCCGCTACTATGCCATGGACAGGGACAACCGTTGGGAAAGGGTAAAACTCGCCTATGATGTAATGGTAAATGGAATTGGCGAGAAAGCTGGAAATGCCGAAGAAGCCATAAAAAGATCTTACGAGAACAGCATTACCGACGAATTTGTAAAACCAGTGGTCATCACGCATCCCGATGGTACGCCGGTAGCTACCATTCAGCCTGGCGATGTGGTAATCTGCTTCAATTACAGAACAGATAGAGGCCGCGAAATTACTTTGGCGCTGAGCCAAAAAGACTTTCCTGATTTTGGAATGCACAAACTGCCATTGTACTACGTAACCATGACGACCTACGATGAAAGCTTTGAAGGCGTAAAAGTTGTTTTTACCAAAGACGATTTGTCCAATACCTTGGGCGAAGTACTTGAAGCCAACCATAAAAACCAGATCCGCATTGCCGAAACCGAAAAATACCCACATGTAACTTTTTTCTTTTCGGGTGGCCGGGAAAAAGAATTCGAAAACGAGAAACGCATTTTAATTCCATCGCCAAAAGTGGCTACTTACGACCTGCAGCCAGAAATGAGCGCGGCCGGCATTACCGAAGCCATTAATGAGGAACTGGCAAGCGGATGGCCTGATTTTGTATGCCTTAACTTTGCCAACCCCGATATGGTTGGACATACCGGAGTTTTTGAGGCTGTAGTAAAAGCGGTAGAAACAGCCGATTATTGTGCATCAAAAGTGGTAGAAACAGGTTTGGCGAATGGCTATTCGTTTATCATCTTGGCCGACCATGGCAATTCTGAATATATGATTAACCAAGACGGTTCTGTAAATACTGCACATACTACCAATTTGGTGCCTTGTATTTTGATAGATGAAGACTATCACAGCATTGCAGATGGCAAATTGGGTGATATTGCTCCTACTATCCTTAAAATGATGGGAATCGCTATTCCAGAAGTAATGACAGGCAACTGTTTAGTATAATGATACCTGCAGGCAGGGCTTCATATCACTAAAGACATATTTAACTAGATGAAAAGATTGATTTTTGGTTGCTTTTTATTGGCTTTAGCTTCCTGTACCTTAAAAGAACAGGAAAAGGTAAATGCCAAAGCCTATTTTGACCTGTCGGGTTATTTTAAGCAAGAAGCTGGCAGGTTGGCAAAGGCACAGCCACTCGTAAACAAGACCGTGGTGGTAAACGGTAAAAGCGAAACAAGGGAAGTTAAAATCGAGAACTGGGAAAAAGAATTCGATCTTTTTATGCAGGCCGATATCAATAAGGCTTCTTGGCGCGGCGCTTTTACCTTGGATACCGCTAATCATATCCAAACTTACACCAGCCAAAGCAACAAAATACCTATCAAAAAGCTAGAAGTAAGCTATAACGGAGCTAAAGTATCGATGATCAGGATTTTTGTAACCAATACCAACGATCTTTATACTTCTAACGATAGCCTCAGCTATTACCCAGATAGTTTGTACCAAATCAAAAAAGTACAGCACATTAAACTCATGGATGAAAAACGGTACCAGATTACCGGAAAATTCAAATAAAAAAAGCTCCCGATTTGATCGGGAGCTTTTTTTATTGCTTTAAGGTCTGTTTATTTCAAGCTAGAAATCTGTGCCTTTACGTAATCGATCAAAGAAATGATATCTTTTCTCAAAGGCTGTACGGTAAGTACTTTCTGAAAATCGGCAATGGCATTGTTAAACTGGGCAATACAAGCTGTTTTTTCAGGGGCCTTTTTAATCTTGTAAGATTTGAAGATGGCATAATCTTTATAGGCAATCCCTCTATTTTGCAAAATTTGCGGATCGTCTTCGCCGTTAATTTCTATGGCTTTTGTAAAATCCTTGATTGCGGTAACATAAAAGTTTTCGCGCATAGAATTTAGGGATTCTTTTGGCGCATTGGCGATGTTTAATCTCGCTTTGCCCCTGTAGTAATAAGATGAATAATCGTTCGGCTTCAATGTAATCAAACGGCTATAGGCTTCGGTTGCTTTTTCATAATCCCCACATTGGAAATAAGAATAGCCCAACATCTTTAAAACACTAGAATTGCCTTCGTTATTGTCGATTTTTTCAAGCTGGGCAATTGCTCCTTTAAAATCACTTTTCATAAAGGCCTGCCTGCCCATATTTTCGTAATTGCCCTGTGCAAATGAGGCAGAAACCCTGGTGAGCACAAAAAGAAAAAAAACCGTTCTTTTAAAATAAGTCATTAAGCGTTGTTATTTAAGTTAAAATTACAAACCTCTCCGTAAAAGAAGAATATTTGTTTTAGTAGTTAATAGTATGAATAGGGCAATTAAATACAAATTTATATCATTTGCAAATATTAAGGTAAACGCTAATTTAGTTGAAATATGATAAGTCTGCTAATTTTTTTAATGCTGACTTTTTAACAGGCAATTTAGCGATTTACCTTTTTGGCACAAGAGTTGAAAATATACCCTGTAACATAAAATTAATATTTTTTTAACGGCATGCTGTCACTTTGTCGTTTTATATAGTTAAAGGCCTTATTTAATGAGCAAACAAGATCAATTCGATTTTAGTCAAGCACTACCCATCATAAACGAAGATACAGAGTTCTTTCCGTTGATGTCTCAACAAGACGAAGACGACATGAACAATGAAGAAACGCCAGAAATCCTGCCGATCCTGCCATTGAGAAACACAGTTTTGTTTCCGGGCGTGGTAATTCCGATTACCGTAGGCAGGGACAAATCAATCAAACTGATTAAAGAAGCCTATAAAGGCGACAAAGTAATCGGTGTGGTTTCGCAACGCGATGTTTCGATAGAAGACCCTACTTTTGAACAGCTGAACACCGTAGGTACCGTAGCACAAATTATCAAAATGCTGCAGATGCCAGATGGCAATACCACCGTAATTATACAAGGCAAGCAACGCTTTCAATTGGTAGAAGAAGTGCAATCAGAACCTTATATCAAGGTAATTATTGCAAAATTCGCCGAAACCAAGCACAAAAACGATAAAGAATTTAAAAATCTGGTGGCTTCGATTAGGGAAATGTCTTCTCAAATCATCCAGCTTTCTCCAAATATTCCTAGCGAAGCAGGCATTGCGCTTAAAAATATAGAAAGCACTTCTTTCTTGATCAACTTCATCTCATCGAACATGAATGCAGATGTGGCCGACAAGCAGAAAATGCTCGAAATGGGCAACCTGCGCAAACGTGCAGAAATGGTAATGGAGCTTCTTACAACTGAACTACAGATGTTGGAGCTTAAAAACCAGATCCAATCTAAAGTACGTACCGACCTCGACAAGCAGCAACGCGATTATTTTTTAAACCAGCAGTTAAAAACCATCCAGGAAGAATTGGGTGGCAACTCCTCAGATATGGAGTACGAGGCTTTGCAAACCCGGGGCAGAAAGAAAAAATGGGCCAAGGCCGTTGCCGAGCATTTTGGCAAGGAATTGGAAAAATTAGGTCGCATGAATCCAGCAGCACCCGATTATTCCATTCAGATGAACTACTTGGAATTGTTGCTTGACCTGCCTTGGAACGATTTTACAAAAGACAATTTCGACCTTAAACGTGCGCAACGCATTTTAGACAAAGACCATTTTGGTTTAGAAAAAGTAAAGCAGCGTATTGTTGAATATTTAGCCGTATTAAAGCTAAAAAGGGACATGAAAGCCCCTATTTTATGCTTAGTTGGCCCTCCGGGAGTTGGTAAAACCTCTTTGGGCAAATCGATTGCCAAAGCCTTGAACCGTAAATATGTACGGATGGCCTTAGGAGGCGTTAGGGATGAAGCCGAAATCCGTGGCCATCGTAAAACCTATATCGGTGCCATGCCTGGCCGTATTATCCAGTCGATTAAAAAAGCGGGTGCCGCAAACCCCGTTTTTGTATTGGATGAAATAGATAAGGTAGGTTCTGATTTTAGGGGCGATCCTTCATCAGCATTGCTAGAAGTATTAGACCCTGAACAAAACAATGCTTTTAATGATCATTATGTAGAAACCGATTACGATCTTTCTAACGTACTGTTTATTGCTACGGCCAATTCTTTAAGTTCGATACAGCCTGCCCTATTAGACCGTATGGAAATTATCGAAGTAAACGGTTATACCATCGAGGAGAAAATAGAAATTGCCAAGAAATACTTATTGCCAAAGCAAAAGGAACTCCATGGCTTAAAAAACAAGGATATTACGCTTAAAAGCGCGTTGATTGAGAAAGTAATTGAAGATTACACACGAGAAAGCGGGGTACGTGGCCTAGAAAAGAAAATAGGCTCTTTGGTACGTGGCATTGCCACTAAAATAGCCATGGAAGAAAGCTATGAACCTGTTTTGCATTTGGGTGATGTAGAGCGTATTTTGGGCGCACCGATTTACGATAAGGATCTTTACGAAGGCAATGAGGTGGCTGGTGTAGTTACCGGATTAGCCTGGACCCAAGTTGGAGGCGATATTTTGTTTATCGAGGCCAGTTTAAGTCCAGGAAAAGGAAAGCTAACCTTAACCGGAAACTTGGGCGACGTGATGAAAGAATCTGCCATTATTGCCTTGGCTTATCTTAGGGCACATGCCAATCTGTTCAATATTGAAAATGACTTGTTTGACCAATACGATGTACACGTGCACGTACCTGCGGGCGCTACGCCTAAAGACGGTCCATCGGCAGGTATTACCATGCTGACGGCCTTAACATCGGCATTTACCCAGCGCAAGGTAAAATCTAACTTGGCCATGACCGGCGAGATTACCCTTAGGGGGAAAGTTTTGCCAGTTGGCGGTATCAAAGAAAAGATTTTGGCAGCCAAGAGAGCCAATATTAAAGAGATTATCCTTTGCCAATCGAATCGCAAGGATATTTTAGAGATCAAGGAAGATTATATTAAAGACCTTAAATTTCATTATGTTAGCGAAATGAAAGACGTTATTGAAATTGCATTGACCAAAGACAAGGTGAAAAATGCGCAGGATTTAACCGTTAAAAAAATCGCTTCAAGTAATTCGAACTAATGAAATTAAAGTTCTCTCTGGCATTAACGCTCCTTATGGCCTTTACTGTGGGTGCCTTTGCACAATCGTACAAAAACGAATTTGGTTTTAAAAGCGATAACGATGCCTATCTTTTTTATGGGCAAGACCGTTATTATACCAACGGACTGTTCATCTATTTTCGCCATGCCGTAGACCAGCAAAAACTCGGAGGTAAATTAGAAAAACTAACCTACGAGATTAGTGCGGGACAGAAAATGTACAATCCGGTATCGGGTTACAGACCAGATCCGGCCACACAAGACCGTCCTTTTGCAGGTTATTTATATGCTGGCGGAAACGTTAATCTCTTTTACAAAAACGAGCGTATTTTAAAAGCTGGTATTGAAGTGGGTACTGTTGGTCCAAATGCCTTGGGCGAAGAGGCGCAGGAGCTTTTGCATAAAATTGTTGGCTTTTATGAAATTGACGGCTGGCAATACCAGATCAAAAATGAAATGGCCGTTAATCTTTCGGCGCAGTATACACAATTGTTGCATCGTGCAGCCGATAAACACACTGATTTTTCAGTAGAGGGCTATGCCAATTTAGGAACAACCTTTAGCGGAGCGGGTGCAGGAGTAGTGTTCAGAGCTGGAAAAATCAATCAGCTTTTTAACTCGGCCTCTACCAATTCGGTGATTGGCAACAATGGCAAAACAGAAAAACTGACTAAAAACGAATTCTTCTTTTATGCCAAGCCCCAGCTTAATTTTGTGGCTTATGATGCAACCGTGCAAGGAAGCGTGTTTAACGATGATAGTCCGGTAACTTTCGGCGTAAAGCGCATGGTGTTTGCCCAACAGTTAGGTGTGAATTTCAGTTCGCCACGTTTTACCATCGACTATAGCGTTTTATTTAAATCGAAAGAGATCAAGAGCGTAGCTAAGGCTCACCAGTATGGTACGATTTCGATGTTCTACAGGTTCAATTAAACCTATCGACAATGGGAAAGAAAATAGCAAAATCGGGTTTGATCGTTGTTTTCCTGTTGGTCATTATCGGAATTATTTACAACCTATACCCTGAGCAAAGATTGCCTAAAGGGAGCAACATTGATTATATTCTTGTCAATAAATCAAAAAGGCAATTATTGGCCTACTCAAACGGACGTTTGCTAAAAACCTATCAAATTTCGTTAGGCGATAGCCCGGTGGGACATAAAGTAATTGAGGGGGATGAAAAAACTCCTGAAGGCGTTTATTTGATCAATGCCAAAAATCCGAAAAGCGGCTACCATAACAATTTGGGCATCTCCTATCCCAATGAGCTTGACAAAGCTAAGGCCAAGGCCATGGGCCAATCAGCAGGTGGCGACATCAAAATACATGGACTTAGAAACAAGCTAGGCTTTATCGGAAAATTCCAAAGATTTTCTGACTGGACCAATGGCTGCATTGCGCTAACAAATGTAGAGGTAGATGAACTGGCCAATGCCGTAAAGATCGGAACTAGAATCGAAATCAAGCCTTAATCAATACTCCACAAAAGGCAATTTTTCAATTGCCTTTTGTGGTATACCTTTTTATACGACGCTAATTTTGAAGCTTAGTTTCGTGCTCTTGAATATATTGGGAAATGTATTCTTTTACTGCTGCTTTTTTCTGCACATCTGTAATAAAATCTTCTAATGGAATAAGACCATTTTCGGCAATACGGACCAATTTCGCTTTGTCTTCTGTTGCACTCGAATGCCAATCGTTAATAAAGAAGAAAGGTATTCGCAAACGTGAATTCCATGGTAGTTTTGACAAATCGCCACCGGTAGCTTCATAATAAATAGTAGCCCCTTTATTAGCGTTTAAAGCTACTAAGTCTATTGGATCCAATTCTCCGGTAAAAAGCCCAAAGCCTTTGCTAAGGGTATACCTCAAACCTGCAGCGCTTATTTTCTTCCTATCCTTTCCAGTTGTCGAGGCCTGATAAATGACATTGAAGCTAGCGCCAAGCATAATATCCTGTAAAACATGTGTACCATGCTTCTGAACCAATGAGGCTGGATCTAAAGCAACCAAATCTCTTTCAAAGATACTGCTCAGATAGCCATTACTTACATTGTAGTTAATTTTTACCCTTTTTTGCTCAATAACTCTCGAGTAATATCCGTAAACATATTTCTGATTAAAAGCATTGTCTATATTAAAACCAGCTCTAACTGTATTTCTAAAAAGTTTTAAGCCTTTTGTGGCAGCAAAATCGTTAGAGAGTTGGCTTGACAAATCTGCAGCGTCCGTAGCGGTTTTATTAATGGAGTAAGCTGCCGAAGACCTACCCAGGTCAAATCTAGTAGGATTGGCCGCAGCAAAAGAAGATACATCAATAACTTTTAGTCTTACAGCGTTTTGGCTATTGTACTTATCGGTCACATCATAACCATAGCCTAAAAAATTATAAATACCACTTCCCTGTGGGGATGGATCGGTAAATCTAATGAAGCCGGAAATATAGACATTTATATCTGTGGCCAATTCTACTTTTTCCGGTTCAGGAGGAACTTCGACAGGATTTTTCTTCTTGCATGAAGCAAGCATAGCAATAACTGCTAGTGATAGGATAACTTTTTTCATTTGTGTGTTTTATTTGTGTATCGATTTTTGACAATTTCAATGCCAGTTATATCAAAAACTGTTGGCCGTAAACACCTATTTCACAAACAATTGCGCGAAAAGACAGCTAACAGAATGTCAATAACCAACTAAACCCTTAATAGTCAGGAGATTTTCTATTTTGCTTCTTCTCCGATTTGGCAGATTTATTTTGCAGTCTTTTTTCGATAACCGATTTCGGGATCTTGGTGGGCCTGCGTTTTTTTTGCACCAATAAAGATTTCGCCAGCAAACTGTCTAATTTGATAAGCGCACGTTGTTTGTTAAGGAGCTGACTCCGGTCTTCCTGCGATACGATATGTAAGTTGCCTTCCGTATCTAATCTCGAAGCCAAACGCTCTTGGAGCAATGCTTTCTGCTCGTCGGTAAAAAGCGTACTCATGGCAATGTTAAACACCAGCTCTACTTTGCTCGAAACCTTATTTACGTTTTGTCCGCCTTTGCCCCCACTGCGCGAGGTTTTAACAACTACTTCCTTAATCAGCTCTTCTTTTAGAGGTCCCATGTGGCAAAATTAGCAATTCTTGCGTCAACTGTATTCCAAGCCTTTCGTAATTGTTCTTATTTCATGGTCTTGATACTTGATACTTGATTCTTGATTCTCGATACCCGATACTTAATACTGGTACACCAATCTCATTTCTAACTTTTCATATCTCCTATAAAACATTAACTTTGCACTGCATGAGAAAAAATCTGGTTATAGCAATTGATGGCTATTCATCTTGCGGCAAAAGTACTTTGGCAAAAGCCTTGGCTAAAAAATTAGGTTTCATTTATATAGACAGTGGCGCCATGTACAGGGCAGTTACCTTGTTCTTTATCCGTAACCAGATTGATGAAAACAACCAAGCAGCCGTAAAAGATGCATTGCAGCACATCGAACTCAATTTCCATTCTCGAGATTACGAATCCCACATTTTATTAAACGGCGAAGAAGTTTCTGATGAAATCAGGCAGATGCCCGTTTCAGAAAAAGTAAGCGAGGTTTCGGCCAACAAGCAGGTACGCCACGATATGGTAATGCAGCAACAGCGCATGGGCAAGTCTAAAAACATTGTAATGGATGGCCGTGATATAGGTACAGCCGTTTTTGAAGATGCCCAGGTCAAGTTTTTCATGACCGCCGATCCTAAAATCAGGGCCGAACGCAGGTATAAAGAACTCTTATCTAAAGGCGATACGACGACCACACTGGAAGAAGTTTTCGAAAACCTGGCCCACCGCGATTATGCCGACACCACTCGTGTGGAAAGTCCGCTAACCAGAGCCGAAGATGCCATCATTCTCGACAATACCGAACTTACGCAGGAAGAACAATTAGCTTTTGCCTTAGAAAAGGTTGAACCATTTTTGCCTAAGTAATCATTTCACCCAACAACTCTGGCATTTTCTGAGGTTATCAAATAATTTCCTATTTTAGGTCAGTTTATCTATTTTTTATGAAATCGACCTATTTAAAATCAATTGCCTTATTCGCCTTGATGCTAGGTGGCTTAACTGTACAGGCCCAAAAAGGCTGGATCAATCTGTTTAATGGCAAAGACCTTAAAGACTGGAAAGTAAAAATCTCCAAACACGAACTTAACGACAATTTTGCCAATACCTTTAGGGTTGAAGACGGCTTGATGAAAGTGAGCTATGATGGCTATAGCAATTTTGACGATCAGTATGGCCACATCTTCTATAAAAAACCTTACTCCTATTACCTATTAAAGGTAGAATATCGCTTTGTAGGCGAACAGGCCAAAGGCGGTGCGGGTTGGGCTTTGAGAAACAGTGGCGCAATGCTTCACTGCCAAGCGCCAGAAACCATGCTGAAAGACCAGGATTTTCCCATTTCTATCGAAGGGCAGATTTTAGGTGGCGACGGCGAGCATGAACGTCACACCAGCAATGTTTGTACACCAGGTACCACTATCTATTATCAAGATAAGTTATTTACGCCACATTGCCTGGATTCCAAATCGAAAACCTACCATGGCGACCAATGGGTAACTGCAGAGTTTTTGGTTTTAGGCGATTCTTTGATTCAACATATCATCGATAAGGAAGTAGTGCTCGAATACACCAAACCCCAAGTCGGTGGCGGCAATGTTTCCAATTTCGATCCCAAGGCAAAAGAAGATGGCAAGCGCCTAACTTCGGGCTACATTTCACTGCAAAGCGAGAGCCACCCTATCGAGTTCAGAACCGTAAAACTGTTCGACTTGGCACCTTATGCCAAAGACCAAAAAAAACTGAACCAAATGGTAGAAAAACTGAAGAAAGAGGGCTAGGTTCAGTTGCCAGCGCCCATAAACTAAGATCACAATGAAAAAATTAAGTCTTTCTGTTTTACTTTTTGTACTTGCCCTAACCACTTTTGCCCAAAAATATTATACGTTAGACGAAATCCCAGACCCCAAAAAGAACGGCCAAGATTATTTCGTAAGCGATCCCGAAGGCTATGTTGGCAATATCGACAGCCTGAACAGGTTGCTGATTAAGCTCGAAAAGCAGACCAAGGTAGAAATGGCCGTGGTTGTGGTGGGCAATTTCAAGGAAGATGAAGAAGATGTCGAATTTGCTACAGCCTTATTCAATAAATGGGGAATTGGCAAAAAGGGAAGCAACAACGGCTTATTGCTCTTTATTTCTATCGATAGGCGAAAATACCGTTTCATTAGCGGCTATGGCGTAGAAGGCCTGCTGCCCGATGTAACCCTCAAGCGTATTGGAGAAAAGGCCTTGGTTCCTGCATTTAAGGAAGGCCAGTACAGCGAAGGCATTCTCAATGCCGTTAATACCGTGTATAATGTACTTACCGACGACCGCAGCAGAAGCGAAATCCAATCGCTGGTTAGCCAGGAAAAGAAAAAAGAGAACAGCTGGAAATTCAATCTGCTCTATTCTGTATTGGTGGTATTGCTGTTCTTTATCGTATTTAGGCTATTGAACAGGCAGGCACCCAAATTAAATGCCGAAGACAAGAAAAAGAAAACAAGCTACGATTCGATCTTTATCAAAGGTTGCGTAAGTAGTTTTTTTATAGTTATTGCCTTGGTATTCATCTTCATTTTTGCAGGGAGCTTGGGCTTCTTCAATAAATTAGGATGGAAAGATGCGCCACTAATCCTATATATTGTCTTTGCCATTGTATTCTTTTTCAGCTATACCTACCAACTGGGCAATTTGAGAAAACTGCACAACGACGACAAAAATTTCATGGATGCAGCCAGGTCCTTCCAATGGAAAAACTGGTGGATGCTGCCTTTTTCTCCGCTGATCTTGATCATGTGGTTTAAACACTTGCGGATGCGAAGTAGTTCGGTAGACCGCTTTACTCCTATTAAAGACAGTAAAAACAAGCCAATGACCCGTGTTGACCGTGATGTGAATGTAGAAGGCAGTCCTTTTTTAACAAAAGGCCAACGCAATGAAGAATTGAGCAAAGTTTACGATTACGACATCTGGGAAAGCGAGGACAAGAAAGAGCACATCATTAAGCAATGGCCAGCCGAAGAATATGACCATTTTAGCGAATGTCCGGAATGCCACTTCAAAACTTTTAGCGAACCGAAAGAGATCACGGTTAAAAAGGCCACCTACTCAAGCGAGGGCCAAGCCAAAGAACTGAAGAGGTGCACAAACTGTAAGCATGAGGAATTTATAAGATGGATTACCTTGGCCATGCTGGTGCGCGAAAGTTCATCATCAAGCAGCAGCAGTTCTTCTTCAGGCAGTTCTTCTTCCAGCAGCAGTGGCAGCTGGGGCGGTGGCAGCAGCGGTGGTGGCGGTGCAGGCGGAAGTTGGTAGTTTTAGTCGGAAGTCCGGAGTCAGAAGTCCGGGGTCGGAAGTCCATAGTCGATAGTGCAAAGTTCAATTCGTCATTGCGAGCCTGCGAAGCAATCATCTCTCTCGACGGGTATAGTGGAAGAGGTAAAATGGAAGATGGAAAGGGCTGGCTTAAAACCTATAATTCAAAAATCGTCATTGCGGGCCTGCGAAGCAATCCCATTGCGATGAATGAAAAATAGAAGATGAATTGATCAATCAGCGTGCTTCATCGTTTCTCCTTGCAAAGACAAAATCTTTGAACAGTGCCAGTTTTCAGTTTACAATTGAACAGGTTTAACAATTCAGCAATAGAACAATGGACCATTGACTCATGCCTAATCAGCGAATAAGCTAATGAACCGATAGGCCAATGCGTTAAAAATCAGCAACATTTATTAAAAAAATCTTTTCTTTTAAAAAAGAAATTTCTACCTTTGCAATCCCTAAATAGGGAACAAAGGAGATAATTAATTAATGGCTAAAAAACAAGTAGCAGAAAAAGAACTAGAGGCTAAAACAGCCGAATTGCAAGGTGCAGACGCACGTCTGACCGAAAAAGAGACGATCGAATCAGAAGCTGATTCAGTATCGATCGAACAAATCAAATCATCGTTGGCTACACCAGATCAAGATTTTGACTGGGATGCAGACGATAAAGTATTTGGTAACTACAATGCCGAAGACCGTAAAAAGTTTGAAGACATGTATACCGATACTTTCAACCAAATCACCCAAGGTGAAATCATTAGCGGTACTGTTGTTTCTATCAACAACAAAGACGTAGTATTAAACGTTGGTTTTAAATCAGACGGTTTGGTATCTACTTCAGAGTTCCGTGACATGCCGGATTTGAAAATCGGCGATTCAGTTGATGTATTCGTAGAAGCTCCGGAAGATGCGAATGGTCAATTGATCCTATCTCGTAAGAGAGCTAAAACTCAACGTTCTTGGGAAACCATCAACGCTGCGCTTGACAATGACACCATTATCAATGGTTTCGTAAAAAGCCGTACTAAAGGTGGCTTAATTGTCGACATTATGGGAGTTGAGGCGTTCTTGCCAGGTTCTCAAATCGACATCAAACCTATCCGCGATTACGATATCTACGTGGGTAAAACAATGGAATTCAAAGTTGTTAAAATTAACCACGAGTTTAAAAACGTAGTTGTTTCTCACAAAGTGTTAATTGAAGACGATCTAGAAAGCCAAAAAGTTGAAATCGTTTCTAAATTGGAAAAAGGACAAGTATTGGAAGGTACTGTTAAAAACATCACCGACTTCGGTGTGTTTATCGATTTGGGCGGCGTAGACGGCTTATTGCACATCACTGATATTTCTTGGGGCCGCATAGAGCATCCGAAAGAAGTATTGGCATTGGATCAAAAAATCAACGTTGTTGTTTTAGATTTCGATGACGAGAAAAAACGTATTGCTTTAGGCTTGAAACAATTAACTCCACATCCTTGGGAGAACCTTGACACTAACTTAACCGTTGGTTCAAAAGTTAAAGGAAAAATTGTTACTGTAGCTGATTACGGTGCTTTCTTAGAAATCATTCCAGGTGTTGAAGGTTTGATCCACGTTTCAGAAATGAGCTGGTCGCAAAACCTACGTTCGCCTCAAGAATTCTTGAAAGTTGGCGATGAGATCGAAGCTGAAGTTTTGACTTTAGACAGAGACGAGCGCAAAATGAGCTTAGGTATCAAACAATTGACCCAAGATCCTTGGCAAAATGTTGCTGAAAGATATCCAATCGGAAGCAAACACAAAGCTGTTGTTAAAAACATGACTAACTTCGGCGTGTTCGTTGAGATTGAAGAAGGAATTGATGGTTTGATCCACATTTCTGATCTTTCTTGGTCTAAAAAAATCAACCACCCTAACGAGTTCACCAAAGTTGGCGATACTTTAGACGTAGTTGTTTTAGAACTTGATGTTGATAACCGCAAGTTGAGCTTAGGCCACAAACAATTGGAAGAAAACCCATGGGATACTTTCGAAACTATCTTTACCCTAGATTCAATTCACCAAGGTACTGTAGTTAAAGTAACTGATAAAGGTGCTGTTATTGCTTTGCCTTACGGTGTTGAAGGTTTCGTACCTACCAAACACATGGCTAAAGAAGACGGTTCTGTAATCAAAGCTGACGAAACCAATGACTTCAAAATCATTGAGTTTAACAAAGATGCCAAACGTATCGTTGTTTCTCATGCCCGTATCTGGGAAGAGGCTAAAGCTGAGGCAGTTGCCGAAGAAAGAGCAAGCAAGAAAAAAGAAGCAAAAGCAGCTAGCACTGCAGTTAAAAAAGTAAAAGATTCTGTAGAGAAATCTACTTTAGGCGATCTTAGCGTATTGGCTCAATTAAAAGAGCAAATGGAAGGCGAAGAAAGCAAAAACAAATCTAAATAGTTTTTAACAGCTTAATTTATATGATCCCGATAGCGAAAGTTATCGGGATTTTTTTTTTGCACTGGGTTGACGATAAACGTCTTGCGTTCGGTACCAATGAACAATAAGCTAATGTACCAAGTCTCTTGAACAAACCCATTTAAATAGCCCGGATTGCAGCGGAATTCATATCCGGATTTGCTTAAAACGCCATACGTTGTACGCAATACGTTATACTAATTCCGATTTAAGCGTATATTAGGCCATCCAAATTAATTACCACCTGTAATGAAGAAACCAATCGCCCTACTATTTTTTGTTCTTTTCTTTTCCGTCTCAACATCTTTTGCGCAGGCCGATAGCATCAAAACCTATGTGCTGGATGCCCTAGAATTAATGAAAACCCGTTCGGTTAATAAAGCCCAGGTAGACTGGGATAAAGTTTATGCCACCGCCTTGGCCGAAGCCAAAAATGCCAAAACCATTAGGACTACCTACCCGATCATCAAAAATGCGATGGCCCAGTTAAAGGATGCACATTCTAAATTCTTCCCGCCAGAAATGGTAAAGGCTTATTTATTGGGTTACAGGGCAACCGGCCAAAAGTTTCCAGTAATAGATACTGCTTTTTTAGCCAATCATTACGCCTATATCTCGCTTCCGGCAATAGCCTCTTACAATTTTAGCGACTGGAACGAATACATCAATACTTTTTACCTTAAAGTAGCCAAACTGCAACAGAGAAAGCCAAAGGGATGGATCATCGATATCCGCGATAACGAAGGCGGCATGTTTTACCCAATGTACGCGGCCATATCGCCATTTCTGGACCATACCAAGGTAATAGGAATGAAAGATGCCACAGGCAAGCTCACCTATTTTGGTTATAAAAAGGGAAAGCTATACGAAAACAACACCGTGATGCACCGTTTTAACCTCACCAAACTCGAACTTAAGGCCATCAAACAACCCATTGCCATATTAATCAATAAGGGAACCGCCAGTTCTGGCGAATTTGCAGCCATTGCATTTGCAGGACAACAAAACGTGAGCTTTGTAGGAGAAAATACCGCTGGCCTAACTTCTGGAAACCAGGAACACAAATTGGTCGATGGGGCTTTTATAGTACTTACCGAGGGCAACACGATTGATCGCCTACAAAACGAATACAGCGAAATCGGAAAAGGCCTAACACCCAAGTTTAAGGTCGAAGCTAAAGAGAGCACCAAAACCAACGATCTCTACCTGAAAAAAGCATTAGAAGTATTAAGCAAGAAGTAAAACTATGAAACAAGCAATCATTTTATTGTTAACCCTATTCTCTTTAAAGCTTGGAGCCCAAGAAATCAATATCATTCCCAAGCCGGTTTCAACCAATCTGAAACTTTCAGGCAAACCTTATCTGATCAATGCCAATTCTAAAATTACCTATAACAGTCCATCGATAATGGATGCTTCAATTTTTTTGGACGATTATCTTCAGAAGTACTTTAAGCTTTATCTCGTCACTTCTGATCTGCACCCAAAGGAAAATGTAATTAATTTGATTTTAGACCAAAAATTAGGCTCCCAAAAAGACACCTACCTGCTCGATGTAAATAGCAAAGGGGTTACCATTACAGGAAATTCTGAAGCTGCTGTTTTCTATGGAGTGCAAACGTTGATCCAATTATTACCAACCAAAGCTGGTGAAATTAAAGTCCCTGCACTTACGATTACAGATTACCCCCGCTTCGATTATCGAGGCATGCACCTGGATGTGAGCCGCCACTTTTTTGATATCGCTTTCATCAAAAAATACATCGATTACCTTGCCATGCACAAAATGAATTATTTCCATTGGCATTTAACCGATGACCATGGCTGGAGGATCGAGATCAAAAAGTATCCCAAACTAACCGAAATTGGCGCCTGGAGAGATGGAAGCATCGTTGGTTTATGGCCAGGCAAGGGCAATGAAGGCATCAAATATGAGGTATTGCCTAAAGAAATCAAGATCACACCGAAAGATGCGATCATCAAAACCGATGGAATCCGTCACGGTGGTTTTTACACGCAGGAGCAGATCAAGGAGGTAATAGCCTATGCAGCCAAGCGATATGTAACCATTATTCCAGAAATCGAAATGCCGGCGCATAGCATGGCGCTTTTGGCTGCTTATCCAGAATTGGGAACCGAACCCAACAAAAAATACGAAGTTGCACAAACCTGGGGCATGATGAACAAATACAACAATGTGCTGCAACCTACAGAAAAAACCTTCCAGTTTTTGGAAGACGTTTTGGCCGAAGTGATGGCTCTCTTCCCCTCTACTTATGTGCACATTGGTGGAGATGAGGGTTCGAAAGTTTGGTGGAGAAGTTCTGATGTGGCGCAACAGATCATGAAAGACCATAACCTGAAAGACGAAAGTGCCTTGCAGAGTTATTTCATTCACCGCATAGAAAAATTTGTAAACAGCAAAGGCAAAACCATTATCGGCTGGGACGAGATTTTAGATGGTGGTTTGGCCCCTAATGCCATTGTAATGAGCTGGCGTGGCGAAAAAGGCGGAATAGCCGCTGCTAAAGAAAGCCATAAAGTAATTATGACAACTGAAGAAAAACTCTATTTTAACCATAAGCAGTTTTTGCAGGAAGACAGTTTAGCGGCCAACAAATACCTGCCTTTAGAAACCGTTTATAATTACGAACCGGTGCCGGCAGTGCTTAGCTCAAGCCAAACCCCTTATATTTGGGGCGCACAGGGCAATTTGTGGTCAGAGTACATTGCCAACCCTGCGAAAGCGGAATACATGCTCTTTCCGCGCCTTGATGCCTTGAGCGAAATGTTGTGGAGCCCAAAAGAGACAAGAAACTATACCGACTTTCTCAAACGGATGAAACCCCAGTTTAAGCGTTACGATTTGATGGGAATTACCTATAGCAAAAGATACCTTCAAAATTAATTTGTCTAAACTGTAATTTTTAAGGGCTGTTGCCTACTAACTAACAACAAAAAATTGATCAATTGGCCGATTAATGCCGAAGTTTCGGATAGAAATCCAATATTTGCAAAAAAGAGCTCATGCGCAAAGTACTAGCCATTATATCGACCATTATTACCCTTTTTGCACTTAAGGAAGTCTATTACATTTTTACCACTACTGATGCCGAAATCGTGAAGCAAAAAAGCCAATTGATTTTGGTGAGCCTAAGCATTGCCATTCCCTTGGTGATCTTGAGCCTATGGCTTTGGCGCCCAAAGCCCAAAGGCGATATTTAATCGAGCAATTTTCCATTTTTTTTGAACTTAAAGCTTTAGTTATATATTTGTTAGCAATTAACGTTCACAATGGAAAATCAAATCAATCAACAAAATTATATATCAGTTCCATCGTGTTTTTTCTCATGCACTTCAGCTTTGTTTCCTTTTTCTGGATGTTGCCTTTTGCATTTTTGTTAGGCTATGTGAGGATAAAGGAAAAAACGATCTGGTATGGGGTACTGATCCATTTTATGTTCAATTTTACCTCCTGCATCTACGAGCTGTACCTGCATAGCTAACCCAAAAACTTCTCTTTGAGCTCAGGCGTAGGCACCCAACAGCTTTCTTGTTGGCCAAACCATTTATAGCGGTTCTTGGCAATATAATTATAAACTCCATCGCGGATAAAGCGGGGTACGATGATAAAAGCATACAACAAAGGCCACAAGCCATTTAGTCTCCGGGCTACCTTCAAGGCCGCAGTGGAGCGCTGATAAACTTTTCCATCTTCGAGCAAAATGAAACTATCACCTTGGGCGGGTTCCACTTCAAACTCTTTTAGGGCATCCGTTGCATAATCGCTTTGCAGCGAAGCAAACTGAAAAAGGTTTTTGGGATCTCTTTTAATCACAAACTGCACTGCCCCATTACAGAGGTTACAGAAGCCATCAAAGAAGATTACTCTTTCCATATCACAAAGTTACCTTTTAGTTTTCAGTTATCGGTTGCCAGTTGTCAGTGCTGCGTTATAAGTTTTAGGTGCAAACTTGTGCGCTCAAACATTTCGGCCTTCTCCTCTTTAATTCCACAAATTTAAAAGTCCTCCAATACTTTTTACTTTCTACTTTCCAATTTCCTTTCTACTTTTTCCTAATCTTTGCTATATTTGCCCAATCCTTGTGCAATGCAAAAGAAAACCCTCCTCGACGGTCAAAAATTCCAAATCACAATTAGGCGCCTTTGCCATCAGTTAATTGAGAATCATATCGATTTTTCAAATACCGTGTTGATTGGCATCCAACCCCGGGGCACTTATTTTGCAGATCGCGTACAGCAAGAACTTTGCGATATCCTGAAAACAAATTCGATCAAAAAAGGTCATTTAGACATTACTTTTTTCAGAGATGATTTTAGGAGAAAAGACGGCTTGGTTACCGCAAGCAGCAATACCATCGATTTTATCATAGAAGGCAAACAGGTGATCCTGATTGATGACGTATTATGGACCGGACGTACCATTCGTGCCGCCATGGATGCCCTTTTGGCCTATGGCCGACCAGAAAAAGTTGAATTAATGGTACTGATCGACCGCAGGTTTTCGAGGCATTTGCCAATTGAGCCCAATTACATTGGCCAACAGGTAGATTGTGTCGATTCTCAAAAGGTGAAGGTAAGCTGGAAGGAGAATGAAGGCGAAGACAAAGTGGTTTTATTATCAGATAAGCAATAACATCAAAAATGGCAGCAGAAAAACTATCAACACGACATCTTTTAGGCATTAAAGATATTAACCTGAACGATATTGAATTGATTTTTGAAACTGCTGATAATTTTAAGGATGTTATCAACCGCCCTATCAAAAAAGTTCCCTCGCTGAGAGACATTACTATTGCCAATATATTTTTCGAAAACTCAACCCGCACCAAGCTTTCTTTTGAGCTGGCGGAGAAAAGGCTCTCGGCCGATGTGGTTAATTTCGCAGCCTCTTCTTCTTCGGTAAGCAAGGGCGAAACACTGATCGATACCGTAAACAATATCTTGGCCATGAAAGTAGACATGGTGGTGATGAGGCATCCGTATGCTGGTGCAGGTGTATTCTTGAGCAAGCATGTGAAGGCTCAAATTGTGAATGCCGGCGATGGTGCGCATGAACACCCTACACAAGCGCTATTAGATGCTTATTCCATCCGCCAGAAACTGGGCGATGTAGCGGGCAAAAAAGTGGTGATTGTAGGTGATATCCTGCACTCTCGTGTAGCCATTTCAAATATCCTTTGTTTGCAGATGCTAGGCGCCGAAGTAATGGTTTGTGGCCCTACTACCTTAATCCCGAAACACATTGCCGCATTGGGCGTAAAAGTTGAGCACAACTTGATCAAAGCCTTAAACTGGTGCGATGTGGCCAATATGCTTCGTATCCAGTTGGAAAGACAAGACATTAAATATTTCCCTTCTCAACGCGAGTATGCGCTGATGTACGGCCTGAATAAGCAGATCCTCGATAACCTCAACAAAGAAATCATTGTGATGCACCCAGGTCCAATCAACCGCGGGGTAGAGATTACCAGCGATGTGGCCGACAGCAAACAATCTATCATTCTCGAACAGGTAGAAAATGGTGTAGCAGTACGGATGGCGGTGTTGTATTTGTTGGCAAGCCAGAACGATTAATCGCAAGCCTGCGGTTATCGGTACTAGTCAGAAGTCCGCAGTCTTGAGTCCATAGTCGATAGTCAATGGTTTATAGTTCAGTTGCCTAAGTCTCCATCTTCCATTTCACCTCTTACATATTACCTTTGTGAGTATCAAGATTTGAGTATCAAGTATCAAGATTTATACCTCTCGATCAACCCTCATACCATCAACCTTCCCTCTCTCAGCCTTTTACCCCTGCAAGCCCTTCTCAACACAGTGTGGAAAGCTTTTAACCCACCTCATATACCATTTCAAAAATCCATTCGTTAAACCTGTGTTATCAACAGATGTTAATTTCTTATGTTGATATGTACTTTTAGATGCCTTACTTTAGTAGCAACCATAATTGAAATCTATGCAGAAGAAACTTCTCTTTTCCCTTCTTTTTTTTGGCGGTGTAAGCGCCAGTTTTGCCCAAATCAGTCCATTAGTCAGTCTCAATAAAAACTACCAAACCGGTCTCGAGTTGTTACAGAACGAAAAATATGTAGCTGCCTCACAACAATTTAAGCTGGTAGAACAAGTAAGAAGCAAAAGCAATACCCAACAAGTAAGTAATGCCGAATTAAGCCTGCTAAAGGAAAATGCCAAGTTTTACACTGCCGTTTGCGCCTTGGAATTAGGCAATGCTGATGCCGAAGCCTTATTTCAGGAATTTATTAGAGAATATCCCTTAAATCCGAACACCAAACTAGCTTACTTCCATGTAGGCAAATCATATTTCGCACAAAAAAACTATGCAAAGGCTTTAGAATGGTTCGAAAAAACAGAACCGAATTCGCTTTCGCAAAAGCAGCGCGTAGAATATCAGTTTAAGCAAGGCTATTCTTATTTCGAGCTTAAAAACTATGACAAGGCTGAGCCTTTGTTCGAAACGGTAAAGAAAGAAGACTCTCCTTTTAAAGAGAGCGCGACCTATTATTTCGCCTATATCAACTACCTCAACAAAGAGTATAAAACTGCCTTGGCCAACTTCGAAAAGCTAAAAGGCTCTCCAACCTATGAGGCCAGCTATCCCTACTACATCACCTCGATGTATTATTTAGATGAGCGTTATGACGATGTAATCGATTACGCCATTCCCGCCATGGCCAAAACCAAGCAGCAATACGAGCCAGAAATGCTGAGCTTGGTAGCGGCTTCTTATTTTGCCAAATCAGAATTCAAAAATGCCGAGAAATACTTCGCCGAATTCTATGCCAAAGACAAGAACCAAACCAAGAATAATCTTTTCATTTACCAATATGGCTATGCCCTGTTTCAAAACGGCAAGTATAAAGAATCGGTTGCAGTACTTGAGAAACTCAATACAGACGATGTATACCTGCAAAACGGCATGTATACCTTGGGTCAGGCATCGCTCAAGCTGAACAATAAAGAGAAAGCCAGAAGTGCGTTTTTCAGGGCTTCGAGGTTAGAGTTTGATAAAGTTATCCAGGAAGAAGCCTGGTACAGTTATGCCAAGCTGAGCTATGAGTTGGATTTTAACTCTCAGGCTTTGGAATCTACCCAAAGCTTTTTGAAACAATTTCCAAATTCGAGAAAAATAAACGAAGCCAAAACCTTGTTAGGTGAAATTTTATTAACCAGCAAGAACTACCAGGCAGCAATCGATATTTTAGAACCGCTCCAAAACAAAACCCCAGAAGCCAAAGCAGCTTATCAAAAAGTAACTTATTTCCGTGGTTTAGAATTTTATAACGAAAGGGCCTTCCCTAACGCTTTATCGATGTTCTTGCGTTCGGGCAACTTTCAGGAAGACAAAGAAATTTATGCCTTGAGCGTATACTGGATGGCAGAATCGATGTACGAGCTGCGCAAATTTGGCGAAGCTGTTAAAACTTTCGAGAAATTCTTGACCCTGCCAGATGCCGATCAAACAGAGGTTTACAATTTTGCCAATTATGCCTTAGGCTATGCCGCTTTCGAAGACGAGAAATATGCCAAAGCCGCTAATTACTTCGAGCGTTTCCTAAAAGGCAACGACAAAGATCCTAAAACCGTTAACGATGCCACCTTGCGTTTGGCCGATTCATACTTCGTAAACAAGAACTATAGCGAGGCAATGTCGAACTATAACCAGATCATCAACGGTAAATTAACCGGCGAAGATTATGCCTTGTTCCAAAAAGGGATGATCTATGGTTTACAGAAACAAGACGATACCAAGATTTCGACCATGCAAAGCCTGTTGAGCAAATTCCCGTCCTCAAATTATGCAGATGATGCCGGTTTCGAAACAGCTTACACCTATTTTAACAAAGGCGACTTCGACAAATCGAAATCAGACTTGGTTGACCTGGTAGCCAAATATCCGCGAAGCAGCTATGTGCCACGTGCCTTGGTAACCATTGGTTTGGTACAATACAACCAGGATCAAGACGATGCGGCATTGGAATCTTTCAAAAAGGTAATCCGCGATTATCCTAGTGCACCAGAAGCCAAACAAGCTTTGGAATCAATCAAAAACATTTATGTAGACAAAGGCGATGCCAACGGATTTATCGCCTATGCAGCCACCACGCCACTGGGTAATTACTCGATGAGCGAGCAAGACAACATCATGTTCCAGGCCGCCAACAACAGGTACCTAAAAGGTGATGCACAAGGCACTTATGAGGCGATCAATGCTTATCTAGAAAAATTCCCTAAACCCATCCATGATAAGGAAGCCAAATTTATCAGGGCCGAATCCCTGGTTAAATTGGGTCGCTCTTCAGAAGCCATTGCCGATTACGACTATATTTTGAACGATTGGACCAGCGATTATACCGAACGTTCGCTCATGAGCGTATCGAAAGTATTAATGGATGAGAAAAAATACAATGAAGCCATTGTTTACCTGAAAAGGCTAGAAACTACTGCCGATTACAAAGTGCATTACAATTATGCCATCAACAACCTGATCAAAGCCTACAGCGCATTGGGCATGGCCGATGACATGATCAAATATGCTGATATTGTTAAAAATGCAGATAAAGCTTCTGAAGAAGAGAAAAACAGCTCTGATCTATTTGCGGGCAAGGCTTATTTGCTTAAAGCCGATACCGTACAGGCAGTGAAGGCCTTCAACAACGTAGTAGCTAAAACTAAAACCATTGCCGCTGCAGAAGCTAAATACAACCTGGCAGCCGTTCAATATGCCAAAGGCGATTACAAAACATCGCAAAAAACCTGTTTCGACCTGATCAATAACATGCCATCGTATGATTATTGGGTAGCGAAATCGTTTATTTTATTGGCCGACAACTATTTGGCCTTAAAAGACAAACTACAGGCAAAAAGCACCTTATTGAGCATTATTGACAATTACGAAGGCAAGGACGACATTGTTCCTACCGCCAAAGAAAAATTAGCAAAAATAAACTAGCAGATGAAGACGACACCATATAAATTCCTATATACCACCTTAATTCTCTTAACGGCAAGCACTACGACTTTGATGGCGCAGGATGTAAAACCGCCCGAAAAAACAGTAAGTGAAGAAATCGAAGTAATCAGGCCCTACAAACCCGTATTGGCAGAGGCTGTAAAACTGAGAAGAAGTCCGGATTTGAGCAATGTTAAAACCTATAAAGCGAAGTTTAATTATAGCCTGACCGATCGTAAGCTCGAATTAAATTCAGACATCCAAAAACTACAGGCGCAGCAACTGGCCGATGAACGTCAAACCGAATTGATGAACAGCTATGTAAAAGGCGGCGTTGGCTCTTTGGCTACCCTTTTAGGCGAAGCCTATGTAAATATTGGTCGCGATGAAGCCCTACAAGCCGGTGCTTTCTTCAGGCATTTTAGTCAGGAAGGAAAACTGAACAAGCAAAACGAAAACAATCAGCAACTGAGTGTTTTTGGCCGCAGCATTGGCGATAAGGCAACTTTAAGCGGTCGTTTAAACTACGAAAGACACGGCTTGTTTTTTTATGGCATCGATAATGCCAATCCAACCCTAAACCCAAACCCTGAGCGCCAAGTCTACAACTTTTTCGAAGCCGAAGGCGAAGTGGTTAACAAATTTACCAACGACGAGAATGCATTGAGCTATGCCGCCAAGGTAAATGCTTATTTGCTCAACGATAAATTTGATGCCAACGAAAAAGCGATCAGCATTACTGGTTACCTGAACAAAAGAATAAGTGGCTTTAACTTGGGCCTAGCTGCCAATACAGAAATCGGTAATACGAAGGATGCCAACACAAGCGTATCAAATAACCTATTACGCTTAAATCCATACATCAAACTACAAACCAAAGGTGTTAAAATTACTGCCGGAATTAATTTTGTACAAGAGTTTGGCGAGTTTTCAGACACCCGTATCTTCCCTGCCGTAACTGCAGACTTTACGTTAATTCCAGACTTTTTACAAATATTCGGAGAGGTTAAAGGCGATGTAAACCGCAATACCCTGAAAAACTTTAGCGATGAGAATCCTTTCTTGAACAGCAATATTGCCATCCGCAACAGCGTAGAGAAACTAAGCATCAGTGGTGGTATCAAAGGTACCGGCGGACCAGGTTTTGGCTATAAAGCGAGATTCTACAGCAAAAAAATAACCGACATGCCTTATTTCGTGAACAGCTTTGCCAATTTCAACAAGTTTGATGTATTGTACGATTTTGGCAACATGAAGTTATTAGGTTTAGAGGGCGAGATTTCGGTACAGGTAAGTGATGAACTGAAATGGACAGGAAAGCTGAACATGGAAGATTACAAACCTGCTTCAGAGCAAGAAAGTTATTTCAAGCCTCAATTGCGCGTCAGCTCTAATTTTGCCTATACCTTTAACAAGAAACTGACCTTTAATGCAAATGTGGTGATCCAAGATGACAGCAAAGCCAAAGTTTACAGCGCCAACCCCTTAAATCCTGATGGCTCTTATCCGCCAGTACCAGATTTGACCAAAGAAAGCGTAGTAAACGTAAAAGGGTTTGTTGATTTAGGTTTGGGTGCCGATTACAAGATCAACAACAGACTGTCGGTATTTGCAAAAGCCAATAACATCCTCAACACCAATTACAGCAGGTTTTTATATTACCGTACCAATGGCTTCAATATTTTTGGTGGCGTAAGCTATTCGTTTAAATAATGATTAAATGATAGAAGGACAGAAAGAGTGAATGGGTTTTGAATGAGAGAATAAAGAAATATCTCAATTCATTCAAAATTCAATCATTCATTAATTCATTCATTTAAAAACTCAATCATTGAAATTTAAATATTAAAGTCTATTTTTACCAGAATGGATATACTATTATACCTTACTGAACTTTTACAAACCCGCAAAACAGTGGGCATTGTTGGTTTGGGTACGCTGTATAAGAAGAAATCGCCTGGTAAATACGATGCTTCACAGCATGCCTTTATACCACCAAGTTATTCGTTGGCCTTTACAACCGAGTTAAAGGAACAAGAAGAACTGGCCAATTTCATCAGCCACAAAAGGAACATCAGCATCGAATCGAGCAATTATTTTATTGGCGAATTTGCAGAGCAGATTCAGGCCAAGTTGCACGACCATCAAAAAGCTGACCTATCACCTCTTGGCAAGCTCAAACTGGTTGATAACGAAATTGTTTTTGAACCAGAGGCCGAGAGCAGCTTTGGTTTTGAATTTTACGGATTGCCAACTTTAACGGAGCTTGAACACCCTGCTCCAGAAACTGAGGATACTGTACAAACGGAAGAACTGGCTCAAATTGAAGAAGAAAATAAACTGGAAGAAGAAAATCCGGGTAATGGAACAATAGATCTTGAGGAAACCTCAGATGAATCAGCAGTTGCAGAAGAGGAAGAAAATTCTGCTACAGCCGAAAGCGATGAACAGCAAGTTCATGAAGAAATAGCTGAAGTGGCTCCTCTACCTACTCAAGTAGCCGAAGTGGCAGGTCAGCAAACCGAAGAAAGCCCTGTTGAAACTGAGGAGAATGAAGAGAGTGATGACCAAGCGATCCACGAAGAAATAACAGCAGTAGAGACAGTTGTTCCTGTTCAGGAAGAAGCGCAAGTAAGCGAACCTACAACAGAACAAGAATCCGTACAAGAACCAGTTACAGTTTACGAAACACCAAAAATCGAAACGGCAGAAGTGCCTGATCATGAAGCTGAAGAGCAACTTACCACTAACCAACATACCGAAGTCTATACCGAAGAAGAAGAACCAAAGAGAGGCATGCCTTTCTTTATGAAATTCTTGATCGTATTATTGATTATCGTTGCATTGGGTGCCATTGCTTATTTCATTAATCCGGCTTTCTTTAATCAGTATCTGAAAAAGAATTTTGAAGGCGATCACGACAAAAATGTACCAAGTGCCCCACTCGATACGTTAAAGAACCAAGCAGATACGGCAAAAACAGATAGCCTGGCCAAAAACAATGCCTTGGTAACGTTAACAAAAGACAGTACGGCTATTGATAGCAATGTAATGGTTTATGAGGTATTGGTAGGTTCGGTAAAAAGCGATAAAATGGCAGATAAGATTATTGCCAACCTCGCCACCCGTAAAATTAAAGGCAAAAAAGTGAGGCTTTCAAAAACCAGGATCAATATCAGCGCAGGTACGTTTACCAACCCTGCACCTGCATTAAAATATCAAGATAGCTTAAGAATTTTATTAAGAGATCCGGGAATATACGTGAAACCTATCAAACCAAAAAAAGAAAAACAGTAATATGATGACATTGCTTCTAGCAGTACAAGACACCGCACAAAAAGTTTTAGATACCACAGCCAATGCAGCTGCCAACGTAGCCGCTACCGAAAAGGAACTTCATTTTATCGATTTGTTATTTAAAGGCGGATGGGTAATGATCCCCTTGGCTTTCTTGGCCTTTTTGGCCTTGGTGATCTTCACCGAGAGATACCTTACCATTCGCAAATCATCAAAAGATGAATCAAACCTGCTTTTTCAGATCAGGCAGAATATACACGAAGGCAGGCTAGAAGCCGCGATTGCCTTATGTAAAAACAATAAGTCGCCTTTGGCCCGTATGTTGGAAAAAGGCTTAAAAAGAATTGGCAGACCGATTAAGGATATTGAAGGTGCAATTGAAAATACCGGCAAACTAGAGGTTTCTAAACTTGAAAAGAACATTGGTATTTTAGGCATCATTGCTGGTATTGCGCCCATGTTGGGTTTCGTGGGTACCATTGTGGGGGTAATTACCATTTTTCATCAGGTATCTATCAAAGGCGCGATTGAAATTGGAACCATCTCGGGTGGCTTATACACGAAGATGATTACATCGGCTACAGGTTTGATCATTGGTATCATTGCTTACGTATTGTACCACATCCTGAACATTATGGTAGAAAAGATCATTTTGAAGATGGAAACCGATGCTATCGATTTTATTGACCTATTAGAAGAACCGGGCAAATAATGAATTTACGCAAAAGAACGAGAGGAAGTGTAGAAGTACATACATCGGCACTGAACGATATCATGTTCTTCCTGATGCTGTTTTTCTTATTGGCTTCTGCTGTGGTAAATCCAACGGTTGTTAAATTGTTATTGCCACAATCATCAAGCGGGCAGCAATCAACCGCCAAGAAAGCAGTAACGGTAACCATCGACGAGAACCTAAAATATTTCGTGGAGAAAAAGCCGGTAACCATCGATCAGTTAGAACCTACCATAGCAGCCTATCAAAAATTGGCACCTGATTTGACCATCCTTTTATATGTGTCGCGTAATGTGACTTACCAAGATGGATTTGTAATCAACGACATTGCAAACAAATTAAAATTGAAGCTTGTTGTAGCTGTTGAGCCTAAAAAATAATGGTACGTAAAGAAGAAAATAATTATCCAAAAGCAATAGCCATTTCCGTTGGGATCATGGGTTTTCTGCTTTTAGTTAGCTTTTTTATCGTTATTGGCAGTTTCCAGCCCAAGGAAGAATTTGGCATGGGGGGCATGGTAGTGAATTATGGCACCTCGGCCGAAGGCATGGGCGATGACTATACCAGCGTTGAAGAACCATCTGTAGATCCTAATGCGAATCAGAAGGCGCCAGACAAGGTAACTCCAGAAACTCAGGTTACCCCAAATACACCAACAGAAACCAGTAAGGAAATCCAAACCCAAAATACCGAAGATGCCATTAGCGTAAGTACCAAGACGCAGAAAACTACGGTCGCTCCTGCTACAACTAAAGAAGACAAACCTGCAAAGCCTACCATTAATCCGAATGCTTTATATACCGGCAAAAAGAACAATGGCACTGGCCAAGGCGATGGTACCGGAAGCACTCCAGGCAACCAAGGCAGCATTAATGGCGATCCTTTGGCACCCAATTATGGCGAAGGTGGTTCTGGAAACGGCAATACTCCTATCCCACTGAGCAAATTTACCAATTTGGTAGCGCCAGAAGACAATGGTCAAAAAACCGGTAAGATTGTAGTTAAAATTCAGGTAAACCGTCAGGGAAGAGTGATTTCGGCCACTGCAGGAGCCAAGGGAACTACTTTTTCTGATACCGAGCTTTTCCGCAAATGCGAAAGGGCCGTAATGAATGCCAACCTCGACGCCATTGAAAATGGACCAGAAGTAAGAACTGCTTTGGTGGTATTCAACTTTAAAGTAAAGTAATTACAAATATCTTCGTTCACCAAACACTCAAATGAAATATTCGCTTCTCATTTTTCTTAGCTTTTTCGTGGCCGTCAGTGTGCAAGGTCAACTTAAGGAAAAAGCATCCTATAAGAAAGTAGCTCAAGATTTTAAAACCTATTATAATAAAGAAGATTACGGAAACCTTTATAAACTCTTGAGTCCCGATTTTCAAAAAAGGATGTCGGCAGTTACTTTCAAAGCCCAGTTGCGCGTATTGAAATTCTATGTCGATGAAATTAAAGATTTTAAATATGCTCCGGTAAAAGATACGGCCACTTATCAATTCGATCTCGGTGCAGGGAATTTCCTTTCCATCCAGATCAAGCCCGATTTCAAAATCAATCAATTGGCTTTGGAAAGACCAAAAACACACCAGAGAGAAACGATTAACGCCAATTTACCTACAGACGGAATGGCCCTATACAAAGGCAGCAAGAACAACAATACCGCCAAAATCGACGAAACATTAACCACTTTCAATGCCCATGGCAACGCTACTGTTCCATTAAGTAGCTTCAAAAACCTCGAAATGCCTAAAGACAATGGGCTGACCAACGGCAAAATTGTAGTGAGGATTAAGCTCGACCGAAAAGGAATGGTAGTTTCGGCCATCGCCGGAGCGAAAGGCACAACGCTGGCAGACACAGATCTTTATCGTGCATGTGAAAAGGCCATGTTAAAAGCATCATACGAACCTGCAACAGACGGCCCAGAAATTAGAACAGTCTTTGTTCCGTTTACTTTTAAGGTAAAATAGAATGACTTCAAAACAACCATAATACGCTTGTTATCATGTATTCGGCATTGCGTACTTTTTCGATAATAAGCTATTGCCTAATTATAATAAAAGGCAGTATGATTGGCGTCCCGTTCATCCTTTATCTCTTTTTTTCTTCATTGGTCTTTGAACAACCGCAACAGCTGGTAGCAATACTAGCCTTGGCAGGGTTGATTTTCAGTTTTATTCCCTTTAAATCTGAGCGAAAATCATTGCTCACCAAAAATCTAATTGTTTTTATACTTCTCATCCTTCCTATTTTAGAAAGATTGCTCGCAGTGCCAATAATACTTTTCAATTATTGGTTGTTTTGGGTTCCGTTAGCGTGCTTCTTAATTTCTTATAGCATAAGTTTTTTACCATCTAAGAAATCTTAGCCTATCTTAGGTGCCTAAGGTAATTAATTAAACTATGGACTTCCGACTTTCGGACTACAGACTTCTACCCTCAACTCAATGATTTGTGTCTCCACAGACCATCACGAATACATTAATGCGAGCTTATGACTGTGAAATTGATCTGCAGCCACGAAAAAAAATCCTTAAGACCTGCCTTTTTGGTTAACATTTCACCACCTGAGAAGCCTTAGCTCCAAATCCATGATTTGTGTCCCCACAGACCATCACGAATACATTAATGCGAACTTATCACTGTGAATTTTGATCTGCAGGCACGAAAAAAAATCCTTAAGACCCAACTCCATGGTTTGTGTCTCCACAGACCATCACGAATACATTAATGCGAGCTTATGACTGTAAACTTTGATCTGCAGGCACGAAAAAATCCTTAATACCTGCCTTTGGTTAACATTTCACCACCTGAAAAGCCTTAGTTCCAACTCCATGGTTTGTGTCTCCACAGACCATCACGAAAAATACATTAATGCGAGCTTATGATTGTGAAATTGATCTGCAGGCACGAAAAAATCCTTAAGACCTGCCTTTGTGTTTAACATTCTGCCCCCTAAGAAGCCTTAGTTTGCCTCAGTGCTTTCAAGTTAACTAAGATGGTAAACCTATACTTTGCTCTCATGGATTACAGAAGTTTCTATTCGCCTATCTGGTTATTTTACAAGGGTTGCACTGAAATTATTTTTATTTTTGTTGTTCAAAACTGCACATGACTTATCAAAAAACCCTTGATTTTTTATACAGCAAATTGCCCATGTTTACCCGCGTAGGTGCTGTAGCTTTTAAAAAGGACTTGCACAATACCCTTGCCTTATGCGAGGCACTCGATAATCCACAGCACAAATTCAAAACCCTGCATGTGGCTGGCACCAATGGCAAAGGTTCTACATCGCATATGCTGGCGGCTATTTTGCAAGAAGCGGGTTTTAAAACGGGTTTATATACCTCGCCGCACTTGAAAGATTTCAGGGAGCGCATCAGGATCAATGGAAAAATGGCTCCCAAAGCCTTCGTACAAGCTTTTGTAAAAGCGCAACAACAATTGATCGAAACCATAGAACCTTCTTTCTTTGAAGCTACTGTAGCGATGGCCTTTGATTACTTTGCTAAGGAGAAAGTAGGTATCGCCGTTATCGAAGTAGGTTTGGGAGGTCGGTTGGACTCTACCAATATCATTACCCCTGAGCTTTCGGTCATCACCAATATCAGCTTAGACCATACCAATATCCTGGGCGACACCCTGCCTGAAATCGCATTCGAGAAAGCAGGGATTATCAAAAAAAATATTCCGGTAGTAGTTGGCGAAAAACAAACAGCTACAGAAGCCGTCTTTATTAAAAAAGCAAAAGCTGAAAATGCGCCTATTTATTTTGCAGATAGCTTGTTGTACTTGGCCAATGTGCATCAAAAAGGAGCACATTTAGTGGTAGATGCATTTGAAGGCGAGCACTGTATTTTTCCCCAGTTGGCGCTTGATCTCACCGGCACTTATCAGCTCAAAAACATACTTACCGTTATAGAATCCATTCTTCAGCTTCGCAAGCAAGGCTATGCAATTGCCGACGAAGCCATTTACAGTGCCTTAAGAAACGTCAAAAAACTTACTGGCTTACAAGGCAGGTGGCAAACTGTAAGCAAAAATCCTTTGGTCATTTGCGATACTGGTCACAATAAGGCCGGAATTACAGAAGTACTCCAGAACATCAAAAACACGCCTCACGAGCAATTACACATCGTAATTGGAATGGTAAAAGACAAGGATATTTCTGGTGTGTTGGCCCTGTTGCCCAAAGATGCCATTTACTATTTTTGTCAGCCACAATTAGAAAGAGCTTTAGCTGCCAATGAGCTGGCCCAACAGGCTGCTCAATTTGGTTTAAAAGGAAAAACCTATATCAGTGTTGCAGAAGCCCTGAGCAATGCCAAGCAAAATGCAGGGCCAAATGATTTGGTATTTGTAGGCGGAAGTACCTTTGTTGTAGCAGAAATGATATAACAAATGATACAATTATTTACCTTAAATTCATTCTTACTTCACACATCAATTGCTACTTTTGCCACGTAACTTAACTCATATGAAATTCAAATATTCCCTAATTTTAGGCTTAGCGTTATTAAATGTGCAGGTTTTCGCGCAGAAGTGGACTAAGCCAACCACTACAACTTCTACCTATCCAGCAACCGTTGCCCGCCCCAAATTAGTAGTAGGTTTGGTGATAGACCAGATGCGCTGGGACTACCTTTACCGTTTTTATGATCGTTATAGCAAAGGCGGATTTAAACGCCTGATCAACGATGGCTTTTCTGCCGAAAACACTTTTATCCCCTATACGCCAACTTATACCGCTTGCGGACATACCTCTATCTATACCGGTTCTGTTCCGGCCATTAACGGAATCATCGGCAACAATTGGTACGATCCAGAATTAGGCAGAGATGTTTACTGTTCTGAAGACAGAGATGTAAAAACAGTGGGCAGTACTACTAGGGCAGGCGAAATGTCGCCAAAAAACATGTTGGTAACCACCATTGGCGACGAATTGCGTTTGGCCACCAACTTCAAAAGCAAGGTTATCGGTATTTCTCAAAAAGACAGAGGTTCTATCCTACCTGCAGGTCACTCGGCCAATGCCGCTTATTGGTATGATGGTGGCACAGGCGATTGGATTACCAGTACTTATTACATGCCAACCTTGCCAACATGGGTATCAGACTACAATAAAAAGAAAGTAGCCAATGAATTTTATGCCAAAAACTGGAATACTTTATATCCAATAGCCAGCTATACCCAAAGCACAGCTGACGATAAACCTTATGAAGGCAAGTTCAGAGGCGAAAGCACTTCTGCATTTCCTCACAAACTGGATAACGCCATCGGTAAAAATTACGATTTGATCAGAAGTACGCCTTACGGCAATACCATGACTTTCGATCTTTCGAAAATCGCCATTAAAGAAGAAAAATTGGGCCAGACTGGCAATACCGATTTCTTGGCCATCAGCTGTTCTTCAACCGATTATGTGGGCCATCAGTTTGGACCAAACTCTATTGAAATTGAGGACACTTATTTGCGTTTAGATAAAGATCTGGAAGACTTCTTCAATTACCTTGATAAAACCTTAGGCAAGGGCAATTATTTGTTTTTCTTATCTGCAGATCACGCTGTAGCCCACGTTCCTGGATTTTTGAAAGAAAATAAATTACCAGGTGGCTTGGTAAGCAATTCTGTTTTGCGCAAAGGTATTGACAGTATTATGGTCAACCAGTTCAAAATGCAAAAATCGGTAATTACCGTAATGAACAATGAGGTTTATTTTGACCACAGCGTAATCGATGAGAAAAAAGCAAACTTTGCCGAAATCAAACAAGCAGCGATCAATTATTTGAGAAAACAAGAGTCTATTTCTGATGCGGTTGATTTACAAATCATGAATACTTCTACCATTCCAGAAGAAATCAGAAAAAGAATTACAAACGGCTACAATGCCCGTCGCAGTGGCGATATCTATTTCATCTTGAAGCCAAACTGGTTTGATGGTGGCAATACTGGTACTACCCATGGCGCATGGTACCCTTACGATTCGCACATTCCTTTGGTTTTTATGGGTTGGAACGTAAAACCTGGCAAGACCAATGAAACACATTACATGACAGACATTGCAGCTACTTTGGCGGCTATGTTGCGCATCCAGATGCCTAGTGGCTGTGTAGGCGCACCAATTACAGAACTCACGCATCAGTAAAAGCAATAATTTTTCAAAAGCCCTATCCTTAAAAAGATGGGGCTTTTTTATGTGTCAGCTGTTTGTATCTATTCGGTGATTTCTATGGTCGATACCTAGTTTTTGTTAACTTTGCTCACCAAATATAAAATTCTACATGGAGCAAGTTCAAGTTTACAAACCCAAGCATAAAATCCGTTTTGTAACCGCTGCAGCCCTTTTCGATGGGCATGATGCGACCATTAATATCATGCGTCGTATTTTGCAGTCATCAGGTGCAGAAGTTATTCATTTGGGCCATAACCGTTCTGTAGAAGAAGTGGTCAATTGTGCCATTCAAGAAGATGTACAAGGTATTGCCATGACTTCTTATCAAGGCGGCCACATCGAGTATTTCAAATACATGTACGATCTGTTGCAGCAAAGAGGCGCAAGCCACATCAAGATTTTTGGTGGTGGCGGTGGTGTAATTCTGCCTTCGGAAATTGAAGAACTGCAGGATTATGGCATCAGCAGGATTTATTCGCCAGATGATGGCCGTAAAATGGGCCTTCAGGGAATGATCAATAACATGCTAGAGCAGACCGATTTTATTACCACCAAAGCGATTACCAACGAATTGGAAAATATCCCTCAAAAAGAGGTAAAAAGCATCGCTTCTGCCATTACCGTTGCAGAGAACGATCCAGAGGGTGCTCAACAGTTTGTAGACGAACTTAAAAAACTCACCAGCAAAAACCAGGCTCCTGTTTTGGGTATAACCGGTACTGGTGGTTCGGGTAAATCTTCATTGGTTGATGAATTGGTGCGACGGTTTTTAATCGAAGTAAAAGATAAAACATTAGCCATTATATCGGTAGATCCTTCCAAACGCAAAACCGGTGGTGCACTTTTGGGCGATAGGATCCGGATGAATGCCATCAACAACCCTAGGGTTTACATGCGTTCATTAGCTACCCGACAAGCAAATCTTGCCTTGTCAAAAAACGTACAAGAAAGCATCGACATCTGTAAAGCAGCTGGATATGATTTGATTATCGTAGAAACTTCAGGTATCGGGCAATCAGATACCGAAATTACCGAGCACTGTGATGTTTCGCTTTATGTAATGACCCCAGAATTTGGAGCTGCCACGCAATTGGAGAAAATCGACATGCTTGATTTTGCCGATTTGGTTGCCATCAACAAATTTGATAAACGTGGCGCATTGGATGCCTTGCGCGACGTAAGAAAACAATACAAACGCAACCATAATCTTTTCGATGCCAAAGACGACGAAATTCCGGTTTACGGAACCATGGCTTCGCAATTTAACGATCCGGGCATGAATAATTTATTCGTAGCCTTAATGGATCGCCTAAAAGCCAAGACTAATGTCGATTTTAAGGCTGGCATGGAAATGACTACCAATCAATCTGAAAAAATTTATATCATTCCGCCAGATCGGATCCGTTACCTTTCAGAAATTGCCGAAGCCAGTGAAACCTATAATGAATGGGTGGCTAAACAATGTCAAATTGCCCGCAAGATTTATCAATTGCAAGGCGTGATCGCAATGGCCAAGGATTTTGAAAATGGCTTTAGCGATGGCTTGCAAGATGCCTATAACTATTTAGAAGAACAACTGGATGGCGAATGTAAACGTCTGTTGCGCCAATGGCCAGGTGTAAAGGAAAAATACGCAACAGATTTCTTCATCTATAAAGTACGTGATAAAGAAATTAAGCAAGCTTTAAACTACGAATCCCTTTCTAAACTTAAAATTCCAAAGGTTTCATTGCCTAAATATGAAGACTGGGGCGATATATTGCGTTGGTTGCTCACCGAAAACGTACCTGGAGAATTTCCCTATGCAGCCGGGGTTTTCCCACTTAAACGCGAAGGAGAAGACCCAACCCGCATGTTTGCAGGCGAAGGCGGTCCTGAAAGAACCAATAAACGTTTTCACTATGTGTCATTAGGCCAACCGGCCCATCGTTTATCAACTGCTTTCGATTCGGTAACACTTTATGGCGAAGACCCGCATGTTCGTCCGGATATTTATGGAAAAATTGGTAACTCTGGCGTAAGCATCGCCACGTTAGACGATGCCAAGAAATTATATTCCGGCTTCGATCTTTGTGCGCCTTCCACTTCGGTATCCATGACCATCAATGGGCCTGCGCCTATGCTTTTGGGCTTTTTCATGAATGCGGCCATCGATCAGCAATGCGAAAAATATATCATAGAAAATGAATTGCAGGCCGAAGTAGAGGCTAAAATCAAAAAATTATTCAAGGCTAAAGGCATCGAGCGTCCGATTTACCAGGGCGAATTGCCACAAGGCAACAATGGCTTAGGTTTAATGCTATTGGGCCTAACCGGCGATGAAGTTTTGCCTGCCGATGTTTATGCCAAGATTAAGGCGCATGCCATCAGCGCTGTTCGTGGAACCGTGCAGGCCGATATCCTAAAAGAAGACCAGGCGCAAAACACCTGTATTTTCTCTACAGAATTTGCCTTGCGCATGATGGGAGATATCCAAAAGTATTTCATCGACGAAAAAGTACGCAACTTTTACTCGGTATCTATCTCTGGCTACCATATTGCCGAAGCTGGTGCCAACCCTATTTCGCAATTGGCATTTACGTTAAGCAATGGTTTTACTTTTGTGGAGTATTACCTGAGCCGCGGCATGCACATTGATGATTTTGCCCCTAACCTTTCCTTTTTCTTTAGCAACGGGATCGATCCAGAGTATTCGGTGATTGGCCGTGTAGCCAGAAGGATTTGGGCTAAGGCTATTAAAAACAAATACAAAGGCAATGATCGTTCACAAAAACTGAAATACCATATCCAAACTTCAGGTCGTTCATTGCACGCACAAGAAATCGATTTTAACGACATCAGAACGACTTTGCAGGCGCTTTATGCCATTTACGATAACTGTAATTCCCTGCATACTAATGCCTACGATGAGGCGATCACTACCCCTACAGAAGAATCGGTACGCAGGGCAATGGCGATCCAGTTGATCATTAACCGCGAACTCGGTTTGGCCAAAAACGAAAATCCTTTGCAGGGTTCTTTCATTATCGAAGACCTGACCGATTTGGTTGAGGATGCCGTATTGGCCGAATTTAAACGCATTAACGATCGTGGTGGTGTGCTTGGCGCGATGGAAACCATGTACCAAAGAGGAAAGATACAAGAAGAAAGCTTGTATTACGAAACCCTAAAGCATACTGGCGAATTTCCTATTGTAGGCGTAAACACTTTCTTGAACAAGAATGGCTCTCCTACTATTGTGCCTGGCGAGGTAATCCGTGCCACCGAAGAAGAGAAACAATACCAAATTGCTGCCTTAAAAGCTTTCCAAGACCGAAATGCCAATCAGACAGAAGTTGCTTTAAAAGACCTCCAAAAAGCGGCTGTAGCTGGCGAAAACATATTCGAAAAACTGATGGAAGTCTGCAAAATTTGTTCTTTAGGACAGATCAGCAAGGCACTTTACGAAGTTGGTGGACAATACAGAAGAAACATGTAGAACAATGCTTCGCAAAAAGCTAATTTTATTGACTTGCCTTTTATTGGTTACAATCAGTGCCTTTAGCTTTGCGGAGCCTAAAAGCGCTTACTTGCTGGTATTGGGCGTTGCGCAGGATGCTGGCTATCCGCAAATGGGTTGTACAAAAGAATGTTGCACCCAGGCTTGGAATAAGCCAGCCATGCGTAGGCATGTAGTTTCCTTAGCCTTGGTAGATCCTGTTCATAAAAAATGGTGGCTTTTCGAGGCTACACCAGATATCAAGCAACAATTGCAGGATTTTAGCTCACAAACGCAAAAACAATATCCTTATTTGCCCGAAGGTGTTTTCTTAAGCCATGCCCACATAGGTCATTATACCGGCTTAATGGAGTTTGGAAGGGAAGCCATGAATACCAGTGGCTTAAAGGTTTATGTATTGCCCAAAATGAAGGCATTTTTAGAACAGAATGGACCATGGAGCCAATTGGTTAAACTTAAAAACATCAATTTGATCGATTTAAAAGCTGATCAATCCATTACCATTGGTGATAATAGCGTGAGTGCTTTTACAGTTCCGCATCGCGACGAATACTCGGAAACGGCTGGTTTTAAAATTGCTACTGCTACCAAGAAATACCTTTTCATTCCAGATATCGACAAATGGAGCAAGTGGGATAAAAATATCATCAATGAAGTCAAACAGGTTGATATCGCTTTGCTCGATGCAACTTTCTATACCGGCCCCGAATTGGGCAACCGGCCAATAGCTGAAGTGCCACATCCGCTGGTAAGCGAAACCATCGCACTGTTTAAAAATGAATCCGCAACAGTGAAGAAAAAAATCTATTTCATTCACTTTAACCACACCAATCCCCTACTTTGGGATAAGTCAACTGGCAAGAAACTGAACCAGACAGGTTTTAATTTTGCCCTCCAGAATCAAATACTTTAGGAAAGTATAATATCTTTTTTTAACTTGTATATCAATGGCTAACAATCACATAGGTGCTTGTTATTGCTTTGGCATGGATGGAATTTGAGGGAGATATACTTAGAATTTGCACTATAAAACTTTTGAATAAATTGATATAGTTACCTAACAAGTTAATCCTAATTTACATATGAAAACATCTTCCGAATCCACCCGTAGAAGTTTCATCAAGAAACTGGCTACCACTTCTGCTATGCTCGCCACCGGTTCTTCGGTATTGGCTGCACAGCATTCACCGCCCTTTACTTATCTCAAGCGTTCTTCTGAATTTTCGGCAAACGACAACATTCAAATTGCATTGATTGGAGCCGGGGGCATGGGTGTTTCAGATACGAAAACAGCACTTGAAGTACCTGGTGTAAAATTAATTGCCGTCTGCGATTTGTACGATGGCAGGTTACAAGATGCCAAAAAGCTTTGGGGCAGCGATATTTTCACTACGCGCAGCTACAAGGAAATTTTGAGTCGCAAAGATATAGATGCAGTCATTATTGGCACTCCAGACCATTGGCATAAACAAATCTCCATCGATGCCATGCGCGCAGGCAAGCACGTATATTGCGAAAAACCAATGGTACATGCCATAGATGAAGGCCATGAGGTGATAAAAGCCCAAAAAGAAACGGGAATGGTTTTTCAGGTGGGAAGTCAAGGTGTTTCTTCATTGGGTAATGAGAAAGCCAAAGAGCTGTTGGAATCTGGCGCTATAGGTACACTCAATTATGCGGAAGGCTTTTGGGCAAGGTTTTCGCCAATAGGTGCCTGGCAATACCAGATCCCTGCCGATGCTTCTACACAAACTGTCGACTGGGAAAGCTATATCAGTAATACTAAAAAGCGTCCTTTCGATGCCAAACGCTTTTTCAGGTGGAGAAATTACCTCGATTATGGCACTGGCATGTCGGGCGATTTGTATGTACACCTTTTCTCCAGTCTTCACTTCATTACGGGGTCTATGGGTCCAGAAAAAATCTACTCAACCGGTGGTTTGCGTTATTGGAACGATGGTAGAGAAGTTCCTGATATGCAATTGGGAGCCTTCGACTATGCCGTGCAAAAGAACCATCCGGCATTTAACTTATCCTTGCGTTGCAATTTTATTGACGGCACCAGTGGCAATACTTACCTCAAATTGGTGGGAAGCGAAGGATCAATGGATGTTACTTGGGATGATGTAACCCTCAAAAGGAATAAGAACGTTGTTTCCGATGATCCTTTTTTTATCGAACAGATGAAAAAACAAGGGAGAATTGTTTCAGAACGCAAGCAGATATTGCCACCGCAAACTACCAAATATGCGGCTGAAGAAGGCTATAAAGGAGGTCCTTACGATCATTTTGTTAACTTTTTCAATGCTATACGTACCAAAGGCAATGTGGTTGAAGATGCCATTTTCGGTTATCGGGCAGCCGCGCCAGCTTTATTGTGCAACGACAGCTACTTTAAAGAAACCCCCATATTTTGGGATCCAGAAAAAATGCAAATCAAGAAAAATAAATGATAAACAGATGAAGACGACATACATATTAACCATGGCCGTAGCAGGTGTCTACCTTAGCTACGCTTCAATTTCACCAGAACCAGCGGTGAACAAAACAAATGCAAACACCACTGCTGCTCCAGTTGGAACCTGGGTAAAGCTATTTGATGGCAAAAGCCTAAACGGCTGGCATGGTTATAACAAAGGTGCTCAAAAAGTAGGCAATTGGGTGGTAGAAGATGGAAGCTTGGTGTGCTTAGGCGCAGCTGCACATGATACCGGAGGCGATTTGGCAACAGACAAAAACTACGATAATTTTGAACTGGAGTGGGAATGGAAATTAGGAAAAGGCGGCAACAGCGGCGTAATGTATCACGTAGTGGAGCAAACCAAATACAAAGGGCCGTATGAAACCGGTCCAGAATATCAATTGATAGACGATGTAGGTTTTCCCAGTAAACTGGAAGAATGGCAAAAAACCGGAGCCGATTACGCCATGAACCTTGCTAACGATAGTCAAAAAGTACTAAAGCCTATTGGCGAGTGGAACAGCAGCCGTATCATATTTAACAAAGGGCATGTTGAACATTGGCTAAATGGCAAAAAAATTGTCGAATTTAAGGCTTGGACCAGCGAGTGGGAGAAAAAGAAAAAAGAGGGTAAATGGAAAGATTATCCCGACTATGGAAGTGCCAAAACAGGCAAGATTGTGCTACAGGACCATGCTGCCAAAGCCTGGTTTAAAAATATCAGGATCAGGGAACTGAAATAATCAAACAAAAAGGGATGGCACTTCTACCATCCCTTTTTTATTCTATTGAAGAGAAAGTTTTTTAATGTCTTCGGCAGAAAGTATTTTATTGAATACCTTAACCTCATCCATATAGCCCTTAAAGCTATTTTGAAGAGAACCGATATAAGTTAACGGAAAAAACAAAGTCTGTACTTTGGCTATTTTGTCTTTGGTATTGCTAAATTCTTGCATCGCTCCTTCCAACTTCTCCGTCAAAACGCCGTTTACATATAACCTTGTTCCTTTATTATCTCCAGTAATCACCAGATGTGTCCAAGTATTTGCCGGCACACTATAGTTAAAGTTATAATGATAGTTTTCTCTTGAGAAACCCAGTTTATTGGTGCTTTGTTGCTTGAGTTTGACTACAGCATCGGCTGATGAAAACAAAATCGCGTCATCAGCATTGGCCTGATCGGGATTTACCCAAAAAGAAACGGTGTAGTTATAGCCAATGCCTGTTAAAGGGGTTTGGATAGCTGTTTCTCCACCCTTAAAATATGCTGATTTCCGTTCTCCTGATCTACTAAATGTTACCGAATGGTTAATGGTGCCATTACGTTTGTCCTTGCTCAAATCGGAGGCATTCTTGCTGTTGAAATTATAGTAGAGTACCAAGCTGTCTTTTCCTGTTATTTTGCCACGCATATTTAGGCCAGGTCCCTCGCCTAGCAACATGCTTTGTTTGGCAAATGCATCATAGCTCAGCAACTTAACGGCAGCTGTACCATCCCACATTTTCTGCGCCAATACCTGCAATGCCGGAAAAACGCGATCATTTACATCTTTTTCGGTAATGCCATTGCCAACATGGTCATTCCAAACTGCAAAAGAGCCCCCTTTAATTTTCGGATGGTTTTCATCAAAAGTTTGGTTGCCGATTATATTTGGGGTCCATTCGTTATAGATTTTCTTGAGGTTTAGGTAATCATAATAATAACCCGCTTTAGGCACGATATACAGCCAGCCATCGGGTGTGCTGATCACATCGTAACCCAAATCAATCATCTCTTTCGGATCGGCATAACCGTTGTACCACACATTCATGGTAACATCTTTTACTTTTACGGGCGTATTGCCCTTGGCATGTGTTAAAGCACCCCAAAGTCTTACTTTTTTGCCAAAACTCTCTACATACTTGATGTAATCGTCTGTAAACTCCCTAAACTTCTCTGCTTCGGCCTTGGCATATTCATCGGTGCCGATATGCACTTCATCGCCAATAAATACTGGATTAGGGCCACTCAGGTATTCTTTAAACACATTATTGATCACCTCTTTGGTCTTTGGGTTGTTGATGTCCAAATGATCCATTCCGTACTTTTTGCTGCCAATTTCGGGAACGGCTTTTACAAAAGATAGCGAGTGCGCAGGTACGTCAATTTCAGGAATGATTTTTACGCCATATGATTCTGCCAATTGTTGCAGTTCAATAAATTCTTTTTTGGTATAACTCCCGTCTTTGGCCGTCAGGTTAGGATAGGTTTCATTTTCTAGGCGAAAAGCCGAATAGGTTTTGTCCCAATCGTTATTAAAGAATTGTTTAAATCCGTTATCATTGAGGTGGATCTGAAAATCATTAAGCTTATAGTAAGCCATTAACTTTACATAATCGCGCAAGAACTGCAGGCTAAAGAATTTCCGTCCAACATCCAATACAAAGCCACGAACGGCAAATTGAGGATAATCCCTTGCCGTTCCTTTTGCAATCTTCTCGTGTTGCGGATCTTGCTCCAACAATTGCAGCAATGTACGGGTTGCCCAGAATGCGCCTATGGGTTTATGTGCTGCTATAGTAATCCGATCATTCACAATCAGGCTATAGCCCTCATTCTTTAAGACCGTGTCTGGAGGAGTTACCTTGAAATAAATGCCCCCTGCTTCAGGTCCACCTTCCTTAATCGTAAACTGATGTGTGGGTAATACCACATGGAGATCGCTTACAAAGGTTTTTAAGTAAGGCATCAGTGCTTTTGAAGAAGATGGTTCAACAATGATGCTGACTTGCTTCTTGAGCTTAAAATGGCCTTTGTCACCTTTCCATTCTCTTAGGGCAGGAATAACATTGGGTGTCGGATTGATTTCGCTTTGGGCATAGCTATAACCGGATATAGCCATCCCTATTGCCAACAAGGCAATTTTGGATGATTTGATGATTAACATAGGTGAGGTGTAGTTTAACCCAAATATAAAAAACATTCTCAACCATTTTGAACTATCGGTTTTGATGAAAAAAATGTTACAACTTCTATTTAGGGAAACAGCAAAGCTTGTTCATAAAAAAAGCGACTTAAAGTCGCTTCGTTTTATGCTAAAATCCATTTGAATTTGTAATCCATGGTTGGGTTTTTCATTCGATCTGCTACACGCAACAATCGATCTGGTAAAGCTAAAATGTAATCCCTGGCTTTTTCGCCGGCTTCATTCAACTCTCTCATGCTTTCGATCTTCCAATCGCCGATCAATTGTTTTAAGATATCTACGTAATCTGTAGAGGTATATACGCCTAAACGTTGCGCCGCATCTGTAAAGTGGCCAAAAGTTTGGCCTATTTTCAATCCCATTTCTCTTAAGAAGTGGGCAGGCATAACGATTTTCTTGCGCATCATGTCTTCAAACGCCAACATCGCCTCGTTTGGATCAACTTCAAATACGCGAGAAATAAAGTCTTTGTAGGCCTTGGCATGTCTCGCTTCATCAGAAGCAATTACACCGCACATTTTAGACAATAAGGTGTCACCATCTTTTTTGGCTAAAGAAGCAACTCTTCTATGCGAAACATTGGTTGCCAATTCTTGAAAAGAAGTATAAATAAAGTTTCTGTATGGATCTCTTCCGGTTCCGATGTCAAATCCATCAGCAATCAGGTATTGGGTAGATATTTCCATTTGGCGCATATCTACACGACCAGAAAGGTATAAGTATTTATTTAAAAGATCACCGTGTCTGTTTTCTTCAGCTGTCCAATGTCTGGTCCATTTCATCCAGCCGCCTTCTTCATCTTTAGAAACGTCATCAACTGTAACCAACCAAGATTCGTAGGTTGGCAAGGCTTCTTCTGTAATGGTATCGCCGATCAAAACTGCCACTAAATCATAAGATAGTTCATTGGCACTTTGTTGAAGTTCTTTTACCTTGGCAAAGAAATCATCCCTACTCGAATCAGGCAAAAAATCAGAAGGTTGCCAGATGTCATCTATAGGTTTAAGGTATTCAGGCATCTTTTCAAGCATATATTTTTCTATATGCTTCATTACTTCCTTTCTCGATCCAAAGTTGATGTTCATTATTATAATATTAAAGCGTAAAGATACGCATAATGCTTTGCTTAGTCTCAGTTTATTTGTAATTAAAACACTTGCAAAGGGCAAAAGTTCTAATAAAACAGCACCGTGAGGCTTAAAAAACGCATAAAACAATAAAGGCCACCCGCGATGCGGATGGCCTTCGAATTAAAATTTGGCGCCGACCTACTCTCCCACGTGTTACCGCAGTACCATCGGCTCTGGCG